>NZ_JBSSGV010000001.1:6087500-8972543 GCF_054063995.1 Bradyrhizobium sp. USDA 4504 | reverse complement strand
GGGCCGAACAGTCTCTTCGCCTCGAGCGGGATGATCGGCGTCGTATCCGTCGACAGCGGAAAGGTAGCGGCTTCCGGTGGCGCCCGCACCTCGGGAACTCGAACGCGGCGTAGGCTGTGAATGCTGATCGAAAAATGCCCCCCATCGGCGTCGTCGGGCCCCTTCAGGCCATTGATTTCATTGAATTGAAACGATGGGATCCCCACGCCGATCATGGTTGAGACCCCACGCCGCAACACAGTCCTCGGCCGAAACTGGCCGAGGTTCATAGTAGACCGTGCTGCGGGCGAGGTTCAGGACCTTCTCGGTTTGCCGCGTCCCAAGATCGCCTACAATCTTTCGGACTATACCAAGCAGGGTATCGCGGCTGCGTTCCTGCTGAAGAACGTGATCTTCAGGAAACTGGGTGCTGAGGACTTCACCAAGACTCTTCCCGGTCGTCGGTCGTGTCCCACATAGTGGTGTATGTAGTCGTCCGTGAAGATCGGCTAAGCAATTGAGCTAGAATCGCATTTGTCGTTGCGGACTGTTTTGCGATTGCAGGATTTTGAAGCTTCGGGCATCGGAACCTTGCAATTTCATTTTCAGGATTCCGTCGAATCGCCAGTCATGATTCCGTCGGCGCATCGGAGGTGGCGATGCGACCGAAGAAGCACAGGACGACGGGATCGGGCGATCTGTTCCGGGCCAGGCTGGACCAAATCATCAATATGAAGCACGAGCTGGTTCAACTCGCCGGCAAGGTCGATTGGGACTGGATCGACGGCGAGATCGCGCCGCTCTATAGCGAGAACGGTCGGCCGGGCATCGCGACCCGCTTCATGATCGGGCTGCTGTTGCTCAAGCACATTTACGGCCTGTCCGATGAGGGGCTGTGCGAGCGCTGGGTCCACGACCCGTATTTCCAATACTTCTCCGGCGAAGAGTTCTTTCAGCACGCGTTCCCGCACGAGCGCTCGGACCTGAGCCACTGGCGCAAGCGGCTCGGCGACAAGCTGGAACTGTTGCTGGCCGAGAGTTTGCGGGTGGCGCACGAGACCGGCGCGTTACGCAGCCAAGACCTCAAGCGGGTCACGGTCGATACCACCGTGCAGCCGAAGGCCATCACCTTCCCGACCGATGCCAAGCTGCTGCACGCGGCGATCAAGGGGCTCAACCGCCTGGCGAGGAAGCACGGGGTCAAGCTGCGACAATCCTATCTTCGCATTGCCAAGACCGCGGCAATGATGGCTTCCCGCTACGCCCATGCCAAGCAATTCAAGCGGCATCAGCGGCAGTTGCGCATCCTGCGTAGCCGACTGGGCCGGATCATCCGCGACATCCGCCGCAAGATCGAAGGGCAGGAAGCGCTCGAGAACGCGTTCGCACTGCCGCTCAGCCGGGCCACGCAGATCCGTTCGCAGCAGCAGCGCCAGCGCGGCTGGAAGCTGTATTCCTTCCATGCTCCGGAGGTGGAGTGCATCGGCAAGGGTAAGGCCAGCGCTCCTTACGAGTTCGGGGTGAAGGCCTCCATCGTCACCAACAACCGCCGTGCTCCTGGGGGCCTGTTCGTGCTGCACGCCAAGGCGCTGCCCGATAACCCCTACGACGGTCACACCTTGCGGGACGCCATCGACCGCACCGAGACACTCACCGGCTGTGCGATCGAGCGCGCCTATGTCGACAAGGGATACCGCGGCCACGACGCGCAAGATCCCCGTCGCGTCTTCATCTCCGGCCAGAAGCGCGGCGTCTTCGGTGTCATCAAGCGCGAGCTGCGCCGCCGCTCCGCCATCGAGCCCATCATCGGACACCTGAAGGCCGAAGGTCACCTCGGCCGCTGCTACCTCAAGGGCCGCCAGGAGACGCCGCCAACGTCGTCCTCTCAGCCATGGGCCACAACTTCCGCCGCATCCTCGCCTGGCTCAGGAAGCTCTTGCGCTTCATCCTGATCGCTCTTTGGCCCGCCTTCGCAACCCCAGTCGCCCTCGACCCCGCTTGTTAACGGACGACTATGTAGCTGGTTAGCAAAGCCGCTCGCGACGCGCGCTCCCCAATAGCGCCGTAGCGAGCGAGCGGCTTTGCGGGTGGTCACCGATGATTCGTCGGTAAGGTTTGGGTTGCGACACCAACCTGATTCGAGGAACCACCGATGACCGACGACATGATGAACCTGCGTGCACTCGTGGAGAAGACCCCTGATGCCGATCTTTTGCGCGATATGATCGGCTTTGCCGCCCACCGGCTGATGGAGCTCGAGGTCGAGGGACTGACGGGGGCAGCCTACGGGGAGAAGAGCCAGGAGCGGCTGGCCCAACGCAATGGCTACCGCGACCGGACCTGGGAGACCCGCGCCGGCACGGTCGAGCTGCGCATCCCCAAGCTTCGCAAAGGATCCTACTTCCCGGGCTTCCTCGAACCGCGGCGGATGGCGGAGAAGGCCCTCACGGCAGTGGTGCAGGAGGCCTATGTGCAGGGCGTCTCCACCCGCTCGGTCGACGACCTGGTGCAGGCCATGGGCATGAGCGGCATCTCAAAGAGCCAAGTGTCGCGGCTGTGTACCGAGATCGACGACAAGGTGAAGGCCTTTCTAAACCGGCCGATCGAGGGCGACTGGCCCTACCTGTGGATCGACGCCACCTATGTGAAGGTGCGCCAGAACGGGCGCATCGTATCGGTCGCGGTGATCATCGCGGTCGGGGTCAACAGCGACGGCCAGCGCGAGGTTCTCGGCATGGACATCGGTCCGTCCGAGGCCGAGACGTTCTGGACCGCATTCCTGCGCAAGCTCGCCCGGCGCGGCCTGCGCGGCGTCAAGCTGGTCGTCTCCGACGCCCATGAGGGGATCAAGGCCACTGTCGGAAAGGTTCTCAACGCCAGCTGGCAGCGCTGCCGCGTGCACTTCATGCGCAACGCGCTGGCGCACGCCGGCAAGAGCGGGCGACGCGTCGTCTCCGCCTTCATTGCCACCGCTTTTGCCCAGGACGATGCTGAGGCGGCGCGGGCGCAGTGGCGGCGCATTGCCGACCAACTGCGTCCCAAATTGCCGAAACTCGCGGTCTTCCTGGATGAGGCCGAGACCGACGTGCTGGCCTATATGAGCTTCCCTGCTGCGCATCGGGCCAAGCTGCACTCGACCAATCCGCTCGAGCGCGTCAATGGCGAGATCAAGCAGCGAACCGAAGTGGTCGGCATCTTCCCAAATGAGGACGCCATCACACGCTTGGTCGGCGCAATCCTGCTCGAGCAGAACGACGAGTAGGCCGTCCAGCGCGGTCGCTACATGACGCTGGAAACCATCACGCCTTTGGGCGATGATCCCGCCGTCAGCTTCCCGGCAATCGCCAGCTGACCGATCCGGCCCCTGCCGGCGAACGCGGTCCAACCGCAATCAGCTACACCACGCCCCGGGGCACGATCCGGTGCGCGGCGGCGATCAAGGTGAGACTCCGCTCTCATCCTGATTGGGTTCTTCCGCACATTTGGTGCATCGAGAGCAACGGAAGGTCGGTCGATTTCAGGCGGCCAGAAGCACGCGTCGACGCAGTAACGGGTAACTTGCGCGACCATACATCTGTCGTTTGATGGCTTTGATCCTGCTGATCTGGCCTTCGACAGGACTGGTTGTCCAGGACGTGGTTATTGCTGCGCGGACGGCGTCGACGTCGCGCGCATGCCGTTGGCGAAGCTCTTGAGCTCGCTGTTGGCTGCTTGCGCGATCCACTCATCGAGCTCGGCGATGTCGCCGCCGCCGAGAAGGGACACAAATCGCTTCGCCAGCTCGGCTGCCGTGGCGAGTTCCGGCGCTTGCGCAAACAGGTGTCCGAGAAACAGCTTGGCTTCAGCATCGATCTGATCCAGATTCTGGCTCAAATACCAAGCACAGCGACGACGTGTAGGAGCTTTCCAGGTCGGGGGCGGTTGTGCTGCTCCTTCAAGGGCTTCACGTTCACGCCTGTTCGCGGCCCATCGCGCTATCGTCACCCGACTTCCGATATAACCCTGCTGCTGAAGCTCCCGCCAAAGCTGTGACCCACCCGGCTGCCTGAGGCTCATCGCGCTTCAAGCCATGCCTCGAAGGGCGCGAGAAGATGCGAGGGTCTATGAGGACGCGAATGCTCTGGCTCGCCGCCGGCGGCGAGCCAGCGCTGGACAGTGCGCCTGTCGATACCGAGCAGTTTGCCGATGCCGGATGTCGGACAACCTTGCGCGCGGAGGCGACAAATTTCATCCCAACGTTCGCGTCGCGCAGCTCGTCTATCCGCTCGTAATTGTGCAAGGCCCGGCGCTGGCGCGGACACGCCGGTGATCGGAGTTTTTGCGGCGGCCATGATTTGCACCGCTGCGGCTAGAGCGGTTTCCAGTTGAGGTGAATCGGAACAGTCAAAGGGGATTCCCACGGGCACGCAAATCAGATTCGGTGTTGCCCGCGACAACATGCGGGGCATGCGATGGCGAAGGGATACTCCAAGGACCTCAGGGTGCGTGCGGTTGAGCTTGTTGAGTCCGGCGAAAGCGCACGTGAGGCTGCGCGCATTCTCAATCTCGGCGCTTCGACTACGATCCGATGGATGGATCGTTGGAGGAAGACCGGAAACGTTGAGGCCAAGCCCGGCACCGGGCACAGCCGCTCGCCGTTGGAGCAGCACAAGCAGTGGCTGATCGAGCTGATCGCCGCGGAGCCGGACCTGACGCTCGAGGAGATCCGCGCGCGTCTGCGCTCTCAGAGAAAGCAAAAGGCCGGCATCGGTTCGATCTGGCGTTTCTTCGACCGTCACAGCATCACCTTCAAAAAAAACACTGCACGCCGCCGAGCAGGATCGACCTGACGTCGCTGCCGAGCGTGCCGCGCTGAAAGCCGAGCAGCCCAAGCTGCGTGCACCGCGCCTCATCTTTATCGACGAGACTGCGGTCACGACGAAGATGGTCCGGCACTATGGGCGCTCTCCTCGCGGTGAGCGCCTCGTCTCTGGCGTGCCCCATGGTCACTGGAAGACGCTGACGCTTGTCGCCGCGCTGCGCATCGATGGCCTCACGGCGCCCTATGTCATCGACGGTGCAATGGATGGGCCCTCGTTCCTGGCTTATGTCGAGCAAGTCCTGGCGCCGACCTTGCGCAAGGGCGACATCGTCTTCATGGACAACTTGCGCACTCACAAGATCGCCGGTGTCCGCGAGGCGATCGAGGCTGTCGGCGCCCGCGTGCGTTATCTGCCGGCCTACTCGCCCGACCTCAATCCAATCGAACAGGCCTTCTCCCGGTTGAAAGCTGCGCTGCGCAAAGGCGCCACCCGCACGGTCCAAGCCCTGCTCAAACTCATCGGCAAACTCGTCAAGTCGTTTGCGCCGCAGATGTGTGCCAACTACTTTAGGCATGCTGGATACACCAGATGATCCACATCATGTGGAAAATGCTCTAGATTGTGACGATGGCGACCGACCGCATGACGCAAGGCGTCCCCTAAGCTATTAAGTAAGTGCCATCGGTCCGCGACCTGAACTGCGTTGGGCGCACCACAGCGTGCGCCGTCAGCATAAAGACCCGCACGATCGCGGGCCGAAATCTTGATCCCCGGCCAGCTCTTCAGCCAGCGAGCAACACTGTCGGCGTTGCGATCCGGAAGCAGATCAAGCACGCAATTGCGCTCCAGATCGCAGATAATCGTTCCATATCCTTGGCCACGACGCCAAGCCCAATCGTCGATGCCGACGACAGTCGGAGCAGCAAAATCCGGTAAAGGGGGCCGAGTGAACCATCCGCAGCAAGGTATCGCCGCTAACCGGCATGGCGAGTTTGTGCGACAGGCGCGAGCCGGGCTCTCCGCCCACAGCAAAGCCGATCGCCAATTGGCTCTCGCCGAGACGGATTGTTCGTCTCGCTCTCGGCCGTACTGTCGTCGGTAGTCGCTCGGTAAATATTCGGCGCAGGCATCCGGGGTTCGCGCATCGAAACCGTCGCGCCTGAAGACGGATTTCGACCACCTGACCCTGCCATGGCAGATCGGCTAACAGTCGCGTGTAGTGGCTGTGGACCTGACGAGTTTGGTAGCTGCAACAGGGACAGAGCACGACCGCTGCCTTCGGTCGAGTCACGAGTACCACCCTGTCAGTTTGGGGAAGTATCTGGACAATCAAAAGCTCGGGGGAAATCAGCGAGCGGAAGGCTTGGAGCAAGGCGAATCACGGCGTCGACTGCGATTCCAACCTTATCCCCTTATTCGCACTGTCCGTGAATCCCACACCCTGCACCAAATGTGCGGAAGAACCCCTGATTGTCGCGCTATAATCCGGGTAGATCTGGCGAAGAATGTCTTCCAGCTCCACGGCGCATCAACAACTGGGCATCTCAAGTTTCGAAAGAAGCTGTCTCGGCCACAGTTCAGGAAGTTCATGGCGGAGCACTTAACGGCAATGGTGGTGATGGAAGCTTGCGGCAGCGCTCACTATTGGGCACGAGAGATGGTTAAGCTCGGCCATGAAGTTAGACTGATCGCGCCGCAATACGTGAAGCCTTTCGTGAAGCGCCAAAAAAACGACGCGGCTGATGCCGAAGCAATAGTAATCGCTGCACAGCGCCCAGAGATGCGCTTCGTCGAGCCGAAATCGGAAGAGCAGCAGGCCAGAGCAATGTTGTTTCGGAGTCGGCAGCGGCTTGTTCGTCAGCATACTGATTGAGTCAACGCATTACGTGCTGCTGTTTACGAATTTGGTCATACCGTCCCATAAGGCATCGAACAACTTAAACGCATTGCCGCAATCCTCAAGGAGCCGAACGTCGATCTGCCGGAACTAGTTCGGGAGGAATGCTGGAGTCTCATTGATCAAATTACCCAGAAGACGGAATGCCAAGACAGAGCAACTCAAGAAGTTGGCGGCGCGGACTCGAGCGGCGCGCCGGCTGCAAACAATGCCAGGAGTCGGTCCGCTGACCGCGCTGGCGATCGAGGCTTTCGCGCCCGACATGACAACTTTCAAATGTGGTCGAGACTTCGCAGCTTGGCTCGGCTTAGTCCCGCGGCAACATTCCTCCGGAGGAAAGGAAAGGCTTGGGCGCGTTTCGAGAGAGGGACAGGCGGACATTCGCCAATTACTTATCGTGGGGGCTATGTCGCGAGCGAACTGGCTGGGGCGCAAGTCGATCCCCAAAGGCTCATGGCTTGCGCAGATTCTCGTCAGGAAGCCACGCATGCTGGTGGCGATCGCCCTGGCGAACAAGAGTCGCCAGTTCCACCCCCGGCTCGCCCCGGATGCGCGCCCCGTTCACCTCGATCTCGACCACTCCACAGACCTTGGCCGGCGGCGTGGCAATCTCCACGGGCTTCGTCTGTACCGGCGAAATACACTCGGACTTGCCAACCCTCCCGCCATCGCTCTCGGCGCCAATTTGGATAGGCACGAAATTCTGGGCTTTGCCGGCCAGCGCCGCCGCTACCTGGCGTCGCCACACCGTGAGCAGTCCGCGAGAAACGCCATCGCGCCGCGCCACCTCGGAGATGTTCGCCCCCTCCTCAAAGCTCTCTGCCGCGATCCGGGCCTTCTTCTCGCTCGTCCGTCCGTCGCCGCCGGCGATCCCCAGTGATCACTCAACGCGGCGATAAGAGTCACCTTCCTGCCTGGCATGCGCATTCCAGGGATGGTGATCAGGTGTTCTAGGCGATGGTGATCACGGATTCCAGTGATCGTGATCAGGTTCGGAGACGAACACGGCTGACGGGTTTATGCGTGCTGGAAATGGCCTCCTGGTCAAGGCTGGCGGGCTGGCTTGGAGATCGTTCCGACGGTCCATGGGAGGGGCCGTGCGCGGCGCGGAGTGCCCCCACGAGCGACGGAGCGACGCGCACGGGAGGGGCTTGTGGACCGGCGGAGCGATCGTGCGCGAGGTACTCACGGCTTTTTCTTTTCGCCAGCCTGACGCCGCAGACTGTCGCCTTTGAGCTCGAGGCGGTGCGCATAGTGAATGATGCGGTCCAATATCGCATCGCCCAGGGTGGGATCGGCAATGACGTCGTGCCATTGCGACCCGGGGACCTGACTTGTGATCAACAAGGATCCCTTGTCGTAGCGATCGTCGACGATCTCAAGCAGATCACGGCGCTGGTCGGCGGTGAGCGGTTCGGGTCCCCAGTCGTCATATGTGGACGGCCTCTGATGGCAAGCACAATTTGGCACTTCGAACGACTTGGACGGCTGCGATCGTATGTCCGGCCTTTAGCGTGGATCATATCTCCGCGGGCCCTGATGAAGTCCGACAACCAAGGGGTCACATCAAGGATGCGAGCTTTGGAGCTCACACGACTGGTCGGGGTTTTCCTGGTTTTCGGTGGCGACCGTTGTCTTTCGTCATGCCTTTCTTGCACTTACCAAGCTTAGAACTCTTTGATTTGGACGCGGCTGGCGAAACTGACGCTCAGGATTTCGCGAACATCTCGGTGCGAAAGCATTCTCCGGTTCTCATCATTGCCCAGATGATCCGAGCCAGCTTGTTGGCAAGGGCAACGGTCACAAGCCGCGCCGGCTTTTTCGCCAACAGCCCGACAATCCAGTCGCGCAAGCCGCCGCGGCTTTTTCCACAACGTTTAGAAGCGATGTTGCTCCGAGAACCAGTAGCTTCCTTATATATCGATTACCCGCCTTGGTGATGCTTCCGAGAGTCGGTTTACCCCCACTCGAAATTTGCCGTGGCGTCAGCCCCAGCCAGGCAGCAAAATCCCGCCCCGAATTGAATACGCTTGGGTCCGGTACACTGGCTGCAATTACCGAGACAACAAGCTTGCCAATGCCGGGAATTTCGCCGAGCGAACGGCTCGTCTCGCTTCGCGCGTGGGCCTTGGCGATCTCCCTCTCTAGATCATCGAGCGCGCTTCCGAGCGCATCAATTTGCTGACCGAGAACCTTTGCAGCCATGACAGCGGCGTCCGAAAGAGTCGTGTCGCCTTCTGCAAGGCCTAAAAGCTCGTTGACGCGGCCGGTGCCCTTGGCGACGACAAGTCCGAATTCGGCTAGGTGGCCGCGTAGAGCGTTTACGCTCATCGTTCGCTGTTTGACGAGCAGCTCGCGCGCCTTGTGCAGCATCAGGGTCGCTTGCTGATCAGCGCTCTTGACCGGCACAAAACGCATTGCAGGTCGCGAGACTGCTTCAGAGGTGGCCTCCGCATCCACGGCATCGTTCTTACCTCGCTTGACATAGGGCTTTGTGTAGGCTGGCGGCATCAGTGACACATCATGCCCCATGGCCTTCAATTCGCGCGCCCAATAGTGCGCTGAGCCGCAAGCTTCCATGCCAACGCGGCAGGGCTCGATCTTCGAGAAAAACTCGCGCATTGTCCGGCGCGTCAGCTTGCGCTTTACGGCTGGTGCATCCTCGCTAGATAGCGCGTGAACCTGAAAATAGTTTTTGGCGAGATCAACGCCTATTCTGATAAATTTCATAGCGGACGGTCTCCCTTCTTTGTGGCGCTCTGGCGACCACGCCTTGGCACTATGATGCCGTTGAGGTGAGGCCGTCCACACCATCAAGGATGAGGAGATTGACGCGCTCGAGCGCGGTGATCAGGCGCGCCAGACGGCCTTCGCCGCGCGCCTGGGCGAGATCGGCGAACAGGCGGGATGCCCGCTTGTAGAGCACGGAGAAGCCGTTGCGGCAGGCCTTGTTGCCGAGCGCACACGCAAGCCAGGACTTGCCGGTGCCGGTTGGGCCGACGATGACCAGATGGTTGGCATCACGGATCCATTGGCAGGTGGCGAGGGTTTGGAAGAGCGAACAAGGCCGCGGGCGGTGCGATAGTCGACGTTCTCGATGGCGGCGGCTTGACGGAGTTTAGCACTGGTCAAGCGGCGCGTGAGGCGGCGGTTGTCACGGGCGGTGACCTCGCGATCGACGAGGAGGCCGAGCCAATCGGCGTGCGGCATTCCGGCCGCCTCGGGATTGTTCTGCAGTTCGGCGAGGGTATCGGCCATGGCGGCGAGGCCGAGGGCGCGCAAGCGATCGACGGTGGGGTGAATGAGCATGCTGGTCTCTCCTGATCAATTGTAGTAACTGCGGCCACGAATGTTGGCGTGGAAGAGGATGGGCGCCTCCTCGGCGGGCGGAGCGGTTCTGTCGGTGCCGTTCTTGCGGATGGCAGCGACCGATTTGTACGAACGGGCGTTGAGCAGAAGGGCACGGGCACAGGCGGCGTCGACGCGCTCCTGGCCATAGCGCTTGACCAGTCCGAGAATGCCGATGGCTGAGCGGAAGCCCTGTTCCGGATGCGGCCGCGACCGCAGGATGACATCAATGAGAGTGTCGTCGTCGGGACCGACCTTAGCGGCTTCCGAACGAATGCGCTCATGGGTCCAGTCCCGATAGCGGCGATGCGAGCTCGGCATATGCTCGGAAATCGTGGTCGGGCGATGCGGCAAGGTGCTGCGCAGATGCGAGGCCACGCGCTTGCCACGGAGGAAGACCTCGACGGTTTTTTGGGTGATGCGAACCTCGAGCTCCCGATGCACGAGGTTGTGAGGAACGCTGTAGTAATGCTTGGTGATCTCGACGTGATAATCGAGGTTGACCCGGCAGCGCTTCCACTCGGCATACTGGTACGGTTCATCCGGCAAGGCAGTAAGCGCCGGACGATCAAGCTCCTCGAACAGCTCGCGCCGACTTCGCCCCCAGCTCCGGAGAGGTCGACGGTTCAGTTCGATAAGGAGGCTATGGATTGTCTCGTTAAGGGCGGCGAGCGAGAAGAAGCGGCGGTTGCGCAGACGCGCCAGAATCCATCGCCCGACGATTTGGACCCCGACCTCGACCTTGGCTCTGTCGCGCGGCCGATATGGCCGCGCCGGAACGATGGCGGTGCGGTAATGGCGGGCGAGATCGGCATAGGTCCGGTTGACCATCGGCTCGTGAAAGCAGGCCCTGATGATGCCAGCCTTGAGATTGTCGCTCACCGTCTGTCGCGCCACGCCGCCGAAATAGGCAAAGGCCACGAACGTGGGAGGCGATCCAGTCCGGCAGGCTCTGGCTGAGGCTGGCCTCGGCGTAGGTGTAGTTCGAGGCGCCGAGCACGGCGACGAAGATCTGCGTGCTGCGCACCTCGCCGGTGAGCCCGTCAACCACCTCCATGGTGTGTCCGGAATAGTCGACGAACAGCTTCTCGCCAGCGACATGGACCTGGCGCAGGGTCGGCTTGAGGCGGCCGGCCCATTCCTTGTAACGCTCGCAGAACCACGAATAGCTGAAGCTGTCGGCACTTGCGTCGCAATACTCCTCCCACAACAGCATCAGCGCAACGTTCGGGCGCCGCAGCTCGCGATGCACGAGTGCCCAATCCGGCTGCGGACGCTCGTCGCTGGGCCGATCGGATGGTGGCGGATACAGGCGGTTCTCGAGCCGGACATCGTCATCCAGCTCCGGAGGCAACGGCCAGGCCAGGCCGGCGCGGCGGGTTCGGTTGAGGTACTTGCTGACCGTGCCCGGGGCCAAGCCAAGGCTGCGGGCAATGGCGCGTTGCGACATGCCGACGCTGTAATGCAGGCGTAGAACTTCACGAATGTGGCGCATGGACAGTCTCTCGGTCGGCATCTCGATCCTCTGCGGTTTAGGCAAAAGACCAAGCTACCCGGGTTACAGACTGTCAGCGGTATGCGCCTCCTGGTTGCCCCGATCATGATCGCTGGAAATAGCGATCACGATCGGCTGGAAATGGTGATCACGATGCTCTGGAATCTTTAGGGTTGAGCTGGGTCGCGCTTGAGGATGCGCGACCCAGGCACGAGCGCGACGCAGCTCAAGCCGGGTTGAACGAAGCCGCGGGCCGGGAGGTCAAGCGGTTATGGGGATTGAGGGCGCCGCAGACGTGCGCGATCCGCGATCAGTTGGGGATGGGTAAATGGACAGATTGGTGCGCAGCCGAGTCGGCTCGGCCGGCTCGGTGTGCAATAAGAGCGGAATCGTGCTTGCAACGGCAATTGCAGCATGGCTGGGCGAGCACCGACCCGCTGTCGGCCAGAGCGGTGGTAGCAGTGATATCGGCGAAAACTATCGTGCGCGATTGGGTTCATGAGGTGTCCGGCGTCCGATTACCCCGACGAGGTCCGGGAAGGATCTCGATAACGACCATGCGGCTTCCGCAACAGGGACATGGCGGTCGTTCGGATGTGTCTGCGACTGCGCACGCAGGCTGCTGCTCGGGCGCCTGATCAGCAATCGAAGGTGGCGTTGCCGCAAGCAAGCGACGGATCAGCATGAGCTTGGCACGGCGATGCCCGTTAGCGAGAAATCCATAGTGGCGGATGCGCTGGAAACCATCGGGCAGGACGTGCAACAAGAACCGGCGTATGAACTCGTCGGCCGCGAGCGTCATCGACTTCATCCGTGCTCCGTCGCGATAGTCGCGCCAAGAGAAGGTGGCGCCGTCATTATCGACTGCGAGAAGCCGGTGATTGGAGATGGCAACGCGGTGCGTGTAGCGAGCCAAATAGGCGAGAACCTGCTTGGGGCCGGCGAAAGGTCGCTTGGCGTAGACCAGCCATTTGATGCGGCGCAGCGACGTAAGGACTGTATCGAACGCTGAATGATCGCTGAGGTGCTTCAGATTGCCGAAGAAACGCAGCTTGTCGGCACGATAAGCAGCCCTCAGCTTCTCCAGGAACAGCCGGCGGTAGAGACGCGACAGCACGCGCACCGGCAGAAAGAAGCCCGGTCGGCAGGCGATCCAGCGATCGCCGTGCGCCGACAGCCCGCCGCCCGGCACGATGCAGTGGACGTGCGGGTGATGGGTCAGCGTCTGGCCCCAGGTGTGCAGCACCATGATCGCACCGATCTCAGCGCCGAGGTACCGCTTGTCGGCCGCAATCGTCTTCAAAGTCTCAGCCGCTGCCTCGAACAGCATCGCGTAGACGGTCGCCTTGTTGTGATAGGCGATCGCCGCCACCGGCGCCGGCAGCGTGAACACCACATGGAAGTACTCGACCGGCAACAGGTCGGCAGCGCGGGCGCTGAGCCACTCGCGGGCTGCCGTACTCTGGCACTTCGGGCAATGACGGTCGCGGCAGCTATTGTAGGAGATCCGCTGGTGCCGGCAGTCGACACAGCACTCGACGTGACCACCGAGCGCGGCAGTCCGGCACGCTTCGATGGCGCCCATCACGCGCAGCTGGGATCGGCTGAGGTGCCCGGCGTGGGCGACGCGGAACGCGTGGCCGTGCTGGCGGAAGATGTCCGCCACCTCGAACGCCGGACGTGCGCCGGGCACCTACTCGGGCCGAGATCTCAATCGCGCGTCGAGATCGTCGAGCGGACTTCTGGCCCGTGCGATCAGATTGGTTGCGACTTGCGTGTAGCGCTCCGTCGATGACAGTCGCGCATGGCCAAGAAGGACTTGGATGAGCCGGATATCAGTCCCGCGCTCGTAAAGGTGAGTAGCAAAGCTGTGCCGCAGAACATGTGCCGTCACCCGCTTATCGAGGCCGGCATGTTGCCGAGCTCTGCGGCAAGCCTCTTGCAGCGTGGCGACGCTCACCGGATCGTCCGGATTGCGCCCCGGAAACAGCCAATGGCGCGGTTTGGCCAGACACCAGTAGGATCGCAGGATGCTGAGCAGCCGCGGCGACAGCATCACGTAACGATCCTTGCCGCCCTTGCCGGCGGTGATCAGGATCAGCATGCGCTTGCTGTCGATCGCGCTGGGCTTCAGGCGGCTGACCTCGCCGACCCGTAGCCCGGCAGCGTAGGCCGTCACCAGCGCAACGCGGTCGCGCAGGGCCGGTACAGCCTCCAGGAAACGGGCGACTTCCTCCGCACTCAGCACCAGCGGTGCTTGATCGGCTCGCGGGCCGAAATAATGTTCTCAATCGCCTCCTTGCGCCCGAGCGTCACCGCATAGAAAAAGCGCAACGCGCACGTCACTTGGTTGATGTGAGTCCACGACCGCTTCAACCCGATCAGGTGCAGTTGGTACGCGCGCACCTGCTCAAGGCCGAGCTTGTCAGGTGATCGGCCGAAGTGTCGGCTAAAGTTCGCAACCGCGTACACATAGGATTGCTGCGTCGACGGTGATAAGTTGCGCAGCGTCATATCCTCGATCATGCGGCGGCGCAGCGGGCTCGAACTCATCGTGGCCATGAGGCACTCCTGGATTAAGAGGAACGGACTTGCGGCCCAATCCTCTCAAACAGATGCCTCTCAGATAAATGGCCTCGCCCTCCCGCGCAGCGGGTTCGTTCAATGGGTGATCACGATGGCCTGGAATCGGTGATCACGATCCGCTGGAACACGCACCTGGCATCAAGCATGGCATTTGCCATCGCGCCACCTCCACCGATCAGCTCTTGCCAGCCGGTATCGCAGACAAGCTTCGTCACTGCGAGGTGAGGCCCTCATGCCGGTTACCATTAAAAGGGTTCATTCCGCGCTCCGATTGAGCCATCTGAACGGCTCTCGGGACTTCCCCCCTCTTATGTTAACAGGTCGATTTTGCGACAAGCTGACGAGACCCAGGTAGCCTGTCCCGCGTTCAGCAGGAGCACCTCTGCCGCGGCGAGAATGGCCTGCTTGGCTCGGCGCGAGCGACGACCTTCTTGGCGACCGCGTTGGTGGCCGAACTAGAATCCCTTTTGCCGCTTGATGAATCCGTTTCATCAGGGTCACGAAGCCATGCGGATTTAAAAGGTGCGATCGCTGCGACAATCAACCTGGTGAGCGGCGAGATCACGGTGCCGCGCTCATGATATTGGACGGTATCCGCTCCGCGCTTGCCTCGCCGCAAAGATGGGCATGCAGCGCGACCAAGCATTGATCCGCGCTCCTGTTATTACGCTTTCCCGGGACGATGGTGAGATCGGCAAGTTGATAGAACGGTTCGCGATCGCGGATCAATTGCGTGATCTTGTCCTCCCGGTCCTCGGTCTGCAACAGCGGGCGGGTGATGTCACGAGCAAGGCGCTTCCTGATCTCACCCGCGTCGGTATTGAGCCAGATCGAGACCCCTTTCTTGGCGACGCGGTGCCGCGTCTCCTCACGCATGAACGCGCCGCCACCAGTGGCGAGCACCGTGGGTCCCCGCTCGAGACACTCCGCGATCAAACTCGCCTCGAAGTCTCTGAAGTACTGCTCCCCTTTGGTCGCAAAAATCTCCGTGATCGACATGCGAGTCATCGCCTCAATCTTTTTGTCGGTGTCGATGAAAGGCAGCCCTAGTCTTCGCGCAAGATGTGGGCCGATAGTGGATTTGCCGGAGCTGGGCATGCCGACGAGCACGATCGGCCGGCCGTCGAGGGCAGCGACAACTTCCTTTGCAGTCGGTGATCGCTCGGGCGTCGCGGTCTGTTGGGCAGATCGCAACCCGAGGGTTGCGCCGACGCCAGCTGTCCGCGCCCCTTCGATCGAAAAGTGGGGAATGTTTCTGACACCCTCCGGTATCGCAACTTCTTTGCAGACCTCGCGCACGCGCTGGGTGAGCTGCTCCATCTTACGGGGATCCGGTGCATCGCCTCTGCGCCGTCGCTGGAGTTCCTTGTACGTGTCGTGATTGGCAATTTTGGCCTTGTAGCTGCCCGGCGTATGGAACTCCGCCTCGAATCGGTAGCCATCCGGCGTGGCGAGCACAGTCTTCATGCCGACAAACGTCGGAGCGCTCATCCTGAACCAGTTGGTTGTGCTGATTTCGGCGTAGCCTTGCTCCTCAAACGCCAGAATGCCTTTCGTGAAGGCACGTGCAAAATCCTTGTCGGGCACTTCGAAGACATGGCGCACGGCGCTGCTGATCAGCAGTGAGGCGCCTTCGGGGGCATCATTCACCTCCATGAGTTGGTCTCTGAGGGAGCTTTCCGATCTTAACCGACGGTCGAGATGGGGCATCTTCACATCGATGCCCAACAGCTCAAGGTCCTTGGCAACCTGACGTGCTGCTACAGTGATCTCCTTCTCTTCGGCTGCGGCGCGCGCGACCTCGATTTGGGCGCGCTCTGAAGCCTGCTCGCGAGTTAGCGTCAACGTGATGGCAGAAGCCTCGGCAGGCTGTCGGCCAAAGCCAGGCAGAATCCCTTTCTCCGCAGCAAGATGAATAGAGGCCTCCATGATTGAAGCTGCCAATGTGGGATTGTCCTTCAGATCCTCCAGGGTCGTGTCGACATTGAACCGTCCGTGGTTGAGGGTCGCCGCCATGCTCTTGACATAGGGCACGGACTTCAGGCCTGGCGTCTGCTGCAGGAGCCCCTGGAGCCATTCGCTTTTCTTCATGAAGAGCTGGACACTCGTGTCGGACTTGAAGGCGTCCGTTCCGACCTTGATCCCGAGGCTCAGAAGATTGCTCGCGCTTTGCACGAGGTCATCGGCAATGTAGCCATCCGGCCGCGGAGTGATGCGCGGAGGATAGTGGTCGAGCAAGGACTGGATGCGGTCGCGTGGGTGAGCGGCTGCCGGATAAGTCTCCGCCAGGCTTGGGAAAAGCTCCGCAAGCGCTGGGCTCACAGTCAGTTTAGTGTCGCTCACGCTTTCGGATATTTCGGGCAGCATCTGCTCAGCTGTGCTCGCTGCCCACGCCTCGAGGTCGTTGACGAGCAACTCGGCAATTTCGTGGGCGACTGCATGGTCTGCAAGCTTGATCTCGGGCCTCGCTCTATCGAGCATGTGCTCGACATCCTGGGCGCTCACCTGCTCCTTGGTCAGCAATTGACGGATGTCGCGCTGAAGTTCGTGATGAAACCCCTCGTAAGTTCCAAAAACCGCGCGCTCAGCAAACCAACGCCGTGCTTGATGGGATTGCGCCAGAAAGCTCCGCTGCAGGCCGCTATAAATTTCCAACGCGTTCCGCGTCGCCGCGAGGATCTGGCTGGCACGACTGAATTGGTAATTGTTGCCCTCGATCGCCGGGGTATACGACTTCGGCGGCTTGAGCGAGCGAACTCCGCGAGCTTGTTCCTTCTCATCGAACTGGCGAACATGCTCATACAGCTGCGGCCGATCGCCGATGATAACGACGGTATCCCCGTCGAAGTCGCCGTCGAGCTTTTTCTGCTCGCCGGTCGGGACTGCAACCAACGACCCCGGAGCGAACACTTCGGTCGCCTGCAGGATACCCACACAGTCGACCGGCGTGTCTACGTTTGCACGGTCTTTGCGCTCGGTCCAGCTCGAATGGCACTTGACGTCTTCGGCCGACATCACCAGCCCGCGGTCCGCGTAGTTGGCCGGCCACATCCCATCCGGCACCACGATCAGAATGCCTTTGGCAAAGAAGCTCGGGTCGTGGGCCGCCAGCTCCTCCTGCGACTTCTGGGCGACACTGAAACTGTATTGCATGGCCACGCATCTATCGAGGAATGCCGCAGTCGGATCCCCGTCAGCTGCCGACCTGACTCGCTCGGCGGCGAGTGGGCGCAGGTTAGGCTTGTCATAGGGAGATCGCCCGATCAGCACGCCCCCCGTTCCCGTTAACGTCTCACTCTTGCACTTCGGCACATGGAGGTAATCATCACTGGACGGGACGGCAACGCCACCGGGAGCATCGATGTGGCCTGCCGTCACCATGCGAAACAGCTGCTCGCCTATCAGGCTTTCCCCTCCTCTGCTGTCCAGCCAGCTCTTGGCCTTTTCGCGAGCCTCGTCGGCCACCTGCTCACTGCGCGGATAATGTTGCAACGCCGAGGCAGGAACGGACGATCTCCTTCCCTCACCATAGGCCGGCATTCGATCGGGGCCTTCCTGGGGGCCGGCCCGGCGAATAGCGAGCATACGTTCGGCGAGCGAGGCCTTGATAAAGCCACAGCCATCATGCGGTCGCAAAGCAATCGGGCCTTCCGGTCCAGTCAATTTGAACGGATGCTCCTCGTTGGTAGGGCGGTCTGGCGTCAGCAACAGCTTGAAGGCGCCCTCCAGCGCGTAATCGTGAGGGCCCAGATCCTTGATTGCGGGTGGCGCCGCAAACCCCCTGCGCTGAGTGTACCAATAGGCTTCCTTGAACGGGGCCCAGGCCCGCAACAGCTTCTCGAATGACGTCCCCGGCGCGGTTTCGGCATAGGGAATGGCGAGCAGCTTTCCCCCCGAAGACGGTGCTGCCGGTCCGCCTGGAGCATGGGCGGCGATTTCGAGCACGGTCGGTCTTGGTGCTTTCAACTTGCTGCCGCCGAACAGGTCCATGCGGTACGGCACCCCCTTGTAGGTGAGCGTGCGCGCCAGCATGAGGGCGCTCGGCTTTGCCGGCAGCTGGACGGCGACCACCTCGATCGCGCCTGAGGTCAGCCGATGAAAAACCGAGTATCGTGTCTCGGACTCTGTGGCCAGTGGCCGTCCTTGCATGTCCACCACCGGCAACCGCATCAGAC
Organism: Bradyrhizobium sp. USDA 4504; assembly: GCF_054063995.1. Classification (NCBI taxonomy): domain Bacteria; kingdom Pseudomonadati; phylum Pseudomonadota; class Alphaproteobacteria; order Hyphomicrobiales; family Nitrobacteraceae; genus Bradyrhizobium; species Bradyrhizobium sp. USDA 4504. The sequence goes on along the minus strand of NZ_JBSSGV010000001.1, from coordinate 8,954,261 downwards.
CCGCTTCGCCCTGTGGGGGCCTCGGCTCGTGATCCATGGCTCGCAATACCTCGTGGACATCGAATGTGGACGCAGGATATTTGTCCCGGATCGTTGCCGCGTTTTGCTCGACGAATGTGTCGAGCGCATCGACCGGGCTCTCCGCCTCGATCTGTGCGATCAGGTTCCAGCTCATGTTGGAAAGATCGCCCTGGATGAGGTCGCGCGTGCCGGCCAGGATCTCTTTGGTACCGTGCCGCAGCTCTTGCTGCCTCTTCCGCAAATCGGCCTTCTTGCCCTCGATAACCGGTCGCTTGAACATGTTCGCCAGGACTGCACGAGCCTTGAGCATCTGATAGATCGAGAGGGCAGGATTGCGACTCGCGCGCGGCCCACGGATGCGCTCTGCCGCGCTTGTATTGAAGTGCGCCTCGATCTTTTGCTCCACGACCGGCTGGAGATCGTTCAGCAAGTGGAGAGCCACTCTGCGGTGCCAGCGCAGGTGCGGGCTGCGCGCCAGCGGCACCAGCGCGGCACAGAGATTGCCCATGGTTTCGAGGTTATTCTCAGCGGCAAAACCAGGGGCACGATGCAATTCGTTGAGCCGATCCAACCCGGTCGAGGCGAGCGAGCCAAGATCTTCGAATAGTCGAGCCTTCGCCAAGGCCTTGAAAATGGTGGCGATAGTCAGAACGTCGCCTTGCTCCAGCCGATCATTGTCATAGTGCAGGTGATGGGCCAGCTGATGCAAGCGATCCTTCAGCAGAGCGGTCTCTATGATCTCTCCCGCGTCTTCCCCTCTCGTGATACCTCGCCCCAGGGCATTGGCGATCATGTTGAACTCGGGCGTCGTGAAGGCACCGAAGCGTTGACCGCCCCGGCCTAGTCCGCGCGCGATGTCCACTACCGCCCGGTGACACGCCGGGTCGTCCGGCCACTTGCTGAAGCCATTCATCAGATATGCCATCTGCTGCGGCGTGAAATCGGAGAGCGCGCGGCGACCGACCTCACCCGCGATCACGGCTGCGGAATGGCAAATGTCCTCGTCTTCCGGCCACTTGCTGAAACCGTTCACCAGGTTCGCCAGCTCCTGCTCATTAAAACGAGCGAGCCGGCGGCCGTCGTCACAGACCTCACGGGCGATTGCGAGGACGGCCCGGCCGGCATCGTCCTGGCCCGGCCACTTGCTGAAACCGTTCACCAGGTTCGCCAGCTGCTGCTCATGAAAACGAGCGAGCTGGCGGCCGTCGTCACAGACCTCACGGGCGATTGCGAGGACGGCCCGGCCGGCATCGTCCTGGCCCGGCCACTTGCTGAAACCGTTCACCAGGTTCGCCAGCTGCTGCTCATGAAAACGAGCGAGCTGGCGGCCGTCGTCACAGACCTCACGGGCGATTGCGAGGACGGCCCGGCCGGCATCGTCCTGGCCCGGCCACTTGCTGAAACCGTTCACCAGGTTCGCCAGCTGCTGCTCATGAAAACGAGCGAGCCGGCGACCGTCGTCACAGACCTCACGGGCGATTGCGAGGACGGCCCGGCCGGCATCGTCCTGGCCCGGCCACTTGCTGAAACCGTTCACCAGGTTCGCCAGCTCCTGCTCATTAAAACGAGCGAGCCGGCGGCCGTCGTCACAGACCTCACGGGCGATTGCGAGGACGGCCCGGCCGGCATCGTCCTGGCCCGGCCACTTGCTGAAACCGTTCACCAGGTTCGCCAGGTCCTGCTCATTAAAACGAGCGAGCTGGCGACCGTCGTCACAGACCTCACGGGCGATTGCGAGGACGGCCCGGCCGGCATCGTCCTGGCCCGGCCACTTGCTGAAACCGTTCACCAGGTTCGCCAGCTCCTGCTCATTAAAACGAGCGAGCTGGCGGCCGTCGTCACAGACCTCACGGGCGATTGCGAGGACGGCCCGGCCGGCATCGTCCTGGCCCGGCCACTTGCTGAAACCGTTCACCAGGTACGCCAGCTCCTGCTCATTAAAACGAGCGAGCTGGCGACCGTCGTCACAGACCTCACGGGCGATTGCGAGGACGGCCCGGCCGGCATCGTCCTGGCCCGGCCACTTGCTGAAACCGTTCACCAGGTTCGCCAGCTGCTGCTCATGAAAACGAGCGAGCTGGCGACCGTCGTCACAGACCTCACGGGCGACTGCGAGGACGGCCAGGCCGGCATCGTCCTGGCCCGGCCACTTGCTGAAACCGTTCACCAGGTTCGCCAGCTGCTGCTCATTAAAACGAGCGAGCTGGCGGCCGTCGTCACAGACCTCACCGGGCGATTGCGAGGACGGCCCGGCCGGCATCGTCCTGGCCCGGCCACTTGCTGAAACCGTTCACCAGGTTCGCCAGCTGCTGCTCATGAAAACGAGCGAGCTGGCGGCCGTCGTCACAGACCTCACGGGCGATTGCGAGGACGGCCCGGCCGGCATCGTCCTGGCCCGGCCACTTGCTCAAACCGTTCACCAGGTTCGCCAGCTCCTGCTCATGAAAACGAGCGAGCCGGCGGCCGTCGTCACAGACCTCACGGGCGATTGCGAGGACGGCCCGGCCGGCATCGTCCTGGCCCGGCCACTTGCTGAAACCGTTCACCAGGTTCGCCAGGTCCTGCTCATTAAAACGAGCGAGCTGGCGACCGTCGTCACAGACCTCACGGGCGATTGCGAGGACGGCCCGGCCGGCATCGTCCTGGCCCGGCCACTTGCTGAAACCGTTCACCAGGTTCGCCAGGTCCTGCTCATGAAAACGAGCGAGCTGGCGGACGCCGTCACAGACCTCGCGGGCGATTGCGAGGACGGCTTTGCGGATATCCTCCTGATCCGGCAACTTGCTGATGCCGTTCAGCAGCAGTGACAGATTTTGACTGTTCAGCTTCTGAAGTAGTCGGCCTTCTTGGTCGAGACAAAACTGGGCGATTCTGATCACCCCATTGCGGCATTCCGCCGCCCGGAGGTTCCGACCAAACGATAATGCGAAGAGCGAAAGCGCATTAGGGTCGACTTTCGTTATTAACGCATCTTCCAGCTGCGACAGCCGAGCTGCCAAGGCCCTGCAAGCTTCCACACCTGCACGACCACCGGCTTCTCGGCTCACCACGTTGCATGTTGTGGCGTACCCCCATGATCGCCCGGCGCGGATGTTTTCCTCCAGGCGCGAAACGAATTCAGTCTTGAAATCAACGGCGGCCTTTTCCAGAAACCTTTCATGGTCCTCCCGGTCCGCCTTTCGCAGCCTCTTGTCATGCTGCACCACTGCAGTTGAGAACGCACGGATGTCGCGAACGTGATCAAGGTCCCTCAGAGCTGCATTAAGTTCATCCGCACGTCTATAAGGACGCGCCAAGCTTGCAGCCCGGACGCTCTCGGCGCCTATATCTTCGATACGCTGCATTTTTGGTCCAGCACCCAGGTCAGGCACGGATTGCCTATGTCGAGAGAGCGCATCTGTCTGCGAGCTGGTAGCGGCTTGATCGCCTCGCCAGTGGTCGCCGCTTGAACGCCAGCTTGCTCCCCCAGGTACTCCGTCAAGATAGGATCCATACGGTCGTTCGGAGCTCGCACCTTGGACCCTCTGCGCGGCGACATCGTCAATGCGCTGCCTTCCTGGTCCGCCACTTCGGTCAGAGATGGATTGGCCATGCGGCGCCAGCCCGCCGGCGCGATCGGCGCGCCGACGGTCGCCATCCGAAGACGACGGGGCAACTTCCAGATTGGCTGCGCCACGATAAGTTCGATGGGCTCGCTCCGAGCTTCCAGGCTGAATTGGCTGCGCAGCGACACCGCCGATGCGCGAGCTTCCTGGCCTGTCACCCCGCTCGGAGGCGGATGGTGTATCTGGCGGGAGCCCACCTCTCTGCGAGCGCTCAGCCGTTCGGTCGGCACGCCACTGATTGCCATCAGAGTGCGCCAGGCGTGTTTCCTGATTTGCTGCGCCATTATAGGTACGATCGCTTCGTTCCGCACCTTCACGCTCGATTGGCTGCGCAGGCGCGTCGGCGACGCGCCATCTTCCTGGTCTGCTACCTCGCTCAGACACGGACGGCGTATCCGGCGGGCGTCTACCCACGTGCGAGCTTTGAGCCTCTCTATCGTCGCGCCAGAACTCTTCGCCACGCGGATGCGAGGCGCCCGCGTTTCGACCTGGTCTCCCACTGTAAATTCCATAAGGTCGCTGCGGGCCTGGGCCTAGGACACTCTGCGTGGGCACATCGTGGACGTGTCCCACTTCTGGTCCGTCTCCGCCGTGCGATGGGAGAGAGCGTCCTAGCGAGCCTTCCGCCTCTGGATCGTCGCGACGCACTTCCTTATCAGATCGCGACGAGCCGGATCCCGGCAAGGAGCCGAAACGACGACGGCTCCCACCGATTACGCCATGCAGCGCAGCCCCAAAGAGTCGATGTGCGCTGGCGGGAGGAGCGGCAAATCGGCCTGCACCGCTGGCGCGCTGCGCGCTGCGCGAGTATGAAGCATCTGAATCCTGAGGCTCAGAGCGCGTCTGCTCCACAACGGAACTGAATGATCGGCCCTCTTCGCCGGGGGCACAAGCCGATCTAGCGCTAGAACCGTCAGCGCCTTGACCTTCATCGGCACCAAATTCCGAAATGGGCGATGTGCCGCGCTCGTCAATGCGCCTCATAATCCTTCTCCAATGTAGCAGAAACTGTGCAGGCTGCCCTCACGAGCGCGATAGCCACGTGCCGGCTCGACCACTTGTCCTCGTCTTGGCTGACAGAGCTGGCTGAATGGGCGCCGGATTAGCAACGGCTGAGCGCATGATTTCGTCAATTGGATGACCCTTAGTGTCCGACCGAAAAATAAGTTGAGTGATATCAGCGAGTTCTGATTCCATTGGTGTTGCGAAGCATCAAAGGGATCGAGAATGTGGACTGATATCACCCGGGCACAGTTTGCCCGAGAGGAGCTGCGTTTGCCAAGCGGCTGGACGGATGCGGAATGGGGCGTGCTGGAGAGGTTGCTTCCTGTGCGGGCCAAGCGCGGGCGGCGCCCGAAATGGAGCTATCGTGACATCGTCGAGGCGGTGCTCTATCTGTTGCGCGGCGGGTTGCCGTGGCGCATGCTGCCGCCCACTCTGTTCCCACCAATGACCACGGTGCAGTACTATTTCTACCAATGGCGCGACAGCGGATTGTGGCAATCGATCAACCACGCACTCCTGATGTTGGCGCGCGAGGCGATCGGCCGGGAAAGCAGAACATAGTACAATAGGTACAACTTGACGCGAGGTCCGATTCAAGCCCCTCCGATCTGTATCGCGCGGATGTGTTGAGGCTGTTGAGCGATCGCACTAGGCGGCCGAGCAAGTGAGCCCTCATCGACCAACGTCCGCGTCAGTGATGGCGAAAGGTCGAAAAGATGGATGGATGTCAATCGGCCCTTTAGCTGCGGGCTGTTTTCAAGCTGCCATTCTTTCTCTCCCGTGGCACGCTGGTGGCGATTGCTCCCTCGGAGCCGGGTCGGGGTTGCGGAGACGGAGTGATCGCGGTTCGGCGAGACGATCGCCTAGCGTGACTGGATAATCGATGCGTCCTACTATGGCCCAATACTCGTCAATGCTCCGCTGTACACAAACGTTAGCGGCTGATCAATTGAGGTATTGGTCACAACAGGCCGGAACGTCAAGGCGCGGCCATCGTGTTGGTCTGCAATCTTGCCTCGCCCAACCGTCCGACAAACTCCACTTGCGCTCGGTTACCGAGATCGCGACGTGCACCACGAAGCGCGGACACTTTGAACAGCCATGCGGCTTTATCATCGTCGACGCTCGAGGCATCGACAGCGAACGTCATTTTGACAACACTTTCTTGCCCGCCTTGAACGCTTCCTGATCTTTCGGGTCGGCAAGCTCAAACCAAGAGCCGGGTGCATACGTGGCGATAAGCGTTGCAAAGAACGATTGTGCCTCCCAATCTTGCCCTTCGCGCTTCTCCAAAATGATGACTCCGTCACGGGTAAAAGAACTAGGTCCGGGAACATTGCAGTCGACCGAAAGTTCGACCCGCCACAGCCCGCCCTTCGTGGCTTGCTGCTCATCTATTTATTGTCGGCGAGTAATGCACTCCAATCGGCTCGCCGATAGTGCAGCGGCCACGCCGCAGGAGATCGCCCAATTTGCCCTGCGCGGTGGTTACGAAGTTGAAGTTGGCGGGATTATGCAGAAAGCGACGGTTCACGCCACTTTCGTCGTTTGTGACTTCGTCCGCAATGAGCGAGAGCGCGAACGCCTGCCAGCCTAGTTCCATCGGCTTTGCATAAGGTGCCACAATTTTCGTTGCGCCATCGGGCGCCACCTCCCACGTGACCGTGTACTCTTCCTTTGCTTGATGGGCCCGATGTTTAGCCCACGAAAAGATAACTCGCTCGCCCGAGTGGGTCTTTTGACCAACCTCCCATCCCCGGGGGATGAAGTGTGCTACCTTCGAGACCTTGGAAAAGATTTGCTCCGCTCTCTCACCATCCTGCGCTCGCCAGGTTGATTTGACCTTGTCGATAAGCGGATTGTCGCTCGTACGAACACCATCGCTCTTACCGGCCAGCCCACCCGGCAAAATGAACCATACGCCAAGGCCGACACAGAGGCCAAGACCGCTGGCGCTGCTGCTGCGAACGGATCTGCGTGGCCCGGCTGAGCGGCAGTGCGAACGCGTTCTCGAGCGCTTCCTGCCCTTCGATCTTGCGGCGGATGTCGCGGATGATCCGGCCCAGTCGGCTACGCAGGATGCGCAACTGCCGCTGATGCCGCTTGAATTGCTTGGCATGGGCGTAGCGGGAAGCCATCATTGCCGCGGTCTTGGCAATGCGAAGATAGGATTGTCGCAGCTTGACCCCGTGCTTCCTCGCCAGGCGGTTGAGCCCCTTGATCGCCGCGTGCAGCAGCTTGGCATCGGTCGGGAAGGTGATGGCCTTCGGCTGCACGGTGGTATCGACCGTGACCCGCTTGAGGTCTTGGCTGCGTAACGCGCCGGTCTCGTGCGCCACCCGCAAACTCTCGGCCAGCAACAGTTCCAGCTTGTCGCCGAGCCGCTTGCGCCAGTGGCTCAGGTCCGAGCGCTCGTGCGGGAACGCTGCTGAAAGAACTCTTCGCCGGTGAAGTACTGGAAATACGGGTCGTGGACCCAGCGCTCGCACAGCCCCTCATCGGACAGGCCGTAAATGTGCTTGAGCAACAGCAGCCCGATCATGAAGCGGGTCGCGATGCCCGGCCGACCGTTCTCGCTATAGAGCGGCGCGATCTCGCCGTCGATCCAGTCCCTATCGACCTTGCCGGCGAGTTGAACCAGCTCGTGCTTCATATTGATGATTTGGTCCAGCCTGGCCCGGAACAGATCGCCCGATCCCGTCGTCCTGTGCTTCTTCGGTCGCATCGCCACCTCCGATGCGCCGACGGAATCATGACTGGCGATTCGACGGAATCCTGAAAATGAAATTGCAAGGTTCCGATGCCCGAAGCTTCAAAATCCTGCAATCGCAAAACAGTCCGCAACGACAAATGCGATTCTAGAGCGGTTTCCAGTTGAGGTGAATCGGAACAGTCAAAGGGGATTCCCACGGGCACGCAAATTAGATTCGGTGTTGCCCGCGACAACATGCGGGGCATGCGATGGCGAAGGGATACTCCAAGGACCTCAGGGTGCGTGCGGTTGAGCTTGTTGAGTCCGGCGAAAGCGCACGTGAGGCTGCGCGCATTCTCAATCTCGGCGCTTCGACTACGATCCGATGGATGGATCGTTGGAGGAAGACCGGAAACGTTGAGGCCAAGCCCGGCACCGGGCACAGCCGCTCGCCGTTGGAGCAGCACAAGCAGTGGCTGATCGAGCTGATCGCCGCGGAGCCGGACCTGACGCTCGAGGAGATCCGCGCGCGTCTGCGCTCTCAGAGAAAGCAAAAGGCCGGCATCGGTTCGATCTGGCGTTTCTTCGACCGTCACAGCATCACCTTCAAAAAAACACTGCACGCCGCCGAGCAGGATCGACCTGACGTCGCTGCCGAGCGTGCCGCGCTGAAAGCCGAGCAGCCCAAGCTGCGTGCACCGCGCCTCATCTTTATCGACGAGACTGCGGTCACGACGAAGATGGTCCGGCACTATGGGCGCTCTCCTCGCGGTGAGCGCCTCGTCTCTGGCGTGCCCCATGGTCACTGGAAGACGCTGACGCTTGTCGCCGCGCTGCGCATCGATGGCCTCACGGCGCCCTATGTCATCGACGGTGCAATGGATGGGCCCTCGTTCCTGGCTTATGTCGAGCAAGTCCTGGCGCCGACCTTGCGCAAGGGCGACATCGTCTTCATGGACAACTTGCGCACTCACAAGATCGCCGGTGTCCGCGAGGCGATCGAGGCTGTCGGCGCCCGCGTGCGTTATCTGCCGGCCTACTCGCCCGACCTCAATCCAATCGAACAGGCCTTCTCCCGGTTGAAAGCTGCGCTGCGCAAAGGCGCCACCCGCACGGTCCAAGCCCTGCTCAAACTCATCGGCAAACTCGTCAAGTCGTTTGCGCCGCAGATGTGTGCCAACTACTTTAGGCATGCTGGATACACCAGATGATCCACATCATGTGAAAAATGCTCTAGCTCAATTGCTTAGCCGATCTTCACGGACGACTAACTTACCGCAGGCCGATGGACGTGTTTCAAACGATCCAATATCTTTGAGCCTTCGCTGAACGATTTCGACCAAGATTGCTCCGCAAAATCCAGGTGGCACTTCAGTAGCTCAGACGGGGTTTTCGAGTCGGCAAGAGCTCTCAGAAAAGCAGCCTGGTCGTGCAGTGAGCTGGCTGCGGTTGTCTGAACAGCAATTCCGCGTCGATAAGTGGAGCTTGTGCCAGAGTTAGGCTGCCGCGCGGAACGGCAGCGGGTTGAAGTAAGCTTGATCCGGGGTGCCGCCGTCAAGGCTCGAGTGGGGACGCCGGCCATTGTAAAAGACGAGGTATCGGCCGATCGAGGCGCCGGCGTCGGACACGGTATCGTAGGCGCGCAGATAGACCTCTTCGTATTTGATGCTGCGCCATAGCCGCTCGACGAACACGTTGTCGCGCCATGCGCCCCGGCCGTCCATGGCGATGCGATGACTGGCGAGCACGCCGGTGAACGCGGCGCCCGTGAACTGCGAGCCCTGGTCGGTGTTGAAGATGTCCGGCTTGCCGTGGCGAGCGAGAGCGTCCTCCAGCGTCTCGACGCAGAATGCGGGTTCCATCGTGATCGAGACGCGCCACGACAGCACCCGGCGGCTGAACCAGTCGAGCGCCACCGCGAGATAGAGGAAGCCGCGCGCCATCGGGAGTGAAGTAAGAAGCGCGAGCGCGCTTCTCCTCCCCGGTAGGGTCGAGGACTGGCGCGCCAACAGGTCTCTCGACCGTGCCACGTTTCCAGCCCCCTCCACGTCGCACGCAGCATGCGGATTTCCCGCACTGCGCGCCCCCATTTGCTTCGCTCCAAGGCTTATGGGACCTATCATGCTGGGATTGCTTTCGTTCCGTCGCGCCGCACCCGATAGCTGTTGAACAGCCTCAGAGTGTCGTGCAACCACGGCCTACTCCACTGGTCCCAGCCGAAGCCCTGTAGTTTCCGGGCGTGCGCCAGATGGCGCCTGACCTTCTTCTCTACCCAATCTTTGATGTAGCCGAAGCACTCACTGGAGTGCCCAACTGCGAAGTAGTTCACCCACCCCCGGAGCATTGGATTGATCAGGCTTATCACCCTCCCAATCGGTTGCGACCGGTGTCGGCGGAACACCTCCTTGACCGCCCGCAGCAGCGCCGTCCACTTTTTGAGCTTGGGCGTGTAATGCGGCCGCATTGCTCCGCGTAGACTGCGGAGATAGCGGAAGTCGAACCCCAGAAAGCCGAAGCTCTCACCTCGTTCCAAGTCGACAACGCGGCTCTTTTCATCATTGATCTCAACCCGCAGCTTGGCGAACTCTTCCCGTAACCGCTTAGTTACCGCTCCAATTAGCCAGTCATGTCGCTTGTAGGCATCAATCAAGACCACCAGATCGTCAGCGAATCTCGCATATTCGACGTAGGTGTACTTGCCACTGCGTGTGACTTCCCTTGCTCTTTCCAGCATCTTATCTACCTCATTGAGATAGAGATTACTGAGCAACGGCGAGATCACACCGCCCTGCGGAACGCCCTTCTTGCCAGAGGCCTTCAGCATAATCTTCAGGAGATGCATGATATCCGCGTCATCGATCCGTTGCGCCACCTTCTCTAACAGCCGATCGTGCCGGACATTGTCGAAGTAAGCTTTCAGATCAAAGTCGAGAACTCGCGTCTTCCGTTGGACTACTGCTTCAGCCACTCGCTTGATCGCATCATGTGCTGCCCGCTTGGGACGATATCCAAACGACCCCGGTTGGAAATCCGCCTCGAAGACAGGTTCGAGTATGAGCTTGAGCGCACCTTGCACCACTCTGTCGCGGATTGCAGGAATCGAGAGGATGCGGACTTTACCCCATCTTTCGGTATTTCCTGCCGTCGCGCGGGGAGTGGCTTATAGGTACGCCCGGTCAGTTCGTCCCTTAGCTGCAAGCAGCGACTCCACATCTCGCGCCTCGATGGCTTCGAACGTCACCTCGTCTATTCCCGGTGCGCCGTCGTTTTCTTTCGCCATCTCATACGCCGCGCGCAGAGTCTCCATCTTGCACACGTGGACGTATAGACCCCAGAAACGCCAGGACGGTTCAGCCTTCGCCTTGACGTATAGCCTCCGCCTCAGGTCCTGCAAATCGATGGACGCCTTTGTCATCTCGTCCTTGCCTTCCTTACGTTGGAGACGTCACAAATGGCAGGGCCCCTTTGCTCCACGGACATTACTCCGCTTCCTCGCTACTCCGAACCCAGCCGCCACCCTCTCGCCTTCGGCCGATTTCCCGGTGTCGCCGGTTATACGGCCTACCTTGCTCCGTCGATTTCTCGCCGGGACGAGGAGGGTTTCTCCAGTTGCTCAGCATGTCCTTGTCACCGTGCCGTCGCTTCCACCCCGCCGAGATAAACAGCCGTATCGGTCAGTGTTCGGCTGTTCATGCTGCCTTCGCCCTACGGTTGCGAGCTCGGCCCTCGGATTTACTCACTTTCGAGGCCACAACGCGTTCACTGTTGTTACAGCCCGGTGACTCGTGGATCTCCCTCAAGGAGACCTTGTCGATAGGCTTCAGAAGTTCTGTTTCCATCTCCTCTGCTATCCAAACTACGGGCTCTGACTTCTACCCCGGCAGGACTTCTCCTGCTGAACACGCCAGCTTTACCTGGACACACAACCGTACGTGCACCTTTCAGCGCATACGGCTCTCTGTTCAAAGCTTGGCCGATGGCCATAGCAACATCATGTCGCGAGCTTGTGCTGCATTTCACTGATTATCAAAGGTCTTCACTCAGCAGCGGGCTAGGCTCCAATAACAGCCCGTAGGCGAGCTTGCAGTGCCAGCCTACTGACACTGAGGTTGTTAAGATTCTGCACCCCTCGCTGCCCTGCAACCAACCCACTAACGAGAGCTCGCGTACCGTCCACGACAAAGACGCCGCAATCATAGCCGTTCTGCTGTTGGGCGATGCCAGCTTGCACTACGTTGTCTAGAAGACCCAGTCTACCGGCCAGATGGGTGGCAGACGTCTCGTTGAATCCTCTGCGGGAGTCGTAGTGATAGGCAATAGGCGAGCTCCGGTCACGGCGATCAAGGAACAGCAGCGACCAATGATTCCCTTGGCTATAAGGATCCGAAGGATCGGCATCGCTTACGGGCAGGAACACGAAGTCGGCTGTATCATTACCCTTGTCATCATAGACAATGCGCTGAAATGCCCGTTCAACGACGGTATCGTCGGAAGAGCGCAGCAAATTATGGACCAAAGTGGGAGACACCAACCGCGTCCGAGTGGCGATATCCAGGGCGGGGAAATCCTGAGGGTCCCTGTGCAACTCCTGCTCCTGAAGCTGGTAATCCCTCAGGATATGCTCGTCGCCCAGCCATTGCTCGTCCCCCAGCACCAGCTCGCGAGGCAAGGCTGCCGCATTCAGCGCTACGATCTGATCATCGGCGGATGTGCTCGGAAACGCCGGCACAGAATTAGCATCGTCGCCCAATTCTGACAGCGTGAACGTAGTCAGATCAACCAACGGTTCAAGTCCGCCGTAGAGATCGGACGGAGCCCTGCAGATTGACGGTGAGGCAGATTCTTGCATCTGCCGCCGCGAGAACTCCTCCCTTAACCATACCATAGCTTCATCGTCCGAAAAGGCAGGCACCGGCGGTGAAAGCCCATGCGGCAGACTAGGCTGTCGACTGTCATCGTGATGATCCAGTGCTGATCCGGCAAATAGCGACCGTAAGTAAGACGTCGGGACGAGGCCGCCCGGTAGCTCGAAGGAATTGAGATGAACCGTTCCCTCAATCGGGCCCATGTCCCGAGTCGGCGAGAGATTGCTCCCGGTTGCCGCGGCCTTGCGGTTGGGGTGCCAGTTCAGGGGATGGTCGGACTCTCCGGAATCTCTTGCTTGGGGAGGGCTCATGATTGAGCCGCGAGACGGCGATGGGGCGGTTTCGTCCATCGCTCGCCAAAGCAGATCCTGATCGTAATATTCCGCGGGAAAGACCACCGGCGAACTGAGACCTCCCTGCGGTCCACTGTGCTGCGCGGCCGCGTCCCATTGCCATGCGACCACGCGGCCGAGGGGGGCCTGCATCAGCACGCCCTCCCCCGAATTGCCGTTTTCGATCAGCATTTCCTGAATTGCGACTGCTTGCGCCCTATCCAGATTCCTTGGCCTCTTCGCTGGTCTCAGTTCGGCTGTGCCGTGCTCATCATCGATGAGAACCCCTTCACTTTGCAGGACGTCACTCTGAGGCGCACTCATCAGCTCCTGCGGAGCCCCTAGGGGGTCGCGGTGCCGGCTCGGGTCAGCCAAGAACGCTGCGAGATGATCCAGCGCATTATTGTCGCGCACATTTGACCCGAGAGCCGACGAAGGGCCGGATTGATCATCCCGCAATTCGCGAGTCTCTTCCGGAAGCTGTTGATCCGGTCGCAGAAGCGCAGAATCGTCAGCCATAACCGGCCACTCGTCGCCCTCAACGTCCAACAGCTGCCAAAGCTCTTCGGGATCAACGTCCATTACTGCAAACTCGGCGCCCCTCACCGGCGCTCTGCCGAGAGCCGCCTGCCCCGAAGCACCTTCCCCTGAGGGTTCAGCACCCTTCGTCTGACGATACTCTCCAAGGGCTTTCAGCCCACCGTCCAAGGCCATCTTCCACTTTTCGTCGCGAAACATTCTGTCAGCGCAGATACGTAGGGCCGCGTTACTGAGTGCGGAAAGCGTGTCACCGTAGAGATCTAACTCTCGAGAGAATTTGCGAAGCGCCCAATCATAAAGTCGGGCGGTCGTCGAACTCAACCTGTCGCTCTCAAGAGCGTGGCTTATGGCTCCCTTAATGAGCACTTCGTCACCATCGGCAGGAGGAAGCGATGGGCGCCCGCCAACAGATGAAGCGCCCGGAGCCCTCGGGGCACGATGGTCCCTAAGAGCCCCCACCGCGGCCCGCATAAATTTATTGCTCTTGAAGAGTTTTTTTACATGGGCAAGCAAGTCTGCATCACTACTACTGTCCAGAGATAGGCCGCGCTCCCCGAGATCATTTGCCAACCTGGTAAGATTGCGCGCGTACCCGTTAGCCACCTCGCCTTTCAGCTTCCGACTTGCAATAACGCCCTGAGCCACCTCTCTGATAAGCCCTTGGTCGCGCTCAGACACATGGGGACAGACGGCGGATGCTTTTTGGCGCTTGCGCACGGGAGCTGGATGGGGGACGTGCCCCGTCGACCGCCAGGTCCGGAGATGGTCTAGGGCCAACATCAGATCATTATTATTTCCGCTGTATTGGAAGAGATCGCCATCAGTGGTCAGTGAATTGTTGTCTAGCCGAGCAATAACGCCCGTCTTGTTATTTGCGCACAGCCAGCGGCCAAAGCTAAGAAGAGGACCTACGATTCTCTGGACAAATGATTCAGCGAGCTTGCCCTGGGTGAGCGCCTGGCTAAATTCTACAATAACAACAGCATCCTTGGAATAAAGAGGCTGCTTCCTTTTCTTGCCCGCTATTGAAACCTGAGTTACCTGAGGCGCCCGCGGGGCAGCCTCAGCAGGCATTGCTCCACCAGCTTCAAGTGAGCTTGCGACCTCGCTCGGCTGCTGCTCAAAGGCAACGCCTTGCGAATTGATTGGGGACCTCGGCCTGTTCGTTTGCCTCAACTCAGCTGTGCCATGTCTATTGATGAGACCCTTCTCGCTTGGCGGAAGCTTGCTCCGGGCGAGCGCACCCATCGACGGGTCCGGGGACTGCTGACTGTCGCTAGACACACTGGGAGGGAGAGGCCGGTCGGGTATCGCGGTGTCAGCCTGGCGTGCCTCGTGCAGTTGCTGCTCAAAGGCGCTTTGCCCGGTTTGGCCCGCTTGCTGCTCCTGCAACAAGTCGTGCTGCACCTGCAACGAAGCTGTTGCGCTGCTTTCATAGTTCGGGCGGTCCACGTTACCTTCGCATCCACAGAATCATCTAAGCAGGTTTCTTAGTCAGTTAAGTTTTCAGAAAGCTGACGAGTCAGAGACTCCGCAAAATTGAGCATTGAGCTGCTGCCGGTTTGATGGACACCGACTTAAGCCTAATCCCACCTTGCGCTCGAACTCAACCAGGCTGAGATAGCCGATGGTCGAGTGGGAGCTATGACGGAAACTGGGTGATGACGACCTGAGAAAGGCGGCGTATCGAGGCGGGTGATGAAGCCTGCCAGCAACCTCCAAAGGAGCGATACGCCGTGAACGAGACTACCAATGTATTTCCTCTGCGTCAGCCCGATCAGATCGCTGATCCACTGACGGATATTCTGCGTGCCGGAGCTCGCGAACTGATCGCCCCGGGCTGTCGAGATTGAGTTCACTACATTCCTGGAAACGACGAAGCATCTGGCGCTGCCGGATGGTCGGGCGCGCGTGGTGCGGCATGGATATGGGCCGGCGCGCGAAATTGCCACGGCATCGGCCCTGTCGTGATCGCCCGTCCGAAGGCCCGCGACCGTGCAGCAAGCGGGCCAGGCGACAGGATCCGGTTTCATTCGACGATCCTGCCGCTCTGGGCCCGCCGGGCGAAGAGCTTGGACGCGTTGATCCCCGTGCTCTATTTGCGGGGAATCTCGACCAGCGACTTCCAGGAGGCGCTTTCGGCCTTGCTCGGCAAGGACGCGCCGAACTTGTCGCCGCCGGTCATCGCTGGCCTGAAGAAGGACTGGCAGGCCGAATACGAACGTTGGCAAAAGCGCGACCTGTCGGCGCGGCGGTACGTCTATATCTGGGCGGATGGCGTCTATCTGCAGGCTCGCATGGAGGACCATGCCGAATGCATCCTGGTGTTGATAGGCGCCACGCCTGAAGGAAAGAAGGAACTCATCGGCTTCCAGGTCGGGGTACGCGAGAGCGCACAAAGTTGGCGAGAATTGCTGCCCGATCTGCGCAAGCGCGGCTTGCAGATCGGGCCTCAGCTTGCTGTCGGCGACGGCGCTCTCGGCTTCTGGCGGGCGCTCGATGAAATCTTCCCCGGCACGCAACATCAGCGATGTTGGCTGCACAAGGTGAACAACGTGCTCGACAAGGTCGCCAAGTCCGTGCAGCCGGCAATAAAGAGTGATCTGCGTGACATCTACCTGGCGCCGAACCGGGCGGCCGCTGAAACAGCGATTGATATCTTTGTCGAGAAGTACGGCGTCAAATACAAGCCCGCCGTTGAATGCCTGATCAAGGATCGCTCGGCCATGTTGGCGTTTTATGACTTCCCTGCCGAGCACTGGTCGCATCTGCGCACGTCGAATCCAATCGAGAGCGTCTTTGCGACGGTCAGGCACCGGACTGTGCGAACGAAGGGAGCGTTATCGCCACACACAGCAAAGTTGATGGTCTTCAAGCTCGTCGGCGCCGCATCTAAAACTTGGCGACGGTTGAAGGGCACAAATCAGTTGCCGAAGGTGATATCCGTGGTAAAGTTTGCGGACCGAATCGAATTCATTCCGACCGCTGAAGTCCGCGCCGCCTGATCGGACCGCGTCACCCAAAATCCGTCATAGCTCGATTGGTGGTCTCAAAATAGCTGTAGGCGCGTAAAACAGCCCGCAAATACTTGTGCGCGGCGAACCGCCCGTTGTTCTCTGACGCCTTTTCCGCTGCTTTCCTCACTTTGCGAATCTGGGCAACGACCTTCTGGGCGGACAGTCCCGACGACGCTACTGACGATTTCATGAGCACCTCCTAGATTGGCGATGCTCAAAATTAGTATCGCAAGCGATGCTTCAGGCGATGTTCGAGGCGAAAATATAAAACTTCGAGAGATTTTTCGAGCTCGGGTTTCCGAGATTTGTTGAACGAATTTGTCAGCGAGAGTGCCCGCGGAGGCGGGCATACAGTCTAGTGACTATATGCCCGCTGAGGCGATTGGGCGACGGCAGAAACGACGGCCGTCTCGGGCGCAAAAAGCACGTTACTCAAGAGCAACTGCCGTTCCAGGCCGAGCTGGATCTTACCTACGTCCGCGCGATGAAAAGCTGAACGCGGAATCCAAGCCTGCTGGTTATGGCTAGGATTGCTTATGCTCCTCTGTTCTGCGACCAGCTTCTCGCTGACGAGGGTCAGTGAAAAATTAGTTTGGCGATGGCGGGCTTGTACATGTTCTCCGAGAGAACGCTCATTGGTCAGGCGCTACAAGCAACGGCTGCTTGAGGCTGGTCAGCCGCAACATCGCCAAGGCCAATTCAGGATCGGCACGCAACAAGGATTCGATGCGGGTCGTGTCGAACTCAAGCGCTTCCGTTGGCTCGACGGCCACTGCGGTGGAAAAGCGAGGCAGGCCATCAAAAGCCGACCCTTCTCCACATAGCGCACCTTGCGGTGGCCGCAGTTGCGGCCAGCATACGGCTCGCACGGTGGCGGCTTGATACGAGCCGCTTCCTCCGCTGGGAATGATGCGATCGCTAACATCCCTGTCATCGGCTGCCGGCTTACTGACGGCCTATTTCTGGCATTCGGCGTGGTTTCGTTGGCGCGGGGATTCCGCACATGTATGCTGATGCCGTTCGCGTAGTCTGGGCCGCGGCAGAGAAAAGCACCGCGCGGCTAAAGCCAGACAACCGCCACTCAGGATATCGGCCAGGATCCCATCGCGACATTTGCTGCGTTGTAAAAAGGATGATCGCTCTCGGGGCGAGCCAGACGTCTACGAAGATTTATGAACATGCGTGTTACATCGCGCTCCTCTGTCTGACCCAGCCTCCGCACCCAAGTGAACGTGAGATTGCAGTTGCTGCAAATCAGAGCGCCAACGAGGAAGTTTTCGCAAACTAAGTGTTTGGCAAAGCGGCGGAAATCTTTATCGACGGTCAACCACGCGCTCAATCAGCTTAAGTTTCCTTTAGCTTCTCGCTGTAGCAAAGGCGGCCTCAGAGCTTCACGCCGTGATCATTGAGCACCTTGTCTCTTAGAGCGCCCTTGATCTCGCGGGCGATTTCCTTGCGAATCTCAGCACCCAATTCTCGCTTGGCATCCTCGACGAGATCAGATGCACTCCCGGCCAAGCCTTTGTCGGCGAGTTGTTGCTCCAGCCGGTTGTCGAACTCTTCCCCCATTGCATCAATGAGCTGGCCCTGCATCATGGCATATTCTTCAGGAGCGATTCGCCGCACCAGGCCGTCCCAAGGTTGCCAGTCCGTCGCCAAATAGCCGGCGAATTCCGCCGCCTCCTTGGTCAGGACGGAGGTCTCCGCACTGTCAACGTCGGCATCGGTGACGCTGGAGACTTCAAAATAGCGCATAGCGGGCGCGACGTGTTGCAGTCCTAGCCGGTCGCGCAGCTTGTTCTGATAAGCAAGATAGACCTCAACGGCGTCGATGTCTTCCACGTTGTAGGCGGACTGAAGCGAGTGAGTCTTTTCGCGCGCAATCCGCTCAAGCGCGTCCAGACGGAACATGATGCGCCCAAGATCGACGAGATCGGGAAGTCGGGCCGTATCGTCGTAGGCCCCGTTCTCGACGTCTGCGATGAGCCGCGCGGTTTGCATGCCGTTCCAAGTCAAAGTTCTCCGATCCTCGCAGCTTTGGTTGGCGTCGAGAGCCAGTTGAAAGTACTGCGCGCGCAATTGCGGGTTGGTGGCCGCCAAGCGCAGAGCGTCAGCGACCGACTGCTGGAATTGTTCATTGCCAGAATTGACCGAGTCGAACAGCTTTTCGAGAAAAAACGCGTATTCTTGGGCGCCCGGCTCTTCTGCAAAGCTCTGCCAAGTGGCCAGTACCTCTCGATCGCCCTGCTTCGGATCGCTCCTGAGCCAGGCTGCGACTGTTTCAGCGAGATCATCGGCCTGTCCATCGTCTGTCCCGGACAAATCACTTTCGTCATCGCGCGAAAGGTAGACGGTCGGACCGGTATACCCTTCGGCGCGGAGGGTTGTGTCCAGGTTCGTCAGCACCTGCTCGGGCAGGGGATTTTCACCCAGCTCTATCCTGGCACCTGCGCCCAACTGCGTCAGCAGGTCCTCAGGCAGACTCGCCAACTGGTTTTCGCTGACGTCGAGAAACCGGAGCATGGCAGGGAGAGATTCCGGCAAACCCGTCAAGCGGTTTTGGCAGACGTCGAGAAACTGGAGCGTAGCAGGCAGATCCTCCGGCAGACCCGTCAATCGATTGTGGCTGGCATAGAGAAACTGGAGCGAAGCAGGGAGAGTCTCAGGCAGGCTCGGTAACTGATTGTGGCTGACGTCGAGGAACTGGAGCGCTGTAGGCAGGACCTCGGGCAGGCTCCTCAGTCGATTTGACCTTGCATCAAGCCCTCTGAGCTCGGCCGGAAGAGCCGACAGACTAGTCAGCTGATTGCCCCTGATGTCGAGACGCTGGAGCGAAGCAGGCAGACCATCGGGCAGACTGGTCAGCCGATTGAAGGGGACCTCGAGCACGACGATTTCGGTCGGAAGTCGAGGCAGACTGGTAAGAGACAATGATTCGAGATCCAGTCTCGCGACCTCATCCCGAGCATTCACTCGCCTTAGCGCCTCTTCCCGATCCTCCAGCGGACCCACGTGCTGTTCAGCAGCCCAATTCTCAAGCGTCTGGTCTATTTCTCCGTTCGCATGAGCTGAATCCGCCGGGCTTTCTGCATAGCCTGACACAACTCCGTCCCACTGCGCCGATGCCTCATTTTCCCGGTCGGTTTGGCCGGAAGACGCGGAAAGGCTGGCACTACCCCGCTGTATCTGTCGCTCCTGAAAAGAATCCATCCCCACCCCCTTGCGAGACCGAGCATACTCAGTCCATGACGACAGGTAGGAGGGCTTAAGACATCTAGCTTTCCATAAGCTGACAGGTCCGATCGGCAAAAACTGCAACCACGCGTCGGAAACGACACTGCTGTCGTGACCTGAAACTGGGTGTGGATCCTGGCTGAGGATACGATCCATTCGTACCCGTGCGTTCTTGCAATCAGCAGCAAGCGCTGCGATCTTCCAAAACGTGCGACGTCTCTCCCCAAGTAACAAGCAGTCGGCACCGACTCATCTGAAGAGGTTGATCCGCTCAGCCGTTGGTGTGACCTACTTTGGCAACAAAGGTTGAGCGAACTGGCCAACCTGGAGCAACGCTCGTCAGCTGATCGACAGGTAAGCCTGCTAAGCTCAGAAAGCTTCCACGATGACGGTCTTCAGGACTTATCTGGTCACGAAGTGGCAGCAAGCCTGGCAATAGGATCGATCCAATTGCCTCGGAGGGCCTCGTGTGAGGCTTACCGGCTTGGCCAGGAGTCGGTAGCCCCGGAGCGTCTGCGTTCGCTCGAACGATCGCTGCGCTGCGCAACGGCCTGCTTCGCTGTCTTGAGAAGCGCCGGGCGTACTCTTTGATTTCAACAGCGAAGAAAGTTGATGAACACAGGACAGGCACAGCGAAGTGCAAACTCCTCCCTCGACACTTTTGAAGATGGGGAGCAGGAAAGCTACCTCGGCGGCTTCAACCGAGCCTTGGCAGATTGGGTCGAAGCCTTGACAGGATATCGGACCCCCGCCTCTTCGCGTGCGCGCATCCTGGAAAACTGGGCCGCCGAAGAGGGCCAGGGCGAAGCCGAGAATCGGCGACAGGGGCGCTCACGAATTAGGGCTGCGGAGAACATTGGATCGCATTTGGTAGATCTGTCATCCCTCTCCCTGACCGCTTTGCCCGACGCCCTGCCGCCCCGGCTGAGGGAACTGCGCGCCATGCACAACGAGCTGGGCAGCCTGTCCGCTCGGCTGCCCCCGGGTCTCAACGAACTTCTTGTTAGCCATAACCAGTTGACCAGTTTGCCGGACGTGCTCCCGGCGAGCCTCTATCGCCTGGAAGCGAACGATAACAGGTTGACCAGTCTGCCGGCAGATCTCCCGCCGGGGCTCGGGATCCTAAGCGCAAACAATAACCGACTCGTCAGCCTGCCCGACGCGCTCCCGACCGGCCTGACCTCGCTCGCGGTTAGCGGCAATCAGCTGACCGAGCTTCCCGTCCTCCCATCGGGGCTTATCGAAATCGATGTCAGCAGCAATCAGTTGACCAGCCTCCCTGAACCCCTTCCCGGCTGGCTTCAATCGCTCAATCTGAGCGGCAACCGGCTGACCGGCCTGCCTGAGAATCTCCTATCGAGTTTAAACTACCCGAATTTGGAGCTTGCGTTTGCCGACAACCCGCTCCCGGACGAGGTCCGCGCTCACCTGGCGGCACCGCATCTTGAACAACGGTCTCTGCACGAGGCTGCGGCGCACTGGCTCGGGAACGACCTCGCAGCGCTTGCCGAATGGCAGCACTTTGCGGATGAGCCGGGCGCTCAGAACTACGCCCGCTTCCTGGAGAGGCTAAGAGGGACCGTAAACCAGGGCAGCGACGAGTTTCGGCAGGCAGTGGCTGACGATCTGCGGCAGGCGGCGGCCGATCCGAGACTGCGCGAGCAGTTTTTCACACAGGCTTCCGAGGCCAACGCGAGCTGCGAGGATCGTATTACCCTGCACTGGAACGGCATGCGGACCGCGCGCCTCAATACTGAGGTCGAGAATGGGTCGTATGATGATCGGCTTAGCGAGCTGATCCAGCGCGCCCGCGTTGCTTTTCGCCTCGAGGCGCTGGACGGGATCGCGCGCGACAGGGTTAAATCGCTCCTCAGCGTCGACCCGAACGTAGACGATGTCGAAGTCTACCTTGCCTATCAATACCTCCTGCGCGAGCCGCTGGAGCTCAGTCACGTCGCCCCTGAGATGCGTTTCCTGTCGGTCTCTCACGTGACCCCGGATGATGCGGCGCGGGCGCTGGACCTGGTTCGGGAGCAGGAAGCGAACCAATTCACCGACTACATGGCAACCCGCTGGCAACCCTGGGAGACGGTGCTGAGGCGCATCGCTCCGGACGAATATGAAGCAATGCAAGATCGGCTCGTCGAAGCCATGGGTGAGGAGTTTCAAAGCCGCCTGGATCAGCGCTTGGCCGAGCACGGTCTGCTAGGCGACCCAGATGCCGAGCGGGTGCTCGGAGCTCAAATCCGAAACCAAATCGCTGGCGAGATCAAAGGCGAAGTCATGCACCGGCTGCTCGCAGACCGCGGGATCGAACAATAAGACTTCTCAGAGCCGCCGCGCAGATATCTCTCTGCAGCGCTGATCGGTTGTGTCAACTGACATCATCTTCGAACTGCCGCTGACCATCACCGATCGAGATTGGTCAGCGGATCAAATAACGCACGCCGACGAGCAACGTCGGGCTCGCTCACGAGTGATGAGCAAGGATCGAGCCGGCACAAATGGGGATCGAATATAGCGCGACAACCAGGATGAGAGAAGTCTCACCCTGATCGCCGCCGCGCAATCGAAGGCGCGCAGTGGCAGCATAAGAGACTTGAAGTGCTCGCAAGCGTTGGAAGGTCGAGCTATATGGACTGCCGGACGTGGCGCGATGTGGCCAGACCCGAGGACGCTAGATTGCTCAGGCCTGAGCACGGTAGAACTGAGCTAGGGACCATACGTAGCAGGCGAGCCTGCCCGCCATGACTGGCTAGCCGCACTTGCGTCAACCCAAGGACCTGGATTGCCGATGTTCTCGCAGCGAGGGCTGGGCGAGGCTGTCTCAATAGCGCGATTGGTGAATTGCTTTAGGCGCTAACCTGCCGGCCGATGCGCCGTGGCGGGAAATCCCGCCGGGAGATGTTCGAAGAGATCGAGCGCGCGCCATTGGCGCCACTCACGACGAAATCCTTATTCGAATATGCCGAACACCCGCTTATCGTGTCAAAGTCGACAAGACCTTTTACTTGGCGCCGCGCCGGCTGATCAGTCGTCAGGTGGACATCCGGCCTGCCATCGCGCGGTCGACATCTTGCAGAATCACCACGTCGCCAGCCAGGCGCGGCGAGCGCAGTCGCCATGTTACGTTGAACGAGCACACCCCAATCCCATCGGCCTCACGTCAATATGACGCCGGCCAGCTTGATCAAGATGGCAGCGCGGAATGCGTCTGCCTCGCCATGCGGGTCGAGCGGTTGATGCGCGAGCGCCCGTATTCCGAACAGTATTTTTATTTCGCCACGGGCATTATCGCTCTGGCGCGACGCTACGAGCGCAATCGGCTGGAAGCAGCCTACGAGAGCGCGCTCAATGCGATTCAACTGCGCCTCCGTGAGCGCCGTCGTCAAGGCAGGGCTCGGCCGCGCGAGCCCGCAACGCGCCCGTCGAAGCCATGCCTTTGCCGCGCCAGCATCCGTGGCGGACTAATGTCAATGAAGGAAGTGATGACCGTGATGCTGAGCCACCCGCCCCTCGACCAGATGCGACTCGGCCCTGGCCGGAACGGTGGCGGCCTACTGACCTTCCGCATCGATCAGGGGCTGGCTGCACCCGTCATAGGCGTCTGCCTACAGGATGGCGTTATCGAGCCAGATGTGCCCGAGGATATTCAGCCGAGCGCTCGTGGGAACATTGATGCCGCCGGGCCGGTGCGCCACCAAACGACAGATCGTCCGGACATGGACCCAGCACCGGCGCGGATCGAGATCGGGCGCGCCGCGCTCAAGGAACAACGAAAAGCCCCAGCACCTTCTGGGGGCCGTGGAAGCCGGGATGCTGGGGCCATCGTAGCCTCATCCAAGAGCAGCATGGATAGGCAACCGCACTGTGCATCGCCAATTCGATTCGTCAAACCCGCCCAGGATACTTGTCTTCCTGGGGGCGAATCATGCAAAAGCGCCCTAAAATCCCGCCGAAGTTTGCCCACCAGTTCGCAAGGATATGACAGGTCTTTGCCGCCGTTCGTGATCACATTCGAACGGATCGCCGTCGGCACCGGACACATTTGTCCCTCCAACTAAAGCACACCGTGCCATGGGGCTGCTTGTCACCCGAGCGCTGGTCTTCGCACTCGGTCGAATCGCTTCGTAGTGGGGGCTTGCTCGTGCGGCATCGAAAACGGATTGCCTGCGATTGTGTAGATAGAGCGCGTGTCTCTTCCCGCGCCTCGATTCTCCCAGGAGTTGGTGCCCGCGGGCCCAAGGTGCGGTTCATTCGAACACTAGGATTCGGATGCGAAGAAGACCGATGCCGTCACCACAAGCGGCACTCTGCCGAGACGCCTTGACTGGTCTCGTGTCGAGTCACCTGCGTATCCCGTGCTCCGTCTCGGTAAAAGGATAGCCTGGGTACCCGCTAAAAGCGGCACCTAACAAGGATTTGCAGAACGCAGGTGTGAGCTTGCCGCGGTGAATCACGACGTCATCGTGGCCTGTTGCAGCTCGAGCGTTCTGCCAGAGGCGATTGTAGCCGCGCTGTTCGTTGGATTTCACGTGGCAAGCGGCGAACTCGGCGTGATCCAATGTCGCCAACTGCCATGCATGGACCGGCCGCTTCGTATGGATGTGCACCCACATCGGATGTGGCACCGCACCATTGACCAGTGGCGCAGGCTGCAGCTTGATCTCGAACAACTTTCCTGGCTCGCTCTTCAACGCGCGCGGTGGCTCCAAGGGAGCCACCTCTTCGGCCGCCTGCAACCGTTCGAGGTACTTCTGCGAGGGGAACGCGTAGGTCTTCATGCAATCGATCTCGATCGAGGCCTTTCGTGCCTTCAAAGCATGTATCTGCCCCTGAACCTCCGACAACATCGCCTTGAGGCGGACTATTTTGTCGTGCACTTCCGGCACTTGCACAGGCGTGAGTAGGCCGCGTCGGCGAGGTTCGTCGAGCGCGGCTACACACGCCTCTATCTCCGCAGATTGGCTCTGCAGCCGCTCGACCACGGTGTCCACGACGTGGTCGGCATCTTCCGGCTTCATGTGGCGCGCTTGCGAAATGGCTCTTTGCTGACTGCCCAGATCGAATTGCAAGAGTTCGTCCAACCGCTCGAGCAGGCGTGTCAGTGCCTCCTTCGATGGCGGAGCCTGCCATATCGCCAAGTGTCCACTCGCCGACGATGACGTCCTCGCATGCGCCTCCTCCGCACTCGCGAGTTTCTTCGTGCCCAGATCCGAGAGCACAATAACCTTGGCGGCTCGCGCCGTGTCGGCGTCGGGCATAGCCGGCTGCGGCTCGGGCCGCCGCCCGGCTGCCGAACTCCCCGCACCTCCGGCCTGCCTGCGCTTTCCCTTCCCTTTCCTGCGCGCTGGACTGTCTTCGGCCGCCGGGGCCCTGCCGGCGGCGTCGGCCGGTATCGCAAGGCCAGCCTCCGTTGGCGGTGCAATGATGACTGGTGTCTTCGGCTGCACTGCCAGAAGGCGCATAACCTCATGGGCAGTGACCCACGCTCCTTCCACGATCTGATCCAACAGTTCCAACGGAAGCTCGGGACTTGCTCCCTTATTCCTTAGCTCGGCAACCATGTTCGGCAATGCCGACGCAAATTCCGATAGGCGCTCCATGACGCCTTCCAGAACAGCGCAGTGCGCTGCATCGAGGGCTTGCCCTTTGCTGTTCAGAACAGCGTCGCCCGTTGAGAGGAATGCCGGAATGACATCCTCCATGAAGGTTCCGAGTAGACGTGCCCGACCGTTCTCACCCAAGAGGATTTGCCTGACGGCCGGGTCGAGCGTGCTCGCCTGCGACTCAATCATGACCCGCGCGAGAGCGACCTGCGACTGCAGATGCACGCACTTCGTATACAGTGCCCAGCCGGTGTGCAGCCGTAGTGTCGCCTGCTCGGCCTGTCGTATTTGGGCCGTTGCACTTGGCAAGTTGGCAGTGGCTCCGCAGACGGACTGCATCCGTTCGGAGCGCAATGCCTTTTTTCCCCACCACTCCGTGCAGGCCAAATAGTGTTTCGCCGCACTAGAAGCCGCTCGGATCAGGTGGTCCGGCGGAGCATTGGATTGGCGCATCCGCTCGAGTATCTTTCCTGCATTCTTCCTACTCTGCTCCAAGGCGTAGATAGTCGGCGCGGCCAGCGCGTTGCATTGGTTCCCCGCATCCAGCGTCTGGTCACGAACTCGGCGAGCCTGATCGTCGGAAAGAATGCCGCGCGCCACATCTGGGGGCAGGCTCGCGTAGTAGTCCAGAACTGCTGCGCCCGCTTTGACAACCTGATCGATCAGCTCTTGCGCCTCAGACGAGCTCTGAGCGCCCATGGCAGCACTGTGGCAAGCATCAAGTTCCTCAAGCAGGCCGTCCATATTTCGTTTCGCTGCGTTGATCCCCTCACCGCTTGAGGAAATGGGGACTGCCACACCCGAACCTGAGGGCAGGCTCGCGAGCGTCGCCATTCTATCTTCAGGCGCTAAGCGCATCCGCTCCACGACGGAGTCGAAAACCCGGTTGCCTTCCGCAGGGACAAACGCAGGGACAAAATTGGGCGCCGAAGGCGTACTACTGGATCCCGACGTGCTGTTGGCTCCTGTCGCCCCAACATACGGTTCGCCAGGTCGGCCAATGCCCGTCATGTCCATCTCCCATACGGTCAACAATGCGCAGCCTCCCTGGATAGACCGCCTGGCTGACGGTTGGCTGACGAAGGATGCTCTGCGGATGCACAAAGAACCCCCCGGCCGCCCGAGTTCCAATTTCATGGAAGCTGTTGTGGCGCTGGAGGCAGCAATAGGGATGACCCATGAGGCGCGGGAGGCTCGGTTGTAACGCGTGTCCGCATTCGGCGCTGCCTCGCCGTGACCAATAGAAATGCGCGCTGCCAGGCTGCGCGTGATGGCAGTGACGCCGATCCCTCAAGGACTCGGCGATGGCGGCGGCTTGTCTAGGGCATAGCCCTGCCAGTGCCTTTGCCGAATACCGAAGGCTGTCTAGCATGCCGAACCGTGGAACGGACTGGAGGACTGCGGCAAAGTAAGTACCGGAAGGATGTCGATTTTCAGACTTCTGGCAGCAGCGAACCTCTTGCTAACCGGGAAAGAGATGCCGTTGTTCGACCGAAGAGTTTACGGATCCAACGAGAAGAGTTTACCGACCCAACGATACGTAGATGTGGCTCGATGTGGAACGGTGCGTCATAACAACCTCTTCTTCTCGTGTTCGAATTGACGTTGTGCAAGTCTTTTTCAGGATAGAACCGCCGAGATGCTACCCATCTAGGCGTACTTGGAATATGCTCATAAAAATAACGCGGCGAGCGTGCCAAGCACGCCGAGCGCCAATCCGATCAGCGAACCTACCGTCGGCACGTCTCGAAACAGCAGAAGCGTGAGAATCGGTTCCACCACTAAAATTGCTCCCACCGATGTCGCGATGATGACCCAGATATTCTCAAGATACATGTAACCCAGTGCATATCCGAAGACGAGAAGGATGCCGCCGAACGCTATCAGCAGGAACATCGGCAGGAGAGTTGTCAAATCGCCGCCGTCCTTTCCGAACTGCTTTGAGGCAACCAACTCTGCAATGATCGAAAGCGCTTCTCCAAAGAAAATCGCGCCCACCGCTACAATCTTCAATGTTGAGCTCATCGCTTGACACATCGAAATTGCTGTCAAAGGTTGTTTCCAATCTGGGATCGGTCTCTGGCCTGCCTCAGACAGCAGGAAAACCCGACGCCCTCGAGCACCTCCATTCGTCGCTTGTC
The DNA here is from genome assembly GCF_054063995.1 of Bradyrhizobium sp. USDA 4504. NCBI lineage: Bacteria > Pseudomonadati > Pseudomonadota > Alphaproteobacteria > Hyphomicrobiales > Nitrobacteraceae > Bradyrhizobium > Bradyrhizobium sp. USDA 4504. The sequence continues at coordinate 8,927,200 of NZ_JBSSGV010000001.1, read as the reverse complement.
GCAGGCGCTCAACGTTTGCCGCAAGCCGCCCGGCTCCCGAGACGCCTCGCGCGGATCACCGCTTTCGGTCCTGCGCGGCGGAGAGTGGTCAAACAGGGAGACGAGACCGCGCAGCTGAGCGGCTGCTAGCCGGAGCATCACGACCTAAGCTGCAATCTGCGCAGGAAGAGCGGAATACCCGTGGACAAAGTTGGACGCAATTCGCTCGGGTTCGCCGACAACCTTGATCTCCAGCCGCGCCTTCAAGATTTCTTCCCAGAGGATTTTCAACTGCAGCTCTGCAAGATGTCGCCCAACGCAGCGATGGATCCCGAATCCGAACGAAAGATGTTGCCGCACGTTCTTGCGGTCGATGACGAAGCTATCGGCATTCTCGATGACCCCTTCGTCCCGGTTACCGGAAATATACCACATGACGACCTTGTCGCCCTTCCTGATATGTTTCCCACCTACGATGATATCGGCCGTGGCGTTGCGGCGCATATGTGCGATGGGCGTTTGATACCGAATAATCTCGGACACGGCGCTTGAGACCAGCTTGGGATTATCGCGTAGCTTTTGTAGCTCGGAGGGATGCTGGTTCATGAACAGAAGACCGCCGGTAATCGAATTGCGCGTTGTATCATTCCCACCCACGATCAGAAGAATTAGATTGCCAAGAAATTCGCTCGGCTCCATGTGTCGAGTTGCAGGCGAGTGCGCCATCATTGAAATCAGGTCGAGACGCGGCTCGGCATTGATGCGCTCGTTCCAAAGCCGCGCGAAACACGCCAAGCACTCAGACAAGATCGCACTTCGCTTGTCCCAGCTATCGATGGGCTGGCCGATTTTCGGAATTGCAACAGCCACATCCGACCAATAGGTCAAGAGCCGCCGATCCTCAAATGGAAAGTCGAATAGCGTAGCAAGCATCTGCGTCGTCAACTCGATGGAGACCCGATCCACCCAATTGAAGTCATCATTACGTGGCAAGCCGTCCAGAATCGTTCTGACGCGACGGCGGATCAAGCTTTCGAGCTTCGTCAGGTTTTCCGGCGCGACGATCGGACTTACAGTATCACGCTGCTCGCGATGCTTAGGAGGACCCATCTTGATGAAACTTTGCGTCCAGTGCTTATCAGGCACGTCGGCGATGGTAACACCCCGCTCCGACGAGAATATCTTGTGATTGGTATCTACCTCTACGATATCGCGGTATTTCGTTAGCGACCAATATGGACCATAGAAGCTTTCTTGGCAGTAGTGGACGGGATCTTCCGTTCGCAGCCGCTCGAAGTAATCCCATATGCTATCGTCTTGAAAGCGCTTGGCTTCGCTCACATCCAGCTTGCTCAGCGGAACATTGGAGGCGTCGTCGTCGGCTCGAAAGTCCGCCAATTGCGTTTTCATGATCGTCTCCGCAGATTTTGCTCTCTCAAGAGATGAGGGATCCACAGATCGCGATCGATAGTTTCGAGCTGCCGTGGCGTGCCGGTTGCGAGCGGGTCGCTGCTCCAGCAGAGTATCGCAAAAACCGGACAGTCACCCCTACCATTTCCGGCAGGTAAGTATCGTATTGACTTCCTAACTCCGTCCGCTCCAGTGGGGCGATGAGAACCATCCGCGCTACGTAAGCGGTGCCTAATGCTCCAGCTAGTGGCTGCTCAAGCTATCAAACAGGACGCAATGCGACCGCAGCTCCCCCCTTCTTTAAGAGGCCAAAATGCGAAGTCTTCAGCTCCTAACGGCCGCACTCAATTACTTGCTTGGCGCTGGATCGTGCGGTGACCACCGCCCGCGCTGATCCTGCCCACGAAAACGGTTACCGCCCGGGAACAGCTAGTTTGTTCATCGGTATGCAACAAGGCTGCTTCATCCATCATCCTGACCAGCAACTTGCATTTGGGCGGGACGGGGAGCTCTCGCGGACGACTGCCGTCGAGGGCTGCGATGATTGATCGTCCGCGCCATCACGTTCACATCGTCGGGGCCATTCGGGAGGGCTATCGCTCCGCCTGACATAAAAAAGAGGCCCGCGCCGCCCGTCAAGAGGAAATACGAAGTCCCGATGGGGCGGGCGGGCCAGATGCTCGTTCCGCTTCGCCAGGATTGCGTAAGCGTCCCCACCGAGGTTACCGAGTCCAGCAACTATGATGCCAATGACGGCCAACGGTACCAAGTGGCGGTCGTGGCGGAGAGGAGGAGTTGACGCGCCAGATCAGCCCCACCTTGGTTGAGCATTATCGAACTCAGCGCGTTGTTAGCGTTGAGGCAGGATCTTGATCTAGGTCGTTTCGCCAAACGACCTATCCTGGATTTGCAATCCGTGAGAAGCAAGGCAAGCCGCTGCGCACCAAATGCTGCGCTCTTTCTCCAATTCTCCGGCACCTGAAAGGACCAGACAGAATGATGGCATATCCCATGGTGTTACAAAGCTTACGCGCCGTCAATCCTGGTCGCAGGGTGTTGGAGATAACCACGACCGCAGGATGCATCGTCAGATGTTCATATTGCTCCCAGGACAAGTTCGCCGATCGTCAAAGACCTGTGTCTCTAGCGAAGCATCTTGGCCTGCACGATTTCGAGCGATGTTTGACACGCGTGCCCACGGCTACCGACATCAGTTTTGCCGGCTACTCGGAGCCTTGGCTGCATCCGTCGTGCACCAGCATGGTTGAGCATGCTTACACACGCGGCCATGACATCCGAATTTTCACGACACTTGTCGGGATGAACGGGAGTGACGTCCGGCGCTTGCAAATGCTCCAATTTAGGGCTTTCGTCGTCCATGTTCCTGATGACGGCAGTTATATGAACAGACGCCTCGTTGGAAAGTCCTATCTCAACGTCATGGGCCAACTTCTCGAGGCGGACATTCCCTCAATTCGATTCGTCGTGCTGGGCACAATCCATCCCGCTCTCGCCGACATCATTCCCGCTAAAAAGCTTGAGCGCTTGCGGCCACTGAGCAGCACGCGAGGACGTCTCGATCCGGATATCATCAAACCACGACGGCCGGTCATCGGAGCCTTGACATGTCTTGGCAAACAACAATATCGCAATATCCTTCTTCCAAACGGCGATGTTACTTTGTGCTGCATGGATTTCGAGCGGCGTCATGTCTTGGGCAATCTTTTGCGCGACGAGTACGAACATCTCTTTGAAGGAACAATCTTTCGCGAAGTCGTCGATCGCATGAACGGAATGGCTGGTTTTCTGCTCTGCAGGAGGTGCGAGTTTGCCAATTCGCAGACGTCAGGACGGCGTATGGACGCCGACCAACAAGCTTGACGGCAGGGCCACGCGGCTGCGGATGTCAAGAATTCACGTAGATCGCTACATGCCGGAAATGGCCATACCGACGAGGAAACTCGCCTTGATCGGATATACAACTGCCACTAGGTGGATCAGAGACGCGCTCCAGCGAGGTGAACCAGTTGGGAGCCTGCTCTGTAGAGGGCCTCACGGGCGGCACGAAACCGCCGATGTTCAACAGGCGCCGCTGGAAGTGGTAGATCCTTTTCTGCAAGGTGGCCGAGGACGTAGGACGCCAACACACGGCCGAAGACGGTGCCGGGTGCAATCCCGCGTCCGTTATAGCCGTCGAAGGAGACGAGGTTACGGTCGAGCTTGTGAAAGCGCGGCAGGTGGTCGAAGTCATGCCGATCATCCCGAACCAACCGGTTTCGAACTCAAGCTCATCGAGCTGCGGAAACAACCTGCGAAGCGATCTGATCGCCCAGGCTCGGTGAACCAAGGCACCGATATCCTGTAAAGCGCCAACGCTGCCGAACACCAGACGGCCCGACCGATCGAAGCGAAACGAGGAAAGGACCGCGCTGGTGTCCCATGCTCCCTGCCGTTCGGGCAGATTGAGGTCCTGAGACGATCTGACAACGGCCGCGTGGCCAAATTGAAGTAAGGAAGACGGACCTGCGACCGAGGTCTGTTTCCGTAAGCGTCGGTGGCGACGACCACCCACTCAGCACGTACGGATCCCATTGCCGTGCCGACCTCCAGCACAAACCCATGTCGCTGACTGTGAGAATCTCAGTCCGAGTGAATATCCTCGCGCCCGCTGCAAGCGCAAGGCGCGCCAAACCCCGCGCATAGGCCAGCGGCTGTATTGTACCGGCGCGCTTGTCTAGCATCGCGCCAGTATAGTTGCCTCCGCCAATCTTTCTGCGGGTCTCCTCCGCGTTAAGCACGACGACCGGAGCACCGCGCTTTTGCCACTGCTCGGCACGTATCTGGATTTCCTGCAAGCCCCTATGGCCGACCGCGCAATGCAGGGTCCCCGCGCGCTCAACTTCGCAGTCGACCACATCTCTCTAGATCAGTTCAAAAACCTCTTGCGGTGCTCCACCTAGCAATTCGATGAGCCGTTCGCCAAACGGAAGGGCCAAGCGTACCCGAGAGTCGTGTCGGGCATGACCCCCATGCCCGCATTGACGAGCCCAACGTTGCGCCCAGAACCACCGAACCCAATTTCGTATGCCTCCAGCACGACGGCGCGCGCGCCAGCCTTCGCGAGGTGAATGGCTGCAGAGAGACCGGTGTATCCACCGCCGATCACGGCGACATCAGCTCTCGCATCGCCTACAAGAGGACCCGTATTCGGCGGCGCGGGTGCCGTCAGTTCCCACAAGCCGTGCGATTTGGGATTGCCGTGCATCCGACGAACTCGTTCTGTCCATCATCATGAATGATCTCGACCTACACATCGTGGCTGGCGGCAATAGAAATCAACTCCAACATTGTGCACTTGCTCTTCTAGGAGGCAAGTGCGTTGGCCAATTGCCGTGCTCCTCCCCTCTTTGTCGCCAACTTTATCTTGAGGGCACGACCACGCAGCAGCACCTCGGAGAAGGCATTTGCAGACTCCCATTGATTCCTACATTTGGCGAGCCCACGTCAGGTTTTGGAAAGCTGAGGGTACTAGCGAGAGAACACGAGGGCGACACCAGCAGACGAGAGCATGGACCGATTCAACAATATCAACCCAGCCGATACCGGACCCGCTGCGTCCGAAGCAACGGTGGAGCAACCGCAACGGCAGCAAGCCGAATTTGAGCAGCACTTGGGAGAAGCGGGTCAGGCTGGCCCTATATATCCACACCGAGAGCTTTATAATGTCTCTGACGAAGACGATCGCCTGATCCAGGCAGCGTCCAGCGCTGCTCTCGAGCGAGGGCCACCGCCGGGTTCTACCACCGTGAGCATTTATGATCGCCGACTTCGCAAATTGGCCGAGTTGCTGAAGCAGTCAGGTAAATCGATTGCTGAGCTCAATGACGATACGTTGCTCGCTTACGCCAAGAAGCTGCTGCCAACGGACAAAATCATCGCTCCAGCATTGTTTATGGTCAGCCGCTACCGCGATCCTGACGCCATCGCTACCGCAACACATTACCGTCCTTCCAAGGAAGATGAACGGCTCATCAGGGAGGCCGCTGAGGCAGGCTTCGGTCGAGCAATCGACGCGAAAACGGCCGGAAATTATGCTAGCAGTCTCCGGAAGCTAGCGGCAGCACTGCGCCCCCTGTCAATGGCTAAGATCAGCGACGAAGCGCTGCTCGGTCATGCCAACGCATTGTTTCGGGGTGACGATATACTTGTCTGCGCCTTGAACGGGCTCCGCAATTATCGCGCGATCATCGGGCCGAACAATTTGGGAGGACAGGCAGCCAGCTCGCGCCTGCCGACACAGCCAGCCGCCCATTCACCGCTGCAGGTTCTCGAGGGTCAACCCTTTGGGAACGCTGCGGATCGGAGCGCATTGGCGGCTGACGGTTTCAATGCTCCGCAGGATTGGCATGAAATGGGTTTAGCCACTTATTCTCCCATCCAAAGTGTAGCCCAGGACATGCTTTTCGATGCCGCGGAGCGGAGCGGGGAGCTTACGCCTTCCAGCTTCGATGCATCGCTGCTTTGGCAGGGAACGCGCGATGCCGCTTCCTCGCCCGTGCAAAGTTTCGCTCAGGAAGAGCTTTTCGATGCCGCAGCTCGCGAGAGCCTGCTGCCAGCCATGCCCTACGATGCATCGGCGTCTTGGCCGACAATGAGCTCCGCCGGCCACTCTAACCCGCAAAGTGTCGACGAGAATGAGCTTTTCCATGCCGTGAATCGAGAGGACGCGCCGGCAGGCACAACTTTCGATGCCCCTGAACTGTGGCCGCCGCCAAGTTCAGTCGTCGCCTCGCCCATGCAAAGCTTCGCCCAGGAAGATCTTTTCGATGCCGCGGATCGGGAGGGCTCCATGACCGCGGACCGTCTTGTTGTACCGGAGTTTTGGCGGGAAGTAGGCTCGCCTGACCACCCACCGATGCAAAGTGTCCGTGGGAAGGAGTTTTCCGATGTCCTCCCCTCACAGCCGAGCTCGCGGCCGCAGAATCCTGCCTCTGAAGAGTACCTTGCAGGGATGATGGACCAAGGCGGCGCTGCCCTCGCCACGAGGTCTCCCCCAGGCAGCGAAAGCTTTGATACTTCCTGGGCCGTTCCAGACAACTTCTCCCACGGCAATCAGTCCGCGCCGGATATGATGCTCACCAAACTTGGCCACTGGGGTCTGTTGCCCGACGCGGCAGAGCGGGTAAAGACCTACGACATTGCCGGTGAGCGCTATACGGCCGTGTTAGGACCGGGAGGGCGCAATGATGTTCAGCTTATCCATCTTCGGTCTCCCGCTGCCGGTGACACCTTCGACGTTTCATTCGCAGTGCCCAAGGACTTTTCCCATGGCACCCAGCTGGCGCCCGACATGATGCTATCTACGCTGGGCAAGTGGGACTTCTTGCCTAATGCGGAACATCCGATCATGAACTATGAGATTAGCGGCGAGCGCTACACGGCTGTGTTGGGACCGAAAGGACCTGACGACGTTCAACTCATTCATCACCCCAAGTTCGCTTTACCGGGTGACACTGCGCTTTTGGCACCGACCGGTGTCGCGCATACGTACGGCGCCCTTTTACCCGGGTTCGATCCGCCCGCGTCGCTCGAATTGCGAAAGGCGGCGGCAAACCCTCCAACGCCGTCTGCGGCGCAGGCGTCGGGCCATCAGCCGCTACGGCAAGTGCCTGAAATCGGAGAGTTGTTCCCCCGCGATTGGAGGCACGGCCCCCAAGAGGCTTCGCCTGCCGTAATCGACACGCTCCAAAATCTGGGTCTTCTGCCGAGCGAGTATGTCCCAATGACACGATTTTTAATCCACGGTCAGCCCTACACGGCCGAAAGCCTACCCAGAGGCCGCGTTCTTCTCTTTCATCGGCCACAATTTGGCTGAACGAGGTGCTCGACGCCTCGGACAGCTGCTCAAGCTGAACGATTTCAATCGCCTTGTGCATCGCATTCGGCAGCTAACTTTCACGGTTCTGACGCTAGGTTGAATGTCTTTGCAGGAACAGCTTGGCGGTTGCTCGCATTAAAGGTCTCGATTGGAGGCCGGGTCCACATCTGTCGAACCTGAAATGCGCCCCCCGGCGCTATAACATTTATGAGGAGCTCGATCTCGAACAACACGTCTCCCTGTCGCAGTACCTCCACGGCAAGGAGAGATCGAGATCTCCTGCTTGCCGGTGACCCCGCAACGCGCAATTTTTCGAGATCGAGCACAGCGAAGAACGGGCGCTGCGCATAGACCTAACATGTCGATTCCCGGGTTTAGGGTAGAGGACCGGCAGATAACGATTGTTAAACGACTCACAGGCAATTGGCCTGCGGCATGCAGGTATAACGGGTCAGATGCGTCCGGGTGTTGAGCCGACGTTGACCCATGTCGACGAAATCAGTTGGTTAGTTAATTGGCCATGGACAGCCAAAGAGATTTTAGCCCCCAGTCGCTAGTGATCCGGGACAGATACCATCGACGATCGCTTTGGCCTATACCGCTGCGGAATTTTAATCGAAAAGCAATGACAGCTTGTCATGTCCGATCACTTGGGCCTCCGAGCGGTCGAATCTTGAACGGGCCGCCGTCGAAGCCAATTTTCGTCCTGCTGCGCCTGTCGTGTTCGTTTGACGACGTTCTATGCCAGAAGTCGGACATCGAGCCGGGAAGCTCAGCGCATATCACGTAGTCTCCGCGTCTTCAGCAAAGGTGCCGGATGATATCTCATTGGCACGCCGATTGCTGAGGAGATGGCAGATGCGTGCCACTCGGCTGGGCCGCCAGCAGGAGTTCGCGGGCTTGATCGGCCGTGAGCCTGGCCACGAAGGTGACGGCTCCTGATTCGAGAGGACCAGACAGATCATGCGCTGCGGTCACCTGCAGAAGTGCAATCTCGCACTGCGATTCTCAATGGTGCAATGATTGCGCCCTCAAGACGAATCCGCCGCATTGCGATGCGCCAGTGTATCCACTCTTCGTCAATGGCGCGCAGTAGCATCCGTATAGGCACCAAGGAGAATTTATGAACGCTTCTCCAGAGATGATCCCGTCAGAAGCCGACGTCGAGCCTGTCAGCAGGGATAACCTCTCCTCGTTGCTCGCCGAGATCCGAAGCCGTCGAAACACGTTCGCGGTCGCGCAACAAATTCCAGGCGACATAATCGATGGCTTTAAACGAGTTGGCGTCTATCGAGCTATGGTCGCCAAGCGTTTCGGCGGCGAGGAGCAAACGCCGGCCGCGTTTTGTCAGCTGATCGAGCGCATTTCCGAGGCAGATGGCTCGGCCGGTTGGGTCGCCAGCTTCGGTGATGGGGCTTGCAATCTCGCTGCTCTTCCGGATGAAACGCTCGCCAAAGTCTACGCGAATGGACCCGATGTGGTGTACGCGGCTGCGCTTTTTCCGCTACAGTCCGCCAGACGCAGTGCCGGCGGATTTGTCGTGAACGGCGTGTGGCCATTTGCCAGCGGCTCGCCCGGGGCGGCTTTGATTGGCGTCGGCATCAGGGTGGAAGACGACCCTATCGGCGATCTTCCGCGTGTAGCCGTAGTGCCGGCCGAAAAGGTAACTATCCGCCCCAATTGGGACGTCATTGGGCTGCAGGGAACCGGCAGCCATGACTTAGTTATCGAAGATGTCGTCGTGCCGGAGGAATGGACCCTGATCCGCGGCGGCTCGCCGACAATCGACCGGCCAATCTACCGTTATCCATCAGTGACGTTCGCCGCCCAGGCGCATGCGATCGTTGGCGTCGGTATTGCGCGCTCCGCACTGAACGAGGTGATCGCTATGAGCAGGAACCGCGCCTCGATCACCGGAGCGCCTGTGATGGGAGAGCGGGGCTACATCCAACTGGAAGCGGCCAGAGCCGAGGCTATGCTGCGTTCCGCGCGGTCCTTCTTCTATGATGCTACCGAGGAGCTGTGGAACGAGGCGCTCAACGGCGCGGTAAATCCGAATACGGCGACGCTGATGCGGCTCGCCGCGACTAACGCCGCGCTCCAAAGCGCCGAGGTCTGTAAGATCGCGAGCCGTCTCGCCGGCACTGACTCGCTGTACACGACGAGCAATCTGGCGCGCGCGATGTGCGACAGCTTCGTGGTTGCTCAGCATGCGGCTTTGAACGAGGGGACATTTCAGCGTGCGGGCCAACTCCTGCTCGGAGGTGCAGTGCAGCCAGGTTTTCCTTGACGTGGTTCATCCGGGAGCATTTTCGCACGAATAGCTGCGAAGAAAAGGCCACGAGCCATCAAACGGCCAACGCCGGAACAGCGTTTCTCCGCTCGCTCCGATCTCGCTATCTTCAGGACCGGGACCCCGCTGTCGTGGCGGGTATTCGCTCGGTATCTTGAGCGACTACAACAAGCTCGAGCAACTCGATGAGCGTTGCGGAAAAGACGGCCAGAAACAATCTGGCCGTCTCTCATGATCGATATTATTCGTGTCGTGGCTTGCGAAGATGCCTGCACGGTTAAAGGATCGAGGTCTCCAAGCGCATCCCCGTCCCTGTGTTCTTTCGTTTACCAGATGAACTTTGCGCCATCCGGCAGTTCACAGATGAATTCGCCCTGGTTCACGAGTTCGGTGGTCCCGACGACAAGCTTTGAGGCCCGCACCGTGAGCTTACCTTCGCGGCTGAGGCTATGACGAATGTATTCGGTCACCGCATGTCCGGAGCTGTCCACCGTTTGGTGCGCATTGGCGAAGCTGATGCCGTTCTGCGGGGTCACCCTGAATGCATTGATGACCAGGCCGGCCTGTGTCGCCGAAGCTGGCTTGCCACCCTCCGCGGCAGCACAGCGGCTCATGTCCAGGATGAGCTTCACGTTCTTGCCGGCCTGCAGGGCATTGAGCACCTCAGTGTATTTCGGCGAGGGCTCATCGGCTCTCGCCATCGTGCTCACACTCATGGCCGAAAGCAAAGACAGCAGGATCGCCAGCCCTTTGCCAATAGACTTCATATGCTTTTCTCCCTCGATAAGTACCACAGATCACACGTGGCAAGATGCCGTGCTCGCAAACTGTTTGGTGGAAACCAGACATCAAGCGCACGCGCGCCTGCGAGAAAAACAACCTGTCGCAACCAGGCGCAAGTGGTTGAGGCGGCTATCCCTACCTCACAACCTCGTAGGTCAGGTTTGTTAAAGTGCGACATCGCTGGAACGATTTGATCAAGTAGCAGCCGCTCGGAAACCACAAACGGCAAGCGGTCACGCTGATCCAATGGAGACGAACGATCGCGACGATGCGGTTCCACGCGCGTAACGGACGATTTCCAACGAGCATTTGGACCAGCCACATCTGCCGGCTTGTCCACGTTGATACCTGGGGCTCCCTGCCACTCAGACGACAGACAACAAGGAAGCGAATCTGGCGTCGCGAATGAAAAAGCTCTTCAAGGCCCAATTTCGACCTCGTCACAAATGGCAAACCGCACAAAGCAGCGCTGATTTGTGATCCGTCGATTAGCGTCGCTTCCACCTGGCTCAGCGCTCGCCTCACTGAACTGAATTTAGCCGGTGACCGTCAAACCGACACTGGCTCACCGCCTGGTCCGTCAGCTTCTCGAAAGCTGCACCTGCAACAGTCTACACTAATAGCCGGCACTCGAGGGGAGAGAGAAATGAATATTGATCCACGGAATGCTGCAGACGCTCCCTTTGAGCTTCAGGACGTGCTGCGGCAGCCACATCGGACGGGCCGGCAGCCAGACGAGCTAAGCGCACAAACCAGCACACCGGCACACAGCTCAGACGATCAGGCAAGCTTTGAGCAGCAGCTAGATGATTTGGATCCAGATGAATTGAACTCGGTCTACCCTGCCTCCTTGGCGGCAAATAATACGACTGCTACGTCCTCGACCGCGCCGAGCGAGAGCCCCCCGGAAACCGGCCCCTATCCAGCCACATCATTTGTCAGCGCGCGCGCTCAACTTGCCGCGACGCTGACAGGCGCCACGCTTGAAGCGCTCAGAAACGAGATCGACCTCGCCACGCATCAATCAGCACGTTGGTCGCCGGCGACCGCAGTTCCCGTCGATCGGAACCTCGTATTCGACGACGTAGCAGGGTCGTCATATGTCACACTGCGGCGCTTTCAGACTCAGGACAACGATTGCAAGCCGCGCACGGAAGAAAACACGAGAGCAATCTCGCATATCCGTAACACGGCTCGGGATCATTCTTCTGTTGGAGATCCTCTGGAGCGATATACTATGGACCGGGCGCGTCAGGCCGGATGGCATATGCGCGGCAAGACAGCAGCATCTCCTTTTGTGTCGCTGGTTGAGGATCCCTCAAAACTGGTTGTTTCGCGCGACCACTGGGCGAGAGCGATCGCCAACAATGCGAACACGCTGCACACCTACACCGTCCCGAAGTCCGCGGTCTGGACGCCCGACGACGTGCTGAGCAGTATCGGGCTTGGAATGAACGTTGAGGACCAGGACAACATCGATGCGGACGTGGATCTGATGTGCTCGCTGGGCAGAACACCAACCCGAGAGACCGAACGATTGTTTCTAGGCGGCAACCTCGACGATTACCGGACGGACAGCGAGGCAAATCCGTACAAGCGCGATGGCGCTGATTAATGCATTTGCTGAGCTCCGCGCTGCAGCGGTGTGCTTATGTTCAATCACAAAGGCACTCCGCTTAAGGACGAGTTGGAGAACGCTGACAGGCTTTACGAACAATAACTTGGGCAGCCCGCGCATCGAGCTATCAAGCGGTTCAATCGGCCCCGTCCTGCTGCGAGCGAACTCGACGCCTGGAGCCCATTCAACTCGCTCTTACAACTAATTCTCTGGCGGTACTCACGGCTGACATCGATCCAACTCGCCGGGATCACATTTCTCACTGAGCTCGCGGCGTGAGCCGGTGAAAGCCGCGCCTCTACCCAGTGGCTGGCTTGGCGTGACGCAGGAGGCGCGTTCAGCCGGAATATCGGTGGACGCGACCGCATGGCCAGCGCGCTAAAAGCTGCATCACCTATGGAAGGCAAGCGGCGGCGAGCGCCGCGCCTATCCGCCGCTTGAATGCGTTCCATCAAAACAATTGATTTTTCCGATCCCGCCCGAAGCCCCCATAGTCGGCCGCAGTTTTGGAGCAGCATTCAGGAACGTGGTGTGACAGTCGACCCTCTCTTCAATCCTTTGCCAGTCAATTCGATTTGGCAACCGCGCGTCTGCACCCGCGACGTTAAGCGCTATGCGTCAGATCAGTCCACCTCGGCCGGCCATAGTCCGCCTGCCAATCGCCACGTTTGAGGCAACCAGGGCAATCTCATGCTCGCGCGCGCTATGGCTTGCCCTAACGCGCAGCGGGAACAACTAGCTCACGCTATCGCAACAGCTGAAGCTGCACCTCGCAGAATTTGGAGAGGCGAAATGCTCACAACCTTCGAGAACACAAGAGCGACAGCGACCCACGAGGCTATGACAGTGTTCAAACTGTGTCGCGACCGAGTCAAGACGCGCACAAGATGGAGGGTACTCGTAATTAAAGACACTTGATCCTCACCTGACGTCAGATTGTAGGATTTCCGACAGCTTCGCGACACCGAACCCGCGCGCGAAAACTTCCTGACAGGTAGCAAGAATTGCGAATGTCTTTCAAACTTTACGACGCTCCGCTCCGCCCCATCACGTGGGTCGATCACTGCTGTGGACGACGTGTTCTCCGTAACGTCTATGTGCAGGACAGAGAAGCCGGCGCCACCCCTGTTGCGGCCCGAGCAGCATTTAGCGGCCGAGTAGAACTCGGATTCCATTTGCCTTGGCCTGACCGCGCACCACGCAGCCTCAAATTTCCGCTTGGATTACTTTGCAGTCGATCATCGCAAGTGAAGCGATGCAACTGGCATAGCAATATCAGCCAGATGGGCCATCGCCCAGAAATGCGGCAGTCCCCTCCGTCTCTCGTTCGCTACTTTCGAGGGGATCGCCCATCGGACCCGACCGAGAGTTGGGAGCGTCGGCGTCCTGCGCGTCTATCACCGGCTTGGGAAAGGCTTTTTCAGTAGCCCGGAGGCGCATCATCGTTCATTCGTCGCGCAACGCAGCTCTGGAGACATCGCCCGGACGCGTAGCGTGAAACTGTCTTCACGCGGAACAGCTTGCCTTGTCGCGACACCATGGTTCGACAGCACAGCAAGTACTGACCGCGGGACTGGGGAAAAGTGGGGAGTTCCCAATGCCGATTTCACTAGACTATTCAACCACGACTCCATCCGCTCGCTCCTGCGCTTGGGTGTCGATGTCGATTGCGAGGTCCAGCGCTATAAAGATCGAAGGCTGCTGTGCAGTAGGTGCAAACACGGACGCGATTGACGCGCAGATGCGTCAAACTGCTGCGACGGCTTTCGCCCTCGTGAATGATTTCGAAAGTCTTCCCGGTCCAAGGGGTCTGCTCGGCATCGACGACGGCGCATGCAGCCCCTGGCGGTCCATCGCGCTTTCCAACCCGGTGACAAGGAATTCACCGGGATTGATAGCCCGTCACCATGCTCTGCTTCCTCGCCGCCGGACATTGCCGCTCATGTCGAAGCGGGCGCCGGTCAGCTTCATCGAACCTCTTGGTCAACCGTGACGCGCCTAAAGTCTTGGCGCGGATGGACGAGAGGCGATGAAATGCGAATTCTCCTGGTTGATCATCATGCGGACTTTGCCCGTGCTGTGAAGGACGCACTTCCCGATTGCGGGTTTGCCGTTGACGTGACACGCACACTGGACGAGGCGTCGGCCGCGCTGGATTGCGCGAACTACCACATTCTTTTGCTCGAATTGGTTTTGCCCGATGGAGACGGCTTGGACTGGCTGAAGCAGCTCCGGCGCGAGGGTTATTCAATGCCGGCCATCATGATGAGCAGCCTCAACGACCTCGGGCGGCGGATTGCGATCTTTAACGCGGGTGCGGACGACTTCCTCCCCAAACCCGTGTCGACCGAAGAACTCATCGCGCGCATGCGAGCCATTCTGCGGCGGTCAACGCAAATGACGGCGCCGGTCGTGACATTCGGCAATCTGCATTTCGATCCGATCGCGAGGCAAGTCGCGGTCGGCGGTCGGATACTGAGGATTGCCCGCCGCGAAGTGTGCATTCTCGAACATTTGCTCAACCGTGCCGGTCGTACCGTGCCACGCGCATCTCTGGAGGATAGCCTTTATGCGTTCGACGACGAGGTCTCGACCAATGCGCTGGAAGTCGGCATCTATCGCTTGCGTACGCATTTGAGCCAGTCGGGTGCGACGCTCAGGATCAAGACGGCGCGCGGCGTCGGTTACACCCTTGAACTCATTGGCGCAGCGTCGGCTGCTTAGCCGATTCAACTTGAAAGCAATAACCCCTTGAATTTCGATAACAATGCTGCGCGCGCTGATGAGCCGTCGATGGTAGCTGGGGCGACGCGCTCTGCCGTTTTGCATCGCCTCTGCTACGTCCTGTGCGGACTTGCTCTGCTATTTCCGCTTGCTGCGGCAGCCCAAGCCAAGCGGGATGGCAAAGCAGAACCGCCGCATAGCGCGCCCGGCAGCACCTCCGGCACGCTGAACCTGATTTCCTCACAGGGCAAGACGATCCATCTGACCGCTGCGGCGGCGAGCATCTTTGTTGCCGACCCGACGATTGCGGATTATCAGGCGCCGTCAAATACGACAATCTTCGTGTTTGGCAAGAAATCAGGACGCACCAGCCTGTTCGCCCTCAATGAGAACGGAGAAGCTCTCGCCGAGCTGCGCGTTGTCGTCACACAGCCGATCGAGGATCTGCGCGCCGCGCTGAAAGCTGAGGTCGGCGACTATCCGATCCAGGTTAGCTATACCCCGCGCGGAGCGATCTTAAGCGGTACCGCGCCCAATGCCGAGGTCGTCGAGATAGCCAAGAAGGTCACCGAGCAGTTTCTCGGGGCGGGTGCGCTCGTCGTCAACAAGATCCAGGTGGCCGGCTCGCTGCAGGTGAATCTCAGCGTACGGGTCGCAGAAGTGTCCCGCAGTGCCGTCAAGGATCTCAATATCCACTTCACGGCCTCCAGCCCAAACGGCGCTTTCCTTATCAGCGGCAAGGATGGCGGATCCGCCGCGGCGAACGGCGGCGGCACGATCGGTATCGGATTCAGCGCGGGCAATACCAATCTGAGCGCTGTTCTCGACGCGCTCGCCAGCGAGCACCTCGCCTCGATCCTGGCTGAGCCGAATCTGACGGCGATGTCCGGCGAGTCTGCGAGTTTCCTGGCCGGCGGCGAATTCCCCATTCCTGTGATGCAGGATAATCGGCAGGTGTCGGTCCAATTCCGCCAGTTCGGCGTGAGCCTCGAATTCGTCCCGACAGTGCTCAACAATAATCAGATCAATGTCCGTGTGAAGCCCGAAGTCAGCGAACTGTCGAGCGAAGGCCAAGTCAAGATCAATGGCATGGAAGTCCCTGCGCTTTCGACGCGACGAGCTAGCACCGTGGTCGAACTCGCCAGCGGTCAGAGCTTTGCCATCGGCGGACTGATCAGGCGCAACTTCAACAACGACATTGGCGAGTTTCCCTGGCTCGGCGACGTGCCGATCCTTGGCGCGCTGTTTCGCTCCTCATCGTTTCAAAAGCGCGAGACCGAGCTGGTTATTATTGTCACGCCTTACATCGTCCGGCCCGGATCGAACCCGACCCGGATGAGTGCACCGACCGACCGCATAGCACCGCCCTCAGACACGGGCCGCATCTTGACGAACACGCTGGCGCGGCCGCCAAAAGACCGCGATGCGCCCCGCACGAGCGCACCAGGATTGACCGGCAGCGCTGGATTTATCATCGAATGAGGATCGTCAAATGACGTTGCGACATTTGTGCCATTTGATCGTTGTTGCGGCAACATTGAGCGGATGCGCAAACAGTGCTTCGATCCGTCCCGGGCCGGCTGAACAGGCGATCCAAGTGGAGCAGAAGAACAGTGTTTTGTTCCTACAGAGCCTTCGTGGCTCCGAAAGGCACCGGCTGCGGAGTTTCATTGCGAGTGCAAGTGGCGGCCGGCGGGACGCACTCCATGTCGATGTCACCGGCACGCCCCGGCTCATTGCACAGGTGGCCCACGAGGCCCGTGCCATGGGCGTTGCCCCCTATAATATTCGCCTGTCCGCCTCACCTCTCGATCTGCCCTCCCGTTTCGGGGTAAGGATCGAGGCGATCACATTTGAAGCCCAGCCTCCTGTCTGTCCGTCGCTTTCCATCGTCGGGCCTGCGGTCAACGATAATTCGTTCGACCCGACGCTTGGCTGCTCGACCAGAAGCAATCTGGCAGTCATGGTCAACGATCCGCTCGACTTACTGGACAATCGCTCGGTCATGACGAGTAATGGCGATCGCGCCGCCATTCCGGTTGCCAGCTATGGCACGTTTGGCCCGGGCAACAAGAGCAACGGAGAAGGTGGACAGAGCAATGGGGCCGCGTCGGAAGCTCCCGCGGCGGCAACGAGGGACGTACAGCCTCCTCGGTGATGGGCGTTGCATCGCCGCCGCCTGATCAAAATGATCTAGCGATTTCCCGTGCCGATTGAATCGCAGGTCGGATTTTTGTTCTGGCGCGCTTTCTTCCGCGAACCGGTACACAACTTCGCTCGAAAGCCGTCTAGTCTAGAGACTTTTCCGTTCCGATTGAATCGGAACGGAGCTGTAGATTCTTGTTTGACGCATTTCCTTCGCGCGAACCGGCGTCCACCTCGCTGGAAACCGCTCTAGACCAGCCCGGCAGCGTAAAGGGCTTTTGCGACCGACTCGAAATATTGCGACGGAACCGGGTTGCCGAGTCTTGCTTTGCCGAGCAGCTGATGTGTCAGGACGTCGTCATCCACTATCTTGAGGCGCAGCGCGCGCGCCTCGCCTAGCAACTTGGAAGCAGCTTCGCCCTCACCCCGACAGACCAGAACCGGCACGCCGGTTTCGCCGCGAACATAGCGCAGCCCAATCAAGGCTGCGGACCCCCTTAGTATCAAGTTGGCGCGATTGACGCCAAGCGGAGCCTCGTTCGCCGACACTTGGCGCAGACGCCTGCGTTCACTCTTCACCTGCGGATTGCCTTGCTGCTCCTTGTTCTCGCGCTTAGCCTCGGTTTCGGTCATGCGCAGCTCCTGCATGAACAACCAGCGCTGGATCAGAAGGTCGGCCAACCCGCCGACGAGGAACGCCCCGGCAGCAATCCCGGCCAGCAGCTTGACCTCTGTGAAGACTATTCCGAGGCAGCCCATGCCACAGACCGGCAAATACACCAGTGCCTTCCAGCTTGCGGTCACGGTAAGGAAAAAGCACGTCCCGAGGAGCACCACCTTAACCAGCGTCTTGCCAAGCTCGACGGCCGAACGTTTGGATGCAAGCCGCGTCAAGCCTTTGATCGGATCCAGTTTCTCAAGCTTCGGTTTGAGCGGCTCCAACGCAAACATGAAACCGCCATTGGCCACGACATTGGCCAGAAGGGCTGCTGCGACGGCAGCCGCGAGCAAAGGCCCGACCGTTGCCATCGAAAGTTCCAGCAACCCGTTGAGCGCCTGCGGAACCGCGCTCGTGAAGGGCTGCTCCTGCAGTTTGTCGATCAGCTGGACCGTTTCATGCCACTTGTCTTCGATCGCACCCGCTCTCCACCACAGACAGGAAAAGCCGGCGCACGCGCTGACCCCGCTCACCAGATCGGAGCTGCGCGCGCTCTGCCCTTTCTTGCGCGCATCGCGCAGCTTCTTGGGGGTCGGGGGAAGCTTCTTCTCCTCGCTCGTGCCGCTCATTTCAAGAGCTTCTTGAAGGACTCGAGCACGTTGTTCGGCGTGAGGATTTCAGCTCCTGCGTATTCGAGGAGGTAGACGGTATAGCTGACCATGATGACACCGAAGGCAACATTCTTGATCGTGGGCGAAAGATCGTTCAGCTTGAGTTGCGATGCAAAGCGGCCGAGCATCATGACCGACACGTCGATCAGCAGCAGCAGGGCCAGCACCGGCCCGGCGACCAATAGCGTCGTCAGCATGATATGATCGAGAAGAGCGAGGCATTCCATTGCTCCCAGTGCCGTCACCGCAGGCAGGAACTGATGCACGGGCCAGATCAGATAGCTGCCATAAAGGCTGCTCACCATGGTCTGCAGGCCGCCGACCAGAACGAAGATCGTGACCGCAGTGACGCCGAGAAAAAGCCCGGTCCCCGACGCTTGGCTGTGCGTCGCAGGATCTTCTGCTGCGACCTGGCTGGAGATTCCTCGTTGCGTATCGATGATGTCGCCGACTGCCTGGATGCTCCATAGGGGAATGCTGAGCAGGATACCGAGCAGAAGGCCGACGAACACCTCCTTCAAACCGAGCATGGTTACGCTGACCATACGCGTGTTCGGATCTAGCGCCTCCAGTCCCAGCTTGATCTGCGCCAGACACGGTAGCCCGATCGCGATCGTCAGACTTCCGCGGATCAGGCCACTGATGCGCGGCCGGGTGAAGACGGGAAGCACAAGCATGATGCCCAAGGCGCGGGCCGCGCTCAGGCCGGTTGCTGCGATAAGTTCGATTCCGCCCTCGACGAGGGCATGCGCATCTGTGGGTGACAGGCCGGCCATCCAAGCCCTGCTAGTATCTTGCGGTGAGTGCAGGAAACTCGCTGAAAATGCGTTCGGCCTGCTCGATGAGCGGAGCGCTGAGGACCGGAGAGAACCCGGCGAGTACGGCGACGACGACGAGAAGCTTCACCGTCAGGGGTAAGGTTTGATCTTGGAGCTGGGTTGCCGCCTGGATGAGGCCGATGATCAATCCCGAGATCAGGGCTGCCAGGAGCGGCGGCAGAACCCAGATCATGAAAAGCACGAGCGATTCGCTCAGGTACTTGAGGATGCTGGCTTCGTTCATTATCAACCTCCCGGCGTCGTGTAGCTCAAAACCAGCCCGTGCATGAGACGTGACCAGCCATCAATGGTAACGAACAAAAAGAGCTTGAAGGGAACAGATATCACTGTCGGCGACACCATCGACATGCCCATGGCCATCAAAATCGTCGTGACGATCAGGTCGATGGTGATAAAGGGAAGATAAAGAAGAAAGCCGATTTCGAAGCCGCGCTTGAGCTCCGAGATCAAGAACGACGGCACAAGAATCACAAAATCATCAGCCGTGGCGCTGCCGCGCATCTCCTCCGACCAGACATGTTCGGTCGATGACAGGAAAAACCGGCGCTGCTCTTCATTGGTGAACTTCTTCAAATGCGCGCGCAGCGGCTCCTGCCCCTCCTTGGCGGCTGTTACCCAGTCATCAAATGTTTGGTAGCGGAGTTGCGGATCCGTCAGGCGGTTGTAGGTCTGCTCAAACACCGGCGCGCTGATGAAGACGGTCAGGATCAGTGCCGCCCCATACAGGACGATATTGGGCGGTATCGATTGAGTCCCGAGCGCGTTGCGCACCAGGAAAAGCACAACGGAGACCTTTATGAAGGCGGTCGTCGTCACGACGGCGAAGGCGAGCAGGCCAAGACCGACCGTGATCGCCAGAAGCGCGAGGATGCTGGGTTGAATCTCAGTCATTGACCGCCAACCTGCCACGTAATCTGACGGCAAGTTCGTCGCCGACCCGCACGATATCGCCACGGCCGATGCGCTGCCCGTTGGCAAGGATATCAACTGGGCCGTCAAGCGACCGGCCGAGTTCGAACACATGGCCTTCGTTGATGCTCCGCAAGGTTCCAATCGGCATCGGCCAGCGGCCGCATTCGAATACGAGTGTGATCTCGAGGCTGTCGATATCGGCCTCGGAGGGAGGCTGCTGGGCTTGGGATTGTGTCGTCATGTGTCCACTTTTCGAGGGGTGAGATTGCGAGCGGAATGGTCCCCGCAGGACCAGTCGGTCGCCGGCAACCTCCGCAGGGGCCCACAAAGTGCCGGCAGTGAGGATGATCTGGCCACGAGCAAGGTAAATTGCGTCCGGCAGCAGCGCATCGCCTTGCTGGGCTTGACGAACAAGGCCGATTGTAATGCGGAGCGAGCCAACCTCGCCTGCAACGATCACAGGGAGTTCAGGGCGAAGCTTAGGCGTCTGTCGCGGCAATCGGCCAAGCAATTCACCTAGGACGCCGAAAGCTGGCGGAACCAGACCGTCAAGAGACGAGAATAGGAGCAGGCGAACCTTGCTCGTGAGCGGCCCATAGGCGACATCGAACTCAAGGAATGGACCTGATTTCGCCGCTTCATCGGTGCGGAGAAGCTGCAAATGCCGCTGCGTCAGCTGCTCCAGAGAAGAGAGCAACGGGTCTAGCGCGAGTTCAAGGACCAGCGAACGCGTTGGCTCGGAAGGTAAGGTCAGGCCATTCTGCACCGTCGCAATCAGCGCTTCGGCAAACGACCTGGGCAAGGACAGGACGAGCGTTTCGCCGCCTGCGTCAAAGACGCAGTCAAGCATCGATGTCTCAGGTGGCTCGACCTGCCAGACAAGCCTGACCATGCGCAGCGATAGCGGCTTATCGCCGAAACGGCTTTGCAGAGGTCCGCGGAAAGCTGCGATCTCATTGAGCCAAGAGACCACAGCACGAGATAGGGTCAGCTGTGGCCTGAATGGTACGGGCCCACCCAGCCTCTGTGTCGCAGGCGGCGCCTGCCCATCGCAGCACACCGGCAAAGGAGAATTGGCCATCAGCTCGGCTCGCCTCCCGCTTGGACGGGGGCGCCTCTGCGGTAGCGAAGCAACACCTCATCATCGGCTTCGATTTCCGCCGCGGCTTCAACATGAGCATTGGTGATGCGCTCAACATTACGCTCGATCTCTTGCCATTTGTGGCACGCAGCGGAACGTTTGGCCCATAGCGTCCGCGCCTCACGGACCGCCGCCTCGGCCTGATCCTGAGCGGTGTGCGCCTTGTCAAGAAGTAGCTGCGCCGCCGCGATATCCTCTGTGAGCCGCCCAATGATAAGATGATGGCGGCGCTCGAGCTCGCTGACGGATATCGCATCGGCCGATAACATCTCCCGATAAAGCTCGGCTTCGACCCTTGCGCGGTGTCTTTCGGTATTGGCAAGCTGCTCGGAAGCCTGTTCGACGGCTTCACCTGCGATGCGGCGCTTGGCTTCCATGTCGGACAGTTCACGAAGGGCGCTTCGCTCCCTCATGTCCTTCACCGCCCGCAATTTCGACGCATGAGCGGTGTTCAGGCGGTCAAACGTGACATCCATGCGATCGTCTCCTCAAATTTGCACGCCTCGTCCTGGCCTTGACGCAGGAACGTCCGCAACTCCTCAATCGAGGCGATCGCCCGGTCGGTCAGCGGATCAGCGCCTTGCTTATATTCGCCGACCTTGATCAAAAACTCGGCCTCGGCGTAGCGCGAGAGCTGATCACGAAAGAAGGATGCCGCCTTGCGATGCGGCACAGACACGACCGCATCCATGACGCGGCTTCGGCTCGACAGCACGTCGATGGCCGGAAAATGCTCCCGCGAAGCCAGCGCACGCGAAAGAATGATGTGTCCGTCGAGAATGCCGCGCGATTCTTCGGCGATTGGATCGCCCGTGCCGTCACCTTCGACTAGCACGGTATAAAAGGCCGTGATGGAGCCCTGCTCGCCCATGCCGGCCCGCTCCAACAGACCCGGCAGCAGAGCAAAGACGGAGGGCGGAAATCCGCGCCGGGTCGGAGGCTCTCCCGCGGCAAGGCCGATCTCGCGCATCGCACGACTAAAGCGCGTCAAGGAATCCATCATCAGAACGACGCGCAGCCCCTGATCACGAAAGTATTCGGCCAGCGCCGTCGCCATATGGGCGCATTGTGCCCGCTCCATCGCCGAACGGTCGGAGGTTTCCACGACGACGACCGAACGGCGGAGTGCCTCGCCAAGATGACGTTCGATGAATTCACGTACCTCTCTGCCACGTTCGCCGATCAGCGCGACAATCGTGACGTCGGCGGCTGCGCCTTTGACGATTTGCGACATCAGCGTCGACTTGCCGCAACCGGCGTCCCCATAGATTCCGATCCGCTGGCCTTCACCACATGTCAGAAGCCCATCCAGGACACGAACGCCGAGTGGGAAAGGCTGCTCGATACCTCGCCGTTTCATGGGGTTGGGCGCCTTGCCGCGCAGCGGGCGCACTTCGCCAGCCTTTATTGGCCCCTTACCATCGAGTGGACGACCGAAACTGTCGATCACGCGGCCGAGCAAATCGGGGCCGACCGGAACTTCCTGCATTCGCCCAGTCGTGACGACCTCGGCACGGTTGGACAAGCCGACCATGTCACCGATCGGTGTGAGCAACACCCCGTCCGGCAACAAGCCGATCACCTCCGCCTCGAGCGACCACCCGCTGCGGGGGTCCTGCAGCAGGCATAGCTCCCCAACCCGGGCTTCCGGCAAGACGGCATGGAGCAGCGTACCGATAGCCTTCGTGATCCGGCCGCGGACGGCACGCGTGTCGATATGCTTGGCGGAAGATCTCAAGGAAGACAGTGCGGCGTGGACAGCCTCTTCTTCAGCCGCAGCACCATGGGTCGATCGTTGCGCGGTCACGGTCCACCTTCCTGCGACGGCAAGCCAAACCCCACACGAAGCGCACGGAGCTGCGCGGCAAGTCCGAGATCGACATTGCCAAACTCGCTCCACAAGACACATTGGTCCGCCGTGAGCGCCGGATCCGGCTCGATCCTGACCTTGGGCCGGCCCTCCTGTCCGTTGTAGGCTGCGAATTCATTGGCAAGCAGATCGGCTTTCAGGGGGGACACGTGAAGGCAGACTTCCGTGTTCTTGTACTTTTGCTCAATCGCGTGACGAACGCTGCGCACCAGCATCTCGCCCGGATCAAAGGCGCCGAGCAAATCTCGCACGATCTCGATGACCAGCTCGGGCAATTCTTGTTCTAGAACGGCCTTTCGCTGCGCGAGTTCGCAAGCAGCCTGCGCAATCAGGCGTGCGATTTCCTCTGCGCCCGTTTTTACCCCCTCCGCATGGCCGCGCGCCCGTTCCCGCTCAAAAGCTTTGCGTCCCCAGCCGCGAACACGCTGCAGATGCCGCTCAGCAGTGGCCCGCGCGTGCACGGCGTCATGCCAGATCTCGAGCTCGGCTGCCGGGATCAGGGGCCCAAGCGGACGGATCTGTGGGGCCACAGGCAATGCTGGGAAGTCGACTGTCATACCGTGGCAGCCTCCGTCCCCAAATGGGCCACAACCAAGGAAAGCAGCGGGCCTGAAGCACGATGGTGCTCAGCCGCCGGATTGTCCGCGGCCGTCCCACGAGGCAAGCGTAGAAGCACGCGGATACGCTCAATCGCTGGAGCCCGGTCGAGCCAGGCGCCCAGACAGGCATGTCCATCGCGTTCAATCTGTCGCGACAGGTGTTCCGGATCGGCAATGAGTGCTGTTGCAACCGCACTGGGTAAATGCCGGATGGCGAAGGCATGCGCTTCGGCACCGATCATCTCGACCAAGATCGAAAGATCGCGCTTTGAAACCAGCTTCAGGACGGAATGAGCATGCCAGATACCGCCGGCGAGCAGCGCAGCCCGACGCGGATCATGCCCGAGCAGAAGGTCGTCGTTCCAGCCAGCTCCGCTCACATCCACGTCGCTGCCGAGCAGCAGCTCGGCCAGCCTTGGCTGCAACCTGGAACTCTGCTGCAGTCGGAGTAATGTGGCGGGCGACAGCAGCGGATCGAGACACGCGGCAAAACGGCTCGGATGGATCGAGGCAATAAGCTCGCGCAGCCGTT
This sequence comes from Bradyrhizobium sp. USDA 4504, assembly GCF_054063995.1. Lineage (NCBI taxonomy): Bacteria > Pseudomonadati > Pseudomonadota > Alphaproteobacteria > Hyphomicrobiales > Nitrobacteraceae > Bradyrhizobium > Bradyrhizobium sp. USDA 4504. The sequence goes on along the minus strand of NZ_JBSSGV010000001.1, from coordinate 8,903,148 downwards.
CTGAAGCCAGCGTGATCGAACGATTGGGTTCGGTGGGTGATATCGATGACGACATGAGCGTCCTGGTTATGTCGCATCGGAGGTGATCTTTTTGCCAGCAGCCTGGACAGCGGTCACATTCGAACGCCTGCCGAACATGGTAAGTTTGCGCGATGATTGACCGAACTGACGAAGACGCGCGCCAAGCAACAGATAAGATGCAATGACGAATGCGGCGCTTGCGCCCCCGACCCCAAGCGCAAGCCACGGCGTTGAAGCCGGCCTTGTTGATTGAGACGAAGCGGCTGCCGACTGCGCCGGCTGCTCAAGCGGCGCTCGCTCAACCGGCACAAAGACCACAGCCACCTTGTCGTAAGACAGCCCTTCGATGCTGTTGGCGACGAGCATCTTGATCTGAGGCAACAGCGCCGAGAGCTTGGCGTTCGAACCATGTCGGATGAAAACCGACGCCGACGATGGGGTGGCGTCTTGCCGCAGAAGATCGTTCTTCGGCAGAACCACGTGCACCCGCGCCGAAAGGACGCCATCGATGTCGCTAATGGTGCGCGACAATTCTTCGCTGAGGGCATAAACGTAACGGGCGCGCTCCTCGATCGGGGAGGCAACGAGGCCCGATCCCTTGAATACCTCGCCGAGATTCTTGAAAGATTGACGCGGCAGCCCCTCAACATTGAGCAGGTCAATCGAATATGCAAGCTGCCTTTCCTCGACCTGGATCGTGCTGGTTCCATCCTTGGCGACAACGCGAACAGCATCGACACCCTTGCCAAGGAGAAGCGCAAGCATCTCATTGGCCTCACGCTCCTGAATCTTGCTGTAGAGATCAGCCTTGCAGCCGATCAACGGAACAAGAAGCGGCAGAGCAAGGCAAATGCGAAGCCGCCGCCACCATTGACGGCGGCCGCAACCCCCACTGTGCATCACACCAGGCATCAGCTCCACTCAGCCCGCCGATAGCAGCTTGTTCAACGAGGAGCTCACGGCGCTGGTGCTCTTGGAGACGAGGGAAACCTGAACGACGTCCCGGTAGACATCCCGTAGATTTACCATCATCGAATCGAAATCCGCAGCCACCGGTTTAACCGCCGCATGCGCGCTGATGTCGACCGGCGGCAACAGCGGCCGCGCGGCGGGGCCGGCTTGTACGGCACTCGCAGCAGAAGACGCGCCACCGACCGCGGGAGCAACGGCATGGCTGTGGTACATGGTGGAAAGAGTTTGAAGAACGCGATCGCCCGGCGGCACCGCCAGCGTGTTCGTGCGCTGCACCTCCAGTACCGGCGAAACGACTGCAGCTCTGCCCGCGACTGGTGAGGCAGGCCCCTGACTTGAGACCGCTTGCGCAAGAGACTGCTCAAAGTGCGCCTGCTCGACGGGAGCTGCCGGCGAACAGGCATTGGAAAGGCAGTCGGCTGAATTGGGAGAGATCGGCGTTGCGCCTAACATCATATAAGGAGTCATTGTGCTCGCTGGTGAGACCAAGCGTTCTCGACGGATGAACAGATCAAAATCTGTAGATTGGTGAGCTGACGAAAACCTGACGAAGATGGAGGTTATTACGCCATCTAATGATCACGTTTGGCTTCCAAGCTGGAACGAAATTCCAGGTTTAATTCTCAGGTGGAAGGCCTTCGGGAATGCTCGTTCGATCCACGATGGCGCAAAGTTTGAAGAGCAGTCTCTATGCCGGAGCTCTCATTTGTCTTGCAATGGTGAGCGCGTTTGGCGCGCCCCTGTCGCTGCCTTCGACTCCTTATAGCTATACGGTTCTCGATCAGGACCTTGCTGCCGCGCTGCAGGAGTTCGGCAACAATCTCAATATCAGGGTCAATGTCAGCACTGAAGTGAAGGGCCGGATTCGCGGGCGAATGCCGGACCTGCCGCCGCGCGACTTCCTCGAGCGTCTGACCAACCTGTACAATCTTCAATGGTACTACGACGGCCTCGTGCTTTACATATCCGCAGCCCACGAGGCGCAGAGCCGGCTGATTGTGTTGAACCCGATCAGCTTCGATGCGTTCAAGACCGCGCTCGAGGCGCTCAACATCTCCGATGAGCGCTATATCGTGAAGCCGGCGCCGGGGGATGGTCTTGTCCTGGCTTCGGGTCCGCCACGCTTCATCGCGCTGGTGGACCAGACGCTGAAGGGTCTTGTGGCGGAGGAGCAGGCGCGGCGCAATCCCGCCATCGCCGAAAGGCCGCCGCGGGATTCCGTTTTGATGTTGTTTCGTGGTTCCTCCAGCGTGGTTATTCGAGATGGGCGCCCGGAAGGGCATTATGCGTCCGACGCGCCGCGTCAGGACGGCACCGTGCGTGGAGCTGACACAGGCCAGAAATGACCTAATTGATGCGAGGCAGCTTGAGCCGAAGTCGATCCAATCTGCATCGGCTCAAGTCCTTCTGATCGTCAGCTTTTCGAAAGCTAATGCTCCCATGGGCGTGCGGACGCTGGACGGCGGGGCCTCCTACCGACCGCAACGGATGTGGGCAACCAGCCACCCTTGACGCGAGCGGAAGCTGGCAAGCGCCATCTTTGACGGAAGCTCGGGGCCTCAAATATCGATGAGAGCCTTCGAACCGGCTGCGTCAGAGCCGCTGGGCATGTCTCGCTCGATCCGCTCCATCATCGAAAAGGAGTAACAGGATGGATTTCAATGCAATCGGTCCAGCGAATACGAGGCCAGAGCCCGACTTACCAGAACCGTCTATGGACGCGACCGGCTTTGAGCAGCGGCTCAGTGGCGCGCAAGCTGGTGCTCTGCCACAGCACGCAGCCCCGCCGGTCCTGCAGGGAGGCGCCTATTCGCCATATTTGGACGCAGGTCATCCTTATTCACCGTACTTGGATGCTGGTCACCCCTATTCTCCGTACCTGGATTTAGCGCATCCCTGGCCGGACTTGGATCGGGAAAATGATCCGTTTACGCCAAGCGCGGAGCACGTCGCGCCAGAACCGGAAAGCCCGCAATATCTCCCCCAGCAGACGATCGCTCAGGCGATCGAGGCACATCCTGGTGTCGATCAGGATCTGATATGGCAGAATGTGGCCGGCCCTTCACACGCTGGGCCATCGTACGCTGGACCACTGCTGGAGGGACCGTCCCATGCCGGGCCATCGCACGCCGGTCCCACCCACGCTCGGCCATTGCAAGCGGGCCCCTCTCAGGCTGGTCCGTCCGAAACTGCACCACCAGAACTTTCCGAGTTCCGGATGCTGAACGGACGTCTCGCCAAGGATTACTGGGTTTTCACTGGCCAAACGGCCACAGCCGCTCAGATCGATATGCTTGAGCGCAGCGGAGTGAAGCCGAGCAAGGACCACCCCACAAAGGTTTTTACCTTTCTCGGCGTGCCTCACACAGCCGAATGGAGAGAAGAGGGCTTCATTCGTCTTACACCGTCGCTGGACCAAACCCTTTGGCCTGAAGAGCCGGCTGAGAATAGATCTTTGGACTCCGACTCTGAGGAAGATCCGCGTATCCGCCAGGGACGGGCCGTACCTTGGCTGGGCCACGTCCTGGAAGCGGATAGATTAAAAATTGCGACGGCAGCAGCAGTTGGTACGGGCCCGCAGCCGGCAAATATTGCCATTCTCCTGGTTTAAGCCCACTTGATCAGTACAGAATCGGTCAGTCAGAATAGCTGCACGCTCGAGATGAACGATCGCAGCCGTCCTCCTGTCGTTTTAGTCTCTCCGTCCCGCTGTGCCGACGTCACGAAGTCGGCAGCCTTGATCATCAACGCGATCGTCACATGCACAATCGCCCTTGATGATTAGCTCCAGCATGACTACGTCCGGCCGAAAGCTGCCCACACCCCGTCTTCGCCATCCCAGCTGCCGCGGCTCGCCGCCTTGGAGTATTCCGTGGCGCGCTGCTCGAAGAAATTGGCGTGCTCGACACCGTTGAGAATCTCCACGAGCCATGGCAGCGGATGTGCCTTGAGCCGGATGAACCCGCCCTCCTTAGCCTCGAAGAAGCCGAATACCGGGGCAATCCGCAGCTGGGTCAGTCGCCAGTCGGCGACGTAGCGGACGTAGGCATGGATCTGCTCGGGATTCATACCCTCGATCTCGCCGAGGCCAAAGGCGAGGTCGACGAAGTTCTCCTCCAGCTTCACCATGGTCTTGGCGACGTCGATGATATCGTCACGGACGGAGCGCGTCACCGCGCCAGTTTCGCGGTGCCATTCGTGAAACAGCTTTATGATGCCCTCACAATGCAGGCTCTCGTCGCGCACTGACCAGCTTACGATCTGTCCCATACCGTTCATCTTGTTGTGGCGCGGAAAGTTGAGCAGCATCGCGAAGCTCGCGAACAACGCCATGCCTTCGGTGAAGGCGCCGAACATCGCCAACGTCCGGGCGACATCGGCCACGGTGCCGACGCCGAACTCGTGCATGTAGTCGGCCTTCGCGCGCATCTCGGCATAGCCGCGGAATGCCTCGAACTCGGTTTTGGGCATACCGAGCGTTTTGAGCAGTAGCGCATAGGCATCGATGTGGACCGTCTCCATGTTGGTGAAAGCTGCAATCATCATCTGGACGGTGAGCGGCTGGAAAATCGGGATGTAGCGCTTAAGATAGTTGTCGCCGACCTCGATGTCCGATTGAGTGAAGAAACGGAAGATCTGGGTGAGCAGCGCACGTTCGTTGTCGGTGACGCGGTCCGACGCCCAGTCCTTGAGGTCTGCGCCGAGCGGCACCTCCTCCCCCATCCAATGGGTCTGCTGCTGGCGCTTCCAGAACTCGTAAGCCCAGGCGTAGCGATCAACGTCGTAGCTGCCGGTCGAGTCGAGGAGGCCGACGCGCTGCTTGCCGATCAGCGTACGCGGATCGACGGACGAGAGATCGATCACTGACATGCGAGGCACTCCTCATAGTCGGTGCGCTGCTGCGATGGTTGCGGGGGCGCAGCCTTGTCGCCATCGGCGATGGCGCCGGCGAACGCCGCGCGCGAAATAGATTTTGAACGGCAGTAGTAGAGGCTCTTCACCCCCCGCTTCCATGCCGTCCAGTGCAGCATGTGAAGATCCCATTTATCGACGTCAGCCGGCAGATAGAGGTTGACCGACTGGCTCTGGCAGACGAACGCGGCGCGGTCGGCGGCAAGTTCGACGATCCAGCGCTGGTCGATCTCGAAGGCGGTGCGAAAGACCGCTTTCTCGATTTCCGAGAGGATGTCGAGATGGGCGACCGAACCCTCGTGGGCGATGATGGACTGCCAGATCGCCGAAGTATTGGCGCCCTTGGCGGCCAGCAGCTTGGCGAGATGCCGATTACGCACCGAGATGGCGCCGGACAAGGTCTTATGGGTGTAGATGTTGGCCGGGATCGGTTCTACACAAGCGCTGGTGCCGCCGCAGATAATGCTTATCGAGGCGGTCGGCGCGATCGCGATCTTATGGCTGAAGCGGGCCATCACGCCTCGTTCCAGGGCATCCGGGCACGGCCCCCGCTCGCGCGCGAGCGTCACGGATGCCGCATCAGCATCGCGACGGATTTTCCGGAACATGTTCAGATTGAACGACTTGGCCACGACGCTTTCAATCGGAATGCTCTTGGCCTGCAGGAACGAGTGGAAGCCCATGACGCCAAGGCCGACGGAACGCTCACGCAAGGCGGCGTAGCGGGCACGCTTCATGACGCCCGGCGCCACCGTGATGAAGTGGGTCAGCACGTTGTCGAGGAAGCGCATGACGTCCTCGATGAAGCCAGGCTCCTCGTTCCACTGGTCCCAGGTCTCGAGGTTGAGCGACGACAGGCAGCACACGGCGGTACGCTCCTCGTCGCGATGATCGATGCCGGTCGGCAGGGTAATTTCGCTGCACAGGTTGGACGTTGAGACCTTGAGGCCGAGCTCGCGCTGGTGCTTGGGGAGCGCGCGGTTCACTGTATCGATGAACAAGAGATAAGGCTCCCCCGTCTGCAGCCGGTTCTCCAGGATGCGTTGCCACAGCTGGCGGGCGTCGATTTCGCGGATAACCTCCTTGGTCTTCGGACTGCGCAGAGCGAACGCAGTGCCGGCGCCTACGGCACGCATGAACTCATCGGTTACGTTGATGCCGTGATGCAGGTTGAGACTCTTGCGGTTGAAGTCGCCGGACGCCTTGCGGATCTCGAGGAACTCCTCGATCTCGGGATGGTGGATATCGAGATAGACCGCAGCCGAGCCGCGCCGTAACGAGCCCTGGCTGATCGCCAACGTCAGGCCGTCCATGACGTGGATGAACGGGATGATGCCTGAGGTAACGCCGCCCTTCACCTGCTCGCCGATCGAGCGAACATTGCCCCAGTAGGTGCCGATGCCGCCACCGTTAGAGGCAAGCCATACGTTCTCGTTCCAGGTGCCCACGATGCCTTCGAGCGAGTCCGACACCGAGTTAAGGAAGCAGGAAATCGGCAGGCCGCGCGTCGTGCCGCCGTTGGAGAGCACCGGTGTGGCTGGCATGAACCACAGCCGAGACATCGCATCGTAGAGACGTTGGGCATGCGCAACATCATCCGCGAAGGCGCAAGACACCCGCGCGAACATGTCCTGGATCATTTCGCCGGCGAGCAGATAACGGTCGCTCAGCGTCAGCTTGCCGAACGGCGTCAACAGGTCGTCGCGCGTCCGATCGAGCTTGAGATCGGCCGGCTTTGGCGATGGCGCAAGGGGGTACGGCAGCGGGGCCGGCGACGGCGGCGGCACAAGACACAACTCAGGCGCGCTGGGCTCTGCCTGCAATGGCTGCGACCTCACGCGCGCCGGCTCCTCAATGAGATGACCATGCTGATCGAAATCGTAAGACGGCGACATCGGCAACCCCGCGATGTTAGGCGGGGGGACTGCGCGGATGACTTGCGAGGAAACCGGTCAAACGTCTCCGGCTGCAAGCGACCCAACGGGGCACCCCGCCCGAGGACTTTCGTTCAGTCGCGGCAGGTCTCCTGGCTCGCGGGTCGCCGCGGCTGTCGGCCTTCCCGGCGCTGTGCTGCGCCAGTGACCATGATGACAACCGCTCGCCGCTTACAGTTGCGGGGGCAGCCCCGGAGTAGCCGTTCGGCGCACCGGGTTCCCTCTTAGCTTCCGACCTACAAAATGTTGGGGCCAGAAGACCGTGACTGGCTAGACATAGGCACTACTCGCCGGGATTGGTCAACTGGGGAGATCCAGATTGAAACGCAAAAACATACCGAAGCTCGGACGACTTTGTCGCCGCTGTCGGCTTCTGCTGCAGGTGATTGGATATGCCGTTGGGCTGCATTACCGGTTTCCGTCAAGCCTGCGCAAAGGTCGAGGGAATTCCTGGCTCGCACGTCGCATTGATGGAATCTAAGAAACGGCGCGTCAGTAGAGGAGCAATTCGGCCAGACGCTTGATTTGATTCGCAGCGCTCCTGCTCGCCGCGACCAATGGCATCTGGACGAATTCGTTATCCACTCGCGGGCGAACAACATCGGCTCTGGCGCGCCGTCGACCGGAATGGCCTTGCATCCAGCCCCGAACCGAATCGCGCTGCACAGTGGTCCCACGCCTGTCACGGCTCCAGCGCGACCTGCAAGCCCTCCTTACTTTCAACATGAACGTAACGGGGTCCGATCGGCCGTCCCCTGCCGCTGGCGACAGTGACAATGTCTTCCAAAGGCATGGCGCGCGCATCCGCCTCGGGGCGAGACAAGATCAGATCGGCGTGAAACAGCCCTTCCGATTCGAGGCCGGTGGCATCCACGCCAAGGGCCGCCAAGCTGGCCAAACAGCTCTCAAATTCTTCAGCATCGCGAAAGCGACGCTGGATAAACGTTGCGCCGGCAAGACGTTCTGTCACAAGACCACGGTTTGCGAACGTCGCGGCGAGCGATTCAAATGGGAACATTCGTAGCACGAAGGAGATGATCCATGGTTGCTTCTCTGCCGCATCGAGAATCTCGCCGAACGTCTTCTCGGTAACGTAGCCGATGCATCCGGTCGACATGATAACATCCACGGAGCGGAGAATGCGCGCGCTGTCCATCGATAGCGCCTCCTTTTCAAGGTCAGCGACAATGCCCTGCTCTAAAAGGCCAACATTCTTCGCATAGCTGACCGCCGCTGCCGACACATCGAGGCCGATAAAGCGTGCCAACCCGACATCAGGCCAGGCTGCATAGAAACTGCGATCGAGACTCACCAATGTCTCAGAGCTGATCGCTCTCATCTCACGCCGGGCGTAGCGGTGACGCAAGCCCGCGAAGGTCAGCGGAAAGCGATGCACCGCTGCATTGATACCGTACGAACAACCAACATCGAGCACGACGGGCTTGAGGCCGGTGGCCGAAGCTTTCGCTGCCAGTATTTGGCGCACAACCGGCTCAGCCACGTCCGGTATCATATAATCCAGGTCTCCGAGGACCGAGAAATATGCCCTCGGATCATCCGAAGCATAAATATCGTGGAATGCAGCTTTAGACCGATTGATGCGCGAGAAATCTATCCGCAACGCAATGTCTCCTCTCATTTGCAAGCAGCTCGACGGCTGTTGCCTTCGTACCCGCCTGCACTTTGGTTATATAGGGTGTAGGCCCTTACATCCGCCGATGCGGTAGCAGAAGTGGCAAGTGAACAAGCGCATCACCCCCCTCTGCGCGTCGCGGCGCGAGCGATCCTGCTGTTGTGCGAAGAAACCATCAGCCCGCTCAGCCCACCGATAGAAGCTTATTCAGAGATAAGCTGACGGCGCCGGCGCCCTTGGAGATGAGCGAAACCTGAATGACGCGATCGCCAACATCCCACAGGTTCGTCAAGGCCGAATCGAAATGATCCCTACCTTCCGGTTTACCTGCCGGATGCCAGGCGGTAGGCCCACGAAGCTGCACCTTGCTTCGAAGCTGCCTGCGCAAGACTATCATGAAACTGGTCCCGCACCGATAAACAGCCGCTGGAGAACCATTCAGCCGGGTTGAGAGAGGTCGAGGCAACGGCAGGCAACATGAGAAGAACCGTTTTGTCACGTGATGAGATTGGCACCTTCGTGAGCGCGAATGGGCCAGCACCCTAGAAACGCAAGCTGACCGAAAGCTGACGAGCCTTCGTCACCTGATGATCATCGAGCGCGAAACCAGTGCCCCATCTTGTGATGCTCCGGAGATCTTGCGAGATCGTTAGACCAAATCAACGAATGCTGCGGATCGGCAGACGGGAGGCCGTTAACTTGCACCAGGCCAAGTCAACGCAACCATACAAAGCTGACACCGGCATTGAAAATCCGTCCGGCCTTACTGGCAAGGCCATGTCATCAATCGTGTCGAAATCGTCTGAGCGCCGTCAGCTTCTCGAAAGCTTGTCCGTCCTAGCATACGGCGTGAAGACGGCGGTGTCCCCATGGATGGTCGCGGAACTGAGCGCTGGAGGCGCACCGAGCAACAGGATGCAAGTGGTAGGACCTGTTGAACTCTGCCGCTCAACACTCCTTGTTCGTCGCGATCTCGGGCCGCAACTAGGTGACCGTCTTGTGGTGCACCCTTAAATCGGAGAACGTATAATGTCAGTCGACCTATCGCCAACCGCCAATTCAACTGTGGCTTTACCCGGAATGCCCGCCCCGCCCTCTTCGGCGCAGGACTTTTCCAGCTTTCAGGCGATGTTGGTCAGCCTCGCGTCGAAGGACGCGACTAGCGATCATTCCGCACCGCAGGAGCCGGTGCCGACAGACGCAGCCCAGCAACTGACAGAGGAACTCACGCGGGAGACGCGGAGTATTCTTCCACCAGAGATTAGGGCGGCACTGGATGCATATCAGGATGACCCACAGCCGTCCTGTGCTGCGAGCAGCCCAATCATTGCGGAGGCACCCGTACAAAGCTCAAGGATCACCTGGAACGGTGGCACGCTGACTAATGCGGAACTGCAGATTGTCTCTGTCCTGAACCGCCACAAGGACAAATGTCCGCTTGATTGGAAGTCCCTGGGAGATTTGGCCAACGATCCCTCGACACCGCCGGATCTAAAGGCGGCGATCGAAGCGCTGCAACAGGACCCGGAGCTCTTTTATGCGATCGGTTCGCAAGGCGACGGCCGCTGTGGCGGCAAGATCAAGGTGGGCGATCTCTGCGGCTTTTCCGATCACCACCCCCAAGTTGCCGCGTTCCAAGAGCAGCGGGCGCGGACCTACGAGCAGAACTACATACCATCCGACGGGACCGGAAATGGTGAGCCATCGGTCATGACCCTGACCGATGCCATGCGCGAGCTCTACCGCTATTCCGATAACCTGCCCAAGAACTTGAGCCTTGCGGATTTCAGACACATCGTGGACGGCAACGCCGACATTGGCAAATGCCCCCCACAGGTCCTCGCGGCGGCTCAATATTTTCTCGACCACCCGGATCAATGGAAGCAGTTATACGGCGGCTCGATCGATAAGGTCCACAAAGAGGACTTTTTGCAGGTCGCTTCATCATCGATGAGTCTCAGCCGACCCGAGCTGAGCACACTAGACACGATTAACAACAACCAGGACGCTTTCTTTGGAAATGGCGTTCTGACCCGGGAAAAGCTCGCGAGTATGGTGGACGACAAGAATCTTTCTCCCGAGGTACGAAAAGCGGCCTCCCAGCTGCTCTCGGATCCTGTGCTGTTTGGGTTGATGAACAACGCGATTACCGGCTACAAAACCCACCACAAGTTTTTCGACTTCGGCGGCGGCCACACGGTTGATTCCGGAAACATCAGCGGAAATGATTTCAAGCAGTTCTTCAATAACATGTCTGGTGCGAACCGCGCTGCTCCGCAGTTGAAGACGCATGCCGCTCAAACGCCTGCCGAACAGGAGGCTACCGCGGACATGATGGATGGCGTGGCAGACCAGCCCGACATCAAGTCTCCCAAGAAGAACGGTGGCGCCCTCATGCATGCACTTGATGACGTGCTGAAGGTCGGCTCGAAGCTGCTCGACTGGACAGCGACGGCCGTTGGTGTACTCGGCTTTATTCCAGGGCTGGGTGAGCTGGCCGATCTTGCTTCAATGGTGATGGAGGCCGAGGCGCAAGCTGCAAATCTTCTGCACACCGCGATCACCGGTGGCAACATAAAACAGGCGCTGGCGGAAGCCGGGCTCAGTCTCGCGGCGCAGGCCGTGGGCTGCATCGCCGGCCCCGAGGTCAAGATAGCGATACGGGAAGGCTTGGTGAAGCAGGCAATTCAAGAAGCGGCGACGGCCGGCATCAACCTGCCGGTGTCGATGGCTCAGTCCTACGCGGAGAACTATCTGGATAACCTCAAGGCACGGATTGAATCCGAGCGCACGCAAGCTGCAGGTGCCTACGCCTAGTCGTAGCGGCGCTATCGACACAGGGTGAAGCTGGAACGAAAGGCTAGCTTGCGAGGCCACCGCGCGCACAGTCGTCCGCGCGGTGCAGCTTCCGCAAGCTCCGCCGACATTCGATGCTTACACCGACGAGCGTATTTGGCGATAGCTAAACCGGCGCATTTGTCGGCTGTACTCGAGCGCCCGCCCGACATTCTCACATCGCGTATGCCAACGCGAAGATCTCGCCGTACTGATGGATCTCGCCGTACTGATGGCGCCACCCGTCGCGAGCTGTCAACTTTACGCCGCCAACAGCCGGGCGGAGCTGCAAACCTCACCAGTTTACGCCGTCGGATCGAGACCACATGAGTGATTCGTGAGGCTCAAGGTCCTTGTCTCCGACGCCTCCCGATCGTGTCCGATAAAGTGGACCGATTTTTATGGGTTTGCCACGAGCGGAACTGGAGGATCGCGCTTCGTTTCTGACGCGTATAAGCACCTTTAACCTGCCGCCCTGGAGCGGGGATGGAGACAAGTCGCTGAGTCGCTCGAGGCAAATAAATTGCCGAACGAGTTGCGAGTATTCCTCCCCTCAGATTGGGCTACATCAATGATCAAGCCCATTTTATCCGTCCTGGCGCTTACATTCCGCTCACCAAAGCTGCGCTTGAATGATCAGCGGGCTGCCTGATCAAGTGCCACATCAGCGAGGTTCTTGTACCAACTCTCTGATCTGCAGCTTTCGCCGGCCTAGTGCCGACATATGAGGCCACCTGAGCAGAAGCAGCGTCAATGAGCTCACTGTATTTTCTGCGGCTCGTCAGCTTGTCGAAAGCTAACGCTTGCATAGTAAACATGATGGAGACTCCTTCCACCGCACGAACGAAGTTTGAAGTAGGAGACACCCGATGCGTATTTCCAGCACAAGCGGCGCTGGGCACCTTGATACCGACCTCCATGCGGCTGGCGGTGCCAAAAAGGGATCCCGGAGCCCTGGTGAGCACGATGATCATGGTCGATCGACTGGTGCAGGAGCTCCCGTAGATGGCGGCACGTCTAGTCCAGACGCTGGCTCGCAAGCCGCCGCTATGCAGCAAGCGTTCAACGTCGCTCTCGGCTCCGTCGTTTTCCAACTTGCAAGTAGTGCAATGGGCAAGTTCGACGATACCATGGCCGAGACAGAGGAGGATTCCTGACCTCGCATGTTGCGGTGTCAGGAAAATGAGAGCCGCAAGTCGCGGCAATGTTCGAACAAACAGGAGAGACAATATGGCTGATAAGGTTGGTGCGTCCCATTCCTCGACTGCAGGTGGCGCAGCTGGTACTGCTGCTGCAGCCGCGGGTTCCACCGCAGCTGAAGTTGCCGGAGAAGCGGCATTCAACAGGCAACTCGCCGCACTGACTGCCACCAGCACGAAGGCTGCTGAAAGGGATGTGGAACTTCGCGTCGTCACGACAGAGCTCTCGACCGTCAAGAAGGTGGCCGACGAGCGGGTGCAGTAACGGATGAAGCGGGACGCCGTTATGTCCTTCCCGCTTTTGCGGGCCGCATAATCTGTGAAGTCGCAACAGACCGTACGGCTTGCCGTACGGTCTCGTTCTTCATTCAGGAGGCGACCGTGAATGAACCAGCTTCCCCGCTTTTCGAAGTGTTGTCGGGGTCTTATTCCGGGCTGACCGGCAAGGCGGGGGGCGGCTCGTGCTTGATTGGCAGCAGCCTCGATGCTGATTTGGTCTTCGTCGAGCAAGGCCTCGAACCGCACCATCTTCGCGTCAGCTGGCATGTCAGCTCGATCGAGATCGAGGCCCTTGCCGCAGACGTCGCGATCGAGGGCCGCGACTCTATTTCGCCAAATGAGATCGTTGTTCTCCCTCTTCCTGCCGTCATCCGTATGGGCGCGATGTCCATTCGCTTGTCGATCGATGGCTCTCAACAAGCCGGCTCTACCGGTCGCCGGCATGTACCGATTACCGTGCTCGCCTTGGTCCTTATCAGCTCTGCCGCAGTTGGCACTGTCTCAACGGGCCTTCTCCAGTCCGACGGCGCCGCAGTACCGAGCACTTCGTCCTCCGCCGCGGACATTGGCCCCAAAGTCGCGCTCGCCGCCCCTGATGCTCCGGCCGCCGACGCAGCTGCTCGACGGCTGCAAGGGCAAGTTGATGCAGCGGGCCTGCTCGGTATCAAAGTCGGTTCTGGGCCGGGCGTTGTGACGGCCGATGGCACCATTACGCCTGCCTCGCTCGCTAAATGGCGGGAAGTCCAGCAGCGATTCGATGTCGACAGCAATGGTGGTTATACGCTCGTCAGCGCGGTCGCCATCAAGGATGAGAAGACGCCCCCCGCGATTGCCGTCCAGGCGGTTTGGCGCGGAAACGACCCTTACCTGGTCATTTCTGGTCAAAAGTATTTCGTGGGCGCGATCTTGAGCAATGGATGGACCGTAAAGGAGATCGAGGACGGACGTGTGCTGCTGACACGCAATGGCCAGCTTGCTGCTCTATCTTATTAAAGTTTTAGCCCTCGGGCAACGAAGGAACGTTTCATGACTAGGCTGCCGCAGCGGTCCGTAGAGCTTGGCACCGCCTTTCAGGGAATCAACAACGAGCATCATGCACCTGCCGTCGCCCCGGCCACACCTCAGGCCAGTGGCATCGGCATCGACAAGGTCCATGGAAAAGGCGGTAACGCTCACACGTCAGTTGTCCAGGACCGCGCGGCGCAGGAGCGGTTGGCTGCCAATACGATCGATAACGCGCTCGAACTCAAGTCAATCGATCCAATCTCGCGGATCAATCCCACCGATGCCACCGAGCACGCAGATAAGATCGGAAGGAATTCGGAACTTGCATGGCTGAACGGCCCCAATCTCGCGGATAGCCTGCTCTCCTTCGTCACGCCCCGCCTGCGTCATTCGCATGTTGTGCGTCCAGAGCAACACGGCCTTCTCCTCGAGCGCCTGGCCGATGCGCTGTCAGCCGCGCCAGAGGGCTCGGTGGCACGCGAAGGGGCCGCGCTTCTGCGGCTGGAACTACGGCGGTTAATCCTGCTCCGGCAGAATCACAACGGCTTGATCCAAGGTTAGCAATGCCAGATCCGCGCGGAGTGCAACACTTCACACCTACCCAGTCCTCAAATGTTTTCAAAACCGATGGGGTGGTGCCGATCTCTGGGCCCGAGCGCGATTTGCTCTGCGCGCTTTCCTATGTCCACCTTGCGTGCGGGCAGAGCGCACACAGCCTGGCTCTTTTACGGCCCGTGGTTCACGAACATTCTCAAGACGTCGAGCTGCTTCGTATCCTCGCCTATGCTCTCATCTCAGAGCGCCTCGGCGAGGAAGCGCTATCGGTATTGGACAGGCTGGACGTGCTTGATGATCAGCCATCGTCGCGCCCGCCATTGCTCCTGCTACGCAGCCATGCTCTGCGTCAGGCTGGCCGCATAGTCGAGGCGCAGGCCACCTTCAAGCGCTATGTTTCATTGCGGGGCAGCACGGCTCCGGTCAAACGATAAGGCTTTGCATGGCCAGGAACCTACGAAATCTCGTCGCCCGCGCACCGTCTCACCCGGATTTGATGGTCGCGTTGATGCTGCTTCTGGCGATCGGAATGATGATCATGCCGATGCCAATCGTGGTGCTCGATATGCTGATCGGCTTCAATCTCGGCTTTGCCATATTGCTGCTGATGGTCGCCCTCTATCTCAATACGCCGCTCGACTTTTCGTCGCTGCCGGGCGTCATCCTTATCTCCACAGTCTTTCGTCTAGCACTTACCGTTGCAACGACGCGGCTGATACTCGCCGAAGGCGATGCCGGCAGCATCATCCATACGTTTGGCGATTTCGTCATATCGGGCAACATCGCCGTCGGAATTGTCATATTCCTCATCGTGACCATGGTACAGTTCATGGTTCTCGCTAAGGGGGCCGAACGCGTCGCAGAGGTATCGGCGCGCTTCACGCTCGACGCCCTGCCCGGCAAGCAGATGGCTATCGACGCGGAGCTGCGCAACGGCCACATCGATCAGCACGAAGCCCGCAGCCGGCGCAGCGCGCTGGAGCGAGAAAGCCAACTTCACGGCGCCATGGACGGCGCTATGAAATTTGTGAAGGGCGACGCTATCGCCGGCCTCATCGTCATCTGCATCAACATGCTGGGCGGCATCACGATCGGTTCGCTTTCTAAGGGCATGTCCCTTGAGGAGGCGATGCATCAATACACCATCCTGACTATAGGCGATGCACTCATTTCGCAGATTCCGGCCCTGCTACTCTCAATTACAGCGGCGACCATCGTCACTCGCGTCAACGGTCCCTCTAGGCTTAATCTTGGCGCCGATATCGTCAACCAGCTTACTGCCAGCACACAAGCGCTACGGCTGGCCGCCTGCGTCCTCGTTGTGATGGGGCTTGTTCCGGGCTTCCCTTTGCCACCCTTCGTCATTTTGGCCGCACTCTTCTGTGCGGCGAGCTTTCTCAAGGTTGGTATGCAGGATGGCAAAGCGGACATCAAGACAGGCGCCAGTTCGACCGGTGCGGCTCCCACTTCCGCACAGGGTCAGAAGCAACCCGTGCCTGCGGAAGCACTTCCGATCACGCTCTTGCTGGCGCCGAACCTGACACAAGCGATCGACAAAGCAGACCTTGAGCAGGGCATCGCACGGGTTTCGGCACTGGTCTCATCTGATCTTGGCATCACGATTCCGCGCATTCCAACCCAAGTCGACCAGCAGTTGGCGGATTCGCAATTCAGGGTGGATGTCGAGGGAGTGCCCGTCGAAGCGGACAGCCTTAAGCCGACACAACTCTTGCTCAACGACGACGCGGTAAACATTGAATTGAGCGGAATCCCCTTTCGGCAGGACCCAGACACGAACCGGATCTGGATCGAACAAGCTCATGCTCCTGCTCTCAAAGCAGCCGGAATAGGGCATCACCGTGCAAGCGATGTGATCGCCTTGCGGGTCCAGTCGACGTTGAGGCGCTATGCTCAACGCCTGGTGGGCATTCAAGAAACCCGTCAGCTGCTCGGACGGATGGAGCAAGAATATGCTGATCTCGTGAAGGAGGTGCTGCGCACGACGCCGATCCCCCGCATCGCGGACGTTCTGCGCCGCTTGCTGGACGAGGGCATCCCGATCCGCAACACTCGCCTAGTCCTGGAGGCGCTCGCAGAATGGAGCGAACGGGAGCAGAATGCCGTGCTGCTGACCGAATATGTCCGCTCCGGTCTGAAGCGCCAGATTTGTCATCGCTATGCCAACGCCCATCGTGTTGTCGCTGCCTTTATCGTCGAGCGCGAAACCGAGGATATCGTGCGTGGTGCCGTGCGCGAAACCGCTGTCGGCCCCTATCTTGTTTTGGAAGATCGGCAAAGCGAGATGCTGCTTTCACAATTCCATCAGATCCATGCGAGCCTCGCGCGGAGTCAGAGCCAGCCAGTCATTCTTGGCTCGATGGATATCCGGCGCTTCGTCCGCGGCTTCCTCACCCGTAACGGAATCGATCTGCCCGTTCTCTCGTATCAGGATCTTGCCGCGGACTTCACGGTCCAGCCGATTGGCTCCGTCAAACTTTCCGCTGGCAAGGACAGGACCCCCATAGGAGAGCATCGCGATCCTCTCCGTGCGGCCGGCTGACGAGTACAGCTGTGGGCGTGAGATAACTTATGAAGTCGTATGAAATCGACATTCTGCGGTGCCGGCGTAGCTTTCGTCCGCACGCGAGCTCAGCCTTTCTCCCAGTTCTCGCCGTTTCGCTGCTCGCAGGCTGCGCTAACCTGGACCACCCGGGTCTTTCATCGCAGCAGACGCCTACAGCAGAGTTGGTCGGCGTTGCGAAGATCAATCCCGCCATGCGAGAGCGAATCGCTCACGCCCTCGTTCGAGACGCTGGCGAGCGGCATTTGTGCGATGCGCTGAAGCAAAGACCAGACAACGCCGATGCCGCGATTCCTCTGACGCGGGAACTGCTGGCTCGTAAATGCCCGGGCGAGGCGATTGAGGTGCTTGATACCGTCTTGTTGGCGTCACCCGGCGACCTGCGCGCACTGAACGCCAAAGCCGTCGTCCTCGATCACCAAAGCCGCCACCAGGAGGCCCAGGCGCTATACCGCCAAGCTCTCGCGGCCGACCCGGCAAATCCGATGTTGCGCAACAATCTCGCGCTATCGCTCGCACTTGACAGCAAGACAGAGCCAGAGAGCGTCAGCCCCCAATCGCAGACCGACGGCCGACAGGCGTTGGCCCGATCGAGATAGTCCAGCGAGCAAGAGCGGACCATGAATGCTTGATGCCTGCCCCCACCGCCTGCTTACGGTGAACCGACTATTCGCCGCGCCGCGCGAGGACGGCCTTCATGGAAAGTGATGTCTTTGGTGGAATGGCAATCATGCCCCATAATCGCATCAGTGACCCATCATGCAACAGTGCTCAAGTGTTTCCGAGGCCGATGAAAATGAGACAGCGCGCTGAAGGGCGATTCTTGTGCACGAAGACAGCCATGTCATTGTCTCGGATCAAGGGATTGCATCGGCGAGACTTGCCAGCAAGTTGGAACTCGCCGCGCGTCCTCCTCCTTCGCGTGCACGGTCGTGAGACGATCTGCAATCAAGCGTGCGCAACGAATCCATTTGCATCTCTTCGTTCGGTCTTGAAATGGCATAGCCGAATGGTGCGCGGGACTTCGCGCACCCCAGGAACGGCTGTTGCGATGTTGCGAAACAATCTCGTGCTGTCGCTTGCGCTAGAAGGGAAGACGGAGACCGACGCTCGCCCACAACCGCAGAGCGACGGCAGGCACGCCGTGGCCCGATCACGATGGCGCGGCCAGCGCTTGATGCCTGTGCGGCGGCTTGTCGACACTAGGCTGACTGTAAGCCGCCGCTAAGACTCAGGAAGAGACAATATGTGGTCGATAGGTACACGAATCGCCAGGCACACCATAGCGGTTCAGCCGTCACCCTATCTTCCAGGTGTTTACGAGGCCGCTACCTTGCGATGGCCGGGAACCAGTCAAGCCTGCAGTCCGACATTAGTGAGAGCTTTCGCGGTTTCAATTGAATAGATAAAATCCTCCGTGACCCGCTGCTTGGCGCCTTTCACCCAGGCCTGAAGAACGCCGATCTGGTCGGGCGCCGAAGTCGTGGAGGAGACTTCCTTGAAGAACTCCGTCAATTGTGTCGATTCGGTTTGAAGGCGCTCCTGCCAGTGCCAATAGGCCTCTGAGTACTTTTTCAAAAGCTCGTTTTGCGTTCCGATGACTCGCTTGGTGAAGTCCTGAAACGCGCCGGCTGCAATGCCGATGTCATTGTTTATTCCATTCTCTTTCGTCATCATCATCTCCTTTGTCGTTGTATATGGACGACGACGCCTGAGCAGAACCCCCGCCTGTCATTCGTGGTCACCAATTGGCACGTCTGTGCTCTCGCCTACAATTGCGGGGCCAATCTGGTCCCTTTGCTCGACGAGCAAACGACGTGCCATAAAAGATCCCTGAGAGGCTGCCGTCCACGAACAGGAAAGACACGTGCTTGATATAGCGCTCCGGACGCCCTGCTACTGCGGCGTCGCCGTCGAGACATGAAAGTATCAAATCGGACACGGCAGAGCGACAGCAGTGGAGGGCGAATGGCAGCTCTCGTGCCGAACAGCGATGACGATCGACGGGGAGCAATTGCTCATCGTTCCGATGTTCGGATCTATTCAACCGCTGACCAGCATCCTAGCACAATACGCTGCTTGGGCGCGTGCCCCATTGCTCGAAGCTGCGCGACAGAAAACTGGTAGCGATTCAAGATATAGCGCGCCCGAGCAGCCGGCCGATGGTGGCCTAGCGATGCTATGCGTATTGATCAATGCGAACGGTTCAGTGGGCTTCGCGGAGACGGCGTTCGAGCCAATCAGCGGTCATCATGAGCGTATCGGCTTGCTTCGCACTGCGATGAGCTTGTACTGGCTGTTTAAAGGGGACACTGGTACGCCGGGAAGTGTATGCCCGGAATAGCCCCTACCAAAACTAGGAGGCGACGACGTGCCTGTATGTAGCTAATATGGTTCTTGGGTTCGGGAGGTCAAGCAGACGACTTGTCCGCCAGAGCGCTCGCGACGAGGGGACTCGGATGATCACGCCGGTTCGACGGAACTGGAATCCAAAAGAATTGTTCAACGCTCTTACGCCTGCGATGTTCACCGCCGAACCATCGGCCATACGCGCACGCTGGGATAAATTGTGGCCTGATCTGTATACGGAGTATGACGCCCGATATCTGAAACAAGAACTAGCCGACCGAAACCTCATCGCTACCGATGAAGCTGCGGCATTTCTCGACGCCTGGGCGATCGATGAAGAGCGCCACACCGATGGCTTCATCCGCATCATTGAACTTGTCGCTCATGGAGCCGAGAGGGATCTTCGAGAGAGATTGGACGCTCGACCGCATGATTTTGGTCCGATCACTGAGCACCTAACGGACGAATTCTCCCTCATGGTTATGATCGCATTTGACGAGATGTGCACTTGCCGCGCCTACGCAGCAGAAAAGCCGTTTTATGACGGCCTTGGGAACACTAAATTTCATCATTGGCTGCGGGAGATCATTGCCGACGAGGCGGTTCACTCGATGAACGCTGTTAACGTCATCCGCGCGCGCTATCGCGACCGCATTGGGCAAGTCGGCCCAATTCTCGATAACCTAATCCGCGCGAGCGCAAATCTACGCTATTCTGGCACCTTCGTCCTGGACTACTTCGGCACAGTGTACTCCAAGGAGCTCATCGCAAATTCTCGGCTCGCAACCATGAGAAATATTGCCAAGCCATTTGCGGTGTAGAGCGAGATTCTACCAGCGAGCCCTCGCGAACGTTTATTCGGCATCATCGCAGCTCAATCCGTCCTTCCCTGTAAGTTGCTAATTGGCGCCAACCGTTGTGGGCTTTCGTGCGCAACGTCGTGCCCACGACATGCCGGCGCTTGATGTTTGGCCAGAACAACCGGGCCGGGTTTGTTTTGCGTCCGGTTGGCGCGTCGTTCGGCCTTGCGCGGGCCATCGGGCAATTGGCCCGGCCTTTGCTCTATTGCTTGCCAAACAGTGTGCAGCTTCCCGCTTTGTCGGTCTGTCCGCCACAGCACGTGAATCTCTATTGAATGGAAGGCGATGCCATGTAGAACGGGCGTTCGGTCACCACCACGGCGGGAGGTATCACCACTGACGCGATCGGTTCGATGACGCGCACCGCCCTGGCGATCGAACACAGAACAGATGATAGCACGGATGGTAACCTATACTTTCCCGAGGAGGAGAGCGTCTTCGCCCAGAACACGGTCACGTCAGATCGACCGGCTAGCTTTGTGCTTCATAACGGCCTGCAGGTGGTGGTGATTCCGGATCATCGGATACCCGTTGTGACTCAGATGATCTGGTATAAGGTCGAGGCCGCCGATGAGCCGCCGGGCAAATCGGGGCTGGCGCATTTCCTCGAACACCTAATGTTCAAGGGCACCTCCAAACATCCGGCGGATGAGTTTTCCCAGACCGTGTTGCGCGTCGGCGGCAACCAAAAATGCGTTCACCGGAACCGACTATACCAGCTATTTCCAGCATGTGCCGCGCGAGCACCTCGGCAAAGATAATGGAACTTGAAGCTGACCGCATGACTGGTCTCATGCTAAAAGATGAGAACGTGCTGTCCGAGCGCAACGTCGTGCTTGAGGAATTCAATATGCGGGTCGCAAACGATCCGGGTGCGCGGCTCGCCGAGCAGATGATGGCGGCGCTTTACCTCAACCATCCCTACGGCCGTCCTGTGATCGGTTGGCGGCAGGAGATCGAAAAGCTCCAGCGCGAGGATGCGCTCGCGTTCTATAAGCGTTTCTACGCACCGAACAACGCCATCCCGATCATCGCGGGCGACGTCGAAGCCACTGAGATCCACGCGATGGTGGAGAAGAATTTTGGCGACATCCCCCCGTAGCCGTCGATCCCCGCTCAACGCCTGCGACCGCAGGAGCCGACCCCGGCCGCGCTGCGCGCCGTGACGCTGGCCGATCCCCGCGTCGAGCAGCCAGCCTTGCACCGCTGCTATCTCGTACCGTCGGCTCGCACCGCGGCCGCCGGGGAGAGCGCAGCGCTCGAGGTGCTGGTGAAACTGATGGGCAGTGGCGTCAACTCATATCTCTATCGCGCGCTGGTAATCGATAAGCAGCTCGCGGTCAGTACATCGGCGGGCTACCACGCTACCGCATTCGACCCCTCGCAATTCGGGATTTCCGTCACACCAAAACCTGGCGTCGAGTTCGCCCGGATTGAGCGCGCCGCCGACGAGGTGATCGCCGACATTGCGCATCATCCGGCGACTCCCGAAGATCTCGAGCGGGTCAAGACCTGGCTGATTGCGCAAGCAATCTACGCCCAAGACAATCACGAAATGGTCGCGAGCTGGTATGGCCGCGGCCTGACGACGGGACGGAGCATCGACGATATCCGAGGCTGGCCGGACGGCATCCGCGCCGTCGGCGCCCAGCAGGTGCAGGAGGCCGCGCGCAAATGGCTCGACAAGAGACGCTCGGTGACCGGTTATCTCATCAAAGAGTCAGCGCCACAGCACGGGGAGAAGCTGCAGTGACCTATTCTTGCACACGACGTGAGGTTCTCCTCGGCGGCGCGTCGCTCTCAATCGCGATGCTCACCTCGCCACCTTCGCTTGCCGCCATCACGACCACGATCCAGCGTTTGGTCTCGTCTTGCGGTATAGAAGTCTGGTTCGTCCGAGATTCCACCGTCCCGTTGATCGCGATGGAATTCGCTTTCGGGGGCGGCGCGACTCAAGATCCCACCGACAAACCCGGGGTTGGCCACATGGTTGCTGGCCTGCTCAACGAAGGTTCCGGCGATCTCAACTTCAAGGCCTTTCATGAGCGACTCGACCGCCGCGCCATCGAGCTAAGCTTTGGATCGACCCAAGATCACTTCTGCGGTGGCTTGCGCACCCTCGAGGACAACGGGGACGAGGCCTTCGACCTTCTAAGGATGGCGCTAACCTCGCCCCGCTTCGACCCCGCCGATGTCGAACGAATCCGCGCCGGCGTACTTGCGCGCCTTCGGCATTACTCGACCGATCCATCATCACTCGCCGGTCGCAAGCTCCTAGAGGTCGCCTTCAACGATCATCCTTATGCCCGCCCAACCGCAGGCTCGGTCGAAAGCGTGCCGAAGATCGAAGTCGCGGATCTCAAGAGCCATGTCCGACGCGTGATCGCAAGAGACACGCTCAAGATCGCGGTGGTCGGCAACGTCGATCCAGAGGTACTCTGCAAGCTTCTCGACAAGACCTTTGGCGGCTTGCCGGCCAAGGCGGACTCGACGCCGGTACCCGACGTGGTCGTGGCAAAGCCGCCGCAGCGCGCATTCATTCCGTTCGATGTGCCGCAGACAGTCATGGCTTTCGGCGGTCCGGCGTTCGCCGCGGCGAGCCCGATTTCATGGCCGCCTATGTCGTCAACCACATCCTCGGCGGTGCAGGTCTGAGGTCGCGGCTGTTCCGCGAAGTCCGCGAGAAGCGCGAGCTAGCCTATTTCGTACGTGAGCACCTGGTCTGGAGGACTCATTCGGCCATGTTCGTCGGCAAATGCGCGACCCGAGCCGATCGCGCCGGCGAGACGGTCGAACAGATCGAGAAGCAAGCCCGCCACATCGCCGAGGTAGGGCCGACCCAGCAGGAACTCGATGACGCAAAGTGTTACCTGAAGGGCTCGCAAATGCTGGCGCTCAACTCATCATCAAAACTTGCGCGCACGCTGCTGCAGCATCAGCTTGACAAGCTACCGATCAACTATTTCGAAAAGCACAACGCCGTCGTCGACGCAGCGACTGTGGGGCCAGGGCCTGCTCACCATTATCGTCGGCCGCGCCCGCCTTGGCGAAGCCCAGTCGTCCCCTGTCCCATCGGTCGCGACGCCGCCGCCACACACCGAGCAGCTAAGCGCCACGCCATCACCCACCTTACCGAAAAAACCCAATTAGCTTGTAGGTAACCCGGCTCGTAGCCACGAGGCTCACTCTCCATTTATTCTCCTTCCGGTCGAGAACTGGCACTTGGCAACCGCGGGGGATCGGGCTCAACTCTCGGACTCACGGCTGAGCAGCACAAATGAGCGCTCACCGATTGCCTTGTTACCAATCTTTCACTTCTCGCTCAAGCAGCGATCCCCGGCACCCGGAAGTCCTCACAGCGCTAGAAATCGCATCTTTTGGAGGCTCCGGGACGAAGACGCAGGAGCTATGAAGTCGACGCTTCCTGTTTCCCCTCCTTACTCGATCTGCCGCGATAAGTATCCGCCTTTAGGCGTCTTACAGTTGTGCTCAGCTGGTGTTACCGTCGAGGAATAGCGTTATGTACCGTGGCGCCAGCGGATCGACACCTGCCCTACAGCGCAACCTCTAGAGGGTAAACTAAAGGGTCGGTGGCCCCATGGAGGACGTGGAGGCGAGTGTGAAGAAGCTTCATGCCGAAGCCGGATATGCGGTAGCAAAAAGTGCGACTGACGAGAAGAAGCGCGATCTGTACGAGCATCTCGGCGCCCGTTTTGCAGCTTGCCGACCAAATCGAAGAGGCCATGGCCAAACGGTCAGAGTGATCGGTCGATAAACGGTGCTGTCGGTATTAATAAGGGCCGATCCGGTCAGCGCAATTTCGACATCAGATGCACAGATCAGCCGGTGCAGGTCGTAGAGTGTACGCCGTGAAAGCCTCCTCACGTCGGGCGTGCGCGAGGCGGGCGCCCCTTAAGCCACTCAAGCAGCTTCACACTCTTGCGCCAGCGCTCCACGGCGACCGGATCACGATGGACAATCGTCAGATAGGCGCGCGCGGTCTGATCAGGAGCATATCGCCTTTGCTCCCAGATCTCGCAGTCTGGCCAATCTTACAGAGCAGCGCGGGGCAAATTCCTCCTGCGTTAGTCCGACCTTCTTCCGAATTGCCTTCACATCCATCGTTGTGCGGCATGCTCTAGGGCCAACGCAACCCAAGTTCGCGACGCTCTTCACACATACGACGCGTCAGGTCGCCGAGATCAAGCGCGGTGTAGCGAATCCGAGCGCTGAAAGACTGCCAAAAATCGCACGCGCATTCGGCTCCAGCTCGAATTCGTGCCAATTACGCCAACCACGTCCGCATTGCCAAGCTGAGCGCGCGGCCCGGAGCCTCGGCTCTGTTGACCTATTTGACGTCGGGAAGCGATGTCCGACCGACGTTCTCCAGGTGCTTTGGAGGCGAGCCTGATGGCAGTCTTCCATTGGCGATCCTCACTTTACGCGCAGGCGTCACGTGGGCCGCTGTGACCCCAACAAGCATCTCGGACGCGGCCGCACGCAGCGGTCGGCCGCCGCCTTCTTCACGGGAGCAACTTCGGCTCGCTGGGTGCTAAAGTGGCTACGCTTCCACTCCAGCGCTCAAACCTGCCGCGTGTCTTTCAATAGACCGATGGCTCGATACTTTCATTGTCATCCTCGAACTGACTAGCCACGTCACCTGCCGAAGACGACAGTAATGATTGTCAAGTTAAATGTTTGATGATCGACCAGGTCATCACAGCCTGCGACCCGACGGGCCGAACGCGTCTACGCAGCCGCGCCGCACTGCCTCGATCCTGCTTCCACCAAGTCTACAATCTGATGTTACGTGAGCTTCAAGTCATGTCATGCTGGTCAAAGAGCTGGAACTGTGCAGTTGATGGTGATCGCGATGGCCATCACCTGCGCAGAGGCGACTCTTCGACTAATTGCTCTTTCAGCTCCTCACAAACCTCACGTGAAGCACGATCACGGGTGATTAGCTGCTGTTCTCGACTGCATCGCCGCTGCAATCAAAAACGCTCTGATGGCTTGACGTTGGTAAACTTCATCAGTTGCGCCGCTCTCGGATCGAAGAATCTATTGCCCCTTCTTTCTGCCATGTTCACACCCAAAACAGAGACTCGCCGTTTGCGCACTTCGCGCGGCGATAGCGAGTGTCTCAGGAGAATTCCATGGTGAAGCCAGTTGTGATTGTGGTGGGCGCAGACAAAGGAGGAGTTGGCAAGACGACCGTGTCACGGACGCTCCTTGACTACTTCAATGTCAATAACGTGCAAACACGCGCATTCGACACGGAATCGCCGCGGGGAACGCTGAAGCGCTTCTATCCCGCAATCACCGAGATCGTCGATATGACGACGACTGCGGACCAGATGAAGATCTTCGATACCCTAAATTCAGGACTGTCCGTCACTGTCATCGACGCTCGGGCCGGCTTGCTATCCACAGCGTTGGCCTCCTTGCGCGACATCGGCTTTTTGGATTCGGCCCGGTCCGGCCAGATCACCTTCGCCGTATTCCATATCCTGGGATCATCCATCGCTTCGCTGGACGAGATCGCCGAGACCGCAACTTTCATGGGCGGCGCAAAGTACTATCTGGTCAAGAACTTCATCAACGACACTCAGTTCTTCCAGTGGGACCAATCGACCTATAGTTCCTATTTTCATCGTATCAAGCATGCGACCGAATTGACCATACCGAAGCTCAACGAGATGGCCTATGAGCAGGTCGAAGTCGCTTCTGTCCCTTTCGTAGACTTCGTCGCCAATAAGGGGCGGAACGATGAGCCGGCGAACAACTCCTTCGTGCTGCGCGGCTATGTACGGCACTGGTTGGCAAATGTCTGGAGCGAATTTGATCGCATCAACCTGACGGAATTGGCCGGCGCCAAGTCAGCAGTCCGGAGTGCCGAGAAGTAATCGCATTATCGACGAGCGACGGGTTGAGCCCAAGCACGAAGCGAGATTGATCTGCTGGCTATGTTAGCGACACCCATCTACATCATCTGCTCTCCTAGCCCGCAGGTCGGCAAAACCCTCGTCGCTCGCCTTGTGAGCGAGTACTTGCTGCTGAAAAATGGCACGGCGCTCTCCTTCGATGTCAATCTGAAGGAGCCGTCATTGCTCGATTACCTTCCTAACATCACGGAGACCGCAGATGTGATCGATACTTATGGCAAGATGCAGCTGATGGACCCGCTGATCATTCACGATCGGGTAGCCAAGGTGATCGACCTCGGCTTCCACGCCTTCGACGAGTTTTTCAAGATGTGCGAGGAGATCGGCTTTATGAAAGAGACTGCGCGCTGCCATGTCGTGCCTATCATCCTCTTCGTTGCGGGCGCTGACCGCATCTCCTTTCGTGGCTATGAAATGCTGCGGCGGCAGATTCCTCCGGCGTCGCTGGTCACCGTCCACAATGAATTCGTGCTGTGCGGAGGATTACCTGAAGCGATGGACACAGAGCGGGTGCTTCGAATTCCCGCGCTGCCCCTGTTTCTAAAGAGATATATAGACCGACTTAGCTTTTCTTTTACCGGATATCTGCGCAACGAAAAGGACTGGTCCTCCGAGCTGCATCAGTGGATCCGACGAAATTACACCATGTTTCGCGATTTGGAATCGAGCGTGATGCTGCGGGGGCCTTATCGATCTCGGGCGACGAATATCGAGAGCCTGCGGCGCGCCAGGGTAACTTGAAGTTCCCGCTCGCCATCTATGTCGATAGGGTGCGTGATCGAATGCAATTGCGATAAGGATTCCATCTCGATTATGCGGTCGTCCGTGAAGATCCGGTGCAGCGCCCGGCTCAAGCGATGTTGTGACCCGGGACGGTTTCGACGAGGGCGCGGATGACGCGCAAAAGCTCTGCCAGCCATCGGAGGAGCAGTCCGAAGTTGTCGCCGGCGGCGGCAAGGACGACGTTGATGCGGTCGTCGAGGGCGACCTTTGAGATGGTTGCGCTCCGTGCGATGTTCGCCCTTGACGTAGCTGATAACGGGCTCGATAGCCGCGCGACGCTTCATCTCGCAACGAATGGAAGCGGTGACGCGGCGGACCTGGCCCGAGATCCAGACCCTGAGCCGATGCGGGTGCTTGTGACCATGATGCCACTTTGTCGCGTGGATGCGGCGAGTCTCCACGCCGGTGAGCTTCTCCATGTCGGCAATGACAAGGCCGAGCGTGCGCCCGTCGAAGAGATTGCCATGCAATGCCTTGGCAAGGAGGAGGAACTGTCTGCCCTTCGGAGACGTCAAACGGTGGCGATACTAACCCTGCAGCCGACTCGTAAGGAGCGCGGGCTTTGCCCTTGCCGTTGCGCTCTACCTCCGGCGCATGTAACGCATAGATCTTTGGACCGCGCTGATGCTGATCCTGGCTGCGCACCCCGCTGCACTAAGCCGAAGCAGTGGGCCCAAGCGAGCTTACAGCATTGTATCATCACCAATCTTGCAGATGAGCGTGAGTATAGCAGTCGATCATGATGGCTGCGCGCTTAGCGAGGCGTAGATAGCTCTGGCGCAACAGCACACAAATGTGCTTGGCGCCGCCCGCACGCATCGTCGCGCGCTCTTGGCTGCTTGAGAACTCCGGACAACCTGTCTAATCCTGATCGCTCATACGGCACCAATATGCGGAAGACCCTGATTGCCTGGCTCCGCCTACCTAGATTGCCCCGCCGTAGTGACACCCGCCGATAGGAAGAATCGAACTGGCAGGCCCTGGAATTGAATGCGGCTTCACAGTTGGAGGCCGCGCTCAGTAAGCACCTGGCGCATTAGCCCGCCCTTGATCTCGCTGGCGATCTCATTTGAGATGTCGGGTCCGAGCAACCGCTCGGCGTCCTCGTCGCCGATCAGTTGAAGTTCGGCTTGCAGCGATTCGACCTTCTTGCGGGCAATCCCCTCCAGCGCGTCCAGGCGGAACATGACCCGGCCCAGATCGATCAGATCGGCAAGGCGACCGTCATTATCATAGACGCCATTCTTGACGTCCTCGATCATGCGTGCGTTTTGCATCGCGTTCCAGGTCAACGTGACCCGATCTTCGCACGTTTCACTGGCGTCAAGGGCCAGGTCGAAATACTGCTCGCGCAAGTTGCTGTTCTCCGCGGCCTGCCGCAGATCATTAATCACCGTCCTCCGCCGGAACTCCTGATCGCTAGAGCTCACTGTTCTCGACAGCCGGTCGAGGAACCGCGCGTATTCCGGGACTCCCCGTTCTTGTTCGAAGCACTGCCAGGCGGCCATTACCGATGGCTCGGCCTCGAGCCAGTCCGCGACAACCTCTTGCAGAGA
The DNA here is from genome assembly GCF_054063995.1 of Bradyrhizobium sp. USDA 4504. NCBI lineage: Bacteria > Pseudomonadati > Pseudomonadota > Alphaproteobacteria > Hyphomicrobiales > Nitrobacteraceae > Bradyrhizobium > Bradyrhizobium sp. USDA 4504. The sequence continues at coordinate 8,874,729 of NZ_JBSSGV010000001.1, read as the reverse complement.
CCGCGGCTGGACTTCCACAGCTCCTTCGGCGATCGAGAAAAAGACCTGCGGACCCGCATAACCTGCGGCATGTATCGCTGTCGCCAGGCCGGCCTGCACCCAATCGGGGAGCGGGTTATTCTCCAGATCAACACTCGAGTCATGACTTAGCTGTGTCAGGCAGGGTCTCGGGTACGCTGGTTAGCTGGTTGTTGCTGGCGCCGAGCCATAGCAGTTCAGGAGGCACCGTTTCGGGCAGACTGGTCAGCTCGTTATGGCTAGCGCTGACGCTGGAGCCCGGCTGGAAGCTCGGGCAGACTGCTCAGGCGGTTGCCGCTAGCGTCCAGTTCCTCAAGCGTCGCCGGAAGGCGATCAGGCAGACTGGCCAGCTGATTGTTATCGACGTTCAGGCGCCGCAACCCGGGCGGTAACTGTGCCGGCAGGTTGGTCAGCCCGTTGCTGATGACATATAGCCGTCGCAGGCCAGCAGGCAGCTCAGGTAGGTTGGTCAAGCGATTATTGCTGGCATAGAGCCGCCGGAGACCAGCCGGAAGGTCCGCGGGAAGGCTGTTCAGTTGATTGTCATCGACGTTCAGGCGACGCAGCCCGGCCAGGATCGGTCCAGACAAGGAGGTCAGGGACAGCGATGACAGATCCAGGGCCTCATTGAGGTCGCCCGTCTGCCGCCAATCCATCGTTCGACTTACCGCCTGTTGACGATTCTCATGTTGCCCCTGCCCGTCTTCGGCAGCCCAGTCCGCCAAGGTCTCATGCTGCCGGCTGGATGCCTCATTGGCGAATGCCAGCGCATCCGTCAGGGCTTCGCGCCACTGCATCGTGGCCAGAGACCCCGGCTCGGACGTTTCCGAATCGGAAGTTTCGGAAGGAGAGCCTGAGCCAAGTTGTTCTGTATTCATCGACGCCGTTTCTTCCTGTCCAAATGAAGCGAATGCGTGCGGAGCCGCACCTTTAAGCTGTCAGGCCTTACCATGGTTGGCGTGCTCATCGGCTGATGACAAAGCCGGCGATCAAAGCGCGGTCACGACCCGCGATCGGCACAAACGTCCAGCCGGTCTTTTCGGCCGGGCGACTATGTCTTCCTGGATGACGAACTCCCACCTATTCCGACATCGGGCGGCGAGGACCGATCCTCGCCAGATCGACTCACGTTTCCGCAGGCTTCGGCCAACGAAAGCTGACCACTGGCTCTTGCCGGAAGGCCTTTTCGGTTGAACAATTGAACAGCTGCATCTGCAGATGCGATGGAATTCCTTAGACCTCGACCTCAATGTAGTAGATCCGCGCCGCGACCGACAAACTCGAGCACCGAATGCGCCTCGTTGATCTCACGTGAGACGCGCTTCAATATCCGGATTGCCACCTCTTCCGTCGCGATCAGCCCCGCTCTCTCGCAGGCCAAGCCGAAATGATGCATCACCTGTTCATAGGAAGGCGCGACACGATTCTGCAACAAGCTGATCGTCAATGATGAGAGCATCTGCTCGACGATATCCTTCTCAGCCTGGACCAAGAACTACATCCTCCTGATTTTTTTTCGGTTCTGTGAACTGTAGACGCCGCCGACGGCATCACGAGAGCATCTCTGCGTAGATTGTCGTATTGCGACGTCGCCGCATCATGCGCGTTGAACACGGCTAGGAAGAGATTTCTTTGGTCGATTGCCTCTTTTGGTTGGCCCACTTCTCCCCCGTACGAGGCTGGGTCGCTTCACTTTGTATGAGTTGCAGCTCCCCGATGATCTTCGCTATCGCCTCATGGCCCGTAGCGCCTTGCGGCCATCTGCTGAAGTCATCCAACAGACTCTCCGATTCCGGCTTGGTAAAGTCAAAGAACCGAACACCGCGGCCAAGGACCTCATTAACGATCGCAATCGTGGCTTGCCGAGCCGCGCTCTTCTGCGGCCATCTGTTGAAACCGATCACCAGGCCCCTGAGGTCCTGGGTGGTAAAGTCTGAGAGCCCCGTCCTCCGCCCGGCGCGGCGAAGGACTTCGCCCGCGAGTACAACGGTCACTTGACCACAGGGCAGCTCCTCCGGCCAATTGCTGAAGCCGTTCACTAAGTTCGCTAGTCCCTGTTGTGAAAACTCGCAGAGCTGAGTGGCACGGCGCAGAACCTCACGAGCGAGTGCGACTACTGCGCGGCAAAACGCCGGCTCTTCCGGCCACTTGCTAAAACCGTTCACCAGGTTCGCCAGCCCCTGCTGAGTAAGATCGGGGAGTTGGGCTGCACGCCAAAGTACCTCACCAGCGATCGCGACTGTCGCCTTACGACATGTCGCATCGTCAGGCCACTTGCAAAACCCGTTCACCAGGTTCGCCAGTCCCTGTTGACTATAATGAGGAAGCTGGTCAGCACGGCGCAGCAGCTCACTTGCAATCGCGACTGTGGCCTGACGAGAGACTGCCTCATCCGGCCATTTACTGAAGCCATTCACCAAATTTGCTAGATCTTGCTCGCTAAGCTCAGGAAATTGGGTGACCCGTCCAAGGACTTCGCCTGCGATCGCAATCGTGACTTGACCACAGGCCAGCTCTTCCGGCCACTTGCTGAAGCCGTTCACCAGGATGGCTAATCCCTGCTGAGGAAATTCGCAGAGCCTGCCGGAACGACGCAGAATTTCGCGTGCAAGCACGGCTGCCGCCTTGCATGAGGCCGCCTCATCCGGCCATTTGCTGAATCCGTTGACCAGGCTCACCAATCCTTGCTGTGTAAAGTCAGAGAGCTGGTGATGGCGGCCTGAGCGCCGAATGACATCGCCCGCGATTGCAACCGCCGCCTGGCGAAAATCTGCTTCTTCCGGCCATTTACTGAAGCCGTTTATCAGCGCCGCCAGGCTTAGGTTGTTCAACTCTTGAAGCGGCCTGCTTTCGTCGCGACAGAACTTAGCTATTCTGATTGCCCCTTTGCGACATTCCGCTCTGTTGGAGTGCCGACCGAATGATGCTGCAAATATGGAAAGCGCCCTTATTCCGATTTTCCCAATCAGCGCATGTTCAAGCAGCGACAGACGACAAGCTATTCTCTCGCAAGCGTCCCGGCCGGCCTGACCTCCCGCCTTTCGGCTCACCGCATTGCACGTCGTGGCATAGCCCCACGACTTCCCGGCACGGATGCTTTCCTCGAAATTTGGCAGGAACCTAGATTGAAACTCAAGGGCTGCCTGTTGCAAAAAGACTGGATGGTCCGTCTTGCGCAGCTGCTTATCGCGCGCAACCACCACAGTTGAGAATTCAACGATGTCGCGAGCACGATCGATTTCGGTTAGCGCCGCGGTCAGATTGGCTTGAGCAGACATGGGATCTTCCGAGCTTTCGCCGCAGCGCCTTGTGCGGCCACGAGCTCAATGCGACCGGTTTTCGCTTCTGGCTGATAGTAACCGCCTATGCAGTTTAGGCATCTGCTTGCGACAGCGGGGCGGTTCACCGAAGGCGCTCTCACTGCGCAACGAGAAATGCGGTTGCAACCGCTGTCAGCAATTTTACGCACATCATTCCATTACCTCGTGGCATATCGCGACTCCGGTGTTGCAGCGCAACTGATAACGGCGAACACGGCATCATCCCAGCCGATCGATGCACCTACTCGCCCCTGGCCGCGAGTGAGACAATCGGCACAGGAAGCTCGCCTGCCGGATGATATTGACTCACTCGACGGTCACCCCAGCCTGCCTTTGTCTTTACGGCTTTACATCCTACAACCTGACGCAGCGTGGGGTTCAAGCCATTAAATGTTGGCTTGCACTTTGCACGACCCACGATCGCAATGACTATCAGTGGAAGCCTTATTCAGCTCAAACGACTTCAACTGAGATTCTTCATCTGAGATCCCAAGCTCGCTCTTGCATTTCGTCGATCGATTCGCGCGCATGATATCGCGGTAGAACTCGTCTTTTTCTATGGGGGACAATACTTGCGCCACGCCATTTCCATGATGTCGGTGAGCGCGCGTCCCTTCCCATTGAGAAGACGATTACGATCGTCCGCCGACAAGCGCGGGAACGGCAAGCGCAATGAAGCTGCGAGATAGCGTACGCCGCTCGAGGTCAACATCGCTATGCTTGCAGTCGCGAGCTCCCGCTCTGATCCCCTGCGGAGCGCAGGAATTCCGCAACTCGCACGATTGTAACGCAGAAAAACCGCAACGATCCGCGGCAAATTCCGGTCGCGCACTTAGCGCAAAGTGATATCGCTTGATAGGAGCCTTGAATACATCGAATCGTTCGCCACATGCGCCGGGCAATGACGGCAAGTCGCACGTTCAGGCGCAGTCCATCGCATGAACGCGGATGCAGCGACTGCGAAGTGCTGAGGCGTACGCGTTGTAATTCCAATGCCAACTGAACCTGCATTTGTGATGACTTCGATTGATGATAGATTAAGTGAAATCAGATGGGTGCGAAACGAGATCTGGCGCTGTCGTAGGCTGCTTAAAGCGGAGCTGCCTCGCGAGGAGAGTGAGGCCGTTGAGAAGCGTCTGCTCGAACAGCTTTTTGCCTTCGAAAGGCTCATGACGACCGCATTTCCTCTGGTCTTGAGTTCTGGGGTGCACTTAACGAGAACCAGTCCCATCAGTTCTAGCGAATCCATTGAACCGCTCGTTGAGGAGCCCGCAACGGCACCAACCGGTTCCTTCGGAAGCACGATCGGCGCCTAATCCAAGCGGCTTCCCGCGCTCAAGAAGCCCTCCGTTTTCACTCCCGATGCAGGACGATTGGGAGGTTGTTGGCCCCTCGTTTTTTCGATCCGCCCTTTCTCTGCGCCGCGATTGGCATCACCCGGCGACATTCGACACGCAGGAGCTTGAAATTATCCCTCAGGCAAAACATGGCCGCGTCCACATCGCCACGCCCTGTAAAGCGGTCACAGAAGCGCATCACGTCCGGTCTGCAAGACGTCAAGATCTCTTCTGATCTTAGTTCGCGGGCACGAGCGTATCCCGCGCACCACGCAGCTGCGATCGCAATCGAAAAAAGGGCGGTTACATGGCGAGGTACAGGGTAAGTCCAATCCCCTCGTTGTTTCTGTTTCAACAAACCTCTCTTGAGCTGCATACCCTTCACTGTTCCTCCCCGCGAGTATCATCTGTCTGGGAAAAGCAAGTCGCCGCATCAGCGGGAGCGGTCTTCCACTGCGCACTTGGCATCATTGTTGCGGTACTAACGAATCATCGGTGCATCGCACGCACCAAGCTCTCTCGCCAAGCCAACATGGCTGGCAGCATTTGCAGCGCACGCAGCCCACTTTAGGTAATGCGTTAGTTCTTGTGACATTCGCGACGTTAGTTCCCAACATGACATTTCTGCAAAGGCGCCCGATCTTGCTTTGTGCTGCCTACAACCTGACGCTACGGTCGATTCAAGCATTTTAATCGTCGGGCACGTTCCAACACGTTTCAGGATGAGCATATCCATATTCTTATGGAAGACACTAAGGCGAGCCTGCCGACAATTACATACTAGCGCCTGTCGCGCGTAAGCAACGTCATCCGGCGCTGGCCCATAACGGCTGAGCTGGGACAGCAACGCATTGTTGAAGGATTTCGCAGGGGCGCATGATTTAGTCGCGTCGACCGCGCAACGGGTTGCGTCGAGGCAGCTCGCTTTGTTCGGTGTCCGACCTAGGTTGCAAGCCTGCCGCTCAAAGGCGCGGGATCGACAGTATACGACTTGGCCCAAAGGTTTGGATCGCAGGACGGAGAGTGGTGACTATGGACGATCGGCTGATTCCAAAACGTTCGAGCCGACAGATATTTCCGCAATCGTTCAAGACCAAATCAACGGCCCACACCATTAACTCCACTGGCATGACGGTTGCTACGAACAGCGACAGCTGATGAGACCGGGGTGAGCACCCCGAAAGGATGCTATTCGTCTTTGACTGCTGAGACTCATTCCATGACAACTGGCAACCGGGACGCCGTACTCTGTTCGCGACTTCCACAAATGCCGCCAAGAGCGAGGCTTAGATGAGGAAATCAGCCGCACGAGAGCTTTGTATCGTCGGGAGGTTATGCGTTCTAGAGCGGTTTCCAGTTGAGGTGAATTGGAACAGTCAAAGGGGATTCCCACGGGCACGCAAATCAGATTCGGTGTTGCCCGCGACAACATGCGGGGCATGCGATGGCGAAGGGATACTCCAAGGACCTCAGGGTGCGTGCGGTTGAGCTTGTTGAGTCCGGCGAAAGCGCACGTGAGGCTGCGCGCATTCTCAATCTCGGCGCTTCGACTACGATCCGATGGATGGATCGTTGGAGGAAGACCGGAAACGTTGAGGCCAAGCCCGGCACCGGGCACAGCCGCTCGCCGTTGGAGCAGCACAAGCAGTGGCTGATCGAGCTGATCGCCGCGGAGCCGGACCTGACGCTCGAGGAGATCCGCGCGCGTCTGCGCTCTCAGAGAAAGCAAAAGGCCGGCATCGGTTCGATCTGGCGTTTCTTCGACCGTCACAGCATCACCTTCAAAAAAAACACTGCACGCCGCCGAGCAGGATCGACCTGACGTCGCTGCCGAGCGTGCCGCGCTGAAAGCCGAGCAGCCCAAGCTGCGTGCACCGCGCCTCATCTTTATCGACGAGACTGCGGTCACGACGAAGATGGTCCGGCACTATGGGCGCTCTCCTCGCGGTGAGCGCCTCGTCTCTGGCGTGCCCCATGGTCACTGGAAGACGCTGACGCTTGTCGCCGCGCTGCGCATCGATGGCCTCACGGCGCCCTATGTCATCGACGGTGCAATGGATGGGCCCTCGTTCCTGGCTTATGTCGAGCAAGTCCTGGCGCCGACCTTGCGCAAGGGCGACATCGTCTTCATGGACAACTTGCGCACTCACAAGATCGCCGGTGTCCGCGAGGCGATCGAGGCTGTCGGCGCCCGCGTGCGTTATCTGCCGGCCTACTCGCCCGACCTCAATCCGATCGAACAGGCCTTCTCCCGGTTGAAAGCTGCGCTGCGCAAAGGCGCCACCCGCACGGTCCAAGCCCTGCTCAAACTCATCGGCAAACTCGTCAAGTCGTTTGCGCCGCAGATGTGTGCCAACTACTTTAGGCATGCTGGATACACCAGATGATCCACATCATGTGGAAAATGCTCTAGCCGCTGGGATTCTGACGTCGTCAAGGGCAGGAGCCGATGGATTTGATGAGTGCGGCGAGGCAGATTTTCAAGCCGATTCCATCAATCATTCCTGCGGTCAAGGACAACCCTATCACCCACGAAAAAGTCACACTTGGCAAAAGCCTGTTCTTCGATCCGAGGCTATCGGCGAGCGGGGTCATTAGCTGCAATACGTGTCACAACCTTGGAACCGGTGGAGCAGATGCCGGCCCGCGGTCGATTGGTCATCACTGGCAGCTAGGTTCACGTCGCGCGCCAACGGTGTATAACGCAGTCTTCAATGTGGCGCAGTTCTGGGACGGGCGCGCGGCTGACCTCAAGGCGCAGGCCGCAGGTCCCGTCCAGGCCAGTGCTGAAATGAATGCGACGCCCACTCGCGTTCTCAACACATTGAATTCGATGACCGACTATATCGTCATGTTCAGCAAGGCGTTCCCGAGCGATGCGACGCCCATCACCTTCGACAATTTTGCCAAGGCTATCGAGGCTTTCGAGGCAGCCTTGATCACACCCGCCTCCCCGTTCGATCAATACCTCGAGGGCGATGCGTATGCTCTCAGTGATCAGCAGAAAGCAGGATTAAAGCTATTCATGGAAAAAGGATGCTCATCCTGCCACAATGGTATCAACATAGGCGGCCAGAATTACTTCCCGTTCGGTGTGATGGAACGGCCAACCGCAAACCTGCTGCCGAGGGACGACAAGGGTCGTTTCGCCGTCACCAAGGTGCCCAGCGACGAGTATGTCTTCCGTTCTCAACGCCAAAGCCGTCAATCGACAAATAGGGTTGTCACCTACCTGAGCCAGGCGTTCGTCAACTGCCAAAAGAGAATGAGCGCGGGCACTCGTGCTTCGTAAGCGTCGTTTTCAGGCCACGGCTTTGAGGGCTTGAGCGCGGTAGGCCCAGGGCAGTAGCTGGTCGATGTCGCGGTTTGGATGCCCGTTGACGATCCTTGTTAGGACGTCAGTGAGATAGGCGAGCGGATCGACATTGTTGATCTTGCAGGTCTCGACCAAGGTTGCGACGACGGCCCAATGTTCGGCGCCATCATCCGAGCCGGGGCCTAGTGCCGGGTTTCTGACATTCGAAGCCGTGATCGCATATCCGTACCACCCGCTGGTCGGCCGGACGGTCCTGGTGACCGGCGACCATGAGCACGACGGTGTTCATTATTTCCTGATTCGGCAACCGCAGGGCGGCTCCTTCCAGGTGCCGGGCTGGATGTTCGATCCGGCGGCATGTTCAATGGAGATCGTAACGGTTCCGCGCCTTCCCGTCAGCCAACTCCTTCAACTGCGTGGTCTGGTTGATCATCTCGTAGCCTGTCGTCCGGAGGAAAAAGCCCGGAGGATTCGACAATGAGAAAGCAGTGTCGTGCGCAAATGGATATGTTCCTTCCCCTAACCCGGCCCGGCGATATGAGTGGCGCCGAACGCCAGAAGGCGGTGGCGCTTCTGCAAGTATTGCTAACGGAAGCGGCGGCGAAGCCGGCCAACGAGCCTCAGGCCAACGGCAAAAAGGGAGCAGGCGATGAGTAAGATCACGCCCGCGCACCTGGCCCGTGCCGCTTTCGTGTACATCCGACAATCCACGGCGTATCAGGTCGTCAACAATCTCGAGAGCCAACGACGCCAGTATGGCTTGGTCGAACGCGCGCGGCAGCTTGGATGGGAAGACGTCCAGCTTGTCGATGATGATCTCGGCCGATCCGGTGGCGGAACGGTTCGACCGGGCTTCGAGAAGCTGCTGTCTGCGATTTGCGAAGAACGGGTTGGCGCCGTGGTATCGCTCGAGGCATCGCGCCTTGCCCGGAACGGCAGAGATAGGCACACTTTGCTGGAGTTCTGCGGCCTGGTCGGCACGCTGATTGTCGACGAGGAAGCTATCTACGATCCACGCTCACCCAATGATCGGCTGTTGCTTGGCATGAAGGGCACCATGAGTGAGATGGAGTTGTCGATCTTCCGACAGCGGTCCGTCGAGGCCATGCGCCAAAAGGCACGGCGGGGCGAACTTCATTTGACGGTCGCCGTTGGCTACGTGAAGACGGATGACAGCCGTATCGAGAAGGATCCTGATCGGCGCGTCCAGGACGGCATCTTGCTCGTCTTCCGCAAATTCGCCGAGCTCCAATCAATCCGGCAGGTGCTGCTTTGGTTCAGGCAGGAGAACATCCTCGTTCCAGCGATTGTGCAAGGTCGCGGTAAACGCCCAGTCGAATGGAAGGCACCCGTCTATCACACCCTGCACCACATGCTAACGAACCCGGTGTACGCTGGCTCTTACGCCTATGGTCGGCGCGGGACACGGGTGACGATCAAGGACGGGCGCAAGCGGATCATGCGCGACACACTCCGGCGCAATTGGAAGGATTGGGACGTTTTGATCCACGACCATCACGAGGGCTATCTCGCCTGGGCGGAGTTCGAGAGAAATCAGCACCTGATTGCCGACAACGCCAATGGAAAGAGCTATATGGGTCGCGGTTCGATAAGGCGCGGCGAGGCTCTGCTGCCGGGTTTATTCCGTTGCGCGCGCTGTAGCCGACGCCTCCAGTACACTGGAAAGGGCGGGAACACACAGCGATATGCCTGCCGCGGGGCCTTCGGCACCAAAGCGGCCGAAAACTGTATCGGCTTTGGCGGCATGCGGGTCGATCGCGTCGTCGCCCAGGAGGTGCTCGATCGACTGCAGCCTCTTGGGATTGAAGCGGCGCTGGCCGCGATGGAAGCCCAGAGCGTGCATCATTGCGACAAGCGCCAACACATCGAGAACGCAATCCAGCACGCTCAATACGAAGCCGCTCGGGCACGGCGACAGTACGACGCCGTCGATTAACCAGCTGGTTGCCAGTGAGTTGGAGCGGCGCTGGAACGAGAAGCTGTGTCGCGCGGCGATCAGGATGGAAGAGCGCGTCAATCAAGGTGAGAGAGTTTCGCCGGGCTCGTGACGTAGGGAGGGCGTAGCCCGACCGGAGTTACGAGCCCGGCGTCGGCGCGATCCGCGAGGGACCGCGCCGACTGGTGATCGCGGCCGGCAGGTTATGCAAGTGGTTCTTCCGCCAAGAGGAATCACTCGCTTGCCCGGCCGACACATCACAGATCACCAAATGAGGCTCTACATGAAGTACCGTCAGACCGATAGCCCGCCAGTGGCGGCGGCCAAGGCGTCATTCAGTGCGTCGACCGCCTATCGGATCGAGAGAGATCCCCGACTTCCATCGCAAAAGAAGGCTCCCCGCGGCCGGCGACGACCCGACCCGCTGAGCGACGTGTTCGATACCGAGATCGTCCCGATCCTGAAGGCGGCACCTGGCTTACGCCCGGTGGCGGTCTTCGAGGAGATGCTCCGACGTCATCCTGATCTCGGCACCGGTATCCGTCGTACCCTGGAACGTCGTATCCGTGCCTGGCGGGCGATCCACGGCGAGGAGCAGGAGGTGATCTTCCGCCAAACCCACGAGCCCGGCCAGCTCGGCCTCTCCGACTTCACCGACATGGGCGAGTTGGGTGTTACGATCGCGGACACGCCGCTGGATCATCGTCTGTATCACTTCCGTTTGGCCTATTGCGGGTTCGAGCACGCCCACGTCGTGCTTGGCGGCGAGAGCTTCGTTGCCCTGGCCGAAGGCCTGCAGAACGCTCTCTGGTCGCTCGGTGGGGCGCCGCGGGAGCATCGGACCGACAGCCTGTCGGCCGCATTCTGCAATCTCGATCGCGATGCACGGGACGATCTGACGCAGCGATACGAGGCCCTTTGTGCCCACTACGGCATGCGTCCCTCCCGCAACAATCGAGGCGTCGCCCACGAGAATGGCTCGATCGAAGGGCCCCACGGTCATCTCAAGCGAGCAATCGCGGACGCCTTGCTGCTGCGCGGAACTGTCGACTTCGACGATCTTGCTACCTATCGCGGCTTCATCGACGAGATCGTCAGCCGCCGCAACGCCCGCAACGCCAAGCGAATCGATAGCGAGCGCGTGGTGTTGCAGGAGCTGCCCGATCGCCGGACCTCGGACTACGAAGAGGTGATCGTCCGCGTGACGTCATCGGGCGGCTTCACCCTACGCAAGGTGTTCTACACGGTGCCATCGCGCCTGATCGGTCACCGGCTGCGGGCGCGGCTCTATGACGATCACCTCGACGTGTTCGTCGGTGGCACGCACCTCCTGACCTTGCCGCGCGGGCGACCGCATCCCAATGGCAAGTACGATCAGGTCGTCGATTATCGGCACGTGATCCATTCCCTGCGGCGCAAGCCAATGGCGCTTCTCAATCTGGTTTATCGAGACAGGCTGTTCCCGCGCGAGGGCTATCGGAGAACCTTCGACCGATTGCGCGAGCGCTGGCCGGACAAGAAGGCCTGCCGGATCATGGTCGATCTTCTCGCGCTCGCTCATGAGCGCGGCTGCGAGGCCGAACTCGCCGATCAGCTCACGGCCGATCTTGACGCCGGCCGACTGCCCGAACTCAACCGGCTGCGCGCTCACTTCGCTCCCGACCCCGCCCACCTGCCGAACGTCGTGGTGCAGCTCGCGCCGCTTGCCACCTACGAATGCCTCATCGGTACCGCCGAGATCGGAGGTGACGCATGAGCGTGGCCAACACCGTTGATACCGCGCGCCTCAATCTGTTGCTCAACGAGCTCCGGCTGCCAGCCATCAAGGTGCTGTGGGCGCAATTTGCCGAGCAATCCGACAAGGAAGGTTGGCCGGCGGCCCGCTTCCTCGCCACCGTTGCCGAGCACGAGATCGCCGAACGCGGTCGCCGGCGCACCGAGCGCCATCTCGTCGAGGCGCGGCTGCCAGCCGGGAAGACCTTCGACAGCTTCGACTTCGAGGCCGTGCCGATGATCTCGAAGGCGCAGGTGATGGCGCTCGCCGCCGGTGACAGCTGGCTGGGCAAGGGCGCTAATTTGCTCCTGTTCGGGCCGCCCGGCGGCGGCAAGAGCCACTTGGCGGCAGCTATCGGCCTGGCCCTCATCGAGAACGGATGGCGTGTCCTCTTCACCCGCACCACCGATCTCGTCCAGAAGCTTCAGGTGGCGCGGCGTGAGCTCAACCTCGAGGCGGCCGTCAGCCGCCTTGATCGCTTCGATCTCCTGATCCTCGATGATCTTGCCTACGTCACCAAGGACCAGGCCGAGACCAGCGTGCTGTTCGAACTCATCAGCGCACGCTACGAGCGCCGCTCGATGCTGATCACCGCCAATCAGCCCTTCGGCGAATGGAACAAGGTCTTCCCGGACCCCGCCATGACGCTCGCCGCCATCGATCGTCTCGTTCACCACGCCACCATCGTTGAGATGAACGTCGAGAGCTATCGCAGGCGCACCGCGCTCGAACGAAAACGCGGTCCGGGACGCCCGCCCTCGCACGCGACACCCAAAACTGTCGCTGATTGACGCTCCGCGACAATCAGAGCTCAACAAAACTCTTGCGCGCGACAATCTGCGCGGCAATCATCACTCCGCCGCGACACTGACTCGCCATCCAGATTGCCGCGCCTTCCCATCCAGATCGACGCGCTACAAAGCTGGTTCAACTGCGCGACCTGGAGGTCCAGCTCGAGACCCTCAAACAGACGCAATATGCTCTAGCGCTTTCCGCCGCGGATCGCGCGAGGCTGATGACTCTCGGCAAGGATTTGACCAAGGCGTGGAACAGTCCCGGGGCGTCCATCGAGACACGCAAGAAGATCATCAGGCTGTTTGTCAAAGAGATCATCGTCGATGTCGTGGGCAATACATTGGCGCTCATCATTCATTGGCAAGGCGGCGACCATACCCAGTTGACGGTCAAAAAGAACAAGATCGGACAGACCCGCTGGACGGTCGAAGCCGATGTCCTCGATCTCGTTCGCGTATTGGCGAGGCAATTATCGGACACAGCAATCGCTGCGATCCTCAATCGGTCCGGCAAGCTGACTGCACATGGTGCGAGTTGGACACGATCCCACGTCTGCAGTCTCCGGAACACCAACAGCATTCCTGTCTACCGCGAAGGTGAACGAGCCGAGCGCGCCGAAGTGACGTTGGATGAGGCCGCCGACATTCTGAGGGTGAGCCGCACGACGGCCTATCGGATGGTCAGCAGTGGCACCCTTCCGGCCCGGCAGCTGTGCGCCGGGGCGCCCTGGATTATCCGGCTCGCCGACCTGCAGCGAGACGCTGTGTGCCGCGAAGCCGATGCCAGACGATCGCATCGTCCGATATCTCGAGATCCGCAACAGAATCTCCTTCCTTTATAAGGGCATCACCAGATGAGCAGTATGACGCGCCAACGTCGCTGCCGGCGAAGAGGCTATTCTTTCTCGTGATTGTTTGTGGCCGGATGGCGCGCTCGACGATGTTGGAGTCGAGCTCGATACGTCCATCGGTCAGGAAGCGTTCGAAGATGGCACGGCGCGAGACGGCATAGCGGATCGCCTCGGCCAATTTTGATTTGCCGGAGATCCGCCGCAAGGTCTGCTGCCAGAGATCGAAGAGATCTGCGACGATCGCCGCGGAGGCTTGCTGGCGCGCGGCAACGCGAGCGTCGGGGCTTTGACCGCGCACGGTTTTCTCGATCTGCCAGAGCTTCGCCATCCGCTCGACCGTCGCCGTTGCCACTTCTGAGCTCCCCGCAACATGCAGCTCGTAGAACTTGCGTCTGCAGTGTGACCAGCAGCCAGCCAATGTGATGCCATCATTGCCGCGATCGGATCGCGCGAGCTTGTTATAGGCGGCATAGCCATCCAAGGCCTTCGACCGCGCGCGGTTCGGCCGACCATCGGAAAAGCTCGACTCTGCGAATGGCGACGTTGAACAGCAAGCCTTTGCCTTCGAGGAGATCGAGGACCGGCATCGCTGCGATCAAGGCCCGGGTCAGCAAGGGCCGTGCGCAAGCGGATAGCAAGCGTGCACCGCGTCGGCGCAAAGGCTTTGCGCCCCATCTGGAACGGGTCGAGATCGTCATTGAGCCGGAAGAGCTGGCTGAGCATGCCGGCAAGCAGAAAGTGCTGATCGGCGAGGACGTGTCGGAGCGTCTGGATGTGGTGCCGGTCAAGTTCCATGTGATCGTCACGCGCCGTCCCAAGTATGCGTTCAAGAACGCGGACGGCGTGATCCAGGCGCCGGCCCCGGCCCATATCATCGAAGGAGGCATTCCGACCCGCTTGAGGTCTTGGCTGCGTAACGCGCCGGTCTCGTGCGCCACCCGCAAACTCTCGGCCAGCAACAGTTCCAGCTTGTCGCCGAGCCGCTTGCGCCAGTGGCTCAGGTCCGAGCGCTCGTGCGGGAACGCGTGCTGAAAGAACTCTTCGCCGGTGAAGTACTGGAAATACGGGTCGTGGACCCAGCGCTCGCACAGCCCCTCATCGGACAGGCCGTAAATGTGCTTGAGCAACAGCAGCCCGATCATGAAGCGGGTCGCGATGCCCGGCCGACCGTTCTCGCTATAGAGCGGCGCGATCTCGCCGTCGATCCAGTCCCAATCGACCTTGCCGGCGAGTTGAACCAGCTCGTGCTTCATATTGATGATTTGGTCCAGCCTGGCCCGGAACAGATCGCCCGATCCCGTCGTCCTGTGCTTCTTCGGTCGCATCGCCACCTCCGATGCGCCGACGGAATCATGACTGGCGATTCGACGGAATCCTGAAAATGAAATTGCAAGGTTCCGATGCCCGAAGCTTCAAAATCCTGCAATCGCAAAACAGTCCGCAACGACAAATGCGATTCTAGCTCAATTGCTTAGCCGATCTTCACGGACGACTCCTTAACCGAGCCAGATTGCCCAGCGTCTAGCCTGCCACCGGCGCAGAGATAGCCGTGCAGTTCGCTAAGACAAGCATCGGCGCTCTTGAGTTCCCGCCGGGCCTGTGGGGCAATCGTGAGATTGGCGAGCTTATACACAGGATTGCGCTGCTCCATCAGGTCTGTGATCATCTCGTCCCGGTCTGCGGTTTGTATTTTCGGACGGTTGGTGTCGTGTCGCAGGTTGCGCCTGATCACGTCCTCGTTGGTATTAAGCCAGATCGAGACCGCTTTCTCGCCGACACGACGCCGGACTTCTTCGGTCATGAAGGCTCCACCACCGGTTGCGAGCACCAGCGGCCCCCGATCGAGCAGCCGGCTGATCTCGTTCGCCTCGAGATCCCTGAAATGCGCCTCGCCGTCCTCCGCGAAAATCTTGGTTATGGACTTGCCAGCCTTCGCCTCGATCTCTTTATCGGAGTCGACGAACGTCAGCCCCAGCTGCTTTGCGAGTGCACGTCCCACACCGGATTTCCCGGCCCCCATCATACCAACGAGCACGATCGGGCGGTTGTCGAGGGCGCCAACAATCTCTGTTGCGCGAGGCGACCGCGCTGCGCGTGTCGGCCGGGCCACGTTCGACACACGAGCATGGCTAGCGCCAACGCTGTTGCCGGCTTCGGCTTCCCAATGGGGGATCTGTGTGGCCCCCTCGGGGATGACAACCTTGTTGCACGCCCGTCGCACGCGCTCCAGGAGTTGCTCGGCTATAGACTCATCCGGGGGCTCCTCGCTCCCTCGCTGCAGCCGTCTGAGCTTCTGCAGCTCCTTGTACGTGTCATGATTGTCGAGCTTGGCCTTGTAGCTGTCTGCCGTGTGAAACTCGAGCTCAAAACGGTAACCGCCAGGCGTGCCGAACACTGTCTTGATGCCAGCGAAGGTCCGCGATCGCGTCCTGAACCAGTTAGTCGTGCTGACCTCGCTATACCCGCTCTCCTCGAACGCTAGAATGGCTTTCTTGAAGGCACGTGTAAAATCCCTGTCAGAGAATTCGAAGACGTGGCGTACAGCGTTGTTGAAAAGCTGGACGCCGGCCTCAGAGCTGGCCTGGATTCCGGTGAGCTCGTCTGTCATTGAGCTTGGCGATCTAAGACGCTTAGCCAAATGGGGCATCTTCACCTCGATGCCGGCCCCCTTAAGGGCTTCGGCAACCGACATTGCCGTCCGCGTGATGTCCTTCTCTTCGGCTTGAGCGCGGGACGCCTCCATTTGGGCGCGCTGTGCCGCCGCCTCGCGAGTCAACGTGATTGTGGTGGCGACATCTTCGGCAGCAAGCGTTGGAGCCGAGGGTTCGCGCAGAATCCCCCGCTCGGCAGCAAGCTTGATCGAGGCTTGCATGACCGACGCCGCGAGCGTCGGATTGTCATTGAGATCCTCCAAGGCCGCATCGACATCGAAACGACCGTGGTTGAGGATAGCCGCCAAGCTCTTGGTGTATGGAGCCGATTTTAACCCGGGTATCTGTTGCAACAGGCGCTGAAGGTGCCTGCTCTTGATCATAAAGGTGTAAACGCCAGTGTCGGATTTGTAGGCGTCAGTTCCGACCTTGGTGCCGATGCTCAGCAGATTTTTTGCACTTTGCACGAGGTCGTGCGGCATGTAACCATCCGGTCGGGGCTCGATGCGCGTAGGGTAACGATCGACCAGAAGCTGGACGCGGTCCCGTGGGTGAGCCGTTGCCGGATAGGTCTCGGCAAGCGGCGGAAACAGCTCGCAAAGCTCTTGGCTCATTGCGAGCTGTCTCTCACTCGCAGTGGCGGCTGTTTCGGGCAGGAGTTGAGGCGGAACTTGCTCGTCGAGACCAGCCGCCCACGCCTCGAGTTCGGTGAGAAGCAACTCGGCCGCCTCGAGCGCGACGGGATGGTGTGCCAGCTCAATGTCGTGCCGCGCCTTCTCGAGCTTGTCCCGGACGTCGTGAGCACTAACCTGTTCCTGCTCCAGCAGGCCGCGAATGTCTCGCTTGAGCTCTCGGTCAATGCCTTCGTACGTGCCGAATATGGCACGTTCGGCAAACCACTGCCGGGCTTCATCTGATTGAGCCAGAAAGCCTCGCTGCAGGCCGGTATAGGTTTCCAGAACGTTCCGCGTGGCGGCGAGAATCTGGCTGGCGCGACCGAAATTATAGCGACCGTCCTCAATCGCCGGGGTATGGGATTTTGGCGGCTTGAGCGAGCGGAGGCCGCGAGCTTGCTCCTCTTGGTCGAATTGCCTGACATGCTCGTAAAGCTGCGGCCGGTCGGCAATGATAATGGCCGTATCGCCATCGAAGTCGCCGTCGAGTTTTTTCTGTTCATCAGGCGGGATGGCAACCAGGGACCCCGGAGCGAAGATCTCAGTGGCCTGCAGGATCCCGATACAATCGAGCGCGCTGTCCGCCGTTACGCGGTCCTTGCCCTTGATCCAGCTCGAATGGCACTTGACGTCCTCGGCGGACATCACCAAGCCACGGTCGGCGAAGTCGGCCGGCCACATTTCATCCGGCACCACGATCAGAAGCCCCTTGGCGAAGAAAGTCGGATCATCGACTGCCAGCTTCTCCCCCGACTTCTGGGCGACGTTGAAGCTGTATTGTATGGTCACGCACTGATCGAGAAACGCCGCAGTCGGGTCCCCGTCCGCAGCTGACCTGACGCGATCGGGGGCGAACGGGCGGAGGTTGGGCTTGTCGTAGGGCGATCGCCCGATCAGCACGCCACCACCGGTCAATGTTTCGCTCTTGAGCCTCGGCACATGCAGACAGCCATCAGCGGATGGGACGGCGACGGCGCCCGGACCATTGATATTCGCGGCTGTTACGACGCGAAACAGCTCCTCCGACGTCAGCTCTTGCTTTACCCGACTCTCAAGCCAGCTCATCGCCTTCCGCCGGGCCTCATCCGCTACTTGCTCGCTGCGCGGATAATGTTGCAAGGCCGACGCTGGCAGGGATGCTCTCCTTCCCTCGGCAAAGGCCTGCACGCGGTCAGGACCTTCCTGCTCGCCGGCGCGGCAAACAGCTGGCATAAGCTTGGCCAGCGAGGCCCGGATGAAGCCGCAGCCGTCGTGCGGTCGCAATGCAATGGGTCCGGCCGCCCCCCTCAGCTGGAAGGGATGCTCCTCGTTGGCAGGGCGGTCAGGCAGCAGCGCCAGTTTGAAGGCGCCTTCCAGCGCGGAGTCGTGGGGTGATAGACCTTTGATCGCCGGCGGCGCCGCAAAGCCTCTGCGCTGAGTATAATAATAGGCCTCTTTGAAAGGGGCCCACGCGCGCGACAGCTGCTCGAATGCTGTACCCGGCCCGGTTTCGGCATAGGGAATCGCCAGCAGCTTTCCCCCCGAAAGCTTTGCTTGCTCGTCTGGGGCGCGGGTCGCAATTTGAGACACAGTTAATCGTGGCGGCTTTAACTTGCTGCCGCCGAACAAGTCAATCCGGTATGGAATACCGTTTACATTTACCGTACGCGCCAGCATGAAGGCGCTCGGGGGTGCCGGCAATTGTACCGCGACGACGGGCAGGGCCCCCGAAGTCAGGCGATGGAAAATCGAGTACCGCGTCTCCGGCTCCGTGGCCAACGGCCGCCCATGCATGTCCACGACCGGCAACTGCATCAGTCCCGCCTCACCTTGCGGAGACCTCGGGGCGTGGTCCATGGCTCGCAATACCTGGTGCACGTCGAACACCGACGGAGGACGTTGCGCCTGGATCGCCGCCGCATCCTGCTCCATGAATAAGTCCAGCGCATCCACTGGACTGTCAGCCTCGATCTGCGCAATCAGATTCCAGCTCATGCTGGACAGATCGTCTTGAATCAGGTCGCGAGCGCCAGCCAGGATCTCTCTCGTGCCGCACTGCAGCTCTTTCTGCCTGATCCGTAAATCGGGCCTGTCGCCCTCGACATAGGGTGACCTGAACAATCTCTCCAGCACCGCACGAGCCTTGAGCGTCTGATAGATCGATAAAGCGGGGCGGCGGCTCGCAATGGGCCCACGGCTCCGCTCCGCACCGCCCGCGTTCAGATGCGCCTTGATCTTTTGCTCGAGCAAGGGCTGAAGATCGTTAAGCACGTTGAGGGCCTGCCTGCGGTGCCAGCGCAGTGGCTTCTCTGGGCTGCGCGCGAGCGGCAGCAGAGCAGCACTCAGATTACCCATGGTTTCGAGGTTATTCTCGGCGGCAAAACCAGGAGCTGAATGCAATTCAGAGAGCCGACTCAAGCCTGTCGGCGCGAGCAAACCGAGATCATCGAATAGGCCAGCCTTACCCAGAGCCTTGAAAATGTTCGTGATGTTCAGAACCTCAGCCGTCAAGAGGCGATCATCATCATACTGCAGGTAGTGGGCGAGCTTGTGCAACCGATCCTTCGGCAGAGCGGCATCCGTAATCTCCCCACTCTCCTCCGCCCTCCTGATCGTTCGGGACAGAGCGTTGGCGAGCATAGCCAGCTCAGGCGTGGTGAACACACCAAATCGCTGTGCTCCAGCCCCCAATTCGCGCGCGATGTCCATGATGGACTGACAGCACATCGCGTCAGGCCACTTGCTGAAGCCGTTCAGAAGGTGCGCCACGTCCTGCGGAGAGAACTTAGAGCGCTGACGCTGACGGGTTTCCCCGGCGATTACTATCGCGGCTTTGCGACAATCCTCACTCTCTGGCCATTTGCTGAAGCCGTTCAACAGGTTTGCCAATCCCTGGGGGGCCAAATCAGAGAGTTCGGCGCGAAGGACCTCACGCGCGATCGCAAACGTGACCTCGCGACAGTCCCGCGCGTCGGGCCATTTGCTGAAGCCGTTCACCAGGTTCGACAGGCTTTGGTGCGTAAACTCTGAGAGTCTGGCGTGACGAAGGACCTTACGCGCGATCGCAAGCGTCGCGTCGCGGGAGTCCTGCGCGTCCGGCAATTTGCTGAAGCCGTTCACCAGCATCGCAAGGTCCTGACGGTCGAAATCAGAGAGTCCGAACTCACTGCGCGCGTCGCGGCGAACGACCTCACCCGCGATCGCAAGCGTGGCGTCGTCACAGTCCGGCGCGTCAGGCCACTTGCTGAAACCGTTCACCAGGTTCGCCAGCTCCTGCGGAGTAAAATCAGAGAACTGGGTACCCCGGCTAACGACCTCGCGCACGATCGCAAGCGTAGCGTCACGACAATCCCGCGCGTCCGGCCATTTACTGAAGCCGTTCACAAGCATCGCCAGGTGCTGGTTGTCAAAATGCCGGGCGCCGCGGCGAAGGACCTCACCCCCGATCGCAACCGTGGCGCCGCGCGGGTCCTGTCCGTCCGGCCACTTGGCGAAACCGTTGACCAGATTTGCCAGTTCCTGCGGTTTGAAATGGAAGAGCTCGACGCGGCGAATGACCTCACGTGCAATCGCAAGCGTAGCATCGCGACACTTCGGCTCGTCCCGCCACTTGCTGAAGCCGTTCGCCAAGTTAGCCAGATTCTGGCGAGTGAATTTAGAGAGCCAGGCATGGCGGTCCCGGCGAAGGACCTCACTCGCGATCGCCAAAGTCGCCTCGCCCGACTCCGTTCCGTCCGGCCACTTGCTCAAGCCGTTCACAAGATTCGCCAGTATCTCCGTGGCAAAATCGGATAGTCCGAACTCACCGCGGACGGCGCGGTGAACGACCTCAGACGCGATCGCAAAACTGCCCTCGCGACAGAGGCGCGCGTCCGGCCATTTGCTGAACCCGTTCACAAGCATCCCCAAATGTTTCTGATCAAAATCAGAGAGCTCGCAGCTGTGACCGGCACGACGGACCACGCGGGCAATAGCTTCCGTGCCTTCACGAGTTTCCGCCTCGCGCGTCCACTTGCTGAAACCGTTCACCAGCAGCGAGATATTTTGGCTATTCGTCGCGCCAAGTACCTTGGGTTCATCACGACAAAACTCGGCAATTCTGATGACTCCATTGCGGCATGTCTTCGACTGCTGATGCCGACCGAATGCTGCCGCGAACAGCGAAAGAGCAGCGGGCTTAAGTTCGCGCAGTAACGAATTGGAAAGCTGCGACACCCGAGATGCCACCGCTTTGCAAGCTTCGAGGCCTTCCTGACCGCCGGCCTCGCGGCTCACAACGTTGCATGCCGTGGCGTAGCCCCAGGATTCCCCGCGGCGGATATCGTCCTCGAAGTGGGTGACAAATTGGCTCCTGAACTGGGCGGCAGCCTTTTGCACAAAGACCGCACGGATCTTCTCGTCCTCCCGCTGCAGCCGCTTGTCATTTTCCACCACTGCACGTGAAAATTCGACAATGTCGCGAGCGAAATAAATGGCGTCCAGAGCGGCGTTACATTGCTGTTGTGAAATCGCAGCTTGCGCGCCCTGCGGGGCGACAAAATCCAGGCGCCGCCGTTTTGGCCCTGCCTCGAGGTCCGATACAGATTGCCTGTACGAGGAAGAGGCACCTCGTGAACTCCTGGACTGATCGGCACAGCGGCTCTCGGCACCGGAACGCGACGAACTTTCTTCGCAATTTGGCGCGCCGCGATGCGCCAAATACCGCAAAGCTGGCTCGTCGACATGCGTATTCACGGAAGGTTCGGTTGACGTACGGCGTTGGGCATCGCTGGCCGAAGTCGGCCTTCCGGCCGAGCCCGCAGCCAGGTCCTGATTTTCAGAGCGCAAGCCCTGCAAGACAGAACTGAACTTCGAGCGATCGTTTCCGCCGCCAAGATCTGCTTCAGGACCGGACCAGTCCATCTCTGATCCGCGGGCTTCCTTCGCTCTCCAGTCGGCTCTCGTCAAAATCAATCTCCCATGCGAGCTAGAATGCGCCGATTCCGACGGTGGCATAGAGGCCTGCGGCGTCGGCCTCAACGACTTTTGCTTCAGAGCGGAGCCCCTTGGCCGCGTTGACAGGACGTCACTCGCCACTAACCTGACGTGCGAGTCAGTTTTGTACGATTGTGCGCTCTAGCGCCGAAGATATGCCCTGGACCTGACGGAAATCTGATTAGCGTACAGCCGACTCGGGATTCATCGGAGTAGTTTCATTGGATTGGTTAAGCCGGATGAGAGTGGTCATAGGCGGTTTGACTTGCGCATGCGCGACGCCATTAGGCTGGCCATCACCGGCTGGTGGTCTTCGACGAACGGGCATCAACCGTGTCCGCGCCATAGGTTGTTTCAGCAGACGAGCGTGTCAGGGCTTCGACGGCGTCAATCGGTAGATTCGGTCGGTCAGGATCGTCCGGCCTAGGTTCCGGGCGCCACTCACAGCGGACTCGCCGCTGATAGTCGGCTTGGTGACATCCGTTTTGGCGGCCACGATTTTGTGCCTCGGCCTCGAACTGTCACCCTGGCCGGCATCGTCGGTGTCAGGCAGGAGACCCAAGCGGCCCAGTCTCTCGACCATTCGGCCGGGAGCGGATTGAGAGCCGTGGGCAAACTTCTCGGGAACGGCGAATGAAACATCGTACGCCGTCTCCTCGGGCACGGCGGACGAGGATGGCCCGGGCTCATTGATGAGTCGCCTGTGAACAAGCCTGTAAGCGATTGAGCGGGAGTCTGTTTTTGGGATTTGACGGCGTTTGAGATTGCAGGGATTTGAGGCTTGATGGCCGCAAACCTTGCAAATTCGTTTTGTGGATTCCTCTCCGCTGTGAACCGTGCTTCTGTGGTGCACCGGAGGGATGATGCGGCCGAAGAAGCACAAGACGACGGGATCGAACGATCTGTTCCGGGCACGGCTGGACCAGATCATCAACATGAAGCACGAGCTCGTTCTGCTTGCCGGCAAGATCGACTGGGACTGGATCGACGGCGAGATCGCCCCGCTCTACAGCGAGAACGGCAGGCCGGGGATCGAGACCCGCTTCATGATCGGGCTGCTGTTGCTCAAGCACATTTACGGGCTGTCCGATGAGGGGGTGTGCGAGCGCTGGGTGCACGATCCGTACTTCCAGTTCTTCACCGGCGAAGAGTTTTTCCGGCACGTTTTCCCGCACGAGCGCTCGGACCTGAGCCATTGGCGCAAGCGGCTCGGCGACAAGCTGGAGCAGTTGTTGGCCGAGAGCCTTCGGGTGGCGCACGAGACCGGTGCGTTACGCAGCCAGGACCTCAAGCGGGTCACGGTCGACACCACAGTGCAACCAAAGGCCATCAGCTTCCCGACCGACGCCAAACTGCTGCATGCAGCGATCCGGGGGCTGAACCGCCTGGCGAGGAAGCACGGGGTCAAGCTGCGGCAATCCTATTGTCGCGTGGCCAAAAGCGCGGCGATGATGGCGGGCCGTTACGCTCATGCCAAACAGTTCAACCGGCATCAGCGGCAGCTGCGTATCCTGCGCAGCCGGCTGGGGCGGATCATCCGCGACATCCGCCGCAAGATCGAGGGCGAGGCGACGCTGGAGGAGGCGTTCGCCCTCCCGCTTGGCCGGGCCTCGCAGATCCGCTCGCAGCAGCAGCGCCAGCGCGGTTTCAAGCTTTATTCTTTCCATGCCCCGGAGGTGGAGTGCATCGGCAAGGGCAAGGCCGCCGCACCTTATGAGTTCGGCGTAAAGGCCTCCATCGTCACCAACAATCGCCGCGCCCCCGGTGGCCTGTTCGTGCTGCATGCCAGGTCGCTGCCCGACAACCCTTACGACGGTCACACGTTGCGGGATGTTATGGACCGCACCGAGACACTCACCGGCTGTGCGATCGAGCGGGCCTACGTCGACAAGGGCTACCGCGGCCACGACGCGCAAAATCCCCGCCGCGTCTTCATCTCCGGCCAGAAGCGCGGTGTTTTCGGCGCCATCAAGCGTGAGCTGCGCCGCCGCTCCGCCATTGAGCCCATCATCGGACACCTCAAAGCCGAAGGACACCTCGGCCGGTGCTACCTCAAGGGCCGCGCCGGCGATGCCGCCAACGTCGTTCTCTCCGCCGTCGGACACAACCTCCGTCGCATCCTCGCCTGGTTCAGAGAACTTTTGCGCCTGTTGTTGGTCTCGCTCTGGCGCACGCTCAACTGTCCAGCTCAGCTCAATCCGGCTTCTTAACGGTCGACTGATGATCCGACTGAATAGATCCTGATCCTCTTGTGTCCAGTTGAACGCTGCTGGAGACCCTGGGGATCCACCGCCGTCGATCTGGTTAAAATCAATACAGCTCTCCTTCTGTTTTGAGAACATAATCTCTTGCAGATCCGCCCGGCTTTTACTGCCACCAGTTCAGTCATAGGTCGCATCAATCGAGAGACGAGAGCCTATGCTAAGAGGCTTGGCTTTCGAAAAGCTGGCGAGGGGGCAAGCCAAACGCACGCTGCAATTGTGGATCACGGCAAAGGTAATGCCGCAGATGCGCGCTTCCCGAAACGAAGTCCAGGCCGTTTGTGATTTCTCGAAGCCGAACACGCTTTCACGGGGATGTCCCGGGTTCTGTTGAATTTCTGAAGAGGTCGGCGTTGCCCACCTTGAGCCGGTAGGCTCGGGGTGCTGATTCCACAAAGGAGAGCAACGCCATGACGAGAGATATCACACCGGCTAGTTGGCCGGCGATCGCGGCTGTGGACGACGCGTTTGCGGAAGTGCGAGCGAGCTTCGATCGGTTCTGCCTTGCGGCAGGGATCGAGGCGCTCGGCACGATGATGGAGGCGGATGTCACGGCGGCCTGCGGGCCGCGCCACGGTCGCGACGCGGCGCGGCGGGCGCACCGTTGGGGCCGAACGCGGGGACGAATCGGTTTCCACGGCGGCAAGATCGAGGTCGAGCGTCCGCGGGTCCGGGGCGTGGACGGCCGCGAGGTCACGATCCCGAGCTGGGAAACGGCGGCGCAGGAGGATTGGCTCGGTCGCTGGGCGATGAACCTGATGCTGATCAATGTGTCGACGCGCCGGTTCGGCCGCGCTGTCCGGCTGCCCGAGGGTGACGTGCCGGCACCGCCCGGATCGGGGGTTTCGAAGTCGGCGGCCTCGCGGAGGTTCGTAGCGCTGTCGGCGGCGCGGCTGGCCGACTTCATGGCTACCGATCTGTCCGCGCTCGACCTTCTGGTGGTCCAAATCGACGGGCTGCATCTCGGCGACGATCTCGTGCTGGTCGCCGCGATCGGGGTTGACGGCGAAGGCAACAAGCATCCGCTGGCTCTGGTGGAAGGGGCGACCGAGAATGCCGCAACGGTTCAGGCCCTGCTGGACAACCTGGTCTCGCGCGGGCTCGCCCCGACGGTGCCAAGACTGTTCATCGCCGACGGCGCGAAAGCGTTGTCGAAGGCGATCCGCCGCACCTTCGGTTCGGCCGCTGCGATCCAGCGCTGCCAGATCCACAAGGCGCGCAACATCATGGAACGCCTGCCGAAACAGCATCATGCGGCCACCCGTCGGGTGCTGCGCCAGGCCTGGGAGCTCGATGACGCCGACAAGGCTGAAAAATTGATCCGCAATCTCGCGCGTCGACTCGACCAGCAATGGCCCGGCGTCGCGGCCAGCATCCTCGAAGGCCTCGACGAAATCCTGACTGTCGTCCGGTTGAAGCTGCCGAAGGAACTTCGTCGATCGCTCGCCTGTACCAACATCGCCGAGAACATGATGGGCACCATTCGCCGCGTCACGCGCAACGTCAAACGCTGGCGGGATGCCGGTATGGCCTTGCGATGGGTCGCGGCCGGCATGATCGAGGCCAACAAGGGCTTTCGACGATTGAAGGCGCATAAGCAATTGTCGGTTCTGCGTGCGGCCCTTCAAGCTCACTACGATCGCATGACGATCAAGCCCGTTGCCCACGTCACGAGGGCCGCGTAACATTCATTCCGGCAACGTCGGCCCGACGTAGTTCAACACCGATCGGGACATCCCCCGCTTTCACACCAGAGGCCGTGGTGCCTGACAGTTCCTCCCAAACGTGCCGGAGTGTCAGCATAGCAGCCAGGAACATTAGTCGTCCGTTAACAAGCGGGGTCGAGGGCGACTGGGGTTGCGAAGGCGGGCCAAAGAGCGATCAGGATGAAGCGCAAGAGCTTCCTGAGCCAGGCGAGGATGCGGCGGAAGTTGTGGCCCATGGCTGAGAGGACGACGTTGGCGGCGTCTCCTGGCGGCCCTTGAGGTAGCAGCGGCCGAGGTGACCTTCGGCCTTCAGGTGTCCGATGATGGGCTCGATGGCGGAGCGGCGGCGCAGCTCGCGCTTGATGACACCGAAGACGCCGCGCTTCTGGCCGGAGATGAAGACGCGACGGGGATCTTGCGCGTCGTGGCCGCGGTATCCCTTGTCGACATAGGCGCGCTCGATCGCACAGCCGGTGAGTGTCTCGGTGCGGTCGATGGCGTCCCGCAAGGTGTGACCGTCGTAGGGGTTATCGGGCAGCGCCTTGGCGTGCAGCACGAACAGGCCCCCAGGAGCACGGCGGTTGTTGGTGACGATGGAGGCCTTCACCCCGAACTCGTAAGGAGCGCTGGCCTTACCCTTGCCGATGCACTCCACCTCCGGAGCATGGAAGGAATACAGCTTCCAGCCGCGCTGGCGCTGCTGCTGCGAACGGATCTGCGTGGCCCGGCTGAGCGGCAGTGCGAACGCGTTCTCGAGCGCTTCCTGCCCTTCGATCTTGCGGCGGATGTCGCGGATGATCCGGCCCAGTCGGCTACGCAGGATGCGCAACTGCCGCTGATGCCGCTTGAATTGCTTGGCATGGGCGTAGCGGGAAGCCATCATTGCCGCGGTCTTGGCAATGCGAAGATAGGATTGTCGCAGCTTGACCCCGTGCTTCCTCGCCAGGCGGTTGAGCCCCTTGATCGCCGCGTGCAGCAGCTTGGCATCGGTCGGGAAGGTGATGGCCTTCGGCTGCACGGTGGTATCGACCGTGACCCGCTTGAGGTCTTGGCTGCGTAACGCGCCGGTCTCGTGCGCCACCCGCAAACTCTCGGCCAGCAACAGTTCCAGCTTGTCGCCGAGCCGCTT
The DNA here is from genome assembly GCF_054063995.1 of Bradyrhizobium sp. USDA 4504. NCBI lineage: Bacteria > Pseudomonadati > Pseudomonadota > Alphaproteobacteria > Hyphomicrobiales > Nitrobacteraceae > Bradyrhizobium > Bradyrhizobium sp. USDA 4504. Next base: position 8,847,988 of record NZ_JBSSGV010000001.1, on the reverse strand, counting down.
GCGCCAGTGGCTCAGGTCCGAGCGCTCGTGCGGGAACGCGTGCTGAAAGAACTCTTCGCCGGTGAAGTACTGGAAATACGGGTCGTGGACCCAGCGCTCGCACAGCCCCTCATCGGACAGGCCGTAAATGTGCTTGAGCAACAGCAGCCCGATCATGAAGCGGGTCGCGATGCCCGGCCGACCGTTCTCGCTATAGAGCGGCGCGATCTCGCCGTCGATCCAGTCCCAATCGACCTTGCCGGCGAGTTGAACCAGCTCGTGCTTCATATTGATGATTTGGTCCAGCCTGGCCCGGAACAGATCGCCCGATCCCGTCGTCCTGTGCTTCTTCGGTCGCATCGCCACCTCCGATGCGCCGACGGAATCATGACTGGCGATTCGACGGAATCCTGAAAATGAAATTGCAAGGTTCCGATGCCCGAAGCTTCAAAATCCTGCAATCGCAAAACAGTCCGCAACGACAAATGCGATTCTAGCTCAATTGCTTAGCCGATCTTCACGGACGACTAATTATTTACGTGATCGAGTACGGACCTGTGGTCCGCTAGATCGGTCGTTTGGCCGTGAGCGCGAAAATCATTGCCTAGCCGACGAAGTGCCACAGTATAACACAAACCCTTTGTACGTGGCGGGTTTTTCTGAGCCACATATTGAGCAATCACACTATCGATAAGGTTCCGGTCTTCTGGAGAAAGATTGGGATAGTTGGGGTCTAAGCCATGATACGCAAAAAGGACCCTCACCCCTGCGTTCACATGTGCGTCGTCTGGAAAGTAGGTATTTACGTGATCGAGCAGGGGCTTGTGGTCCGCTAGATCGGTCGTTTGGCCGCGACTGCGGAGATCATTCCCCAGCCGACGAAGTGCTCTGGTATAAAGCTGAACCGTTTTAGGTGCCGGGTTTGTCTGAGCCACATATTGAGCAATCGCATTATCGATCAGGTCCCGGTCTTCTCGAAAAAGATTGGGGTAGTAGTCGCGGTTTAAGCCATGCGCAAGAAGGACCCTCACCCCTGCGTTCACATGTCCGTCGTTCGGAAAGTAAGTATTTACGTGATCGAGCAGAAACTCGTGGTCCGTTAGATCTGTCGGTTGGCCGCGACCGCGGAGATCATTAACCAGTCGAAGAAGTGCCCGAGAATAGCATTGAACCGTGCCTGGGCTTAAGTTGTTCTCCGCCGCATATTGAGAGATCAGGCTATCGATAAGCTTCCGGTCTTCCGTCAGAAGTTGCGTACGAAGAACGCTCAGCGCTCTTTTGATATGTTTATCTTTTGGCAAGTAAGTATTTGCGTGGTCGAGCAGGCGCTTGTAATCGGTCAGTTTGGCCTCTTGGCCGCGAGCGCGAAGATCATTCACCAGTCGACGAAGTGCCTGAGTATTAATCTCAACCGTTTCAGGTTTGGGGCTTTTCTGAGCCGCATATTTAGCAATCAGGCTGTCAATAGAGTTCCGGTCCTCCATAGACAGATAGGGATAAGCAGGACCCCTGCTGGCGATAGGAGCGGCTTGGCTTGCCTCGGCCAAGTGCTGCTCAAATTGTCCGGCCTCGTCCGTCTGCGGCGCTTCGGAAACCGCGTGCTGCACCTGCAACGAAGCTGCTACATTAAATGAATCAAAGTCTTGCGGGTCCATGTTAGCCTCAGGTTCAAGCTCGCCTGAGCAAGTCTCTACTCCTGCAAACTTTCGAGAAACTGACGGCCCACCGGCCAACCACTGAAGCGGCGGCGCTGGGACTAGGGTCTCCTCCGCGATCTAGCAGGATGTTGAAGAAGTCTTTGAACGGCGCGCGATGAATGGGATGTTGTTACCGTTGAGGAGGCAGATCTCCCCTTCGAGTGAGCCGTCATCCTTTAGTTCGGCCCAACCATCACCCTCGGCTGGCTCCATTTCGTCGTTTCCTTGGCAGCCGAACTCGACGGTATCGCCGTGGCAGGCTCCAAGAATGGAGCCAGTGAGGCAATCGAAGGCAAATTCGCCGCCGGCCTCATCGAACAGAATGTAGGCGCCCGCCAAGGCCATGTGTAACCGGTATGAGCTCCCACGTCCGCGATGATTAGCGGTCGCGGGCGTAGCGGATGGGCATCCAGTGCTGGCGCAGCGCCTCGACGACGGCTGGGATATCGAGGTAGGCGTTACGGAGGAAATCCTCGGTTTTGCGACCGCTTCGTGGCGGTCCGAGCGGCGGACGGGCCTGATCGTCGCGGCAATGCAGCAGGATGGGCAGCAGCAGGCCGTGATTGACGTTGTTGACGTCGAGCAACGGCGCCCACGCCGACAGTCTGAGCCGCATCGCGGCATAGAAACCCTGGCACCAGGGATGCGCATCGATGTTGCCGCTGGGGTCGCGCCGGTGCATCGGCTCGAACCGATCGGGGGCAGTCGAGAGGGTGTTGCTGATGTCGTTGTGGCGCAGCGCGACGGCGGAGATCGCGGCGAACTCCGGCGTGCCGCCATGGTTGAAAGCGTCGGCATCGATCGCGAGCAGCGGGCAGATCCAATCGAGCGGGCTCATTGACACCGGTCCGGCCACGATCGCGGCGGTATAGCCGTCGAGCATGGGAATGCTGGTGGCGGCAGGATGGCGATCGACGCGATCCTGGAGCCATCGCTCGAGCTCCGCAAGCGACATCGCGGCTGACGCCATCGACGATCCTGCCTTATGGCGACGTGGGCTCATGCCGCTGCCTGCGGTGTGTGCCGGCGCGCCGCCTTCCAGTTCCAGGCGAGCAGCTCGTGCAGCTGATGGCTCTTGGTTCGCCCGGACACGATGCGCTCCAGCACATCGGTCAGGTAGGCCTGCGGGTCGAGCTCATGGAGTTTTGCCGTGTTCACGAGCGACGCCAGGATCGCCCAGCTCTCGGCGCCGCCTTCGCTGCCGCTGAACAATGAGTTGCGTCTTCCCATCGCAATCGGGCGCATGGAACGCTCGACTGTGTTGCTGTCAACTTCGACACGGCCGTCGCGGAGAAACAGCGTCAACCCGTCCCAGTGATTGAGTGCGTAGTTGATGGCCTCCGCCAGCTTCGATTGGGAGAAGAGCTGGCCGACCATTGCGGTCAGGCGCGTCCTGAGCGCCTCCATCAATGGAGCGGACCTGGTGCCGCGGGTGGCCAGCCGCTGCTCGGCACTGCTGCCACGGATCTCTGCTTCGATGGCATAGATCGCCTGCAGGCGCTCGATCACTTCGCGCGCGAACGGCGACTGGGTCGTCTTATACACCTCGACGAATTTGCGGCGGGCGTGGGCGAGACAAAAGGCGAGTTGGATCGCGCCGCCATGATCGCGGGCGAGCGCTTTGTAGGCGGCATAACCGTCGACCTGTAGAATGCCGGAAAAGCCCATCAACTGTCTGGCGATCTCCGCCGTGCCGCGGCCGTCGGCGAACACGTAGGCCACCGGCGGCGAGGGACCGCCCCATGGCCGGTCATCCATGGCATGCGCCCAGAACTGGCAGATGCGCGGGTGATGTCGTCCGGGATCGAGCACCGGCATCGGCGTCTCGTCGCAGAACAGGCGCGGCGCGGTCTGGATCGTGCGCAGCTGAAGCGCATAGAGGCTCCTGAGCCACCAGGCCGCACGCTTCACCCAGCCGGCAAGCGTCGCCCGGTCGAGATGGACACCCTGGCCGGCCAGAATTTGCACCTGTCGGTACAGCGGCAGATACCAGGCGAACTTCGAGACTACCACGTGGCTCGCGAGTGCGGTCGAAGCCATGCCGCTCTCGATCAGGCGCGGCAGCACCTTCGCCTGGATCACACCATCGGTGCAGCGGCGGCAGCCGTACTTGGGACGGACCGTCCGCAGCACCCGCAGGATCGCCGGGATGATGTCCAGCACCTCGCTGACGTCCTCGCCGATCTTGTGAAGCTGGCCCTGGCAACACGGGCATGCGGTCGCCTCCGGCTCCAGCACATGCTCACAGCGCGGCAGGTGCTTTGGAAGCGCGCCGATGTTGCGGCGCGCCTTCTTCCGCAGTGGCTTGCCGGGCGGCTTTGCCGCAGCTGCATCGTCGTTGGCAGCTGCAGGCGGCGTGACGTCGGTCTCAAGATCGCCAAGCTCAAGCGCGAGCTGCTCGGCCACGAGCGCGGCAAGCCGCTCCGAGCGCTTCCCGAAGATCATGTCCTTGAATGTTTGCATTGCTACGCGCAGCGTCTCGTTCTCAGCGTCAAGCGCGAGCACCATCTCGGTCAGAGCTGCCGGATCGGTCGGGAGAGTGTCGGGGCGAATCGCCATCACCAGACGATACATCCGTGCGACCCATGCTCCAGTGAAATCCTCACTTCTCAGCCGACAATGGCCGGCTGCTTCACAGGCTTGGGCGACACACGCGTCCACTCGAGCCCGTCGAGCGAGGGCACATCGAAATATCCCCTCTGGGGAGTCTGACGAATCACCTGCCATCGAGGTTACAGTGTGCGAACCGACGCATCCGTTGTTTGGCCGCACATTCCGCGTCATTCGCCGTTCAGTCCATCGCGGCGGCGGCTTCCCGCTTTCGTACGAGGTCGAATATCGAGACGGTGCCAGCCTTTTGATTCCGGTCGTGGCAACCGAACCACGGATGTCGATGGAGAGTCGGACGAAGCTGAGCGTCGAGGCACTAGACGATCTGGCCACTCTGGTTGAGCAGCTCGAACACGATGCCAATCGATCCGAAAGACCTTTGGGCCACGCTGCCAACGGCACTGCAGCGCCAAATCGTCAACGAGGTCGCCGCAGTGCTGGCGGAGGCAAGTCATGAAATCCGAGCTCGTCAAGCCGATACACCTGGCGCGACGCGCGGTCGTGTACATCCGGCAGTCGACGACCCATCAGGTTGTGACCAACCAAGAAAGCCTGCGATTGCAATACGCGCTTCGCCAACGCGCGATCGAGCTCGGCTGGCACGAAGCTGGCATCGACGTCATCGACGCTGATCTCGGCATCAGTGGGGCGTCGGCGGCTCAGCGCAGCGGCTTCAAGGAACTGGTCGGACGTGTTGGGCTTAATGAGGTTGGTCTGATCCTGTCGATCGACGTCACGCGTCTCGCCCGCAACTGCTCGGATTGGTATCCGCTGCTCGATATCTGCGGGCTGCACGGCTGCCTCATTGCCGACCGTGATGGCGTCTATGATCCGGGCAGCGCGAATGGCCGATTGCTGCTCGGCCTAAAAGGGACGATATCGGAGCTTGAGCTCCATACGATACGTAGTCGATTGGCGGCTGGTCTTCTCGCCAAGGCGGAGCGCGGCGAGCTTGCGCTCACTTTGCCGATCGGCCTTGTCCGTGATCCCTCTGGCGTCGTCGTCAAGGACCCGAACCTGGAGGTGCAGGAACGGCTTGAGTTGCTGTTCGAGACCTTCCTGAAACTGCGTACCGTTGCCAAGGTCATGCGTGAGTTCAACCACCGCGGTCTGGAGCTGCCGCGCCGCAATCGCCACGGGGACCTGCATTGGGCGCGGGCGACGACATCCGCGGTCGCGGCGATTCTGAAGAATCCTGCCTATGCAGGCGCGTTCGTCTACGGACGGACAAGACTGCGCAAACCCTTGGACGGAAGATCGCCGACGAAGGCGCCGAAGCCGATCGGGCAGTGGCGGATCATCGTCAAGGACCGCTATCCGGCCTATATCGCTTGGCAAAGCTACGAGAAGATCAGGGACCTTATCAGCGACAACCGAGCAGAATACATGCGCAACAAGACCAGAGGGGCTCCACGTGAGGGCGAACTACTGCTGCAAGGCATCGCATGGTGCGGAAGATGCGGTCACAAGATGTACGCTCGCTACAAGGGGGGCGCCGAGTACGTCTGCAATCACCTGCGTTCACATCAGGGGCTGCCGGCGTGCCAATACATCCGCGCTCCCCGCGTCGACGCCGCCGTGGCGCAAGCGTTCCTCACGGCGCTGGCGCCGGCCGAGATCGACGCTTCGTGCGCTCGTCGCGCTCAGCAACAGACGTACAAAGCAATACGAAGCAATGCCGAGCAGCAGCTCGAGCGCCGGCGCTACGAAGCAGCACTCGCCGAACGTCAGTTCAACCGCGTCGATCCTGACAACCGGCTCGTCGCCGCCGAGCTCGAGCGCCGTTGGGAGGCGGCTCTGAAGGAGGCCCGAGCGGCAGAGGAGGCCCTGGCCCGTTTGAAGTCTCCCCAGGCTATCGCTCAGATCACCGTCGGCTACAAGACGCTGAACGACAAAGTCGTCCACCTCTCCGGCCGTCTTCCTGCGATCTGGACGGACTCGAGCACGACCGACGCGAAACGCAAGGCGCTGTTGCGCTGTCTCATTGACAAGGTAATCCTCGATCGTGGCGAGCATGACGTCGTCAGGGTGAGGATCGTGTGGCGCGGCGGAGCCGTCACCGAGATCGAGGTAAAGATGCGTGTCAACTCAGTAGAAAATCTCACGCAGGGCGCTGAGATGCGAGAACGCGTGCTCGAGCTCGCCCGCACCAAGATGCACGACGACGAGATCGCCGCCATGTTGACGGGCGAAGGACACCGGTCACCAAAATGCCCCGACAGGGTGCTGCCGATCACTGTCCAGCGCATTCGCTTCCAGGCCGGCCTCAAGGGGCTTACCGAGCAACGCACGCGATGGCGGCATTCACCCGACTTGCTCAGCGCACAGGAACTCGCCGGCGTATTGAACATTCCGGTGAACTGGCTGTACGTTCAGATCAGGCAGGGGCGCCTTTTGATCGATCGTCATCCTTCCGGCGCGCACCTGTTCTCCAACACGTCGCGCGTAGTTGAGGCTGTTCGAAAACTCCGCAATCACGAGCTCGATCATCTAGATCTCCGAATCACTGAGCCTTACGAGGAGGGGCATTCACATGGATAGTCGAGTAGCATTGCAAGCTGCGTCGCACTGAGATGCACAACGCCGTCGCGGATCGGCGGCCAGGTGAAACGCCCCTGGTGCAACCACTTCGTTACCAACACCATGCCGCTGCCGTCCCACGCCAGAAGCTTCACTCTGTCCATCCACTGCGTTTCAAAAAGCATCACTCCGTTAGATGCCGGGAAGACGGACAACTCTATCATATTGATAGTCTTCAAAAATTTTCGGGCGTCGCTCGATCACTTTCTGCACTCCTATTCGAACCGCTTCGGTGTCGAGGACTTCGACTGGTACAAGCCATGGTGCTCCCTTCATGATCTGTGTGCCTGGCAGGACGCCCTTTTCAGCCAAGGTTCGCGCCGACCCAAGGCATATGCCGAGGCGCTCGGCGGCCTTGGCGAGGCTGATGAACTTCCCATCGCTTTTGCTAGGGTCATATTCCGGTAGCCCGAGCCGTTCACGCATGTCGCGCACTCGCACGGTCGTCCAGGTTTCTCCGTCGCTGGTTCTGCACAGCATCCGATTGAGCGAGACGGCGAGTTCTCGATCCGGCCAATGCCCAGCCAGCTTGCGAAGTGCTTCGACCGCGGGAGGGACATTGTCTTTCGGATAGCGACCGGTTTAAACCCGGGCCACCCGTACGCGTTTCAAGTTCCCGCGCGACGTGCCTCTCCGAGCACAATGGCTCTTTGGCTCTAGCTGGTTTTCCTGATCCAGATCTGTTCGATCATTACGCCCATTCGGGTCGTCGACTTCTCACACCCCCTCACCAACCCAGGCTATTCAGTGCTGCATGAAATCATGCCGTCACGGCCTGCGTCGGATGTCGATAGTCCTCCTTCCGGATGAGCATGGCCCAAATCGCCCGAGCCATCTTGTTCGCCAGGGCGATCGCCACCAGCATGCGTGGCTTCCTGACGAGAATCTGCGCAAGCCATGAGCCTTTGGGGATCGACTTGCGCCCCAGCCAGTTCAATCGCGACATAGCCCCCACGATAAGTAATTGGCGAATGTCCGCCTGTCCCTCTCTCGAAACGCGCCCAAGCCTTTCCTTTCCTCCGGAGGAATGTTGCCGCGGGACTAAGCCGAGCCAAGCTGCGAAGTCTCGACCACATTTGAAAGTTGTCATGTCGGGCGCGAAAGCCTCGATCGCCAGCGCGGTCAGCGGACCGACTCCTGGCATTGTTTGCAGCCGGCGCGCCGCTCCAGTCCGCGCCGCCAACTTCTTGAGTTGCTCTGTCTTGGCATTAATCCGCTCCGTCTTCTGGGTAATTTGATCAATGAGACTCCAGCATTCCTCCCGAACTAGTGGCTCTGCACAGTGATTATGACTCTTTGGAAGGCGCGGGATAGGCGCGGCCCATTTTGGTGCGGGCCTTGTCTGTTGTGAACATCCATTTGATGCGAGAGCGGGCGGCATTTCGCTTCCGTTCCCAAGCGGCGATTTCGCGGCGCAACCGCTTGGGGGCGTCGATTCTGCGATTGAGGCACTGGCCCCGCAGGACGCCGATCTCGATCTCGACCATGTTGAGCCAGCTTGCGTGCTTGGGCGTGTAGTGGAACTCGAGCCGTCGCAAAATCCGCCTGGCTTCGGCGGGCGGGAAGGCCTGATACAGGGCGCCGGCGGAGTGGGTCGATAAATTATCCTGGACGACCCGGATGATCTCGGCGTCGGGATAATGGATGTCGACGAGGTCGCGCATGCAGGAGGCATAGTCTTCAGCCGCGCGCCGCTCAGTGACTTTGACCTTGCGCCAGGGACGATGCACGTCGAGGAATACGAAGAGATTGACCGTGCCGTTGCGACGGTACTCGTAATCGTAACGTTCGAGCTGGCCGGGCTCGGCCGGAATCGGTTGACGCGCCTCGCCGATGAGCTGCACCGGGCTTTCGTCGAAGCACACCACCGGCCGCTTGGGATCTGGCGCCTCGGCGTAGAGGTCGAGCACGTCCTCCATACGGGCGACGTATTCGCCGTCGATCTGCGGAATGCACCACATGTCCCTGCGCCAGGGCTTGAGGCCATTTTCGGCCAGGCGCCGCCGAACCGTCTCATGCGACAGGCTCTTGTGTTCGGTGAGCTTGACCATCGCACCTGCCAGCAGCTCAAGCGTCCAGCGGGCCCGGCCTTCTGGCGGACTGGCGCAGGCCGTCGCCACCAACAAGGCTTCTTCCTTGACCGTGAGTTTGCGCTCCGCTCCGGGCCGCGGCTCATCGCTCAGCGCCCGCTCCAGATTGCCTTCCACGAAGCGGCGCTTGGTCCGGTACACGGTCGAGCCGCCCACGCCGACGCTCCGCGCGATCTCCTCATCGCTGCCGCCGGTGTCGGCAGCCAGCAAAATCTGCGCGCGCTTGAGCTTACGGGACGCATGCTTGCCGCCGCTGAGCAGCGCCTTGAGTTCCGTGCGCTCGATTTGGCTGAGGTCGACCCGATAGCGTACATTCATGGCATGCCTCCGTGTTCGAGGCACGCACCAACAACTGAATCGGATGGCCGGCGTGAGTCCTTCGGCAAAACCCTTCACGCCCACACAGGGGCAGTACCTGGCCTTCATCCACCTCTACACGCGCCTGCACCGCAGACCCCCGGCCGAAACCGACATGCGGGAATACTTCCGCGTTAGCCCGCCCTCGGTTCACCAGATGGTGCTGACGCTGGAACGGGAGGGCCTCATCAGACGGCAGCCAAGGACCCCTCGCAGTATCGAGGTCCTCGTTGATCCAAAACACCTGCCGGAGCTACTCTGACCGCCAGACGCAACCCGTCAAAATCACTGTGCAGAGCCACTAGGACCGGCAGATCGACGTTCGGCTCCTTGAGGATTGCGGCAATGCGTTTAAGTTGTTCGATGCCTTGTGGGACGGTATGACCAAATTCGTAAACAGCAGCACGTAATGCGTTGACTAAATCAGTACGCTGACGAACAAGCCGCTGCCGACTCCGAAACAACATTGCTCTGGCCTGCTGCTCTTCCGATTTCGGCTCGACGAAGCGCATCTCTGGGCGCTGTGCAGCGATTACTATTGCTTCGGCATCAGCCGCGTCGTTTTTTTGGCGCTTCACGAAAGGCTTCACGTATTGCGGCGCGATCAGTCTAACTTCATGGCCGAGCTTAACCATCTCTCGTGCTCAATAGTGAGCGCTGCCGCAAGCTTCCATCATCACCATTGCCGTTAAGTGCTCCGCCGTGAACTTCCTGAACTGTGGCCGAGACAGCTTCTTTCGAAACTTGAGATGCCCAGTTGTTGATGCGCCGTGGAGCTGGAAGACATTCTTCGCCAGATCTACCCCAATCACCGTATCCATCAATTTGCCGTCCTATTCGCTGTGATCAAACAACACGTTTTTGGCACATATCGATGCCATCGAGGAGGGCGGCAACCATCCCGTCTCATCGGGTGGTCGGTGATGTGCAGGCCAGGCAAGGCATCGATTCCCTCTTGTGCCCTCCCTTCGGTCCGTCCCCATCGGCGCAGTTTCATCCTGATTGTCGCCGGCTTCCCACCCAGATTGTCGCGCTATACGTGCCGCAGCGCTGCGATGAAAGTCATGGTCTTCCAGTGACCGAAAGGCGCGGATGCTTGGAGCCGCTGTCCACTCGGTCCCCAACCGCGCAGTGGCGCCATATTGGTCTTGATCCAGGTCTCGTCGATAAAGAGTCGTCCGTGAAGAATGCGGATTGACTTGAGAAATAAGCAGAATTGGTCTTGATGTAGTATTCGATTTTGCAGGAAAGCGGGGTATTGGACCTCGCTTTCTTGCGTTTTAGATTTTGCTTTTGGGTGATTCGTGATTCCCTGACAGCGTCGTCGACATTGGGGAATGCGATGAGCAAGCCGCGGGATGATCGCCAGAAAGACCTGTTGCTTCCGGCGCTTGATTAGATCATCGACATGGGTCATCCGCTGGTGCGGTTGGCAGCGCTGATCGACTGGAACATCCTGAATGAGCGCTTCAGTTCGGTGTGCCAAGCAGGGTCGGGACAGCCGGGCTTGCCGACGCGGCTAGTCGCCGGCCTGTTCATTTGAAGCACATGCACAACCTGTCAGATGAGGTGCTGTGCGCTCGCTGGATCGAGAACCCCTATTACCAATACTTCTGCGGCGAGCTGAGCTTCCGCCACCGTCTGCCGTTCGATCGATCGTCGATGACGCGCTGGCGGCAGCGGCTCGGCGAGGAGCAGCTCGTTGCGCTAATCCAGGAAAGTCTGTCGGTGGCGCACAAGACAGGCGCCCTCGGCCCGAAGGACCTGGAGCGCGTGGTGGTCGATACCACGGTGCAGCCCAAGGCGGTTGCGCATCCGACCGACGCGCGGCTCCTGCATCGAGCAATCATCAAGCTGGTCGGGCTCGCCAAGCGCAACCGTGTGCCGCTACGCCAGAGCTATCTGCGCCTGGCCAAGCGCGCCGCCATCATGACCGGCCGCTATACCCACGCCCACCAGTTCAAACGCGCCCGGCGGCAGCTCAAGTTCCTGCGGACACGGCTTGGCCGGATCATCCGCGACATCCGCCGCAAGATTGATGGCGATACGGTGCTGGAAGCTCGCTTCGGCCCGTTGCTCGGTTTAGCGCAGCAGGTGCGCAGCCAGGATCAGCATCAGCGCGGTCCGAAGGTCTATGCGTTACATGCTCCGGAGGTTGAGTGCATCGGCAAGGGTAAAGCCCGCGCGCCCTACGAGTTCGGCTGCAAGGTCAGCATCGCCACCCCTGTGACGTCTCCGAAGGGCGGCCAGTTCGTGCTCCATGCCAAGGCGCTGCATGGCAATCCCTTCGATGGGCACACGCTCGGTCCCGTAATCGCCGACATGGAGAAGCTCACCGGGGTGGAGGCTCGCGGTATCCACGTCGACAAAGGATATCGCGGTCACAACCACCCGCATCGGTTCAGGGTCTGGATCTCGGGTCAGGTCCGCCGCGTCACAGCTTCCATCCGTCGCGAGATGAAGCGTCGCGCGGCTGTCGAGCCCGTCATCGGCCACGTCAAGGCCGAGCACCGCATGGACAGAAATTATCTCAAGGGACGCCTCGGCGACCGCATCAACGCTGTTCTCGCCGCTGCCGGCTATAACTTCGGCCTGCTGCTGCGATGGCTCGCAGAGCTCTTGCGTGTCATCATCCGAGCCTTCTTCGAGACCCTCCCGGCTCGAAACACCGCTTGAGCCGGGCGCCGGCGCCAGTTCTTCACGAACGACTAAAGATCAGGCGTGAAGCGTCAATCTTGCCTTGATGGGCCTTCCAGCGTGTCCGCTTACGGGCGATGTCGGGGCGATCTTGTTCGACTGGCAGGATCGTTTTTTTTGAAGCTCAGCCCTTCGGCATGCACAAACGTCCACACCGCCCGCACATCGGTCTTGATCCCGCGCGCCGCCAGTTCCTGTGTCAGCTTCCGCAAAGTGAATGGTCCCGAGAGAACGCGCTTACGCAGCCAATCAGCATTGGCACCGGACAGAACCGGCTTCTTGTGACCGCCGATCTTGCCGGGCGAAACGCCCCCAGTCTCCCGTTTCAGATTCTTCCACTTCGTTACACAGGACGGGCTGATCTGAAGCGCCTCTGCAATCGAACGAACTGTCTCTCCTGCATCAGCTCGCGCCAGAGCCCGTTCACGAAGGTCTTCTGAATAGGGTCGCGTCATCCATGCTGGCCGCCGTTCTCCAGCACGGAGTTTGAATCAGAAATCGCTCCCGCTGGGAATCCCGATTCTGCGAAAAAACAACATGCTCTAGAGCCGTGGATACGACGCCGATCATCCCGCTCGAGGCGAAGAGACTGTTCGGCTCGATCCCTCGGGGCGATATCGACAATCAACCTTGTGAGCGGCGAGGTCATGGTGCCGCTCCCATGACATTGGCCGGTGTCCGGTCCGCGCCCCCTTCGCCGCAAAGGTGGGCACGCAGCGCGGCCACACATTGATCTGCGTTCTTGTTGTCACGTTTTTGACCGGGGACGATCGTGAGATCGGCAAGTTGATAGAACGGCGAGCGCTCGCTGATCAGCTGCGTGATCTTGTCCTTCCGGTCTTCGGTCTGCAACAGCGGGCGGGCGGTGTCACGACTAAGGCGTTTCCTGATCTCACCTTCGTCGGTATTGAGCCAGATCGAGACACCCTTCTCCGCGACGCGGTGCCGCGTCTCCTCACGCATGAACGCGCCGCCACCGGTGGCCAGCACCACCGGCCCCCGCTCGAGAAACTGTGCGATTGACCTCGCCTCGAGGTCCCTGAAATACTGCTCCCCTTTGGTTGCAAAAATCTCCGCAATCGGCATGCGAGCCGTCGTCTCGATTTTTTTATCGGTGTCGATGAAGGGCAGCCCCAGTCGACGCGCAAGAAATGGGCCGATGGTGGATTTGCCGGAACCGGGCATGCCGACGAGCACGATCGGCCGGCCGTCGAGGGCAGCGACAACTTCCTTTGCAGTCGGTGATCGCTCGGGCGTCGCGGTCTGTTGGGCAGATCGCAACCCGAGGGTTGCGCCGACGCCAGCTGTCCGCGCCCCTTCGATCGAAAAGTGGGGAATGTTTCTGACACCCTCCGGTATCGCAACTTCTTTGCAGACCTCGCGCACGCGCTGGGTGAGCTGCTCCATCTTACGGGGATCCGGTGCATCGCCTCTGCGCCGTCGCTGGAGTTCCTTGTACGTGTCGTGATTGGCAATTTTGGCCTTGTAGCTGCCCGGCGTATGGAACTCCGCCTCGAATCGGTAGCCATCCGGCGTGGCGAGCACAGTCTTCATGCCGACAAACGTCGGAGCGCTCATCCTGAACCAGTTGGTTGTGCTGATTTCGGCGTAGCCTTGCTCCTCAAACGCCAGAATGCCTTTCGTGAAGGCACGTGCAAAATCCTTGTCGGGCACTTCGAAGACATGGCGCACGGCGCTGCTGATCAGCAGTGAGGCGCCTTCGGGGGCATCATTCACCTCCATGAGTTGGTCTCTGAGGGAGCTTTCCGATCTTAACCGACGGTCGAGATGGGGCATCTTCACATCGATGCCCAACAGCTCAAGGTCCTTGGCAACCTGACGTGCTGCTACAGTGATCTCCTTCTCTTCGGCTGCGGCGCGCGCGACCTCGATTTGGGCGCGCTCTGAAGCCTGCTCGCGAGTTAGCGTCAACGTGATGGCAGAAGCCTCGGCAGGCTGTCGGCCAAAGCCAGGCAGAATCCCTTTCTCCGCAGCAAGATGAATAGAGGCCTCCATGATTGAAGCTGCCAATGTGGGATTGTCCTTCAGATCCTCCAGGGTCGTGTCGACATTGAACCGTCCGTGGTTGAGGGTCGCCGCCATGCTCTTGACATAGGGCACGGACTTCAGGCCTGGCGTCTGCTGCAAGAGCCCCTGGAGCCATTCGCTTTTCTTCATGAAGAGCTGGACACTCGTGTCGGACTTGAAGGCGTCCGTTCCGACCTTGATCCCGAGGCTCAGAAGATTGCTCGCGCTTTGCACGAGGTCATCGGCAATGTAGCCATCCGGCCGCGGAGTGATGCGCGGAGGATAGTGGTCGAGCAAGGACTGGATGCGGTCGCGTGGGTGAGCGGCTGCCGGATAAGTCTCCGCCAGGCTTGGGAAAAGCTCCGCAAGCGCTGGGCTCACAGTCAGTTTGGTGTCGCTCACGCTTTCGGATATTTCGGGCAGCATCTGCTCAGCTGTGCTCGCTGCCCACGCCTCGAGGTCGTTGACGAGCAACTCGGCAATTTCGTGGGCGACTGCATGGTCTGCAAGCTTGATCTCGGGCCTCGCTCTATCGAGCATGTGCTCGACATCCTGGGCGCTCACCTGCTCCTTGGTCAGCAATTGACGGATGTCGCGCTGAAGTTCGTGATGAAACCCCTCGTAAGTTCCAAAAACCGCGCGCTCAGCAAACCAACGCCGTGCTTGATGGGATTGCGCCAGAAAGCTCCGCTGCAGGCCGCTATAAATTTCCAACGCGTTCCGCGTCGCCGCGAGGATCTGGCTGGCACGACTGAATTGGTAATTGTTGCCCTCGATCGCCGGGGTATACGACTTCGGCGGCTTGAGCGAGCGAACTCCGCGAGCTTGTTCCTTCTCATCGAACTGGCGAACATGCTCATACAGCTGCGGCCGATCGCCGATGATAACGACGGTATCCCCGTCGAAGTCGCCGTCGAGCTTTTTCTGCTCGCCGGTCGGGACTGCAACCAACGACCCCGGAGCGAACACTTCGGTCGCCTGCAGGATACCCACACAGTCGACCGGCGTGTCTACGTTTGCACGGTCTTTGCGCTCGGTCCAGCTCGAATGGCACTTGACGTCTTCGGCCGACATCACCAGCCCGCGGTCCGCGTAGTTGGCCGGCCACATCCCATCCGGCACCACGATCAGAATGCCTTTGGCAAAGAAGCTCGGGTCGTGGGCCGCCAGCTCCTCCTGCGACTTCTGGGCGACACTGAAACTGTATTGCATGGCCACGCATCTATCGAGGAATGCCGCAGTCGGATCCCCGTCAGCTGCCGACCTGACTCGCTCGGCGGCGAGTGGGCGCAGGTTAGGCTTGTCATAGGGAGATCGCCCGATCAGCACGCCCCCCGTTCCCGTTAACGTCTCACTCTTGCACTTCGGCACATGGAGGTAATCATCACTGGACGGGACGGCAACGCCACCGGGAGCATCGATGTGGCCTGCCGTCACCATGCGAAACAGCTGCTCGCCTATCAGGCTTTCCCCTCCTCTGCTGTCCAGCCAGCTCTTGGCCTTTTCGCGAGCCTCGTCGGCCACCTGCTCACTGCGCGGATAATGTTGCAACGCCGAGGCAGGAACGGACGATCTCCTTCCCTCACCATAGGCCGGCATTCGATCGGGGCCTTCCTGGGGGCCGGCCCGGCGAATAGCGAGCATACGTTCGGCGAGCGAGGCCTTGATAAAGCCACAGCCATCATGCGGTCGCAAAGCAATCGGGCCTTCCGGTCCAGTCAATTTGAACGGATGCTCCTCGTTGGTAGGGCGGTCTGGCGTCAGCAACAGCTTGAAGGCGCCCTCCAGCGCGTAATCGTGAGGGCCCAGATCCTTGATTGCGGGTGGCGCCGCAAACCCCCTGCGCTGAGTGTACCAATAGGCTTCCTTGAACGGGGCCCAGGCCCGCAACAGCTTCTCGAATGACGTCCCCGGCGCGGTTTCGGCATAGGGAATGGCGAGCAGTTTTCCCCCCGAAGACGGTGCTGCCGGTCCGCCTGGAGTATGGGCGGCGATTTCGAGCACGGTCGGTCTTGGTGCTTTCAACTTGCTGCCGCCGAACAGGTCCATGCGGTACGGCCCCCCCTTGTAGGTGAGCGTGCGCGCCAGCATGAGGGCGCTCGGCTTTGCCGGCAGCTGGACGGCGACCACCTCGATCGCGCCTGAGGTCAGCCGATGAAAGATCGAGTATCGTGTCTCGGGCTCTGTGGCCAGTGGCCGTCCTTGCATGTCCACCACCGGCAACCGCATCAGACCCGCTTCGCCCTGTGGGGGCCTCGGCTCGTGATCCATGGCTCGCAATACCTCGTGGACATCGAATGTGGACGCAGGATATTTGTCCCGGATCGTTGCCGCGTTCTGCTCGACGAATGCGTCCAGCGCATCGACCGGGCTCTCCGCCTCGATCTGTGCGATCAGGTTCCAGCTCATGTTGGAAAGATCGCCCTGGATGAGGTCGCGTGTGCCGGCCAGGATCTCTTTGGTACCGTGCCTCAGCTCTTGCTGCCTCTTCCGCAAATCTGCCTTCTTGCCCTCGATAACCGGTCGCTTGAACATGCTCGCCAGGACTGCACGAGCCTTGAGCATCTGATAGATCGAGAGGGCAGGATTGCGACTCGCGCGCGGCCCACGGATGCGCTCTGCCGCGCTCGCATCGAAGTGTGCCTCGATCTTTTGCTCCACGATCGGTTGGACATCGTTCAGCAAGTGGAGAGCCACTCTGCGGTGCCAGCGCAGGTGCGGGCTGCGCGCCAGCGGCACCAGCGCGGCACAGAGATTGCCCATGGTTTCGAGGTTATTCTCAGCGGCAAAACCAGGGGCACGATGCAATTCGTTGAGCCGATCCAACCCGGTCGAGGCGAGCGAGCCAAGATCTTCGAATAGTCGAGCCTTCGCCAAGGCCTTGAAAATGGTGGCGATAGTCAGAACATCGCTCTGCTCCAGCCGATCATTGTCGTAGTGAAGGTGATGGGCCAGCTGATGTAAGCGATCCTTCAGCAGAGCGGTCTCTATGATCTCTCCCGCGTCTTCCCCTCTCGTGATACCTCGCCCCAGGGCATTGGCGATCATGTTGAACTCGGGCGTCGTGAAGGCACCGAAGCGTTGACCGCCCCGGCCTAGTCCGCGCGCGATGTCCACTACCGCCCGGTGACACGCCGGGTCGTCCGGCCACTTGCTGAAGCCATTTATCAGATGTGCCATTTGCTGCGGCGTGAAATCGGAGAGCGCGCGGCGACCGACCTCACCCGCGATCACGGCTGCGGAATGGCAAATGTCCTCGTCTTCCGGCCACTTGCTGAAACCGTTCACCAGGTTCGCCAGCTCCTGCTCATTAAAACGAGCGAGCCGGCGGCCGTCGTCACAGACCTCACGGGCGATTGCGAGGACGGCCCGGCCGGCATCGTCCTGGCCCGGCCACTTGCTGAAACCGTTCACCAGGTTCGCCAGCTCCTGCTCATGAAAACGAGCGAGCCGGCGGCCGTCGTCACAGACCTCACGGGCGATTGCGAGGACGGCCCGGCCGGCATCGTCCTGGCCCGGCCACTTGCTGAAACCGTTCACCAGGTTCGCCAGCTCCTGCTCATGAAAACGAGCGAGCTGGCGGCCGTCGTCACAGACCTCACGGGCGATTGCGAGGACGGCCCGGCCGGCATCGTCCTGGCCCGGCCACTTGCTGAAACCGTTCACCAGGTTCGCCAGCTCCTGCTCATGAAAACGAGCGAGCTGGCGGCCGTCGTCACAGACCTCACGGGCGATTGCGAGGACGGCCCGGCCGGCATCGTCCTGGCCCGGCCACTTGCTGAAACCGTTCACCAGGTTCGCCAGGTCCTGCTCATTAAAACGAGCGAGCTGGCGGCCGTCGTCACAGACCTCACGGGCGATTGCGAGGACGGCCCGGCCGGCATCGTCCTGGCCCGGCCACTTGCTGAAACCGTTCACCAGGTACGCCAGGTCCTGCTCATTAAAATGAGCGAGCTGGCGGCCATCGTCACAGACCTCACGGGCGATTGCGAGGACGGCCCGGCCGGCATCGTCCTGGCCCGGCCACTTGCTGAAACCGTTCACCAGGTTCGCCAGGTCCTGCTCATGAAAACGAGCGAGCTGGCGACCGTCGTCACAGACCTCACGGGCGATTGCGAGGACGGCCCGGCCGGCATCGTCCTGGCCCAGCCACTTGCTGAAACCGTTCACCAGGTTCGCCAGGTCCTGCTCATGAAAACGAGCGAGCCGGCGGCCGTCGTCACAGACCTCACGGGCGATTGCGAGGACGGCCCGGCCGGCATCGTCCTGGCCCGGCCACTTGCTGAAACCGTTCACCAGGTTCGCCAGCTGCTGCTCATTAAAACGAGCGAGCTGGCGGCCGTCGTCACAGACCTCACGGGCGATTGCGAGGACGGCCCGGCCGGCATCGTCCTGGCCCGGCCACTTGCTGAAACCGTTCACCAGGTTCGCCAGGTCCTGCTCATTAAAACGAGCGAGCTGGCGGCCGTCGTCACAGACCTCACGGGCGATTGCGAGGACGGCCCGGCCGGCATCGTCCTGGCCCGGCCACTTGCTGAAACCGTTCACCAAGTTCGCCAGCTCCTGCTCATTAAAACGAGCGAGCCGGCGGCCGTCGTCACAGACCTCACGGGCGATTGCGAGGACGGCCCGGCCGGCATCGTCCTGGCCCGGCCACTTGCTGAAACCGTTCACCAGGTTCGCCAGGTCCTGCTCATGAAAACGAGCGAGCTGGCGGCCGCCGTCACAGACCTCGCGGGCGATTCTGATCGCCCCATTGCGGCATTCCGCCGCCCGGAGGTTCCGACCAAACGATAATGCGAAGAGCGAAAGCGCATTAGGGTCGACTTTCGTTATTAACGCATCTTCCAGCTGCGACAGCCGAGCTGCCAAGGCCCTGCAAGCTTCCACACCTGCACGACCACCGGCCTCTCGGCTCACCACGTTGCATGTTGTGGCGTACCCCCATGATCGCCCGGCGCGGATGTTTTCCTCCAGGCGCGAAACGAATTCAGTCTTGAAATCAACGGCGGCCTTTTCCAGAAACCTTTCATGGTCCTCCCGGTCCGCCTTTCGCAGCCTCTTGTCATGCTGCACCACTGCAGTTGAGAACGCACGGATGTCGCGAACGTGATCAAGGTCCCTCAGAGCTGCATTAAGTTCATCCGCACGTCTATAAGGACGCGCCAAGCTTGCAGCCCGGACGCTCTCGGCGCCTATATCTTCGATACGCTGCATTTTTGGTCCAGCACCCAGGTCAGGCACGGATTGCCTATGTCGAGAGAGCGCATCTGTCTGCGAGCTGGTAGCGGCTTGATCGCCTCGCCAGTGGTCGCCGCTTGAACGCCAGCTTGCTCCCCCAGGTACTCCGTCAAGATAGGATCCATACGGTCGTTCGGAGCTCGCACCTTGGACCCTCTGCGCGGCGACATCGTCAATGCGCTGCCTTCCTGGTCCGCCACTTCGGTCAGAGATGGATTGGCCATGCGGCGCCAGCCCGCCGGCGCGATCGGCGCGCCGACGGTCGCCATCCGAAGACGACGGGGCAACTTCCAGATTGGCTGCGCCACGATAAGTTCGATGGGCTCGCTCCGAGCTTCCAGGCTGAATTGGCTGCGCAGCGACACCGCCGATGCGCGAGCTTCCTGGCCTGTCACCCCGCTCGGAGGCGGATGGTGTATCTGGCGGGAGCCCACCTCTCTGCGAGCGCTCAGCCGTTCGGTCGGCACGCCACTGATTGCCATCAGAGTGCGCCAGGCGTGTTTCCTGATTTGCTGCGCCATTATAGGTACGATCGCTTCGTTCCGCACCTTCACGCTCGATTGGCTGCGCAGGCGCGTCGGCGACGCGCCATCTTCCTGGTCTGCTACCTCGCTCAGACACGGACGGCGTATCCGGCGGGCGTCTACCCACGTGCGAGCTTTGAGCCTCTCTATCGTCGCGCCAGAACTCTTCGCCACGCGGATGCGAGGCGCCCGCGTTTCGACCTGGTCTCCCACTGTAAATTCCATAAGGTCGCTGCGGGCCTGGGCCTAGGACACTCTGCGTGGGCACATCGTGGACGTGTCCCACTTCTGGTCCGTCTCCGCCGTGCGATGGGAGAGAGCGTCCTAGCGAGCCTTCCGCCTCTGGATCGTCGCGACGCACTTCCTTATCAGATCGCGACGAGCCGGATCCCGGCAAGGAGCCGAAACGACGACGGCTCCCACCGATTACGCCATGCAGCGCAGCCCCAAAGAGTCGATGTGCGCTGGCGGGAGGAGCGGCAAATCGGCCTGCACCGCTGGCGCGCTGCGCGCTGCGCGAGTATGAAGCATCTGAATCCTGAGGCTCAGAGCGCGTCTGCTCCACAACGGAACTGAATGATCGGCCCTCTTCGCCGGGGGCACAAGCCGATCTAGCGCTAGAACCGTCAGCGCCTTGACCTTCATCGGCACCAAATTCCGAAATGGGCGATGTGCCGCGCTCGTCAATGCGCCTCATAATCCTTCTCCAATGTAGCAGAAACTGTGCAGGCTGCCCTCACGAGCGCGATAGCCACGTGCCGGCTCGACCACTTGTCCTCGTCTTGGCTGACAGAGCTGGCTGAATGGGCGCCGGATTAGCAACGGCTGAGCGCATGATTTCGTCAATTGGATGACCCTTAGTGTCCGACCGAAAAATAAGTATGATGGTGGATGGCTTTCAACTGGCGGATAGGCTGATCGCGGCGAGAAGTTCGCGATATTCCAGCTATCAGCGGGAGCGTTCCCCGCTTGATCCCCTTCATGCCAAAACGGCTTCGGCAAATCTCGCACCCAGGTTGAGTCCGACGACGCCAGGTCCACAAATTGTGATGAGGGCCCCGGTCGATCCGCCGCAACCGCCCCTTGCCCACTGCTCAGACGTATTTGAAGTTGCTGCCGATCGGCGACGAGGTTGTCAAGGGAAAGCGCGCCTTGCGATTGGCGCTGCGCTAGGCGGTGTAGACTCTAAGGATTCCCTTTTAGGAGGAAATCAGATTCAAGGCTGCTTTTGGGAGGCAGTCTTGGGTGTGATGGATCGTCTGGTGTTGAGCGATGCGGCTTGGGAGCGGATGGCGCCGCTGATCATAGGCCGGCCTGACCAGAAGGGCTCGACCGGGCGCGACAATCGGATGTTCGTGGAAGGTGTGCTGTGGATCGTTCGCACGGGCTCTCCCTGGCGTGATCTTCCGGAAGCGTTCGGGGATTGGAACAGCGCGTTCCGGCGCTTCAGCCGATGGAGTGCCAAAGGCGTCTGGTGGCGGATCTTCGAGGCAATGTCCGACGATCCGGACTTCGAATATCTGATTGTCGATTCCACCATTGTTCGAGCCCATCAGCATGCTGCCGGGGCCAAAAAAGGGGGTCTGAAGATCAAGCGCTTGGCCGTTCGCGCGGCGGCCTGAGCACCAAGATACATATGGCCGTTCGCGGCTTGGGATGTCCGGTACGGTTCACGATCACCGCAGGCCAGAAGGGCGATGCACCGCAAGCCGCCACATTGATCGAGGGATTGCCTGCCGAGGTTTTCATGGCCGATACGGCCTATGACGCCGATCACCTGCGCCAGGACATTGCAGCCAAGGGCGAGCTCGCCGTCATCCCCAACAACCCGTCACGCGCGCTCAAGTATCCGCTCGACAAGCATCTCTATGCCCAGCGCCATCTCGTCGAATGCTGCTTCTCAAAGCTCAAGCAATTCCGCCGCGTCGCAACCCGCTTCGAAAAGACCGCCCGAAATTACCTTGCCGTCATCACCATCGCAGCCATCGTCCTATGGCTGCGATAACTGTCCACACCGCCTAGGTGTCTGGTCCCGGAGTGTGGGGGAATCAGCCAAACTGGTCCTTCATTCCGGGAGGACCTATGGGCCAGATACTCCACGGCAGCGCCACGACCACGCACGCGATCCGAGCGGCAATACAGCGATCGAAGGCTCCGCTCAAAGAGCTAGCCGCCCAGCACGGGCTCAACCAAAAGACGGTCGCCAAGTGGCGTAAGCGCACCTTTGTCCACGATGCGCCGATGGGGCCAAAGACCGTGCGCTCGACCGTGCTTTCTGCCGAGGAAGAGGCGATGGTCGTCGCCTTCCGCAAGCACACGCTCCTGCCTTTGGATGACTGTCTCTATGCGCTGCAGGCGACGATCCCGCATCTCACGCGCTCGTCCTTGCACCGCTGCCTGCAACGTCACGGGATCAGCCGCTTACCCGAGATCGCCGGCGACAAGCCCGCCAGGCACCCCTTCAAGCGCTACGCCATTGGCTACTTCCACATCGATATCGCTGAGGTCCGCACCGAGGAAGGCAAACTCTATCTCTTCGTGGCGGTGGACCGGACCGCCAAATACGCCTTCGCCCGGCTGGTGAAGAAGGCCGCGGGTGCAGCAGCCAGGGCCTTCCTCGAAGAACTGGTGGCGGCCGTCCCTTTCCGGATCCACACTGTACTGACCGACAACGGTATCCAGTTCGCCGACCTGCCTAAGAATCGTGATGGCGCCACTGCAAGCTGGCGCGGCCATCCCTTCGACCGGGCCTGCCTGGGACACGGCATCGAGCATCGCCTGACCAAGCCCAATCATCCTTGGACTAACGGTCAGGTCGAGAGAATGAACCGCACGCTCAAGGAGGCAACCGTCCGGCGATACCACTACGAGACCCACGAACAATTGGAAGATCACCTCGCTGCCTTCCTTGATGCTTACAACTTCGCCAGACGCCCTAAGACCCTGCGTGGTCTCACGCCCTATGAAGCTATCTGCAAAGCATGGGCCGACGAACCAAACCGCTTCAGGATCGATCCCATCCACTTGACCTCGGGACTGAACACCTAGTGGCTCTGCACAGTGATTTTGACGGGTTGCGTCTGGCGGTCAGAGTAGCTCCGGCAGGTGTTTTGGATCAACGAGGACCTCGATACTGCGAGGGGTCCTTGGCTGCCGTCTGATGAGGCCCTCCCGTTCCAGCGTCAGCACCATCTGGTGAACCGAGGGCGGGCTAACGCGGAAGTATTCCCGCATGTCGGTTTCGGCCGGGGGTCTGCGGTGCAGGCGCGTGTAGAGGTGGATGAAGGCCAGGTACTGCCCCTGTGTGGGCGTGAAGGGTTTTGCCGAAGGACTCACGCCGGCCATCCGATTCAGTTGTTGGTGCGTGCCTCGAACACGGAGGCATGCCATGAATGTACGCTATCGGGTCGACCTCAGCCAAATCGAGCGCACGGAACTCAAGGCGCTGCTCAGCGGCGGCAAGCATGCGTCCCGTAAGCTCAAGCGCGCGCAGATTTTGCTGGCTGCCGACACCGGCGGCAGCGATGAGGAGATCGCGCGGAGCGTCGGCGTGGGCGGCTCGACCGTGTACCGGACCAAGCGCCGCTTCGTGGAAGGCAATCTGGAGCGGGCGCTGAGCGATGAGCCGCGGCCCGGAGCGGAGCGCAAACTCACGGTCAAGGAAGAAGCCTTGTTGGTGGCGACGGCCTGCGCCAGTCCGCCAGAAGGCCGGGCCCGCTGGACGCTTGAGCTGCTGGCAGGTGCGATGGTCAAGCTCACCGAACACAAGAGCCTGTCGCATGAGACGGTTCGGCGGCGCCTGGCCGAAAATGGCCTCAAGCCCTGGCGCAGGGACATGTGGTGCATTCCGCAGATCGACGGCGAATACGTCGCCCGTATGGAGGACGTGCTCGACCTCTACGCCGAGGCGCCAGATCCCAAGCGGCCGGTGGTGTGCTTCGACGAAAGCCCGGTGCAGCTCATCGGCGAGGCGCGTCAACCGATTCCGGCCGAGCCCGGCCAGCTCGAACGTTACGATTACGAGTACCGTCGCAACGGCACGGTCAATCTCTTCGTATTCCTCGACGTGCATCGTCCCTGGCGCAAGGTCAAAGTCACTGAGCGGCGCGCGGCTGAAGACTATGCCTCCTGCATGCGCGACCTCGTCGACATCCATTATCCCGACGCCGAGATCATCCGGGTCGTCCAGGATAATTTATCGACCCACTCCGCCGGCGCCCTGTATCAGGCCTTCCCGCCCGCCGAAGCCAGGCGGATTTTGCGACGGCTCGAGTTCCACTACACGCCCAAGCACGCAAGCTGGCTCAACATGGTCGAGATCGAGATCGGCGTCCTGCGGGGCCAGTGCCTCAATCGCAGAATCGACGCCCCCAAGCGGTTGCGCCGCGAAATCGCCGCTTGGGAACGGAAGCGAAATGCCGCCCGCTCTCGCATCAAATGGATGTTCACAACAGACAAGGCCCGCACCAAAATGGGCCGCGCCTATCCCGCGCCTTCCAAAGAGTCATAATCACTGTGCAGAGCCACTAGCCGGCGCCGTCGGGTCCGCTTTGAGGGGCGAATGTCACGGTCATGGTCTCTCCAACCCATTCTCGCCGCAAGGGCCGACAGTATCGTATCATCTTCAGCTTATATCACGTCCCTCCTGCATGGCCGGTTCACGACGCGGACGTCTGAAACTCGACCATACGATGGGGCGATTCCACACGCAGGGTGGGGGCCTGGCGAGCTTTATCATGGACGAAGCCCCCGCGCACCTGCTGTTATCCGGCACGCAGAT
Source organism: Bradyrhizobium sp. USDA 4504 (assembly GCF_054063995.1). Classification (NCBI taxonomy): domain Bacteria; kingdom Pseudomonadati; phylum Pseudomonadota; class Alphaproteobacteria; order Hyphomicrobiales; family Nitrobacteraceae; genus Bradyrhizobium; species Bradyrhizobium sp. USDA 4504. The sequence continues at coordinate 8,823,405 of NZ_JBSSGV010000001.1, read as the reverse complement.
TGCTGGGTGAGGAGCAAGGAGCCGCCGCGAGAAAAGCGGCCGTGCGGACCATCTTCCGAGTCCCAATGAGGCTTTTCCGATTGATTCTATTCGACCTGGCTTTGATGCTGCTTGCACCTGAAGTCGCAGAAGCCATGAATGCAGGCCTCGGCGCACACCTGACATCGGCCACCAGCGCCATGGCGCCGTTCGAGCGGATCGCCGGCCATGAGGCGGTGTCAAGCTCTGGGGATAGCCGACGCGTCCACAGCCAAACGACGCAAGGCGCGCGAGTCCAGCCGGCGGACGAACTGAGTCCGGCCAAGCTGGCTGAGGATTCCGCGATATTGGACGCCCGCCTTGCATGTGTGATCGGTAAGCGCTTGCGGCAGCGTTCGATTGGGACGATTCTCGATGACAGGGAGATGCTCAGGATGCCAGCCGTCGTAACGCCGTCGATCTGCAATGCTGCCGCGGCACCTTTTGGCCTCCTCGGGGCGGAACCGCCGCGCTGGAGCAAAACAGACTCGATTGTCGGCGGCATGGTGTTCATCGCCTTTGCAATCATTCTCGTCGTGATTTGATGAAAAGATGCAGCATAGGCGCGCGCACGTGAGAGAAGCAAAATCGGGCTATATAGAAGTCGCCTTCAACGGCACCCCCGCAAGCATCCCTTTGGATGCGCAATTCAGCGTGCCGGCCAAGGGCGTCACGGCGATTTTCGGTCCGCCAGGGTGCGGCAAGACCACTCTCGCGCGCTGCATTGCCGGCGTGCAGCGTATGCCGACTGGATTTTGCGGTGTCAATGGTGAAATCTGGCAGGACGAAACGACGTTTCGGCCGCCTCATCTGCGTCCGATCGCATATGTATTCCAGCGACCAATTCTTTTCTCTCATTTGTCCGTCAAGCGCACCCTTCTGTACAATGCGCCAAAATCGAAAGCGTCACTGATTGACCTTGATGGCGTCATCGAGTTGCTCGACCTGGCGCCGCTGCTTGACCGTGCGCCTTCACATCTTTCTGGTGCCGAGCGACAGCGACTTGCGCTGGGCAGCGCGCTGTTGTCCCAACCTCGGCTACTTCTGCTGGACGACCCGCTCATTGTGCTCGACCGACCCGCCAAGCATGAAGTTCTGCCCTTTATCGAGCGCATGCGTGAAGAGCTCACGTTGCCTATGATCTATATCTGCCACGACATGGCTGACGTCGAGCGCTTTGCCGACCATCTCGTCACGATGAAAGATGGCATTGTGACCGCGGCCGGGCCGCTGCATGCCGTCCAGAGCGATCCAGCGCTTGCTGCTCGAGGCGAATCGGCTGTCTGCGTCGATACCGTAATCGGCGGCTATGACGGGCGCTATGGGCTGATCATCCTGCGCCTCAAAGGTGCGCGTCTGTTGATACCTGGGCCACCGCTCAGACCAGGCGCGCAGCTAAGGCTGCGCATCGCGGCCGGTGATGTCAGCATTAGGCGCGAACCACCGCGCGCAAGCTCGATCCTCAATGTTTTTCCGGCACGGATCAAAGCCTCTCTGCCGTTCGACGAAGCTGAGGTCACGTTGGTCCTGGCGCTCGAAACCGGCCGTGCGGGCGTTCCCCTTTTGGCGCGCATCACTCGCCGCTCGTTTGATGAGCTGGGGCTCAGTAACGGAATGAACGTATTCGCCGAGGTCGCGCGAGCCTTGCCGGTCTCACCCCCCGAGCGGCTGCTCATAACGCCTGCGACACCAGTAGGAGATATTCCACAGAAAAGCGCTAACACGCGAAACGAACAGAAATAGGATCACGGCCATGATCGATAACCTTGATGACGTCGATCCGACAGCTGTGGCGGCGGTTCTCTACCAGCCAGAAGATGACGCCGACGAGCTCCTTGCCGATTTCGTCCAGGATCTCGCGCGGCATGACGTACGCGTCGGCGGCATCGTCCATCGACCCTTCAGGAATGCAAACGGCACGGACGTAATGCTCGCAATCGACGTTGCCACAGGGCGAGATATCTCGATTTCCCAGCTACTCGGCAGCGGGGCGGCGTCCTGTAAACTCGATACAAACGGATTGGCCGAGGCCGCAGTTGTCGTTTCCCAGGCGCTTCGCGACAAAGTCGATCTCCTCGTGATCAGCAAATTCGCAAAACAGGAAGCGGTTGGCTGCGGCCTGCGCGCTGAATTTGTTGATGCGATCACTCGGGGTACGCCGCTCCTGACAGCTGTTCCAAGAAAATGTCTTGCCGACTGGAGAGCTTTTACCGGTGATGTTGGCACGCTGCTACTTTGCGATCGTCAAGCCGTAGAGGAATGGTGGCGCGTTGTCTCCACGCGCCCGGGGCGACGCCGCGCCTTCAGCCCTAGCTGGAGCTATTTGGGGACGATGATACCGGACAGCTTGATGACGGCTGCGAGAATATCGCCGGCGTCGATTCCGGAATCGCCGATGAGGCTCCTTCGCCGCCCACGAAAACAGCCTTAGCATCAGCAGCCGTTTCACACTGTAAGCTGCTCTGCGAGGACGCCGTGAGTCCATTTTCGGTCGGCAAGTAGCCGTTTTCGAACAGCGGTTCAATCGCTGGTCGCGAAATTCGGTTGCTAACTTGGACTGCGGCAGCCCAATCGTCACGTACGCACCCGTCCATGACCTTTCAAACGATCGAGCATCGCGTCCAGACAGCATGATTGGAGGTGGGATGTGAGGGCCGTCAGACCCAAGCCGCTGGTGATCTTAGTCGCGACAATCCGATCTTGACAACGGATGGCATATAGCTTGCTTCAGCAATGACGACACCACTTACGCAAAGCACACTTGTGAGGTCAGCATGCTCGGAATTGGAAGTCAGTTGCCGCCGTTCGAAATCACAGGCGTGAAGCCCGGCTTTCAGGCGCAGGAAGAAGAAGGACACAGCGCGTTCGAGACGCTGACCGAAACGAGCTTCCCAGAAAAATGGAAGATCATCTTTTTCTACCCCAAAGATTTTACGTTCGTCTGTCCGACCGAGATTGCTGAGTTCGGCCGGCTATCCAAGGAATTCACCGATCGCGACGCTGTGGTACTGGGCGGCTCGACTGATAATGAGTTCTGCAAGCTCGCCTGGCGGCGCTCGCATGCAGACCTGCACAACTTGCCGATTTGGCAGTTTGCCGACACAAAAGGAACCTTAGTCGACGGCCTCGGCGTACGTTCACCTGAGGGCGTTGCCTATCGCTACACCTTTATCGTCGACCCCGGCAACATAATCCAACACGTCTATGCGACAAATCTGAACGTCGGGCGTAGCCCCAAGGACACGCTCCGCGTTCTGGACGCGCTGCAGACCGACGAACTCTGTCCCTGCAACCGCGAAGTCGGCGGCGAAACGCTGAAGGTTGCGTGAGGCAGCATGTCGTCGATTGAGCAGTTGAATGAGACTATTCCCGATTTCGCCAAGGACGTCAGGCTTAACCTGGCGTCCTTGCTGGCCGATGATACGCTGTCGCCGCAGCGACAATACGGCCTGCTGCTGGCGAGCGCGATTGCCACTCGCAATGCAGACTTGATTGCCGCGATCGAAGCGGCAGCAGCTGCCGTGATGACGCCCGCGGCGATCGCCGCAGCGAAATCCGCAGCCTCTGTGATGGCGATGAACAATGTCTACTACCGATTCGTTCACCTCGCGTCCAACCCGGAATACAAGACCATGCCGCCACGATTGCGCATGAACGTGATCGGCAATCCTGGCGTGGATAAATCCGATTTTGAGCTGTGGTCGCTGGCGGTCTCGGCCATAAATGGCTGCGGTGCCTGCATCGACGCTCATGAGAAGACGCTGCGGACTGAGGGCGTCAGTTCCGGAGTGATCCAGGCTGCCGTGCGCTTTGCTGCGATTGTGCAATCAGTGGCGGTTGCGATCGAGGCCGCCGGGCGCGCCCCGTCCAAGCCGACGGGCTGATTCCTTTGTGCGGTCGGATCGACACCGCTTACGGCGCCACTCCATTGCGGCACGACCAATCCTCGGCATTCAAGCGAGCATGATATCCTCAATCTGAGTCTTGCGGGCATCTCCTCGGTTGCCTCGTTTGAATTTCATCTTAAGTGCAGACGAGCCAGAATGCGCCACAAAGGCGGCGAGATCCTCCTTGTGATGGCGATCTCACCGCCGCCTTTCGCTGCACTCTCAGCCAAACTTGAACAGCACGCCGTACCCGCCGCGCGGATGGCTCCATTTGATGTCGCCGGAGGGTTCAGCGATGACGCGGCAGGTGCCGCACTCGATGCAGCCGTCGACGGCTATCTCGACTTGGCCGTTGTCGTTAAGTTCGTAGCATCGCGCAGGGCAGGCTTTCAAAAGCGCAAGTAGCTGCGGCGACGGCGTGGTGTGCGGGCGCACGGTGACGTGAGGGCGACCGACATCGACAAGATAGCGGTTGTAGTACAGCTTGTCTTCGACGCGCACTGAGGGCTCGACATTCATTCTTTGGCCTTCCATTGTTCGATTTCACACTGTTGCCGGTCAGCGCCAGGCCCTGGCAAAACGGCACGCATCCCCGAACAGACCTGTCCATGACCGCGCCTTGACGAAGGATTTCAGGGTCACCTTCTCCTTCTCAACCTTCGGCGTACCGTCGACGCGTACAAAGTTCTGAAGCGCCTTGGAGATAAGCTGCGGATAGGTAAGAAAGAAGTTTTGCGAATGGGTGTGCATCAGCGTCGGCATGTCTTTGTACTTCTTGAGGTCTTTGATGACGAAGGACTCGTCCAGCATCTTCTTGTAGAGCAACAGATTTTTTGCGGTCATCGGCTCGCGGCGCGATTTGACCTGGGCGATCGCTTCGGCCGCAATGCGGCCTGAGGTCATCGCAAGATTGGAGCCTTCGCGATGAATGGCATTGTTGAGCTGTGCCGCATCCCCCACCACCACCCAACCCTCACCGTAGAGCTGCGGGATTGCTTTGTACCCGCCTTCAGGAATGAGATGTGCCGCATATTCCTTGACTTCGGAACCTGCGATCAGCGGCGCCACGGAGGGATGCTGCTTGAAATGATCGAGCATGCCGTAGGGTGTCTGGCCGGTGCGCTGGAAATCGGCGACGAGGCAGCCGATGCCGAGCGAGATGCACTCCTTGTTGGCATAGATGAAACCCATTCCGGTCATGCCGCGGGAAATGGTACCGGCAGCCTCGATCACGACGCCTTCGTCGCCCTTAAGATTGAAACGCGCCTCGATCGTCTCGCGAGGCAAAAAGTGCATTTCCTTCACAGCGAGCGCGACATTATCGGGTGTCGGCCGCGGGCGCAGGCCCGCCCGCGTGCCGAGGAGACCATTGACCCCCTCGGCCAGCACGACGACGTCGGCGTGTATTTCGCCGTCGCGGCGATCCGTACGAACTCCGACGATCCTCTCATGGTCGTCCCGTACGAGCTCCGTGACTGTCGTCTCGCACAGCACGGTCGCGCCGGCCTCCCGCACCTTCGAGGAGAACCATTTGTCAAACTGCGCGCGTATGATCGTGTATCGGTTCGGCCGCTCCTCGTTGAAGTCATCCGAGCGGTAGTGCACGCCGACATGGGAGCGATCGTCCATCATCCAGAACCGCTGTTCGACCAGATGGCGTTCGAGCGGCGCCTCCTCGCGAAACTCGGGTATCAGCTTTTCCATCATGTCGGCATAGAGGATTGCGCCCTGCACATTCTTCGATCCGGAATATTCGCCGCGCTCGAGCTGCAGCACCTTCATGCCGTGCTTGGCCATGGTCAACGCCGCTGCGTTGCCGGCCATACCGGCTCCGACTACGATCGCATCGAACTTCTCTTCAATCATCACATCATCTCCTCTAGACCGCGAGCCGGGCGCGCGAATTCGGCAAGAGCCTGGCGCGAAATGCGGCCGTCAGCGACGGGAGCAACTGCATGGCATCACTGACGATCGCGACATGAGCGAAATCGAAGATCGGTGCGTCCTTGTCGGTATTGATCGCGACGATCAGGTCCGCCCCCTCCACGCCGACCCTGTGCTGAATTGCGCCGGAAATGCCGGCGGCAATGTAGAGCTTTGGCCGGATGGTCTTGCCGGTCTGGCCGATCTGCCGGTCAGACGTCACCCATCCTTTTTGCACCAGAGGACGCGAGCAACCGTACTCGGCGCCAAGAAGAGTTGCTAGCTCTCGCACCAACCGAAAGTTCTCGGGCGATCCCAGTCCCAAGCCGCCGGCGACGACGACATCGGCATAAGCCAGATTTGATGTTTCGGAATCGCGATCGGGAATGAACGTCAGCACTTTCGTGACAATATCGTCTTCGACAAGACCGAGCGGATGGATGATGATACGAGCGGCGTCGCGGACGACACGCTCGGGCATCGGCATGACGCGCGGCCGGACGGTTGCCATCTGCGGACGGTAGTTCAAGGTATAAATCGTGCACAGCAACGAGCCGCCAAAGGTCGGACGCGTCGCTGCAAGGGACCCATCTGCGTCGACATCGAGCGCGGTGCAGTCGGCGGTGAGCCCCGTCGACAAGGTGGTTGCCACCGAACCTGCAAGATCGCGACCGAGTGTCGTTGCGCCCAACAGCAGGATTTCAGGCTTGTAGGTGTTGACGAGTTCAGTTAGCGCTTTGGTATAGGATTCATTTCGGTAATCCGACAAAACATTATCGCTCACGAGATAGGCCAGATCGGCGCCATAGCAAAAGGATTCAAGTGCGGCGTTGCGCGTCGGCTGCCCCTCCGGACCAATAACGACCGCGGCGAGGTTCACCTTCAGCCTGTCGGCAAGTCTGCGCCCCGCCCCCATGAGTTCCCAGGAGACCGGATGCACCTGGCCACGCTCCTGCTCGACGAAAACCCAGACATGCTTGTAGGCCTTAAAGTGCTCCGGCAGTTCCTTTTTGGCCGCCGCGCGGCCGGCCGCCGCCGGCGCAGCCGTTTTGCTGACATTGCTCATGTTTTAAATTCCCCTCAATAGTGCGCGCGCCCGCGCCACAGGATTGGTTTCCAGTTCGGTTGGCTGAAGATCAGTTTTGCTCAGCAGATGGCCGGCTGCACGGTGGTTCCGCCTGCTCGGTGCGGCCCGACCGCGCAACGAGAGGCGTCGCTCGGGGCGAACGCACGGAGCGGGCCAGCTTCCGAGAGGGCCTGGAGACAGGCTTCCTGTGGGCCCCGTTCGACAAGCGCCAGCGAGGCGGCCAGGCCGCTGCGATCACCCTGGTTGACCCTGTCCATGCTTGAGTACGCGGGTCCGCTTGCTTCGCAAGAGCTGCACCTCGCTTTCGGTCTAGCGCTCCACATCGGCAGTAACGACCCGGGTGATCTTGCCCCCGCGCTATCATGCGATGAGTGCTCGGCCGCCAGCGCTGGTGACTCGCGTGGGCCACCGTCGCCCCCTCTTTCTGGCGCATGTTGCTATCGGCGCTGGGGTAGATGTAGATCTGCGCACAAGCGGGCACCCGCCTGATGCTGACGAAGATGTGCATACGCTTCCCAATTGAAGCGTGGACGGGCGGCTTACCCGTTGGCCGCCCTCGCGGGCTCGATAGTGGCTTTAATCGCATCAAAAGCCAGCTCGCTTGGCACTGCGCGAGCGTGAGCCACGAAATGTTGCCGTACAGCTCGGTAGGCAGTAGGCGTAACGTGAAAGGTTTTCCTTCAGATCTCATTTCGGACGGCTACCATTTATTGCATCGATGACTGGATCGACACGACAACAGCAAGTGTCGTACCAGTTGCAAGAACCAAGTAAATCGGGCGAACTCAATGGCTTATGAGGCACTTGGAACGGCTGCTAATCCCCAGGAGACGATCCGTTCGGACAAGGGTCGGGAATACGACAGCGTCGCGCGAGTCCTGGCGGAGAGAGTTGATGGAAGGAGACGAAGCCTGCACGAGGAGCCGTCAGCGTAAGATCATTTCAGCTCGCTCAATGGGACAAAGGCCGTCGGCTTGCCACAGTCTGCGACGGCATCCTTCAAAACCTTGAACACCCGCTGCTCGATTGGCGACGATGCTACGAAGTCGGCATAGGCCTGCTCCAGCATCGCTTTGCAACGAGCTCTGATGTCCGGCTCTGCGACACCTGCGAATTGCTCATTGGCAAAATATTGTCCCATGCGCTTTAGGATGTGAAGGCGCGCGACATCGACGATCATAGGATCGTAATCGACGCCCAGCACTGAAAAAAACTCTTCCGCCGACGAAGCCTTGCTGAGCCGATCCAGGATACCGGCTGTTGGGTGCGAGTTACTCATCGAAAAATCCCCTTTGAATCAGCGGGTGGACGGTCGGCCAAAAGGCGGCAGAGGCTGGTCATCGTAGTGCATGCCCCCTCGTGCAACCATGCGGAGGCAGGCCAGTGTTCCTCGCGCGCTTGGTCTTGAGTGTATCCCAGACGTTGCTGGGCGGGGCTGGTCACGCCGGGTGGGTCGCCAAGCATCCGCACACATCACGCCAGATCGCCACCAAGGTTTCGCGCTCGACCGGCAGCTTGTGCTCGACGGCATGTTTGCGTGCTTGCGACAGGATCTGTCTCGCCTGATCGGTGCTGGCGACGAGCTGTAATTCTTTGAGCAACGCGGTGATCGCCGACAGCCCGGAATGCTTGCCGATCACAAAACGGTTGCGGCGCCCAAGCAGAACCGGGTCAAGCGACTGGTAGGTGCGCTGATCCTTCAAAAGGCCATCCACATGAATGCCCGATTCATGCGTAAACACATGCTCTCCGACGATGGCCTTGTTCAGAGGAATCGCACGTGCGGCTGCGGCTGCAACCACCGCAGCGACGTTCTCGAGCTCCGACAGTATGATGCCAGTCTCGCGGCTATAGAGCTGCTTGAGTGCGACCGCGACCTCCTCGAGCGGTGCATTTCCGGCCCGCTCGCCGAGGCCGATAACGGTTACCGAGGCGTGGCTCGCGCCGGCCTTGATGGCGGAGAGCGTATTGACGGTTGCGAGACCAAGATCATCGTGACCATGAAACTCGAGTTCGAGATCCGTGGTCGCACGCAAATTTCCAACCAGCGCGAAGGTTGTATCCGGGTCGAGCACACTGAGCGTATCGGCAATACGAAATCTCCGTGCTCCGGCCTCTTTTGCGGCTGCTACCAGTCTGATGAGAAAATCGATGTCGGCGCGGGAGGAGTCCTCGCCGCCGACGGCGACCTCAAGTCCCTGCTCGCGGGCGTAACCTACTACTCGCTTCACTTGCTCCAGCGCCAGGTCGCGACAACCGCCAAGTTTGGCCGCGATCTGCACATCGGAACTCGGGATCGACATATTGACCATGGACACCTTCGCTTCGATCGCGGCATCGATGTCCGCTTGCCGCATCCGGCACCAGCCTATGGTGGTCAGCGGAAGCTCCGCTTCGACGATTGCGCGGATGGCGGCGATCTCCTCGTTGCCCATCGCGGGCGTTCCCGCCTCGATCTCCGTCACGCCGGCCCGCGCCAAAGCCTGCGCGATCGCCAGCTTTTCCTCTGTGGTGAACGCAACACCAGGCGCCTGCTCGCCGTCGCGTAATGTCGTGTCGTTGAGCACGGTCGGCCTGACGCCCGCCTGCTCGGACCAAGGCGGTTTGGCTGTGGTGGTGGCGGCCATCACGAAAGGGCTCCTCATTGTTTTCGACCTAGAGCGCTTCAGCAACCCGCATGCCAGCCCGCCATCCTTGACAACCCGTTGAAAATAATGCGCTCTTCTCCTCGGCTGACCTTCGCAATTGGATTGTCGCAAACGCGACAGGTTCACGAAGCGGACGCCTCACCTTGCCTCTTGCCTCGCTGAGCTCGAATGTTGACGCGATTGCACTATGGGATGCGGACAACGTTGCGAATCCCCTCTGGCTCGGCATCGCCTTGGACCTCATAGTCGCGTCCGCATCGAATGGCGTTAGCCTCGCCCTTCAGCTCCTGCGAAGTTCGCCAAAGCCCGCGATGCGTTATCAGATGACCGGGAGATCGAGGAACCTTGTGGCAACTCAAATAGGCCAGTCGCCACTGACTTCCGGGCGAGCTGCCTGCAACAGAAGGTCGCGCCGGCGCTCGGCCATCCGACTCTCGCCGCTTTCTTCGCCGAAGCAGAGATTGAAGTCGTTACATTGTGTGCACACGGGCGTTGTGCACATGACGAGGCCTTCATCCTCGCATAGCGAGCGGTAGAAGAAGCGCTTCCAGCGCATATTGTTGATATTGCGCGCGGCGAGGGGCGCGAAGTGGCGGCTTAGTAGCCGCGAGAGTTCGCCACGATTGCGCAACCCGAGATCTTCCCACAGATGATCTGGCTCTATGGAGCGGCGGGCGATCATCGCGGCCAGCCAGCCGCCGATATGCCCTTCCGTCGAGCGTTGCTTGAGTAAGAGATCGCGCACCATCGAGATTTCGTCATTTTCATCGCACTTAGACGCCAGCAGCTGCTCCGAGATCTTGACCTCAACCGACGGAAAATAGAGCCCCAGCAGGGCCGCCAGCTCGTGGCCGGACAGGCCGGCCTTCTCGGGAAGCGCACCACCATCCATCGAGGCGGCCGCCAGGATCGACGCCAGGACATGGCAATCGAAATTGCTGTCGGTGACAATGTCGGCATCTTCAGGAGACACGCCAATAAGCGCTCGGTAGGTTTCAATTCCTCGCTGCACATCGCTGCTCGCATCGACGGCGCAAGCAGCCATAAACGTAAGGAGGTGCGTTTCGGGCATGATGTTTTTGGGCTAAGCAGTCACTTTTGCCCCGCCCCGTTCTGGCTGGTCGAGTGCTGTTAGAGTGCCGGTCTCCCCGGATGGGGGGTGAGGGAGACCGGCATCCGTCGCGCGCCTTCAACAGGCCGCGACCCGCGACCCTTATGAGGCCGCGAGTTCGGCGGCGGTCTTGCCGATGATGGATTCGTCGACGGCCTTCATTATGCCATGCTCCATCAGCATGTCCTCGAGCTCGTCCATGGAGATCGGGGTGGGAATGATGCCCTTGCCGCCATTGTTGTGAATTTTGGTTGCAAGATTGCGATAGTGATCGGCCTGCTGCGACTCGGGCGCATACTCGAGCACCGTCATGCGCCGCAGCTCGGCATGCTGCACCACATTGTCGCGCGGCACGAAGTAGATCAGCTGAGTGCCTAACTTCTTCGCCAGCGCCTCCGCCAGCTCAAGCTCCTTATCGGTCTGCCGCTCATTACAGACCAGGCCACCCAGCCGCACGCCACCCGAGTTGGCGTATTTCAGGATGCCCTTGGAGATGTTGTTTGCGGCATACATCGCCATCATTTCACCCGACATGACGATATAGATTTCCTGCGCCTTGTTCTCGCGGATTGGCATCGCGAAGCCCCCGCAAACGACGTCGCCGAGCACATCGTAGGAGACATAGTCAATGTTCTCGTAGGCGCCGTTCTCCTCCAGGAAATTGATCGAGGTGATGACACCGCGGCCGGCGCAGCCGACACCCGGCTCAGGACCACCGGACTCCACGCAGCGGATGTCCTTGTAGCCGACCTTCATCACATCCTCGAGTTCGAGATCCTCCACGCTGCCGGCGCTCGCTGCAAGACTCAAGATCGTGTCCTGCGCCTTGGCATGCAGGATCAGGCGGGTCGAATCCGCCTTAGGATCGCATCCCACAATCAGGATTTTCTGGCCCATCTCGGCCAGTGCCGCCAACGTGTTCTGGGAAGTGGTAGACTTGCCGATGCCGCCCTTTCCGTAGAACGCGATTTGTCTCAGTGAAGACATTTAGTTCTCCATCAACCGATTTGCCAAAAGTTGCGTGCTTCCTACACGCGAGCTTGTTTCTCTTTCAGAAACGGGGCACACGGGTTCAAGGGAAGGAGCGCATCGCTCGTCTTACGCGTCGGCGTGCACCCAGCCCCTCACTCAGTGTTGCTGCCGGTGAATAGCAACTGCCATGCCAACGCTATCCAGGCTCATTAAGCTTCTGATTAGGTTCTAAAAAACCAACTGTCCGTTGAGTAGCCCCAAGACGTTTTGGACGGACAGGATCTTCGCGCCTGTCAGGAAACGAACAACGGCAACACCCATCAACCGAAAAGCCGCAGCTTGGCATGACCTGGTCCAATGCCCTTAAATGGAACGGGACTTGCTCCCTTTCTTGCAAGTCGGTGGTCGGCAATTTGCGAAGAGTGAAATGCAGGTCGAAGTCGGAACCTCCAAGTGGCCTGGCGAGGGTGTTCGTGGGTCGAGGATGACGAAATCAATTGTGCGGCAGAACTCGCGATCCAGCTGATCAGATTGACGCATGACCTTACGGCAGCAAGAAGCACGCGGCCGCCTGCGGATCGAAGCTAACTGGGTCCTGTTTCGAGATTCGCTATGAGACATAAAAGGCCGATGCTCGTTGATAGGTTGGCGGCTCAATTTCTAGCTGGCTCGGATCTTGCTCGTTTGCGAGCCACCCCGGGAGATCACGGCCGTCGATCGCACTAACGCCAGCGCAAGCACGGTACGGTGCTTACGCCACTGACGGGCGATGGTGCGCAACGGTGTCAAAATGCGCTTTCGGACGTAGCGGAACTGCCGCCGACCGTTCAGCTCGGCGCAGCCACATGAGGTACACCATGGCGACCATCCTTTTTTATCGGAAGCCCGGCTGCGTCGCCAATGCGCGTCAGATGCTGGCGCTGAAGGCCGCTGGCCACGACCTGATAGCCAAGGATATATTGAAGGAGCCATGGACTGCGGAGGACTTGCGACGCTTCTTCGGCAGTATGCCGATCGCATCCTGGTTCAACCGAGCCGCGCCTCGTATCAAGTCGGGGCACATTAATCCTGACACAATCGACGCCGCGAGTGCGCTCGCGGCGATGCTGGCAGATCCGCTCCTGATCAGACGACCGCTGATCAACGCCGACGGTGCAAGATGCGCCGGTTTCGATCATGAACTCGTGCTGTCGCTTCTTGGTCGGGATACGCAAGATGATCTTGAGGGGTGCTCCCACGAACAACAGGACACGCACTGTCCATCGTTGTGAGGAAACGATCGATCATACTACTATTGCCGCCAACCAATCCGAACAACGATCCTCCCACTCCCGTCCATTTTTAGAATGGCTGACGGTACTTCGCTGAGAATGCCGGCGTGCGTGGCTCTTCGTAACCAGCAGCGCCCAGGCTGCTCGGCTTGAATACGACCTTTCCATCGCCCGCTTGTGTGAAACCGCCGCAGCTCGATCGCGCTTATCGCACATGATGGCTTCAGTCTGAATTTGCCGGCGCTTTACGCCGAGACGCGGTTTATTGAATAGATTCGGCTCAGACAGAACATTGAAGGGAATAACGATCCAGACAGAGAACGCGACGCTCGCGGCCGTGATCCTTATGCAACGTGGCTGCAGAATTGCGCTACGTCCGCCGCCATTTGATCAGCATCAAATCCTTCGCCGTCTGCCATGTGTGACAGAAGTCTCGCGCGACTCTTCGCGCGAACTTTGGAATGGAGAATTCGATGAGGACAACGACAATTCTGACAACGGCATCGCTGCTTGCGCTCGCGACCCCGCTGGCCAGCATCCCGGTAAGGGCCGCGGACCTGGCGCGGGCCCCGATCTACTACAAAGCGCCTCAGATTGAGCCCTTCAATCCGTGGATGATCCGCCTGCGCGTGCTTGGCGTTTTGCCGGATACCGCCGGAAGCTCCGTCAATGTTGCCGGGGCGCCGGCGCTGTCCTCGCCCGCTTCCGGACTATCGATCAGCGACCAAGTGGTACCGGAGCTCGACATCACCTATTTCTTCACAAACAATGTTGCCGCCGAACTCATTCTCGGCGTGACCCGTCATCACATCAGCGGCACGGGCACGCTAACTGGTCTAGATGTCGGCAAAGCTTGGCTGTTGCCGCCAACCCTGACTCTGCAATATCACTTCACCGATTTCGGCCCGTTCAAGCCCTACATCGGCGCGGGCATCAACTACACCGTATTCTTCAACCAATCCGCAGCCAATACGTCACTCACTGGCCCTGCAGTGACGGATTTGCACATCAGCAATCAGTTTGGCGCCGCGGTCCAATTCGGCTTCGACTATATGCTTGACCGTCATTGGGGCCTCAACTTCGACGTGAAGAAGTTGTGGTTGCGACCGAATTATTCGGCGACTGTAAACAATGCAATTGCTGTCACCGGCCGCGCCAATATTGATACATGGCTCGTCAGCGGCGGCATCACTTACAAGTTCTGACGCTAAGAACTCGCTTCAGTGAGCTCTCGGACGCGCCGCCTCGTCTGGCGCGTCTCCCCGCTGTTAGTGCAGTTACAAAGGCGAGCGGGATGATGTGTAAAACGACACGTCGTCTCGCCGAAGGCCGGGAGCCATTCGCAGCTTACTCTCGCTGTGAGCTTTGGACGTGGCGGTAAATGACGGAGCACAAACAGATCGAGCCAATAGCGGGTCAATAAAATCCTACTCGTGTTTCCTTCTCGGCGGATGTAGAAGCGGTCACCCTGCTTATCGGAGCCGAGAATTCAAGCCCGAACGCCCCCGTGTGAGAACGATCGCGCCTGCAACAGACTTGAGTTCAGGGCTCATCGGCCCCGATCATGAGCAGGACTCCGGTCGAGGCTTCCCTCTCACGGGATGATCCAGATCCAGGGCCATAACGACGGTTCAGTAGTCCGCCGCGGCGCACGTACTGGAAGCGTTAGGGCGCCCGATCATCGTGAGACATGCCGAGATGCCAGCTGGCTGGGCGTATAGGCTGCCCATATAGACGACGCCCGGGCAAGCGGCGCTAAAGCGGAGCCTTTAGCTTCGCCTCAGCACCATCACGAGGCGGTCGACACGTTTGCCCTGCTTGAGATGGGAGTCTACGATTTCATCAACGTCTTCAGGCGTGGTAGCGCGATACCAGACCCCGTCTGGATAGACGACCATCAAAGGACCGGAGTTACAAAAGCCAAGGCAGCCCGCCACGGTGAAACCGACATCGGTGAGGCCTTGGGCTTCGATTGCCTTACCCATCCGATCCCAGAGGGCCTGCGCCCCAGAAGCGCCGCAGCTGCCGTGCGGATGATCGGGCGGACGCTGCGTGTGGCAGGCAAAGACGTGATGCCGATAAAGTTGAGGAAGCTCGAATTCGGTTTCTGCGTTCATGCGTCTATCCTGCAATCAACGGGTTCATCTGAGAAGAGACAAGATCCGGGCGCATCCGCCCAAAACGTCTTCTCTTCATTCGAACGCCGTATCGGCCATAACCAAGTTACACTCGTGCTTGCGAAGGCAGGCGAAATGAGCGGGCGACATATTGATGATCATCGCTGACCGATCAGCGACAGATGCTTGCCATATGAAACAACCCGCCATGATCAATTTCAGCGTCGTGATCTTCTTTTCCCTCATCACTTACGCGACCATCCAACTCCCCCAAAGCAAGTTCCGCACCAGATGCGCAGCGCTTGTTTCTCCAACAATCTCATTCTTCGCTCTGAGACAACCGACAATTGTGCCGAGCTCGCGACAATGTCGCCCGCCTCTGTTTCGTGCATGACAAAGGTTGCATCGCGTTCGACACTCTTCCGCCTCAGCCATTCGCAGTTCGTACGCAGCGCGCCCATGTCCCCGTTAATGCATCGACCTTGGCCGACGCCGTCGGCTGACGAGATGGCGGCGACCGCTAGGCCATCGCATGAACGGAGGCTTGGCATTGCAATTGCTACGCCCGCTTCAGCGGTCGGCCAAAAAACATCGGAACATAGGAAACTCGGGACACAGGATCGTCATTCCTCCAGACCAAACGGTCCTGTCAGTCTGGGCCTCCCCATTTCATACAGCCCAGACGGTGCCCTCGGCGAACTTGTAGCCGCCGAGGGCATTTCCTTCTCGAAAATTCTATCCACCGGCAACAATGGCCTTGCTCGCTCCGTTTGGTGAGCTAGCGCCAGAAACTTCGTTGGTGCCGCCAAGATCGCGGTTGCTGTTCGGACTCCTGCAAGACCCGCCAGCTTTCACTCTCAGTTCACACGTATTGACGCGGGTCCGGGACAGTACTCGTGAGTCCGATGGCTCTATTCGGCGATGCGTGTTAAAGCGACTTGATTAGCGGCCAAGTGATACGCCTGTTAATCAGGATGGATCGTAATATCCATGGTTTCGTCGCTGTCCTCAAACGAGTCGTACAACCGATCGTCCTCCAGTAACCTGACGCCGCACAGGCAGACGTCACCGTCGATGATGGCGAGCGCGACCGGTTCAAGCGCTTGTCCATTGCAGGGACCATCGATGCATAGCCCAGTGTCGATCTCAAATCTGGCACCGTGCCTGCTGCATCTGAAAAAGGAGCGGTCAGAGGAGAAAACCTCGCCGGAGCCGATGTTGAGCCATAAGCTGTCATGCGGACAGCGATTGACGTACCCTAAATAGTCGTCGCCGAACGTGCGAACCACAATAATTGGAAACGGGCGGCTCTCGCCGCTGTCGTCGACTCGCGACAAGCTGAAGCCCCTGGCGCCACTTCGCTCGATGGCATCGGCGGGACAGACGGCGAAAACCGCGATCTGGTCACTCATCGGATTGCCAATCATCCCTTTGCTCATCCGGGCCTCGCAGTTTCCTGCTTGAAGGCTTCGACCGTAGTCCGGGCCAGCCGGAAGGCGCCGCGGCCACGAGCGAGCGGTCGATAATTCGAGCCGACATGGGTGTTGAGCACATCAAACCACTGGTCCGGCGTGAGCTTCGCCGGACGCTCGCTGATTTGGATCACCCTCCCGTTCGGGCCGAAGCGGACGTGAATGATGACTTGTTGCGGGTCCATTGCAATTCCCTATTTAGCCGACTTTAAAGACCCGAGCCGAGACTGAGGATCTCAATTGTGAATAGCTCGGTTTCCAGCAGCTTCGCGCGTGGCCTCGAGCCGTGGATTTCAGACCGCGCCTCGCTACCTTCGAGCAGGTCTTCTTCGTGCTCACGGGCCCGCCCTTGGTCGTTCGCCTTGCTCATCTGGCGCGGTGAAGCACAACTACGATCATCGCTATTCAAATGCTCGTCCTTCCGTGTGGCGGATTATCCGCATCTCAGTAGATCGCTGCACCCGCGCCCACGTTGATCGACGCATCTTTCATGGTCTCGACAATAAACTCGATCTTGTCGTTCGAAAGATGAGTGTGAAACGGCAGTGCCAGGGCGCGATCGGCGATCTTTTCCGTAATCAGCAAATCGCCACGGCGATAGCCGAGGTCGAAATAATGGCGTTGCAAGTGCAGAGGATGGCTATAGGCGACGGATTCAATTTGGGCGGCGCGCAGATCCTCGACGATAGCGTCGCGGCCGGATCGCGTGAAGCGCGTTCCCAGATGGACGAGATAGAGCAACCAGTTAACCTCGGTCACATGAGGGCCTACGTAAGGCGGCTTAATACCTTCAAATGATTGCATATGCGCGCTGTAGAGCTGCTCCACCAGGCGACGACGCTCCAGGATTTCATCGAGACGCTGGAGCTGCGCCAGCCCCAAGGCTGCCGTGAGATCGCTCATGCCGGCCTGGTACGGTGCTGTGGCGCCGACGATCACGGAAGAGCGCTCGTCCAGGCGGTGGGCGCGATAGCGCCGCACGCCAACCGCAAGGTCGATATCGTCCGTTACCACCATTGCGCCTTCGCCGCAGCTTAGGGCCAGGGGTTGGGCAAAGTCGAAAACCGCCAGATCGCCAAACCGGCCGACCAGTTCGCCCTTGTACCGCGATCCAATTGCTTCGGTGGAATCCTCCAAAAGTGCCAGATGATGGCGCCGCGCGATCACACGCAGTTCTGACCACGGCGCGGGATGGCCGTTGGGATTACCGGCGACAATCGCCCGCGTGTTGGCCGTGATGCGCTCTTCGGCTTTCTCTGGGAGCAATGTTCCCGACCAATAGTCGATGTCGGCAAATACCGCCCGCGCACCTGCAAGACCGATCGCATGGACCGTCTCGCGAAAGGAATACGGCGAGGCAATGACCTCCTGTCCTGGCCCGACGCCGAGTGCCTTGAGCGCCAGCAGCAGCCCGATGGTGCCGCTCGATACTGCTACCGCATATTTGCGGCCAAGATAGACGGCAAACGCCTGCTCGAACGCCTCGGTGATCCGCCCATTGGAGATCTGCGGCGAGCACAGAAGCGCTTCCACGGCGGAGAGCTCGGCGAAGCTGATATCGGGATCGGACAGTGGAATGAAGGATGTATTTGCCTCCTTCCCGTCCGGGCCATCAAGCCGATGCTCTGCCAGTTCAATTCCGTTCACCCTACAGTATTCCTCTTCGCTAACACGATAGCGGTCGCCCGCTTCGGATCGGCTGTAATCTGCACGCAGTGATCCGACCCGTCGAGCAAATGCAGATCGAAACTAGGAAATTGCCGAAACGGCTGATCCGTCACATCCGACGCATCGCAGCGAACGCATGCAAGCTGCGGAAAGCGGCGCCGCAGCTCGACGAAGGGACTCGTGTCGGCGTCATCGACCGCAAGCAGTCGCTCGATTTCGATCAGTTCCTCCGCAGTGAGCGCCATCGTGACTTCTCCATGATTCGTCAACGGCAATTCGTCACTGCCAGAACAAGCGCTCGGGATCCGCGTTCAATTCGTCGATTGCTGAACTCAGGCGATGGTAAAGGCTGTAAAACTCCCAGATACCTTGCGCGTGGTTCTTGCAAAACACTTTCCAGATTCCGCTCACGGCATCATAAAGAATCAGCGCGACATCAATGAGGCCGCCATCCTTGTCGATATTGCGCGAGCAGCATGGACTTTCGACCAGATAGCCGCCCTTCACCGGCGTCACGTTCGGCGAGACATAGAGATAGCGATTGCGCGAGCTCAAGCCGCGCTCGATCCGCTTGCGATCCAGCTCGTTCGGGTGAGGGACCAGCCCGGTCTTTACCTTCCTCATCAGCCCGGCATTCATCGCGAAAGCCCCCTCAAAGCGCGGTGATTTCCTCTTCAAGACAGCCAATGAGCCGCCGCTCGCCAAAATCGACAGTATAGATCGGTACGTCCGCCTCCGTATGGATAGCGACCCTTACGATCTCGCCGGTTGCTCCGGCGCCGAGCACAAGACCCTCAGGCTCGGTATCGGGAAAAGAGCCGTCGTTGATGAGGTCAACTGCAGCTTTGACGCGCTGGCCCCGCCGATACTTCGGAAAGCGAACCTCAGTCATACACAGTCTCTTCCGGCAATGGCAGATCATCGATCTCCTCGCATGCGTCCACCGACTCAAGCTCCTTGCGCTTCATGCCAACGCGGCAGCCGCTTTCGAGGAACTCGACGCCGTAGATGTAGAATTGCTGCAAGAACGTGCCGATCGACACGACGTAACCGACATCTCCCTTCTTGACCAAAATCTCGCCGATCTCCTTGCCGCGATATGTGCCATCGTTGCGGATAGTGCGATTGGCGCGGACCTTTTCGCTAAAACTGAAGACCGGCGGCCCACTGAGCTCGACGACGTCGCTGTCCCGAACGATTTTATTCATGCACCACCCCCTCGTGGACACGCAGGGACGCCGCCATACCGGCGCATGCGAGGTCCCGCATCAATTCGTCCTTATCTCCATCTGCCGATTTACCCGCGGCAATGCAGCGCGCCACTGCATGGTAGACGTGTGGGCCAGGGGCACGCTGTGGAGCAGTTAGCGGCTCCGGCAACAGGCGCCGTATGTTCTCGACCCGCACCGGGGCGTCTAGGTCGTTCGCTGTGGCTAGCGGCCGCTCATTGGAGACACCGCGTGCCACGATGTGGCGGAACTCGAGCTCCTCGTCGCTCATCAATTGGCCGAGCTGCTGCGGCGCGACGCGGTGCGCCACGGCGCGACTAAGCTCGTAGGTATGGTCAGCCAGCATCAGCGTCACTCGGTCGCATCAAATGGAGTTCCAGCTCGGCTGGCAAGGCTGCGATGGCCCTCGTTTCGCCGCCGCAGAAACAGGGCATGGCCTTGCGCCGCGTTCCCGGGTACAGTTTCGTCCACATCATCCAGCGGCGGCGGGAATCCGTTCATGGAGCTCACCCTTCAGGCTGGCGCGTGGTAGCGCGGCCAGGACGTGTCGATGACGCAAGTATTCTCGACCGGACAGGCAGCAACACATTGCGGCTCGTCGAAATAGCCAACGCATTCAGTGCATTTTGCCGGCTCAATGACGAAGATCCCAGCCTTCTCCGAGATTGCAACGTTCGGGCACAATGGCTCGCAGGCTGAGCAGCTCGTGCATTGCGAGGCGATGATCTTGAATGGCACACAACCTCCTCACGCCGCAGAGTTCAGAGCTCCCTGTCGAATCGAAGCATCGCCGCGCTTCACGTGCTGGATCTCACCGCTCTTCACCTGGTCGAGATAGGACCGGAACCAGGCAATTGCCGACTTCTCGATGAACTCATGCGCGTATTGATCGACCGGCTCGATTCCAGCCTTGATCAGATTGCCTTTCGGGCCGCCGCCGATCTTAGCCACGAACACCGCGTGGCAGTCATTGATGCCGCGGATGATGGTGGACAGCCTATCCTGCTCCCCATAACCGCCCTGGCAGTAGACGTCTACACGGCGGTGGCCAACGAATTTTGTGCCGGAAGTGGAAAGTTCGTAGATTTGGAATTCCTTTGCATGTCCAAAGTGCTCGTTGATTATCCCCGAACCTTTGGTTGCGACTGCCACCAGAAGCGAGATCTCACTCGTCTCCCCAGCCAATTTCCCGAGTTCCTCGTTGTTGGCCTTGCCTTTGGCGGCACGCTCATCCTCTACCCGGTCGCGATAAGCCTGGCGCACGTCGAGGTCATATTCGACGTCCATCTTCATGACTTTGTCAGTGGTAAACTCCGCGCTGCGATCCTCTCCGAGCAGACCCACAGCATCGGCCCGGCACTGACGGCAGTGGCGCATCATGTTTATCTCCCCTTCACAAGCATCCTGCAGCGCCCTCAATTCCAGCGCTGTCGGCCCGCGCTGACCGTTGAGGCCAAATACTGTTCCGTACTCGGGTGCGGAGATCAGCGGCATGATATTGTGAAGGAAGGCGCCTCGCGACTTCACCGCCTTGTTGACTTCGACCAGGTGATGATCGTTGATATGCGGGATCATCACAGAGTTGACCTTGCACAGGATCCCCCGTTCGCTGAGCATCTCCAGGCCTTGCAGCTGACGATTAGTAAGTATCCTTGCCGCTTCGATGCCGGTGTAGCGCCTGTGGTCGAAGAAGATCCATGGATAGATCTTGGCGCCGATTTCGGGATCGATCGTGTTGATGGTGATCGTGACATGGTCAATCTTGGACTTGGCGATGATGTCAACATAATCGGGCAGGCTCAGCCCATTGGTTGAAAGACACAGCTTAATGTCCGGAGCCGCTTTGGCGACGAGTTCGAACGTCTTGAACGTCTTCTCTGGATTGGCCAATGGGTCGCCCGGACCGGCGATGCCAAGCACGGTCATCTGAGGAATGGTGGCCGCAACCGCAAGCACTTTCTTGACCGCCTGCTCAGGCGTGAGCTTCTCGCTCGCTACGCCCGGGCGCGATTCGTTGGCGCAGTCGTATTTGCGGTTGCAGTAATTGCACTGGATGTTGCAGGCTGGCGCCACAGCGACGTGCATGCGGGCGTAGTGATGATGCGCCTCTTCGCTGTAGCAGGGATGGTTCTTCACTTTTTCCCAGATCTCGGTCGGCAGATCGCCTTGTCCCGCCCGCGAGCCGCAACGCGCTTGGCCAATGTTGGACGAGGTGCGGCAGCCCTTATGCTCGGCGGCCGTCTGCACCATCTTTCCGGCACCTACCGCAGCTTCGGCATATTTCCCGCGTCCGACGACCGCGTTCATTTTCCAGTTCTCCCTGCAGGCAATCATCGGCCTCCCTGGAGTACCCCCGAGAGACCCTCAAGAAGAGCAGTAGCAACTCACATGCCATCGCGGAGACGATGACATTGCAGCTATACCCCAAAGGGTTAGGGGGAGCATCAACGCCCAGGCATGCAGGACCAGCAATGGCGCGAATGTAGGAAGCGCGACAAGTACGTCGTGCTTTTGGCGCAGAGCCCCACGGCTGTTGCGCTCATTCACGCACCAAGGTCACGCTCTCCCCGGCGCCATCTCTGTTGGCCTTAATGCGATGCGGCCACTTCACAACGGGCAATACGAGCTGGGGAATCCGGCTTCGCAACGCCGCTAATGGGTGAGCAGTATCTCGACCGCGCGAGGCAGACCAATCGCAAGCGGCATCAGGCCTTGCTCGCGCAGAAAACGGAGCTCATTGCGTGAGATCGCATCCAGATCGACGATTGCATAATGGGTATTGGCCGATCGCTTGATGACTTGCCGGGCGTAGCTACGCAACAGCTGATCGTTAAAGCGACAACCGATGAAGAGAAAGCTCTGTCCGATCCGCCTTTCCTTGATGATGTCCGGAATCGGTGTCTGGATGTCGATTTCGGTCAGCACCTCGACATAGTCGGCATCGGCAATCAGGAAGTTATTTGCCGGCTGCACGCCGCCGTGCGGCTTGTACAATACCGTCGCCCAGCTGTCCGCCACGACACTGTGGACCTCTCGGCCAACCGAGTCATAAAAGCGATACCAGCGATTCTCACCAATGCCGACGCGGCTAATACCCTGCACTTCGCCCCATCCATCGCGCTTATCCAGCGCCGCGCGCATCGCCCCATCATACCATGTGTCGATTATGATGGGCAGCGACAGAGACGCAAGATGATCGTGCAACCCGGTCGGCTCGACCGGCCGAGCGAAGGCCTGCGCCATCAATGCCGTCACGGTGGAGCGATGTTTGCTGATCTCGATGTGCTGTGCCGCGGCCCATGCATTGCCCTTTGCCCGCCGCGGCAGCGCAACCTTGCTGGCGAAGAACTCAGATAACGCCTCAGGTGTCGTCGGCACATCGGGTCTGGACAATTCGACGAGGCCAGGACCAAGATAAGGAACGACGCGCGCGGCCCTGAGCCCGGCAGCGACGTCCGCGAGAATGGCCTTGGCATCGGTCCCATTGACAAAATCGATCTGTGGAGTCGCCTTCACGGATCGTCACCGTTCTCGCCACGTTTTTTGGCGTTGATTGTCACCGGCAATCGTGTATCGCTTGCCATCTCCGGCAAGTCGAGCACCCAGCCATTCGCTATTTTGATCCAGCCGCCCCACAGCGTTTCGTGCTCGGATTCCACGATCGGTTCTTCGAGATCCTTTTTCGGCACATAGATCGATAGGCCCGCGTCCGGAGAGCGGCGGATCATGATCTTCAAGAGTTCAACTCCCTCGATTGCGGCGCATAGTTGGCCAGACTGGCAGACTCCCGCAAGTTGGCGCGCAATCGAGCCACGATTTCTGACAGCACGCACACGACCTCATCGACCTCGGCGAAGGAGGTTTCACGCGACAGAGAGAAGCGCACCGCGCCGCGCATGCTCCGCTCCGGTA
This sequence comes from Bradyrhizobium sp. USDA 4504, assembly GCF_054063995.1. NCBI lineage: Bacteria > Pseudomonadati > Pseudomonadota > Alphaproteobacteria > Hyphomicrobiales > Nitrobacteraceae > Bradyrhizobium > Bradyrhizobium sp. USDA 4504. Next base: position 8,800,090 of record NZ_JBSSGV010000001.1, on the reverse strand, counting down.
CCTGCATGGCGCGCAGAACATGCGAGGGCTCCATTGAGCCGGAGTTGCAAGCTGATCCCAGCGACACGGCAATGCCGGCGCGATTGAGATGATGGACGATTGCCTCGCCATCGAGATCATCGAAAGCGATATTAGCCGTGTTCGTTAGCCGGTTGCTGACATCGCCGAGCACCACGCACTCGCCATTATGCAAAATCCCCTGCTCCAGGCGGTCTCGCAACGCACCAATGCGAACTCGTTCCGGCTCGAGCCGCTCCAGCGCCAGTTCTGCCGCTTTTCCAAGACCGACGATGCCGGGAATGTTCTCAGTTCCGCCGCGGCGCCGACGTTCCTGTGATCCGCCCCAGATCAGCGGCCGGAATTTTGTTCCTTTGCGCAGATAGAGCGCACCGATCCCTTTTGGGCCATGTAGTTTATGTGCTGAAAGCGACAACATGTCGATCGCACTGTCCTTTAGGTTGACACGTACCTTTCCAACGGTCTGGACCGCATCTGTGTGGAACAGGGCGCCTGCCTCACGGGTCAATCCGGCCAGAAACTCCACCGGAAAAATCGTACCGGTCTCGTTGTTGGCCCACATGATCGAGGCCACCGCCGTACGAGGCCCGAGCGCGCAGCGAAACGCCTCGATGTCGAGCCGGCCGCGGGAATCCACCGGTACGATATGCGCCTTGACGCCTCGCGTCGCCAACTGCTCAACCAGGGAAAGGATGGCGGAGTGCTCAACCGATGTGGTGACGATCTCGTCGCGGTCCTCTTGGATCGCAAGCGCCGAGAGGATGGCGGCATTATTCGCCTCGGTCCCACCGGAGGTAAAAACGATCTCATGATCGTGGGCATTGCCCAACAGATCCTGCAAGCTACGGCGCGCCTGCTTCAGCGCGACTGCGACCTCGCCGCCAAACGTATGGCTGGATGACGCATTGCCGAATTGTTCGGTGAAGAATGGCAACATGGCTTGCACAACGGACGGATCGGTCCGCGTCGTCGCGTTGTTGTCGAGATAAATCGGCACTTGATCCCTCGCTTAATCTCACGCCTTGGCTGCGGCAGCTACCGGGAATAAGCGGACGAATTCGCAGAGCCTATTGACAAGCCACCCCTAAATGTCTTCCAGCGCCCCCTTGAAAGCTTGCAGAACGCGCAGGCACCAAGGCTGACCACGACACTGCCGCGATCGATCCGGTTCAGCCGACTGTCGCTGCCTCGTTGCAGAATGGGTCGGACATCTTCGATTACGACACGAATGGATAGTTCTCGGCCGGTCGGTCGTGGCGGCCGGTAATTGCCTCATTTGCTCTGATTCGGTCAGCATGCTTGACGTCTCTTTTTTGTTAGCTGAACGATTTTCCGCACGAGCAGCTCGAAGTGGCGTTCGGGTTATGAAAGGTGAAGCCTGGGCTCTCCAGCGCCATCACGAAATCGATGGTTGTGCCGACCAGATGCTCATGGCTCTTGTTGTCGACAAACACCCTCAGGCCGCCGCACTCGATCACTTTGTCGTCGGGCTTCGGTTGCTCTTCAAGACCCATCATGTATTTGAACCCGTTGCAGCCGCCTGCCTCGACCATAATGCGCAGCCCGCTTGCTGGCTGGGCCGATGATGAAATCGCGCTCTTGACCGCATTCACCGCGCTATCCGTCAGGTTGATCATGGCTTATCCTTCATCTGCTTCGGACCACTTGCTTATGGCAAGTCATGTGCCAGCGTGCAGAGGATTGATGATGTTTGCCTTTTCGGATCGTGCCTGTTGGCTTTGGCACTCGCGTCGAATTTCCGACAAGACTGCTTGAGGCGGCCTGGGCCCATTTACGCCTTTTCCTTCCAAGCTACGTCGAAGACTGCTGGCGTGGACGGCAAGCAATTTGCAGTGCGTCTCGCACCGGCCAAGGCGTCGGTGAAACGCTTAGATCGAGGACGATTTTAATGACTACAATCGAGAACACCGCGCTCGGCAGACTTGAGAGGGAGGGCCGCCTGCTCAATGCCGTATTCAAAGGCGGGACCATCAAGCCTGGCCGGTTCGGCTTTCGCGGCGACATCGCACTGAAATTCCAGACCCAGGTCGCGGACGAGAAACGGCCGCCGGACTATTCGATCGAGCAGGTTTTGACGATTGCGCAGAGCGGGGAACGGGTCATTCCGGTGCTGGCCGGCTATCTGCATTCATTCGCGTATCTGGCCGACGTTGCGGGCGTGCTGGACGGCGCGTTAAGCCCAGACGGCAGCTACTTCATGTTCTGCAACAACATAGACCTGCTCGCGAAATACCGAGTCAAGCTTGGTGACGTTATCTTTCACGTCCTGCCGTGCGATGAATCCACGGTTTGGAAGGAGATGATGGACCTGGTCGGGGTCAACAAGGATGATATCAGGAAACTCGATTCAGGTGGCAAGCTCGATTACCTGCTCGATGCGGCAAAGGATCTCGATCTGTCCGATGACGAGATCTCGTACGAAGATGGACTTAAGAAGATGGCCCCTGTGAAAAACCGCAACGAAAACCGGCCCGTCTGAACAAGCTTCATCCGTTGCGGGAAGCATCGTCTTCGACAAGACTCACGCCGACGGCGCAGATATCTCCATCCAGGACTATCAACGCGATCGGCGTGAGCATTCCACCCTTACAAGGACCTTCGACGCATTGGCCGGTGCCGAGCCCGAAGGTCGATCCGTGCTTGCCGCACATCAGTCGAACGCCGTATGGATCGAGGAATTCGTTCCGCTCCCAGTCCAGATTGACGCCGTTGTGCGGGCATTTATTGACATAGCCAAGCACGCTCCTCCCCATCGGATCACAACGATGGACCACGGCCGTCGATTACCCTCGTCATCTATGACCATAAAATGGAATCCCATGGCTCGGCAGCTTGGAATATCTTTAAAGCCGCAAATCGCGTAGACGGCATCTGGCTGCATTCGCTGCTCGCTTAATGTTAGACGTCTTTTACTGTCGCTGTGCAATCAACCATGCAGTGCAAGATCCTTGTTGACACGGTTCTACGGGTCAAGGCCAATCCACGCGAACATTTGGCTTTGCGCTGCGACATCACTACGCGGCACAGCCTTCGCCACCGTTCTGGAACTACTTGCCGGCCCATCAAACGCACTGTCGCTCGCAGAACATCAATGCCTTCCGACAGCACCGAATAAGCCAGATTGCGCACGTGAATGCCACGACAAGTGATCTTGGCATACTTTTGAATGAGTGAAGCGTCTGGATTTTGGTGTTTATGCCAAGACACGCTGATGCGATTGGGGGCAGGATTGCAACCGCGAAACCACACTTAGCCGTCGCCGGTGGTATTCGAGTTGTTCCGGCTCACACTTCACGGTTGCGACCGCCAAGCATGTTGCAACAACTTACGATCGCAGCTCGCGGGTGCCCGCGCCTTTCGGTCCACCGGCCGGGGTATCTAGGTCCTGCCGATTCGGCGAAGCACAACGCTAGGCTACTTCCGGCAAGGACCGCAAGCCCGAGATCCAGACGAGAGGGAGCGCGAGCGAGCATGCGCTCCCTTCTGGAGGTTAAGACTTTTGCGCTAGCAATGAGGAAGGACCAGTCATCTTCGAGCCAGTCTCGTCATTCCGAATCGTCTTGCGCCAGACCCATTCTTTCCATGGCGCGCTCCAAATAGAACGCAGGATCATCGTCGGAGGATACCGTCTCGAAATTGCCGACATCATTACCATCAGAATTGGAAAGATACTTTGTAGGCTTGTCCGTTCGCTGCCACTGATCGTTCTCGTTCTTCGTCCACACCTCGGGATGCTCGTGAGGATCAAGCACCCAGTAATTGCGGCCGAAGTGGACAAAACCCATTTCCGCCAGACGTGGTTCCATGCCTTCTACGGCAGGACGTGACAAGACCAGCGGATATTTGCCGTCCATTCGCAACTGATGCTCCAGCAAAATATCCCCAGCATTCTCGACCAGCGGATGAGTAACGCGGAGATCTACCACGGACGTGACGTCGCTACGCCCAAACTGCCGCAGAAAACGTTCTCCTTTGATCGTGGCGGGGCCACCTGCCCTTAGAAGCCCGACACTTTCGTCACCCAGTTGATAGCTGTAGAATTTTGCCTGTTTGTTCGGATCATCGTAAGTGCTGGCATAGCTTCCAGCAACCGTTGCCGCGCGCTCCGCTTTCTCGGATACGAAATCCGAGTACTCTTCTGGGTTACTTGCGATTTGCATGATGTCGCTACCCAAATATCTTCTTACTCCATCCATGAAGGAAGATCGGTTAATCTCGATGATCGGAGGACTGGAAGTGAGAGTGTATCGCGTCATTGATGAGGACTCACCCGGATCCATACCCGCCACCGCCTCCGAAAAGCGGGAGCTATCTCCCGCCTCTTCCCATTCGGCCTGGCTACCGCTTGCCGACTGATCGGACGCACCAACGATTCTGCCATACATCAGCTTCGCTCTCCTATCGGCAAAATTGCATGTTGTTGAGCTCGTGCCGCGCAAGCTCTGCGGGTGAGGATATCCAGACCAGCTGACCACAACCTGACGCACAGGCAAGGCGCCAGTCCGAAACTTTCACGCGAACGCTAAGCCATCAGCAGCGCATTGCGATTCGACGATATGTTTTCTCCTGTTGAGGAACTGCACTCCTATTGCGCTAGACTGGTCGCGCCTGAGCTGGCTCTCTGCGTCCTGCAGGTCTGATCCGACCGCTAGCACCGTTCCTAGCAAGGGATATTGTCAGCCACCAACGGCCGAGGCTTTGGCCGTGATCACGTCGGTTCGGAGCTAGGGACTAAAGCTAGAGACCAAATAAAGCGCAAGACTCGGTCGGGGACGATCAGGGAAGGGGATCTGTCCACGGTCATACCATGACCAAACGTACACTCCTCCTGATCCCCAACCGAACAAGCGTGCCGCTGCATCGGAAATAGCATTTCGCAATTCGTTACGACCTAAAACGGTTCGCGTTACAGCCACGTTCCGGTCCGATCTTTGTTGCGGTCACTGCTCAGGAAGTTCAACGATGGCTGTATTTTTGACCGCAACGCCCTGCGGGGGAGGGATACGGCGGCGGGTCAGACAGCTTCAGCTTCGGCCGGAACGTGGGTTTGGCAGTTGGCCGGACAAACCCTACTGCAGGCGCCGCAGCCGATGCAGGTGCCCTGATCACTCAGAACCATGACTTTTTTTTCGATCTCATCGTCATTGTCATCGTCGAGATCGACAAGTTCGCCCTCCTCGTTGATTCCTTTCAACGTCATGACGTCCCGACCGCACACTTTGAAACAGCGGCCACAGCCGATGCACTTTTTGCCATCGATCGAGACCAGATAGTCTGGCGTCCAGTCGCGGCCATCGCGCGTTGCAAATGACATGAGTCGAAGCCCTCTAGGTATTTTCCAGCGCCTTCAAATCCAATCTCTTGCGTTCGAGTTCGGCATAGGCATCGTGCGCCTTCTCTGCCACCGCCTTGATCGACGTCCAGTTGATGGGAAGTTCTTCCGAAAGATCGTGCAGATCCATTTTGGCTTGTAACGCTTTGGCCGACAGTTTCTTTAGTTCTGCCTTCAGTGTTTCACGATCGCTCATGAGTGCCCTCAATAGTTCGCCACGTCCGGAAATTTACGGATCAAGTCGATCCCGCTCCTGCCATATTTGTCTCCCTCCTGTGCGAGCATTGCGAGATTATCGAAACCAAAGCGATGCACATCGCGCAGCTGTTTGTTCACCGCGACCAGCCGACCTCCGATCAGCACCATGCGGCCAAAGCCTTCATGATGCATCTTCAGAATCGGCTGGATCATCACGCCGGTGGCCTTCTCAATCGAGAGTGCAACCGCATTGAAGAACAGCTCCAGCCGCCACAGCGTATCGGGATCAGGATCGCCGACGATCGGCAGCGCACGCCGCTTCTCCTTGTCCAAGATATAGGGTTCGAGCAGGTCGAAATCGCTCTTTGCTTCCCACGCTCCATTGGCATCCTGAGCGCGCCATATCCTGACGAGTTCCTTGAGGAACGGCGCATCAAGGTCGCCACGCGGCTGCTCCATTTCTACGGCCTCGGTCATCTCACCTCATTCGTCGAACTCGAATGTGCGGCGTTGGTCCTTCGCCAAGGCCTTGCGGAGCCAAGGCGGCGGCGTGCCCTTCAGGACGTGCTCGAGCTTTTCGAGCAGCACAAGGATGTTCTCTGGCTTGTTCACTTTGATGGGATGGATATTGTTGGCGACCACCCGCGCGGCGCCGGCACCGCCGATTGCGGCAACGTACAGGATTGCGCAATCCTTGATCGCTTCGATCTTCGGCGCCAACTTATCGTCGTTGCCGTCTTCCTTGAGATCTCCCTCAAACTCAACCGCCTTGAGAAACACGTGTCCGCTTGGCGCGACATCGTAGATAGCGATATTCTTTGCCCAACCAAAATGGGCATCGACCTGTCTTAGGTCTTGTGTGGCGAACGCGACCTTCATGCAATCGACCTCTCAGTCGCTCCCTCGGAGCTGCGGTTGGCGGCCGCCGCTGGCAGTGCGGCCCGACCCCGCCAGCTATCGGGCGTGGGCTGATGATTCTCCTCGCGGTCCGCGATCAGGAGATTGGCGATGTCGAAGATCAGATCGCGCGTACCACGATACCCGATGGATAATTGGTGTCCTGCGCCAAGCCGATCGAACATCGGAAAGCCGGCTCGATAGAACGGAATTTTCAGCCGAGCCGCCGCTTGCCTACCATGCGAATGCGTGATCAACAGGTCGCAACGCCTGGTTTTGGCAAGCTCTTCCAGATCCTCGAGATCGCCAATCAGCACCTCTTCGGTCTTGATCCGCTCGATCACGGCCGACTGCGTAGTCGTCACCGCCACGGCCACCTCCGCACCCATGTCGTGCAGCATACTGGACAGGTCGAACAGCAGGTCGGGCTCCGCCGCGATCGCAAGTTTGCGACCGCCGATATGGAAGTGCGTATCCAGCATTGCATCGGCCAGCTGGCCACGCTGGCGCCGATACTTCGACGGGACGGGGCGACCGCTGATCTCGCTCAAGAAAGTCATCAAGTCGTCGTTCGGATCGAGACCGCACAGCCGTTCGAACAAGCGAATGGGCACGCCAGTTTTGGCCTGCATGACCTCCGCTGCTCGCCGCATTTGCCCGCCGACCGCGATGGTCCATCCGGCACGCCCCATGCTCGCGATTTCGTCGACGCCTATGCCGCCGATGGTCGTTGCCGTAAACTCGTCGGGAATATGCCCATCGAGCGACCCCGCCAGATCAGGCAGGAACGACGGCCGCAACCCAAAATCCTCCAGGATCGTGCGGAGTTCATCAAGGTCACCGGGCGTGAGGTGACATCCTGGAAGAACATTCACCCTCGATGGATCGCGCAGGCCGCTGACGTTTGGCCTTTCCACCAGCAAATCCACAATGCGCGCCACAGCCTTCTCCCAGCCGTCCTGGAACGCACCTTTGAAATCAGGCGTGGAGACATAGACCAGCGGTAATTTCGCGAGCTGCGGATGCTTGTCGCGGATCAGCTTGAGGTAGGCATCCACATCGTCGCCGTTGGTCTCGGTGACGCCCGTCGAGCAGATTCCGATGATTTTTGGCTTGGTCCGGTTATAGATATTGAGTATCGCCTGCTCGAGATTCTCGTAGCCGCCCAGCACGGTCGCGACCTCGCTCATCGCGGTGGTCTGCAGTGGTACAGCTTCCTTGAAATGCCGCACAAAGAGGGTGAGCCCGAAGGAGGTGCAACCTTGTGAGCCGTGCAGAAGCGGCATCGCTCCACTTAGCCCCATGAAGGCAAAAGCGGCGCCGATCGGCTGACTCATCTTCAGCGGGTTAACCGCGCATGCTTTTGTCGGCACCGTGGCAATGGCCATGACACGTCCCTATTCGGCGGCTTGCAGCCCGGCAGGCGGCGAAGACGACAGAACGTCCTCGATGCGTTGCTTGCAGCAACCACCGACTGCATTGGTGTGGCCTCTGACTGCATCGACGCTGCTTAAGCCATGAGCGTAGATCGCATCTTCAATTGTGCCGAGATCGACTGTGTTGCAGAAGCAGATCTTCCTCGCGCGCCGCGCCCCCTCCGTGACTGCCGGATCGCCGGCGACCACGGCCACCGGCGGCTGCATCTGCACCATCGCCTTGGCCAAGGCCTGCCATGGCGCTGGTCGACGTAGCTGCTCCCACATCGGGTTGAAGAGCGACTTATCGATCTCCTCCACCAGCTTGACCATTCCGACATAGCCCATATAGGCGTGGCACCGCTCCTGGTTGATATCGAGCCAAGGCATCGCCGCCTTCAACGCAACGAACTGCGATTTGCCGCCCGAAAGCATGATGTCCGCCTTGGCCTCCTTCAACATCTTGTACATTTCGCGCGGCGTCATATCCTCGATCATGTGGGTATCCTGCCCCATCAGCTGCTTGATGCGTTTCTTGTCCTCCCTCGTCGATTTCTTCACGCTGGTTCCGACCAGTTCGAGACCGGCCTGCTGGAGTGCCGCAACAACCGACCAGGACTTGACGCCGCCGGTGATCAACAAAGCCTTCTTGCCCTTGAATCGTGGCTTGTACGGTCCGATCGCGGCCCATGCTCTCGCTTCCTCGCGGGCGATCACAGCTTCGGTGCGTCCAAGCAAATCCTTCGGCGCGCCGCGCTCAACCAACAAGCGGGCAATCTGGCGCAGCGATTCGCTTGAATCCTGGATGCCGTAGAACGATCCTTCGAAGAACGGAATGCCGTAGCGTTCCTCCATTTTGCGTGCGACGTTGAGCATGGCTTTCGAGCACACCAACATCGCCGCCCGTGCCCGATGGGATGAAGCGACTTCGCGATATTTGGCATCACCCGAGATGCAGGAGAGAATCCGGACTCCAAGCTCATCCAACAGAGGCTTCACTTGCCAGAGCTCTCCGGAGAGATTGTATTCTCCGATGAGGTTGACATCGTACGGTGTGGTGTAGTCCGGCTCTTGCGTTCCGATCACATAGTCGAGTAAGGCCTCGCCGGCGAGTTTGTTACCGAGGTTCTTCGAACCAACGAACCCCGGGGAATTGATCGGGATCACCGGCTTGCCGAACCTTTGAGACGCCGCCTTACAGACCGCGTCGATATCGTCGCCGATCATGGCTGGGATGCAAGTCTGATAGACGAAGACAGCGGGCGGGTCGTGCTTGTCGATGATCTCCTTGATCGCTTTGCAGAGCCGCTTCTCGCCTCCAAATACGATATCGGTTTCGCTCATATCGGTCGTGAATGCGGTGCGCCACAGACTAGAGCCGGAAGACGCCGCGCCGCGATTGTCCCACGAATTGCCTTCGCACGCGATCGGACCATGTACGAGGTGAGCGACGTCGGTAAAGGGCTGCAGCGCAATTTTTGCGCCGTCGAACGCACAGCCGCCCGCAGCGCTGCCAGGCTGCAGCTGTTTGGTGCAGCCCTTTTTGCGCTCAGTCTCCGACTTACTACCATTCTTGGCGCAGCCCGGTTCGTTGAAAATACGCTGGACCCTGGCCGCTAGCGAGCTCATTCTTTTTTCCTTTCGATCGAAATCAAATGCAAGGCCAACCATCATGGCCAACCACATGTCTCTTGCGACATCGCCGAAGTCCTCGGCGATGTCGCAGCGCATTGTCTGCCATCAACGAATGATGTCGAAGCTGTAGTCGGTTTTGCCTAGAACATTTGTTTTCTTGTCGATTTCGTCGAAGATCTTGTCGAGAATCTTCACCAGCACATTCAAGCCGCCCTGATAGCCCCATACAGGGGAGCGGTGATGGTGATGTCGATCGAAAATCGGGAATCCGATGCGAATCAATGGCGTTCCCGTGTCGCGCTCCAGATACTTGCCGTGGGTATTGCCAATCAGAAAGTCAACCGGATCGGTAAACAAGAGCGAACGCATGTGCCAGAGGTCCCGCCCCGGATAGGCTTGGCAAGCCTGCCCAAATGGCGAGCTTGCAAACAGCACTTCCATTTTTTCCTGCCACGCCTTGTTGCCGTTGGTGGACAGCACATGAGTCGGTTCGGCACCGAGTTCGAGCAGAAAGGCAGCCAACCCATAGCAGAGATCCGGGTCGCCGTAGATGGCGAACTTCTTGCCATGGATATGCGCGCTGGAGTCCGCGATGGCATCAACCAAGCGACCACGCTCTCGCGCAAGTTCCTCCGGGACCTCCTTGCCACTGATGCGCGATAACGCCACGAGAAAATCATCGGTTGCGGATACGCCGACCGGGTAATTGAAAGACACAACGTCCTGGCCATGCTGGGATACGAACGGCAGCGTTTTTTCCGTACACCATTGCTGCATGGAGATTGTCGCCTTGGCGTGAACCGCGTTAGCCGCATCTTCCAACGTGGTACCGCCGTCGTACATTCGGAACTCGCCGTCGGTCGGGGTATCGAAAACTTCAGAGTTATCGGCGAGAATCGTGTGCTTAATGTCCATCAATGCCAAGATTCGCTTGATCTCGCGAAGGTTTCCAACGGTATTGCCATCGAAACCGCCGATGATGTTGATTGCCTCGTTTGGCTCGCGCTCCAGCTTCGGCGCTGTTCCTGCCTTTCCGTCCCAAAAATGCTCCAGGATGCCCTTGAGCGCATTGTCATAGCCAGTGACGTGGCTGCCGACGAACGCCGGCGTGTGAGCGAACGGCACGTCGAACTCTGCCGGAACCGAGCCCTTTTCCTTCGATGTCTTGATGAAGGCGTTGAGGTCATCGCCGATCACCTCAGCCATGCATGTCGTCGAGACCGCAATCATCTTGGGCTTGTACATGTTGTAGCTGTTGGCGAGCCCGTCGATCATGTTGTTCAGCCCGCCGAATACAGCGGCGTCTTCCGTCATAGATGAAGACACGCAGGAGCTCGGCTCCTTGAAGTGCCGCGACAGATGGCTGCGGTAGTAGGCTACGCAGCCTTGCGAGCCGTGGACGAAAGGCAGCGTACCCTCAAAACCAACCGAGACGAATACGGCCCCAAGCGGCTGGCAGGCCTTGGCCGGATTTACCGTGAGCGCCTCCCGCGCAAAATTCTTCTCGCGGTATTCAGCCGTCTTGGTCCATTCCTTGATACGTTCGACCTCGGCAGGATCGCGGGGATTTTCGAACATCTTCTTGTCGGCCAGCATTTTTTGGTATTCTGGACCACGGAACAGTTCGACATGATCGAGCACATGTTCTGCACTCTGCGCCATTGTTAAGATCCTTTACTATCGAAATTGATGTCGCCCCAACTCTCCCCAGAGAGCGGGATCGGTTGCTCTACTCTGGAACCAAGTGCTTTTTATTCTGCAGCCAAGAGCTTCGGCTTCGCAGCTCCCTTCCAGGGAGCCTTCATCTTCTTCCAGATCGGCGAGTTGACCGCCATGTCCATGTCCCGCGCGAAGATCGCAAAGCCGTCATAGCCGTGGTATGGGCCAGAATAGTCCCAGGAATGCATCTGCCGGAACGGGACACCCATCTTTTGGAAAACGTATTTCTCCTTGATGCCCGATCCAACCAGATCGGGCTGGAGCTTTTCGACGAAGCGCTCGAACTCATAGCCATTGACGTCGTCGTAGATGAGCGTGCTGTCCTTGACGTAATGTTGGGCGGTGCGCTGATAGTCGTCGTTGTGGCCGAACTCGTATCCGGTGCCCACGACTTCCATGCCGAGATCCTCGTACGCGCCAATCACATGACGCGGACGAAGCCCGCCGACGTACAGCATCACCGTCTTGCCCTCTAGGCGGGGGCGATATTTCGCGATCACAGCGTTCACCAGCGGTAGGTATTTTTCAATCACCCGCTCGGCGCCTTCCTTGATCCTGTCGTCGAAATAGCCCGCAATCTTGCGCAGCGATTCTGCGATCTTTGACGGTCCGAAGAAGTTATACTCGCACCAGGGAATACCGAATTTCTCTTCCATGTGGCGGGAGATGTAGTTCATGGAACGGTAGCAATGCAGAATATTGAGCTTTGCCTTCGGCGTCGCTTCGAGCTCAGCGAGTGAACCATCGCCGGACCACTGCGCAATCACCCTCAGGCCCATTTCCTCCAGCAGAATTCGCGACGACCAGGCGTCGCCGCCGATATTGTAGTCTCCGATGATCGCAACATCGTACGGTGTCGATTCGAACTTTGGTTTGTCGTCGGTCTCGAGCTTGTCGAAAATCCAATCGCGCACCGCGTCGTTGGCAATGTGGTGGCCAAGCGATTGCGACACGCCGCGAAAGCCCTCACAGCGGACGGGCACGATGGTCTTGCCGCCGTATTCCTTGGATTTTGCTCTAGATACGGCCTCGATGTCGTCCCCGATCAGTCCGATTGGGCATTCCGATTGGATTGTGATGCCGTTGTTGAGCGGAAACAGCTCTTGGATTTCGTCAAGGATTTTGATCAGTTTCTTGTCGCCACCAAATACGATGTCCTTTTCCTGGAAGTCGGAGGTGAATTGCAGGGTCACGAAACTATCGACGCCCGTTGTGCCAACGTAATAGTTACGACGCGAGCCCCACGAATACTGGCCGCAGCCAACCGGGCCATGGCTGATATGGACCATATCTTTGATCGGTCCCCAGACCACCCCCTTGGATCCTGCATAGGCACAACCTCTGATCGTCATCACACCGGGTATTGATTTGATGTTGGACTTGACCCCGCAGTCGGACTTGCCGGCCTGGTGAACGTTGAGGTGCTTGGCGCGCCGTTTCGCGGTCTTCTCCGGATAGACTTTCAGCACCTCCTCGATCAGCTCTTTGTTGCGAGCCTTGATTTCTGCAATGCTCTGGGTCGTAGCGAGACTCATGCTTATGTCCTTCAAGGGTTAGCTGTTGGAGAGCGGCTTGCTGTCCAAGACTTTTGCAACGAGCATGCCAGCCCGTCGCGTGCGCAAAAACTGGAGTAAATAAAAGCGGTTAGCGCACTTCGCCCCGTGGGGCTGATTGTTGTTGCGAACGCGACATCGCACTTTGCACGGAGACTTCTTCGTTAGGCCTGTTCGAAATGGAACAAGTGCCGGTTATGCGCGAAATTGCGTCGCACAACTCTGGAAGGCACGAAGTGCTGCCGACTGCAGTACCTAGCGATCACGCTCGCCGGGACAGCCGCTAACACGGAAAACAGGCAGGCTGAGCGGCTCCGGCTTGCCAATACTATCCATGTCTGCAGAGACTACAGAAGCTTTACGCTCAGCAATGACGATGACGTCCTTGTGCATGACGTCATCGCTCCCGATGATCGACGCAAGCTGCCTGGTCGCCTAGACGTGGCACGCTCGCCGGTTCACGATAATAGCTGCCGCGCCTTGATCAGCGCGCCCACGAGCGTATCAATCTCTTCGTATGTGTTATAGAGGCCGAAGGACGCACGGCATGTCGCCAGAACGCCGAAGCGCTTGAGCAGCGGCATCGCGCAATGGGCCCCCGCCCGCACCGCTACACCTGCGCGGTCGACAACGGTGGCAATATCATGCGCATGCGCCCCCTTCATATCAAAGGAGATAATTGGTCCCTTATCGGCCGGTGTCCCGATCATGCGCAGGGAGTTGATGTCCCCCAGCTGCTGCTGTGCGTAGGCAAGCAACGCACTCTCGTGCTCGCGGATCTGCTCCTTGCCTATGGAATTGATGTAATCCACAGCCGCTCCGAAACCGACCGCCTCAACGATCGGTGGCGTACCCGCCTCGAACCGGTGCGGCGGATCACCATAGATGACGCCGGCACGTGACACCTCACGGATCATCTCGCCGCCCCCATTGAAGGGTGGCATCAACGCCAGATGCTCAGATTTGCCGTAAAGCACTCCGATACCCGTCGGACCATAGAGTTTGTGGCCCGTCATCACATAAAAATCGCAATCGATATCGCAGACGTCGGCGTTCAGATGGACGCCCCCTTGCGAACCATCGATCAGCACCGGGATACCACGCGCGTGGGCGATACTCACCACATCCTTCACCGGCACAACGGTCCCGAGAACGTTCGACATCTGCGTGATGGCAACCATCTTGGTGCGTCGCGTCAGGAGCTGCTCGAATGCATCGAGCAGGAAGTTGCCGTCATCATCGACTGGCGCCCATTTGATCACTGCACCGTTCCGTTCCCTGAGAAAGTGCCACGGCACGATGTTGGAATGGTGTTCCATCATCGAGAGAATGATCTCATCCCCTGGAGTGACGCGTTCACGGCCGAAGGTCTGGGCGACCAGATTGATTGCTTCGGTAGCGCTGCGGGTGAAGATGATCTCTTCGTTTAGACGGGCGTTTACAAATCGCGCCAGCTTGGCACGGGCACCTTCATACGCCTCGGTCGCCGCGTTAGCGAGGTAGTGCAAACCGCGATGCACGTTGGCATATTCGCTGGAGTACGCCTGCATCATACGGTCAAGTACCGCCTTAGGCTTCTGCGCCGAGGCGGCATTGTCGAGATAGACCAGCGGTCTTCCATAAACTGTCATGCTCAGCGCAGGAAAGTCCGTACGCAGACGGTCAACCTCGTACCGGCCATTGTTCATCGCGGGATGCACGCTCATCACCGCGCCTGCAACCAGTGTTCAGCTTGCGCGGTCACAAAATCGCGCAGATCCTCGGTACCGATTTCCTCAATCACCTCACCCAGGAATGCTCTGATCAGCAACGCCTGCGCCTCCTTCTCGGATAGACCGCGAGCGCGCAGATAAAATACGAGAGTGTCATCCAGCGCGCCTGATGTCGATCCGTGGCCGCAAGTCACGTCGTCGGCCAAGATTTCAAGTTCGGGCTTGTTGTCGGCGCCGGCCTCGTCAGACAGAAGCAGCGCTCGCATCGTCAGCGTGGCGTCCGTCTTCTGCGCGGCAGGGCGCACGACAATCCGGCCTTGGAACACCGAATGGCCGCAATCATCTATAACCGCACGGAACTTCTCCCGGCTGGCGCAGTGGGGCACAGCGTGCTCGACGACGATTGTTGTGTCGACGTGCTGCTTGTGCCTGATGAGATTGACCCCGTTCGCCGAGAGCTTGGATCCCTCGCCGGCTAGCGTGATGAATCCCTGATAGCGACTGACCGAGCCGCCGCAGATCATGCCGAAGAGATCAAGCCTCGCCCTGGCGCCGACCGCGATGATCCCCGACGAGATATTCACCGCGTCAGCAGCATCGGCTGCCAGTCGGATATGCGAAAAGCGCGCCTCCTCACTAATCAGGGCGATTGTCGCATCGTTAGTCTGATAGCCGCTCGCGCCTTCGTTCGAGACGAAGCTTTCCAGCACGACCGCTTCTGCGCCTTGGCCGAGATGCAGATAGGAACGCGTGAAGTTGGACGCCCACGATCCGGTCGCGACGTGAACGATCTGTATCGGACGCTTTACCGCTTTGCCCTCAGCGATGGTAATCACCAAGCCATCGGTCGCCATTGCCGCGTTGAGCGAGATCATCGCATCAGTCGTCGTCGAGAGTATCAGCCCGGCCATCGCGCTGTCGGCGGAATTCTCCAGGACCTCTCGGAGCGACCGCACATCGACCCCATTTTCCAGCCTACCTACGTCGGATAGTTCGGGGGCGAATATGCCATCTACCAAGACGAGCTTGACCGCCTGCTCGACTGCCGCTCGCTTAACTGACGTCCTTGCGTGCACGAGTGCAGCCGCATTCGGTTGCGGAGCGAGTGGCTGGACCTCGCCAATCAGGCCGCGCAGATCGGTGTATTTCCAAGCCTCAATGCGCCGATGCGGGAGGCCGGCGCGCTGGTAGGTCTCAAATGCCCTTGCACGGATATGAGCGACGGGCCCGGAGCCAGGCAGCCGTCCATGCGCCGCGGCGAAGACATTGTCCATTGTGCGCCCAGCGGCGGCTTTGACTACAACCTGATTCATCTGGAAACCCTTTGAGCCGTCACGCCACGTCCTCGAATTGGGCGTAGCCAGAAGCCTCAAGCTCCAGTGCGAGTTCCTTGCCGCCGCTCTTTCTTACTCGCCCTTTCGACATCACGTGGACAACGTCCGGCACGATGTAGTCGAGAAGCCGCCGATAGTGGGTGATCACGATCATCGCTCGTTGCGGCGAACGCAACGCGTTGATGCCGCCCGCGACAATCCGCAGTGCATCGATGTCGAGACCGGAATCGATCTCGTCCAGGATGCACAGGCTCGGGTCGAACAGCGCCATCTGCAAAATCTCGTTGCGCTTCTTCTCACCGCCGGAAAATCCGGCATTGAGGCCGCGCTTGAGCATGCCTTGCGGGATGTTGAGCGACTTAGCGACCTCGCGGACTCGTTTCGTAAAATCAGGAGTGGAGAATTCCTTTTGTGCGCGCGCCTTGCGCTGGGCGTTTAGCGCCGCGCGCAGGAAGTTCATGGTGGTTACGCCAGGGATTTCCACCGGATACTGGAAGGCAAGAAATACGCCCTTGGCAGCGCGCTCGTCTGCTTCCATCGCGAGCAGGTCGTCATCCTTGAATAGGATTTGGCCAGCGATCACCTGATAGCCGGGTTTGCCGGAGATAACGTGGCTAAGCGTAGACTTTCCGGAGCCGTTCGGCCCCATGATAGCATGCACTTCACCCGCATTGACCGTAAGATCGAGGCCGCGAAGAATTTCGCAGCCCTCGATACCGGCATGCAAATCTCGGACTTCAAGTAGCGCCATTGTGATCTGATCCTGAAATGCGTGATCCGGAACGCGCGCCGCGATCAGGAGGGCTCGCGGAACGATTAATTATCCGACGGATCCCTCGAGCGAGATCGAGATCAACTTCTGCGCCTCCACCGCAAATTCCATCGGCAGTTTTTGCAGCACGTCTTTCGCGAAACCGTTGACCACGAGGCCGACGGCTTCCTCCTGCGAGAGCCCGCGCTGGATGCAGTAGAACAGCACGTCCTCGGAAATCTTCGACGTCGTCGCTTCATGCTCGAACGTCGCCGAGGAATTCTTGGCCTCGACATAGGGCACGGTGTGCGCGCCGCATTTGTCGCCGATCAGAAGCGAGTCGCAGGCGGTGTAGTTGCGCGCGCCGGTGGCCTTGCGGTGCGCACTGACCAGGCCGCGATAGGTGTTCTGCGACTTGCCGGCGGCGATGCCCTTGGAGATGATCCGGCTCGACGTGTTCTTGCCGAGGTGGATCATCTTGGTGCCGCTGTCGACCTGCTGGAAGCCGTTCGAGATCGCGATCGAGTAGAACTCGCCGCTCGAATTGTCGCCGCGCAGGATGCAGCTCGGATATTTCCAGGTTATCGCCGAACCGGTCTCGACCTGGGTCCAGGAGATCTTCGAATTGCGACCACGGCAGTCGCCACGCTTGGTGACGAAATTGTAGATGCCGCCCTTGCCTTCCGAATTGCCCGGGTACCAGTTCTGCACCGTCGAATATTTGATCTCGGCATCGTCGAGCGTGACGAGCTCGACCACGGCGGCGTGCAGCTGGTTCTCGTCGCGCTGCGGCGCGGTGCAGCCCTCGAGATAGGAGACGTAGGAGCCCTTGTCGGCGATGATCAGCGTGCGCTCGAACTGGCCGGTGTTGCGCTCGTTGATGCGGAAATAGGTCGACAGCTCCATCGGGCAGCGCACGCCCGGCGGCACGTAGACGAACGAGCCGTCGGAGAACACAGCCGAATTCAATGTCGCGAAGTAATTGTCCGAGGTCGGCACCACGGCGCCGAGATATTTCTGCACCAGCTCGGGATGTTCGCGGATCGCCTCCGAGATCGGCATGAAGATCACGCCAGCCGCCTTCAGCTCCTTCTGGAAGGTGGTCGCAACAGAAACCGAATCGAACACGGCGTCGACCGCGATCTTGCGGTTCGGCGTCTGCTCGCCACCGGGCGGCGGCTCGACGCCCTCGAGGATCGCGACCTCGCGCAAGGAGATACCGAGCTTCTCGTAGGTCTTGAGGATTTCCGGATCGATCTCGTCGATCGAGGACAGCGTCTTCTTCGGCTTCGGCGCCGCGTAGTAGTAGATGTCCTGGTAGTCGATCTTCGGATAGTCGACGCGCGCCCAGGTCGGCTCGGTCATGGTCAGCCAGCGGCGATACGCCTCCAGGCGCCATTCCAGCATCCAGGCCGGTTCATTCTTCTTTGCGGAGATGAAGCGGACGGTGTCTTCCGACAGCCCCTTCGGGGCCTTGTCGGACTCGATCAGCGTCTCAAACCCATATCGATACTGGTCGACGTCGATGCGCCGGACGCGCTCGACCGTCTCTTGTACAGCTACCATTGCCCCCTCCGCTCGCGCACGAACAACTCCGGCCGACGACGGTCCGCCTGCGTCCCCTCCGAGCCGATCGCGCAAGTCACAGCCAACGGGGGACCAGCGAGTGAGAAAACCAAGTGACCGATCCAAATAGACACCGCCTTCGCTGGTGCCTTCATCATGTGTGCCGGAGCCCCACTCATCGGCTAGTCTCTTATGCCGGCACGCAGGTGTCGGGCACTGGGCAAACGACAGCGCATTGCGGCGCCTCAAAATGCCCCTCACATTGGGTGCACTGGGCCGGATTGATCACGTATATGTCGTTCTTCAGGGTGATCGCGGCGTTGGGACATTCGAACTCACACGCGCCGCAGACAGTGCACTGGGACGCGATTATCTTGTAGGGCATCACTGCGATTCCATAGCAAAAGTGAGGGACCGCTTCTTGCGTTCAAGTCTTATGCCAAAGAGCCTGGGCTTGATTTGTCTCGGTTATTTTCCAAAGCACTTGTCGCCGCCTCAACGGATGTCGCAAATGCGACAATGTGCATGACCTTGAGTCCATGGTCGATCCGGCGGCAGTCGACCAACGAGGTCAACCGCGTCCACCGGCTGATCTTTCAGATGGCCGCGGTAGCGCAGCTACAGATCGGCACCGTCCCCTCCGAGTGCTCCGCTACTGCGTCAGGTTCGCCAGTGCCGATCATTTCGGTTCTGCTGACGGACGGCGGCGGATTTAGCGACAGCGCGCTACGATGAAGAGCCGGTGCAGTCGTCACCAACCGATGCGCATCTCCACAGCACGACCAGAAATGTCGCACTGATCGCGCAGATAGCAGATAAAAGTCGGTTTGATGATCGCGGCCCCACCGGGCGAGCCGTTGCAGGCAATACTCAATCCTATCGGATTACCCGCAGACGTGCATTCATATACCCTCTATTGGACGAACAGTTTATCTCCCATGACGCGTCGGCCTTCGCTCCGCGTTCCAGGGACATGCCAGCGGCGCTCTGCAGGTTGATAGAGCCCCAAAAAAAAGCCACCCCGAAGGGTGGCCCAAGTCAGGGAGGAAACGCCCGTGTGGGGCCTCTGGGATCAGGCCGCAGCCTGTTCGATCGGAGAGAAGGGGAGCCCGAGGCTCTCGGCAACCGCCTTGTAGGTGAGCCGGCCTCGATGGACATTGAGGCCCGCGCGCAGGTGCGGATTCTCGAGCACGGCGGAAAAACCCTTGTTGGCCAAAGCCAAACCAAATGGCAGAGTGGCGTTGTTCAGTGCCTGGCTCGAGGTCAACGGCACAGCGCCGGGCATATTGGCCACGCAATAATGGATGATGCCATCCACCTCGTAAGTTGGATCGGCGTGGGTGGTTGGATGCGATGTCTCAAAGCAGCCGCCCTGATCGATAGCGACATCCACGATGACCGCGCTCTTGCGCATTGAGCTCAGCATGCTCCGGCGGACCAGCTTCGGTGCGCTCGCTCCTGGAACGAGCACCGCACCAATTACCACATCGGCCGCAAATACTTCCTCCTCTACAGATTCGATGGTGGAAAACCTGGTACGAACGCGACCTTCGAATAGCTCGTCCAACTCGCGGAGCCGGGGTATCGAACGGTCGATGATGGTGACCTCCGCGCCCAAACCGACCGCCATGCGTGCCGCGTGCGTGCCAACGACGCCACCCCCGATCACCACGATCCGAGCCGGCTGAACACCGGGCACTCCACCGATTAGCAGCCCTCGTCCGCCTGCACTGCGCTTCAGCGCACTACCCGCCGCTTCGATCGCAAGCCGACCCGCGACCTCGCTCATCGGCGCCAACAGTGGAAGGCCCCCATGAGCATCGGTTACGGTCTCATAGGCGATCGCGGTGCACCCAGATTTGAGGAGTCCCTTGGCCTGCTCCGGGTCTGGCGCCAGATGCAGGTAAGTGAAGAGGATCTGGCCCTCCCGCAGCTGGCTCCATTCGGACGGCTGAGGCTCCTTAACCTTTACGATCATCTCGCTCGATGCGAATACCTCGCCTGCAGAAGCCAGGATCGTTGCGCCGACGGCGCGATAATCGTCATCGGTTGCACCAATGCCGGCACCGGCATTGGTCTCGATCATCACGCGGTGGCCCGCTGCCACGTATTCGCGGACGGCTCCAGGGGTAAGGCCCACGCGATATTCGTGCGCCTTGATTTCCTTGGGGACCCCGACCTTCATTTGAAAACTCCCTGCCTGGAGGGGCTTTTTAATCGGAAGAGCGCAGCGATATTGCGATCCAGGCGCGTATATGGCGCAGAAATTCAGCGATCTTTCGCCAGCTACGCAGGATTTCAAACCCACAGAGACGAAGTGGATTGAATGACCTGCTCTTTGAGCTTAACCGCCATTCCCGCATGCTCGCCGCGAACGGGTGCCGTGTGTTCAACAGATCCGAGGCAATTGTTCGCCCGACAACCAGTCGACAATTCGTCCGCCGCCGAAACTGGTCGCCATTTGCACAAATTTGTGTTCGTCAGCGACCGCCTCGCCAATATCGGCCGCATCGCACCCGAGTGGATGCGCCTTCATGGCTGCAAGCACGGCGTCGGCCACATCAGGCGCGACGATCGCAACGAGCTTGCCCTCATTGGCGACATGGATCGGATCAAGCCCAAGAAGCTCGCAGGCGGCCGCAACGGCGGGCTTTATGGGAATGGCCGCTTCCTGCAGACGAAACCCGAGGCCCGATTGATGCGCAATCTCGTTGAGAGCGGCGGCAAGTCCGCCCCGCGTGGGGTCACGCATCACCCGGATGCCGCGCCCACCGGCCGTCATCATGACCGCCACCAAGTCATGCAGCGATGCGGAATCCGAGATGATCTCAACTTGAAGAGCAGCGTGCTGGCGCGCTGACATGATCGCCACTCCATGGTCGCCGAGGCTGCCGGACATCAGCACGCGGTCCCCGATCCTTGCCTTGTCCGCTGAGAGATCGAGGCCATCGGCCAGGAACCCGATGCCCGTCGTAGAGATGAACAGGCCGTCCGCCTTGCCGCGCTCGACGACCTTGGTGTCTCCAGTGATGATGTAAACGCCGGCAGCGCGCGCCGCCTCGCCCATCGACTGTGCAATCGTCCTGAGATCCGAAAACCGGAACCCCTCCTCAATGATGAAGCTGGCCGATAGATAGAGCGGACGTGCGCCGGCCATCACGACATCATTGATCGTGCCGTGCACAGCCAGTGACCCGATATTGCCTCCGGGAAAGAACAGCGGCGAAACGACATAACCGTCGGTCGTCATTACCATCCTGCCTGCCGCAACATCGAACGCCGCCTGATCATTGCAGCGGGCAAGCCATTCATTACCGAAGGCTTGGTGAAAAACGCAGGAGATCAGTTGCGCCATGGCACGGCCTCCGGATCCGTGGGAAAGATCAACGCGTCCGTTGTCGACGTCGAGCTTGCCTTGATAGGCCTTTACGCTCATGACATCCGCCTCACCTGGTCATCGCGAACTCGGCCATAGGTCCAATACGCGGCACAAGCGCCTTCCGAGGAGACCATGCAGGACCCGACGGGTGTTTCTGGCGTGCAGACGGTTCCAAACAGCTTGCAATCGACCGGCCGCTTGGCGCCGCGCAGGATCGCGCAGCACTCGCATGCCGGATTGTCGGCGACACGCAGCTCGTGCATCGCAAAACGCGCCTCGGCGTCAAATCCCGCGTAAGCCCGCTTCAACTTCAGCCCACTGTTGGGGACGAGCCCAAGCCCACGCCATTCGAACTGCTCACGCAATTCGAATACCTGCGAAACCTCGTCCTTGGCGCGTCGGTTGCCTTGGCGGTTCACCGCACGGCTGTACTGGTTCTCTACCTCGTAACGGCCTTCGTTTACCTGGCGTACCAGCATCAGGATCGCCTGCATCACGTCGAGCGGCTCAAATCCCGCGATCACGATCGGCTTGCCGAATTGCTCCGCCAGGGGCTCGTAAGGCTGCGTACCGATGATCGTGCTGACATGTGCAGGACCAACGAAGCCGTCGATTGCGACCCCGCCGATATTACGCATCTTCGGGTTCTCGAGAATGCTGTGCATCGCAGAGGGCGTAAGCACATGGTTGCAGAACACGCTAAGGCCCCTCAGCCGCTTCTTTTCGGCAATCCGGATCATCACCGCGGTCGGCGGCGTCGTGGTCTCAAATCCGATGGCAAAGAAGACCACCTCCCGGCTTGGCACCTGTTCGGCGAGCCGGATAGCGTCGAGCGTCGAATAGACCATCCGAATGTCTGCTCCGAGGGCTTTGGCTCGCATCAGGGACTGCCCCTGCGACCCCGGCACGCGCATCAGGTCGCCATAGACGCACAGAGTGACCTCCGGCCGCTCGACGAGCCGGATCGCCATGTCAATCCGGCTGGCGGGCAGAACGCAGACGGGACAACCGGGCCCGTGGATCATACGAATGTTCGCGGGCAGCAAATCCTCGAGGCCGTAGCGGGAGATCGCATGAGTGTGTCCGCCGCAGAATTCCATGAACCTGTAAGCCCGTCGCGCACCGGCTTCGGCGCCAATTGCCCGCGCAAGTCCCTGTGCGATGGTCCTGTCACGAAATTCGTCGACATACTTCATGGTCGGGGTTCCCGCCCTGCACTGCCGAGCTCCTGCAAGAGCTCCAACGTGCGCGTGGCTTCTGCCGGGTCGATCTTGGAGAGCGCATAACCGACATGGACCAGAACGCTGTCGCCGACGTCGAGCTCTTCGATGAGAGCAATCGATATTTCCAGGCTGACCCCATCGATGGACACGATCGCCATATCGTCGGGAAGAATTTTTGATACCTTTGCCGGGACCGAAAGACACATATCAGGCTACTCCTTCCAGGGCTGAAGACCCTTCAATAATCTGCAGAGCGGCAATCCACGCCTGGCCGAGGCTCAAACCTCCATCGTTGGGCGGCAGCTGCCGTGGCACCAGCGGGGTGAGGCCTGCGCTGCGGCAACCGCGCTCAATTTCATCCGCCAGCACCGCGTTCAGAAAGCAGCCGCCGCTTAGAACGATGGTATTGACGCCTGTTTTCCGTGCAGAGCGACTGACCCAGTCAATGCAAGCGGCGGCAAAGGTGCCATGAAACAGCCCGGCTCCGTCAGCCGCGTCGATGTCGTCTGCAATCAACCGCGCAAACAGTGGACGAAGCGATAATACGCCGCGGTCGATGGTCCAGCCGGTATCGAAAATCGCAGTCCGCCGCACCAACGCCTCGAGCTTCATCGCGGCTTCGCCCTCATAGCTCTGCACACATGCGATTCCCAGCAGCGCTGCCGCGGCATCGAACAACCGGCCCGCGCTGGTCGTGGTGGCCCCGCCCGGCTGATCGAGCAATACCGACATGCGCTCAGCCTGCCGCTGCGCAGCAAAGCGAGGCCCGATTTCGTTACCCCGGCCGAGCGCCTGCAATATTGCGCTTGCCATACGCCACGGCTCGCGCGCCGCCCGCTCTCCACCAGGCATTTGCAAAGGCGCGAGATGCCCGATGCGTCGACACCTTGTTCCTTCGCACAGCAACAGCTCGCCACCCCAGTTACCGCCGTCGGAACCGAAGCCATGGCCGTCGAGCACCAGGGCAAGCGCCGGTCCGGCATGGCCATGCTCAGCAATGACGGCGGCAGCGTGGGCGTGGTGATGCTGGACGGCGATAAGGGCCCGGCCGCTTGCTTCCGCAAAGCGGGTCGATGCCATATTGGGATGCAGATCATGGGCAATGACGACAGGCTCCACATCAAGGGTCGATGCGAGGTGGCGGATCGTCTCCTCGAACACGCGGATGCCTTCGGCGGTATCGAGATCGCCTATATGCTGGGAGACGAAGGCTTCGTTGTCCCGCGTGATGGTGACAGTCGATTTCAGCGCGCCGCCGACGGCGAGCACGACCGGCACAGACCTCGCAAGCCGGATCGGTTCGGGGACGTAGCCACGTGCGCGGCGTACGAATTGGGTCCGGCCGGCCACCACCGACAGCAAGGAGTCATCGGCACGTGTCAGGATATCGCGATCATGGGTTACGACTAGGTCTGCAATCCCTTCGAGCCGCCACAGCGCCTGCGCATTGTCGATCAGGAGCGGTTCGCCGCAAGAATTGGCGCTGGTTGCGACGATGACCGGGCACGCCCCCTCAAGCCACGCTCCCGTCGAGCGAAGCGCGTGAAAGATGAGGTGATGCAGTGCCACGACCGGCAGCATGACACCAACGCGCGATAAGCCAGGAGCTATGGCGGGCGCCAGATTATTGCGCGAAGGCAGAAGGACAACGGGACGTGCTACGGATTCAAGCAGCGCAAGCTCGGCCCCATTCGCTTCTGCGATTTCGTTGACCAGCTCTGTGGAACCGACCATGACCGCGAACGGCTTCTGCAGGCGGTGCTTTCTGCTGCGCAATCGCTGCACGACGTCCTGGTTGCGTGCATCGCAGAGCAGTTGATATCCGCCGAGCCCCTTTATGGCCACGATTTGGCCGCCGGCGATCGCCGCGACAATGGCATTGATCCCATGGCTGAGCCGAGGACCGCAGATCGGACACGCGATCGCCTCCGCATGAAACCTGCGGCTCGCTGGATCGGCATATTCGGCCGCGCAGGCAGCGCACAGCCTGAAAGCTTTCATGACCGTGTTGTGGCGATCATACGGAAGCTGTTCGGCGATCGTATAGCGCGGGCCGCAATGGGAACAGCTGACGAACGGATAAAGGTAATGGCGATTTTCGGGATCGAACAGCTCACTCAGGCATTGCTGGCACGTCGCGGCATCGGCGACGATCCGCGCTGATAACTTGCCACCCTCGCTCGTGCCGATCGAAAAGCCTTTTGCCGCGAGCGCCCCAGTCTGCTGAACGCAGATGTGGTCGATGTGTGCCAGTGGAGGCAGTTCGAGCGGCAATGCGGCGACAAACTCGGGCGCGCGGCGACCCTCGACTTCGATGGTGACGCCCTCGGAGCTGTTGACGACAAACCCCGCTAATCCGTACCGCGTGGCGAGGCCATAAACGTAGGGGCGAAAGCCGACCCCTTGCACGGCCCCGCTCACGCGCACGCGCAGCCGTGTTCGGTCGCAGGTGGCGGCGCTCATCGCCTCGTGTCCTCCAAGGCGCGCCTGTGATGCGCTGCCTGCTTATCGATCCAGGCGTAGAGCCCGCCAAAACCCTCGCCGGTCCGCGCCGAAACCGTGAGTACTTCGATCTTTGGATTGACGCGTCTTGCATATTCGACGGTCTTGCCCAAATCGAATTCAAGCAGCGGCGCCAGATCAACCTTGTTGATCAGCATGAGTGAAGAAGCGCCAAATATATCCGGATATTTGAGCGGCTTGTCTTCACCTTCAGTGGTCGACAACACCACGATCTTGCAGGCCTCGCCAAGATCGAAAGCCGCGGGACAGACCAAATTACCGACGTTCTCGATGAAGAGGATACCGCCAATGAGCGGCGGCAGGCGGCGATAAGCCTCGCCAATCATAGCTGCATCAAGATGACAACCCTTTCCGGTATTGACTTGAATGGCTGGCACGCCGGTCGCGCGAATGCGTTCGGCATCGTTCGAGGTCTGCTGGTCGCCTTCGATCACCCCGATCGGACGGCCGCGCTTGAGCTCGGACACGGCGCGGACCAACAGCGAAGTTTTGCCTGCACCGGGACTGGACACGAGATTGAACACGAGGAGCTCATCGGCCACGAAGAGCGCGCGGTTATCCGCCGCGATCCTGCTATTCTTGCTAAGGATGTCGCGCTCGATCTGAATGACCCGCTCGCGGCGCATGTCCGCGACCTTCAAGCCAGCCGGGCCGGCGCTGCAGTCCAGAATCGCTTGCCCAGCATCCGCCCTCCGACGGCCAGGATGATGATCGTGATCATGGATGTGGCGAGCATGCTTTGAACGCTGCAGGTCCTGGTCGTTATGCAGATGCGCCTCATGGCGATCGCAATCGTCCTGCACATGAGGATAGTCGCGAGCTCGGCCTTGCACATTATTCGCTTCGGAGGGCTCGGTCGAAGGAGTCCCTTCGCTGCAGCCGCATACGCCACACATCAATCGATCTCCAGCTCTTTCACCCGCATCTCTTCGCCCGCGGTGACCTGCAACTGGTAGCTGCCGCAACAAGGACAGCTTTCACCGCGCCGTGCAATCTCGACGCTCTTCGAACAGGTCATGCACCAGGCCTCGCCGGGGCGTTCGATGATTCTAAGAGCCGCGCCCTCGGCAATGGTCCGCGTTGCGACGACACCAAAGCAGAACCTGATCGCTTGCGGCGTGACATGGCTCAAGGCCCCGATCTCCAGACGGATGCTCCGCACCAGCGAAAACGATCGGCGATGCGCTTCTTCCTCGACGATTTCGATGATGCTCTGACAAAGCGCCATTTCATGCATCGTCAACTTTGCGAAACTTGAGTGTGAATCCGACGCAGGGATCAAGCGATTCGATCACCGCACGAACCGCTTTCTGATGCCGTCTCGCCGTCAGCACCGCGCCCTGCAGGTTACGGACAAGCGGTCCGCGCCTATGGAAATTCCATTCCGTCGGAGCAAGAAATTCGAAGCGGTATATCTGGCCCTGAGGATCAAGCTCAACCGCGTGATAGAGGCGACCCCTGGCGCATTCCACCGCGGCCGCTGCACGTCGAGGACCTAACCTGTAGCTTTCGACGATCCCAGGCTCCGCTGCGTCGATATGAGCACCGGACTTGAGCCAATCGCATAGCCGAACGATCTCTGCAATTCTGGCCTTCAGCCGCTCAACCGGACCGGACCGCCCCAGCCAGAGCCGCTCACGCGTCATTTGGCGCGCCCATGGACCTGTCTCGGGCGCACGGCCCCCAAGGTCGGGACAATGGCAAAATGTCGGGTCATCGCCGAGCAGCCGTTCAACGATGTTGCGGTCGTCGGCGACGGACAGGAACGAGTGCGCGATCCGGATGGACTTCAAGTCGACCTCATCAAGCGCTGCGATGCAAAGCGCGGACGGGCTACCGGGCCTTGGCACGCCATCTTCATTCGGCATGCCAAGTGCAGTGAGCGCAGCAACAATCTGAGCTATCGCTTCGCGTCGAGCAGAGCCGCGAGCTGGCCGGGCGCTGCCGACAAGCATGGACAATGCCCGTATAAGGGACCGGATCGCCGCCGCACTGGCGTTCGGCGTAGGATGCGCGACAAAGAGAGCCCGCAGCAATTCTGAGATGCGTTCGGCAACGATCAGGATCATACGACGCTGTTTTGTCGCGAGGATGATCTCTTCGTCACGCGCCGCTTCGATCGCGGACAGCAATGCGGCCTGCTGCGCAGCGGCACATAAGGTGAAGAGCTGCGGCAGCGCATTGAGCAACGACGATGGCGGTTTGCCGGCGAACAGCCGCGCCAGCGGCGGCCTGGCTCGCGGCAGGATCTCGACCGCGGCGATGACGTCGGCAGCAAGCGATATGGTGACATCGATTTTGGTGCGGGCGATAAGACTCATGCACACCGCTCTGCCACCATCTCGCGCAAGAAATGCCGCCGATTGATCAAATAAAGATGTGATGCTTGGAAATGACGTTGCGTTCGGCGGTAGTCCGGCCACACCATGGCAGGGACCGCTACTTCGGCAATGGCGCCACCCACGTCTTTGCGTGCGGAACTCGCCGAGAGCAGGAAGCAACAGGTGCTCGAGCTCAACGGCGCGATTTCGCTGAAAACAGGTTCAACGTCACCGGATCGAACTGAGCGCAGGTTCGATCTCTGCCCAGCATGCCTTGAGCAGGTGCCGTTACCCAGGCAGACGGCCACCTTCATGGCCCGAGGCGCGCCCATTACGCTATCGCACCTACCTTCTGCGCGTGCGAAACCCGATCGCTTCGACCCTGGATATGGATCGTTCAAGACCGATCGCGTGCGCATGGCTCGACCGGCGGTATCCCAACAGGCTGCTACGAGCATCTCGTCAGACGCCGACACCTCGGCGTGCTTGCGCCTGCGAAAGTCCTGTCCACGTTCAAGCATCACCTTCAGCCGACGCAAAGCCGGCCTTGGACGCACGAAAGCCGAAGCAGCTTTTAGTTTTTCGCGCGCAACGCGCTCGCGCAGCAGTCTGCGTCGCCATCGTTCTCCGGTGGTTGCGCACGATTCAGCCAAGGCCACATTGCGCGCGCGCCGGCTGTGAGAACCGACCGGACGCCAAACAGTCTCCAAGGTCTTCATGAGACGTAAGCCTTCATGATTTCCTGCAGACGTTCGGCAGAATCCTCGAAATCCTCGTCGGCAGCCAACGCAACAATCGGCGCGTCGCCGACCTCCAATGTGTCGAGAATGATGGTGTCCATAGAGTTGAGGAACTGCACCGACCAAACATTTCGGATCCCGGTCGCTTGCACCCGGCATGTGCCATAGCCGCGGAAGATGAGTTGGACCGGACCATTGCCCAGGCTCTGCTGCAGAAACGCCAGATCAACGGTATTCATCGGCAGCAGTGTCAGATTGATGACATGCGCGCGCATGCCATGCCGCCAGGCGCAGGCCCGCTCGCGTATTTCGGCGAGCACCGGCAACACGTTCATTGCGCCGTCCGGCGCCGCACCGATCACCAGATCGGTCGACGTCAGGTCTGTTGCGGCGCGTCGCACAATCTGCGGGATCGCCCCGATCTCAACGTAATCGTGCGCCGGTTCCGTCCCTATGCGCACGCGCCAGATTCCCGCAAGCACGGACTCCTGGATTTCGGCCAGAGAGCCATCTGGTAGCCCAACGAAGCCGGCGACCTCGCCTTCCCCAAGCACTTCGGCAATCAGCTTGCGCTCGGGATCACTGAGATCCGCGAGCCCATACAGTTGCGTGCGTGCGCTGCTCTTCTGGCCGCGAGCGGCAGCAGCTGCGTTCGATAACAGGGCGATGGCATTTGGACAGTTTCTTGCAAGCTCGCCGCCATCGTGCCAAACGCGCTCGGCGAGCGCCCCCACAGCCGCGGGCCCGCTATGGATGACGTCGAGACTATCCGCATCCACAGGAAGCGCGCTCATCGGCGACGCAGGGCTTTCGTCTCCGTTGCGGGCCGCCGTTTTCATGATCCGACGTTCCGGTGAACGTGCCGAATGGCAATGCTATTGGCGATCCAGGCGGTACCCGCTTGTGGTCGTACGATCGATGCCGACATGGGGGCGATCTTGTCCAACCGGACCTGACTCTTGCCGACCAGGCGCAGTGTAGCGCGCTGAGGGCATTCGATCGGCCTCGGCGGGCCACGCAGGCCGAGCCGCCCGCCCGGTTCGTCACCGGCGCCGCGTGCGGTTACGACCCTTTGCACGGGCCGGAGCGCCTTGGTCTGTTCAGAAAGCGCGGTTGCGACGTGGATCGCCCAGCGTGAATATAAGGGGCCCGCTGCCGACGGCAGCTCCACGCCTTTCTTCCCGGGATCCTGCCCGGCCAGATGAGCATCGCCGCCCGCTCTCTCCACCTCGGACAGACCAGGCCGCGCCAGATCATGCTGAGCCGGCTGGAACTTCATCAGACGCCTTTCCGATAGTCTTCGGGTTCTCTCGGCGAGGTCTTAGCAAGGCACATGCCAATGATCGTCTCGCTGTGATCGCATTCCCGGCCGGAGCAGTGGCTGTAAGCGCTTTACATTTTCTCTGTAAAAGTTGCCTACGATTGCAAATCGGTTCGTGAGCAGGGGCCGGCAACACGATGTCCGCGCTCGGCACCCCGCTAGCGTAGATGGTCGGGCAATTGCGGCTCATGACCAATCAAGTCCGCAAAGAAGCGATCGCAGTCCTCGCCGTTGAGACTAGCCTCGAGCCCGTCGAGTGCTTCCGAGATTCGCCTTGCTTCATCCTCCTCCAAGGGCCGCACCGCTGTGTCGATATGGACGAGCACCTTGGCGCCGACCATCGCGCCGGAGAGCAGCATGACCGAGACACGCCGCTTTTCACCGCCATACTCGCATAGCGCCGTGACGCCGTCGGTCTCAACAATCGTCATTGGTAAGCCAAGGCACATGGATAACCGCGGCCGCTAGATCGGCTGCGCCCTTTCATAATTGACATGGTCGATATTGTTCCCCAACAGCCGTTCTGATGCAGGCAGCGGGACGGCCCGCGGTCTTGCCGGTGCGCCCCACTGGGCCAGCAGGTTGCAGGCCAGTTCGATCGCAGGCGTGATCTGAACACGCACCGGTGCAGTCAACGGACCGCCCCAATGCTCCAGGTCCAGCGGCTGACAGCCGATCAGAGCGAGCTCTCGCGGGCAGCGACCAAGCAGGTCGGCCGCACTCAAGACCTCCTGAAAGCCGGTCTGATGCAGGCTCAGCTTCTTGGCAGCGGTAAATTTCGGCACCTCGTCATCTCGCACGAGCTTCAACTGTCCGGGAGAAAGTCCATAATCGACGGCATCGAACGCGATCAGGCAATCGGCCTGCTCAAGAAAACTGACGAGATAGAGCCCCTGCGTGCCACCATCGAGGATGGAGACGTTGTCATCGATGGTGTAGCGACGATAAAACTCCTCTACCACCCGCACGCCGAATCCCTCATCGGCCCATAGGATATTGCCGACGCCGAGCACCAGGATCCTTTTCTTGTTCTCCGGACTCAGCATCCGCCTCCCGGTCAATCGCGAAACTGACGCTGCCCCGAAATCATCGAGGAGATGCTCCGGCCCGACATGATGTCTTCCCGGATCACCGCGTAAATGTGGACCAGCGCAAAGGTCACGATCATCCACAGGCCGAGATGATGCCAGGTACGGACGTCTTGACCGTTCGGGCAGATTGCAAATACCCAGCCGAACGACTTGTACTGCCAGCTGTCACGACCGACGCCCTGCCCGTAAAGTGCAAAGCCCGTGACGATCATGAACGTGGTGGTCTGCGTGAACATGAAGAACATCGCGAGCTGAGCCAACCGATTGTGCCCGACGTGCCTTTCGGGCTCAGCTGCAAGGAAGGCGTACCAGCGCATTTCGTCGTACACTTCGCGCCAAAAGCATCTGCGCCAGAGCGGCACGCAAAAGATCTGCATGGCATGCGGGTTTCCCATCAAGGCCCAGTAGATGCGCAGCATAAATCCGACGCCGAGCACATATCCCGCCAAGAAATGCGCAAAGCGGATATAGCCGAACAGGAAATTGTCGCTAGCCTCCCCCGGCATTGCCGGTGTCCCAGTTCCAATGAGATAACCGGTTATGCCCAGCACCAGAATGGCCGCCGCATTGCCCGCGTGCCACAGTCGCACCGGCGCTTCATAAACGTAGGCGGCCCCGTGAACACTCGGCGCTGCATCGACGATGGCAACGGTTTTCGGAGCCTTGTCCAGTATGGACCTAACGAACATCGACTGAAGCCATTTCTTGGCCGGAAGGACTGATCACGTGGGTCGAGCACGCCAGGCACGGATCAAAGGAATGGATCGTGCGCAAGATCTCCAAGGGCCGCTGCGGATCGGCGACCGGAGTACCGATCAGGGAGGCTTCAAAAGCGCCAATATTTCCCTGGTGGTCGCGAGGAGACCCGTTCCATGTCGTCGGCACGACACATTGGTAATTGTCGATCTTGGTGTTCTTGATCTTGATCCAGTGCCCGAGCGCACCGCGCGGCGCTTCAGTGAAACCGTAGCCCCTGGCCTCATTAGGCCAGCCTTCCGGCTTCCACTTGCTGACGTCGGCAGTTGCGCTATTGCCTTGCTTGATATGGACGACCAGCTTGTCCTGGAAATAGCGCATCTGATGCGCCGCCCACTGGCATTCGAGTGCCCGCGTCACGGTACGGCCAAGCGTCGAAAACAGCGCGCTCAACGGAAGATTGAGCCCCTTGAGCAGCCTCTCGGCCGGCTCCTTGAATTCGGCTTTGCCTTGCGCATAACCGATGATGTATCGCGCCAATGGCCCCACCTCGACCGCGTGGCCGCGCCAGCGCGGCGCTTTGATCCAGGAATACCTGCCGTCTTCGTCGAGTTCCTTGATATCTGTTCTGCTGCCTTTGACCTTTGCCCCTAGCTCAAAATTCGGTTCGGTGACGCCATCCCAGGGATGCAGGCCGCTGAACTCGCTAGGGTATTTATACCATGAATGCGCGACGAATTCCTGGATCTGCTCGGGATCGCCATGGTCGATCGGCAAAATCTCCTCAAGATTGCCGCCAAGAATGACGCCGCGCGGCAGCCTGAGACTTTTCGCGGAACAGTCGTTAGCGTTTTCGGGGATGTCGCCATAGGACATCACGCTTTTGCTAGAAAGCCCGCCGCCATGCAGCCAGTCCTTATAGAACGAGCCGATCGCTGCGATGTCGGGCAGATAGACCTGCTCGACAAACTCGATCGAACGGTCGATGACCGAGGACACCAGGTTAAGCCGCTCCATATTGATCGCGCCAACCGCACCATTTCCGTCGATGTTGATCGCGCAGGCCACGCCGCCGACCAGCCAGTTCGGATGCGGATTCTTGCCCCCATAGATGGCTTGGATCTTGACGATCTCCTTCTGGAAGTCGAGCGCTTCCAGATAATGCGCCACGGCCATCAGGTTCATTTCCGGCGGCAGCTTGTAAGCCGGATGCCCCCAATAGCCGTTCTTGAACGGACCGAGTTGCCCTGACCCGAAGAACTTGGTGAGCCTGATCTGCAAATCCTTGAAATAGCCAGGAGACGACAGCGGCCAGGGCGAGATGGACTGCGCCAGCGCCGAGGCGGACCTGGGATCAGCCTTGAGCGCGGAGACCACGTCGACCCAATCCAGCGCGTGCAGGTGATAGAAATGCACGAGATGATCATGCACAAGCAGGCACAGCTGCATGATGTTGCGGATCGAGTTGGCATTCTCCGGAATGGCGATCCCAAGTGCATTTTCAACGGCGCGCACGGAGGCGAGCGCATGGGTGCCGGTGCAGACACCGCAAATCCGCTCGGTGAACGCCCAGGCGTCGCGCGGATCCCGCCCGCGCAGGATGACTTCGATGCCACGCCACATCGTCCCGCTCGAGACCGCGTTGCGGATCACGTTGTTCGAATCGAGGTTGGCTTCGACGCGCAGGTGGCCCTCGATCCGGGTCAGCGGGTCGATCACAATTCGCTTGCCGGAACGATCGAGCTTGAACCCATTCGGTGTCTGGACGGCCACCGTCGTCCTCCCCTTAAGTTGGCTTATTTTTATGAGCTGCGCGATCCGGCTTGCGGGTCAGTCGCTTCACGGCCGTGACCGCCGCATGTGCGGCTACGGTCAACCCAACCGCGCCGGCAGCGGCCATCCCGATCTGATCGGCGTTCTTCTCGATGCCGAACTGCTGGATGGCCGTGAGCCGGTCGTAGAACGAACCTTTGTCCCAAAAGCCGTCTTCGGAGCAACTGAGGCAGCCGTGGCCGGATTGAATAGGGAATGAAACGCCCCCATTCCAGCGAAGCGTCGAACAGGCATTGTAGGTGGTCGGCCCCTTGCAGCCCATCTTGTAAAGGCAGTAGCCCTTGCGGGCGCACTCATCGTCCCACTCCTCGACAAATTGGCCGGCGTCGAAATGCGAACGCCGATAGCACTTGTCGTGGATGCGCTGGGAATAAAACATCCTTGGGCGCCCTTGGCGATCGAGTTCAGGAAGCCTTCCGAACGTGGTTATGAAGGTCACGAGGCCGGTCATGACCTCTGCGATGGGGGGACACCCGGGAACCTTGACGATCGGCTTGTTGGAGATCACCTTGTCGATAGGCACAGTACCGGTCGGATTGGGCCTGGCCGCTTGAACGCAGCCCCAGGATGCGCAGGTCCCCCAAGCAATGACCGCCATGGACGCTTCCGCCATCCACCTGAGTCTCTCAACGAACGGCTTGCCGCCGTCAATGCAGAACATGCCTCCCTCGTTCAGCGGCGCGTTGCCTTCTACGGCAAGCACATACTTGCCATTGTACCTGGCACGGCTTTCCTGCAGGACGGCTTCGGCCTGGTGCCCAGCCGCGGCCATGACCATATCGTCGTAATCGAGCGAAATCATCGACAACAGCATGTCTTTGATCAACGGATGCGCGGAGCGGATGAAGCTTTCGGAGCAGCAGGTACACTCGAGCCCGTGCAGCCAAATGACGGGTATACGCGGTTTGGTCTCGAGGGCATTGGCGATACTGCTTGCTGCGAGCGGACCGAGTCCGAAGCTCGCGGCCGTCAAACTGCAGAATTTGTGGAAACTGCGACGCGTGATACCCTGACGTCTGATCACGCTGTAGAAGGTTTCCTCTATCCTGCCCATGAGCCCTTCCAAGTGACGCGTCAGCCGTAATGCTGACGTTCAGCAGCAAGAAATAGGCCACTGCACAGCAACTGACGGATACCAAGCCGTCGCTTGTGGATCTGCAGCAGGATTGGCGAGCTACGCGCAAGCTGCGCAATTGACCACTTGTCGTGCTTATGGTGTCCGGTTTGGACCGTCGACGTGAGAACTCCAACAATGCATCACAATGGCTCGCTCCTGGCGGCGACGGCGTCATACTCGCTCTTCAAGTACGGCCGCCACACCGGCCGGCACGATAATTGTCGCAGTTCGCGGCACCGTACTGATCACCGATTTCGATCAGAATGGCTCGTTCCAAGCACTGGGCCCGATCGTCCGACGCGGGTCAGCAAACGACCTTGCTGTCCTTTCAGGTTTGATGCCTGTCCGCAGCAGCAAGCATAATTTGCCAGTCATCCAAGCTGTTCACGAGCATTTCCGACGGCAGCAAACTATCGAACTATTCCGGCATAGACGATATTTTGGACCTGCTCGCGGTAATACTTGCGGATCTCTCCGGGCGCGGCCGTGCCGACCACCACGACCAAGCGCTCCTTCGGATCACAGAAAAATTGTGTTCCGTAAGCGCCGGTCCAGGTGAACTCACCTGGACTGCCTGGAACGGCCGAGAGACCCTCGCTTATGCGCACAGCCACTCCGAGCCCGAACCCAAAGCCGGCGCGGTGCGGCTCCACATGAGCGACCTTATTTTTGATCTCTGGCCCAAGGTGGTTGGAGATCATGTGATGCACAGTCTTCGGACCGAGGATCCGCCGCCCATCGAGCTCCCCGCCGTTTAGCAGCATTTGCCCAAAGCGCACGTAGTCACCAACTGTCGCGAATGCACAGGCTCCCCCGCAGTCAAACCTCGTCTGACTTTCGAGGAGCTCGATGCTTTGTGGCTTTCCGGTCAGCGGGTCGTCTCTAAATGGACGCGCCAACCGCTTGCGTTGCGATGTCGACAAATGAAAAGTGGCATCCAGCATTCCGATCGGCTTCCACACGTTGCTGGAAAGATACTCGCCCAACGGCTGCTCGCTAACCTGCTCCACGACAGCTCCAAGCACGTCAGTCGAGAAGCCGTATTCGAACTCCGTGCCCGGTTGGTGCGCCAGCGGCAGCTTGGTAATGGCTTCGATGAAAGCCCGCTTATCGCCCTTGACCGGCGGAGCTGCGAAATCCGGATAGAGACGCGCCACCTGATCTGCGCTATCCGGTGGCGCACCATAGGTGAGCCCTGATGTGTGGCGATAAAGATCGTGGACGTAAATCGGAGAACTCTGCGCTTCGTATTTCAATGAGCCGTCAGGCTGCGGCACTCCCACCTTCATCTTTGCAAATTCGGGATAGTAATCCGTCAGTTTGGCCCGCAGAGGCAGGCGACCTTGTTCCGTGAGGGTGAGGCCGGCAACCGCCACCATCGGTTTGGTCATAGATGCGAGCGCGAATATCGCATCGAGCCGCATCGACGTTCTTTTTTCAGGATCGAGCTGCCCATACGCCTTGTAGTGAATCAGCTTGCCGTCTCTGGCGATTGCAACCACTGCGCCCGGCACGCGTTTGGTTGCGATTTCCCGAGCGAAGAACTCGTCTAGTCTGGCAAGCCGCTGACTGGAAACTCCGACGTCATCGGCCCTCGCCTCGGGCAAAGGCGCGCAGTGAGCTGAATTGAAGCTGATACCGGCAGCCGCCGCGGCCGCAACGAGTTTGTTCATGGTATCCTCGCCAAGAAAAGGGCCGATCTGACCTGCGATACTGCCGCTCGGTTAGTACCGGACATGCTTGGACAGCACACCGAAGGTACTTCGATTCGGCTTGCTGCCCGTCATGTACCTCTCCTGGCACACCGTTTGTCGATGAGAGTTAGGGTGAACATGACGGCAAGAGCGAACATCACCATACCCCCCGCAACCCAACTTGCCTCGCGCCAGCGCGATGCTTGGACGTAGTCAATGACGTAGGCTGACAGCACCTTGGTGCGCCCAGGAATGTTGCCGCCGATCATCATGACGACACCGAATGTGCCGATCGTGTGGGCAAAGCCAACCACGCCAGCCTTGAGGAACTCCAGCCGTGCCGGCGGCAGGCCGACCGCAATGAAGGCGCACAACGGAAAAGCGCGCTGGCTTGCCGCAACTTGCTGCGCGCGGTCGCCCATTGCAACAAAGGCGCTACGGATCGGCTGCACCACCAAAGGGAGCGCCGAGAGAACCGATCCCACGACGATTCCCGCAAAGGTAAATGCGAGTGTGTGCTGGCCCCAGAAAGAGGCGAGAAGCCCGCCGGGTCCGTTCGGGCCGAGCAGGACGAGGACGCAGAAACCGAGCGCCGTTGGCGGCAGCACGAGCGGAAGCGCGATCATCGTCGCTACGGCCTCGCTCAAAACCGTCTTTGACCGTGCGAGCCACCACGCGAGCGGCGCGCCAATCACCAGCAGGATCATTGTCGTCACGCAGGCGAGCTCGACCGTGAGCGCAACGGATTGCCAGACCTCTGGCGAAAGGACATCCATGTGCGTCAGCCCACCGGTGAGAGCACGTCGCCGTGGCCGCGCAGCGGTCGTCTGCGCGTCCGGCTCGCTGAGGAATTTGGCGCGCATCGCCTTTTGATCGCGTGCAAGCCCCAAGGACGGGACGCCGTGCCTAAGTTCGGCTGCACCGCTTGCAAGATGGCGACCGCATTGGTTGTGTTTGCTTCATCGGTCCCTTTTCGCGCCACGACGCGCCTGCGGATCACGGCGCCTAAAGCCCAATTCGCCGCAGTCGTGAGCTGGATTTCTGGAGCCACAGGAGCATTCTCAAGAAGCCCGATCGGGCGAATGCGGTCGCGCGAACAGAACGCCTGAAATGTTGCAGTTTGCGTGCCTTGGCTATCGAGCTCGATGCTTACGTTGACGCTCAACGCGCTCTCGGGCCGTCTCGCGGGCTTCGGCAAGGTGGTACGCTTGTCGTCCGGCACGCGCAATCTCGTGGGGCCATCACATTTCGCGTCGTTTCTGCGAGCAACAGCGGCATCGCAAACCTCATCGGAAACTCCTGTGACAGGGCCGCTCCGACCGGTCTGACGGCGGCAGCTCCTCGCGCGCCATCCAGCAATCCCCGTGCCGCTTGCGAAATGTGGTGCGCTTTGTGCCTACGCGAGAAAAACCCGCATGGATGCCAGCGTCACTGTGCAGTGGACCTAACCCGCTGTCAGGTTCCGGGCACCTTTGTATTCAAACAGACAGCGGCGGCAGAATGAGCAGGAGAGCTGGTCGCCCGACAGATGTCGCGCTTTGAATAAAATCGATGCAAATCCTCACGTGATCCGCATCGAAGTATTAATTTGTTTCTTAGGTGTCTCAAGAACGAGCGTGTATAAGCGCCGAGGCCCGCCAAAGTCTACTGCGAGAATGGACACGACCGAAAAACAAAGGTTTCGGAGTCCATTTCTTATTCGGCTTGCTTGTTGCCAAGGAGGGACAGCAGCTGCCGACCATCGTCACCCGGTAATCATGCGCACTGTTCTATGATAACAGGGAGCATACCGTGGGACATCCGTTAGTCGCCGAGTTCTCGGCCAGAACCTGCTGCCCCAAAAACGTGTTGCAGCGAATCTATGGCCCGTCCGGGCGGTGCAGTATATCGACTGTAATGGTGCCGCGGGCTCGAGAGACACATGCACAGATCTTTTCGTTCGCGTGCTTTTGCTGCTCGCTGAAGAAAACGTCGCGGTGGTCGAGATCACCGTCGATTTTGACGAGATCGATGGCGCAGACGCCGCACTCGCCGCGCCGGCAATCCGAAATCACCTCGTAACCAGCCTCATTGAGCACGTCCAGCAATGAGCGATCGCGCGGAATCTCGATCTCAAGAGACCGATCTGCAAGGCGCACCCGGAAACCTTCAGTCGGCAGTGAGCCGCTCGAGCCAAAGGTCTCGTAGCGTAAGTCGGATAGTGCGCGACCTGCATCGGTCCAGGCCCGGCGGGCAGCATCGAGCATCCGGATCGGACCGCACAGGAGGGTCAAGGCATCAGGCGGCAGCGAGGCGAACAAGCCATCGAAATCTAGCCTGCGCCCTTCGTTGCCTGCATGGACAATAAGCCGCTCGTTCAGCAATGGGGCGAGAACGTCCAAATAGGCGGCTTGCTCACGGGAAGACACAGCATAATGCAGAGTGAAGTCGGCATTGCGGCGTGCCAGCGCCTGGGC
This sequence comes from Bradyrhizobium sp. USDA 4504, assembly GCF_054063995.1. Taxonomy (NCBI): domain Bacteria; kingdom Pseudomonadati; phylum Pseudomonadota; class Alphaproteobacteria; order Hyphomicrobiales; family Nitrobacteraceae; genus Bradyrhizobium; species Bradyrhizobium sp. USDA 4504. The sequence goes on along the minus strand of NZ_JBSSGV010000001.1, from coordinate 8,761,545 downwards.
CGCCCCGATCAGCGGCGTAATACCAATGCCGCCCGCAATCAGGCAATAGTGCCGGCGAGCCCAGTCAATCGGCAGCAGCGAGGCGGGCGACGTAATTGTCAACCGCGCGCCCGGCGCGAGCGACCACATGTACTGCGAGCCGCCACGGGAGTCCTCCGCGCGCCGCACGGCGATGCGAAAGCCGGCCGGGTCGGCTTCGCCGACCAAGGAATAGGACCTCGTCTCCGGACGCCCATTGATAGTGACGGCGATATTGATATGGCTGCCGACCGGATAGGCCGCGCCATCAAAGTTTTCCGGTTTGATCAGAAACTCGCGGATCGAAGGAGTTAGATAGCGCGTCGCCACGAGCGTTGCCGATGTCCAGCTTTCAATGAAGCGCATGGAGATTTCCTTTAATCGCCTGCCATCCTGATGAGCGCCAGTCCTGGCAGCAGGTCAGAATGCGTCTTATTCCTGAGCACCAAGCGCAGATTGCGCGCCGCCACTCGGGCGTGCTCGCGCATGATTGCCTCGGCCCGCGCACCTTCGCGGTTTTCGATTGCATCGACCACGACGCGGTGTTGATCTTGCGCAATCAACAGTGTGTGGCGCGCATCCGGTAGTGTCGATTGGGTCATCACAAAGCCGCTGGGCGAGGCGAATGGTAGCGCCGACGCGCGATCGACCTGCCGGATCAAGGGCGGACTGCGCGACAATTCGGTTAAAAGCGCATGAAATCGCGCATTGAGCGCGACGTAGGAGGAGAAGGCCTCGACGGAGATTGGATCCTGCCGCACCAGTCCATCAATCTCGTCAAGACATCCTTTTAGAGGCTCAAGATCGCGCGACGAAACACCGCGCTCGGCAGCAAAACGCGCGGCCAGACCTTCTACGGTGCCACGCAGCTCGATCGAATCCAGGACATCTCGTTCGGAGAATGCCTTCACCATGAAGCCGCCAGAAGGGAACGCTTCCAGAAGTCCTTCCTCCTCCAGCCGAACCAATGCCATTCGCACCGGAGTGCGCGATGCGCCGGTCGTCTCCACAGCCTGCAACTCGGAGATCCGTTCGCCCGGCCGCAAGTCGCCCGACAGGATCAGATCGCGCAAGCTGAGCTGGGCGCGTACCGTCTGTGAGACTGAGCGGTCAGTGTCGCGCTCGGCCATGCCCTACTCCGCGGCCTGACGACCGTGGTGCGGATTCTCGGCCTCGATCATGCGATCTATCAAGCGGCGGGCCCACATCGCGCCGGCATCGATGTTGAGGTTATAGAAGACCCGGTCGGGATTTTCGTCGATCGCGCGCTGCTGCGCCTCGAGAATGACCTCGTCTTCACGGAAGATGCCGGAAACGCCTTGGCGAAGTTCGGTGGTCAGGCGCTGTTCGTTCAGGCGATAATTGCGCACGAAGGCCCAGAAATAATGGCAGCTCGTTTCCGTTTCGGGCGTGATGGTGTTGAGGACAATACCATTGACGCCAGCCGATCGATTGCCTTCGGGCGCGCCGGTTCCTGAGGGCGCCACTCCGACGTCGATATTGATCGTGCACGGCGCCTCGAAACGGATAATTTGCCAGCGGTCTACCGGACCAGGTTAATTGCTTGGCCCAGAACGGGGGCGCGGCAATTCCCTTCATCCAGCGCGTTACGGTAGCGGTCTTCTCACCATGGGTGACGTCAAACGGCGCTTCCGTGATGGCGTCATTGCCAATGCTGGCGCCATGCACAAACGTTTCGTGCGTCAGGTCCATGAGGTTGTCGACAACCAGACGATAGTCGCATTTCAGGTGAATGGTGTCACCGTCGCCGGCCCAAGCGGGATCATCGTTCCAGTGCATGTCCGGCACCATGCCCGGGTCGGCTAGCGCCGGATCACCCATCCACAGCCAGACGAAGCGATCGCGCTCGACCACAGGATAGGCACGTACACACGCAGAGGGGTTGATCGTCTCTTGCGAGGGCATGAAGGTGCAACGGCCCTGCGCGTTGTATTTCAGCCCATGATAGCCGCAGACCACGCTGTCGCCCTCAAGGCGCCCTTTTGAGAGCGGCACCAACCGATGCCAACAAGCGTCCTCCAGTGCTGCCACGTCGCCGTTGGCGCGCCGATACATTACGACGTGCTTGCCGCAGATCGTCCGCGGCAACAGCGCCTGTCTCACCTCAGCGTCCCACGCGGCCGCGTACCAGACATTGGTTGGAAAGCAATGGCTCATGCGCCGATACCTCACTTGGGGACACTACCTGTATACATTAATTGGAAACGGGCCGAAAAAGTGACGAATATGCGAGCTTAAAGCGGAATGCGTGTATACAGAGATGATGATTCAGCGATTCCGCCGGGCCATGACGAGCATCTGGTGCACACACCAAACAGCTGAGTTCGGCTCGCCATCGCACACATCCCACAGGATCTCGCCCCTGAACTGTCGCGGCCTGTCGGACGTCGACGTCTTGGTGCCGAGATCGGGTCATGCTCTCAAGTCATCCAGTGCGCAGATGACGCGACCGCCGATTTTTCGGTACGCCGGCCCCCTGCCATATGTGCGGTGCTTTTCGAGCATGCGGGCGGATCGGGTAAGATACCGCGCAGCCTCGGGCGTACGCAGGAACCTCGTGGATAGACCTGACATCGGATCGGGCATTTGCGAGCTCCAGGTGAGAGGCTGGCCCGCGAACGGCGACACTTTGTCGTGCCATCATCATGGAGAAGCGCGCGCTCTGAGGAACACCGAATATCGAGGAGGCGATTCTCGGCACCCGAGTTGAAGGGCGCTATTCGCCCCTTGCGTCCTGCGGCAAGCTTCTTCTATTTAGCGCCCGCTCCAGCCTACGACTTGGTCAATCACGGCTCGCGGCTGCGAAGACGTCCTGCACGGATGGACATGGACTAGGTAATCGCGGTTTGGCAACGCGGACGCAGAAACGCTCTGCGTCAGAAATTTTGCCGAACCATCCGGTTTCACCGGATCACCACCTCTGTACTTGAGTACACTCACCGTCGTTCCAATTGTCGCAACTCATTCGCACTCGCCAGTACATTCGCAGCCGGAACAAGTCACATTGGACTCGTCCTGCCTGGCAATGAGTTCAGAAAAAAGAACGCTCAAAACGCCAAAGCGGAATGATCGGGGCTCCATCGTAACCGCCGAGGCGCCCAACGGCTCAGCGGCCGCCGATGCGGATACGCCTCGCGTCGACCAACCCGCTAGATGTCGCACGCTTCCATCGCCTGGATGCCTCCGATCCAAACAATCAATTTTATCAATGAGGCGTACTGTTGCATCAACTTCAGAAGTCGAAGCGTACCCATCACTCTAGGACTTCGATGCCGAGACGTGACTCGGGTAATTTGCCAGCAAGATGCGACGATGCAGAGCAACCTTCGCGATCGACCTCACAAATGCCATTCGACGATTCAAACAGACCTCGTCAGAAGAACGGCGGTTTATCTGATAGCGACACGATCGGTTGGGTCTCTGGTGCAGATCTTGCTTGACGAATAAAGATAACGTAACTGAACGCCTGCCTTTGGAATGACGCGCCGGCTCTCGGAACCGTCTTCAATCGGACACGGCTAAATGACAGCCTCGTATGATGCCGTCGTCTTCAACGACGCGGCGGCTCGCATGCGAGTGTATTCGGGAAGGAAGCGTCATGACCACCATGGCAACTGCGGCGCCCGCGCGCGCGTCGCAGACTTGGTATAAGATTCTCTACGTTCAAGTGTTGATCGCGATCGTTATCGGCGCCATCGTCGGCTGGCTGTGGCCGTCGGTCGCGACCAACGACTGGGTCAAGGCGCTCGGTGACGGCTTCATCAAGCTAATCAAGATGGTGATCGCGCCGATCATCTTCTGCACCGTCGCATCCGGCATTGCGCATATCCAGGATGCAAAGAAAGTCGGGCGCGTCGGCGTCAAAGCGCTGGTCTATTTCGAGATCGTATCGAGCTTTGCGCTGGTGTTGGGCCTTGTCATGGGCAATCTGGTCCAAATCGGCCATGGTCTTGCGGTCAAACCGGACGCTGCGGCAGTCGCCAATTACGTCAAGCAGGCGGAAGCCTCGAAGACCGTCGATTTTTTTCTCAATATCATTCCCGATACCGTGGTCGGCGCTCTCGCTCGCGGCGATGTTCTGCAAGTGCTCCTGTTCGCGATCCTGTTTGGCTTTTCGCTTATGGCGCTTGGGGAGCGTGGAGAACGGCTGCGCGGCATGATTGACGACGTCGCGCATGCGGTTTTCGGCGTGATCGCCATCGTCATGAAAGCGGCCCCGATCGGTGCGTTCGGCGCCATGGCTTTCACGATCGGCAAGTTCGGGCCGGCGGCGCTCGGTAATCTGATCGGGCTCATCGTACTATTCTATGCGACTGCGGCGATATTTGTGATCGTCGTGCTCGGCCTGATCGCGCGGATCGTCGGCTTTTCGATCTTCAAATTCATTATCTATATCAAGGACGAGCTTCTGATCGTGCTCGGCACCTCATCCTCGGAAAGCGCGCTGCCGCAATTGATGGAGAAGCTCGAACGGCTGGGCTGCTCAAAACCCGTAGTTGGCCTCGTGGTGCCAACCGGCTACTCCTTCAACCTCGACGGCACCAACATTTATATGACGCTGGCGACATTGTTTATTGCCCAGGCACTCGGGGTCGATCTGACCTTTGGCCAGCAGCTCACGATCTTGCTCGTGGCAATGCTGACCTCGAAGGGGGCAAGCGGCGTAACCGGCGCAGGCTTCATCACACTTGCCGCGACATTGTCGGTGGTCAACCCGGCACTGGTGCCCGGCATGGCAATCGTATTCTCGATCGACAAGTTTATGAGCGAGGTGCGAGCCCTTACCAATATCACCGGCAATGGCATCGCCGCTGTGTTCGTGTCGTGGTGGGAAGGCGAGCTCGACGACGCTACGCTGCACGCTCGGCTCAAGCAGCCCACAGTTTCCAATGGCATCGATACACGAACATCAAGGAGGTAGGCCCCGGTCTTGTTCGTGATTTCAAGGCGCGCTCAACTGAGCGCAGCCAGCTCCGTGGTTCGTTCGCAGTTCAAATCGGCACAGCCGACTTGAACTGCGAGTTGATGCTTTTTTGCAGGAGCAGCCGTTCACACCATTGCTCCGTGTCGCGCTCCAAACCACGTCTGAGAATTCCACGCAAACGCGGAAGATGAAGTCGTTTTTCCACCGATATTTTTGGCGCGCCGTGGAGTTGAAAGCTCCCAGCCATCCAAATGCTGGCGCAAGGTTGGCGTGGGGCAACACAACACGATTCCGACAGAGCCTACCCGGCCTGACTGGCCAAGGGACTGGGTCTAGCCCACAAAATAGCTTGGTGCGTGGCCACTGAACCGGCCTCTTCCGCGCCCGCGGGTGGCGGCAATTTCCAACTCAGCCATCCGTTTATTCCGGCGCGCGTTACGGCATCACGTCGGGGCGGGTATGATCACCGTCGACCGGCTTGGTACGCGGGTCAGCGCGCCATATTGAAAGGTTTAGAACAACTATACCTACGTTGTAATGCGCCTTTCTCCGGCACGTGCTGAGTTCAGCTGCAAGCAATTGACCCAGAACATTGGCGAGCGTCCCTTGGGGCCGAAAGATTGCCCCATTTTTGCCTAAATGTTATAACTCTCCCGCCGGAGAAAGGCCGGACGGTCAAAGAATGTATAACCAAGTCAATAATTTCAAACGTTCAGCCACACAGTTCACATTCGGCAGCATAACGCTGGCGGTAGTGACGTTGGCCTCCTTGTACCTTCAAACACATTTCGCTGCGACGGCGTTCGGCTATCTGCTGGTAATATTGCTATTTTCATTGATCGGCAGCTTCATTGCATCATCTGCCCTTTCCATCTTGGCCATCGCTGCTTTGGCGTACTACTTCGCGCCGCCCGCGTTCAGTCTTGGGATCGACGACCCCCAAGTTCTTCTGGTGGTTGTCGCTTTCTTTACTGTCTCGATTGTCGGAACGCACCTGATTGGAAAGATCCGCCAGGAAAGAGAGGCCGCGCGTGAGACTGCGGCCGAACTCCGGCGCAGCACTGCCGATTTGGAAGACCGTGAAAAGCGGTGGCGCGCAATCTTTGAGCACAATCCCTCCATGTACGTCATGGTCGACGAAGCGGGTACTGTCCTCAACGTCAATACGCTCGGCGCGACACAGCTCGGCTATGCGCGCTCCGAACTGATCGGTCAATCTGTCCTGGGAGTCTTTCTGGACGAGGATCGCGCGTTCGCCCGCAAATGCATTCGGGCCTGCCTTGAAGATATCGGTCAATCGCAAACCTGGGAGGCCCAGAAAGTTCGGAAAGACGGCTCGGTGTTGTGGGTACGTGAAAACGCCAAAGCAATGCTCTGGGCCGATGAGCGGCCCGTTGTCCTCATAGCCTGCGAAGATATCACGGAGCGAAAGCGGACCGAACTTGCCCTGCAGCGAAGCGAAGTACATTTGGCTCAGGCGCAGGAGTTGAGCAATACAGGCAGCTTCAGCTGGAACGTCGCCACCGGCGAGGCCTTTTGGTCAAAGGAGCTGTTTCGTATTCTACAGTTGGATCCGCAGACGGTTCCCGCGCCGGAACTGATCGTCGCGCGCACGCATCCAGACGATAGGGCGTCAGTCCAAGAGACCATCGATCGGGCGATGCGAGATCCAAAGAGCTTCGAGCATGAATACCGGTTACTGCTGCCGGATGGATCAGTGAAGCACATCCATGCGCGGGCACGCACCACGAGAACCGCGACCGGTGACATCGAGTTTGTCGGGGCAGCGACGGATATCACGGCTGCAAGACTAGCAGAACAGCAGTTGCGCCGCAGCGAGGCCTACCTGGCCGAAGCCCAGCATCTCAGTCACACGGGTAGTTGGTCTTGGGACGTCTACCGTCTCGATTTTATCTATCGCTCCGCCGAGGTCGATCGCCTGTTTGGCTTTGATCCGCAAGAGACGGTGTCGATAGAGACCATTCGGTCGCGTATCCATCCAGACGACCTGCCGCGACTTCAGGAAGTGCAGCGACTGGCTAGAGAAGACAAGGAAGGACGCTTCGAGTACGATTTTCGAATCCTTATGCCAGATGGCTCGATGAGGCATATACATTCCGTGGCCCATGTGGTGGTTGGCAGCGACGGCAATGTCAGCGAACTCATCGGAACACATATGGATGTCACTGAGCAATATGCAGCCAGGGAACGTCTGGAAAGCACACTTGCCGCGCTGCGCGAAAGCGAGCAGCGCTTTCGCGACTACGCCGAAACAGCCTCCGATTGGCTCTGGGAGACCGGGCCAGATCATCAGGTCACTCGCTTGTCCGAGCACACCAGCGCTGCGGGAATCCTGGCGACAGGATTGATGGGTATGCTTCGCTGGGACATTGCGTGCGACGTCGAAGAAGAACCTGAGAAGTGGCGGCAGCATCGGGCGAGGCTGGAGGCGCATCTGCCGTTTCGGGATCTGCTCTACCGCACCGTCAACCGGATGGGATCTCCGATTTACGTTCGAACGAGTGGCAAGCCTTTTTTTGATATCGACGGTAATTTTCTCGGGTACCGGGGCGTCAGCACTGACATGACGGCTATCATTCGCGCAAATCAAGCCGAACAAGAGTTGCGAAAGGCACAGGCAGAGCTCGCACACGTGACGCGCGTGACCACCCTGGGAGAGTTGACAACGTCCATCGCCCACGAAATCAACCAGCCACTCGCCGCTATTATCAGCAACGCCGACGCATGCCTCGGTTGGATGAACCGCGAAACCCCTGATCTTTCCGCCGCGCGCTCATCGGTTGAGTGGATAATCGAAGACGCAATCCGAGCAAGCGAGGTGATCCGTCGCATTCGCGCACTTGCGAAGAAAGGCGAGATCGAGATGCTGCCGCTCGACATCAATGACGTCGTTAAAGACGTCATTGCGCTTGTGACACGTGAGCTGATTAGCCACCAGGTGACGTTAAAAACCGATTTGACGGTAGCGCTACCCGCAATCCTCGGAGACCGGATTCAGCTGCAACAGGTGATTATCAATCTGGTGATGAACGGAATCGAAGCGATGGACGCAGTTACGGACCGGCCGCGTGAACTAGTGATTCAGTCATCTAGCGACGATATGGGGCACGTGCGGCTTGCCGTGACTGACAGTGGCATCGGCATCGCCGAGAATGACGTCGACCGAGTGTTAGACCCATTTTTCACGACAAAATCGAGCGGCCTTGGAATGGGGCTTTCGATCTGCCGCTCGATTGTGGAGGCTCACGGAGGGCGTCTTTCGATCGTCTGCAAGCAAGGGCCGGGGGCCACCTTTCGGTTTGACCTGCCGCTGCACAAGGAGATCGTGTCATGAGTGAACGCTCCAACTCCCAGCGCGAAGGCAGCAAGGCCGAGGCGTCGGCGCATGCGATCGTCTTCGTTGTTGAAGATGACGTCTCGATGCGTCGGTCGCTTACGAACCTTTTCCAATCCGTGGGCCTGGACGTCGTTGCATTCGGATCGGCCCGAGAAATGCTGCAGAGCAAACTTCCCGACGTTGTTAGCTGCCTGGTTCTTGATGTCCGGCTGCCAGGCTTAAGCGGCCTTGAGTTTCAGACTGAGCTAGCCAAGGCGAACGTTCATATTCCCATCATCTTCATTACCGGCCATGGCGACATTCCCATGAGCGTCAGGGCTATGAAGGGCGGAGCGGTCGATTTTCTCACCAAACCGTTTCGCGATCAGGAACTGCTGGACGCCGTAGTCGCAGCGACCGAACGCGATCGCAAAAGGCGCGAGGACGAGCAGACTATCGCGAAGCTGAAGTCTCTATTTGAAACCTTGAGCCCGCGCGAGCAGGCGGTGATGAAACTGGTCGCTACCGGATTAATGAACAAGCAGATAGCCGCCGAGCTGGGGCTCGCCGAGATTACGGTCAAGATCTACCGTGGACACGTGATGAAAAAGATGCGCGCCAGGTCGCTGGCGGATTTGATCAGAATGACTGAGACGCTGGGAATCCGCGGTAACCGCCCCGAACAAACCTAAGTATGATTTTACAATTTAACCACTCAAGCCCACTTTTCGCTCAATGGTGGCTAGTGCCTCGGCAGCCGCTAGTCCCGCGCCAGGAGAGCTTGTCTTGTCCATGCCTTTGATTTCTGTCGTTGATGACGACGCATCGGTCCGTGCGGCGACAGAAAATCTTCTGAAATCGCGTGGCTACGTCGTTCAAACGTTTGCGTCGGCCGAGGAGTTCTTGAGGTCGCCGCGGTTGAACGAGACCTCCTGTGTAATTACCGATGTGCAGATGCCGGTTATGAGTGGGTTGGACCTGCTGGCGGAAATGCGGACCCGTGGCTATGGCGTGCCATTCATTTTTATTACAGCCTTCCCCAATGACCGCGTGCGCGCCTCAGCCCTGAGCGCGGGAGCGACCGGATTCTTGGCCAAGCCCTTCGCCGGACATACGCTGATCGAGCACCTCGATGCCGCACTGAGTGAGAATGGCGACGGCGCAGACGCTTGAAACAATCAGCCGACCGCCGACTTTTGTCCGGTCTGGGCGCCTCGCACGAGAGCCGATCTTTGGCCAGCCGAGCCCGCTCCCCTGTCGTTAGATTACCGTTTGGCGCGGGCTGGGGCTCTTATTAGTTTTGTACGAGTCCTGTCGGACTGCCACTCCCGAGCTCGCCTGAGTCAATTTTAAACCCACTGAATGGTGAGATTGTATCGCGACCTCGGACCAACTTTCCAAGGTCAGGCGAAACCGCTGTGAACGGCCACGGCAAAGAGATCCGATCACGTAGGCACACGGTACAACTGCTCGAAAACTTGTAGTCAGCTTCTCGTCAGACAGTCTGACTATCAAGTCCCGCTCGGCCTTGGTGGCCCTGACACTCAAGACAACTTTCTTGGATGGGAGCGCGAACGCCCATGTACAATCGACTAGATGGCTCACCCAGCTTTCCATGGATGGGTAGTTCCGACTTTGATGGAATGACACAAATTGAAGCCGGCGGTACGCAGACAGATCAAGACCGACGCTTCGAGGACGTCTTTTCCAGTTTGCAGATAGCGCCACAAACAGCCTATGCCCGTTCAACTTCGGCAGCAGCGCGGCCGTACTCACTAGCTGCCAAACCACCTGTCGTGGAGATCTCAAGCACCTCATTTCAGGAACTGTTGGAAGATTTCTATGGGGATGAAGTCCAGCATATCGCGGCCAATCCCCAGCAATACTCGCGGTCGGTGGCATTGAAGGCCGAACGAGCTGCGGACGTCGCCTATAATCATGGCAGGAAGGTCGGCTCGGACGACGCACGACATTTCAGCTATCAATTAGGAAACAAAAGCGTTGGACTTCTCCGAACGGAAGGAGGAGCTACCGTCGATGATGTGTTCAAGGAGGAAACCGCACGCGCCCGCTGGCAGGAACAGTTTCCCGGACGATCGGACATAACATCGACAATAGACTTTCGGGTTACGCATCCCCTGGTCGACAATGCAGGCGATATCTTGCTGGAGTATCAACTTCGGCTTGATGGCGATGAGCCCTTGGTCCTTTCTCACCCTGTGAATCCGGAAGCAAAAGCCCGTGCCGCAGCGTTGGGTTTTGTTGAGATAGGTGACTCGCTGATGGTCCTTGATCCTACCCAGCATCCCGACAAGTGGGGTAAGAATAGCCAAGGAGAATGGCAGCGAGAGAACAAACCTCGATTTTACCTTTCCAAAGCGGCGGAGAGCGAAGGCAGAGGCACGGAACGTTCCGAGCGTGCAGGAAATACCTCGCCGGATTGGGAGGATGATGACTTTATGTAGGGGGACGTTTTGGCGCTCCGCGAGGCACGATACGCCCCCGCGAAGCTATCTGCATTCTGTATCACTTTAGTTCGTCAGTTCGGCATGCGCGAGGATTGGAGGTAGGACGAGGCTATTGGTGATCCATCAGGCATATCCGTATTTCGTTCGGGCTGGTTAGGGCTTGTGGAACTGATAGGTGCCCAGCTTGCAGCGTGAGCTGGGCTACCCGAAGCTAACGCACGCGGCATTGACGTTGCGGAGAGGGACGAGGGCGCCCATGCGTCAATCACGAATGGAATCGGCTAAGTTCGCCTACTGAAGCGATCCGATCGCTTCCTTCCGATAGCGGTTAGGGTCAACCAGAGTGGCTTCCAGATCGCAGTCTCGATAAGTTCGGCGGGCGCGGCGAGCAGCGAGCAGTCGTCAATAGGAGTCACGACGACATGTTTATTGCATCCGCGGAACTACCCGCAGGACAGCATATCGACGCTGCCGCGGCCATCTATTCAACTGTGACCGATTTGGCAAGATTGCGCGGCTGATCCACGTCCGTCCCCATAACGACGGCGGTATGATAAGCTAACAATTGTACCGCGACGGCATAAACCATGGGCGTAAAGCTTGCAGCCATATCTGGTAAAACAATGGTCATAAGCGTATCCACCGTCGCCTCCAAGGCGCCCCTTGCATCGGTGATCAAGATGATGTTGCCGCCTCGAGCGGCGACTTCTTGCATGTTCGAGACGGTTTTCTCGAAGACCCCGTCGTAGGGCGCGATCACCACGACGGGCACTGTCTCATCGATCAATGCAATCGGTCCATGCTTGAGTTCGCCGGCGGCGTAGCCTTCTGAGTGGATATAGGAGATTTCTTTCAGCTTGAGCGCGCCCTCCAAGGCCAGGGGCGCCGATGTGCCTCGGCCGAGATAGAGCACGTCGCTCGACTTGGCAACATCACGCGCGAGTTTCTCGATCTGCGGCTCGACCAACAGCGCTGCAGCAATCAGCCGCGGCACTTCGATAAGTTCGCGTACAAGCCTCGATTCATCGATCTCGGATAGCTTACCGCGCTCTTTGGCTGCTGCGACGGCAAGGATCGCCATCACCGCCAGCTGGCAGACGAATGCCTTGGTGGAGGCCACGCCGATTTCTGGACCCGCTAGCGTCGGCAGCACGGATTCACTCTCGCGCGCGATAGTCGACGTCGGGACATTGACCACGGATATCGTGTGTTGGCCCTGGCTCTTGGCATAGCGCAACGCGGCCAGTGTGTCGGCCGTTTCCCCGGACTGCGAGATGACGATCGCGAGATCGCCCCGGCGCAAAGGCGACTCCCTGTAGCGGAACTCGGACGCCACGTCGACTTCGACAGGCAGGCGGGCCAGCCGTTCAAACCAGTATTTGGCAATGTAGCCAGCATAGCTCGCCGTGCCGCACGCTGTAATTGAGATGCGCTGAATAGAATTGAAGTCGAACGGTAGTGTGAGCGGCAGGACTACGCGCTCGGCTGCCATATCGAGATAATGCGCCAGTGTCTGTCCGACCATGGTCGGCTGCTCGTGGATTTCCTTTGCCATGAAGTGACGATAGTTCGCCTTGTCCACCAGGAGTGACGACGCGCCAGGCTTGGATGTTTCCCGATGGACGACAGTCCCGTCTGCGCCATAGATCACGCAGACCGCGCGGGTAAGCACGGCGCAGTCGCCGTCCTCAAGGTAAGTAATGGCATCGGTCAAGGGCGCGAGTGCGATCGCGTCCGATCCTAAATACACTTCGCCAGGACCATGCCCGATCGCAAGGGGCGATCCCTTGCGCGCACCGATCAAAAGATCCTCATGGCCTTTGAACAGAAATGCCAGAGCGAAAGCTCCGCGCAGCCGTGGCAGCGAGGCTTGTACCGCATCCTGCGGCGAGTAGCCATTCTTGAGGTAGGATTCGACGAGATGCGCCACCACCTCGGTATCCGTCTCTGAGCTAAAATGAGCTCCATTCCGCTCCAGTTCGGCTCGCAGCGCGTGGAAATTTTCAATGATACCGTTGTGAACGACCGCGACATTTTCCGTCGCATGCGGATGAGCATTACTCTCGGTCGGTTTTCCATGAGTTGCCCAGCGGGTGTGACCAATGCCGCTATGACCCGACGGCGGACAATGGCGTAGCCGTTCCTCAAGGTTTCTCAACTTACCTTTAGCGCGCCGGCGCTCGATACGGAGACCCTCGAGCGTCGCTAGGCCAGCGGAGTCATAGCCACGATATTCCAGTCGCTTCAGCGAAGCGACCAATTGCCCAGCGACCGGACCACGCGCCAAGATGCCGACTATTCCACACATATTGATCGATACAGCCCATGTTCAAAGAGTCAGGCGTTCCCACAGAGGGACCCATGGAATCTGCCTACCCGACGGTGATAGGTATCAAGCTCTCAATTTATTGCGGCTTCATGTATCGCCGCATTCGCAAGTGCGGGCTCGGTCTATTTCAACCATCATCGCTTTCTCCGGCCACGGTCTGCTTTTGGTTGTCTCCATCGAATACAAACAGCGATGACTGCGAATGGCGTGCCTCCTTAGAGGTGAGCCCGATATGCGGGCACGGTTGGTGGCTGAGTTCGGTATCCAATCCCGACACAAACAGACTCTTCGCTCGAAGGCGACGGCAACTGTCACCATCGCGTGGTATGCCCGCTGCGAGGATAGATCGCGCAAGCGGCTAGGCTTCATGGATTGAGGAACTTTGGCCAGATCGGCAGACTATTCATTCCAGAGTGAAGCGTCATGTCCTATTTGGCTCATCATCCTGATGAGCCACTCACGACTCTTCAGCTCAAATCCCAACAAAGCGAGCGGCGACGCGGCCGATCCGGTTAGCAGCCGACGCGGGAGCAACGGTCCCGACGCCTCACTGAGGATCTCCTCGAGAACCCTGCACCGGCCGTGCTCCTTCGGGCTGCTAGAAGGATGCGGCCTCACCGTGCTTTCCACATGTCTGCTACCGGTGTATCACACAGCGGCTCTCGCGTGGATCGTCTTTGTCGTTACTCGTCGGGATATGAGACTAGACGATTGCATCGAACTCTCTATTGTACGAACGTAAGCTATCGATATCGAAATGTTCGAAGAACTATACCAACGTTTGCCATTCTTTCTTATTCGGTCTTGCGTCGGTTTACACTTATTGAAAGGAGCGCTAGGCCGACGACCCTATTGACCAGATTGCGTGCTCTGTTCGGAAGTCAAAGGTACGGGAGCTTTGTAGAATACGATATCGAGGCCCAAGCTCATTGTGTGCTTGCATGGCGTAATTCCGGTAAGGGCGTCGGCAACTGCACCTCAGCAAACCACTCCGCCGGCTATGGCGAGACTACGCGAATATAACGTGCGCAAGATAGACAAGGAACATGGACCATCGGCGTCATCTCGTTGGAAACATCGCCCGAGCAGTATCCGGCTGCGCGTGATGGCGTTTGTCGTCCGGCTTGTTCGGTCAGGATGTGGACATTCAACTCAGTGGTCCCGCTCTCCAGTCGAGTAAATCAACGTATATAGTGCGCATTTCTATATGATGTGTATGACTAAAGCTAATGATCGTTCTCCTCTAATTGCGGGTGGTGCGCGCTTGCGCATCTAGATATCACGAGAAAGCGCTCCGCAACGCGCGTTTCAAGGAGCGCTTTCTTTCCAGCGCAACTAAGAGAGACCATGGCGGCTCAGGACTCAAAGCGGCGCGTTGCGCTGATCACCGGCGTGACCGGGCAGGACGGCGCGTATCTCGCCGAGTATCTGCTCGGTCTCGGCTACACAGTGCACGGGATCAAGCGCCGGTCGTCCTCGTTCAACACCGCGCGCGTCGACCATCTCTACCAGGATCCGCACGCCGGCAACGTGCCGTTCCTAATGCACTATGGCGACATGACCGATTCGACCAATCTGATCCGCCTGGTGCAGCAGATCCGGCCGACCGAGATCTATAACCTCGCCGCCCAGAGCCACGTCCAGGTCAGTTTCGAGAGCCCGGAATACACCGCCAACGCCGACGCGATCGGCGTGCTGCGCCTCTTGGAGGCAATCCGCATCCTCGGCATGGAAAAGGAAACGCGGTTCTACCAGGCCTCGACCTCGGAGCTTTACGGGCTCGTGCAGGAGGTGCCGCAGAAGGAGACCACGCCATTCTACCCGCGCTCGCCCTATGGCGTCGCCAAGCTCTACGGCTACTGGATCACGGTGAACTACCGTGAGGCCTACGGCATGTTCGCCAGCAACGGCATCCTGTTCAACCATGAGAGCCCGATCCGCGGCGAGACCTTCGTGACGCGCAAGATCACCCGCGCAGTCGCCCGCATCGAGGTCGGCCTCGAGAACAAACTCTATCTCGGCAATCTCGACGCCAAGCGCGACTGGGGCCACGCCCGCGACTATGTCGAGGGCATGCACAGGATCCTGCAGGTCGACGAGCCCGGCGACTTCGTGCTCGCGACCGGCGAGACGCGGTCGGTCCGCAAATTTGTCGAGCTGGCGTTTGCCGAGGTCGGCCGCAGCATCGAATGGCGCGGCAAGGGCGTCGAGGAGGTCGGTGTCGACAAGGCGTCCGGCAATACCCTGGTGCAGATCGATCCGACCTATTTCCGCCCGACCGAGGTCGATCTTCTGATCGGCGACGCCAGCAAGGCGCGCGCCAAGCTCGGCTGGGCGCCGAAGACGCCGTTCGCGCAGCTGGTGAAGGAAATGGTCGCCAGCGATCTCGTCGAGGCCAGGCAGGACGCGGCCAATGGCAAGCACGGCGTTTGAGCTGAAGGGCAAGACCGTCTTCGTTGCCGGCCATCGCGGCATGGTCGGCTCGGCGCTGATGCGCCGGCTGGCGCGCGAGGAGGCCGATCTCCTGACGGTGTCGCGCAGCAAGGTCGACCTGCGCGACCAAACCGCGGTCAACGCCTGGTTTGCCGCGAAGCGGCCGCAGGCCGTGTTCCTCGCCGCAGCCAAGGTCGGCGGCATCGTCGCCAACAACACGCTGCGGGCCGAATTTCTCTACGACAATCTGGCGATCTCGAGCAACGTGGTCCAGGCAGCGCACGCCAATGGCTGCGAGAAGCTGATGTTCTTCGGCTCGTCCTGCATCTATCCGCGCCTGGCACCGCAGCCGCTGCGCGAGGATTCGATGCTGACCGGCCCGCTGGAGCCGACCAACGAGCCCTATGCCATCGCCAAGATCGCCGGCATCAAGATGGCCGAGGCCTATCGCAGCCAGTACGGCGCCGATTTCATCAGCGTGATGCCGACCAATCTCTACGGCCCCGGCGACAATTATCACCCCGAATACAGCCACGTCGTAGCCGCGCTGATCCGCCGCTTCCACGAGGCCAAGGTTTCGGGCGCGGGCAACGTCGCGGTGTGGGGCACCGGCACGCCGCGCCGCGAATTCCTCTATGTCGACGATCTCGCCGACGCCTGCGTCCATCTGATGAAGACCTATTCCTCGCCCGAACTGGTCAATATCGGCACCGGCGAGGACATCACCATTGCCGAATTCGCACTCATGGTCGCGGCCGCCGTCGGTTTTCGTGGTGAGATCAGCTTCGACACGTCGCGCCCGGACGGCACGCCGCGCAAGCTGCTCGACGTCGGCCGACTGGCGCGGCTCGGCTGGCGCGCCACCACCTCGCTGGAGGACGGCATTCAGCTAGCGTACCGGGCGTATCTCGCCGACAGCAAATGGACGGTACCTTAGTGAACTGGTAGTCCCGACAGCGGCTGCAAGCAGACCCATCCGAGCATCAGCGGACATTGGATATTCCAGCCTGGCCCAACGGCATTCATCAACAACAGCGCTCAGTTGGATGTCCGATCACCCGAGTGACTCGCATATCCTAGTTACGGCTCAGCCAACCAACTTGCAGGAAAAGAAGAATGGCCGTGATCGAGGCGTAGCGTTCTACTGCTAAAGTTTTAGACCTGATCGACGCTCAGCCTCTAACGCCGTCCCCCGTCTCTCTCGACTAACGAGCCTTAACGCCCCTCTGTCACACCATCCGTGCCGACAACGTGACGACGCACATGAGCGCACCCAACATCGCGAACGCCAAAGGCAAGCCAGTCATGTGTGCGACGAGCCCGATGCCAGCGGGACCCACCAGTATACCCGCGTAGCCAGCTGTCGTGATGACCGCGATCGCAACGCCTACCGGCATCACCTTCTGTTTGCCGGCGCGTCGACACAGTACGGGTACAACATTTGAAATGCCCAATCCAATAAGCAGGAACCCCGCCATGGCAATCAACGCTACCGGCGCGGCGACCACAGCCAAGAAACCTATCATGATCGGCAGAGTTCCGAGCATCAATGTGGCACGGTCGCCGATTCGCTCCACAACGGCATCTCCGCCGAGGCGCCCTGCGGTCATTGCGATGGCGAAAAGCATACATCCAAGACCTCCGTGCGCCTCCGTGAGAAGATCTTCCCCAACGAGAAGCAAAGCGCTCCAATCAAGCATTGCACCTTCGACAAGAAAAGTGATAGCCGCGAGCGCCGCTATTAGCAGCACACTGCGATGGGGCAAGACAAACAATGGCCCCTGCTGTCTCAAGCTCGTTGCAGTCAACCGCGGCCAGGCCGACACTATCGCGATCATCATAAACGTCGAACAGACCAACGTCGAAGAAAGTGAACTAAGCTGAAGCGAGAGAAACAGGGTCACGGCAGCAGAGCCGGTGAATTCTCCAATGCTGTAATGGGCATGGAAACCGGACATCAACGGACGGCCGGTGGCTCGCTCCAATTCGATCGCATAGATGTTCATGGCTACATCGATCGAACCGAGTGAAACGCCGAAAGCAAACAGCGTGGCACCCAGCGCAAGAGGTGTTCCAGCGATAGCCAACCACGGCAGGATAAGCGCGAGGCCGAGTCCACCCACGAGGATAATGGGCTTGCTGCCGTACCGCGCGTTCGACACGCTGGTCAGAAGCATAGCGAGAACGGATCCTGTTCCGAGACAGAGCAGCAGAAGACCAAGCGTGCGGTCGTCTACCGCGAGCCGCTCCTTGGCAAGCGGCACCAACGGCGCCCACGCCGCGAGGCCGAATCCGGCAACGAAAAACGCAAGCCGCGTCCCAAGCAGGCTGGCAGCCCAATTGGCAGATGGTATCACTGGCACTCCTGAGAGAACGGGCTCGTAAGCGCGGCGCCCCTCACCCTGCGTGCGTGGCCTGCAAGCGGCCGCAACTCGACGATGATGAACTCATGTTGACATTTTCATCTCTGCAAATGCGATGCCATCGCAAAAGCTCGGGCCACCTCAGAAGGTGCGAGCGTCAAATAGGAGTGATCGCCAAGCAACCCGGATGCGTGTTACGGCCTATCTTCGCGGATGAGCAACCGCAACGAGGACGTCAGCCTTTGCCTTTTTCCGACAGTCAGAGGCGTAACAGCTCAATATCCCTTTGTCACAAAGCGTACAAAGTCGTCGGGCGCGCGTCCTTGGGTGTATTTCGAGGAGAAGGCTACGGCTGCCGCGAACACGGCCGCAAGTTCCGCGACAGCACTTGTCGACTCCACCAAGCATTGCCGCTGACGCTAACATCTTTATGAACGCTCGAGCCAGTTCCGATCATGAAGAGGCGCGGATCACAAGGTTGGTGTTCGGATCGTTCAGCTAGCAGCTTAATGCCGACTTTGCATCGCTCCTTGTACGCTCCAGATCAGCAAAATCGGAGCGTTTCACGTACCTGCCCGAAGCTACCGGACAACCTGTGTAAAGTAGGAATGCGCCCGGCTGCTCTTTGGCAGGAGATTCGATGATCGCCGCACAATGAGCGGTGTTGATATCGATGACCGACGAGACGGCGACTCGATGTGCTTGTGTCTCGAGTGTTCCCTTTTCTCGATCAGCGCCCGCGGGCAAACGATCACAAGTATTTCGAATAGCGAGTCGGCAACATCTGCCTCCGACGCTTCAGAACTGAGATTTCAAATTCCCCCGCCTCGAAACACCGGATTGTCGTGGAACAATCAGCCAGTTGTCATGCCCTTATCCTTGGCGCCGACAGGGCCACATCGGCATCGCGCGCAGTCATCGATTGGCTTTGCTTTCGGGCCATTAGGATCCAGGTCGCGCGCGCGTTCGATACTGGGGCGCCCGCCGACATCGTTCAAGCGCTTATATCCGCGGCGCGCCGAGACCGTCGCTCTGACCAGGTCGGACCGTGCGTGGTAAAGAACGAATATAGCAGGCAAACATCGATCAGTATCGTCGCCGACATCACGCTATAAGCCCAGGAGCTCCGCACTAGATCGAGCTCGATCAGCACTCGTGACAGACCGAATCCGACGATCCAGGCATCAAAGCTCATGCAGATGCGTCGGAATATCTCAGGATCAAGCCGGCGCATGGCGTAGGATCCCAGCGGGATGCCGAGCACAACGCTGGGTATAAAGGCATAGAGCAGGCTGCCGCTTTCGGAGATGAACAGGCCTAGCTTGTAATAGACGAAGGCGGTCACGCTCGACTCAACCACGCGAACCAGGGCTAGACCGGCGCGAAATTCACTTCTGACCAGGCCCTGGTTGTTAAACAACATCGCCAAAGGCGGACCGGAGATGGTCGTCACTGAATAGAGGATGCCCAGCATCGAACCGAATGGTAGACCGATCAGCCAGCTAGCTTCGATAGGGCGGCGCCAACCTGCGGCTTGTAGCAGGATCAGGGGCAGTATGATCGTGTAGGTAGCGAATTTGATCCAGCCCGGCTGCAGCGAGGCCAACGCATAGCCGCCAAGCGCAATGCCCGGCAAAAGTCCAAGCAAGATGGGAAACACTCGTCTCCAAATTGCCGGCACGCCCTTCAGATTGATGAGGACGACGTATACGTTGACGAAGACCTCGATGATAACAATGGCGGGGTTGAGAACGCGATTGGTGTAGAAAACCAGCGCAAGAGGCACAGTGAGCGACGAAAACCCGTAGCCGATGGCTCCATTTACAAAGGACGCAAAGCACGTCGTTGCGGCCAGAAAAAACATAGCTGCATCAAACTCAGGCATTTCGATAACTTTCGCACTTCGGAGGGCGTCGGAGCATGTGTCAGGGAATCAGGCCTGAACATTGGCCATCAGGACTGAGGCAGATTCTGGCCTCCCGCTTGGCAGCTCACGCTGCCTCCATCGCGGCAGCGAACGTGGTCATGTGCATCGCTTCAACGTCTGCTCCTTAGTTGAGAAGCCGTGCTGTACTTTCCCACTACCTGACTGTGATCACTCAGCCAATACGACGGCGACGAGGAGAAAGTAATTCTATTACTAGCGGCATTTGGGTAATGGCAATGCCGCCCTCTCATCTAGCGAGCATGAATTCTCTCCGCCCCGCGGCGAGTACGAAATTGAGCGTTCTGCGGCCGTGAACGTCCAGCAATTCGCCGAGGCGGAGCAGCAACGGATCGCCGACGTGTTTTTTGCCGAGCATCTGATGCTCGCCAAGCTCGGCAGCACAGGCATGAAGATCTCGAAATGAAGCCGCCCCAGGCACCTTCGCTCACCACACCGGCGTCGTGAACGATCGCATTTGTTAATGGTTTAGTCCTTCCCGCTGGCGAACGATGGTCGAAACGGGCGCAGCAACCAGGGGTCATCCTTCGAGCCCCTTCCCGAAATTCGGGCCCACCAAATCACCACAGCCGGCGGACAACGATCCAATCTAGGCCAGCAATCTCGTCAACCCGGAGTGGTTTGACATCAATGCTTGGCCAGCTGGGCATTAACGGCTCCCGCGAGGCCACCCTTGTCGTAGCCCGAACTCGCGTCGGCACGGTGATCGGATGCTATCGCAACATAGACCGCCGGCAACACGAAGAGCGTGAACAGCGTGCCGACAGACATACCGGCGACGATCACGAGCCCGATCGAGAAGCGGCTCGCGGCTCCGGCTCCCGTTGCGGTCAATAAGGGTATCAGGCCCGCGACCATCGCCGCCGTAGTCATCAAGATTGGACGAAGTCGGACGCGCGCCGCCATCTCTATCGCCGAGCGACGGTCAAGTCTCTGCCTGAGTTGCAGCTCATTTGCGAACTCAACCATCAGGATGCCGTGCTTGGAAATCAAGCCGACAAGCGTCAGCAATCCGACCTGGGTGTAGATGTTCATCGTCGCCCAGCCAAAGAATAGCGGTATCAAGGCGCCGACGATTGCCATCGGCACACTGATCATAATGATGATGGGATCGCGCAGACTTTCGAACTGCGCCGCAAGCACCAAGAATATGACGATCAGTGCAAATGCGAACGTGATGGCCAGCTGGTTACCCTCGTGCACATATTGCCGGGCGTCCGCAAGGAAGTCGTGGCTGAAGCCTGCAGGCAGCTTCTGTGCCTCCGCCTCCAGGAATTCCACGGCTTGACCGATCGTGACGCCAGGCATCGGCACGGCCTGAAAGGTCGCGCAGTTGAGCTGGTTGTAGTGGGTGAGCGCGTTCGGATCAGTCGCAGTCTCGACCGAGACGACGGTAGACAGCGGAAGCATCGAGGCCGTCGCAGTCTTCACATAATAGTTCCCGATCGCTTCCGGGGCCAGGCGTTTCTCACGCGGCACCTGCGGAATCACCTCGTAGGAGCGACCCTGCAGATTGAAGCGATTGATATAGTTTCCGCCAAGTAGGATGGCGAGCGCGTTACCGACATTCTGCATGGTGATGCCAAGATCGTTGGCCTTGGATCGATCGACCTTGATTCGCACCACCGGCTGGTTGAACTCGAGATCAGAGTCGCTGATCATGAACAGGCCGCTCTTACGTGCGGCGTCCTTCAGTTTCGACATCTGCTCATAGACAGATTGGAAGCCGAGCGTCGAATTGATCACCATCTGCACTGGCAGACCGTCCGATCCGCCCGGAAGTGCCGGCAAGCTAAAAGCAAATGCGTTGATACCTTCGATTTTGGACAGCTCGGCTTGGAGTAGGGACTTAAGAACTATCGACGATCGCTTGCGCTCGTCCCATGGCTTGAGCAACATGCCGGCCATACCCGCCTGCGAACCGCCACTACCATTGAGCACGAAGCTCAAATCGGTCTCGGAAAACTTCCGAAGCGCCTTTTCGAGCTTGGCGCCGTAATAGTCGAGATAGTCAATATTGGCGTATTTCGGCGCCTTGGTTAGTGCGAATACAATCCCTTGATCCTCCTCCGGCGCGAGTTCCTTGGAAGTGTTCACGCAGAGAAAGCCGACGAGGCCCAGCATGGTCACGGCAAACAGCCCGGTAATTGGGCGATAGTCGAGCGAGCGGTCGAGCTTGCGGCCATACCAGCGTGTCATGGCGCCGAACACACGGTTCACAATTCTAGCAAACCGTCCCTCCTCAGCGCCCCTCAGGAAGACCGAGCACATCATGGGCGATAGCGTCAAAGCGATCACGCCCGACACGATCACCGCCCCCGCCAATGTAAACGCGAACTCGCGGAACAGCGCACCGGTGAGGCCACTAAGAAAGCCGATGGGGGCGTATACGGCGGCCAACGTAATCGTCATGGAGACAACGGGGCCAACGATCTCGCGCGCGCCTCTCGCAGCAGCCTGCGGGGGCGGCGCACCTTCTTCTAGATGGCGATGAATGTTCTCTACCACGACGATCGCGTCGTCGACCACGAGACCGATCGCGAGCACCATCGCAAGGAGGGTAAGCAGATTGAACGAAAACCCGAGCGCCAGCATCATGCTGCAGACACCGACGAGCGACAACGGAATAGTGACGACAGGAATGATGACCGACCGCAGCGAGGCCAGGAAAAGGAAGATCACCACCACTACTAATCACGATCGCCTCAATGAGCGTCTTCTCGACTTCATCGATCGACGATTGAATGAATTTGGTAGAGTCGTAAGCCACTTTCATCTTCAGTAATGGCGGCAGGTTACGCTCCATTTCCGGAAACATCGCCCGAACGCCTCGCGCTATGTTTAGCGGATTGCCTTGCGGGCTCGCCCGCACGCCGATGAAGACCGCGTGCTCGCCGTTCATGGAGACGCTGACGTCTGCGGTCTGCGCGGCAAGCTCGATTGTCGCAATATCCTCCATGCGCACGAAGCCGCGGTCTTGAGCTTTGACAATCATGCGCTTGAAGTCATCGACACTCCGCAGGTCGGTGTTTGTCGTGACATCGGAGACAGTGAAATAGCCCTTGGTCTGGCCGGCCGCGGTCTGGAAGTTGTTGGCGGCGATTGCAGCCGAAACATCAGCAGGCGACACGCCGTGCCCCGCCATTTTCGCAGCATCGAGCCATAGCCGCATCGCAAAACTTTGGCCGCCCAGGATGTCTGCCGCCGCGACGCCGTCTACCGTAGACATAATCGGTTGCACGACGCGCGAGAGATAATCGGAGATCGCGCTGGCCGTCAGCTCCTCGCTGGAGAAGGCGATGTACATGACAGCGGTTGCCTGACCGGTTGATTTAGTGACAACCGGATCGTTTGATTCCTTCGGGATCAAATATTTGACTGAGTTGACCTTAGACAGCACCTCGGTGAGTGCCTCATTGGGATCAAAATTGAGCTTGATGTAGGCTTGGATCGTTGAGGTACCGAGCACCGACGAGGAAGTGACGTAGTCGACGCCCTCTGCCGAAGCGACGGCCTGCTCCAGGGGAGTGGTGATGAACCCCTGGATCATGTCGGCGGATGCGCCAGGATAGGATGTCGTGATATTGACGACTGTATTGGATAGCTTGGGATACTGGCGGATCGGTAAAACGGCGGCAGCGCGAAGGCCGATCAGCAGGATCAGGAGACTGACGACGATAGACAACACCGGACGTTTGATGAAAAGCTCGGTAAATGCCATCTCGACTCGCATTCAAAGAGGGTGACGCAAATTCGCGGCCAAGTCGCGCTAGGCCATCGTCATCAAAGGCGACCGCGGCGAAGCCACTATTATGAGGGAAGCGGAAACGGGTGCTCTAAAGGCTTACATGCTTCCCAAGCAGAGAGCTCAATCCTCCGCTTCTTGCATCCTGGTTGCTTGGATTAACTCAGCCCCGCCGTTCGGATCGCAGATCGCGATCTCGAACAAGAAGCACCTTCGCAAGATCAAGACCCATGTCTTTTTGCGCACAATCACCTGAGGTCCACCTCAAGATGTGGACGAGCGCTCACGTGTTTCCATTTAATCTTGTCCTTAGGTCTGAATGGGACTCAACTGCTTCCGGCAGCGATTCAAGTGAGCTTAAAGGCTTCGCCCGTTCAATCGAATGCCCAGCTTCAACATCGAAACTAGAAACAACGTGACGGATGCACAACTCTACAAAGGTAAGTGAGTGATATCGAATGGGCTGCAAACCCTATACCAAGGTTTGTCAAAACGAACTCTGATCACTACCGCGCGAGACTTGTGGCGTTGCCAGACAGAAAGCTCGCGGTCCGTTTTAGCTGACTGAAGTGAGTCGGTGACTTTGCCGCAGAATGAGCGGCCTGCTAATTCTACGCACGTCGCGCGCTTACAGGATGACGCATGACAACTGCGCCAAAGCAGGCTTGAAGGTCGAATTTAAGCTTCAGAGAACGGAAAGGAAAACCTGCGGAAAAGTCCGAAGCGCGGGCGCGGAAGCGTGGCTCAACCTTGCCGGAGCGCCAGACAAATTGTAAACGATGCTGCGCCGTCGTCTCAGCAGCGGGGCCTGTAGCTCAATGGTTAGAGCCGTCCGCTCATAACGGACTGGTTGCAGGTTCGAGTCCTGCCAGGCCCACCAGACGACACACGCACGCACGCGGAGACACCTGGCGCCGACGATCTTCCGCGAGCAGCGATCCTGCTCTTTGCGCCATTCCTCTGACATCACGTTATAGATTGTATTGTCGATCCGGCCGTCGAGCTTGTCGACATGCATGGCGCAGGCGTCGCGTCAGACGGTCGTATTCGGCTTGCAGCCACTACGTACCCGTCGTCAGTACACAAGCGGCCTGTTGCCCCCAATACGATATCAAATTAACACCATAGTTGGTCTCACCTATGAATTCGTCGAACGCTAATCTTTCATGCTTCTCGAACCCTACGTAGTTGAAGTATTCGTCAAACACGATAACGCATCCCGGACGAATCTGAGACTTGAGACCCGTAAAAATACTTCTTGTGCTTAAATATATATGTCGCAATCGACGTGGATGAACGCAATGGCTAGCTCGCGCTGAGCAAACGCCGGAATCGTCTCATCAAACAGACCAACAACAAGCTCTACGTTCTCCGGAACGTCAGGCGCCTTACCTCCGCGATCGAAGTCCACTGGAAGGTATCCGTCCCAGCGCTCCGGGAGGCCAATAAAGCTATCAAAGCCATAAAACTTCCGCTCTGGAAATCGCTCGGCCATGGTGCTGATGGTGTAACCGCTATAGACGCCGAACTCGAGGACAACACCCGCACCCGCTTTTGACAAGGCATCAAACCTGAACTCATCATGATCGGCAAAAAACACAGCATCGGCCATTTCTGTACGGATTATCTCAATGGCTTGTTCCTGCGCAATCACAGACAAAGTACGAAACAAGCTATGGTTTGTTCTGGGTAGCCCGTGCATTTCCGCAGCAGTTACAAGTTTGCGCAGGTGTTCATTTGCAACGTCCTGCTTGCTAAGCATTGTCGACAAAGCTTCGGCAACCTCGCTGGAGGATCTTGCTAGCCTATCAATTGCCGCCAATAGGCGATCATCAACCGTTTCTTCCATCGCGTCATTCCTTTGACTACGCAAAGATCAATTGCTCTCGCCGATCCCAACGAATTCATCTCATTGATCCTCGGAGAAGCGGTAACTTTCAAAGAAGCATTTCTTGGCCAAGTAGCCGGCTTTTCGGCGCCGACCCTCGAGCGGCATCCAATTTTCACCAGGCTCTGCAATGCCTGGTCTAGTGACCAGTCGTTGGTCCGTGCACGCGCAAGACGTCGCGTCCCAGTTGGTAGATGGATCCCGCAAGGTCCGTGTCGTCCAACGAGGGAGCCAGATGGAAATCCGTCGGGCCTACACGAAGTACGAACCGCAATCAGCAGCCCGCACCTAGAGTCGGGCGGCATCAAGTTCAGGCGTTAGGCCGGCAAGATTTTGGAAAGTGATCAGGATCTAGAATCAGGCTGATCTCCTACATGTGTGCTGCGGGCTTTGACGCAGGCCGCCGTCGGCGGAGCGGAACGAAAGGCTCAATATTGGTGACCGCGCCATAGCACCTGCCGTCTTGTGTTGCCGTCGATGACCTCATCGGCGATCTGGTGTGTACGTGTTATTCATCCCTACCAACCAGCAGCGTTCGGTCCTGATTGTCACATCCGCTCTTGCGACCCATGCCTTCCTGACCGACCTGCTCGCGGGAGCCTCTTCCGTTCCTTCACAGAGGCCCGACATTCATCGACGAGAATTTTGAGGCTGAACACGCATTGTCCCGTGCTACCATCCGATTTCTGCGCCACTGCACGCATGGGCTTCCGAATCGGACCGCGCGCCCTTGCTTGGACGAGCCAAGCACCTTCATGTTGCGATGCACAGATCGGCGGAATGGATCGCCTGTCATAGGGCATCGCGATGCCACGGCAAACAGCGCTACCGCCATCACTGGCACCACGGCTCATCAGTCGCGAGGCCGCCGCCGCGTACGTCTGCGTGTCACCCAACACCTTTGATGAGATGGTGAAGAACGGCCAAATGCCCCGAGCACGATTGCTCGGGGAGCGGCGTCGGGCTTGGGATGTCCGTCAACTTGACATCGCCATTGATGAACTGCCTTCCGATGGCAATAATACCCGCGTTGACGACACGTGGAAGGATATCGATGCCCCGCAAGCTGCCGCTTCACGTCGAGCGTAATCACGTCAAGGGCCATACGTATCTATCCTTTCGACGTGGGAAAGGACCTCGCTCTCGTCTGCCGAACGACCCCACGAGCGAAGAATTTATGGTGGCATACCAAGCCGCGTTGCTCGGCCAATTCGTACCGGTCCGAGATCGGTTTGTGCCGGCCGCGCCTGGCACTATCGCGGCGCTCATCGCCTCCTACATGAAGAGCGCCGAATACGTTGGCCTCCGTGACACGAGCAAGACGGGCTACATTGGCCGTCTTGAGACGCTCCGGATCGAACACGGTCATCGCACGGTCGCCGGGCTCTCGCGCGAGCGCATCATCACTGGCATTCTTCAACCCTATGCGAATCGCCCAGGTGCGGCACTCGATACACTGAAGAAGCTCCGGATACTGATTCGTCACGCGATCAATATCGGATGGCTGAAGCATGATCCGTCATTGGGTATCAAGCGGCCGAAGATCAAGAAAATTCGGTCGTGGACCGACGACGAAATTGAGCAATTCAAAAAATGCTGGCCGCTCGGGACCAAGCAGCGCACTGCGTTTCACCTGTTCCTCAATCTGGGTCAGCGTCGCTCCGACGTAGTCAGGATGGCGCAGACGCACATCACGCCAGAGCGCAAGATCAGGATAAAGCAACAGAAGACTGGGCGCGAGCTCCTCATCCCGTTGCATCGGGACACCGTCGAAGCGCTCAACGCATATGACATGCAACGCGTCGTGATCATTACGACTGCTTATGGCAAGTCCTTCACCGTTGATGGTTTCAGTGGATGGATGCGCGACGCTATCTCGAAGGCCGGACTGCCTCTCGATTGCAAGCCGCACGGTCTACGGAAAGCCGCCGGACGTTTGCTCGCCGAAGCCGGCGCAACGGCGAAGATGATCATGTCTGTCCTCGGACACACGACGCTAGCTGAAGCTGAGCGCTATACGGAGGAGGCTGATCAGGCGGCCCTCGCTGAAGACGCGGTGATCAAGCTTGAAGGACGGAACGCGAACAGGATTTCCCAAACCGCTTCCGCAGGTTTGGGGAAAACGCCGAAAACGAAAGGGAAATCAAGTCGAAAGGTCTCAGGCTGGCGCTCCCTAGGGGAATCGAACCCCTGTTTCAGCCTTGAGAGGGCCGCGTCCTAACCGCTAGACGAAGGGAGCGTTGAGAGGCAAGGCAATAGCCTTGAAATCCGGCCGCCGCAAGATGCCTTGTGCATTGCGGCGGGGATTTTGTCACGCATGCTTTACGAACGCCCCCGGGAGCATCCGGCGCCATAGCGCTGGATTCCGGGTTCATCGCCGCGCGATGCCCCCAGTGCGCAATCGCGCACCGGGGACGGCGGTGCCGGGCGAGATGCCGCGCGTGCCTTTGCCCGAGCGCGTCGCACCTGCACGCGACAGTGGCACCGCCCTCGCGATTGCATGATGGCCACCCTGAGATGTCATGTCGTCGTCGTGCACGGCCCTGCTTTCGCCAAATGGCAATGCAAAACACTTGGCTGTGAAGTCACCCGGCGTCCGTCTCTGCTAACATCGCAGCCCTTCACCATGCTGCGCCCCGCACGGCGCCGGACAAGCGAGAGGAGTGCTTGGAACAAAGCGCAAGCGCTTGACGGCCTTGGCGCACGGCAGATTTGGCTCACGAATATCTTGGCACAACAAACATCAGCGCGGTCGCAGGCCATGGAAGACGTTCCGCACCTCGCGCCGCACAGGTCAATAGCTTAAGCAGAGCGAGGACAGACCATGATCAAACTAAAAATCAACGGCCAGGAACAGAATTGGGACGGCGACCCGGATCTTTCGCTGCTCTGGTATCTCCGTGACGAAGCAGGCCTCACGGGCACCAAGTTCGGCTGCGGCCAGGCGCTGTGCGGCGCCTGCACCGTGATCGTCGACAAGGAGGCGGTTCGCGCCTGCATCACCTCGGTGTCCGACGTCGTCGGCCGCGAGGTCACCACCATCGAGGGGCTGCATCCGACCGGCGACCATCCGGTGCAGAAGGCCTGGCGCCAGGTCAACGTGCCGCAGTGCGGCTACTGCCAGGCCGGCCAGATCATGCAGGCCGCGGCGCTGCTGGACCAGAACCCGAAGCCCAGCCACGACCAGATCCGCGAAGCCATGGCGGGCAATATCTGCCGCTGCGGCTGCTACCAGCGGATCGAGAATGCCGTCCATCTCGCATCGACGGGGGTGTGACATGAATATCCGCACCAATCCCAGCAAGCTTCGCGGCTTCGAGAAGCACGTGAAGGTCGAGAACGTTTCGCGCCGCAGCATCCTCAAGGGGCTCGGCATCGCCGGCTCTTTCGTGCTCGCCGCGCCCGTGATGACGCGCCAGGCGTTCGCCTATGAAACCGGCGCCGGCAAGATGCCGCACGGCGTCGTGGTCGACCCGCGCGTGTTCGTCGCGATCGCCCCCGACGGCATCGTCACCATCCTGGCGCACCGCTCCGAGATGGGCACCGGCGTCCGCACCAGCCTGCCCTTGATCGTCGCCGAGGAAATGGAGGCCGACTGGTCGCGCGTCCATGTCCAACAGGCGCATGGCGACGAGGTCAAGTTCGGCAACCAGGACACCGACGGCTCGCGCAGCACGCGGCACTATCTGATCCCGATGCGCCAGATCGGCGCCTCGGCGCGCTCGATGCTGGAAGCCGCCGCCGCCAAGAAATGGGGCGTGCCGGTCACCGAGGTGAAGGCGCAGAACCACGAGGTGGTGCACAGCGCGAGCGGCCGCAAGGCAGGCTTCGGCGAACTCGCGGCCGACGCCGCAAAGGAGTCGGTGCCGAGCGTCGAGGGCCTCAAGCTGAAGGACCCCAAGGACTTCCGCTATCTCGGCAAGGGCCAGGTCTCGATCGTCGACCTGCACGACATCACCACCGGCAAGGCGCATTACGGCGCCGATGTCCGGCTGCCCGGCCTGAAATACGCCGTCATCGCGCGTCCGCCGGTCACCGGCGGCAAGCTCAAGTCGTTCGACGACAGCGCGGCCAAGAAGGTGCCGGGCGTCGAGAAGGTGATGGAGGTCAAGGGCTGGCCCTGGCCGTCCAAGTTCCAGCCGCTCGGCGGCGTGGCCGTGATTGCGCGCAACACGGGTGCTGCGATCAAGGGCCGCGACGCGCTGAAGATCGTCTGGGACGACGGCGCCAACGCCAAATACGACTCCATCACCTATCGTGCCTCGCTCGAGGAAGCCGCGCGCAAGCCCGGCCTCGTGGTGCGCAAGGAAGGCGACGTCGATGCGGCGCTGAAGGGCGCCGACAAGGTGATCACGGGCGAGTACTATTTGCCGCATCTCGCCCATGTCAGCATGGAGCCGCCGGTCGCGGTGGCCGACGTCAAGGGCGACAAGGCCACGATCTGGGCGCCGGTGCAGAGCCCCGGCGGCACCCGCGAGGACGTCGCCAAGACGCTCGGCATTCCCGAGGACAATGTCACCGTCAACGTGACGCTGCTCGGCGGCGGCTTCGGCCGCAAGTCGAAATGCGACTTCGCGCTCGAGGCGGCATTGCTGTCGAAGGAGCTCGGCGCGCCGGTCAAGGTGCAGTGGACCCGTGAGGACGACGTGCATCACGACTTCCTGCACACCGTCTCGGTGGAACGGATCGAGGCCGGTCTCGACAAGAGCGGCAAGGTGATTGCGTGGCGGCACCGCAGCGTGGCGCCAACCATCGCCTCGACCTTCGCCGCCGGCGCCAATCACGAGGCGCCGTTCGAGCTCGGCATGGGCCTGATCGACAACCCGTTCGAGATCGCCAACCTGCAGTGCGAGAATCCGGAAGCGGCCGCGTTCACGCGGATCGGCTGGTTCCGCTCGGTCTCCAACATCCCGCGCGCCTTCGCGGTGCAATCCATGGTCGGGGAAATCGCGCATGCGACGGGCCGCGACCAGAAGGAGATGCTGCTGGAGCTGATCGGAAGCCCGCGGATCGTCAACCTCTCCTCGGTGAAGGATCCCTGGAACTACGGCGAGCCCTATGACAGCTACCCAATCGACACCGCGCGCTTGCGCAAGGTGGTCGAGCTGGTCGCCGAGAAGGGCGAGTGGGGCCGCAAGGTGCCGAAGGGCCACGGCCTCGGCATCGCGGTGCACCGCTCGTTCGTCAGCTACATCGCGACCATCGTCGAGGTGGCGGTCGACGACAAGGGCAAGTTCTCGGTGCCGCGGGTCGACACCGCGATCGATTGCGGCACCTATGTCAATCCGGAACGGATCCACTCGCAGATCGAGGGTGCCGCGATCATGGGGCTGAGTCTGGCCAAATACGGCGAGATCAGCTTCAAGGACGGCAAGGTGCAGCAGGGCAATTTCGACGACTTCCCGGTGATCCGGATGGACGAGTCGCCTGTGATCACCAACGTCTACATCGTGCCGCCCGGCGCGGACACCCCGCCGAGCGGCGTCGGCGAGCCCGGCGTGCCGCCGTTCGCGCCGGCATTGATCAACGCGATCTTTGCCGCGACCGGAAAGCGCATCCGCGCCCTTCCGATCGGCAAGCAGCTGGAGACCTGAAGCTGGAACGTCGGACGAGATAGGTCGTTCTCATCGATCCACTGGAGCAGATCGATGAGAACCCCACCTCAAACATTCGGGACGCTCGCGGCAACCCTGTCCGCGGGCGTCTTGCTTTTTGCGACACAGACGGCGCTTGCCCAGACCGCCTCGCCGCCGAACGCAACGGCGACCCGTCCGGCGCGGGTGCTGCCCGACCAGAACTCGGTTCCGAGCAGCGGCCCGCCAGCGACCACCGGCCAGACCACTGGCGAGGCCAGCCGCGATCCCACGATCAAGCAGATGAACGACGACGAGAAGCGGAAGGTCGATACCAAGGGCAAATAAAGCAAGCGCGGACCGGGAAGCGGCGGTCTCCCCATCCGCCGCTTCCCGATCGCATCGCCCCCTATAGGTGAGAAGCGTTTTCGAACGGAACGAACACCGTTTCGCTTCGAGAAAACGCGTCATAACAAGCCGGCGCTTCGGTCCTGATTCAATCAGGACCGAAGCTCGGATCACGTGGCTTACTTCTTGTCGAGCGCGAACACCCAGATCACGCCGCCTTGCGGGACGTTGTTCTCGAAGCCCTTGACCTTGCCGGCCAGAGCATCCTGGATGCGTTGCGCGTCGACGCCCCAACCCGACTGGACCGCGATGTATTGCGTTCCGTCGACCTCATAGGACATCGGCATCGCCATGATGCCGGAGTTGGTCTTCTGCTCCCACAACAGCTCGCCGGTCTTGGCGTTGAAGATGCGGAACATCCGGTCGTTGGTGCCGCCGGCGAGAACCAGATCGCCCGCGGTCGCCGTCACCGAGCCGAACAGCTGCGAGGTCTTGAAGTCGTGCTGCCAGACCTTCTTGCCGGTGGCCGGATCCCACGCCTGCAACTCGCCAAAATGATCGGCGTTCGGTGCCGGCGTCAGTCCGATGTCCTCCGGCTTGGTGCCGAGCCAGAGCTGGCCGGGTACCAGCGGCTGCTTCTCGCCCGTGAAGCCGCCGCAGAAGTTCTCGTTGGCGGGAACGTAGACGAGCTTGGTGCTCTGGCTGTACGCCGCCGACGGCCAATCCTTGCCGCCCCACAGCGACGGGCAGAACTCGACCCGCTTGCCGATCACCGGCTTGTGCTCGGGATCGACGATCGGCCGACCGGTCTCGGCCTCGATGCCTTTCCAGACATTGGTCTTCACGAACGGCCAGCCGGACACGTAGTTGATCTTGTCGGGCTTGTTCTCGAGCACCCAGAAGATGGCGTCGCGTCCCGGGTGGATCAAGCTCTTGAACGAACGTCCGTCACGCTGCAGGTCGACCAGCATCGGCGCATCGACCTCGTCCCAGTCCCAGGAATCGTTCTGATGATACTGGAAGTGCTTCTTGATCTTGCCGGTCTCGGGATCGAGACCGATCACCGAGCTGGTGTAGAGGTTGTCGCCGGCGTGAGCCGAGCCCGGCCACGGCGCAGCGTTGCCGACGCCCCAGAGGATCGTCTTGTTGTCCTTGTCGTAGGTGCCGGTCATCCAGGCCGATCCACCGCCCGACTTCCAGTCGTCGCCACTCCAGGTCTCGTGCCCGGGCTCGCCTTCGCCGGGGATGGTGAAGGTGCGCCAGAGCTCCTTGCCGCTCTCGGCATCGTAGGCGACGACATAGCCGCGCACGCCGAACTCGCCGCCGGAGCCGCCGACGATCACCTTGCCGTCGACCACCAGCGGCATCAGCGTCAGATACTGACCCTTCTTGTAGTCCTGGACCTTGGTGTCCCAGACCACCTTGCCGGTCTTGGCATCGAGCGCGACGACATGGTCGTCGGTGGTGGCGAAGTAGACCTTGTCCTGCCACAGGCCGACGCCACGGCTCGTCGGGTGCAGCTGGAACAGATCGTCGGGAAGCTGCCGCTTGTAGCGCCAGTACTCCTCGCCGGTCTTGGCGTTGAGCGCGATCACCTGCCCCATCGGGGTCGCGGCAAACATCACGCCGTTGTTGACGATCGGCGGCGCCTCATGGCCCTCGATGACGCCGGTCGAGAAGGTCCAGACCGGCTTGAGGTCCTTGACGTTGGAGGTGTTGATCTGGTTGAGCGGACTATACCCCTGTCCGTCATAGGTCCGGCGATACAGCATCCAGTTGCCGGGTTCGGGATTTTCGAGACGCGCCGAGGTCACCGAACTGTAGTTTTCGATCGGCCCCGCGACGGCATAGGTCGAAATGAGGCACGTGAATGCGACACAACTCGACAGTAACCACTGCTTGCTTGTCATGAGATGCTACCTCCCTGCTCTGTTTTGATTTTTTCAGTTTAGGTCATGCAGAAATCCCGATGTGGCCTCATCCTCCCTGCTGAGCACCCACCTTTCCGACGAATGGCGCTGCGACCGTGATCGCGCCGTCGGCAACCGTCAGCGGCAATGCCGCGAGGCGACGTGGCGCCGGCCCGAACACGACCTGCGCATTCTGCCGCGGATCGTATTCGGAGTTGTGACAGAGGCATTTCAGAACGCTCTTGTCGCCCTGCTCTTCCTTCAACCAGGCAGTGATCGGACATCCGGCATGCGTGCAGATGACCGAGTAGCAGACGATGCCGTCAGGGGCGCGGGCGCGCGTGGCATCGTCGAGTTCGGCGGGATCGAGCTTGACCAGCACGACCTCGTTCAGCCGCGAGCCCTTGCGAACGACCGAGGTGTTCGGGTCCTGCGGCCAGGCGCGAATGGGCGGGCCGCCCAAGGTCAGATCTTCCGACTTGATGACCTGGCCCGCCTTGTCGCCCTCGGCGCGCACGAGCCGATCCGCTTTTTGCGGCCGCTCATTGGCGCCGGGCTGTTCGTCATCATCGGCGGCCGCGGGCTCGATCGCGGCGAGACAGGCGCAGCCTGCGAGCGCGGTCAACACCGCGCGGCGCGTCGGGTCGGCGCACGGGCCCGACAGATCGGACTCACCGGACTGTTCGATGGAAGCGCTCGGGTTGGATCGCGACATGGCGCAAGCTGAACGTGCAACTCGGCCGAAAAGATGGCGGCACACCTTCTCGATGCGCGAACGCATGCGCAAAAAATACGCTGCAGCTTTCGGTTGATCGACCGCGCGGCTTCGCGATTGCTGCGATCAGGGTTCGTTGACGAAGCTCAGCCTGCCGACAGGTTTCAGCGTCTTTGCATCAAATGTGCGAATCTCTGTTGCACCGCCCACGTCAAGCGTGAGGACCAATCGTTCGCCGGCGACACCGGTGGCGACGATGCGCGCGCCTTTCGGCAGCGCAGCAGTGACGTCGGAAACGGAAACGGGGCTTCCCTCGCTGCGATAAAGGCGGTAGCCGATGGCAATCAATACGACGGCCACGGCCAGTGCCGAGGTCAGGCCCGCGATCAGCATCATGCGCCGCACCCGCGCGATCAGCGCGGCCTGGTCGGGGGTCGGTTCGGTCACAGCGGTGTCGGTCATCACAAGGCTCTATCTTTGCAAGTGTCTTCGCAACAAGTCTCTTCGAATGGCGGTCGGAAGCTGGAGGTCGTCGTCGCCGGCGACGAGGGCTCGGCCCGGCTCGACCGCGTGCTCGCGCAGCGCAGTCCCGAGCTGTCCCGGTCCCGGCTGAAGGCGCTGATCCTCGCCGGTTCCGTGACCGTCAAGGACGCCGTCGTCCGCGACCCCGCTTATCATGTCGCCAAAGGCGATACGATCATAATCGACGTGCCGGAGGCCGCGCCCGCCGAGCCGCAGGGCGAGGACATCGCGCTCGATATCGTGTTCGAGGACGACGACATCATCGTCATCGACAAGCCGAGGGGCCTCGTCGTGCATCCCGCCGCCGGCCACGCCAGCGGAACGCTGGTCAACGCGCTGATCGCCCATTGCGGCTCGAGCCTGTCCGGCATCGGCGGGGTCAAGCGGCCGGGCATCGTGCACCGCCTCGACAAGGACACCACGGGGCTGATGGTGGTCGCCAAAAACGACCACGCCCACCAGTCGCTGACCGCGCAGTTCGCCGACCATGGCCGCACCGGGCCGATGGAGCGCGGCTACATGGCGTTCGTCTGGGGCGTGCCGAACCGGCCCCACGGCACCATCGACGCGCCGATCGATCGTCACCCGCACGCCCGCGAGAAGATGGCGGTGCGCCAGGGCGGCCGCGAGGCGATCACCCATTTCGAGGTGCTCTCGAGCTTCGCCGGCCGCGACGGCAAGCCGGTCGCCTCGCTGCTGGCGTGCCGGCTCGAGACCGGGCGGACCCATCAGATCAGGGTGCACCTCGCCCATCTCGGCCATCCCCTGCTCGGCGACAGCGTTTACGGCGCCCACTTCAAGACCAAGGCCGGGCAGCTCGGCGCGGAAGGTAAGGACACACTCACTGCGCTGGGCCGGCAGGCCCTGCACGCCTATCTGCTGGCATTGGAGCACCCCCGGACCGGAGAACTTTTGCACTGGGAGGCGCCTTTGCCGGAGGATTTGCTTCTTCTGCAACGGGCGCTGGAAGCGGCGGTATGACGCACCCCTCCCGGAAAAGCCGCGTTATGACAACAGGTTATACCTGCCACACGGGGACGTGACGTCAGCAATCCTTCCCTATCACGGACAGTTTGGTATATGTTGCACCTGCGCTGAATACCCAGCGCGGAACATCGCAGCATGGCCGGCTTTAACCCAGCGGCCACCTGCCGGGCCCGCCGCTATCGGGGGCCTGAACCACTGGAGGGCGCTCTAATGGCCCGTACAGCTACGTTGCCGGTCCTCAATGGAGAATCCGGCCTCTCTCGATACCTCGCCGAGATCCGCAAGTTCCCGATGCTGGAACCCCAGCAGGAGTACATGCTCGCCAAGCGTTGGCGCGAGCATGACGATCGCGACGCGGCGCATAAGCTCGTCACCAGCCATCTCAGGCTCGTGGCCAAGATCGCCATGGGCTATCGCGGCTACGGCTTGCCGATTTCCGAGGTCGTCTCGGAAGGCAATGTCGGCCTGATGCAGGCGGTGAAGCGATTCGAGCCGGAGAAGGGCTTCCGTCTCGCCACTTACGCCATGTGGTGGATCAAGGCGTCGATACAAGAGTACATTCTGCGTTCCTGGTCGCTCGTGAAGATGGGCACCACCGCGAACCAGAAGAAGCTCTTCTTCAACCTGCGCAAGGCGAAGAGCAAGATCTCGGCCCTGGAAGAGGGTGATCTCCACCCCGACCAGGTCAAGCTGATTGCCAAGCGCCTCGGCGTGACCGATCAGGACGTGATCGACATGAACCGCCGCCTCGGCGGTGACGCGTCGCTCAACGCCCCGATCCGCGACGACGGCGAAGCCGGCGAATGGCAGGACTGGCTGGTCGACAACTCGCCCAACGCCGAAGCCCTGATGGCCGAGAGCGAGGAGTTCGATCATCGCCGCCAGGCCCTGAACGGTGCGATCGGCGTGCTCAACCCGCGCGAACGCCGCATCTTCGAGGCGCGGCGTCTGGCGGACGAGCCGATGACGCTGGAAGACCTCGCCGCCGAGTTCGGCGTGTCGCGCGAGCGCGTGCGGCAGATCGAGGTCCGCGCGTTCGAGAAGGTGCAGTCGGCCGTGAAGGGCACGATTGCCCGGCAGGAAGCCGCGCTCGAAGCCGCGCACTGATCGCGCAGCAGCGAGCCAACAGACACGAAAGCCGGCGGCAACGCCGGCTTTTTTGTTGTTTGCAAAGTGGTGCTCGGCACGCACCTCGATCCGGGGCGTGTAGCCATCAATCCGCCTGCCGACGAATGTCCGCATCAGCCTCGGGTGCGGACTCGCGAGGCGCATTCGGTCATGCCGGCTAAGGGGCCAGTTTCGGACCTTCCCGACAGGCTGCAGTGTCTTCGTGCAACGCCACCCGTTCCCCGGATGCGTCAGGTGCCGTAGAATGTCACGGCCCTTGAAGCGGGACGTGCCGAAATCACCGTCCGGGCAAACGAGCAGCACTGGTGCTATCGGCAGGCACACGCTCTCCTAGAGGCCGTTCTTTTTTCGGTTTCACACCACCGTTCACCACGAACTTTGCGCGCTGCATTTGCGGCCGCTCGTTCGGTAACGTCGGGAGAAAAGCGATGAGGAAGGTCGATCGAAGGTCCGCACTGGGAATCGCGTTGGCAGCGGTTTCGACTGCCATGATCAAGCCCGCCAAGGCTCAAGCCACGGGCTACAAGGATGCGGCACCTTGGCCAGGTGTCGTGGTGCGTGAATATGAAGGCGAGACACCATCCCTGATCCCAGGATTTAAGACGGTCTCAATGCGCGATGTCATTATGCAGCCGGGATCGAAGACCATGGGCCCCCCGATGATGAATGCCATGATCTGCCATATCACCGAAGGGGAGCTTCGGCTTGAGCAGGACGGAAAGACCTTTACGGGCAAGAAGAATTTTGTCTGGACCTGTAACAAGGAAACAAAAGAGCAGGCGTACAATGATGGGAATGTGGTCGCGATCATGCGGATCACGGACCTGAAGGCCTGAGGCTCTTTTTCTTCGCAAGAGATAGCAAGAGATAGATTGCAGGAGCGGATGGCGCACGCGACGACGCCATCCGCGTGCAGGACCGCTTCGGGTCAGAAGGCGATATCCCTGAACTCGGATCGGGTTTCCGCTTCGTCCCCGAAAGCAGGCGTTCTGGATTTTGATGGAGTACGCGGCCCTACTCGCCCACTGCCGCGCTTCGCCGCGACATCGCGATGAAACCCGAGCCGCCCACGCTCATTCCGCCGAAAACCACGGAGTGTCCTATGGCTTCGCCTTCACCGACTTCGACGGCACCTTCAAGTAGCCGCCGGGAATCCGAGGGCGACGATGAACCGGCATAAACTCCAAAGCGACCCATTGATACGCGGATATTCAATCCGGGTCCTACCCGTTCCGCAGTCGGTCTCTCCGTTGGGAGATAGTCAACATGGCATCACCTGGAAAAATCCAGGAGTACGGATCTCAGGCACCGGATACGATTGCGGCGAAGTTGTTCAACTTTGAAGTCGGCAAGTTCGCCATAAAGCCGGAACATTCCAATTGGCTGATCAGTGTCGTCGCTCCAAAGTTGAGGAGCGGAGGAAGCCTTACAATCATAGGACTTGCGAGTCGTACCGGCAGCGACGATTTCAACATGGAATTGTCGCAGAATAGGCTGCGGGCCGTAATTGATTTGCTTCGCAAGCAAGTGCCCAACAATTTCAAAGTTGCGCTCGAGGTGGCGAAAGGGGAACGCGCGGCCAAGTATGCAGGTGAAATGGATGGGGTGGAAAACGAAGCCTGGCGTGGTGTGATCATCTCGGTTTGGAATAAGCCAAATCCACCGCCGCCGCCGCCACCACCGCCGCCTCAACCGAAACCTCAATTTTATCCGGAGGAACGCAAGTTCTTCAAACGTTGGCTTGGCTTCGGCGTCAAGTCTGGCGGACAGTTGTTGATCGGCGGCATCGAGAGCACGACCGCGTACGTCGTGAACCTGGGAGATTTGGAGACCTTTGATCTCCAGATTATTAGCAGCCGGTGGGGACTGGGTCTTGGAGGCAGCGGAGGGGCGGTTGCTGTTATCGGCTTTGGTTTCAGCGTTCCATATGAGTTGCACCGTGAACCCCTGAATGACTGGGGCGTCAATGTCGCATTTACCGAAAAGCTGATCTCGAAATCGGCACTACAATCGATCCATAACAGCAAGTACTTCATCGATGGCTTGAAAAACGGCAGGTACGTGGCACCCGCGC
Organism: Bradyrhizobium sp. USDA 4504; assembly: GCF_054063995.1. NCBI lineage: Bacteria > Pseudomonadati > Pseudomonadota > Alphaproteobacteria > Hyphomicrobiales > Nitrobacteraceae > Bradyrhizobium > Bradyrhizobium sp. USDA 4504. The sequence goes on along the minus strand of NZ_JBSSGV010000001.1, from coordinate 8,722,817 downwards.
TGAATACGCGTAACACCTTTACGGCTATTGGCTTACTTCAAAACGTGAGAAATGCACTCCACACGCTGTACGGAGGATTCGAGGCAGCCAAGGGCTCGGGCGTCATTGTGCTCGACTTGCCGTTTTTAGGTGTGGGACTTGAATTGTCCGCTTTCTTGACGCGAGGAACCATGTACGTCTCGAATCCTTCCCATTGGATTGAACCGAGCTGAAGGCTCGGACGAGACTCGCCAAAGCCTTTCCGCTACCGAGGGACTTCCGGTTCACCTCGAAGACCCGGCGTTCTCGATGGTCACGCAGGCCGTCAGCGATGGTGTCCGGCGGCCCCGCGACGGGAGGGGTTCCTTTTTGCTCGCCGCCGGTGTTTGCTCTGCACGGCGGAGAACGGGCATGCGAGGATCGCTGGGGGAAAAGATCGGTGAAGGCGCCTACTCCGAAGCCTACGCCTGGGCGCCGGGGCGAGTCGTCAAACTGTTCAAGCCCGGCTTGCCGCGGCGGATGCCCTGGTTCGAGGTGCACATGATCCGCGCCGTCCACGCCGCCGGCGCTCCGGTGCCGGAGGTGTTCGGAGAGGTGACCCTGGACGGGCGCTTCGGCATCGTGCTGCAGCGCCTCGACGGACCGACCCTGCTACAGCTAACCCGAACCGGCGCGGTGACGTTCGAACAGGCCGGCGCGATCGTCGCGGCTCTCGCCATGTCCATTCACAAGACGCCCCTGCCGCCGGAGGTCCTCTCCATGCGCGAGTATATGGAGGCTCAGTTGGAGCACGACGACGGCAAGCTGCCGAAGCACATCGCCACTGAAATCCTCGCGCTGATCGATCGCTTGCCGCCGGGCGACGGGCTCTGCCATACCGACCTGAGCCCCGGTAACGTGATCATGACAGCGGAAGGCCCAAAGCTGGTCGACTGGGTCAGCGCGATGCGCGGGCCCGCCGTCCTCGAGCTTGGGTTCTTGCGCGTGATCCTGTCCGAGCTCGGGCCGGAAGTCGCCGACAATCCGGAGCGGCCGCGCGCGACCAATGCGGCGGCGCAATCCGAATATGCCCGGCTCAACGGCATGTCTCTCGCGGATCTAACGGCGGCAATGGAGCCGTATTTGCCCATCGTCCGCACCTTCGCCGTTCTCGGCAACGCGGTGCCTTCGCTGCGGGAGCGGCTGATCCAGCGCATCGAAGCGACTCTGCGCTCGGAAGACTGAATGGTGACCTCTCCGCACGCTTCACAGCGCTCCGTCGCAATTCATCGAACTGGGTTAATTGCCTGGCGTTTTCGAACCTTGCCTGGGCCTCTGAGAGGGCACTGTCGATGGCGAGTCCCAGTCAATCATTTTCAAGCAAATGAGGAGTTCGACATAGCTTTGTACTTGCCCTGACCCTGCCATGAGTTCGCAACTTTCTCGCGGTCCCGCCGGGACAGTTAGCCAGATCGAGTTTAGCTGCTGCCGCGCAACCGCCTCGTCACTCACGCACTTGCTCGCGTCCTGGGGAAGTCCCGACGCTTTATCGTCAACGGAAACGTCCGCGCAAAGCGACTTGATGTCGAAGTTGGGAACACTGTCTGAAATTTGTACGGGCGGCTGACCAACGAGCGATAATGCCAAGAGCGCTGCCCTCATGAAATCTCCCTCCCCGTCCGGTGCGCCCAGCTGGAAGGCGGATTGAGCTGGGACTGACGCGGCTTCGGAGGCTGTAGCGGCCGCCCTCCGCCCACGACGTTACATTGCGCCTTTTTCCCAATTTCTATCCACTACGAACCGCAATGCTGCGGCGCGCTACTACTTTTGCGCATGCGATTTGCCTGCCCGTCTGTTGGTTAGGACCAGTTCCGAATGGCAATTGCCGCGGGCATTTGCCGATTTACGATGTGCTCAGTGAGACGTGATCGCTAACGCGAAAGGGCGCCTGTGACCGCGGTCCCTGCATGCTGGTGCTCTTGGCCGTCGCGATGGTGTGGGGGTTGTAGCGCTGATCATCCGAGCAGAAGAGCGCCCCCGCCGACGACGAAGAAAACGATCGCTAGACCTATCAGGCCGTACTCGACGCCATCCATCCCGATCGACCATCGAACGAGGAACCAAGCAAGCCCCAGCTCAGGGGGTGAGCTGGGGCTGCCGGGGCTGGAAGGCTGTAGCGGCACAGCCTCTACTCACGACGCTACGACTTTCCCGGATTTGATCCACAAGAAACCGCTGTTGCTGCAGCGCGCTACTACCAATGCCCCACGCACGCGATCATACGGTCTCATACAGCGCACCGACGCCTGGCATGCCGCAGGTTACGGTGCGGCCACCCAGCCCATTTTGAACGGGGCTGCTTCTCAAGTTGTAGAGCTGGGACAGAAGAATTGAGTTACTGGGCGTCGGCCATCTTCGATCGAGAAGCCTGCGGTTGCGCGTTGGCTGCCGAGGGCCAGCTCGACGGCGACGCCGGTTCCTGCGATGAGACGGCGGCGTCGGGCGGCGCGCCCGGGGATGGTCGATGGGCAGCTGGTGCCGGAAGCACGATCACTTTCGCGCCGACTTTCACCCGATCATAGAGGTCCATGACGTCGTCATTGGTCAGCCGGATGCAGCCGGATGAAACCCGCTTCCCGATCGTATCGGGCTTGTTGGTGCCGTGGATTCTGTATTCGGTATCGCCCAGATACATCGCCCGGGCACCGAGCGGATTGCCAGGACCGCCCGCCATGAACCGCGGCAGATAAGGCTGGCGCGAAATCATCTCTGCCGGCGGACGCCAATCCGGCCATTCTGTCTTGCGGGCCACGACCTGCTCACCGGACCATGTGAAACCTTCGCGGCCGACACCGATGCCGTAGCGCATCGCCTGCCCGCCATTCAGAACCAGATAGAGGAATGTGTTTCCGCTATCGATGACGACGGTGCCCGGCGGCTGGTGACTGACGTAGTCAACCACCTGCCGAGCAAATTTTCCGGGAGCGTCAGCGGCTTTTGGTGTTTCGATCCGGGGCGCGGCGACCGGGATCGGAACCGGAGCTGGCGCTGGCGCCTGAACCGCCGCCGCTACATGAATGGGAGTCGACGCTGTAGGACTAGATGGTGCCGGCACCTGGTGCGCGGCTTGCTTCCGTATCGGTTGAACGCCCGCCGGCCGCCACAGCAAGCCGTACCCCAATGCGGCAGCGGCCACGACGCCAACTACAACTCTTCCGGCCACTGGTAGCGCGAGCGTCTCGGTCTTTCCACGTTTAGCCCGCTTACCCATACTTCTCCCCTGATCGCAATGCCCGGAAGGGGTACCCGGCAAATTTTAACAAGCTTCGAAGCGATGTCGCCCAGGCTGGAAATCGCCAAGCGTCGTTAACGCCAGCCCCTGTGCTGCAACACCCATCGTCCACATTCGATCGCCGGTTCGGGCAAAGCAAGGGCCGCCCAAAGGCGGCCCTCGCGCAAAGATGCAACATCACTTCAACGTATAGGTACCAGTCTGGTGATTGCAGTCTTGAAAGGTTCCCTCTTTGATGACCGGGAAAGGCCCTAAGGGTTGTATCGTTGCGGTCATGACCATGCCGTCGTACTTCCCAGTCCCCGCGACTGTTTCTCTGGTTACCTTTCCTTCTGACGTCGAGAAGTACGAAAGTCGCTTATCACCGTCTCGGTCAATGGACTCGCAGACCGTGGTGCCAGTAATCTTCCCACCAAGAGATGCACTAACCCCTACGCACCGGAATGTATCTTTGTCGAAAAGCCCACCCGGAGGATTGCTTCGGATAGAGCCGGTATGCTCATAGCTTCGCGCGATGTGGGTCTTGGAAAATGAGATAGTGTTGCTCGTGCCCGACCAGCACGCCGTGTAATCGAAGTTGCCTTCTTTTGGGAGCTCGGCGGCGAAAGCAGACGGTGCCAACGCAAAGACGATCAACGCTAAGGGATACCTGCATGCGCTTTCCATAGTACCCTCCGTATGGATTGGCAGAACGAACGATGCCAACGCGAACGTGAGGGGACGCATTGATCCAGATCAATGGATGAAGACGAGGAAATGTCCGCGATGGGTCAAGGCTGCCCTGGCCAGTCCGTAGGATAGGTGGAGCGCAGCGATACCCATCATCCGAACGCGCAGCACAAGCTTGATGGGTATCGCTTCGCTCCACCCATCCCACGAAGCGGACAAAACAGGCGCTCTTGGCTATGTCGGCTAGGGGCTCAGAAGGCGATATCGGCGAGGTCCGGTCCGGTTGCCGCTTCGTCCCCGAACGCAGGCGTCCGGGATTTTGATGAGTACCCGCCCTACTCGCCCCACTGCCGCGCCATGGTGGCGAGCGCGCAGCCCTCGCAGTAGCGGGCATCCTTGAAGTCGATCCAGTTGTGGGCGTAGACGCGCTCCGGCGGGATGCCGTAACGCGCGCGCAGCAGCTTCACCAGCACCCGCCAGGCCGCGACCTGTGCGTCGGTCGGGCCCGTCGTGACGTCGGGATAATTGCCGGAGAACTCGACGCCGATCGACGTGTCCTTGTTCACCTGGTGATAGGTCTTGCTGTTGTCGATGTATTTGTTGTCGTTGCGATCGGCGCCGTCTGTGTGGGTCGGAACGAGGCTGTCGGCGACCGCCCAATAGACCGTGCCGTCGGTTTCGACCCAGATCATGACGCCGCGCCGGGTCGGGTTCTTGTGCTGCGCCTCGGCGCCGTATCGCGCCGAGCCCTGCGGCCCCTCGGTCTGGTGCACGATGATATTGCGCCAGGGATGCGATTTGGCGACGTCGCCCCAGGGCGCCAGCCAGACCATCTTCAAGCCGGGAATCTCGGGCGTGCCTTGCGATCGCGCGATGGCCGCGAGATCGGGCGTTTCGGCCGATGCGGCAGCGAACAGGACAAGCACAAGAAGTGCGGTGAGCAGGCGAGGCATCATCACGGAGATCCGGTGTCGTCTCTCGTTAGCACGCTCAGGCGCGCTTGCGCAGGCTCGCCTCGACCGTCTCGGGCGCCGGCTTCGGCTCGTAGGTCGCGTAGCCGTTCTTGCCGCCCTTCTTGGCGTCGTAGAGCGCGTGGTCGGCGGCGGCGACCAGGCGATCGGGATGCAGGCCGATCTCGCGGGTCCATTGCGCGACGCCGATCGAGACCGCGATCGGAATGTCCCTGCCGGTGCACTGCTCGGCATCGGCGCGGCAGACCTCGAGCACGCGGCGCGCGATCATCGCGCCTTCGCGCAGCGTCGAGGACGGCAACACGATGCAGAACTCGTCGCCGCCGGTGCGGGCCAGCATGTCGCCCGGGCGGAGCCGCGTCTGCGCCATCAGCGTGAAATGCTGCAGGCAGGCGTCGCCGGCGGCGTGGCCATGGGTGTCGTTGATGCCCTTGAAGCCGTCGAGGTCGATCACCAGCAGCGCGAACGCCTCGCCGTTGCGGTCGGAGCGCGCGCATTCCTCGGTCAGCCGCTGCAAGAGATGGCGGCGGTTGCCGACGCCGGTGAGATCGTCGAGCAGCGCGAGGTCGGCGACCTCGTTGCGCAGCCGGTCGATCGCCATCAGCAGGAAGCCGAAATTGAGCGCCATCGACAGGAACACCATCAGCAGGATCACCAGCGACTGCCCCGCAGAGAAGCGGAGGAAGGAGAACTCGCCGGGCTGCAGCAGCGCGCCGACGGCACGCAGCGCATAGATGCCGATCAGCACGGAGGCGACGATGCCGGCGAGCCGGGCACCGGGGCTGACGCGGCCGTTCTCGGACGATAGCAACAGCTTCAGCGTCAGCGCGAACGGCGTGACCTGGGCAATGGTGTAGACCAGGATGCGCATCGGCATGCTGTCATAGGCGAAGATGAAGGTGCCGAGACCGGCGAAGGCCAGCGCCGTGGTCAGCAGGGTGGCGCGCCAGGTCGCAGGCTTGTCGTAGAACCGCTCGATGCCCATCGCGGCAAGGCCGGCGGCGAACACCATCAAGGTCCCGGCCGCAAGCAGCGGCAGCAGCGAGTCCGTCAGCATCACGCGAAGCATCGCGCAGCTGGCCCCGGCGGAGGCGACGAGGGCCGACGCGGTCCAGAACCGCGCCGCGCCGAAAGCAGGATAGCTGCGCGCGACATAGGCCCAGATCAGCCCGAGCGCGAGAAAATTGATAATGAATACCGTCCAAAGCGTCGGAACGCTCAACATCGCCCCTGTTCGAGAGCCGTATCGGCCTCGCCTCTCCTGAAATGACCGTCTGCCGCTAAAGCGCGATGAGATCAGGCTGAATCATCATCGCGCGTTAGATTCTTGTTTTGGCATGATCTTTTCGGAAAACCGCTTCGCACTTGTCCGGATCATGCCCCCGGGGCGCTTCCTCAAATGACAATCCCCGTTGTCTTACGGAACAGCATGCGGCCGCGCCGCTTAACGGAGCGTCACCCACAACGTGCCAATCCGCGCCGTGGTTTTGAATTGATGAAGATCTGCGCATCCGCCGTTTGCGCATCGTTAAGCATGACGGATGCGCCGACGCCGCGACGCGCGACATGCGCAACGCTTTGCGAAAAAGCTGGCGAAAACGCGTAACAGTTGTGGATAACACGATGACGACGCCGTGACAGCACGCGGCAGCAGCCTCCGAATCTGCTGAGTTTGATATCGAGGATGTTGCGAGGCTGGCCCTCCGCCAAGCATGCCTCGGAGTCGCGTTCAATCCATGAAACCCTGAGAGGATACTATGGCTAAGAAAGCGAAGAAGGCGAAGAAGGCGAAGGCGAAAAAGGCCACCAAGAAGAAGGCCGCCAAGAAGTAACGAATTCCAGCCCGGGTAGCGGCTCTTGCCCTGCCCGGGCACCCGGACCGGGACAACCGGTCGCAGCGACGTCAACCTCGAATTCACCACCCTACATCGATCGGCCCCGAACTGACGGGGCGCAAGGCAGCAGGCGCAACGCCTGCTTTTTTATTGCCTGCGTCCGGGCGTGACGGCCGCGACGTCAGCGCTCCGCCAAGGCGAGCCTGGCGCCGAGCAGGGCAAAGCCCGCGGCAAAGCTTCGCCGCAGCCAGGCCATCACCTTCGGCCGGGTGATGACGCGGTCGCGCACCGAGGCGGCGAACAGCCCGTAGACCGCGAACACCGCAAAGGTCATCGCCATGAAGACACCGCTGAGCTCGACCATCCGCGCCAGCGGGTGCGGCTCGTCGACCGCGATGAACTGCGGCAGGAAGGCCAGGAAGAAGATCGACAGCTTTGGATTGAGGATGTTGATCAGGATCGCGGTCACGATCACCCGCCGGCGCGAGCGCGGCTTGATCTCGGTGTCGACGGCAAGCGCGCCGCGCTCGCGCAGCGCCTGCCAGGCCATGTAGAGCAGATAGACGACGCCGCCCCATTTCAGCGCCGCGAACGCCACGGCGCTGGTGTGCAGGATGGCGGCGAGCCCGAGCATCGCCGCGATCATCTGCGGCACGATCCCGAGCGTGCAGCCGAACGCCGCCGCGACGCTCGCCCGCGCTCCCCGGGTCAGCGCCACCGCCAGCGTATAGAGCACGCCGGTGCCGGGCGAGGCCACCACGATCAGCGACGTCAGCAGAAAGGACCAGGTCACTTCAAATCCTCGGCGGGCGGGACAGGCGGACGGGACATCGTCCGCCAATATCACGGCGACGGGGACGGCGGAAGCGGCTGCCGGCCTCCGCCCGGCGCCAGCGTCGACACCCCGTTATGACGACCTGCGCCATCCGCGATGCGAAAGCTCCGACGCCTTCATCTCGGCGACCCGGATCACGTCCAGCGGCGCCCAGGGCTTGGCCCAGAACAAGGCGCCTTCGGGCAGGCGCTGCCGCAGCGGCTTGCCCGAGGTGACGATCACGTCGAGATCGGGTCTGTACTTCTTCGCGGCATAAGCGAGCTCGATGCCGGTCATGTTTCCGGCCAATTCGACGTCGGTCATCATCAGCACGACGTTGTCGCCGTTGCCCTGCAGCACCAGCTCGGCGGCCTCGGCGCTCTCGCAGGCGATGACGTCGAACTCGCTCTCCTCCAGCAGCAGCCCGATCATCTCGCGCTGCATCGGGTCGTCCTCAACCACCAGGGCCTTCGCACGGTAGGGCTTTGACTGTCCCATGGGTGTGGCTCCCTTGGTTTGAATGCTTCGCTTCGAGCGCGTAACATAGATTAAATGCCCAAAATCACTGGATGGTTCAGTTCCAATTTGAGAAAAGCGTGGAAATGCCGTGTTCCTCGCTTGGCAACCACCACCCCCGTTGAGATGGAGCTCACCCGACATGACCGCGATCCCTGGATCCGCCGCTGCCGTGACCGGAGCCGCCAGCGGCATCGGCCGCGCGCTCGCGCATGAACTGGCGCTGCGCGGCTGCGATCTGGCGATCGCCGACCGCGACGAGGCCGGCCTGCAGGCCGCCGCCGCGGAGATCGCGAAAGCGAGCCCGCGCAAGGTCACCGTGCATCGGCTCGATGTCAGCGAGCCGGACCAGATCACGGCGTTCGCGGAGGCCGCCGTTACAGCGCACCCCTCGCTCAACATCGTCGTCAACAATGCCGGCGTCGCGCTGCTCGGCGAGTTCGGCGAGTTCGATCAGGCGCAGATGGAGTGGCTGTTCAACATCAATTTCTGGGGCGTGGTGCACGGCACCCGCGCCTTCCTGCCGCAGCTTTCGCGGCGGCGCGAGGCGCATATCGTCAACATCTCGTCGATCTTCGGCATCATCGCCCCGCCCGGCCAGAGCGCCTATTGCGCGGCCAAGTTCGCGGTGCGCGGCTTCTCGGAAAGCCTGCGCCACGAGCTTGCGGTGGCGAACAGCCCGGTGCGTCTGTCCGTGGTGCATCCGGGCGGCGTTGCCACCAGCATCGCGCGCAACTCGCGCGCCGGCACCGGCGTCACCGACAATGCCCGCCGCGCCGAATCGATCGAGCGCTTCGACGCACTGGCCAGGACCACGCCGACCGCGGCCGCGCAGCGCATCATCGCCGGCATCGAGAAGAACCAGCCGCGCATCCTGATCGGCAAGGACGCATACTTCATGGACCTGCTGCAACGCTTCCGCCCGGCGACCTACTGGAAAACGATGCAACGGATGATGGAGAAGACGGCGGCGCGGCGGATCGCGCGCGATGCCGCGAGTGCGAGCCAGTAGCACGATAGCGCGGAGTAACCCGCGCACCGCCGTCGTCCCGGCGAAAGCCGGACCCATAACCACAGGATTGGGTTGGTGAGGCACGCCGGGGGCCACAGCGTCGTGCAACACGGACATTTGTGGTTATGGGTCCCGGGTCAAGCCCGGGACGACACCGGGGATGTTGCACGGCCCGCGGGTCATACCATGCCTGCGAGTCACGCCTGCGCGTCATCGCGACACGAGATTACCCGCCCCAGCTGCTTCTTCACCCCGAGCGCCAGCCGGAACAGCGGATCGCTCCGCTCCGAGGGATAGAGCGCGCTCCTCGCCACCTGCGGAAAATTATCATTCTTCCAGAACGACGCCGGCGCGAACGAGAATTTGGCGACCAGCCGCCGGCCGAAATCCATCTCGTAGGGAAAGTAGTTTTCCTTCTGCTCGGTGCCGGACATCTCCGGATACTCGCCGAGCAGATAGCCCTCCTGGATGTGCGGCCGCACCGCCGACGGCGGGCAGACGCTGGCGAGGCGCACGATCTGCAGGCCGGCCTCGGCGCTCGCGGTGATCGCGCCGCTCAGATTCGGCACGCCGAGCACATAGAGGAAGGCGGTGCCGGTCTCCGCCAGCGAGGCAAAGGAGGCGGCAATCCGGATCGAATGGGTGACGTCGAGCAGCGGCGTGGTGCAGACCTCGTAATGCTGCAGGATCGACCAGCGCAGGATGCGATGCCGCTTCAACCGCTCGAGCCCGAGCAGCTTTTCCCTGGCGTATTCGGCGATCAGGATCCGCTCGGCGCGTTGCAGCGCATCGAACCGCCCGACCAGCGTCGCTTGATCGGGATTGCCGCGGCCGCCGCGAAACAGCGTCGGCTTCAGCGACGAGTTGCGCTTGATGTTCCTGTAGTCGGCGCCCTGGCCGCGAAACAGCAGCACATGATCGCGGTTGAGGAATTGCAGCTCGGCGATCTTGGTGGCGAGCTCGAGATAGGAGCCGACGCGATGGCCCGGCCCCTCCCGCACCGCCGAGTTCTTCGCGACCTGGCATCCGCGGCGGTCGAAGAACGACCAGATTTTTTGGCTGCCGATGGTTTCCATGGAGACACCAGAATTCTCAACCGTCATTCCCCGATGCGCAATTGCGCATCTGAGGGCAGCCCGCAGGGCTGAACCCGGAATCCATTTTTCCATGCGTGATGCGGCCCGATGGAAACGATCGTCATTGCGAGGAGCTCGGCGACAAATTTGCGAAGCAATTTTGCGCTGAAGCGACGAAGCAGTCCATCGCCCCGCATGTGCCGAAAGATGGATTGCTTCGCTCCGCTCGCAATGACGGACAAGGCCGCCGCGCCCTCACCGCCCCACGAGCTGATCGGCAAAATACCCGATGGTCTTGCGATAGATCACCGCCCTGTTCCACTCGCGCATCGCCTCGAAATTCGCGGTGCCCTCGCCATAGGGCGCGCCCATCTTGAAGCCACTGGTGTGCAGGAGGTTCGCGGTCGAGGCCAGCACGTCCGCGACCGAGTGGCGCAGGTCGACATGGCCGTCGCCGTCGAAATCGACGCCATACTTGATGTAGGACGACGGCAAGAATTGCGTCTGGCCGATCTCGCCGGCATAGGCGCCGATCATGTCGTTGAGACGGAGATCGCCGCGCTGCACGATCTTGAGCGCGGCGAGCAGCTCGCCCTGGAACAGGTCGGTGCGGCGGCAATCATGCGCCAGCGTCGCGAGCACGCGGAACACCGGCAGCTTGCCCATGTCGCCCTTGCCGAAATCGGTCTCGAGCCCCCAGATCGCGACCAGGATCTGGCGCGGCACGCCATACTGCTGCTCGATCTTCGAAAGCAGCGCGGCGTGCCGCTGCAGCATCGCGCGGCCGCCATTGATGCGCCCGGGCCCGACCCGGGTTGCGACATACTGCTCGAAGGTCTTGTTGAAGGTGTAGCGCTGCCGGCGGTCGAAGGCGAGCACCCCGCCATCCTGCTGCACGCCGCCGAGCGCCGCGGAGATCACGTCCTGCTGGATGCCGGCACTCGCCGCCTCCTGCGAGAACGACTGGACGAAGGTCGGAAAACTGCCGCCGCAGCGCGCGGCGTAGGAGGGGGTGGCAAGCAGCAAGGCGCCGAACACAACCGCCAAACGACACCTGAGCATGCAAGAATCCCCCTGCTTCGATTGGCCGATCATGCCATGGAGCAAACGAGGCAGTCAAAGCGTCGGCACGACACTCCATCCTCGACGGGCAGCTACGCGCCTCTATCCATGTTCGCACGGTGAATGACCACGGCGCATCCATCAACCGATCGGCACGTAGCCGAAGCTCAATCCCTGAGCTGGCGCTCCAGGTCCACAAAATCGATCTCCGCCCAGCGCTCGGAAATCCTGCCGTCCTGAATCCGCCAGAACGTCATGCCGCGGAATTCGACGTGGCGGCCGGTTGGCTGAATGCCGCGCCACGGGCTGCGGTGCCGGCCACGCCAGACGAAGCGGCCGGCGACGATGTCGCGCTCGGCCACCAGGCATTCCGCCACCGCCGACAGGTCGGCGAAGGTCTCGTGCATCGCGGCCGAATGCGCGATCACGTCCTCGGCGCTCAGCCGCTTGCCCACCGCATGGTCGAAGAAGTCGGGCGCCAGCTGCGCCCGGATCGCCTCGGGATCGTGGCGGTTGGTCACGGCGTCGTAATGCGCGAGCACGAGCGCCTTGTTGGCGTCGATTGTGGCGTTGGACATCGGCGATCGATTCTCGAAGGAGAGGTTGTAGAAATAGAAGGATGCGCCTCATACGCGAATCGGACGGCATGACGCAAGTGACGATGGTCAGAAAAAGCTCGGCTTTCGGCCGTCGTTCGTTTGCGCGACGATACGAAAGACCGCTGCCGGAAAAGTGCGCTGGCGCGCGAGGCTCCACCGCCAGCCATTCCCTCACCTCTGCCCTCGCCTCTGCGCGAACGGCGGGCCGGCGGTAACATCGTCCGTTGGCTTGACTGCCGGTGGCATGCAAGCGGCGGTGCCCGGGCGAGCGACGCACCGCACGGCAGCATTTGAGGATGCGACGCATGAACGCCGAAGCCGCCGGCCGCGACCAAGAAGCACAGGCCGGACAAGCTGCTTCCGCCGGCAGGCGGCCGGTTGCGCTGTCTAGTTCATGCAAAGCCGCGCCGCTAAAGCCAGGCACGCCGGCTGCAACGCCGCCGTCATTTGGGGATGCCATCCGATGACGCGTTTGGGGATGAGGATGTGCTGCCGATGACGATCGCCTTGGGCTTCCCCCTGGGTTTCGCACGCGCGCGCAGGGCTGCCGCATCGATCGGTGTCGTGCTCGCGCTCGGCGCTTTCTTGAGCGCAGCGATCGACACCGCCGCCGCGCAGAACGCCCCCGCCAAGCGCGCGCCGGCGCAAGGCGCCGGCAGCACGCAGGCGATCGCCGCGCAAATGAAGAACGCCATCGCGCTGACGCGCGGCGGCAAGTTCGACGCGGGCTATGCACAGCTGCTTGCAGCACTGGATGCCGCCGACAAGCTCGACGACGGCCAGTTCGTCATGGAGCATTATTTCGACGCGACCGCGACGCTGCGCGCGGTCAAGCGCGACGATCTCGCCGAAAAACTGTTCGTGCGCGCGTTCCAGAGCAAGGCGGCGGCGCAACGGCCGCCCGGCAATGCCGACGTGCTGCTGATGTACGCGATCCTGCTGTCCGACCACGCCAGGATCGCCGAAGCCGTTCCGCTCTACATGAAGGCGATCGCGGCGTTCAACGCCTATTGGGGCGAAGGCTCCGAGGAATCGCTGATCGCGAGCGACAAGCTCGCGGTCGCGCTGTCCGCCAACGGCTCGGCGGCGTCGGCGACCAATTTGGGCCGGCACAATTTCGAGCGTGCGGAGAAGGCGCTGGGGCCCGACCATCGCACCACCTGGAAGCTCGCCAACAATTATGCCGACATGCTGCGCGAGATCGGCGCGCCGGCGAAGGCGCTCGAGCTCGATCTGTTCGCGACCGAGAAGCGCGCCCGACATTATGGAGAGAACCATCTCAACACGCTGGTGACGGTCAACAATGCCGGCCAGGACTTCCTCAATCTCGGCCGCTTCGACGACGCCCGCCGCTATTTCCGCCGCCACCGCGCGATCGCGGCCGCGATGGCGCCGAAGGATCCGAGCTTTGCCGGACAGGCCGACGGCTGGCTGTTCTACACCGACATGCTCGCCGCCGGCGATGCCGCGATCGCGCCGGCCGATCTGGGGCGGCTGGAGGCGATCGTCGCCAATGAGGCGAATTATGCGGATTTCCTGCGCATCAAATCCGCGGTGCTGGCTGCCGGCCAACGCGAGCAGCGCCGCGAGCGGGACAAGGGGATGCGGCTGCGCGAGACCGCGCTGGCGATCTCGACCCGCGCCTTCACCGCGCAGCATCCGATCAGCTTCGAGATCAAGCTCGGCATCGCGACCGCCCTGATCGCTGATGATCCGAGCCGCGCGGTGCAGGCCTTCGCCGCGCTTGACCGCGAGATGTTCGACTGGATGAAGCGCGAGGTCGGCACATCGGGCGATCGCGCCGTCGCCGAAGCGATCCGCGCCCATGCCGACCATCTCTTGTTCGCGTTCGGCCGCTTCGCCACCGGCGCCGGCTCCGCCGTGGCGCAGCCGGCCTTTGCCGCCGGCGTGCTGCGCTGGAAGACGCTCGGCGGCGCCGACGCCACGGCGCTGCGCCAGCTCGAGACAGAGGTCGCCGGCAAGGACGAGGAGACCGCGACGCTGCTGCGGACGGCGCTCCGGCTCAACGGCGAGAAGCAGGAGCTGTTCTCGTCGGGCAATATCGACGACTGGGCGAGGTCGGTGTGGGGGCGGCAGGACGCCGCCGAGAAGGCGCTGCAGAAGCGGCTCGATGCGATCGGCATGAAGCTGCCGCAAGACCCGATCCGCCCGTCACAGCTGCTCGCGGCGCGGGAAGCCGTCGTCAACTATTTCATCACCCGGCAATGGAAGGCGGATCGCCAGGCGAAAGACCCGTTGGCGGCGACCGTGCTCTACGCCATCGTCGAGACCGCAACGAGCGAGCCGCGCGTGGTCGATCTCGGCGATCCCGGCCGGATGGTCGACACCGGCGTGCGCACCGAGATCGCGCGGCTGCGCGCGACGCGGGCCGCTGCGCCGGATCCCGACACGCACGCGCCCGACGTCAAGGGCCGCTTCCAGAACCTCCGGGCGCGGCTGTTCGCGCCGCTGGAGCCGCTGCTGAAGGACAAGACCACGCTCTATGTCGTGCCTGACGGCTTCCTGTTCGCCGTGCCGTTCGCGCTGCTGCCTGGCAGTGGCGGCGGCCTGCTGGAGGACAAGTTCACGATCCGGATGCTGACCAGCCCCGATGCGCTGATCGCGATCCATGCGCGCGAGACGCTCGATCAGCGGGGCGCGATGCTGCTCGCCGGCGGCATCGAATACGGCGAGCCGGGGCCGATGCCGCTGCCCGCGACCCGGACCGAGATCGAGGCGATCGCCAAACTCGCCCGCGCGCGCGGCGCGCCGGTCGAGATGCTGACCGGGCGCGGCGTCAGCGAAGGCACGCTGCGCGCGGCGATCGGCAAGGCGCATCGCGCATCTGGCGACGCACGGCTTCTATCGCGACAGCACGGCCTCCGGCCTCGATACGCTCTGGCAGAGCGGCATCGTGCTGTCGGGCGCCGGCGACAGCCGATTTCCGCTGCGCGACGAGAACGACGGCTATCTCTATGGCTTCGAATTGATGGACTGGGACCTGTCCGGTCTCGACTTGCTGGTGCTGTCGGCCTGCGAGACCGGCCGCGGCGACGAGAGCTTCGTCAGCGGCCTGCGCGGCCTGCCGACCGCGCTCGGCATCGCCGGCGCGCGGCGCGCGCTGCTGACGCTGTGGCCGGTCGCCGACCAGGGCACCGCGAACTTCACTGTGCGGTTCTACGAGCACCTCGCGGAGGGCCTGACCTATTCCGATGCGCTGCGCCAGACGAGGCGCGATGCGCGCGACGGCAAGGTCGCGGGCGCGGGCGACGCCAGCGTGTGGGCGGCGTTCGTGCTGTTCGAGGGCTGAGCCGTATATGTCGTTGATGTGACCGGACGGGCACCGCGAGCGCATGCCGGGCCGAACTGCGCCCGACGTTGCGCAAGGGCCGCACGCAACCCCATCGCGCAGGGCAGACCGGCGCGCTGACGCAGGCGATTTGCTTTGACAGCGGCGCCCCGATCGAGGACAAGCCGCGCATGCCGAAAAAACCCGGGACCAATCCCAAAGGCGAATTCGCCTTCTTCAACGTCTTCTATGAAGACGGCTCGCAGCGCTCCAACCGCCGCGTGCCGTCGGAGCTCATTGGCGGGCTCGACGGCGACGAGCCGGTGCGCGCCTTCCTGCGCGAGCAGGACCGCGAGATCGCCGAAAAGGGCGGCCGCCCGCCACTCGAGATCAAGTCCATCGAGCGCGTCGGCGCCAAGAAGAAGTAGCGGCGGCCACACAACTCTATCCACGTCATTGCGAGCGCAGCGAAGCAATCTCCTCGCGATGACGTCGGAGACGGATCAAAATGAAAACGGCGGGCCCAGGCCCGCCGTTGTTGTTTCGATGGATTGCCGGGTCGAGTCCGGCAATGACAATCGGAAATATTAGTTGTCCAGGAAGCTCCGCAGCTTCCGCGACCGCGACGGGTGCTTCAGCTTGCGCAGCGCCTTGGCCTCGATCTGGCGGATGCGCTCGCGGGTGACCGAGAACTGCTGGCCGACTTCTTCCAGCGTGTGGTCGGTGTTCATGCCGATGCCGAAGCGCATGCGCAGCACGCGCTCCTCGCGCGGGGTGAGCGAGGCCAGCACGCGCGTCGTGGTCTCGCGCAGGTTGGACTGGATCGCAGCGTCGATCGGCAGGATCGCGTTCTTGTCCTCGATGAAATCGCCGAGATGCGAATCCTCTTCATCGCCCACAGGCGTTTCGAGCGACAGCGGCTCCTTGGCGATCTTGAGGACCTTGCGCACCTTCTCGAGCGGCATGCCGAGCTTCTCGGCGAGCTCTTCCGGGGTCGGCTCGCGGCCGATCTCGTTCAGCATCTGGCGCGAGGTGCGGACGATCTTGTTGATCGTCTCGATCATGTGCACGGGGATGCGGATGGTGCGGGCCTGGTCGGCGATCGAACGGGTGATCGCCTGCCGGATCCACCAGGTGGCGTAGGTTGAGAACTTGTAGCCGCGGCGATATTCGAACTTATCGACCGCCTTCATCAGGCCGATATTGCCTTCCTGGATCAGGTCGAGGAACTGCAGGCCGCGGTTGGTGTACTTCTTGGCGATCGAGATCACGAGACGGAGGTTGGCTTCCACCATCTCCTTCTTGGCCTGACGGGCCTCGCGCTCGCCCTTCTGCACGCCGTGCACGATCTTCCGGAATTCGCCGATCTCGAGCCCGGTGAGCGCCGCAAGCGACTGGATCTCGTGACGCAGGTCCTTGATGCGGTCCTTCTCGTGATGGACGAAGTTCTTCCAGCCCTTGGCCGACAGCTTGGAGACGCGGTTGAGCCAGCGCGGATCGAGCTCGGAGCCCTGGTAGTTGCGCAGGAAGTCCTCGCGCGCGACGCCGTGGCTGTCGCCGAGGCGCAGCAGGCGGCCCTCGAACGAGACCAGCTTCTTGTTGATGTCGTAGAGCTGCTCGACCAGCGAATCGATGCGGGCCTGGTTGAGGCGCAGCGACTTCACCTCGACGATGATCTCGTCCTTCAGCTTCTTGTACTTGCGCTCCTGCGAGGGCGACAGCGACTCGCTCTGCAGCTGGTTGGCGATGTCCTGCTCCTGCAGGCGGCGCAGCTTCTTGTACTCGGATGCGATCTTGTCGAAGGTCTCGACCACCTTCGGCTTCAGCTCGGCCTCGATGGCGGCGAGCGACATCTGGTTCTCGAACTCGTCGTCGTCCATGTCGCCTTCGGCGGCGGCCTCGGCGGGATCCTTCTCCTCGGTGGCGGCTTCGCCACCGGCGGGCGCGGCGCGGAACGGGGTCGGCGACGGCGGCGCTGCCGGCGGCGCGACATGGGCCGGCGCACCGGCCTGCGCGTCGCCGCCATTGCCCTCAGCGGCGGCACCCTCGGCGCCGTTGTTGCCGATCAGGTTCGGATTGATGCCGCCCTTGGACTCGGGGCCGGCATAGGTGGCTTCGAGATCGATGATGTCGCGGAGGAAGATCTTTCCTTCGTTGAGCTCGTCGCGCCAGATGATGATGGCCTGGAAGGTCAGCGGGCTTTCGCAGAGGCCCGCGATCATCGCCTCGCGGCCGGCCTCGATGCGTTTTGCAATCGCGATTTCGCCTTCGCGGGAGAGCAGCTCGACGGTGCCCATCTCGCGCAGATACATGCGCACGGGATCGTCGGTGCGCTCGCCGGGCTCCGACTTCTTGACCTCGGTGACGGCCTTCTGCGTGACCTCGACGAGCTCGTTATCGGTCTCGTCGTCGCCGTCGTCCTTCTCGTCCTCGCCTTCGCTGTCGTCGGCCTCGGTGACGTTGATGCCCATGTCTGACAGCATCGACATGATGTCTTCGATCTGTTCGGGCGACGTCGTATCGGAGGGCAGCACTTCGTTGAGCTGATCGAAGGTCACGAAGCCGCGCTTCTTGGCCTGCTTGATCATCTTCTTCACCGCGGCATCCGACAGGTCGAGCAACGGCGACGGCGCGTCAGCGGCATCCTTCTCAGGAGCATCCGCTGCCTTGTCGTCTTTTTCCTTGTCCTTAACCTGCAGCGTCTTTGCCTTGGTGGCCATTCACTAAGCTCCCGAAACGCGGTCATGCAAAATGGCGCCACGCACGCGCATCCGCACGAAATCTAGATTTACTCTCTCGACGCACAAAGGGCGGCGCAATATCTCGCCACCCCTGTCATCCGTCTCGACGGTTTCCAATCTGCAATAGCCCGTCGCGTCTTCCGTAAAAGTGGATACCGGTTTTACGATCGGAAGACGCGACAGATTCATATCTGACGCATTTTCTGATGGCGAACCGGGAACCACTTCGCCTGAAAATGCTACGGTAGCTATTAAGTTTCGCTTAACCCTGTTTTTGCAGCCAAACCATGGATTTGGCGAGTCTTTTCGCGGGTGCGGCCAGCGCCGTCCGCAGCATTTTTGTTATCAGACATTACGCTGGAACCGGCCCGATAATTCGCCGAACCCTTCAATCAGGGCTTCGGTCCCGTCGGCTTCTGCCATCCGGGCCTGGATATCCTGCAACCATGCCAGATTGGCCTCGCTGGAGTCTTCAGCCAAAGCCGCTTCCGCATCTTTTCTTTCCCTAAGTAAGGCGTGGGTTTTCTGATGCAAGGCAACGAGTTGACGCCAGGTTGATAAAACATCCTCGCGCGCCGCGCCGATCTGCGCACCCCACACCGCCTGGGTTGTGATCGCCCGCTCAACCCTTTGAAGAATAGGGGATAATCCGCCTGCTTCCAGGTCGGCCCGCATCTTCTCGGCCTGCTCCTCGGCGTCAGGGGAATGGTGATGGTCGTGGGCAAAGGCGGCGATGATGGCGGCCCTGAGCTTGTGGGCCTCGGGATGGGCGAGCTCCAGCGCCGCCACCTCCTCGAGATGGTCGTGCAGCAGCCAGGGGTGGTTGATCAGCGACTGCAGGATCAGGGCCTCGCGGCGCGAGATCGCGCTGCGCTGGCCGCGCATGATCGGGCTGTTGGCCAATTGGGGGCTGGCGGCCTGATAGGGACCCCGTGAAATCCCGGGGGTGACACCGAACCGGCCGCCCTGCGGGCCTCCCTGTCGGCCGTTTTGGGCAGGTCCCCGGGGGACAAACTGGCGGGGTGATTCGCCGCCGCGGCCGCCGCCGAAATTGCCCCTTCCGTAGCCGCCGCGGCCATAACCGCCGCGGCCGCCCTCGGGCGCAAAATTGCGCTGCAGCCGCTCCTGCAGGTCCTGCCGGTAATAGCGGCGCACCACCTCGTCGCGGATGCCATTGGTGAGCTCGCCGATCCGCGCCTCCAGCGCGGCGCGGCGCTCGGGCGTATCGAAATTGCCGCCCTCGATCTCGCGCGACCAGATCATTTCGGCGAGCGGACGCGCGGCCGAGATCACGTCCTCGATCGCGCCGCGGCCGCCGGAGCGGGCGAGATCGTCGGGGTCCTGCCCTTCCGGCAGCAGCGCAATCCGCAGGCTCTTGCCCGGCTTGAGCTGCGGCAATGCAAGGTCGGCAGCACGATAAGCCGCCTTCTGGCCGGCGCGGTCGCCGTCGAAGCAGAGGATCGGCTCGTCGACCATCTTCCAGAGCAGGCCGAGCTGGTTCTCGGTCAGCGCGGTGCCGAGCGGCGCGACGGCGCCGGGAAAGCCCGACGTGACCATGGCAATGACGTCGACATAGCCCTCGACGACGATCAGTTGTGCGCCGTCATGCGCGGCCTGCCGCGCGGTGAACAGATTGTAGAGATTGTCGCCCTTGTGAAACAGCGTGGTTTCCGGCGAGTTCAGGTACTTTGCCGGAACGTCCTTCTCCAGCGCACGCCCGCCGAATGCGATGACGCGGCCGCGGGCATCCGTGATCGGGAACATGACGCGGTCGCGGAACCGATCGAACGGCACCGGCTTGTCCTCGCCGGACACCAGAAGCCCGGCCTCTACCATGTCGTCGGTGGAGATACCTAGTGCGCCGAGATGCTCCTTCAGCGCGAAGCGATCCGGCGGCGCATAGCCCATCCGGAACTGGAGCTGGGTCGCCGGCGAGATGGCGCGGTCGGCAAGATAGCCGCGCGCCTTGGCGCCGCCCCGCGAAGCCAGCGTGTCGGCGAAGAACTTGGTCGCCAGTTCCATCACGTCGTGCAGGGTGCGGCGGTGCTGCTCGTGTCGCGCGGCATCGGGCGTCACCGCCGGCAGCGGGACACCCGCCATCGCGGCGAGACGTTCCACCGCCTCGGGGAAAGTCACGCCCTCGGTCTTCATCAGGAAGTCGAAGATGTTGCCATTCAGCCCGGACGAGAAGTCGAACCAGGCCTGCTTCTGGTCGTTGACGAAGAACGACGGCGTCTTTTCCTGCTGGAACGGCGACAGCCCCTTCCACTCCCGGCCGGCCTTCTTGAGCTTGACGCGCCTGCCCACGACTTCCGAGACCGGAAGCCGGGCGCGCAGCTCATCGAGGAATTCGGGCGTGAAACGCATCAGTCAGGATTTGGGCTCGGGCGGCGAATCGCGGACAACCGGTTAGCCATATAGCGGCACGGCCCGCCATGCCGAACAATGTGGGGCTTTTCCGGGCTATTCACAGGTCTGGCCCGTCGCGGCTCCGTCGAGCGGGTTACCCCCAAATCCACGGTGGAGAGCCTGTGCGGCAAGCTTGCCCCCTCCCCCCTTCCGGGATTGGATAGGCCATGTTCACGACATTCAGAGGCGGACAGAGCGGCGGCTGGCAGGTCACGTCCATCACGCGGGTGAAGGGCGAGACGCTGCCGAAGGTCGCGGCGTTGTCGATCGTTGCGAGCGAATCGATCGCGCTGCCGCTGCTGCCGGCGCAGACCTCCTGGCGGCTCGCCGGCGTCGCCAGCCATCTGCGCTACACCGAGAAGGAGGAGCGCGAGAAGCTCTTGGCCGTGCAGGCCGGGCTCGGCCGCAGCGAGGCAACGCACGCGGCGCTGATCCCGATCCGGAAATCCGCGGCGTGGTGGGAGCTCACGCAGGAGGAGCGCCGCAAGATCTTCGAGGACAAGTCGCACCACATCGAAGGCACCCTGAAATTCCTCCCCGCAATCGCCCGCCAGCTGTTTCATTCGCGCGACCTCGGCATGCCCTTCGACTTCCTGACCTGGTTCGAATTCGCCCCCGACCACGTCACCTTGTTCGACGAACTGGTCGGCATGCTGCGCGCGACCGAGGAATGGAGCTATGTCGAGCGCGAGGTCGACATCCGCGTGGTGCGGGAGGATTGACTTCTCTTTCGTGGTGGCCGGCACAGCCGTCAGAATGACGGCGTCGCTTCCGCTCGCCTGTGACCCGGCAATCCATCAAAAGAATGACTATTGCGAAGTGAGATGGATGCCCGGGTCAAGCCCGGGCATGACGAAACATGCGGTACGTCCGAGCGCTAATGCTCGAGGAATTTTCCTGACGCGATCCGCGGCAGCTCGGTGACCGGCCAGTTGTAGAGATAGGTCCACGCCTCGCTCACGCTGCCGTCGGCGAGCGTGACGGCAAGCATCTCGCGGACATATTCGGTCGGCGGCGGAAAGCCTTCGCCGCAGGCTTCGTACATGTCGAATTCACGCAGCATGGCCTCACGCTCCCGCAAGCGGAACAGCTCACCATGCACGATGTCGGCCGGATCGTCCGACACCACGAGGCCCGGATAATGCTTCACCAGATAGAGCCGGCCGCGGCACTGCGCCGGCCCGAGGAATTCGGCATTGCCCGCGAGCAGCTTCGCCATCGGATGGTCAAAGCCGCGCATCAGCGTGCCGTAGACGAAAAGAATATCGGAGGTCATAGGTTCAGTTGTCATTCCGGGATGGTCCGAAGGACCAGACCCGGAATCTCGAGATTCCGGGTCTGGTGCCAACGCACCATCCCGGAATGACAGAAAATCCCGGGGGACGCTAGGCCGCCGCCACCTCGTCCGTCACCACGACGAACTTCGTCAGCGTCATGCGGCCGAAGCTCGTGGTGAGGGCGACGTCGGCGGCGTCGCGGCCGGTCGCCATCAGGATGCGGCCGATCCGCGGCGTGTTGTGGCGGGCATCGAAGGTGTACCACTGGCCCGACAGATAGACCTCGAACCAGCCGGAGAAATCCATCGGCGCCGGGTCCGGCGGCACGCCGATGTCGCCGAGATAGCCGGTGCAGTAGCGTGCCGGAATGCCCATGCAGCGGCAGAAGGTGAGCGCCAGATGCGCGAAGTCGCGGCAGACGCCGGCGCGGCTTTCATAGACGTCGTGCGCCGACTTCATGTGATGGGCGTGCTGATAGCCGAACGTCACGTGGTGGTGCACGAAATCGGTGATCGCCTGCACCCGCGCCCAGCCCTGCGGTGTGTTGCCGAACAGCGACCAGGCGACATCGGTCAGCTTGTCGGTCTCGCAATAGCGGCTCGGCATCAGATAGAGCAGCATGTCGTCCGGCAATTGCTCGACCGGCAGCTGCTGTCCAGCCGGATTGACGATGTCAGGCAGTCCGGAATCGCGCACCAGCGCGCTGCCGCGGAAGGTGACGCCACCGCTGGGGGCAACGAGCCGCCCGCAGACATTGCCAAAGCTGTCGCGATAGAGGCCGATCGGCACGTCCGGTTCGGTCGAAAGGCGCTCGGTGCCGACGATGTCGGCGTAGCGCGACGGATGGATCGACAGCATGATCACCATCGGGGTCGGCTGCGCCGCCGTGTAGGTGATCTCGAAGCCGACCTTGATCTGCATCGTCAGGCCGTCTCCTGCTCCGCGTTCTCGCCGACCGAGACCACCTTGATGTCGACATCCATGCCGAGAAAGGCGTCCGCCGCGCCGAGATAGACGCCGTGCAGCGGGATCGCCTGGCGCGGGTCGCGCGCCACCGCGACGCGGATCAGATCGCGCGTGCCAACGATGCCGTTGGTCGGATCGAACTCGATCCAGCCCGCGCTCGGCAGATAGACCTGCACCCAGGCATGGGTCGAGCCGCCGCCGACATAGCCGTGCGCGCTGCCAGGCGGCATCGCGAGATAGCCGGAGACGAAGCGCGCGGCGACGCCGAGCCGGCGCAGCGCCTCGATCATGAACAGCGCATAGTCGCGGCAGGTGCCGGACTGCGTGCGCAGCGTGTCGAGCGGATGCTGGGTGCCCTGCTCATAGCGCTTGCGATAGCTGAACGCCTCGCGGATGCCGTGGGTCATGCCGCTCAGGATCTTGAAAGTCGGCGTCGGCGCCTCGACATCGAGGAAGCGCCGCGCCCAGGCCGACAGCTCGCCGTTCGGGTCGCCATATTGCGGCGTGATGAACTGCTGCAGATCGGGGAATTCCTCATCGTCGTAGAGGAACGGATAGAAATAGGCGGGATCGTCCGGCGTCAGCGCGAACGTATCGGCCGGATTGTGCTCCACCGTCGCGGTCGAGACGAAGGACAGCGTGTCGGCGCGCTCGTCGAAGGCGGCGATCGCCATGCTGTTGCCGAACACATCGTGGATCCAGCGCAGCGACATCGGCTGTGGATCGATCACAAGTGCGCTGTCGAGCACGCGCAGATCATGGCCGTCCCGGGGGCGCAGCATGATGCGGTGTTCGCCGAACGCCACCGGGCGCGCGTAGCGATAAACGGTCTTGTGATGAATAGTCAGCAGCGGCATCTTCAAACAATCATCGTGATTTCGGGCTGCATAATCTATAGAGAAAGCTGCCCGATTCCAGTTCAGCATGCCGCCTGAATAGGCAAAGTTGAGGAAAAAAGCCTTGAATTACGGAGGCGGTCCATCGTTCCTGCTCGCGAGCACCGACGCTTCACCGGTTCTTGAACACAATGCCGGCGGCCGCTCGCCGTTCCTGTTCACCTGCGACCATTACGGCAGGCTGATTCCCTCTCCGCTCGGCGACCTCGGCCTGCCCGAAGACGAGCTGGTGCGGCACATCGCCTGGGACATCGGCATCGCCGGCGTCGCAGCCCGGCTCTCGGAGCGGCTCGGCGCGCATTTGATCGCGCAGCGCTATTCGCGGCTCGTGATCGACTGCAACCGTCCGCCGCATGTCGCAAGTTCGATCCCGCTGATCAGCGAGGCCACCACGGTACCGGGCAATGAAGGCCTGTCGCGCGAGGCCGCCGAGATGCGCCGCGCGCAGATCTTCGATCCCTATCACAAACGCATCGACGAGATCATCGACGCGCGCGCGCGTCGGGGCCTGCCGACGCTGCTGGTGTCGCTGCACAGCTTCACGCCGATCTACGCCGGCATCGCGCGACCCTGGCACATCGGCACGCTCTACCACCGCGACACGGTGCTGCCGCCGCTGCTGCTGAAGCATCTGCGCGCCGAGGGCGATCTCGTGGTCGGCGACAACGAGCCCTATGCGGTCAGCGACGAGACCGACTACACGATCCCCGTGCATGGCGAGGCACGCGGCCTGATGAACTCGGGCATCGAGATCCGCCAGGACCTGATCTCCGACCAGGCCGGCGAGACGGCGTGGGCCGAACGGCTGGCGCGCATCCTCGGAGAGATCGAGGCGACGCTACGCATGGAAGCGCTGATCTAGCGACTAACGGTCAGCCAGGGCGTGGCCTCTAGCCCGAAGGCGGCTCGACGTGCTTTAATTGGCCGGGTTGAACTTCCAAGTTAGGGTAGTCCGTGGCGCCCGAGCGAGTGGAAAGGCGACTGGCAGCAGTGCTGGCGGCAGATGTCGCCGGCTACAGTCGCCTGATGGGAACGGACGAGGAAGGCACGCTCGCGCGGCTCAAGGCGGCCAGAAAAAATCTCATTGATCCAACGATCGCCGCTCATCGCGGCCGCATCGTCAAAACGACCGGCGACGGCATGCTTGTCGAATTCGGCAGCGCCGTCGATGCAGTGCGCAGCTCTGTAGAAGTCCAGAGCAGGATGGCAGAGCTTAACGCATCCGCACCGCAACAGCAGCGGATCGAATTTCGCATCGGCATTCACGTCGGCGACATCATCATCGACAACGACGACATCTTCGGCGACGGCGTCAACATCGCCGCGCGGCTGGAGAACATCGCGGACCCGGGCGGCATATGCCTGTCCGACGACGCCTACCGGCAGATCCGGGGCAAGGTCGATGCAGCCTTCGAAGACATGGGCCAACAGAATCTGAAAAACATCACTGAACCGATCCGCGCCTGGCGAATGAAGATTGGCGCCAGACCTTCGCCTGAGCGCCATCCGGCTCCTGCCGAATCGCATCACATGCGCCCGTTTTCGGGAAAGCCCTCCATCGCGGTGCTGCCGTTTCAGAACATGAGCGGAGACAACGAGCAGGAGTATTTCGCGGATGGGATCGCGGAAGACGTCCTTACGACCCTGTCAAAGATTCAGGAATTGATGGTGATAGCTCGCAACTCGAGCTTCGCGTTCAAGGGGCAGAACAGGGACATTCGCGAAATCGGGCAGATCCTGGGTGCTCGTTATCTGCTGGAGGGGAGCGTTCGAAAGATCGGCAATCGCATCAGGTTGACGGCGCAGTTGATTGATGGTCGAGACGGCGGTCATCTCTGGGCGGATCGCTTTGACGGAGACCTGGACGACGTGTTCGATCTCCAGGACCGAATTACGCAAGAGATCGTCGAAGCGCTTGAGGTCCAGTTGACGGTCGGCGAACGCGCGAGGGTGTGGAGAAAGCGCTCGGGCAGTCCGCTGGCTTATGAGTATGTTTTAAAGGGGCGCGCCCTGTACGTTAATTTCGCAAGGCAAACTCACGCACAGGCCCGGAAGCTTTTTGAACAGGCGCTGGAGATCAACGGCTCGTTTATGCCTGCGCTCTACTTGTTGGGTCTGACCCTGACTGACCAGGCGCGCTTCGGTTGGATCAAGGATGAAAATGAAGCGTATCAAGCCGCACTGGGCTGCGCTGATCGGGCTCTCGCCGCCGACCCCAGCTTCGGGGAAGCATACCTGGTGATCGGCTATGTTCGTACCTATCAACGCCGTCATGATGAGGCTGTGGCAGCAGGAGAAACCGCGATCAGCCTCGCTCCCAGCAGCTCTGACGCCCATCACATGGCGGGCATGTACCACGGCTACGCCGGCAATTTCCGAAAAGCCGTCCTCTACGAGGAACACGCCCAACGGCTCAGTCCGATTGAGCGCAACGAATCCATGGTGGACGAAGCGCGCGCAAGATTTCATCTCGGAGATTTCGCGGCGGCGCACGATATAGCCTCCCGCGTTCTGAGGCAGCGGCCGTTCTGGCTGACCGCGCAGTCGACACTCATAGCGGCGCTTTGGAATCTCGGCCGGCAAGATGAAGCGCGCCTGATCTCAAGCGACTTGCTGGCGGGCCACCCCAATTTCAGCCTGGCCCGCTGGGCCAGGCTGCTTCCGTATCGCCGACAAGGCGACCTGGATGCATTGGTCAACCCGCTACGCATGGCGGGGCTCCCGGAGTGAAGACCTGTCATCTTACAATGCCGGCGCGACGCCACACGCCAGACACCTGCGCGGCCGCGACTGCTTATTCGATTGCTCGTTCGGCTTCTTGCGCATCTCCGCGGATGAGACACCGCAGGGATCGGCATATTCCGATTGGACCGGCTTTGCTGATTGCCCGGCCGGTTCGAAGCGCGATCAGGCAAACCCGATCAATTCGGCTGGCGCCGCCAGATGAACACCAGATAGAGCAGGAGAGGCAGGCCGAGCCCGGCCCACGAGACCGCATCCCACCAGCCGTCGCCAACCAGCGCGCTGATCAATCCGACCGTGCTCACGATCGCGATGACGAGCGGGGCAGCGAAGATCTGGGTCAATGAACGATGCGAGACCATGCTGACGTCACGACGATAATGCGGGGTTGTCGAGGGAGTCGGCGTTGGCGATCGCGCGTTCCTGGCTCACGCCCGCCTTGCGGCGACGCATCCACAGATACACGCCGGTCACGAGGATGAAGATGGTCAGGATGTCGAGCAGCGCCCAGACGATCTTGAGCGGCATGCCGCCATAGTCGCCGAAATGCAGCGGCTGCGAGACGAACAGGGTCGTCACATACCAGGGCATGTCCCTTGTGTCGGTCAGCTTGCCGGTTTCCGCATCGATCAGCGCCGGCTTCAGCAGCCGCGAGGTCAGCGGCGTATCGCCGTGCAGGAACACCGCGTAGTGGCTCTTGCTGCTGAACAGGGTTCCCGGGAAGGCGACGAAGCTCGGCGTCATGCCGGGCACCGCATGGGTGGCCACTTCGACCGCCGCATTCAGCGAGGTCAGCTTCGACGGCACCGGCCGGTCCTTGTACTGCGCGGTCATTTCGGCGAGCTGGCCGAACTGCCACATCTTGAGCACGAGATCGGCCCAGGTGTTGATGACCCCGGTGAAGCCGACGACCAGCGTCCAGGCGACGAGCAGGATGCCCGCGAGATTATGGACGTCGAGCCAGCGCACGACGCGGGTCCGTTGCGCGCGATAGGCGCCGAAACGCAGTTTCCGCATCGACGGCGCATAGACCACGATGCCGGAGATGATCGCTACGCAGAACAGGATCCCCATCAATCCGAGGAACAGCTTGCCGGGCAGGCCCGCGAACATGTCGGTGTGCAGCTTCAACATGATGTAGGTGAAGCGGCCGGTCACATCGGGCGCATCGAGATAGGCGCCGGTATGGGTGTCCATCCGGATCAGCAAATTGTTGGTCGGATCGGCATCGATGGTCGGACCGACGCTGACGAACATCGCGCTCGGATCGTCGCGATCCCAGATCAGGAAGTGAGGCACCTTTCCAGGCGCCTGCGCCAGCGCGTTGCCGAGCAGACGGTCCAGATTGGCCGGCGGCGTGCCTGGCGGCACGTCGGGCGGCTTGACCTGGCTGTGCAGGAGATCGTCGATCTGCTCGTGGAAGATCAGCGGCAGGCCGGTGATGCAGAGCAGCAGCGTGAACAGCGTGCAGATGAGGCTGGTCCATTTATGGACAGCGCCCCATCGCCGCAAGGATCTGGTCGTCGCAGTCAATTTCGTTACCTAGTTCAAGGTGTACTTCATCGTGCCCAGTACCGTGCGGCCATTGCCGAGGCCGCAATAGGGAAGCCCGGTCAGGCAGGATGCAACGTAGAAGTGGTCGGTCAGGTTGGTCACGTTGACCTGCGCCTTCCATCCCTTCAGGTCCGGCCGCAGATAGGCGAAGTCGTAGCTGACCGACGCATCGAGCAAGGCATAGGAGGGAATGACAAAGGTATTGAAGTTGTCGCCGTAGGTCTCGCCGACATAGCGCACGCCGAGGCCGAGCCCAAGGCCCGCGAGCGCGCCGTCATACCAGCTATACTTGCCCCAGACCGCGACCTGGTCCTGCGCCGTGTTCATCATGTACTTGCCGGCATAGCCGGCAATGCTCGTCGTCACCCGCGGGTCGAGATGGGTGTATCCCGCCGTGATCTCGAGCTCGCGCGTGAGATTGCCCTTCAGCTCGAGCTCGAGGCCGCGGACGCGCACGGCATCGGTCTGCACGTTGAACAGCGGGTTTAACGGATCGGCCGTCAGCACGTCCTGCTGACGGATATCGAACGCTGCCGCCGTCACCATGAAGTTCGAGCCGTTCGGCTTGAACTTGACGCCGACTTCCGCGCCCTCGCCCGTCGTCGGCCTGAACGACCGGCCGGCGCTGTCGGCGCCGAGGTTGGGCGTGAACGAGGTCCCGTAGCTGACATAGGGCGCCAGGCCGATATCGAACAGGTAGCTCAGGCCGATGCGACCGGTTTGCGCCGAGTCATCGCGCGAATAATGGCCGGCCGGCGGATAGAACGCCATGCTGGTGAAGCCGGAGCTGACCCAGTCCTGGCGGCCGCTCATGGTCAGCGTCCAGCGATCGAGCTTGATCTGATCCTGCAGATAGGCGCCGAGCTGCGACTGCCTGTCGTCGCGCAGAATGAAAGGCGCCAGCGAGCTGGCTGACGGAACGGCGGTGCCGTAGACCGGACTATAGGCATCGATCGGCGCAATCGGCGTCGTGCGATAGTCCGTGTTCGCCCACAGATCGAAGTAGTCGACGCCGGCCAGCACCTTGTGGACCAGCGGCCCGGTGGCGAAATCCGCCTGCAGCTGATTGTCGAGCGCGACATTGGCGGCGTTGGCCTTGACGTAGTTGTAGGTGCGCGCGACCAGACGATCCGTCACCATGCCCTCGGTCCGCACCGATGCAAGGTCGTTGCTGACCTGGGTGTAGCGGAGGTTTTGCCGGAACTGGAAGATGTTGTCGAAGCGATGCTCGAACGCGTAGCCGACCGCGAACTGCTCGAGATGATAGCCATCCAGCCCGGGCTCGCCGAGGTAACGGCTGTAAGGAATATGTCCGTTGGGGTTGGGCAGGAAGGACACCTGTCCCGGGACGTATTGCTGGTAACCCTTGTTGTCGACCTTCTGGTACTGCGAGAGCACGGTGAAGCTGGTGTCGTAGGTCGGGCGCCAGGTGAAGCTCGGCGCGATGAACAGCTTGTTGTCCTGAACGAAGTCGGTCTGGCTGTTGCTGTCGCGGCCAAGGCCGACGATGCGGTAAAGGAACCGGGCGTCCTTGTCGGCCGGACCACCGATATCGAAGGCGCCCTGGAAGCGATCGAACGAGCCGAACGATCCCTCGATCTCGTAATGCGGCGTCTCGGTGGGCCGCTTGCTGACCAGGTTCAACAGGCCGCCCGGATCGGATTGTCCATACAGGCCGGATGACGGGCCCTTCAGGACCTCGATGCGCTCGAGACCATAGGTCTCGATGCGCGGGACCGCGAAGGTCGTGGTGTCGGTCGGCAGCCGCAACCCGTCGAGATAGCGTGGCGCGGTGAAGCCCCGCAGCTTGAACTCGTCGAAGAACGCGTTGGCGCCAAAACTCTCGATCGTCACGCCGGGCGTGTAGCGCAGTGCTTCGGTGATGTTCTGCGCGCCCTGCGCCTGGATCTGATCCTGGGTGACGATCGAGATCGACTGCGGCGTCGTCAGCACCGGGCTGTCTGTCTTGGTTGCGGTGACGCTCTGGCTGGCGAGATAGCCGGTGACCGGCCCGTTGCCGCGCTCTCCGCCGCCACCTGCCCCCGGTGCTGGAACGTTCTGCGCGGGCGCCCGGTTCGCGATCGATCGCGGCGTCGTACGTGCAGGACGCGCCGCGCGTCGCGCCGGCAGCGTCCGCCGCGCCTGCTGCTGTTGTTTCGGCGCCTCGACCGTCACCGGCGGCAGCGCCGATTGCGCAACGCTTTCTCGCGGCATCACCACACTCAGCACGAACAAACCGCTGCCGGCCATGTACCCGGCCGCCAGCGCAGTGCGACGAAACATCCGACCCCCGTCAACTCACATCGCCTTCATCCTCGCCGTCACTAACACGATGAAAGACGTACGCAGCTGATCGGTGATTAGAACACATCCAGTGTTGGGCTTATCGCCGATGGTGTTGCGAGCTCGCAACGTGAACGCAGCGAAACTGCGTCAATGCGCCTCAGATTTTTCGAGCGCTTCTAAGGACGATTCTAAACTGCGTTTCGCTCCGCGATACTTCGAGTCAGTTCCGCGCACTGCGATCGAACGACGCCGTGCGCGGAAGCGATGATCGCAGTTGCGGTGCTCTCGCCGAGCTCAGCGTCAGACTTCGGTGACGTGCTCCGGATCGGCCGATGCCAGCGCCGCGGCACGCTCGGCGCGCGGCGGATAGATCCAGACGGTGTTGATCTCCCGCTTGGTCTTCTTGGCCACATCGCCGACCATCTCGACCTTGCGCTCCCAGCCGCGGGTGAACAGAGCACCGGCCTCGCCGAGGTCGAGGCAGGTGACATAGGCCTTCTGGTGATACGGCCTGGTCGGGACACCGAGCAGCTCGGCCGCGGGGTTGTTGCCGGCAAAGGCGCCCATCCGCGTCGCGTGCTGGCACGACATCAGCGCGTAATTGCCGACATCGTCGCATGCGGCACGCGCCGCATCGCCGGTGGCGAACACACCCGCGACCGACGGTACGCGCAGATCGCGATCGACCAGCAGCCGGCCAAAATTGTCGCGCTCCGCCGGGATCTGCGTGGTCAGCGGCGCGGCGCGAATGCCCGCCGCCCAGACCACGGTCGCGGCCTCGATATGCTCGCCGCTGGAGAGCGTGACGCCGGACTTGCTGACCTCGGCGACGCCGGCGCCGAAGCGGCCTTCGACGCCGAGCTTGCGCATCGCGTCCTCGATGATCGGGCGCGGGCCCTCGCCCATGTCGGGCGCGATCGCCACGTTGCGATCGACGATCACGACGCGCGGCTTGGCGTCGCTGCCGAGGATGTCCCGGAGCCGCGCCGGCATCTCGGTCGCCGCCTCGATGCCGGTGAAGCCGCCGCCGGCAACGACCACGGTGTCGCGTGCCACTGATGCCGGCTGCCTGGCGAGGTCGTGCAGATGGCGATCGAGCGCGATCGCATCCGCAAGATTGTCGACGCTGAAGCCATGCTCGGCGAGACCGGGTACGTTCGGACGGAACAGCCGGCTGCCGGTCGCCACCACAAGGCGATCATAAGGCAGCGTCTTGCGCGCGTCCTTGGCGGTGACGATCTGCACGGTGCGGGCCTTGGTGTCGACGGCTTCGGCGCTGCCCTGCACATAGACGACGTCGATCGCGTTGAAGACGTCGAGCAGCGGCGCGGTCAGTGTCTCCGGCTTCGGCTCGTAGAGCCGCGGGCGCACCACCAGGGTCGGCTCCGGCGCGACCAGCGCGATCTCGAGCTCCTCGGGCGAAACGCCCTTGATGTCGCGCAGGCGGGCTGCGGAGAGCGCGGCGTACATGCCGGCAAAGCCGGCGCCGATGATGACAATTCGCATGGGTATCTCCTCTGGGTTGGCAGTCTCTGATGTCCGCGCGTTGCCGCCGCTGCCTGCCGCTTGCGGCGAAGCCTGTCGCGATCGGCGACGCGAAGAGGTGAAACGAAAAGCGAGCGCCTATTGCCGGGCGGCGCAGCTCGACAGGAACGGCGTGCGCGCCCCGGGCATGCAGGCTGCGCGGCAGCCTCTCGCGCCCGACAGCGCTCCATGCTGAAGGCCGATCGGCAGCGCGGCCCCCGGGAGCCAGTCCCGGTAGAGCGCCTGGGCGGCGTCGCTGATCATCACCGACGTCATGGCATCGGCGCCCTGAACGGCCTGCGCCGGCGCATCGGCATCCTCGCCGGTTGCCGACGTGAAGCGCACGGTGAGCGTAAGCCCGTACATCAGTGCAGTCGCGAGGACCCGGCGTCGCCGTGTCACTGCAAGGGAGCTACCGAAATCCTTCCAGGCCATCGCTTGTCTCCGTTGTTGGCGTGGGCGCCACGGTGATCTAGCGAATTGGCCTTATGAGTGCCCCAGAGCGATTGCCCGACCTGAAGAGCGATTGCGGCTACCGCAGGCGCCGCCGCCAATCGCTCGGGGTTTTCGCCGGTCAGCTTCCTGAACGCGGCCGCGAACGCGGTCTGCGAACTGTAGCCGAGCGCCGCCGCGATCGAGACCACGGATGCGTCGGTGTCGCGCAGCATGTTCATGGCCTGCTCGAGCCGGTGCTGGCGCAGCCAGGCATGCGGCGAGAGCCCGGTGCTTTCCTTGAAGGCGCGGCAGAAGTGAAAGCGCGACAGGCCGGCATCCGTCGCCAGCGCCGCGAAGCGCAACCGCTCGATGGCGCGGCGCAGCGCGGTCGGCGCCAGACCGCCCACGGTCGCCTGCACCGTAGCAGGCACGCCGGCATGCGCCGACAGCAGGCGCGTGGCCAAGAGATCCGTCAGTTGCTGCCGGAACAGCGCATCCAGCGCCGCGCTGCCATCGAGCGCATCAGCGGCGCTCAGCAGCAACCGCGATGTAATTGGATCGGGATGCCCGGTGCGCTCCAGCAGATCGCCGGGAGCTGCGGTGTCGGCCTCGCCGGCGACGCGCGCCAGCGTCGCATGCGGAAGATAGAGCTGAACGACGTGCACCGACTGGTGGATATCCCAGCGCGAGCTCGAGCCGGCCGGAATGATCGTCACGACCCCGGACCGTGCCGTTCCGATCGAAGCCACCCTGCCGGTCCGCCGCTCCAGCCGCTGCGAGCCGGCGGGATAGCTCATGACGACATGGTCGACCATCGGCCTGACCACGTCGTGCAGGGCGTCATGCTTCCAATAGGCGATCGCGCCGCTCGACGGGTCGGCCGCCATGCGAAGCGGCTGCGTCTTGAGCACGCGGGCCATCTCCTGGCCGGCCGGGCAGCGCGGACCGGCCGGTGCCTCGGCCGGCCGCGCTTCGGATGCGGCGGGCGAATCCCGCAAAGGATCGTGCAGGATCGGCTTACTCATCACCTGTGCTCGCGTTTGAAGGCTCATGCGCTCCCTCCTTGCGGGCCGGTCTGTCGGACCCATGAGGCGCGGAACTGCCCGCCGGACCTAAGCGCCGCGCAGTTCGAATGTCTTTCCTGAAACGGCCATGCTTTGCCCAATTCTGCGCCAAGCGCGCGGCTGCGACATTTCTGCGTCCGGCACGGTCGATTGGACCAAAGCAGTTGAATTCATTCCGGAATCGCATTGCGCTGAACGACCGGCAGCATCGTTCATGATCGCCTGAGACAATTGGACTGCGCCGCAGCAATCCCGGATAATGAGTGACGGCTTCGCAGGCTGACTGACAAGTCCCTGCCCGGCCGCACATCAATGATGGACTCAACACGCATGGCACAGGCGGGCGCCTACGGGCAGCGGCTCGGGCAATTCCTACGCCTGAGGGATACGCCGCCGGCGCTGATCACGCGCACGCTGCGCAGCGCCGAACTCGCGGTCACCGAAACCCGGGACGACAACCCGGTGCCCGGGCTGTCCGGATCGCTCACCGCCGAGGATGCCTTTCTGGTCAGCCTGAAGCTGCACGATTATCCGGACTGCGAATTGTGGGAGGGCGGCAAGTGCCTCATGAAGCGGGACATCCCGGCGGGCGCGACCTATCTCTACGATCTCAAACGCGATCCGCGCTACGTGATCGACAAGCCGTTCCACTCGCTGTTCTTCTATCTGCCGCGCTCGGCGCTCACTGACTTCGCCGAACAGACCGGCTCGCCGCGCATCGGCGAACTGGCCTGCGAAATCGGCACCGGTCACGACGACGGCGTCATTCGTCATGTCGGGGCGCTGCTGCGCGAGGGATTGCACCGGCCGGACGAAACCAACCAGCTGTTCATCGATCACATGATGCTGGCGCTGACCGCGCACGTCACCCGGACCTATGACGGAATACAACATCCGACCGGACCGACCCGTGGCGGCCTCGCCGCCTGGCAGATCAACCGCGCCTGCGAAAAGCTCGAATCCGACCTCAGCGGGAAGATTTCGCTGAAGCAGATTGCGGCCGAGCTCGATCCGTCGGTCGGCCATTTTTCGCGCGCCTTCCGCATCTCCACCGGCTTGCCACCGCACCAATGGCTGCTTCAGCAGCGCCTGAAGGTGGCCAAGCAGCTGATGGCGGCGCGCGACCTGTCGCTGTCCGAGATCGCGATTTCGGCCGGCTTTGCCAATCAAAGCCACTTCACGCGGGTGTTTTCCGCCGTGGTCGGCGTCAGCCCGGCGGCGTGGCGGCGCGAGATGTACCGCCCGGCGAGAAGCGAGAGCTGAACAGCGCCGCGCTCAACCGGCGGGCGCAGCTTGAACGGCGTGCTTCGCATGCCATTTGGGACCCGGTCCGCGCATGTAGTGCAGCTCGGGCCGGTAGGGATCGCGAATTCGCGCGATCAGATTCTGCAGGCCCGCCGTAATCGCGTTCCAGCTGTCGTGCAGAGAGAGCAATGATGCGTGCGGTGACAGCATGGCGCCCTCTCAGTGCGGCTTGCCGAGCACGGACGCGAAGGACAGGATCACGATCTCCTCGCCGGACTCGTCGCTGACATGCACGACCCAGTCGCGCCAGTCTTCCAGGCTGACCGTTGCGACCAGCGATCGCATCATGCACGTCGCCGCCTCGCAGGCCTCCGAGAGGCTTGTCACCGAGGTGCCGCGGCGATCCATCAGCACCCCGTGCGTGGTCGAGCAATGGAAAAAGACCTGGGTCATGTGCGTATCCTCGCAAGCTCCGGACCAGAAGGTCATCTTTGGAGCTCCACGTTTCTTCGACGCGACCATTCGCAAGGCGGTTCACATGGGCGCCGGCCGCGCGGCGGCCTCGCGGAATGGTGATCAAGCCCCAGCACCGCCTCCTCACCAAATCGCGATTTGACAGTTTTTCTATATTTGTCAAAATCGTCAAATGGGACCGAAAACCCGCATTCTCGATGCCACCATGCTGGTGTTCCGCCGGCACGGCTTTCGGCGCTCCTCGATCGAGCAGGTCGCCGAGGCGGCCGGCCTGACGCGGCAGGCGCTCTATCACCACTTCGAATCCAAGGAAACGCTGTTCCGCGCCGTGATCGAGCGCGTGCATGAGAGCGCGATCGCAGCCGAGGACACCGCCATTGCCGAGGCGGAGGCGGCGGGCAGCGATCTCGGCGACATCCTCGCTACGGGCATGACCGCGCGGATGTCGACCATGATCGGGTCGCTGGACGGCTCGCCGCATCTCGAGGAACTGTATTCCGAGCACCTCGTGCATGCGCGCGACCTCTTCCAGACCTACGCTGCGCGCTATGCTGAGCGCATGGTCACGACGGTCGCGCGGGTCGTGCGCAAGCAGCAGCTTGCGCTGCCGCAGGACCTGACGCCGGCCGAGTTCGCGCGGCTGGTCGAAATGTCGATTCACGCAGCGAAGTCGCAGTATCCGGCGATGCAGCCGGCGGAAGCGTTCCTGAAGGACATGGCGATCATCGTGCGGACGCTCTGCGCCGGCGCCAAGCCGAAATTCAAGTCCAAATCCTTGCCGAAACCGCAGAAGCCGTACGTCAAGAGGGCGGCAATCCCCAAGAGGCCGACACGCAGGACAACTGGAGGACATCCATGAGCACGACGACCGTCAATGGCCGCGTCGAATCCCTGCCCGATGATCCCGATGCGCTCTTGATCGACATCGTGCGCGACCAGCTCAAGCTCACCGGCACCAAGCTCGTCTGCGGCGCCGGCGTCTGCGGCGCCTGCACCGTGCTGGTCGACGGCGCGCCGGTCGCAAGCTGCCTGATGCCGGCACACGCCGCCGCCGGCAAATCGGTGACGACGGTGGAAGCCATCGGCGCGTCCGGGCTGCATCCGGTGCAGAAGGCGTTCATGGCGCATGACGCCCTGCAATGCGGCTTCTGCACGCCCGGCTTCATCGTGGAAGCGACCGCGTTCTGCGACCATTGGCGCGCGACCAGGGGAACGGCGATGCCGTCGCGCGAGGAGATTGGCGCGGCGCTGTCCGGCCATCTCTGCCGCTGCGGCGCCTATGACGGGATCTACCGCGCGGTGGCGGATGCCTGTGCCGGCCGCTTCGACGGCGATCACGTCACGGCGCCCCGCATCGAGGCGCGCGACAAGGTGACGGGCGCGGCGAAATACACCGTCGACATCCATCATGACGGCCAGCTCGAAGGCCTGATCCTGCGCTCGCGCGAGGCGCATGCACGCATCGCCACGCTCGATCTGGCGCCGGCACGCGCGCTGCCCGGCGTTAGTGCGGTGTCGCTGCTCGGCGACGACCACATCGTGCGCTATGTCGGCGAGCCGATTGCGGCGGTTGCAGCTCCGGACCGCAAGACGGCGCTGGCCGCGCTCGCCGCGATCAAGCTGACCAGCGAGCGCCTGCCCGCGGTGGTCGGGCTCGACGCCGGACGCAAGGATGATGCGCCCGTGGTGTTCGACAAGGCGAGCCGCAAGCGGGCCGGCAACGTCTCGGAGGCGGCCGGCGGGCCGGCGCCCTGGAAGCAGAACATCCGCGGGCCGACCGCTGTTTTCTCGACCCGCGCCAAGAAGGCCCGCAACTGGGTGGACGAGGCGCGCCAGGCCAACAACAAGCTACTCGTCGAAGCCACCTTCCGCACCGCCACGCAGCAGCATGCTTGTCTCGAGCCCCACGCCGCGGTGGCGCGCTTCGACGGCGACCGGCTGACCCTGCACGCCTCGACCCAGCAGGTGTTTCACCTGAAGGAGCAGATCGCAAAACGCTACAAGCTCGATCACGACAAGGTCCGCGTGATCGCGGAGCACGTCGGCGGCGGCTTCGGCTCGAAAGCGAGCCTCGGCACCGAGACGATCGCCGCGATCGAGCTGGCCCGCGCGGCGAAAGCGCCGGTGCGGGTCGCCTATGATCGCCAGGAAGAACTCTCGGTCGCCGGTTATCGGCCGGCCGCGGAGTTGAAGGTCGCGCTGCTACCTTCCGAGCAAGGCGGCCTGAAGGCGCTCTCGGTCACCGCGCATGCCGATACCGGGGCCGCGACCAACTCGACCATCGCGGGACTGGCGCGGCTGATCTATCCGGCCGAGGCGAAGGACCTTTCGGATTTTGACGTCATCAGCAATCTGCCGCCCGGCGCCGCCTTCCGCGGCCCCGGCGGTCCGCCGATGGCATTCGCCGTGGAGCAATCGATCGACGAGGCCGCGCTGCGGCTCAAGGTCGATCCGATCGCCTTGCGCAAGCGCTGGGATCCCGATCCCAACCGGCAGCGGCTCTACGATTGGGCATCAGGGCTCGAGATCTGGCGCAACCACAAGCCGGCGCAGAACGGGCGCTATCGCCGCGGCATCGGGGTCGCGACGGGCTACTGGCTCTATCTGTGGCAGCCGAAGGTGAAGGTCGAGGTCGCGGTCAGGGGCGGCCGCGTCGTTGCTAGCACGGCGACGCAGGACATCGGCACCGGCACCCGCAGCGTGCTTGCCGACGCGATCGCGCGCGAGTTCGATCTCGAACCCGGTGAGATCGATGTGCGGATCGGCGATTCCTCGCTGCCCGAAGGCCCCGGCTCCGGCGGCAGCCGCGTCACCGCCTCGGTGATGCCGCCGACGCTGCAGGCAGTGCGGAAGCTGAAGGACGCGATGCTCGAACAGGCCACGCGAAAGCCGGCGCCCGGCTCGAACGCGCCCTGGCGCGAGCTGATCGCGCGCTCGCCCGACATCGCAATGGTGGAGACGCGCGGCGAGGACGGCAAGAACACTGCGCCCGGCATCCGCTCGCCGCTGCGCGAAGTCGGCCTGATGGGCATGGTGTTCGGCTGGATGATGCGCCGCTTCTCGAACATCGCCGTCGGCGCCGGCGTGCCGAGCTCGGTGCAGGTGATCGAGGTGGAGGTCGACACCTGGCTCGGCCATGTCCGCGTGCTCAACGTGCACACCGGCATCGCGGTCGGCAAGATCGCAGCGCCCGCGCTGGCGCGCAGCCAGGCCTGCGGCGCGGTGATCCAGGGCCTCGGCTACGCGCTCTACGAGGCGCGCGAGCTTGATCCGACCAGCGGCGACGTCCTGACCGCGGGAATGGAGGATTATCGTATCCCTGGGATCGCCGACACGCCGGAGATCGAGGTCCATTTCGACGAAGCCGGCTTCGACCATGTGCTCGGCAACAGCGTCGGCATCGGCGAGGCGTCGACGGTGCCGACCTCGGCCGCCGTCGCCAACGCGATCCACAACGCGATCGGCGTCCGCCTCACCGAGATTCCGATCCGGCCCGACCGCATCGTCGCCGCGCTGAAGGGGAGGGACGCCGCATGAGTGTCGCGACTGCAGACGTCATCTCCGCGCCCGAATTCCGCGCCGCCGGCACCGATCTGTCGGAGCGCCGCCGCAGCGGCCTGTCGTGCGGCTCGATCATCGATCTCGCCGCCAGTCCCGATACGATCGGCGTTGCGTGGAATGCGGACGGCTCGGCCCGCATCGGCGCCCTGACCACGATCGCTGCGATCGCATCCGATCCGCGGCTCGCCGAGGCTTACCCCGGCATCGCCGTAGCCGCGCAGGGCCTCGCCACGCCGCAGATCCGGCACATGGCGACGCTCGGCGGCAACCTCGCCCAGCGCTCGCGCTGCTGGTATTTCCGCAATCCGCAGATCGCCTGTCTCAAGAAGGGCGGCCCCGACTGCCCGGCGCGATCCGGCAACCACCTCTATCACGTCGCGTTCGATCTCGGCCCATGCGTCGCGCCGCATCCGTCGACGATGGCGATGGCGCTGCTCGCCTATGATGCGAAGGTCACCACCGATCGGCGCAGCGGCTTGTCGATCTCCGAGCTGCTCGGCGACGGCAGCAACGGCGCGGCCGACAATCTGCTTGCACCGGGCGAACGCATCGAGCGGATCGAGCTCCCCGTTCCGCTGGCCGGCGAGCGCGCGCTGTACAAGCGCGCCATCAGCCGGACGCATGCGGAATGGCCGCTGGTCGAGATCTGCGTGCGTGCGGTGATCTCCGGCGGCGCGTTCCAGCAGGTCCACATCGCCGCCGGCGGCATCGCCCCGGTCCCGCTGCGTCTTGCCGCGTCCGCGGCGGCGCTGCAGGGTAAGCAGATTAACGCGGCGACCATCGCGCAAGCCACCGAGCTGGCGATCTCGGGAGCCAGGCCGCTGCCGATGACCGGATACAAGCTCGAGCTGCTGACGGGCCTGGTGCGCGACGTGGTCGAGCGGATCGTGGCGTAGGATCAAGCGCCCATTCGCGGCCTCGAGGCAACGTCGCGTCTAGAATGCATAGATCCAGGAATTCCTACGCCGGAATGCCGGCCTCACACAGCACGGCGACCATGCGTTCGCCCCATTCGACGGTCCTGGTCGGAAAATTCTGCCGCGCGTAGGACGTGCGGAAATCGGGTCGCAGCTTGAGCAGGCGGCC
The DNA here is from genome assembly GCF_054063995.1 of Bradyrhizobium sp. USDA 4504. NCBI lineage: Bacteria > Pseudomonadati > Pseudomonadota > Alphaproteobacteria > Hyphomicrobiales > Nitrobacteraceae > Bradyrhizobium > Bradyrhizobium sp. USDA 4504. The sequence continues at coordinate 8,683,464 of NZ_JBSSGV010000001.1, read as the reverse complement.
GGCGATGACGCGCGCCTCGTCGAGGCGCCCCGAGCCGACTTCGTTCATGATCAACGCGCTGAGCGTGTGTGCGTCTTCGCCGATCACCAGCGCCTTGGCGGCGGCCGCGCGGCCCTGCTCATACTGACCGAGCATGAAATGCGCGAAACTGATTCCGTTCCACATCGACGCACGCCCGGGATCGATCGGGCTGAGCCGGAGTCTGTGCTCAACACTTTCGATCGCGCGTGCCGGCTGGACGCACATGAGCGAAATCCAGCCACGATATCCCCATGCCGCAGCATCGTTCGAATTGAGCGAGATCGCCTCTTCGATCATGGTCTCGGCGCGATCGTAGTCGTGGCCGAGATAGGCAAACATGTGAGCCGCGCGCGCCAGCACGAACGGATCGTCGCTGGCCAGCACGCAGGCGAATTCGGCGATCCGCAGCGCCTCCGCCAACTCCTCCGCGCCGGGGGGCGTGCCGCGCGTGGTCTGTTTCAGCAGCGACGAATAGGCCAGCATGACCTGAGCGGCTGCATAGTTCGGATCAAGCCCGCAGGCCTTGTTGAACCACTCGCCGAGTTCAGCGTCGCCCCACTTGGAGCGATCTGCATAGGCCGCAATGCCTCTCAGAAAGAGATCGTAGCTATCGAGACGGTCGGTCGGCTTGGTTCGGGTTCGTTCGATTTCGCTCTGCTGGATCTTCGGAGCTATGATGCTGACGACATTCGCGGTGACCTGGTCCTGCAGGTCGAACACATCCCTCAGTTCGCCGTCGAACCTGTCCGCCCAGAGATGCGTACCGCTGCCGGCCTCGATCAGTTGCGCGGTGATCCGAACGCGCCCACTCGACTTGCGCACTGATCCCTCCAGCACGTATCGCACACCGAGCTCGTGCCCGACCTGCTTGATGTCGACGGACTTCCCCTTGTAGGTGAAGCTTGAATTGCGCGCGATCACAAACAGCGATCTGAAGCGCGACAGCGCGGTAATGATGTCCTCGACGACGCCGTCGGCAAAGTATTCCTGCTCCGGATCACCGCTCATATTCTGGAACGGCAGCACCGCGATGGAGGCCTTCTCGGCAATCGCGGCTGGGGAAGCCGGTGCAGTGAACGCGTGCTTCGCGATCGCGGCCGCTGCGGAGGCGCCGCCGACGCGAACTCTCCATGTCCGAATAGGCTCGGCAATATTCTTCAGGACCTGCGGCCCCATGTCCTCGAAGGTCGCATCGACCTTGCCGCGAATGTGCCGTTGCACGTCATCGGAAATGCAGACGCCACCCGGCTCGGCAATCCCCTCCAAGCGCGCTGCGATGTTGACGCCGTCGCCAAAGATATCGTTGTCGTCAAAGATGATGTCGCCGACGTGGATTCCGATTCGGAATTCGAGCCGCTGCTCCGTTGGCACGGCAGCATTCTGATCGGCCATGCGGCGCTGCACTTCGACGGCACTGCGCACCGCGTCGACGGCGCTGGCGAATTCAACGAGGATTCCGTCGCCGGTCGTCTTGACGACGCGGCCGCGATGTGCCGCCAGCGCTGGATCCAGCAACGCTCGCCTGACCGACTTCAGCTTGGCCAGAGTGCCTTCCTCGTCGATTCCCATCAGCCGGCTGTAGCCGGGGCGATATCGGCCGCCAGAACCGCTGCCAGACGCCGATCCATGCTATCGGTGGTCAAAGACATGCCCCCGGACGAGGGGTTAATTTTCGTCGCCGATCAAAGCACGGCTGACGGCCTCCGGGCTAGAGCAAACGTCTGCGCTGCTTGCCCAGGCTGGAAATCGGCGGCATTGTCAACGACGACCTTGAGGCTATCGCCCAGCGGGTCTATCGCGCCCGGGTCAGCGCCAGCCAGATGCCGCCGCCGATCATGAAGCCGCCCGAGATGCGCGACATCAGCCGGGTCCGCTCCTTGGAGAAGAATTTGCGGGCGCGGCCGGCCGCCAAAGCGTAGGCGGCGTCGGTCAGCACGGCGGTCGCCATGAAGGTGAGGCCGAGCAGCGCCACCTGCGGAACGTGCGGCTTGTCCATATCCATGAACTGCGGGATGAAGGCGCCGAAGAACACCAGCACCTTCGGGTTCGAGAGCAGCACCAGAAAGCCTTGCAGGAAGAAGCCGCCGCGCGGCGGCGGCGGCGTGTCGTCGGTGCTGACGCCCTCGACCGGAGAGCGGATCAGCTTGAAGCCGAGCCAGACCAGATAGGCGGCGCCGGCAAAGCGCACCCAGTCGAACCAGTAGCCCATCGTCGCCATCAGCGAGGTCAGCCCGACCGCGACGGTGCCGATCACGATCGCAAGCCCCACCTGCGCGCCCAGCACGTTGGTGAGCGCGGCGCGCGTGCCGTAGCGCAGCCCGTTGGCGATCACCATCGTGACGATCGGACCGGGCAGCAGCGCCAGCGCGATGCAGGCGGCGACGAAGGCGAAATAGGCTTGCAGGGACATGGGAGAGCTCGTTTGTTTCTTATCGTCATTATGCACGAGAGTGGCAGACATGGAAGCGCGTCTGCCCCCTCGCCCCGCTCTTCACCGGGTCGAGACGAGCGAAGCTCGCTCTTAGAGGGTGGCGTGAGAGGCTTTCTCCGCCAGGCGGTGCGAGTCGTTAGACCTGTACCCCTCACCCGGATCGCATCTGGCGATGCGATCCGACCTCTCCCCGCAAGCGGGGCGAGGTGAAGAGAGATCACGCTCAACGGCCTTCCATTGCCGCGATCATCCATGACCTGATCTCTCGCCCCTCCAGAAATTTCAACGTCGCCCGCTGCACCCCTGCGGCATCTCCCCTGCCCTGCGCCGCGACCGCCATCAGGTCGCAGCGATGCGATACCGCGATGCCGATCGCAGTGCGCTTCCCGTTGGGCATCTCGAGGTCATAGACCCTGATCCGCCCCGGCATATCGGCGACAGCAACGACATCGCCGGCCTTCAGCGGCACAAAGCGCGGGCTGATCATGTCGACGTCGGAAACGCGGTCGACCTCGTCGTCATCGGCGACGCCGCTGTCGCAGTTGCAGAAGCCGAGTTTTGGCCTGAGATAAACCTCGAGGTCGTCACCGCACTCCGCCGCGCCGCAACGGAAGGCGCGGCCGGCGGGCCAGCCGTCGCGCGGGAACGGCCAGCCGATCTCGTACCACGCGGCTGCGCGCGGCGGCGCCATCTCGTAGCCGGCGACGGCGGAGAGCCCGCCGAGCGCCAGGACCATCGCCGCGATGACCGGCCATGAGCGCATCATCGCGCGCTCACGGCAGACCGGCGATGGCGCGCGCCGCGCCGGTCAGTTCGAGGATGTGCAGGCCGGTGTTGGCGCGGTCGACCGCGTAGATGTAGCCGCGCTCGTCGGTCTCGACATTATTGGTCTGGATCGCGACCTTGCAGCGGTCCTTGCCGTCGATGGTGACGCATCGCTTGTCGGTCGCCGCCGTGATGGAGGGAATGAAGTAGCCGACTTCCCTGGGATGATAGGGATCGCGGATGTCGAGCGCGCGGACGCCGGCGTTGAAGAAGGCGATGAAGGCCAGCTTCTTGTAGTAGACCGGCGCCATGCTCTCGTTCGACGAATGCGAGCCGAACCGGCCGCCGCGCGCGCAGAACGCTCCGGAGGCCTCGGGCACCGTATAGCTCGAGATCAGCATCGGCCGCGCCTCGGTGGTGACGTCGGCGAACCACACCATCTGCCGGGCCTCGCCGCATTCGTTCTGGATCGCCTCGTCGACGATCATCACGATGTCGCGGCTCTTGCCATCCTTGTCGCGGGCGAACTCGGCGATCGGCATGCCGGGCATCGGAAACACCGTATGCGCGCCGTTCATGGCGGACAGCGGCATCCGCGCGATCTCCGGGAATTTCAGATTGTCCGGCGTCGGCTCCTTCGGTCCGTTCAACAGCTTGTCGCGGTCGACGATCTGCAGGAAGCCGCCCTTGTTGGTGCCGTAGCCGAAATAGACGCGATTGCCCGTTGGCCCGGTCGAGATCGGCCCGTGCAGTTCGGTCGGCACCGCGCCGGTCGCACCCGGCTCCTGCCCGGGCAGGCCGAAATCCCGGATCTTCTTTGGCTGCGCGGGATCGGAGAGATCATAGACCTGCGTCATGCGCCGCGTGCGCCAGTCCGGCGCGCCCGACACCAGAAAGGCGATGCCGGTGCCGCATTCCCAAAAACTCTTGTGCGTGTCCTTCAGGCCGCCGATCCGGGTGACGAGCGCCGGATTGGCGGGATCGGCGACGTTCCAGATCTCGTGCGCCTCGCTGCCGAAGGTGCGCAGCATGTAGACCGCGTTGCGATCGCCCTTCGGCAAATCCTTGCCGTCGCAGATCCGCACCATCTGCGCGCCGCCGGATTCATACTTGCCTTCCTGTCCGGGAATGTGCCGCAGATAATTCGGGTGCGCGGGATCGGTGACGTCGACGATCGAGGTGCCGTTCGGTTCGGCCTTGCCGGTCACCGGGTTGACGGGATCGGGAATGTCGTCGGTGCCGCCGTGATGACCGATATAGGCGATCCATCTGTCGCCCTGATGATGAATGGTCGGCTGATAGGCGCTGCGGGCCTGCAAATCGTTGGTTCCGACCAGCCTCATGTTGGAGGCCTCCGGCGGATCGCCGATCTTTGGCTGGGCACTCGCACCATTCGCGAGCAGGACAAGAACCAACCTGCAGCAAACTGCCGTAACGCGACCGCCCATGCGCACCACCCAATGTTCCACACCAATCTGCGTTGGCTGCCGGCAAGGCTAGCACGGCGCTGCCGATGCCAAAACACACGCTCTTGACATGCAACCATTTGGTTGCCTATTATCCGACCCATGGATGAAGTCTTCAAAGCCCTCGCGGATGCCTCACGGCGAACGCTGCTTGACCGGCTTCACGATCAGAACGGGCAGACGCTCGGTGAGCTCTGCGACGGCCTCGACATGACGCGTCAGGCCGTCACCAAGCACCTTGTGATTCTCGAGGAGGCCAACGTCGTCACCACGATCAAGCATGGCCGCGAGAAGCTGCACTATCTCAACCCGGTTCCGATCCATCAGATCGGCGAGCGGTGGATCAGGAAGTTCGAGCGCGGGAAACTCGCCGCGCTGAGCGAGTTGAAAAGACAATTGGAGAAGCGTGATGAGTAAACCGGACTACGTCTACGTCACCTATATCGAGACCACCGCCGACAAACTGTGGCACGCGTTGACCTCGAGCGAATTCACCGAACGCTTCTGGTTCGGCTATCGCGTCAGCTCCGACTGGAAGGTCGGCTCCCCCCACCACCTCACCAAGGACGGGCGACGCAGCGTGCAGGGCGAGGTGCTGATCGCCGATCCACCGAACAAGCTCGCCTACAGCTGGGACGTCGTGAAGGAAGGCGTCGAGCGCGAGCAGGTCTCGCGCGTGACCTTCGACATCGAACCGCACGGCACGGTCGTCAAGCTGACCGTGACGCACGACAATCTCGGCCCGAAGACGCTGCGCGACATCTCCGGCGGCTGGCCGATGGTGATCGCAAGCCTGAAGAGTTTCCTGGAGACCGGGCGCGAACTGCCGGCCGACCTGCTCACCAGCGGCGCCAGGGAGGCCTACCATGCCTAAGCCCGAATTCGCCTACGTCACCTACATCGAGACCACGCCGGACAAACTGTGGGACGCGCTAACCAAGAGCGCGTTCACGCGGCAATACTGGTTCGACACCGAGCTACAATCGGACTGGAAGGTCGGCTCGCCGCTCGCGCTGGTGATGGGCGGCAAGACCACCGACACCGGTGAGATCCTCGAGGCCGACCGGCCGCGACGCCTCGCCTACACCTTCAAGCACGTGCTCGACGAGGACATGCGCAAGGAGCCGGCAACCAAGGTGGTCTTCACGCTGGAGGCCCATGGCAAGATCGTGAAGCTGACCGTGACTCATGAGGGCTTCGGTGCGGGCAGCAAGCTGCTCGACGGCATTTCCAAGGGCTGGCCGGCGATCCTGTCGGGACTCAAGAGCCTGCTCGAGACCGGCAAGGCGGTCACGATCCCGCCGGCCGCGCTCGGGATCGACGGCTTCGAATGACAATGAAAATCTATCGACGGGTGCGTACAGACATGAACATCGAGAAATTCAAACCGGCAATCGTCTACGCGATCTACATCGCCGCCACGCCCGAGAAGGTGTGGCAGGCTTTGACGACTGCCGAACTCAGCCGGCAGTATTTCTCCGGCAACGCGGTCGAGGTCGACCTTCGGATCGGCGGCGCCTACGTCGTGCGGACGCCCGACGGCGCGCTGCACATCTCCGGCGAGGTGATCGAATGCGATCCCCTGAAGCGGCTGACCGTCACCTTCAACGTCAACTGGCCGCAGCTGGTCGAAAAGCTCGGGCCGACGCTCGTCACCTGGGAGATCGAACCGGCAGGCGACGGCGTGAAGCTGACGCTCCTGCAATCGCATGACCGTCCGATCAGCGACGACATTCTCGCAGGCGGCCGCACCGGCTGGCCGGCGATCCTCTCCAGCCTGAAGAGCCTCGTGGAGACCGGCAAGGCCATGGTGATCCCCATGCAGCCGCCAGCGCGCATGATGGCCGCGCTGAAGGAATTGGGAATTGCGATGCCGACGTGAGGTTGGCGATACAGCCGCTCCATACTCCGCTGTCGTCCCTGCGAACGCAATGCGAAAGCAGGGACCCATAACCACCGCTCCAAACGTTTAGAGTTCGCTGGGGCCATAGCGTCGCACAACAACTTTACCTTGTGTTATGGGTCCCGGGCCGCGCTGCGCTTGCCCGGGACGACGACGGAGAAAACTACCCCAGCGCCCTCAGCTCCCGGCGCAGCACCTTGCCCGTCGCCGTCATCGGCAGGCTATCGGCGAACTGCACGAAGCGCGGATACTCGTGGGCGGCGAGCTGGACCTTGACGAACTCCTGGATCTCGCGCGCCAGGGCATCGCCCGGCGCGTAGCCCGGCCGCAGCACGATCCAGGCCTTGATCGATTCGGTGCGGATCGGATCGGGGATGCCGACCACCGCCGACATCGCGACCGCCGGATGCTTCATCAGCGTGTGCTCGATCTCGGACGGGCCGACACGATAGCCGGCCGTGGTGATGACGTCGTCCTCGCGGCTGACGTACCAGAAATAGCCGTCCTCATCCTGCACGCCGAGATCGCCGGTCAGCAGGAATTCGCCGGCATATTTCTTCGCGGTCGCTTCCGGATTGCGCCAGTACTCGATCATGGTGCAGGGGCACGGTTGGCGCACGCCGATGATGCCGCGCTGGCCCCGCGGCAGCTCCTCGCCCTTCTCGTCGACGATGCGGACGTCGAAGCCCGGCGTAGCGCGGCCCATCGAGCCCGGACGGATCGGAAACAGATTGGAATTGCTGCCGATCACGAGATTGCATTCGGTCTGCCCGAACACCTCATGGGCGTCGATGCCGAAGGTGTCGCGCACCCAATCCAGCAATTGGCCGCCGAGCGACTCGCCGCCGGTGAAGATGCTGCGCAGCCTGACGCCGGAATTCTTTACATTGGCCTGCCGCATCAGCTTCAGCGCGGTCGGCGGCAGGAACACGTTGCGGATGCCGAGCTCGGCCATCATCCGCATCGCCGCCTGCGGCTCGAACTTGCGGGCGCGGTGTCCAACCATCGGGATGCCGTGGTACCAGAATGCGAACAGGCCGTTGATCAGGCCGCCGATCCAGGCCCAGTCGGCCGGCGTCCACATCAGGTCGCCGGGCCTCGGCAGGAAGTTGTGGCACATCTCGACATTGGGCAGATGGCCGAGCACGACGCGATGCGCATGTAGCGCGCCCTTCGGGTTACCCGTGGTGCCCGACGTGTAGATGATCAGCGCGGGATCGTCGGCCGAGGTGTCGACGGTCGCGAACTCGGGCGATGCCGACTTGACCGCGCTCCAGAACGGTTTCGTCCCCGCCGGCGTCTTATCGCCGACGATATAGACGCTCTTCAACTCGGGCAGACGATCGCGGACTTTCGCGATCTTCTCCCAGCCTGCTTCATCGGTGATCACGGCCTTGGCAGCAGAATTCGACAGGCGGAATTCGAGCGCATCCTCGCCGAACAGTGCGAACAGCGGGATCGAGATCATCGCTGCGCGAAACGCCGCGAGATGCGCGACCGGCAGTTCGAGCGATTGCGACAGGAACACCGCGACGCGGTCGCCGCGCACCAGCCCGTCGTTGGTCAGCACATTGGCGAAACGGCGCGAGGCGTCCGCGACCTCGTCGAACGAGGTGCGCGTGGTGCCGCCATCCTCGTCGACATAGACCAGCGCGAGCCGCCCGGTGCCGTCGGCATGGCGGTCGCAGCACGCGGTCGCCATGTTGAAGCGCGCGGGAACGTCCCAGCGGAAGTTGCGATAGAGTTCGTCGTAAGTAGCGGCTTCCTTGAGCATGGTGTGTGTTGCTTCCGTCCCTCGTCATGGCCGGGCCTTTCCCCTGCCATCCGCATTTGCTGCGGCAGATTGTAGAGACGTCGATGCCCGGGGACAAGCCCGGGCTGACGAAGAATGTGATGCCCGGATAAAGACCCCCGGATGGAGCGGTCGCGCGAACGCGCGCCCGATGACAGGCTCCGCGCAATCCGGGGTTCTCATCGAGTGGACAGACTCCCCCGGATTTCGCTTCACTGCATCCGGGCTACGAACATCCTTGAGGAGAAAGCCGTCAGGCTGACGCCCGCTCCATTGCGACCTCGGCCTTGAGGCTATCGAGGTCGCGATAGATCGACGCGACCGCGAGCACGCGCCCGCCGCGCTTGTAGCGCAGCACGCAATCCCTGCCGGCAATGCTGCCGTCCACCGCGATCTCGTCCCACTGCTCGGCATGGCCGACATAGTTGATCGGCACGTCGTAATGCTGGCTCCAGAAGAACGGCACCGCGTCGAACACCTCGCGCTGCCCAAGCATATTCCGCGCGGCGGTCTGGCCCTGGCGCTCCGCCACCACCCAATGCTCGACCCGGATCGTCTCGCCGCTGTGCGGATCGGGCCAGCGCGCGATATCGCCGGCCGCGTAGATGCCGGGAACGCTGGTCTCGAGATAGGCGTCGACTGTCACGCCGCGGTCGATGGCGAGCCCAGCCGCTTCCGCCAGCGCCAGCCGCGGCTTCACGCCGACACCGACCACGACGAGATCGGCATCGAGCACAGGCCCGCTCTTCAGGCGGGCTCGCTTGCCCTCGATCGCGGTCACCGTGTCGCCGAGGTGGAATACAACACCATGCTCTTCGTGCAGCGCACGGACGAAATCGCCCATCTCCGGCCCGAGTATGCGCTCCATCGGCCGCTGTTCCAGCCCGACCACGTGAACCTCGATCTGGCGCGCGCGGAGCGAGGCCGCCACCTCGAGACCGATGAAGCTTGCACCGATCACCACCGCGCGGCGCGCTCCGCTGGCCGCGGCGATGATGGCCCGGCAATCGTCGACGGTGCGTAGCACATGAACGTGGGGCTGGTCCGCGCCCGGGATCGGCAGCCGCACCGGCTCCGCGCCGGTCGCCAGCAGCAGCCGGTCATAGGCGAGCGTTTCGCCGCCGGCGAGCACGACGTTGCGGCGGCCGGTATCGATCGACTTGACCTCGGTCCTGAGTTTCAGATCGATCGCCGCGTCACGATAAAAATCGTCCGGCTTCAGCGGCAGCCAGTCTTCCGGCGCGCTGCCAGCGAGGAAGTCCTTTGACAGGTTCGGACGATCCACCGGCGGCGCGGCCTCGCCGCTCAGCATGACGATGCTGCCGCGATAGTCCTGCCGTCGCAGCATCTCGGCGGCGGCAAACCCCGCCCCGCCGCCGCCGACAATCACGATGCTGCCGGGCGCATCGACCGGGCCCTTGACGCGGAGTTTCGGCTGCGCGCGCTTCTCGCGCACGATGATGCGATCGCCCTCCCGCTCGACCTTCCAGACAGCGAGCGCGTTGAAGGCGGGCGCGGCGGTCGCTTCACCGGTGCGAATATCGAAGCAGGCGTGATGCCAGGGGCAATGGACGGTCTCGCCCTCAAGGAGGCCTTCGGCGAGCGGGCCGTGGTAATGGCTGCAATGCGCGTCGATGGCGAAGATATCCGCCCCCGAGCGCACCAGCAGCACGTCCTCGTCGCCGACATGGCCGAGCAACATCGCGCCCGTGAAGTCGGAGAGGGCAACGCCTTGTGTCAGATCCGGACCGGAAGGAGCTTGCTGATCGGCCATATCATTCCTCCATCGCCCTGTGACGCTCTAAACCGCTATGCCGAGGAATTCCTGGCGGGTTAGCGCATTGTCGCGAAAGCAACCCAGCATGCGGCTGGTCACGAGATCGGTATCCGGCTTGTGCACGCCGCGGGTCGTCATGCAGTGATGCGACGCCTTGATGATGACGCCTACGCCCTGAGGCTTCAAGACGTCGTTGATGGTGTTGGCGATCTGCGCCGTCATCTTCTCCTGGATCTGCAAACGCCTGGCATAGATGTCGACCACCCGCGCCAGCTTGCTGATGCCGACCACGCGGCCGTTCGGGATGTAGGCAACCCAGGCCTGACCGATGATCGGCGCCATATGATGCTCGCAATGGCTCTCGAAGCGGATGCCCCGCAGGGCAATCATTTCGTCGTAGCCTTCGATCTCCTCGAAGGTCTTTTCCAGGATCTCCGCGGGACGTTGGTCGTAACCCGCAAAGAATTCCTCGAACGAACGCGTCACACGCGCCGGAGTTTCAAGCAAACCATCCCGCTCGGGATCGTCACCAGTCCAGCGGATGATGGTGCGGACTGCTGCCTCGACTTCGGCCCGGGTCGGCTTGTCGGATTCGGTTTGAGCGGCTCTTGCACGATCCAGCGCATGCACAATCGGGTTCATCGGGGCCTTTCCTTTGCGGAGTCATCGCGAGGTCATGCCCGTCAGATGCTCCGTCAGCAGAAAGGTTCCCGCAATTCGGTCCGCGGCACTTTGCGCCGCAAGCCAGCCCGGACGAACGGCTAGCCCGTCAGCGCCGCCTTCACCAGGCCGCTGGCCTTGCCGAAATCCATCTGGCCGGCGTATTTCGCCTTCAACGCGCCGATCACCTTGCCCATGTCCTTGATGCCGGCGGCACCCGTCTCGGCGATGATCGCCGAGATCGCGGCCTTCACGTCGTCATCGGACATCTGCTTCGGCAGGTACGCCGAGATCACGGCGATCTCCTCGCGCTCCTGGGCCGCGAGCTCGGCGCGGCCGCCCTTGTCATAGAGCTCGACCGACTCCTGGCGCTGCTTGATCATCTTCTGCAGCAGGCCGAGCAGGTCGGCATCGGAGAGGGGCGGCTTGCCCTGCCCGCGCGCGTCGATGTCGGCGTTCTTGATGGTCGAATTGACCATGCGCAGCGTGGACAGCTTGCGCTCGTCCTTCGCCTTCATCGCTTCCTTGACCGCAGTATTGATGTCGTCGCGCAGCATTTCGTTGTCCTTGAGCCAGCAATCCCCTCATCTAGGCAGTTTGCACCGGCAGAACAACCTAGTTCCTCAGCCATTCGACCAGCGCATCGGCGCAGGCCTGCGGCAGTTCCAGCTGCGGCAGGTGACCGCAATTGGCGAGCACTACAAGTTTTGCGCCGGGAATGCCGTTGGCCATCTCGTCCGACAGCGAATTTGGCACGGTGTTGTCGGTATCCGACGTCAGCACCAAGGTCGGGCACTTGATCCAGGCCATGCTCGGCCGCGAATCCGGCCGGCTGAGCACCGCGTTCTGCTGGCGGATGAAAGCCTCGGCGCCGATGTCCTCGCTCATGTCGTCGACGATCCGGCGCAGGCTTGCATCGCCCTGCCGCGACGGATGCACGAAGCCCGGAAACAGCTCATCGACCACGCTGCGATATTGGCCGCTTCTGGCACGCTCGATCATGCCGCGGCGACGCGCGGTCGCTTCCGGCGTATCGGCCCGCGCCTGGGTGCTCATCAGCGCCAGCTTCGCAACCCGGTCCGGCGCCTGCCGCATGATCTCGAAGGCGATGTAGCCGCCCATCGAGTGCCCGGCGAGCGCAAAGCGCGGCGGCGCCTCGGCCAGGATCCGGCGGGCGATGGCCCCCATATTGTCGTCCCTGATATGGTTGGCGACCGTCACCGGCCCGCATCGCCACAGCGCCGGAATGACGGGGGCGAAAATCCGCGGCGAGCAGATGAGGCCCGGGACGAGCAGGATCGGCATCGTATTATCCATGCGGGAGCTCCGGAGGGGTCATTTTCGGCAAGCAAACGGCCGCTTCAGGGAACTTTAGATTAAAAGGCCGTTCGGGCCTGTCAAATCGGCCGGTATTGCCGTGTGAATCCGTGCCCTTTCGCTTTGACGCCGCCGGGTGCGGCGTCTATTTAAAGGGCTCATGACAACATCCGAAAACGCTCCCGCCTGGCCGGACCATAAACCGACCGCGCTCCTTGTGCTCGCCGATGGTACCGTGCTGGAAGGCTTCGGTCTCGGCGCGGAAGGCCACGCCGTCGGCGAGGTCTGCTTCAACACCGCGATGACCGGCTATGAGGAGATCCTCACCGATCCGTCCTATGCCGGCCAGATCATCACCTTCACCTTCCCGCATATCGGCAATGTCGGTACCAACGAGGAAGACATCGAGACGGTGAACATGGCGGCGACGCCCGGCGCGCGCGGCGTGATCCTGCGCTCGGCGATATCAGATCCCTCGAATTACCGCGCCACCCGCCATCTCGACCTGTGGTTGAAGGCGCGCGGCATCATCGGCCTCTCCGGTATCGACACCCGCGCGCTGACCGCGCTGATCCGCTCCAAGGGCATGCCCAATGCGGTGATCGTGCACGCCAGAAACGGCGAGTTCGACCTGCACGGCCTGAAGGAAGAAGCCCGCGAATGGCCCGGCCTCGAGGGCATGGACCTGGTGCCGATGGTCACCTCCGGCCAGCGCTTCACCTGGGACGAGACGCCCTGGGTGTGGGGCAACGGTTTCGGCCAGCAAACCGCGCCGGAATTCAACGTGGTCGCGATCGATTACGGCATCAAGCGCAACATCCTGCGCCTGCTCGCCGGCGTCGGCGCCAAGGTGACCGTGGTGCCGGCGACGACCGCCGCCGAAGACATCCTGGCGATGAAGCCGGACGGCGTGTTCCTGTCGAACGGCCCCGGCGATCCCGCCGCCACCGGCAAATATGCCGTGCCCGTGATCCAGAAGGTGATCGCGTCGGGGACGCCGACCTTCGGCATCTGCCTCGGCCATCAGATGCTTGGCCTTGCCGTCGGGGCCAAGACCATGAAGATGCATCAGGGCCATCACGGCGCCAACCATCCGGTCAAGGACGAGACCACCGGCAAGGTCGAGATCACCTCGATGAACCACGGCTTTGCCGTGGACCAGGCGACGCTGCCGAAAGGCGCGACCCAGACCCATATCTCGCTGTTCGACGGCTCCAATTGCGGCATCGCGCTTGAGGGCAAGCCGGTGTTCTCGGTGCAGTACCACCCGGAAGCCTCGCCCGGCCCGCGCGACTCGCACTATCTGTTCCAGCGCTTCGCCGATCTGATGCGGAAGAACAAGCAGGCCGCGTAGACACACCCGTCATTGCGAGGAGCGCAGCGACGAAGCAATCCATCTATCCCAGCCTGGAGCGATGGATTGCTTCGCTTCGCTCGCAATGACGGAGATTTTTCTCAATGACCGCCCCCGCCACCCCGAAGCCCGTCTACGGCGTCTCCTCGACGGCGGTGATGACGTCGATGCCGGGGCTCGACTTCGTGCGCGGCATCTTCGCCCGGACCCTGCCGGAGCCGCCGATCATGGAGAATGTCGAGCCGTTCGACTGCACCGCCGAGACCGGCCATGTGGTGATCCACAGCGTCCCGGGCCTGCGCCACTACAACCCGATCGGCTCGGTGCATGGCGGCTACGCCGCGATCCTCTTGGATTCCGCGATGGGGCTTGCGGTGCAGACCACGCTGCCGCAAGGCTTTGGCTACACCACGCTGGAGTTCAAGATCTCCTTCGTCCGCGGCATGAGCCAGGACACCGGCAAAATCCGCACCGAGGGCCATGTGCTCAACGCCGGCCGCCGGGTTGCGACGGCGGAAGCGCGGATTACCGACGACAATGGCAAGCTGCTCGCCCATGCCACCACGACCTGCCTGGTGTTCGAGTTGCCCAAGACGACCTGAAGGCAATCGCGTCTTGGCGCCAGATCTTGGCGCCAGATCTTGGCGCATTGGAGCCATGACGAAGCGCGCTGGATCGCGGCCTGCGCTCTGTGATTGAGTTTCGCTGTCCGAGATCAGGCAAACATGATCCGGCCTGGAAAGGAAACGCCGATGATTTCAGCCCATTCAGACATGACCATCCGCGACATCCGCGTGACGATGCTGCGGCTGCCCTGGGCCGACGATCCCTGGCTGAAAGGCGCGGCGCTCGGCGCGACGCGCGACATTCTGATCTGCGACGTCGAAACGTCCGGCGGCGTTACCGGCATGGGCTATCTGTTCGTGTTCAAGCCGGCGATGAAGTCGATCGCGGCCTGTCTCGAGGAATGCATCATCCCGCGCGTCATCGGCAAGGACGCCACCGCGATCGAGGCGATCTGGCGCGATCTGTGGACGGCGACGATGACCTATGGCCGCGGCGGCATCGCCGCGATGGCCATGTCGGCGCTCGACATCGCGCTGTGGGACGCGGTCGGGAAACGGGCCGGCCTGCCGCTGCACCGGCTGTGGGGGCACTATCGCTCGGAAATCCCGATCTATGGTTCCGGCTGCTTCCGGGGCGCCGGCGGCGACGGGATGATCGAGAAGGCGCTGCATTTCGTGAAGCAGGGCTACAAGGCGATCAAGATGCAGGTCGCGCACGTCCACACGCCGGCGCAGGACCTCGACAATGTGCGCCGCATGCGCGAGGCGCTCGGGCCCGACATCGACATCATGATCGACGTCAACATGGGCTGGAGCGCCGATGTCGCGATCGAGATGGGACGCAAGTTCGAGAAGTACGATATCTACTGGCTTGAGGAGCCGGTGCCGGCCGATGATTTCGCCGGCTATCAGCGGATCGCGGCGGCGCTGGACATGCGCGTCGTCGGCGGCGAGACGCATTTCACGCGCTACGATCTGCGGCCGTTCTTTCTCAATCCCTGCCTGCCGATCCTGCAACCCGACCCGATGCGCGGCGGCATGACCGACCTGCGCAAGATCGCGGCGCTTGCGGACACGTTCGGCATCACGATCGCGCCGCATCTGTTTCCCGAACTCAATGTGCACCTCTTGGCTTCGATTCCGAACGGGATCTGGTGCGAGAACATGGCGCTGATCGACGATCTCTGGGTCGACCCGCCCGAAATCGCCAACGGCATGATCACCGCGCCGGAGCGGCCCGGGCACGGGCTCAGGTTCAGGGAAGACGTGTTGAAGTTCAAAATCTAGCTGGAACGGTTTGCGGACCGACGGTTTGATGGTCTGGAGACCACCTCGCAGCGCTGGAGAGCCACCATGTCGGTCGTCCGTACCGATATCGAACCCCAGACCATCGTCTTCCGGGACGACGGCCTGGTGCCGAACAATCCGATGCCGTTCCTGGTCTACAAGGCCGCCGTCGACGTCAGCAAGAATCCTGAGGCCACCATCGAGCAGCTGTTCGGCGAGAACGGCTGGGGCGCGATGTGGCGCAACGGCGTCTACGACTTCGCGCATTACCACGCCACCGTGCACGAGGTGCTGGGCGTCGCGCGCGGCCGCGCGCGCGTGCAGTTTGGCGGCGAGCGCGGGCGAGCAATCGAGATCGCGGCCGGCGACGTTGCGATCCTGCCGGCCGGCACCGGGCATCAATGCCTGTCGGCGAGCGACGATTTCTGCGTCATCGGCGCCTATCCGCCGGGCCCGCCGATGGATCTGCAGCGGCTGACGCCGGAGAACCACGCCAAGGCGCTGAAGACGATCCCACAGGTTGCGACCCCCGCGACCGATCCGGTGATAGGCAAGGACGGGCCGCTGGTGCGGCTGTGGAAGCGATAAGATCTAGGATGGTCGAACGGGTTGCTCTTGCCCTGCCCCCTCGCGAGAGGTGACCGGATACAGGCAACCTGAATCGATCATCGGAATTGCAGGCCATTTCAATCAAGCCTGCCGGCTTCACATTTCCAAGCTCCTTGATTTAAGTCAGCATCGCTGCGGCGATTTATGCCGCCAATGACACCTTAAAGCGCGCGATTCATCTGCGGGAGTGACAGAGCTTCCGCGTCCGCTGCTGCTCTTTTTGCAGGAGCAATGGAGGTCATACACATCACCTGACGGCATCAGATGCTCCGCGCTTCCCACAAGCAACCGCAACAGAGATCAGGAGAGGAGAATTCGACATGTTTCGAGGAATTCTGACGCTGACATTGTCGCTCTGCATTGGCGCGGCTACCGCGCCTGCAGCGCTGGCCCAGACGGCGCCGGCAATCAACGAGCAGGAGGCACACGCGATCGCGGTGGACGCCTATATTTACTTCTACCCGCTCCTGACGATGGACATCACGCGAAAGCAGTTCACCAACGTCGAGCCCGGCAAGGATAACTTCAAGGGCCCGATGAATACCTTCGTCAACGTGCCCGAATACCCACCGGCGAATTTCAAGGGCGTGGTGCGGTCCAACTTCGATACGCTCTATTCCGTTTCATGGCTGGACATGACCAAGGAGCCGGTTGTCGTCTCCGTTCCCGATACCGATGGACGCTTCTATTTGCTGCCGATGCTGGACATGTGGTCGGATGTGTTCGCCTCGCCCGGCTGGCGCACCACGGGCACCAAAGCGGGGACCTTTCTGGTGACGGCTCCGGGATGGCGGCCTGATCTGCGCGACAGGTTTGCGGAGGAGTTCAAGCTTCCGAAGGATACCCAGCGCATCGACGCGCCGACGCCTTACGTCTGGGTCATTGGCCGCACCAAGACGGACGGCCCGCCGGACTACGATGCGGTCCACAAGATACAGGCCGGCTACAAGGTCACGCCTCTTTCCGAGTTCGGCAAGACTCAGAAGCCGACCGAGGTCAGGATCGATCCCAGCGTCGACATGAAGACGGCGCCCAAGGTGCAGGTCGACACGATGTCGGCCGGCGTCTACTTCGCGCAGGCCGCCGAGCTGCTCAAGCTTCACCCGCCGCACATCACCGATGAACCAATCATCGCGCAGATGAAGAGGATCGGCATCGAGCCCGGCAAGAGCTTCGAAATCAGCAAGGTGGACCCGGTCCTGCAACGGGCGCTGGAGACGGCGCCGCAGGACGGGCAGAAGCTGATGGCATGGAAGGTGCCGACGCTGGCGCGCGTTGCGAACGGCTGGTCGATGAACACCGACACGATGGGCGTTTACGGCAACTACTATTTGAAGCGTGCGATCGTCGCGCAGCTCGGGCTTGGCGCCAACCTGCCGGAGGACGCGATTTATCCGCTCAATCTCGCCGACAATACCGGCAAACCGCTCGACGGCGCCAACAAGTATACGATCACCTTTGAGAAGGGCGCGGCCCCGCCGGTCAATGCCTTCTGGTCGATCACGCTTTACGACCAGGAAGGATTCCAGGTCGGCAACGTGCTGAACCGCTTCGCTGTGTCCAGCTGGATGCCGTTCAAATACAACCCGGACGGCTCGCTCGATCTCTACTTCCAGAACGAAAGTCCGGGCGCGGACAAACAAGCCAACTGGCTCCCGGCGCCGAAGGGCGCTTTCAACCTGACCATGCGCCTTTACGGTCCGAAATCGGAGGCGCTGACCGGAAAGTGGAATCCTCCGCCGATCGTGCGATTGGAGACAGCGGTGGGTCTGTCAGCTCAGTAGGCTTCAACCGCACTGACCGCAGCCGGGGGGCCAGACCGCAAGCTTCGCGAAGCAGTCCGGAGCAAAGCAGCTCTGGATTGCTTCCTCGCGGGTGCGGCAACGCAGCTTACGCCGCGTTGCTGCCTTCCTGGCGGCTGGCCTCGAACAGGAACCAGGTGCGGCGCTCGGTTTCGTCGATGAAGGTTTCGAGCAGGCCTGCGGTGCCGGAGTCCTCCTGGTCGTCAGCCAGCTTGTGCGCCTTGCGCATCGCAGCCGCCATGTGCTTGTTGTCTTCCATCAACTCGCGCAGCATTTCGCGCGGCGGCACATAATCGTCGTCATTGTCCTTGATGGTCTGATGCTTGGCGATATCGCCGATCGACTTCAGCGTCGCGCCGCCAAGCTTGCGCACCCGCTCGGCGAGCTGGTCGGTGGTCGCGAAGATCGCCTCCGACTGCTCGTCCAGCAACAAATGGTAATCATGGAAATGCCGGCCGCTGACGTGCCAATGGAAATTCTTGGTTTTCAAATAGAGCGCGAAGGCGTCGGCCAGAAGCGTGTTGAGCGAGGCCGAGATCGTGTCCACCGCAGCCTGCGGCAGGTCGCTCGGCGTGTCGAGATCGGGCGAGATCTTGTCAGTCTTGGCTTTGCTCACGTTGGACCTTCCTGTTAGGAACCCGTATTTCGGCGCATTGAACATTGGCCGCCGGACCGCTAACGCATCATCAGCCCACCCGTTCCTGAGGCCAGGAACCCGTTCTGCCGGATACCAAACGCGATGGATGAATGGATCGATTATTACGATTCCACGCATACGATCTATGCGAGCCGACTGCACCGTGACCTGCATTTCCAGATCATCGCAAACGACATCATCGGCTACATCGCTTCGCCGGATGCCGTGGTGCTCGACTATGCCTGCGGCGAGGCGCTGTCGGCGGCGAAGGTCGCCAATGCCTGCGCCCAGCTCTATCTGGCGGAGCCGGCGCCCGGCGTACGCGGCCGTCTGGTCGCGCGCTTTGCGCCCGACACCCGCATCCGTGTCCGCTCGCTCGATGACCTGAAGCACATGGACGCGGACTCGATCGACCTCGTGGTGATGAACTCGGTGGCGCAATACATGACGCCGCAGGAGCTCGATTCCGCGTTCGACGTGATCCACCGCCTGCTGAAGCCCTCGGGCCGGTTCGTGCTCGGCGATATCCTGCGGCCTGAAGTCGGGATGGCGAGGGACGTCGCGGCCCTGCTGCGCTTCGCGGCGACCCACGGTTTCCTGCGCGATGCGCTGGTCGGGCTGGCTTCAACCGCGCTGTCCGACTACCGCCAGCTGCGCACCCGGATCGGACTGCAGCGCTACCGCGAGGACGAGATGATCGCCAAGCTCGGCGCCGCGGGGTTCAGCGCCCGACGCGCGCCGCGCAACATCGGGCACAATCCGTGGCGGATGACGTTCGTGGCGCACCACTGATCCTGGGTTGCGCCAGCTATTAACGTTACCCACCAGTAAACGTGGCGGCCTCTGAAATAATCAGCAATGATCCACTCGGCCCGGTGGCGGAAGCTTCGACGCGGCAGTGGTGCAACACTGTTTATCCTGGTTCAAATCCAGGCCGGGCCTCCAGCCTTCGCTGCTGACGCAGCTTCGGCTCGGCAGGCCTTCTCGTAGCGAAGGCTGCCGCGGCGTAGCCCGCAGGGCGAAGCCGGGCCGGTAGCCCCTCCCAATCCCTCACCCCCCAACCGGGCATACGCCGAATGCGGATTTTCCCCCAGAATCGCGGTTGATTGCGCGTTTTTGGGGGTTTCGCGGGTACGGAAACTGGTCTAAAGACCACCCGCGCGCGAGGGATCGCGCTTCCAGTGCTACAACATGTAGCGCATGGCTCGAGGGACGCGCGGGAAGCGCGCCCTTTTTTTGTGCCTAAATTCCAGTCCGCGAGAGCTGATGCCCAAAAGAACCGACATCTCCACCATCCTGATCATCGGCGCCGGTCCCATCGTGATCGGCCAAGCCTGCGAGTTCGACTATTCCGGCACGCAGGCCTGCAAGACGCTCAAGGAAGAGGGCTATCGGATCGTCCTGGTCAATTCCAACCCGGCGACGATCATGACCGACCCGGAGCTGGCGGATGCGACCTATATCGAGCCGATCACGCCCGAAATCGTCGCCAAGATCATCGAAAAGGAACGCCACGTCGTGCCCGGCGGCTTCGCGCTGCTGCCGACCATGGGCGGCCAGACCGCGCTGAACTGCGCGCTGTCGCTGCGCAAGCAGGGTACGCTGGAGAAGTTCGACGTCGAGATGATCGGCGCCACCGCCGACGCCATCGACAAGGCCGAAGACCGCCAGTTGTTCCGCGACGCCATGGAGAAGATCGGGCTGCAGACGCCGAGGTCGCGGCTCGCCAATGCGTCGGCGCTGAAGAAGTCCGACCGCGACAAATACCTCGCCGATCAGGCCAAGCTGTCCGGCCCCGAGCTCGAAGCCTTCGAACGGCAGTGGGAAGGTGGCGAGAACGAGCGGCGCAAGCGCTACCAGCAGCAGGCCTTGGCCGAAGCGCTGATGGCGCTGTCCGACATCGGCCTGCCCGCGATCATCCGCCCCTCCTTCACGCTCGGCGGCACCGGCGGCGGCATCGCCTACAACAAGGAAGAATATCTCGACATCATCGAGCGCGGCCTCGATGCCTCGCCGACCAACGAGGTGCTGATCGAGGAATCCGTCCTCGGCTGGAAAGAGTTCGAGATGGAGGTGGTGCGCGACAAGAAGGACAATTGCATCATCATCTGCTCAATCGAGAACGTCGATCCGATGGGCGTGCACACCGGCGATTCGATCACGGTGGCGCCGGCACTGACGCTCACCGACAAGGAATACCAGATCATGCGCGACGCATCGATTGCGGTGCTGCGCGAGATCGGCGTCGAGACCGGCGGCTCCAACGTGCAGTTCGGCATCAATCCGGACGACGGCCGCATGGTCGTGATCGAGATGAATCCCCGCGTGTCGCGCTCGTCGGCGCTGGCCTCCAAGGCCACCGGCTTTCCGATCGCCAAGGTCGCCGCCAAGCTTGCGATCGGCTACACGCTCGACGAGATCGCCAACGACATCACCGGCGGCGCGACGCCGGCCTCGTTCGAGCCGACGATTGACTACGTCGTCACCAAGATTCCGCGCTTTGCGTTCGAGAAATTCCCCGGCGCCTCCTCCACGCTGACCACCTCGATGAAGTCGGTCGGCGAGGTGATGGCGATCGGTCGCACTTTCCAGGAGAGCCTGCAGAAGGCCCTGCGCGGGCTCGAGACCGGGCTGACCGGCCTCGACGAGATCGACATCGAGGGCCTCGGCCGCAGCGACGACAAGAACGCGATCCGCGCGGCGCTCGGCACGCCGACGCCGAACCGCCTGCTGCAGGTCGCGCAGGCGATGCGGCTCGGCTGGTCCAACGAGGATATCTTCAATTCCTGCAAGATCGATCCCTGGTTCCTCGCGGAGCTGCGCGCCATCGTCGAGATGGAAGGCAAGATCCGCAGCAGCGGCCTGCCGACCAATGCGTTCGCCATGCGGATGCTGAAGGCGATGGGCTTCTCCGACGCACGGCTCGCCGTGCTCACGGAGACCACCGAGGCCGACGTCACCGCCAAGCGCCACGCGCTCGGGGTGCGCCCGGTATTCAAGCGCATCGACACCTGCGCGGCGGAGTTCGCTTCACCGACCGCCTACATGTATTCGACCTATGAGCGGCCGTTCGCCGGCGAATTTGCCGACGAGAGCGCGCCGTCGGACCGCAAGAAGGTGATCATCCTCGGCGGCGGCCCGAACCGCATCGGCCAGGGCATCGAGTTCGACTATTGCTGCTGCCACGCCTGCTTCGCGCTCGAGGACGCCGGTTACGAGACCATCATGGTCAACTGCAACCCGGAAACGGTGTCGACCGACTACGACACCGCCGACCGGCTGTATTTCGAGCCGCTGACCGCCGAGGACGTGCTCGAGATCATCGCGACCGAGCGCAAGTACGGCACGCTGCACGGCGTGATCGTGCAGTTCGGCGGCCAGACCCCGCTGAAGCTTGCCCGCGCGCTCGAAGCCGCCGAAGTGCCGATCCTCGGCACCTCGCCCGACGCGATCGACCTCGCCGAGGACCGCGACCGCTTCAAGCGCGTGCTCGACAAGCTGCGTCTCAAGCAGCCGAAGAACGGCATCGCCTATTCGGTCGAGCAGGCCCGCCTCGTCGCCGCCGATCTCGACCTGCCGCTGGTGGTGCGTCCGTCCTACGTGCTCGGCGGCCGCGCGATGCAGATCATCCGCGAGGAGAACCAGCTCAACGACTACCTGCTGGGAACGCTGCCCGAGCTGGTGCCCGCCGACATCAAGGCGCGCTACCCGAACGACAAGACCGGGCAAATCAACACCGTGCTCGGCAAGAACCCGCTGCTGTTCGACCGCTATCTGTCCGACGCAACCGAAGTCGACGTCGACTGCCTCTGCGACGGCAAGGACACCTTCATCGTCGGCATCATGGAGCACATCGAGGAAGCCGGCATCCATTCCGGCGACTCCGCCTGCTCGCTGCCGCCGCATTCGCTCGACGCCAAGACCATCGAGGAGCTGGAGCGGCAGACCCGCGAGCTCGCGCTCGGGCTCGACGTGGTCGGCCTGATGAACGTGCAATACGCCATCAAGGACGGCGAGATCTACGTGCTCGAGGTCAACCCGCGCGCATCCCGCACCGTGCCGTTCGTCGCCAAGGTGATCGGCACGCCGGTCGCCAAGATCGCGGCGCGGATCATGGCCGGCGAAAAGCTCGCCGACTTCAAGCTGAAGAAGAAGAAGCTCGGCCATGTCGGCGTGAAGGAATCGGTATTCCCGTTCGCGCGTTTCCCCGGCGTCGATACTGTGCTCGGACCGGAGATGCGTTCGACCGGCGAAGTGATGGGCATCGACCGCTCCTTCGAGGTCGCGTTCGCGAAGAGCCAGCTCGGCGGCGGCACGCGCGTGCCGCGGCAGGGCACGGTGTTCGTCTCGGTGCGCGGCGACGACAAGATGCGCATCGCGGATGCGGTGCGGCTGTTGCACTCGCTCGGCTTCAAGGTGATGGCAACCTCGGGCACGCAGCGCTACCTCAGCGACAACGGCGTGCCGACGGAAAAGGTGAACAAGGTGCTCGAAGGCCGTCCGCACATCGTCGACGCCATCACCAATGGCGACGTCCAGCTGGTCTTCAATACCACCGAAGGTCCGCAGGCGCTGGCCGACAGCCGCTCGCTGCGGCGGGCTGCCCTCTTGCATAAAGTGCCATATTACACCACTCTTTCGGGCGCGGTGGCGGCCGCACGGGGAATCCGGGCCTATCGGGCCGGGGACCTTGAGGTCCGCACGCTTCAGAGTTACTTTTCCGAAAGCTGACCGCTGCCCGGGCTGAAGGCCCGAAGCGGTCAATTAGCCGAATGGCTGGAACTCACCGCGCGATTGGATGTTGTCACGGCCCTTAGCGGGGCCGAATATCACTGGGCTTCCGGGCGCGTTGGCGCCCTGATTCCTGCGTTAGCTGAACTGGATATTCGTGCACGGCCGCCGGGCGCGCGCGATGAAGGACGAAGATGATGGATAAGGTTCCGATGACCGCGGGCGGATACGCCGCGCTGACGGACGAGTTGAAGCATCGCCAATCGGTGGATCGTCCGCGCATCATCGAACACATCGCGGAGGCGCGCTCGCACGGCGACCTCTCGGAGAACGCCGAGTATCACGCCGCCAAGGAAGAGCAGTCGCACAACGAGGGCCGCATCGCCGAGCTCGAGGACAAGCTCGCGCGCGCCGACATCATCGACATTTCGAAACTGTCAGGCGACACCATCAAGTTCGGCGCGACCGTGACGCTGATCGATGAGGACACCGAGAAGAAGGCGGTGTGGCAGATCGTCGGCGAAGTCGAGGCCGACGCCAAGAAGGGCCGCATCTCCATCACCTCGCCGCTCGCGCGCGCGCTGATCGGCAAGAAGAAGGGGACCACCGTCGAGGTGATGGCGCCGGGCGGCGCCAAGGCCTACGAGATCACCAAGGTCGAGTGGCGGTAGTTACCTTCACGTGACTGGTGCAGAAAAGCCGCGTCCCGCACGCGGCTTTTTTTATGCCCCGCGTTTCTCCCCGGTCTGACAGCAATGTGAATGGAGAGCCGCTGCACGCCATGCCAGTGAGGCCGTGACATGTTTATGCAGTATAATCATGTCGGGGGACGGAGTTCGGGCTGACGATTGCGTCGCAACACGCATCGCTGCGCGTCACCGTGTCACTGCCGCGTTCTCTCGCAACTGCCATCGCGCGAGGAATGATTCCAGGCGCAAGGTGTTGACATCACACTCCGGTGGCGGACACCGTGTGTTTCTGCATCTTGCAACGTTCCAGTGTGTCAAACAGGGGGTAAATGACAATGGACCAGATGTTCTCCAAGCTCCAGCCGGTGGCGCTCAGCCTGTTCCGGTTCATCACCGGACTGCTGCTGTTTCAGTTCGGCGTTGCCAAAATTTTCAAATTCCCACCCGGGACAATGTTCGAGAAGGTCGAGCTGTTCTCATTGATCGGCGCGGCCGGCGCCCTCGAATTGATGCTCGGCGGGCTCCTGATGATTGGCCTGTTCTCGCGGATCGTAGCCTTTATCCTGGCGGGTGAAATGACCTTCGCTTACTTCATCGGCCATTTCCCAAAAGGGTTCTACCCGCTGCTCAATAACGGCAGTCTGGCGATCGCGTTCTGCTTCGCCTGCCTCTACCTCGCGACCTCGGGTCCGGGTCCGATCAGCGTCGACGCTGCGATGGGGAAGAGGTAGCAGCGCTAGGCGCTTCCCACTCATTGACGACGTCATTCCGGGATGGCGCGTTAGCGTCAGACCCGGAATCTCGAGATTCCGGGCTCGATGCTAACGCATCGCCCCGGAATGACGCGCACGGCGCTCTAGCCGACCGCCTTCAATCCCAGCGGCACCGCGGCCTCATATTTCGAATTGTGCAGCACCAGTGACGTCCTGACGTTGCGCACATGCGGCGCCGCCGTCAGGTGGGTGACGAAATCCTGGAACGTCGCCATGTCGGGCGCGACGCATTTGAGGATGAAGTCGACTTCGCCCGACAGCATCCAGCATTCCCGCACCAGCGGCTCGGCGCGCACGAAATTCTCGAAGGCGCGGAGATCGGCGTCAGCCTGGCTCGACAGATGCACCGAGGCGAACACCGTGACGTCGTAGCCGAGGCGGCGCGGATCGAGCAGGCCGCGGTATCCCTGGATGTAGCCTTCCTCCTCCAGCGCCCGGACCCTGCGCAGGCAGGGCGGCGGCGAGATACCGACGCGTTTGGCCAGTTCCACATTGGTGATTCGGCCATCGGCCTGGATCTCGGCGAGGATTTTGAGGTCGATCTCGTCAAGGTTCTTCGACACGCGACTACAGTTCCCTAGGGGTTTGGAAGGCTTGGCGGGTCCGCCGGCAACTCTCATAGCGCAGCCCGCTGGCATTGCGCAATTTTATTGCGCGTGCAGCGCACGATTTCGCGAATGTGACTTCAGTTCCGGGGAAAAATCGCTGCCATGGATTGCAAATCTTGCATAGCTTCCCAGATATCTTAGACTTGGATTTGACACTTTCAGCACCGCCGTGACCTGCTTCCGGGGTGCTTCCCACACAAGTCCCCGTCAAAGTCCCCAGCAGAGAGGGATCAGCTAATGCCCGCGCCTGTCCACGCCAAGGTCGTCATCATCGGGTCCGGCCCCGCCGGTTACACCGCAGCGATCTACGCGGCACGCGCGATGCTCGAGCCGGTGCTGATCCAGGGCATCCAGCCGGGCGGGCAACTCACCATCACCACCGACGTCGAGAACTATCCCGGCTTCGCCGATGTGATCCAGGGCCCCTGGCTGATGGAGCAGATGGAGAAGCAGGCGGCCCATGTCGGCACCAAGATCGTCACCGATCTCGTCAACAAGCTGGAACTCGGCCAGCGCCCGTTTCGCCTGACCTGCGATTCCGGCGACGTCTATCTCGCCGAGACCGTGATCCTCGCCACCGGCGCCCAGGCGCGCTGGCTCGGACTGCCCTCGGAAGCAAAGTTCCAGGGCGGCGGGGTGTCGGCCTGCGCGACCTGCGACGGCTTCTTCTACCGCGGCAAGGACGTCGTGGTGGTCGGGGGCGGCAACACCGCCGTCGAGGAAGCGCTGTACCTGACCAATCACGCCTCCCAGGTCACCATCGTGCATCGCCGCGATCATTTCCGCGCCGAGCGCATCCTGCAGGAGCGGCTGTTCAAGAATCCCAAGATCAAGGTGGTGTGGGATTCGGCGATCGACGAAATCTGCGGATCGGAGAACCCGAACAAGGTCACCCATGTGCGGCTGAAGAACGTCAAGACCGGCGCGCTCACGAACCTCAAAACCGACGGCGTCTTCATCGCGATCGGCCATGCGCCGGCGACGGAGCTCGTCAAAGGCCAGATCAAGCTGAAACCGTCGGGCTACGTCGAGGTTGCGCCGAACTCCACCGCGACCTCGATGCCCGGCCTGTTCGCCGCGGGCGACGTGGCGGATGAAACCTTCCGGCAGGCGGTCACCGCCGCCGGCCTCGGCTGCATGGCTGCGCTCGAGGCGGAACGCTTCCTGGCTCTTCGCGCGAGCGATCGCGCAGCGGCGGAATAATCATGGCACGATCTCGCGACGGATTTACGGATATGGATTGGGACAAGCTGAAGGTCTTTCACGCAGCGGCGGAGGCGGGCAGCTTCACGCATGCCGGCGAACAGCTTGGCCTGTCGCAATCGGCAGTCTCCCGCCAGGTCAGCGCGCTGGAGCAGGAGCTCTCGGTGTCGTTGTTTCACCGCCACGCCCGCGGCCTGATCCTCACCGAGCAGGGCGACCTCCTGTTCCGCACCGCGCATGACGTGTTCATGCAGCTGCAGGCGGCCCGCGCAAAGCTCACCGACAGCCGCGAGCGGCCGAGCGGCGACCTCAAGATCACGACGCCCCCGGCGCTCGGCATCAACTGGCTGATCCCGCGGCTCGACGAGTTCACCGCGCTCTATCCCGACATCCGGATTTCGCTGATCGTCACCGACGAGGATCTCGACCTCTCGATGCGCGAGGCCGACGTCGCGATCCGCACCCGCAAGCCGACCCAGCCGGACCTGATCCAGCGCAAGCTGTTCTCGATCGGCTTCCATGCCTACTGCTCGCCGGAATACATCAAGCGCTTCGGCACGCCGCGCACGCTCGATGATCTCGACTCGCACCGCATCATCATGCTCGGCGACTCGCAGGTGCCGGCGCATCTGCAGAACCGCAGCTGGCTGATCGATGCCGGCCGCAACGGCTCCGGTCCGCGCGAGCCCTACTTCAAGGTCAACAACATCCTCGGCCTCGTGCGCGCCTGCCAGCAGGGCCTCGGCATCGCCGCGCTGCCGGACTATCTGGTCGAACAGAACAACCTCGTGCAGCTGTTCGGCGAGTCCGACTCGATCGCGCTCGACACCTACTTCGTCTATCCGGAAGAGCTGAAGACGGTGGCCCGGGTGCAGGTGTTCCGCGACTTCGTGGTCAGCAAGGCGCAGCGCTGGCCGTCGTGATTAAGCCGCCCTTATAGGGCTGCTTTATAGGGATATCCGTGCTGCCCCCGGTCTCCGCATGACTGACATGCGACCTGGATAGTTGCTGCAAGCCGTCGATGGGGATCATAGTGCTTACACGCTGAGCGTTCGCGTCGCGCATATGTCCCCCTCCTCCAGTGGCGCGGAAGTTCAGTAATCCCTCTTGGAAGGTGATTGTGTCGGCCTCACGTGGCCAATACCTTAAGCCGGGCTCACTCGAGCCCGGCTTTTTTTCATCGCCGTGCCTTTTCACCTCCATGGCATGCGCAAAACGCGCCGCACGCGCCGGTCAGCATGTGCATTGACAACAACCTCGCAGCGCAGCATCATTATCCCATGATCACGACTTCGTGCGCCGTTCTGTCGTCGAAAAAAGCTCCCCTCCCGGGGACACGAGATCGCGCGCGATAAGATCACCTTCGCATTCAGACCGATCCCGAAACCCCGCCGCCTGGACGGGGTTTTTTGTTGGTCCCGTCTCCGGCTTTGCCTTCTTAAGGAGATGGAACATGACCGATCTACATCAGCAATTGCAGGGCCTCTGGCTGCCTTTGATCACGCCATTCCGTAACGGCGAGCTCGACGTCACGTCGCTGCGGCGTCTCGTACGGCACTACGCCGATGGCCCCGTCGACGGGTTCATTCTCGGCGCAACCTCCGGCGAGGGCATGGCGCTCAGCGTGGACGAACTGGAGGGGCTGGTGAGCGTCGTGCTCGACGAGCTCAGTGCCAGCTCCCGCCATTTGCCGGTCTGTCTCGGGCTCTCCGGCGCCTCGACCGCCCGGATGAAGGAAGCGCTGGATGATACGGCCGACTGGCCGATCAACGGCTATCTGATCGCCAGCCCCTATTACATCAGGCCCTCGCAGCGCGGGCTCGTGCAGCACTTCAACGCGCTCGCTGATCACGCGTCGTGGCCGATCGTGCTTTACAACATTCCCTATCGCACGGCGGTGAACCTGACCAACGAGACGCTGCTGGCGCTCGCGGACCATCCGAACATCGCCGGCATGAAGGATTGCTGCGCCGACCGCGCGCAGTCGATCGACTTCCTCAACCGCCGGCCGGCCGGCTTTCGCGTGCTGACCGGCGAGGACGCGCAAACCTTCGATGCGCTCTCGGACGGCGCCGACGGCGCGATCCTGCTGTCCGCACATCTGGAAACAAACACCTTCGCTGCGATCCGCACGCTGCTGCAGCAGGGCCAGCGCGACGCGGCGCTGGCCGCCTGGCAGAGCGTCGTCGGCCTGACGAGGCTGCTGTTCGCCGAACCGAGCCCCGCGCCGGCCAAGCACTGGCTGTGGCGGCAGGGGCTGATCGACAGCCCCGAGGTGCGGCTGCCAATGGTCGCGGTCAGCGAGGATCTCGCAACCTGGCTCGACGCCGAGATGGAGCGCCGCGCGCAGCTGCTGCTGCCAGCGTGATCGCTCCGCTCCCTCTCCCCGTTCTTACGGGGAGAGGGCTGGGGTGAGGGGCTGCTTCCGCACAAAAGGCGAGAGACAGACTCGTGGAGAGTCCCCCTCACCCGGATCGCATTTTGCGATGCGATCCGACCTCTCCCCGCAAGCGGGGCGAGGTAAGAGACGCCTAGTCCAGCTTCACCTGCGAAAGCCGCAGCGCATTGCCGATCACGCTGACCGAAGACAGCGCCATCGCGGCGGCGCCGACCATCGGCGACAGCAGGATGCCGAACAGCGGATACAGCACGCCGGCTGCGATTGGCACGCCGGCGGCGTTGTAGACGAACGCGAACGCCAGGTTCTGGCGGATGTTGCGCATGGTCGCGACCGACAGCCGCCGCGCGCGCACCAGGCCCATCAGGTCGCCGGTGAGCAGCGTGACGCCGGCGCTCTCGATCGCGACGTCGGTGCCGCCGCCCATCGCGATGCCGACATCGGCGGCGGCGAGCGCCGGTGCGTCATTGACGCCGTCGCCGGCCATCGCGACGGTGCGCCCCTCGCCGCGCAGCCGCTGCACGACCTCGCTCTTGCGCTCCGGCAGAACGCCGGCCTCGACGTCGCCGATGCCGAGCGTCTTTGCCACCGCCCGCGCGGTGGTCTCGTTGTCGCCGGTCAGCATCACGATGCGCAGGCCCTCGGCACGCAGTGCCTGCAGCGCGCTGGTCGCGGACGGCTTCACCGGATCGGCAATCGCGATCACCCCGGCGATGCGGCCGTCGACCGCGACATAGATCGCCGTCGCGCCGTCCCGCCGTGCGGCCTCGGCCGCCTCGTCGAGCGCTGCCGTCGCGATCTTCAGCTCGGCCATCAGCACCGCGTTGCCGAGCGCAACCTGCCTGCCCCCGACCGTGCCGGTCGCGCCCTTGCCGGAGGGCGAGGCGAAATTGCTGACGGCGGACGATGCGAGCTTGCGCTCCCCGGCGGCGGCGATAATCGCCTGCGCCAGCGGGTGCTCGCTGCCCTGCTCGACACTGGCGGCAACGCGCAGCAGATCGCTCTCGTCGAATCCTTCGGCGGCAATGACGCGCACGACCTTCGGCTTGCCTTCGGTGAGCGTTCCGGTCTTGTCGATGACCAGCGTGTCGATCGCCTCCATCCGCTCCAGCGCCTGCGCGTCGCGGATCAGGATGCCGGAATGCGCGCCGCGGCCGACGCCGACCATGATCGACATCGGCGTCGCCAATCCCAGCGCGCACGGACAGGCGATGATCAGCACCGTGACGGCGGCGACCAGCGCGAAGGTCAGGCGCGGCTCAGGGCCGAACACCGTCCAGGCGATGAAGGCGAGCACGGCAGCGGCGATCACCGCCGGCACGAACCAGCCGGCGACGCGATCGGCGAGCCGCTGAATCGGCGCGCGTGAGCGCTGCGCCTTCGCCACCATGTCGACGATCCGCGACAGCATGGTGTCGCGGCCGATCTTCTCGGCGCGCATCACGAGGCCGCCGCTCTGGTTGACCGTACCGCCGATCACGCTCGCGCCTTCGGCCTTCGTGACCGGCATCGACTCGCCTGTGACCATGGACTCATCAATGACCGCACTGCCCTCGACGACGACGCCGTCGACCGGAACCTTCTCGCCCGGCCGCACGCGAAGGCGGTCGCCGACCTTGATCGCATCGATGTCGATGTCCTCGTCGCCATGATCGGTGATGCGCCGCGCGGTCTTCGGCGCGAGACCGAGCAGCGCGCGGATCGCGCCCGAGGTCTGCGCGCGGGCGCGCAATTCCAGCACCTGGCCAAGCAGCACCAGCACCGTGATCACCGCCGCCGCCTCGAAATACACCGCGACCGCGCCATGCATGTCGCGGAACGCGGGCGGGAATAGCTGCGGCGCCAGCGTCGCGACCACGCTGTAGACATAGGCAACGCCGGTGCCCATCGCGATCAGCGTGAACATGTTGAGATTGCGGGTGACCAGCGACTGCCAGCCGCGCACGAAGAACGGCGCGCCGGCCCACAGCACGACCGGCGTCGCCAGCACGAGTGAGACCCAGTTCGACCAGTGCTGCGGCACCAGCTGCATCAATCCGAGATGGCTGCCCATCTCGAGCACGAACACCGGCACGGTCAGCGCGAGACCGATCCAGAACCGCCGCGTCATGTCGATCAGTTCAGGATCGGGACCGTCGTCGAGCGAGACCTGCTCGGGCTCCAGCGCCATGCCGCAGATCGGGCAGCTGCCGGGGCCGACCTGGCGCACCTCGGGATGCATCGGGCAGGTGTAGATGGTGCCCGCGGGCGCCGGCGGCTCCTCTTCACGCGGCTTGAGATACTTCTGAGGGTCGGCCTCGAAACGCTCGCGGCAGCGGCCGCTGCAGAACAGGTACTCCTCGCCCTGGTAGCTGAAGCGATGCTTGGCGGTCGCCGGGTCGACCTTCATGCCGCAGACCGGATCGATCGCGAACGCCGTCTCGGCCGGCGGCGTGTCGTGATCATGCTTGCCGCCGCAGCAGGAATGCGCGGCCGCGCCATTGTGGTGATGATCCGCGTGCGAATGGTCGTGCTTTGCGTGTGCCACGAAACTCTTCCCGGCCGGTAATCCGACCTCTTGATTTAGATACCCTAGGGGGGTATATGAGACCTATGAGAGACGAGGTCAAGACATCCTGCTTAAAACGGCTCAAACGGATCGAAGGTCAGATCCGCGGATTGGCCGCCATGGTCGAGGACGACCGCTATTGCATCGACGTGGTGACGCAGATCGCGGCCGCGCGCGCGGCGCTGCGCCGCGTCGAGGAAGAGGTGCTGCGCGATCATGTGGCGCATTGCGTCGAGCATGCGATCTCGTCCGGCGACAAGGCCGACCAGCGGCGCAAGATCGCCGAGTTGATGGACGTGATCGGCCGTGCGGATAGGTGATCTAAGCGCCACCCCATACTCGATGTCGTCCCTGCGAAAGCAGGGACCCATAATCACAGGACGCCGGGATGGAGCGAGCTAGGCCACAGCTCGCTTCAACAACGCGACCCTGTGGTTATGGGTCCCGGGTCGCGCTTCGCTTGCCCGGGACGACGTGGGAAAGAGCGGCACCCGCACATTCAGCGTCGTCCCGGCCTTCGCCGGGACGACGTGGGGAAAAAGCTCTCTCGAAATCGATGCTCAGGTATTGAATCTGAAATGCATGACGTCGCCGTCGGCGACGACGTACTCCTTGCCTTCAAGCCGCAGCTTGCCGGCATCGCGCGCGCCGGCTTCGCCGTTGCCGGCGATGTAGTCGGCATAGGCGATGGTCTCGGCACGGATGAAGCCCTTCTCGAAATCGGTATGGATCACGCCGGCGGCAGCGGGCGCCTTGGTGCCGCGGTCGATGGTCCAGGCGCGGGCTTCCTTCGGGCCGACGGTGAAATAGGTGATGAGATCGAGCAGCCGGTAGCCGGCGCGGATCAGCCGATCGAGGCCGGCCTCTTCCAGACCCAGCGTCTCCAGGAAGTCAGTGCGTTCCTCACGCGACAACGTCGCGATTTCGGATTCGATCTTGGCCGAGATCACGACCGCGACCGCGCCCTCCTCCTTGGCGCGCTCGAACACTGCCTTGGAGAAATTGTTGCCGTCCATGGCCGAGCCTTCCTCGACGTTGCAGACGTAGAGCACGGGCTTCGAGGTCAAGAGCCCGAGCATGCGGAACGCACGCTCCTCCTCCGGCTTGCGTTCCAGTCCGCGGGCAGGCTTGCCGTCGCGCAGCAACACCAGCGCGCGGTTGACCAGCTCGAGCTGCTCCTTGGCTTCCTTGTCGTTGCCCTTGGCCTTCTTCGAGAGGTTGTCGACGCGCTTCTCGAGGCTGTCGAGATCGGACAGCATCAGCTCGGTCTCGATGGTCTCGACGTCGGCGAGCGGCGCGATCTTGCCTTCGACATGGGTGATGTCGGAATCCTCGAAGCAGCGCACCACATGGGCGATGGCGTCGACCTCGCGGATGTTGGCGAGGAACTGGTTGCCGAGACCTTCGCCCTGCGACGCGCCGCGGACGACGCCCGCGATGTCGACGAAGGTCAGCCGGGTCGGAATGATCTGCGCCGACTTCGCGACCGCCGCGAGCTTCTCCAGCCGCGGATCGGGCACCGCAACCTCGCCGACATTCGGCTCGATGGTGCAGAACGGATAGTTCGCCGCCTGGGCGGCCGCCGTCTCGGTCAGCGCATTGAACAGCGTCGACTTGCCGACGTTAGGCAGCCCGACGATCCCGCATTTGAATCCCATGTCTTCCTCAATAATCTCTGGTTCGTCATGGCGGGCTCGTGCCGATGACGAAAGGGAGATCAGGCCGGCTTCTCGCCGCCGTTCTCACCCTTGTCGAAAAATCCTTTGGCCTGCATCGTCAGATGCACCTTGTTGGCGAACGACGCGTCGTGCCCCGCAGCCAGCAGGCCGGCATTGTCGGCGACGGCCTGGCACAAGGCCTCCACCCACGCCCGGTCGCTCTTGGCGAAGTCCGACAGCACGTGGCTGTGCACGAGCTCCTTGACGCCGGGATGACCGATCCCGAGCCGCACCCGCCGATACTCGTTGCCGATATGCGCGGAGATCGAGCGCAGGCCGTTGTGGCCGGCGATCCCGCCGCCGATCTTGACCCGCACCTTGGCGGGCGGCAGTTCGAGCTCGTCCTGGAACACGATGATGTCGGAGGGCGCGAGCTTGAAGAAGTTCGCCGCTTCCTGCACCGCGCGCCCGGACTCGTTCATGTAGGTGGTCGGCTTCAGCAGCACGACCTTCTCGCGATCGACGACGCCCTCGGAGGTCTCGCCCTGAAAGCGACGGCGCCATGGTCCGAAACCATGACGCCGTGCAATCTCATCGACCGCCAGGAAACCGATATTGTGCCGGTTGCTGGCGTATTTCGCGCCGGGATTACCGAGACCGACAAAGAGGCGCATGGCGCGGCATCCCGCGTCGGCGCGCCATCAGACGATCGCGCGCCGACCTGATCGATTACTTCTTCTTGTCGCCACCGGCGGGAGCCTTGGCACCCGCGGCCGGAGCCGCAGCACCCGCAGCCGGAACCGCCGCAGCGGCCGGAGCTGCAGCACCCGCGGCCGGAGCAGCGCCACCGGCAGCAGCCGCAGCCGCGGCCTTCTGCTCTTCGGCGTAGCCGGACGGCGGCACGAGGGTGACCAGGGTCGCGTCCTCGCGGGTCAGCGACTTCACGCCCTTGGGCAGCTTGATGTCGGTGAGATGCAGCGAGTGGCTGATCTCGAGGCTGCCGACGTCGGCTTCGATGTATTGCGGAATGTTGTCGACCGCGCATTCGAGCTCGAGCGCGTGGGTGACGATGTTCACGGTGCCGCCGCGCTTGACGCCGGGGGCGGTTTCGGCGTTCACGACGTGCAGCGGCACGCTGACGCGGATGGTGGCGCCTTCGCCGAGCCGCATGAAGTCGACATGGACCGGGAAGTCCTTCACCGGGTCGAGGTGGTAGTCGCGCGGAATCACGCGATGCTTCTTGCCCTCGAGATCGATGTCGAACAGCGTGGTGAGGAACCGGCCCGCCAGGATGCGCTGGCGCAGTTCACGGTCGTCGACCGAGATGGTGACGGGGGGCTGGTTGTCTCCGTAGATCACTCCGGGAACTCTCCCGGCGCGACGCTCTGCCCGGGCGGCCCCCTTGCCGCTCTTCGGACGCGCGGTCGCCTTCAATTCCTTGACGGTCGCCATAGCGTTAAGTCCTTGTATTTAAAAAGTTAAAGGCCGCAGCGCGGCCCATGCTCAGGTCCACAGCAAGCCTCCAGGGGTGCGGGGGCCGCGGACGTGGCGGGCTTTTAGCCCCAAAGGGCCGAAATGACAAGGAAATGAAGGGATTTTTCTTGGGTTACCGAGCGAGGATCGTAGCCCGGATGGAGCGAAGCGAAATCCGGGACCACTGCCTCCGCGGGCCGGCCCCGGATTGCGCTTCGCTCCATCCGCTACGGGGCTGCGCTCCGGGCCGTATCAGCCGACCGTACCGCCGAGCTTGGCCTCCAGCGCCGCGATCCTCGCCTTCAGCGCCTCGTTCTCCTCGCGCGCCAGGCGGGCCATGTCCTTGACCGCGTCGAATTCCTCGCGCTTGACCACGT
This sequence comes from Bradyrhizobium sp. USDA 4504, assembly GCF_054063995.1. Lineage (NCBI taxonomy): Bacteria > Pseudomonadati > Pseudomonadota > Alphaproteobacteria > Hyphomicrobiales > Nitrobacteraceae > Bradyrhizobium > Bradyrhizobium sp. USDA 4504. Next base: position 8,648,619 of record NZ_JBSSGV010000001.1, on the reverse strand, counting down.
CGAGGTCGCGCAAGATCCGTTCCGCCTGGTTGCGCATGACCGTGTCGACCTCGCGCTTGACGCCCTGGGCGGCGCCCGCGGCATCGTTCATCAGACGGCCGATCTCATCGAAAAACCGGTTGCTGGTCTGGGTCATTTCGCAAAACTCTCCGCGTTCACTGCCTCGCGCCAAAGACAATGGCGATCTCAGCCATCCGGTTCAAGTCCGCCGCGAATGGCAGGCCTCCCGAGGCTTGCCTTGTCATGCTCCGGTTTCCTTGCAATCGTATGAACTCACAACAGAAATCGCACACATAACGCGAGCAGAAACGCCATGATCGACCAGACCGTCGAGATCCCGACCAAGGACGGCAAGACCACCACCTTCATCACCCATCCCGAGCGCGGCGGCCCCTTCCCCGTCGTCATCTTCTACATGGACGCGCCGGCGATCCGCGAGGAGCTGCGCGACATGGCGCGCCGGCTCGGCACGTCAGGCTATTATGTGATGCTGCCCAATATGTATTACCGCGCCGGCGTGATGGAGCTCGGCCCGATCAATCCCGATCCGGAATCGCCCGAGCGCAAGCGCATGTTCGAGCTGATGCACTCGCTCAACATCCCGCTGGTGATGGAAGACACCAAGGGCCTGCTCGCCTATGCCGAGACGCAGAAGGCCGCCAACACCAGGATCATCGGCACTGTCGGCTATTGCATGAGCGGCCGCTATGCGGTGAACGCGGCGACGCATTTCGGCGATCGCGTGAAGGCCGCCGCCTCGGTCTACGGCACGCATCTGGCGACCGACCAGCCCGACAGTCCGCATCTTGCCGCGCAAAAGACAAAGGCCGAACTCTATTTCGCCTGCGCCGAGACCGATATCTACGCGCCACAGGACATCATCGAGCAGGTGAAGGCCGGCATGAAGGGATCGAACAACGAGGTCGAGATCTATCCCGGCACGCATCACGGCTTTGCGTTCCCCAAGCGTCCGGTCTATGACCGCGACGCCGCCGAACGCCATTGGGAGCGGCTCCTCGCGCTTTACCGGCGCAACCTCGTGGGCTGAGCCTCAAGACGCACGATGCCGTTCCTGCTGATCGACTTTCCGGTGTTCAATCCCGTCGCGCTCTCGCTCGGGCCGATCGTGATCCGCTGGTATGCGCTTGCCTACATCGTCGGCATCGTGCTGGGCTGGATCTACGCTCGCTCGCTGATCAAGAAGGAGCGGCTGTGGGGCGGCCCGGCGCCGATCACGCTGCCGCAGCTCGACGATTTCATCCTCTGGGTCACCATCGGCATCATCGTCGGCGGCCGCACCGGCTATGTGCTGTTCTACAATTTGCCCTTCTTCATCGCGCATCCGGCCGAAATCCTCGAATTGTGGAAGGGCGGCATGTCGTTCCACGGCGGCTTCCTCGGCTGCGTCGCCGCGGTGATGCTGTTTGCCCGCCGCAACAACATCCCGATCCTGTCGCTCGGTGACATCACCACCGCGGTCGCGCCGATCGGGCTGTTCCTCGGCCGGCTTGCCAATTTCATCAACAGCGAATTATGGGGCCGTCACGCCGATCCGAGCCTGCCCTGGGCCATGATCTTCCCTAATGGCGGGCCGCTGCCGCGGCATCCGAGCCAGCTCTACGAGGCCGGGCTCGAGGGCATCGTGCTGTTCGCGGCGCTGGCGATCATGATCCGGATGGGTGCGCTCAAGCGTCCCGGCCTGATCCTCGGCAGCTTCATCACGATCTATGGCGTTGCCCGAATCATCGGCGAGCACTTCAGGGAGCCCGACCCGCAACTCGGATTCCTGTGGGGCGGACTAACCATGGGCATGCTGCTGTCGGTGCCAATGATCATCGTGGGCGTTATCATCATCACGGCCGCCGTCCGCCGCAGGGCGAACGGTCCGGCACCGAGTTCAACCTGAACAAGTTCAATCCAAAGCAAGTGCAATCCAAGGAAGGCCGTGAACGAACCCTCCCCGCTGCTGGATGAGATCAGGAAGCTGATCAAGCTGTCCGGGCCGATGCCGGTCTGGCGCTACATGGAATTGTGCCTGATGCATCCGCGGTACGGCTACTATCTGTCGCGTGATCCGCTCGGCCGCGAGGGCGATTTCACCACGGCGCCCGAGGTCAGCCAGATGTTCGGCGAACTGCTCGGGCTGTGGAGCGCCTCGATCTGGCGCGCGATCGGCTCGCCGGAGACGTTCCGCCTGATCGAGCTCGGGCCCGGCCGCGGCACCATGATGTCCGACGCGCTGCGTGCGCTGCGCGTGCTGCCGCCGCTCTACCAGTCGCTCAGCATCCACCTCGTCGAGGTCAACCCGGTGCTGCGCGAGAAGCAGTACGCCACGCTGACGGGCGTGCGCAACATCACCTGGCACGACAACATCGACGACGTGCCCGAGGGACCGGCGGTGATCCTCGCCAACGAATATTTCGACGTGCTGCCGATCCACCAGATGGTCCGCCGCGAGACCGGCTGGCACGAGCGGACGGTCGGGATGGATGCCAATGGCAACCTGTATTTCGCGCCCGCGCCCGAGCCGACACCGCATTTCGAGGTGCTGCTGCCGCCGCTGGTGCGCGCCGCGCCACTCGGGGCAGTGTTCGAATGGCGGCCCGACAACGAGATCATGAAGCTCGCCACGCGGCTGCGCGACCAGGACGGCGCCGCGCTGATCATCGATTACGGCCATCTGCGCAGCGACGCCGGCGACACCTTCCAGGCGATCGCGCGCCACAGCTTCGCCGACCCGCTGAAGAACCCCGGACAGGCCGACGTGACCGCGCATGTCGATTTCCAGGCCCTGGCGCGGGCCGCCGAGGATGTCGGCGCGCGCGTCCACGGACCGGCGACGCAGGGTGACTTCCTCAAGCGTCTCGGCGTCGAGGCCCGTGCGGCCGGGCTGATGGCGAAGGCAAGCCCCGAAGTCTCCGCCGACGTTGCCGGTGCGCTGAAGCGCCTGACCGATTCCGGGCGCGGCGGGATGGGCTCGATGTTCAAGGTCATGGCCATCTCCGACCCGCGCCTCACCTCGATCGCCGGATTGAGCGATCAGCCTGACGAGACCGAACAATGACATTGGGATCACCGCTGCTGTCGGCCATTCCGGGCCTGCGCCATGCCTTCTTCTCGCGCGAGGGCGGCGTGTCGGAGGGCATCTATGCCGCGCTGAATGGCGGGCTCGGCTCGCGTGACGATCCAGCCAAGGTCGCGGAGAACCGGCGGCGGATGGCGGCGCAGCTCGGCGTGCCGCTCGATCACCTCGTCAGCGTGCATCAGGTTCACTCGCCTGACGTCGTGGCCGTGACCGGTCCATGGAATGGCGCCGCGCGCCCGAAGGCGGACGCGCTCGTCACCCGCACCGAGGGCCTTGCGATATCGGTCACGACGGCCGACTGCGGCCCGATCCTGTTCGTCGATCCCAATGCGCGGGTGATCGGCGCGGCGCATGCCGGCTGGAAGGGCGCGCTGACCGGCGTGCTGGAATCGACCATCGACGCGATGGAGAAGCTCGGCGCCGAGCGCGGCGGCATCGTCGCCGCCATCGGCCCGCTGATCCGCAAGGAATCCTACGAGGTTGGCAACGAATTCGTCGAACGCTTCATCGAGGCCGATGCGGAGAACGGCATGTTCTTCATGCCCGCCGAACGCGACGGACACGCGATGTTCGATCTTGCCGGCTTCATCCGCATGCGGCTGGAAAATGCCGGCGTGCTGATGATCGACGATCTCGGCATCGACACCTATTCCGACGAGCGCTGCTTCAGCTACCGCCGCTCCGTGCACCGCAAGGAAGCCGATTACGGCCGACTCGTTCACGCCATCGCGCTGGAAGGCTGACGCCGGGCATCCAACGCGTTTTCCCGCGAAGTGGATACCGGTTCGCGGTGAAGAAAACGCGTCAAGATAAAATCTGGCGATTTTTGTGCGACAAGCGTCTTGACTCTCCACCTGCTGGAGACCGGACAAGCGGCGCATGACACAACGCACCTACAGCATCGGCGAGGCGGCACGGCTCAGCGGAATTTCCGTCCGCAAGCTCCGCTTCTATTCGGACCAGGGGGTGCTGCCGCCGGCCGGCCGCACCGCGAGCGGCTATCGCGTCTTCACCGACGACGAACTGGTTCGCCTCGACCTGATCCGCTGTCTGCGCGATGCGGGGCTCGGTCTCGATGCTATCCGCGAGGTCCTGACCAAGGAACTCTCGCTGGTCGAGGCGCTGCAGCTTCGCCTCGAGACGCTGGAAGCGGAGATCGCGGCACAGCGCCGCGTCGCCTCGGCCCTGCGGGCTGCGTTGCGTTCACCGCAACTCACCGAAGCAGACTTGAGGAGATTTTTGACCATGACGCAGCTGTCCCGCGCCGAGCGCCGCAACGTCGTCGAACGCTTTTTCGAGAAGGTGTCCGACGGTATCAACATCGACCGGAAATGGATCCGGCAGATGATCGAGACCAGCGTGCCCGAATTGCCCGACGAGCCGACGCCCGAGCAGTGCGATGCCTGGATCGAGCTTTCGGAGATGCTCAACGACCCTTCCCTCGTCGCCAACATCCGCGCCAACGCGGAGGACGTCTGGAATCACCACGTGCTGGATCTCACCGCCTGGCAAGCGGCCAACGAAACCGTGCTGGCGAGAGCCAAGGAGATTATCGCGACCGACCTCGGCCCGACGTCGGAGGTGGGCCAGGCGCTGGCCCGCGACTGGCTGGAAACATCGGCGCGATTGCTGAAGCGAAAACCTGATCTGGAATTCCGCAACTGGATCCGCGGCAAATATGCCCTGCACGACGCCCGTGCGGCGCGCTATTGGGAGCTCGTCGCCATCATGCGCGGGCAATCGCCGGACGCGAGCCCGAACCGCGAATGGGCCTGGATCACTGCAGCCATGCGGCACCATCTCTCTGACTGAGCAGGGAAATCCGAAACCTCGCGGCGCGCCGCCCGGATCGGTTAAGTGCTGTGGCCGTCCTGCCCTAGACGTTAAGCCGTTTTAACGATATCGCAGGACGCAATGAGGGAAGCGTCGAACCGCCAGTTTCAAACTGGGACAGCCGTGCGTGCCGCGATCGCATGCTCGTGGCTCGCGATCGCGTGCGCGCTTGGCGGCTGCGCGGCCGGCGGCAACGTGGCCGATTCCTACGCCATGGCCACGCCGGCAAGCAGCGGCGCAACGGTTGCGTTCGAATCGATCGACGGCCCGCCGCCCCAGGTGTTCGACCGCATGGTCGGCGTGCTCGACAGCGAGTCCAAGCTGCGCAGCCTGTCGATCGTGTCGCGCCAGGGCGCTGCCGCCTATCGCGTGCGCAGCTATCTGTCGGCTCAGGTGGTGCGCGGCCGCACCATGATCGCGTGGGTGTGGGACGTCTACGACAGCAACCAGCAACGCGCGCTGCGGCTCTCCGGCGAGGAGCCCGCCGGCAAGGCCGGCCGCGACGCGTGGGCCGCCGCCGACGACCTGGTGCTGCGCAAGATCGCCCAGGCCGGCCTCAGCGGCCTGTCCGGCATGATCAATGGCGGCCCGGCGGACGGCCCCGCGCCCGCCCCGGCACCGGACCTCCGCGGGCCCACGGTGGCAAGCGCCCCGGCCGCCGCCGCGCCCGAGACCGTGGCGCTCGGCTATTCCGCCGACTAAACCCCGTTATCGCCCGGGGAAATGCGTTTTTTGCCCAGGAAAACGGCGGCCAAGCCCGGCTAATGGGTTGCCATCGGATGCGCCTGCCTGATATTCCCTCGCGCACCGAAAACCCGCCGGTTCTGTAAGGACTTGAGATGCTGAACGTCGTATCCAGCAAGGCGCGGGGGGAAGCATCGATGTCGGCAAAGAACGGATCAATCAAACTCGTCGCCGGCAACTCCAATCCTGCGCTGGCGCAGGACATCGCCAAGGGACTTGGCATCGAACTGACCAAGGCCGTGGTCCGGCGCTTCGCCGACATGGAGATCTTCGTCGAGATCCAGGAGAACGTCCGCGGCTCGGACATGTTCATCCTGCAGTCGACGTCGTTTCCGGCCAACGACAATCTGATGGAACTGTTGATCATCACCGACGCGCTGCGCCGCTCCTCGGCGCGCCGCATCACCGCGGTGGTGCCCTATTTCGGTTATGCCAGGCAGGATCGCAGGTCCGGCTCGCGTACGCCGATCTCGGCCAAGCTGGTCGCCAACCTGATCTCGCACGCCGGCGTCGACCGCGTCATGACGCTCGACCTGCATGCCGGCCAGATCCAGGGCTTCTTCGACATCCCGACCGACAACCTGTTCGCGGCGCCCCTGATGGTGCGCGACATCAAAGAAAAGTTCGACCTCGCCAAGGTGATGGTGGTGTCGCCCGACGTCGGCGGCGTGGCGCGTGCCCGCGGCCTCGCCAAGCGCATCAACACCCCGCTCGCCATCGTCGACAAGCGCCGCGAGCGCCCCGGCGAGTCCGAGGTGATGAACGTGATCGGCGACGTCGCCGGCTACAACTGCATCCTGGTCGACGACATCGTCGATTCCGGCGGCACTCTGGTGAATGCGGCCGAGGCGCTGATCGCGCACGGCGCCAAGGAAGTCTCGGCCTACATCACCCACGGCGTGCTGTCCGGCGGCGCCGCCGCGCGCATCGCCTCGTCGCGTCTGAAGGAACTGGTCATCACCGACTCGATCCTGCCGACGGAAGCCGTCAACAAGGCACCGAACATCCGCCAGATCTCGATCGCCGGACTGATTGCCGAAGCGATCGGCCGCACCGCGGCGGAAGAGTCGGTTTCCAGCCTGTTCGATTAAGCCCCACTGTCGTCCCGGCGAAAGCCGGGACCCATAACCACAGGCCTCCATTGTGGAGAGCCACTGTGGCCCCAGCTTTCGTGACAACAAACATTCGTGGTTATGGGTCCCTGCTTTCGTGTTCGGTCCCGTGTGATTGGCGAGGGCCTGGATTGGCGCCAGGTAGCCGAGGCATTTGAGGCGGGTCCGATTGTAGTCGTGGACGAACTTGGCGATGAAGGTGTCGCGGTCGGCGTGGTTGACAAAGGTACGGCGCGCGCTGCCCCGTTTGTGTTTCGCGGCCAATGGCTTCGGCGATGCGCCGGTTGAAGCGTTCGACGAGGCCGTTGGTCTGCGGATGGTAGGGCTTGGTCAGGCGATGCTGGATGCCGCACTGTCGGCAGAGCCGATCAAAGGGGTGGTCGCCGGAAGGCTTCCCGACCGGTTTGTTCTTCTTGTCGACGGCGAAGCGGTCGGTGAACTCGGCACCGTTGTCGGTGAGGATAGTGTGAACCTGGTGCGGAAAATCAGCCAGGAAGCGCTTAAGGAAACCGGTCGCGGTCGCTCCGTCCCGCCTGGAATGGACCTCGACGAAGACGTAGCGGGTGGCGCGGTCGATGGCGACAAAGGCATAGCTGGTGCGGCGCTGCAGTGCCGGCAGATACTTCACGTCGATATGGATGAAGCCGATACTGGCATTCTCGAAGACGCCGGCTTTGGGCTTGTCAGGCTTGGCAAGCCGGCTGATGCCATTGCGCTGCAGGCAGCGGTGGATCGCACTACGGGACAGCTTGGCGTTGATGCATCGCCGCATCACCTCGACGATGTCGTCCAGCGGCAATTGGAGCGATGTCCGCAGCTCACACACTGCCCGTTCCTCAAGGGCGGACAGGCTGGTCGTGAGGTGCTTCGGCCGATGCGAGCGATCCTCGACCGTGCTGCGACCGCGCCAGCGATAGATTGTGGTCTCGCTGACCCCCAGCTCGGCCGCCAATTGGGCGACCGACTTCCTGCTGCGCTGGATGTAGGCACGCGTCTTCGGCGTCGTCGTGGCGTTCGCGTGCAAGCTCAGTTCCATGACACGAGGCGCTCCCTAACAAAGGCCACGCCTCGTTCTACACCGATTCCATCCAACCAATCTGCAGGGACCAAACACCTTCGCAGGGACGACACCAAGTATGTGGCGCCAGACGCGTTAGAACCCCGGCCGTGGAACGTGGCTCATCAGCGTCCGCGCATAGCCGCCATCGACGATGATCTCCTCACCATTGACGTATGACGAGCGGTCGCTGGCTAGGAACAGGGTCGCGTCCGCCATGTCCTGCGGTGCGCCGATCCGGCGCATCGGCACCACGGCGGTGCGCCGCTCGGTGACCCCTGGCGTGTCGTAGAAGGCCTGGCTCATCGGCGTCACGACAAGGCCGGGGCTCACCACATTGCTGCGGATGCCATGCGGCCCCCATTCGGCGGCGAGTTGCTGCGAGAGCATGACGACCGCGGCCTTGCTGACGCTGTAGGCGCCGCTCTGCCCCTGCGCATTGCTGGCAGCGATCGAGGCGACGTGGATGAGGCTGCCGCGTCCGGCCTTGCGCATCTGGTGGCCGAACGCCTGGGCGCAGATGAAATAGCCGGTGAGATTGACCGCCAGCACCGCATTCCACTCCGCGAGCGGCAGCGTGTCGAGCCCGCCCGGGCGCAGCACCGCCGCGGTGTTGACGAGGATGTCGCAAGCGCCGAGCGTGCGCGCGACGGCGTCGGCGGCTGCCGCGACATTGTCCTCGCTGGTCGTGTCGCAGGTCGCGACGAGATGACCGTCGCCGAACTCGCCAAGCTTTGCCTTGGTCTCCGCGAGGGAGCGCTCGTCGCGATCGAGCGCGGCGACCCTGGCGCCGGCCCGCGCGAAACTGACCGCGGTAGCGCGGCCGATACCGCCGCCTCCGCCGGTGACGACGGCAACGCGGCCCGACAGGCCGAGCCAGTCGGAGGAATGTTGTTCGGTCATGGGGCGCCTCCCGCGCGTTTTGGTTTTATGCCGCAAGCATAACCGAACGCGCCGCGGGCGAGAGCGATCCCGGCACGCATGCCGGAATCGCTTTTCCGCCGATGCTAGCCGGGAATCCCCGCCGCGACCTGGCCGCGCAGACGCTCGAGGCTGAGCAGCGTGTTGGCGCAGGCTTCCGCGACCTCGATCCCCTTGATGACGAAGTGCTTGCGGAAGAACTCGTAATGCACCTCGGTCTCGTGGAATTGCTGCGGCGTCAGCACCGCCGAGAACACCGGCACCTCGGTGCGCAATTGCACATCCATCAACGCCTTGATCACGGTGTCGGCGACGAATTCGTGGCGGTAGATGCCGCCATCGACGACGAGCCCGGCCGCGACGATCGCGGTGTAGCGGCGGGTCTTCGCCAGCAGCTGGGCATGCAGCGGGATCTCGAACGAGCCCGGCACCTCGAACACATCGACATTGGTGATGTGCCTCGCCTCGATCTCCTTCAGGAAGGAGATGCGGCACTCTTCCACCACGTCCCGATGCCAGGACGACTGTACGAAGGCAACACGCTGCGGCTTTGCGAAGTGCGGATGCTCCGGCGTCGGCGGAATGGCCGGCGTATCGGGAGCGCTTTCTGCCTGGGGGGTTTGGACTTGAGAAGCTTGAACGTCTTGGTCTTGCAACATCTGATTCATGGCTTTCCTCTTTCAGGACCAGAATCAGGGCACACGGACAACGACACGAGCCCACGCGAAAATCGCGTTGGCTGCCGCAACCGTTCTCTTTCATCCGGACTGTAACCGTCGGCTTCGGAATTGCACCGAATCTGCTGACCCTTCTCCCGGCTTCGCGGAGGAAGGCGCTCGCGGGCTTGGGCTCATCACCCTTACCGCCGGTGGGGATTTTCACCCCGCCCTGAGAACTCGGCACGCCCGGGATGGACGTGCCTGAGACGAAATATGACCAAAGCGCGACAGCCGGGCAAGGCCTTTGGCATGGGGAAACGGCATGTCCCCATGAGCGCGTTGCGGCTCTGCAAGGTTGATGCGAGGGCCCGACGGCTGATTCACGGGCGCGGCGAAGCGCCGGCAAATGGTTAACAAAGCGTTACGCGAACGCTTAGATTCCGATTTGTTCTCAAAATCACAGATGTGGCGGAGATCAGCTGTGGACGATGCGCGCTTTGGCTGTGGACGGACTCGGCGTGCGGTTGCGCGGATTCCGCAAATCACATCACTTCATCGGCGTCAGGTCCAGGGGCATCCGGAAGCCCGCATCAGGAACTGCACTCGGCCACGACGCAGTATGTCGCAAGTGCCGGCTTCCGTGTGCGTATCAAGCGATCATAAGAACAAGGTCCGAGACGGCATGTCCCTCCTCGAAAGCATTATCGATTCCCGGAATAACCCGCTTGCGGTGGTCGAAGATATCGCCACCGACAACAACTGGGCGTTCGAGCGTTCCGGCGAAGACGAGGTGACGATCGTCTCCAAGGGAGACTGGATCGATTATCAGCTCTCGTTCACCTGGATGGGCGAGATCGAGGCGCTGCATCTCGCCTGCGCCTTCGACATGAAGATGCCGCAGGCGCGCCGCGCCGAGGTGCAGCGGCTGGTCGCTGCGATCAACGAACAATTGTGGGTCGGCCATTTCGATCTGTGGACCCACACCGGCATGGTGATGCATCGTCAGGCGCTGGTGCTGCCCGGCGGCCTCACCGCCTCCACCGCGCAGTGCGAGGCCATGGTGGTCAACGCGATCCACGCCTGCGAGCGCTACTACCCGGCGTTCCAGTTCGTGGTGTGGGCCGGCAAGTCGACCGCCGAGGCGATGGCCGCGGCGATGTTCGATACCGAGGGCGAGGCGTAAGGATTTCGCTCCAGCGCTCCCACACGCTCGGCGTCGTCCCGGCGAAGGCCGGGACCCATACTCCGCGGCCCCTGGGCTTAAGCAAACTGCTTGTGGCTGATCGCGTGCCTCACTAGAACCGCCTGTGGTTATGGGTCCCGGCCTTCGCCGGGACGACGTGAGAGTTTGCGGAGTCACCTGTGAGCACATCCAGCAGCGCACTGACGAATACTTCCGGCACCATCGCGCTCGCGGGCGCGGGCAAGATGGGCGGCGCCATGCTGACCGGCTGGCTCGCGCAGGGCCTTGCACCCGAGCGCGTCGCGGTGATCGACCCGCATCTCTCGCCGGAGATTTCCGCGCTTGCCGCAAAGGGCGTGCGGCTCAATCCGCAGGCGAAGGATCTCGGCACGGTCGACACGCTTGTCGTCGCGGTGAAGCCGCAATCGTTCCGCGACGCCGGCGCCGCACTGAAATCCTTCGTCGGTCCCTCGACACTCGTCGTCTCGATCATGGCCGGCACGACCATGTCAGCGCTGGAAGAGGTTGTCGGCGGCGCGGTGGTGCGCGCGATGCCGAACACGCCGGCGGCGATCGGCCGCGGCATCACCGTCGCTGTACCGTCGAAGCACGTCACCGCCGCGCAGCGCGCGATGACCGATGCGTTGCTGAAAGCGACCGGGCTCGTCGAATGGGTCGACGATGAGAACCTGATGGACGCGGTGACCGCGGTCTCCGGCTCGGGCCCTGCCTATGTGTTCCTGCTCGCCGAGGAGCTGGCGCGCGCCGGCGTTGCGGCCGGCCTGCCCGAGCAGCTTGCGACCACGCTGGCGCGGGCGACCGTCGCCGGCTCCGGCGAGTTGCTGCATCGCTCGGATCTGCCGTCGGCGACCCTGCGGCAGAACGTCACCTCGCCCGGCGGTACCACCGCCGCGGCGCTCGAGGTGCTGATGGCCAATGACGGCATGCAGCCACTGATGACCCGCGCGATTGCCGCCGCGGCAAGGCGCTCAAGGGAATTGGCGAAGTAGCGCATGCACCGTCATTGCCGGGCTTGACCCGGCAATCCATCGAACAAGGACGCTTTCTTCCTTGATGGATGCGCGGGTCAGGCCCGCGCATGACGAGTTCGCCGGACCAACGACACAGGCCGCCTACTGCGCCGAACCCGACGTCCCGGCCAGCCGCTTGTTGAAGCTTTCGACATTGATCAGACCGCGGGCGTGGCGGCCTTCGCCGAGCTTGCGCGTGCCCTCAAAGGCCTCGACCTCGAAGCGGATCACGCGGCGCTCGACCGCGATCACTTTTGAGGTCGTCCGCACGGTGGCGCCGACCAGCGCGGCGGCGAGATGGCGGATATCGACCTCGGTCCCGACCGTGACCCAGCCGGGCTGCAGCGCGGCGCGAATGGCATCGCCCGACGCCATCTCCATTTCGAGGATCATCATCGGCGTCGCATAGACCATCGGCATGCCCGGCACGAAATGCCCGACGGTGCGCTCCGGCGGCACCACGAGCATGCGCTCGGCGCTCATGCCGATCCTGATGAAGTCGCGTGCGTCCATGGATGCCTTGCTCGTCATTCCGGGGCACGCGAAGCGTGAACCCGGAATCTGGAGATTTTGATCGAGATCCCCGGCTCGCGCTAATGCGCGCCCCGGGATGACGCGCTTTCGCGCGTCACTTCTTCGCCGCAGCCGCGCGCTCGACGAACGACTTGCCGCCCTTCATCTTGTGATGCAGCGGCGCTTCGTTGATCTGGATCACGACCGCGTCGGCATCGACGCCGAGATTCTTCACCAGTGCCTGGGTGATGTCGCGCATCATGCCGAGCTTCTGCTCGTCGGTGCGGCCGGCGGCCATGCTCACGGTGATCTCAGGCATTGTTGCTCTCCCTCTTGTTGTCGCCATGGCCGGGCTCCTCCCGGCCATTCACGTCGCCGCGCATCAAACAAGAGGTGGATGCCCGGCACAAGGCCGGGCATGACGTCACAAGCGAATGGCTATCCCCACGCCACGTCATGCCGCGCCAGGACCTCGCGGACCCTGGCGACCAGATCGGCCTCCGCGCAGGAGAACTGCGCCGGACGCGTCTCACGCCATTCCTGGTTGGAGGCGATCGCAGCTGCGGCCTTGGCGCCTTCGATCAAATCCTTGATCTGCACCTCGCCGCGCGCCTTCTCGTCCGAGCCCTGGATGATCACGCAGGGCGAGTTGCGGCGATCGGCATATTTGAGCTGGTTGCCCATGTTCTTCGGATTGCCGAGATAGAGCTCGGCGCGGATGCCGGCCTGGCGCAACTGCGCGACCATCTTCTGGTAGTCGGCGACACGATCGCGGTCGAACACGGTGACGACGACAGGGCCGAACTCGGCCCGCGTGTCGAGCTCGCCGAGCATCGTCAGCGCCGCCTGCAGGCGCGACACCCCGATCGAGAAGCCCGTTGCCGGCACCGGCTCGCCGCGGAAGCGCGAGACCAGGCCGTCATAGCGGCCACCGCCACCGACCGAGCCGAATCGCACCGGGCGCCCCTTCTCGTCCTTGGTGTCGAGCAGCAGCTCAACCTCGTAGACCGGGCCGGTGTAGTATTCGAGGCCGCGAACAACGGTGGGATCGATGCGGATGCGATCCGCGCCATAGCCGGACGCCGCGACCAGCTTGGCGATCTCCTCGAGCTCGCTCACGCCGGCCTGACCAACTTCGCTCTTCGCCAGATAGGTCTCCGCCGCAGCAATCGCCTCTCGCCAATCGTCGCGCTGCTGCGTGACGGCCAGGACGATATCGGCATCCGCGGGGCTCAGGTCGGCGCCCTTGGTAAAGTCGCCCTTGCCTTCTTCGCCGCCATCCCATCGTCCGGGACCAAGCAGCTTGCGAACCTCGTCGGCGGGAAATTTGTCCAGCTTGTCGATCGCGCGCAGCACCGTGAGACGGCGGCCCGCATTCTCCTCACCGCCGAGGCCGATCGCCTCGAGCACGCCGTCGAGCACCTTGCGGTTGTTCACCTTCACGACATAGGAGCCGCGCGGAATGCCGAGCGCTTCCATCGTGTCGGCCGCCATCATGCAAATCTCGGCGTCGGCCGCCGGCGTCGCCGAGCCGACCGTGTCGGCGTCGAACTGCATGAACTGGCGGAAGCGGCCGGGACCGGGCTTCTCGTTGCGGAAGACATAGCCGAACCGATACGACCGATAAGGCTTCGGCAGCGCGTCGAAGTTTTCCGCGACATAGCGCGCCAGCGGCGCGGTGAGGTCGTAGCGCAGCGATATCCACTGCTCGTCATCGTCCTGGAACGAGAACACGCCCTCATTGGGCCGGTCCTGGTCGGGCAGGAACTTGCCGAGCGCGTCGGTGTATTCCATCGCCGGCGTCTCCACCGGCTCGAAGCCGTAGAGCTCGTAGACGGCGCGGATCTTCTCGACCATCGCCCGCGTGGCATTGATCGCGGCCGGGCCGCGATCTTCCAGCCCGCGCGGCAGGCGCGCCTTCAGTTTCTGGGGTTTTTTGGGTTTCTCGGCCATGTCATGCGCTGCAAGGTCTGTAAGCCGCGGTAGCTTACAAAGATACGCCGGGTTACCAGCCGAGGCGGCGCGGAGCAAGGTATCCGGCCGCTCTTACCTCGCCCCGCTTGCGGGGAGAGGTCGGAATTCAAGCGTAGCTTGAATTCCGGGTGAGGGGGACTCTCCGCGAGCCGTGCTCTTACCATGTTTGCGCAAGCAGCCCCTCACCCCACCCTCTCCCCGCAAGAGCGGGGCGAGGGAGCGAGAGAGAGTGCCTACCGTACAGCCCGCGCGTCAGGCGACGTTCCTGATCCAGTTATGCGGGTCGTTGGTGCGACCGTACTGGATGTCGACCAGCTTCTTGCGCAGGCCCATGGCGACCGGGCCGGCCACGCCGCCGCTGATCTGGAAATCGCCGCTCGCCGAGCACACCTTGCCGATCGGCGAAATGACGGCCGCGGTGCCGCAGGCGAACGCCTCCTTCAGCTTGCCGCTGGCGGCGTCAGCGCGCCATTGCTGGATCGTATAGGGCTCCTCGCGCACACGCGTGCCGGCATCCTTGGCAAGCGCGATGATCGAGTCGCGGGTGATGCCGGGCAGGATGGTGCCGAGCGGCGGCGTCAGCAGCGAGCCGTCGTCGAACGCGAAGAACACGTTCATGCCGCCGAGCTCCTCGATGTAGCGGCGCTCGACCGCATCGAGGAACACGACCTGGTCGCAGCCCCGTTCGATCGCCTCGGCCTGCGCGCGCAGGCTGGCGGCGTAGTTGCCGCCGCATTTGACGGCGCCGGTGCCGCCGATTGCGGCGCGCGTGTAATTCTCCGACACCCAGATCGACACCGGCGCAGGGCCGCCCTTGAAATAGGAACCGACCGGCGAGGCGATGACCGAGAAGATGTATTCGGCCGACGGCTTCACGCCGAGGAAGACCTCGCTCGCGATCATGAAGGGCCGCAGATAGAGACTGCCCTCGCCGCCCGGGATCCAGGCGCGATCGATCCGCACCAACTGCTCGACCGCATCGATGAACAAATCCTCGGGCAACGGCGCCATCGCCATGCGCTCGGCCGAATCATGGAAGCGGCGGGCGTTGGCGTCCGGCCGAAACAGGTTCACGCCGCCGTCGTCGCGCTTGTAGGCCTTGAGGCCTTCGAAAATTTCCTGGGCGTAGTGCAGCACCGCGCCGGCCGGATCGAGCGGAAAATTGGCGCGGGCCTCGATGCGGGCGCTGTGCCAGCCCTTGCCCTGGCTGTAGCGGACGATCGCCATGTGATCGGTAAAGACCCGGCCGAAGCCGGGGTCCACGAGCTTCGCCGCGCGATCCTTGTCGGATGTCGCATTCGGCGAAGGCTGGATGTCAAATTTCAAAGTCATTTTTCTTGCTTTCCGCTGTCGGAACCGGCGCGATACCCGGCGCCGGCCTGTTTCCCCCGGAGCCATCAGGCTCGGCTGGCCCGAACTTCACCACCGCCGGCCGCGCCGCCGGCTTCCATCGCCAACATGCCGTTTAGACATGCTTTTGCGGAATGCTGAAGTCCAGTATGTTTGCCGAAATGCCGCTCGACAATCGCACGGTAGTCCAATTTGCGGCCCAAACCGCCTCACAGGCTCGTTCAGGCCGCCTTAAACGCTGTCGAGGACAAGACGACCTAATGTTTCGTCGTGACAGGCAGTTTTGTAACATTGAACCCAAGATACGTCAATATGACTGACATAAATTTCTCAGGCATGGCTGCCAAGCCCGATTCGCAGGGAGACGACAACGCCCCGGCGGCGGGGGCGCGCGACCTGCGCTGGGATATCATCGAGCTGTTGTTCTTCGCCTACCGCGACTTTGTCGGCGATGCCGACCAGGAGCTGGAGGCGTTCGGCTTCGGCCGCGCCCACCACCGCGTCATCCACTTCGTTACCCGCTATCCGGGGCTGAAGGTCGCCGACCTGCTCGACGTCCTGCGCATCACCAAGCAGTCGCTCGGGCGCGTGCTCAAGCAGCTCCTGGACGAGGGCTATATCGTGCAGAAGACCGGCAACAACGACCGCCGGCAGCGCCTGCTCTACGCCACACCGAAGGGCGAGGCGCTGGTCGCCAAGCTCGCGGGGCTGCAGACCGACCGCATCAACCGCGCGGTCGCCGGCATCGATCCGGCCGGCGTCGAGACGGTTCGCCAATTCCTCCGCGCGATGATCGACCGCGACGATCCCGACAAGGTGCTCGAAGCGATCTTCGGCGGCGGCAGAAAAACGAGGGAGTGAGCTGGTGCAGGCTGCAACCATGATGCGCGCGCCGGTCGAGCCGGCCGACGACGCGCCGCATCTTCTGCTGGTCGACGACGACCGCCGCATTCGCGACCTGTTGTCGCGCTTTCTCTCAGGCGAAGGCTACCGGGTCACGACGGCAATGAGCGCCACCGATGCGCGCGCCAAGCTGCTCGGGCTGCATTTCGACCTGCTGATCCTCGACGTGATGATGCCCGGCGAGAACGGCTTCGACCTCGCCCGCTTCATCCGCAGCTCCTCGACGGTGCCGATCATCATGCTGACCGCCCGCCACGAGGCGGAAGCCCGCATCGAGGGCCTGCAGATCGGCGCCGACGATTATGTCGCCAAGCCATTCGAGCCGCGCGAGCTGGTACTCCGGATCGGCAATATCCTCAAGCGCACCGCGCCGCCGCAGGTCGCGGTCGTCGAGCAGATCGCGTTCGGCCCCTATATTTTCCACATCGAGCGCAGCGAACTGCGTCAGGGCGAGGAGATCATCCATCTCACCGATCGCGAGCGCGAGATGCTGCGCATCCTCGCCAGCGCGCCCGGCGAGACCGTGCCGCGCGCCGAGCTGACCTCCGGCGGTACCGTCAACGAACGCGCGGTCGACGTGCAGATCAACCGCCTGCGCCGCAAGATCGAGCACGATCCTGCCAATCCGCTGTTTCTGCAGGCGGTGCGCGGCATCGGCTATCGCCTGGTGGCTTCGCCCTGAGCATGACCCAGAAAGTAGCCCGCATGAGCGAAGCGATATGCGGGGTTAGCAAGCCCCGGATATCGCTTCGCTCATCCGGGCTACGAAATCCCATCGCTCTATAAGTATCGAACATGAGCACGCTCGACTCCGGCCTGACCCTGATCCGCAACGCCTCGCAGCGCGTCTCGAAGGCGAACGGCTGGATGGGCAACGCGTTCAAGAGCTGGATGCCGACCGGCCTCTATGCCCGCGCGCTGTTGATTATGATCGTGCCGATGGTGATCCTGCAGACCGTGGTGGCGTTCGTGTTCATGGAGCGGCACTGGAACACGGTGACGCGGCGCCTGTCGGCCGCGGTGGTGTCCGATATCGCCGCGCTGATCGACGTCTACAAGAGCTACCCGCAGGACAAGGACCGCGCGCAGCTTCGCCGCATCGCCCAGAAACTGCAGCTGGTGGTCGACTTCCTTCCCGCCGGCGACATGCCGCCGCCGGGGCCGAAGCCGTTCTTCTCGCTGCTCGACCAGACGCTGTCGGTGCAGCTCGGCCGCCAGATCAGCCGCCCGTTCTGGATCGACACCGTCGGTAAATCCAATTTGGTCGAGATCCGCGTGCAGCTCGACGATTCGGTGATGCGGATCTTCGCCCAGCGCAGCGCGGCCTACGCCTCCAATTCGGAGATCTTCATCTTCTGGATGCTCGGCACCTCGACGATCCTCCTGATCGTCGCCGTGCTGTTCCTGCGCAATCAGATCAAGCCGATCCTGCGGCTCGCCGACGCCGCCGAAAGTTTCGGCAAGGGCCGCGAGGCACCGAACTTCCGGCCGCGCGGCGCGCGCGAGGTGCGGCGCGCGGCGCAGGCCTTCATCGAGATGAAGGCGCGCGTCGAACGTTCGATCGAGCAGCGCACCGCGATGCTCGCCGGCGTATCGCACGATCTGCGCACCATCCTGACCCGGTTCAAGCTCGAGCTTGCCCTGATCGGCGAAGGCCCCGAGATCGAGGCGATGCGCAAGGACGTCGACGAGATGTCGATGATGCTGGAGGATTATCTCGCCTTCGCGCGCGGCGATTCCGGCGAGGTCGCGCAGCCGACCGACATGGCGTTGGCGCTGGAGGAATTGCGCAGCGACGCCGAGCGCCACGGCCACACCGCGACCGTTGCGTTCCACGGCCTGCCCGTCGTCACGGTGAAGCCGGCCTCGTTCAAGCGCTGTCTCGCCAACCTCGTCTCCAACGCCGCGCGCCACGCCAACACGATCTCGATCACCGGCCATCGCGACCATCGCTATCTCAACGTCACGGTCGACGACGACGGGCCGGGCATCCCCGCCGACATGCGCGAGGAAGTGTTCAAGCCGTTCCTGCGGCTCGACGATGCCCGCAACCAGGACGAAGGCGGCACCGGGCTCGGGCTTGCGATCGCCCGCGACATCGCCCGCTCGCATGGCGGAGACATCATGCTCAGCGAAAGCCCGATGGGCGGCCTGCGCGCCGTCGTGCGGGTGCCGGTGTAACCTACCAGCGGTAGGACAAGGTGCCGATGACCTGCCGCCGTTCGCCGGCATAACAGTAACCGGACTGGCAGGTCTGGTAGTGCGTGTCGAACAGATTGGTCGCGTTGACGCGCATCGTGGCGCCGAGGAAGCGCCGGTCCAGCTTGCCCAGATCGTAATCGATCACCGCATCGAACAACGTCGTCGCAGCGTTCTGGAACGTGTTCTGGTCGTTGCCGAAGTTCGTGCCGATATAACGCACGCCGAGACCAAGCCCGAGGCCTTCGACGGGCACGCCGGACTGGAACGTATACTTGCCGAAGGCGGCGAAGGAATTCCCCGGAATGCCGGAGAGCTCATTGCCGGTCGTATCGGGATTGCCCTGCGTGATCACGACGTTGAGATGGGTGTAGGCGGCGGTGAGATCAAATCCCTGCTTGAGCGCGAGCTTCGCCTCGAGCTCCACACCCTTGGATTCGACCTGCCCGGTCGCTGCCTGGAATGCCATGTTGTTCGGATCGGTACGCAGCACATTGTCCTGCGTGATGTCGAACACCGCGGCGGTCAACAGCACCGGAACGTTCGGCATCTGGTACTTGATGCCCACTTCCTTCTGCTCGCCGGTGGTCGGCCTGAACGGCAGTCCGGATGCGTCGACGCCGACCTGCGGGGCGAATGCCGTCGCGTAGCTGATATAGGGCGCAATGCCGTTGTCGAAGACGTAGCTCAGGCCCGCACGGCCCGTGAAGGCGGTCGCCTTCTGCGTTGACGGCACGCCGTCGAGACCCGCGGTCGTGGTCTGCGACACCCAGCTCTGGCGGCCGTTGAGCGTCAGAATAAAGCCTCCGAGCTTGGCCTGCTCCTGCGCATAGACACCGACCTCGTCGGTCGACTGCTTGTTGAAGATCGAGAATGCCGGCGTCGCGATGGCCTGGGCGCCGTAGTTCATGCTCAGGAGATTGAGATCGGGCGCCGGGCCGTAACCGATCTTGTCGTTGTAGTAGGAGTGACCGTAGTCGACGCCGAACAGCACGGTATTCTTGATCGCGCCGAGCATGAACTTGGCCTCGGCCTGATTGTCGAGCGTCACCATGTTGAAGCTGTCCAGGATCCGCCACGCGGACCGCGACGCCAGATTGGTGCTGCTGTCGATTGAATCGATCTGGGTGTATTTCGCGTCGACGTCGACCTGATAGAAGCGGAAGTTCTGCCGCACCGTCCACACGTCGTCGACATTGTGCTCGAACGCGTAGCCGATGCGATATTGCTTCTGATCCATGGCGCTGAACGCCGGATCATTCGAATAGATGTTGGTCAACTGTCCGTCAGGCGTGCGGAAATTGCCGATGCTGGCGGCGGTTCGGCTCTTTTGATATTCGCTGAGGATGGTGAAGGACGTGTCGGCGTCCGGCCGCCAGGTCAGCGCCGGCGCGATATAGGCGCGATCGTCGTCGTTGCCGGGGTACCAGGTCTTTGCGTCGCGAAGCAGGCCCGTCAGCCGGTAGTACAGCTGATCGCTGCCGGGCACCGGACCACCGACATCGAAACTGCCCTGGTAACGGTCGTAGGTGCCGCCCTGCAGCTGCACCTCACCGAATGCCGTCAAAGGCGGCCGCTTGGTCGTGACATCCACGATGCCTCCCGGAGAGCCGAGGCCATAGAGGCCCGAGGCTGGTCCGCGGAGGATCGACACGCTGTCGAGACCGTAAGGTTCGATCTTGGGAATTGCGAAGTTGCCGCCGCCCTGGCGCAGGCCGTCGCGATAGATCCCTGTATAGGTCGCGTCGAAGCCACGGATGTAGAAACTATCGAACCTTGGATCATAGCCGAACGCCGTGGTCGTCACGCCGGGCGTGTAGCTGACGGCGTCCTTGAGCGTCTGAACGTTGCGATCCCTTAGCTCCTTTTGCGTCACGACCGAGAGCGATTGCGGCGTTTCGATCAGCGCTGTGCTGGTCTTGGTGCCGGCCGTGCTCGCGGTTGCGACGTACCCCGTGGTCGTACCGATCGCGCCTCCTGTGCCTTGCGACCGCGGAGCCTGGCTCCGGGCGGGCGCCGCGGCACTGCGGCGCCGGTTCGCCGCGACCGCGCGCGAAGTCCTGGTGTTCTGGCTTGAAACGACGGCACCGCGCTTCCTTGCGGCGCCAGGTTCATCCACCGTCACTGCGGGAAGTTCGCTGACATTGCTCTGCGGAGGACTTGTCTGCGCCTGAGCGCTGGCGACGTCTGCACCCATTGACACAAGTATGACCGAACCGAGTAGCGCCGCATTGATCGCAGCCGTTGATGCGAGCAAGCCGCGCTTGCTCCGCAACGAAGCCATTCCCACCGAACAAATCCCCACATTGCCTTACGCCGACATCGATCGAGCCGCGTTTGCGACAAGGCCGGCATCGATTGGGGCGGACTTCTATCGGCGGGATGATCGAAATTCCACACGCGCAAAATAGAATCGATGGAAGCAGAAACGAAGCGCAACACTGGAGTGATTCAAGATGCGCAACGCTGGAACGATTCAAAACGACATGTTGGCGCGTCAGGCTTTCGACACAACGAATGCGAATGCGATGCGCGTCGTCTCTCGCAGAGAGTCTCGAACGCGGGAGCACGCGGCGATCATTCGATGATGTTGCATCCGTCGACGTCATCGCGCGCCAAGGAGCGCACGAACGCGGTGAACCGTCATCTCCGCGCAAAGGCTTCGCCTTTGCGCGGAGATGACGGGGAGGGATCGGATGGATTTCACATCGCCTCAGCGCAAGATTGCTTTGCAATTTTGTCGCGAGCTACTCGAAGTGATGGTGGTGCAAGCTGCGCAGCCTCTCAGCATGCGAGGCGATGCATTCGGGCGCCCGGCAACAGCCGGATGCGCTGCGCGCTACTTCTGCTTGGGCATGAGGCCCTTCAGCTTTTCCATGTCCTTGACGTTCATCTTCATGCCGCCGGGCATGATGATGTCGCCGGCCTTCTGGTCGCTCTTGCAGGCGCCGAGCCATTTCGCCTCGATGGTCATCGTGGTGTCGCGCGAGCCGGCCGCGCCGCCCTCGGCATGCGAGGTGCTCTTCACCGTGTAGGCGGAATTGAAATCGCCGACGATCTCGGCATGGCTCTGCATCGTCATGCCGGCGACGCTGCAGACGCTGTCGCTGACATAGCCGGTCGCGGTCTTCTTGATATCCTGCTTCGAGCAGACTTCCTTGGCCATCGGCGAGGCCGCCGCGCTCATCTCCTTGTCGGTGGTCTCGTCGGTGCAGTGCTGCATGGTGATTTCGGGCATCGGCCCGCCGGTGCGCACCATCTTCATCTCCCACAGACCGGCCTTGCGGATCGGCAGGTCGACGGCACTTGCGGCGCCAGCGGACAGGACAAGGCACACAGCCGAACCAAGCAAGGCAAGCTGTCGGGTCATGCGGTCGGCTCCCGGCTGAACGATCGAAAGATCCGGTGCGCGCTCAGTAGAGCGTGCGCAGCGGCCTCTGGGCTGCGCCATAGGGCACCCAGCGACAGGCGAAAGAGATGTAGCCGCCCGGATAGTTCTGCATCGCAAGGAACTTAACCACCTTGCCGTAGGAGGCGCAGTGATCGACTGCGAGTTGCCGGGCGTCGCTCTGGGTCGCCAGCGTATAGGCGATGATACCGCCGGTATCATTGCCCTTGAACGGCGGTACCGGCTGCATCCAATCCGCCCGCGCCGGCACAACGGCCAGCATCCCGCAAACGGCAACCAGGCACGCGGCCAATTTCCTTCGCATCGCAGACTCCATTTCGCTTCGAGCCAACATAGAGTGCGCCGGCGACCGTGAAAAGAACGAGCCGGCTCCCCAAAGTGGACTTCTCCGCAGGTGTTGCCGCCCTGCACTTGACCTTGCCGGGGCTTCGCGGCACCGTCCGCGGCATCGGATAATCGGGTGGATTCCCATGCGCAACCTGTTCAACTCCCGCAATAAACTCGGCCGCAAGCTCGGCCTCGGCGCCGCACTCGTGGTCGGCCTGCTGGCTTTCGGGGGTACGGCCCAAGCCGCCAATCCGCTCGAAATGAACTTCTGGCTGTCCGGCCCGCGCTATGACGGCAATGTGGCCCCCATGCGAGAAGGCCCTGACGGTCATCAGCACGCAATTCCAGGAAAAGGAAGCCACCTTCTGGAATTCGCCGCTCGTGATCACCGGCTTCAACGGGATTCACGAAACCGCCTTCCGCCCCTGGCAGTCCGACAATATCCCGCGCCGTTATTGCACGGGCGAGGCGATGCTGAGCGACGGCAAAGTGCGCAAGGTGCACTATTCGATCATCGAGGACGGCGGCTTTGCCAGCATCAATCAGGGCGTCGAATGGTGCGTCGCGGGGCTCGACCGCAACTGGACCTATAACCCGTCCTGCAAGGCCGCGCGGCCCTGATCTCCGACCAGATTGCTAAAGCAGGAGCCGCCGCCATTTGGACGGCGGCTTTTTGTTCTTGAAATGTTCTCGCGGCCTGCTAGGCTCTGGGCGGTCGAGTGAGGGAGCGTTTGATGCCTCGGTTGGACACGATTTCCCGATTTTTGATTTCGGTTGCCATTATTCTGTGCGGTGCGGTCGGGGCGTCGGCCCAGGATCGCCGCCAGAATGCGCCCGGCGAGTTCGATTTCTATGTGCTGTCGCTGTCGTGGTCGCCCTCGTTCTGCGAGGCGGCGAGCGAGCGCGGCAACAACGGCCGCGGCACGCAGGCGCAATGCGGCGGACGGCCATATTCCTTCGTGGTGCACGGCCTGTGGCCGCAATATGAGCGGGGCTTTCCGGAATACTGCCAGCGGCCTTCGCCGCGACTCGCCCGCAGCATCATGAGCTCGATGCTCGACCTGATGCCGGCGCCCGGGCTGATCTACAACGAGTGGGACAAGCACGGCACCTGCTCCGGTCTCGGCGAGCGCGCCTATTTCGAAGCCATCCGCAAGGCCCGCGCCACGGTGAAGATCCCCGAGGAATTCCTGCAATTGTCGGAGCCGAAGACGGTCGCGCCCGACGAGCTGGAGACGGCATTCATCAAGGTCAATCCGGGCCTCAGCAACTCCGCGATCTCGGTGACCTGCGACAGCAAGCGGCTCAGCGAGGTGCGGATCTGCCTCAGCAAGGATCTGGAATTCCGCTCCTGCGAGGAAATCGACCGCCGCGCCTGCCGCCGCGATCAGGTGCTGATGCCGCCGGTTCGCGGCGGCTGAAACTCTGGGTCATGGCCGGCAGACCCGCGCTGCGCGTCGTCGCGCAGCTGTCCCGGCCACCTGCGCCATCGCGAAACAAGCAAGATAAGGCGCAGATGCCCGGGAGCCCCGGCTACGCCAAGGCTTCGCCGAGCTCGGACGTTACCCCCGCCGAAGCTTTAGCGAAGGCCGGGACAAGCCCGGGCATGACGAGTACAACATGCGCACCCTTTGGGAGCGCAGCACGATCATCACATGAACTACCGTCACGCCTTTCATGCCGGCAGCTTTGCCGACGTCATCAAGCACATCGTGCTGGTGCGCATGCTCACCTATCTGCAGGACAAGCCGGCGCCGTTCCGCGTCATCGACACCCATGCCGGCGCCGGTCTCTATGATTTGACGTCGAGCGAAGCGCAGCGCGGCGGCGAATGGCTCACCGGCATCGCGCGGCTGATGCAGGCGCGGCTCTCCGACCAGGCATTGCCGCTGATCGCGCCCTATCTCGACATCGTCAGAGCATTCAATCCGAAAGGCGAGCTGAAAGCCTATCCTGGTTCGCCGTTGATCGCGCGGGCGCTGCTGCGTCCGCAAGATCGCCTCACCGCCTGCGAGATCGAACCGTCGGCGCGCAAACAACTGATCGACGCGCTGCGACGCGACGCGCAAGCGCGCGTCGTCGATCTCGACGGCTGGATGGCGCTGCCCGCATTCGTGCCGCCGAACGAACGGCGCGGCCTGGTGCTGATCGATCCGCCGTTCGAAGCGAAGGACGAGTTCGAGCGGCTGGCCAGTGCTTTCACGGAAGCGTACGCGAAGTGGCCGACCGGCTCGTATCTTTTGTGGTACCCCGTAAAAACCCGGAGAGCCACCGATGAGCTAACGCGCAGTGTGGCTGCTGCAGCAGCAAGCAGCCGGCCCGCCGGCAAATGCCTGCGATTGGAATTCAGTGTGGCACCGCAAGAAGCAGGCGCAGGCCTCGTTTCCACAGGGCTTTTGCTGGTGAATCCGCCGTGGACGCTGGCGAATGAGTTGAAGGTCATCCTGCCCGAACTCGAGAAGCCGCTCGGTCAAGGCGGCGCGGGACGCTTCAGACTCGAGACGCCTAAACCATGATCGACAACCTCCTACTGAAAAGTTCAATTTTGAGCATAGGCAATTTGCGCGGAACCGTATTATGCTCATCCTGTTACGACTGGCTTTACGTTCCGCTTCCGCGAATGGTTGCGGCGGAGTGACAAGGCCGAAATAAATCCAGGCAGACCGGCGGCGTGACGCCGGCCTGTTCAGGTGGCCAAGCTTCCGACAAGCGAATGTCGGTCAACCGCTACGCGGCGTGCGCGTAGCGGTGGAGCAATACGGGGGAGGAGTTTCCCGATGGCCATGACTGGGACAGTCAAGTTCTTCAACGGAGAGCGTGGCTACGGCTTCATCAAGCCTGATGATGGCGGCCGCGATGTGTTCGTTCACATCACAGCTGTCGAGCGTGCAGGATTGAAGGACCTGACTGAAGGACAACGCATTACGTTCGAGGTTGAGCCCGACAAGAAGGGCAAGGGCCCGAAGGCGGTCAACCTGGTGGTCTCATGACGAGCGCTCGCGATGCGCGGCTCGGAATGAACACCGAATGAGGCGTTGCGTGTGAGTTGGCTGCCGAGCGCGTGGCTGGCGCTCGCTGGATGACCACCTGCATGATGCGGACGCGACCGGCGGAGCCGCATATCCCACACGTGCGGCCCACCGATTGGATTCGCGCACGCCGCGGCATGCATGTCGCATGCGCGACGTTGAGATCATCAACACAAAGAAAAACCCGGCCGCGCTAGGCGCGGCCGGGAGTTGATGGTCGACGTTTTCTTGTTCTCAGAAGTGATAGTTGATGCCGGCGCGAACCAGGCTGAAGCTGTAGCCGTTCGACACACCACCGGTGATCGTGAAATTGCTGTTGGCAAGGTCGACGTAGAGATACTCGATCTTGGCGCTCCAGTGCGGGGCAAAGCCCATTTCGGCGCCGGCACCGACGGTGAAGCCCGCATTGGTGTGGCTCTCCGTGATGCCGAACGTCTCGCCGCGCAGTTCGCCGAAGGCGAGACCGCCGGTCGCGTAGAACAGCACGTTATTGACCGCATAGCCGGCGCGGCCGCGCACCGTGCCGAACCACGGGTTGGAGAACTTCCACGGCGCGAACCGGTCGTCGGCTGTGGTGCCCTGGATATCGGCCTCGATACCGAACACCCAGGGGGAGCCGTTCTGGAAGTTGTAGCCGGCCTGTACACCGCCGACGAAACCGGACGGCTTGGTCGGGTTGTTCTCCACCGAGCCCCAGCCATAGCCGACATTGCCGCCGAGATAGGGGCCCGCCCAGCTATAGGCATTGAGCGGCTGATAGACGGTATAGGGCGATCCGTAATTGAGGTCGGCCGACGCGGCCGAGGTCGTCCAGCCTGCAACGATCAGTGCCAGCGCACGCGCAACAAACCGGGTCATTGGTACTCTCCAGAACGCAACTGCCGCAGCCCGCCGGCGAGGGCCGGCGTGGTTACGGAATTCCACTTTTTTCGCTAAGGTTTATCGAGAGTTTTAAGTTAAAGGGCTGTTAAGCCCGGTTACCGGCCCGCTCATCAGTCTTAACAAGGTGTTACGCACCCCTTCCCGGCGCCCGTGCGGGGCCGGTAACCTCCTGCAATCGAGGTGCTTTTTGTAGGTGCCGTCAACGCTGGCGACCGCTCGCCCAAGCACTTAGTTTACGGCCCATGGTTCACGATTCTCCCGAGCGCCCGACGCCGGCCCCCAAGGTTGACTCCAAGGTTGACTCCAAGGCTGCCCCCAAACCACGGCGCGGTTCGAAGTCCGACCTGCCGCAGGACGATCTGACGCTCGATACAAGTGACGTCGATCCCGAAACCTCCGCCGCCGAGGAGGAGGACGAGGCGCGCCTGCCCGAGACTTCGGAGGACGCCGCCGAGGCGGTCGCCGAGGGCACGCTCTCGGTCGGGCATGCCGCGATCGAGAACGCGGTCCGCCTCGCCCCGACCTCGCCCGGCGTCTACCGCATGCTCAACGCTGCCAACGACGTGCTCTATGTCGGCAAGGCGAAGAACGTCAAAAAGCGGCTGTCGTCCTACGCGCGGGCCAACGCGCCGCTGCCGGCGCGGATCCTGCGCATGATCGCGGCGACCACGCAGGTCGAGATCGTCTCGACCATGACCGAGACCGAGGCGCTGCTGCTCGAAGCCAATCTGATCAAGCAGCTCCGTCCGCGCTTCAATGTGCAGCTGCGCGACGACAAGTCGTTTCCCTACATTCTGATCACCGGCGACCATTGGGCGCCGCAGATCCTCAAGCATCGCGGCGCGCAGTCGCGGCCCGGGCGCTATTTCGGCCCGTTCGCCAACGCAGGCGCAGTCAACCGCACCATCACGGCGCTGCAGCGCGCGTTTCTGATCCGCTCCTGCACCGACGGCTTCTTCGAAAGCCGCAGCCGGCCCTGCCTGCTCTATCAGATCAAGCGCTGCGCCGGCCCCTGCACGCGCGAGATCGACTTCCCCGGCTACAGCGAACTGGTGCGCGAGGCGACCGAATTCCTCTCCGGCCGCAGCCACGCCGTGAAGGAGCTGCTCGCGGCCGAGATGGAGAAGGCCTCCGGCGAGCTCGAGTTCGAAACCGCGGCGCTGTACCGCGACCGTCTCGCGGCGCTGTCGGCAATCCAGTCGCAGCAGGGCATCAATCCGCGCACGGTCGAAGAGGCCGATGTGTTCGCGATCCACCAGGAGGGCGGCTATTCCTGCGTCGAGGTGTTCTTCTTCCGCACCGGCCAGAACTGGGGCAACCGCGCCTATTTCCCGAAGGCCGAGAAGAGCTTCACGCCCGAAGAAGTGCTGTCCTCGTTCCTCGCGCAATTCTACGACGACAAGCCGCCGCCGAAGCTGATCCTGCTGTCGCACGAGATCGAGGAAAGCGCGTTGCTCGCCGACGCGCTGTCGGTCAAGGCCGGATCCAAGGTCGAGGTCTCCGTGCCGAAGCGCGGCGAGAAGAAGGAGCTGATCGGCCACGCGCTCACCAACGCGCGCGAGGCGCTCGGGCGCAAGCTCGCCGATACCGCGACGCAAAGCCGGCTGCTGGAGGGCATGGTCTCGACGCTCGGCCTGCCGCACACACCCAAGCGGATCGAGGTCTACGACAACAGCCACATCCAGGGCACCAACGCGGTCGGCGCGATGATCGTGGCGGGACCCGACGGGTTCATGAAGAACCAGTACCGCAAGTTCAACATCAAGTCCGAAGGGCTGACGCCGGGCGACGATTACGGAATGATGCGCGAGGTGCTGGAACGCCGCTTCAAGCGGTTGCTGAAGCCGCCGGAGGGCGAGGCCGCAGCCAAGACGAAAGCGGATGACGATTCGTTCCCGCAATGGCCCGACCTCGTCATCATCGACGGCGGCCGCGGCCAGCTCAACGCGGTCCGGGAGATCTTCCAGAATCTCGGGCTGACCGAGGTCTCGCTGATGGCGGTGGCCAAGGGTCCTGAGCGCGATGCCGGGCGCGAAACCCTGTTCATGCCCGACCGCGAGGCCATCAAGCTGGAGCCGCGGGACCCGGTGCTCTATTTCATCCAGCGGCTGCGCGACGAGGCCCACCGCTTCGTGATCGGCTCGCACCGCAAGCTGCGCAAGAAGGACATCCGCGAGGCCGGACTGCAGGAGATCCCGGGCATCGGCCCGTCCCGCAAGCGTGCCCTGCTGCACCACTTCGGAACGCTCAAGGAGATCGAGCGGGCCTCGATCGCCGACCTCGGCAAGGTTCCCGGCGTCAGCGCCGAGAGCGCCCGCAAGATTTTCGAGTTTTTCCACGCCCAGCCGGGTTAAACCAAAGGCGAGTCATCAGGGCGTCGCCTGCGACAGGGGCATCTAGGGCATGATGCGGAAAAGTGTGAGGCAGTTATCCGAAAAGATCATGCTTAAACAACGAGCTAAGGCGCTATGACGATGCAGCGCAATCTGGTCGCGCTTGACGCGTCCGCACGGTTGACCTTCTCGCTTCAGCGGTATTGGTAGAACGGATGAACATCGCCACGACCCGGGGACAGACCAAGACCATGTCCCTCCCGAATATCCTGACCTACGCCCGGATCGCCGCGATCCCGGTGGTGATCGGCTGCGTCTACTGGCAATCGATCCTGGACGGCCCGTTGTGGCTGCGCTGGGTGGCGCTGGCCGTGTTCATTGCGGCGGGAATCACCGACTATCTCGACGGCTATTATGCCCGGATCTGGGACCAGCAGTCCGCCTTCGGCCGGATGCTCGATCCGATCGCCGACAAGCTCCTGGTCGCCTCCAGCCTTCTGATGCTGGCCGCCGACAATTCGATCCATGGCTGGACGCTGTGGGCGGCGATCGTGATCCTGTGCCGCGAGATCCTGGTCTCGGGCCTGCGCGAATATCTCGCAGGGCTCAGGGTCAGCGTTCCCGTCACCAAGCTGGCGAAATGGAAGACGACGATCCAGCTGGTGGCGATCGGCTTTCTGATTGCCGGCGAAGCGGGCGAGCAGGTCTTCCCGGCCACCACCCTGATCGGCATCGTGCTGCTCTGGATGTCGGCTATCTTCACGATCTACACCGGCTGGGATTACTTCCGTGCTGGCATCCATCACCTCATCAAGGAGGATGAGGGATGAAGCTGAAATATTTCGCATGGGTGCGTGAACGCGTCGGCAAGGCTGAAGAGATCGTCGAGCCGCCGGCTGAGGTGCGCACCGTCGGCGACCTGATCGGCTGGCTTGCGGCGCGCGACGATGCCTACGCCTATGCCTTCGAGAAGCCGACGGTGATCCGCGCCGCGATCGACCACGCCCATGTCAAATCGGACGCGGCGATCTCCGGCGCCCGCGAGATCGCGTTCTTTCCGCCAATGACCGGCGGCTAGGATAGCGTTTTCGAGCGAAGTGGGTACCGGTTCGCGTGAAGAAAACGCGTCAAGCAAAGAAGTCCACATGACCGTCGCAGCGACCATCCGTATCCAGCAAGCCGACTTCGACGTCGCGCAGGAGATCGCGGCCTTGAGCAGGGGCCGCACCGATGTCGGCGCGGTCGTCAGCTTCAGCGGCATCTGCCGCGGCAGCGAGCAGGGCGAGCCGATCGCGGCGCTGACGCTCGAACATTATCCGGGCATGGCGGAAGCCGAGATTGGACGCCACGCCGACGAGGCGCTGGCGCGCTGGCCGTTGCAGGGCCTCACCATCATCCATCGCTTCGGCCGCATCGCGCCGGGCGAGAACATCGTGCTGGTCGTGACCGCCTCGGCGCACCGGCAGGCCGCGTTCGAGGCCGCCGAGTTCCTGATGGACTATCTGAAGACCAGCGCACCGTTCTGGAAGCGCGAGGAAAGCGCGCGCGGCGCGAGCTGGATCGAGGCGCAGGGTCATGACGACGCGGCCGCCGCGCGCTGGACCAAATCCTGATGGCCAAGCGCAGCAAAGTGCCGGCCAGGCGCAGCCCCGCCGTGCCGAAAGCGCCGAAAGTCGGCGCCGGCGAGCTGCAGACCCTGTTTGATTTCCTGCGCTATGCGACGAGCCGCTTCAACGCGGCGAAGCTCGTGTTCGCGCACGGCACCACCGATCCGGTGGCCGAGGCCGCGTTCCTGATCTGCGAAACGCTGCACCTGCATCCCGACCAGTTCGAGACCTTCGCCACCGCGCGCGTCACCGTGGCCGAAGGCAAGCAGATCCTCGACCTGATCGAGCGCCGGATCGCGAC
Source organism: Bradyrhizobium sp. USDA 4504 (assembly GCF_054063995.1). Taxonomy (NCBI): domain Bacteria; kingdom Pseudomonadati; phylum Pseudomonadota; class Alphaproteobacteria; order Hyphomicrobiales; family Nitrobacteraceae; genus Bradyrhizobium; species Bradyrhizobium sp. USDA 4504. The sequence goes on along the minus strand of NZ_JBSSGV010000001.1, from coordinate 8,618,167 downwards.
GCGGAAGCCGGCCGCCTATCTCGTCAACAAGGTCTATATGCGCGGCCTGCCGTTCTATGTCGACGAGCGCACCATCGTGCCGCGCTCCTTCGTCGGCGAATTGCTGGATTCGCATTTCGGCGGCGACGAGGACGGCACCTCGCTGATCGGCGATCCCGAGGAGGTCGAACGCGTGCTCGACCTCTGCACCGGCTCCGGCTGCCTCGCGATCCTGGCCGCCCGGCATTTCCCCAACGCCGCGGTCGATGCCGTCGATATTTCAAAGGACGCGCTCGAGGTCGCCGCGCGCAACGTCGCCGACCACGGCCTCGACGGTCGCCTGACGCTGCATCGCGGCGACCTGTTCAAGCCGCTCGGCGGCAGCAGATACGATCTCATCATCTCGAACCCGCCCTATGTCGACGCCGAAGGCATGGCGGCGTTGCCGCGCGAGTGCCGTGCCGAGCCGAAGATCGCGTTCGATGGCGGCGCCGACGGGCTCGACATCGTCCGCCGCCTGCTCGATGAGGCGAGGCAACATCTGACCCCGCAGGGCGGGCTGCTCTGCGAGATCGGCCGCGGCCGCGACAATCTCGAGGCCGCCTATCCGAACCTGCCGCTGCTCTGGCTCGACACCGAGGACTCCGAGGGCGAGGTGTTCTGGATCGCTGCCGCGGACCTCTGACCGGCGTGCCGCCGCCGGCTCCGGCGCTTTACGGAGCCCGACCCCGGCGAAACGAAAATCGTGTGCAGTTCCAGCCGGTTCCGAAGATCGCTGGCCCGTCGAATCAACAATGGTGCTAAGGTCGCGGTCCGGGGACGTTCGGACAGAGGGCGCGGGCGCGCGACATGATTCGCATTTCGACGATCTTCATCGCCATCTGCATGGTGCTGGTCGCAGCCTCGCTCGGCTTCGTGCTGTATTCGGTGGCGGGCATCAGCGGATCGGAATCGGCGATCGTGGCGCTCACCGCCCTCACCTGCCTGATCCTCTACAACGCGGTCTCGATGCGGCTGCGTGACCGCAGCGACGTCGGCGGCCAGATCGCGGATCTGTCGCGCGGCACCGCCGACCTTGCCCGCCAGGTCGCCGAATTCGGCCGCCGGCTGGCCGCGGTCGAAGGCCGCGTCGCCTCGGCCAACTCCACCGGCGCCGACCGGATGCAGGGCATGGCCGGCGAGATCAGCGAACTCGGCGGACTGGTGCGGCAGCTCGCGGCATCCGTCGCGCATCATGAGGATCTGCTGGCGGCGGCTCCGGCGATGCAGCCGGTCGCGTCCCCGCGTGACGATGTGTTGCAACGGGTTGCGCCGGCGCCGACCGTCGTGGTTGCGCCTCCGCCGCCACCTGCGGCTCCGCCGGAGGTCTCGCGCAGCCAGACCCAGCTGATCGGCGCGATCAAGCAGGCCATCGACGAGAACCGCCTCGACATCTACCTGCAGCCGATGGTGACGCTGCCGCAGCGCAAGGTGCGCTACTACGAGGCGGTGACGCGGCTGCGCGACGAGCGCGACCAGGTGCTGGCCGCCGAGGATTTCATCGAGGCGGCCGAGGCCGGCGGCCTGATCGGCCGCATCGATCACATGGTGATGCTTCGCTGCGTCCAGGTGCTGCGCCGCCTGATGATCCGCAGCAAGGATGTCGGCGTGTTCTGCAACGTCTCGGCGGCGACGCTGTCCAACCAGGCGCATTTCACCCAGTGTCTCGACTTCCTCGAGGCCAACCGCGCGCTGGCGCCGTCCTTCGTGCTCGAGTTCAAGCAGGCGACCTTCCGCAATCTCGGCGGGACCGAGAGCGAAAACCTCGCGGCGCTGGCACAGCGCGGCTACCGGTTCTCGATCGACCATGTCAGCGACCTTCGCCTCGAGCCGCGCGAGCTCGCCGATCGCAGCGTCCGCTTCATCAAGGTGCCGGCGGCGCTGCTGCTCGACGCCAGGCAGATCGCGAGCACCGATATCCATCCGTCCGATCTGTCCGACCTGCTCGGCCGCTACGGCATCGACCTGATCGCCGAACGGATCGAGGGCGAACGCTCGGTGGTCGATCTGCTCGACTACGATGTCCGGTTCGGCCAGGGGTTCCTGTTCGCGCCGCCGCGGCCGTTGCGGCCGGAGGGGGCATCTGCTACCGCCGAGGCTCCGCAGACCAACCCCCAGGATCTTAATGGCGCCAGCACTTCAGCCCCCGCCTCCAGCCCCGCAGCTCCGCCGCGCGCAACCGGCAGCGCCGCGCTGGCGCGCCGCGCCCTCGGTCCAAATTAGCCGGCAATTTGCATCATGACCTCACTGCGTTTCGTGGAGCAGCTGCGCGACCTCGTCGGCGGCGTCGATGTGGTGCTGTCGGACATCTGGGGCGTCGTGCACAACGGGCTCGAGTCCTTTCCCGAGGCCTGCGAGGCCCTGCACACCTTCCGCCAGCAGGGCGGCACGGTCATCCTGATCACCAACGCGCCGCGGCCGGCCGATTCCGTGCAGCGACAACTGCGCAAGCTCGGCGTCGCCGACGAGACCTATGATGCGATCGTCTCCTCGGGCGACCTGACGCGCCACTTCGTGGCCGATCATCCCGGCCAGAAAATCTTCTGGATCGGCCCGGAGCGCGACAGCTCGATCCACCGCGGCCTCGACGCCACGCTGGTACCGCTGGAGCAGGCCGACTACATCATCTGCACCGGCCTGTTCGACGACGAGACCGAGTCGGCCGAAGACTATCGCGACACGCTGCTGAAGGCGCTCGAGCGCAAGCTCACACTGGTGTGCGCCAATCCCGATATCGTGGTCGAGCGCGGCGACCGGCTGATCTATTGCGCCGGGGCGGTCGCCGAACTCTATCGCGAGCTCGGCGGCGAGGTGATCTTCTACGGCAAGCCGCACCGGCCGATCTATGAGCGCGCCATGGCTCTGGCCACCGAACGCCGCGGGCGTCCGACCGAGCTCAGCCGGGTGCTCGCGATCGGCGATTCCGTGCGCACCGATCTCACCGGCGCCCTTGGCTTCGGCATCGATCTGTTGTTCGTTACGCGCGGCATCCATTCCGAACAGTTCGAGGGCATCGAGCAGCTCGATGCGGCCTCGATCAAGGAATTGTTCGGCCATCCGCCCCGCGCGCTGATGCGCGAGCTGAAGTGGTAGCGGCAAGCGACGCTGTCCCTCGCCCCGTTCTTCACCGGGTCGAGACGAGCGAAGCTCGCTCTTGGAGGGTTCGGTGAGCGGCTGCCTCCCCAGGCGCCGGATGCCGAGAGACCTGTACCCCCTCACCCGGATTGCATCTCTCGATGCAATCCGACCTCTCCCCGCAAGCGGGGCGAGGTGAAGGGGCGCGCCGCCAAAATATCGAAAACAACCCCATGCAAAGTAGCCCGTGGCGCGCGGGGTTCGCCAGTCGCCTTGACACGTCGGGCAACTCAGCGATACTCTTCTAATATTCCGAAATCGTGCAGCCGCCCTCCCCCTCGTGTTGCACAAGCGGGGCGGGTAAAGGGAAGCGTGATCAAATGCAAATGCCCGGGACACCTAGCGCGAAGACGCGCTTCTGCCCGGGCATGCGTGAATTTCAGCCGATGCGATCGATGTCGGGCGGTTATGCCGTCGCCATGTCCGGGAACACCGCCTCGATCTTGGTCTTCAGCGTGGCCGCATTGAACGGCTTGACGATGTAGTTGTTCACGCCGGCCTTCTTGGCCGCGATCACGTTCTCGGTCTTGGATTCCGCCGTGATCATGATGAAGGGCGTGGTCGCGAGGTTGGGATCGGCGCGGACTTCCTTGAGCAGGTCGTAGCCGGTCATCGGCTCCATGTTCCAGTCGGAAATCACCAGGCCATACTTCTTGCCGCGCATCTTGTTCAGCGCTGCGGAGCCGTCGGAGGCATCGTCGATATTTTCAAATCCAAGCTGCTTGAGAAGATTCCGGATGATGCGGATCATGGTGCTGTAATCATCAACCACCAGAACCGGCATGGACAAATCAACCGCCATCTTTCCCCCCAAAAACACAAACGCAACTTGGCTTCTGCACGAACGCAGCTTTCCGCCAACGACTAACAGCAGCCGTTAAACAGCGCGTTAACCGGCTGAATCCGGATTGTTACGGATTTGACGCGATTTTCGTTAGCCTTGACTTCCACGCCGCCGCCGCGTCACGGTCCGGCCCGCACCAATCATGCTTAAGAATCCTTGAAGAATACCGCTCATGAGCACCGGCTTTACCGTTATCCGCGACAACACCCCCGCAAGCGCCATTCCGAAAGGCGCCGTGGTCGCGATGGGGAATTTCGATGGCGTCCATCTCGGTCACCGCGCCGTGATCGGCGCGGCGCTTGCGATGGGCAGAGCGCGCGGCGTGCCCGCGCTCGCCGTGACCTTCGAGCCGCATCCGCGCAGCTTCTTCAGCCCGAACACTCCGCAATTCCGTCTCACGGACGAGACCAACAAGCTGCGGCTGCTCGCGGCCACCGGCCTCGCGGGCGCCGTCGTCATGACGTTCGACAAGGCGCGCGCCGGGACCACGGCACAGGATTTCATTCACCATGACCTGATCGGCCGGCTCGGCATCAGCGGGATCGCGGTCGGCTACGACTTCCATTTCGGCAAGGGCCGGGTCGGCTCGCCGAGCCTCCTGGTCAGCGAAGCACCGCGGCTCGGCATCGAGGTCGATGTGCAGGCCCATGTCGACATCGAGGAGCGTCCGGTTTCCTCCAGTGCCATCCGCATGGCGCTCGCCGAAGGCGAGATCGCGGATGCGACCACGATGCTGGGCGGACCGTGGTTCGTCACCGGCAAGGTGGTCCACGGCGAGAAGCGCGGCCGAGATCTCGGTTACCCCACCGCCAATATCCGCCTCGACAAGCATTGCGGCTTGAAGCACGGCATCTACGCGGTGCGGGTCGGCAAGGGCTCGCAACGGTTCGACGGTGTCGCAAGCTTCGGGCGCCGGCCGACCTTCGACAACGGCGCGCCGCTGCTCGAGGTGTTCCTGTTCGACTTCAAGGGCGATCTGTACGACGCGGTCCTTGATGTCGCATTCATCGGTTTCATTCGCGAAGAGCTGAAATTCGACACCATCGAGGCGTTGATACGCCAGATGGATGACGACAGCGCCAAGGCGCGCGCGGTGCTGGCCGCGGCGCCCGACGCGTTCCCGCAGCTCGGAGTGATTGGTTGAACCGGACTGAAAAGCAAAAGATGCTGGCGGGCGAGCTGTATCGCCCGGATGCGGAGCTCGCCGCTGAGCATACAGCGGCGGAACAATGGATGGCACGCTACAATGCGTCGGGCGCGTCGTCCGCGGCCGAGTTGCACGCGCTGCTCGGCGAGCGCTTCCGCAAGGTCGGCAGGGATGCCGTGATACGCCCGCCGTTCTTCTGCGATTACGGCAGCAATATCAGCCTCGGCGACGGCGTGTTCCTCAACTTCAATTGCGTCATCCTCGACGTCGTCGAGGTCGCGATCGGCGATCGGACCCAGATCGGACCCGCGGTGCAGGTCTATACCGCCGACCACCCGCGCGATGCCGAAACCCGCCGCGCCGGGCTGGAATTCGGCCGCCCGATCCGGATCGGCAGCGACGTCTGGATCGGCGGGGGTGCCATCATTCTGCCCGGCATCACGATCGGCGACGGCGCCCTGGTCGGGGCCGGCAGCGTGGTCACACGGAACGTCGCCCCCGGCGCGATCGTGGCGGGAAATCCGGCCCGGGCACGGCCGGCCTGAACCGCGCCATGCGCGGCCCTGCGAGCCACCGGGGGCTTTGCGATTTCCCCGTCCGGCTGCTATGGAAACCCCATGTTTTCGCGGCGCATCATACGGATTAGCGGCCCGGCTTCCGCCTGAGCCTGAAGGCTCGGCGCAAGACCGGGACTTCGTCGTTTCACCCGCGATTGATCGCGTATCCGCGCCCGCACCTGCCAAATCAGAGCTTTCATGTCCGACAAGCCGCAAAAGACCGACGCCCAAAAGACTGACGTTAGGGACTATTCCAAGACCCTTTACCTGCCGCAGACGGATTTCCCGATGCGCGCCGGCCTGCCCCAGCGCGAGCCGGAAATCCTGAAATACTGGAACGACATCGGCCTCTACGACAAGCTCCGCCGGGAAGCCGAGGGCCGCGCCAAATTCGTGCTGCATGACGGCCCGCCCTACGCCAACGGCAACATCCATATCGGGCACGCGCTGAACAAGATCCTCAAGGACGTCGTGACCAAGAGCCAGCAGATGCTCGGCTTCGACTCCAACTACGTGCCGGGCTGGGACTGCCACGGCCTGCCGATCGAATGGAAGATCGAGGAGGAGAACTACCGCTCCAAGGGCAAGCAGAAGCCCGACTTCCGCGACTCGGCGGCGATGGTCGCGTTCCGCAAGGAGTGCCGTGCCTATGCGACGCACTGGATCAACGTGCAGCGCGAGGAGTTCAAGCGGCTCGGCATCATCGGCGACTGGGATCATCCCTACCAGACGATGAGCTATCCGGCGGAGGCCCAGATCGCCCGCGAGCTGATGAAGTTCGCCGCCAACGGGACGCTCTATCGCGGCTCCAAGCCGGTGATGTGGAGCGTGGTCGAGAAGACCGCGCTGGCCGAAGCAGAGGTCGAATACGAGGACTACACCTCCGACATGGTGTGGGTGAAATTCCCGGTCACCTCGCCGGCGCATGGCGCGCTGGCCAATGCCTCGGTCGTGATCTGGACCACCACGCCGTGGACGCTGCCCGGCAACCGCGCCATCTCGTTTTCGCCGAAGATCGCCTATGGCCTCTACAAGGTGACGGATGCGCCGGCGGACAATTGGGCCAAGACCGGCGATCTCCTGATCCTGGCCGACGCGCTTGCCGCCGAGGTGTTCAAGCAGGCCCGCGTCACGTCCTATGAGAAGGTCCGCGATATTCCCGGCGACACGCTGGACGCCGTGGAATGCGCCCATCCGCTGCGCGGCTTCGGTGGCGGCTACGAATTCATCGTGCCGCTGCTGGCCGGCGAGCATGTCACCGACGACACCGGCACCGGCTTCGTGCACACCGCGCCGAGCCACGGCCGCGAGGACTTCGACGTCTGGACGGCCAACACCCGCGAGCTCGATGCGCGCGGCATCCCGACGGCGATCCCGTATACGGTCGACGAGAACGGCGCCTACACCGCGCAGGCTCCGGGCTTCACCGGCAAACGCGTGCTCAACGACAAGGGCGAGAAGGGCGATGCCAACGAGGCCGTGATCAAGGCGCTGATCGAGGCCGGCAGGCTGCTCGCGCGCGGCCGCCTCAAGCACCAGTATCCGCACTCCTGGCGCTCCAAGAAGCCGGTGATCTTCCGCAACACGCCGCAATGGTTCATCGCGATGGACAAGCCCATCGCCGAGAACGGCCATGCCAGGAAGGGCGACACGCTGCGCGCCCGCGCGCTGCACGCGATCTCGGTCACGCAATGGGTGCCGCCGGCCGGCGAGAACCGCATCAACGGCATGATCGCCAACCGTCCCGACTGGGTGATCTCGCGGCAGCGCGCCTGGGGCGTGCCGATCGCCGTGTTCGTGAGGGAGAACAGCGACGGCTCGGCCGAGATCCTGCAGGACGAGGTCGTCAACCAGCGCATCACCGAGGCGTTCATGGAGGAAGGCGCCGACGCCTGGTACATGGACGGCGCCCGCGAGCGCTTCCTTGGCAGCCGCGCGTCCGAGAACTGGAAGAAGGTCGACGACATCTGCGACGTCTGGTTCGATTCCGGCTCCACGCACGCCTTCGTGCTGGAAGACCGCCAGAACTTCCCGCAGCTCGGCAACATCGTCCGCAAGGTCGATGGCGGCAACGACACCGTGATGTATCTCGAAGGCAGCGACCAGCATCGCGGCTGGTTCCACTCGTCGCTGCTGGAAAGCGCCGGCACGCGCGGCCGCGCGCCTTATGACATCGTGCTGACCCACGGCTTCACGCTCGACGAGAACGGCCGCAAGATGTCGAAGTCGCTCGGCAACACCGTCGAGCCGCAGAAGGTGATCAAGGATTCCGGCGCGGACATCCTGCGCCTGTGGGTCTGCGCCACCGACTATGCCGACGACCAGCGCATCGGCCCGGAGATCCTCAAGAACACCATCGAGACCTACCGCAAGCTGCGCAACTCGATCCGCTGGATGCTCGGCACGCTGCATCATTTCAAGCCGAGCGAGAAGGTCGCCTTTGCCGAGATGCCCGAACTCGAGCGGCTGATGCTGCACGAGCTCGCCGGCCACACCGAGACCATCCGCAAGGCCTATGCCGACTTCGACTACAAGACCGTGGTCGCAAGCCTCGCGGCCTTCATGAACTCCGAGCTGTCGGCGTTCTACTTCGACATCCGCAAGGACACGCTGTATTGCGATCCGCCGTCCTCGGTGGCGCGCAAGGCGGCGCTGACCACGATCGATCTGCTCTGCGACGCGATCCTGAAATGGCTGGCGCCGATCCTCAGCTTCACCACCGACGAAGCCTGGCGGATGTATCGGCCGAACGCCGAGCCTTCGGTGCATCTGACTCTGTTTCCCGAAGGTCTCGAGCAGTTCCAAGACGACGCGCTTGCCGCGAAGTGGGAGACGGTCCGCAACGTCCGCCGCGTCGTCACCGGCGCGCTCGAACTCGAACGCGCCGCCAAGCGGATCGGCTCCTCGCTCGAGGCATCGCCGGTGATCTACGTCGCTGACAGGGAGATGCTGGCCACGCTGTTCGATATCGATCTTGCCGAAGTCTGCATCACCTCGAACTACGAGGTGCGCGAGGGCGAGGCGCCGGCGAACGCCTTCCGCCTCGACGCCGTGCCTGGCGTTGCCGTCGTGGTCGAGAAGGCGGTCGGCACCAAATGCGCCCGTTCGTGGAAGATCCTGCCGACGGTGGGCGAGGACGGCGAATATCCCGACGTCTCGCCGCGCGACGCGCAAGCGCTGCGCGAATGGAAGGCGCTGGGGGGCAGCGTCTAACGTCCGCTGTCGTCCCTGCGAAAGCAGGGACCCATAACCACCACTGCCTGGAATGGACTGAGGTTGATGACTCCGAGTCATTCAAGCAACACCCGACACGGGGTATGGGTCCCTGCTTTCGCAGGGACGACACCTTTGGTGGGCTGGCAATGAGCCCTCCCCTCCGCACCGGCGTGATCACGGCGATCATCACCCTGATCGCCGACCAGGCCTCCAAGCTCTGGCTGCTCCACGTCCTCGACATCGTGCATCACGCCCCGGTGCGGGTGACGCCGTTCTTCGACCTGGTGCTCGCCTGGAATCCGGGGATCAGTTTCGGCTGGTTCCAGAGCGAGACCCCGGCGGCCCAGATCCTGCTGATGGTGATCAAGGCCGCGGCCGTGATCGCGCTGGCGATCTGGATGGCGCGGTCGCGGACCTGGCTCGCGACGGTGTCGCTCGGCCTGATCATCGGCGGTGCCATCGGGAACGGCATCGACCGCTTTGCCTATGGCGCGGTGGTCGATTTTGCCCTGCTTCATGCCGAGATCGGGGGAAAAACCTTCAATTGGTACATCTTCAACCTTGCCGATGTAGCCATCGTTGCTGGCGTGGCAGCCCTATTGTATGATTCCGTGGTGGGGACCCCCGCCGTAAAAGCGCCCTGATCCCGGCCGATACGAGCCGGTCAGCGGCCCACACCTGTATCAAGCGGAACTGTGGCCTAAGCCAGTGATCGCTTTGGCGAATTTTGAGATGGGAATGGCGCAATGCGCAACACCAAAGCCCGCGGTTACCTGATCGAGACGTCCCGGCTGTCGCTGATGCGCGGCCTGCGCCTGGCGTTCGTCGCAGCCGGGATCGGCCTTGTCATGACGGCCGGCCCGGTGCGCGCCGGCGACGATGAAGATGACGGCGACGACGGCCTGACCTTCGAAGAGCGGATCGTCGACAATCTGATGACCGGGCTCGGCGCCAAGAGCGCGGCCAGCAAGGGCATCGACTACCGCGAGCGCTCGCCGCTGGTGGTGCCGCCGAAGCTGGATTTGCCCCCGCCGGCGTCGACCGCCCAGGTCAACGCGCCGAACTGGCCGAAGGACCCTGATATTGCGGCGCGCAAGGCTGCGATCGCGGCGCGCAAGAAGGAAGTCAAGAAGGAGCCCTGGCAGTCGGCGGTGGCGTTGACGCCGGCCGAGATCGAGGCGGGCCGCAAGCAGCAGACCGCCACCGACGGGCGCAAGGAGCCGCTGGAGCCCGGCGTGAGCACCAATCCATCGCTGATGCCGAGCCAGCTCGGTTACAACGGCGGCCTGCTTGGCATGTTCAAGGGGAACAGCAGCGAGTCCAAACCGTTCAAGGGTGAGCCGACGCGCGAATCCCTGACCGAGCCGCCGCCGGGCTACCAGACGCCGTCCGGGGGCTATGCCTACGGCACCGGCCCGCAGGCGCCGAAGGCGAAAGAAGGCCAGTACGACGTCATGACCGGAAAACCGGTGCAGTGATCGCCTGGCCTCCGCGGGCGAAGGCTGACATGAGCAAAGCTTAATGCGGGGCGGCGGGTGTCTCTCCGCTTCGTGACCATCGGCACGGGAACGACCGCGTACGATGGCTTGCTTTCGCGCCCCGGCCGGTGTCCGGGCTTTCATAAGGACCATGATGCGCTCTCGCCGATCGATCGCCCTGTTCGCTGCCGCATTCGTTTCCACCATCCCGCTGCCGGGTGCCAGCCTCCGCGCCCAGACCACCGTCACCTCGGAACGCCCCGCCAGTTTCACGCTCGACAACGGCCTGCAGGTCGTGGTGATCCCCGACCACCGCACGCCCGTGGTCACGCAGATGATCTGGTACAAGGTCGGCTCGGCCGACGAGACGCCCGGCAAATCGGGCCTCGCGCATTTCCTCGAGCATCTGATGTTCAAGGGCACCGCCAAGCATCCGGCGGGCGAGTTCTCGCAGACCGTGCTGCGCGTCGGCGGCAATGAGAACGCCTTCACCTCGGTCGACTACACCGGCTACTTCCAGCGCGTGCCGCGCGAGCAGCTGCCCACCATGATGGAGTTCGAGGCCGACCGCATGACCGGCCTGATCCTCAAGGACGAGAACGTGCTGCCGGAGCGCGATGTCGTGCTGGAGGAGTTCAACATGCGGGTTGCCAACAACCCGGATGCAAGGCTGACCGAGCAGATCATGGCCGCGCTTTATCTCAACCATCCCTATGGCCGGCCGGTGATCGGCTGGCATCAGGAGATCGAGAAGCTCGACCGCGAGGATGCGCTCGCCTTCTACCGGCGCTTCTACGCGCCGAACAACGCCATCCTGGTCATTGCCGGCGACGTCGACGTCAAGGATATCCGCCCGCTGGTCGAGAAGAACTTCGGCCCGATCCCGGCGCAGCATGCGATCCCCGAGAAGCGGGTCAGGCCGCAGGAGCCGACACCGGCCGCGCCGCGCACCGTGACGCTGTCGGATCCGCGCGTCGAGCAGCCGAGCCTGCGCCGCTATTACCTGGTGCCGTCGGCGACGACGGCGGCAGCGGGCGAGAGCCAGGCGCTCGATGTGCTCGCGCAGTTGATGGGCGGCGGCGCCAATTCCTATCTCTATCGCTCGCTGGTGATCGACAAGGGCCTCGCGATCTCGGCCGGCGCCGGCTACCAGGGCACCTCGCTCGATCCGTCGCAATTCTCGATCTCGGTGACGCCGAAACCCGGCGTCGAGTTCGCGCAGATCGAGGACGCGATCGACAAGGTGATCGCCGACCTCGCGCAGAACCCGGCGCGCGCCGAGGATCTCGAACGGGTCAAGACCCAGCTCATCGCGGAGGCGATCTACGCCCAGGATAACCAGGCGACACTGGCACGCTGGTATGGCGGCGCGCTGACCACCGGGCTCAGCATCGAGGATATCCGCAGCTGGCCGGATCGCATCCGCGCCGTCACTGCCGAGCAGGTGCGCACTGCTGCCGCCAGCTGGCTCGACAAGAAGCGGTCGGTGACCGGCTATCTGATCAAGGATACTGCGCCGAAACGCGAGGAGAAGCGCTCGTGATCTATTCCCTCACCCGCCGTGCGGCGCTGATCGGCGGCGCCTGCACCGCGCTGCTGACGCTGACGTCGGCGCCCTCGCAGGCTGCGGCCAAGATCCAGCGGCTGGTATCGCCCGGCGGCATCGAGGCGTGGTTCGTGCAGGACGCGACCGTGCCGCTGATCGCAATGGAATATGCCTTCAGCGGCGGCGCCAGCCAGGATCCGCCCGGCAAGCCCGGCGTCGGCAATCTGGTCGCCGACCTGCTCGACGAGGGTTCCGGCGATCTCGATTCCAAGACCTATCATGAGCGGCTCGAGCGCCGCGCCATCGAGCTCAGCTTCCAGTCGAACCGCGATCAATTCCGCGGCTCGCTGCGCATGCTCAAGGACAACAAGGACGAAGCCTACGACCTGTTGCGGATGGCGCTGACCTCGCCGCACTTCGAGCCGAAGGACGTCGAACGGATCCGCGCCCAGGTGATCGCCAATCTGCGCCGCGAATCGACCAATCCGTCCTCGCTCGCCGGCCGCAAGTTCCTCGAGCTCGCATTCGGCGATCATCCCTATGCCAGGACGGCCACCGGCACGCTCGACAGCGTGCCGACCATCCAGATCCCGGATCTCAAGGACTATACCCGCCGCATCATCGCCAAGGATACGCTGCGCGTTGCCGTGGTCGGCGACGTCGATCCCGATACGCTCGGCAAGCTGCTGGACAAGACCTTTGGTGGCCTGCCGGCGAAAGCCGAATTGACGCCCGTCCCCGACGTCGTGGCGACCAGGCCGCCGCAGCGCGCCTTCGTCCCGCTCGACGTGCCGCAGACCGTCGTCACCTTCGGCGGCCCCGGCATTGCCAGGCATGACCCGGACTTCATGGCGGCCTATGTGGTGAACCACATTCTCGGCGGCGGCGGATTGTCGTCGCGGCTCTACAAGGAAGTGCGCGAGAAGCGCGGGCTGGCCTACTCGATCTATGAAGCGCTGGTCTGGATGGATCACTCCTCGCTGTTCATCGGCAACACCGGCACCCGCGCCGATCGCGCCGGCGAGACCGTCGATGCGATCGAAGCGGAAGTGCGCCGCATCGCCGAGGAAGGTCCGACGCAGAAGGAGCTTGACGAGGCGAAGTCCTACCTGAAGGGCTCGCAGATGCTGGCGCTCGACACCTCCTCCAAGCTCGCGCAGGCGATGCTGCAATACCAGCTCGACAAGCTGCCGATCGATTACATCGAGAAGCGCAACGCCATCGTCGACGCGGTGACGCTCGACGATGCCAAGCGGGTCGCCAAAAAGCTCTGGGGCAACGGCCTACTCACCGCAATCGTCGGCCGCGCCCCGCAAGCCGCGGCGCAGCCGGTGTCGGCGCCGCCGAAGGCGAACTGACGCGTTTCGGCGGGCCACCTTCCCTCTCCAACCCCGAGAGCGAGCTTCGCTCGCCTCGGCCCCCGCAAGGGGGGAGAAGGGGGAGCCGCGCACTCGGACGCCGACGTAACAACCACTGCATCAACACCACCCAAGCAGACCCAAACCCGCTATCCTGCGGCCTGCCGATTCTTCCCTCCACGGGTGATGTCATGCTGCGGGTGTCCCGCGACCTTGCGATCGATGAGAACGACATTGAGATCGTCTTTGTCCGCGCCTCCGGCCCGGGCGGACAGAATGTCAACAAGGTCTCGACCGCAGCGCAGCTTCGCTTCGATACCAACAAGATTGCGTTGCCGGCGGACGCCGCGCAGCGGCTGGCGCGGCTCGCCGGCAGCCGCATGACCAAGGATGGCGTGATCGTGATCCACGCCTTCCGCTTTCGCACCCAGGAACGCAATCGCGCCGATGCGATCGAGCGGCTGCTCGAGATGTTGAGGGAGGCGATGATGCGGCCGACACCGCGGCGGCCGACCAAGCCGACGCTCGGCTCCAAGCAGCGCCGGCTCGAGGGCAAGAAGCGCCGCAGCGACATCAAGGCGGGGCGCGGCGCCCGCCGTTTCGACGATTAGATCATAATGCGTTTCCACGGAATCGCATCATGATCTCATCTCCTTGTTTGAGCATGATCTTTTCGGAAAACCGGTTTCCACTTTTCCGGATCATGCTCCAGGGAACGCCGGACGCAGCGCACGCGGCACTGCATCCGGGATCCGGTCAGCGTAACCAGAAGCGTTTTCGCGCGAAGCGGATGTCGGTTCGCGCGAAGGAACGCGTCAGAACAAGAAGCCTGAGCCTTGGTTCCGATTGATCAGAACCGCGAAGGCCCTCGTGCTTCAGTACTTCTTGGTTGCGGGCGCCATCTCGGAACCGCCCGACTTCGGTGCCGTGCGTCCGCTGCCGACCGTTCCCTTGCTGCCCGACTTGGCGGCGGCGCCGCTCTTCTGCGTCGTCGCGCCAGGTTGCGCCGTCATTTCCTCATCGCCGCTGCCGGACATGCCGCCGCCCTGCTGCATGGTACCTCTGCCCTGTGCACCGCCGCGGGTATCCGGTGCAGTCGTTCCCTGTGCCAGGACGGGGCCGGCCATCGCGGCCGAGATGGCAAGGGCGAGCACGCTGGTTTTTGCAAACGTCATCCATTTCTCCTGGGACTTTAATTGACGATGGAGGAGCGGCGCAGGTGGTGCGCCGTTTGCAGCGCCGACCCTGAACCCCATCGCGCAAGACTGCATTTTCCGCAAACGGCGCACGCGAGATGCAAGCTGCGTCGTGTGGTGATCGTGCAGGGATTTCGCGGTCATTTTGCGAAATTGTCGTCCGCATATGCGGCAACCACCGGTTCCGCGCCAGATCACCGCCCAGCTTTGTTCTGCTGTGAAACAGCCCGCTACTACCAACGGCGGATTTCAGCCTCCTACAGTCACCGCACAGAGGCGGTGATGTAGATGACAAAGCTGCGCGCAAGGTGGACGTTGGGGCTGGGATTTTGCAGCGCAATGCTTGCAGTGCAAATGGCCGGCGCGCAGATGCCCTTGCCCGCCGCCAAGCCGCCCGATGGGGCGACGCTGTTCAAGCAGCAATGCGCGACCTGCCACACCACCAACATGTCGGATGCCGTCCGGCAGGGACCGTCGCTCTACAAGGTCGTCGGCCGTCACGCCGGCAAGGCCGACGGCTTCAAATATTCCGCGGGCTTCGGCAAGGCCGATTTCGTCTGGGACGACGCCAGGCTCGATGCCTGGCTGACCAATCCGCAGGAGGTGATCCCGGGCTCCGTAATGGCCTATCGGCAGGCCAAGCCGGAAACCCGCGCCATGATCATCGCCTATCTGAAGGAGCTGAACTGAATGGCGAAACCCGTGCATTCGATGATCCGAGTGTTTGACGAAGGAAAAGCGCTCGACTTCTACCAGCGCGCGTTTGGCCTGGAGATCGCGGACAATCTGAGATTTCCCGATTTCGCGCTGATCTATCTGCGCCATCCCTCCTCGCCCTTCGAGGTCGAGCTCACGGTCAACTTCGATCGCAAGGAGCCCTACACGCTCGGCGACGGCTACGGCCATCTCGCCGTCATCGTCGATGACGTCGATGCCGAGCACGCGCGCTTCGAGAAGGAGAAACTGTCGCCCGGGCCGCTGCGCGACTTCAAGCACGACGGCAAGACGCTGGCGCGCTTCTTCTTCGTCTCCGATCCCGACGGCTACAAGATCGAGGTGATCCAGCGCGGCGGGCGCTTCGGCTAGAGCATGCTCAGACAACAAGGCAATTGCACAAATAAAAATTGACGGAGGAACCCATGAGAGAAATCGATCGACGCAGCAAATATGACCGGCGTGTCTTTCTCAAAGGCGCGGCCGTGACCGCACCCGCAGTCGCGATTGCGACCTCGACGGGGCTCGGCATCACCGATGCGTGGGCCGAAGGCGCCACGACGCTGACGCCGGCCACGATGAAGACGCTGCTCAAGATGGCGCGCGACATCTATCCGCACGATTTCCTCGGCGACAGCTACTACATAGCAGCGGTCAAGCCGTATGACGAGAAGGCCGCGAAGGATCCGGCGGTCAAGTCGCTGATCAATGACGGCGTCACGAGGCTCGATCAGGCGGCCAACGACCGCCACAAGATGCCTTATGTCCAGGTCGCCTGGGAAAACGATCGCGTCGCGCTGCTGCAACAGATCGAGCAAAGCGCGTTCTTCCAGAAGATCCGCGGCGATCTCATCGTCTCCATCTACAACAACAAGGAGGTGTGGCCGCGGTTCGGCTACGAGGGCTCCTCAGCCGAGCATGGCGGCTACATCAAGCGCGGCTTCGCCGATATCGACTGGCTGCCGAAGGTCTAACGGGTCGGGAGGAAACAATGGCAAAATTCGATCTGAATGACAGTGGCGTTGTGGTGATCGTCGGCTCCGGTGCCGGCGGCGGAACGCTCGGCAATGAACTGGCGCAGAAGGGCGTCAAGGTCGTGATCCTCGAGGCCGGCCCGCGCATCGAGAACCAGGACTTCATCAACGATGAATGGGATAGTTTTACCCAGCTCGCCTGGTCCGACGCGCGCTCGACCTCGGGCAGCTGGCGCGTCCACCAGGACTTTCCGGGCCTGCCGGCCTGGATCGTGAAGGCGGTCGGCGGCTCGACCACGCACTGGGCGGGCGCCTCGCTGCGCTTCGACGAGCACGAGTTCAAGATCAAGTCGGCCTATGGCACCATTCCCGGCGCCAACCTGATCGACTGGCCGATCACGCTCGCCGAGATGGAGCCGTGGTACGCCAAGGCCGAGGACAAGATGGGCGTCACCCGCACCAACGGCATCCCAGGGCTGCCCGGCAACAATAACTTCAAGGTGATGGAAGCCGGCGCGAGGAAGCTCGGCTACAAGGAGGTGCACACCGGGCGGATGGCGATCAACAGCGAGCCGCGCGACGGCCGCGGCTCCTGCCAGCAGATCGGCTTCTGCTTCCAGGGCTGCAAGTCGGGCGCCAAATGGTCGACGCTCTACACCGAGATCCCGAAGGGCGAAGCCACCGGCAATCTCGAAGTGCGCCCCGGCAGCATGGTGATCAAGATCGAGCACGACCAGTCCGGCAAGGTCACCGGCGTGGTCTACGCCGATGCGACGGGCGCGATGCAGCGCCAGAAGGCCCGCGTCGTCGCCGTCGCCGGCAACTCGATCGAGAGCCCGCGGCTGCTGCTCAACAGCGCCTCCAGCATGTTCCCGGACGGGCTCGCCAATTCATCCGGCCAGGTCGGCCGCAACTACATGCGGCACATGACCGGCAGCGTGTATGCGGGCTTCGAGAAATCGGTGCACATGTATCGCGGCACCACGATGGCCGGCATTATCCGCGACGAGGCCAAGAACGATCCGAAGCGCGGCTTCGTCGGCGGCTACGAGATGGAGACGCTGTCGCTCGGCCTGCCCTTCATGGCCGCGTTCCTCAATCCCGGCGCCTGGGGACGCAGCTTCACCAGCGCGATCGAGGGCTATCCGCGGATGGCCGGCATGTGGCTGGTCGGCGAGGACATGCCGCAGGAGACCAACCGCATCACGCTGGATCCGAAGATCAAGGACAAGTTCGGCATGCCGGTCGCCAGCGTGCATTTCGACGATCATCCGAACGACGTCGCGATGCGCGACCATGCCTACAAGCAGGGCTCCGCGGTCTATGAGGCGGTCGGTGCCATCGTCACCTATCCGACGCCGCCCTATCCCTCGACCCACAACATGGGCACCAACCGGATGAGCGAGAAGCCGCGCGACGGCGTGGTCAACAAGTTCGGCCAGACCCACGACATCAAGAACCTGTTCGTTTCCGACGGCAGCCAGTTCACGTCAGGCGCAGCGTGCAACCCGACGCTGACGATCGTGTCGCTGGCGATCCGCCAGGCCGACCACATCGCCGGCGCGATGCAGCGCAAGGAGATCTAGACCAGACGACCATTCGAACCGAGTCGCGGATTCCGCCTCACCTCGCCCCGCGCGCGGGGAGAGGTCGGAGCGCATCGTTAGATGCGTTCCGGGTGAGGGGGAGTCTCCGCAAACGCAGCTGTCACCGGATACGCGGAGACGGCCCCTCACCCCAACCCTCTCCCCGTAAGAACGGGGCGAGGGAGCGCAGCGCCGTCGTGGTCGCCACTGCGCTTTAGCAAGAAAATACAATTCCCCTCTCACTGAAGCGGCCTTGCCCAACTGGACAAGGCCGCTTTCTTCTTTGCGTGATGGACCGGTGCGAAATCTATTCCGCCGCATCCATGATCGCCGCCGCCCCGCGATAGTCCGGGACCACCGCCGGAGCATTGGCCTTGGCGCGGTAGATCAGGCAGGAGCAGCGCAGCAGCGACGCGAAATTGTTCACCTCGCCGTGATGATCGAGCACCTCGTTGTGCAGGGTGGTGAGGAACTTGGCCAGCGTCATGCCTTCCTTGGCCGCGATCTCCTCCAGCGTGTCCCAGAACGACATTTCCAGCCGGATCGAGGTGCAATGGCCGTCGATCCGCAACGATCGGGTCTGCGATTCATAGTCGCGTTGCGGCTGATGCGCGAAAAGATGGCACATGGCGTTCCTCCGGCGAGAACTTATAATTTTTCTAAACGATATACCTGTGCGCGCGGCCCCACAATCGGGACGTAGGGCGTGACGCGCCGGCCGCCGAAGCCAAGCGTCTTCAAGGCGATAGGCCGGAATCATCCCCAACCTGCTTGCGGCCGCCAGATCGGTCCCATGCATTTGCCGGCGCGGCGACTTATAGTAACGGCCAGCCTCGAATCGCTCCTCCGAACGTCCAATCCATGCCTGTCCGCCAGCTTCCCGAACAGCTCGTCAACCGCATCGCCGCCGGCGAAGTGGTCGAACGCCCCGCGAGCGTGGTCAAGGAACTGGTCGAGAACGCGATCGACGCCGGAGCCAGCCGGATCGACGTTTTCACCGATGGCGGCGGGCGGCGCCGGATCGGTATCACCGACGATGGCGGCGGCATGACCCGCGCCGACCTCGCGCTTGCGGTCGACCGTCACGCCACCTCCAAGCTCGACGACGAAGACCTGCTGCGCATCCGCACGCTCGGCTTCCGCGGCGAGGCGCTGCCCTCGATCGGGGCGGTCGCAAAGCTCGGCATCACGACGCGTCATGCCAGCGAGCCGCATGCCTGGTCGCTGTCGGTCGAAGGCGGCGAGAAGTCGGAGGTCATGCCGGCCGCGCTTGGCCAGGGCACCCGCGTCGAGGTCAACGAACTCTTCTACGCAACGCCGGCGCGGCTGAAATTCCTCAAGACCGACCGCACCGAGGCGGAGGCGATCCGCGAGGTGGTGCGCCGCCTCGGCATGGCGCGCCCGGACATCGCCTTCACGCTGGCCGGCGAAGAGCGCGCGCCGGTCACCTGGGCCGCAGCGCTGCCCGGCGCGGCCGGCCGGCTGACCCGGCTCGGCGACATCCTGGGTGCGGATTTTCGTGCCAGTGCGATCGAGGTGCGCGCCGGGCGCGAGGGCGTCGTGGTCGAAGGCTTTGCCGCCGCGCCGTCGCTGACCCGCGCCAATGCGCTCGGGCAATATCTGTTCGTCAACGGCCGCCCGGTGCGCGACAAGCTGATCCTCGGCGCCGTGCGCGCGGCCTATTCCGACTACCTGCCGCGCGACCGCCATCCCGTCGTGGCGCTGTTCGTGACCTGCGACCCGCAAGAGGTCGACGCCAATGTGCATCCGGCCAAGACCGAGGTGCGCTTCCGCAACGCCGGCCTGGTCCGCGCGCTCATCGTGCACGCCCTGAAGGAAGGCCTCGCGCGCGAAGGCAGGCGCACCGCGGCCAATACCGCCGACAGCGCCGCGCTCTCGGCCTTCCGCCCCGCCTTCACGCCGCCGCGCCCGAGCAATTGGGACTGGCGCGGCTCGCCGTCCTATCCGGCTGGTCCGCTGCGCGCGTTCGACGGTGCGGCGGCGCCCGCCTTCGCCGAGCCCGGACAGGCCGCCTTCGACGTCGGCGCGCCGACCGCCGATGTGCGCTTCGAAGCCGCGCCCGCGCCAGACCTGCTCGACCGGCCGCTCGGCGCCGCGCGCACCCAGATCCACGAGACCTACATCGTCTCGCAGACCCGCGACGGCCTCATCGTGGTCGACCAGCACGCGGCGCATGAGCGCATCGTCTATGAGAAGCTGAAGGCCTCGCTGGCGAAGAACGGCGTGCAGCGGCAGATCCTCTTGATCCCCGAGATCGTCGAGCTCGATGAGGCGACCGTCGAGAAGCTGCTCGACCGCGCCGAGGAGCTGGCGTCGTTCGGGCTCGCGATCGAATCCTTCGGCCCCGGCGCGGTCGCGGTGCGCGAAACGCCCTCGCTGCTCGGCAAGGCCAATGCGGCCGGTCTCTTGCGCGACCTTGCCGAGCACATGGCCGAGTGGGACGAGGCGCTGCCGCTGGAGCGCCGGCTGATGCACGTCGCCGCCACGATGGCCTGCCACGGCTCGGTCCGCGCCGGCCGCCGCCTCAAGCCGGAAGAGATGAACGCACTGCTCCGCGAGATGGAAGACACGCCGAACTCCGGCCAGTGCAACCACGGCCGCCCGACCTATGTCGAATTGAAGCTGAGCGATATCGAGAAGCTGTTCGGGCGAAGATAAGACCGCATACTCCGGTGTCATCGCCCGGCTTGATGTTTAGCCCGGACAGATCACTGACGGGTGTTCGGAGACATAGCTGACACATCAACATTGGCTGGATTGGTCCGATTCGGGAGGCCGTCCATGCCGTGGAGTGAGGTGTCAGTAATGGATCAGCGCCACGAGTTCGTGCGGCTGGCATTGCAGGAAGGCGCCAACCGGCGCGAGCTGTGTCAACGGTTCAACATCAGCCCTGACGTTGGCTACAAATGGCTGCGGCGCTGGCAGGCTGGTGATCGGGAACTGGCTGACCGCTCCCGGCGTCCGCATGCGATGCCCAAGCGCAGTGAGGCTGCCATCGAGGAGCAGGTGCTTGCGGTGCGCGACAAGCATCCGGTCTGGGGCGCGCGCAAGATCGCCCACTGCCTGAAGCGGGACGGCAAGACGGTGCCTGTGCCCTCGACGGTGCACCGGATCCTGTGCCGGAACGGCCGCGTCAAGCCGAGCGAGAACGCGCCGCCAAATCCAGGGCACCGCTTCGAGAAGGAAGCTCCCAATCTACTG
Organism: Bradyrhizobium sp. USDA 4504; assembly: GCF_054063995.1. Lineage (NCBI taxonomy): Bacteria > Pseudomonadati > Pseudomonadota > Alphaproteobacteria > Hyphomicrobiales > Nitrobacteraceae > Bradyrhizobium > Bradyrhizobium sp. USDA 4504. The sequence continues at coordinate 8,597,176 of NZ_JBSSGV010000001.1, read as the reverse complement.
TGGCAGATGGACTTCAAGGGCCACCTGCCGCTCGCCGACGGAACGCGGTGTCATCCGCTAACGATCGTCGACGATCACTCGCGCTATGTCCTGTGCCTGAAGGCCTGCGCCGACGAGCAGCGTTTCACCGTGCAGGATCACTTGACGACGACGTTCCGCTGCTATGGTTTGCCGGAGGCCTTCTACACCGACAACGGCTCACCATGGGGCGATACGTCCGGCATTCGCTGGACCGGATTGAAGGTCTGGCTGCTCAAGCTTGGCGTCAGGGTGGTGCATGCCAGGCCTTGCCACCCGCAGGCCCGCGGCAAGAACGAACGCTTCCATCGCACCCTGAAGGCCGAGGTCTTTGCGATGCGCCGCTTCCGCACCCTACCGGAAGTCCAGCGTGCCTTGGATGCCTGGCGGCCGATCTACAATCTGCAGCGCCCTCACCAAGGCCTTGATATGCACGTTCCCGCCGATCGCTTCCGACCCAGTGCCCGCGCTATGCCGGCCCGCGTCCCGAAAATCGAGTACGACAGCGGCGAGACCGTGCGCAGGGTCTCATCGACGAGGCCCTACATCTCCTTCAAGGGACGCTTCTGGAAGGTTCCACAGGCCTTCGCGCGCGAACGGCTTGCCATCAGGCCGCTGGATCGCGACGGCCATTACGGCGTCTTCTTCGCCAGCTGGCAGGTCGCATCAATCGACTTGACCAACCGCCAACCTGTCAGTGATGTGTCCGAACAGGTGTCAGCCATGTCCCCGGACTAAACACTTGACCGGGCGATCCAGTACGCCGCGGCGATCGTGATCAATCGAGAAGCCGCGGCGCACTGGATCACCCGCATGCGCGGGTGATGACAGCACAACAAGCGGCAATATTACGCCTTGCGAAGAAACACGAACTCCGTGTCGTCATACGCGCGCCGCTCGAGCTCCTCGAAGCCCTCGGGCGCCGCGAACGCCGCGGCCTTGGCCTCCTCCACCACGAGCAGCGCGCCCGGCGTCAGCCAGCCGCCGTCGCGCAGCGAGGCGAGCGCCTTGTCGGCCAGCCCCTTGCCATAGGGCGGATCGAGAAACACCAGCGAGAACGGCTCGACCGGATGCGCCGGTCCAAGATCGGTGGCATCGCGGCGATAGACCTTGGTCGTGCCGCCGAGGCCGAGCGACTCGACATTGTTGCGCAGCAGCGCGCGCGCCTCGGCGCCATTGTCGACGAACAGCGTGAACCTGGCGCCGCGCGAGACGGCCTCGATGCCGAGCGCGCCGGTGCCGGCAAACAGATCGAGCACGCGCGCGTCCTCAACCGGATTGTCGTAGGCGTGGATCAGAATGTTGAACACGGACTCGCGCAGGCGGTCCGCGGTCGGACGAATCTCGCGGCCCGCAGGCGAAGCGAGATTGCGGCCCTTCAGCCTGCCCCCGACGACGCGCATCGACCGTTACTCGTCCCGCGGCTTGAGATCGCGCTTGCCGTGATAGCCGCGCTTGGGACGGCGCGGCGGGCCGTAGCCGTTGGCCTCGTCTTCATTGCGGGCACGCGCTTCCTCGCTGCCGGCGCGCTGCACCAGCACGCGGCGGCCCTTGCGATCGTTGATGGTTTCGCGCTTGCTGGGCTTCGGCTTTCTGGCCGGCGCATCGTCGCCGTCGGCTGCGTCACGCTGCTCCGGCCGCGTGAAGTCGGCACCCGCGATCTTGGCGATCTTCTCGCCGAGCTGCTCGCGCAGCACCCGCGTCTTGACCTCCTCGACCTTGCCCTCCTCGAGCTCGCCGAGCTGGAACGGGCCGTAGGAGATCCGGATCAGGCGGTTCACCTCGAGCCCGAGATGCGCCATCACGTTGCGCACCTCGCGGTTCTTGCCTTCGCGGATCGCGAACACCACCCACACATTGGCGCTCTGGTCGCGTTCCAATGTCGCGTCGATCGGCCCGTATTTGACGCCGTCGACCTCGACGCCGCCCTTGAGCTGGTCGAGCTGGCCCTGCGTCACCTCGCCATGCGCGCGCACGCGGTAACGGCGCAGCCATCCGGTGTCGGGATGCTCCAGCGTCCGCGCCAGGCCGCCGTCATTGGTCAGCAGCAACAGGCCCTCGGTGTTGAAATCCAGCCGGCCGATCGAGATCAGCCGCGGCAGGCCCTCGGGCAGATTGTCGAACACGGTCGGCCGCCCCTCGGGATCGGCATGCGTCGTCATCAGCCCGCGCGGCTTGTGATACATGAACAGCCGCGTCCGCTCGCGCGGCGGCAACGGCTTGCCGTCGACGGCCACGACATCGTTGTCGGTGATATCGAGCGCCGGCGAGTTGATCACGCGTCCGTTGACGGTGACGCGCCCTTGCGTGACGATCTCCTCGGCATCGCGGCGCGAGGCAAGACCGGCGCGCGCCAATACCTTGGCGATGCGTTCGCCTGTCTTCTTCGGCTTCGGCTCGGGACGCTCGCGCCGGTCGTCGGTGGCGCGTTCGCGATAGGCACCGCGGCCGCCGAAGGCCGGGCGCTTCGCAAAGACCTTGCTGTCGTCCTCATTGTCGCGGCGCGGCCGGTCGGAGAAGCGGCCTTCGCTGCGCGGGTGCTCCTGCCAGTCGGTGCGGCCTTCGGGCCGCTCACGCCGGCGATTGTCGCGGCCACCATCTTCATCATGACGATCCCAGCGCGGCCGGCCGAACTTCGGACGATCACCCTGCTCGCGGTCGTCGCGTGACTTCGAGAACCGCGGACGTTCGCCGCCACCGCGATCGTCGCGCGACCGCGAAAAGCGCGGGCGCTCGTCGCCGCCGCGGTCGTCGCGCGGTTTGCGATCCCGCTTTTGCCAGGGCTTCTCGTCGCCGCGGTCGCGGCCCTCGAAGTCGCGGTCGCGCTTGAAGCGCGGCCGATCGCCGAAATCGCGGCGCGGTGCGTCGCCATCCTCGCGGCGGCGGAACGGGCGGCCTTCGCCCTTGTCCCCGAACGAGCGCTTGTCACGATCGCCGCGCGAAAACTTCCTGTCGTCGAATTTGCGCTCGGCGCGATCGCCGCGCGGCGCAAAGCTCCGCTTCTCGCCGTCGCGGTCGCCACGCGGCGTGTAGGGGCGCTTCTCGCGATCGCCATAGGACCGCTTTTCACCGAACTTGCGGTCGGATGAGCGGCCCTCCGAGCGCGCGCCACCGCGCTGCGGACGATCGCCCGCATCAAAGTCGCGGCGCTCGCCGCGCGGCTTGAACGGGCGCTTTCCGCCCCCCTCGCCGCCACGGTCGTCGCGCTTGAAGCGCGGCCGGTCGCCGTAATCGCGGCGCGGCGCATCGCCGTCCTCACGGCGGCGGAACGAGCGGCCCTCGCCCTTGTCGCCGAAAGAGCGCTTGTCGCGATCACCACCTTTGCCGCCGAAGCTGCGCTTGCCGAACGGCTTGTCCGATCCGCGGGAACCACTGGGCCGCCCCTTCCCGGGCGCCCCCCGGTCCCGCCGGCCGCGCGGGGAATCGTTGTTTTTGTCGCTGTCGCGGGGCATGAATGTTCTCGCCTGGAGGTTCAATTGGGGCGCAGGGCAACCGGCGATACGCGCGCCATCTGGGCGCGACTGGCGCAAAACCGGCATCCACTTCTGCTGAAGGCGACGCTACTAGCAGGTTTCTTCCGATGATACGAGGCATGTCTGCCCCTTCTTTCATGGATTTGGCGCTAAAAACCGCCGAAAGTGCCGGAAAAGCTGGCGAGGTTCCGATCGGATGCGTGATCGTGCGGGGCTACGAGGTGATCGCCACCGCCGGCAACCGCACCCTGACCGACCACGATCCGACGGCCCATGCGGAGATCCTGGCGATCCGGCAGGCCGCCGAGGCCATCGGCACCGAGCGGCTGGTCGATTGCGACCTCTACGTGACGCTGGAGCCCTGCACGATGTGCGCCGGCGCGATCTCCTTTGCCCGCATCCGCCGGCTCTATTACGGCGCCGCCGACCCCAAGGGCGGCGCGGTCGAGTCAGGCGTCCGGTTCTTCGCGCAGCCGACCTGCCACCATGTGCCGGAGGTCTATGGCGCGGTCGGCGAGACCGAGTCCGCGCGCCTGCTGCGCGAGTTCTTCAGGGAGCGTCGCTGAGGAATTCGTAGCGCGGGCGACCTGCAGCCCGGATGAATCCGGGGGATATCTCCGCGGAGACGATCCCGGATTTCGCTCCGCTCCATCCGGGCTACGAAGCTCTCAGCTGTTGATCCCGTCATCCTGAGGTGCGAGCGGAGCGAGGCTCCCACCTCCAGCGACAAAGGCGAAGCCTTTGCGCGGGGATGACGGCGCGCGAACGGAGTCATCCCGCCACGAAAAACTCCCGCAGCAGCTTCGCGGTCGCGTCCGGAGCTTCCTCGGGCAGGAAATGCCCCGACGCCACCGGCGCGCCGCTGACATTGGTGGCCCAGGTCTTCCAGGTGTCGAGCGGCGTTGTTGCCGCGCTGGCAACCCCGGCATCGCCCCACAGCGCCAGCATCGGGATCGTGATCTTCTTGCCGGCGTCGACATCGGCCTTGTCGATCTCGTAGTCGGCATAGGCGCCAGCGCGATAGTCCTCGCACATCGCGTGGATGCGCGCGGGATCACGGAATGGCGCGAGGTAGTGCTCGAGCGCGCGCGGATCGATCGCCTCCAGCGTCTTGCTCCTGGTCTGGCTCGCCATCTTCTCCTTGAGGAAGAATTCGCCATTGTTGGAGATCAGCGTCTCCGGCAGCGGATAGGGCTGCGCCAGGAACGCCCAGTGGTAGATCTTCAGCGCCGACAGGCGATTGAGCTTCTGCCAGTAATCATAGGTCGGCGCGATATCGAGCACCGCAAGCTTCGACAGCCGGCCGGGATGATCGAGCGCGAGCCGGTACGACACCCGGCCGCCGCGGTCGTGGCCGGCGAGCGCGAAATGCACGTGCCCGAGTTGCTCCATCACCTCGACCATGGTCTTCGCCCAGGCCCGCTTGGTGTAGGGCGTATGGTCCTTGTCGCTGTCGGGCATGTCGGACCAGCCGTAGCCCGGCAGGTCGGCGATGATCAGCGTGAACCTGTCGTCGAGTTTCGGCGCCACCGTGTGCCACATCACATGCGTCGAGGAGAAGCCGTGCAGCAGCAGCAATGGCGGGCCCTTGCCGCCGACGCGGGCGAAGATGCGGCCCTGCGAGGTGTTGATCCACTCGGACGCATAGCCGGGAAAAAGATCAGCGAGATCAGGCATCGGTAGCTCCTTCCCTGGGGCGGCCGCGCTGCTTCAAACTTTGTTCGGCGTTGCCGCTCGCTTTGGCGAGGTTTATGCCATCCTCAAGTCCTGCCAACAACAACATGAAACGAGGAAGTGCCATGTCGATCGACTTCGAAATTCCCGCCGAAGCCAAGGCGATCCGCGAGAAGGTTCGCAAATTCGTCCACGACGAATGCATTCCGGCGGAAAAGGAACTCGACACCAAGCCGCTTGCCGAGGTGCTGGGACCGCTGCGGAAGAAGGCCCGCGCGCAGGGCCTGTGGTGCCCCTTCGTGCCGAAGGAGTATGGCGGTATGGGCCTCGGCCCGCTCGCCAACGCCCTGGTGCAGATGGAGCTCGGCGAGAGCATGCTCGGCGCGCTCTCGATGAACACGCAGGGGCCGGACGACGCCTCGATGATGACGATCCTGGCGCATGGCACCGAGTACCAGAAGGAAAAATTCCTCAAGCCCCTGCTGAACGGCGAGAAGCGCATCTGCTTCTCGATGACCGAGAAGGCCGCCGGCGCCGATGCCACCGGCATGCAGACCACGGCGGTGAAGGACGGCAACGAGAACTACATCCTCAACGGCGAGAAATGGTTCTCCTCGTCGGCGAGCGTCGCCGACCTCGCGCTGGTCATGGCGAAGACCGATCCGAACGCGCCGCGCCACAAGCAATATTCGACCTTCATCGTCGAGCTGCCCAACCCCGGCTACCGCATCAAGCGCAACGTCGCCAACATGGCGATCGAGGGTCCGCATGACGACGTGATCCACGGCGGCCACTCCGAGATCGAGATCAAGGATCTGAAGGTGCCGGCCGACAACCTGCTCGGCGGCGAGGGCAACGGCTTCAACATGGGCCAGCACCGCCTCGCCTACGGCCGGCTGCGCCACGGCATGCACAACGTCGCCAAGGCGCAGCGCGCGCTCGACATGGCGGCCGCCCATGTCACCAAACGCTCGACCTTCGGCCAGTTGCTGGCCGACCGCCAGGCGGTGCAGTTCATGCTCGCCGACTGCGCGAGCGAGCTCTATATCGGCCGGCTGATGCTGCTGCACATCGCCTACAAGGCCGAGAAGGGCCTCGACATCCGCCAGGAGAACTCGATCGCCAAGATCTTCCACGCCCACATGGTGCACAAGGTGATCGATACCGCGATCCAGCTGCACGGCGCGCTCGGCTTCAGCCAGGATACGCCGCTGGCGAAGTGGTACACCCAGGTGCGCTCGCAGCGGCTGGTCGACGGCCCCGACGAGGTGCACAAGTGGAAGATCGGCAAGAACGTCATCAAGGCGTTCCGCGAGCACGGCACCACAGCGTCAGCGGCGGGCGGGGATTTGCTTTAGCCCACTTCGTCATTCCGGGGCGGCGCAACGCGCCGAACCCGGAATCTCGAGATGAGGTGAGAAGGTGTCCACAACATCGAGATTCCGGATCGACGCGCGATGCGCGTCGTCCGGAATGACGGCGTGGGGCCGAACCTAGCCGCTCGCCACAAACAGCTCCCATGTCCCGGGCAGTCCCTTCAGCTCGAACGCGCCGCGCTCGGCGAATTTCAACCCGGCGCCCGCGACCAGATCGGTCACCACGCGTGACACCAGCACCTCGTTCGAGCCGCACTGCGACATCACGCGCGCCGCGGCGTGGACCGTTATGCCGCCGATATCCGCCCCCCTCACCTCGATCTCGCCGGTGTGCAGGCCCGCTCGTACCGGCAGGCCGATCTGCCGCGCGGCCGAGCCGAACGCCAGCGCACAGCGTACGGCGCGGCCGGGACCGTCGAAGGTCGCCAGAATGCCGTCGCCGGTGCTCTTCACCAGATGGCCGCGATGGCGGCCGACCACCTGCTGCGCGAGTTGATCGTGATCGTCGAGCAGACGTCGCCAACGATGATCACCCATCGCGGCGGCGCTGCGGGTCGAATCGACGATATCGGTAAACAGCACGGTCGCAAGCACACGGTCGAGCTCGGCATCACCACCATCGCGATGGCCGGTAACGAATTCCTCGATATCGCCGAGCATCGCGTCGGTCTCGCCGACCCAATAGTAGTGATCGCCGCCCGGATATTCCACGTATTTCGCGCCGGGGATCGAGCGCGCGACGGCACGGCCGAGCGCCACAGGAACGCGGGCATCGCCGGTCCGATGCAGGACAAGCGTCGGAGTCTGGAGCATCGGCAGGATCGCCGTGACGTCGATCGCGCGATTGAGAACGAGCAGCGTCCGCAACGCTCCCGGACTGCTCGACAGCCGCTCGAATTTCGCGATCTGCGCGATCACTTCCGCATTCGTTGCCTGGCTCGGCGCGACAGTCTTGACCGTATCGCCAGAACCCCAGCTCTGCACGATCTCATCGCAGCGCAGCTGCCACACGTCATCCGGCAGGCGATCCTTCGAGCGGGCAAAACTGCCGAGCAGAACGAGATGCGAAACGCGGTCCGGATAGGTCGCTGCAAACAGCACACTCATCGGACAGCCCTCGGAGAAGCCGAACAACACCGCCTTCGCGGAGCCGATGGCATCCATGATGGCCCGGACGTCGTCCATGCGCTGCTCGAGGGAGGGCGCGCCGGTCATCCGATCCGACAATCCCTGTCCGCGCTTGTCGAAGGTCACGACCCGGGCGAAGCGCGACAGGCGGCGCAGCACGGCGGTGTAGCCGGGCATCTCGTGCATGAACTCGATGTGCGAGAACAGGCCGGGGACAAGGATGATGTCGACAGGACCATCGCCCATCACCTGATAGGCGATGCTCGCGTCGGCGCTTTGCGCGTAGTGCGTCTCGGGCGGTCTGAAATCGGTCATTCGAAGGCCCCGGGGCGCGCCATTGTCGCCGCTGAGGCCGGATCGATCAACCCTTCTCCGCCTCGACCGCCTGCCAGGCGATGTCGCGGCGGCAGAAGCCGTCCGGCCATTTGATGCGATCGATCGCCTGATAGGCGCGGTCGCGCGCCTCGGTGACCGTCTTGCCCATCGCGCAGACGTTCAGCACCCGGCCGCCATTGGCGATGATTGCGCCATCCTTCGCCACCGTGCCGGCGTGGAAGATCTCGACGCCCTCGACCTTGGCGGCGGCGTCGAGGCCATCGATCCGCGTGCCCTTGATGTAGTCGCCGGGATAGCCCTTCGCCGCCATCACCACCGTCAGCGCCGGGTCCGGATACCAGCGCAGATCGAAGTTCTTCAATTGCCCGTCGATCGAGGCGAGCAGCGCCGGCACGATGTCCGACATCATCCGCAGCATCAGCACCTGGCACTCGGGATCGCCGAAGCGGACATTGTACTCGAACAGTTTTGGGCCCTGCGCGGTCAGCATCACGCCGGCATAGAGCACTCCCTTGAACGGCGTGCCGCGGCTCTTCATCCCGGCAACCGTCGGCAGGATGATCCGCGCCATGATCTGGTCGTGCACCTCAGGCGTCACGAACGGCGTCGGCGAATAGGCGCCCATGCCGCCGGTGTTCGGCCCCTTGTCGTGATCGAACACCCGCTTGTGGTCCTGCGCCGACGCCAGCGGAATTGCGGTCTCGCCGTCGCACAGCGCGAAGAAGCTGATCTCGCGGCCCGACAAGAACTCCTCGATCACGACCTCGGCGCCGGCCGAGCCGAACGCGCCCTCGAACATCATCGCAATCGCGGCCTCGGCCTCGGGCAGCGTCTGCGCCACCACGACGCCCTTGCCGGCCGCAAGCCCGTCGGCCTTGACCACGATCGGCGCGCCCTGGGCACGGACATAGGCCACCGCGTCCTTCGCATTGTCGAAGCGGCGATAGGCACCGGTCGGAATGTCGAACTCGCTGCACAGGTCCTTGGTGAAGCCCTTGGAGCCCTCGAGCTGGGCGGCCTGCCGGCTCGGTCCGAACGCCTTGATGCCTTCAGCGGCGAGGTCGTCGACGATCCCGGCGGCGAGCGGCGTCTCCGGTCCGACCACCACCAGATCGACCGCATTGCCCCGGCAGAACTCGATCACCGCGGCATGGTCGGTGACATCGAGCGCAACGCATTCGGCCTCGCGCGCGATCCCGGCATTGCCCGGCGCGCACCAGAGTTTCGTGACCAGCGGGGATGCGGCGATCTTCCACGCCAGCGCATGTTCGCGGCCACCGGAACCGAGCAGGAGGATGTTCATCTGTGTCGCCGATCAGAGGGGTTGTAACGCCATTTCGTCCGGTTTAGCACGCTCCCGAACCGCGGCAACACGCGGTTCGATCAGATGTGGATATGTGATTCGACGCCTGAAACGCGGCGTCCGGACCTTGCACACGGGGTCGAAAACCCCGATTCTATAGATCAGATGACCGCTGCTCCGAATCTCGTCAACGCGCCCGAATTCACCGTCTCGGAACTCTCTTCGGCCCTGAAGCGGACGGTGGAGGACCGCTTCGGCCATGTCCGTGTCCGCGGCGAGATTTCGGGCTTTCGCGGCCCGCATTCCTCCGGCCACTGCTATTTCGCCCTGAAGGACGAGAGCGCCAAGATCGAGGCGGTGATCTGGAAGTTCGCCCATGCCCGGATGCGCTTCAAGCCGCAGGAGGGCCTCGAGGTCATCGCCACCGGCAAGCTGACCACCTATCCGAACTCCTCGAAGTACCAGATCGTCATCGATTCGCTGGAGCCTGCCGGCGTCGGCGCGCTGATGGCGCTGATGGAGGAGCGCAAGAAGAAGCTCGCGGCCGAGGGCCTGTTCGACGAGGCCCGCAAGCAGCTTTTGCCCTGGCTGCCCGAGGTGATCGGCGTCGTCACCTCGCCGACCGGCGCTGTGATCCGCGACATCCTGCACCGGCTGGAGGACCGCTTTCCCCGCCGCGTGCTGGTCTGGCCGGTCAAGGTGCAGGGCGACGGCTCGGCCGAACAGGTGGCGGCCGCGATCCGCGGTTTCAACGCGCTGCCGGAGGGCGGCAAGATTCCACGGCCCGATCTCTTGATCGTCGCGCGCGGCGGCGGCTCGCTGGAGGACCTCTGGTCGTTCAACGAGGAGATCGTGGTCCGCGCCGCGGCGGAGAGCCATATCCCGCTGATCTCGGCGGTGGGCCATGAGACCGACATCACGCTGATCGACTTCGTCGCCGACAAGCGCGCGCCGACGCCGACCGCCGCCGCCGAGATGGCGGTGCCGGTGCGCAGCGAGCTGTTCGTCGAGGTCGCGGCGCTCGCCCGCCGCACCATGGTGTGCTGGCAGCGTGCCCAGGAGGCGCGCCGCAACGAGCTGCGCGCCGCGGCGCGGGCGCTGCCGGCGGCGCACGAACTGCTGGCGATCCCGCGGCAACGGCTCGATCATCTCGCAGCAGGTTTGCCGCGCGGGCTGAAGGCCAATACGCACGCGCATTTCCGCCGCTTTGCCGCCAGCAGTTCGCGCCTCACCATCGGCGTGCTGCGCGGCCAGATCGCGCATGCGCGGCAGCGGCTCACCGCATCCGGCGAGCGCATCACGCTATCGGCGCGCGCGCTGCTGCATCGCCGCCGCGAGCGCTTCAGCGGGCTCGAGATCCGGCTCAAGGCCTCGAAGCTCGCCAACGCCAAGGCCCAGCGCAACGCCATCGCCCGCGACCTCGAGCGCACCCACCGCCTGGCCGAGCGCGCCCGCCGCGCATTGGTGACGACGATGCAGCGGCTCGAGGCGCGCGTCGCCCATAGCGGCCAGCTGTTGTCGGCGCTGTCCTATCGCGGCGTGCTGGCGCGCGGCTTCGCGCTGGTGCGCGACGCGCACGGCCACGCCCTGCACTCCGCCGCGGCGGTCGGCCCGAACGCCGGCCTGTCGATCGAATTCGCCGATGGCCGCGTCGCCGCCACCGCGAACGCCGATCAGCCCCCGGCGACGGTGGCGCCCGAGAGCCAGCCGAAGCCTCAGCCGCGCGAGGCGAAACCGGCAGCGCCGAAGCGCGTCACCAAGCCGGTCGATCAGGGTAGTCTGTTCTAGCCCGGCAACAGCTGTCTTAGCGCGACAGCCACTCGGCGACTTGCTTTTGCGCATCCTTGCGCGCGCCGGTATCGGTGCCGACGTGACCGCGCTCGGCGATCTCGGCATCGGAGGCCGCGACCGCGTGCAGCGGCAGGTTGGGCCGGTCGAAGTCGTGATAGGCCTCGGGATAGACCACGATCCGCGCCAGCGCGCTGCGGCCGCGGGCGCCGTCGACCATCTGGTGGCAGGCCGATGACGATGTCACGTCGTCGCGCGCGCCGATCAGCACCAGCGTCGGCACCCGCGCGCTCCAGCCGAGGCCGAACGAGGCGCGGCAATCCGGATAGAACGCGACCGCCGAGCGAAAATCCGGCTCGACGTTGCGCGACCACACCTGCGGCCGCACCGCCCACAGCAGGGCGGCGGCGCCGTTGCCCCAGCCGATCAGGCTGATGCGGCGCTTCGCCACCCATTTCTGCTGCACCAGCCACTGCCGCGCCGCGTTGATGTCGGCGACCCGCGCACGGCGGGTCTGGACCTGATGCTCTTTGATGCGACACTGCGGACCAAGCTCGCGCGAGCCGTAGCTGTCCGGCAGCAGCACCGCATGGCCGGTCGTCAGCAATTGCTCGGCCCAGTCGCGATAGCGCGGCAGCACCGGCTCGGACCGGCCGGCGAGACCGCCGCAGCCATGCAGCGCGATGACGGTCGGGAACGGGCCGTCGCCATCGGGCCGGTAGAGCTGCGCGTGCAGCGTGACGTTGCCTTCGGGGATCTCGACCTGATGCGGGTCCGGGAGCGGCGCCGCGGCCGCGGCCGGCACGGCAAGCATGGCGAGGCACATGAAAACTGACGTGAGGCGCATCCGATCCGGCCGGCTCGTTATGGCGCTGCAAACACAGCGGACCACACCTACAAGGCTACCATGCGCCTCCGCCGCCAAATCATCACAAGTCGGTGGTTTAACGGGCGGACATGACACCCTATCTGTGATAGACGGTTTCATCGACATCCAGATGGCCTCATTGGAGGCAAGGCGGAGAGCTCAATCGTGCTGAACAAGTTCGGTCCCTCGGGCCATGGCGAAGCGCAGGTGCAATATCTCGACGGCGATTTCCGCGTGATCTCGCCCGGCACCTTTGTGCGTTGTGCCATCACCGACGTCCGGATTCCGCTCGACGAGCTGAAGTACTGGAGCGTCGATCTGCAAGAAGCCTACGCCACCCCGACCGCCGTGCTGCAGCGCCACCATCCTGGCGTCCTCAAGCCGCAGGCCTAGGCTCAAGGCCGGGTTCATTTGGAGCGTCTCCTGTCCCGCGCCCTGAACAGCTGATCGGCCACCAGGCGCCGCAGCGCGTCGCCATCATCGAATTGCAGCGTCACCGCAAACGGCACGATCGCCTGTGCCCATGCCGGCATCCCGTCCGGACCACGCAACCGCGCGAGATCCTTTTCCGTCGTCACCAGCGTCAGTCCCTCGCGACGCGCGTCGGCAACGAGCGCTTCGATCTCCTCCTTCGTGAAGGCGTGATGATCGGCGAAAGCCTTGCTGCGCACGACGTCGACGCCGCTTGAGCGCAACGTGTTGAAGAAGCGCGCGGGATCGCCGATGCCGGCAAAGGCGAGCGCACGTGTTCCGTTCAGCGCCGCCAGCGAAGCCTGCTCCGGCTTCAGATGCGCCGACAGCACCGGCTTGCCGCGGGACGCGAGATCGGCCGCAATCCTTTGCGCCGCGCTCCCCTCGCCGACCACGATCAGCGCGTCGGTCCGTTGCAGCTGCGGCACCAGCGGCGCGCGCAGCGGTCCCGCAGGAATCACACGGCCGTTGCCGACGCCGCGCGTGCCGTCGATCACGATCAGGCAGACATCCTTGAGCACGCTCGGATTCTGGAAGCCGTCATCCATCAGGATCACGCTGGCATCCTGCGCGCGCGCCAGCGCCAGGCCCGCGGCACGGTCGCGCGACACCACGACCGGCAAGCTCGTCGCCATCATCAGCGGCTCGTCGCCGACATCGGCCGCCGTGTGGCTGTCGCGATCGACCTTGACCGGGCCAGCGAGCCTGCCGCCATAGCCGCGGCTGAGCACCACCGGCCGCTCGTCGAGCTCACGCAGCAATCTTGCCAGCGCCAGCACCGTCGGCGTCTTGCCGGCGCCGCCGACATGGTAATTGCCGACGCACACCACGGGAATGCCGGCATCGACGCCGGATTGCCGCATCCGCCGTGCGGCGACCGCGCCGTAAAGCGCGGCGAGCGGTTGGAGCAGTTGCGATAGGCAAGACGACGGCCGGTGCCAGAAGGCCGGCTCACGCATTGGCGGCTCCCATCTCGAGCCGCAACTGCAACAGATAGGGCTCGAGAGCGGTCACCGTGCGCTCCAGCGCGCCACCGAGCTGTTCGACGACGCGCTCGGAGGCCGCCAGCGAAGTGTCGCGGGCTGTGGAATCCGCAAGGAACTGGCCGAGCTGCTTGACCAGCGCTTCCCGATCATCGGCGCGGCGCGCGCCGCCGGCGCGATCGAGCGCCTCATAGACATCGGTGAAGTTGAACACGTGCGGGCCGTGCACGATCGCCGCGCCAAGCTTGATCGCCTCGATCGGATTCTGGCCGCCATGCGCAACCAGCGAGCCGCCCATGAACACGATCGGCGCGAGGCGATAGAACAGGCCGAGCTCGCCCATCGTATCGGCGACGTAGATATCTGTTGTCGCGACCGGCAGATCCTCATGCGAGCGCAGGCCGGGGCGCAGGCCGGCCTCCGTCACCAGCCGCGCCACCGCCTCGCCGCGCGCGGCATGCCGCGGCACGATGACTGTGAGCAGGCCGGGGAAGAATCCCGCGAGCGACTTGTGCGCCTCGATCAGGATCTCTTCCTCGCCGGGATGGGTCGACGCCGCAACCACGATGGCGCGGCCGCGGGTCACCGACATCAACCGCTCCAGCTTGGCCGGATCGGCCGGCGGCGCCGCGACGTCGAGCTTGAGGTTGCCGGTGACGACGACGTTGTGGCTGCCGAGCGCGACAAAGCGTTCGGCGTCGGTGTTCGACTGCGCGAGGCAGATGTCGAACCGGCCGAGCAACGCGCCGATGGTGTTGGAGACCCGGCGCCAGCGCGGGAAAGAGCGCTGCGACATTCGCCCATTGATCAGCACCATCGGCAGCCGCCGCGCGGCGCTCGACAGGATCAGATTCGGCCACAAATCGGATTCGATGAACAGCGCCAGCGACGGATGCCAGTGATCGAGGAAGCGCGTCACATAACGCGGCGAGTCGTACGGCACGTATTGATGGATGACGTCGGGCGGGAAGCGCTTGGCGACGATCGCGGCCGAGGTCACCGTGCCCGAGGTGAGCAGGATGCGCAAATTGAGCGCGCGCAGCCGCTCGATCAGGCCGGCCGCTGCCAGCACCTCGCCGACGCTGGCGCCGTGAATCCATACCAGCGGGCCCTGCGGCCTGGTATCGGCGCTCACGCCGCGCCGCTCGCCGACACGTTCGGGATCTTCCTTGCCGAGCTTGAGCCGCCGCTTGATCAGGGCAGGCGCGAGCGGCACCATCGCGGACGACAGCTTGCGGTACACACGCAACGTCATCGGTAGCGAGCTAGCCAAGCGCGGCCTCCGGCCGCCCGACCGCTGCATAGGCACGTCGGGTCGCTTCGTTGAGAAGTTCCTCCACGTGCTGCCGAAGCTTTTCCATCGTCGCGGCGTCGGCATCCGGCGGCACATAGACCGGCTCAATACCTACCACTGCGCCGCGCCCGAATGGCAAATTGATGGTGGTCGAATCCCAGTTTTTCAACCGGATGAATCGGCTGGTGACCATCGCAAAGGGGATGATCGGCCGGCCGGTCTCCCGCGCCAGCATAATGGCCCCGAGGCCCGCCACCCGCGCCCGCTTCGGCACGTCGGCGGTGGTGGCCATGTTGCAGCCGTCTTCCAGCGCCCGAACCATCTCCAGGAAGGCGCCGACGCCGCCCTTGCGATGGAACGCGCCGGAATGATCGCCGGAACCTCTGATGGTGCCGATGCCGAGCCGCTCCACCGCGAGGGCGTTGAACTCGCCGTCGCGGTGGCGGGAGATCAGGACCTTGGCACGGTAGCTCTCCTTGGTCTTGATGAACGGCGTCATGAAGTGCTGGCCGTGCCAGAACACGAAGATCGCCGGCATCAGGGGCTCGACGATCCCGTACACGTCATGCGGCTGGTAGCTGAAGCGGTTGGTGTACCACACCAGCCGCAGATACTCGGCCGCAAGCACACCCAGCGCGCGCTGCACGAAGCCGCTGCGCAGCAGATCGCGAAAAAGTCGTTTCAATGGGAATGCTTTGTGTCCTGCTCAGGATCGAGCAACCGGTGGAGGTGAACGACGAAGTAGCGCATCTGGGCGTTGTCCACGGTCTGCTGCGCCTTCGCCTTCCAGGCCGCATAGGCGGTCGCATAGTTCGGGTAGACGCCGACGATCTCGACTTCGTCCAGATTCTTGAAGGTGTTGTGCTCGAGATCGGTCAACTCGCCGCCGATCACGAGGTGAAGCAGCTGGGGCTGGGCATTGTCTGACATGATGGTGCTTTTCCTAACGAGATGCCCGGCAAACAAATGAAGTCGTGGTCGTCACAGGTCTGGTCGTCACAAGGCTAGTCGTCACAAGGCTGTCGCAACAGGTCTGGTCGTCACAATCGGAAAGCGGCGTGGATCGGCGAGGCCTCACGGCAAAGGACGGCTGCGAAAATGCTCGACAATGCGTGCATGACGTTCGCGTCCTGCTGCCACCAGCACCCCATGCGTCACCTCCCGGCGATTGTACTCAATCGCGTCCCCCGAGAGCGCGGTCATCTTACCACCCGCTTCCTGCACGATCAAATTCGCGGCGACAAGATCCCAGTCGCGGCTTTGCCCGCCCGCAAAGGCCGCGTCAAGTCGACCTTGTGCTACACGGCACAACCGCAGCGCCAGCGATCCGATGCGCGGATAGAGCGTGATCTCGTCCGGCGTCGGGCTGAGCCGCTGCACCAGCGGCTTCGGTCCCGCCATCCGCGGAAAGTTGAAATCGGTGCCTGCGGTTGCATGCACCGCGCCGTCGTTCAGGGTGGCGCCCTGTCCACGGGCGGCGAAGAAGAATTCCTCGCTGACCGGCGCATACACCGCCGCGAGCACCGGAGATGCATTTTCAACCAGCGCCACACTGACGCACCAGTCCTCGCGGCCGGCGAGATAGGCGCGGGTGCCGTCGATCGGATCGACGATCCAGGTGAAGCGCCTGCCGAGGCGGGTGTCGTTGTCGGCGCTCTCTTCCGACAGCCAGCCATAGCCGGGCGTTGCCGAACGCAGCTGCTGCTCCAACAGGTCGTTGACCGCGATGTCGGCCTCGGAGACCGGCGAGGACGCGCCCTTGATCCAGTTCTTCAATTCGGTGCGGAACAGTGACGATGCGAGCCGGCCCGCTTCCTGCACCGATCTGGTCAGCAAGGCGGCATCGCGCGCCTTGGTCCAGTCGTCCGTATCAGCGTCCGCCAAGCGTCAGGCCCTCGATGCGCAGCGTCGGCGAATTGACGCCGTAGCGGAATTCCAGATCGTTGGCGGCGACCAGCGACTTGAACATCGGCAGCAGATGGCCGGCGATGGTCACTTCGCTGACCGGATAGGTGATCTCGCCGTTCTCGATCCAGAAGCCGGACGCGCCGCGGCTGTAATCGCCGGTCACGCCGTTGACGCCGGAGCCGATCAGGTCGGTGACATAGAAGCCCTGCTTGATGTCGGAGATCAGCTCCTTCGGCGTCACCGCACCCGGCTCGAGATGCAGATTATACGTTCCGGGAGACGGCGAGGACGACACGCCGCGATGCGCATGACCGGTCGTAACAAGCCCGAGCTCTCGCGCGGTCGCCGAATCCATCACCCAGGTGGTGAGCACGCCCGCATCGATCAGCGCGGTCTTCTTCACCCTGACGCCCTCGGCGTCGAAGGTCTGCGAGCGCAGGCCGCGCACCCGCAACGGATCGTCGATGATGCGGATATCTTTCGAGAACAGTTGCTCGCCGAGCTTGTCCTTCAGGAAGCTGGTCTTGCGCGCGATCGAGGCGCCGTTGATGGCGCCGACGAGATGGCCGACGATCGAGCCGGCGACCCGCGGATCGAACACCACCGGCACCTTGCAGGTCTCGACCTTGCGCGGATTGCCCCGCGCCACCGCGCGCTCGCCGGCCTTGCGGCCAACGGAAGCAGGTGAATCGAGATCGGAGGCATGCGGCGCGCTGGTGAAATCGTAGTCGCGCTCCATGCCGGTGCCCTCACCGGAAATCGCCGTCGTCGAGATGCCGTGGCTGGAGCGCAGATAAGAACCGTGGAAGCCGGTCGACGTCACCAGCACCATGCCGCCGATCCCGGTCGAGACCGACGCGCCGCCGGACTTGGTGACACCCTTGACCGCGAGCGCCGCGGCCTCCGCTTCGATCGCGCGCTGCTCGAGTTCGGCCGTGCTCGGAACCTTGCGATCGAGCAGATCGAGGTCGGGGAAATCGTGGGCGTGGAGCGCCGGATCGGCGAGACCGACATATTTGTCGTCCGGCGCCACGCGCGCCATCGCGACGGCACGCTCGGCAAGCTTGGCGACCCCGTCGCCGCTGACGTCATTGGTCGACACCACCGCCTGGCGGTGGCCGACGAACACCCGCAGGCCGACGTCATCGCCTTCGGAGCGCTCGGTTTCCTCGACGCGGCCGTCGCGCACCTCGACGCCCTGCGAGACGCCGCGCACCGCGATGGCATCGGCCGCATCGGCGCCCGCGCGCCTGGCGGCATCGACCAGGCGCTGCGCAAGGTCGCTCAGGCCCGATTGGTCGAACAGATCGGAGCTATCGCCGTGTCGCGATGCAGATGGTGAAGAGTTCACGAACGAATTCCTGCGGATTGAGGGGGGCCCGGAACGAGGTCGACAGACCCACCAGATGTGCCGGTTTCACAGGGATTTCAAGCACTTTGCGCCGGCAGGCAACAAAGATTTGAGTGATCGGGGCAAGGCTTCGTCAATCATGCGGGCCAACCTCTTGTCAATCATGGCACGAGGTGAGGAGGGGTTAACCAGGCTTTTTAAGGGGGAACGGACATCGCTCGGCTAGGCTCTCACCCAACGACCGGGAACAAAATCCCGGCGGGGAGACAGAGCTTTGAGGCGTCAAACACCAACAAGCGGAATCAATTCCGCCGGGTCGAGCTGCGCGTTGCGGCTCGACCCACTTTCCCTTCCGCTCAGCTTCCACGCGCAGGACGCGCGCGCGGATGGCGGCATGCGGCAGGTCGAGCTTCATCGCGAACACGTCGTGCTGCGCCGTGCCGTTCTCGGCATGCGGATGGCGGTCAATGTTCGCGTCAGCGACTTTCTCGGCGTCGCGGTGCGCGGCATCGACGACGCGCAGATGCTGGTGCTGGTTCACCGCGATCCCGCGCTCAGCGTTCCGCTCGGCTCCAGTTCTGACGCCGAGGAGATCAGCTCCGCCTGGCAGATGTGGAGCGACATCTTCCGTCTCCCGCAACTGACCGAGCCGGCGCCGCGGACGCCCTCGCCGCGCCGCCGTCGCCGCAACGCGATCCGCGCGCGGAGACCCAAATTCCTGGTCCGCCGCCGCGCCGGTGTCAGCCTCAACGGCACCAGCATACATCGCGGCGAACGCGAGATCATCGCGCGGGATTAATCTGACCGTCTCGCTCCATTTGCCTCACAATCGGTGTCGTCCCGGCGAAGGCCGGGACCCATACGCCGCAGCAGATGTCGTTGACGGGACTCGTCGTTCCAGCGTCGCACAACAAGAAGCATTGGTGGTTATGGGTCCCGGCCTTCGCCGGGACGACGGCGAGTTTGTGGCGCGGCCGCCGAATCATGGGTTTGTACGCTTCGCTCCGCCCATCCTGCGAAGTCATCACGCCGCGCGCAGCACCGCGTCGACGACGAGGCTCGCGAACAGGATCAAGCCGGCGTCGCGGTTGGACTTGAAGATGCGCAGGCAGAGCGCGCCATCGCTGATGTCGAGCCGCCGGACCTGCCAGGCGAGATGCAACGCAAACGCCGCCAGCCCGATCCAGGCCGGCCAGCGCGCCCCTGCGAGTGCGAACGCCACGCCGATCAAGAGCACGGCGAGACCATAGAAGATCACGAGCGCACGATGGGTGCGTGCACCGAACAGGCGCGCGGTGGATTTGACGCCGATCAGCGCATCATCCTCGGCGTCCTGATGGGCGTAGATGGTGTCGTAGGCGATCACCCAGGCGATCGATCCGGCGTAGAGCGCAATCGCGGCCAGATCGATGCGCTCGAGCGTCACCGCAAATCCCATCAGCGCGCCATAGGAGAAGGCAAGGCCGAGCACGACCTGCGGCCACCAGGTGATCCGCTTCATGAACGGGTAGATCGCGACGATCAGAAGCGAGGCGATGCCGGTCATCACCGCGAAGCGGTTGAACTGCAGCAGCACGAGAAGCCCGATCAGCGCCTGCAGGACCATGAAGACCACCGCCTGCGTCACCGTGACCTGCCCGGCCGGGATCGGCCGCGACCGCGTGCGTTCGACCTTGGCGTCGAGATCGCGATCGGTGATGTCGTTCCAGGTGCAGCCGGCACCGCGCATCACAAAGGCGCCGATGAAGAACAGCAGGACCACGAGCGGCAGCGAACGCACATCATGCGCGACGCCGGCGGCGAGCGCCGCCGACCACCAGCACGGCATCAACAGCAGCCAGGAGCCGATCGGCCGGTCGTAGCGCGCAAGCCGCAGATAGGGCCGCGTCCAGACCGGCGCATGGGTATCCACCCAGTTGCCTGTGGAGTCGGCAACGCGGGTGGAGACATCGCTCATGGGTGATCCCTCAACGGGTGAGGACGTTGCCGTTCAGCGTATCGAAGGTGCTGCCGCCCTTCTTGGTCGGCGTCGCTTCCGGCAGCGAGGCGGACGAACCGAGTACGTCGCTCAAGCTCGGCCCCGCTGGCCCACGCGGCTGCGCCGCCGCCTGCTCCGCGACATTGCAGACCTTCTTCAGCAGCGCTTCGGTATTCTTGTGTCCGGCCTTGAGCTGGTCGGCGATCTGCGGCGGAATTCCGCACTTCTGTGCGTTGGTGTCGACATATTTAATCATCTTGATCTCGGCCTGGCTGTAATTGCCGATCAGCTTGCAGGCCTCCTGGGGGCTGGCGTGGCGATCGCTCGCCGCCTTGATCGCCTTGCCGCGCTTCTCCGCATCCTCGCGCAGCGGCGTGAAATTCTTCATGCAGGCGTCGGCGGCACCACCACCACCCGCACCCGGCGGGGGCGGCGACGACAGCCCGCCGCCGGCGATGGGGGCCGCGCCACTGCTCGGAAATGCCGACGGCGTGGCACCGACCCTGGCCGCCGGCGCGCCGTTGACCGGCGGGAATGCGGAATCCGAGGCGGTTCCGGCCTGGCTTGGACGCATGCCATTGACCGGCGGAAACGCGGGGTCGGACGCGGTGCCGGCCTTACCGGCCTGATTGGGCAACGGGGCCGGAAAAGCGCTCTGGGCAGCAGCTTGCCCCGCGGACAGGGCGGTCGCAGCAACGGTCAGCACGATCAGACGGCGGATCATCGAGGGTGTTTCTCCGGCAAAAGGTCCAGGCAACCCCAGCGCAACAAAAACGAAGCAACGAATTTTGGGGGCGTTTTACGATTCCTGTGAGGCCTTAACAACCCGTGGATTTGGGCGACAGCGCGGCGTAGGGCCACACCGGCCATATTAAATTGTTCCCCGATTCTAAGCCTTTAGGCTACGAACGGCGGTAAAATGGACCATCAAATTTGCCTGAACAGGATTTTCGGTAAGGCCCCGGTTTGGATTCATGGGCCGACGCCGCGGGCGACCGAACAGCAAAAGGGACCGCGTGCAAGCGGCCCCTTGGACTAAAGAAATGACTTGGTGACAGAAGCAATATATCGACGCTCAATATTGCCTGGCTGGCGAGTTCCTGAGGAGTCCGCGGGATTACGGTGTCGCGCAGTTTGGTAAACTGGCCACACCGCACTGAAGCCGCCTCGGATATGCCTGAACTCGATTTCCGCAGCCCCCGCCTGTTTGTCGACGCCCCGCTCGGCGCCGGCGCAACCGTTCCGCTCGAACGCGATCAGAGCAACTATCTCGGCAACGTGCTGCGGCTCGGCGCCGGCGACAGCGTGCTGGTGTTCAACGGGCGTGACGGCGAATGGCGCGCCGAGATTTCCGGCCGCAAGCGGGCCGACATGCTGACGGTCGCGGCACAGACCCGCGCGCAGGACCGGCTGCCCGACGTCACCTATGTGTTCGCGCCGCTGAAGCATGCGCGGCTCGACTACATGGTGCAGAAGGCGGTCGAGATGGGCGCCGCGCGGCTGGTGCCGGTGCTGACACGCTTCACCCAGGTGTCGCGGGTCAACGGCGAGCGGATGCGCGCCAATGCGGTCGAGGCCGCCGAGCAATGCGGGATCATCTCGCTCGCCGAAGTCGCCGATCCCCTGCCCCTCGAACGTTTCCTGGCGGGCCGCGATCCGGCGCGGCTGCTGGTGTTCTGCGACGAGGCGGCCGAGGTCGAAAGCCCGGTGCAGGCGCTGGCGGCGGCAACGGCTGCGAATGCCGGGATCGATGTCCTGATCGGTCCGGAAGGCGGCTTTGCCGAGGAGGAGCGCGCGCTGCTGCTGCGCCAGCCCGCCATCCTCCGCCTCGCCCTCGGCCCGCGCATCCTGCGCGCCGACACCGCCGCGGTCGCCGCGCTGGCGCTGGTACAGGCGGCACTGGGGGACTGGCGAGGAAATGGGCCACACACTCCCTCCCCGTCAACCTGAGGTGCGAGCCTCTTCGGCGAGCCTCGAAGGATGCACGGCCCGGCTGGTGGCCGTCGATCCTTCGAGGCTCGCTGCGCTCGCGCCTCCAGCGACAAAGGCGAAGCCTTTGCGCCGGGATGACGGAACCTGCAGCTCGCTTACCCGATGAAAGCCGAGGACAAACATCTGCCCCTAGCCAAGCCGTCGCAAAATCGTTAACGCACGCAATCATTAAGCCACTTGGCCGATCGCTGTCGAAACCCCGATCCGGCCATGGTAAGGGCTGCCCCGAACCACCCTTGGAACCCGCGCCGGAACCTGGTCCGGACCTATTGGACGTCGAGATGACCGAAGCTGCCGCACCACGATCCGCCGCCGGATCCGCCGTCTGGGCGGATGCGCTGCTGGCCTCGTTCGCGCAGGCCGGCTATCAGAGGTCCGAGCCCGCGATCCTGCAGCCGGCCGAGCCGTTCCTCGATCTCTCCGGCGAGGACATCCGCAAGAGCCTGTACCTGACGACGGACCCGAGCGGCGAGGAGCTCTGCCTGCGCCCGGACCTCACGATCCCGGTGGCGCGCGACTACCTCGCCTCCGCCCGCGCCGGCCAGCCGGCCGGCTTCAGCTATCTCGGCCCCGTGTTCCGCTATCGCGGCGGTGCGCCGAGCCAGTTCCTGCAGGCCGGCATCGAATCGTTCGGGCGGCAGGACCGCGCCGCGGCCGACGCCGAGATGCTGGCGCTGGCGCTGGAGGCGACCACGGCGTTCGGGTTGAAGGACGTCGAGATCCGCACCGGCGACGTCGCGCTGTTCAACGCGCTGATCGATGCGCTCGACCTCTATCCGGTGTGGCGGCGCCGGCTGATCAAGGACTTCAACCGCAAGGTCTCGCTGACCGACGACATCGAGCAGCTGACGCTCAAGACCGCGCCGGGCCGCAACGAATATGAGGGCGTGCTCGCCGCGCTGGCCGGCTCCGACCGCAAGGCGGCGCTGGCGCTGGTCACCGATCTGATGTCGATCGCCGGCACCACCAATGTCGGCGGCCGCACGGTGGCCGAGATCGCCGACCGTTTCCTCGAGCAATCGACGCTGAAGGGCGGCGCACTGCCGCGCGATGCGGTCGCGACCATCAAGCGCTTCCTGGCGATTGCGGGCGATCCCGACGACGCGGTCGCGCAATTGCGCGCGCTGGCTGGCGACGCCAAGCTGAACCTTGCAGTCGCGATCGACCAGCTCGAGAGCCGGATCGGCTTCATGGCCGCGCGCGGCATCGACATCCGAAAGACCCGGTTCTCCACCGCGTTCGGCCGCGGCCTCGACTATTACACCGGCTTCGAGTTCGAGCTGCACGCCAAGGGCAACGGCGCCGAACCGCTGGTCGCCGGCGGGCGCTATGACGGGCTGATGACGCAGCTCGGCTCGGCGGCTCCGATCCCCGCGGTCGGCTTCTCGGTCTGGATCGAGGCGATGACCCGGCATGGCCAGGCCACCTCCTTCGGAGCCGCCCAATGAGCACGCCCTTCGTCGTCGCCGTGCCCTCCAAGGGGCGGCTGCAGGAAAACGCCGAAAGCTTCTTCGCCCGCGCCGGGCTGACCTTGTCGAAGGCCGGCGGCGCCCGCGACTATCGCGGCACCATCTCCGGCGTCGACAATGTCGAGATCGCCTATCTCTCGGCGAGCGAGATCGCGGCCAATCTGGCTCGCGGCTCAGTGCATCTCGGTGTCACCGGCGAGGACCTGGTGCGCGAGAGCATTCCCGATGCCGACAAGCGCGTGCTGATGATCGAAGGCCTCGGCTTCGGCTTTGCCAATGTCGTGGTCGCGGTGCCGCAGGCCTGGATCGACGTCCGCACCATGGCCGATCTCGACGACGTCGCAAGCGGCTTCCGCGAGCAGCACAATCACCGCATGCGGGTGGCGACCAAATACATCAATCTGACGCGCGGCTTCTTTGCCAAACACGGCGTCGGCGACTACCGCATCGTCGAAAGCGCCGGCGCCACCGAGGGCGCGCCCGCCGCCGGAACCGCCGAACTGATCGTCGATATCACGACAACCGGGGCGACGCTTGCCGCCAACGGGCTCAAGGTGCTCGACGACGGCGTCATGCTGCGCAGCCAGGCCAATCTGGTGGCGTCCAAGGATGCCGACTGGTCGAAGGGCGCCCGCGAGACCGCGCGCGTGATCCTCGACCATATCGCTGCGCGCGCCCGCGCCAGCAAGTATCGCGAGGTCCGCACCCGCTTCGCCGGCTGCAACGATGCGCTGCTCTCCGAGGCGCATAACCGTTTCGGCGTGGTCGCCCCGTTCGGCGGCCCGACCTCGTCGGGCATGCTTACGCTGCACTGCCCACCGGGCAAGCTCTACGCGCTCGGCAGCTTCCTGCGCGAGCACGGCGCCGAAACCGTGTCGGTGGTGTCGCTGGACTATGTGTTCGACCGCGAGAACCCGCTGTTCGCCAGGCTCGAGGCGTTCCTGCGACAATGAGGCGGCCACGCCGTTCATGTTGGCGACAGCTACCCTGCGGTACCATATTGTGTTCGAGGGATCTCTCGTTTTGACGCGGTTTCTTCGTGCGAGGCGGAAGGTCATTTCGCTCGAAAACGCTCTAGTTCTGGAACCTGACCGATGATGCTGGGCTCTGACGTTTCCAGCCTGACCACGACCGCCAAGACCGCCGCCGGGCAGGGTCTGTCGATCGTCGTGCCCGTCTACAACGAGGCGGCCGGGCTTGCTGCGTTGCATGAGCGGCTGATCAACCTCGCCAGGACGCTGCGCGCCCGCTATGGCCTCGCCTGCGAGGTGATCTATGTCGATGACGGCAGCGCGGACAACACGCTGATGATCGCGCGCGGCCTGCCCGCCGACGGGCTCGACCTGCAGGTGGTGTCGCTGTCGCGCAATTTCGGCAAGGAGGCGGCGCTGATGGCCGGCCTCGACCACGCCCGCCGCGGCGCGGTGCTGTTCATGGATGGCGACGGCCAGCATCCGCCGACGCTGGTGGAGCAACTGGTCGCGCACTGGATCGATGACGGCTACGACGTGGTCTATACGGCGAAGGCGCATCGCGACAATGAATCGGCCGCGCGGCGGCTGGCCGTGCGCGGCTTCTACGCGCTGATCAACTGGGGCGCCCGGCAGCAGATCCCGGAGGATGCCGGCGACTTCCGTCTGCTGTCGCCGCGCGCGGCCGCGGCGCTGCGGCAATTGCCGGAGCGCAACCGCTTCTTCAAGGGCCTCGCCAGCTGGATCGGCTTCCGGCAGATCCGCGTCGACTACGAGCCGGCGCCGCGCGCGCATGGCGTCACCACCTTCAATGCCGGCCGGCTGATCGGCCTGTCGATCGAGGGCCTGACCTCGTTCTCGGTGGCGCCGCTGCGCTTCGCCAGCCTGCTCGGCGCGCTGCTCGCCGGCGTAGCGTTCCTGTTCGGCCTCTCGATCCTGTGGGAAGTGCTGACCACCGGCAAGCAGGTCCCCGGCTATCCGTCGCTGATGATCGGCATGATGACGATCGGCGGCGTGCAGCTGATCATGATCGGCATCGTCGGCGAATATATCGGCAAGATCCTCTCCGAGTTGAAGGCGCGGCCGATCTACTTCGTCGCCGAGCACACCGAGAAGCACGCCGACGGCGGCGCGGCGCAAAATGCCTCCGAGCGGACCGCCGCGGAATGAACACCGATACGCCGCGCCGGATCTGGCTGTGTGCTGACGATTATGGCTTGAGCGACGGCGTCAACCGCGCGATCCGCGACCTGATCGAGCGCGGCCGCCTCAATGCGACGTCGGTGATGACGGTGACGCCGGCGATCGGCCGCGATGCGGCCAGCGCACTCACGGCGTCGGTGGCGAACAGCCCGCGCTGCGCGATCGGGCTGCATGTGACGCTGACCGCGCCGTTCCGGCCGCTGACGATGCATTTCCGCCCGCTCGACAGCGACATGTTCCTGCCCTTCCCGCGGCTGCTGCGCGCCGGGCTGATGCATCGGCTCGACGCCGAACTGGTCCATGCCGAGGTGCTGGCGCAGCTCGACGCCTTCCATGATCTGTTCGGCCGCGCACCCGACTTCGTCGACGGTCACCAGCACGCGCAGCTGTTCCCGCAGGTGCGCGACGGCTTCCTGCGCGCCGTGAAGGAGCGCGCGCCGGGCGCCTGGGTGCGGCAGTGCGGCCGCGAAGGCCCGCTGGCGCGCCAGCTGGCGGCGCCGAAAGCGCTGGTGCTGAACGTGCTCAGCACGCAGTTCCGGATCAAGGCGCAGCGAGCAGGCCTGCGGTTCAATCCGGCCTTCGCCGGCGCCTATGATTTTACGCGCGGCAATGATTTCGCGGCGCTGATGCAGGGCTTCCTCGACGGCATGCCCGAGGACGGACTCGTGATGTGCCATCCCGGTTTCGTCGACGAAACGCTGAAGAGCCTCGACCCGCTGACGACGCAGCGCGAGATCGAGCGTGCCTATCTCGCAGGCGACGATTTCCCCGCGCTGCTGGCCCTGAATAAAGTTACACTGGCCTGACAAGGCTCATAGGAATCCGCCGGTCGTATTGTCGCATACATAAATTTAATTCTGGCCCCCACTCCTTGCGCCACAAACCCCGTCCTACATCTCGGACGCGCCGATTCGATCGACGCGATGGAGAACGCCATGACACCGCAAGAACGCCAACTGATCGACGATCTCTTCGACCGGCTCGCCAAGCTGGAGAATGCCCCGCGCGACGGCGAGGCCATGTCCGCGATCATGCAGGGCCTGCGCAGCGCGCCGAATGCGGTCTACGCGCTGGTGCAGACCGCGCTGGTGCAGGACGAGGCGCTGAAGCGCGCCCATGACCGGATTCAGGAACTCGAGGCCGCGGTCGGCCAGCAGCAGACAGCCCAGCAGCAGGGCGGCGGTTTCCTCGATTCGATGCGCGATGCGATCTTCGGCGGACAGGGCCAGCAGCATGGTTCGGTGCCGCCGGTGCGGGCACCCGACATGGGCGGCCGCGATCCGGGCAGCCGCCCGGTCTGGAACTCGGGCCAGGCGATGCAGCAGGCCGGCGGCGGCTATGGCCAGCCTTACGGCCAGCCCGCGCAACCCTACGGCCAGGGCTATGGCGGCCCGCAGCCGCCGGCACTCGGCGGCGCGCCGGGTGGCGGTGGCGGCTCGTTCCTCGGCACGGCGGCGGCGGCCGCGGCCGGCGTGGTCGGCGGCGGACTGTTGCTCTCCAGCATCCGCGGCATGATGGGTGGCGGCAGCCACCAGTCGATGGCCGATGCCGCCGGCCTCGGCGGCGGTTCGCGTCCCTGGGGCGGCGACCAGTCGTCGAGCGACCTCGCGCGCGACGCCGGGGTCAACGACATCGGCTCCAACCGCGACAGCGGCTCGCGCGCCGGCGCGTTCGACCAAGCGCAGGCCGACCGGGACAGTGACGATGATCAAGACGCCGACGACTTCGACAATGATGACGACGGCTTCGACGGCGGCGGCGACGGCGACGACAGCAATTACGCGTAAGCGTCTCACCTGAAACACAAACGGCCGCTCCATCGAGCGGCCGTTTTCATTTGATCAGTCGTAGCCTGGGCGGAAGCTGTTCTCCTTCCCCCTGAAAGGCAGGGGTGTCCGGGGAATGATTCACTGTGTCGCGGTGCATGCTCGGCAGGACCGAGGCAAATCGGTCTTTTCTGGTTGTCGAGACACAGAGGGCCGAGCATGCGATATCGCGGTAGCATTTTTGGAAGGCTGCTTGAACCGATCAATCGACGGCAGTTTCAGACGGTTGTGGATCGTCTGGACGGGGATGCCTACGACAAGTCGTTCAGGAGCTGGGATCATCTGGTGGCGCTGATCTATGCCCAGCTTAGCGGCAACAGCAGTCTGCGCGGGGTGGTGACTGGCTTCAACGCCAATTCGCAGCATCACTATCACTTGGGAACCGGCAAGCTGTCGCGCTCGACGTTGTCCGATGCCAATGCCCGCCGTCCGATCGGCATTTTCGCGCAAACCTTTGCGGCGCTGTCGGCGATGGCGCGTCGCCAGCTGCGGAGTGAAGGCATGGAGATGGTGCGTCTGATCGACGCCAGTCCGATCCCGCTCGGCAAGGTCTGCAGTTGGGCGACGTGGAACGGCCGCATCCGCGGCATGAAGCTGCATGTCGTCTACGACCCAAGGAGCGATGTCCCGACCTGCGTCGAGATGACGGCCGCGAACGTCAATGACATCGAGATCGGCCGACAGACCCCAATCCAGCCCGCCACCACCTATGTGTTTGACAAGGGCTATTGCCGTTTCGACTGGTGGCAGAAGATCAATGATAGCAAGGCTTTGTTCGTTACCCGGGCGAAGACGAGCATCCGTCTTCGCTCGCTCAGGCATCGCGCCATCCGCAAGCGTAACGGGGATGGCTTCGAAATCCTTGCCGATGACGAGGTGAAGCTCACCAGCAAGGGCGATTCGCGCCTTCCAATCCCGCTCCGCCGCATCAAGATCAGACGCGAGAAAGGCGGCAAGATCACACTCCTGACCAACGACCTTGCCCGTAGCGCCGTCGAGATCGCCGCCCTCTACAAGAGCCGATGGCAAATCGAGCTGCTGTTCCGCTGGATCAAGCAGCATCTCGATATTCGCAAGTTCCTCGGCGCCAACGACAACGCGATCCGCCTTCAGGTGCTCGCTGCGATGATTGCCTACCTGCTGCTGCGCATCGCCGCTCACACCAACTGCATCAAAATGCTCCCGCTCAGGTTCGCCGAACTCGTCGGCCAGCTCCTGCTCACGCGTCGATCCCTCGCTGCCATCGACAAACCTCCGCCCATCAACCCCAGCCGTCGGAAATCAACCATCTCACCTGACCAGATGGAGCTCCGCTATGCCTGAATTTCCCCGGACACCCCTGCCTGAAAGGGGGAAGGTCGGGATGGGGGTCAGCCACAAACGCCGCTGCTCGTGGAGAGAGATGATCCCCACCCGCTTTGCTCTGTTGAGCAAAGCGACCTCCCCTTTTCAAGGGGAGGTTGACGCATCGTGCGGCTCGCTGTCCCGGATTTCGCTTCGCTCCATCCGGGCTACAACTTCACATCACAACGACCCTGGCCCCGACATTGACGCGGCCGTAGAGGTCGATGACGTCCTCGTTGCGCATCCGGATGCAGCCGGACGAGACGTTGGTGCCGATCGTCCAGGGCTCGTTGGAGCCGTGGATGCGGTAGAGCGAGGAGCCGAGATACATCGCGCGGGCGCCGAGCGGATTTTCCGGGCCGCCCTCCATGTGCCGCGGCAGATCGGGACGGCGCGCCAGCATTTCCGGCGGCGGCGTCCAGGCCGGCCACTCCTTCTTCGCCGAGATCGTCTTGACGCCGGCCCAGGTGAAGCCGGGCCGGCCGACGCCGATGCCGTAGCGCAGCGCGCGGCCGTCGCCCTGCACCAGATAGAGAAACTTGTTCGGCGTATCGACGACGATGGTGCCGGCGCTTTCCTTGCCGCTATAGTCGACCAGTTGCTTCTCGTATCTCGGATCGAACGGACGCTGCGCCGGATCGCCCGCGGCCTCTTCCTGCTGCCGGAGCATCTGCTGCTGCGGATCCATCGGCGGCAGCTGACGGTTGCCATAATAGCCAGGCTGCTGCTGATACGGCTGTGGCGAATAACCCTGCGACGACGGCGCATCGCCGAACAGGAATTCGATGAAGCCGCCGCCCATGTTGGAGCGCTGCGGCTGCACATAGGCGGTGCGCATCGGCGGCTGCGGAGCGCCCTGATTGGCATAGATGACGGCGGGCCCGGCGGGCGCTGCCGCGTCGATCGCCATGGCGTGATGGGGAACGGCAATAAGAGAAGAAGCGCCGGCGAGCAGCGCAAGCGTGGTTTTCCTGAACATCGACGTACTCTGTACTGGTTTCGTCGTGACGTGATGCGCGCGGCGCCGACTTTGCGCCGTTGCACGTGGTCAATAAGCAATGAAAACCGCATCGGTTTGGTAAACGGATCGGCCGTTTCGATTCACCACATCGGCAATGGAGCGCGGTTTTCCCCGACAGCGTTTATTTTGCGTGAACGGCGCGGCAGCATGGTTAATCGCCGGTATCGCCGCGCTTGCGCGCTATCCGCGCAAACAGTTCCGGCGTGAACCTGACGTTAAATCCGCTCTGTCTAGAACGGACTTCAGTGAAGGGGCGGGAATGAAAATCATGTCAGTGAAGCGCAAGCGTTTTCGTGTCGAGCAGGCGATGGGCGAGGTTGTGATGCCGGAGCCGGATGTTACGGGCGGCGCCGATCTCGGTCCGATGCATCGCGAGATCATGGCCGAGCTTCGCTCGATCCGCGCCCAGATGGCCGCAGCCCCGGCACAGCGCACCGGCGACAGCGTCGATGCGGCGGTCGCCCGCGAAGTCGCCGAGACCCACGCGCTGCTCGAGACCTACCGTGCGCAGGTCGAACAGTGCGAGAAGCTCAAGGTCGAGCTCGACCTGATTCACGACGCGATCAGCCGCACCAAGCGCGAGATCGCCGTGCTGCACGGCAAGAGCTTCAACGGCGAGGAGATGGCCAAGGTCAATGGCGAGCTCGGCGCCGTGGTCGGCGGCACCGAACAGGCCACCCAGCAGATCCTCGAGGCGGTGGAGGCGATCGACCAGGCCGCGTCCGCGCTCGCCAACAACGTCACGCCCGACCAGCAGAAGCGGCTCAGCGAAGATATTCAGGAGCGTGTGGTCTCGATCTTCGAGGCCTGCAACTTCCAGGACCTCACCGGCCAGCGCATCAGCAAGGTGATGCAGACGATGAAGTTCATCGAACAGCACATCAACGAGATGATGAACATCTGGGGCGGCGTCGACGCCATCAAGTCGCACGTCCCGGCGATCGTCGACACCCGCGAGGGCGATGCCCGCCTGCTCAACGGTCCGAAGCTCGACGGCGACGCCGGCCACGCCTCGCAGGACGACATCGACGCGATGTTCAACTGAGGTTCGTCAGATCAACACGAAAAACGCCGGCCCTCGGGCCGGCGTTTTGTTTGAGCGATCGTGCAACTCCCGCGAGGATCGCCGCCTCGCCCTCCGCGCAAGCCGATGGTCGCAACGCGTCGGATCGGTCAAGGCGACTTACCAATCGCAGCATTCTTTATCCTCCGTCGCCATACAACATCGCCATACTGGCTGCCGGCTGGCTCGCCATCTCGCTCGCGCTCGGAGCGGTGGTTGCGCACGCCGTATTCCGGCGCGGTCGCGTCACCTATCATCGGATCATCGGCGCGGCCCTGCTGTATCTGCTGATCGGGCTCGGCTTCGGGACGCTATTCGTCTTCCTCGGGTTGTGGTTTCCGGACGCATTCAAGGGAATGAATTTCGAGGATGACTCAGCCCCTGCGAACTCGGTCTATTATCTCAGCTTCGTCACGCTCACTTCTACCGGCTACGGGGACATCATCCCTGTGCACCCGCTAGCGCGCAGCCTGTGCAATGTCGAGAGCGTGATCGGCCAGCTTTACCCGGCCACGCTGCTGGCGAGGCTCGTTACGCTCGAACTGAGAGGCCAGGGCTCATAAGGCTTGTATTTCACGCTGCGAACCCGGCTCGCGCTACTTCGGGCTTCGGGCGACCGAGCCTCGCTCCCTTGGCACAAACCGCCCTATCGCCTTCAAGTTTTCCGACGTAGATTAGGTGCCCGATGGAAGGGATCGTTCATGGCACCCGGGTGCTTAAAACCGAACCCGTCAAATCACGTCCTCTATGACGAGAAGAGCTTGCTGCGACATCGAGCCGCGGCACCTCCCATCGGCGCTGCAAAAGTCGGATCGGCTCGCCAACCACAACGCGCATTTCAATCGAGCAAATTGCCTCGTCAGCTCAGGCGTCGATGGGTCGAACCGTCGAGCGGTGACGTGGTGCTCCGCATCACTCTGGCTGCGAGCGCGCTCTGGCCGATCCTGCTGTTGACCGTCCTGTTGCTCGAAGCTCAGTAAGGCACGGCAGGCCCGACGGATTGTCGCCGCTGATTGTCATGGATGATTTAGAAGCGGCATTCGACCGGATGCACTACAGTACTGGCGCCCAGTCGCGACCTGAACGCCAGTAGAGTCGTTCATTCATACAAGGCGCAGACCCCTCCCTGCCAGCGCACGCATCTGCGAACGGCTCGGCGAGTTTGACGGACGGTCGTCCTTGCTACGCATACACCATTGATACGCGTCCGGCCCGGACCGCAGCCGACGGCCACCGGTATTGCCATTGTTTCCGTCTGGGGGAGCGGCGCGGGTGTCATGGCTTGCGCAGGTGCTCCAACACACAAAGCGAAGATAAAGACAGCAAACAAGCGGATCATTGTGTTCCTCCATTTAATCCTTTGAGGCACCACAGCTCCACTCCATAGCGATGGAAAGGCCCGGCCTTGACTTGCGTCAAGGCTCGCAGGCATGCGTCCCCTCACCGCAGGCATATGCTACCTGATCACCAGATGAAGTTGCCGAACCACCCATATCGCGGACGTCGCTCCGCAAAATGCGCATAAGGTGACGGCGCGTATCTCCTGGCATGGGCATACTTCCGAGGCGGCTTGGCTTCCCTCGCCTTGCGGCCCGACGATTTTGGCCGCTCGATTTCGGATTTCTGCATCTGGGCAAACGCTTCCCGCTCGCGAACGATCGGGGAAGGCCCGACAGTTTCGGCCGCGGCTGGAGCAGGAATTTCCGCGACCTGTTCAGGAACGATAGTCGGGAGACTGGTGTCGTAAACGACAAGGTCGGGCAGCTTTTCCATCGAACGGATGCGAATGGTCGGACGACTCGAGTCAGGCTGCTTTGCCAGTGGAGAATTGGGGATGGTGGCATCCAGAAGGAATAGCAGCGCGAGCAGCACTCCGCCGATATACAGGAAATACCGCGCCACTGGCATGGATCGCTCCATCCGCCATTGTGCACATCGCCAGGCTTCTTTGCCCAAGGGCACGCATCTGCGCTGAAGCATGGCTCAGCACCGCGTCAGGCGGCTACCGGCCGACGAGACCGCATTGACGTGCGCGTGGTCGACACCAGCGTCCCATTCAAGAACTTCAGGACCTTTGACATAGATCAACAGTATCGCGACAAGGATGAATCAGTCCGATCCTCCGTCTCGACAACATGCATCTTGTGCCAGCGTCGACGGTTGCAAATCCGCTGGCAGGTTTGTTGTCGCGGGTGCATATTACTGCGTGAGGGAAATTGTCATGCGTATGCCGGGAGCCAACATTGGGTGCCGGTTGCATGGGACTTCCGGAATCATTCCGGTCGCCCAGCGCGAGGATTCGCATTTTGGTCCAGCGCCGGATCATACATTCGCGGCCGGCTCGCTGCGTGTGACCAACGTGCAGAGCCTCCTATTAAAAATTGGCAAGCAGTTCGTATCGCAATAGCAATCGCCGCAAGTGCAACAAGCGGCGCGTGGTGGAAGCGAGCGTTTGAGCTTGTGGTGAGGACAGCCAACCGCCGGTAAGCACAGCGCGAGGTCGTCTTTGAAGGTGCGACGATGAGCGCCGGGCTTCTTTCAATCGCGCTGATGGCGTGCGCCTTGCTACCGGATCACTGATTGGGGCGGAGCCACTGGAGTACTCAACACTGGAGATTGAACATGACGCAAAGAATTGTCCGAAATACTGCAATTGCGCTTTCGACTATCGCTTGTGCGACACTGTTCTCCATCACCTGGTCCGAGCGGGGCGGTCTTTCGGCGTCGGTCGAAAGTGCCCAGGCGCGTGTGGGCCGGCCGCTGACGCCCGTGAGCGTCGCCGGCGTCGCGCGTCGTCAGACCCGGCGCGCCGCGTACGGGTACGGGGTGGGCGCGGGTGTCGCCGCTACGGCAGCGGTCGCTGCGGCCGCCGCTACCGCGCCGGCCTATTCCGGCTGGGGCACAAACGATTGGACCAATTCGTATGCCGCCCAGACGGATCCCTACTTTGGCCAGCCCTACTATCCGGCACGAGCCTACCAGAGGATCAGTCCGTATTACGGATATGCCGGATGGACGGAGTACAAGGCAGCCAATGGTATCGGCTGCGAGCCCGGCACGATGACCAAGATGGCTGACGGCCGCATGTACGTCTGTCAGTGAAGCCGGCGCAACGGCAGCGCAAGAGGGCGGCTCCCTGAGCCGCCCTCTTTCACGATGAAGCAGATCAATCCCACGCGGCGACGGGTCGCGCGCGGCGTTGATCTACGTCAACATCGCCTCCCCCTTTTGCCACTGACGATACCTTGGGCCGCATCTGAAGCGGGCTCCATCACCTTCAGTTCACGTGCGATGAGGAGGATCACCATGCGTCGGACGAACATTTTTCCAACCAAGTCAGTGACGGTTGCGGGAATAGCGGCGAGCCTGATGTTGGGGTTTGCAGGCGCCGCTCTCAGTCCAGCACCGGCCAACGCCGTGATTTACTGCACGTATGTCGGTTATCCGGCAGGCTGCGTGGCACGGGCAGGCGTTGTGCTCAGGCCTCGTCCGGTGGCGCGCGCTGCGGTCCGCCACAATGCGGGCGGCAATTTGAATGGCGGCGTCAATCGGGTTGGCGTGCGGCGATAAGGCCGTGTTTGCGGGTCTCCTTCCCTTCTCCCCTTGTGGGAGAAGGTGGCGCGGATGCAATCCGCGCCGGATGAGGGTTGTCGTCGCCTACTCAAATCTCGAAAGGGTCACTCGCGGAGGGAGACCCCTCACCCGGATTGCATCTGACGATGCAATCCGACCTCTCCCACAGGGGGAGAGGTGCGCCGACTATGCGGCGCTATGTCGGCAGATCGCTCGAAGTCCCGCCGTTACGCCCTTGGCGCGCAGCGGACATAGACCATGTTGCCGTAGCGGACCCCGGCGTCCTTGTCGACGAAGCGGGTGATCATGACGCGGCCGTCGAACGAGACGATCTCGCGGTCCTGCTCGCCGGGCGTCGGTCCAGGCGGGCCGATATAGTTCTTGCCACTCGGGGAACCCTTCAGCCGCAGTTCCTGCGGGGTGGCCTGGTCGGCCAGATGCATGATGACGCCGCCGTTCTGGCCGGCGCCGATCACGTAAGGCTGCTTGCACTGGCCGCGCGCGGCGGCCTCGGTGCGGGCGCGATCGGCGGGATTCTGGAACGAGGCGAGACCCCAGCGGCCGACGATCTCGTCGGCGCGGATGCTCGCGGGCATTTCGGGGGCGACCCCCGGCTCGGCTGGCGCCGGCTCAGGGTTCGACGACAACGACGGCAGGCTCATGCTGCCGCACGCCCCCAAGAGTGTCGTCAGCGCCGAAACAGCCGCGAACCGTGCGACCAATCGCGCGTTGAATGACCTGATCATATGCATCCCCCGACTATGTCCCGGCCGCACCCGTCCTGCAGCCAAGCGTAAAACTTAAGACGGAGCAATGACGTCTGACAAAATTACGTCATCGCTACGATTTGGTTTCTGGTCCACCATCCTATATTGGCCTCACCAAGGCCTTAACCCGTTTGCTTGACAGAAACTGCGCCAGGCCATATTTCCCGGCCCACAATTAGCACTCTCGCACCACGATTGCTAAGAGCGTCGGGCGTCCTGCCCAGCGCCGACCGGGCCGGCATCCAACGCCGGTCCCGATGAACCGGACCTGAAACCGAGCCTCCAAGAGGGAACGTCATGGCTAAATCCACCTTCCGCCCCCTGCACGACCGCGTCGTGGTCAAGCGTATCGATGCCGAGGAGAAATCCAAGGGCGGCATCATCATTCCGGACTCGGCGAAGGAGAAGCCGTCCCAGGGCGAGATCGTCGCCGTCGGCCCGGGTGGCCGCGACGAGGCCGGCAAGCTGATCCCGATCGACCTCAAGGTCGGCGACCGCGTGCTGTTCGGCAAATGGTCGGGCACCGAGGTCAAGCTCGACAACCAGGAGCTCCTGATCATGAAGGAGTCCGACATCATGGGCGTGCTGGCCTGATCGCCATTCAACCGCGCGACCGCACCACTCGCATCGTCATGCCCGGACTTGATCCGGGCATCCATCACGCTTCCGAAGAGTTCTTACCAAGGCGATGGATCGCCGGGTCAAGCCCGGCGATGACGAGCGCGGAAACGGCAAGCGCGTCTCTCAAAACTGACAGGAGTTCAAACCAATGGCTGCCAAGGACGTAAAATTCGCCGGAGAGGCCCGCGACCGCATGCTGCGCGGTGTCGACGTGCTCGCCAACGCTGTGAAGGTGACGCTCGGCCCCAAGGGCCGCAACGTCGTCATCGAGAAGAGCTTCGGCGCTCCCCGCATCACCAAGGACGGCGTCACCGTCGCCAAGGAGATCGAGCTCGACGACAAGTTCGAGAACATGGGCGCGCAGATGCTGCGCGAGGTCGCTTCCAAGACCAACGATACCGCCGGTGACGGCACCACCACCGCGACCGTGCTGGCGCAGGCCATCGTCCGCGAGGGCGCCAAGTCGGTCGCCGCCGGCATGAACCCGATGGACCTCAAGCGCGGTATCGACACCGCGGTCGCGGCCGTGATCAAGGACATCGAGAAGCGCGCCAAGCCGGTCGCCTCCTCGTCCGAAGTCGCCCAGGTCGGCACCATCTCGGCCAATGGCGATGCCGCGATCGGCAAGATGATCGCGCAGGCGATGCAGAAGGTCGGCAACGAGGGCGTGATCACCGTCGAGGAGAACAAGTCGCTCGAGACCGAGGTCGATATCGTCGAGGGCATGAAGTTCGACCGCGGCTACCTCAGCCCCTACTTCATCACCAACGCCGAGAAGATGACCGCCGAGCTCGAGGATGCCTACATCCTGCTGCACGAGAAGAAGCTGTCCGGCCTGCAGTCCATGCTGCCGGTGCTGGAAGCCGTGGTGCAGTCGGGCCGTCCGCTCTTGATCCTCGCCGAGGACGTCGAGGGCGAGGCGCTGGCGACCCTGGTCGTCAACCGCCTGCGCGGCGGGCTCAAGGTCGCCGCCGTCAAGGCGCCGGGCTTCGGCGATCGCCGCAAGGCGATGCTGGAGGACATCGCGATCCTGACCGGCGGTCAGCTGATCTCCGACGACCTCGGCATGAAGCTCGAGAGCGTCACGATCAACATGCTCGGCCGCGCCGGCAAGATCGTGATCGACAAGGAGAACACCACGATCGTCAAGGGCGCCGGCAAGAAGAAGGACATCGACGCCCGCGTTGGCCAGATCAAGGCGCAGATCGAGGAGACCACCTCGGACTACGACCGTGAGAAGCTGCAGGAGCGCCTCGCCAAGCTCGCCGGCGGCGTTGCGGTGATCAAGGTCGGCGGTGCGACCGAGGTCGAGGTCAAGGAGAAGAAGGACCGTGTCGAGGACGCGCTGAACGCGACCCGCGCCGCGGTGCAGGAAGGCATCGTGCCGGGCGGCGGCGTCGCGCTGCTGCGCGCCAAGAAGGCGGTCGGCCGGCTCACCAACCCGAATGCCGACGTCCAGGCCGGCATCAACATCGTGCTCAAGGCGCTCGAAGCTCCGGTCCGCCAGATCTCGGAGAACGCCGGTGTCGAGGGCTCGATCGTGGTCGGCAAGATCCTCGAGAACAAGTCGGAGACCTTCGGCTTCGACGCCCAGACCGAGGACTATGTCGACATGGTCGACAAGGGCATCATCGACCCCGCCAAGGTGGTGCGCACCGCCTTGCAGGACGCCTCCTCCGTGGCCGGTCTGCTCGTGACCACCGAAGCCATGGTCGCCGAACTGCCAAAGGACGCGGCGCCGGCAATGCCGGGCGGCGGCGGCATGGGTGGAATGGGCGGCATGGGCGGCTTCTAAGCCTCCCCCATCCCTATCGAGATCGAAGGCCGCCTCCGGGCGGCCTTCTTTTTTGCAGTTTGATTACGATCGGGATGCAAGGATCATCTGATGTCCCGCGACGCCAAATCACTGACGTCAACGCTCGTGCTGTTCTACGCGATCGGCGCACTGCTTGCGCTCGGCGCCTATGCCCTGGACAGCCTCGATGATCTTGCGGTCGTCTTGACGTTCTGGCTCAGGCAAACGCTGACGTTTGTCGTCCTCGGCGTGGGTTATGGCGTCTATTACGTCATTTCGGGTTCTGCCGGTCATCGTCCAAAAGCGCCGTTGCGATTTCTGGACATCTCGTTTCTGGCCGCTGCTTCCACGCTTGGGGTTGGCATCCTCGTGCACAGCTGAGCGATCCTTGACGCGACGGCCTGACAGTCCGTTACGCCACGCAGATGTCCGGCACCGCCACCTTCTGGAACAGGTGCGGCGAGGCTACCGCCGAGGCCGGATAGGCCGAGAGCTTGGCCCTGAACTCGGGGTTCATGAAGGCGGCGCGGAAGGCGGCGGTCGATTCCCAGACCGCGTAGTTCAGATAGGCCGGGCTCTCGCCGAGCGCGCGGTGCAGCTGGGTCGAGATGAAGCCCGGCTGCCGCTTCATGATGGCGGCGTCGTCCTGCCAGGCCTTGAGAAACGTGTCCTCGTCGGCCGCATCGAGCGTGAAGAGGTTGACGAGCACGACGTTGCTGGCATCGACCGCGAGCTGGCGGTCGATCGGGAAAGCGGGGTCCAGGGGGCGCATCTGCGGCATGGTTGGCTCCGTTCGATATGGTGTTATGATGTCATTCCGGACTGATGGATACATACAGAAATTGACATCATGGTGTCAATGCGTTTATATGGTGACAAATGCCGAATGCAAAACGAACGCCGGCGGGTGAAGCCCTGAGCACCCTGATTCCCGACCTGTTCAGGCTCAACAGCCTGCTGTTCACATCAGGCGACCGGCTGGTGGCCGGGCTCGGGCTGACCAGCGCGCGCTGGCAGATCCTCGGCGCCATCGTCGCCACAGAGCGCCCGCAACCGGTCGCATGGCTGGCGCGCGACCTCGGCGCTGCCCGACAGAACGTGCAGCGGATCGTCAACGACCTCGAACGGGACGGGCTCGTCGCCTTCGAAACCAACCCGCATCACCGCCGCGCCCAGCTCGTCGTGCTGACCGCCAAGGGGCGGCAAAGCTTCGACGCGGCCATGCGCCTGCAGCTGCCTTGGGTGAACGGCCTCGCCGACGGGCTGTCGATGAAGGACCTCGAAACCGTGAGCCGGGTCGTGACGGTGCTGCGCGGCCGACTGGAGGGCGGCGAGGAACCTGACGAACGCACATGACCGCGATCGCGGCGCGCGGCCGCCGTTAGGCGGCCTTCTTTTTTGGCCAATGACATGGAGGTTTGCTAGTTACGACGGAACCGATTCTGCCCTTCGAGGACTTATCGTATGCGCGCGCTCCCGCTCCTGCTGCTCGGTCTTGCCGTCACCTCGGCGCCTGCCCTCGCCCAGATGAAGCTGCAATCGAAGGCGGCTCCCGCCAATGGCCCCGAGACGCGCTATTTCACCTCGATCGACGGCCTGATGGACGGCAATGCCGACGTCGTGCTGAAGGAAACCCGCCAGGGCAAGACCGTGACCGCGGCCGTGCTCGACGTCTGCTATCCCGCCGACAAGAGCTCCGACCGCAAGGACCGCTTCGTCGCCAACCTGACCGTCAGCGGCCAGACGCTTTCCGGCACCGCCCAGAGCGTCGCCGACAAGCAGCCGGTCACCATCAAGCTGAACCGCAAGCAAACCGGCGACGGTTTTGAGTTCCGCGGCCAGATCACGATCGGCCAGACCGTGACCGAGGTCGCCTCGACGGACAATTCCGATCTCAGCGAGAAGGAATTCCAGGACAACCAGGCCACCGAGGACGGCATCACGCCGCAGCCGAAGGATTTCACCGACGTTTCGCCGGAATCGATCGGTGTGCGGGTGAAGCTCGATGCGGCGGCGGATTTCCTCAAGAGCCTGAAAGGCGAGGCCGTCGAGATCGGCACCTCCAGCCTTGCGGTGACCTGCGATGCGATGCGCTCCGGCGAGCAGACCATCAACCTCACCGTCGATCCCGAGCACGCCGGCGCGCTGCTCGCCAAGGCGAAATCCGCGCCCGGCGTGACCGCGGCCGGCTGGACCAGCGGGGTGGTCGAGATGGACCGCACCATCCGCTTTGCTGCCGCCGATTGGCGCGAGGGCGACAAACTCAACCATGACAAGCTGGCAACCGCGATCGCGGGCGTGCTGGCGAAGACGCTTGCCGCAAAGCCCGCCTCGGCGACGTGGAACGCGAACACCGGCAAGCTCAAGCTGGTGCTGAAGCGGCCCAGCGCGATTTACCCGGCACTCGGCCTCACCCAGAATTACGAGATCACTGCCCTGGTCTCACCCGACAAGCCCGGAAGCTCTGACCGGCTGATGCTGTGGGTCTCGAGCCCCACCGTTTCGACATCGGACGACAGCGCCGGCGCCAAGCTCAATCTGTCCGACGATTCCAGCAGCGACGAGGAAGGCAGCGAGACCAGGGACGACAACGGCGCGATCGACGCGCTGCTCAAGGAGTTCAAGGGCCAGCGCTGGGACGCCGACAAGTCGGTGTGGCGGTAAGGCCGCCGCTGTCGTGAGTTAAGCCGCCTTCGTCTTCAGCGGCACGACGTTGTCGCGCACCGCCTTCGGGGTGGCGTCCGGACCGGACTGAAGCATCCCGTCGCTTCTGACGAACAATTCGGAACGAGGCTCGATCGCAGCGCGATCGAGCAGCGCCCGCAGCTCGGGACGAAGTCCGTCGCCGCGCAGCGCGGCGATCGCATCGAAGTTGCGCATGATGTTCTCCTGCGTGATCGCAATCAGATTCTCGCATTCGTCTTTCGCGAGCCACCCGCTTCCCGATTCCGCGACGACGCTCGAGAAGCCGTGCTAAGCGCCATATCGACACAGCGGAATCTCGTTTGAAACTCGATCGCTCGCCCGATCTGAAATCGGGTGGTCCGACACGCATCTCAAAATGCCTAATGCGCGCATCGACACCGCGCCGGTCGCGATGCCGGCAACACGCAAATGGAGACGAAGAGATGTCGGAGGAAAACAAGAAGGTTGTAGGCCGCTGGTTCGAGGGCTTTTGGGGAAACCCGTGGAATCCGCGCATCATCGAAGAGCTCGCGACGCCAGACATTATCGTGCACTACCCGATGCATGAGCCGAAGAAGGGCCGCGCCGCGGTCACGCAATTCATCACCGAGTTTCGTGAGGCGTTTCCGGATCTGAATTTCTGGGGCGTCGGCGATCTCGTCGCGGAAGGCGACCTCGTGGTCGGCCGCTGGGAAGGCGGCGGCACCCACACCGGGCCTGCGTTCAGCGACTTCCGGCTCGGCTCGTTGCCCGCGGCCTCCGGCCGCAAGATGACGTTCGCCGGCACCACCGTGCTGCGCGTGCAGGACGGACGGATCGCCGAGGAGCTCGGCCAGGAAGATGCGCTGACCGCCATGTTCCAGCTTGGCCTCATTCGCTTGCCTGAACAGAGCGGCTACGCCGGTTGACCGGCGGCTTCATCGACGATCGCATCACGGCTACCCGAACGCACGTTTCGTGCGTTCGGGTAACGCAATCGAACAGCTCATTGAAATCGAAGCTCTCTAACGCGCAGGCTCGCTGGACAGATTCCAATGTAGCCGCGCCCGCACGGCATCTCGCGAGGCGGTGCCGGCGCATTCTCTCCACAGCAACTCAGCATCAAGGCGGAAAAATCAGGCACGTCGTCGTGCCGTGCGCGAGCAATCTTCCCTTCCCGTCGGTGACCCTGCCTTCGGCGGTGCCGATGCGACGGCCGCAATTGAGCACCCGGCCCTCGGCCCTGATCGGACCGGTGTCGGGCGTGATCGGACGCACCAGCGAGATCTTGAACTCCAGCGTGGTCTGGCTGGTGCCGGCATCGAGCATCGACTGCACCGCAAGCCCCATGCAGCTGTCGAGCAGCGTCGCGGTGAGGCCGCCATGCACGGTGCCCGCCGGATTGAGATGCGCGTCGGTCGGCACCAGCGTGACGACAACGCGGCCGCGCTCGGCCTCGGCGACGTCATAACCGAGTGTCCGCGCGATGGTGTTGAGCGGCAATGCGCCGCTGGCGAGGCCCTGCACGAATGCGAGGCCGCTCATCTTAAGCTTCTGTTCCGCGCTAACGGTACCGTAGCTCTTGGCCATTGCCGATCTCCATCGGGGTTTATTGGATCGCGACGGTTGGCCGCTTGCGCCGCAGCGATGCGGCGGAGCGGCCGTAGAGTTTTGCGAATGCGGCATTCATGCGCCGCGCGCTGGAGAAGCCGGCGCGCTGCGCCACCAACGCAAGCGGCAGCGCGCTGCCGTCGATCAGGCGCTTGGCGCGCTGCACGCGCAGCGACAGCGCGACCTGGAGCGGCGAGGCGTCGAGATGCTCGGCGAACAGACGCGACAGATGCCGCGCGCCGACGCCGAGCCGCCCTGCCAACGCCTCGACATTGCCGCGGTCGAGCGCGCCCTCCTCGATCAGCGCCAAGGCGCGCTCGACGGTGGTCCTGGTGCCTTTCCAGGCCGGACAGAACGGTGCCGCCTCGGGACGGCAGCGCAGGCAGGGCCGGAAGCCAGCACGCTCGGCTGACGGCGCGCTGCCATAGAACCGCACATTGCGCGCGAGCGGCGTGCGCGCCCGGCAGACCGGGCGGCAATACACGCCGGTGGTCTTGACCGCGACGAACACGACGCCGTCCCAGGCCGGGTCGCGGCGCTGAAAGGCTGCATATTGTGCGGCGAAATCGAGCATGCGACCGCTATAGCCCCGCCGGCGCGCCGCGACGACCCGCTTTGCGGAGACGACGTCCGGAAACGACCGCTGTATGCGGAAGATACCCGGGCATCTACGGGGCCTGCGACCAAAAGACTTCGTGCCGCCGCAGTTCGGTCACCGAAAATTAAGGCTCGATTTAGTTTCGAGGATCATGCTTCGCGCCATCGAACACAGGTCACGCCATGCAAGACCGCGAGCCGATCAACGCTGCGAGCATCTGGCCGACAGATGTGACGGAGGGTCATTCGCCGGCACAGACGGCGGACCTCTGGGATGTCACCGGCGAGAACCACGACGCCGCCCTGCTGCTGCGGGAGCCGTTTGCCGACCGCATCGGCACCGCGCTCTTGGCAGCGACCGCACTCGCCGCAAGCTTCGTGCTGGGATGGACCGGCGGAGCCAACTGGCACGACCTTGCAGCTCCCGCCCCGGTGCCGGTGGCCCAGAAGGAAGCGCCGGCCCCGCACATTGCGGAGGTGGCGCCGAGCCGAAAGAACGAGGGCCCGCGCCGGGCCGCGTCCAACGCCGACCCCGTCGTCACCGGCAGCATTCCCAAAACCACACCGGCCAGCCCGCGCCCGCTCGCCTTGGGCGCCGCGCCGACGACCTTGAATGCACAGGCCGCCGCATTGGGGCCGAAGCAGCCGGCGGCGGCGCCGGAGACGCGGCCGAGCACCATTCCCGGATGGTCGGTGGTCGAAGTCCGCGACGGCACCGCCGTGCTCGAGGGGCCCGAGGGCGTCAAGATGGCCGCGCGCGGCGATGTCGTGCCCGGCCTCGGACGGGTCGATTCCATCGTGCGCTGGGGCAACCGCTGGATCGTCGCCACCGCAAGCGGACTGATCGCAACGCCTTGAGCGTTTTGTCTTGACGCGTTTCCTTGACGCGAACTGCCGCCCGCTTCGCTCGATAACGCTTTAGTTGCTGTTGATCACGAAACGTAGCGACTTGCTGCCGGTGAAGGTCACCTCGTCACCGTGCCGCCGCCAGCCCGTCATGTCGCCGAGCGCCGCCAGCAGATCCTTGTCGGCCTGCGCCCGCTCCGGCGTGCAGGTGCGGTTCTCCATCGCGCCGGGAACGAAGACGATGGTATTGCCGGCCACCGAGAACTGGCCCTTGCCGCCGTCGCACCACAGCTCGAGGATCACCTCGCCATTGTCGCCGACCTCGATCGAGGGAATCCGCTTGGAGCCCGGCATGCGCGCGGCGTCGAGCGTCATCACGAAGCCGAACGGGAACTCCTCCTCGGCCCGCGCCGGCCCCGCGCCGAGAGCCGCGGCA
This sequence comes from Bradyrhizobium sp. USDA 4504, assembly GCF_054063995.1. NCBI lineage: Bacteria > Pseudomonadati > Pseudomonadota > Alphaproteobacteria > Hyphomicrobiales > Nitrobacteraceae > Bradyrhizobium > Bradyrhizobium sp. USDA 4504. The sequence continues at coordinate 8,553,428 of NZ_JBSSGV010000001.1, read as the reverse complement.
ACCAGCGCCAACGCGGCGATGCCGCCGTTCAAACCTCGCCTCATCGAAACCATGCCAATCCTCGAAATGCGACGCGCAACTGCGGGCCCCTTCTATGGGAGCAGAACGCGATTGGCCAGATTGGCAACGCCGGAAAATGTGCTTGAAAAGCAAATCCCCGCGAGCTGTCCGCTCGCGGGGATTCCTGGTTCGCCAAATGCGTCGTGGCGCTATTTCAGCACCAGCATCGTGAACGGATAGACATAGGCCTGCAGGGTCACGAACAGACCGACCAGACACGCCAGCACGATCGAGTGCAGGAACACGTAGCGCAGGATCGAGCCCTCGTGGCCGTACCAGTTGGTCGCGGTCGAGGCGACCACGATCGATTGCGCGTCGATCATCTTGCCCATCACGCCGCCCGAGGAGTTCGCCGCCGCCATCAGGATCGGCGACAGGCCGAGCTGCTCGGAGGTGATCTTCTGCAGATTGCCGAACAGCACGTTCGACGCGGTATCCGATCCGGTCAGCGCCACGCCCAGCCAGCCGAGCAAGGTGCCGAAGAAGGGATAGAGCACGCCGGTCGCCGCGAAGGCGAGGCCGAGCGTGGCGTCGACGCCGGACAGCCGGGTCAGCGTGCCGATCGCCAGCATCGCCGAGATCGTGATCAGCGAGATCGCGCAGATGCGGATGGTGCGGCCATACTCGGCGATCAGCTTGAGCGGCGAGAAGCCCATCAACAGACCCGAGATGATCGCGGCGATCAGCATGCCGGTGCCGGTGAACGACAGGTAGGTGAAGCCGAACACGGCGCCTTCCGGCGTCGGCTTGGCGGCCACCGGCGGCACCTTGAAGATCAGCTTGTCGAGCTCGGGGACCGGATAGTTCCAGACGAAGTTGGCGTTCGCCCAGGCCTTGAAGGCACCGTTGCCCCAGATCAGCATCAGGATGCAGACGATGATCCACGGCAGCAGCGCGCTCCACATTTCGCCCTGGGTCAGCGGCGTCTTGTCGAGCGGAGGTGCGGCGGCCATCGTCGCCGCCGATTCATCGCGGCCGCGCAGCGCCGGCGACAGCCAGAGCTGCCGCGGCTGCCAGACCTTCAGGAACAAGATCAGGGCGCCCATCGAAATCAGCGAGGCGCCGATGTCGACAATCCAGGGATTGATGTAGTTCGAGATCACGAATTGCGGGACCGCAAACGACACGCCGGTGACCAGGATCGCTGGCCATACCTCCTTCATGCCGCGCCAGCCGGCAAACGCCCACACCACCCAGAACGGCACGATCAGCGAGAACAGCGGCAGCTGCCGGCCGACCATCGCGCCGAGGATGTAGGGGTCGAGCCCGGTGACCGAGGCGAGGCCCTGGATCGGCGTGCCGAGCGCACCGTAGGCAACGGGTGCCGTGTTGGCGATCAGCGACAGGCCGGACGCAGCGAGCGGCGAGAAGCCGAGCCCGATCAGCACCGCGCCGGTGATCGCGACCGGCGTGCCGAACCCGGAGGCGCCCTCGAAGAAGGCGCCGAACGAGAACGCGATCAACAGCAGCTGCAACCGCCGGTCCTCGGTGACGCCGCCGACCGCGCGCTTGAGCAGCTCGAACTTCCCGCACCTCACCGTGACCTGGTAGAGGAAGATGACGTTGAGCACGATCCAGCCGATCGGGAAGAACCCGGTGATCACGCCGAGCAGGGTGGCGCGGATCGACATGTTGGCCGGCATGGTGAAGACGAAGATCGTGATCAGGTTGGTCACGATCACGGCGATGATGGCCGCAATGTGCGCCTTCACCTTGCCGCTGGCGATCAGCACCAGCAGCGTGACCACGGGAATGGCGGCCGCGACCGTCGACAGCGCCGCATTGCCCAGCGGGTTGTAGATTTGATTCCAGGTGTTCATCTCGGGATCCTTCCCACATTATTATGCAGCGCGCCGGCCTGCATGTGGGCAGGCGCGACTGGTGCGATTGCGGGAGTCCGTCGGAAAATCTGCAGCCCCGGCTCGCGAATGAACGATCGGTAAGGATCGCTCACATCCTCGCGAAAAATCGAAGGTCCCCCGCCCCTCGCCGTTGTCCTCATGCTAGGATTGACTCGATTGCCGGGACAAGCCAACGCTTGCATGCCAGAACTACGACTTTAGTCGAGGACTACCCCGATTGTCCCGATTCTTCAGGCCTTTGCGGCCCCTTCCCCGGAGACGATAATCTGTGAACAACATTCGCTCGACGCTCGCGACGGTGTGGCGCATCGCCTCGCCTTATTTCAACTCCGAGGACAAATGGGCCGGCCGGGGGCTGCTTGCGGCGGTCATCGCGATCGAACTGGCGATCGTGGGCATCAACGTTCTGATCACGCAGTGGAACAACCGCTTCTACAACGCGCTGCAGGAACGCAATTGGGATTCCTTCGTCAGCGAGATCATCTATTTCTGCGTCGTCGTCGCGTTCTTCATCCTGCTGGCGGTCTACCAGCTCTACCTCAATCAATGGCTGCAGATCCGCTGGCGGCAATGGATGACCACACACTATCTTGGGGACTGGCTGCATCAGGCCAATCACTACAGGATGCAGCTCCAGGGCGACGCTGCCGACAACCCCGACCAGCGCATGACCGACGACGTCAAGCTGTTCGTCGATCGCACGCTCACGCTCGGCCTCGGCCTGTTGAGCTCGGTCGTCACGCTGGCGTCCTTTCTCACCCTGCTGTGGGGCCTTTCCAATGAGGCGCCGCTGCATTTGTTCGGCACGGAATATTCAATTCCCGGCTACCTTGTCTGGTGCGCGCTGATCTACTCGGTGCTCGGCACCGTGCTGACCCATCTGATCGGCTGGCCGCTGGTCGGCATCGATTTCAAGCAGCAGCAATATGAAGCCGATTTCCGCTTCAACCTGGTGCGCGTGCGGGAAAACTCCGAGCAGATCGCGCTGCTGCAGGGCGAACCGGCCGAGCGCGAGCGCCTGCGCGTTCGCTTCGGACGCGTGGTGGAGAACTGGATCGCCCTCATGAACCGGACCAAGAAGATCACCGCGTTCACGGCGAGCTATAATCAGGCCTCGGTGATCTTCCCTTATGTGCTGGTGGCGCCGGCCTACTTTGCGCAAAAGATCCAGCTCGGCGGCATGATGCAGACCGCATCGGCGTTTTCGAACGTCCAGGGCGCGTTCTCGTACTTCGTCAGCATCTATCGTCAACTGGCCGAATGGCAGGCCGTGGTGAACCGGCTCGATGGATTCGAGGCAGGGATCGCGGCGGCATCAAACCTCGCCAAGCGCGACGACCGAATTCATGTCACGGCGACGCCGGGCGACGGCGCCGTCAGCCTAGAAAACCTAGTGCTGCGGCTGCCGGACGGCACGCCGCTGCTGAACGCGGACCGGTTCGGCTTCCGCAAGGGCGAGCGCACGCTGATGACCGGCCCCTCCGGCGCCGGCAAGTCGACGCTATTCCGCGCGATCGCCGGCATCTGGCCGTTCGGCGACGGCGCGGTCGAGATCCCGGCCAATGCCAGCCTGATGATGCTGCCGCAACGTCCCTATCTGCCGATCGGCTCGCTGCATGACGCCGTCGTCTATCCGGGCGAGGCCAGGCAATTCGATGCGGGACGGGTCCGCGAGGTTCTCACCGCCGTCGGGCTGCCGCAGCTTGCGTCGCGGCTCGAGGAACAGGCGCACTGGAACCGGATGCTGTCGCTCGGCGAGCAGCAGCGGCTCGGCATCGCACGGGCGCTGCTGCATGCGCCGCAATTCCTGTTCCTGGACGAGGCGACGGCCTCGCTCGACGAGCCGGCGGAAGCTGCGCTGTACAGGCTGATTGCCGAAAGGTTGCCCGGCACCACGGTGGTTTCGATCGGCCACCGCTCGACGCTCGACACCTTCCATCAGCGCAATGTCACGCTGGTCCGCGACGGCGACCGCTTCATCCTGCGCGACGCGGTCAAGGTCGCCGCGTCGTAAACGGCATTAGGGGTCAGCCGCGGCCACGGCTTGCCGCTGACCCCGGCGGGGGCAGCCCACAGGTCTCGCGAGCGCCTTTAGCTATTGTCCGCCTTGTGCCGATCAGACCTGGCCGGCCAAAAACAAAAGGGCGGCAGATTGCTCTGCCGCCCCTCGATCCCCGGAGGAGAGATTACTTCAGGTTGGACATCGCGGTCAGGTCGACCGAGAGCTTGGCGATGCCGGCCGCGCCGCACCAGTTGGAGCTCGTGCCACCCGGATTGATCGGGGTGACGGCAGTGGTTCCGCCCGCGGTGAAGTCGCTGGTGAAGGCGCTGCAATCACCCTTCGACATGTCGGTGTCGGAGTAGCGCAGATCGAGCGTGAACACCTTGTAGGTGAAGCCGATGCCGATGTTCCAGGTGTTGTAGTCGGCATACTTGATGCCGTTCGGAAACGCCGGGACGCCGTAGAAGCTGTCGGAGGTGCCGAGCCACTGCCGGCCGAACTCACCCGACACGTACATGCCGACGCCGCTGCTGCCGAACACGGTGCTCGGCGCAGTGTACTTGCCGATGATCGAGGAGTAGTTGCCCCAGGCGCCGGTGTTGAGGAAGTTCGGCGAGTAGTATTCGTTGATGGTGAACGCCCAGTTGTCGTTGATGGTCCAGGTCGCCTTGCCATAGACTTCGAAGAACGAGACGTCCTTCTTCATGACGGCGAGGTTGGTGAGGGTGTTGGCCTGGCAGTCGGCGCTCAGCGGATTGCCGGCGAAGTCGGCCACCGCACCGCCGCCGTAGTAGCAGGTCCCGCCCGGATACAGGTAACCCCAGACACCGATGTCGAAGGCGAAGGCGCCGAAGGTCGGGCGGATACCGCCGTAGACGTCGACTTCAGCCGCGGCGCGGTTGGCGAAGGAGATGCTTTCGGTCGACGTACCGACGTAGAGCTGCAGGTCCTTGCTGACGTTGTAGCGCGGCTCGAAATAGGCGGTGACCGACGGATTGTGGTTGGACTGGGTGACGCCGCGGAAGATGTAGTCGCTCATGATGCCGGCGCCAAAGGCGATGTCCCAAGGATCGAAGGGAGCCGGCGGCGGCGCCTTGACGGCCTTCACCGCCATGTCAGCTGCCATTGCCGAGCTCGAAATCATTGCTAGCGCCGTTGCTAACAAAGCCAGTTTCTTCATGACGATCCCCATCTACCTGTTCAGACAGCCCAGCTCCGGTGGCCCCCCAGGGCGCGCGATAACGGACTGCAACTAAATCGCGTGTGGCCAATCTGAGGCTCATGCACGGTACCGTGAAGCCAAAAAGACATGCATGTGCCGCCTTTTTAGGCGTTCTAGCCATCTTGCCGCATGTTGACTTGCCGGTGTTGCATTTGCACCACAATACCGCTGCTCTCGCACCGGTTGAACGTGTCCATCCGGACCGGGAAACGGCAACAGCCGGCTCGGCGGGAGAGCATCGGCGCGAATCGCCGTGCCCGTAAAAGCACGGATTATCGTCGCACCTACGGAAGAAGCCGCAGCGTGGCGCGCTGCGGCTTCGATCAGTTGAACCTCGGCAATGTGGCAGCGGCCTAGAGCATTTTTGGTTCTGATTGAATCAGAACCGAAGCTCTAGATTCTTGTTTTGACGCGTTTTCTTCACGCGAACCGGTGCCCACTTCGCTCGAAAACGCTCTAGTGGTGCTCGCCCCCGTCGGCCGACCCGGCAATCCAGCCCGGCGCCGGTTCGTGGCTCGGTGTGGCCCAGCTCGGCGCCGGCTGCGGCTCGGGCGCCGGAGGTGCTGCGACCGGAGCGGCCGGCTTCGGCGCGGCAGCCTTCTTCGGAGCAGCGGCCTTCTTCGGCGCGCTCTTCTTGGCAGCGGCTTTCTTCGCAGCCTTCTTCGGCGCAGCCTTCTTGGCGGCTTTCTTTGCCGTTTTCTTTGCAGCTTTCTTGGCCGACTTCTTCGCCGATTTCTTTGCAGCCTTCTTGGCGGATTTCTTCGCAGCCTTCTTGGCCGACTTCTTCGCGGACCTCTTCTTCGCCGCTACCACCTTCTTGGCCTTTTTGGCCTTCTTGCTTTTCTTCGCCTTCTTCGACTTCGCCATCGTGGTCCTCCTGTTGCCGCTATCTGAGTCCACCGGGCGTATTGAAGTGATCGCTTGCCGGACGTTGGCTGCACCTCGAAGAGAGGCACCCTCCACTTCGCTTGTCGGGCATGATGGCCGCGCGATCGCTTCGCGTCTGTGGCAAGGAAGCGCCGGTCCTTCACGTTGCGTCAGGGCAAGGCTGAGGTCCGGATCATGCTCGAGTGGCAGTCGATCAATTCAATCCTGGCCGGGGACCTCCTGTCGCCCAATCGAGAAGCTCAATCGTGTGCACCACAGGAACTGACGTACCGCCGGCAATCTGAACCATGCAGCCAATATTGCCCGCAGCGATCATGTCCGGTTTGACAAGCGCAATATTGGCGACCTTCCGATCGCGCAATCTGCTCGCAATGTCGGGCTGGAGAATGTTGTAGGTCCCCGCCGAACCGCAACACAAATGGCTCTCGGGCACATCTTTCACCACGAATCCATTCTTGGAAAGCAATTCTTTCGGAAGTTGAGTGATTTTCTGTCCATGCTGCAACGAACAAGCGGAGTGATAGGCGACGGTGACGTCGCCTTTCTGTATTGAAGGCGCGAGCTCGAGGCCAGCGAGATACTCGGTGATATCCTTTGCCAGCGCCGAGATTCGCTTGGCCGGCTCCGCGAATGTTTTGTCCTCGCGCAGCAGGTAGCCGTAGTCTTTGACAACTGTCCCACAGCCCGAGGTCGTCACCAGGATGGCGTCGAGCCCGTTCTGGTCCGCTTCCCTTTGCCACACCGTGATGTTGGCCCGCGCGCGCGCCAGCGCGTCGCCGTCCTGTCCCATGTGATGGGTCAACGCGCCGCAGCATTGCTCGTCCTTGACCAGCACCACCTCGACGCCGTGCCTGGTCAGGACATTGATCGCGGCCTGATTGATGCGTGGCGCCAGCACCTGCTGGGCGCAGCCCTGCAGCAGCGCGACCCGGCCGCGCCGCCGGCCGATCGGCGCAAACACGGTTCCCGCAGCCGGCCCCGGTTGCGGCAGGCCGCGCGGCGCGAGCGCCAGCATCGCCTTGATCCGCCGCAGCAGACCCGGGCTCGACGCACCGACCGATGGCGTCGGCAGCAATGCGGCGAACGGACGGGCGAGCCCGGCCAGGATCATGCTGATCCGGAATAGGCCCGGCCGCGGCAGCACGAGGGCGAGTACCCACCGCAGCAGCCGCTCGGTCAGCGGTCTCTGGTAATCCCGCTCGATCCGGACCCGGGCCTGGTCGACGAGGTGCATGTAGTTCACGCCCGACGGACAGGTGGTCATGCAGGCGAGGCACGACAGGCAGCGGTCGATATGCTTGACCACGTCGGCCGTCGGCGGCTTGTCTTTCTCCAGCATCTCCTTGATCAGGTAGATGCGGCCGCGCGGGCTATCGAGCTCGTCGCCGAGCAGCACATAGGTCGGGCAGGTCGCGGTGCAGAAGCCGCAATGCACGCAGGCGCGCAGGATCTTGTCGGCTTCCTTGATGTCGGGATCGGCGAGCTGCGCCAGGGAAAACTCGGTCTTCATGCAGCCCCGCCTCGCATCATCCGGCCGCGGTTGAGGACGGACCTCGGATCGAAGCTCGCCCGGACCCGTTCACCGAGCGCGGCAAGCCCGGCCGCCTGCGGCTGGAACACATCGACCGCCCGGCGCACATCCTCGGTGGCGCGGATCAGGGTGGCGTGTCCGCCAATCGCCTCGACCTGGCCGCGGACCAGCGTGGCCTGGGCGTCGGCGCCCGGCGGCACCGCGGCCCAGATCAGCCCCCCGCCCCAGTCGTAGATCACGTCGCCGCCGGTGGCGCGCGACAACGCCTGGCCCAGCGCGCCGCCAGAGGCCGGCGGGCAAACGATACGCCACACCGGCCAGGCCCCGAGCGCGCCGTTCGCCGCGAACGGCACCACGTCGCGCAGCGCACTCCAGATTGCGGCCGACCCGTCGTCGGCGAGGCTGTCGACCGTTCCATAGGACGAGAGCGTCTGGCTCAGCGAGGCCGCCCGATGTGCCGCCGACGCCGAAATCCCCTCGAGCCGCACCAGCGTGACCGGCTGGCCTGAGGCTGCAAGGCCGGCCAGCGCGCCGCCCCCGGTCCGCAACGCCGAACCCGGCAGATGCGCGGCGCCGGAGACGTCGAAGGGCGAACCCAGCGCCGCCGTCATCGCCTTGTTGGCGGTGACGTCGTCGAGCCCGCGCAGCAGCAGCGTCCGCTCGGCTTCCGGCTTCGGCATGACCTTAAGCGTGACCTCGGTCATGACCGCGAGCGTGCCCCAGGAGCCGGTCAGCAGCTTGCAGAGATCGTAGCCGGTGACGTTCTTCACCACCCGCCCGCCGGTCTTGAAGCTGTCACCGAACCCGGACACCGCGTGCGCCCCAAGCAGATGATCCCTGATACCGCCGGCCTTGATGCGGCGGGGACCAGCCAGTCCGGCGCCGATCATGCCTCCGATCGTGCCGGCGCCCGCGGTGCCGAGCAGCACCGAGGTGTCCATCGGCTCGAAGGCGAATTGCTGGTTCTTGGCGTCGATCAGGGATTGCACGTCGGCGAGCGGCGCGCCGGCCTGCACGGTGATGATCAGCTCGTTCGGCTCATAGGAGGTGACCGCATTCAGCGCCGAGACGTCGAGCAGCGCATTGGTCGCCATCGGATGGCCGATGGCGCGCTTCGATCCATGTCCAATGACCTCAAGCGGCTGCTCGCTGGCGACCGCCGCGCGCACCACTTCCTCGACGTCTTTTGCGTCTCTGACCTTGAGCGTATCCACGCCATAGCCGGTAGCCAAATTCGGCTCCGAAATCAAATGCGCGCGCCGAACAAATTTCTGAATGCGAGGAGTCCGGCGTCGGTGATTTCGACGGAGCGGCCCTGCGGCCGGCGCCGGATCCAGTCCCGTTGCAATGCAAGGTCGGCAACCGCAGCCCCCGCCCGCCCGGCCAGATGCGGACGCCGCTCGCTCCAGTCGAGACAGGGCCGGCACAAGATCCGCCGGCTCCGCGCCGGCGAACGCAGGTCGATGCCGAGATCGCCGAGAAAAGCACGGCCGCAAGCAGTCAGCTCGCCGGCCTCATGGTCGAGATTGAGATGGCCGCGATCCCGCATCGCGTCGGTGACGGCGACGCCGAGCTCGCCGGCAAGGTGGTCGTAGCAGGTCCGAGCCCGGCGCATCTCGGGATCGATGCGCGGCGGCGGCCGGGACGGCTGCGGATCGATCGCGGCAACCGTCATCATGCCCTCGAGCATCTGCGCAACCAGCGGCGTAGCCAGCCGGTAGAAGCGGCGCGGACCACGCCGCTCGACCTTGAGCAGCGCCCGCTCGACCATGCGCGAAAGGTGCCAGCTCGCGGTCTGGGGCGTCACGCCCGCGACCAGCGCCAGTTCGCTCGCAGTCTGCGGGCGTCCGTCCATCAGCCGCGACAGGATGCTGGCACGGCCGGGATCGGCGATCAGCCCGGCGAGTTCGGCAAGCTCCGGTGCGATGGTCTGCATGGCCGGCTCCGCATCGATCGAAATATGCCTCTTGCGCTTGTCGCACGTCATGCCGCTGCAACGCTTCGATCATGATCGAAATGTTCACGACATCGACAATTCGACCATCACCGAACTGGGACGCCGAACGATCGACTATCTCTCGCGTTGCGGTTCGGCCGGCAGGACGCTTGGCGCGAATCATCTGGAGGCGAACATGAAACGTTCGGAAGTTTCGACCACGACGATGATCCTCACCCGACGATCGGCCATCGGCTCGTTCGCGATCATGGCGATCGCCGGCGTCTCGCCCTGGGCCGGATCGCAAGCTCGATCGGAGCACAGCAACGGAGGAATGCCAATGAAGCACTACGCGATGAGCACGAGAACCATCAGCGACGCGATCAACACGTCAGGCCTTCTGGTTGTGGCGCAATGGGAAGCCAAGGAGGGACAGGCCGATAAGGTCGCGGAAATCCTCGACGGCTTCCTGCCCGAGGCGCAGAAGGACCCCGGCACCAAGCTGTTCCTGATCGGCCGCGGCAAGGATAATCCGGCGCAATTCCTGTTCTACGAATTGTTCCAGGACGAAGCCGCGTTCAAGGCACACCAGGACAGCGCGGCTTTCAAAACCTACATCGCGGAGCAGGCGCTGCCGCTGCTCGCCAAGCGCGAGCGGTCGCAATACGCGCTGCTGTGAAGAAAAGCGCGGCGGGGAGGATGCTAGAGCGTTTTCGAGCGAAGTGGACCCGGTTCGCGTGAAGAAAACGCGTCAAAACAAGAAGCGAGAGCTTCGGTTCTGATTCAATCAGAACCGAAGCTCGTCCTTCCCGCCGGCGCGGGTCAGATCGACGCGCCGCTGTTGCCGAGCGTTGCGCGCAAGCCGGCCCGCTCGGGCGGCCTGCGCCAGAAGCCGACGATCGAGATCCGCGACAGCACCGCCGCCTCGAGGCTCTCGACCTGGGTTCGGAGCCGAAGCGCGCGTTTCTCGACGAGATGCCAGGACACGACGGCGACGCCGAAGGCGAGCGGCAGGCTGATCAGGAGGTTCAGATACCAGTGCTGGACCGGCGGGCCGAAGGTGGCGACGCATTGCTGGATGACGAAACCGTAGAGATAAAGCCCGTAGGAGTAATCGCCTGACGACACGATCCAGCTCCGCCGCGGATTCATCAGGCCGAGATAGCATGCGACATAGGCGGCCGGCGCGGGAGCCAGCGCGTCACCGCGCCCGGTCGCCATGCCGGCGGCGCACAGCACCAGCGCCAGCAGGCACAGCGTGCGGTTGAACGGCACCTTGTCGCGCCAGAGGTAGCAGCCGACGCCGGCAAGGAAGCAGAACACCAGAAGGTGCGGGCGAAGCTGGATCGGCACCTCGTCCCAGCGCCAGATGTCGTAGACGATGAGCCCGATCTGGGCGATCACCATGAACCCGAGGAACGCCAGCCGGTTGAAGCAAATCGTGAGCACGGCGAGCAGCGCCAGGATGACGTAGCACCACAGCTCGTACGGCACGGTCCAGAGCTGGGCGTTCACCAGATCGGGCAGCGGATTGTGCAGGAATACGCCCGGCAGCTCGTAATGGATGTCGCCGACGATATTGAGAAAATAGGCGTGGAATTTCGGATCGGCGACATATTGCGCCAACGGCAGCGCGGTGAAGACCGAACCGATGATGATTGCCGATAGCGTGGTTTCGACCGCGAGCGCCGGTCCGATCCGCAGCACGCGCAGGCCGAGGAAGGAAATCAGGCTCTTGCACCGGAGCAGGCTTGCGGTCACCAGGAAGCCGCTCAACGCAAAGAACAGCGCAAGGATCATCGCGACGCCGATGCGCAGCGTGCTCTGGATTTCCAGCGCGCGGCCGAGCCCGAGCGTCACGTTCGTGCTGTGCAGGCCAATGATCGACGCCGCCAGCGCGATCCGCATGTAGTCGAAACCCGCGGGCCGATTGCGCGAAAGCGCCAGCTGATCGGCCAGGCTGGGCATCGATGTGCTCCCGAAGACGTGCATCTGCGGAAAATACCGAGCAACAGTCTAAGGCCGTGTAAATGGGTCCGCGCTGTAATTGCAGCGACGCACGGGCGCCGGCCACCGCGCAAGGATCGGTTAAGGTTATCGGCCGGCTAGGGCGATCTGTCGAATTGTATCGACCGGCCCTCGCGCGTTGGTGGCTCTGGGCGCACGTTCACGCATGTTAGCCTCGGGGCCAATAGCTGACGTGGCTCCTGATGCCCTGGAAGCAGACTTGTTATCGTCATTCGGCAACCATTGATTTGATCGCGGCTCCGCCGGGAGAAACCACCACGATGCACATCAAACTGACAGCCATCGCGCTGCTCGCGATCATCGCGCCGGGACAGGCGGGTGCTGCCATGCTCACCGACGCCGAGGCGACGTTCCTCGACCAGCTCGCGACCGCAGCCGCGGTGCTCGAACAACGATGCACCGGCTATGAGGCCAATGGTGCCGGCGGCGTTCAAACGGGCGCCAGACTTCTCGGCAGCCCCGACGCCGCGATGGCCATGATCAATGCGTTCGACGCGGCCATCAAGGCTCACGACGGCAATGACTACGATCCGCGCAAATTCCGCCCCGAGGTGTCCGAAGCGGTCGGCAAGACCTTCAAGCGAGTCCGGGCGGCGTTGATCAGAGACCCGGAAGGGGCCTGCGCCGCCTATGGCGATAGCGGCGCGGCGTCGGGGCTGCTCAGACGGTACTAAAGCGCGATGAGATTGGGTTGAATCGTCATCGCGCTTTAGCTCTTTGTTTGACCATGATCTCCGCGCAAACGCGTTCCGCGTTTGTCGCGAGGGAAAACCGCTTCGCACTTTTCCGGATCATGCTCTAGTGTGCTGAAGGCGAAGTTCGTGCGATTTCGCGGCAGCCACTTTCACGAACTTCGCATTCACAAAGCACACTAGAATCAGAAGTTTGCTAGTGTCCTTATCGAATCCGAAGTTCGCTCCGAAGGTGCGGCAAATGATGCGAACTTCGGATTCGGGACACTAGAACCGCGGGATATCCGGGAAGGCCAGCTTGCCGGCGTGGACATGGACACGGCCGAGCTCGGCGCAGCGGTGCAGGGTCGGAAACACCTTGCCGGGGTTGAGCAGACCCTCCGCATCGAAGGCGCATTTCAGCCGCTGCTGCTGGTTGAGGTCGATCTCGGTGAACATGTCCGGCATCAGGTCGCGCTTCTCGATGCCGACGCCGTGCTCGCCGGTGAGCACGCCGCCGAGCTCGACGCAGCAGCGCAGGATGTCGGCGCCGAACGCCTCCGCCTTTTCGATCTCGCCCGGCTTGTTGGCATCGTAGAGAATCAAGGGGTGCAGATTGCCGTCGCCGGCGTGGAACACGTTGGCGACGCCGAGGCCGTATTTCTCCGAGAGGTCGCGGATCCGCGCCAGGGCCTTCGGCAAGGCGCCGCGCGGGATGGTGCCGTCCATGCAGAGGTAGTCCGGCGAGATGCGCCCGACCGCGGGGAACGCCGCCTTGCGGCCGGCCCAGAACAGATTGCGCTCGGCCTCCGAGGTCGAGATCTGGCAGGAGGTCGAGCCGCAGCCTTGCGCGATCGCCTCGACCCGCTTGATCAGCTCGTCGACCTCGACCTGGGGGCCGTCGAGCTCGATGATCAACAGCGCCTCGACGTCCAGCGGATAACCGGCGTGAACGAACGCCTCCGCGGCGTGGATCGCGGGCTTGTCCATCATCTCCATGCCGCCCGGGATGATGCCGGCGCCGATGATCCGCGCGACGCATTCGCCGGCCGCCTCGACCTCGGCGAAGCCGACCATCAGCGCACGCGCCGTCTCCGGCTTCTGCAGGATGCGCACGGTGATCTCGGTGATGACGCCGAGCAACCCTTCCGAGCCGGTGATGATTCCCATCAAATCATAGCCGGCATTCTCGGCCGACTTGCCGCCGATGCGCAGGATCTCGCCACTCATCAGCACGATCTCGCAGCCGAGCACGTTGTTGGTGGTCATGCCGTATTTCAGGCAGTGCACGCCGCCGGAATTTTCCGCGACATTGCCGCCGATCGAGCAGGCGATCTGCGACGACGGATCGGGCGCGTAATAAAAGCCGGCATGCGCGACCGCCTGGCTGATCGCGAGGTTGGTGACGCCGGGCTCGGTGACCACGACGCGGTTGTCGAAGTCGATCTCGCGAATCCGCTTGAACTTGCCGAGCCCGAGCAGCACGCCGTCGGCAAGCGGCAGCGCGCCGCCGGACAGCGAGGTGCCGGAGCCGCGCGGCACCACCTTGATGCCCTGGCCCTGGCAATATTTGAGCACCTTCGACACCTGCTCGGTGGTATCGGGCAGCACCACGACCATCGGCGGCTGCCGATAGGCGGTCAGGCCGTCGGATTCATAGGCCAGCATCTCGGCGGCGCTGTCGATCACGCCCTCGCCCGGGACGATTGCGCGCAAGGCGGCCACGATTTCGGCGCGGCGAGCGAGGACGGCCTGGTCGGCCGCCGGCATCATGATGGACATCGTTGTTCCCTCGGCTGGGCTTTTGCCCTTCGCCGATTTGTTACGACAAATCAATCACGTCTGCACCTGTTTCAGTGCACCGGCCGAAGGTCGGATTGCCCCACCCCGCAATGGCGAGTTCTCTCTCGGACAAGCGGGCGGCCGCGAAACCTGTCAAAGTTTCGTGGCTTGTCCTGTCCAAGCCGGACATGCCACAAACGATCACTACCTCCCGGGACGAAACGAAGAGAACCCCATGAACCTAAAGACCTTGAGCGCGCTGGCGGTCGTCACATCGCTGGCTTCCGCATCCTCCGCGCTGGCGCAGGATGCCGCCGCCGGCAAGACCTCGTTCAATAAATGCCTCGCCTGCCACGCAATCGGCGAAGGCGCCAAGAACAAGGTCGGCCCCGAGCTCAACGGCCTCGACGGCCGCCATTCCGGCTCCGCGCCCGACTACAATTATTCCGATGCCAACAAGAATTCCGGCATCACCTGGAACAAGGAAACCTTCCTCGAATACATCAAGGACCCGAAGGCCAAGATCCCCGGCACCAAGATGGCATTCGCCGGCATCAAGAACGAGAACGAGGCCAACAACCTCTGGGCCTACGTCTCCTCGTTCGACAAGGACGGCAAGCAGAAGTAATCGGCGGTATCGGTCGCGCCGTCCGCCCGGCGCCTATGCCGGGGCGGACGTTAGAACGGGGATGGCCTTTCTTCGGAACGCCATCCCCTTTCAGCGCGGCAACAGATTGGTCTTGGCGAGATCGACCACCTCGTCGCCGCGGCCGCTCATCACCGCGCGCAGCACCCACAGGCTGAATCCCTTCACCTGCTCCAGCGTAATGGTCGGCGGCATCGACAGCTCCTGCGTCGCGGTCACGACGTCGAGCACGGCCGGGCCGTCATGCGCGAGCACGTCGCGGATCGCACCCTCGAGCTCGCCGGGATCCTCCACCCTGACGCCGTGAATGCCCATGGCGCGGGCCATCGCCGCGAAATCGGGATTCTTCAGATCGACCCCGGTCTCGATGAAGCCGGCGGCCTTCATCTCCAGCGCGACGAAGCCGAGCACGCTGTTGTTGAAGATCACGACCTTCACCGGCAGCTTGGCCTGGGTCAGCGTGATCAAATCGCCCATCAGCATGGCGAAGCCGCCATCGCCGGACATCGACACCACCTGCCGTCCGGGCTGCGCCGCCTGCGCGCCGATCGCATGCGCCATCGCATTGGCCATCGAGCCATGGACCCAGGAGCCCACCAGACGGCGGCGGCCGTTCATTTTCAGATAACGCGCGGCCCAGATCGTCGGCGTGCCGACGTCGGCGGTGAACACCGCATCCTCGCTCGCCTGCTCGCTGAGCAGGCGCGCCAGATATTGCGGATGGATCGGCTTCTGGCCCGGCTTGCCGCGGGCGAGATCGTCGAGCCCGGCGCGGGCGTCCTTGTAATGCGCGAGGCTGGCATCGAGATGCTTGCGGTCGGTCTTCACATGGAGCTTCGGCAGCAGCGCGGCGATGGTCTCGCCGACCTCGCCGACGATGCCGAGATCGAGCTTGCAGCGGCGGCCGAGATTTTCGGGGCGGATATCGACCTGCGCGATGTTGATGCCGGTCGGGAAGAACTGCTTGTAGGGAAAATCGGTGCCCAGCATCAGCAGCACGTCGCAGCCGTGCATGGCGGCATAGCCGGAGGAAAAGCCGATGAAGCCGGTCATGCCGACGTCGTAGGGGTTGTCGTATTCGACATATTCCTTGCCGCCGAGCGCGTGCACGATCGGGCTCTTCAGCGTCTCGGCAAGCTTGATCAAGCCGTCATGCGCGCCGGCGCAGCCGCGGCCGCAGAACAGCGTGACACGTCGCGCGCCGTTGAGCAGTGCCGCCAGCGCGTTCAACTCGGTGTCGGCCGGACGCACCACCGGCGCCGGCGGCAGCAAGCCGGCATTCGGCGCGATGTCGCGCTTCGGCGCCGTCCGCATCGCGACGTCGCCCGGCAGCACCAATACGGCGACGCCGCGCTTGCCGACCGCGGCGCGGATCGCGTTCTCCAGCATGTAGGGCAGTTGCGCCGGATCCGACACCAGTTCGCAATAATGGCTGCATTCGCGAAACAGGTCCTGCGGATGCGTCTCCTGGAAATATCCGCCGCCGATCTCGGCCGACGGGATCTGCGCCGCGATCGCCAGCACCGGCGTGCGGCTGCGATGCGCGTCGAACAGGCCGTTGATGAGATGCAGATTGCCCGGACCGCAAGAGCCCGCGCACACCGCGAGCGCGCCCGTGATCTGGGATTCGGCGGCGGCGGCGAACGCGGCCACCTCCTCGTGACGCACATGCAGCCAATCGATCGTGCCGCGCTTGCGCAACGCCTCGGTCAGGCCGTTGAGGCTGTCGCCGACGACACCGTAGATGCGTTTGACGCCGGCCTGGGCAAGGGTTTCAGCGATGAGGTCGGCAATGTTGTCGATCCGCATGAGAGGTGTCCTTTGCTGCAATCCGAAACCGCGTGGGCTGCATGATGTTCGGCGCCACGCGGCGGCGCAAGCCTTGCCGGATCACATTCGCGCGGCGCAAAGGCGCGGCAGCTATTGCGCCGTCACCGCGTCCCGCACCATCAGGCCGGCCATCGTCTCGATCTCGGACGCCACGAGATCGGGCACGACGTACTGCACCATGTGGCCTGTGTCCGGCAGCACGGTCAGCTTCGCGTTCGGCGCCGATGCGGCGAGCGGCCGCGAGTGGATGCCGGTCGAGACCGTCTTGTCGACGTCGCCCGAAATGATTGACAGCGGCGCCCTGATCTCGGCATAGCGCGGGGCCTGTTCGACAACGGCCGCCTTCAGCGTGACGAGGTCGCGCGCATTGGCGATGAACTCGCGCGGACGCAGCAGGAGCAACGACTGGCTGTCGCGGACGAAATCAGCCGGCACCGGCTGCGGCGCGAACACGCCGCGCGTAGCCGAATTGGCGACGAGGAAACCGAGCGGCAGCGTGATCGTGTGCGCAAGCAATGGTCCGATCAAAGGTGTCGAGATCGCATCATTGTAGCGTCCGGCGCCGCCGCGCCACGGATAGGCGACAGGGGCGAGCAGCACGAGGCCGGCGACGCGGTCCGGATGATCCAGCGCAATGCGCAAGGCGAGTGCGCCGGCCCAGGAATGCGCCACCACGATCGCCCGCTCGACGCCGAGCCTGGTCAGCGCCTCCACGATCATCCGGGCCTGGATCGCGGGCGTCGAATCCGCGACGCGCGCGCGGGTGCTCCAGCCGTGACCCGGCCGATCGATCAGGATCACCCGGCGCGCTTTGGCAACGCGATCGCCGAGCGGCTGCATCGCGCGGAGATTGGAGCTTGCACCATGCAGCATCACGACCGGCGGCCCGACCGCATCGCGCGGGCCGAGTTCGACCACATGCAGCCGCGCCCCGGCCACATCGATCATTCGCCCCTGCGGCGGGAAGGCCCGCTGGATCAGCAGGGCGCCGAGCTGTGTCACCAGCGCCAGGGCCAGCCCTGCGGCCGCCAGCGCAATGATTGCGGTCAACATCGAGGGGATCCGAAAGGTCTTAGGCACCTGATTGGGCACCTGACAATTACGACGAAGCCGAAATCAGGTTTCGCGCGGATGTGCCCCCTGCCAGGGCATGCTCTTGTTCGGAAAGCCAATTGTCGATTATCCGGCTCGCGCCCCGGCGCGGAGTTGTCCACAATGCGCCCAGCCTGTGGATAGCGGGTTCATACCTGCGTCATTAGTCATTTCATAGATTGGCGGTGGCAATTTCGCCATCAGACGCGAGGCTTCATCGAAACCGGGACGCCATTGGAATGCTTCCTGGTTTGTACACGGTATCCACAGGAACCGGCGTCCGCATGACGAGTTCAACGGGAAGTAATCGGAGGAGTACCATGATTTCCGACCCTAGCGATGCGGCCATCGATCAGATCGTGGCGAGCTGCAATGGCGACCTGCGCGGCGCCCTGAAGGCACTGTTGCTGGTGAATGAGCACCTGGAGGCGGAGCTTCAGCAATTCTATGCTGCCGTAGCCCAGGATACCGCGTCCCGCGGCAAGTTCTTGCACTAGCCTCCTGCGCCGGACCGGACCGCGAGCAAGCATCAAGCTCGCGAGCAACGTGCCCATTCGCGGCCATCGCCCCACGATCGCGATCAATCGCACGCAATCAGATATCGCGGCCTTCGACCTTTTCGGTCAGCTGCTTGACGATCTGCGGCACCTTCTCGAGGTAGGGATCGACAGCCAGCGCCTTGCGGAAGGCGTCGAGCGCACGCTTGTCGTCGCCCATGTCCTGCATGATCATGCCGACGCCCGCCAGCGCGCCGAAATGGCGGGGTTCGCGGGTCAGCACCTGCTGCAGGTCTCCAAGCGAACGAACGTAATCGTTCTTCAAATAGTAGATCGTCGCACGCCGGTTCCAGGCCTCGACATAGTCGGGGCGGAGCTTGATCACCGCGTCCAGCAGCTTCAGCGCGACATCGACATTCTGGGCGTCGATCGCCGCCTTGGCGCGCACCATCAACAGCGCCGCGGTATCGCTCGGGGTTTGCAGCCACAGCGCCCAGATCCGCGCCTCGACATGGCGGGCACTGTCCTCGTCGGGCGCGGCCTTCAGCGCGCCGAACAGGAAATCCAGCCCGCGGGTCCGGTCGGCCGGCACCTTCGGCAGCTTGGTCGGAGCTTCAGGTAGTTTTTTCTGGGCCCTGGGCGGCGGGACAACCCGCGGATCGTCCTGCGCGACGGCCGCAACGGGCAGCACCAGAAGCGCGGCGATCAGGATCGCCAGCCGGCGGTTGGTGGGCCCCAGGAACTTCAATCCGAGCTTTAATCCCATGGCCGAAGTCTAGACGCACAACGCCGCACTGCAAAGCAGCGCGGCGTCAAAGACCTGTGAAGGAAGGATCGGAATCGGCCGGCGATCCGGGCGGGATCAGCCTTGTCGATCAGATTTGTCGGATCAACCCTGGCGCGCCTTGAAGCGGCGCTGGACCTTGTTGATCACATAGACGCGGCCCTTGCGGCGAACCAGACGGTTGTTGCGATGGCGGCCGCGCAGCGACTTGAGCGAGTTACGGACCTTCATGGGACAATCCTGTTACTTCGAAAGGCCCGTGTTGGAGGCCGTACCTGATCAATGCCATTATTTGGCAAAATGGGATTTATCCCGACAAGCGGCCTGCCGCCCGGGACGGCCGGGTTCTAAGCCATCGGACCGTTAAATGTCAACCGAGATGGGCCGATTTTCGGGCCTGTCCCGGCCGGGAACCCGCGCCAGGCACCGCGCCACGCCATTGAGATCGCTTCGGAAACGGGGACAGCCACAATTATCCGAACCAGCGACGGACCCGCCGTCGCCCTTTGACGATGGCGCCGCGGCCGCCGAATCGAGTTTTCGTCCTCCTCGCGCCCGCCCCCGACCGTGACCGAACCGGACTTTGCGCTGGATTGAGCTCGGCGCGACCATAAGCCTTCAACGCTACGGCGCTTGCGAAAATCGTTATATCATATAATTATTTTCCATCACCCAATGAACAGGCCGCCGAGGAAACCGAATGCCCACGCTCAAACTGCCCGACATCGAAAAGGTCACCGCGATCGACATCCACACCCATGCAGAGGAGCCGTGCGGCATGCATGGCGACGACGGCTATGACGACTTCCAGGCGCAGATGGCCGACTACTTCAAGTCGCCGCACAAGCATCCGCCGACCGTGCCGGAGACCGCGGCCTACTACCGCGCCAAGAACATCGCCGCGGTGATCTTCCCGGTCGACGCCGAGCGCGAGACCGGCTTCCGCCGCTACAACAATTACGAAATGCTCGAGGTCGCGTCCGACCATCTCGACGTGCTGATCCCGTTCGTCTCGATCGACCCGCACAAGGGCAAGCTCGGCGTCCGCGAGGCCCGCAAGCTGATCGAGGAATACGGCGTCCGCGGCTTCAAATTCCACCCGACCATGCAGGGCTTCTACGCCAACGACCGCATGGCCTATCCGCTCTATGAAGCCATCAATGACGGCGGCGCGATCGCGCTGTTCCACACCGGCCAGACCGGCGTCGGCTCCGGCATGCCGGGCGGCATGGGGATGCGGCTGAAATATTCCAACCCGATGTACATGGACGACGTCGCGGCCGATTTCCCCGACCTCAAGATCATCCTCGCGCATCCCTCCTTCCCCTGGCAGGAAGAGGCGCTGTCGGTCGCGACCCACAAGCCGAACGTCTATATCGACCTGTCCGGCTGGTCGCCGAAATACTTCCCGCCGGTCCTGGTCCGCTACATCAACTCGATCCTGCAGGACAAGATGCTGTTCGGCTCCGACTGGCCGGTGATCACGCCGGACCGCTGGCTCGCCGACTTCGCCAAGCTCGACATCCGCGAGGAGATCCGGCCGAAGGTCCTGAAGGCCAACGCGCGGAAGATTTTGGGAATCTAAGGGAGTATTGTCGGCGGCAAGCTTCGGAGGTGGTTCATGACGAACTTCACCGGACTTGCCACCCTCTTCGCACTCCTGATCGGAAGCGCAGGGCTCTGCTGCGCGGAACGCGGCGGGCAGCCGCCCGCGTTCGTCGAATTCGAGAGCCCGCTTGTAAGTGCGCAGCCGCTGCAAGGCTATCTGCGAACACCCGATGGACCCGGCCCCTCGCCCGCCGTGGTGCTGCTGCACGGCTGCGGCGGCTTCTTCAAGCAACTCGACGAGCGCTGGGGCAAGCGGCTGGCGGCCTGGGGCTATGTCACGCTCACGGTCGACCGGTTCGGGCCGCGCGGCATCAGCAGCGCCTGCACGGGCGGCGCGCCGGCCGCAACCGTCCATGACGCCTATCGTGCGCTGAGCTATCTCGCGCGGCAATCGGCGGTCGATCCCGGTCGCGTCGCGGTGGTGGGGTTCTCGCAAGGCGCCTGGCTCGCCCTGCTCTCGGTCGAGCGTGGCGCGATCGAACATAACGCGGCAGAGAAATTCCGCGCAGCCGTTGCATTCTACCCGCCCTGCCTCAGCATCAAGGGCGACATGACGGTGCCGACGCTGATCATGGTCGGCGAGCTCGACGACTGGACGCCGGCCAAGGAGTGCCGGACCTTGGCCGAAGGCCGCGACGACTACGGCATCTCCCGGCAGAATAGTGCGGGACATCCGATCGAGCTGATTGTCTATCCCGGCGCCTATCACGGTTTCGACGTGCCGCATTACAGCACGCCGGTGCAGCTGCTCGGTCATCACCTCGAATTCAACGAGGTGGCCAGGGATCAATCCATCGACGCACTCAGGAAATTCCTGTATGCGACAATCGGCGGGCAAGAGAGATCACAATGACCATCAAGGCAATCGTCTTCGACGCCTACGGCACACTCTACGACGTCCAGTCGGTCGCCGACGTCACCGAGGATGCGTTTCCCGGCTATGGCGACATCATCACGCAGGTCTGGCGCATCAAACAGCTCGAATACTCCTGGCTGCGTTCGCTGATGCGGCGCTACCAGGATTTCGCCGTCGTAACCCGCGACTCCCTCGCCTACACGCTGCGCTGCCTCGGCCTGCAATATGACGCGGCGACCTTCGCCCGCATCATCGACAAATATCAGCATCTGGCGCTGTATCCGGATGCGGTCGGCGCGCTCGAGGCGATGAAGGACAAGAAGCTCGCGATCCTGTCCAACGGCAGCCCCGACATGCTGAATGCACTGGTGCGCAATTCAGGCCTCGACCGCGTGCTCGATGCGACCATCAGCGTCGATGCCCACAAGGTGTTCAAGCCGGCGCCGGAGGCCTACACGCTGATCGAGGAGGTGCTGAAAGTACCGCCGGCGGAGGTGCTGTTCATTTCCTCCAATCCGTGGGACGCCTGCGGTGCCAAGTCGTTCGGCCTCAACGTCGCATGGATCGAGCGGGTGACGCCGCAAGCGATGGCGCTGGCCTGCGTCGAAAGCGAGACGGTCGCCCCATTGACGATGTTCAAGGCGCTGCGTACCCAGATGGACGAGCTCGGCGTCGCACCCGATCACCGGATCCACGGTCTCTCCGAACTTCCCGCACTGGTGTCTGCAAGGTCCTGAACAACATGAGCCTCGAGTCTGTCCGCGCCTTCTTCGCCGAGAAGGCGCCCGAAATTTCCGTGATCGAATCTACCACGAGCTCCGCGACGGTCGTGCTGGCGGCGGAGGCCTATGGCGTCGAGCCGGCGCGGATCGCCAAGACGCTGAGCCTGCGGGTCGGCGACCGCGTGGTGCTCATCGTCGCCGCCGGGACGTCGCGAATGGACAACAAGAAGGTGAAGGCGGCGTTCGGCGGCAAGCCGAAGATGCTCGGCCTCGACGAGGTCGCCGACATCACAGGCCACGAGGTCGGTGGCGTCTGCCCGTTCGGGCTGAAGACGCCGCTGCCGGTCTATTGCGACGTGTCGCTGAAGGCGTTCGATGTCGTGGTGCCGGCGGCAGGCTCGACCCACAGCGCGGTCCGCATCACGCCCGACAGGATGGCGGAGCTGACTGCGGCCGAATGGGTCGACGTCTGCGAAGTCAGACCTGGGGATTAATCCTCATCGTCGAACGGCGGCCGCGATGGCGCGGGCTGCATCGGCTGTGGTGCGCGCGGCCGCTGCTGCATCTGCGGCTGCTGCGGCGCACGGCCCTGCGCTTGCGGCTGTTGGGCCCGCCCCTGGGTCTGCGACTGTTGCGCGTTTGATTCGAACACGGCGCGACAACTGTTGGAAAGTTGCGGCGTGTTCTGCCGCAGGCAAGCCACGATGCGCTGCACGTCGGGCACCTGGTCGCTGCAGAGCCGCCACACGTCCGGTGTGCACGCCATCTGCTGTTCCCAGGTTCCCCGATACTCCTCGGCGACGGCGGCCGTTGCCGTGACAGCTCCGCCGATCGCTATGGCAAGGCTCAGGACGATCCGCTGCGATCGCATGTCGGGCTCCCGTTGTTCCAGATACTGGCCCGCGCGCGCATGTTCCCGCGCCGCGATTTGCTCCAAAGCTGCCCAATGAATGCGGCCAAGGATCGTTCGCGCGGACAACTAAAAGTGAAGAGAGTTTGTCCCGGGAGTTCCCTATTCGACCTTGCCGATCTTCTTCACCGCCGCGATCAACCGCGCGCTGTCGTCTGCAACAAATTTTGAGAACGCCGGCGCGTCCATATAGGCGACAGGACTGCCCGCAGTCTCGAAAGTCTTGATCACCTCCGGCGCCTTCACGGCATCAGCCATCGCCGCGCGCAGCCGCTCCATGATCGGCGCCGGCAGCGCTGACTGCGCGAACAGTCCCGCCCAGATGTAGAACTCGACGTCCCTGTAGCCGAGTTCCTTGAAGGTCGGCAGATCGGGGAAGCTCGCGATCCGCTCGGCGCCCCAATTGGCGAGCACGCGCATCTTGCCGTCCTCGACCTGCTGCTTGAGCGTGCCCGGCGCCGACGCCAATGCCTGCACGGTGCCGGAAAGCAGTGCGGTGAGCGCCGGGCCTGCGCCGCGGAACGGCACATGCAGCAGCTTGATTCCTGCGCTCGCCGCGAACATCTCCATCGCGACATGCAGCGTGCCGTACGGACCGGACGAGCCGTAAGGAATCTGTCCCGGGCGTTTCTTCGCATCGTCGACGAATTCCTGCAGCGTCTTCCACGGCGCCGAGGCCGGCACCGCGAGCAGCGTCGGGTCGGCAAGCACACGCGCGATCGGCGCGAACTGCGACACCTCGTAGGCAACCGGACGATCGAACAGCCGGTCGGCCTCCGGCAGCACCGCGAGCGAGGACAGCGTCATCAACAGCGTATAGCCATCGGGCTCGGCGCGCGCGGCCTGCGCATTGCCGATCGATCCGCCCGCTCCGCCGGCGCGATTGTCGACGATCACGGGCTTGCCGAGGATACGCTCCAGCGCGAGCGCCACCGGTCGCGCCGCAAGGTCGGCCTGGCCGCCGGCCGGAAACGGCACGATCATCGTGATATTGCGGTTGGGATAGGCGGCTTGCGCAAACGCGGAGTTGGCGAGCGCAGCCTGCGCAAGCGGCAATGCGGCAGCGGCGCGCAGGAGTTCGCGGCGGTTCATCGAGAGTTTCTCCCCAATCATCTTTTTTGGCGATCGCAACCGATCGCGATGCCGCAGTCAGAGCCGCGGCTTGGTCGCATCGTGCAGGACCGGAGCGCTGATCTCAAGCGTCCCGCGCGTCGCACCTGACGCCGACTGACCGATGGGGAAGATCGAGCCTGGTCGGCCGAGTGCATGTTGAGATTCGATCGAATAACGACGGCGCTGTGCTCCCTCTCCCCGTTCTTGCGGGGAAAGGGTCGGGGTGAGGGGCTGCCTCCGCGTAAACGGCGACAGTTGGACTTGTGGAGGCTCCCCCTCACCCGGAACGCATCTAACGATGCGTCATAGCCGAAGCTCCGCTTCGGCGTTCTTGAGAACGGCCGCCAAAGGCGGCCTATACCTCTCCCCGCACGCGGGGCGAGGTAAAGCTGAATCCGCTGCGCGATGTGGTGTAAGTCATCTTGCTCTAGCGCTTGCGCGCCGCCCTGCGGGTCTTTCCGACCGACCGCTTGCTGGCCGCGCCGCGCTTGGTCGCGGTCTTCTTGCTGGCGGCCGCGCGTCGGACCGGAGCAGCCGCGGCCGGCCGCTTGCGCGCCGGCGCCTTCTTCGGCGCCTTCCTGGCCGTTTCCCTCACGGCTTTCCTGGCGGCCTTCTTCGCTGCTTGCGGACGCGCGCGTCGCGCGGTTGTCGCGCTGCGGCGCCGCGTGCTGCTGCCTCCGATCGGAACGAGGTGGTCGTTGGCATCCAGCGTGAGCTGCTGGAGCGGGAACGCCGGCAGGAAGCTCGGGTCGTTGTAGAGCTTGCTCAAACTGTCCTGGTCGAACTTGCCGCCCTGCCCGCGGTCCTCGCCCGCGCCGGCGCGCCAGGCCGCTTCCCAGACCCGGGCCAGGGTCTTGGCACCGTCCTGCATGCAGGCCGCGGTGGCGTCCTTCAGCTTCGACCACAGCGCCTCGACCTGTCCTCTGCCCATATGCGAATTGAACAGGTTGACGATGGTCATCGGCGGCAGCCGCTTCACGGTCCGCTGCATCAGCGCGACCACGGCGACCGCAGCGTCGCGCCCGGTCGGCGTGCCGCCCGGAGCAATCTCCGCGACGTCGCTGGTCCGGGCGTCAGGAATCATCTTGATGAGATCCTTGCCGTGGCGGCCGATCATCGTGGTCTCGTACACGCTGTGCACCTTGGCATGCGCCTTGTCGCTCGGATCGAGGCCATGGTGGAATTGCGAGATGTGCAGCGGCTGGCAGGCATCGCCGATGTAATGCGCGACGATGCCCGCGGCGCAGACGAATTCCAACTTCTTGTTGGCGGCGGCGTACTCGACCATCTCGTCGAAAATCTGCCAGACCCGGAACGGCAATGCGCCGCGCCGGTCCTCGCCGATCCCTTCGTAATAGTCGTTCCAGACCTTCGGATCGACGTTGCGCGTCGACTCCGCACAAAGATCGAGCAGCGTCTTGCCGTCCTTGCCCGGCTTGTCCATGTCGGCGAAATGGTTGCTTTCGTCGGTGTGCCGGGTGAAGCGCCAGACCAGGTCGGCGACGTCGGCCAGCGGCGAGAATGTCCCTCGCTGATGCGGCTTGAGGTCGGCAAGCAGCTTGTCGTCGAGGCCGATATTGTCGGAATTGGCGTCCATCATGGTGGCGAGCTTGGGCAACTTCGCATCGATCAGACTGGTCGCGTAGGCGCCGATCTTGACGTGGCCCCATTCGCCCCAATACTCGGTGTGACCGGCGTTCCAGTCGCCGATCAACTCGACATCGAGCTCACGGCACAGCGTCGACATGCAGATCCCGAGCGCGACCTGCATCGGGACCTTGCCGCTCGATCCGAACAATTCCTGGCCGCCCCATTCGAGCGCCAGAGGACTGAGGATCCGCGCGCCGCTGGGGTTCTTCTTGGCGTCCGGATCGTCGACAAACCAGACCGTGCCGGAGTCGCCCGGATAATTGTTGAGCGGCGTGTCGCCGTCGCGCGGGCCGATCACGAAATCGCTGACATATTCCACGCCGCCGACGGTCTTGTAGCGATAGAATAAGCCGAGGATCTTGCCCTTCATCAATCCGCTGGTCGCACCGAAGGCGATCAGCGGCTGGTTGATGATGTCGAGACGGAAGGTGCCGACATTGAGGTCGACGACGTCGCCGACCTGGCCGACGCCGTAGACCTGTGCGGTCCAGCCCTTGACGTCATCGACGCGGATCAGGCCGGCATCGAGATTGGCCACCACGCGCGAGCCGGGCCAGCCGGGATAGACCTCGCTGAAGGCGCGCTTGCCGAGTTGCAGCGCATCGCTGACGCCGAGGCGGCGGTCGGTGTTCTTGAAGCCGGCGAAGATCTCGCGGCCGGCGGCGCCGACCACGTGACGGTTGGACAACGCAAACACCGTCTCGCCATTGGTGACGAGACAGCCGATCGAGCCGCGGTGGATCTTGCCCTGGATCATGGTCTGCACCGGAAAGCCGCCGCCGACCAGATCGCTCTTGAACACCGGCGGATCGACGGTGCCGGGGCTGCCCTCGTTCGGATCGACCTTGACGACGCAGGTGGGCACGACGCGACCATCCGGCAGATAGAGGAATGGAGGCACCAGCTGGTCCTGCTTCTCGGGATGGTTCTTCAGCTCGGAGCGCTTCATCCAGTCGCGGACGAAGACGAGGATGCAGGGCCACGACCAGTCCTTGACCGACGAGTTGAACAGCGTGCGCGGTCCGAGCGCCTGCGGCTTGGAGTGCGCCTTTCTTTCCGTCGCGTTGCGGTCGTTGTCCCGGATCAGATAGCGGCCGATCGCCGTGGCGTAGACCGATTGCAGATGGGCCAGATGCACGTGATAGGCCTCGCGGGCATCGAGCAGATCCTTCACCGACAATGACGTGAAGTCATGCTTGGTCAGATCAATCATCTGGTTCCTCCGAAAATGCGCTTTGCGGCAACACCGGTGCAGGACGCAGAAATAGACGATCGCGGCAGCCCTCGATCGTGGGTTAGTTCACATAAGCAATACAATTTAAAAGGGATGACACGAATGTGACGGGGCGGGCCGGATGTCCCTCCACCGCTCCGCGTGCGGATTTCTATTTCCGCTGCGCACGCCCTTTGGCGAAATGCTTCGCCAGGAAATCCGCCAGCACCTCGACGCGCGCGGGCCGCGGGCCGCCGGGCGGGGTGACGAGATGCACGGCGCCCTCGGGCTGCTTCCAGCCTTTCAGGATCACCTCGACCTCGCCCCGCGCGATCGCGTCGCCGACGATGAAGTCGGGCAGATCGGCGATGCCGAGACCGGCGAGCAGCGCGGGCATCACAGCCTCGCCATTGTTGACCCGGAGCTGGCCGGCGGGACGCACGCTCGCCTGCTCGCCCGACGCGTTGGTGTAGTGCCAGACGCCCTGAGTCGAGAGATAGGCGTAGCCGAAGCATTTGTGCTCGGCGAGATGCATCGGATGGGTCGGCCGGCCGTGGCGCTTCAGATAGGACGGCGCGGCCACCGTGTAGCGCGGCATGCCGCACAGCCGCCGCGCGATCAGCGAGGAATCCGGCAACCGCGCGATGCGCAGGCCAGCATCAAAGCCCTCGCCGATCAGGTCGACCGTGGCATCGCTCAAGTGCAGGTCGATCGAAACCTCCGGATAGGCCTCCATGAATTCCGGCAGCAGCGGCGCCACTGTCTTGATGCCGAAGCTCATCGGCACCGCGAGCCGCACCAGGCCGCGCGGCGTGGTCGATTGCGCCAGCGCCTCATTCTCAGCCGCCTCGCCGTCGGCGAGCAGCCGCGCGGCGCGCTCCGACAATTTCTGGCCGGCATCAGTCAGCGCCAACCGCCGCGAGGTGCGGTTGAACAGCCGGGCGCCGAGCCGCTCCTCCAGCCGGCTGACCGCCTTGGACACCGTCGCCTTGGACAGCGAGAGCTCGGTCGCGGCCGCCGCAAACGACCGTAATTCCACGACTTTTGCGAAGATCGCGAGCGCCTCGAAGTCCGGCAGTTTCGACATGGGCCGCTGTCCTGATTGCTCAATACTGGAAACAATGAGTTTCAATAGTTTCTATTTCTATACCACAGCCGGAGGCATATCCAAGTGCCATCAAATTCAACCGATGGAGAAATCCAATGACAAAGAAGCTCTCAGGCAAGGTTGCCCTCGTCACCGGCGGCTCGCGCGGCATCGGAGCGGCCAGCGCCCGTGCACTCGCCGCGGAAGGTGCGAGCGTCGCGATCAGCTACGTCGCCTCTCCCGAGAAGGCCGAGGCCGTGGTCGCCGAATTGAAGGACAAGGGCGTCAACGCCCGCGCCTACAAGGCTGACCAGGCCTCGTCATCCGATGTCGATCAGCTGGTGAAGACCGTCGCCAAGGATTTTGGCCGGCTCGACATCCTGGTCAACAATGCCGGTGTCGCATCGGGCGGCGCGGTCGACGACCCCAAGGCCGACACCGCGACGCTCGCCCGCCAGGAGGCGATCAACATCAACGGCGTGATCACCGCGATCCGCGCCGCCTCCAAGCTGATGGGCGAAGGCGGCCGCATCGTCACCGTCGGCTCCATGCTGGCGGACCGCGCCTCGTTCCCGGGCCTTGCCGACTACGTCGCTACCAAGGCGGCCGTCGTCGGCTACACCAAGGGCGCGGCGCGCGACCTCGGACCGCGCGGCATCACGGTGAACGTGGTGCAGCCCGGCTCGATCGACACCGACATGAACCCGAAGGACGGTGGCGAGTTTGCCGAGACGCAACGCTTGCAGCACGCGGTGCAACGCTTCGGCCGCCCGGAGGAAGTCGCAGCGGGCGTCGTGTTCCTGGCAAGCCCGGAAGCCTCGTTCGTGACCGGCACCGTGCTCAACGTCGACGGCGGCTTCGGCGCCTGATCGCAAAATTTTCTGGAGACGCCGGGCGCGGTGCGCCCGGCCTGCTCCTCAACATCGACATCAAGGGGAATGACCATGATCGAACTCAGACCATTCGCAAAGCTTGGCGGCGCCGACCACGGCTGGCTGAAGGCCAAGCACCACTTCTCGTTCGCGAGCTACTACGATCCCGATAATGTCAGCCACGGCGCGCTGCGCGTCTGGAACGACGATGAGATCGCGCCCAACTCCGGCTTCCCGGCACATCCGCACGCCAACATGGAGATCATCACCTATGTTCGCGAGGGCGCAATCACGCACCAGGATTCGCTCGGCAATAAGGGACGCACCGAAGCCGGCGACGTGCAGGTGATGAGCGCCGGCAGCGGCATCCGTCACTCCGAGTATAATCTGGAGCCGGCGAAGACCAAGATCTTCCAGATCTGGATCGAGCCGACGACGAAGGGCGGCCACCCGACCTGGGGCTCGAAGCCGTTCCCGAAGGCGGACCGTTCGGGCAAGCTCGTCACCATCGCCTCGGGTATCGACGGCGACAATGACGCGCTGCCGATCCGCGCCGATGCGCGGGTGCTCGCCACCACGCTGAAGGCCGGCGAGAGTGCGGAATACGCCGCCGACAAGGCCCGTCACCTCTATCTGGTGCCGGCGGCCGGCAGCATCGAGGTCAACGGCGTGCGCGTCAATGCCCGCGACGGCGCCGCGATCCGCGACGAGGCCAAGCTGAAGATCACCGCGCTCGAGGATGCTGAGCTCGTGCTCGTCGACGCGGCCTGATCACCACATCCACACTCGTCATGCCCGGGCTTGACCCGGGCATCCATCGGGCTTCGCAAGGGTTCTCCGTTTGATGGATTGCCGGGTCAAGCCCGGCAATGACGGGGTTCCTTAACTTCACCCTACTGCCAAACCACAAGGAGGCCATCATGGCCAAGGTTCTCGTTCTCTATTACTCCGCCTACGGTCACATCGAAGCGATGGCGAATGCCGTCGCGGAAGGCGCGCGCGAAGCCGGCGCCACCGTCGACATCAAGCGCGTCCCCGAGCTGGTACCGGCCGAAGTCGCCAAGGCCTCGTACTACAAGCTCGACCAGGCCGCGCCGATCGCCAAGATCGACGATCTCGCCAACTACGATGCGATCATCGTCGGCACCGGCACCCGGTTCGGCCGCATGGCCTCGCAGATGGCCAACTTCCTCGACCAGGCCGGCGGCCTCTGGGCCAAGGGCGCGCTGCACGGCAAGGTCGGCGGCGCCTTCACCTCGAGCGCGACCCAGCATGGCGGCCAGGAGACCACGCTGTTCTCGATCATCACCAACCTCCTGCATTTCGGCATGACGGTGGTCGGCCTGAACTATGGCTTTGCCGGACAGATGAAGCTCGACGAGGTCACCGGCGGCGCGCCCTACGGCGCAACCACGATCACCGGCGGCGACGGCAGCCGCCAGCCGAGCGAGAACGAACTCGCCGGCGCCCGCTATCAGGGCCGCGCGATCGCGGAAACCGCGAGAAAACTTCACGGCTGATGCGATGGGGGCGGCATTCTCGTTCACGATTGCCGCCCCTGCCTAAGTCGCGACGTCGTTCCCGGACAACGGCGCAAGAGCGATCGCTGCTGGAACGCCAACAGACGCCAAGAAAGGCCGATAATCGACGTAATAGGCGTCCATGCCCAGGATTGCCTGACAATTGGCCGCGAATTGAGCCCTTGAGCGGCGACAAGCCGCGTGTCATCGTGCCCGTCAATATCCAGGCCGGAGCAACATGACGGTTCCCTGTCGCGTCCTAATGATCTATCCGAAGTTCGTTCAGGACTCCTTCTGGAACTATACGGAAGCTTGTGAACTCGTCGATGCGAAGTATCCGGCGGCGCCGCTCGGACTGATCACCGTCGCCGCCATGCTGCCGAAGCATTGGGATATTCGCCTCATCAACCGTAACACCGAGCCCTTGACGGACGCCGATCTCGACTCGGCCGATCTTGTCATGATCGGCGGCATGCTCAACCAGCAGCCTGATTTTCTCCACCTGATCGATCTCGCACACCGGCACGGCAAGCCGGTATGTGTCGGCGGACCTGACGTCTCCTCCAGCCCGCATCTTTACGCCGACGCGGACTTCCAGGTGATCGGTGAGGCAGAGCAAATCATTCAGCAATTTGTCGCCGCCTGGGAAAGTGGAGAGCGCAAGGGCGTGTTCATCGCCGAGAAATTCAAGATCGACGTCACGCTAAGCCCGATGCCCCGCTATGACCTGATCAAGTTCGAGCACTATCTCTTCATTGGCGTGCAATATTCGCGTGGCTGCCCGTTCACCTGCGAGTTCTGCGATATTATCGAGCTGTATGGTCGTGTGCCGCGCACCAAGACCCCCGATCAAATTCTCGCTGAGTTGCAAGCGCTCTACGATCACGGTTATCGCGGACATGTCGATTTCGTCGACGATAATTTCATCGGGAACAAGAAAAACCTCCGCATCCTGCTGCCGCAGCTCAAAGCCTGGCTGGAGGAGCGAGATTATCCGTTCGAGTTTTCGACGGAAGCCTCGATCAATATCGCTGACGACAGCGAGCTGTTGCAGGCGATGAAGGACGCGAACTTCTTCGGGATTTTCGTCGGCATTGAGAGCCCGGATCCGGAGACCCTCGTGCAGATGAAGAAGAAGCAGAACACCCGGCGCGACATCGCCGAATGCATTCACAAGATCTATGGCTACGGCATGTTCGTCACCGCGGGTTTCATCGTCGGGTTCGATACCGAGAAAGCCTCGATGGGGCACGCGATGATCGACTTCATCGAGGAGGCGAGCATTCCAGTCTGCATGGTTGGACTGCTCTATGCACTGCCGGGCACACAGCTGACGCGGCGGCTGGCGAAGGAAGGCCGCCTGCACGAAGGCCACGATCTCATGAAAGTCGAGCAGGCGGGCGACCAATGCACGCTCGGCTGCAATTTCGACACCATACGTCCGCTGCGTGACATCCTTGAGGACTACAAGGCCGTGATCGGGCACGTGTTCGACCCGACGGCCTATGCAGGACGGCTGTCGCGGCTCGCCGCCATGCTCGACCGGTCCGACCGGCGTCGCGACCTGCCGGATGGCGACATACGCAAGAGGCTTGGCGGCATCGAGGGCGTGCACACGATCATGCGTGCCCTGCCGGAGGTCCACGAACCGTTCTGGAAGACCTTCGTTGAGGTCGCGAAGTCCAATCCGGGCGCGCTTCGCTACATCGTGATGTTGATGGCGCTGTATTTGCATTTCGGGCCATTCTCGAAACACGTGATCCGTGAGATTGACCGCCGGATTGCCGCCCTCGACGATATGCCGCCGGTGAGGGCCACGGAGCTTGGGCCGCGAACTAACCTACGTGCGGTTTGACGGCAAAGCGCGTTCGTGCGCTTCGCCGACCAGAGCACGTCGCGCGGAACCAGAGGATCGGTTCCCCCGAGGTCATCGCGACCAATTCGTAATAGCCGAAACACTGTACGTTGCGCAGCCCAGAGGTTTGTCATGACCAAC
Source organism: Bradyrhizobium sp. USDA 4504 (assembly GCF_054063995.1). Classification (NCBI taxonomy): domain Bacteria; kingdom Pseudomonadati; phylum Pseudomonadota; class Alphaproteobacteria; order Hyphomicrobiales; family Nitrobacteraceae; genus Bradyrhizobium; species Bradyrhizobium sp. USDA 4504. Next base: position 8,521,050 of record NZ_JBSSGV010000001.1, on the reverse strand, counting down.
ACACAGAAGACCCGCTGGCCGGAACTGCCGACCGCGGCGTGGAGCGACAGCTGTGCCACGCTCCAGCTCTTCACCCAGATCGCCGGCAAGATCCGGCTGGCGAAGTCGCCCTGGCTCAATCACTCCTGGCACGTCACGCTCTATGTCACGGCGCGCGGGCTGACGACCTCGCCGATCCCCGACGGCGATCGCACGTTCCAGATCGACTTCGATTTCATCGATCACGTGCTCCGCATCTCGACCAGCGACGGCACCGAACGGCAATTCGCGCTGGCCGGTCAATCGGTCGCAAGCTTCTACGCGGCGGTCATGAGCAATCTGAAGGACCTCGGCATCGACGTCGCCATTGACGAGATACCGAACGAAGTCGCCGATCCGATCCGCTTTTCGCAGGATACGCAGCATGCGTCGTACGACGCGGATGCCGTGCGCCGGTTTCACCAGATCCTCGTGAACTGCGATCGCGTGTTCAAGCAATTCCGGACCGGCTTCCTCGGCAAGGCGAGCCCGATGCATTTCTTCTGGGGCAGCTTCGATCTCGCGGTGACGCGCTTTTCCGGCAGAACCGCGCCGCGGCATCCCGGCGGCGTGCCCCATTTGCCCGACGAGGTGGCGCACGAAGCCTATTCGCACGAGGTCAGCAGCGCCGGCTTCTGGCCGGGCGGCGGCGCGATCGATTATCCGGCATTCTATTCCTACGCCTATCCGGAACCCGCGGGCTATCGCAACACGCCGGTACGGCCCGATGCTGCGTTCTTCAGCGAGGCGCTTGGCGAATTCATCCTGCCCTACGACGCCGTGCGGACGGCTGCCGACCCGGACAAGGCGCTGCTCGAATTCCTGCAATCGAGCTATGAGGCCGCGGCCATCAACGCGAACTGGGACCGTGCTGCGCTGGAATGCGCACCGGGCCAGCCGGGCGTGGTCCGAGGGATCTAGCGGCGCGCCGCACCGGCGGCTCAATCCTCTTCGCGACGGGTCGCCTTGGACAGTCGACGAAGGCGCATAGGTTAAATTTCGTGTTACGTCTTTACCGCATCGTTGCTTGGCCGAGCTATCTTTCGGACGACGCCCCGCGACCCCGGCCGGCTCGAACACTACAGGCAGTATATTCGTGAGCGCCCCGCAACCCGTCACGATCCCGCGACAACCATCGCACGCTGATCGGTCATGACGCGGCCATCGATCCTTGCCCTCGCGGTCAGCGCGTCGATTCTGCTGTCGGTCGCCGCGCGGGCCTGTCCCGCCTTGATCGAAGGCGTCCCGGCCGAGCGGCTCGAGGCGCTGTCACGCGGCGTCAATGCCGACGGCTGGATCGCCGATCCGCGGTCGGCGCCGCCCCGCGGCCTGCTGCGCGAGCTGCGCAAGGCCGGCATGACCCACATCCGGCTGCCGGTGCCCGCCGACTTCGTCATGCCGCGCTTCGCCGCGAAAGCCGAGATAGACGGCCGCCTGCGCACCGTCGATGCGACGCTCAAGACCCTGCTCGCGCTCGGCTATGCGGTGTCGATCGACTTGCACTCCGGCGAGCGCTTCAACGCGCTACACAAGGACGATCCGCCCAATGCGATGACCGAAATGAAGCGCGCCTGGACCGAGCTCGCACGGGTCATGCAGCGCTATCCGTCCGACCGTGTGTTTGCGGAACTGTTGAACGAGCCGGATGTCGAGGCCGCGCAATGGCAGGGCGAAGTCCGGGAGCTGGCCGGCTTCATTCGCGCCCTGCTGCCGCAGACCACACTGGTCACCGGGCCGGTCAACTGGCAGCGCGCGGATTCGCTGCCGGATTTCACTCCGCTCGACGATCCGAATGTCGTCTATGCCATCCACTTCTACGATCCGATGGTGTTCACCCATCAGGCCCATTGGGATCCGAATGAACCGCTGCACGACGTCACCGGATTGCCCTATCCGGTCCGCTCCGACGATCCCAAGGTTCAGCAGCTGCGGGAGCAACTCACCGCGCTGGACAGGCGCACGGCGCTCGCGATGGTGGACCGTGCCATTCCCGACCGCGGCATTGACAAATGGCTCGAACCGGCGGCCGCCTGGCAACGGCAATATTCGCGGCCGATCATCATCAATGAATTCGGTGTGCTCAAGGCCGGCGCGCCGCGCGATAGCCGGCTGCGCTGGCTCGCCGGCGTGACCGCCTACGCCCGGCAACAATGCTGGGGCTGGACTCATTGGGAGCTGTCGCAAGGCTTCGGCCTCGCCGACCCGGTCACTGGCAAGGTCGACCGCGAGGCGCTGAGGGCCTTGCTCGGGACCCGCTGACCCATCTGGTTAACCAGTTCTTACACAATGCGCGGCTAGATCGACGATGCGGTGTGGCACGCCCACACGTCCGGTCACGCTAGGTCAGAGCCTGTGCGAGCAGAGATAGCCCCGCGGCCGCTGTTGGCCGGCGATCTGATTCCTGCACTCGGCATCGCCGTGGCATCGATCGCATTCGCGCCGATCATGCAGACGGCCAACGCCGGGCTCGCGATCGTCGTCGAAAGCCTGATCGGCTGCGCCATCGTGCTCGCGGTGCCGGCCTACGCGCCGTCGATCGCCATCTTCATCATCTTCTTCCAGAACCTCTTCGTCTCGATCCTGTCGTCCTACATGACGACCGAGCAGGAGATGGATTTCGTCAAGGGCTACAATTTCCTGGTCATCGCGGTGATGTGGCTGGTCACGCTGGCGCTCTACGCGCTGCACGAGCGGAAACATTCCGCCGAGATCGACCAGATCATGAAATGGGGGTCGTTCACCCTCGCAACCGTGACGGCGTATTTCCTGCTCGGCGCCACGCAGGATTCGCACGCGGCCCTCGTCTATCTGCGCAACATTGCGCTGCCGCTGTTTCTGTTTCAGCTATCGCTGCTGACGGCCGCAACCTTCGAGATCCGCATCACGCCGTTCCTGGTGACGGTTGCGGCGCTGCTGATCGTCTGCGGATATGTCGAACTGCTGTTCCGCGATTTCTGGCTCTCCATCACCAACGGCTACACGTTCTGGCATTTCGACGAGCTGAAGGCGACCCGTTCCGGATCCTGGGAAGCCGAGATGCGCGCAACCGGCAGGGTGCCGGTGGATCTGATCGATCGCTTCCGTTTCAGCTTTCTCAACAGCCCGTTGTTCGAAGACCTCGGCCTCTCGTCGTTGCTGCGTATCTTCGGACCGAATATGAGCCCGATCAGCTTCGGTTACGGGATCGCCTTCTCCATCCTGTTCCTGTTCGCGGTCGGATATCGCTGGCTGGCCTTGGCCGCGATCCCGCTGCTGATTTGCTGTAGCGTAAAAGGCGCGCTCATCCTGGTCATCTTCGTGGCCCTGGCCTGGACGGCAACCTGGCTGCTCGGCGCCACCATCACCCTTGCCGTCGCGCTGGTCGGGCTCGTGCTGTACGCCATCGCGGCGATCTATATTGGACTCCAGATCGGCGACTTCCACGTGATCGGCTTCATGGGCGGGTGGGACGGCTTTCGGCAGAATCCGATCGGCCGCGGACTTGGCGTCGGCGGCAATCTCTCCGAAGGTTATTTCTCGATCGACTGGAACGCAGCGCAGGCGGCCGGCACGATGGACGGCGCGGTGGAGAGCGCCGTCGGCGTGCTGCTCTACCAGATGGGGATCGGCTCACTGGTGCCGCTTGGCTACTTCCTGGCGATGGCGCTGAAGGCCTGGCGGCTCTACGCCTCGTCGGGAATCCTCATCCAGGGGCTCGCCGCTTTCGGCACGATGGTCGTGCTGGTGAACGGCATCTTCCAGGAAGAGGCGCTGTTTGCGCCGCCGGCACTTGGGCTGTTGCTGTGCCTGACCGGGCTCGTGATCGGCCATCATCTGCGGACGCAGAGTGACGATCGGAAGGTCTCTGCGACCGACAGTGCTCCTCAATGAGGAGGGGCCCCGTCGCAGTGCGACCGAGGCCCCGCTCAACCCGCGCCGTCAGAGCGGCTTGATCTGCACCTTGCGGAACTTGACCACGCCCGAACCATACTGGAGCGCGATATAGCCGTTGGCGTGCTTGGAATCCTGGGCGTCGACGGTCTTCTGGCCGTTCAGCGTCACGACGAAATGCGGCCCCTGCGCCGTGATCTCGTAGACGTTCCATTTGCCGGCCGCCTTCGGCATCGGATCGACCTTGCCGACGTCGACAATCGCGCCGGTGCCGTAGGTCGGGTCCGGCCGCTTGTCGAAGATGTTGACCTCGTAGCAGACCTTGGAGTCGATCACCTTGTTGCCTTCGCAGCGGATGAAGATGCCGCTGTTGGCATCCTCGTCGGTCCAGAACTCCGCCCTGATCTGGAAATCCTTGTATTGGGTCTTGCTGACGAGATAGGAGAGATCCTTGCCGTCGAGCTTGTCGGCGACCAGCGCGCCGTCCTTCATCGCCCAATTGGCCTTGCCGACCTCGTCCCAGTCACCCTTCTTGGAGCTGTCGAGCAGCGTGACCCAGCCGTCGTCCCCCGAGGCGGCGGTGGAAAATTGCAGCGCGGCCGCACCGATCACAAGTCCCGCCGCCAGTATCGACAGATGCTTCTTCAAGGTTATCCTCCCGTCTTTTGGTTGGCGCGCAACCTATCATCGTCTGCGGCGGCGTAAATGCTTTTTCATATTGCAACTGCGTTGTGTCACGGATCGTTGCCGCAATCCTGAGATCAGACATGCACGGCGGCGTCTTGCCGGGCGGAAGCGAGGACGACTAGCATGGCGCGACGTACGGGCGCGGCAGTCGCCCGAGTAATCCGATCTGGGAGCATACCGATGACGGCGTCAAACCGACCTTGGCGATATCTGATGATGCCGTTGGCTTTTGCCGCGACGCTGAGCGTCAGCTCCGCGGCCGAGCTCAATCCGGCCGCCGTGACCTACAAGCTGCCTGATCAGATTCCCTGGAGCCCGGCTGACGCGCGCGGCGCACAGAATGCGGTCGTGGTCGGCGATCCCTCGAAGCCCGGCTTCTACATGGTCTACACCAAATGGACCAAGGGCAATCACTTCAGCCGTCCGCATTTCCATCCCAACGACCGCTACATCGTGGTGCTCAAGGGCACCTGGTGGGTGGGCTCGGGTCCAAAATTCGATCCCGATCACGGCACCGTGGCGATGCCGGCCGGCAGCTTCGTCACCCATTTCGGCAAGCAGGTGCACTGGGACGGCGCCAAGGACGAGGACGCCGTGCTGCTGATCATGGGCGAAGGCCCGGCCACCGCGACCGAGGTCGAGCAGAAGTAGCCGGAACCGGCTAGCAACCTTTGCATCCAGGCGGCGTTTCATCCCCTCATCATCATGACGAGGAAATGACGCATGGCAAACGCCGCTGATATTCGGGAAGATATGGATGTGATCTCGTCGGACAAGAAAACGGTCGGCAAGGTCGACCACATGGAAGGCACCGACCAGATCAAGCTGACCAAGCAAAGCTCGCCTGACGGTCAGCACCATCACCTCATTCCGCTGTCCTGGGTCGACCATGTCGACCAGCACGTCCACCTCAACAAATCGGGCTCCGACGTGACGGCGCATTGGCAGCACGGCCGCCAATAGCCGCGTTGCGCGAGGTGGGAGCGATGCTATCATCCCGGCCCAAGGAAGGGCCTTCGATGCATCCCGCCGCCAAGCTGCAATTTGCCCGCATCGTCGACGAGTTCGCGCGCTGGCGCGCCATTGCGGAACCGGAACGGCCGCCCGCTCCGGCCTGGTGGTGGGGGCCGGCATTCGAGATGCGCGATGCCGCCGAACCGCTGCCATCCGCCTGGAGCCGCCAGCTCCGCCTTGCCGACGGCGCGAGCTTTGCGGAGGCTGCCGTTGTGTTGCGCCAGACGTTGGCCGGCCAGGACATCCTGCCGTGGCCCTATGATTTCTCGCGCAAGGTCGCATCAACCGATTCCGACGTTCGCGACCTGCCCGTGCAGCCGTCAGACGACGGCGCGTTTCCGCCCTAGATCCGGCCCGGCCTCGCTGGTCGCCTCGCCATCCAGCGACGGCTGCAACGGCGGCGACGCCTCTGCCTGCGACGGCTTCAACAATTCGGCGAGATCGCGCGGCGGCAGCGGCCGGCTGAACAGGAAGCCCTGCATCTCGTCGCAGGCATGGGCGCGCAGGAACTCCTGCTGCTCGGAGGTCTCGACGCCCTCGGCGACGATGGTCATGCCAAGCGCCTTGCCCATCGAGATGATCGCCTGCGCGATCGCGACGTCCTCGGAATCATTGGGCAGGTCGCGCACGAAAGAGCGGTCGATCTTGATGGTGTCGATCGGGAACTGCTTCATCAGCGACATCGATGAATAGCCGGTGCCGAAATCGTCGATCGCCAGCCGAATGCCGCGATTCTGGATCGCGTCGAGCACGCGCACCGCACGCGTCACGTTGCGCATCACCATGCTCTCGGTGACCTCGAGCTGGAGCAACGCCGGCGACATGCCGCTCTCCTCCAGCGCCGCGTCGATGTCGTCGAGCAAGTTCGGATCGCCGAACTGCCGCGGTGAAAGGTTGACCGCCATCGTCACGGCCCTGAGGCCGCAGCGCTGCCACGCCATGTTCTGCCCGCAGGCTTCCTTCAACACCCAGCGGCCGATCGGCACGATCAGGCCGGTCTCCTCGGCAAGCGGGATGAACTGCCCCGGCGATACCTTGCCAAGCTCGGGATGGGTCCAGCGCAGCAGCGCCTCGACGCCGCTGATCTGCCCGCTCGCCATGTCCACCTTGGGCTGATAGTCGAGCGAGAATTGCTTGCGCTCGAGTGCGCGGCGCAATGCGCTCTCCATCGTCAAGCGCTCGATCGACTGCGCCCTGATCTCGTTGGAGAAGAAGCGGAAGCCATTCTTGCCGTCTTCCTTGGCGAGATACATCGCCATGTCGGCATTCTTGGTCAGCGTCTGCACGTCCGAGCCATCGGCCGGATACATCGCGATGCCGATCGAGGCCGTGGTGTGGCACTCATGCCCGCTGAGCTGCAGCGGCTGGCTGAGCGAAACCAGAAGATCGCCGGCGATGCGCTCGACGTCGTCGCGTTCGGCGGTTTCCTCGAGGATGACCACGAACTCGTCGCCGCCGAGCCGCGCCACCACGTCGCTCGCGCGCAACGATCCACGCAGCCGCTCGGCGATCGCCACCAGCAGCATGTCGCCGGCGTCGTGGCCGAGCGAGTCGTTGATCACCTTGAAGCGGTCGAGATCGATGAACAGCACCGCGAGCTGCCGGCGATGGCGATCCGCCGCCGAGATCGCGTGATGCAGCATCTCGTTGAACGTCTCGCGGTTCGGCAGATTGGTCAGGCTGTCGTGCGAGGCAAGATATTCGATGCGCTCGTCGGCCTTGTGTTTCTCATCGGCGCGATCGAAGCTCTCGAGCGCGAACGCCAGATTGTCGGCAAGGCGCTGCAGCAATTCGGCGAACTCCGGCGTGAACGTGTCCTTGTCGATCGCGACGAAGATCATGACCCCGACCACCTGCCCGCTGACAACAAGCGGAAACGAGGCGCTGGACTGCGTTCCATCGAGCCGCGCGCGCTCATGGAAAGCGGCGGTCTCGGGATCGGCAAAATAGTCGTTGATGATGCACGCCTTGCCGGAGCGGAACGCCCGACCGCAGGCGCCGCGCCCCTCGGGGTGCGCCTCGCTGGTCGAGAGCGTCACCTGGCGCGCGCCCTCCGCCGCCGGCCCCGCAATCGCGACGATCCGCAGATAGTCGCTTCCGGTCTGCGCCAGCGCGATCGTAGTCGAGGTGAACTTGCCGCCGGTCGCCGCCGCCGCGCAGACCAGTCGATACAATTCTGCGCGGGACTTCGCCCGCATGATCGCCTCATTGGTCGCGCTCAGCGCCGCGAACATCCGCGACAGCCGCTCCTTCTGCTCGTCGTCCCGCGCCTTCTCGTCGGCGCGATCGAAATTGGCAAGCGCGAACGACACGTTCTCGGCAAGCCGCTGCAACAGCGCCATCATCTCCGGGCTGAAGGTGCCGAACTCGCTGGAGAGAAACACCAGCGCGCCGATCGCCTCGCCGTTCTTGAGCAGCGGCAGGGCTGCGCCCGATTTGCTGCCGCTGTCGCGCACGGCCGGATAGACGTGCGATTCGGGGCCGAAATCGCTGAGATAGTCGTTGCTGATGCAGGGCCTGCGCGTGCGGATCGCAACGCCGGTCAGCGTCTGTCCCTCCGGACGCGTCGCGTCGGCCGACAGCTGAACCTCTCGGGCCCGCACCCGGTCCGGGCCCGAGGCGGCCACATTGTCCAGGAAGACCTCGCCCGGCCGCACCAGCCTGATCGTGGCCGAGACGAACTGGCCGCCGACCGCCGCGGCATCGCAGACCAGATCGAACAGTTCGCTGCGGGATTTCGCCCGCATGATCGCCTCGTTGGTCGCGCTCAGCGCCGCGAACATCCGCCGCAGCCGCTCCTTCTGCTCCTCGGTCCGCGCCTTCTCGTCGGCACGGTCGAAGCTGCCGAGCGCATAGGAGACGTTGTCGGCGAGCCGCTGCAGCAGCTCGGCGAATTCAGCCGAGAAGGTGTTGCGCTTGGCGGAGATGAACAGCATCACGCCGACCGGCTCGTCGTCGACGATCAACGGGAACGCCGCGCCCGATCGCGCATCCTCGCGGTCGATGACGTCGCGGAACGGATTGCTGGCGACGTCGCCCAGAAAATCGTTGTTGATGCAGGCGCGCCGCGAGCGGAACGCCCGGCCGCAGACGCCGCGCCCTTCGGGGCGAGCCTCGCTGCGCGAGACGTTGAGGCGGCGCGCATTTGCCGCGGTAGGCCCCGCGACCGCCATCATCTCCAGGAAATCGTCGCCGGGCTTCGCGATCAGGATGCTGGTGGAGTTGAATCCGCCGCCATGCGCCGCCGCCGCGCAGACCAGCTCGAACATCTCGAGCCGCGACCTCGCGCGCATGATCGCCTCGTTGGTCGCGCTCAGCGCCGCGAACATCCGCGACAGCCGCTCGCGCTCGGCGTCGGCCTTGGCCTTTTCGGTGGCACGGCCGAAATTGTCGAGCGCGACCGAGACATTCTCGGCGATCCCCGCGAGCAGCGCGATGATCTCCTCGTCGCGCGCCCAGGAATTGCCGGTGAAGAAAATCAGGACGCCGACGCTCTTGCCGAACCGGGTGAGCGGCAGCGCCACGCAGGCCATCAGGCCGCTGCCGCCGATCGGCATATGCGACGGGCCCATCGATATCGGGATGTCGTGCTCGACGCAGGGCCGCTGGGTCCGGAACGCCTCGCCGCAAATCCCCTTGCCATAGACGTTGTCCGGATCGGTCGAGAAGCGCGTCTGGGTGATCAGGTCGAGCGCCTCGCCGGTGCCGGCGACAGGCTCGAACCAGTGCGTGTCGGGTTCGGCCAGCAGCACCACCGTCGCGAAGGACTTTCCGCTGAACACCGCGGCATCGCAGACCCGCTGATAGAGATCGTGCTCGGTCTTGGCGCGAAGGATCGCCTCGTTGGTTGCGCTGATCGCACCGAACATGCGGTTGAGCCGACGCATCGCCCGCTCGCCGCTCTTGCGCGAGGCCTCGTGGTCGAAATTATCGAGCGCGAAGGACACGTTCGCGGCCATGCGCTCCAGCAGCGAAACGGCCTCGTCGCTGAGCGAATTGATCTCGCGCCGCGTCACCATGAAGACGCCGACGCTGCGCCGGTTGCAAACCAGCGGCACCGCGGCGGCCGCCCCGACGCCGGCCGCTGCCGCGCCGCTGCGCCAAGCCGCCGAAACAGCGTCGTTGACATAGTCGTTGCGGACGCAGGCCTTCTGGTCGCGGAACGCGCGGCCGGCCACGCCTTCGCCCTCCGGGGTGTTGGCGATCGCGGAAATGGTGATGCTGCATAGTCGCGCGACATCGTCGCCGTAGCCAGCCGCGAACCTCAAGAGACCGGTATCCGGCTCCAGCAAAAACACGGTCGCGGCCAGGAAGCTCCCGCTCGAGAACGCGGCTTCGCAGACCTTGCCGTACAATTCTTCTGGTGATTTCGCGTACAGGATCGCTTCGTTGGTGGCACTCAACGCCGCGAAGGTACGCCCGATGCTCGACTGCACGATTCCTGAAGGCCCGGGGGCCAACCCCTCCAATCTGGCAGGGAACATTGCCCGCGAGAGGCCTAAGTGGTGGTTAGCGTATCCGGCAAGTTGCACGACAAAGTAAACGGCTGACGAACGCCGGCGGCGGTTTTCCGGGATATTACGGACACCGGTGTGCCAGCCTGAGGCGGAGGGTGGCGAGGCGCGGATGGACGTCCTGCTCGCGCCGCCCGAGCAGCCAAATTCCGCATCGCGACCGCGCCCGTTCCACTCCGTGAAATCGCGGCGGCGAGCACCCTGCTGGCGGTATGGCCGCCCGGATTTTTCTGCCCTTGCTCGCCCCTCGGCGCTTTGAGAGCATGACGTCGACAACAGCAAGCACGACCCGCGCATCACGCGGGCAGACCGCGAGGAAAATCCCATGCCGATCGTCCAGGCCGACCGTCTCACGCGCATCGGCGCGGCACTCCTCAAGGGTGCCGGCGCATCGGAGGAGGAAGCCAGCGCAGTCGCCTCCGGCTGCGTCAACGCCAACCTCGCCGGCCACGACTCCCACGGCGTGATCGCAATCCCGACCTATATCGACCGCATCAAGGCCGGCCACATCGTGCCCGGCGCGAAATGGACCATCGTGCAGGAGACACCGACCACGACTGTGATCGACGGTCATTGGGGCTTCGGCTTCCACGTCAACGCCAAGGCGATGGAGATGACCATCAACAAGGCGAAGACCGCCAATGTCGCGGCCTGCACGGTGTTCCGCCAAAGCCACGTCGGACGGCTCGCGCATTACCCGATGATGGCGATGCGCGAAGGCATGATCGGGATTGCGGCCGCCGATTCCGGCCGCTCGCCGAAACACGTGGCGCCGTTCGGCGGCCGCGAGGCCCGGCTCGGCACCAACCCGCTCTCGATCGCGGTGCCCTCCGACCTCGAGGCGCCATTCTATCTCGATATGGCGACCTCGGCAGTCGCCGCCGGCAAGATCCAGCTCGCGGTGGCGCGTGGCGAGAGCATCCCGAAGGGTTGGATCATCGATGCCGAGGGGCGCGACACCACTGACCCGAAAGACTACCGCAAGGGCGGCGCGCTGCTGCCGCTCGGCGGCAGCGAAGGCTACAAGGGCTCGGGCCTTGCCGCGATGATCGAGGTGCTGTGCGGCCTCCTGACCGGGCTCGGCTTCGGCGTCGAGCCGACCGGCCGACACAACGACGGCTGCTTCATGGCGGTGTTCAACGTCGCCGCATTCCGTCCGCTCATGGACTTCAGGAAGGAGGTCGCCGACTTCGCCCGCTACCTGAAATCGACGCCGCCCTCGGAAGGGAGCCGCGGCGTGTTCTATCCCGGCGAGATCGAATATCTGCGCGAGCAGCAGCGGCGCAAGGACGGCATCGAGATCGAGGATGCGACCTGGGACAAGCTCAAGGCGCTCGCCGCCGATTACAAGCTCACCGATGAGCTCGACCTTCGCTGATAGTTGCGGACACAGGAGAACGACATGACACGGCAAATGGCGCTGGTTGGCTTTTTGCAGGCGCAGAACTGCACCAACCTGCCGAGCTCCTGGCGTCACCCGGAATCGCGCGACGATTCGATGTCGGCGGACTACTATCAGGAGATCGCGCGCATCCTGGAGCGCGGCAAGTTCCACATGGCGTTCTTCGACGATCGCCTCGCAATGCCCGATCGCTACGGCAACGATCACGCCCACACCGTCGAATACGGCATCCGCTGCGTGAAGATGGACCCGATCGTGGTGCTGACCACGATGGGCATGGTCACCACCAAGCTCGGCCTCGCCTCGACCGCCTCCACCACCTATTTCGAGCCGTTCGACGTCGCCCGCCGTTTCGCCACGCTCGACGTGATGACGGGTGGCCGCGCCGCCTGGAACGTGGTGACGTCGGTCAATGACGGCGAAGCGCTCAACATGGGCCGCGAGCAGCATCTCGAGCACGACCATCGCTATGACCGCGCCGACGAGTTCATGGAGGTGGTGCTCGGCCACTGGGACGCCTGGGAAGACGGTTCGCTGCTGATCGACAAGAAGAGCGGCCGCTTCGCCGATCCGACCAAGGTGAAGCGGCTCGACCACAAGGGCACATTCTTCACCTCGCGCGGCCCGTTCACGGTGCCGCGCTCGCCGCAGGGCCATCCCGTCGTGATCCAGGCCGGCGCCTCCGGCCGCGGCCAGCGCTTTGCCGGGCGTTGGGGTGAGGTGATCTTCACCGCGGCGCGCAACCTCGCCAATGCCAGGCAGGGCTATGACGCGATCCGGGGCGAAGCCGCCAAGGCCGGGCGCGATCCCGACCAGATGTTCCTCTGCAATCTGATCACGCCGGTCACCGGCGCGACCAAGGCCGAGGCCGAGGACCGGATGGCGGTGATCCAGAAGCTGCCGCTCGAGATCGACGCGTTGTCGCTGCTCGCCGAAGGCCTCAACTTCGATTTCGGCGCCAAACCGATCGACGAGCCGCTAACCACCGAGGAGTTGCAGGGCATGCAAGGCATGCTCGGCATCCGCGACGGCGTGCTGCGCACCTCCGGCAAGACCAATCCCTCGACCCGCGACTTCATCACCTTCTCCGGCCGCGGCCAGGTGCAGGACGCGATGGTCGGCGGCCCGAAGGAGATCGCCGACCGGCTGGAGGAGATGTTTGTCAATCGCGGCTGCGACGGCTTCGTCGTCGCGGCGAGCTACGTGCCGGGCTCCTATGCCGACTTCGTCAACCACGTGGTGCCCGAACTGCAGAAGCGCGGGCTGTTCCACAAGGACTACGCCGGCACGACGCTGCGCGAAAATCTCGGGCTCAAGCGCCCGGCCGCGGGCGCCTGGAAGACCCGCACGCAGGCCGCGGAATAGAGGGACATCATCATGCGCTGGCTGAAATTCACCGCCGCAGGCAATACATCCTGGGGCCTCGTCGAGGGCGACACCGTCACCACCGTCAACGGCGATCCGTTCGGCGAATGGAGCAAGACGTCGAAGACGCATGCGTTGAAGGACGTCAAGATCGAGCTGCCGCTGATCCCGCGCACCTTCTACTGCGTCGGGCTGAATTATTTGAAGCACCTCAAAGAGGCCGCCGACAAGGCCGGCACCGTGCCGAACGTTCCCGATCGTCCCGAGATCGGCTACCGCGCGCAGAACGCGCTGATCGCCCATGACGAGAACGTCGTGATCCCCGCGAGCGCGACCGAGAAGATCCATTACGAGGGCGAGCTCGTCGTCGTGATCGGCAAGACCGCCAAGCACCTGACCGAGGCCAACGCGATGGACTGCGTGTTCGGCTACACCATCGGCAACGACGTCTCCGAACGCAGCTGGCAGAAGGCGGATCGCGGGCTGTGGCGTGCCAAGAACGCCGATACCTTCAAGCCGATGGGCCCGTGGATCGAGACCGATGTCGACCTCGACCGCATGGAGACCGCGATCCGCGTCAACGGCAAGGAAACCGGCCGCTTCCACACCAACGAGATGATCTTCGGCATCGTCCCGTTCCTCGTCGAACTGACCAAATATTTCACGCTGTCGCCCGGCGACGTGATCTGGATGGGCACCGACGGCGCCTCGCCGGACCTGAAGGACGGCGACGTGGTCGAGATCGACATCACCGGCATCGGCACGCTGCGGAACAGGTTCGTGAGGGAGAAGGTGTGAGGCGGCTTGCACCACTTTAGAGCCGTCATCCTGAGGTGCTCGCGAAGCGAGCCTCGAAGGATGCACGGCCGCCGCTCCATCCTTGCGTCGAGAGCCGGGCCGTCGTGCTTCGAGGCTCGCTGCGCTCGCACCTCAGCATGACGGTGATGGACCGGGTCGCTTCTCTCTCCATTTGTCGTCCCGGCTTTCGCCGGCACGACGGCGAGTTTGTGGCGCCGCTGGTGGATCACACACTCGCATTCTCGCGACGGCATTTGCCCGACGGGCCATCGTGACGTGATCACACAGCCGTTCGCATCGTGACAACACAGGGCAAAGCGCAATAAGGTCCGCGCGCACTCATCAGACAAGTCAGCCATGCCACTTTCACGCCGAACGTTGCTTCAGGGCTCCCTGCTATCGGCCGCAGGGATCGTTTGCGGGCCGTCGACCGCCCTTGCCGAGCAGCCCGCGGAGCTTCCGACGTCGGAGCAACGCAAGCAGATGGCTGACCTGGCCGCCGACTTCATGAAGGACTACGATGTACCGGGTCTTTCGATCGCGATCGCAATCAAGGGAAAGCCGGCTTATGTCGAGGCGTTCGGGGTTGCGGATCGGGAGACCGGCGAAGCATTGACCCCGCAACACCGCTTCCGGATCGCGAGCATATCGAAGCCTGTGACCTCGACCGGGATCTTCACCCTGATCGAGGCCGGCAAATTGCGGCTCGGCGACTATGTGTTCGGCGCAAGCTCCATTCTCGGCAAGGACTATCCGACGACACCCACGCTGCCAAGCTTGATGCCACCCGGCTCGTCTCGCTCCCATGTCGAGCAGATCACGGTCGAGCATCTCTTGACCCACACCACCGGGACCTGGGGAAACCAGTCTCGCGATCCGATGTTCATGAACCAGAACCTGAAGCATCGCGAACTGATCAGCTGGACGCTGGAGCATATGCCGCTCACCAGTCCGCCAGGCGAAGCCTATGCCTATTCGAACTTCGGCTATTGCATCCTCGGCCGCGTGATCGAAAAGCTGAGCGGCCAGAGCTACGAGCAATACATCAAGGACGCCGTCCTGAAGCGATGCGGCATCACCGACATGCAGATTGCCGGCAATACGCTGGGCGAGCGCGCAAGCAACGAAGTGAAATACTACAGCCAGACCGGCGATCCGTACCGGATGAACGTCGCCCGGATGGATTCGCACGGCGGCTGGATTGCGACGCCGGGCGATTTGACGACGCTGTTCGTCCATATCGACGGCTTCAAGGACACTGAGCAGCTGCTGACCGACCGACAGCCTCCGCGTCATGAGCACCCCCAGCGCCATCAACCCCCGCTACGCCAAGGGCCTGTTCGTCACCGCGAACAATAATTGGTGGCACAGCGGCCTGTTGGACGGAACGACGACGATCTCGGTGCGAACCAGCGGCGATTTCTGCTGGTCGGCGTTCACCAATACCAGGTCGCGGGAAGGCATGACCCGCGCCCTCGACCTGCTGGTCTGGCACATGGTCAAGACGGTGCCTGACTGGCATCCTCAGAAGCGCGCCTAGACCCTCCCGTCATTCCGAGATGACGTGAACGAGCAATGCAAATCCGGGCTCTCCTCACCGCGCGGCCCGCGGCCTGCTCTTCACGTGATCGATGAAGGCGCGCAGCTTCGGCATGATCTGGCGATGGCCGGGATAGTAGAGGAACACGCCCGGCGTCGTCGGCGCGAATGGCTCCAGCACGCGGACGAGCTTCTTCTCCTTGACGGCGCCTGATATCAGCGGTGCGGGGACTTGCGCGAGGCCCACGCCTTCGATGGCGGCGCCGACCAGCGTCGGAAAATCATGGCCGATGAAGGATCCCGACACGGCAAGCTCGATCGAACGGCCATTGTCGTTCAGCGACCACGGCGCGAGCCCTCCGTTCGACCGCCGGAGCCGCAGGCACGCGTGCGCGCGCAGATCGTCCGGACGCTTGGGGCGGCCGCGGCGCGCGAGATAGTCCGGGCTGCCGACGATGGCGAACGGGAACGGCTTGGTCAGGCGCACCGCGACCATGTCCGGATTGATGAACTGGCCCATCCGGATGCCCGCATCGAAGCCGCCGGCGGCGAGGTCGACCAATTCCTCGCTGGCGGCGAGCTCGACCTCGATCTCGGGATAGGCCTTGCAGAACGAGGCGATCAGCGGCTCGAGCAGGATCGGCACCACCGAGCGCGGCACGGTGAGACGCAACAGCCCGGCGGGCTTCTGCCCGAGCTCCCGCGCCGCCCCGCTCGCCGCGACCAGCTCCTCGAATGCCGGTCTTGCGCGCGCCAGAAACCGTTCGCCGGCGTCGGTCAGTCCGACGCTGCGGGTGGTGCGGATGAACAGCACCGCGCCGAGGCGCGCCTCGAGGGCGCGCACCGCCTGGCTGATCGCCGATGGCGTGACGCCGAGCTCGGCCGCCGCACGGCGAAAACTGCGGTGCTGGGCGACGGCAAGGAATGCCTCGACGCCGTCGAGCGCGCCCTGCCGGACTGTGAAGTTCTGCTTCATGGCCCGTGAACATTATCGCGAATAGTCGCTCGCGGAAAGCTGCCTTACATCGGAGCCACAAGCGGCAGCAACGCGACGCGCGCTGCTCACGCGACATCACGACATCCGTCGTGAACGGAGACATGCGACCGATGCAAGCAATCCGTCACACAATCCTGGCTCTCACCCTCACTCTGACAGGCGCCACCATCATGACCGCTCCCTCCCCTGCTCAAGCCCAAGTACAGGCACAAGCCGCCTCCACCATCACCACAGGCGTGATGGTCATCCTCACTGCGAAAGCCGGCGTCACCCGCGATCAGGTGATGGCCGTGATGCCGGACGAAATCCGGCAGACCGTGCAGCTCTATCTCAACGGCAAGATTCGCGAATGGTATTCGCGCTCCGACGGGCGCGGCGTGGTCTTGCTGCTCGACGCCAAGGATGTATCCGAGGCGCACGCGATCATGGAAGGGCTGCCGTTGTCCAAGCTCGATCTGATGGATCACGAGTACATCGGGGTCGGCCCGCTGCTGCCGCTCCGCCTGCTCGTCGCCAAGCCCTGAGCGTCAAGGTCCTGAACGCAAGCCAACCGAACCGATCGACAACAAGGAAATCCGCCGATGCCCCCGGGCTTCAATCTTCCATTCGTCCTCAGCGTCGCCGGCGGGTTTCTGACAAGTGCCGTCGTGGCCGTCACCTACGTCTGGCCGGCGATCCGCGCGATGCCACGTGACAACGCGCTCCGACTGCTCGCAGCGTTCCATGCGTTCAGGTTCCTGGGCATGAACTTCATGGTGGCCGGGTTCGTGTCGCCGCAGTTGAGCACGGATTTCGCAAGCGAGGTCGGATGGGGCGATCTCGTCGCCGCCGTTCTCGCGCTGCTTGCGATGGCGGCGCTGTCCTGGCGGTGGGCGATCGCGATTCCGATCGTCTGGGTCTTCAACATCTGGGGCACGCTGGACCTTCTCAACGCCTATTACAACGGCGTGAAGATCGGCGATCCCGGCCTGTTCGGCGCCGGCATCTATATTCCGGCGCTCTATGTGCCGCTGCTGCTGGTCAGCCATGTCATGGTGTTCATGATTCTGTTGAAGACCAAGTCGACAGAACAGGCAGCATGACCCGTATCTTCGTAGGATGGGTAGAGCGTAGCGAAACCCATCAAGTCGAACCCGCGGCACCAGGATGGGTTTCGCTTCGCTCTACCCATCCTACCGACTGGTTCGACCGTCATCCCCGCGCAAAGGCTTCGCCTTTGTCGCTGGAGGTGCGAGCCTTGCGGCGCACTTGCGCCGCTGGGCGAGCCTCGAAGGATGCACGGCCGGGCTGGAAGGCCGTTCGCCCTTCGAGACGGCCGCTACGCGGCCTCCTCAGGGTGACGGGACAAAATTGAGCGCGCGGCCCCATCATCGTCGTCACCTCAAAACGGCAACGCCACGCCGGTCTTGATCTCCTTCAGGATCACGTTGGTGCGGACGTGGCGGATACCGGGAATGCGGAACATGAACTCGTCGAGGAATTTGTTGTAGGCGTCCATGTCGCGCACCACGACGCGCAGATGATAGTCGGCGTCGCCGGTGGTCGCGAAGCATTCCAGCACTTCGCGGCGCTTCATCACCCGCGCGACGAACTCGTCGACGAATTTGACGTCGTGGCGCTCGAGCGAAACGTGCAGGATCGCCGAGGTCGCAAAGCCTGCGCGCTCGCGCGCGACCAGCGCCGAATAGCCCGAGATGACACCGGACTCTTCCAGCGCACGAACCCGGCGCCAGCACGCCGAGGTCGACATCCCGACGGTTTCCGCAAGCTGCTGGTTGGTGGCGCGGCCGTCCTTCTGCAGTTCGGCGAGGATTTTCTCGTCCTGCTCTTCGACCATTGCGAGGCCCTCGATTTGGTAGATCCTACCGAACTACATCGTTCTCAGCAATATCCTGCCGATTTTTCCGCGACAAATGAATGGATAGGTAAGACCTACCACGCCCACAGGCATAGCCTTGTCGGATCAGACATCGCGAATCCCGGAGAGGTCAGTCATGGGCCAGATGCCGTTGCTCGACGCCTATCAGCTGTCCGAGCGCTACAGCCGCGACCGCGGCCGCGTCTTCCTCACCGGCACGCAAGCGATCGTCCGCATCGTGCTCGACCAGGCGCGGCGCGACCGCGCTGCCGGCCTCAACACCGCGGGCTTCATCTCCGGCTATCGCGGCTCGCCGCTCGGCGGCGTCGATCTCGAACTGTGGAAGATCGGCGAGCAGCTCAAGGACAGCCGCATCGAATTCCTGCCCGCGGTGAATGAGGACCTCGCGGCGACCGCCGTACTCGGCTCGCAGCAGGTCGAGACGCAAAGAGATCGCGAGGTCGATGGCGTGTTCGCCCTTTGGTACGGCAAGGGCCCCGGCGTCGACCGTTCCGGCGATGCGCTGAAGCACGGCAATGCCTATGGCTCCTCGCCGCGTGGCGGCGTGCTCGTCGTCGCGGGCGACGACCATGGCTGCGTGTCGTCCTCGATGCCTCATCAGTCCGACGTCGCCTTCATGAGCTGGTTCATGCCGACGCTGCATCCGGCCGATATCGGCGAATATCTCGCATTCGGCGAGTATGGGTACGCGCTGAGCCGGTTCTCCGGCATGTGGGTCGGCTTCAAGGCGATCTCGGAGATCGTGGAGTCCGGCGCCTCGGTCGAGCTGCGGCCGCCGCGCCGTTTCGTGCAACCGGATTTCGTGCCGCCGCCCGGCGGCCTGCATTATCGCTGGCCGGATCTGCCGGGCCCGCAGATCGAGGAACGGCTGGAGGCGAAGAAGCACGCGGTCTACGCCTTCGCGAAAGCCAATCCGATCGATCGCCACATCTACGACATCAAGGATGCGAGCTACGGCATCGTCACCACGGGCAAGGCGCATCTCGATCTGATGGAGGCGCTGCGGCTGGTCGGGCTGGATGAAGCCGCGTGCCGCCGCTTCGGCATCGACATCTACAAGATCGGCATGGTGTGGCCGCTGGCGCTGCACGATGCGATGGAGTTCGTGAAAGGCAAGCGCGAGATCCTCGTGGTCGAGGAGAAGCGCGGCATCATCGAGAGCCAGTTCAAGGAGTATTTCTACGACTATCCCGGCGCCAAGCCGGACCGGATGGTCGGCAAACATGACGAGAGCGGCGCGCGGCTGATCTCCTGGACCGGCGAATTGTCGCCGCGCATGCTCGCCGACGTGCTGGCGCGCCGGCTCGACCCGATGTTTCCGGAATTGCAACTCGCTCGCCGCGTTGCCGCGCTGGTGCCCGAACAGGACCGCATGATCGCGGTGCCGGGCGCGACCCGTACGCCGTATTTCTGCTCGGGCTGCCCGCATAACACCTCGACGAAAGTGCCCGAGGGCTCCAAGGCGCTGGCCGGCATCGGCTGCCATTTCATGGCAAGCTGGATGGACCGCGAGACCTCGTCGCTGATCCAGATGGGCGGCGAAGGCGTCAACTGGGCGGCGTCATCGAAATTCACCGGCAACAGCCACGTCTTCCAGAATCTCGGCGAAGGCACCTACTATCACTCCGGCTCGATGGCGATCCGGCAGGCGATCTCTGCGAAAGCCAACATCACCTACAAGATCCTGTTCAATGACGCGGTGGCGATGACCGGCGGCCAGCCGGTCGACGGCCCGGTCAGCGTGCAGGCGATCGCGCACTCTGTCCGCGCCGAGGGCGTCGCGCGGATCGCGCTGGTGTCGGACGATCCCGCGCATTTCTCGCCGGTGGATCTGCCCGCCGGCGTCACCATCCATCCGCGCGAGGCGATGGATGCCGTGCAGCGCGAGCTGCGCGCAATTCCCGGCGTCACCGTGCTGATCTATCAGCAGACCTGCGCCACCGAGAAGCGGCGGCGGCGCAAGCGCGGCACGATCGGGGATCCCGCGCGCTTCGCCTACATCAACGACCTCGTCTGCGAGGGCTGTGGCGACTGCTCGGTGGAATCCAACTGCCTCAGCGTCGAGCCGAAGGAAACGCCGTTCGGCCGCAGGCGCCGGATCAACCTCTCAACCTGCAACAAGGACTTTTCCTGTCTCAACGGCTTCTGCCCGAGCTTCGTCACCATCGAGGGCGGCAAGCGGCGGGCGAAGAGCGCGAGCGCGATCGATCCGCTGGCGCGCGCAGCCGCGCTGCCGGTACCGGAGCTTGCGGGACTGGAGCGGCCCTATGATCTCCTTGTCACCGGCGTCGGCGGCACCGGCGTCATCACGGTCGGCGCATTGATCGCGATGGCCGCGCATCTCGAGGGCCGCGGCGTCTCGGTGCTCGACTTCACCGGTTTTGCGCAGAAGTTCGGCCCCGTGCTGAGCTACCTGCGGCTGGCGGTTACGCCCGACGCGCTGCATCAGGTGCGGATCGACCAGGGCGCGGCTGACGCGCTGATCGGTTGCGACCTCGTGGTGAGCTCGTCGGCAAAAGCATCCGGCACCTATCGCAAGGGAATGCGCGCCGCGGTCAATATCGCCGAGATGCCGACCGGCGACGTGGTGCGCTTTCGCGATGCCGACCTCGCCTCGCCGGTTCGCTTGCGCGCGATCGAGCGAGTGATCGGGTCGGGCAACCTCACCATGATCGACGCCAACGCGCTGGCCGAGCGGCTGCTCGGCGACAGCGTCTTTGCCAACATCATGATGCTCGGCTTCGCCTGGCAGCAGGGCCTGGTGCCGGTCTCGCTGGAGGCGCTGACGCGCGCGATCGAATTGAACGGCGTCGCCATCGAGCGCAACAGGCAGGCGCTGGCCTGGGGCCGGATCGCCTTCGCCGATCCGGAGTTCTTGCCGAAGGCCGACGGTGCTGCGGCCGATGTCCCGGAGACGCTGGAGCAGGTGATCGCGAGGCGCGCCGATTTCCTCAGGGCGTATCAGGACGAGGCCTATGCCGCGCGCTATCGGGCGACAATCTACCGCGTGCGTCGCGCCGAAGTGGCGCTCAGCAGCGAGACCTTGACCGACGCCGTGGCCCGGTCGCTGTTCAAGCTGATGGCTTACAAGGACGAATACGAAGTGGCGCGGCTGCATATGCAGAGCGGCTTCCTCGACGAGCTCAGCCAGGAATTCGACGGCGACTTCACGGTGCAATATCACCTTGCGCCGCCGTTCCTGCCAGCGCGGCGCGATGCACGGGGACGGCCGAGGAAGCGCGCGTTCGGACAGTGGATCCAGACGCCGCTGCGGTTGCTCGCGAGCCTGAAAGGGCTGCGCGGCACACCCTTCGACCTGTTCGGCTACGCCGCGGAGCGCCGCACCGAGCGCGAGCTGATTACCTGGTATGAGGCGCTGATCGAGACCATGCTCGGCAAGCTCGACAAGGCACGGCTGCCCGATCTCGTCGCGCTGGCAAAGGCGCCGATGGAGATCCGCGGCTATGGGTCGGTGAAAGACGCCGCGATCGAAAAGACCAGGGCGGAGGTTGCGCGGCTCACCGCGCGACTTGCCTCCGCCCCGTCAGACCAAGGCGACGGCTCAGGCCGCCGCGCGGCGCTTGGCGGGTGATATCAGGCCGACCACGACAGTCGCGAGCACCGCCACGACGATGTTGAGCAGCAACGCGCCGAGGCCGACATAGAAGCTGTAGCTGGCATCGCCGAGCGAGATGCTGGCGAGCGGCTTCAGCCCGTTGCTCCACGCCGTATACGTGCCCCAGCCGATGCCGACCGCCCAGCCGAGCAGCAGCCCTTCGGCGCGGAACCAGACGGTGAACAGCCCGAACACCAGCGCCGGCAGCGTCTGCACGATCCAGAGGCCGCCAAGCAGTTGCAGGTCGAGCGCATATTGCGTCGGCAGGAACAAGATGAAGGCGAGCGCACCGACCTTGACCACCAGCGATGTGATCTTCGCCACCGACGCCTCACCGGCGTGCGAGATGTCCGGGTTGACGTAGGACTTCCAGACATTGCGCGTGAACAGGTTGGCGGCGCCGATGCTCATCACCGCCGCCGGCACCAGCGCGCCGATCGCGATCGCCGAGAACGCAAAGCCCGCGAACCATTCCGGGAACAGCGTCTTGAACAGCATCGGCACCACGTCGTTCGGCGAAGTCACCTTGATGCCGGCGGCATAGGCCATGTAGCCGAGCAGCGCGATCAGGCCGAGCAAGAGCGTATAGGCCGGCAGCAGGATCGCATTCTTGCGGATGGTATCCGCCGACTTCGAGGCGAAGATGCCGGTCAGCGTGTGCGGGTACATGAAGGCGGCGAGCGCCGAGCCCAGCGCCAGCGTCGCATAGGGCAGATACTGTCCGGGCTTCAACGTCAGGCCGGTGGCGCCGCCCTTCGCCGTGAAGGCGTCGTTGGCGGCCGAGAACACCGCGCCGTAGCCGCCGAGCTTCGCGGGCACCACGACCACGGCGGCCAGCACCACGATGTAGATCATGATGTCCTTGACGAAGGCGATCAGCGCCGGCGCGCGCAGGCCGGAGCTATAGGTATAGAGCGCGAGGATCACGAAGGCGGCGATGATCGGCAGTTCGCCGGATAGCCCCATCGCCTTGATCACGACCTCCATGCCGATCAGCTGCAACGCGATGTAGGGCATGGTCGCGACCAGGCCGGTCAGCGCCACCGCGAGCTCGAGCGCGCGCGAGCCATAGGCGCCGTGGACGACATCGGCGGCGGTGACGTAGCCGTTCGCATGCGCCTTCTTCCACAGCACCGGCATGACAGCGAACACGAAGGGATAGACGATGATGGTGTAGGGCAGCGCGAAGAAGCCGTAGGCACCGACCGCGTAGACCAGCGCCGGCACCGCGATCACGGTGTAGGCGGTGTAGAAATCGCCGCCGACCAGGAACCAGGTGATCCAGGTGCCGAACTGGCGACCGCCGAGGCCCCATTCGTCGAGATGCTCGCTGACCGGGCCGGATTTCCAGCGCGCCGCGAAGAAGCCCATCACGGTGACGAGCGCGAAAAAGAAGATGAAGACGGAGAGCGCCACCCAGGCGATGTGATCGGTCATGGCTGTCCCCTCACCGCGGCTCGTCGGTATCGGGCCGGCGGCTGCGATAGACCAGCCAGATCAAGAGCGAGGAGATCGGCACCCAGGCGAGCTGGTACCAGTAGAAGAAGGGAAAGCCGAACAGCGACGGCTCGACGAAATTATAGAACGGCACGCACAGCAAGCCGATGAACGGCAGCAGCAACAAAATCCACATGGCCTACTCTTTGACGCAAGACACAGCTCAAGGCGGGAGGTTCCGCTGATCATGGCAACGATCCAGGAACCGGTCCGTTGCGTCTAGAATCACGGTTACGGCAATGCGACGCAAAAAGATGTGATCGTCACCTGGCGCATGCCGCCTATTCGGCCTTGATGCCGGCGTCCTTTATCACCTTGCGCCAGCGCGCCTCCTCGCCGGCAAAGTAGCGGTCGAGCTCGGCCGGAGGAGAGGCCACCATCACGAGGCCCTCATTGACGCTGAGCTTCTTGAAGGCCTCCGCCTGCACGGCCTTGGCCGCCGATCTGTTGAGGCGGTCGATGATGTCGGTCGGCGTATTCGCCGGCACGTAGAGGCCGTACCAGGATTCGGCGACATAGCCGGAGGCGCCGGCTTCCGAGACCGTCGGCAATTGCGGGAACGCAGGCGAGCGTTCGGCCGACGTCACTCCGATCGCGCGCAGCTGCCCGGCCTCGACCAGCGAGGCGCAGCTTGCCACCGTGGTGAACATTACCTGGATCTGGCCACCCAAGAGGTCGGTGATGGCAGGCGCCGCGCCCTTGTAGGGAACGGTCGTGAGATTGACCCCGGCCATGTGCTTGAACAGTTCGCCGGCGAGATGCGCCGAGGTGCCGGTGCCATAGGTGCCGTAGGACAGCTTTTCCGGATCGGCCTTCGCGGCCGCGATCAGATCGGCAATCGACTTGATCGGCGAAGCGGGATTGACCACAACGACGTTGAAGGAGCGCGCCACCAGCGCCACGGGCGCAAAATCCTTGTGCGCATCATAAGGCAGCTTGCTGTAGAGGCTCGGATTGACCGCGTTGGCGAAGGTCGCCATCAGCAGCGTGTAGCCGTCGGATGGGCTCGCCGCGACGCTCTGCGTGCCGATGATGGTGCCCGCCCCCGGCTTGTTCTCGATGATGACGGTGACGCCGAGATCCTTCTGCATCTCCTGCGCCAGCGTCCGCGCCACGACATCGGTGCCGCCGCCCGGCGCGAACGGCACCACGATCTTGACGATGTGGTCGGGATAGGCGGCGCGCGCCGGCAGTTGCAGCAGCAGGTTTGCTGCGAGCGCGAACAGGAGTGATGCGAGGAGACGAAACGGCATGACGGACCCCGGCAGGTGAGGCGATCTTCATACACGCAACGGCTATGCAACGGCTGCCGGGTGGTCATGACGCGGAAGGAACGTCGTACTATTAGTCCCGTCATCCCCGCGCAAAGGCTTCGCCTTTGTCGCTGGAGGTGCGAGCGGAGCGAGCCTCGAAGGATGAACGGCCAGCAGCCGGGCCGTGCATCCTTCGAGACGCCGCTGCGCGGCTCCTCCAGCGACAAAGGCGAAGCCTTTGCGCGGGGATGACGGTGGATAAAGGGCGCACGCGTGCCATCATCGCAAGCGCCCGCGCCGCTCACGAATACGGATTGATCAGCTTCTGCTGCTCGGTGGCGTGATGGACCAGCAGGTCGATGAAGGTGCGGACCTTCGCCGAGAGATGATGGCGATGCGGATAGACAGCATTCATGGTGAGCTCGACCGGCCGGTATTCGGGCAGCAGGCGGACCAGTTGTCCCGACTCCAGCTCGTCGCGAACCAGGAAGCCGGCCGCGAG
Organism: Bradyrhizobium sp. USDA 4504; assembly: GCF_054063995.1. Taxonomy (NCBI): domain Bacteria; kingdom Pseudomonadati; phylum Pseudomonadota; class Alphaproteobacteria; order Hyphomicrobiales; family Nitrobacteraceae; genus Bradyrhizobium; species Bradyrhizobium sp. USDA 4504. The sequence goes on along the minus strand of NZ_JBSSGV010000001.1, from coordinate 8,496,099 downwards.
GAAGACGCCGACGCCGGCCAGCGCCGCGAGCTTCAGGGTTTCGCCGCTGTTGGAGATCAGATTTCCGGAGACGCGCACTGCGGCCGGCGTGCCCTTGCGGTCGGCGAAGCGCCACTCGTCGCCATAGGGATAGTTGGCGTGGCGCATGCAGTTGCGCGCGGAGAGGTCGGCCAGCAGCGTTGGCTTGCCGTGCTGTTCGATATAGCCGTGCGAGCAGCACAGCACGTGGCGCCAGGTCGCGATGGTGCGCACGATCAGGCTGGAGTCCGGCGGCGGCACCATGCGCACGGCGAGATCGTAGTTCTCGTCGATCAGATCGGCATTGCGCTCGCCGATCGTGAGATCGACCTTGACCTCGGGATAGGTGGCGAGGAACTCGGCCACCGCGGGCGACAGGAACTGGACGAGATGGGTGTTGGTGAAGATGCGCAGGGTGCCGCGCGGCACCGATTGCTGGGCGCCCGCGATGTCGTCGGCCTGCTCGATGTCGGCGAGGATCTGGACGCAGCGGTCGTAATAGGCCTGGCCGACCTCGGTGAGGCTGACCTTGCGCGTGGTGCGGTTGAGCAGCCGGGCGCCGAGCCGGTCCTCCAGCGACTGCACGTGGTTGCTCACCATGGTGGTGGACATGTTGAGCTTGCGGCCGGCCGCGGAAAAGCCGCCGGTGTCCACGACCCGGACGAAGGCGGTCAGGCTGGTCAGGCGATCCATGCGGCAAGGTCCGGATTATCAGCGCTGGGTTGATAATGCTTCCAGTTTTATCGGGATTATCACAGCGGGGAGGACATTGCATCTAAGGGGCGTACTGGGCGCCCTTTCTGGAAGGACGCGAATGTTCGACCCGGAGGATGCCATGTCGACCACCACTTATGTCCCTGAACAAGCAACAAAAATCGGCCTCCGCCCGTCGCGGAAAGCGGTCAAGCGGGTGGCGCTCGGGCTCGCCGCGATCATCGGCGTCGCCGTGGCAGCCGACTTTGGCTACGACTACGTCACCACCGGCCGCTACCTCGAAACCACTGACGACGCCTACGTGAAGGCGGACTCCACGATCATCGCCCCGAAAGTCTCGGGCTACATCGCCCGCGTGCTGGTCACCGACAACCAGCCGGTGAAGGCCGGCCAGCTGCTGGCCGAGATCGACGACCGCGATTACCGCACCGCGCTCGGCCAGGCCAAGGCCGATGTCGACGCCGCTACAGCCTCGGTACGCAACCTCGATGCCCAGCTCGAATTGCAGCAGCCGATCATCGACCAGAGCACGGCCGACGTCACCGCCGCCGAGGCCAACCTGAAATTCGCGCAGGAAGAGCAGACCCGCTACGACGGGCTGATGAAGTCCGGCTCCGGCACCATTCAGCGTGCGCAACAGACCGACGCGGCGCTGCGCGCCAACACCGCGCAATTGCAGCACGCGAAGTCGGCGCTGTCGGCGGCCCAGCGCAAGGTCGACGTGCTGACCACGCAGCGCGCCCAGGCCGCAGCGCAGGTGGACCGCGCTCGCGCGGTCGAGCAGCAGGCCGAGCTCAACCTGTCCTACGCCCGGATCACCGCGCCGGTCGACGGCACGGTCGGCGCCCGCACGCTGCGCGTCGGGCAATATGTGCAGGCCGGCACCCAGCTGATGGCGGTGGTGCCGCTGGACGCGGTCTATGTGATCGCCAATTTCAAGGAGACGCAGCTGACCCATGTGCGCAACGGCCAGCCGGTCGAGCTCACGGTCGACAGTTTTCGCGGCACCACGCTGAAGGGTCATGTCGACAGCCTGTCGCCGGCCAGCGGCCTCGAATTCGCGCTGCTGCCGCCCGACAACGCCACCGGCAATTTCACCAAGATCGTGCAGCGCGTGCCGGTCAAGATCGTGCTCGACGATCAGAGCCTCACCGGCCTCTTGCGCCCGGGCATGTCGGCGATCCCGACCGTCAACACCAAGGCGACGGTGCTGGCCGAGCGCGAGGAGAAGCGGCGGCTGGCATCAGCGACGCGGGCGAACGGCGGATAGGACCAAACGCTTCTTCGGCTGGCTCCGCGCGATCGATCACCCATCGGTGGTCGATCGCGTTTTGCTGTCTACGCCCTCTTCGCCTCTCCCGCTTGCGGGTGGGGGGCTCTCTCCGCGAGTCATCTTGTGGAGCCCCCGCAAGCGGGAGAGGGAGCTTGAGAGGCGTGCTCACCTCACTAGTCGACGGCACGCAGGCCAAACGCAGCCGTCGTGCCGTGGCCATAACCGCAGTCGCTCTCTCAGCCGCAACCGTTGATTATCAACCTCTACCGGACAATCCTTCCAGTCTTTCCCGGATTATCGAAAGCGACCGCCTAATACATTTTGCGTGTGTAAGCCAGAGAACACGCCGATGACCGCACTTCAGCCCACAGCCGACGCCCCGAACGCCACCGCGCTCCCCGCCCCCGCAGCGCCGGCGGCGCCGGCGATCCCCACGAAAACCTGGATCGCGGTGATCGGGGCGACGCTCGGCGCGTTCATGGCGGTGCTGAACATCCAGATCGTCAACGCCTCGCTCGCCGACGTGCAGGGCGCGATCGGCGCCGGGATCGACGACGGCGGCTGGATCTCGACCTCCTATCTGATCGCCGAGATCGTGGTGATCCCGCTCTCCGGCTGGCTCGCGCAGGTGTTCTCGGTGCGCATCTATCTGCTCACCAATGCGCTCCTGTTCCTGGTGTTCTCGGCGGCATGCGCGCTGGCGCAGGACCTGCCGCAGATGATCGCGCTGCGCGCGGTGCAAGGCTTCACCGGCGGCGTGCTGATCCCGATGGCGTTCACGCTGATCATCACGCTACTGCCGAAGGCCAAGCAGCCGATCGGGCTCGCGCTGTTCGCGCTGTCGGCGACGTTCGCGCCGGCGATCGGCCCGACCATCGGCGGCTATCTCACCGAGAACTGGGGCTGGCAGTATATCTTCTATGTCAACCTGGTGCCGGGCGCCGTGATGATCGCGATGCTCTACGTCTCGCTCGATCCGAGCCCGATGAAGCTGTCTCTGATCCGCCAGGGCGACTGGCTCGGCATCATCACCATGGCGGTCGGCCTCGCCGCGCTGCAGACCGTGCTGGAGGAAGGCAACAAGGACGACTGGTTCGGCTCGCCCTTCATCGTCCGCCTGTCGGTGATCGCCGCCGTCGCGCTGGCCACCTTCCTGATCGTCGAGTTCACCGTCGAGAAGCCGCTGCTCAATTTGCGCCTGCTCGCCCGCCGCAATTTCGGCTTCGGCATGCTGGCCAACTTCCTGCTTGGCATCGCGCTGTACGGCTCGGTGTTCATCCTGCCGCAGTACCTCGCGCGCATCCAGGGCTACAATGCCGAGCAGATCGGCATGGTGCTGGCCTGGACCGGGCTGCCGCAGCTCGCGCTGATCCCGCTGGTACCGCGGCTGATGCAGCGCTTCGACCCGCGCCTCATCATCGGCGTCGGCTTCGCGCTGTTCGCCGGCTCCAACTTCATGAACATCTTCATGACCAACGACTACGCCACCGACCAGCTGTTCTGGCCCAACATCGTCCGTGCCATCGGCCAGGCGCTGGTGATGGCGCCGCTGTCGGCGGTTGCGACCGCGGGCATCGAGCTGGAGAATGCGGGCTCGGCCTCCGCGCTGTTCAACATGATGCGCAACCTCGGCGGTGCGGTCGGCATCGCCGTGCTGCAGACGCTGCTGACCAAGCGCGAGCAATATCACTCCAACGTGCTGATGCAGTCGGTCTCGCTGCTGGAACAGGCCACGCGCAACCGGATTGAGCAGCTGACGCAGTATTTCATGAACCACGGCGTCGCCGACCAGGCCGCGGCCGCCCACCGCGCAATCGCGGCGATCGGCAAGGTCGTGCAGAAGCAGGCCTACATCCTCGCCTTCAGCGATACCTTCTACCTGCTCGGTGTCGCGCTGATCATCGCACTCGCGGCGACACTATTCCTGAAGAAGCCGGGCCACCTCGCTGGCGGCGGTGCGCACTAACCCAAACCACAACTACGGAGAACGACCATGAAACCCCGTATGAACTTCTACCAGGCCGCACCCGAGACCATCAAAGCGCTGGTCGCGGTCGAAAACCAGATTGCTGCGAGCGGCCTCGAGCAATCGCTGATCGAGCTGGTCAAGACCCGCGCCTCGCAGATCAACGGCTGTGCCTACTGCATCAACATGCACACCGAGGACGCCCGCAAGCATGGCGAGACCGAGCAGCGGCTCTATCTGCTCAACGCCTGGCGCGAATCCCCGCTCTACAGCGAGCGCGAGCGCGCGGCGCTAGCCTGGACCGAAGCGCTGACGCTGGTGTCCGAGACGCATGCGCCCGACGCCGACTATGAAGCCGTGCGCGCCCAGTTCTCGGACAGCGAGCTGGTCAACCTGACCACGCTGATCGGCGCGATCAACGCCTGGAACCGGATCGCCATCGGCTTCCGCGCGGTGCATCCGGTGAAGGCGAAGGCGGCGGCGTGAGCAGCGCGGACGATCCATCCCCGTCATCCTGAGGAGCCTGCGCAGCAGGCGTCTCGAAGGATGCACGGCCACAGTCGGGCCGTCGATAGTCGGGCCGTCGATCCTTCGAGGGCCGCTGAAGAAGCGGCCACCTCAGGGTGACGGTGCCAAGGCGATGCGCAGACCGTAGGGTGGGTTAGCCGAAGGCGTAACCCACCATTCTCTCCGTGGTGAGCAAAGTCGGTGGGTTACGCTGCGCTAACCCACCCCACCCAGTGTCAAACCGCCGTCGCCTTGGCGAACTCGACATAGATCTCGCGCAGGCGGTCGGTGATCGGACCCACCTTGCCGCCTCCGACCTTCTTGCCGTCGATCGCGACCACCCCCTGCACGAACACGGAAGCGCTGGTGATGAAGGCTTCCTTGGCGGCGAGCGCTTCCTCGATCGTGAAGGCGCGCTCCTCGATGCGCAGCTGGCGTTCCTCGGCGAGCTTGACCACCGCCTTGCGGGTGCAGCCGGGCAGGATCTCGTTGCCGTTCTGCCGGGTCACGATGACATCGTCCTGGGTGACGATGAAGGACGAGGACGAGCCGCCCTCGGTGACCTTGCCGTCCTCGATCATCCAAGCTTCGCCGGCGCCGGCCGCGGCCGCCGCCTGCTTGGCCAGCACCTGCGCCAGCAGCGCCACGCTCTTGATGTCGCGCCGTTCCCAGCGGATGTCGGGCACCGTGATGACGTTGATGCCGGTCTTGGCCGAGGGCGCGTTGATGATGTCCTTTTCCGAGGTGAACATCACGAGCGTCGGCTTGACGTCGGCCTTCGGGAAGGCGAAGTCGCGACCCTTGTCGGCGCCGCGGGTGACCTCGAGATAGACCATGCCGTTGACGAGGTCGTTGCGCGCAACCAGCTCCTTCTGGATCTCCTCGATCCGCTCCAGCGTCTCCGGCAGCGCGAGCTGGATCTCGCCGACCGAACGCTTGAGCCGCGCCAGGTGTGAGGCGTTGTCGATCAGCTTGCCCTCGAGCACCGCCGCCACCTCGTAGATGCCGTCGGCGAACAGGAATCCGCGGTCGAACACCGAGACCTTGGCCTCCGAATGCGGCACGAACGAGCCGTTGACATAAGCGATCTTTTCCACGCGAGTTCTCCTGCGGACGAAGGGGGGTTCAGGCCTTCGTATACGCAAATTGTTAACGGGGGAAAACCCTGTAGCAGCCGTCATTCCAGGGCGATGCGCAGCATCGAACCCTCAGGTGCGCCTCTTCGAGGCGCCCCGGAATGACAGGCGGAGAGGCTCCCTAAGCTCAGTGCTGCAGGATCTTCGACAGGAACTTCTGCGCGCGGTCGCTGCGCGGCGTGCCGAAGAAGTCGGCCTTCTTGGCATCCTCGACGATCTCGCCGCGGTCCATGAAGATGACGCGGTCGGCGACCTTGTTGGCAAAGCCCATTTCGTGGGTCACGACCATCATGGTCATGCCCTCGCGGGCGAGGTCGACCATCACGTCGAGCACTTCGCTGATCATCTCCGGGTCGAGCGCCGAGGTCGGCTCGTCGAACAGCATCGCGATCGGGTCCATCGCCAGCGCGCGGGCGATCGCGACGCGCTGCTGCTGGCCACCGGACAACTCCGCCGGAAACTTTTTGGCATGATCCTTCAGCCCGACGCGCTCCAGAAGCTTCATGCCCTTGGCGGTGGCGTCCTCAGACTTGCGGCCGAGCACCTTCTCCTGCGCGAGGCGGAGATTGTCGATGATGCGCAGATGCGGAAACAGCTCGAAATGCTGGAACACCATGCCGACGCGCGAACGCAGCTTCGGCAGGTCGGTCTTGGGATCGTTGACCTTGACGCCGTCGAGCGTGATGTCGCCGCCCTGGATCGGCTCCAGCGCATTGACGCATTTGATCAGGGTCGACTTGCCCGAGCCGGACGGGCCGCAGACCACCACCACCTCGCCCTTGGCGACGCTGGTGGTGCAGTCCTTCAGCACCTGGAAGCTCGGCCCGTACCATTTGTTGACGTGGTTGATCTCGATCATGCGTGACTCAGGCGTTGCAGCGAGCGCGCTTCCACCTCTCCCATCGGGAGAGGTCGGCGCGCAGCGCCGGGTGAGGGATTGCGGTCTATCGATGGAGCAAAACCCCTCACCCGGATCGCTGACGCGATCCGACCTCTCCCGATGGGAGAGGTGAAGGGGGCCGTGTCTTGAATGTTCGAAAGCATGACTGGCTACCGGACAATCGCGATGCGCGACTGCAGGCGGCGAACGCCATAGGACGCGACACAGGAAATGACGAAGTAGACCAGCGCGGCGAACAGGTACATTTCGACCAGGCGGCCGTCGCGCTGCGCGACCTTGCTGGCGGCGCCGAGGAAATCCGGGATCGACAGCACGTAGACCAGCGAGGTGTCCTGGAACAGCACGATGGTCTGCGTCAGCAGCACCGGCAGCATGTTGCGAAACGCCTGCGGCAGCACGACGTAGCGCATCGACTGCGCGTAGGTCAGGCCGAGCGCGCTGGCCGCGGCCGGCTGGCCCTTCGAGATCGACTGGATGCCGGCGCGCATGATCTCGGAGAAATACGCCGCCTCGAACGCGATGAAGGTGATCAGCGAGGAGGCGAAGGCGCCGACCGTGATCGGCCGCGACGCGCCGGTCAGCCACTGCCCGATATACGGCACCAGGAAGTAGAACCAGAAGATCACCAGCACCAGCGGCAGCGAGCGGATGAAGTCGACATAGAAGCCCGCGATGCGCCCGAGCACCTTGTAGCTCGACAGCCGCATCAGGGCGATCAGGGTGCCGAACACCAGGCCGCCGAACGCTGCGAGCGCGGTCAAGGTCAGCGTGAAGCGCATGCCCTCCAGGAACAGGTAGGGCAGCGAGCGGCGGATGACGTCGAAATCGAAACTGCCGATCATCGTCATTTGCCCGTGATGTAGCCGGGGATCGCGACATAGCGCTCGAGGAAGCGCATCGCGGTCACCACGACGAAATTGAGGAGCAGGTAGAGCACGGTTGCCGCCGTGAACGCCTCGAACACCTGGAACGAGAACTCCTGCATCGAGCGGGCCTGGCCGGTCAGTTCGATCAGGCCGATGGTGATGGCGACCGCGCTGTTCTTGATGGTGTTGAGGAATTCGGAGGTCAGCGGCGGCAGGATGATGCGGAATGCCATCGGCAGCAGCACGTAGCGATAGGTCTGCACCGTGGTGAGGCCGAGCGCGGTCGAGGCCTGCTTCTGCCCGCGCGGCAGCGAGGTGATGCCGGCCTGCAATTGCACGGCGACGCGCGCCGACATGAAGAAGCCGACGCCGATCGCGGCGGTCCAGAACGGCGCATTCGGCAGTTGCTTCAGCCACAGCCCGGCCGACCGCGGCAACAATTCGGGCAGCACGAAGAACCACAGGAACAGCTGCACCAAGAGCGGCATGTTGCGGAAGAACTCGACCCAGCAGAAGCCGATCCACGACGCGGTCCGCGACGGCAGCGTGCGCAGCACGCCGATCACCGAGCCGGACACCAGCGCGATGATCCAGGCCAGCACCGACACCTTGACGGTGACCACCAGCCCCGACAGCAACAGGTCGAGATAGGTGCCGGTCCCCATCGGGTTCGGCTCAAGGAAGATGTGCCAGTTCCAATTGTAGTTCACAGGTCCCCCACGCGGCCGTGCCGGTCACGGCATTACGCCGGCATCGCGCGCGGCGTCTATGCAAATGTCCGGCCATTCTCCTCCAAAAATGGCCGGACATGCTAACTTTCAGGACCCGCTCCCAAAAGGGACGACGGGTCATACACAGCGGTCAGTTGACTAGATAGGCATCCGGATCCGGAGAGTCCGACGGCTTCGCAAACTGCTTCTTCATCTCCGGTCCAGCCGGCGAGTTGAGATTAAGGCCCTTCGGCGGGATCTTTTGGGTGAACCACTTGTCATAGATCTTCTGGCCCTCGCCGCTGGTGTAGAGCGCGGCGGTTGCGGCGTCGACGACCTTCTTGAACGGCGCGTCGTCCTTGCGCAGCATGATGCCGTAGGGCTCGGGCTTGGAGAACGCGTCCTTGGAGATCACGTAGTCATCCGGCGACTTCGAGCCGGCGACGAGGCTCGCGAGCAGGATGTCGTCCATCACGAAGGCGACCGCGCGGTCGGTCTCGACCATCAAGAAGGCCTCGGCGTGATCCTTGGCCGGGATGATATTGACGCTCAGCCCGCGCGCGAGGTTGGCCTCGGTGAGCTGCTTGATGTTGGTGGTGCCGGCGGTCGAGACCACCGTCTTGCCCTTCAGATCGTCGATCGAATTGATCTTGCTCGCCTTCTTGGTGACGTAGCGGCTGGCGGTCAGGAAGTGGCTGTTGGTGAAGGAGACCTGCTTCTGGCGCTCGGCATTGTTGGTGGTCGAGCCGCATTCGAGGTCGACGGTGCCGTTGGCCATCAGCGGAATACGCGTCGCCGAGGTCACCGGGTTGAGCTTGACCTCGAGCTTGTCGAGCTTCAGCTCCTTCTTCACGGCATCGACGATCTTGTAGCAGATGTCCATGGCGTAGCCGACCGGCTTCTGGTTGTCGTCGAGATAGGAGAACGGGATCGAGGAGTCGCGGTAGCCGAGCGTGATCGCGCCGGTGTCCTTGATGTTCTTCAGCGTGCCGGTCGGCTCCTGGGCTTGCGCCTGGCTCGCGCCCAGCGCGGCGGCGAGCGCGAAGCCGATCAGATAGTTGCGTGTCATACGTCTACTCCTTGCGTGGAAACGGTCGTTCTAGTGCGTGAGAATATCAGCGAGGACGGGTGCGATATAGCGGCGAAACAGTTCCGGATTCTCGCTCATCGGAAAATGACCGAGCTGCTCCATGATCGTGACGCTGGCGCCCCCTATTGCCGCTGCGGTCCGCCTCGTATCCTCGGGCGTGCAGGAGAAATCATACTCGCCCGTAAGCAGATAGAGGTTGCATACTTTAGTATCGATTGACGCGACCCGGCCGCGCAGGTCGCCGTCGACACGGTAGAAATACAGGTCGCCCTTGAACACGCCGGGGCCGCCCTGCTTGTAGGCCCACAGCGTTTCCATCCGCGCAGGCTCCGGGCTTTGCGGGGCGATCAGCCCGGACACCAGCGCGGCGCAGACTTCGCCGCCGTGAACGTCCGGCCGGTTCAGCCAGTTCGTGTCATACCACGGCGCCTGGAAATCGGCAGCCTCGAGCCCGATCAGCGCGCGGAACTCGGCGGCATATTCGATCGCAAGGTTAAGCACGATGCGGCCGCCGATCGAGCAGCCCATCACGACAGGCTTCTCCAGCCGCAGCGCACGGCAGAAAGCGCGGATGGTCTCGGTGTAGCGCGCAGTGGTGAGTTGGTATTCATCGCCGGTCCAGCTCATCGGCGGATTCGACTTGCCATGCCAGGGCATATCGAAGGCAATGATGCGGAAATTTTCGGCAAATTGCGTATCCGCGAGCAGATGGCGCCACTGCCGCGCATCCGATCCCGCGGTGTGCAGGCAGACCAGCGGAATGCCCGTGCCGTTCTCCTCGAAATAGATCCGGTGCAGCTCGCCGCCGATCTCGACGTGAACGTAGCGGCCGACCATCGGCTCGATGTGGCCGTCCATGATCTTGCCGCTCATGATACGGCCGCCGCGAAATGCTGCCGCGGCAGCGCCAGCAGGTCCTTGAAGTATTGCAGATGCGCCATGAAGGGATGCAGGTCGCCTTCCAGCACGGCCTCGCCGCGCCTGGTCAACGCCAGCAGATCGTGCCAGCCGGGCTTCGGCTCGGCCTGCCAATAGGCGGACCAGGCCTGCGGCGTCGCGCGATAGGAAAAGCGCCAGGAGCGCATCAGGATCGGCGAAGGCGCAAGTTCGACGATGCGCCCGGCCCGGATCGCGGCATGAAACGGCCGCGCCATCGGGCCGATCAGGCAGTCGCAATCAAGCAGCCGCCCGCGCGCAAGCAGCCGAGGGGCCTCGTCGAGCAACGCGGGAAGGCCGGCAAACGCCCTCGTCACAGCGTCGTCGGTGGCGTCAGGCGATGGCGTCATCTGTCGGGCGGCGTTCCTGCAGCGGGCGGCGCCATGATGACGGCAAGCGCGCAATCCCGCAAGGCGCCGATGCCTTTGGGTTCCCTTGATTATTCGCTTGACCAAACCCGGCTTGCCGGTCAGGCGCGCACACCCCGCGCCCTCCCGGCACAGTGCCAGGAACGGCCAATCCGTCCGACCAAAGGCCGATTGAATTCCGCGGCTCGGCAGGTCGCGCCAAATCGCGGCAGACCAATTGTCGCAGCCGGCGCTTCGAGCGCAATTCGCGCTTCCGTTGCCCGCCCCGTTCTGTCCAATGCGCTCGGTCCCAGCATGACAGGGACGATCATTGCCAACACCGAACAAGACGCGGCCGCGATCGAACGCGGTCATAAGGGAGAGATCGAGATGTCGCACCGCAATCGCTTGATGGTCCTGCTCGCCGCCGGCATGCTGGTGTCAACAGCGGCGCTCGCGCAGGACTATCCGACCAAGCCGATCACGCTGATCGTGCCATGGCCGGCGGGCGGCTCGACCGATATCTCGATGCGCGCGATCGCCGAGAGCGCCTCGAAGGTGCTGGGCCAACCGATCGCGGTCGACAACAAGGCGGGCGGCGGCGGCACCGTGGGCCCCGCGACGATGGCCGCCGGCGCCAAGCCCGACGGCTACACCATCGCCCAGATCCCGATCACAGTGTTCCGCCTGCCCTTGATGCAGGAGGTGTCCTGGGATCCGGCGAAGGATTTCTCCTACATCATTCACCTCACCGGCTACACCTTCGGCGTCACCACCAACGCGGAGTCGCAGTTCAAGACCTGGCAGGACGTAGTCGATTTCGCCAAGAAGAACCCGGGCAAGGTGACCTATGCGACGCCCGGCACCGGCACCTCGCTGCATGTCGGCATGGAGCAGATCGCCCTGATGGCCGGGATCAAGCTGACCCAGGTGCCGTTCAAGGGCGGCGCCGAGACCAATGCGGCCGTGCTCGGCCAGCACACCATGCTGCAGGCGGATTCCACCGGCTGGCGGCCGCTGGTCGATGCCGGCAAGCTCCGCCTCTTGATGGTGTGGACCGGCGCGCGCTCGCCGAACTATCCGGACGTACCGACGCTGAAGGAGCTCGGCTACCCCATGGTCTATGACTCGCCGTTCGGCATCGCCGGCCCCAAGGGCATGGACCCCAAGATCGTCGCCAAGCTGCACGATGCCTTCAAGAAGGCGATCGAGGACCCGGCGGTGATCGCAACGCTGGCCAAATACGACATGGTGCCGAACTACAAGAACACCGAGGACTACAAGAAGTTCGTGGGGGAGGTCACCGAGTCCGAGCGCAAGGTGATCGACACGCTGGGGCTGGCGAAGAAGTAAGGACTGGCCGCGAAGTCTCCGTCCGTCATTGCGAGGAGCGAAGCGACGAAGCAATCCATCCCTCCGCACATGCGGTGAAATGGATTGCTTCGCTTCTCTCGCAATGACGGGGATAGGTCGATGCCCCACCTTGCGACTTGACGAGAGCACATCCCATGACAGACCAAACCAACGTCAAATTCCGCCTCAACAACTCCGAGCTCTGGGGCGGGCTGATCGGGCTCGGGCTCGGCGCCTTCGTGATCTGGTCGGGCCTCAAGCTGAAGCTCGGCACCATCAACGATCCCGGCTCCGGCTACGTGCTGTTCTACACCGGCATCCTGATGTGCGTGTTCGCGGCCTCGATCATGATCGCGGCGGTCACCGAGGGCGGCCCGACCTTCGCCTCGCGCTGGGAGAATGCGCGCTGGGGCAAGCCGGTGCTGGTCATCGTCTGCCTCACGGCGTTCGCCTTTGCGCTGGAGCCGCTCGGCTTCCTGCTGTCGGCGATTCCGCTGATGCTGTTGCTGCTCCGCGTGATCGATCCGGTGCGCTGGTCGCTGGCGATCCCGCTGTCCATCCTTGCCCCGCTCGGGATGTGGTGGGTGCTGAAGCACCTGCTCGCGATCCAGCTGCCGAGCGGCATGTTCGAGATCGGTTGAGCGCCCATGGATACTCTCGTCAACGTCGCCCACGGCCTCGGCGTCGCGCTGCTGCCGATCAACCTGCTCTACTGCTTCATCGGCGTGTTCATCGGCACGCTGGTCGGCGTGCTGCCCGGCATCGGCCCGATCTCGGCGATGTCGCTGCTGCTGCCGGTGACGCTGTCCGGCACGCCGGAATCCGGCATCATCATGATGGCCGGCATCTATTACGGCTCGATGTATGGCGGATCGACCACCTCGATCCTGGTCAATATCCCCGGCGAAGCGGCTTCCGTCGTCACCTGCATCGACGGCCACCAGATGGCCAAGCAGGGCCGCGCCGGCCCCGCGCTCGGCATCTCCGCCTTCGGCTCGTTCATCGCCGGCACCTTCGCGCTGATCGCCCTGATGCTGGTGGCGCCGTCGCTCGCCAGCGTCGCGATCGCGTTCGGGCCGGCCGAATATTTCAGCCTGATGGTGCTCGGCCTCGTGGTGCTGACCTTCCTCACCCAGGGCTCGATGGCCAAGGCGCTGTTGATGGCCTGCATCGGCGTCGTGCTCGGCCTGGTCGGGCTCGACAGCATCACGGCGCAGCCGCGGCTGACCTTCGGCCGCCTCGAGCTGATCGACGGCATCGGCCTGGTGCCGGTCGTGATGGGCCTGTTCGGCGTCGCCGAGGTGCTGCTCAACACCGAGCAGGCGATCAAGCGCGACATCATCAAGACCAGGATCAACCAGTTGCTGCCGAGCAAGGAGGACTGGAAGGCCAGCGCCGGACCGGTGGCGCGCGGCACGGTGCTCGGCTTCTTCCTCGGCATCCTGCCCGGCGGCGGCGCCGTGGTGGCATCGTTCGCCTCCTACGCGCTGGAGAAGCGGCTCTCGAAGCATCCGGAGCGCTTCGGCCACGGCGCGATCGAGGGCGTCGCGGGGCCGGAATCGGCCAACAATTCCGCGGCCGGCGGCGCCTTCATTCCGCTGATGACGCTCGGCATCCCACCGAACGTGGTGATGGCGCTGCTGCTCGGCGCCTTCGTGATCCACGGCCTGCAGCCGGGGCCGCTGATGATCTCGCAAAACCCGACGCTGTTCTGGGGCATCGTCGCCAGCATGTATATCGGCAATTTGATGCTCTTGGTGCTCAACCTGCCGATGATCGGCATGTGGGTGCAGCTGCTGCGGCTGCCCTACAACGTGCTGTTCCCGCTGATCATCCTATTCACGATCATCGGCGTCTACTGCTCCAGCAACAACGTGTTCGACGTCCACGTCATGATCGCGTTCGGCGTGATCGGCTATTTCATGCGCAAGCTCGGCTACGAGCCGGCGCCGCTGGTGCTCGCCTTCGTGCTCGGGCCGATGCTGGAGAACAATCTGCGCAAGTCGCTGATCCTCTCGCAGGGCGACCTCATGACCTTCGTGGAGCGGCCGATCTCGGCGATCTGCCTCGCCTTCGCGCTGGTGCTGCTGGTCGGCCCGCTGCTGCCCTCGCTGCGCAAGAAGCGCGAGCTGGTGGCGCTGGATGAGGGGGCGTAGGAGAGCGAGCCCGACTTCAGCCGCGCCGGCAGCGCGCCCCCTCGCCCCGTTCTTACGGGGAGAGGGTTGGGGTGAGGGGCTGCCTCCGCAAGCACGGTGATAGCAGTATCCGCGGAGGCCCCCCCTCACCCGCACGCGGGGAGAGGCGAAGCGGCAGCTCAACCGACCTTCGCCGCACGCCCGTTCTTCGGCGCCTGGGCGAGCGCGCGGGCCAGCACCTGGGCTTCCTTCTTCAGCATGTCGGCGAGCTCGCCTTCGCGGCGACGGATGCGGTCGGACGCGGCGCCGATCGAGAGTGCGGCGACCACCTCGCCGGCATCGTCGCGGACCGGCACGCCGACGCCGCCCATGCCGGGGAACGCGGCGTCGATCAGCACGGTGTGGCCGGCCTTGCGCGCCATGGCGATCCGCTCGCGCAGGAACTTTGGCGTGATGCGCGGCGATTTCGCCAGCCGCGGCACGATCACCTCGATCACAGCCTCGATCTCGGCATCCGGCAGCCAGACCAGCAGCGCCAGCGCGCCGGCGCCGACACCGAGCGGACGGCGGCTGCCGATCTGCAGATAGTTCGGCTGCAGCGGATGGTTGCCGACCGAGCGCGCCAGATAAAGCGCCTCGACGCCGGATCGCACCGACAGCAGCGCGGTATCGGCCGAGCGCTCCGACAGCCGGAGCAGGCTCGGCTGCGCCAGCTCGGCGATGTCGACCGAACGGCGCGCGCCGACCGCCATCACCCGCGCCTCCTGGCCGAGCTCATAGGTCTTGGCGCCGGCGACGCGGCTGACGAAGCCTTCCTCGATCAGCGAGTTGAGAATGCGCAGCGCGGTCGCCTTGTTCAGCGAGGTGGAGTCGGCGATGTCGGTGAGCCGCAACGGCGAGCGCTGCGCCAGCACGCGCAGGATCGCGCACACCTTCTGGATCGCGTTGAACTTGTCGGGTTGGCCCGGCTCCGGCAGTGGCCTCTTGCGGCTGGTCCGTGCGGTCGCAGTCGTGGAGGCGTTCATGCCCTGGCCTTCCTTGCCGTCAATTCCAAATCCTGAACCGGGCAGGACGAAGATGCGCGCCCGGCCGAAATCATCCTAGGACGGATGACGTGCGCCGGACACCGTATACTTTCGTCAGATGAAACTTTGATTTCGACTATCTACGCTGCTGTGCAACAATGAGGATATTTGAATTTCGCATCACGAAATCTGATGCGGTTAGCATGATCCTTTCGAAAAACCGCTTCGCACTTTTTCGGATCATGCGCTACGCCAGCCGCAGCCTGCGGATCGTGAACAGCGCGCAGAGGCTGAGGATGCAGACCGCGGTGAGATAGTAGCCCGGCGCGAGCTCGCCGATCGCCGCGAAGCCACCCATCCAGGTCATGATCGCCGGCCCCATGCCGCCGAACAAGGTGACGCCGATATTGTAGCTGAGACCGAGCCCGGTCGCACGCGTCGCCGCCGGAAACAGTTCCGACATCAGCGCGGCGAGCGGCCCGTAATACAGCGACTTGAGGACGCCGAGCCAGAGCACGCCGATCAGGATGATCATCGGCGTCGGCTTGCCGGTGAGCAGGAGGAAGGCCGGGAAGATCGACACCAGCAACAGCAGCGCGAACAGGATCATGTGGGTGGTGCGTCCGATCTTGTCGGAGACCATGCCTGCGATCGGCGCCAGCAGCGCAACCGCGGTCTGCGCGGCGAACGAGGCGATGAAGCCGACCGATGGCGCGAGGTTGAGCGTCTTCACCACATAGGTCGGCATGTAGACGATCAAATAGTTGACCGCGGTCGACACCGCGAGCGCGCCGATCGCGAGCATCGTGGCGAGCTTCTGCCGCGCGAACACTTCCCTGACCGGCGATTCCTTCTTCGCCGCCGGCGGCGGGGTCGCATCGTCGACGTGGTTGCGGATGTAGATGCCGACCGGGCCGATCAGGACGCCGAACAGGAACGGCAGCCGCCAGCCCCAGTACTGCAAATCCTCCGGGCTCATCAGCGAGGTCAGCAGTGCACCGAAGCCCGCGCCCAGCAGCCCGCTGACGCCCTGGCTCGCGAACTGCCAGCTCGCCACGAAGCCGCGCCGCTCCGGCATGTGCTCGACCAGGAACGCAGTCGAGGAGCCGAACTCGCCGCCGGCGGAAAAGCCCTGCACCAGCCGTGCCAGCAGCACCGCGATCGGCGCCAGGATGCCGATGGTCTGATAGGTCGGCATCAGCGCCAGCACCAGCGTGCCCAGCGTCATCAGCACGATCGACAGCATCAGCGAGGCCTTGCGGCCGTGCCGGTCGGCATAGGCGCCGAGCACGACGCCGCCGATCGGGCGGATCAGAAACGACAGGCCGAAGCTGCCGAAGGTCAGGAGCAGCGAGGTGGTCGGATCATTGGCCGGGAAGAACGCCTTGGAGAGATACACCGCGAAATAGGCATAGACCGAGATGTCGTACCATTCGAGCGCATTGCCGACCGAAGTCGCGACGATCAGGCGGGTGATGTTTTTCTTGTCGACCGCTGTTGCGCGCTGAGCGTCCGCCGAAGTTGATAGTGTCATTACATTTTCCTTGCCGGTGAAGGCACCAGCTTTTCAACTCGAAATGGCCGGCTTGACCCGGCCATCCACGTCTTCCCCGTCATCCGCGCGCAAAGGCTTCGCCTTTGTCGCTGGAGGTGCGAGCTCTTGCGAGCCTCGAAGGATGCACGGCCCCACTGGTGGCCGTCGATCCTTCGAGGGCCGCTGAAGAAGCGGCCACCTCAGAATGACGGGGAACAAGCGAGCCCAGCTCCTTATCCCTTGTGCTTTGCCTCGCCGAGGTCCCAGAACAGGCCGGCCATGATGGTCAGCGCCTCCTCGGTCACCGGCAGCAGGATGTGCTCGTCGGGGGCGTGCTGCGAGCAGCCCGGATAGGAATGCGGCACCCAGATCGTCGGCAGGCCGAGGCCTTCGGAGAACACGTCGTTCGGCAGCGAGCCGCCGAAATTCGGCAGCACCGCCGGCGCCTTGCCGGTGGTGGCGCGGATCGAGTTCGCCGCCCAGTCGATCCACGGGCTATCCATGTCGGTGCGCGAGGCGGCAAAGCGCTGCGTGCCCGAGACCTCGACCATCGGGAAACCGTTGTTGTGCAGATAGTCCCGCACCGCGTCGATCACCTCGAGATGCCGGGTGCCGACGACGAAGCGGAGCTGCAGCACGGCGTTGGCCTTGCCGGGAATCGCGTTGGCGGGCTTTTCGATATTGCCCGACGACATCGCCAGCACCTCCAGCGTGTTCCAGGCGTAGAGCCGCTCCGCCGCGGTCAGGCCCTCCTCGCCCCAATCTTCCGCCAGCGCCGGTTCGTCCGCCGTCGGCTTGATCTCGACGTCGGCGAGCGCGGCGCGGACGCGGTTCGAGATCGGCGGCGGTTTCAGGATCTCGAGCTTCATGCGGCCCTTGCCGTCGACCAGGCTCGCGATCGCGCTCGCCAGGATCGTGGCGGGGTTGGCGAGCACGCCGCCCCAATTGCCGGAATGGTTGCCGCCCTCGCGCAGATTGACGTCGAGATGGATGCGGTTGCCGCCGCGGCAGCCGAGGAAGATGGTCGGCCGCTCCGCCGACAGCCGCGGCCCGTCGGAGGCAATGAACAGGTCGGCCTTCAGCTCCTCGCGATGCGCCTCGCAGACCTCGCGCAGATCGGGCGAGCCGATCTCCTCGCCGGTCTCGATGATGAATTTGGCATTGAAGCCGAGCTTGCCGCCGCGCGCCTGCTTCACCGCGCGCAGCGCCGCCATGTTGATCGAATGCTGGCCCTTGTTGTCGGCGGTGCCGCGGCCATAGACGCGCTCGCCCTTGACCGTGGTCTGCCAGGGATTGAGCCCGTCGCGCCATTCGCCGACCATGCCGTCGACGACGTCGCCATGGCCGTAGGTCAGCACGGTCGGCCGCGAAGCGTCTTCCTGGTAGTCGGCAATCAGATAGGGCCCACGGCCGGTCGGCGACTCGATCAGGTGGGTCTTGAAATCGAGCTCGGCGAAGGCCGGTTGCAGATTCTCCACCAGATAGGCGCGCAGCGCATCGGCCTTGTCGGCATTCAGGCTCTCGGTCTGGTAGCCGACCCTGCGGTCCAGTTCCTTCAAGAACTCTCCCGATTGAAAATGCTCTCGCACCTTTGCGATTGCGTCGGCCCGTGTCGCCATGATTGTTCCTTCGTCCGGTCGCGTCTTGGCATGATCGCACCGGAACGCCATGCTTTGCGTCCCGATCATGCTTCTGGAGGGGCGCAACCTATCGGGATCGGCTCGCGACCGGAAGGGCGCGAAATGCGAATGGGCCTTGCCAAAACGTGGGAAGTCGCAACAAGTTGAAGCGGGACGCCCGGCATCGACCGGGCAGCATTCGAAGCGGCGCGCAAGGTTTCGACCAAGGTTTTCTACAATGACAAAACAAATCCGGCTCAACGCCTTTGCCATGAACTGCGTGGCGCATCAGTCGCCGGGTCTGTGGACCCATCCGCGCGACCGCACCAAGGACTACAACAAGCTGTCCTACTGGATCGATCTGGCGAAGACGCTGGAGCGCGGCCGGTTCGACGGCCTGTTCCTCGCCGATGTGCTCGGCGTCTATGACGTCTATGCTGGCAATCCGGATGCGGCGCTGCGCAACGCGGCGCAGACCCCGGCCAACGAACCGTTGATGCTGATCCCGGCGATGGCCGCGGTGACCGAAAATCTCGGCTTCGGCGTCACCAGCAATCTCTCCTTCGAGCCGCCCTACCCGTTCGCGCGGCGGATGTCGACGCTCGATCACCTCACCGGCGGCCGGGTCGGCTGGAACGTGGTGACCGGCTATCTCGATTCCGCCGCGCGCGGCGCCGGCAAGGACAAGCAGACCGCGCATGACGACCGCTACGAGCTCGCCGACGAATATATGGAGCTGGTCTACAAGCTCTGGGAAGGCAGCTGGGAGGACGACGCCGCGATCCGCGACGTCGCGCGCGGCATCTTCACCGATCCGAGCAAGGTGCATCCGGTACGCCATGACGGCAACAACTACCGGCTCAACGCGATCCACCTGTCGGAGCCGTCGCCGCAGCGCACGCCGGTGCTCTACCAGGCCGGCACTTCGCCGCGCGGCCGGCAGTTCGCCGCCGAGCACGCCGAATGCGTGTTCATGTCGGGACCGTCGGCGAAGGTGATCGGTCCGCGGGTGTCGGCGATCCGCGAGCTCGCCGCCGCGAAGGGCCGCAACGCGGCCGAGATCCTGATGTTCTCGATGATGTGCGTCGTGGTGGCGCCGACCGAGGCGGAGGCGCAAGCGAAGTACGCCGAGTATCGCAGCCATATCAGCCATGAAGGCGCACTGGCGCTGATGTCGGGCTGGACCGGAGTCGACTTCTCGACCTATTCGCTCGACCAGGAGGTCCGGCACGTGCAGAACGACGCCGGCCGCTCCGCGATGGACAACGTCACCCGCGCCGATCCCGACCGGGTCTGGACCGTGCGCGAGGTCGCCGAGCATGTCGGCATCGGCGGCGCCGGCCCCGTGGTGATCGGAACGCCGGAGCAGGTCGCCGACAAGATCGAGCAATGGTTCGAGGACACCGACGTCGACGGCCTCAATGTCGCGTTTGCGATCTCACCCGGCGATTTCGAGGACATCGCCGACATGCTGGTGCCGGAGCTCGTCAAGCGCGGCCGCTACAAGCGGGAGTATGCCAAGGGCACCTTGCGGGAGAAGTTGTTCGGCGCAGGGCGTGCGAGGCTGGACGCGACGCATCCGGCGACACGGTATCGGGTGAAGCGGAGTGCTGCGGCGGAATGATCCGCGCCGTCATTGCGAGCGAAGCGAAGCAATCCATCGTTCCGCATATGCGGGATCATGGATTGCTTCGTCGCTTCGTGCCTCGCAATGACGCGGCACACACATCTGCCCATCCCGTCATCCTGAGGAGCGCGCTCTTGCGCGCGTCTCGAAGGATCGACGGCCATCGGCCGGGCCGTGCATCCTTCGAGGCTCGCTCCGCTCGCACCTCAGGATGACGGTGAGAGGAGAGCGCATCGTGAAAAGTCAATTCACCGCATTGCTCACCACCACCTCGATCAGCTTCGCACCCGGGCGGCTGAACGCCGACTTCATCACGCTCTTCAGCTCTTGCGGGTCGGTGATCCTGATCGCCTCGAGCCCAAGCGAGCGTGCGACGCCGGTGAAATCGACCGGCGGGTCGATGAAATCCATGCCGACATAGTTGTCGTCGCCGTGGAAGGCGAGCAGGCGCTGCTTGATGATGCGGTAGCCGCCATTGTTGACGATGACGAAGGTCAGCGGCAGCTTGTGATTGGCGGCGGTCCACAGCGACTGGATCGAATACATCGACGAGCCGTCGCCGGAATAGCACACCACCGGACGCTCTGGATTGGCGAGGCTGACGCCGACCGCGGCCGGCAGGCCCCAGCCGATGCCGCCGGATGCCAGCGCGTGATAGCCGTAGCGGTCGCGATGCGGCCGCAAGCCAATGATCTGACGCGACGAGGTCAGGCCCTCGTCGACCAGGATCGCGTTGTCGGGCATCGCCTCCACGACCTGCAACGCCAGCCAGTCCGGATCGATCGGCGAGGTCTGACTCGCCTTCGAGATCTGTTCGACCAGCGCCTTGCGCTTCGCCGCCCAGTTCTTCGTCAACAAGGCCGCGAGTCCCTGCCTGGCACGCGTCTCCAGCGCGCCGCCGCCGGCCTCCTTCAACGCCGGCACCAGCGCGCGCAGCGTTTCCTTGACGTCCGCCTTCACCGCGATCTCGGCGCCATAGTTCCTGGCGAGGTCGCTGTCGACCAGGCCGACCTGCACGATCGAGAGGCCGTCCGGCAGCGGATCGACCTCGCTGTAGACCGACATCCGCAGCGGATCGCCGCCGAGCGCGATCAGCAGATCATGCGGCGCCAGCACGTCGCGCGCGACCTTCTGCAGCCGCGCGATCGCGCCCATGAAGCTCGGGCTTTCGGAGAGGAAGTGCGAACCATAAGGAGTCGGCGATTGCCAGGCCGGGCAGCCCAGCGTCTCGGCGAGATCGGCTGCCTCGCGCAGCGCATCGCTTTTCACGATCTCGTCGCCGACGACGATCACCGGTCGCTCCGCTTTCAGGATGCGCGCGGCCAGCGCCTTGAGCGAATCCTCCGACGGCCTCACCCGCGTGTCGATCCGGGTGGAGCGGCCGAGCTCGATGCCGGCTTCGGAATTGAGGATGTCGCCGGGCAGCGAGATGAACACCGGCCCGGTCGGCGGCGTGGTCGCGATCTTGGCGGCGCGGCGCACGATGCGCGGCAGGTCTTCGAGCCGCGTCACCTCGACCGCCCATTTCACCAGCGGCGTCGCCATCTGCACCAGCGGACCGTAGAGCACCGGTTCGGTCAGGCCGTGGCCCTGTTCCTGCTGCCCGGCGGTCAGGATCAGCGGCGTGCCGGTGAAGCTGGCATTGTAGAGCGAGCCCATCGCGTTGCCGAGGCCCGGCGCAACATGAACATTGCAGGCGACCAGCTTGCCGGAGGCGCGGCTGAAGCCGTCGGCCATCGCGACCACCAGGCTCTCCTGCATCGCCATCACATAGGTGAGATCGGGATGGTCCTTCAGCGCGTGCATGATCGGCAGTTCGGTGGTGCCGGGATTGCCGAACAGATGGGTGACGCCCTCATCCTTCAGCAGCGCCAGAAATGCCGAGCGGCCGGTAATGCGATTTTTCATGTTCCCTCCAGGCCTGTCGGCGCGTTGGCCGACGGGGATCAAGGGAGATGACCAAACTTGCGCGCGAGGGGCAATCGAGCGAGCGGTCATGGCCGCATTCCGCAGGCGCGCGCCTGAGGTGAAGCGCTCGCTAGAACATCCCCTCGCGCGCGCTGCGCTTCCTCTTTTTCGAGCGCTGCCAGACCACGCCGGGATAGCCCTTCAGCGGCACCAGCGGCTCGCCGGTGTAGGCCCATTCCTGCAGTTCCTCGATCGCGATGTGATAGAGCGGCTGCCGGCCGGTGCGCCCCGAGAACAGCGCGCGCGGGATGTTGACCATGTGCGGCGACCGCGCGCGTTCGTAGATGATGGGCGTGCCGCAATTGGCGCAGAAGCTGCGCGCGGTCTTGCTTTTCGCGTCCTCGTAGCGCGACAGCTCGCTTTCGCCTTGCGTAATGCGGAAGCGCTTCTTCCAGCTGCCGACATAGGTCGCATAAACCGCACCATGGGCGCGGCGGCTGGCGGCGCTGTGATCATGCCAGGCCCAGCGCGCCGGCACGTCGATCTCGAACCGCACCTTGCCGCACAGGCATTGGCCGGCCGCGGGCTTCGCCAGCGCCACCGGCTTTGGCTTCTTGGTCGGCTCGAACTCGTCGTCCGGAAACATCGCGGTCTCCCATCAAGGCGTTGTTGCCCGGACGAGCGAAGCGATATCCGGGCTACGAAGAGTTACGCCTGCGCCAGTTCGTCGTGCACGGGATAATCCGTGTAGCCCTTCTCCTCGCCGGCATAGAAGGTGGCGCGGTTGTACTTGGTCAAGGGATAGCCGCGCTGCAGACGGCGCGGCAGATCCGGGTTGGAGATGAAGTAGCGGCCGAACGCGATCGCATCGGCATGACCTTCGGCGACCGCGCTCTGCGCGGTTTCGCCGACGAAATTGCCGGCGGTGATCAGCACGCCGCTCCACATCGGGCGGTACAGCACCATCGCCGACGGCACGTTCTGCCAGTCGACCTCGGCACGCCCGGTGCCCGAGGCGCGCGGCTCGATGAAATGCAGATAGGCGAGCCCGAGCTTGTCCAGCGCCTTGATGGCGTGGCTGTAGAGCGGCATCGGGTCGGCCTCGCCGCTGCCATTGGCGATGCCGTAGGGCGAGAGCCGGACGCCGACGCGGCTGGCGCCCCAGACCTCGGTCACCGCCTGCGTCACCTCCATCAGGAAGCGGACGCGGTTCTCGATCGAGCCGCCATACCGGTCGGTGCGCAGGTTGCTGCGCGACTGCAGGAACTGCTCGATCAGATAGCCATTGGCGCCGTGAACCTCGACGCCGTCGAAGCCGGCGGCGAGCGCGTTCTTCGCGCCTTGCCGGTAGGCCTCGACCATCAGGGCGACCTCGTCGGTCTCGAGCGCGCGCGGCGTCTCGTAATCGACCACCTTGCCGTCCGCGGTCATGCACTTGAACTCGGAGGGGATCGCGACCGCCGACGGCGCCACCGGCAGCGCGCCGCCCGGCTGGAACGAGGAATGCGAGACGCGGCCGACGTGCCAGAGCTGCAGGAAGATCAAGCCGCCCTTGGCGTGCACGGCATCCACCACCTCGCGCCAGCCCGCGATCTGGGCCTCGCTATAGATGCCGGGAACACCGGGATTGCCGAAGCCGGTCGCGACCACCGGCGAGGCCTCCGCGATCAGCAAGCCGCCCGGGGTGGCGCGCTGCGCGTAGTATTCCGCGTTGATCGGCCGCGGCGCGAGGCTCGGCCGCGCCGCCCGCATACGCGTCAGCGGCGCCATCACGACGCGATGTTCGAGCTGGTAGGGACCGATCTTGAGCGGAGAGAACAGCGACGGAGGATTCATGCCTGCCCCAATTAATCTTGTGTCATTTCCCGTTGTAGTCCGGGCATGATCCGCCCGGAAAACCGGTACCCACTTTTCCGGATCATGCCCGTTATCTAACGAGTTCATCTTGTTCATGAAAGCGGGTAGTGGCAATCTGTTGCCACGAGAACAGGTCTCCCATGTCGAAATCGAGCGCCTCATCGCTCCCCTCCCTCAGCGTCCGCATCGACCTCGATGCCGAGGACCGGATCGGGCCGGGCAAGATCCTGCTGCTTGAGCGGATCAAGGAATGCGGCTCGATCTCCGCCGCCGGTCGCGCCATGGACATGAGCTACAAGCGCGCCTGGGACCTGGTCGACGAGATCAACCGCATCTGCCGGCAGGCGGCGGTGGAACGGCAGACGGGCGGCAAGAATGGCGGCGGCGCGGTGCTGACCCCGTTCGGCCTCTCCTTGGTGGCGCGCTACCGCAAGATCGAGCGCGACGCGGCAAGCGCCGTGCGCAAGGATCTCGAGGCGCTGCGCAGCGACATCGGCAAGCCGAAGAAGGCCGCGGGGCGGTGAACGCAGGAACCGGCGGCTGTCGCTGGGGCGCTTACGAAAATATCGAAAACAACCCCATGCAAAGGAGCCGGCGACGGCCGGCGTTCGACAACCCAACTTGACGCGTCGGGCAAATCAGGGGTGTTATTCTAATTTCCGAAATCATGCGGGCGTTGGAGCGGAGAGCTCCCCTCGGCGAACACGCCGAGCGTTGAGACCTGTACCCCCTCACCCGGATTGCATCTGGCGATGCAATCCGACCTCTCCCCGCAGGCGGGGAGAGGTGAAGAGAAACAGCGGGACCAGCCCTAAGCTGTCTTGATCCAGACCGCCTTGACGTTGAGATATTCCTCGACGTGCTGCTTGCCGGACTCGCGGCCGTAGCCGCTCATCTTGTAGCCGCCGAACGGCACCGCCGGATCCATCGCCTGGTAGCAATTGACCCAGACCGAACCGGCGCGCAGCGCCTTGGCGACCTGGTGCGCCTTGCTGACATTGGTGGTCCAGACGCCCGAGCCGAGGCCGAAGGTGGTGGCGTTGGCGCGCTTGATCAGTTCGTCCGGATCCCTAAACGAGATCGCCGAGATCACCGGGCCGAAGATCTCCTCCTGCGCGATACGCATGTTGTCCTGCACGTTGGCGAACACGGTCGGCTGCACGAAATAGCCCTTCGACAGCGCGCCCTCGGTGAGGCGGCCGCCGCCGGCAAGCGCCTTGGCGCCCTCCTTCTGGCCGATGTCGAGATAGCCCGACACGCGGTCCATCTGCTGCTGCGACACCAAAGGGCCGATCTGGGTGTTGGGATCGAGGCCGTTGCCGACCTGCAGCTTCCTGCCGAACTCGGCGACGCGGCCGACGAATTCGTCATAGACCTTCTGCTCGACGAACAGCCGCGTGCCGGCGCTGCAGATCTGGCCGGAATTGGCGAACACCGCCATCGCCGCACCGGGCACCGCGGCGTCGAGATCGGCGTCGGCGAACACGATGTCCGGCGACTTGCCGCCGAGTTCGAGCGAGACGCGCTTGAGGTTGCCGGCCGAGGCGCGGATGATCGACTGGCCCGTGACGTGCGATCCGGTGAAGGCGACCTTGTCGACATCCGGATGCGAGGCAAGCGCGGCGCCCGCGGTCTCGCCATAGCCCGGCACGACGTTGACGACGCCGGGCGGAATGCCGGCCTCCATGCAGAGTTCGCCGATGCGCAGCGAGGTCAGCGGGGATTCCTCGGCCGGCTTCAGCACCACGGTGCAGCCGGTCGCGATCGCCGGGCCGATCTTCCAGATCGAGGCGGTCAGCGGCCCGTTCCAGGGGATGATCGCGCCGACCACGCCGATCGGCTCCTTCAGCGTGTAGGAGAAGATCTCACCGGGCAGCGAGTTCTCGATGGTCTCGCCGTGGATCGCGGTCGCCTGGCCGGCATAGTAGCGCAGCATGCCGAGCGCGCGCAGGCGGTTGCCGCGGGTCCGGCTGATCGGTGCGCCCATGTCGAGCGTGTCGAGCTGAGACAGTTCCTCGAAATTGGCTTCGACCAGTTCGGCCAGCTTGAGCAGCATGTTCTGCCGCTCGAACGGCTTCACCTTGCTCCAGGGCCCTTCGAACGCGCGGCGCGCCGCCGCGACCGCACGGTTGATGTCCTCGGCATCGCCCTCGGCGACCGACGCGAGCAATTCACCGGTCGCGGGATTGTGCGTCTCGAACTTCTTGCCGGAGGCGGCGTCGACCCATTTGCCGTCGATCAGCATCTTCTTGTAGGAGCCATCGGCATAAGGATGGCGCGTGATCGGAACAGCCTGCGAAACAGCCATGTTTGCACTCCCTGTAAAATGTCGGCTGAGGTCTTTTGGAAGCGTTATATCCCGAATTCTACAGCGCGAACGCGAAACCGTAAAGCCGAGCCGGCGTTGATCAGGGCGGCACGCACGAAAACCTCCCATGCGCGTGCGTGCATGGTACGATAGCGACCGCACCTCAGCCACACATGTGTCCGGAGACCGCAGATGCCCCACCCCGTGATATCAGCCAATCATGTTGCCGTGATCACCGGCGGCGCCTCCGGCATCGGACTTGCCGCCGCATTGCGGTTCGCGCAGGCCGGCATGAAGGTCTGCATCGCCGACCTCGACGACGACCGGCTGAAGGATGCTGCGACAAAGCTGTCATCTGCGGCGCCGGGCGGCGCTGATGACATTATGACGGCGGCTGTCGACGTCAGC
Source organism: Bradyrhizobium sp. USDA 4504 (assembly GCF_054063995.1). Classification (NCBI taxonomy): domain Bacteria; kingdom Pseudomonadati; phylum Pseudomonadota; class Alphaproteobacteria; order Hyphomicrobiales; family Nitrobacteraceae; genus Bradyrhizobium; species Bradyrhizobium sp. USDA 4504. The sequence goes on along the minus strand of NZ_JBSSGV010000001.1, from coordinate 8,469,861 downwards.
CGCGCCGACGCGGTCGCAAGCCTGGAGGCCGCGGTCGCGAAAAAGTTCGGCGGCACCGACATCCTGATGAACAATGCCGGCATCCAGCCCGGCAGTGCGATGTTCGGGCCCGCGGACAATTGGCAGCGCATCCTTGGCGTCAATCTGTGGGGCGTGATCAACGGCACCCAGGCGTTCGCGCCCAACATGATCAAGCGCGGCCGGCCGGGATTGATCATCAACACCGGATCCAAGCAGGGCATCACCACGCCGCCGGGCGATCCCGCCTACAACGTTTCCAAGGCCGGCGTGAAGGCATTCACCGAAGCGCTGCAGCACGAGCTGCGCAACACCGCCGGCTGCAAGATATCGGCGCATCTCTTGATCCCCGGCTTCGTCTTTACCGGGCTGACCGCGCGCGGCCGCACCGAGAAGCCGGCCGGCGCCTGGACAGCGGAGCAGACCATCGACTTCATGATCGAACGCCTCGATGCCGGCGATTTCTATATCCTCTGCCCCGACAACGACGTGCCGCGCGCACTCGACGAACGCCGCATCCTGTGGGCCGCCGGCGACATCGTCGAGAACCGCCCGCCGCTGTCGCGCTGGCATCCGGATTACGGCGATGCTTTCGCCGCGTTCGTGAAGGGGAGGTAGGGCCACCCGTCATTGCGAGGAGTTCGCGACAAAATTGCAAAGCAATTTTGCGCTGAAGCGACGAAGCAATCCATGGCACCGCATACGCGGAAGGATGGATTGCTTCGCGGAAGCCCGTCATCCGGCGGCGCTTCGCGCCGACCGGGTGGCTCGCAATGACGTGGAAGCGTCGTCGAGAATTGTAGCGAGCGGCCTCCGCACGCTGTCGTCCTGGCGAAAGCCAGGACGACGCTGAATACATTCACATTCTGTCAGGATGACGGGAGCGCGGCCCCGCTCACAGCGTTTCCTGCTTGTGGTCGCAGTTCTTGCAGGTGAACTTGACGCGGGACTGGCCCTTTTCCGCCTGCACCCGGTTCGGCGCACCGCATTTGCCGCAAACGGCCTCGATCCGGGTCGTGCCCTGCTTGATGACCAAGTTCCGCTTTTCCATGGTCTCGCGGATGAGGCGTTCGGCCTCCTCGCGCAGCGATTGCTTCGACATCATCTCCACCGGTCGTTGGTTAGCGGGCGGCGTCATAGCACGACCGCGTGAAGTTTTGACAGCGGGGATTGCAGCTTAATTTTCAGACAATGAGCCGGTCAACCGGCAACCGGAAATGCCGCGGTTTGATCGGTTTTGACGGCCGGCCGATGCGGAACACATTGACGAGGCGCAGATCGGCGCCAATTTTGCCGAGCTTTCGCAGCCGGTCGTTGAAGTCAGGATGATCTGATAGCGCCGAAATCGGGCACGCCGCGAAACCGGCGCGATCGATCTCCAGCCAGGCGCGGTAGAAATGGCGTCCGGTCGTGAGTGGATCCTCACCGACGGGACGGCAAAACAGCACGATCGCCGATGTCGACGCGGTCTTGGCGCCGTCGGCAAGCAACGACGCGGCGAGGCCGAGACGATCGAGCGGCTTGAACAGGCTGCCGAGCACGTAACGCGCGGCGGTGGCCTCGACCACATTCATGGCCAGCGCATCACGGTTGAGGCCATCGAGCAGATAGTGCGGATGGCCGGGCGACAGCCGCATCCATGCGAGCAGCTCGGCCCGGTAGTCGTCACCGCGGACAAAGGAGAATTCGGCCCGATCGGCCCAGCCGGCGATATCGGCAATCGCCCGGCGATCGCCAATGCAGATCACATCGTCGCGCGCGGCAACCAGCTGCGCCAGCGCCGCCGCATCATCAAGCGACGCCGCGAACTTGCCGCGCCACGACATGCGGCGCGCCACGAGGTCCGCCAGCAGATCGGGCTCGGCTCCTTGCTTGATCGCAAAGGAGCAGAGCACGGTAAGTTGCGGCGACAGCGGCTGCTCGAGCGTGGTGATGCCCGTGATTGCGAAGCCACGGCGGTTAAGCGCGAGACTCATACCCTCCAGCGCCGCGCCGTGCGACACCAGAACATCATGCCCCGCGGGATCGGCGACCGGGGCGCGGACGCGGGTCGCATCGACCAGCGCCAGCCGCCCGTCGCCGAGCAGGCGCCAGCGGGTCGGCTGGATGTTGTGGACGCTCGGCGCCAGCCGCGCCTCCGCGACCAGCTCGCGCAGCAGATCCGGCGTCAGCGCGCTCATGCTGCGGCCAGCCGCTTGGTGAACAGATGCAGCCGGTGCAGCGGCCTTGCGCCGACCTTCTCGACCTGGCGCAGCGACGGACCGTTGATATCGGCGATCCAGGTGCCGCCCAGCGTGCGGTAGCCCGCCTCCTGCAACGCCAGCGCGGTGCGGTAGAGCATCGCGCCGTTGAGGCCGCGATTGTGCAGGTCGCGGCAGACCGACTGATAGATCAGCACCGCGCGCCTGTTCATCACGCGGTGCTGCACGAATTTGAACGGCGCTGACAGCCCGACCCGGCCATCGATCGCCTTGATCAGCGGATTGAGGTCAGGGATCGCGATGATCGCGCCGGCGGGCCTGCCGCGGTGATAAACCACGGTCGAAATCCGGTTGTCGATGATCCACATCATGTCGCCGGCCTGGAACAGATATTCGGCGGCGGTCGGCGGCACGAACATCGGATTGTCGGCAAAGCCGTCATTGAGGATCAGCCGCGCATCCTCCAGCCGCACCTTGAAGGCGGAACGCTTGATCGGCTGCCAGACGAAATCCGGGTCAGCGAGCACGGCGCGCTGCTTGTCGCCGAGCAGTTGCTCCGGCTTGCCGCCGTCGAGCGCGATCTCGAACGTCGTCATCGGGAAGGTCGCGGCGTAGCCGGCGCGTTCGAGATGCTGTGCAATGTGCGGCGGCGACCACATCATGTCGGTGAAAGGCGCATGGTCGAACCCGTCGGTCATCACGCCGATCTGCTGCATCGCCGTGAGGTTGAAGTTGCCGGTGACGCGGCTCATGCCGCGCGCCGACAGCCATTGCTCGGCGGCGCGCAGCAGCGCATCGGCCACTTCGTCATCGTCGATGCAATCGAAGAAGCCGAATGCACCGTGGCGGGTGCCGTGCTTGCGGTTGGACGCGTCGTGGATCGAGGCGGCGATGCGGCCGACCGGCCGCCCATCGCGATGCGCGGAGAACAGCGCATAGCGGCCGTGGCCTTCGGTGACGAACGGGTTCTTCGCCGGATCGAACATCCGGTCGAAATCGCTCCACAGCGGCGGCACGTAAAGGCTGTCGGGCCCATAGGCGTTGAGCGCGGCGTCGAATGCCGCCCTGCGGTCGCCCTCGCGGATCTCTGATGTCATTTGGCCTCCGGGGTCAACGCCAGCAGCCGGCGCACCAGCGCCAGCGCGGTCTCAGTGGCGGGGTCGGCCGCGGTGACGGGCACCGCGAGCACGATCAGGTCGAGCGGATCGTGTCCGAGCACGATGACATGGGAGGCGTTGTTGGCTGCGATCAGCGACACGATGCGCTCGGCCGCGGGATCGGTCGGCGCCAGTCCCCACGGCGCGTCGGACCGCCGCAGCACACGCCGTGTCGACAGGAAGTCGTGCAGCAGCGGCGGATCGTAGAGCGCAAGCTCGTTCTCGCGGAAGCGCCGCGCGCTTTCGAAGATCGGGTGCCGCGCCAGCTCGGCGATCAACTGCTCCCTTGTCTGCGCCGGCGATGCCGCGACTGAGTTGAGCACGCCCGGCTCCTGCGATTCGAACAGCGCCCGCAGCGCGTCCGTCATCAACCCGATGGTCAGGACGCCGGCGATCGCAACCGCGACGAAACGGATCATCTGCGCGGCGTCGACGTCGGGCGCCATGAAGGCAGCGGCGAGGCCTAGCAGGCCCGACGAGATCAGCCGCAGCGCCATCATCGCAAGGCCGTGCCGGCGCGTCTCGGCGCCGCCGCCGGCGATCAGCATCACGGTCACGGTGAGCAGCGCGCCCAGCGCGCCGAGCCGCACGGGGATATCGGGAAACAGCGTGCGGAAATCGGTCAGGATGAACGGGATCACGACCAGCGCGCCAACCGCCATGCGGCCGATGCTGCGGTTCTCCGCAGCCATCAGCGAGGCGCGATCGCGCGTTGCCAACAGCAGCGCGCAGGTGGCGAAACCCAGCAGCTGGAACAGCGCCAGCGCGATCGCGTAAGGCATCGCCAGCCGTTGCAGTCCGAACAGGCCGCCGAGACCGAGCAGGATGGCGCCCGCGAGCGCCGCGATCTTGACCGCGCGCGGCGCGTGGCGCCGCAGGATGCCTTCGGTGACGATCAGGGCGCCGAGCGGGACCAGCGAGGCCGGGATCACCGAGAGGCGGTCGAGCAGGCGGCTTCCGGTCCACCAGGCAAGACCGCGGTCGAGGAACAGAATCGCGATCACGCCGAGCGCGAGCAGCAGGCGGCGCGTCAACGGGCTCCTCGGATCGCGCCGGTAGAACGTCATCATCGCCACGGCGAGCCCGATGGCGCCGCACAGATTGACGATGGAATCGGCGATCACCCCGGAGGTCATTTGCCGCCCGTCAGTTCATCGATGGCCCGCCGCACCAGCGGACGCATCAAGGCGGCGACCAGCGCATTGCGCGGCTTCTCGATCGCGGGCCGGTGCGGGTTGAGAAACCAGCCGCGACAATCGGTGCCGGAGGTGCGGCCGAGGATCAGCGCGACCGCCTCATAGGCCATCAGCATGCCGGTCGAGATCACCATCGGCGCAAACGACATCCGGCTGCGGCGGCCGGCGGCGACTTCGCCGGCGATGGCGAGGTCGACATAGTTGCGCGACGAGGAGTGCAGCATCACGTGCTCGATCTCGGCGCGCATCGCGGCGCGGCGGTCGTCCTCGGTGATTTCGGTCCAGTCCTTGCCAAGCGTCGGAAAGCCGAGGCGCTGCTCGGGCCGCGGATCGTGCGGGCGCACCACGATCACCGACGGCAGCGGCGACATATAGGCGTCGATCACCGTTGCATCGGCGCGCTTCGCGGTCCGGTACAGATGCACGCCGGCGGCGATATCGTCCATGCCGTTGACGATGACCGGGCACTGCGCGGCGATCCCGGCCAGCTCGCTGGTCCAGTTCTCGCCAAGCACCTCGATCTCGATGGTTGGATTGATCCGTTTTGCGGCTTCGGCGGCAACCGCCGCCTTCTCGCGCCCGACCTCGTCGGCGAAGGCGAACACCTGGCGGTTGAGGTTGGAGACCTCGAAGCGGTCGATGTCGGCGATCACGAATTTGCCGACGCCGGCGCGCGCCAGCGCCATGAAGGCCGCGCCGCCCATGCCGCCGACGCCGCAGACGAACACCCGCGCCTGACGCAGCAGCTGCTGCTCGTGCTCGTCGATGAAGCCGATATTGCGGCCGGTGAAGGAATAGTAGTCGAAATTCATCGCGCGGCCCCGTTATCCTGCTTGCGCGGACGCAGCGTGCCGAAGGCGCGGCTGTCGTCCATCCAGTAGACCACCGGCAGCACCAGCCGCTGCAGCGCCAGCATCGCGGACGCCGCGAGCAGCGACGGCAGCGAGCCCGAGGGCACCTCGCTCATGAGATAGCGGCGTGCGCCGGCAAGATCGACACGGCCGAGTTGCAGCACGTCGTCGCCGCGGCCGTAATCCAGCTCGCGTGCGCAGAACTCGTTGTAGATTGTGTTGCGATGTTTCGGGGCGATCTCGAAGGTCTTCTTCAGCGCGTCCGAGCCGCCGGTATAGGCGTTGGTGATGACCGAGCGCGCCTCGTCGAAGCCGGCCTCCTCGCCGACGCCGAACACCGCGCGATGCCTTGCCATGATGCCGCGCGCCAATTGGAGATGCGCAAAGCTCTGTCGCGCGCCCGGCAGCGGCGACGGGTAGACGTCCGAGAATGTATCACTGACCATGCCGACCACCGCCGGCACCTGGGTGACGTTGGAGATCCATTTCGGCCGCAGCCCGTCGCGGGCGAACAGCACCAGCGCGGTCAGGCCGTAGAGCACCCAGGACAGCCCCTGCCCGCGCACATCGGGATCGACCATGACGAGGCCGAGATGGGTGACCTCGGCCGGCTCGCCGTCGAGCGGCACGTCCATCACCGACAGCGCGTTGAAGGCGATCGGCCGCCCGGTGTCTTCCTCCGAGATCAGCGTGACGACGGCGCGCGACAGCCGCTCGGGTTCACCGGAGAAGATGCCGTAGGTCAGGCTCTCCTCGGGCAGCGTCTTGGCGGCGACGATGCGCAGCTGCTCGACCAGCGCGTCGAGCTCGTCCCTCGGCAGCGACAGACCGGGCGACTCGACGATCCGGGTGCGTTGGCCGGCCTGGGTGCGCAAGCTGAGATCGATGGTCGGCTGCGACAGCGCCTTCAGCCAGAAGCCGCCATGGCTGCGCAGACCGTCAAAGGCGGCGCGCGCCTTGCCGAGACTCTTGGCAAGGCTCTTGCTGCCGCGCGAAGCCGGCGTGGGATTGTCCGTGGACGCCATTTCTCTGTCCCTCGGGCGCGATCTCTGCACTCGCCCCTGTTAAGGAGCCATGAGCGCAACCTGACGCTGTTTGCCGCACGGTAAACAAGGCCTTCCGGAAACGGAACAAGTTGGCCGTAAGCGGTCGGCGGCCTATCCACACCGTCATTGCGAGGAGCGATAGCGACGAAGCAATCCATCGCTCGGCATACGCGGAAGAATGGATTGCTTCGCTGCGCTCGCAATGACGGCGGGGTCGGCCAAGTCCCCGGAACGACGAAAGCGGCGGGTGAGAAACCACCCGCCGCTTCGACTTGACTTCGGCTCACCCTGCCTTGGAGACCTCCATCAGCAGGCGCTCCGCCTTGGCGTCCTCGATGCGGTTGACGAACTTGCTGCTCTCGTAATTGTCGCGCACCGTCTTGGTGAGCGTGACGCAGGTCTGGATCAGCATCACGATGCCCATCGTGAGATAGCCCTTCATCCAGAGGTCGATCGGCAGGAAGAACACGCCGACGGCGACGAGGAAGGCGGAGGCTGCAAAGGACGCGTAGGTGAAGGTAACCCAGCTGCCGCTGTGGGGTTGGATGGTCTGGTTCATGGTCGTCTCCTTGATGATAGATGGTTTGAAATTGGCTTGGTTTCAGACTTGAAGTTCAGGCTTGAGGTTTCAGGCTTGGGATTTCAGGCTGCTGGCGGGCGCTTGGCTTTCAGCCGCGCCAGCACGTCGTTGGCGGTCGATTTCATGCGCGGGCCAAAGCCCTGCTCGGCGAGCTTCTCGGCGGTGGCTGATGGTCCCGAGGCGGCGTCGATCTCGACCAACGCCTCGTCGGCGGCCTGGATCTCCATCTGCCGCTCGCGCAGCCGCTTCAGCGTCGCCTCCGCTTCCGGCAGCGTCGACTCGTAGGGGCGCGCCGCCTCGATGCCGCTCCGGCGCAGCGAACGCACCGCTTCCGATGCGCGGGCCAGCCGGCGGCCGCGGTCGAGCTCGGCGATGCGCGCCTCGGCGGTGCCGACATGGCGCTTCAGCCGGGTGATCTCGGAAGCGAACAACGCGCGTGCGGTCATCGCGGCGTCGCGCTCGGCTTCGAGATTGGCGATCGCCTGCGCGGCTTCGCGGGCGAGGTCTTCCCGGCCGCCATTGAGTGCCGCCGACGCGCGCACCTCGAGATCGGCGATCCGGGCGTTGGTGGCGTCGAGCCGCCGGCCCTCCTGCTGGTCGCCGGCGATCGCCAGCGCCAGGGTCCGCTTCGAGCGGTCGACGGCGGCGGCGGCATCGCGCATCTGCTGGTCGAGGATGACCAGCGCGGTGCGGTCTTGAAGTTCCTCTTCGGCCACCGCAACGGTGCCGCGGAAAAGAGTGAAAACAGTTTTGAACATTTCATCGCTCCCTGTTATGAGCATCGCTCATGAATCTCTTGTACCATATAATGAGCATTGCTCAAAAATTATTTGAGCAACGCTCAAGACAATGGTTAACGAAGGATCGAAGATGTCCAAGGCATTGGAACGACGTGCAAAACTGCGGGAAGCGCTGATCGAGGCGGCGGAACGGGCGATTGCGGCAAAGGGTCTCGGTGGCCTGAAAACCCGCGAACTGGCCCAGGAAATCGGGGTCGCCAATGGCGGCGTCTACAATCTGGTCGAGGATGTCGACGAGCTGATCCTGCGCGTCGGCTCGCGCACGCTGGCGCGGCTCGATGCGTCGCTGTCGCTGGCCGAGATCGGCGGGGCTGCCGCGCCGCGCGAGCTGCTGGTGCGGATCGCGGTCGCCTATTGCGATTTCGCCGCCGACAATCTCGAACTGTGGCGCGCGCTGTTCGAGCATCGCATGCAGCCCGGCAAGCCGGTGCCGGAATGGGCAATCACCGAGCAGATGGAATTGTTCCGCCACATCTACAAGCCGCTCGCCGCGCTGTTTCCGCAGCGTTCGCCGGCGCAGCTCAGCGTCACTGCGCGCAGCCTGTTCTCCGCCGTGCATGGCATGGTCGCGCTCGGGCTGGAGCACAAGCTGATCGCGGTGCCGATCGGCGCGCTGCGCAGCGAGATCGCAACGTTGACGCGCGCAATGGTTGACGGGCTGACGGCGAAGAAGGAATAGGCCGCGTGGCCCCAAACCGCACGATGTCCCCGCCATCCGGTCAAGCAAAGTTGCCGCAGAGCACCGTGAATTGCAGCCGTTGCCCCAGGGGGACGCAGCGGTCGAGGTCAGAAAGGGGAGAAAGCCACTTGCGGAATCACCGAACCGTAGCTATCTACCGCTGATCGAATTTCGGCCGAACGACTTGGCCTCGCCGCTGATAGCGTGCCTGACTGACGACCCTCACCCCCTGAACTTCGAATTCGCCCGCTGCACTCGTGAGTGCGGCTCCAAACACGTATCTATAGGACGATTTTCCATGAGCATGGGAACTGTGAAGTGGTTCAACAGCCAGAAGGGTTTCGGCTTCATTCAGCCGGACCAGGGCGGCCAGGACGTTTTCGTTCATATCAGCGCAGTCGAACGCGCCGGCATGAGCACCCTCAACGAGGGACAGAAGGTCTCTTTTGAGATCGTTGCAGACCGCCGGACCGGCAAATCTGCTGCGGACAATCTGCGCGCGGTGTAAGCTGCGACAATTGGCCATGCTGCTTTGACCACGGATGAACTGGCAAAGCCTCTGGTTACGCGACCCCGCGACCGGTCACCCGGCCGCGGGGTTCTCTTTGTCAACACCGCGCGCAATGCCCGCCAGGACCAGGACTTGAACCGTCTGCCGGCGAAACGGCCCGCGCATCGAAGCAGCTGAGGTCGCGAGCGTGTCCACCAATATCGATCCAGCTCGGCAGCACGACGACATCATGTACCCGCAGGTCCTCCCGTTTCTGCTGGTCCACGCAGGGTGTCTGGCGGCGATCTGGACGGGCGTCTCATGGCAAGCGATTGCAATTTGCGTCGCCCTATACTGGCTGCGCATGTTTGCGATCACCGCCGGCTATCATCGGTACTTCTCGCATCGGGCCTACTCAACGAGCAGGGCGTTTCAATTCATCCTCGCATTCCTCGCCCAAAGCAGCGCTCAGAAAAGCGTCCTTTGGTGGGCCGCGAAACATCGACATCACCATCTTCATTCGGATACCGAGCAAGATGTGCATTCGCCGGGGCATAAGGGCTTCGTGCACAGTCATCTCGGGTGGATTTTTTATCGACAGCACGATGCAACTGATCTGACGAAAGTTGCGGATTTTGCCTCGTATCCGGAGTTGATGTGGCTTCACAGATTGGAGGTCTTGCCGGCGATCGTGGTCGCAGGTCTGTGCTTCCTCATCGCCGGATGGCCAGGGCTCGTGGTCGGTTTCTTCTGGAGCACCGTGCTGCTGTATCACGCCACGTTTTGCATCAACTCCCTCGCGCATGTTCACGGGCGCAAGCGGTACGTTACGGGCGATGACTCCCGCAACAATTGGCTGCTGGCTCTGTTTACGATGGGTGAGGGTTGGCACAACAATCATCACGCCTACCAAAGCAGTGCGCGGCAAGGCTTCCGGTGGTGGGAGATTGATGTGACCTATTATGTTTTGGTGACTTTGTCCTTGCTCGGTATTGTCTGGGATCTGAAGGCGCCGCCCACGCTGGTTCTCCGCAACGAGCAGCGCTTGGGATCGCGTGTGATAAGGCGAACGGCTGAACAACTCGCTGGTCGCTTCAATCCCGAGTACATCGCGCAGGCCATCAAATCGTCGGTCCACGACACCGGATTGTCGGTGCGGGAAGCGCTTGTTCTGTTACAACATCGCGCCGACTTGCATCTGCCCAGCATACCAACGCGCGACCGGTTGTTGGCTGAAGCCCAGGCCATGTTCGCGAAGACAAGTTCGTTGGACGACATTGTCGACCGTGCGCATGAACTCCTGGTGGAGTCGGTTTGCCTCCTGCTCGCGGTTCCACCTCGGATGGCCGGCGCAAGCCCGAAACCTCAGGTGAGCCAACCGTAACATTTTGCCTTGGCCTTTTCCCGACCTCACGGCTCCATCGCGTAGGCGCGCCCGGGCTCGAGCGCGTAGATCGTCAGGAAGCGCAGCGGCCGTTCCGGATCGCAATTGCGAAACAGCGTGTGCGGAACGTCAGGGCGATCCTGCAAGGTCTCGCCCGCCCGATACTGGCGCGGCGCCTCGTCGTCATACGCGGACTCGGCAACGCCTTCGACGATGAAGACCACGCCGCCAATGGGATGCCGATGCAGCGGGGCGACCCCGCCGGGCGGAAAGGTCACCTCGGCAACGACAAGCTCGCGATCATCGCCGGGCAAAGCGAGACGCTCAAGGGTCTTGCGGGTGACGCCGGCGAATCCGGCTTGTTGAGCTTTTGCCTGACCGTCGCTGCCCTCAGCCATTGGAACCCTTCCCTGTCACGCGCGCCTTTGCCCCATTCAGATCAAGGCTGCGGTGACTATGGGGGCGCTTCAACGACACAACAAGCGCCCAAGCATTTCAACACATGTCGCGCGGGCGAGGCGAAGCCCTTGCCACCCCTGCTCCCACGTTGCAGGATTCCTGCGAGAACCTTCAGCAGTGGGCCTTGCATGAAAACGAGTATCGTCACGACGCGGGCGTCGGGGATCGCCGCCCTGGCGCTCATCTTTGCATTAAATGTCACGCCGGCATCTTCGGCGCAGCCCGTGCCGGAATGCTCGATGTCGATGACATTGGCGGATTGGGGCGAGAATTCGAGCGGCGATATCGACGTCGCCTCGGGCCAAAGCTGCCAGATCCCGATCGGGATCCGCGGCACGGTGACGGACTCCGCGATCTCGCAGAAGCCGGCCTACGGCAAGCTGAAGAAGATCAACGCATCGACCTTCGAATACAGGGCGAAGGCCAAGTACAAGGGCAGCGACACCTTTGCCATCAAGGCAACGGGCCAGGGGCCGAAAGCATCCGGCACCTCGGTCATCACCGTGCACGCGACGATCAAGTAGTCCCTCGGTCGCGCGCCGCCTGCACGCGACGCGCGAGCATTACATCGGTATCAGGCCGGCCGCGCGCCGGTGCGGATGATCGACCCGACATGCTGGCCGCGCAGCGCCGCCGTGAGCCGCCGGGAACGAGGCCGTTCACGACCTGCACGCGTTCGATATGCCGCGCATTGGCCATCACCTCGAGCAGCGCGGGATCGAACGGCAGCGTGCCCTTCAGCTTGGCGAGGTCGGCGAGGCTGGCCTCGCGCAGCAGCTGCGCCTTCTTCCCCTCGGGACCATTCGGATCGTCGGTGTAGACGCCGTCGACATCCTCGACGATCGTCAGGCCGGCGGCACCGAGCGCATCGGCGATCAGGAACGCACCGGTGTCGGCGCGATGCAACGGGATGCGCGAGACCGGGAATTCATGATGGTGATAGGGCGGAAACGCGCTGCCCACCACGGCGCGGGCCGCGGAGAGATGGATCGCAAGCTGGCTCGCGATGGTCGGATGCTCGAGATAGGACACGCCCTCCGGCGCGAGCAGGCAGGCCAGGATGTGGCCGTTTTGGCCGGCTTCGCTTGCCGCGAGCGGCGCGAGCGAGCCGACCGGCAGGCCGAGATCGAGGCCGACGCTGTAGAGATGACGGGCGCGGATGCCGGCGCCGGTCAGGATCAGCAGGCGGTGCTCGGGCAGCAGCGAACGCAACTCGGCGACGATCGGCAGGATCGCCTCGTGGCCGCGATCCATGATGGAGCGGCCGCCGATCTTCACCACCTGCACCCAGGGCAGCAGCGGGATCGGGCGACCGCCGGCAACGGGACGGGTGAGATCGCTGTCGAGCAGGGTCTGGCGCGCGAGCGGCGAGGCGACGTGCTTGATGGTGTCGTCCATGGTCGTGTCCCTGCTCAGTTCGCGGTGATGATGGTGCCGACATGCTCGCCCGCAAGCGCACGGGTGAGGTTGCCGGGGACGAGGCCATTGACGACCTGCACCTGGCGGACATGGCGCGCGGTGGCGAGCAGATCGAGCACCGGGAATTCGAGGATCGAATCCTGCAACCCCTTGGCCTTCATCTCGGCGACCGAGATTTTCGGGATGAAGGTCGCGCCCTTCGAGGTCTTGGGGTTCGCGGTGTAGAGACCGTTTTCGTCCTTCACATAGATCATCGCCTTGCAGCCGAACTGTTCGGCGACCAGGAAGCATCCGGCGTCGGTGCGATAGGGCGGGATCATGCCCTCGGGTGCCGGCCGCATCCAGAGGCCGTAAGGCGGCATGCCGCTGAAGATCACGGCGTTCACCTCGGCGAGATAAAGCGGCACGGGCCGAAAGCCCGGCGCCGCTGACCGCGGAGATGCCGTGCCTGGCGAGCAGCTGGCCCAGCATCACCGCGTTCTGGTCGGCGACCGAGGCGCCGAGCTGCGACAGCACGCCGGCCGGCAGCCGCAGCCCGGCCGCGATCGAATAGAGGTGCCGGGCGCGGGTGCCCGCGCCGGTCCCGATCAGGATCTTGTGCGCCTTGCGGGCCGCGACGATCTCATCGACCAGTGGGTAGACGGCGGCGCGGCCGCGGTCGATGACGCTTTGCCCGCCGATCTTGATCACGGTGGCATCCGGCAGGATCCGGAAGTCCGATGCCGCCTCCGCCGTCGCCAGAAGCTGCGGATCGGTCAACGATCGCTGCATCAGCAGCGCTTCAAGCTCCGCCGTCGTATTCGCCATGAGAAACGTCCTTTCTCCAATGCGCCTGGCATTGCTTCCGTCGGCCCGCGATGTTCGATGTCTCCACCGGTGTCTCGCAAAGACCGGTGTTCGAATTGCACTGCTAACGGCAAGCCTGGCGCGTCTCAAGCCGCAACGGCGGGGATAGACCATCGCGAATGGCACCGGCGAGTGCGTGTCGCGACACCCGGTGCGAGGCCGCTCGGAACCGGATACCTATGACGTTTTGCCGCACGCGACCTGACCGATGGGTGTGACACCCATCATAGATGCTGCATTGAAATTCTGCGATCCTGAATTTGATATTAACGATTTCTTCGGAATGCGCTGATCTCAGCCGGACGATACTAATCTCAGCCTGGCCCGCCTCACGGGCCAAAATTGATTGCCTTGCACCTTGGAAATTAGCCGGTCTCGACCGGCGCACCCCACGAGGAAGCAAACCATGGCCAATTCCGCACCGGTCGTCACGATTGGTAACCACAGCCTGTTGTACAATCAGTGGCAAAAAATACAGCCATGGCTCACTTATGCCGACTCGGACGGCAATCCCGCGCAGAAATTTCAGTTCTGGGACGGCGGCACAGCTGCGAACAGCGCCTATTTCTGGACTTCCACCAACGACCATTGGGCCGCCAACACGACGATCGAAGTTTCGGCCTCTGACCTCTCCGACGTGTGGGTGCGTGCCGGCGCGGTCGGCGGCACAGAGACACTGTGGGTACGCGCTTTCGACGGGACCGATTGGGGTAACTGGACGTCTTTCACGCTCACGACGATTCCAAACACTGCGCCGGTCGTTACGGTCCCCGACGTGCAGCTGCACACCAATACATGGACGCAAGCCAAGAATTGGCTGACCTACTCCGATGCCAACGGGGATGCAGCCACCAAATATCAATTCTGGGACAGCGGCACCTCCGCAACAAGCGCCTATTTCTGGACTTCCACCAATGACCATTGGGCTGCCAACACGACGATCGAAGTGGCGGCCGCCGACCTGGCCGATGTCTGGATCAAGGGTGGCTCGACAACCGGTGCCGAGACGTTCTGGGTCAGAGCGTTCGACGGAACAGACTGGAGCAACTGGGACAGCTTCACGCTGACGTCGGCCAATACTCCGCCCGTCGTGACAGCCGGTGATCATTCCATACATATCGATCAATGGGTCACCGTCGACAACTGGTTGACCAAGACCGATGCCAATGGCGATGCGATCACGAAGTACCAGTTCTGGGATAGCGGCACCGCCGCCACCAGCGCCTATTTCTGGACACCCGACAATTCCCACTGGGCTGCCAACACGACGATAGACGTTTCGGCTGCGGACCTCGCCAATGTCTGGATCCATGGCGGCTCGACAACCGGTTCCGAGACGATGTGGGTAAGGGGATTCGACGGAACGGAGTGGAGCTCCTGGGACACATTCACCGTGACGTCGACGCCAAACACGGTCCCCGTCGCGACCATCAACGACCAGTCGCTACACGTCAATCAATGGGTCAAACCGCAAGGCTGGCTCACTGCCAGCGATGCCGAAGGTGACACGATCACCAAATACCAGTTCTGGGACGCCGGCGCGGGTGCGACCAGCGCCTATTTCTGGACACCCGACAATTCCCACTGGGCTGCCAATACGACGATCGACGTTTCAGCATCCGATCTGGCCAATGTGTGGATCAAGGGCGGCTCGACGACCGGTTCCGAGACGATGTGGGTAAGGGCATTCGACGGTACCGCCTGGAGCAATTGGGACAGCTTTAATCTGACGTCGACCAATACTGCTCCGACCGCGACGATCAACGATCAAACGCTGAACGCCGCGCAGTGGGCGCAGCTCGTCAACTGGACGACGGCATCCGACACTGACGGCGATGCAATCACCCAATACCAGTTCTGGGACGGTGGCGGGGCTGCGACCAGCGCCTATTTCTGGACGCCCGACAATTCACACTGGGCGTCCAGCACGGTCATCGACGTCTCGGCGTCCGACCTCGCCAATGTATGGGTGCGAGGTGGCACCGCGGCCGGTACCGATTCCATGTTTGTGCGCGCTTTCGACGGAACGAGCTGGAGTGCCTGGGACAGCTTCACCGTGACCAGCCTGGCAAACCACGCACCCGATGCCTCGATCAGCAATCAGACCTTGCATGTCAACGAGTGGAGCCAGGTCGGCAACCTGGTGTCCTATGCTGACGCTGACGCGAATCCCGCGGCCGCCTATCAGTTTTGGGATGGCGGCGGCAACGCCAACAGCGGCTATTTCTGGACCTCTGCGAATTCCCATTGGGCAGCCAGCACCGTGATCGACGTCAATGCCGCCGACCTCGATGATATCTGGATGCGTGGCGGCGCCACCACCGGCAGTGAGACGATGTATGTGCGCGCCTATGATGGTATTGACTGGAGTGCGTGGCACGCGTTCACGCTCTCGACCATCGTCTAGCTGTCCCGGCGTGACGTCGTGCGGACATGCGCCGGCGTGTCGCGCCGGCGAATATCGGGGGGTACGACCTAACTTGGCGTGAAGATCACCTTGCCCTTGAATGCCGCCGCCTGCGCGATCGCCTGTGAAAAATCCTCCAGGCGATAGGTGCCGACCACCGGCGCGCTGATCGCACCCGATGCGACCATCGGCACCAGATGGTCGTACATTCCGGCCAACGCTTCGTCCGTCGCAGTCTTGCCCCAATGACCGAGCCAGAAGCCGCGCACCGACACCTCGTTGAAGATCACGCTCAAGGCCGAGCCGGAGAACGGCTGTCCGCTCATCGCGCTGTAGATGACGAGCACTCCTTTTGGCGCGAGGCAGTTCATCAGGTTCAAGGCGGATGAGCCGCCGACCATGTCGAGCGCCAGCTGGATCGGCGCCCCACCCGTTTCCCTGGCGACGCGCTTGGCGAGATCCGGCCCGTCGAGCAGCACGATATCGCCGCCGACCGACTTGACCTCGTCCACGACGTCCTCGCGGCGGACGATGTTGACGGTCTTGAGCCCGAGCGACTTGGCGATGGCGATCACCGCGCGCGCCGTCGCCGAATTGGCGCCGTTCTGGATCACCCAGCCGCCGGGCGGCACTTTCACGAAATCGGTCAGCAAGAGATAGGCGGTGGCCGGATTGACCCCGATCATGGACAGTTGCTGGACATCGGCATTGTCAGGCAGCGCACGCTGCCATGATGCGGTGAATTTGACCCGCTCAGTCCAGGTCGGGACCGTGAAGGGAATCAGCGTGCGGTCGCCCTCCTTCAGATTCCTCACCTGCGATCCGGCGGCAACAACCCGCCCGACGCCCTCGATCCCGAGCGTGGCCGGCGGTGACGGCAGATAGCCGTAGCGCCCGGCGATGATCATGAAATCCGAATTGTTGATCGGCGCAGCCTCAACCGCGACCACGATCTCGTCGGGGCCGGGGCTGCCGACGTCCAGCACCTCGTTGAGCTTGACCACGTCCGCTGCACGTCCGAACGCAACGACCTGAACCGCTTTCATGGCGTCATCTCCCGATTTCGTTATGTACTTCTAAGTACAGAATATGGATTGCGTCAATAGCCGGACCTGCCTTCACAGCAAGTTGAAGGCTTCACATCCGACGCGGGAGTACATAAAAGATGGGATATGGCAAGGCCGCGCAGCTTCGATCCGGACGATGTCCTGGAAATCGCCCGCCAGATGTTCTGGCAGAAGGGCTTTCAGGCGACTTCGCTCGACGACATCACGGCGGCGAGCGGCGTCGCGAAACCCAGCCTCTATGCGGCGTTCGGCGACAAGAACGCGTTGTTCCTGAAGGTGCTGGACCGCTATCACGACGGCATCCTCGGCTGGGCCGAGCGCGTGCTGGCGCAGCCGGGGCCCACGCGGGACGTCATCAGGCAGTGGCTTACCGGCTTCATTCCCTATTGCTCGGGCGAGAAGGGACAGCGCGGCTGCCTGTCGATCAATTCCGCGACCGACGGCTCGCTCGACCAGGTCGAGCTCCGCAAGAGCATCGAGCGCTACAACCGGCGGCTCGAAGAGCTGCTGCGCGCGCGGCTGCGCACCGATCGCGTCCAGTTCAGGAAGGGCTTTGACCCCGACGTCACCGCCCACACCATCATGGTGGTGCATGCCGGACTGCTGGCGCTCGCGCACCAGAGGCCGGATTCGAAGCAGGTGAAGGCCGTGATCGACCAGGTGATGAGCCTGCTCGCCTGAGTTTGTCGGCACCCGGCCTTCCGGCAGCCCCCGCGCGCTCTCACGATTGTGATTATATGACGATTATCATCTGATTGATGTCCTGATCTCGATGACCATCTCCGGGCTGGCTGTCATGGGCTTTCCGGATTTTGGGGATCAGATGAACAAACGGTTTTGGCGTGCGGCAATCGTTCTAGTCACCGCCCTGCTGGCGAAGCCGGCGATCGGGCCGGTGCAGGCCCATGATCACGGGCATCCCGAATTGAACGCCTGGTATGAGAGCCTGCGCACCGTCAAGGGCCCCTGCTGCGACGGCAGCGACGCGAAGCGTGTCGATGACGCCGATTGGGACACCAAGGACGGCCACTATCGCGTCCGGCTCGAAGGCGAGTGGGTCGACGTTCCCGATGAGGCCGTCGTCGCCGGACCGAACCGTGCCGGCCGCACCATGGTCTGGCCGTATTATCTGGACGGGCACCCGAGGCCACGCTGCTTCATGCCGGGCAGCATGGGCTGAGTGCCCGCGAAAGCGCTATGCGCCCGGTTCGGTCACAGCGCGAGCTGGATCCGGTCCTCGCCATCGCCCTCCGGCTTCGCCGGCACGGCGCAGCAGATCAGCACCTCGTCATCGCCCACCTTTGCGGTGGGCTGCTTCACATAGGTCACGGCGCCTGCCAGCAACCGCGTTCGGCAGGTTCCGCAATTGCCCTCCCGGCAGCTGAAGGCGGGGCTAAGGCCGCGCGCTTCCGCCAGTTCGAGCAGCGTCCCCGCCTCCGGCGTCCAGCGCGCCTCCTTCAACGAAGTGGTAAAGGCGACCGGGACCGGCGTTGTCGCCGGCGGTCGCCGCGGCGGCGCTGCGGTGACGAGGTCGGGCTTCCGAACCAGCGATGAAGGACCGAATGCTTCGGCGTGAATCCTGCCGTCGGCAATGTTGTAGCCGCGCAGGGCGTCATAGAGCGATTGGGTGAACCGCGGCGGTCCGCACAGATAGAAGTCATAGTCGTTGAACGGCAGGACGCGCGACAACAGCGCCATGTCGATCCGTCCGGCCGCGTCGTAGTCTGTGCCCTGCTCGGCGCCGTCGACATCGCCGAGGACGCGGACGATCCGCACCGCGCCGCCGGCGGCATCCACCAGCTGCTGCAATTCATTGCCGAACGCGCGGTCCTGTTTCGCATGCGCGGCCTGGATCAGGGTCGTCGGCCGGATGCCGCGGGTGCGCAACCCTTCATAGACCACGTGGCGCAGCATCGCGAGCAGCGGCGTGATGCCGACACCGCCGGCGAGCAGCACCGCGGGCCGCTTCTCGCGCGCATCGATCGCGAAGGCGCCAGCCGGAGCGCGCGCTTCGATGATGTCGCCGACATGGATGGTGTCGTGGAGATGCTGCGATACGACACCGTCGCGCTTCACGCTGATCCGGTACATGCCGTCCGACGGCGCGACCGACAGCGTGTAGGTGCGGATGACCGGCTTGTCGATACCGGGCAACGAGAGACGAATCGGCAAATGCTGTCCCGCCCGGTGCGGAAGCAACCCCGCGCCGTCGTCCGGCTGCAAATGAAACGAGCGGATCGATCGGCTCTCGTCGACGATCCCAGTGACCTTGAACGGCCGCCACTGCGTCGCGCGCTCGGCGGCGCGGATTCGGTCGGCGGTCTGCACCCAGTCGCCGGTCATCAGCGAATTCGGCGACCAGCCTTCGGCCCGGAACGCCCAGCGCAGCGGCAGCGCGCCGCGCCGGCGCACCACGCGGCGGGCACGGAAGCTCCACAGCCGCTCGGCACCCTGAAACGCCGCGATCTCCGGCGAGTCCAGCATCACCTCAGCGTCACCGCTCAGCTGCAGCAGGTCGCCGGTTTCG
Organism: Bradyrhizobium sp. USDA 4504; assembly: GCF_054063995.1. Lineage (NCBI taxonomy): Bacteria > Pseudomonadati > Pseudomonadota > Alphaproteobacteria > Hyphomicrobiales > Nitrobacteraceae > Bradyrhizobium > Bradyrhizobium sp. USDA 4504. Next base: position 8,450,734 of record NZ_JBSSGV010000001.1, on the reverse strand, counting down.
AAATCGACAAACACCAGCCCGGCCTTGCCGTTGACGAGGATGTTGCCGAGCGTGTTGAAGAACAGATTGCCGGCGAAATCGGGAATCGTCAGCGTGCCGTCGTCGGCGACGCGGACGAAGCCCGCCCGGCCGCCGCGATGCGAGACGTCGACCTGGCGACGGTCCTCACGCTCGGCATAGGACGCCACGAAGAACGTGTCGGACGCCTTGATCATGTCGCGCGCGGCCTGATCGAGCGTCGTGCTCGCCTCGATCTCTCCCGCGAACGGTTCATCCGGCGCGCGCACGAAGGCGAAATCGCGCAGCTGGATGTACTGCGGGCAATTGCCAAAGCTCTGATCGAGCTCGAAGCTGAGCGCCTTGCCTGATGCCGCGCGCAGCAGCCCGTTCGCACGGTTGCGGCGCCGCGTGTGCAGTTCGATTCCGAGCAGTCCGATCGCATCGCCCGCGCGCATGCCTTCGCTGACGGGATCGCTGGCGTCAGGCCGCGCATCGATCTCGAGGCTGCGCGGCGTCGGCGAGGAGATGAAGCCCGGCCGGCCGGCCAGCAGCGAGGCCCAGGCGTCGCCGCTTCGGTCCACGCTGCCGACGACGATGAAGGGAATCTGCGCGAAGAAATCGCGATGCTGGTCGGGCATGAAGTCGCGCACCGCACGCTGGCCGACGGCCTCCATCTTCTCGGCGACACCAACCTGCTGCTGGATCGCCTTTTCGCCGGCATGCCAGGTCGCGAGCTTGCTCTTGGTTCGTCTGTCGCTCATCGTATCGCCCTCCCCTTCGGGGGTTGGACGGGCGCGCCCGACGGCACGCCCGGTCAGCAGGTCACGCGGCCGCCAGACCGACTGGGGTCTTGGCGAAGGCCACGAAGCCCGGCAGCGCCTCGATCCGGCGCAGCCACGCGTTGACGCGCGCATAGGCGGAGAGATCGACATTGCCTTCGGGCGCGCTGGACAGATAGCTGTAGAGCGCAACGTCTGCGATCGTCGGCGCCGCGCCGACCAGCCAGTCGCGCCCGGCGAGATGGGCTTCGAGCCGCTTCAGCAGAACATGCGCCCGCGCGATCACGTCGTCCGGATTGTGCTTCGCGCCGAACACGGTGATGAGCCGCGCCGCAGCGGGCCCAAACGCAAGATCGCCGGCAGCAACCGACAGCCAGCGCTGGACCGCGGCAGCGCCCCTTGCATCCTGCGGCAGCCAATCGGTGCGGCCGAGCTTGGTCGCGAGATAGACCAGGATCGCGTTGGAGTCCGGGATGATTACGCCGTCATCGTCGAGCACCGGCACCTGGCCGAACGGGTTGATCGAGAGATATTCCGGCCGCTTCTGCGCGGCGGACTTGAGGTCGACGTCGACCAGTTCGTGCGGAATTTCCAGCAGGGACAAAAACAGGCGCGCGCGGTGCGCGTGGCCGGAGAGAGCGAAGTGATACAGCTTCATGTGCCGTTCCTGATGTGGTGGACGGGTTCATTCCCGATCGCCAGCTCAAGGTGGCCCATTGCAGCGGTTATTATAATTGCCGTCGACGGTACTTCATTATTGCATAAATCGCAATAACACCTACTTGCGTCATGGCCGGGACTGTTCCTGCCACGACGAGGCCCTCGGCGGCGCACACGGTCGCGCGAACTGCGCCAACCTAAATCTCGACGATCACGTAGTTGTCCTCGATGTGCACCGGGAACGTCTCGGCAACATACGGCCCCTTCTGCAACTCGGCGCCGCTCTCGACCGCGACCGGATAGGAGCGGATCCTGAACCGCTTGGGATCGAACCAGGACTGCCCGTTGCGCATGTCGAATTCCCAGCCGTGCCACGGACAGCGCAGCATCTCGCCGACCCGGTCGCGCTGATAGATGCCGGGCTCCGGCGAGGTCAGGCGCGCGACGCAGGCCGCCTTCTCCAGCGGCGCGCCTTCATGCGGGCAGCGATTGAGCAGCGCGAAGAACTCGCCATTGACATGGAACACGACGATGTCGCGGCCCTCGATGCCGAACACCTTGTTGCCGCCGGCCGGAATCTCACTGGTGCGCGCGACGATGTGACGGGTCATCTGTGTCCTAGAATTTGTAAACCGCGCGGGCGTTGGCATTGAAGATCTTGCGACGCTCGGCGTCCGTCAGCGGCGTCTTGAAGGCGTAGCGCGCGTCGTCATAGTCCCAATGCGGATAGTCCGACGAGAACAACAGCCGGTCGATGCCGACCCATTCGATCAGCTGCCGCAGGTGCCTGGCTACATCCGGTTCGTCGATCGGCTGGGTCGTGAACCAGAAATGCTCCTTCACATATTCGCTCGGCCGGCGCTTCAGATGCGGCACCTCGCTGCGGAAGCGTTCGAAGTGCTGATCCATCCGCCACATCGTCGCGGGAATCCAGCCGAAGCCACCTTCGATGAACACGATCTTCAGTTTCGGGAAGCGCTCGGGAACACCTTCCAGCACCAGGCTGGTGAGGTTCGAGGCCACCGTGTGCGCGTTCGACTGATGCTCCTCGCAATAATAGGACGGCCAGCCGCCGCCGGTCGGAGCATGCCCGCCATAGCCGCCGACATGGATGCCGAGCGGCAGATCGAGCTCTTGCGCGCGTTCATAGATCGGCCAGTAGCGGCGGCGGCCGAGCGGCTCGTTGGCACGCGGCGAGACGTTGATCTGGATGTATTCGCCTGATTTGGCGCAGCGCTCGATCTCGGCGAGGCCGAGGTCGGAGCCATCCTGCCCGACCAGGATCGAGGCCTTCAGGCGCGGATCGCGATGCGCCCAGAACGCCAGTTGCCAGTCGTTGATGGCGCGCTGGATCGCGGCGCCGAATTCCAGATTCTGCTGCGAGAAGATGAAGAGATCGAGCACCTGCAGGATCCCGAACTCGACGTCGAAGGGATCGAGATGCTGCTTGCGCATGAAATCGAGGTCGGAGCCGGGCACGCCGCCGGTCGGCGGCCAGGCATCGCGCCGCGCGATCAGCGGCGAGGAGCGCGGATACGGCGTGGTGCCGATATAGGGCGTGCGCAGATGACTGCCATATTCCTTCAGATGCTGCTGCCAGCGTTTCGGCAGGAACTCGTTGAGGTCGCTGTGCGCGTGAAGGCTCGGATGGATGTCGCAGTCGATGATCTTCAGCCGCGTCGCCGCGGTCTTCTCCTGGTCGAGCATCGGGCGGTCGATGACGTCACTCATGCGATCCTCCTTCTTGTTTGCGCATGTTCTTGTCGGAAAACCGGTTCCCACTTTTCCGGATCATGCGCGCGAATTACGAATTCAGCTTCAAACGCGGGAACGTTTCAATCGGGTTGTCTTCGCACATCCGCTGGACGAGGCTTTTCGGCAGATGCGGCGGGATCGGATCGTCACCGTCGAACTGCCAGTGCGGATAGTCTGATGCGAACAGGAACATCTTGTCGGAGCCGATCTGATCGATGATGTCGGCAACGCTTGTAGCATCCAGCGGCGCGTCGAACGGCTGCATGGTGACGCGGAAATGGTCGCGGATGATCGCGGCGGGCTCGCGCTCCACCCACGGCACCTCGACGCGCACGCCGCGCCAGGTCTTGTTGGCGCGCCACATGAACGCCGGCAGCCAGCTGACGCCCGACTCCATCAGCACGACGGTCAATCCGGGATACTTCCCGAACACGCCCTCATAGATCAGGCTCAACGCCTGCGCCTGGAACGCCTGCGCCTCGGCGAGATAATATTCGTAGCGGTAGGACGGCCAGCCGATCGAGCTCGGCGCGCCCCGGTAGGCACTGCCGGCGTGGATCGCGATCGGCAGCTTGTATTTCTCCGCGGCCTGATAGATCGGCCAGTAATGCCGCCGCCCGAGCAGCGTCTCGCCCTGCGAGGGCACCAGCACCGAAACGAAGCGATTGTCGCCGGCCCTGCGCTCGATCTCCTCGACCGCAAGGTCCGGCGCCTGGATCGGCACCACGATCGAGGCGCGCAGCCGCGTGTCCTTGGCAAGCCATTCGGCCGCGATCCAGTCGTTGATCGCCCTGCAGAAGTCCGCGGCCATGTAGGAATCGAACACCGCCTGCGCGCCATAGACGACATTGCAGATCGCGTGGCTGGCGCCGAGCTGGTCGAATGCGCCGCGCTGCACCATGGCAAGATCGCTGCCGGGCTTGCTGCCGTCCGCCGGCCGCCAGTCGGCGCGGCCGGATAGCGGCATCGACGGCGGATAGGAATTGAGGTCGAGCCCGTCGATGGCACGGCTGACGACCTGTTCCTTCCAGTGATCACTCAGATAGGGCAGCAGCGTGGTGCGCGTTCCCCCCACCGCGGGATGGATGTCGCAGTCGATGCGCGTGGCCGCCATGGCGTTCCCCGGATTGATCTTCTTGTCGTCGTTGTTGGCGGCATCGCTGCCACGGATCGGACTGTGACGCCGATGGCGCGATCGTGCAAGCGGGTCCACGCGGGGCCGCCCTGCCCTGTGCGCATCCGCGCCTCACGCGAAGTTGCGGGATCGCGTGTGAATGGCGTCACCCCTTGAAGTCACGCGACATGCTAGCGATTCCGCGCCGCGGAAAGCGCGGGCACCGGGAGACGGGAATGAGACTGGGCCGACTGACGATCCTCGCATGTTCAATGTCGCTGGCCTCGTCGGCCGCCTGGGCCGCGCCTGCGACCACCTCCGGCTCGGTCGCGCTGGCGCTCGCCGGCGTGGTGGCGCCCTACTTGCCGCTGCCGGCCAAGGAGAAGAAGGCGGTCGCCGCATTCTTCAACGGCGACAGCAATGTCTCCTATGCCAGCAAGATCATCGTCACCGCCGACAAGGTGGTCTGCCGCGCCAGCAATGTCGACATCACCTCGCGTTCCTGCGCGCTGACCTTCGGCGGCAACACCCACACCGTGAAGGGCAGCGAAGCCAACGCGATCTTCGCCACCGAAGCGCTCGCCGGCGTGCCGCCCGACGGCGCCGCCGGCACGATCTACGAGACGCTGTCGAAACTGTCCTGCACGCTCGATCCGAAAGTGATCAACGACAAGGCCGGCGGCGGCGCCGACTGCAGCTTCGAGCCGGGAAATTAGCCCCACTCAATCTCCCTGCACGGCGACGCCCAGCCTCGCCGCGACACGGCGCGCAGTCTCTTCCCGCTGCTCCGTGATCGCGCGCACGGCCTGGCGCGACTGCTGCAGGATTTCGGGTGGCGCGGTCTCCGGCGTGCCGCTGTCGAACGGCGGCTCCGGCGCATACACCATATAGAGCTGGATCGCGCGCGCGGCATCGTCGCCGCGCAGTTCAGCCGCGAGCCGCAATGCGCCATCGATGCCTGCCGTGACTCCGGCGGCAAAGACGAAGCTTCCGTCCACCACCACGCGCTGGTTCACGGGCGTAGCGCCGAACAACGGCAGCAGATGAAACGACGCCCAATGCGTCGTCGCCCTGCGTCCCTTCAGCAGGCCGGCCGCTCCGCAGATCAGCGCGCCCGTGCAAACCGAGAAGATACGGCATGCCCCCGCCGCCTGCCGGTTGATCCAGCCGAGCACCTCCGTGTCCTCCATCAGGGCTTGCTGACCAAAGCCGCCCGGCACATGCAGCACGTCGAGCGGCGGCGCATCGGCCAGCGTCGCATCCGGTGTCAGCCGCAATCCCTTGATGTCGCGGACGGGATCGGCGGTCTTGCCGTAGATGCGGTAGGTCGAATTCGGAATCCGCGACAGCACCTCGAACGGCCCGGTCAAATCGATTTGATCGACGCCTTCGAACAGCAGCGAACCGATCCGGAGATGAACATCGTGAGCAATCATCGAACTTCCCTCGAACTTTCCTTGCGCTATGGACAAAGCGAATCTAGCGCGGCAGGTTTCGGCGATGACGCCAACCAGCCCACGTTTTTCGCCAAACCGCCGCCGCTCGATCGAAGTGCTGGCATATCCGGCTGTGCAATTGCTCGACGTCACCGGGCCATTGCAGGTGTTCGCGTCCGCCAATGCGCTGGCGGCCAAGGCTGGCAACGCCGAGCCATATGAAGTCCGCGTCGTTGCAAAGGATGGCCCGAACGTTGAGTCATCCGCCGGCGTCGGGCTCGCGGTGCATCCGCTGCCCGCCATCGACACCGCGGTCGACACGCTGGTGATTCCGGGCGGCGACGGCGTCAACGCCGCGACGGCCGATCCCGTCCTGGTGGACTGGGTACGCGAGCGCGCCGGGCAGGCGCGCCGCACCGCATCGGTCTGCACCGGCGCGTTCCTGCTCGCCGCATCGGGCGTGCTCGATGGCCGGCGTGCCGCGACCCATTGGGGATTTTGCGCAGAGCTCGCCGAGCGTTTTCCCGATGTCCGCGTCGAGCCCGATCCGATCTTCGTGCGCGACGGTTCGTTCTGGACGTCGGCCGGCGTCACCTCCGGCATCGATCTGGCGCTGGCGCTGCTGGAGGAGGATCTCGGCCGCACGGCGGCGCTTGCCGTCGCCCGCTATCTCGTGGTGTTCTTCAAGCGGCCGGGCGGACAGGCGCAATTCAGCGAAATCCTGTCGCTGCAAGCCACCGACGACAGGTTCAGCGCGCTGCACGACTGGATCAGCAACCATCTGGCCGGCGACCTCTCGCTGTCGACGCTGGCGAAACAGGCCGGCATGAGCGAGCGCAGCTTCAGCCGCCATTACGCCGAAGCGACCGGCTTGACGCCGGCACGCGCAATCGAGCGGCTCCGGGTCGAGGGCGCGCGGCATCTGCTCTCGGAAACGCGCCTGCCGATCAAGCGCATCTCACAGCGCTGCGGCTTCGGGTCGGAGGAAACGATGCGGCGCAGCTTCCTGCGCCTGCTGTCGACCACGCCGCAGGACTATCGCGCCAGGTTTGCGCTCTGACGTGCACGGCCGGCCGCGCGGTCGACGTGCAATGATTGACGCTAGGCGAGACCGTCTCAGCCGTTCCAGGCATATTCCTGCAACGCCGCCTCCAGCGGCGGATTGGTGACGCTGCCGGTGTAGTTGGTGATGGTCGACGCCGCCACGATGGTGATCACCTCAAGCACGAGATCCTTGTAGAACCCGGCTGCCAGGAATCGTTCGATCTCCTCGTCGTCGAGCCGCCCACGCTTTTCGATCAGCGACCGCGCCAGCGTCGAGAGCGCGCCGAGCGTCTTGTCGGCAGGCGAGCGGCCGGCACGCATCGCGTCGACATCGGCCGGATCGAGCCCAGCCTGCAAGCCGAGCGCGGAATGCAGCGCGACCGCCCAGGCGCAGCCATTGGTCACCGCGTCGGTGAGCAGCACGGTCTGGATCTGCTGCTCGGTGAAGCTGCCGCCGTGAACCTTGTCGAAGATGCCGATGAAGCTCTGGATCAGCACGGGCGAGGTCGCCATCGCCGCCGCAAGGTTCGGGATCATGCCAAACCGCGCCTCGACCTCGCGCAAAGTAGGCCTCGAGGCTTCGGGGGCAGACTCGAGCGTATGGACAGGAAAACGCGCCATTGGAAATGCCTTTCGCGGTGTTGATTGAACCCGAAGCCTCCGGTCGCAACCAGGCTGTTGCGATCCGTGCGCCGGCAATCGAGTTTGATGGAGCTGTCTAACCGCGCCCGGATATGCGCGTTCGCCAAACTCCCCACATTCCGCGCCACCAGCGGCAGCGGCGACGTTCAGCCTCGTCGCGCAGACTCCACTAGCCGCCGGCACGGTCCTTCACCCGTCGCGTCACGATCCCGAGCAGACGGCCGAGCGTGCCGGCGGCGGGGCCCTTCTTGCGCGCCAGCGCGAGCGGCGCGACGAGGCCGGTGGCGCGGTCGAGGCGGAGATAGGACACGCCGGCGGTCTCGAGCCGCGCCATCGATTCCGGCACGATCGAAATGCCGAGCCCCGCCGCGACCAGGCTGAGCGTCGACACCATCCGCGTCGCCTCCTGCGCCACTTTCGGGCTGAAGCCCGCGGCACGACAGGCCGCAATGATGCTGTCATAGAGGCCGGGCCCGGTCGGACGGCGGTAGAGGATCAGCGGCTCGTCGGCGAGCGAGGCCAGCGAAATCCGCCGCCGCGTATCCTTGCGGGCGCGCGGATGATGGTCGGGTAACGCGACCACCATCTCCTCGTCGAGCAGATGCGTGATCGTGAGGTTCTCCAGCCGCTCGCCTGGCGCACGCACGAATGCGGCATCGAGCCGATCGGCCTCGACGGCCGCGATCAGCTCGCCGGTCGAGGCCTCCTCGAGCGACAGCGTGATCGCCGGCGCGCGCTCGCGCATTTCGCGCATCACGCCGGTGACGAAAGGATGGAAGGCGGCCGAAGAGGTGAAGCCGATCGCAAGCTGGCCCTCCTGGCCGCGGCTCGCGCGGCGCGCGGCTTCAACCGCGAGGTCGGCGTCGCGCAGGATCGCGCGCGCCTTGCCGACGAAGGCACGGCCGGCCGCGGTCAGCTCGACCCCGCGCGGCTGCCGGCGAAACAGCGGGGCGCCGATCGCGACTTCCAGGGCGCGGATCTGCTGGCTCAGCGGCGGCTGCTGAATGCCGAGCCGCGCGGCGGCGCGAGTGATATGGCCTTCCTCGGCGACCGCGACGGCATAGCGGAGATGGCGCAGTTCGATCATCAGGGCAATCCATATGCAATAGATATGCAAATTCGCATATCCATATATTGGATATTTGGCACGCGGCCAACTAGAGTCGGCTCAACAACAAATCGAACCGGAGCCGCCCCGCCGATGGACGCCATCCCCGCAGCGCAAACCACTAAGCATCACGCACCTGACGTCGGCGAGTTGTTCACGGGCTTCTTCATCCTCGGACTGACCGGCTTCGGCGGCGTGCTGCCGCTGGCGCGCCACATGATGGTGGAGAAGCGCGGCTGGCTCACCGGCGCGGAGTTCACCGACCTGCTCGGGCTGTGCCAGTTCCTGCCCGGCGGCAACATCATCAACATGTCGGTCGCGGTCGGGCTGAAGTTTCGCGGCATTCCCGGCGCATTCGCAGCGATCCTCGGCCTGATCGCGGTGCCGACCGCGGTCGTGATCGGCCTTGGTGTGATCTATGGCCGCTTCGCCGACGACCCGGTCGTCCGTCATCTATTCGGTGGCCTCGCCGCCGCAGCAGCCGGGTTGCTGATTTCCACCGCGATCAAGATCGCCTGGCCGCTGCGGCGCGATGTGCTCGGCCTCTTCATCGGCGCGCTGTGCGTGCTGGCGATCGCCGTGTTCCGCTTGCCGCTGCTGCCGACCCTGCTGACGCTCGCGCCGCTCAGCATTGTTCTCCGGTCGAGGCAGGCGTCATGAGCGCAACCCTCGTCACGCTCGCGCTGATCTTCGCCGAGCTGTCGTTGCTCGCCTTCGGCGGCGGCAACACCATCCTGCCGGAGATGCAGCGTCAGGTGGTCGACGTCCATCACTGGATGACGGCGCAGGAATTCGGCGCGCTGTTCGCGCTGGCGCAGGCAGCACCCGGGCCGAACATGATGGTGGTGCCGCTGGTCGGCTGGCATGTCGCGGGCTTCTCCGGCGTGCTGGTGACATCGCTCGCCAAGTTCGGGCCGTCGTCGCTGGTGACAGGCTTCGCGCTGCGGCTCTGGGAACGCTTCAAGGACCGGCCCTGGCGCCGCACCGTGCAGGCGGGGCTGGTTCCGGTCACCGCCGGGCTCGTCACGGCCAGCGCCATCGTCATCACCCACGCATCGGCCTCGAGCTGGGGCACCATCCTGATCGCGACTGGCGTCGCGATCGCCACCACCACGACGCGCATCCATCCGCTTGTCGCGCTCGCCGCCGGCGCGGTGCTCGGCCTGTCCGGCATCGGACAGCCCTGACGCTCTGCTTGCGGCGATGGCGTCTCGTTCCACGCGGCGATGTGCGCGCTTTCGCCGCAATGGATGCGACGTCGCCAGCGGCTATGTTGATAATGCCATGATCGACACGCTCCGCATCGACACCCGTATTGCGCGCCGCGAATTGCGCGCCGGACGTCTGCACGCAGGCAATTAGCCGGCCGGCGATCGCGCGCCGTCCGGATTCCTCTACGTCACCAAATCATTTCAGTCCGTCGCGTCGCGAGATGTCCGCGCGCCGGCGCTCGTGCGCCTCCGATCAACCGCAAAGATCAACCCACATGACCCGAACCATTCAGAACAGCTTTACCGCCCCGGCATTGCCGCCGATCGTGATCACCGCGAGCGAGGCGCATCGCCTCAGCGCGCTGGCCGATTCCAGCATGGCGGTGTTTCCCCGCGTCGCCCAGTTCCTCGCACGCGAGACGGACCGCGCCCAGCTGGTCGCCGACGATGCCGATCGCTTGCATGACGTGGTCCGCATGGGCTCGCTTGTGCGCTACCGCGACGACGAGACCGGCGACGTCAGGGAGGTCGTGCTCGTCTATCCGCACGAAGCCGACATCGCGCTGCGGCGCATCTCGGTGCTGACGCCGGTCGGTGCCGCGCTGATCGGATTGTCGGTCGGCCAGACGATCGATTTTCAGACGCCGAGCCAGCAGACGCGTTCGGTGACGATCCTTGCCGTGACACATGAGGGCTAGCGGCTTTACGCCGCCTGATGACACTGTCCCATCTCGATCCCGTGCCGGCGCCCGCGCGCGATGCCCTCGGCGATCGCCTTCACGACGATCTCGGCGTCTTCGGGGGAGAGGTGATCGAGCGGCTGCCAGGCACGCATGATGTCGCGTGCGCGATCGAGGTCGCCGTAGATTGCAAGGAGAGGAAGCGATTTGCTCGGCATGTCCGTTGCTCCCAACCGCAGCTGAGCGAGTCTACCTCATCTGGACAGGTCGAGCCATGCGTCCGGCAACCGCGATTGCGTGCATTGCAGATCGCCGATGCATGGCGAGGGCGTTCCTGCCCCCGCCATCAACGCATTCGGTTACTCCGCGCCGGAGCCGCCCTGCACGATCTTCTCGTTCAGCTTCTGATCGACGGTCTCGACCGTGCGGTCGATCTCGGCGCTCGGCGTGCCGAGCTGATGCGAGATCAGCTTCACCAGCAGGTCGACGCGCTCGATGAAGGGCGCGCCGGCGGCGACCGCGCGGGCCGCCGATGACGGCTTGAGCAGGCTTTCCGCGGCCTTGGCGTATTTCGCGAACGGCACCTGGTCCGCGGGGTCGGCGCCGAGCTTGCGCGCGATGCCGTCGACGTGGTCATAGATCGCCTGCGAGCGCGTCAGGTCGCCATGCACGGCATCGCGGATCGATTGCGGCTCAGTCGGCGTGATGCAGCGATAGTTGCCGGTCAGCAGCATCGACCACTTCGCCAGCGGCACGAACAGCGAATCGAACACCTTCAGCTTCACCGGAACGTCCTGGCCGTCGAGCGTCACCGCGTCGATGTCGGCTTCGAGCTCGCGCAGCACCTTGTTGTGCTTGTCGTCGGCGAAGGCGGAGGCCTTGAAGTTGGTCGGCAGGCCGACATGCAGCACATTGGCCTTCTCCTCCGGCGGACGGAAGGCCTGCGGATCGGGCGAACACAGCGTGACGAGGCCCGGCTCGAAGCGCTCCCACACCTGCGCGTTGGTGTAGGCCTCCTCGAGGTCCATGCCGGCGAGTGCGGGGATCCGCTTCAGATACGGCAACGGCGGCATGTTCATGATCGACAGGCAGGGCAGCTTCGCCGCCGCGATCTTGATCATCAGCACGCGAACCGTGTGGTTGGTGTATTGCGGCTCCTGCATCGCAAGGCCGACCATGTCGTAGCGCGAGACGTCGACATCGGCAGGCGTGACGGCGTCGAGCTTGCCCGGCAGATCGCGCGAGAAGATCGAGCGGTGCTCCTTCTCGTCGCGCAGCTTGATCCGCACCTCGGTGCCTTCGCGGTTGATCAGGTCGGCGGTGTTCTTCCGGCACACCAGGGACACGTTGTGACCCGCCATCAACAGCTTGGTTCCCAGCAGGGAGCCGTAGGAAGCTCCCAAAATCAGAATGTTGCGCGCCATGCTCTCTCCAATAGCCCTTCTCGCGAAAGGCTTGCTCTCCAAAATCCTGTCCGAAGCTGCTGCCGAACCGATGCCCGGTCGATATTGGCCGTCCCGCATCCACGGGCCGACGGTCGCCAAATCACCAGACAATCAAGACCGCTGGTGTATGGTATGCCACCGTCTATCGCAGATCGACAAGCGGCTGCCAAGGGGATTATCTCGCGTGCGGACTTTCGTTCCGCGGTTAAGAAGGGCATTCGAGCTTGCAAGTCGCCGCCGACCCGACGGATCGGGCTGAAGAAATCCTCGTCTCAGCTTCCCGGCTGTTTGCCCGCCACTCCTATGCCAACGTGACGATGGAGCAGGTCGCAGCATCGGTGCAGGCCGTGCCGGGCGCGCTGTATCACTATTTCCGCGACAAGGAAGATCTGATCTTCCACTGCTATCTGCGCGGCCTTGCGATCTATCGCCACGAGATCGAGGCGGCCGCCGAGCCCGGCATCGACGGGCTCGAGATCATCAGGCGCTTCGTGCGCGGCAGGCTGAGGCCCGAAGGCCAGCGCATGATCCTGTTCAGCGATATCGATGCGCTGGCCGCGCCCTACAGCAGCGAGGTCCATGCCAAGCGCTGGCAGAACGCCGCGCTGCTGGCGGACATCCTCGATCGGGGCGTGGCGGACGGCTCGATCGCCTGCGACGAGCCGCTGCTCACGGCGGTGGCGCTGATCTCCATCCTCGACTGGGTTCCGTTCTGGCTGTCCGAACGCGACTACTACACGCGGCAACAGGCGATCGATGCCATCGACGACATCATCACGCATGGCGTCTACCGGCGCGAGATCGCGCTCCCCAAAATGCCCGAGCCGCTCAGCCTCGCCCCTTTTCTCGAGGCTCGCGCAGCGTTGAACAAGCGGGCCGCCAAGTTCGACAGGATGCTGTCGATTGCTTCCGACAGTTTCAACCGAAGGGGCGCCTCGGGCACGTCGCTCGAGAGCATCGCCGTGGATGCGGGCATGACGCGCGCCGGCATCTACTATCACTTCAGTGAAAAAGAGAGCCTGCTGCTGGCCTGCCTGCGACGCGGGCTCGCCGGCGAGGTCAGCATTCGCGAGCATCTGCAAGAGCACAGCCTTGGAGCATTCGATCACATCGTTCAGCGAATTCGCCTGCTGTTGATGCTGCACGACACGCCCTGCGGCCCAAAGGCGACCTACCACAACATCAACTATCTCAACGACGCAGACCGAAAAGCCTATGTCGGAGACGTGCTGGCGACGATCCGACAAGACCAGAACAGCTATCAGCGCTGGGTCGACGAGGGCCGTTTCCGCCGCATCGATACCTATTTCGCGGAGCGCATTCTCACCGGAATGGGCCACTGGTATCCGATCTGGTTCAAGACCAGGCGTGACTGGTCTCCAGCCGAGATCGCCGATCATTTCGCGCGGCTGTTCCTCGCGGGCCTCAAGCCGCGCCGACATCCAGGCTAGATCCGCCACGGTAGCGATCCCGGTTTCCCCTTCCCCCTGAAAGGGGGAAGGTCGGGATGGGGGTCAGCCGCAGGCGACGCTCCAAGTGGAGACAGCCGATCCCCACCCGCTTCGCTCTAACGAGCGAAGCGACCTCCCCTTTTCAAGGGGAGGTTTTGGAGACGGACGACGCCGGTTCGGAACCGAGAATAAGCGTGAGCCCCATCCAAAAGTTTACCTGTAATTCAAAACTGCGCCCGATTCCGGCGACATATGGCCTATAACATCATAATACCTTCTGCTAAAACTTGACGCAGTATTCAAAGCGAAAGTTGCGAAGGCTCGGCGATTGGGGTTATGAGACGGCCTCGATCGCTAAAGATCAAGAAACACGAGCAAGGGAGAACGCAGGATGCATAGGCTGATCGTTGCCGCCGCGGCAGCGCTGACGGTGTTGGGAGGCGCGGCGTCCGCGCAGGAATCCATCAAGATCGGCTATATCGATCCGCTCTCCGGCGGCGGCGCCAGCGTTGGCGAAGGCGGCCTGAAGACGTTTCAGTATCTCGCCGACGAGTTGAACGCCAAGGGCGGCATCCTCGGCCACAAGGTCGAGATCGTCCCACTCGACAACAAGACCAATCCGCAGGAAAGCCTGGTGCAGGCGCAGAAGGCGGTCGACGCCGGCGTCCACTACATCACCCAGGGCAACGGCTCGTCGGTCGGCGCGGCGCTGGAAGACTTCGTCACCAAGCACAATTCGCGCAACCCCGGCAAGGAAGTGCTCTACTTCAACTACGCCGCGGTCGATCCGGCGATGACCAACGAGAAGTGCAGCTACTGGCACTTCCGCTGGGATGCGAACTCGGACATCAAGATGGAAGCGCTGACCAACTACATGAAGGGCCAGCCGTCCATCAAGAAGGTCTACCTGATCAACATGGACTATTCGTTCGGCCAGTCGGTGCGCACCACGGCGCGCAAGATGCTGGGCGAAAAGCGGCCGGATATCCAGGTCGTCGGCGACGAACTGCACCCGATGCTCAAAGTCACCGACTTCTCGCCCTACATCGCCAAGATCAAGGCGTCCGGCGCCGACACCGTCGTGACCGGCAACTGGGGCCAGGACTTCGCGCTGCTGCTGAAGGCGGCGGCTGACGCCGGCCTCAAGGTCAACTGGTACACCTATTATGCCGGCGGCGCCGGCGGACCGACCGCAGTCAAGCAGGCCGGCCTCGAGGGCCAGGTGTTCCAGATCAGCGAAGGCGTCCCGAACTCCGGCAACAAGGCGGCGATGGATTTCGAGAAGGACTTCCGCGCCAAGACCGGCATTTCCGTCTGGTATCCGCGCGCGGTCAACGAGATGCGGATGTTCAAGGCGGCCGCCGAGAAGGCCAATTCGATCGATCCGGTGAAGGTCGCGGCCGCACTCGAAGGCATGAAGTTCGAAGTGTTCGACGGCGGCGAGGGCTTCATCCGCAAGGACGACCACCAGTTCTTCCAGCCGATCTACATCTCCTCGTTCGGCGCGCTGGCCGACAAGACCAAGGAGCCGTTCGACGAGGAAAACACCGGCTGGGGCTGGCGCATCGTGTCCAAGATCGACACCGCGCAGACGATGCTTCCGACCACCTGCAACATGAAGCGGCCCTGATCGGCCACATCAGTCATTCCGGGATGGTGCGCAAGCACCAGACCCGGAATCTCGAGATTCCGGGTTCGCCCGCTGACGCGCGCGCCCCGGAATGACGGGTAAGTTCCTTTCACTCGACAGGCTTTACTCACGTGAACCGTTCCAGTCTCAAGCGAGTGCGCCGTGGCTGAGCTGATCGTCATCTCGACGCTCAACGGCGTCCTGTTCGGCATGCTGCTGTTCCTGTTGTCCAGCGGGCTCACCGTCATCTTCAGCATGATGGGCGTGCTGAACTTCGCGCATGCCAGCTTCTACATGCTCGGCGCGTTCTTCGGCTTTCAGCTCACCCGCTGGATCGGATTCTGGCCAGCCCTGGTGCTGGCGCCGCTGCTAGTCGGCGCGGTCGGCATGGCGGTCGAGCGCTACGGTCTGCGCAACACCCACAAGCACGGCCATGTCGCCGAACTGCTGCTGACCTTTGGTTTAGCCTTCGCGATCGAAGAGATCGTCTCGATGATCTGGGGCAAGAGCCCGGTCGACTACCGCGTCCCGGCGGCGCTCGACTTCCCGGCCTTCACCGTGTTCTCCACCAATTACCCCGCCTACAAGATCTTCATGCTGGTGATCTCGGTAGTGATCTTCATCGCGCTGCTGGTCACCTTGAAGAAGACGCGCGTCGGCCTGATCGTGCAGGCCGCGCTGACCCATCCGAGCATGGTCGGCCATCTCGGCCACAATGTCGGACGCGTGTTCATGCTGGTGTTCGGCGTCGGCAGTGCCCTTGCGGGTCTCGCCGGCGTCATCGCCGGTCCCTCGCTGGTGACGCAGTCCGACATGGCCGCGCTGCTCGGCCCGATCCTGTTCGTCGTCATCGTGTTCGGCGGCCTCGGCTCGCTGCCCGGCGCCTTCATCGCTTCGCTCCTGATCGGCTTGATCCAGACCTTTGCAGTTGCTTTGAACGGCTCGCTCGCCAGCGTGTTCGGCCCGCTCGATCCGAGCCTCGGCCCCTCGCCGCTCACGGACATCTGGAACGTCACGATCGCGCAGATCGCGCCGATCCTGCCTTATGTGCTGCTGGTGCTGGTCCTGATCTTCCGCCCCATGGGCCTATTGGGGACGCGCGAGTCATGAGCAACGCTTCCACGCCCTCCATCGCTGCGGGCAAGCAGGAGCCCGGCAGCGCCTTGAGCTTCTATGGTGTCTGGCTGCTCGCCGCGGTCGCGCTGGTCGTGCTGCCGCTGGTGTTCGGCACCGGCGGCTCGCTGACCTCCTTCAGCCTGATCGGCATCGCGATCATCTTTGCGCTGTCCTACAACATCCTGCTCGGCCAGACCGGGCTGCTGTCGTTCGGACACGCGGTGCAGTACGGCCTCGGCGGTTTCCTCGCCGTGCATGTCATGAACGCGGTCGCGAGCCACAACTGGCCGATCCCGCTGCCGGTGATCCCGCTAGTCGGCGGCATCGGCGGCATGGCGTTCGCCCTCCTCGTCGGCTGGGTGATGACCAAGCGCGCCGGCACCGTGTTCGCGATGATCTCGCTTGGCATCGGCGAGCTGGTCGCCTCGTCGTCGCTGATCCTGCGTAGCGTGTTCGGCGGCGAATCCGGCATCACCACCGACCGCACCTCGCTGATGCCGATGTTCGGCTGGACCTTCGGGCCGCAGATCCAGGTCTATTACCTGATCGCGTTCTGGGTGATGGTGTCGGCGATCGCGATGTATGCGCTGACCCGCACGCCGCTCGGGCGGATCTGCAACGCGGTGCGCGACAATCCGGAGCGCGTCGAGTTCATCGGCTACGATCCGCATGTGGTGCGCTATCTCGCCTACATGTTCGCCGGCTTCTTCGCCGGCATCGCCGGCGGGCTGACCGCGATCAATTTCGAGATCGCCAACTCGGCCTATCTCGGCGCGACGCAGTCGGGCCT
The DNA here is from genome assembly GCF_054063995.1 of Bradyrhizobium sp. USDA 4504. Taxonomy (NCBI): domain Bacteria; kingdom Pseudomonadati; phylum Pseudomonadota; class Alphaproteobacteria; order Hyphomicrobiales; family Nitrobacteraceae; genus Bradyrhizobium; species Bradyrhizobium sp. USDA 4504. The sequence goes on along the minus strand of NZ_JBSSGV010000001.1, from coordinate 8,433,873 downwards.
CGTGCTGTTCTCCGCGTTCATCGGCGGCACCGCCTATTTCTTCGGTCCGATCTTAGGTGCCATCCTGGTGACCTATCTGCAGCTCGGGCTGACCAGCGTCACCTCGGTCTGGCAGCTCTATTTCGGCATCATCTTCATCGGCATCGTGATGTTCGCACCCGGCGGCATCGCCGGCATCCTGATGAAGCACCGCCCGCTGATCCGCGCCGGGACCCTCGGCACCGTGATCCCGTCCTATCTGGTCGCGACGATCCCGACGCTGGCGCTGGCGCTCGGCATCATCCTGACCATCGAAACCGTTGCGCGCTTCTCGGGCGGCGATGTGATCAACCTGCTCGGCGTTCCCTTCGTCGCCACGGCGCCGACGACCTGGGCGGCCGCGGCGGTCCTGCTCGTCGGCGGCTTCCTGGTCGCGCGCATCACCTGGCGGCGCGTTGCGGAAGCCTGGGACCGCGCCGCGACGGTGGCCCGTGACCGGGGGTATCTCGCATGACCGCTGCCATCCAAGTCAACGCCGTCGAGAAGAGCTTCGGCAATGTCGCCATCATCCGCGATCTCAACCTGAGCGTCGCCAAGGGCGAGCGTCACGCCATCATCGGCCCGAACGGCGCCGGCAAGTCGACGACGTTCAACCTGATCAGCGGCCACATCAAGCCGACCTCCGGCGAGATCCGCCTCAACGGCGAGGTGACCTCGGGCTTGCGGCCCTTCGAGATCAACCGGCGCGGGCTGTCGCGCTCGTTCCAGGTCACCAACGTGTTCGCCCGCATGACGGTGTGGGAGAACGTCCGCTGCGCCGTGCTGTGGGCGACCGGCCACCGCTACGCGTTCTGGAAGAACGTCGACAATCTGCCCGAGGTGAAGCAGCGCACCGCGCAGATCCTCGACGACATCCATCTCAGCCACCGCCGCGACGTGCCGGCGGGCCTCTTGACCTATGCCGAGCAGCGCGAGCTCGAGATCGGCATCACGATCGCGGGCGGCGCCAGCGTCATCATGCTGGACGAACCGACCGCGGGCATGAGCCACGCCGAGACCGAGCGCGCCGTCGCGCTGATCCGCCGCCTCACCGAGGGACGCACGCTCGTCATCGTCGAGCACGACATGAGCGTGGTGTTCGGCCTCGCCGACCGCATCTCGGTCTTGGTCTACGGCCACATCATCGCCTCCGGCACACCGGAGGAGATCCGCGGCAACCCGAAGGTCAAGGAAGCCTATCTCGGCGAGGAGGTCGACTGATGCTCGAGGTCAGGAATCTTCACGCCTATTACGGCAAGAGCCACATCCTGCAGGGCGTCGATCTCGACATCGCGGCCGGCGAGGTGGTGAGCCTATTGGGGCGCAACGGCGTCGGCCGCTCGACCACCGTCAAGGCGATCATGGGCGAGGTGCCGCCGCAGGGCACCATCCGCTTCAAGGGCCAGGATATCGCGGGCCTGCCGAGCCACAAGATCGCACGCCTCGGGCTCGGCTATGTGCCGGAGCATCGCGACATCTTCCCGAGCCTGACGGTTCGCCAGAACCTGATCCTCGGCATCAAGGACCCGCGCCGCCCCGGCAAGTGGCGGCTGCAGGAGATGCTCGACATGTTCCCGAACCTCGCCGCGCGCGCCGACACGCCGGCGGGCGTGCTGTCAGGCGGCGAGAAGCAGATGCTGACCACCTGCCGCACGCTGCTCGGCGACCCCGAATTGATGATGATCGACGAGCCGACCGAAGGCCTGGCGCCACTGATCGTGCAGCAGGTCGGCGAGCTGATCTCGCGGATCGCGAAAGCCGGCGTCGCGATTCTCCTCGTCGAGCAGAAGCTGTCGATCGCGATGAAGATCTCCAACCGGGTCTACATCATGGGCCACGGCCGCGTGGTGTTCGAAGGCACCCCCGACCAGCTCAAGAGCAACGCCGCCGTTCGCGAGGAATGGCTCGAGGTGTAAGGCGGGTGACGGCGGATCGACGAAGCAATCGAACGTCGACGTAGCAGAGCCATCAGTCAGTTCGCGAACACGACCCAGACCAGCGCGACCAAGAGACTGTGGAAACAAATTATCGAAGCCAGGAATAGCCAGTCGTCCCCGGTCATGGGGCCGAAAACCACGGCCGAAGCGCGGCGACAGCGACACGCGAGCTGGGAAAAGAGGTTCGACTGCATGGGACTGCCCTAGCGGAGTACGCTCCGCCAGGTCTTGCTCGTCTGTGCCAGCTAGTTGAGAGCTGGTGTCAGCCCATCACCGATCGCCATTCGAGCTGCGATAGGCCCTCGGCGTGAGGCCGGTCCAGCGGACGAACGCATGCGTGAAGGAAGAGACCTCGCTGTAGCCCAATAGCCATGCGATCTTGGAAATCGGCAGCTCCTCATCTTCGAGGTAATGGCGGGCAAGGGCAATTCGAAACGCCTTGAGAACGTCTGAGAAGTCCACCCCCTCCGACGACAATGCGCGAGCGAGAGTTCTCCGGCTCATGCCAAGACGACGCGCGACCGCCTCGGCATTGGCTTTGCCGTGCGGAAGCAACTGGGCGATGTGTCCTTCGACGCGTGACTGCACGCTGCTTCGTCTCGGTGCCCGGTTAAGAAGCGCTTCGTCGGCATATTGAAGCAACATCCTGTTGAGATGCAAATCGGCCCCCACGACAGGCAATGCGCCGATCCGGGACGGAAACAAAAGCTCGTCGCTGTCCGCTGCAAATTCGATCTCGCATCCAAGAAGAGATCGCACATCCGACGGCGTTTCTCGTCTGGAGTGCTTCAACTTGATTTGCTTTGGGACCAGCCTGCCGTCAGTCAGTGCGCGGCAAATACGGATCAGCGCAACCAGCCAGAATTCCGCATGGTGACGATCCGACGACCGATCGATGTTGACATATTCGAACCCGATGGCGAAGCCGCGATCCAGAGAGCTTCGCAACCGCACACCCTCGTTGTTGATCGCGCAGTAGCGTCCGCCGATTTGCAAGGCGTCAACGAGATGCTCCGATGAAGCCATGACGTAGTACAGAAGCCCGATCTCGCCCAGCTCGAAGCCTTGAGCCAGATGGAGTCCGAAGCAGTCGTCCTGCAATTCCCTTGCGGCGAGTTCGAGCAGCCTGACCTGCGCTCGTGCATCGATGCGGCGCTTGTGGTCCTCGACGTCGTCGATTTCCAGGCCTGCAGCCGACACGATCGGGGCCGGATCAACCTGCGCATCGCGCAGCCGGGCACATGCGAGACGCGCGATTCCCCCGGCAGAGCTCGGTATCGACGGCAAGGCGCTAGCAACGCGTGTGGCGGCTTTCATTCGGCACCGAACTGTGTTCGTGGCTCAACGTCGGGAGCTTCCGGGATTGTATTTTGACCTATGTCAAACGAGCTCATGGGTACGAGGCATCCGGTCTGACACCATCTCGCAATTTAACGACCCAGGATCACAAGACGCAACGGGCGCAAATCGTCTAGCCGATTGCTCCGCGGCCACTCCATTTCTGCCTTGAAACGACGGCAGTCAGCTTCCAATGGGCCCGCGCAGGGGCGAACGCGTCATGGGCTTGGTCAACCATGCAAATTCGCTGGGGCAGGCGATTGGCGCCGAAGCGAACAGCTGTATGAGCTAGGTCGTGGTTGGACAAACACCTGCCCAGCATAGCGGCATTCATCGTTCAATTCATTACACGATCATTGAAGGCGAGACCGCCGGCACCTGGCGTTACTCGTTCTCCATCGGCGATCGCAACTATTCGGGAACGGTTCAGGCGGTCCTGGGATTGCTGGCGGCACGCCGCGTGAGGATGAAGATCGATCGGATGTTAAGGCAAAACGCGTCAATTGATCATCAAGGCCGGCAGCGGGTGGAGAAAGAAGTCGAGACGCCCACTCCGCTCGTCCCACCGGCCGATCCCAAGGACTAAGCGCGGCTGTAGCCGCGCTAGCCCGGCCGGAGCAACGCCACCACGTCGCCCGCGCGCAGCGTCTGGCCGGGCTTCACCGGCACCGAGGCGATGCGGCCCGCCGCGGGTGCGTGCACGGAGATCTCCATCTTCATGGACTCGATGATGGCCAGCACGTCGCCGGCCGCGACCTTGGCGCCTTCCTCGACCAGCACCTTCCAGATGTTGCCGGGCACTTCGGAGAACGCGCCGATCTGACCGTCGGGAATCCCCGTCGCGGCGGCTGCCGCATCGATCGTTTCAGCCGGCGCCTCGTCGAGCTTCATCTCGCGCCAGCGCTGGCGCTCGGCGTCGAACGCAGCCTGCTGCGTTGCCTTGAACGTGGCGATTGACGGCTTGGCGTCGGCCAGTGTCCTGGCGTAGTCGGCGTAGGAGAACTCGCCCTCTTCGATCATGATGTCATACTGCCCGTGCGGGAACGCGGCGCGGGCGTCGAGCAGTTCATCGGCGTCGACCGGGAAGAAGCGGATCTTGTCGAAGAACCGCAGCAGCCAGGGATGGCCCGGCTCGAACACCCGCGTGGTGCGCCAGGTGTTCCAGACCTGGATGGTACGGCCGAACAGCTGGTAGCCGCCCGGCCCTTCCATGCCGTAGATGCACATATAGGCGCCGCCGATGCCGACCGCGTTCTCCGGCGTCCAGGTCCGCGCCGGGTTGTACTTCGTGGTCACCAGCCGATGCCGCGGGTCGAGCGGCGTCGCCACCGGCGCGCCGAGATAGACGTCGCCGAGGCCGAGCACGAAATAATCCGCGTCGAACACGATGCGGCGGACATCGTCCTCGCTCGCAAGTCCGTTGATGCGCCGGATGAACTCGACATTCGACGGACACCATGGCGCATCGGCGCGCACCAACTCCTGATATTTGCGCATCGCAAGCTCGGCCTCCGGATCGCGCCACGACAGCGGCAGATGCACGGTGCGGCTCGGCACCCGCATCGCGTCGACCGGCGGCAATTCGCGCTCGATCCGCCTGAGCACGTCGAGCAGCTTCGTTCGCGACAACGCGGTGCCGTCATAATGGATCTGCAGCGAGCGGATGCCGGGCGTCAGATCGATCAGGCCACTGAGCTTCGCCTCTTCCAGCGCCTGCGCCAGCACATGCACGCGCAGCCGCAGCGCGATGTCGAGCTCCATCGGGCCATACTCGACCAGCAAATTGTCGTCGCCGGCGCGGCGATAGACCACCGGAATCGGGCCGGCGTCATTCCGACCGACGATCGCCGATCCGAGCTCAGGCGCGCGCAGCACCGTGGGGCCGGCCACCGGATCGTCGCGTTTGACCGGCACGAAGCGGACGGTGTCGCCCGGCCGGAGCTGGCCGACCTTCCATAGCTCGTCGCGGGCGACCACGGCCGGACAGACGAAGCCGCCGAGGCTCGGTCCGTCGGGCCCGAGAATGATCGGCATGTCGCCGGTGAAGTCGATCGAGCCGACCGCATAGGCGTTGTCATGGATGTTCGACGGATGCAGCCCGGCCTCGCCGCCGTCGGCGCGCGCCCAGCGCGGCTTCGGCCCGATCAGCCGCACGCCGGTGCGGGCGCTGTTGAAATGCACCTCGTAGCTCGCCGCGAACAGCGTCTCGATATCCTCGTCGAGGAAGAAATCCGGCGCGCCGTGCGGGCCGTAGACGACGCCGATCTGCCACGCCGATGTGAGTTGCGGCCGCTCGTGTTCCGTGGCGCGCCGCGGCGCCGCAAGGCCCGATGGCTCGGCACCGATATGCAAGACGTCGCCGGCCTTCAGCGATCCCGTCGCATGGCCGCCGAAGGCGCCGAGCGCAAACACAGCACGCGATCCGAGAATTTCGGGCACGTCGATGCCGCCGCGCACGGCGAGGTAGGTGCGCTGCCCAGGGCCCTTGATGCTGCCGATCGCGAGCGTCTGGCCGGCGCGTACCGCGAGAGGCTCGTCATACGCGACATCGGCGCCGTCGAGCGATGCCTTCATCAGCGCGCCCGAGAGCGCGACGATCGCGTCGGTGTTGAAGCGCAAGGTCGGCCCGTTGACCGTCAGCTCCAGTGCGGTCGTCGTCTCCGGATTGCCGACCAGACGATTGGCGAGGCGAAACGACCGTTCGTCCATCGGGCCGCTCGGCGGCACGCCGACATGCCAGAGATGCAGCCGGCCGGGCAATTCCTGCACCCCGCTCTGCGCGCCCGGCGCGACAACGTCGATGGTGCCGGGGCGATAGCCGAATTCGCCAAGCACACTCGTCGCCACCTGCCCGCTGCGGAACACGTCGGACGCCGCAATCGCGCGCAAATAGTCGAGATTGGTCTCGATGCCGGCGACGACCGTATCGTCCAGCGCTTTCGAAAGCCGCGCGATCGCGGCCTCGCGCGTCTCGGCTGAAACGATGATCTTGGCCAGCATCGGATCGTAGAACGGCGACACCTCGGTGCCGGTCTCGATCCAGCCGTCGATCCGCGCATCCGGCGAAAAGCTGACCTGCGTCAGGCGGCCCGCGCTCGGGCGAAAGCCCGCGCCCGGATTCTCGGCATAGAGCCGCACCTCGATCGCAGCGCCCTTTGGCGTGAGCGCGCCCGCCTGGCCGAGCACGTCCTCGCCGGCCGCCTGCCGGATCATCCATTCGACGATGTCGACACCGGCGACCTGCTCGGTGACGGGATGCTCGACCTGCAGGCGGGTGTTCACCTCGAGGAAATAGAAATCGTCGCGCTCAACGTCGTAGATGAACTCCACCGTGCCGGCGGACTCGTACGACACGGTCTTGCCGAGCGACACCGCGGCCGCGTGCAGCCGCCGGCGGATGTCGGCGGACAGCCCCGGTGCGGGCGTCTCCTCAAAGACCTTCTGGTTGCGCCGCTGCAGCGAGCAATCGCGCTCGCCGAGCGCGACCACGCCGCCCTTGCCATTGCCGAAGATCTGCACCTCGATATGCCGCGCGCGCGCAACGAACCGCTCGAGATAGACCCGGGCGTCGCCGAAGCTTGCCCGCGCCGTCCGCTGCACCGATTCGAAGCGTTCGCGCAGCGTCGCCATGTCGTGGCACAGCTGCATCCCGATGCCGCCGCCGCCCGCCGTGCTCTTCAGCATCACCGGGAAGCCGATCGTTTCGGCCTGCTGCACCGCCTCGTCGATGGTCTCCAGCAGGCCCGAGCCCGGCAGCAGCGGCACGCCGCTGCGCTCGGCGATCTCCCGCGCCTTGTGCTTGAGACCGAAGGCGTCGAGATGCTCAGGCCGCGGCCCGATGAATTTGATGCCGTGCCCGGCGAGCCGCTCGGCAAAGCGGCGGTTCTCCGACAGGAAGCCGTAGCCGGGATGCACCGCCTGCGCGCCGGTGGCAAGGCACGCCGCCATGATCGCATCGACATTGAGGTAGCTCTCCGCGGCGGGCGCAGGACCGATCCGCACCGCCTCGTCGGCGTCGAGCACCGGCCGGGTGAAACGGTCGGCGTCGGAATAGACCGCGACCGAAGAGATGCCCATGCGGCGCAATGTTCTGCCGATCCGCCCGGCGATCTCGCCGCGGTTGGCAATCAGGACCTTGCTGAACATGCCTCACGCCTCCGGCTCGAAGATCGTCACCTGAACCGGCGTCGGAAAGAATCCGTTGCAGGGGTTGTTGATCTGCGGACAGTTCGAGATCAGGCACAGCACGTCCATCTCGGCGACCAGCTCGATGGCGTCGCCCGGCTTGGAGACGCCATCGACCACGGTGAAATTGCCGGCGGGATCGATCGGCACGTTCATGAAGAAGTTGAGATTCGGCACGATGTCGCGCTTCGACATGCCGTATTTCGCGGCCTCGATCACGAAATTCTCGCGGCAGGCGTGCTGATAGCGGGTCTGGTGCCCGAACCGCACGGTGTTGCTTTCGCACGAGCAGGCGCCCGCCGAGGTGTCGTGCAGGCCGCAGCTGTCGGCCGTCACACGCAGCATCACGCGGCCTTCGTTGGACATGATCGTGGTGCCCAGCCCGACATAGGCCGAGCCCTGCGCGCGCAGCGTATCCTGGCCGCTGTAGCGCTCGCCGAAATCACTGGCGCAATAGAACAGCGTGTCGACCGCCTGCTGGCCATGGCTATCGGTGATCCGCAGCGTCTGCCCCTTGCGGATGATCGCCGACCACGGCTTGCGCGCGGGAATTTCGACATCGAGAACGATGCGGCCGGCGGTGCGAACAGGTTGCATGGTCATCGCACGGCTCCTTCCAGGGCTTCGCCGAGATACAGCGCATTGTTCTGATAGGCGCGGGCCGCTTCCGCGGTCGCAGTCCGGCACAGATCGTCGGCCGCCGGCGCGGCCGCGCGGTAGCGCACGATCTCCACGCTCGCCTGCGGATAGGTTTTGGCGGGATCGAGCGGATGCGGGCAGTTCGACAGCGCGACCAGAAGCTCCATCTCCGCGCGCAGATCGACGAAATCGCCCTGCTGCCGCCGCTGCTCCGACCAGACAAACTTGCCGTCGGCGTCGATCGCGACCGGTGCGAAGAAGCTGACGCAGGGATGCACGTCGCGGCGATCAAGGCCAAGCTTGGCTGCGGCGAGAATGAAATTGTCGCGCGTGTTGCGGAAATTCCCGTCGCCGTATTTGGCCACGTTGGTCGCCGCGGTCGAGCCGCCGACCACGGCATCATGTGCGGCGCTGCTGTCCTCGGTGATCCCGAGCAGCGCGCGCCCCATGTCGGACAGCAGCACCCGCCCCTTCTGCAACCGCGCCGCCCACTGCACCTTGATGGTGTCGGCGTGGTTGAGCCGTTCGGTGGTGTCGGCACTGTTCCAGGCGAGCAGGCTGACGGTCGACGTCCCCGACGTGTTGACGATGCGCAGCGTGTCACCGCGATTCAGCCGCGTAGTCCAGTACCAGCCGGATGGGATCGTCTCGCGGTGAATGACAGTGTCGGCATCGATCGACGCGGCGTCGCGCGCGGTCGGCGCCGGCAGTGCCCGCGGCGCGTGCTCCTGCCCCGCCGCCTTCAGCTCGTTATACCGCCGGGTATGCGCCGCGATCTCGGCCTTTTGTTCCTCTGACAGGATCATGGTTGCTCCTTCAAGACGAGAGCGCCGGGCCGTCCCGGCTGATGCTCCTTGCCTGACCGGGTCGTCCCGGTCGGAGCTGGTTGAACTGACGTCCGCAACTCCGCACTGCGGCGCGGGAAGATCTCGAGGTCGCGCGACACCGTGGCGCCGTAGCGCTCGCGCTCCTCGGGGCGGTTGCGCTGCCGCTCCAGCGCGATCACCCGCGTCGCAAGTCCGAAGGCCTCGCTGAGGTCATGCGTCACCATCACGACGGTGAGATGGGTCTCGTTCCAGAGCCGCTTCATCAGGAGGTGAATGTCGGCACGAATACCCGGATCGAGCGCACCGAACGGCTCGTCGAGCAGCAGGATCTTCGGGCCGCGCATGATCGCCTGTGCCAGCGCGAGCCGCTGCTGCATGCCGCCCGACAGCGCCGACGGATATTTGCTCTCCTGGCCGGCGAGCCCGACCTCGGCGAGCAGCTTCATCGCTTCGTCGGCGGCGGCGCGGCGCGCGGCGCCGAACAGCCGGCCGGTGAATTTGGCGTCGCGCAGTTCGCGCCCGAGCATGACGTTCTGCAAAACCGTCAGATGCGGAAACACCGAGTAGCGCTGGAACACCACGCCGCGGTCAGCGTCCGGCTCGCCAGGCAACGGCTTGCCGTCGACCAGGATCTGGCCGCGGGTCGGCTGCTCCTCGCCGAGCAGCATACGCAGCAGCGTGGTCTTGCCGCAGCCGGACGGGCCGACCAGCGCAATGAAGGCGCGCGGCTCGACCTCCATCGTGATGCGCTCGAGCACGATGTGGTCGCCATATTCCTTCCAGACGTCGTCGAAGCGGATCGCGCTCATTCCGCCCTCACCGAGGCAAACCAGGGAAACAGTTTTCGCTGCGTGACGCGCAGGCCGACATCGATCAGGAACGCCAGCAGCGTGATCCAGGCGACGTAGGGAATGATGACGTCCATCGCGAGATAGCGGCGCACCAGGAAGATCCGGTAGCCGAGCCCGGAATCGGAGGCGATCGCCTCCGCCGCGATCAGGAACAGCCACGCCGGCCCGAGCTGCAGGCGCAGCACGTCGATCAGCCGCGGCAGGGTTTGCGGCATCGCGACGCGCAGCGCGATCTGCCAAGTCGAGGCGCCGAGCGTCTGTGCCTTGACGATCTGCTCGCGCGGCAGCTCCTGCACCTTCATGGCGAGATCGCGGATCATGCAAGGCAGCGTCCCGATCACGATCAGCGCAATCTTGGAATTCTCCCCGAGCCCCATCACGATGAACAGGATCGGCAACAGCGCCAGCGGCGGCACCATCGAGGTCACCGATACGAACGGCCCGAGCAGGGCGTTGGCGCCCGGCAACAGCCCGATCACGATCCCGAGCACCAGCGCAGCCGCCGTCGAGATCGCCAGCGCCGAGCCCAGTCGCCCCAGGCTGGCGACGGTGTCGGAGGCCATCAGATAGCCGCCGGTGCGCGGGTCGACCTCGAACGCCATCTGCTTGACGGCCTGCACCATGCTCGGCAGCGCCGGCAGCAGCTTGTCGTTCGGGTTCTGCGCGAGCCGCGCGCTGGAGCCGGCGAAGTAGGCGATTGCGACCAATACGAACGGCAGCGCGAGCAGATAGAATCGCGTCTGCCGTCCCGGCCGTATGTTCACAAGTCGCATGGGCAGCTCCTGCTTGGGGCGACGCGCTGCGCGTCAGAGCTTGGCGTCAGAGCTTGCCCTTGGCGGCCTCGTCCATGTAGGTCGGGTCGAAGCGCAGCTTGACGTTCGACTTGTCGCCCAGCACCGATTTGTCGGCGAGCTCGATGCCGACGGCGTCGGCCGACTTCGCGCCCTTGCCGAGCAGGTCCTTCTCGAACAGGAACTTGCGCACGCGATCCATGGTCGCGCCGACGGTCTGGCTGCGCGTGAAGGCTTCGGCGTCGGTTGCCTTGTCGAACAGTTTTGTGGTCGAGAGCTGGCTGTCGAAGCCGGCGAGGTCGGTGCCGGAGGCCTTGGCCATCGCCTCCTTGGCGGCCTTCGCCGCGGCATCGTTCGCCGTCATTTTCGACAGCGTCTCGTACCAAATGCCGACCAGCGCCTTGGCGAAGTCCGGATTGTCCTTGGCGACTGCGGTGTTCACCACCATCAGGTCCATGATCTCGCCGGGGATTTGCGAGGAATCGAACACCTTCTTCGCATCGGGCGAGCCGAGGATTTCGGTTACGATCGGATTCCAGGTCACCACCGCACTGACGTCAGGCGTCTTGTAGGCGGCGGCGATATCGGCGTCGGAGGTGTTGATGACCTTGACGTCCTTCTCGCTCAGCTTGCTGGTCTCGAGCGCGCGCGCCAGCAGATAATGCGACACCGAGAACTCGACCAGGTTGACGGTCTGGCCCTTGATCGCGGCGAGATCAGACTTGTTCTTCAGGATCACCGCGTCGTTGCCGTTGGAGAAATCGCCCATCACGACCGCGGTGGTGTCGACGCCGCCGGCTGCCGGAATCGACAGTGCGTCCATGTTGGTGATGGTGACGGCGTCATAGCCGCCGGCGGTGTACTGGTTGATCGATTCGACGTAGTCGTTGAACTGCTTGACCTCGATCGCGATGCCGTATTTGTCGGCCCATTTCTTGACGATGCCGGTGTCGGCCGCATAGCCCCACGGCATCCATCCGACATAGATCGACCAGGCGACCTTGAAGCTTTTCTTCGGCGCGGCGTCGGCCGCAGGCGCAGCCGCCAGCACGACCGCGCAGCCGATGACAACAGAGCGAAGGAAGAAAACGAATTTGTTCATTGCCGATCCCTCTTGCGAAATTTCACAAAAAGGGACTGGCGAAAAGACCATCGCTCCGCCAATCCCTTGGCTGACGAGGTCTCCCGGGCTTTTATCCCGCCGTGCACCTGCGGGGATGTCTCCCCCGCAAGCGGCTGCTCTCGGACCAGCACCTTGCTTCGCAAGATCGGAACCCTAGCGGCCAACTCGACGCCATTGATGCACGAGGCGTGCCAGCGGGCCGGCAATTGAATCTCATGAGATTTTTCCGCGCGCGCGGCGCGGCCACGACAGTGTCTTGCTTAAAGATTGCGCAGATCTGCTCAGAATTGGCTCTGTCCTTTCGCCACCGGCATCAGCAGGATCGCACGATGGCTGATGTCGAGGGAGTTCGATGCGCAAGCTTCTGAGCGTTCTGTGCGCCGGCCTCTGGCGCGGATTGCACGGCCGGTTCGGCCTGGTGCCGAATTCCGAACTAAAAGACTGATCGCAAGATCGCAAAAAAAGAGCCCCGCTCTGCAGCGGGGCTCCTGCACAGAGATCCTATTTCCGATCGGAGTTTTGCGCCGGCGTCTGCGGGCTCTGGCCTGAGCCTGACGACGGCGGGTTGTTATTCTGGTTGGGCTGGCTGGACTGCGTGTCCCGGCCGGCATTTGACTGATTGCCGCTACCCTGACCGACGGTCGACTGGTTCTGCGGTGCAGCCTGGCCCGTCGTATTCTGCTGCGGGGCCTGCTGCTGAGCGGACGGCTGATTTCCGCTCTGGCCGGTTGTCGACTGGTTCTGCGGCGAGTTCGCCTGACCCGTGGTCTGCCCGGTCGTGTTCTGCTGGGCAGGCTGCTGAGTGCCGGTCTGGCCGGTCGACTGGTTCTGCGGCGCGTTGGTCTGACCGGTCGTCTGTCCAGTCGTGTTCTGCTGGGTGCGGCTCTGGCCGACCGTCGACGATGCGCCCGCGCCCTGACCGATCCGATCGGACAGGCCGAGTGCGGTCACCGTGCGCGTGTCGACGCTGCCGCTGGTCGTGATGCCCTCCTGACGCTGGAAGGTGATCAGCGCCTCGCGGGTCCGCGATCCCAATACACCGTCAGCCTCGCCGACCAGCAGGCCGCGGTCGATCAGCACCTGCTGCACCTCGCGGATCTGCTGCGGGTTCAGGTCCATCATCGCAACGCTACCGCCACCACCGCCACCGCCACCGCCGCGATGGCTGAAGCGCGTCCGCGGTCCGACCGGGACGACGTCGACGACACGGCGCTCGCGATCGAGAAACACGACTTCATCCTCGACGACGAAGAAGCTGTCGTCGCGATAATACGGGAACGCATCGATCAGCGCCGGGAAGGCGGCAACCGACACCGCGTTGAACCTCCGCGGCACCACCACGCCCGGATTGACCGCGAAGTTGATCGTACTGACATTGACACGCGGTGCGTTACGCGCCGACAGCACCGAGCGCTGGATCGTGCTCTGCTGCTGCGCGGTCACGGTGCGCCCGGCCTCGGTCTGGACCGTGGCGTTCGACTGCGCCTGGGTCTGAGCGGTTGTCCCGGCTTGTCCCTGAGCCTGACCGGTGGTCTGTCCGGAGTTCATCCGGTTTTGCGTCGTACCGGACTGCGGAGCGGCCGCGCCCGTGGTCTGGCCGGCTCGCGTATTCGGGGCTGCCGTTGTGCCCTGGCCGGTGGTCGTGTTCGCGCCCTTTGCCTGGCCCGTGGTCGTGCTCTGGCCGGTCGTCATGCCCGGCTTGCCTTGAGTCTTGCCTTGAGCCTTGTCCTGAGCCGTCCCCTGGCCGGTCGTGGTGCCCTGGCCGCGGTTCGCGGTGTTGGCGCGATTCTCCTGCTGCTGGCTTTGCCGCGTCGTGGCGCTGCCGCGTTCGCGGGATTCAGATCGCCCCATCTGCTCGCGCTGGTCTCGGCCCTGGCCGACGGTCTGCTCTTGCTTGCTCTGGCTGCGCTGACCCTGCTCGGCGCGGCCGCTCTCGCGGGCCTGGCCGGTGGTCTGGCTGCGCTCGGCGGCACCGCGGCCCATCTGTCCTTCAGCCCTGCCGGTTTCTCGTGCGCCGCCCTGGCCGCGACCGACCGTCATGCCTTCGCTTCGCGATGCCCCGGGACTGCCATGCATTGCGCCGCCGGAACTGCCGGCCGACGAGCCTGCGGAGCGGCCGTGTTCACCACCGCCGCCACCGCCCGCACCGACGCTTCCGCCGCCGCCCGGGCCGCCACCACCCATGCCGCCCCCGCCACCCTCGCGCATGCCCTGCGCCGATGCGAGGCTGACGCCTGCCAACAGCACGGCCGTCGTCAGCAGAAATTTGCTCTTCATCATCTTGCTCTGCATTACCGATTCCTCCTGCAGTTTGGCGGCTATCCGGATCGCGAAGCTGGCGCCGATGGCTGGCACGCTCCGCGCCGGGGCCGCGTTCCAACAAAGCCGGCGAGCGACGCGACGCAACGGCACGCGCGTCTCGCCGGTGAACTCTGAGAAAACAGCGGCGCCGCCCGCACCGTTCCTAGACACCGCCGCGACGCGACATTTCGCGCCAAGGGAACACCACACGTTCATCTTGAGTTCATCTTGAGCCAGCGGCCTGATGTCTGGTCACGCTTCCGGAACCGATGGCCACGCTTTCCCGTTTTCAATCGAAGTGTGCGTTCGTCGTCATGACGATGCTCAGCGAGCTCACGCGGATCATCGTCCGCTGCGACTGGCGGTGGATCGAAACAGGCTCCGTTCGGCTTTGAACATTGGATTCGCCGTCAACGGCAGCACCACTGCGCCCACCTCGCCGCCGGGCCCGGATCCCTTGCAGGCGCGCGGCCATACGCAACCAATGCCACTCTCCTCCGTTGACCGGCTGGGCATCATCATCGAGGAGGATCACATGCGGAAAACAGGGCTTGTTCTTGCAACCGTCGGTACGCTTGGGGTGAGCGCCATCGCGGCCCCGGCGCCCGCCGAAGCACGGTGGGGACACGGAGGGTGGGGGTGGGGTCCGGCGGTCGCGGGCGGATTGATTGCCGGCGCAGTCGTCGGCGGCCTCGCCTCGTCGGCCTACGGCTATCCCGGCTATTCCTATGGTTACGGCTACCCCGGCTACGGCTACGGTTATGGCTATTCGCCCGCCTATTACGGCAGCTATGCCTATGACGACGGCTATTACGCTGCGCCGTATCGTTGGGGCGGCGGCTACACGACGACATATTATAGCGGATACCGGCCGGCCTATTACGGCTACCGCTATCGTCACGTGGTGCGGCCGGCATACGCCTATTATCGCGGCGGCTATCCGCGCTGGCGTCATTGGTGAGATCGGCCAGAGCAACCCGGCGCGGCCAGCCGAGCTGACTGGCGCCGGCAAGAGGCCGACAAGGGTCGACCGGGTTGAGCGGCAGCGTTACCCGGCGACCCGCAGCGCGGTCACGGCGACGCAGGCGTTGCCTAACGGAATCAGCACCACCTGCGCGCCGTGCGGCAGCGCCATCGGCGCGATCACCGAGCGTGCCGGTCTGTCCGTTGAGCTTGGCGAGTTCGGCGGCCGGTGCTCAAGCCTGCACGCGCGCGGACTTCCTGTACTGCGCGGTTTCGGCGCGCAGCAGATCGCAGAATTGAAGTGCGAGACGGCTTCGCGGCCGCTGCGAAGGAAGCAGCAACATGGTGGCGATCTCCAGCCGTGGCACGAACGGCTTGAGTACAATTTTGGAGCTTGCAAAATCCCGGGCCACGATCGGGTCGACGATTGAGAAACCCAGTCCCTGCGCAACCAGGGCACAACGCTGCATGCTGTACTGGATCTCCGCGACCGTCTTGATCTCGACCTTGGCCTCATCGAGGACGCGCTCAAAGCGGGATCGATGCGGTGCGCTCGGGGAAGCTGCGATCATGGGCTCTCCCCGCAGATCTTGCGCTGCGATCGATCGCTTCGAGCGTAACCGGTGCTGGCGGGGCAGGACGCAGACCGCCTCCGTTGTCATGAGGAGCTCGTCGTCGACCGCGGCAAACCCCGCCTGCGGCCGCGCCAGCCCGACGTCGCATTGTCCCGAGGCCACCAGGCTCCAGACGCGCTCGGGGCTGTGGACGGCCACCGATACGACGATGTCGGGATTCTTCCTCAGGAAGCTGCTGACGATCTGCGGCATCAAGGAATAGGTGAACGCCGGAAGACATGCGATCCTGAGCGTCCCGCTGCCGCGCTCGCGAATGCCGCGCGCGGCGCGCGCCAGATACTCGAGGCCGGCCTGGTTTCTCTCGACCTCGCGCAGGAATATCTCGCCTTCCGGAGTCAGCGTGACGCCGCCTCGCCCGCGTTCGAACAACGCAAAGCCGATCTCGCGCTCGAGACGTGCGATCGCGCGGCTGATGAAAGGCTGTCCCACCCGAAGGCTCAAGGCGGCCTTGGTGATTCCGTTGTGGCGCACGACCTCTCGAAACAGGTCAACATGTCTTGGATTCAAGGGCATGACTAATTTGCATATGAACTGGCTTTCCGGTCATTTGACGGCATGCGCATCGGGTGCGTCAATACGGCATGTACCCGTCGAGCAACCATGCAAGCTTCGCCACCGACCGCATCCTGTTGACCAGGATCACCGGCCCGGAGTCTTCGCGCGCACAGCAGCTTCGCGAGGCAGCGATGCTGCGGCGGCTCGATCGCGGCACATCGGATCGGCCGAATGCCGCACGCCCGGCGGCGGCACGGGACCAGGTCGACACCGCGGCCGCGTTCGCAATCGAGGCCGCGGGATCGGGAGACCTGCTCGGCGTGTCCGGGTTCGGCACGATCGACCGGCACGAGAAGCGGGCTACGTTCGCTCCAATCTGGAGCATCGGACGACTGGACGAGGCCGTGCTCGTCAGTCACGTTGCGCATCTGATGACGCGGTATGCGTTCGAAGTGCTCATGGTCGAGCGGGCCGAGGTGCATCTGGACTGGCGCCTGAGGCACATGCTTGATCTCTACGCCGACCTCGGTTTCCGCCGCGAAGGCAGGCTTCGCGCATATTTCGCTGCCGATGAAGAGCCGTCCGCCGATGCTGCGGTCCTCAGCGTGGTTCGCTCTGAATGGCCCTCCGTTGTGCGTCGGCAGCGCGGGGTTCTCGCCGGCGAAACGTGGCGCTACCGGCTTCCATCCGACCGCCCTCCGTAGCGGCGGCCAAGCTCGGACAAAACGATGTCACGAGAATGCGGGCGTATGACTCAACGGTCGAGCCACCCACTCAGTGTCGTCCCCGCGAAAGCAGGGACCCATGACCACGAATGGTCATTGTTGCCCGATGGCTGAACGACGAATCCCTTCAACAGCATCCGCCGCGGAGTATGGGTCCCTGTTTCGCAGGGACGACGTGTGGAGGGAGCCGCAGTCCCTCGGTTCAAACACTGCTGTCTCTGGAATACTGGGTCACCCGCATGCGACGGGTGATGACACCAACAAGACAGGAAACCAACCACGTCATTGCGAGCGAAGCGAAGCTATCCTCCCACCCGCATATGCCGAGCGATGGATTGCTCGTCGCTTCGCTTTTCGCAATGACGGGTCGAGAGATTTATGGAGGTATCAAGAAACGGCTTGCCGAGCCGCAGCTCGCGGCCAAGGGCCCGCCTCCGCCCATTGGGCTTCGGCGCGGCATCCTTCTCTCGCTGCGCGAGCGAAGGATGGTGGGTGCGACAGGGATCGAACCTGTGACCCCTACCATGTCAAGGTAGTGCTCTCCCGCTGAGCTACGCACCCAAAGCGTATTTGGATCGGGTCCCTATAACGGACGGCGGCGGGGCAGGCAAGGATACAAAGTGAAGGTTTTTTGGCGAATCAGGCCGCCAGCAACTTGTTCACTTCGCTGACCAATTCCCTGAGGTGCACGGGCTTGGCCAGCACTTTGGCGTTTTTCGGCGCCTCCGAATCGGAATTGAGGGCCACCGCGGCAAAGCCGGTGATGAACATGATCTTGATATCGGGATCGAGTTCCGAGGCACGGCGCGCCAGCTCGATGCCGTCCATCTCGGGCATCACGATGTCGGTGAGCAGCATTTCGAACGGCTCCTCGCGCAGCCGCTGGTAGGCCGACATGCCGTTGTCGTGCGGCGAGACCTTGAAACCCGCGTTTTCGAGCGCCTTGACCAGGAAGCGGCGCATATCGGTGTCGTCTTCGGCGAGAAGTATTTTCGGCATGGCAGGAATCGTCGAATCCGGCTTGAGGAGCAGTCCGAACAGTAAGCCCGACAGACGGTAAATTTCGGGTGAAATTTGCGTCAAGCCAGCGGCAAATGCGCGCCATCCATTTGTGGACCGAACCGGACATCGAATCAACCGGGTGCCGCATTTGCTGCTTTTAAGACGCGTTCCAGCTGAAACCACACTCTTTTCACTTGGCAGAATGATCGCGATTACCGACAATGCGTGCCCATAAATCTCCGCTTTTCCGGCAGACTCAGTTGCTGCGGGGCAAGGCGGACGCAAGGGACGGCGCCAAGGGAATGACCGAATTTGCTGGCGAGTTGTCGCCCCCGTTCGAGATCGTTGAGCCGCAGGCCTGGCGCGCGCCGATCATCTTCAATTCCCCGCATTCGGGCTCGGTCTACCCGGCCGAATTCCTCGAGGCATCGCGAATCGATGTGGTGTCGCTGCGGCGCTCCGAAGACTCTTTCATGGACGAGCTGATCGCGGGCCTCAGCGATCGCGGCTTTCCGATCGTGCGGGTCAACTTCCCGCGCTCCTATGTCGACGTGAACCGCGAGCCCTACGAGCTCGACCCGCGCATGTTCACCGGGCGGCTGCCGAGCTTTGCCAATACGCGTTCGATGCGGGTGGCCGGCGGGCTCGGCACCATCCCGCGCGTGGTCGGCGACGGCCAGGAGATCTATCGCGAGCGGCTCGATGTCGACGATGCGCTGCGCCGGATCGAGGTGCTCTACAAGCCCTATCACCGCGCGCTGCGCCGGCTGATCAACAAGGCACACCAGGCGTTCGGCGCCGTGATCGTGGTCGACTGCCATTCGATGCCGTCGGTCGGCGTGTCGCGCGACGAGCCGCGCCGGCCCGACGTCGTGATCGGCGACCGCTACGGCACGAGCTGTGCGGCGCTATTGCCCGACCACGTCGAGGAGATCATGAGCTCGCTCGGCTATTCGATCGGCCGCAACAAGCCCTATGCCGGCGGCTTCATCACCGAGCATTACGGCAATCCGGCGAGCGGCCTGCACACCGTGCAGATCGAGCTCAACCGCGCGGTCTATATGGATGAGCGCCGCCGCGAGCGCGGCCCTCGCTTCGCGCAGGTGGCCGCCGACTTTGCGACCCTGGCGGATGCGCTCGCGAAAATCCCGTTCAGCGATCTCGGCCCGTTCCAGGCGGCAGCGGAGTAATCAATCCTTCGTCGGGCACTGCGATCCCGACGAAGTCATGAACCAGGAATTCAAGTTGGCGGCGCGATAAGCGCCGAACTGGATTCTCAGTTCACTTGCGGAAACGACGGCCCAAGAAAAAAGGGCCGCTTGAATGAACAAGCGGCCCAAGTCTAGGGAGGAAACGCCCAAGGAGGGCAGCGATAGCGCGAGGCGCTACCGCACCGCAACAATATGCGACCGCGCTGCACAAAACGCAAGAACTTTCGAAACATTTCTTGGGTAATGTTGGAAAGTCTGGCGAAACTGCAACAGGCCGGCAGGAGCGGCTTTCCGTATGTAGGATCAATATCTTACAAGGAAAGCCCCCGGGCGGGCAGCGCTCCGCGCATAGCTTGTATACCAGAATTCGCAACTTCGTGATCGAGACCGGGACCCGGGGCGCTTTCGAATCCGAAGCCAAATCGAAAGTCCGGAACCGCGTCATCGGGCTGGATAACACTCCGTTAATCGTGCGCGCCGCGCCGGATTGAGCTAGGCAAGACCGCATCCGATTTCTACCGCGTCGTTTGCGCAGTTCAGGGACATGCCGTGACGGTCATCGACTTTACCGCCTTCATCGGCCGCCTTGCGACCGCATCCGGCGAAACCATCCTGCCCTTCTTCCGCACCTCGCTCTCGGTCGACAACAAGAGCTCGAACGATTTCGATCCGGTCACCGAGGCCGACCGGGCGGCGGAAGCCGTGATGCGGCGGCTGATCAAGTCGAACTTCCCCCAACACGGCATCGTCGGCGAGGAGTTCGGCAATGAGCGCGAGGACGCCGACTATGTCTGGGTGCTCGATCCGATCGACGGCACGAAATCCTTCATCGCCGGCTTTCCGATCTGGGGCACGCTGATCGCGCTGCTGCACAAAGGTACGCCGGTATTCGGCATGATGCACCAGCCCTATATCGGCGAGCGCTTCTCCGGCGACAACGGCTCGGCGCATTACTCCGGCCCGTCGGGCGAACGGCGGCTCTCGGTACGGCGCTGCGCCTCGCTGAAGGAGGCGACCGTCTTCACCACGAGCCCGCTGCTGATGAATCCGGATGACCGCGCCCGCTTCGGCCGCATCGAGAATGCAGCGCGCCTGTCGCGCTATGGCGGCGACTGCTACTCCTATTGCATGCTCGCCGCCGGTCATCTCGACCTCGTGGTCGAGACCGAGCTGAAGCCTTACGACATTGCCGGCCTGATCCCGATCATCACCGGCGCCGGCGGCGTCGTCACCACCTGGGACGGCAAGCCGGCGCAAAGCGGCGGCCGAATCATCGCGGCCGGCGACCCGCGCGTGCACGAAGCGGCGATGAAGCTTTTGAACGCCTGAGTTCCCTGCCTGATTCTTGAGTTGCCGGGCGTCTGATCTGCGCCCATCCTGACCGCAACCAGAAAAGCCAGGGATGGGCGACATGACGATGCGCGGCAGGCTGCTGGCAGCCCTTCTCCTGCTTCTCGCGCCCGTCACGGCTTTCGCCCAGGATTTCCCGACCAAGCCGCTCCGGCTGATCGTGCCGTTCCCGCCCGGCGGGCCGAACGACATCATCGCGCGGGTGATCGGGCAGAAGATCTCGGAGCTCGCAAGGCAGCCCGTGATCGTCGACAACCGCGCCGGCCAGGGCGGCGTGCTCGGCACCGACGCGGTCGCGAAGGCGGCGCCCGACGGCTACACGGTGGCGATCGCGAGCGCCGGCGCGCTGGCGATCAGCCCCAACATGGAGAGGGTTGCCTACGACACGCTGAAGGATCTCGCGCCGGTGACGCTGGTCGCGACCGTGCCGGAGATGCTGGTGGTCGCCGCCAACGTGCCGGCGAGGAACATGAACGAACTGGTCGCGCTCGCCAGGGCGCAGCCGGGTAAGCTCAACTTCGCCTCCTCCGGCCCCGGCAGCCTGCCGCATCTCGCCTGCGAATTGTTCAAGCTGACGGCCAAGATCGACATCGTGCACGTGCCCTATCGCGGCGCCGCGCCGGCGGTGAACGACATGTTGGGTCAGCAGGTGCAGATGACCTTCCTCGACCTGCCGGTGATCCTGCCGCAGATCAAGGCGGGCGCGCTGCGGCCAATCGCGCTCGGTGGGCGCGAACGCGCGCCGACCGCACCCGACGTGCCGACCACCGCCGAGGCCGGCATGCCCGAACTGGTCATCGAGAACTGGTACGGCGTGGTCGCGCCCGCACGCACGCCGCCCGCGATCGTCGCAAGGCTGAACCAGCTCGCCACCGCGGCGATGGCCGATCCGATGGTCAAGCAGAAGCTCGCCGAGCAAGGCCTGACGCTGGCCGGCGACACGCCGGAGCATTTCCGCGACTTCATCGCCGCCGACATCAGGAAATGGGCGAAGGTGATCCAGGACGCCGGCGTGGTGACGACGAAATGAGCCAGCCGTCAGCGCTGCGCTTCGGCGCGCAGATAGTCCACAAGTTGCTTGGCCGCCCGCGGCAGCGCCTTGAAGCTGCGCGCGCAGATCGTCAGCCGGCGGTTGGCCCAGGCGTCGCGGATCCTTATCGTCGTGATCGGCATCGACGCCGCGCAGCGCCGCGCCGCGGTCTCCGGGATCACGGCGATGCCGACATCGGCGGCGACCATCTGGCAGATCGCGTCGAAGCCGCGCAGGCGGGCGCGGAAGCGCAGCCGCGCCCCGAGCTTTGCGGCATGCCGCGAGATATGAACCTGCAGCGCGGATGTTGCCGTGAGGCCGACGAAATCGCGGCCGACCACTTCCTGGAAGTCGATCTGGCGGCGGCCGCCGAGATCGCCGCGCCGCGACGCCACCAGCATCAAGCGGTCCTCGCTGAACAGGAAGCGCTCGACGCTGTCGGGCAGCGCGTGCTCCGCGGCGAAGCCGAGATCGGCGGCGCCGCTGGCGATCGCGGTCGCGATATCGGTGCTCTCGCGCTCCTCGACATCGACGCTGATATCGGGATGCTCGTGCAGGAAGGCCGCGAGCGCGCGCGGCAGATGCTCCGACAGGCCCGAGGTGTTGGCGAGCAGCAGCACGTTGGCGCGCACGCCGCTGGCATAGGCGGCGAGATCGCTTTGCAGCGCCTCGACATTGTGGATCACGATGCGGGCGTGGCCGAGCAAGCTCTCGCCCGCCGCAGTAAGTTCGACGCCGCGGCGGCCGCGCTTGAGCAGCGCGACGCCGAGCGCTTCCTCGAGGCCCTTGATCCGCTCGCTGGCCGAAGCCAGCGCAAGGTTCGCGCGCGCCGCGCCCTGGGTGATGCTGCGCGCATCGGAAACCGCGATGAACAATTGCAAATCGGTCAGGTCGAACCGCATGACGTTTCCCACCCCATACCTTCGGGTCGTCCGAAGGCTAACTCCGTAACCTCCAGATTGTGCCGTTCGCATCGATCGGTCAATGTGCCGCCATGGTCGACCATCTCCTGATCTTCATCGCTTTCGCGTTCCTGCTCGCCGGCTTCGTCAAGGGGACGCTCGGCCTCGGCCTGCCGACGGTCGCGATGGGGCTGCTCGCGACCACGATGGCGCCGGGCCAGGCGATTGCTATCGTGATCGTGCCGGCGATCGTCACCAATATCTGGCAGACCTTCGTCGGCCCCTATCTGCGCGACATCATCAAGCGGCTGTGGCCGTTGATGCTCGGCACCGTGGCGGGCATCTGGATCAATGCCGGGCTGCTGACCGGGCCATACGCGGCCTACGGCACCGTCGTGCTGGGCGTGCTGCTGGTGATCTACGCGATCGTCGGGCTGAGCAGGTTCAACTTCAAGGTCGCGCAGCGCGACGAGAAATGGATCGGCGGCATCGTCGGCGTCATCACCGGGCTGATCTCGGCGGCGACCGGCGTTCAGGTCATCCCCTCGATGCCGTTCATGCAGGCGATCGGCATGGAGAAGGACGAACTGGTGCAGGCGCTCGGCGTGTTCTTCACCACCGCGACCGTGGCGCTCGCCTTCAACCTCACGGCCTCGGGCCTGCTGACGGCAGCCACCGCACTGCCCGGCGCGGTCGCGATGGCGGCGTCGTTCACCGGCATGTTCATCGGCCAGGCGGTTCGCACACGGATGCACCCCGAGGTGTTCCGCCGCTGGTTCCTGATCTCGATGATCCTGCTCGGCATCTATCTCGCCGGCAGCGCACTGCTCAAGATCCACGGCTAGAGCGGCAAAGCGAGAGCCTCAAGGCGCGAGCTAGCGCGCCTCCAGCGTCGCGACGCGGACGCCGAGATAGATGAAGAGCGCGCCGAGCGAGCGGTTGATCCAGGCGATTACGCCGGCCGATTGCCTGATGCGGCCGGCAGCCCGCGCCGCGAAGGCCGCAAGACCAAGGCACCACAGCGTGCCGCCGGTGATGAAGATCAGCCCGAGCACCAGGAAGGCGAGCGTCTTGTGCGGCGAATCGGCCGCCACGAATTGCGGCAGGAAAGCCAGGAAGAACAGCGCCACCTTGGGGTTGAGGATATTGGTCAGCGCCCCCTGCCAGAACACACGCGAGATCGAGGTCTCGCCGCCCTGCCCCGTGATGTCAGCGACTGGCCTGGCGCGCGCCAGCAGCATCTGCAGACCGGTCAGCACCAGATAGGCCGCGCCGACCAGCTTGACGGCCAGGAACGCGGTCGACGAGGCCATCAGCAGCGCCGACAGTCCGATCGCCGCACCCAGCACATGAACCAGGCAGCCGCAGCTGATTCCGATCGCCGCAGCGGCTCCGCCGCGCCATCCGAGCTGAATCGTGCGCCCGATGATATAGGCGGTATCCGGCCCCGGTGTGACGTTGAGCAGCAGGCCGGACAGGACAAACAGCCAAAGTTCGTGAATTCCCAGCATGGCAGTGAGATTAACCTATGCAAGTAACCGCCCGGAAAGGATGATCAGCCAGCCGGCGCCATCCCAGCGACACACGAATTCAGTAGAGAAACCACTGTACGATCCGTTGGTCGCATGCCAATTCCTGCTACTATGCATTATAGGTGCCTGCAAACCGGGCTTCCGCCGGACCCGGCCTGTCTTGTAAGTATCGGATTCGGTCACCTCGGCTAAGTGGCCATTCCAGGGCACAGGAGACATGGAAAGACGGCTCGCTGCCATTCTTTGCGCTGACATCGCCGGCTATTCCCGCATGATGGGTGCCGACGAGGCGGGGACGCATGCCTCGTTCAAGGCGCACCGCAGCGCGATTTACCCGATCATCCTCAATCATGGCGGCCGAATCGTCAAAAACACCGGCGATGGCTTCCTCTTGGAATTTCCGAGCATCATCGGCGCGATCGAGGCCGCCGTCGCGATGCAGACCCTGATGGCCGAGCGCAACGAACATTTGCCGGCCGACCGCGCCATGCACTTCCGGATGGGCGTCCACATGGGCGACGTGATGGCCGACGAGGACGAGGTGTTCGGCGACGACGTCAACATCGCAGTCCGTCTCGAGACGGTCGCAACGCCCGGCGGCATCGCGGTGTCGGACAAGGCCCGCACCGAAGCGGGACGGCGGCTTGCCGTCACCCTCGTCGACGCCGGCCCGCACCGCTTCAAGAACATCGCCGAGCCGGTCAATGTCTGGACCTGGGCGCCGGCCGGATCCGATGCCCAGGAGCAGGTTCCGGACGACGGCCCGCATCTGCCGGGGCAATACCGGACCGCAATCGTCGGCGTGCTGCCGTTCGACAATCTGAGCGGCGGCGCCGACGAATATTTCTCGGACGGCCTGACCGAGGACCTGATCCACGCGCTGTCGCTGCAATCCTTCTACCGCGTGCTGAGCCGCAACTCGACCTTCGCCTACAAGGGCAAGAGCGTCTCGACGCGGCTGATCGCGCGCGAGATCGACGCGACCTATCTGATCCAGGGTTCGGTACGGCGCGCCGGCAACAAGATCCGCGTCTCCGCCGAGCTGATCGCGCCCGAGAAGGGCGAGCAGCTGTGGACCGGCCGCTACGACCGCGACATGGGCGACCTGTTCGCGATGCAGGACGAGATCACCGCGAATCTCTCCGCCGCCGTCGCGCAGGAGATCTATCGCGCCGAAGCATCGGCACCGGCGCGCTCGCCGAACGCCGAACTGACGGCGTGGGATCGCTTCCTGAAGGGGCTGTCGCACTACTACCAGCAGACCAAGGACGATTGCGAAACCGCGATCGCGCTGTTCAAGGAAGCGATCGAGCTCGACCCCGCGCTGTCGATCGCGCGCGCCTATCTGGCGCTGATTCAGATCCAGAGCATCCAGTTCGGCTGGATTCCGAGCACGCGCGAATTGTGGGCCTCGTCGGTCAGCCTGGCCGAGAGCAGCGTGCGGCTCGACCCGCGCTCCTCGTTCGCGTTTTCGCTGCTGGCCTATCTGCACGCGATGCAGGGCCATTACGAAGCCGCGATGGACGCCATCAAGCGGGCGATCGAGCTCAACCCCTACGACATGGGCGCGCGCGGCGTGCTGGGAATCTGCCACATGGTGATCGGCGATCATCGCAAGGCGGTCGATCTGTTCTCGACGGCGGTCCAGCGCGGCAACAGCGACCCGCGCTACCAATGGGCCGCGCTGAACGCATTCAGCCATTATCTGCTCGGGCAATATGACGCGTCGCTGTCGTGGTCGCGCGAGGGGCTGTATCTGAACCCGAACCATCTGCAGTGCCTTGCGGTGCGCACCGCAGCGCTCGCCCAGCTCGGCCGCGCCGACGAGGCCGCGCAGGCAGCCGAGGCCCTGCTCGCCAACCATCCCGAGCTGACGGTCGAGCGTCACTTGCGCAATTTCCACTGGAAGAACCCGGCCGACATCGCGCATTATCGCGACGGCCTCTTGAAAGCCGGGCTGCCGTTCGGCAAACTCGCTCTGGTTGCATCCACCTCGAAATTCGCCGTCGACTCCTGAGCGAATTCATCCACCGGTAATGGATGCTTTTTAAGCTGAAGCTTTTCAGGATGTGGTTTGATGTCCGATACGGCTGCAAGCGCGGCGCCCGCCCCGCGGATTTCTCCTGACAATCCGTGCCCGTTCCTGCGGGCGCTCGCCGCCGGCAACTATGTCGGCGGCCATATCGTGCCGCTGCCTGAACTGACCGGGACCATCGGGCGCGCAACCGGCAAGACCGGGTTCGAGGGATTCACCGCGCGGGCGAAGATCTTCATGGTGGCGCAGATCGCCAACGGCCTCGGTCCTTTCAGCCAGCTGCGCAGCCTGTTCCAGGGCGCCATTCTCGACGCGTTACGCAACGGCCCGCTCGACAAGCACGGCGCCGGCTCGCGCATCCTCGACCAGCACGCGGTGGTCCATGAGGACGAGATCGCGCGGCTCGCGACCTTCGGCAGCGACCACAAGGCACCCGACGGCAGCGTCGAACGCGGGCTGTCGGCCGCCGAGATCAAGACCTTCATGGCGGCGAACTTCCAGCGCGCCAAGGACGAGCATCCGCCGTCCTACGGCATCCTGCACTGCTACTATCCGCTCCTGATGCTAGGCGAGTGGCCGGTGCTGCTCGACATCATGGGCAAGGGCGAAGGCAAGGACCGCTATCTCAGCGTCGCCGAGGTCAGGACGCTGTTCGTGGACAAGCGCTTTCCTGACCGGATCGTCGCGCTGCTACAGCGCTAGATTTTTGTTGGACGCGTTTTCTTCACGCGAACCGGTTTCCCCTTCGCTCGAAAACGCCATGTTTCACTTGAACAGCGGCGTGCCCGGCACGAACGCATCGAACGCCGCCCAGAATTGGCCGCGGTAGCGGTCCTGCTCCTGCAGGATTTCGTGCTTGGAGCCGGCGATCACCAGATGCGAACCGGCGCGCAAGTGATAGGCGAACTCCTCGATCGCGGCCGTCGACACCACCTCGTCATTGCTCGCCGCCAGCATCAGGATCGGCTGGCGGATTTCGGACGGATACGACGTGCCGCGGAAGGTGCGCATCGCGGTGAACGCGGTGTCGGCCCATGCGATCGTCGGCGCCGCGATGCCGAGCGTCGGATCTTCTTCCAGGATCGCCGCGTTGCGGGCATGGCGCACCGGATCGCTGGTGACGGGATTGCCGATGAAGGGCGCGAGGCCGACCAGTTCGTCGCTACCGCCGGGAACATAGCGGCCGCCCTGCCCGGCCAGCCGCATGATCCGAAGCAGCGCGCTCGGGAAGAACGACACGCGGCGGCGCGGCAGGTCGATCATCGGCGCCGACAGCACCATGCGGTCGAACCAGCGCTTGCCGGCATGCGCGAGGCGCAGCATCACCGCACCGCCCATCGAATGCGCCAGCGCGAAATAGGGCGGCGGGCAATCCGGCAGCACCACCTGCTGCACGAAGGTCTCGACGTCGACCTCGTAGTCGGCGAAGTCGCGCACATAGCCCTTGCGGGGATCGCGCAGCCGGCGCGACGAGTGGCCCTGCCCGCGCCAGTCGATCATCGCCACCGCAAAGCCACGGTCGCGCAGATCGCGCACGGTCTCGAAATATTTTTCGATCATCTCGCCGCGCCCGCCGAACACGCAGACCGTGCCCTTGCGGCCGGGCGGCGGCGCCCAGCGCGCAAAGCGCAGCTCGGCCCCGTCTGGTGTCTTGATGGTACCACTGACAACGTCGTCCGGAACCGGGTTGGCGGGAATCGAGACGAGCGTCATGAAGGGGACCGGAGTGGTGAGACAGGGTGGAGATCAAGGACGCCGGCGCCGAAAAATGCGACGCGGTTTCCGCCTCTTGAACGCGACGTGACCCCTCCCATATCATTTCCGTGCAGGCCGCTACCAGTGCTTCGGAACCGAAACATCAGGCTGCACACATCTAAGCCCGGCCCGATGGCGGGCGGGTAACTGAAACAGTCGCTCAATGGAGGACTATTCCTATGCGTAGCTACGACCTCACTCCGTTCTATCGTTCCACCGTCGGCTTCGACCGCCTCTTCAACCTGCTCGATCAGGTGACCTCGGACGGCAGCCCCGGCTATCCCCCCTACAACATCGAGCGCACCGGCGAGAATGCTTACCGGATCAGCGTTGCGGTCTCCGGCTTCTCGCAGGCCGAGCTTTCGATCGTCGCGAAGGAGAACACGCTGACGATCAAGGGCGAGAAAACCGCCAACGAGAACTCCGGCAACGGCGCCGAAGTGCTCTATCGCGGCATCGCCTCCCGCGCCTTCGAGCGCGTCTTCCAGCTTGCCGACTTCGTGCAGGTGAAAAACGCTTCGCTCGAGAACGGTCTGCTCCACGTCGATCTCGTCCGCGAGATTCCCGAGGCCAAGAAGCCCCGCAGCATTCCGATCGGCGGCGGCGAGAAGGCTCCGCAGGTCGTTGACGGCTCGGCCGGCAAGGTCGCCGCCTAAGCAACAAACCCCGCGTCAGCAGATATTGGCTGATCGCGAAAACGCCCCGGGAAACCGGGGCGTTTTTTGTTGCCGGTAACCGCTACTCCAATCCCTGCACCTTGGGCATTGCCTGGGTCGGCAGGATCGCGGGAGCGGGCGCCGGCGGCGGCGCACCCTGACCGATGGTCGGAGCCTCGGCTTGCTGGACGGCTTGCTGCGCAGCCTGGGCCTCGGCCGGCTTCGGGGCTGCGGCCTGCTCGGCCGTCGCGGGTGCAGCTGCCTGGGCAGGCTGCGGCGTGGCCGCCTGCGGGACGGCGGCCTGGGCCGCCGGGGCGGGAGCCTGGGCTGCCGCCGGCGCTTGGGCTGCCGCCGGAGCCTGGGTCGCCGGAACCTGAGCCGCCGGAACCTGGGCTTTGGCCCCCAGCGGGTTCCGCTTCGGCACCGGCACGCGGCTGGCGACATGCGGGATCGGGAGTGGCGGGCGCGGCACCCGGGCCTGGATCGGCCGCGGCATCGGCCCGACGGGACCATCGGTCGCGCTCATTTCCTCTTCGTAATTGTCGCCGAGCCGGGAGGCCGGCGTGAAGCGGATGATGTGGCCGTCACGGGCATCGATCACCAGCCGGCCGTCGTCGCCGCCCTGGTCGATCACCGAGATCGTGTAGACGAACCCGCGCTGCCGGGGCGCGCCAAGTGGCAGATAGCCGTTCTCGCGGAGCACGGTATAGACCTCGACCGGCGGCAACAGGCTCGGGACCCGGCCAAAGCGCGGCGGCGGCGGAACCTCGGGCATGGCGGCATAGGGCCCGTCCATGTCGGATACCCTGACCAGAAGCGGGCTGCCGATCCGGGCGGACGTCGCCAGCTGGGCCTCGGCCGAGGCTGCGCTGAGCGCGAGGGCGGCGGCAGCAACCGAACCTGTGAACAACTTCATCGCCGTAACTCCTGTCTGCCCCGCCTTGGAGCGTTTCCGCTCTCTTGCCGGCTTGCCCGGGGCAAAACTTCAGTTTCAAATTCGGCGGTCCTTGGTCCCTCCTTGGGCCAGATCACGGCGTGTTTGCTTCGAATCGGGGGCGCCTCATGCCCGCCGAGCCGTTCGATCCGAGCATGCGGGCGAGGACTTCCTCGCGCTTGTGTGATAGACAAAAATTTGGCAAGGTCTAAGTTAGGACAGTAAAGCTGTCTCAATTTCGAGGCCATCCCGGCATAGGGATTGCAACGAGACCTCGGCGCCCCGAGCTCCGAGAATGCTGCAGGCAGGGCCGTCCCTCAGGGGACGTTGAAACGCCCGTCGTCTGAATTTAGGAAAATGCGGCTCGCGGCGGACGAGCGGTGGCCCGGTGGGTGCCGCAACGTCCAAGGTGCGCCAAATACGGTGGGGCCCTTACGAAAGGGAGAGGACACATGAGCGGGTCGGAATTCGAGCGCGAAAACATCGTGGCAGGAACGCTGTCGGCGACCGCGGACTCGAAAGCCGCCGAGCCCGCGCGTGAGTTGCATACTTGGCGCCCCGAAGCCGAGGGCCTGTACGATCCCAGCCTGGAAAAGGACTCCTGCGGCGTCGGCTTCATCGCCAACATCAAGGGCCAGAAGTCGCACCAGATCGTCTCCGACGCGCTAAACATCCTGTGCAACCTCGAGCATCGCGGCGCCGTCGGCGCCGACCCGCGCGCCGGTGACGGCGCCGGCATCCTGGTGCAGATCCCGCACGCCTTCTTCGCGCGCAAGACCGCGGAGCTCGGCTTCAAGCTGCCGCAGCCCGGCGAATACGCCATCGGCGCGCTGTTCATGCCGCGCGATGCCGCGTGGCGGAACGTGATCAAGAGCATCATCGCCGACGAGATCAAGAACGAGGGCTTCAAGCTGCTCGGCTGGCGCGACGTGCCCAGCGACAATTCATCGCTCGGCGTCACCGTGAAGCCGACCGAGCCCTACCACATGCAGGTCTTCATCGGCCGCAATGGTGCGGCCAAGACCGAGGACGATTTCGAGCGCCACCTCTACATCCTGCGCAAGTCGATCTCGCAGGCGATCTATCAGCGCCGCGACCGCGGCATGGCGGGCTACTATCCGTGCTCGCTGTCGTGCCGCACCGTGATCTACAAGGGCATGTTCCTCGCCGACCAGCTCGGCAAGTACTATCCCGACCTGCATGAGGCCGACTTCGACAGCGCGCTGGCGCTGGTGCATCAACGCTTCTCGACCAACACCTTCCCGACCTGGTCGCTGGCGCATCCCTACCGGATGATCGCCCATAACGGCGAGATCAACACGCTGCGCGGCAACGTCAACTGGATGGCGGCGCGACAGGCTTCCGTGCATTCGGAGCTCTACGGCAAGGACATCAGCCGCCTGTGGCCGATCTCCTATGAGGGCCAGAGCGACACCGCCTGCTTCGACAACGCGCTCGAATTCCTAGTGCAGGGCGGCTACTCGCTGCCGCACGCCGTGATGATGATGATTCCGGAAGCGTGGGCCGGCAATCCCCTGATGGATGAGCAGCGCCGCGCGTTCTACGAATATCATGCCGCGCTGATGGAGCCGTGGGACGGCCCGGCCGCGATCGCCTTCACCGACGGCCGCAAGATCGGCGCGACGCTCGATCGCAACGGCCTGCGCCCGGCGCGCTATCTCGTCACCAAGGACGACCGCATCGTGATGGCGTCCGAAATGGGCGTGCTGAAGATTCCGGAGGACCAGATCGTCACCAAGTGGCGGCTGCAACCCGGCAAGATGCTGCTCGTCGACCTCGAGCAGGGCCGCCTGATTCCCGACGACGAGATCAAGGCCGACCTCGCCAAGAGCCATCCCTACAGCGACTGGCTGCATCGCACCCAGATCCAGCTCGAGGAGCTGCCGGATGCGCCGGCCAAGGGCGTGCGCTCCAACCTGCCGCTGCTCGATCGGCAGCAGGCGTTCGGCTACAGCCAGGAAGACATCGCGATCCTGATGACGCCGATGGCGGCCACCGGCGAGGAAGCCGCGGGCTCGATGGGCAACGACACGCCGATCTCGGCGCTGTCGGACAAACCGAAGCAGCTGTTCACCTACTTCAAGCAGAACTTCGCGCAGGTGACGAACCCGCCGATCGACCCGATCCGCGAGGAAATCGTCATGAGCCTCGTCTCGATCATCGGGCCGCGGCCGAACCTGTTCGACCTGCAGGGCGTCGCCTCGACAAAGCGCCTCGAGGTGCGGCAGCCGATCCTGACCGACGCCGATCTGGAAAAGATCCGTTCGATCTCCGACGTCGCCGAGACCCATTTCAAGTCGCGCACGCTCGACACCACCTTCCACGCCGGGTTCGGCGCGGCGGGCATGGAGCAGGTGCTCGACGAGCTCTGCGCACGCGCCGAGGGCGCGGTGCGCGAGGGCATCAACATCATCATCCTGTCGGACCGCATGACCGGCACCGACCGGATTCCGATCCCGTCGCTGCTGGCCTGCGCCGCCGTGCATCATCACCTGATCCGCACCGGCCTGCGCACCTCGGTCGGCCTCGTCGTGGAATCCGGTGAGCCGCGCGAGGTGCATCACTTCGCCTGCCTCGCCGGCTACGGCGCCGAAGCGATCAATCCCTATCTCGCGTTCGAAACCATCCTCGCGATGAAGGACCGGCTGCCCGGCGCGCTCGACGACTACGAGATCGTCAAGCGCTACATCAAGTCGATCGGCAAGGGCCTGCTCAAGGTGATGTCCAAGATGGGCATCTCGACCTACCAGTCCTATTGCGGCGCGCAGATCTTCGACGCGGTCGGCCTGAAGGCCGACTTCGTCGCCAAGTATTTCGCCGGCACCCACACCCGAATCGAGGGCGTCGGCCTCGGCGAAATCGCCGAGGAGACCGTGCGGCGTCATACCGACGCGTTCGGCGACGGCCAGATCTACAAGAGCGCGCTCGATGTCGGCGGCGAATATGCCTACCGCACTCGCGGCGAGGACCATGCCTGGACCGCGGAATCGGTCTCGACGCTGCAGCATGCCGTGCGTGGCAATTCGCAGGAGCGCTACCGGGCGTTCGCCAAGATCCTCAACGAGCAGTCCGAGCGTCTCTTGACGCTGCGCGGCCTGTTCCGGATCAAGAGCGCCGAGGACGACAAGCGCAAGCCGGTCAAGCTCGAGGACGTCGAGCCGGCCAAGGACATCGTCAAGCGGTTCTCGACCGGCGCGATGTCGTTCGGCTCGATCTCGCGCGAGGCGCACACCACGCTCGCGATCGCGATGAACCGGATCGGCGGCAAGTCGAACACCGGCGAAGGCGGCGAGGAGTCCGACCGCTTCAAGCCGATGCCCAACGGCGACAGCATGCGCTCGGCGATCAAGCAGGTCGCCTCGGGCCGGTTCGGCGTGACGACGGAATACCTCGTCAACTCCGACATGATGCAGATCAAGATGGCGCAGGGCGCCAAGCCCGGCGAAGGCGGCCAGCTGCCCGGCCACAAGGTCGATGCCACGATCGCCCGCGTCCGGCATTCGACGCCGGGCGTCGGCCTGATCTCGCCGCCGCCGCATCACGACATCTACTCGATCGAAGACCTCGCCCAGCTGATCTACGACCTCAAGAACGTCAATCCGGACGGCCAGGTCTCGGTCAAGCTGGTGTCGGAAGTCGGCGTCGGCACGGTTGCCGCAGGCGTCGCCAAGGCGCGCGCCGACCATGTCACGATCGCGGGCTTCGAGGGCGGCACCGGTGCCTCGCCGCTGACCTCGATCAAGCATGCCGGCTCGCCGTGGGAGATCGGTCTTGCCGAGACCCATCAGACGCTGGTGCGCCAGCAGCTGCGCAGCCGCATCGCGGTTCAGGTCGACGGCGGCTTCCGCACCGGCCGTGACGTCGTGATCGGCGCGCTGCTCGGGGCCGACGAGTTCGGCTTCGCCACCGCCCCCCTGATCGCGGCGGGCTGCATCATGATGCGCAAGTGCCACCTCAACACCTGCCCGGTCGGCGTCGCGACCCAGGATCCGGTGCTGCGCAAGCGCTTCACCGGCCAGCCCGAGCACGTCATCAACTACTTCTTCTTCGTCGCCGAGGAAGTCCGCGAGATCATGGCGCAGCTCGGCTACAAGACGTTCGACGAGATGGTCGGCCAGGTCCAGATGCTGGACCAGACCGCGCTGGTCTCGCATTGGAAGGCCAAGGGCCTCGATTTCTCCAAGCTGTTCGTGCGGCAGAAGGAGGAGAAGGGCCAGACGATCTATCACTCGGAGAGCCAGAACCACCATCTGGAAGCCGTGCTCGACCGCCGGCTGATCGAGAAGGCGCAGGCCGCGCTCGATCGCGGCGCCCCGGTCAAGATCGAGGAAGAGATCAACAACACCGACCGCTCCGCCGGCGCGATGCTGTCGGGCGCGGTGGCCAAGATCTACGGCCATGCCGGCCTGCCGCTCGACACCATCCATGTCGGCCTGAAGGGCACGGCGGGACAGGCGTTCGGCGCCTGGCTCGCCAAGGGCGTCACCTTCGAGCTCGAGGGTGAAGGCAACGACTATGTCGGCAAGGGCCTCTCGGGCGGCTGCATCATCGTCAAGCCGCCGAAGATCTCCGGCATTGTGCCGGAAGAGTCGATCATCGTCGGCAACACCGTGATGTACGGCGCGATCGCGGGTGAGTGCTACTTCCGCGGCATCGCCGGCGAGCGCTTCGCGGTGCGCAACTCCGGCGCGGTCGCCGTCGTCGAGGGCGCCGGCGATCATTGCTGCGAGTACATGACCGGCGGCATCGTCGTGGTGCTCGGCAAGACCGGACGCAACTTCGCGGCCGGCATGTCCGGCGGCATCGCCTATGTGCTGGACGAGGCCGGCGACTTCGACAAGCTCTGCAATCTTTCGATGGTCGAGCTCGAGCCGGTGCTGTCGGAGGAGATGATCAACGCCGACACCTACCACCACTCCGGCGATCTCGAGGCGCATGGCCGGGTCGACGTGTTCCAGAACCTGCTCGACTCCGATGTGGAGCGGCTGCACGTCCTGATCACGCGTCACGCCAAGCTGACCGGCTCGAAGAAGGCGGCGGAGATCCTCGCCGACTGGAAGAGCTGGCTGCCGAAATTCCGCAAGGTGATGCCGGTGGAGTACCGCCGCGCGCTGAAGGAAATGAAGGCCAACGCCGACGCCGAGCCGAAGATCGCGATCGGCGCGTAGGGTTCATCACGCGTCATTCCGGGGCGCGCAAGGCGCGAACCCGGAATCTCGCAAGGCAACTTCAAGATTCCGGGTCCGCGCCTTCGGCGCAGCCCGGAATGACGGAACAACTGAGATGCAGGGGCATCGGGTTTCAATGGGTAAGATCACAGGTTTTCTCGAGATCGAGCGGCATGACCGCAAGTACGAGCCGGTCGCCGATCGACTCAAGAACTTCAGGGAATTCGTCATTCCGCTGAGCGAGAAGGACACGCGCGACCAGGCTGCGCGCTGCATGAATTGCGGCATCCCCTATTGCCACGGCACCGGCTCGACCGCGCCGGGCACGCCGGGCTGCCCGGTCAACAACCAGATTCCCGATTTCAACGATCTCGTCTATCAGGGCAACTGGGAAGAAGCCTCGCGCAATTTGCACTCGACCAACAATTTCCCCGAATTCACCGGCCGCATCTGCCCGGCGCCGTGCGAGGCGTCCTGCACGCTCAACATCGACGACAACCCGGTCACCATCAAGACCATCGAATGCGCGATCGTCGACCGCGCGTGGGACAATGGCTGGCTGAAGCCGGAGATCGCTGCCGTTAAGACTGGCAAGAAGGTCGCCGTGATCGGCTCGGGTCCCGCCGGCATGGCCGCCGCGCAGCAGCTCGCGCGCGCCGGCCACGAGGTGCACGTCTACGAGAAGTTCGCCAAGGCCGGCGGCCTGCTGCGCTACGGCATTCCCGACTTCAAGATGGAGAAGGGCATCATCGATCGCCGCGTGGCGCAGATGGAAGCCGAGGGCGTCACCTTCCACTACGGCAAGGCCGTGGGCGGCTCGACGCCCGGTGCGATCGATCCGCAAGAGCTCGCCAAGCAGTATGACGCCGTGGCGCTGACCGGCGGCGCGGAAGCCCCGCGCGACCTGCCGATTCCCGGCCGCGAGCTTTCCGGCATCCACTTCGCGATGGACTTCCTGCCGCAGCAGAACCGCCGCGTCTCCGGCGAGCCGCTGAACGGTGCCGCCGACATCCTCGCCGGCGGCAAGCATGTCGTCGTGATCGGCGGCGGCGATACCGGCTCGGACTGCATCGGCACCTCCTTCCGGCAAGGCGCAAAGTCGGTGACCCAGCTCGAGATCATGCCGGCGCCGCCCGAGCACGAGAACAAGGGCGTGACCTGGCCGAACTGGCCGCTGAAGATGCGCACGTCGTCGAGCCAGGCCGAAGGCGCGGTGCGCGAATTCGCCGTGCTGACGACCAAGTTCGAAGGCGTCGACGGCAAGGTGACGAAGCTGCATTGCGTCAAGGTCGACGATAAGTTCAAGCCGCTGCCCGGCACCGAGTTCACGCTCGACGCCGAGCTCGTGCTGCTGGCGATGGGCTTCGTCCATCCGGTTCACGAGGGCCTGCTCAAGACGCTGGGCGTCGAGCTCGACCAGCGCGGCAACGTCCGCGCCTCCCTGCAGGACTACCAGACCTCGCGCGCGAAGATCTTCTCCGCCGGCGACATGCGCCGCGGCCAGTCGCTCGTGGTCTGGGCGATCCGAGAAGGCCGCCTGTGCGCGCGCTCGATCGACACCTTCCTGATGGGGAAGACCGATCTGCCGGGGTAAGCGCGTCAGCCGCCACGCCACTGCACCCACACACTGAACTGTCATCGCCCGCGAAAGCGGGCGATCCAGTATTCCAGAGACGTCAAGGCTTGAACGGACAGGCCGCGGCGTACTGGGTGCCCCGCCTTCGCGGAGCACGACACCTCATTTGAGATGCGACTCGCGCATCCTCACCGCTAATTCTGCACCCGCACGCCGAGCATCACCACCGTCGACGCCGAGCTCTGTCCCGGCTGGTTGGAATCCAGCCAGTCGCGGCGCAGCGTGCCCTTGATCCAGAGGCTGCGGGTCATCTTGTAGATCAGGTCGCCTGACACCGAGTAGACCGTGTCGGTGCGGTTATCGCCCTGGTAATCGAGCGTGCCGTAGGTGAACTTGCCGATGCCGGTCAGCCAGCGACGGAAGTCGTGATCGACCTCGACGGTGTAGGTGCGTGACAGCACGCCCGAGGTGCCGGGCAGCGTGGTCTCGCCGATCTGGGTGTCGGAATAGAACTTTGCGGTGGTCAGCGGCGTCGCGGTCCAGGTCAGCGAGGCCGTGGTGAGCAGGCCTTCGAGTCGGCTAAGCCGCGGGTCGACATAGTCGCGCATCGCATAGCCGATCGAGATCTCACCGAACAACAGCCGGGTGAACTCGAACGACGTACCGACCTTGGCATAACCGCCCGACGAATTGCGCGCGTAACCGTTGCGGTCGAGATAGAGATCGTGGAAGCGACTGTCGCCCTCGACTTCGACAAAGGGCTTCACGGCTGGATTGAGCTCATAGCTGACACGGCCGACGCCACCGTATTGGGTGAAGTTGCGGTCGTCGTTCGACGAAGAGGTGCCGTCGGTGAGCTTCGACCATTGGTAGTCGGTGCGGTCGATGGTGCCGCCGAGCGAAACCTGCATGCGGTTGAAATGCTGGTCGATGCCGAAGGTGCCGCCGACCGTGGTGTAGATCGGATATCTGGCGAGGCCGGCCTGCACGTTCGGGCTGCCGGGATTGTCGGTCGAGACCAGCAGGCGGGCCTGCCCCAGCAGATGCGTGTCCTTGGTGACGTCGACACGGCCGTCGATATGGCCGGTGAAATTCGGACGGTCGATGTCGAGCGGCGCCGACAGCGGCGTGCCGTCGGCGTTCGGCGTCAGCCCGGAGCCATAGCCGTTGAAGGAGCCGCGCAAATCGGCGACGACGGCGTGACGCTCCCAGTCGGAGACCGCGAGGAATTCCGGCGCGACCATGTAGAACGCCCTGCCCTGCGGCGAGTAGAGCCGACCGGGGTTGGTGTCGTAGCCGGCCATCACCTCGACCGCGGTCTTGACCATGAACGAGCCGGCATAATCGCCGACCGCGCCGAACGGATCGTCGTCGATCTTGAGCCGCTTGCGCGGCGGCTGGCCGACGATGGTGCCGGCCATCGCCGGCGGCAGCGGCGTCTTGTTGGCGGTCTCCGAGGGCGGGATCGACAGCCGCAGCTGCCCCGTGGCGTTCAATGGCGCCGACGTCGGCGGCGGCGAGCCGGGTCCCGCCGGCGGCTTCGGTTTGGCCTGACCCGGATAGTATTTCGGCTTCTGGCGCTTGCGGTTGAGCGAGTCATAGCCCGACGTCGAGGCGCCGTTCGCCGCGGGGAGCCCGTAGGTCGGGACCTGCCCGATCCGCGTCGTCGATGTTGATGTCGATGAAGACGGGGAGGAACGGCGTTCGCGATCGGCGTCGGGCAGCCTCAGGCCGTTGAGCGGATCCATGGCGTCGGCCGTGGTCCGGCGCAGCGGCGAATCCTGCGTGATCACCTGGCTCTGGCGATTGGGGCTGAACAGATCGGGCGTCACGGTCTGGGCCGCGGCGAACCCGGTGGTCACGGTCAGCGCCAGGACGGTCACGGCAGGGCATGGCAAAACCGCGCGGACGAGGCGTCCACGCCGGTCTTGGCCGCTTGCTGGCCGCCGCAACACGATGGAAAAACTCCAACGAATTCACATACTTGTCGGACGAACTCCACCGGGCGGCGGAAAACGTCGTTAATGGAGTTAAAACAATTATGGTTAATGAGCCGTTGAGGATCGGCCGCCGCGCGTCGCATCGCGGAATCGAACGTGCTAAGGGAGACGCCCGGGTGCAAAACCCTCCCTTGGAATCCTAAATGGCCAAACCGAAACCGCTGATGACCAAATCATCCGGCCCCGATGACGGCGCCGTTCAATCGGCGCTCCGCACCCTCGATGCCGAAGCAAGCGGCGTCGCAGCCCTCTCCGCGGCACTGAAGTCCGACCTCGGCGCGCCGTTCGCCGCCGCGTCCGAGTTGATCGGCAATGCCAAGGGACGGCTGATCGTCACCGGGCTCGGCAAGTCCGGCCATATCGGGCGCAAGATCGCGGCGACCTTTGCCTCGACCGGCACGCCGGCGTTCTTCGTGCACGCAGCGGAAGCGAGCCATGGCGACCTCGGCATGATCACGATCGATGACGTGATCCTGGCGCTGTCATGGTCCGGCGAGCAGCCGGAGATGCGCAACCTGATCGCCTATGCCGCCCGCTTCGGCATTCCGCTGATCGCGATGACGGCCGACAAGGACTCGACGCTGAGCAAGGCCGCCGACGTGCAGCTGACACTGCCGAAGGCCCGGGAGGCCTGCCCGCACAATCTGGCGCCGACCACGTCCTCGCTGATGATGCTGGCGCTCGGCGATGCGCTGGCGATCGCGCTGCTCGAGGGCCGCGGCTTCACCTCGACCGATTTCAGCGTGCTGCATCCGGGCGGCAAGCTCGGCGCGCTCCTGAAATATGCCCGCGACCTGATGCATGGCGGCGACGCGCTGCCGCTGAAGCCGCTCGGCACCAAGATGTCGGATGCGCTGGTCGAGATGACCTCAAAGGGTTTTGGCTGCGTCGGCATCGTCGACCGCCACGGCCATCTCGTCGGCATCGTCACCGACGGCGATCTGCGCCGGCAGATGCGTCCCGACCTTTTGACGCTGTCGGTCGACGAGGTCATGACCAGGACGCCGAAGACGATCAGCCGCGACACGCTGGCCGGCGAAGTGCTGGAGCTGCTCAACGCCTCGAAGATCACGACGCTGATCGTGACCGACGCCAAGAAGCCGGTCGGCATCATCCATCTGCACGATCTGCTGCGGGCGGGCGTGGCGTAGAGCCGCGCTTTCTTCCGTCATTGCGAGCGAAGCGAA
This sequence comes from Bradyrhizobium sp. USDA 4504, assembly GCF_054063995.1. Lineage (NCBI taxonomy): Bacteria > Pseudomonadati > Pseudomonadota > Alphaproteobacteria > Hyphomicrobiales > Nitrobacteraceae > Bradyrhizobium > Bradyrhizobium sp. USDA 4504. Next base: position 8,394,686 of record NZ_JBSSGV010000001.1, on the reverse strand, counting down.
GCAATCCATCTCTCCCCGCGCGGAGACGTGGATTGCTTCGTCGCTTTGCTCCTCGCAATGACAACTATGCTGGAAATCTTGCCGCGGTTTCTTCCAGCGGCAGGGCCAGCGCGTTGGCGAGGTAGGAGACCGTGCGGTAGAAGCCGCACAAGAGGATGATCTCCAGGATCTGGTCCTCATCGTAATGCGCCAACAGCGCCGCGAATTCCGCGTCATCCAGCGTCGCGCGGACATGCAGCGCGTCGACTGCCGCGATCATTGCTTGTTCGGCCTGCGACCAGCAGCCGGCATCGGCCGCACCGCGCACGGTGGCGTGGACCTGCTGCTCCGTCAGTTCGGCGGCTGCGCCGAACGCTGTGACGTGGACGCCCCATTCGTATTCGCAGGCATTGAGTGCGCAGGTGCGGTCGATCACGATCTCCCGCTCCCTGAGCGACAACGGCCCGCGGTCCAACAGGCTGCCGCCGCGAAACTTCTCCCAGGCGCGCGGATGGCCCGCCATCACGCGGAACAGCATCAGCGGCGGCTTGCCGCGCATGATGCGGTCGAAATGCTGTTGAACGTCCGCCGGATAGGGCGGATCGAGCGGCGCGAGGCGTGACATGGCCTGATCCCGTTGCTACATTTAATGTAGCGATACGCTACAATATCTGTAGTGACTCGCAAGAGGGATTCGAAAGGATTTCGCGGCATGCCGAAGCAGGGCCCAGTCACAAGACCCGGCGTCCGCGGCTCGCGGTCCGGCCGCCCCATCATGGCGCTGCTCGATCTCTTGGGACGGCGCTGGACCTTGCGCATCATCTGGGAGCTGCGCGAGGGCGCGCTGACCTCGCGCGCGCTGCGCACGGCCTGCGACGAGGCCTCGCCGACGATCCTGCAGACGCGATTGACGGAGCTGCGCGAGGCCGGCTTCGTCGAGCTGACGGAGGATGGTTACGGCCTCACCGCGCTCGGCCGCGAGCTATTTGCGACATTCACGCCGCTCAACCGCTTCGCCGAGCGCTGGAGCAAGCAGGGCGGCAGCTAGACCTCGGCGGCCGTCAGTGTGTAGCCCGCATGAGCGGAGCGACATGCGGGATCGGTTTCCCCGGGTATCGCGGAGCCTGTCATCGGGCGCGCATACGCGCGACCCGTTGGCTCACCCGGGCTACGGATTACTCGCCCGAAGCAGCATCCGACGCTCGGGGCCGAGTCGTCGTCGATGGCTCAGGCCAGACTAAGCGATCGCCACCGTCAGGCTGGCGCCGTCGGCGCGGACGACCTTCACCCGGCTGCCGGCCGGCGCATCGGGGCCGGCGACGCGCCACACCGTATCGTCGATCCGCACCGTGCCTGATCCGTCAACGATCGGCTTCTCCAGCGTGAATTCGCGGCCGACCAGGGCTTCGTTGCGGCGGTTGAGGAAGGGATTGGTCTTGCTTGCCGCCGACGCGCCCTTCGCGAAATGCCGCCACGCCGGCACCGCCAGGGCGGCGAACACTGCGAACATCAAGAGCTGTATCTGCCAGGACGGCGTGAAGGCGAACGACAGCAGGCCGACCAGCAGTGCCGCGAGCCCGAGCCAGAACAGGAACACCCCGGGCGCCACAAGCTCCAGCGCCATCAGGATGAAGCCGAAGATCAGCCAGTTCCAGGTACCCAATGTCGAAAACATCTCGGCCATGACGTGACCTCTACCATTGCGGGCGCGACGCCGTCACGCCCTTACCGCTGCGGCGGCACCGGAGGCGGCGCCGTCGGGCCGGCCGGCGGCACTGAGCCGCCGCGCCGTGCTGCGGCCGTAGCGGACGCCGCACTCTCGCCGAAGGTAGCGCGGGCGATCTCGCCGATGCCGGCCAGCGAGCCCAGCACACTCGAGGTCTCGATCGGCAGCATCAAGACCTTCTGGTTCGGCGATTCCGCGAGTTGGCCGAACGCCTTGATATACTTGTCGGCGATGAAATAGTTCAGCGCGGCGACGTCGCCCTTGGCGATCGATTCCGACACCATCTGGGTAGCCTTGGCCTCGGCCTCGGCAAGCCGTTCGCGCGCCTCGGCGTCGCGGAAGGCGGCCTCGCGGCGGCCCTCGGCCTGCAGGATCTGACCCTGCTTGGCGCCCTCGGCGCGCAGGATTTCGGATTGCCGCTGGCCCTCGGCCTGCAAAATGTCGGCGCGCTTGACGCGCTCGGCCTTCATCTGCCGGCCCATCGCCTCGACGAGGTCGGCCGGCGGCACGATGTCCTTGATCTCGATGCGGTTGACCTTGACGCCCCAGGGCGACACCGCGGCGTCGACCACGCGCAGCAGCCGCTCGTTGATCTCGTCGCGATGCGACAGCACCTGATCGAGATCCATCGAGCCCATCACCGAGCGGATATTGGTCATCGTCAGGACGGTGATCGCCTGGTTGAGATTGGCGACCTCGTAGCTCGCCTTGGCGGCATCGAACACCTGGTAGAACGCGACGCCGTCCACGGTCACGGTGGCGTTGTCCTTGGTGATCACCTCCTGCTCGGGGATGTCGATCACCTGCTCCATCATGTTGATCTTGCGCCCGATGCGATCGAAATAGGGCACGATCAAATTGAGGCCGGGCGACAGCGTGCGGGTGTATTTGCCGAACCGCTCGATGGTCCAGTCAAAACCCTGCGGAACGGTCTTGATCCCGGCGAACAGCGTAACGATGACGAGAAGAACAAACGCGATCGCGAAAACGTCGAAGCCAGTCATAAAGTCCTCCAGGGCCGGCGAGACCGTCGCCAGTCACGGTCGTGCATTGGTCGGCAGGACCGCTCCGCCGGTTCAGCCGGCTGTTGTTCTCCCTAGCACATAGGAAGCTGCTGTCGGATGACCAGATGCCAACGAATGCCCGTGCCCGGTGTCACGGATCGTTAACAATCAAATCCAGCCTTGTTAAATCCAGCCTTGTTAGATCCAGCCTTGCAGCTCGCGCAGCACGAGCTGGCGGATCACGTCCATGCCGCCGTCGCTGTCGTTGAGGCAGGGGATCGCCGCGAATTGCTCGCCGCCATTGTGCCGGAAGATCTCGGCATTCTCCTGCGCGATCTCCTCCAGCGTCTCCAGGCAATCGGCGGAGAAGCCGGGCGTGACCACGGCAATGCGCCGCACGCCGTCCTTGGCGAGTTTCTCGACCGTCTTGTCGGTATAGGGCTGCAGCCACTCGGCCTTGCCGAAGCGCGACTGGAAGGTGAGGATCAGCCGGTTGGCATCGAGCCCGAGCCGCTTGCGCAGCGCATTGGTCGTGGCGATGCATTGCGCCTGATACGGATCGCCCTTGTCGACATACTCCTTCGGCATGCCGTGGAACGACGCGACGATGATCTCGGGGTGGAACGGCAATGTCGCGAGGTGCGCATTGATCGAGACCGCAAGCGCCTCGATGTAGTCGGGATCGTCGTAGTAAGGCGGCGTCACCCGCAGGATCGGCTGCGCGCGCATGCCGGCCAGCACGCGAAACGCCTCATCGCAGACCGTCGCCGACGTCGCGGCGGAATATTGCGGATAGAGCGGCACCACCAGCAGCCGGCCGCAGCCCTGCGCCGCCAGCGCCTCGATGCGCTGCTTGATCGAGGGGTTGCCGTAGCGCATCGCCCAGTCGACCACGACGTGGTCGTGATCGGCGATCGCCTCCGCCAGCTTGTCGGCCTGCGAGCGCGTGATGGTCTTCAGCGGCGACTCGTTCTTCTCGGTGTTCCAGATCTTCAGATAGTCGCGCGCCTTGCGGGCCGGACGGACCCGCAGGATGATGCCGTTGAGGATCAGCTTCCAGAGCAGGCCCTGATCCTCGATCACCCGCGGATCGGACAGAAATTCCTTGAGATAGACCCGCACGCCGGCGGCATCCGCCGTATCGGGCGTGCCGAGATTGACCAGCAGCACGCCGACGCGTTCCGGCTTCGGCGCCGCGGCAGACTTCGCGCTCTCGAAGGGGATCACCGTGCTCATGATGGCCTTGCGCTTGATATCCTTCGCCTGGGAGCTTTGGGCTTCGCGCGTTGCTCCAACCTTGTCAAGCCGAGTGCGGGTTGGCTACGTTCCCCTGCGGAATAAGGGGGAACCATGACGATCGCCGAATGGTGCGTCTTCGGGACGCTGATGCTCTCGCTGCTGACGATCGTGTCGGTGAAGTGGACCGGCTTCCGCAGCTTCGACAATGCCAGGCCGCGCGATCCCGACTTCTACGACGACCCGATCCGCTCGCGGGCGCTCGGCGCGCACCAGAACGGCATCGAGGCCTTCCCGTTCTTCGCCTTCGCCGTGCTGCTCGCCGAATTCCGCGTCGGCCCGCTGCGGCTGATCGACGAGCTCGCCGTGCTGTTCCTGATCGTGCGGATCGCCTACGTCTTCACCTATATCGGCAATCGCCCGACGCTGCGCTCGATCCTCTGGAGCATCGGTTTCGCGATCAACATCGCGATCTTCCTGCTGCCGGCGATCAGGGGCTATCTGACGAGTTGAGCCTGTTTCTTCTCCCTCTCCCCGTTCTTACGGGGAGAGGGCTGGGGTGAGGGACCGTCTCCGCAAATTCGATGGAAGCGAGCGTGCGGAGACTCCCCCTCACCCGAAATTCGCGCACGCGAATTTCGACCTCTCCCCGCAAGCGGGGCGAGGTGACTTCAAAGGCACGTCGCGCGCTCGGCCGCGATGTAGCCGAACAGCAGCCCGAGCCCGAACAGCAGCACAAGGCCCGCGGCGGCGAACTCCAGGCCGCGCATGATGACCATGCCGCCGCCGTCGCGCGCCGCGCTCAGCCGCTCCGCCACGCCGCGCGCCGACACCGCGACCAGCGCGATCGCCGCCACCGTGATGGCGGTGCCGAGCCCCATCACGAAGGTCGCGGCAATGCCGGCCCAGAACAGGCCCTGCGCCAGCGCGAACACCAGCACCAGGATCGCGCCCGAGCAGGGCCGGATCCCGACCGTGAGGATCGCGCCGAGCCCCCGCCGCCAGCCGCCAGGACCGGCGAGCTCGGCCGGCGTCGGCCCGTGCGAATGGCCGCAATGCTCGTCATGGACGTGCTGCGCGTCATGCCCGTGATCGTGACCGTGATCATGATGATGCCCGTGATCGTCATGCGCGTGACGGTGATGGTGATCATGGCGGTGGTCGTGGTGATCGTGATCATGGTGGTCGTGATGATGCGCGCCGGCCATCGCCAGCGCCGGCCGCGGCGCCTGCAGGGCGCGGAAGAAGCTGCCGCCCTTGACCCAGACCAGCCGGGCGCCAAACGCCGCGATCAGCGCGTAGCTTGCGATCTCGATCGCCTTCTCCGCCCCGCACATCGTCTTCGCGGTCGCGTTGAGCAGCCAGGCACAGATGCCCACGATGAGAACGGCGACCACCGACTGCATCAGCGCCGAGGCGAACGACAGCACGATGCCGCGCCGCGCGGTCTCGCGATTGGCGACCATGTAGGACGAGATCACCGCCTTGCCGTGGCCGGGGCCGGCGGCATGGAAGATTCCGTAGGCAAAGGAGATCGCAAGCAGGGTCCAGACCGCCGAACCGTCGGATTTCGCGGCGCGGATCGCCTGCGAAATCTCGCGATAGAACTCCGACTGTTTCGCCAACAGCCAGCCGACCAGCCCGCCCTGCGACTCCGCCGCGCGCGGCGCACCGAACGGATTTTGCGCCAGCAGCGCATGAACGGCGCCATCGAGCAGCGCAAACGCCGCCAGCACGGCCGCGGCCACGGCGAGGCCGCGCGTCACGCGCGAGACGATTGGCGTCATGGGCACTCCACCGAGACCTTGTTGGCGAACATCATGCCGAAATTGCCGTTGCCGCCGTCGAGAAAGGTCTGCTCGCCGAGCTTCTGCGCGGCGGCGGTGCCGTCGCTATTCGGCCGCTCGAACTGCATCTTGCAGCCCGCCGCGGCGCCGACCAGCTTGACCGGCTCCTTCTCGGCATACTGAAAGTCGATGAAATAGGTCGGGTCGAACACTTCGAGCGCGAGCTGCCGGGCCTTGAACGGCGTCTTCACCGGCAAGGTGAAGTGCAGCGTCAGCGCCGAATCCTTGTATTCGAGGAAGTAGTCGACCGGTTCGGTGAACTTCTGCTTCTTGCCGTCGCCCTTGGCGAAGGTGAAGTAGGCGTATTCCTTCAGCGACTCGACATTGGTCTGCGCCAGCGGCGCCAGCTCCTCGCGGCTGTAGGCGCCCTTCACCTTGGTCTCGATGCCCTGCAGCGCGTAGGTCGAGAACATGTCGTCAAACGTCCAGGCGTGGCGGACTCCGGTGATGGTGCCGTCGGGCGCGTAGATCAGCTCGCTCCTGGCGACGATCCAGACATGCGGATGAGCCTCGGCGGCCGCCGTGCCGAGCACGACGGACGCCGCAAGCACGAGCCAGCCGATCAGCCGGTTCAACGACGGCCGCACCTCAGGCCGCCTCGGGCGTTTCGAGCAGGCCGCGACGGCGCAGCAGCGCGTCCGGCTCGGGCTCGCGGCCGCGGAAGGCGACATAGGCCTCCTCCGGATCGCGCGAGCCGCCCGACGAATAGATGTCGTCATGCAGCCGCTTGGCGGTCGCGGGATCGAAGATGTCGCCGGCCTCCTCGAAGGCGCCGAAGGCGTCAGCATCCATCACCTCCGACCACATGTAGCTGTAGTAGCCGGAGGCATAGTGGTCGCCGGAGAAGATGTGGCCGAACTGGGTCGGCCGGTGCCGCAGCGATATCTCGGCGGGCATGCCGATCTTCTCCAGCTCCTTCTGTTCGAAGGCGCGGACATCCCAGCTCGCCGCTGCCGGCTGGGTGTGGAATTCGAGGTCGACCAGCGCCGAGGAGACGAACTCCACGGTGGCAAAGCCCTGGTTGAACTTGCGCGCGGCGAGGAAGCGCTTGAGCAGGTCGTCCGGCAGTGCCTCCCCGGTCTGGTAGTGGCGGGCGAAGCGCTGCAGCACCTCGGGCCGCTCCTGCCAGTGCTCATAGAGCTGCGAGGGCAGCTCGACGAAGTCGGTGAACACGCTGGTTCCGGACAGTGACGGATAGGTCACGTTGGACAGCATGCCGTGCAGGCCATGGCCAAACTCGTGGAACAGGGTCCGCGCGTCGTCGGGCGACAGCAGCGACGGCGCGCCATCGGCGCCCTTGGCGAAGTTGCAGACATTGATGACCAGCGGCGCGACGGCACCGTCGAGCTTCTGCTGGTCGCGCAGCGAGGTCATCCAGGCGCCGGAGCGCTTCGAGGGTCGCGCGAAGTAGTCGCCGTAGAACAGCGCCTTGTGCTGGCCATCGCGGCCCTTGACCTCCCAGACCCGGACGTCCGGATGCCACACCGGGATATCCTTGCGCTCCTCGAAGGTGACGCCGAACAGGCGGGTGGCGCAGTCGAACGCGGCCTCGATCATGTGGTCGAGCACCAGATAGGGCTTGATCGCGGAATCGTCGAAATTGGCGCGGCGCTGGCGCAGCTTCTCGGCGTAGTAGCGCCAGTCCCAGGACGCGAGGGTGAAATTGCCGCCCTCCTCCGCGATCAGCGCCTGCAGCGCGTCGCGGTCGGCGAGCGCCCGCGCTCGCGCCGGCTTCCAGACCCGCTCTAGGAGGCCGCGTACGGCCTCCGGCGTCTTGGCCATGGAATCCTCGAGGCGGTAGGCGGCGTAGGTCGGGAAGCCCAGGATCTTGGCGGTCTCCTCGCGGAGCCTGAGGATCTCCACGATGGTGGCGTTGTTGTCGTTGGCGTTGCCATTGTCGCCGCGCGCCGTGAAGGCCTTGTAGACCTTCTCGCGCAGGTCGCGCCGCGACGAGCTTTGCAGGAACGGCTCGACCGAGGAGCGCGACAGCGTCACGATCGCCTTGCCCGGCATGCCGCGCTCTTCCGCCGCAGCCGTGGCGGCCGCCACAAATGTGTCGGAGAGGCCGGCGCGGTCGTCCTCGCCGAGCTCCATGAACCACTCCTGCTCGTCGCCGAGCAGATGGTGGCTGAACGAGGTGCCGAGATGGGCGAGGCGCTCGTTAATCTCGGCCATGCGGGCCTTTGCCGCATCGTCGAGGCCGGCGCCGGAGCGGCGGAAGCGGGTGTAGGTGCGTTCCAGCAGCCGCATCTGCTCGCCAGTCAGGCCGAGGGAGGCGCGCTTCTCGTGCAGCATGGCGATGCGGCCAAACAGCACAGCGTTCATCATGATCGGATTCCAGTGCCGCGCCATCCGGGGCGACACCTCCTTGTCGATCTCCAGGATCGCCGGGCTCGAATGCGCCGAGACCAGGTCGTAGAACACCGCCGAGACCTTCGACAGCAGTTTGCCGGAGCGCTCCAGCGCGGTGATGGTGTTGTCGAAGTCGGGCAGCGCCGGATCGTGGGTGATCGCAGTCACTTCCGCGGAATGATCGGCGAAGGCCTGCTCGAAGGCGGGCAGGAAATGCTCCGGCTTGATCTCGGCGAACGGCGGCGTCTCGAGCGGCGTCCGCCATGCCTTCAGGAGGGGGTTGGCAAGAGCCTGAGCCTTGGCGTCTGCGCTGGTTTCTGACATCGAATGTCCCGTTTTTCGCCTTGAAAATGCTGCCCAATCTATATCACGCGATACGGCATTTTTGGGCCTTTTGCGCTTGATAGATGGGCACTTTTCGGAGAGATTGCGCCCCCTGAACAGGACCTATTTCATGACCATGCAGCCCTCCACCTCAGGCAACCGCACCATCGCCTGGCCAAGCGTCATCACCGTGATCTCGGCGGCGATCCTGATCGGCGCGGAAGTGTTCGGCGCGGCGTTCGCCGGCGGCTGGGCGCTCGCGATTCTGCTCGGGCTCGACGACGTCGCCGCACACATCCTGCAGGCGGTGCTGTTCGGCATCGGCGTGCTGATCATGATCGCCTTCATCCGCGCAGCTCAGCGCGTCGAGCCGTTCACGCGTCGCGCGTGAGTTTGAGCGATTCAAGAAAGCACTGCGGCACAAGGCTAAAACGCACACACGCTTCGTTAGTCATTCTTAACAGCCGTTCATCTTCAGCGCGTCCGACGCGTGCTGCGCGCGACATCGCAAGCACGCGTTAGGGAAATTTGCCGCTATCGCAAAAAAAATCTTGCGCCACGAAGTCAAAAGACTTATTTCCTGCCTTGCCCAATTTCGCACGTGCCTGTGGTCGTGTGTCAGTCGGTAGGTATCCGGACAAGAGGCCGGACAGCCGCCAAGGGGTGGAAGAACCGAGGGTCGCTTACGTCCATCAGGACACGAGGCGGCCAGCATCTCTCTCCAGGGATGCCGTTGAAGGTCTCACCACTCTTTGCAACCGTGACTGGCAGCCGGAGGCGAACCGGCGCACCCCGCTCTCAACGGGGGACGCGACTTAAAGCAACGACGGATCGGGCTTTTTTGGTCTCTACCGGCGGTCCAACGCCGGCCCGGGCTACTGAAAAGGCTTGTCCTTCATTGCCAGGTGATCGGGCGGGAAACTCTCCCAACCAATCCACGGCAGCACAGTCTGGTTTGAGTCTCTTGGCCTCAACGCGCCTCCATCGCGCGATGTGGCCGAAGCGCTCTTACCCGACGTCACGTTGATGCGGATCCCGTCGCTGGGGCCGTTGGAGAGTGCCATGACTGAACGTATCCAGGAATTCCTGCGCCACCGCCGCCAGGATGGTCTCGACACCGAGCCGTGCCTCGTCGTCGACCTCGAAGTCGTGCGCGACAACTACCAGACCTTCGCGAAGGTGCTGCCGGACAGCCGCGTGTTCTACGCGGTGAAAGCCAACCCGGCGCCCGAAGTGCTGTCGCTGCTGGCCTCGCTCGGCTCCTGCTTCGACACCGCGACGGTTGCGGAAATCGAGATGGCGCTGGCCGCCGGTGCGACGCCGGACCGCATCTCCTATGGCAACACGATCAAGAAGGAGCGCGACATCGCGCGTGCCTTCGCGCTCGGCATTCGCCTGTTCGCGGTCGATTGCGCCGCCGAGGTCGAGAAGATCGCCCGCGCCGCCCCCGGCGCCAAGGTGTTCTGCCGCATCCTCTATGACTGCGCCGGCGCCGAGTGGCCGCTGTCGCGCAAGTTCGGCTGCGACCCGGAGATGGCGGTCGACGTGCTCGACCTCGCCAAGCGCCTGGGCCTGGAGCCGTGCGGCATCTCGTTCCATGTCGGCTCGCAGCAGCGCAAGGTGAAGGCGTGGGACCGCGCGCTCGCGATGGCGTCGACCGTGTTCCGTGACTGCGCCGAGCGCGGGATCAACCTCACCATGGTCAACATGGGCGGCGGCTTTCCGACCAAGTACCTCAAGGACGTTCCTCCGGTCCTGCAATATGGCCGGTCGATCTTCCGCGCGCTGCGCAAGCATTTCGGCAACCAGATTCCGGAGACGATCATCGAGCCGGGCCGCGGCATGGTCGGCAATGCTGGAATCATCGAGACCGAAGTCGTTCTGATCTCGAAGAAGAGCGACGAGGACGAGGTGCGCTGGGTCTATCTCGACATCGGCAAGTTCGGCGGTCTCGCCGAGACGATGGACGAGTCGATCCGCTACGCCATCCGCACCCCGCATGACGGGGCGGACATGACGCCGTGCGTGCTCGCGGGCCCGACCTGCGACAGCGCCGACGTGCTGTACGAGAAGCTGCCGTATCCGCTCCCGGTGACGCTCGAGATCGGCGACAAGCTGCTGATCGAAGGCACCGGCGCCTATACGTCGACCTACTCGTCGGTGGCGTTCAACGGCATTCCGCCGCTGAAGACCTACCACATCTGACCCGCCTCGTTTTCGAGGCCCGATAAACCGGGAGCCGGCCCCGCCGGCTCCTCCCCGATCATTTTTGATTTTCCTGAACGACGCTTGCCGCGGCGTACGACATGCCGTTGCAAGCGGGGACTGACGTGCCATGACTGCAAAACGGAACACCCCCGTTGCCCTCATCCGAGATGCCGCCCCGTTCGCGATCCGTGCGGAGCGTGGCTCGGACGTCGTCGCACGCGAAGCGCTGCTGGATGCCTGCTTTGGCTGTAATCGCCATACGCGCACCTGCCAGCGCCTGCGCGACGGACGCGCGCCCGCCGAAGGCCTGAGCCTTGCGGCCGTGCGCCAGGACGGCCGGCTGGTTGGAACCGTGCGGTTGTGGCACGTCAGCGCGGGGGGCCGCAGCGCGCTGATGCTGGGGCCGCTGGCAGTCGATGACGACTGCCGCGGCCTCGGCGTCGGCGCCGCGCTGATGCGGCGTGCGCTGGCGGTGGCCAAGGCGCGCGGCCACGGCGCCGTGATCCTGCTTGGCGATGCGCCCTACTACGCCCGCTTCGGCTTCACGGTGGCCAAGACCGGCGAGCTGTCGCTGCCGGGCACGTTCGAGCGCGAGCGGCTGCTCGGCGTCGAGCTTGTCGCAGGCGCGTTGGATGGCGCCTGGGGCATGATCACGCCGACCGGCGCGCCGCTGCCCGAGGCCAAGGCACCGCGGACGCGATCCCGGACCCGGAAGGCACCGCTCGCCGTGCCGCACGCGGCGTAAGGCGGGCCGCCATGTCGGAGCACCTTCCCATCACCGATGGCGCGCGCCCGCGTTGGCGCGGCCTCGTCACCACGGTCATGCTGATTCTGATCTCGGTGATGATCGTCAGGGATATCCTGGGCCGGCGCTGGACCGGCACGCCGCCATCGCCGCCGGACAGCACGCTGCAGTCCCACTAGTGCCGGCCGCACCAGGCCTGAACCAAGGGGTTGCGCGGGCGCCAAAAATGTCCGTAAACCCCGCCAAAGCCATTTTCAGTCGAGGTCCAACATGTCCCGCCGCCTGATTTCTACCGGCTCGCCCTTTGAGAAGACCGCCGGCTACAGCCGTGCCGTGATCGATGGCGACTTCGCCTTCGTCGCAGGAACCACCGGCTATGACTACGCCACGATGACCATGCCGGCAGATGTCACGAGCCAGTCACGGAACTGCTTCAAGACCATCGAGGCCGCCCTCAAAGAGGGAGGCTTTGCGATGGCCGACATCGTCCGCGCGACCTACTACCTCACCGACGCCCGTGACGTGGATGCCCATTTCGCGGTCTGCGGCGAGGTCCTCGGCGACATCCGCCCGGCCGCAACGATGCTGATCGTCGCGGGGCTCTACAAGCCCGAGATGAAGGTCGAGATCGAAGTCACCGCGAAGCGTCGCAACCCCTGATCCACCCTATCCGCCGCTAGGCACTCTCCTGGAGAAAATGATGAGCCCCGCCTCGCAGATCTACGCGAAGATCACAGGTCCCATTGTTATGATCGGCTTCGGCTCGATCGGCAAAGGCACGCTGCCTTTGATCGAGCGGCATCTCGATTACGACAAGTCGCGCGTCACCGTGATCGACCCCAAGGACGAGGGCCGCAAGGCGCATTGCGAGAAGCACAACGTCAAATTCATCCAGAAGGCCGTGACCAAGGACAATTATCGCGACCTGCTGAGCCCGCTGCTCACTGAAGGCGGCGGCCAGGGCTTTTGCGTCAATCTGTCGGTCGATACCGGCTCGACCGACATCATGGAGCTGTGCAACGAACTCGGCGCTCTCTACATCGACACCGTCAACGAGCCCTGGCTCGGCTTCTATTTCGATTCCTCGAAGGGCCCGGAAGCGCGCTCCAACTACGCCCTTCGCGAAGTGACGCTGGCCGCCAAGAAGGCGCGCCCCGCGGGCTCGACGACGGCCGTCTCCTGCTGTGGCGCCAATCCCGGCATGGTCTCGTTCTTCGTCAAGCAGGCGCTGCTCAACGTCGCCGCCGATCTGAAGCTCAATGCCCCGAAGCCGAAGACCAAGGCCGAATGGGCGGACTTGATGCGGCAGGCCGGCGTGAAGGGCATCCACATCGCCGAACGCGACACCCAGCGCTCCAAGTCGCCGAAAGAGCCTGACGTCTTCGTCAACACCTGGTCGGTGGAAGGTTTCCTGTCGGAAGGCGTGCAGCCGTCCGAACTCGGCTGGGGCACCCATGAGAAATGGATGCCCGAGAATGCGCATACCCACGAAGCCGGCTGCGGCGCCGCCATCTATCTGATGCAGCCCGGCGCCAACACGCGCGTACGCACCTGGTGCCCGACCCGCGGCGCGCAGTATGGCTTCCTCGTCACCCACAACGAGTCGATCTCGATCGCCGATTACTTCACGGTGCGTGACGCATCGGGCACGGCGATCTATCGGCCGACCTGCCACTATGCCTATCACCCGGCCGACGACGCCGTGCTGTCGCTGCATGAAATGTTCGGCCGCGCAGCGAAGATGCAGGAAAAGCATCACATCCTCGACGAGAACGAGATCGTCGACGGCATCGACGAGCTCGGCGTGCTGCTGTTCGGCCATGACAACAATGCCTACTGGTACGGCTCGCAGCTCTCCATCGAGGAGACCCGCAAGCTCGCGCCCTATCAGAACGCCACCGGCCTGCAAGTGACCTCCGCCGTGCTCGGCGGCATGGTGTGGGCGCTGGAAAACCCGAACGAAGGCATCGTCGAGGCCGACGAGATGGACTTCGATCGTCTGCTGGAAATCCAGCTACCCTATCTCGGCCCCGTGAAGGGTTTCTACACCGACTGGACCCCGCTGACGGATCGTCCGGGACTGTTTCCGGAAGATATCGACACCAGCGATCCCTGGCAGTTCAAGAATATTCTGGTGCGCTGACAGGGTCATCCCGGGATGCGCGCTTAGGCGCGCAGACCCGGGATCTCGAAATCGTGGCGCGAGATTCGCAGGTGCGCGAGTGCGCACCATGGTCCATCGCCGACGCGATGCCCCGGAATGACTTCGTCATCTCGCCATGTAGTCGAACGCGACCGAGCCAAGGCCGAGGGTCAGGTCTGCCTTGAAATGCAGCGCCGAGACCACCTCGCGCACCGGCAGGCGGGCGACATCGCATAGCGCGTGCGGAAACAGGCCGAGCGCGGCGGGGCCGGTCCAGGCCTCCTTCAGCGTGATGTCTTCCAGATGAAACCGCACCAGCTCGCAGATCCGCGGGCTGCCGTCGACATGCGGGATGATCTTCAGAATGAAGTTCGGCGCCGTCATCGACTTCAAGACGGTGTCGTGGTCGACCTTGCGATGCTTGTAGCCCATGGTGGCGGAGGCGCAGAGCACCGAGCCGTAATGCAGCGAGCCGACCAGCACGTCGCTCTCGACCTCGATCCTGGGCTTTGCCAGCTTCTTCGGAAATCCCCACAGCTCGCGGCCGCCGGCGATCGGGCCTTCATCGTCGAGATACATCGCGTGGGTGTAGGCGCCCTCCTCGCCCCTGAAGCGAACCGGGATCACCTGCCCGGTCTCGGTGTAGTCGCCGAAACCGGTCGAGTCCGGCATGCGGATGAACTCGTACTTCACCACCGGCTCGGCGACCTCGAGCGGCTCCGGCACCACGGCGGCGAGCGCTTCCGGGTCGGTCTTGTAGGTGATGATGAAATATTCGCGGTCGAAGAACCGGTAGGGCCCCGGCGGAAACGACGGGTTGGTGAGCGGCATCGAATAGGCGGTGCGCCGGACGTCCTCGATCTTCATGGCAGGCCCCATCTGTCGTTGGCGAGACGACAGATTATGGAGTGTGCCGGTGGCGGAGGCGAGACCGTATAATCGGCAGCGTCCGTCAAATCCGCGTCACAATGCGGGCCGCGGCGCGCTTACTTTTTCTCGATCGGCGGCGCGGTCTTCTCCGCGGGCGCGGGCGGCAGCACCGGCTTGGCGCCGGCCTTCCGTGCCTCATCGTCGGGACGCGCCGGCTGCGGCGCCGGCGTGGTCGGCCGCTCGCCGCCCGGCTTCGACTCGGCCGGCGGCGCCGTCTGCTGCGGCTCCGGCGTCGGCGTCGGTTGCAGCGGCTGGGTCGCCTGCGCGATCTCCTGCGGCGGAGCGGCATAGATCGCGTGCAGCGAAAGCACCGCGATCGCAACGCCCGCTGCCACCAGCGTCGAGGCGATCAGCATGTCGATTCGCAACCTGGTCCGATCCACAGCCATCTCGTTCACCTGCGCCTTGTCCACGGGGTCAACGATCCCGCCACGGCATGGTTCCGAAGCGGTGCCTGCGGGAACCTCGGCTCAATCCGTGGTGCTGACTTCCCAGGTCGCGTGCCGCACGCCGGGCTGATGCTGCAGGTCGACCACCACGGCATTCAGCTCGTTGGGCTCGACCGCGGTCGAGACCAGCGTCGCCACGATCTCGAGGAAGTCGTCGCCGGCCTCGACCACGTCGACATCGGCAACAGGGTAGTTCGCGGCCTCCAGCTTCTCGACCAGGCGATCGCGCATGTCTGGCAGCGCTTCCGGGGTAACCGCGAGCTTGAAGTAGTAGGTCGCCTCCGAGGCCTTCTCGTTCAGCGGGATGCGGTTGATGGCGTTGACCAGCGGACGCAGCAGCGTGTTGCCGGCGATCACGAACACGGTCAGCGCCGCCGCCTGCGCCACGAGGTCGGCACCGGCGCAGGAGCCGACCGCGGCCGAGGCCCACAGCGTGGCCGCGGTGTTGAGGCCGCGCACATCCATGCCCTGCTTCATGATGACGCCGGCGCCGAGGAAACCGATTCCCGACACCACATAGGCGATCACCCGCACCGCGCCGTCGGCGCCGGCCAGATGCATCGCGAGGTCGACGAAGGCGGCAGCGCCGACCGCGACCAGCACATTGGTGCGCAGACCCGCGGTGCGCTGCCGGTACTGCCGCTCAGCGCCGATCAGGGTGCCGAATACAAAGGCCGTGGTCAGGCTGACCAGCGTGTCGATGAAGTCGGCGAGCTGGAACGTGGTGAGAAATCGCATGACGCTGCGGCCCCGGCGCGAGCTTCGTCTTTTGACGCGTTTTCTTCATGCGATCCGGTACTCACTTCGCTCGAAAACGCTTCGTCTGCCGCGATCTCTTACATTTCCACGATGCCCGCGTCACCATCTTCCGTGCCGAAGGCGAGCAGCGTGCCCTTGGCATTCCATCCGAGCGCCGACACCGCCGTGCCGGCGTTCCGGCGCACCAGGATCTCGGCGCCGTCCTCGAGCCGGACCATCAGCACGGTGCCGTCGGCATAGCCGACCGCCATGATGTCGTTCTTCGGATGGCAGGCGACCACGGCGACCCGCGCCGGCATCGGCGCCAGCATCGCCGGCTCCTTGCCCATCGGGCCGTCCTTGCTGGTGAACGGCCAGACGATCACGGTATCGGCGCCCGAGGTCGCGAGCCCCTTGCCGCCGACACTCCATGACATCGAGCGCACCCGGCCAGGATAGCCGCTCATCCGCATATGCCGGTTGTCGGCGAGCCGCCAGCCATGCATCGCGGGCTCGTGCATCGCGGTGACGAGGAATTTGTTGTCCGGGCTGAACATGACGGCGAGATGCGAGCCGGCCCATTCCAGAAACTCCGGATTGGCCGCCATGTTGGGAAACCACAAGGTCACGCCGTTGTAATGCGCGATCGCAAGCCGCAGGCCCTTCGGCGCAAAAGCAAGCCCGCCGACGGTCGACGGTACCTCGAAGGTTTTCTCCTCGCCCTTGGGATTGCGCACGAACGCGGTCTTGCCCGCCGACCATGCCAGCGTGCCCTCGCTGTGCAGGGCGACGTTGTCGATCCAGCGCCGCTTGGCGTCGGTCGCAATGACAGCGGTCTCGCCCTTGGCGTCGATCGCGACCAGCTTGCCGTCGTCACCGCCGGTGACGAGCCGCTTGCCGTCGGAGGCGGCGCACAGGATGGCGCCGAAATGCGTCTGCGTCCGTGTGATCTCGCCTTCGGCGGTCGCGATCGCAACACCCTCCTCGGCGCCGACGAAGAACGCGCGGTCGCCGAGGAAATGTACCGAGCTCACCGCCGCGCCGAGCGGCAGCGGCTTGACGCGGTCGGTGATCGAAACGATGGAAGAAGGGGCCTCGCCCGGATCGAACTCTTTCATCACGTGGTGATGCACTGCTCGAAGCCGTCGCGGATCACCTGCTCGGGCAGTTCACGACCGATGAACACGACGCGGCTCTCGCGCTTCTCGCCGTCCTTCCATTTCCGCTGATGGTCGCCCTCCAGCATCATGTGGACGCCCTGGAACACGTAGCGGTCGTCATCGCCGGTGAAGGCGAGGATGCCCTTCGAGCGCAGGATCTTCTGGCCCTCGGTGGCGACGAGCTGCTGCAGCCAGGGCATGAACTTGGTCGGGTCGAGCGGCTTCTCGGAACGCAGCGACAGCGATTGCATGTCCTCGTCGTGATAATGCTTCAACCCGCCATGGCCATGGTCGTGATCATGATGGTGGTGGTGATCATGGTCATGCTGATGATGATCGTGATCATGGTCGTGATCGTCGCCGGCCTCGAGGAAATCGGGCTCGATCTCCAGGATGCGGTCGAGATCGAACGCGCCGCGCTCCAGCACGTCGGTCAGCCCGACCTGGCAACGCTCGGTGCGGTGCAGCTTGGCATAGGGATTGATGCCGCGGATGCGGGCTTCGACCTCGGCGAGTTCGGGCTTTGAGACCAGGTCGGTCTTGTTCAGCACGATGACGTCGGCGAACGCGATCTGGTTCTTGGCTTCCGGCGCGTCCTTGAGGCGGTCGCTCAGCCATTTGGCATCGGCGACGGTCACGACCGCGTCGAGCCGGGCGTTCTTCTGCACGTCCTCGTCGACGAAGAAGGTCTGCGCGACCGGCGCCGGATCGGCAAGGCCGGTGGTCTCGACGATGATGGCGTCGAACTTGCCCTTGCGCTTCATCAGGCCGTCCATGATGCGGACGAGGTCGCCGCGCACCGTGCAGCACACGCAGCCATTGTTCATCTCGAACACTTCCTCATCGGCGCCGATGATGAGGTCGTTGTCGATGCCGATCTCGCCGAATTCGTTGACGATGACGGCGTATTTCTTGCCGTGGTTTTCCGACAGGATGCGGTTCAACAGCGTGGTCTTGCCGGCGCCGAGATAGCCCGTCAGCACGGTCACAGGAATTTTTTGCGAAGCTTCAGCCATAACAACTCCGAAGGAACTCTTTGTTTGAACATGATCTTATCGGAAAACCGGACCCCACTTTTCCGGATCATGCTGGTCCGCGCTCAACCCAGACAGGGAGGCCCCTGCCCTACTCGGCGAGCGCGCTGGTCAGGGCCTTTATATTGTGCCTGACCATATCAATGTAAGTGGGTGCATCGCCCTTTTCGGCCGTCAAACCGTCCGAATACAGGGTGCCGCCGACCCGGGCGCCGGTCTCGGCCGCGATCCGCTCGATCAGGCGGGGATCGCTGATATTTTCGAGAAAAACTGCCGGAATTTTCGCAACCTTGATCTGGGCGATGATGGCGGCGATATCGCGCGCGCTGGGCTCGGAATCCGTGGACACGCCGAGCGGCGAGAAGAACGTGACGCCGTAGGCGTCAGCGAAATAGCCGAAGGCGCCATGGGTCGAGATCACCTTGCGCCGCGCCTCCGGCACTTTCGCCACCGCCTCATGCACCTCGCGGTCGAGCGCCTCGAGCTTGGCCAGATAGGCGTCGGCATTGGCCTTGAAGATGGCTGTCTGGTCGGGGGCCGCGGCGATCAGCCCGTCGCGAATATTGACGACGTAGATCTTCGCATTGGCCACGGATTGCCAGGCATGCGGATCGTCATGGCCGCCCATCTTCCGTGGCATGATCCCCTTGGTCGCCACCGCGACCGGTGCCTTGCTGCCCGAGGCCTGCAGCAGCCGCGGCATCCAGCCCTCGAAGCCGAGACCATTAATCACCACGAGCTTGGCGTCGGCGACCTTCTTGGCATCCGCCGGCGTCGGCGCGTAGACATGCGCGTCGCCGTCGGGCCCGACCAGCGCCGTCACGTCGACATTATTGCCGCCGACATTGCGCACCATGTCGGCGAGGATCGAGAAGCTCGCGACGACATTGATGCGTTCGGCGGCGCGCGCCGGTCCACTCGCCAGCAGCAGCGCCAGACCAATCAAACCGAACAATCGCCGCATCGTACTCACGCCTCGAGATGGCGGCCGGGAAACAGCTGCCGCACCAGGCCGCTGACATTGCCGAACAGCAGCGACACAATATAGAGCCCCGCCGCAACCAGGATGATCGCGGGGCCTGAGGGAATCCGGGTCTGGTACGACAGCACGAGTCCGGCATAGCCCGACAGCATCGCGCTCGCCACCGCGATGCAGATCATGGTGGTGATGTCGCGCGACCAGAACCGCGCAATGCCCGCGGGCAGGATCATCAGTCCGACGCCGAGCAGCGTGCCGAGCGCGTGGAAGCCGTTGACGAGGTTGACCACGACCAGCGCGAGGAAGGCGAGATGCGCCGGCGCGCCGGCCCGGCTCACGGTGCGCAAAAACACCGGATCGACGCATTCGATCACCAGCGGGCGATAGATCACCGCGAGCACCAGGAGCGTGAGGGTGGCGTTGAACGCGATCACCAGCAGCGTCTGGTCGTCCATCGCCAGGATGTTGCCGAACAGCACGTGCAGCAGGTCGATATTGGTGCCCTTGATGGACACGATGGTGACGCCGAGCGCGAGCGAGACCAGATAGAAGGTCGCAAGCGAGGCGTCCTCCTTCAATTCGGTGGTGCGGGCGACGAGGCCGGCGAGCAGCGCCACGGCAAAGCCCGCGATCAGGCCGCCGGTCGTCATCGCGAACAGGTTGAGCCCGGACAGCAGGAAGCCGATCGCCGCCCCCGGCAGGATCGCATGCGCCATGGCGTCGCCGACCAGGCTCATCCGCCGCAGCATCAGGAACACGCCGATCGGCGCACCGCCGAGCGACAGCGCGATCACCGCCGCCAGCGCGCGGCGCATGAATTCGAATTCGGTGAAGGGCGTGACCAGCGCGTCGGATAGCATCGGCGTCAGGCGGCCCGCGAGCGTGGATCAGCGGCGCAGGCCGCGGCGCTATCGTCGAACGCCTCGCACATCCGCATCGCGACCATCAGATTGTCCGCCGTCAGCGCCTCGGCGGTCGGTCCCCATTCGACCGGGCCGCGCGCCAGCAGCAGCGTCTCCGGGAAATTGTTGCGCACCATGTCGAGGTCATGCAGCGCCGCCAGCACGGTGCGCCCCTCGCCGTTCCACCGCTTCACCAGCGCCAGCAGGTCGGCGGTGGTCTTGGCGTCGATGGCGTTGAACGGCTCGTCGAGCACGATCAGCCGGGCGTCCTGCAACAGCACGCGCGCGAACAGCATGCGCTGGGTCTGGCCGCCGGACAGCGTGCCGATCGGGCGGTTCTCGAATCCGTTGAGGCCGACGGCGGCGAGCGCCGCCAAAATCTTCTCGCGCGCGGCCTTGCCGATGCCGCCGAAGAACCCGGTGGAGCGCCACAGCCCGGTGCCGACGAAATCGAACACCGAGATCGGGAAGCTGCGGTCGATGTCGGCAGACTGCGGCAGATAGGCGATGTCGCGATGATCCAGCCCGTCGAGATCGATCACGCCGGACAGCGGCTTGAGCACGCCGGCGATGCCGCGCAGCAGGGTCGACTTGCCGGCGCCGTTCGGGCCGATCACGGCGAGCAGCGCACCGGCCTCGACGGCGCCATTGAGATGATGCACCGCCGGGTGGCGGTCATAGCCGAGCGTGACGTCACGGAAGGTAACAAGAGCAGCCACCGGTCTCACCTCATCGCCAGCCAGACGACAGCCCACAGGCAGGCACTGACCGCGAGCGCCGCGAGCAGTCGGCCCGGCACGGGCATGCGCAGGATCGACCAGTGCGCGGCCTGCGCCGGATGCGCGTGCGGGGCGTGGCTGTGCCCGTGGGGGGCGTGGCCGTGATGGTGGTCCTCGTGGGTATGCGTATGCGCCATGGAACGACTGTTATATTATAACATAACGCGAGTCTACAAAGGAGGAACTCATGGCGGACCCGCAAAACCGGGGAGATTTGAGCCGCGCCGGCAGAGTGACGTCCCGGTCGACAGCTTTGCCGGAAACCTGCCTGGATGGGAACCGTTGGCTACCTGCGCCGGAGCGAAGGCAGACCCGTGCGCAGTTCTCTCCGCGTCGTCCTGGCGAAGGCCGAGACAACGGCGAATCCGTGGTGCAGATTGCGAGGCCCGCCTGCGCGCCTCAAATTCAGTGTCGTCCCGGCGCAGGCCGGGACCCATGCGCCGCGGCGGGTGTTGTTGACGGGACTCGTTATTCCAACGGTGCGTAACAATCGGCATTTGTGGTTATGGGTCCCGGCTTTCGCCGGGACGACACTGAGTGTGTGGAGCCGCGAGTAAGACGAACTTCTGCGCTCTCGCGATATGAATTGCCCGAGCTTTGACTTTTCAATCCGCCCTCTCTTGAACTGAGGGCGCGCGGGAAAGCCGGGTGTCGATCGCCCCCATGGGCTCCGTGCGGGGACTTGACACGTTTTGCTGAGTTGTCCGTCGGCAAATCACCGATTGGCGTGGGGAAAATACCGGCGGAACGCCTTCGGCGACGGAGAGGCTGCCCTATGCGAAGAGGCAGCCCTATGCGACCAGCACATAGACCAGCATGGCAGCGGTGATCGCCATCCAGACGAGCGAGAGGCGGAAATACAGCAGGTCCCAATTCATGGGCGCGAGCGTACACGCCCGCGCTGACGCCAACCTTTCACCAGGTTAAAGCATCGCGGATTTATTAACTAAGCACGCCAGCGGAATGGATCAGTGGTTGGCACGCCGAAAGACACAGCCCTGGCCCTCAATTTATGAACATGGCAATCGCCACGAGGATGACCGGGCTTAGCCCCATCAGTACGACAAACACGCTGTAAAGTAGGTTGCCCATAACGCCGCCCTACGTTGGAAGGGGAAGCTATGCCGGGAGGAACTCGGCGAGCCAGTGCAGTTTGTGCCAGCGGTGTTCGAGCTTTGGGAATTACCCAGTTATCTCCGGGACCTAGCTGGACATCCCCGTAACACTACGGGGGCGACACAGCTCAGGCAGAGAAAAGGGCGACGAGCGCCACCACCGCCAAAGCGGTAGCGACGCACCCTGCGATCATGACCCAGTCCTGACGCTTCGCCATGCCGGGCACGCTCACCCTGGCCAGCGCAGGTCGTGTTGACCTAGGTCAACCGGCCAAAATCATTCATCGGCCGTCGAGGCATCACGCAACGAAGCGCCCTCACGCCTCGCGCGCGTAACTCTTCAACCGTGCCTGGAGCACAGCGATCGGGAGCCTTTCAGCCAGGCGGCGGCGAGCGGCAGGCGGCCGGCGCTGCTGCCGCGCTTCAGGCGGAGCGGCACAAAGCGGACGCCGGGGATCGCCATCCGTGCGGTCCAGCGCGGCACGATGGCGACGCCGAGCCTTGCTGCGACCATGTTGACGATGGTCTGCTTCTCGTCGGCGATCTCCTGGATACGCGGCGTCAGCCCGGCCTCGTCGAACAGCTTTGTCGTCAGATCGTGGCTGTGCGGCCGCGAGCGGCGCTCCGGCACGATCAGGGGCTGATCCGCGATGTCGGGCAGCACGATCTGCTTGCGCCGCGCCAGCGCGTGCTGGTGCGACAGCGCCACCACGGCGGTCTCCTGCAACAGCGGGACAAACTCGATGCGGCGGTCGGGCCGCTCCGGCGGGCGCACGAAGGCGAGGTCGAGCGCGCCAGACAGCAGCTTCGGCAGCAGGCGGATGGTCTTCTCCTCGAGCAGTTGCACGGCAACATCAGGATGGGCGGCGCGGAGGTCGCGCAGCAGCGGCGGCAGCAGGCCGGCCGCCGCGCTGTCGATCGCGCCGATCCGGAAGCGGCGCGCCTGTGGCTTGCGCAGCCGACGGCGAAAGCCGTTCTCGATCGCCAGCAGCTTGATGTGGCGGCCGAGCGCCGACGGCATCGTCTGCAGGCGCAGCGCCGCGCGCCCGAAACGCAGTTCTCAGCAGCCGCCACGAAGCAGCGAAGCTGGTGCAGTTCCAAGACGCGGGGATTCCTTTCGGCTCAGTCATCGTCATGGCCGGGCTCGTCCCGGCCGTCCAGGTCTTCCTTTTATGCAGCCAAGACGTGAATGCCCGGCGCAAGGCCGGGCATAACGCGTTGTGGGGGAAGCGATCGAGCTCGTGTGCTCTCCGGCAAGAGCCGGGCGCATCGTCACAGTGCGGGGGTCCACCTGTTGCGATGACGGTAGAGCTTTGACAGGCTGAAGTTTCCGACCTCTTGTTCGCCCTTGCGGAAAATGGCTATCGCCTTCTGAACGCTCATTTCCGAAATGATATCGGGCCGGCTCCCACAGAGCATGACGAGCTCGAAGATCAGATTGGTGAGGGCGGGCATATCGGTCCATTGCTGCGTCTGATAGGGCTCCTCCCAATGAGCCCAGGCCCAATCTTCGATCAGATAGAGACCATCGCTCTTGAGATAATGGAAGGACGCCTCGAAGCTTGCTCGCGAGAGCTCGTATTGATGCGAGGCGTCGTCGATAATCATATCTATTCGCTGGCCGGGGAATTCCGTCCTGATGATGGTCTGGACGCGCGCGGTGTCGCCTTGCGACGTATTGTAGTATAATTTGACGCGGTCCGTCAGACCGTGGTCGCGGATCAGGCCAAGCACCGCTGGGCTCGCAGGTCTGATATCGATCCCGACGAACTTGATACGTTCCTCGATCGCGGCAAGAAGCAAAGCCGAACCACCTTCGAAGATGCCGAATTCCAGGATATTGGTAACCCCGTTCTCGCGAATGAGGCTTTTGTAGCGATCAATCATCCCGCGGTTCTTGATGATCGCGATGGAATCCTTCGTCGTCCTGGCATCATTGAAGTTCTGCCTGATCAGGCCAAACTTCATGTTGTTGATCACGAAGGTATTCTCATCACTCCAGACTTCATCCATTGGGAACCCCCTGTCGATATTGACTCAATTAACTGATCGCTGCTGTTTGCCCTGTGGCGTGCAGAGCCTCTCCTGCCAGATAAGCGGTATTTTTTCTCCATCCTCCGACGGTGCTTGGCGCAATTCCTCGCCTGCAATCTGCATGCCTGGCGGACATGGCCACGCAGTTGTCATCGAATCACTGGCCGATTTGCATCCGGCGCCAGCCGTTGTAGTTGAGATCGATGACGAACCGACGGCACACGCCTTCGGATCGATCCGCGTCGGCCACACCAGCTTGAACGGCGGAAGTGTCGGGCGTCGGCCCGCCGCGTTGGCGATCACTTTGAGACGCCGCACGCCTTCAGACAGCGTCGGCTGAATCCAGCCGCCTTCGGAGCTCTCGTTCCAGGCATAGATCACAACGCTCTTGAAGCGACCGTTGCGCGGATTGTTGGCCGCCTGACTGATTGCAGCACGGATTTGCCGTGTCCATTCCTCATCGGTGGCAGGTTGACACCAGTCCGGATTCGGCTTGCGAGTTTTCAGTTCCTGAGGATCGCGCAAAGCCGGTCGATAATCCCAGCCAAGCGTCACGGTTGGCAGGAAGCCTCCAGAACCATTCTGGGCTTCGGCTTGCCAGGCTTTCTGTGCAAGAGCCGCGCAACTGGCGTACGGCAGGGATTTTCCATTCGACCCAAGGGCGGTCGCATATGTACTCGCCGCATCAAATCCTATCCTGTGAGCAACGGGCTCCGTCTCGGACAGGTTGAAGAGCAAGGCAACCAGGTAGAGATCTCGGCCGGTCGCGGCCTTGACCCGATCCCTCATATCCTTCAGGGCCGCCTTTGTACCCTCTTCACCCCCAAGCCCCTTTATCCACGGGGTCATCGTACCAAGCAGGAAGAACACAGGCGCCGAGCCGTCGCTCGCCCGCATGTAATCCGGCCCGGCTACCGCTTTGCTGATTGCATCACTCACCATCGGCACATCACGAGGGGGGAATGACAGGTTGAAATTCAGCGCGTATTTGATGCCGAGCTTGTCTGGAAGCCGAAGAAAATTTCCCAACGCCCGATTGAGCGCCACGGCTCGACTGGGATCGCGTCCCCAGGACGAACTCTCCAGGTAGTAGCCGAAGATGAAATAATCCAAGCCTGCGGACTTCGCGTAATGCACGTCCGCATTCAGTGCTCGTTCGGTGTTTCCGGGAAAACCGAGATTTCCGTTCGGCAGACGCTCTGTGTAATACGGAGCGCGCGCGCGCAATCCAGGGTCGGCTAGGACCTGCCCATAGGGACTGTCGAGACTCCAATTGTCCCACCGAATGGCACCTAATGAGACCTTGCTCGACGAGGCCGGTGCCGCAGTTGGTGCGGCGGGCGCTGCGGGTGCCACGGCGGAAGGACTGCCCTTGCTCACCTGAGCCATGGCTGGGAGTGAGGAGACTGCCGTCGCAAGCACAACAAGCAGACGGATCGAGCAGTGTCGGGCTGTCCACATCATCACTTTCCCTTGGTCCAAAGCCGCCATGATGCGGCTCGGGATTTCGGTTGTTACTCGACATGCATTCAAGAAGTAACAAAGGGCGCTTATGTGGCGGCGCACTGCAATCGTATCCGTTGAAGCGGAACATCGATGCAACAGCGTGAGATCAAACTGCTTTGGTTCTTGCAAGCATCGCGCCGCGATTCACATTAGGTCGAAACAGAACGGGATCGTGGTGGAACTTTCCGCACCATGCGTTTCAGTTGATCGAGGAACTTTCTGCCGCCGAAATGGGCACAGGCACTACCGCGCTCCACGCCTCGCGACGACACGGTTGAAAAATCGAATGATCCTTCCATTGGTTGAAGACAGAGGCTCCGCGTTTTGCAACACAGGTCCCGAATCCATCGATCCGCAAAACGCGTGGTGGAATGGATTCCGAGCTCGCGCTTCGCACGCCCCGGAATGAAGAGAGAGAGAGAGAGACGTGTTCACGCCTCGCGCGCGTAACTCTTCAACCTTGCCTCAAGCACCGCGATCACCTGGTCGCGTACCGGATCGCGGGAGCCTTTCAGCCAGGCGGCGGCGAGCGGCAGGCGGCCGGCGCTGCTGCCGCGCTTCAGGCGGAGCGGCACAAAGCGGACGCCTGATATCGCCATCCGTGCGGTCCAGCGCGGCACGATGGCAACGCCGAGCCTTGCTGCGACCATGTTGACGATGGTCTGCTTCTCGTCGGCGATCTCCTGGATACGCGGCGTCAGCCCGGCCTCGGCGAACAGTTTTGTCGTCAGATCGTGGCTGTGCGGCCGCGAGCGGCGTTCCGGCACGATCAGGGGCTGATCCGCGATGTCGGGCAGCACGATCTGCTTGCGCCGCGCCAGCGCGTGCTTGTGCGACAGCGCCACCACGGCGGTCTCCTGCAGCAGCGGGACAAACTCGATGCGGCGGTCGGGCCGCTCCGGCGGGCGCACGAACGCAAGGTCGAGCGCGCCCGACAGCAGCTTCGGCAGCAACCGGATGGTCTTCTCCTCGAGCAGTTGCACGGCAACATCAGGATGGGCGGCGCGGAGGTCGCGCAGCAGCGGCGGCAGCAGGCCGGCCGCCGCGCTGTCGATCGCGCCGATCCGGAAGCGGCGCGCCTGCGGCTTGCGCAGCCGACGGCGAAAGCCGTTCTCGATCGCCTCAGCGCGGCCGAGCAGCGCGCGGCCCTCGCGCAGCAGCACAGCGCCGTCCTCGGTCAGCGACACCGCGCGCGTGGTGCGCGCGAACAGCCGCACCCCGAGATCCTCTTCCAGCAGCTTGATGTGGCGGCCCAGCGCCGACGGCATCATCTGCAGGCGCTGCGCCGCGCGGCCGAAATGCAGTTCCTCGGCAGCCGCAACGAAGCAGCGAAGCTGGTGCAGTTCCAAGATGTCGCTTCCTTATGCCCCGCGTTCGTCATGGCCGGGCTTGTCCCGGCCATCCACGTCTTTCTTTGCCGCCAAGACGTGGATGCCCCGCACATGGCCGGGCACGACGCCAAGTGAGACCGGGTCCGATTATATCATTTTTTTGTATAAACCGGCGTGGGTTGAAGCGGAAGGGCGCGAGCTTCTAGGCTTTCCGATGGCGCGCGACAGGCGCCGTCCCAACAAACAAGACGAACCCGGGGGAAGAAGCCCATGGAAAGCCAGCTTGGCGCGCGCGTATTGCGCAAGATCTCACTGCGCATCGTGCCGTTCATCATGCTGCTGTACTTCGTGGCGTTCATCGACCGCGTCAATATCGGCTTCGCCTCGCTGACCATGAACAAGGACATCGGCCTGTCGCCGACCGTCTATGGCTTCGGCGCCGGTATCTTCTTCTGGGGCTACTTCCTGTTCGAAGTGCCCTCCAACATCATCCTGCACAAGATCGGCGCGCGGATCTGGATCGCGCGGGTGATGATCACCTGGGGCCTGGTCTCGGCGGCGATGGCGCTGGTGCAGGGCGCGACTAGCTTCTACGTGCTGCGCTTCCTGCTCGGCGCCGCCGAAGCAGGCTTCTTCCCCGGCATCATCCTCTATCTCTCCTACTGGTTCCCGGCGCGGCAGCGCGCCGCCGTCACCGCGCTGTTCATGGCGGCGGCGCCGCTGTCGACCGTGCTCGGCTCGCCGCTCTCCGGTGCGCTGCTGGAGATGGACGGACTGCTCGGCTTCAAGGGCTGGCAATGGCTGTTCGTGCTGGAGGCCGTGCCCGCCGTGCTGCTCGGCTTCGTCGTGCTGGGCTTCCTGACCGACCGGCCGGAGCAGGCCAGATGGCTGGCCGACGACGAGCGCGCCTGGCTGGTCAAGACCATGAAGGTCGAGAACGACGGCAAGGCCACGACCGCAAGCCACAGCATCTGGCGCGGCCTCGCCGACCCGCGGGTGCTGGCGCTGGCTCTGGTCTATTTCGGCACCTCGGCCGGGCTCTACACACTTGGGGTGTGGGCGCCGCAGATCATCAAGGCGTTCGGCCTGTCGTCGATCCAGGTCGGCTTCCTCAACGCCGTACCGGCGACGGTTGCCGTCATCGCAATGGTGCTATGGGCGCGACATTCCGACCGCACCGGCGAGCGCACCTGGCACGTGGTGCTGGCCTGCCTGATGGCCGCGGCGGGACTTGCGCTCGCCGGGCTGTGGACCGGCCTTGCCGCCGTGATCGCGGCGCTGACCCTGGTCAATATCGGCATCTCCTCGTCGAAGCCGCCGCTATGGAGCATGCCGACCATGTTCTTGTCCGGCTCGGCCGCCGCGGCCGGGATCGCCACCATCAACTCGATCGGCAATCTCGGCGGCTTCGTCGGGCCGGCGATGATCGGCTGGATCAAGGAACGCACCGGCAGTTTCGACGGCGGTCTTTATTTCGTCGCCGGCCTCCTGGTGCTCTCGGCCGTGCTCACGCTGCTGCTGTCGCGCGCGCAGAGCGCGCCGGCACAATCCGAACCGCAACCAAATCCCATGCGAACCCGCTAACCACTCATCCGGAGACAACCCATGCGTACCCATTCCATCGCCGCCATCCCCGCCGACGGCATCGGCCCCGAAGTGATCTCCGCGGGCGTCCGCGTGCTGGAGGCTCTCGCAAAACGCAGCGGCGACATCAGCTTCAACGTCAAGACCTTCGACTGGGGCTCGGACTATTACAAGAAGCACGGCGTGATGATGCCGGCCGACGGGCTCGCGGAGCTGAAGAAATTCGACGCGATCTATTTCGGCGCGGTCGGCGCACCCGATGTGCCCGACCACATCACGCTGTGGGGCCTGCGGCTGCCGATCTGCCAGGGCTTTGACCAATACGCCAATGTGCGGCCGACCAAGATCCTGCCCGGCGTCGCCTCGCCGCTGCGCAATGTCGGCGTCGGCGATCTCGACTGGGTGATCGTGCGCGAGAATTCCGAAGGCGAATATGCCGGCATGGGCGGCCGCGCGCACAAGGGCCTGCCGGAAGAGGTCGGCACCGAAGTCGCTGTCTTCACCCGGGTCGGCGTGACGCGGATCATGCGCTATGCGTTCCAGCTCGCGCAGTCGCGGCCGCGCAAATTCCTCACCGTGGTGACCAAGTCGAACGCGCAGCGCCACGGCATGGTGATGTGGGACGAGATCGCGGCCGAGGTAGCGAAGGACTTCCCCGACGTCACCTGGGACAAGATGCTGGTCGACGCCATGACGGTGCGGATGACGCTCAATCCGAAGAGCCTCGACACCATCGTCGCAACCAATCTGCACGCCGATATCCTCTCCGACCTCGCCGGCGCGCTGGCCGGTAGCCTCGGCGTGGCGCCGACCGGCAACATCGACCCGCAGCGCCGCTATCCCTCGATGTTCGAGCCGATCCACGGCTCGGCCTTCGACATCACCGGCAAGGGCATCGCCAACCCGGTCGCGACGTTCTGGACCGGTGCACAGATGCTGGAGCATCTCGGCGAGAAGGACGCCGCGGCGCGCCTGATGGCCGCGGTCGAGAAGGTGTGCGCGGCCGGCGTGCTGACGCCCGACGTCGGCGGCAAGGCGACGACGAAGGAAGTCACCGATGCGGTGACTGACGCGATCCATGGGTCGAATATGTAAGGCGGCGACGGTCCCGTCGCATCACGCAGTGAGGCGAGCGCGCTAGTCGGACTCCCTTCCCCCTTGTGGGGGAGGGTTGGGGAGAGGGGTACCGCTTGCTCCGCTCTCCATGAGGATTAGCGACGCCCGCTGCGCACGCTGATCAACGATTGCCCTATCTCTCGCCGTCTCGCCCGGGGCCACCCCTCACCCCACCCTCTCCCACAAGGGGAGAGGGTGCCTGAGAGGGGTGCTCACCTCACGAAAGCGTGCCCGCCTCCGCGCAATTGGTCAGCCGCGCGGGCACGCCGATGGCGGTGCAGCCGGCGGGCACATCCGTCGTCACCAGCGCGCCGGCGCCGATCCTGGCGAAATCGCCGATCGAGAGATGTCCGATCACCGTGGCGCCGGCGCTGAGCAGCACGCCGTGGCCGATCTTCGGCGCGCGGCGCGGATCATCCTGATGCCGCGCGATGGTGACGTTCTGCAAAATCGTGACCTCGTCGCCGACCGAGGCCAGCGCGCCGATGATGATGCCGGTGCCGTGATCGAGGAAAACCGCCGTTCCAATCCGGGCCGACGGGTGAATGCTGATCTGCAATTGGTCCGCCGTCGCGCTTTGCATCATGAGCGCAAGGTCGGGGCGGTCCTGGCGCCACAGCCAGTTCGACACCCGCCAGGCCTGCAGCGCGACGAAGCCCTTGAAGTTGAGCAGCGGCGGCAGGAAGCCCGTGATCGCGGGATCACGGCGCACGATGGCCGTGAGATCGGTGGCCGCGGCATCGACCAGCACGGGCTCGGCCGCATAGGCTTCGCGGGCGGTCCGCGCGAACTGTGCGCGATCCTCTTCCGCGCGGCTGATATGCCGGCCGATCAGAAAAGCGAGCGCCCCGCCGAGGTCGCCCTGATCGAGAATGAAGGCGGCCGACGCCTCGAGGAATGGATCGGCAGCGATCGCCGCCTCCGCCTCGCGCCGGATCGCAAGCCAGAGCTCGCCGGCCGTCACTGTCGCTGATCCCGCCATAGTCTTCACCTCATCGTCCGGATCCCAAACGATAGAGTGGGCGTCACCATCCCAAAATGCAAACCGCCCGCTTGCTCATCGCAAACGGGCGGCTCAGGGCCATCAGGTTCTATGGGGGCACATCGCCTGAAGGCTAGCGCTTGCCTCGCGCGATCAGCTCTGCGGCGGCTGGTCGGTCGGCGGGGTCGGACGGGTCTTGTGCTGCGCCATGAAGGCGTCGAACTCTTCCTTGTCCTTGGCGTGGCGCAGGCGATCGAGGAAGTTCTTGAACTCGACCTGCTCCTCCTCGAGACGGCGCAGCGTGTCCTGGCGGTACTCGTCGAAGGCACGGTTGCCGCTGGAGGGCGGACCGAAGCCGCCGAACGGGAAGCCGCGGCGCTCCATGCGGCTCTTCATCCGCTCCATCTTGTCCTGCATCCGCTCCATCTTGTTCTGCCAGCGATCCATGTCGTTGTGACTCCAACAGGCCATCTTTCTGCTCCCGAGTGTGAAAAAGAGAAGGGCGAGGCCGATCGGCCACCAGATCATGAAGCCGAGGATGATCCCGGCGATCTTCAGGGGATGCCACGGCGTCGCGTAGAAGTAGGGACGGTAGGGCTCTTCGACGGGGCCGCGCCAGCGATTGACATCAGCGGTGTAGGCCATTTCCTTCTCCATCACGGCATCACGCCGTTGTGAATGTAAATAACATTTACATAGGTAGCCGATCCCTTGGGAAAGTCAAGCAGCGCGGGTGACGCACCCCTCGGATTATTTTTGGCTTGGCCGTTGAACCTTATTTCGGCTTGCCCCAGGGACCAGACCTTTCGCCGGCCGGCTTGTCGTCGGCGGCCGCGGTTCCAGGCCGGCGGTCGGTCGGGAAGCCGAGGCCGCGCAGATAGATCAGCACTTCGGCCTCGAGCAGATCCTCCGGCGACATCGGCAGCTTGCGCCGCGCGGCATCGCCGCGGCCGAACAGCGAAGCGACGCCGTGCGACATCGCCCAGATGTGTAGCGCCATCATCATCGCCGGCGGACGCGGCATGCCGGGCGGCGCCAGTGCCGCGAGCCGCTCGGCGGCGGCGCGGATGATCGCGAAGGCGCGCTCGCTTGCGGCCATCAAGGTCGGATTGGAATCGACCGGCAGGCCGGATTCGAACATCGCGGAATAGAACGCGGGCTCCTCGCGGGCGAAGGCGAGATAGGCCTTGCCGACCCGCTCGAACGCCGTGACGGTATCGGGGCGGCCGTCGTCCCAGGCCTGCGTCAGCAGCGATTCGAACTGCTCGAAGCCGCGCTGCGCGATGCTGGCGATCAACTCGTCGCGGTCGCGGAAGTGGCGGTACGGCGCGGCCGGGCTGACGCCGGCCATCCGCGCGGCATCGGCGAAGGTGAAGCCGGCCGGCCCCTTCTTCGAGATCAGGTCGAGGGCGGCCTGCAGCAACGCCTCTTTGAGATTGCCGTGATGATAGCCGCGCTCGGCGCGGCCTTGGTCCTTGCGCCAGCTCATGTGAACGGCTTTTACATGAGCCCGCGGTAAAGGTCACTAGCGGGGCGGCGCCGCGTCAATCAAGATTAACGGGTGTGACGCGGCCTCGCTGCACGCGCTTGACGGCAGTAGCCCGGCTCAAGCATGGCTCGATCTTCTCCTTCCCCCTGAAAGGGGGTCAGCCGCAGTCGACGCTGTATGCGGGGAGAGCAGATCCCACCCGCTTTGCTCTGGCGAGCAAAGCGACCCCCTTTTCAAGGGGAGGTGAATTCTCCCGCCTTAGCGGCCCGGGATCGGTAGCACCGGCATGATCTCCACGGCCTCGCCCGGGAAGATCGAGAAATGCGGGTGGTTCTCGAACAGCTTTGCCGCCGCTTCATGCGAGGGCGCGCGCACCACGGTGAAACCGGTCATCAGATTGGCGATGTCGGTGACGCCGCCCTGCCCGACCTGCTTGGTCTTGCCGAGCGGTCCGCCCATCTCGACGATCACGTCATGATGCTTCTCGACCCAGGCGCCCCAGGCCGCCATGCCCTGCTGCTCCTTGGCACGGCGTTCGGCCTCGGGCAGCGCGTTCCAGGCTGCCATCCGCGAGCCGGTTTTACCGCCGCCGAGATAGACGGCGAGGAAGGTGTTGGTGCTCATGTTGCGTCTCCGTTGTGGTCGTTGTTGGTGGACGATGGTTCGGTGATACGGTGACGCTTTGAAGCGGCATCGTTTCTCGTTGAATGTTCAGCGCAGCGCCTTGCCCCAGCCGCCCTGCGGATGCTCGAAGGTGGCGGCCGCCTGCTGCACCTCTTCGGAGAAATCGGCCATCTCCTGCACCTGGCGGATCTCGATCATCTCGTTCGCGGTGGCCGGGCACTTCCTGGCCCATTCGATTGCCTCGGCGCGCGAGGCGACCTCGATCATCCAGAAGCCGCCGATCACTTCCTTGGCCTCGGTGAACGGGCCGTCGATCACGACCGGCACGCCGGTGTCGAACTTGACGCGCGCGCCGGCGGCCGGCGGATGCAGGCCTTCCAGCGTGATCAGCACGCCGGCGTCCTTCAGCGCCTGATTGTACCGCATCATCGCGGCGACCCGTTCGGGGTCGAGCTCGAGCTTGGCCGGCGCGGACTCGTAGCCGAGCGGGATCATCAGCATCATGAAACGCATTGGTCGGACTTCCTTGCCTGTTGAGTAACTCGCAATCTTCACCCTCGTCATGCCGGGAAGCCCCACGCGGCGCCGGCCCGGAATCCACGACTTGCGACGATGATCATGTATTCCGGGCGCATCGCCGGTGCGATATCGCGGAATGACGTCGGGTGTCATTTCTTGCCCACCTGCGCACGCAGGCGCTCTCCCCGCTCGCGCAGCTCGGGCGTCAGCGCCTCGCCGAAATCCTCCGCGGCAAACACCTGGCGGATTTCGATCTCGGAGCCGCCGTCGAACGGCGCGCGCTTCATCCAGTCGATCGCTTCATCGAGCGACTTGGTCTCGATCAGCCAGAAGCCGGCGACCAGATCGCTGCTCAGGCCGAACGGGCCGCGCGACACCGTGCTCTGCCCGCCGGCATATTTGACGCGGGCACCCTTGCTGGTCGGATGCAGCCCCTCGCCGGCCTGCATAACGCCGGCCTTGACCATCTCCTCGTTGAACTTGCCCATCGCCGCGAGCAGCTCGGTGCTCGGCATCACGCCGGCCTCGGTGTCCCTGTTCGCCTTCACGATCACCATGAACTTCATCGTCCTGCTCCGTTGTCTTGTATTCAGCTGCTTTGCCGGTATCTCCGGTGCTCGTCTCAAGGACGACGCGGGGCTTGCCACGCCGACAGGCCAAGCGAAATTATTTGGGAGGTCATTGCATCGCTCGCCACAGCCCTCAGCGGTCTTGCCTGACAAGTTCGCCGTCCTGGTGCGACGGGCCGAAATAGACGTCGATGCGCGACACCTTGTCGCCGTCGAACACGAAGAACTCGGTGTTGCGAAAGCTCTTGCCGTCGCGGGCGACGCAGCGATAGGTGACGAAGGCCTCGACGCCGTCGACCATGATGC
This sequence comes from Bradyrhizobium sp. USDA 4504, assembly GCF_054063995.1. NCBI lineage: Bacteria > Pseudomonadati > Pseudomonadota > Alphaproteobacteria > Hyphomicrobiales > Nitrobacteraceae > Bradyrhizobium > Bradyrhizobium sp. USDA 4504. Next base: position 8,360,976 of record NZ_JBSSGV010000001.1, on the reverse strand, counting down.
GCTCGATCTCGTGGCGGCCGATCCAGCCGGAGTCGCGCCAGCACTTGGCGAAATAGGTCGGCTTGTCGATGTTCTCGCCATAGGGCGTCGAGAAGCGGAAATCCTCGGCGAACGCCGCCTCCACGCTCGCGCGGTCATTGGCGAGGTAGGCGGCGAAGAGGGAGCGGATGATCTCCGCCCTGTTGCCAGCTGCAGCCATGTCGTCTCCCACACGTATCGCCCGGGGCCCCGGAGCGGCCGGCGCTCCGGAAACCCGGGCCTCAGCGAGATGACGAACGGGGCGGCGCGAAAGCGACATCCCGCCACGATTTATTTTTGGAACCGGGTCGGAGGCCGGCTTGCGTCAGGTTTCCCGCGGGAACATGCCGAAATAGGGCTCGGCCTCCCTCAGCACGCGCGCGAAGGACGGCCGCGCCATCAGCCGCTCGAGATAGGCGGCCAGATGCCGATGGCCATCTCCGAACGGCTCGACCTTGTTGCCGTAGAACATCGTCGGCGCGGCCGCGCAATCGGCCAACGAGAAATGCTCGCCCATCATCCAGCCGCCACGCGCGCGTTGCGGATCGAGCTGCTGATCCAGGATCGCATAGGAGGTGCGGAGTTGCGCCCGCGCCTCGGCGACGCCATGCGGATCCTTGCTGTCCGCAGGCCGCAGCCGGTCGCCGACGACCTTCTGCATCGGCAGGTGGACATAGAGATCGAGGAAGCGATCGCGCAGCCGGATTTGCAGCGCGAGGTCCGGGTCCTCGGGGATCAGCCTGACGGCACCGGGATAATGCCGGTCGAGATATTCGATGACGATGCTCGATTCCGGCACCGTCTCATCCCGCGTCTCGTCGCGGAGCACGGGAAAGCGGCCGATCGGCGACAGCGCGAGCAGCGCCGCGCGCTCGGCAGGATCGCCGAGATTGACCACGTTCGGCGTGAATGGCGTGCCGTTCTCGTAGAGCGCAATCAGCGCCTTCCAGCAGAACGAGGACAGCGGATGGTAATGCAGGGTAAGCGACATCGGAACTCCATCATGGAATGAGTGACCGGAGGACGAGGCCGGGACCGCCCTTCCGACATCTCTTGCCGTGATATTTTTATGGCGATACTTATTGCGGTCGGCGGGCGTGGACCAAGCATCGAACGCGACGCACATTCATCGAGCACGCGAATCACGTCGCTGCATCGATCGGTGAAAAGCGGCCGGCGATATCAGGCTTCGTAATAGGTCCATCAGCATCGCTGAACTAGCCGCGTTTCAATCACCCCGCATCAGACGAAAGTCATCATCGATTTTCGTCCGTATGATTACGGTGAACATCGCGTGCTGCCCGTGGATGATAACGTGCACTCTGAAAAAAACCTTTGCGAATTGAGGCGGATGCATGCGCGGAACTTGGCGTTATGCAGTTCGTGCCAAGCGCGCGCGAGCAACAGGCTTTACCGATGCTAAACGGCTCGCTGCAACCTTTCCGTGAGTTGCCGCGATCCGCTTTTCCCCATCCCTTTTATTTGGACCTTCACGGAGCCCTGATGTTCAGTTTCAGCAACAAGGCCAAGATCGAGAATGCGCTGGCGCAGACTGCCGCGATCGGCAAGTCGCAGGCGGTGATCGAGTTCAAGCTCGATGGCACGATCGTCGACGCCAACGAGAACTTCCTGAATGCGATGGACTACACGCTCGATGAGATCAAGGGCAAGCACCACAGCATGTTCGTCGATCCGGCCACGCGCGACAGCCAGGACTATCGCGCGGTCTGGGCCGACCTGAACCGCGGCGAATTCCAGGCCGCGCAATACAGGCGCATCGCCAAGGGCGGCCGCGAGATCTGGATCCAGGCCTCCTACAACCCGATCCTTGACAAGGGTGGCAAGCCGGTCGGCGTGATCAAGTTCGCCACCGACATCACCGCACAGAAGATCCACAGCATGGAGGATGCCGGCAAGATCGCCGCGATCGGCCGGGCGCAGGCGGTGATCGAGTTCGACATGGACGGCACCATCGTCAATGCCAACGAGAATTTTCTAAGCGCGCTCGGCTACTCGCTCGCCGAGATCCAGGGCAAGCACCACAGCATGTTCGTGCCGCCGGCCGACCGCGACAGCGCGGCCTATCGCGACTTCTGGGCACGGCTGAACCGGGGCACGTTCGAGGCCGGCGAATTCAAGCGGCTCGGCAAGGGCGGCAAGGAAATCTGGATCCTCGCCACCTACAACCCGATCCTCGACGATCGCGGCAAGCCGTTCAAGGTCGTCAAGTTCGCCACCGACGTCACCCAGCAGAAGGTGAAAACCGCCGACAATGACGGCCAGATCGATGCGATCGGCAAGTCGCAGGCGGTGATCGAGTTCAACATGGATGGCACGATCCGCACCGCGAACCCGAACTTCCTCGCCGCGATGGGGTATTCGCTTGCCGAGATCCAGGGCAAGCATCACAGCATGTTTGTCGAGCCCACTGAGGCGAGCGCGGCCGGCTACCGCGAGTTCTGGGGCGCGCTGAACCGCGGCGAATTCCAGGCCGCCGAATACAAGCGTATCGCCAAGGGCGGCCGCGAGATCTGGATCCAGGCCTCCTACAACCCGATCCTCGATCTCAACGGCAAGCCCTACAAGGTGGTGAAGTACGCCACCGACATCACCGCGCAGGCGATCGGCCGCAAGAAGGCCGACAGCGCGCGCGGCCTGATCGAGGCGGTCGCCGCCGGCAGCGAGGAGATGAGCGCCTCGATCCGCGAGATCTCGGAAACCATGACCAAGTCGAAGCAGAACGCCGCGGTCGCCACCGGCCGGGTCGAGGCTGCCGACGGACAGGCGCAGAAGCTCAATGCGGCAGCTCAGGCGATGAGCGGCATCGTCGAGATGATCTCGAGCATCACCGGGCAAATCAACCTGTTGGCGCTCAACGCCACGATCGAGTCGGCGCGCGCCGGCGAAGCCGGCCGCGGCTTCGCGGTGGTTGCCTCCGAGGTGAAGAGCCTCGCCAATCAGGCCAAGCAGGCGACCGACACGATCTCCTCGGAAATCGACGCGCTGAACTCGATCGCCGCCGAAGTCGTGAGCTCGCTGTCCGAGATCAAGGCGGCGATCGCCGGCGTCAACGAATACATCACCTCCACCGCCGCCGCGGTCGAGGAGCAGAGCATCGTGACGCAGGACATGTCCACCAACATGCAGCGCGCCTCTGCCGAACTCGCAGCGTAAGCCACGGTGCGATCCTCGAAGGATGGGCGGCCCGGGCTGGGGGCCGTGCATCCTTCGAGACGCGCCGCTTTGCGGGCTCTTCAGGATTGCGGCGAGAGGGTCGGCGTGCCGTAGGAAGCCGATACTCCACACTCCCCGGCTGGTGGCCGTGCACCCTTCGAGGCTCGCTACGCTCGCGCCTCAGGGTGACGGAGAGAGAGCATGCCGCGTGTCGCCGTCGGGTTGACACGTCGGAGTAAAGGTCGCAGACGGTCGGGACTTCCTGCCCGAACCGATGGACCATCCGATGAATTCCGCTTCCCCCAAAGTCGCACTCGTGACCGGCGCCGCGCGTGGCATCGGGCTTGCCGCGGCGAAACGCTTTCTCGCCGACGGCTGGCGCGTCGCGCTGCTCGACATCGAGGGCGAATTGCTGCGCGCGGCGGTCGCGGCGCTGAAGCAGCCCGACGACACGCTGGCGCTCACCTGCGACGTATCAGATGCCGCTGGCGTGGCAGCCGCGATCTCTGCGATCACGGACCGGTTCGGCCGGCTCGACGCGCTGGTCAACAATGCCGGCATTGCCGTGTTCACGCCGGTGCTGGAGACCTCGGACGCCGACTGGAGCCGGATCATGGCGGTCAACCTCACCGGCCCGTTCCTGTGCACCAAGGCGGCCGCGCCGTTAATGCGGGAACATGGCGGCGGTGCAATCGTCAACATCACCTCGATCTCGGCGGTGCGCGCCTCGACGCTGCGCTCGGCTTACGGCACCAGCAAGGCCGGCCTCGCGCATCTCACCAAGCAGCTCGCGGTCGAACTCGCCTCGCTCGGCATCCGCGTCAACGGCGTCGCGCCCGGGCCGGTCGAGACCGCGATGGCCAAGGCCGTCCACACGCCGGAGATCCGCGCCGACTATCATGACGCCATCCCGCTCAACCGCTATGGGCTGGAGGAGGAGCTGGCGGAAGCGATCTTCTTCCTGTGCTCGGATCGCGCCAGCTACATCACCGGACAGATCCTCGCCGTCGACGGCGGCTTCGACGCCGCCGGCATCGGCCTGCCGACCCTGCGCGGCGCGCGACGGAATGGGTAACGGTTGATCGAACGAACTAATGTCACACCGCGACGGGACTGCACTCCCTCGCCCCGTTCTTACGGGGAGAAGGTTTGGGTGAGGGGCCCTCTCCGCGCGCGCAGTACCAGTTAGCCTCGCGGAGACTCCCCCTCGCCCGGAACGCATCTGTCGATGCGTTCCGACCTCTCCCCGCACGCGGGGCGAGGTAAAGCAGAGTCACTGCGCTATCAGCGCCCGTTCACCGCGACCACACGCCAGGCATCCGGCAGCCGGTCGATCCGCGTCAATGACAGCGGATCGATGACGAAGCGCAGCGCGAGCTCCGGGGCAAGCTCGAGCGCGATCGCAAGGATCGCGCGAATGGTGCCGGAATGCACGACCAGTACGACGTCGCCGGACGGCAGACGCGCGAGCCCTGCCCGCGCCCGCGCGATCTGATCGGCAAAGCTTTCGCCGCGCGGCGGCCGGTTGCTGCCCGGCGATTGCCAGAACGCGCGATAGGCCGCGCCGAGCTCGGCTTCGATCTCGCTGTGACGCCGGCCGGTCCAATCGCCAAAATCCTGCTCGCGAAAGGCGTCGTCCTCCGTTGCCGTGAGACCGAGCTTTGCTGCGGTCTCACGGGTGCGCCGCGCCGGACTGCAGACCGCGCGAGCGTGGGCCGGCAGTCTCGCCTGCAACGACGCGAATGCCGCGGCATCGCCGAGGTCGGCGGGCGCATCCGGCGCGTGGATCACGCCGCGCGGACCGTCCACCGGCGCATGACGGATCAGCCAGAAACGCGTTTCGCGATCCATGTTCCGCTCACGCTTTCATTTTGACGCGTTTTCTTCACGCGAACCGGTCTCCACTTCGCTCGAAAACGCTCTAACCTAACCGCGCCGCGAGCAGTACCAGGATCGTGGTTTCCGCTACCTGCTCCGCACCGCCAAGCACATCGCCGGTCTGGCCGCCGATCTGCCGCTTTGCCACGAGCGCCATGACCAGCGCGCTCACAGCGGCCGCGATCGCCCCCAGCAGCGCGCTGCTGAACGGCAAGGCGAGGATTGCGATCAGCAGCGCGATGCCGGCCGCGACCACGGCAATGGTCCCATCAGGCCTTCCGGCATTGGCGGCGAGCCCGTCCTTGCGCGCGTAAGGCTGGCTGATCGCAATCCATGGCAGCACGCCGCGGCCCAGCGCGTGCGCCGCGATCAGGCTCTGCACCACGAGACCATTCGGAATTGCCGCGAGAGCCGCGAGCTTGGCGGCAAAGCTCACCACCAGCGCCAGCGCGCCGTAAGTGCCAAGCCGGCTGTCACGCATGATCTCGAGCTTGGTCGCGACATCGCGGCCGCCGCCGAACCCGTCGGCGACATCGGCGAGCCCGTCCTCATGCAGCGCGCCGGTGAGCAGCGCACCGCCGCCGAGCGCGAGCGCCGCCGCGGCGAGATCCGGCACACCGATCGCCCGCAGCAGCAGGCAAAACAGGCCGATCGCCGCCCCGATGGCGGCCCCGACCAGGGGAAACAGCCGCTGCGCCCGCGCAAAGCTCTCCGTCCGCGCGCCGTCCGGATGCGGCATCGGCAGGCGGGTCAGGAAGGCGGTCGCGGTCCGGAGATCGTCGAGCCATTGATTCATGGTGAAGGCCTGGAAATTGGGCTAAAGCGCGACGAGATCGGGCTCGATCTGATCGCGCTTTAGCTTCTTGTTAGGGCATGATCTCCGCGCAAATGCTACGCATTTGTCGCGAGGGAAAACCGCTTCACACGTTTCCGGATCATGCATTAGCTTGCGGCCCGCTCGACGAGGGAATCGCATGCAGTTCAGTACTCTAGACGACATCCGCGGCTTTTGTCGCGACCTGCCGCAGGGCGACGAGGCCAGTGCCGCGGCCGCCACGCAGCGCCAGCAGAACCTGACCAAGCCGCCGGGAAGCCTCGGCCGCCTGGAGGAGGTTACGATCTGGCTGGCGCGCTGGCAGCGGCGTGAGATGCCCCGGCTCGACCACGTCACGATCGCCGTGTTCGCCGGCAATCACGGCATCGCCGAGCGCGGCGTTTCAGCCTATCCCTCCGAGGTCACCGCGCAGATGGTGGCGAACTTCGCCGCCGGCGGCGCTGCGATCAACCAGATCGCCAGGCTTGCCGGCGCCGAGCTGCGCGTCGAGCCGCTCGAGCTGGCGCGCCCGACCCGCGATTTCACGACCGGACCGGCGATGGACGCCGCCGATTTCCTCGTCGCGCTCGATACCGGCTGGCGCACGGTGCCCGAGCAATGCGATCTGCTCGTGGTCGGCGAGATGGGCATCGCCAACACCACGGTCGCCGCGACGCTGTGCGCCGCCTTGATGGGCGGGCGCGGAGTGCGCTGGGCCGGCCGCGGCACCGGCGTCGACGATGCCGGGCTGATACGCAAGCGCACCACGATCGATGCGGCGCTCAAGCTGCATCGCGGCGCGATCGACGATCCGCTCGTCACCGCGATGTCGCTCGGCGGACGCGAGCTCGCGGCGATCGCGGGGGCCGTGCTGGCAGCGCGCGCACGCTGCATTCCGGTGCTGCTCGACGGCTTCGTGGCGACAGCGGCGGTGCTGCCGCTGGCGCGGCTTGCGCCCGATAGCCTCGCGCATTGCCGCGCCGGACATGTGTCGGCCGAGCTTGGCCACCGCGAATTGCTGCGCGAGCTCGAGCTCGCCCCCTTGCTCGACCTTAACATGCGGCTCGGCGAAGGCTCCGGCGCGGGGGTTGCGATCCTGCTGTTGCGCGCGGCGCTCGCCTGTCATGGCGGCATGGCGACCTTTGCCGAGGCCGGCGTCTCCGACGCTGACTGAGGCTCCCGGGAGAGCCGGAGGGTTCCCTCAAAAAAGCCGGTGCATAGCGTCGGCGCGGGTTGACAATCTTCGCGTGTGTAGCATGACCTCTGCACGTTGGAGGCCTAACCTTCGCGGCGGTGGGACGCCGGCTGGCGTCTCAGCCGTGCTGAACCAGATACCGGGGAGAAATCACCTCATGTCGGGCGTTCTCATCAATCTGATCATTCAGGTCATCAGCGGAGCCGTCGGCGGCAATGTCGCGGCGGGAGCGGCCAAGAACATCGATCTCGGCACGCTCGGTAACACCATCGCAGGCGCCATCGGCGGCGGTGCGGGCGGACAGCTTCTGGGCATGCTGATCCCGCTGCTCGCCAATTCCGGCGCGACGCCTGACATCGGCAGCATCATCGGCCAGGTCGCCGGCGGCGGCGTTGCCGGCGCCGTGCTCACTGCGATCGTGGGGGTCGCTCAAGAACCGCGCGGCCTGAGCCACGTGCTGTCGCAACCGGGACATCGGTCTTGACGATGCCCCATTCCGGCGCGAGCCTTCCGGCTTCAGATGCGGCGGCACCTCGATCGCATCGTGGCAGGGATTGCGCGCATGAAAATACTTGTCGCGGCGGCAGCTCTCTGCGCAACGGTTAGCTGCGCGCAAGCCGATGTTCGTATCCTCGCCAGCCCCGGCGGGCAGGTCGGCCCGTTCATCGAGCTGTTCGACAAGGTGCGCGAGTCGGGCGAGCGCGTCGTGATCGACGGGCCCTGCTTGTCCGCCTGCACCCTGGTACTCTCGATGGTGCCGGGCGACCGCATCTGCGTGACGCGGCGCGCCGTGCTCGGCTTCCACGCCGCGCGCTCGATCGACCAGCGCGGCCGCACCTATGCAGAGCCGGAAGCGTCCGTGGCGGTGCTGCAAGCCTATCCGGCACCGGTGCGCGGCTGGATCGCCCGCCGCGGCGGCCTGACCTCGCGCCTGCTATTGCTGCGCGGCCGCGAGCTCGCGGCGATCTATCCGCGGTGCAGGTAGCGGCAAATTACACGGTCATTGCGAGGAGCGAAGCGACGAAGCAATCCATGTCCCCGCTTGCGGAGCGATGAATTGCTTCGCGGAGCCTGTCATCAGGCGCGCTTACGCGCGACCCGTGGGCTCGCAATGACGTGGATAGCCGGCACGCACAATCTCCGTGAGCGCGAGCGAACAGAACCTGCGCGGCCTACATCCCCTGCGGGCAGTTCACCATCCAGGGGATGCCGAACTGATCGACGCACATGCCGAAGCCGTTGGAGAAGAAGGTCTTGCCGAACGGCATCGTCACCGTGCCGCCCTCGGACAGCGCCTTGAAGCGGCGTTCGGCTTCCGCGGGATCCTCGACCTGCAACGCGACGTGGAAGCCCTGCGGCTTCTGGAAGTGGCCGGGCGGGGCGTCGGAGGCCATGATGATCTCGCCGTCGATCGTGAGGCGGGCGTGCATGATCTTGTCTTTCCAGCCGGGCGGCGTCTGCATCTCCGCACTGCCCTCGCCGTAGGGGAAGGTGTCCTCGATCCGGGCGCCGAGAACCTTCTCGTAGAATTTCAGCGCGGCGCCGCAATTGCCGTCGTAGGAGAGATAGGGGTTGACCTGCATTGCATGCTCCCTTGGGTCATTCGAGCCTCGCCCCGGTGGTACCGGAACGAGGGCTCCGGATTGTCATCTTGACGCGTTTTCCCGACACGAACCGGTAACCACCTCGCTCGAAAACGCGCTACTTTTCAGTCAGCTTCTTCAGATTGGCGAGACCGACCTCGAAATCCCTGCCGATCATGCGATCCAGGTTCATGAACACCTGCATCACCTTCGACATGAAGACGGCCGGACCATACATGGTCCATGTGACGCTGGTCGCATTTCCCTGCGGCAGCATTGTGAACTCGGCGGTGTTGTGGCCTTCGAACGGCTTGATGAAGTCGAGCTTGATGACGATCTTCGACGGCGCGGAGGATTGCAGGATCTCCATGCGGCCGGCGCCGACATTCTTGTTGCCGTCCCAGGCGTAGGCCGCACCCTGCCCGCGCCCGGCGCCGCTGTAGATGCGCTTCATGGCCGGATCCCGGTTCTCGTAGGGCGACCAGAGCGTCCACTGATGGAAATCGTCGATCAATGGAAATATCCGCTCGGCCGGCGCGTCGATGCAGATCGCACGCGTGACGCGGAGCGTGCCCGGCTTGGTTACCGCGAGGATGAGGATGACGGCGATCGCGACGCCGAGGACAATCGCGATGATGGCAATGGTCTCGAACATGTCAGTCTCCACAGGGATGGATTGAACAATACCTCACCGGCGAAATGGAAGCATTGCGCGCAGATTGCCGTCGCGCAGATAGAGCCCGCCCCACAGCATCAGGCCGAGATAGAGCCCGAACAGCGTGTGGGTGAACAGCGGGCTGCCGATCCGCACATGCGATGCGATCGCGCCGCCGAGATAGCCGGTGAGCAGGATGGCGCCGAGGATCGAGGTCGGCGGCACCGAGTAGAGCAGCGTGCAGACGATGGTGATGATGCCGAGGCTGCGCGCCAGCGCATCGCTCGCGCCGAAGCCCATCCTGTCCATGGTCTCGGTGACGACCGACAACGGCACCAGCTTGATCGCGCCGTCGAACAGCAGGAACAGGACGACCATGCCGCTCATGACACGGCCGGTGATGCGGGCGGGCTTTGAGACTTCGGTGTCGACGGTCGTCGGCATGACAGGCTCCGTAACGCTTGGTGATGCTCTCTGCCTTCATGACGAACGGCGGAGTACGCGGCCGACAAGGCGGGCGAAGATTTTTTCGGAAGTCAGGCAGAGTCGATTGAGAGCTGCGACAAGCTCCCTCTCCCGAACCAAGACGTGGATGCCCGGCACAAGGCCGGGCATGACGAGTTTGTGGAGCTATCGAGCCCATATGCGATTGCCCTGCACTCGCGGGGGAGGCGCGTTGCCAAAATATCGAAAACAACCCCATGCAAAGTAGCCGGCGGCCGACCGGGCTGCTTGACACGTCGGGCAACTCAGGGATATTTTTCCAATATTCCGAAATCGCGCAGACGCACGCTCGCCCCCCGGGGGCATACGGCATTCGCGCGCTTCTGTACGCGACGTTTCCACGTCGTCATGACCGCCAGCCATATGCGATAGCCCTGCGCTCGCGGGGGAGGTGCAGCGAGTATGCCGGTGCGCTGTTGCTGACCGCTACTTCGCCTTCGCGTTGCGCGGCTGGCTGTCGCGCATCAGGCGGTCGATATGCATGCGGATGTGGGCGGCTTCGGCTGTGGTGTTGGCGAGCGCGATGGCGCGGTCGAAGGCGATGCGGGCGTCCTCGTTGCGGCCGAGCTGCATCAGGAAGGCGCCGCGGACGCCGAAATAGTGGAAGTAGTTGGCAAGCCGCGGCGCCAAGGGCTCGATCATCTCGAGCGCGGCTTCCGGCCCCTTTACCTTGGAGACCGCAACGGCGCGGTTGAGCGTGATCACCGGCGACGGCTGCATGACCTCGAGCGCGCCGTACAGCAGATCGATCTGGGTCCAGTCGGTATCCTCGGGCTTTTCCGCACGGGCGTGCAGCGCTGCGATCGCCGCCTGCACCTGATACGGCCCGCTGCGGCGGTGGCGCATCGCCTTGTCGATCAGCGCGAGGCCCTCGGCAATCTGCTTCTGATTCCACAGGCTGCGGTCCTGGTCGTCGAGCAGGATCACCTGGCCATCGGCATCGAAGCGCGCCTCGGCGCGGGCATGCTGCAGCAACAACAACGCCGTCAGCCCCATGATCTCCGGCTCGCTCTGGAACAGCCGCAGCAGCAGGCGGGCGAGACGAATCGCCTCCTCGCACAGTGGCGCGCGGATTTCGGCGGTGTCGCCGCTCGCCGAATAGCCCTCGTTGAAGATCAGATAGATCATCGCCGCGACCGAGGCGAGCCGCTCGCTGCGCTCGACCGCGCCAGGCGTCTCGAACGGCACGTCGGCATCGGCGACGCGCGCCTTGGCCCGCGTAATGCGCTGCTCCATCGCGGCTTCCGAGACCAGGAAGGCGCGCGCGATCTGCTTCACCGTGAGACCTGAGACGATGCGCAGCGCGAGCGCGATCTGCTGCGTCGCCGGCAGATCCTTGTGACAGCAGATGAACAGCAGCCGCAGGATGTCGTCGCGGTAATGCGAGCCGTCGAGCCGCTCGGCGATCTCGTCCTCGGCGTCGTCGAGGTCGGAGATCGCCTGGTCGTCGTCGGGCAGCGGCTGCTGCTTCTTGTTGCGGCGGACCTCGTCGATCGCGACGTTGCGGCCGACCATGATCAGCCACGCCGCGGGATCGCGCGGCGGGCCGTTCTGCGGCCAGCTCTTGAGCGCCCGCAGGCAGGCGTTCTGGAACGCCTCCTCGGCGGTGTCGAGATTGCGGAAGTAGCGCAGCAGGGCGCCGACCGCCTGGGGACGCGCGGACGTCAACGCAGCATCGATCCAGGCGGTGTCGGTCACGCTCACGCCTTGGTACCTCCCTGATTGAAGTAGCCGACCGGGCGGATCTCATAGGTGCCGCCGGGATTGGCCTCGCCGAGGTCGCGCGCGATGTCGAGCACCTCGTCGAGGTTCTTGCCCTCGACCAGATAGAAGCCGAGCAGCTGTTCCTTGGTTTCGGCGAACGGGCCGTCCAGCACCAGCGGCGGGTTTTCCTTGCGCAGCGTGGTGGCCGCGGTGGTCGGCAACAGCCGCGCCACCGGGCCGAGCTTGCCCTGCTTGGCGAGCTTGTCCTGCACGACGGACAGTTTCTGCATGACGGAGGCGTCGTGTTCCTTGCTCCAGGAGCCGACCATGTCTTCGTCATGATAGCAGAGGATGGCGTACAGCATCGAAAAGGCATCTCCGTTCATTGCAAGAACGAACGATTATGCCCGCTGCCGACAGGGGGCGCGAAAGAAATTTAGGTTCCGGATGCCAACGGTGGATCTTGATCGCGGCTCCATGGCGCGCTTCGACGGACGGGACGTTTGTCGCGGCGGCGATGAACGTGCGGTTGCCGATAGACGCCGTAGCGGGCGGCGATCCAGCGCGCCTTGGCTTCATCGCTCTCGCGATGGCGGACGTGGCTCCTCGTCATCGGACGGGACGCCTGCTGCCGCGGAGACGCCACGGGTTGCGCCTGAGCCTGCGATCGGGCCGACCGGGCCTCGCCCTGCGTTGGAGCAACGGTCGGTTGAGCCTCAGCCGGCGTGTCAGCGTTTACGAGCACGGGCGTGGGCCGTGGCGCCGGCGGCGCGGATGAAAGCCGACGCCCGGATCAGTTTGCGCATGGAAGTTCTCCCCTGTTGATGGCAGGACATATGAGCGGGCCGGACCCGCTCTGTGACATGCATCACATAGACGTTGGAGGTATCGGGATGGGTAAGGGCGCGCTCGCGCTGCTGATCAATGGCGGCTCGGAAAACTGGTCGTCGGGGCGCTGGAAGGCGCGGTTCGACGCGGTCTGCCCGGACCGCCGCGTGGTGCTGCTGCCGGACGGCGCGCTCGATCCCGCCGAGGTGCATTACGCCGCGGTGTGGAAGCCGAAGCCGGGCGAGCTCGCGGCATTCAAGAACCTGCGCGTCATCTTCAATCTCGGCGCCGGGGTCGACGCGCTGATGGCTGATCGCTCGCTGCCCGACGTGCCGCTGGTGCGGGTCGCGGTCTCCGATCTCACCGACCGCATGACCGAATATGTCGTGCTGCACGTGCTGATGCATCACCGCCAGGAGCTCTATTTGCGCGAGTCGCAGCGGGTGAAGCGCTGGGCGCCGGACTATCAGTGGGCGGCGAGCGCGATCACCGTCGGCATCATGGGGCTCGGCACGCTCGGCGCCGCCGCGGCGCTGGCACTGCGCGCGCTCGGCTTCCGCGTCGTCGGCTGGAGCCGCAGCGAGAAGCGGATCGACGGCATCGCCTGCTATCACGGCGCGGACGGGCTCGACGCATTCCTGCGCGAGACCAACATCCTGGTCTGCCTGCTGCCGCTGACGCCGGACACAAGGCACGTGCTCAACCGCGACGCGTTCGCGAAGCTGAACCGCGAGAGCCCGCTCGGCGCGCCCGTCATCATCAATGCCGGCCGCGGCGGCCTGCAGAACGAGGCCGACATCCTGCGCGCGCTCGATGACGGCACGCTGGGCGCCGCCTCGCTCGACGTCTTCGAGACCGAGCCGCTGCCCGAGGCGAGCCCGTTCTGGAGCCATCCGAAGGTGGTGCTGACGCCGCACAACGCCGCCGACACCGACGCCGACGAGATCTCGAAATATGTCGCGCAGCAGATCGCGCGCTTCGAGGCCGGCGGCGCGCTGGAAAACCTCGTCGATCGCAAGCGGGGGTATTAGCGCCGCCGCCCATCCCGGCAACGAGTTCGGCGAGCCGGTCGGAGGCGAGCTCGACGCTCTTCTCGATGCCGGAATTGAGGTGACGCTGCTGACGCAGGCGTGAGCGGTTTAGGATTTGCGCGCGAAGGTGACGTGGGTCGCGTGCGAGCTCGCGACATGCGCGACGACGGCGTAGCCGAGGGCAGGCAGATCGAGGCCCGCGAACAAACTCTCGCCGGCGCCGAGCACGACCGGCGGCAGCACCAGTTGCAGCTCGTCGAGCAGACGCGCCTGCAGGAATTGCCGCACCACCGAGACGCCGCCGCCGACGCGGATGTCCTTGTCACCGGCAACCGCGCGCGCCCGCTCCAGCGCCGCGAGCATGCCGTCGGTCACGAAGTGAAACGTCGTGCCGCCTTCCATCTCGATGTCGGGCCGCGCGTGATGGGTCAGCACGAACACCGGCGTGTGGTACGGCGGATTGTCGCCCCACCAGCCTTTCCAGGCATGATCCGGCCACGGCCCGCGGATCGGGCCGAACATGTTGCGGCCCAGGATCCAGGCGCCGATCCCCTCCATCGACTTGCGCGCGATCTCGTCGTCGAGGCCGGTGGTGCCGCCGTCCTGGCCGAATGTCTGGCGGAACGTCCGTGTCTGGAGGAACCAGCCGGGCAACACCATGCCGCCTTCGCCGAATGGATTTTCGAGACTCTGACGCGGCGCCGCGCCGAATCCGTCGATCGATACCGAGAATGCTGAAGTCCTGACTTTTCCCATGATGTTCCGCTTCCGTGAGTGGGGGGACCTTACGGAAGACGGGCGGGAAAGCCAGCGCCCGACATTTGCCTGGCGAGAAAATTTGGACGGCTATTTCGCGCCGCACAGCACGTCGATGGCGCCCTTCACGATCGCCTCGAGCTCCTTGCGCGGCACCCGGGCGCGGGCGCGGATCGCGATGGTGTGGATGGTGGCGGACGCCAGATGCGCCAGCGACGCCGGATCGGTCTCCTCAGGCAGTTCCCCGCGTTCCCTGGCATGGCGGAAGCAGATGCCGAACGCCTTGTCGAGCTCGGTCAGGCCCTCGACCACCATGGTGCGGATGCCCGGATCCGACACCGCCTCGGACGCCGCCGTCATCACCGTGAAGCAACCGCGCGGGCCGGACTCGCCGGACAGATAGATGTCGAGCGCGATGCGATAGATGCGCTCGAGCCGCTCGCGTAGCGGCGCGTCGGCGCGGAAGATATCGACCATCGCGGCGCGCGCATCATCGCGATAGCGCTGGTAGCTCTTGATGTAGAGCTCGCGCTTGTCACCGAACGCGCCATAGAGGCTCGGCCGGTTCATGCCGGTCGCAGCGCTCAGATCATCGAGCGAGGTCGCGGCAAAGCCGTCGCGTCGGAACAGATCGAGCGCCTTGCCGAGTGCGACATCGGGCTCATAGGCGCGCGGCCGCCCGCGGCGCTTCGGCGCGATCGGCCCCGCGATTTTGGCAGCAGTTGGCGGCCTTTTACTTTTTTGTACCATTTCGCATTTAATTTCTTGACGCGACCAATATTATCCAAGACAGTACAAAAAAATCAACAACGGCCGGACCCCCGCGCCAGACCCTGGAGGCACCCATGGACCTTTATTTCTCGCCCCTCGCCTGCTCGATGGCGACCCGCGTCGCGCTCTATGAAGCGGGCCAGCCGGCCAACTATCTCGAGGTCGATCCGAAGACCAAGGCGGTGCGCAACGACGGCTCCGACTTCAACAAGGTTAACCCGCTCGGCCTGGTGCCGACGCTGCGCACCGACGACGGCGTCGTGCTGACCGAGAACGCCGCGATCCTGCAATATGTCGCCGACCAGTTTCCGCGCGCCGGCATCGGCACGGCGTCGAATGCCGAGCGTTCAAAGCTGCATCAGTGGCTGTGCTTCATCGGCACCGAGCTGCACAAGGGCCTGTTCCTGCCGCTGCTCGACAAGAAGGCGCCGCCGGAGGCCAAGACCTATGCCGTGGAGAAATACGTCTCGCGGCTCGACTATCTCGAGGAGCACCTGAAGGGCCGCGACTATCTGCTCGATCATTTCAGCGTCGCCGACGCCTATCTCGTCACCGTGATCAACTGGACCATGGCAACGCCACCGATCGAGCTCGCGAAATGGCCGGCGCTGAAGGCCTATTACGAGCGCCTGCGCGCCCGTCCCTCGGTCGCGAAGGCGATCGCGGAGGAGTTCGAACTCTACAAGGCCGAGATCGCGCGGCATAAGGCGGCGGCGTAAGGCTTCTTACGACGGAGGCACAGTCTTCTCTCCCTCTCCCCGTTCTTACGGGGAGAGGGTTGGGGTGAGGGGCCGCTTCCGCGAGTTGCGAATGCGGTGAGACCTGTACCCCCTCACCCGGATCGCATCTTGCGATGCGATCCGACCTCTCCCCGCAAGCGGGGCGAGGTGAAGGGGTGCCGCGGTCAGCATCCTCGGCAAATTGAAAGCTTGCGCTTATCGAGCTCCCCGGCTGCAGGCTTCCCCTTCCCGCCGGGAGCAGGGGTGTCCGGGGAAATTCAGGCATAGCGGAGCTCCATCTGGTCAGGTGAGATGGTTGATTTCCGACGGCTGGGGTTGATGGGCGGAGGTTTGTCGATGGCAGCGAGGGATCGACGCGTGAGCAGGAGCTGGCCGACGAGTTCGGCGAACCTGAGCGGGAGCATTTTGATGCAGTTGGTGTGAGCGGCGATGCGCAGCAGCAGGTAGGCAATCATCGCAGCGAGCACCTGAAGGCGGATCGCGTTGTCGTTGGCGCCGAGGAACTTGCGAATATCGAGATGCTGCTTGATCCAGCGGAACAGCAGCTCGATTTGCCATCGGCTCTTGTAGAGGGCGGCGATCTCGACGGCGCTACGGGCAAGGTCGTTGGTCAGGAGTGTGATCTTGCCGCCTTTCTCGCGTCTGATCTTGATGCGGCGGAGCGGGATTGGAAGGCGCGAATCGCCCTTGCTGGTGAGCTTCACCTCGTCATCGGCAAGGATTTCGAAGCCATCCCCGTTACGCTTGCGGATGGCGCGATGCCTGAGCGAGCGAAGACGGATGCTCGTCTTCGCCCGGGTAACGAACAAAGCCTTGCTATCATTGATCTTCTGCCACCAGTCGAAACGGCAATAGCCCTTGTCAAACACATAGGTGGTGGCGGGCTGGATTGGGGTCTGTCGGCCGATCTCGATGTCATTGACGTTCGCGGCCGTCATCTCGACGCAGGTCGGGACATCGCTCCTTGGGTCGTAGACGACATGCAGCTTCATGCCGCGGATGCGGCCGTTCCACGTCGCCCAACTGCAGACCTTGCCGAGCGGGATCGGACTGGCGTCGATCAGACGCACCATCTCCATGCCTTCACTCCGCAGCTGGCGACGCGCCATCGCCGACAGCGCCGCAAAGGTTTGCGCGAAAATGCCGATCGGACGGCGGGCATTGGCATCGGACAACGTCGAGCGCGACAGCTTGCCGGTTCCCAAGTGATAGTGATGCTGCGAATTGGCGTTGAAGCCAGTCACCACCCCGCGCAGACTGCTGTTGCCGCTAAGCTGGGCATAGATCAGCGCCACCAGATGATCCCAGCTCCTGAACGACTTGTCGTAGGCATCCCCGTCCAGACGATCCACAACCGTCTGAAACTGCCGTCGATTGATCGGTTCAAGCAGCCTTCCAAAAATGCTACCGCGATATCGCATGCTCGGCCCTCTGTGTCTCGACAACCAGAAAAGACCGATTTGCCTCGGTCCTGCCGAGCATGCACCGCGACACAGTGAATCATTCCCCGGACACCCCTGCGCCGGGAGGGGACGGCATCTCTAGAAACACCGGCATGAAGTATTTCCATTCATCGTAGTATTCGGCCGGCAAGGAATATGGCTGGCATAGCGTGATCGCTTGCAGCGCGCTCTTGCGATAGGCTTGGGAGTAGTCTGACACGGCCGGACTGTTCTGCGACGACACCGACGGTTGCTCCGCCAGCGAGCCCTCGCGCGTCAGCCTGATCTCGAGAACCAACTTTATGTTCGCTGCCTCGTCCCCAACGGGGGCAGGTTTACGCCAACACTTGGTGACCTGAGAGCGAAACAGCGGCCCCCATTTTGCGGAATGGTCTGCGCTGCTCTGCGCAGCCGCGGGCTGGGCAAGGATGAGAGCAGTCGCGAGCAAGAGGCCTGCCAGCACTACGGCTGTAGAACGTTCAATTGGCATGTAATGGATCCGGCGGACGCGGTGAGGTTGCAATCGCCGACCAGCATAAATCAGCCCTCTTCGAGACGCGCAAACGTTTTCGATGAGTCACCACAACGACCCGTAGCCCCGGATGGAGCGCAGCGCGATCCGGGATCGACCGCACAACAGGAGAGATCGTCCCGGATTTTGCTTCGCTCCATCCGGCTACAAGGCTACGGAGAGCCGATCAGAACGGCTCGTGCCCCAGGCCCGGCACGTCGGCCGGACGCGGGCCCGGGGCGGGCCAATGGAAGCGGCGGTCCTTCTCCGAGATCGCGATGTCGTTGATCGAGGCCTCGCGGCGGCGCATCAGGCCGTGCTCGTCGAACTCCCACTGCTCGTTGCCGTAGGAGCGAAACCAGTTGCCGCCGGCATCGTGCCATTCGTACTGGAAGCGGACCGCGATGCGGTTGCCGTCGAACGCCCAGAGATCCTTGATCAGGCGATACTCCTGCTCCTTTTCCCATTTGCGGGTCAGGAAGGCCACGATCGCTTCGCGGCCCTGAAACACCTCGGAGCGGTTACGCCAGCGGCTGTCCTCGGTATAGGCGCCGGCAACCCGAACCGGGTCGCGCGAATTCCAGGCGTCCTCCGCCATGCGCGCTTTCTGCGCGGCGGTCTCGCGGGTGAAGGGTGGCAGCGGCGGGCGTGACATTGGCGATCCCTCGTTGTTTACAGCGCAATCTAGCGCTGCGTCCCAAAGAGTCGATGGGGCGTTTCCTATCGCCCGATAGTTGGAGCCTATTCCGTTCCGATTGTATCGGAACGGGGCTCCGGATTCGTGTTTTGACGCGTTTTCTTCACGCGAACCGGTACCCACTTCGCTCGAAAACGCTCTAAGCCAGATCGGCCTTCATCAGCGCGCGAATAGCCTTCGGGATCGGCTGCGCGCGGCCGCCGCTGATGAAGGCGACGCGGACCTCGGCCTTCACAAGCACGTCATCGCCGCGCCGGACTTCCTGAGCGAGCATGATGGAGGCGCCCTTCACCGCGATCGGCCAAGTCACGACGTCGAGCACGTCGTCCATCCGCGCCGGCTTGAGGAAGTCGAGCGTCATCGAGCGCACGACAAAGGTGAAGCCGCCGGTCACCTCCTGCGCTTCATCGAACAGCGCCTGCTGCTCGGCGCCCATCAGGCGGAGATGATTGGTGCGGCCGCGCTCCATGAAGCGCAGGTAATTGGCGTGATAGACGATGCCGGAAAAATCGGTGTCTTCGTAATAGACGCGGACCTGCATATGGTGGCGGCCCTCGCGGATCTGGCCGTCGAGAATGGGTGAGGTCATTTGCAGCCCCCGATTGCGCAACACTTTGGTTCGTATTGCGCAAAATCGCCGGCCGACGCAAGCACGGTCGGGAAATCTTGGGATCGGCTGGCGATCTGGATCAGGCGACCTTCTGGAATACCTTGTTTCTGACGACCTCTTGGTACCGATGATCTGTTCTGACCAGGTCGTCAACGATCATCTTGACTTGAAAAGCGTCGATCTGCTCATCGGTATATTGATCGCCGATTGCCGGAATTTTCGTCGGATCGAGTGACGATCCCCTCAGACGCCATTCATAGTCGTCGAAATCCATGTAACCGCCAACCTTGAGCAGTTTGTCGCACAAGAAGTAGTTCAAAGCGTCGACTGCGACCGTGTGCGCGCCGTCGAGAAAGCAATAATCATAGATCGGAGCGCCCTCATACTGCCTGATCAGCTTCATGAGAGACCAGTTGTAGGAATCGTTGAACTTCTGGGTGTTGCCGAAATATGAGATCTTGTTGGGGTAGGCGCTGAGCTTTGTCTCCGCGCGCTGGACCGCATCGTTGAAATCGAAAAGATGCAGCTCACACTCGGGAAACAGCTGGCAGACGTTTCTTGCGGTATCCGCCATGTAGATTCCAAATTCGGCGTAACGGAACGGCTGCTCCCGGCCGAAAACGGTTTTCATGAACTCGTAGGTGCCTGTCGTCCCCTGAACGCCGACGACGAGCTTCTTGGGATACCAATCCTGCATTTTGCGCAATCCCTCCCGCTACCTTAGGGTGAAGGGTACCGCCCACAGAAATATGCGGCAACTTACCATCCTTCATCGCGGCCATGTCGAAAGGCGCCACTCCGGAACCGGAACGGATACAGCAGTTACTTTCGACGGAACCGCCGTCGGCCCGCATCCGATGCGCAGCTCTCGCCCACGCAAGCGCGCTCAGGACACCACTGGCCCCTTTGCGCCGAGCGTGACCTGCACGATCTCGGGCGGCACGCCGAGGCGGAACGGCATGATGCTGCAGCCGAGGCCGCCGGAGACGACGACGTCGCATTTCAGCTTGATATGGCCATACGCGAGCCGCATGCCGTGCTTCACCGGTACAGCCGGCGACCAGCCGAGCAGCCGGACCTGTCCGCCATGGGTGTGGCCGGACAGCTGCAACGCGACGCGCGAGGGCACCCGGAGCGCGACGTCGGGCTCATGCGCGAGCAGGATCACCGGCGCGTCGTCTGTGACCTTGGCAAGCGTCGCGTTGAGATCGTCGACGCCGATGCGCGTGACCTGGCGATAGGGCCGCGCCGCCATGAAGGCGAGCTGGTCGCCGAGACCGGCGAGCCAGAACGGACGGCCGTCCTTGGCGAGCCGCACCGCGTCGTTCTCGTAGACCGGAATCCCCGCCCCTTCCAGCGCGCGGCGCGAGAGCGGGATGCCGCGCCCCAGGCGCTGTACCGCCTTGTCTTCCCAGTAGTCGTGGTTGCCGAGCACGGCGTGTACGCCGAGCGGCGCCTTCAGGCCCTTCAGCACCGCGGCCCAGTCGGAGGCCGGAATGAAGCGGGTGACGTGGCGCAGCCCGGCGACATAGTCGCCGAGCAGCACGATGATGTCGGGGTTCAGACCGTTCGTCCGCTCGACGATCTCAGCGATGCGATCGAGCGACATCCAGGGATCGCAGGCGTGGATGTCGGCGAGCGCGGCGATCTTGAGCGGAAAATCCGCCGGCCATTGCCGCGGCGACAGATCGTAGCGCGTGAGCGCGAGGCGGACGACCGGCTCGCTCAAGCCATAGGCCGCGGTCGAAGCGGTGGCGGCGGTCAATCCGCCGAACCCGCGCAGAAAATGACGACGTGAAATCATGGACGTGTGATCGGTGATGCCTGGCGCTTGTCGAAAACACTCTGGGCTATCATAGGCCCTTTGATTGGAGCGAAATTGGGCCGTGCTTGTGCAGACAGCCTGCAGAGATGCCGCAATGGTTAGCAGGCAAGGTTACCGGCGGCGCGACGCGCCGCATCAACACGTCTCTTCACGTCTTCGAGAGCGGAGGGCTTTTGTTCGAGCATGAAAACCGCTTCGCCCTCTTCCGGATCATGCGTCAGTCCTCGTCGCCATTGCTGCCGAACAGGCCGAACTGCGAGGGATCGCGGTTCGGCTCGGCGAGGCCGAGATGGCGGAAGGCGTGCGAGGTCAGAAGCCGGCCACGCGGAGTACGCTGCAGATAGCCGCACTGGATCAGATAGGGCTCGATGATGTCCTCGATCGCATCGCGCGGCTCCGACAACGCCGCCGCCATGGTCTCGACGCCGACCGGCCCGCCGCCATAGTTCAAGGCAATGGTGGTGAGATAGCGCCGGTCCATCGCGTCTAACCCGGCGCTGTCCACCTCGAGCGCGCTCAACGCCCGGTCGGCGATGCCGCGGTCGACGGAATCGGCGTCCGCCGCGGAGGCAAAGTCGCGCACCCGGCGCAGCAGGCGGCCGGCGATGCGCGGCGTGCCGCGGGCGCGGCGCGCGATCTCGTTGGCGCCATCAGGACTCATGCCGATATTGAGCACGCGGGCACCGCGGGTGACGATCTTCTCGAGCTCTTCCTCGGTGTAGAAATTGAGCCGGATCGGAATGCCGAAGCGGTCGCGCAACGGATTGGTGAGCAGGCCTGCGCGCGTCGTCGCGCCGACCAGCGTGAACTTCGACAATTCGATCTTGACCGAGCGCGCCGCCGGACCCTCGCCGATGATCAGGTCGAGCTGGAAATCCTCCATCGCGGGATAGAGCACTTCCTCGACCGCCGGGCTGAGGCGATGGATCTCGTCGATGAACAGCACGTCGCGTTCTTCGAGATTGGTCAGCAGCGCCGCGAGATCGCCGGCCTTCGCAATGACAGGGCCGGAGGTGGCACGAAAGCCGACGCCGAGCTCACGCGCGACGATCTGCGCCAGCGTGGTCTTGCCGAGGCCGGGGGGACCGACGAACAGCACGTGATCGAGCGCCTCGCCGCGTTTCTTCGCAGCCTCGATGAAGATCGAGAGATTCTTGCGTGCCTGGGCCTGACCGACGAACTCCGTCAGCGACTGCGGCCGCAGCGCGGTGTCACCGACATCGTCGGAGCGGCGTTCAGGCGAGACCATGCGCGAGGGCGTATTCATGATGCGAGACTAACACGAGATTGTTCTCCCTCTCCCCGCTCTTGCGGGGAGAGGGTTGGGGTGAGGGGCTGCTTCCGCGAGCGCAATGTGTGTCGAGACCTGTACCCCCTCACCCGGATCGCATCGGCGATGCGATCCGACCTCTCCCCGCAAGCGGGGCGAGGTGAAGAACAGAGGCGCTCCAATCCACTGATCACTTCGACAGTTCCTTCAACCCCAGCCGGATCAGCTGCGCGGTCTCGGCCTTCTCACCGGCGCTGCGCGAGGCGGCGGCGATGGCGGCGGCGGCCTGCGGCTGGCCGTAGCCGAGATTGACCAGCGCCGAGATCGCGTCGGTGACAGGACGCGGCGCGCGGTTGTTGTCGATCGCGCCAGACAGTTGCACCACCGCGGGATCGACATCCGCAAAGCCCGGCGCCTTGTCCTTCAATTCGCTGACGATGCGCTCGGCGACCTTCGGCCCGACTCCCGGCGTCCGCGCCACCGCCGCCTTGTCGCGCAGCGCGATGGCGTTGGCGAGATCGGTCGGCGGCAGCGTGCCGAGCACCGCGAGCGCGACCTTGGCGCCGACCCCCTGCACGGTCTGCAGCAAGCGAAACCATTCGCGCTCGTGATCACTGCGGAAGCCGAACAGTTTGATCTGGTCCTCGCGGACATAGGTCTCGATCGAGAGCACGGCGGCGCCGCCCGGCGACGGCAGCGCCTGCAGCGTGCGGCTCGCACAATGCACCTGGTAGCCGACGCCGCCGACGTCGAGGATCACGTAATCCTCGCCATAGGAATCGATCAGGCCCTTCAGCTTGCCGATCATAGGCTCGCCACCCTGAGCCGCAGCGCGGTGCTCTGGCGGTGATGGGCGTGGGTGATCGCGACCGCGAGCGCGTCCGCGGCGTCGGCGGACGGCGGCTCGGCTTTCGGCAGCAGGATTTTCAGCATCACCTGGATCTGGTTCTTCTCGGCATGTCCGGCGCCGACCACGGTCTTCTTGACCTGGTTCGGCGCGTATTCGGCGACCGAGATACCGAACATTGCGGGCGCCAGCATGGCGACGCCGCGCGCCTGGCCGAGCTTCAGGGTGGCAACGCCGTCCTTGTTGACGAAGGTCTGCTCGACCGCCGCCTCCACAGGCTTGTAATCGCCGAGCACGGCGGCCAGCCCCTCATGGATTGCAAGCAGCCGGCTCGCCAGCGGCAGATCGTCCGGCGGCTCGACCGAACCGCAGGCGATATAGACGAGACGATTGCCTTCGGTCTCGATCACCCCCCAGCCGGTGCGGCGGAGACCCGGATCGATACCGATGATGCGGACGGGAGAGCGAATCGGCTGGGATGTCATGGGCTAGTGATACCGCCTGCGCCGGGAGAACGAAACACAAACGGAGCCTCATACCCGGGAAAGCACAATAGCCGCAATCGTCATGCGCGGGCTTGACCCGCGCATCCATCGATCATAGAAGCCTTTGCTTTTTGATGGATTGCCGGGTCAAGCTCGGCAATGACAAAGCAAACTACCCGCCCATCTTCGCGATCAGTGCGTCGGACACCTCGAAATTGGCGAACACGTTCTGCACGTCGTCATGCTCGTTGAGCAGGTCCATCAGCTTCAGCAGCTTTTCGCCGGTCTCGTCGTCGACCGAAACGGTGTTCTGCGGCTTCCAGGTCAGCGCCGCCTTGCGCGGCTCGCCGAACTTCGCTTCCAGCGCTTTTGCGACTTCGCGGAAAGTGTCCTGCGAGGCGTAGACCTCGTGGCCGCCTTCGCTGGAGACCACGTCGTCGGCGCCGGCCTCGATCGCGGCGTCCAGCATGGCGTCGTCGGAGGCGACCTTGGCGTCGTATTCGATGATGCCGGTGCGGTCGAACATGAAGGCGACCGAGCCGGTTTCGCCGAGATTGCCGCCCGACTTGGTGAAGAAGGAGCGGATATCGGAAGCGGCGCGGTTGCGGTTGTCGGTCAGCGCCTCGACGATGACGGCGACGCCGCCGGGGCCATAACCCTCGTAGCGGATCTCGTCATAGTTCTCGCCTTCATTGCCGGCGGCCTTCTTGATGGCGCGGTCGATATTGTCCTTGGGCATGTTCTCGGCGCGGGCCGCGACCACGGCGGCGCGCAGCCGCGGATTCATCGCCGGGTCCGGGGTGCCGAGCTTGGCCGCCACGGTGATTTCGCGGGCCAGCTTGCCGAAAAGCTTCGACTTCTGGGCATCCTGCCGGCCCTTGCGGTGCATGATGTTCTTGAATTGGGAATGGCCGGCCATGCGACGTCTCTTCGGAGCTTAGGGTCTGAACAGGGATGGAAAACGCGGCCTTATAGGCCCCTCACGGTCAAAATCAAAGGATCGGCGGGGCCCTCCGGCGGAGGAATACTACCGCAAGCCGGAATATGAGGCACTTGTTAACCATGACTTCATGCCCGGGTGCGAGGATCGCCCCGTCCCGCCGCAACTTTCCACAGCCCCAAAGAGCCCACATGGCGTTCGGTTTGTTTCGAAAGCAAGTGCCGGAGCCGGGTGCGCCGGCCGTCGCGCCGCAGGTTCCAACCGCGGCCGCAGCCCCTGAGGTCTCGACCGAGACTGATTCGGCCAAGGATTCCTCCAAGGAGATCCTGGAATTGCTGGAACTCGAGCTCGGCGCGATGATCCGCCAGCTCGAACGCGCCGCGAGCTCGGTCGCCGACGGCGCCGAGGCAACGGCTGCCAAGCTCGCTACGATCCGCGCCCGCACCGATGCGCTGACCGGCCGCAGCAGCGATGCGCAAAGCACCGCGACGACGTTCTCGCAAGCCGCCGACCGTTTCACCCATTCCGCCGAGGGCATCAGGGCGCAGGTGCGCAGCGCGAGCCAGCTCGCCGACGACGCCGCGGCCGCGGCGCGCGAGGCCACCGCCAATGTCGATCGCCTGCGCGAGTCTTCGGCCGCGATCGGCAACGTCGTCAATCTGATCGCACAGATCGCGCGGCAGACCACGCTGCTCGCGCTGAACTCGACGATCGAGCCGGCGCGCGCCGGTGCCGCCGGCAAGGGCTTTGCGGTGGTCGCAACCGAGGTCAAGGCGCTGGCGGTGCAGACCCAGAGCGCGACCGGGGAGATCACCCGCAAGATCGAGGCGTTGCAGAAGGACGCCACCGGATCGGCGGACGCGGTGCATCGCATCTCCCAGGCGATCGAAAAGATCCGCCCGGTGTTCGAGAACGTCAACGGCGCGGTTGCCGAGCAGAATGAAATCACCGGCGAGATGGGCCAGAACGCCGCCTCCGCCTCGCACTTCATCGTCTCGGTCGGCACCAGCGCCGGCGAGATCGACAGTGCAACGCGCGAAGCCGCCGCGCATGGCGACAATGTCGCCAGGGCCGGCAAGGCGGTGACCGCCTTCGCCCAGAAGCTGAAAGCGCGCTGCGCGGTGCTGCTGCGCCAGGACGAGCGCGGCGATCCGCGCAAGAACGAGCGCCTGCCCTGCAGCCTCAAGATCGAGATCACGACCGCGCGCGGCCTCGTCACCGCGCCGGTCTACGAGATCGCGATGGACGGCATTCTGATCGGCGGACCCGATGCCGGGAAGCTGCCGGTGCAGGAGACCCTGAACGCGACATTGCAGGAGATCGGCGCATGCCGGATCCGGGTCGGCGAGCGCTCCAAGGCAGGCAGCCAGGCCCGCTTCGAGGCGGCAACGGCCGAGCTGCGCGAAAAAATCGAAGACCGGATGTGGGCGATCCACGAGGAGAACGCCGAGCTCGTCACCCGCGCGATCGAAGCCGGCAGCACGCTGAGCAAGATGTTCGAGAACGGGCTGGCGAGCGGCGCGATTACAATCGCCGACATGTTCGACACCGACTATGTCGAGATCGCAGGCACCAACCCGGTGCAGTACCGCACCAAAATGCTGGACTGGGCGGAGCGCACCCTGCCGGCGTTCCAGGACGCATTCCTCGCCAGGGACAAGCGAATGGCATTCTGCGTGATGATCGACCAGAACGGCTATCTGCCGGTCCACAACAAGCTCTACTCGCAGCCGCAGCGGCCGGGCGACGTGGCATACAACACCGCCAACAGCCGCAACCGCCGCATCTTCAACGACGCCGCGGGCCTCGCCGCCGGCCGCAACCAGCGCGCCTATCTGATCCAGACCTATGCGCGCGACATGGGAGGCGGCAACACGGTGATGATGCGCGAGATCGACGTACCGATCCGCGTGCGCGGCCGGCACTGGGGCGGGTTCCGCACCGCCTACAAGCTTTGAACGCTTCGTAGCCCGGATGCAGCGAAGCGTAATCCGGGATGCATGTTTCCACGGGCAGGAGTCCCGGATTTCGCTGCGCTGCATCCGGGCTACACAGTGCGCGCTCAGGCAAGACCGGCAGCGCGAATCACGCTTTAGGGTTGGAATGGGGAATGCTGCGGCGGCCGACGAGCCGCTGTAACGGAGGAAGCGTCGACATGTCGGCCGCGCAGCTTGCAGTTCTGGATACGTCATCGGACCGAACGCTGGCCGAGCGGCTGGTGGACCAGCTCGCCGACCGCATCGGCGGCCTCGGGGTGGAACTCGCCGACATCGCCGGCAACGTCCAGGAGGTCGCGAACCGCGTCGGCAGCCAGTCCGAGCGCTTCCATCATTTGCAGACGACGGCCGAGACGATGGTCGCCGCCAATCACGACATCGCCAACGCATCGCAGGCGGTGCAAACGACCGCATCCGCCGCGGTCGGCCAGATCGCGGAGTCGCGCCATGTGGTCGAGACCGCGGTCAGCCATATCGCGGAGCTCGTCGCGGCGGTCGGACGGATCGAGGCGCGGCTCGCCGCGGTCGGCTCCGCGCTGAGCCAGGTCGCCAAGGTTTCCGGTTCGATCGAGGCAATCGCCAAGCAGACCAATCTGCTGGCGCTCAACGCCACCATCGAGGCGGCGCGCGCCGGCAATGCCGGCCGCGGCTTTGCCGTGGTCGCGAGCGAGGTCAAGAACCTTGCGGAAGCAACCCGCCAGGCGACGCATCAGATTTCCGACACCGTGCGCGATCTCGACGGCCAGATCGGCAGCCTGATCGGCGAGAGCAGCGATGCCTCGTTGCGCGCCAAGAGCGCCGGCGAAGGCGCCCAGCAGATTTCGGGCATCATCATGCGCGTGCAGGAAGGCTTCTCATCCGTCGGCGCCGAGATCGGCAGCGTGGCGCGCGCCGCGACCTCCAATCTCGGCCATTGCGACAGCGTGATCGCGGAGCTGAACGAGCTGGCGAAGGGCGTCGATCTCTCCTCGCGCGACCTCAAGCACGCCGACAGCCGCGTCGCGAAACTGCTCGAGCTCTCCGAGAGCCTGATCGTGACCATCGCCGACAGCGGCGTGCAGACCAGCGACACGCCGCTGATCCGCGTCGTGATCGACACCGCAAGGCAGATCTCGGAGCTGCTCGAGAATGCCGTGGCGCGCGGCGAGATCACGCTCGCGCAATTGATGGACGAGAATTATCGCGAGATCGCCGGCACCAATCCGAAGCAGTATCTCACCGACTACGTCGCCTTCACCGACCGCGTGTTGCCCGCGATCCAGGATCCGATCCAGAAGAGCGATCCGCGCATCGTGTTCTGCGTCGCCTGGGCGCGCAGCGGCTATCTGCCGACCCACAATCCGAACTACCGGCAGCCGCAGGGGCCGGACCCGGTGTGGAACAACGCCAATTGCCGCAACCGCCGCCTGTTCAACGATCGCGCGGTGAGCAAGGTCGCGGCCAACACAAAACCGTTCCTGTTGCAAACCTATCGCCGCGACATGGGCGGCGGCAATTTCGTGCTGATGAAGGACCTGTCATCGCCGATCGTCGTGAACGGCCGCCACTGGGGCGCATTCCGGATGGGTTTTCGGCAGTCGTAGTTCGTAGCCCGGACGCAGCGAAGCGCAATCCGGATCAATGCGACCGCGGAGAGATTCCCGGATTTCGTTTCGCTGCATCCGGGGCTACGTTTCCTCGCTAGGTCCAAAACCCCGGCACCGCAGGCTCGAGCCGCCCGCCGGCGCGCACCGGCGCGACCTTCACCGCGAGCCCGGTCGCATCGTCGGTCTCGACCGCGATGCCGCTCAGTGTTGCCACGCCGCCCGCCGGCTCGAAACGGCCGGAGGGAATGCCGGTGAGGAAGCGCTGCAGCGGCTCCTCCTTCTGCATGCCGATCACCGAGTCATAGTCGCCGGTCATGCCGGCATCGCTCATATAGGCGGTGCCGCCCGGCAGCACCTGATGATCGGCGGTCGGCACGTGGGTATGGGTACCGACCACGAGGCTGACGCGGCCGTCGCAGAAGAAGCCGACGCCCTGCTTCTCGCTGGTCGCCTCGGCATGGAAATCGAGCACGATGGCATCACAGCCCTCGCGCAGCGGGCAGGCCTCGAGCTCGCGCTCGATGGCGCTGAACGGATCGTTCGAGGACGGCTCCATGAAGACGCGGCCGATCGCGTTGAGGACCAGCGCGCGCTTGCCGCTCTTGGTATCGACCAGCGTGGCGCCGCGGCCGGGCGAATGGCGCGGAAAATTCAGCGGGCGGATCAGGCGCGGCGCGCGCTCGATGAAGACCAGCGCCTCCTTCTGATTCCAGGCGTGGTTGCCGAGCGTGATCGCATCGGCGCCGGCGTCGAGCAGCTCCTGATAGATCGCCTCGGTGATGCCGAAGCCGCCGGCGGAATTCTCGCCATTGACGACCACGAGATCGAGCGACCAGTCCCTGATCATGCCGGGAAGGTGGTCGGCGATGGCGGTGCGGCCGGTCCTGCCGACGACGTCACCAACGAAGAGAATTCGCAAGGCTAGCTACTCCGGAAATCGAACGTCTTGCGCTCCGTTAGCACAAAATCGAGCGGGACGTCGTGCGACAGCGCCGGAATCGCCTTGGTTTCCTGTGCAGCAAAGGCAAGTCCGACCCCGATCACATGCTTGGCCTTGCGCAGATGCGCGAAGGTATAGTCGTAATAACCGGCGCCGTAGCCGATGCGGTGACCGAGCTTGTCGAATGCCGCGAGCGGCACCAGCATCACGTCCGGATGCACCTCGGCGGCGGCCGGCGACGGCTCGGGAATGCCGAGCGGCCCGAGCATCAGCCGGTCCTGCGGCGACCAGCTGCGGAAGGTCAGCGACTGGCCGCGCGCATTGATGCAGGGCAGCGCGAGCCGCGCGCCCCTGTCGGCAAGCTTCTTCATCAACGGCGCCGGATCGAGCTCGCTGCGGATCGGCGCATAGCCCGAGACGATCATGCCCGGCGCGATCTCGAACGGCGCGCCGCGCTTGGCGAGCGCTTCGGCAGCCGTCGCGCGCTGCTCGTCGCTCAGCGCATCGCGCTTGGCGAGAGCAAGTGCCCGGAGCTCGGCCTTCGATGGAGATGCGTGCATGATCCATCTTCCGCTGTCGTCGTCCGCGACAACGGACGATCCATCATCCCAGAGACGCTAGCTTTCGTTAAGGCCAGGCCGCGGTGCGCTGGACGACCCGTATCGCGGGGCACAACACTGCTAGACAATTCAACCGCCGCAGCGCGACGACAAGGCAACAGCAAAAATCAGTGCGAAGCCGCAGAGGCCGTTGGAGCGCTCGATCCCGGAGTTCCCTACGAAAGTAGGTGGGCACCATATGTCCGGGTCCACGGACCCGGCCAGGGACAGTTCCCTAAAGGATCGATAAGGCCCCGGGGATATATGGCTCCTGACGCACGACGCAGCTTCGCGGGGGCTAATCTAGCCATCGTTGCCCCAATCCGCCAGCGGTAAGGAAGACGCAGCCGAGACTCATGCACTTCTCTCCACCCTCCCCTGGAGGGGGAGGGTCGGTACGCATGAAGCGTAGCGGAATGCGAACCGGGGTGGGGTGATCTCTCAACGCGGGCGCTACACGTGTGGAAAGACCGTCACCCCACCTCGCCGCTCATTTCATGAGCGTCGATCCTCCCCCTCCAGGGGAGGATAAGATCACCCGATGCCGGAAAATATAGATCACCCGATCGCGATGCCGCCGCCGATGGTGCGGTTGAGCACCTGCGTGGTGCGCTCGATCCGCTCCGCGGCGGCGTTGAGCGCGTTGGAGACCGCGGTCTGGGTCGCGCGGGCGCGGTCGATGGCGGCAACGCGCGCGTTGCGCAGCTGCTCGACCTCTTCCTCGAGGCTGCGGATGCGTGCGCTGGCGTCGACCAGTTCGTCGCAGGCGGTGAGCGCCGCCATCACCGTCAGCCGCGCATCGCCGATCTCGCCGAACTTGCCGCGCAGCGATTCCACGCGCTGCTGGAGATTTTCCGCGAGCTTTAGGAGCCGCACCTCCTGGCCCTCCTCGCAGGCCATCCGGTATTGCCGGCCATTGATGGTGACGTTGATGTGGCTCATCTGCTGTCTCCGCCGTCGAGCACGGCGCGAATGCTGCCGATTGCCGCGTCGAGTTTTTCCGCGATCTCGCGATTGGCGCGCTCGAGCTTGCGCGTCTTCACCAGCGATCCGTCGAGCTCGTCGGCAAGCCTGGAGCGATCGGCGCCGAGCGCCTGGATGCGGCTCGCCAATTCGTTCTCGTCGCGGTCAGCCTCGCGGCGCCGCTCCACCGAGCTTTCCAGCGCATCAAGCGCTGCCATCAGCCGCTTGGTCGCAGCATCGATATCGGCAAGCGGTGCCTCGGTATTGCCAGACCCGTTGGCGAGACGATCACTCATGACACGCGGCGTGGACCTTTCAAGTCGGTTGGCCTTGGTAGCCTGCGGAAGACAGGCCTGCCGCACGGCAAAACAGGCGGTTCGGCAAGCGTTTACGGGACGAAATTTACGTGGCAAGCGAGCCCAGCGCAACGGCGGCGCAGAACTATGCACCGTTGAATGAAATAGGGCGATTTCGGGCAACTTTTCCCCGTTTTGAGGCGTTCCATCGCCTTGGACTTGCGGAATTGAGGTGCTAATCCACCCCCAACCCGTAAGGCCATCCACGCGCGTATCGCGGCTGCCCGCCCGATGCGTCCAGCATCAGCTCCTCATTTTAGGCGGACTTTTCATCATGACGCAGGTCGATCACACCCGTATGGCCAATGCGATCCGTGGCCTTGCCATGGACGCCGTCGAAAAGGCGAATTCCGGCCATCCCGGCCTGCCGATGGGCGCCGCCGACATCGCGACCGTCCTGTTCACGAAATTCCTGAAATTCGATGCGGCCGACACGGCGTGGCCCGATCGCGACCGCTTCGTGCTCTCGGCCGGCCATGGCTCGATGCTGCTCTATTCGTTGCTGTACCTCACCGGCAACAAGGACATGACGCTCGACCAGCTCAAGCATTTCCGCCAGCTCGGATCGCTGACACCGGGACACCCCGAGAACTTCCACACCAAGGGCATCGAGACCACCACCGGTCCGCTCGGCCAGGGCATCGCGACCGCGGTCGGCATGGCGCTCGCCGAGAAGATGCTGGCCGCCGAGTTCGGCAAGAAGATCGTCAACCACCACACCTATGTGCTTGCCTCCGACGGCGACCTGATGGAGGGCATCTCGCAGGAAGCGATCGCGCTCGCCGGTGTCTGGCGGCTCAACAAGATGATCGTGCTGTACGACGACAACGGCATCTCGATCGACGGCCCGACCTCGATCTCCGATTCCGTCGATCAGGTGAAGCGCTTCAAGTCCGCAGGCTGGGCCGCCGAATTGATCGACGGCCACGATCCGCAGGCGATTGCCGCTGCAATCACCCGCGCGCAGAAATCCAACAAGCCCTCGATGATCGCCTGCAAGACCACGATCGGGTACGGCGCGCCGCACAAGGCCGGCACCGCCAAGGCGCATGGCGAAGCGCTCGGCGCCGACGAGCTCAAGGCGGCCAAGGAGAAGCTCGGCATCTCGCTCGAGCCGTTCTCGGTGCCCGACGATGTGCTGAAGGCCTGGCGCGAGGCAGGCGCCCGCGGCGCCGCCGAGCACAAGGCTTGGGACGAGCAGTTCGCGCAGCTCGGCAGCCGCAAGCGCGCCGAGTTCGAACGCCGCATTCGCCACGAGCGGCCGCAGTCGCTCGCCAAGGGGCTGCGCGCCTTCAAGAAGGGACTCCTGGAAAATCCGCTCAACGTCGCGACCCGCAAATCGTCGGAAGCCGCGATCGAGGTGATTGCGGCTGCGATGCCGATGGAATTCGTCGCCGGCTCCGCCGACCTCACCGGCTCCAACAACAACAAGGCGAAGTCGGCGACGGCGTTCGGCGCCAAGACGCCGAAGGGTCGCTTCATCCATTACGGCGTCCGCGAGCACGGCATGGCGGCGTGCCTCAACGGCATCTTCCTGCATGGCGGCTTCGCGCCGAACGGCGCCACCTTCCTGGTATTCACCGACTACGCGCGCGGCGCGATGCGGCTGTCGGCGCTGATGGGCACCGGCGTCGTCTATGTCATGACCCATGACTCGATCGGCCTCGGCGAGGACGGCCCGACGCACCAGCCGGTCGAGCATCTCTCCGCGCTCCGCGCGATGCCCAACATGCGCGTGTTCCGTCCCTGTGACGCGGTCGAGACCGCCGAGTGCTGGGAACTGGCGCTCAACCGCGTCGACGGACCGACGGTGCTGGCGCTGACTCGCCAGAACCTGCCGCAGCTCCGCACCACGGCGCCGAACGACAACCCGTGCAGCCACGGCGCCTATGAGCTGGTCGCGGCGCAGGGTGACGCAAAAGTGTCATTGTTCGCGTCGGGTTCCGAGGTCCAGATCGCGGTCGAGGCGCAGAAGCAGCTCGCCGGACGCGGCATCGCGACGCGGGTGGTCTCGGTCCCGTCGCTGGAATTGCTGCTGGCACAGCCCGCCGAACGGCAAAATGCCATTATCGGCAACGCCCCAGTCAAGATCGCGATCGAGGCCGCGGTGCGCTGGGGCTGGGATGCCGTGATCGGCCATGACGGCGAATTCATCGGCATGCACGGATTCGGCGCCAGCGCCCCGGCGAAGGACCTTTTCCCGCATTTCGGCATTACTGCTGAAGCCGTCGTTAACGCTGCCACGAAGCGCGTCTGACGCTGGCCTGACACCTGTCGGCCAAGGTTGAGCTTGTCGCAAAAAAGGATTACCTAAGCTCCATCTTTTCCGTACGCGCCCGGCCGAACCGGGCGTTCCGCCGTAAAAACCTCGTGGGAGCGCTCCCGCGGGGCTGACAACAGCATTAGAGGAGACGAGCATGGCAATCCGCGTCGCGATCAACGGGTTTGGGCGTATCGGCCGCAACATTCTGCGCGCCATCGCCGAGTCCGGCCGCAAGGACATCGAGGTGGTCGGCATCAACGACCTCGGCCCGGTCGAGACCAACGCACACCTGCTGCGCTTCGATTCCGTGCACGGCCGCTTCCCCGGCACCGTCACGGTCGACGGCGACACGATCAGCCTCGGCGACAACAAGATCAAGGTTTCGGCCGAGCGCGATCCCTCCAAGCTGCCGTGGAAGGCGCTCGGCGTCGACGTCGCGCTGGAATGCACCGGCATCTTCACCGCGAAGGACAAGGCCTCCGCGCACCTCACAGCCGGCGCCAAGCGCGTGCTGGTCTCGGCGCCCGCCGACGGTGCTGACGCCACCATCGTCTACGGCGTCAACCACGACACGCTGACCAAGGATCACCTGGTGATCTCGAACGGCTCCTGCACCACCAACTGCCTCGCGCCGGTCGCCAAGGTCCTGAACGACACCGTCGGCATCGAGACCGGCTTCATGACCACGATCCATGCCTATACCGGCGACCAGCCGACGCTCGACACCCTGCACAAGGATCTCTATCGCGGCCGCGCTGCGGCGATGTCGATGATCCCGACCTCGACCGGTGCCGCGAAGGCGATCGGCCTCGTGCTGCCCGAGCTGAAGGGCAAGCTCGACGGCGTCTCGGTCCGCGTTCCGACCCCGAACGTTTCCGTGATCGACCTCAAGATCGTCGCCAAGCGCGCAACCGACGTCAAGGAGATCAACGAGGCGATGAAGCGTGCGTCCGAGCAGCAGCTCAAGGGCATCCTCGGCTACACCAACGCGCCGAACGTCTCGATCGACTTCAACCACGATCCGCACTCGTCGACCTTCCACATGGACCAGACCAAGGTGCAGAACGGCAACTTCGTGCGCGTGATGTCCTGGTACGACAATGAGTGGGGCTTCTCGAACCGTATGGCGGACACCGCCGTCGCGATCGGCAAGCTGGTTTAAGTTCGACTGTTCGCGATGCCCGGCTCACCGCCGGGCATCTGCGTGTTTGCCGCTCCGTCATTCCGGGATGGTCCGCAGGACCAGACCCGGAATCTCGAGATTCCCCGATGCGCAATTGCGCATCTGAGGTTCGATGCTCCGCATCGCCCCGGAATGACCCCAGGAGTTCGACACCCCCCATGACAAAATCGTTCCGCACCCTCGACGACGTCAACGTGAAGGGCAAGCGCGTGCTGCTGCGCGTCGACCTCAACGTCCCCATGGAAAATGGCCGCGTCACCGACGCCACCCGGCTCGAGCGCGTGGCCCCCACCATCACCGAAATATCCGACAAGGGCGGCAAGGTGATCCTGCTGGCCCATTTCGGCCGCCCCAAGGGACGCGATCCCAAGGAATCGCTGAAGCCGGTCGCGGAAGCGCTGTCGAAAGTGATCAAGCGCCCGGTGGCCTTCGCCGAGGACTGCATCGGCGAGCCCGCGGCCGCCGCTGTCGGGGCCCTCAAGGACGGCGACATCCTCTGCCTGGAAAACACGCGTTTCCATAAGGAGGAAGAGAAGAACGACGCCGGCTTCGTTGCAGAGCTCGCCAAGCTCGGCGACATCTGGGTCAACGACGCCTTCTCCGCCGCGCATCGCGCCCACGCCTCGACCGAAGGCCTCGGCCACAAGCTGCCGGCCTATGCCGGCCGCACCATGCAGGCCGAGCTCGATGCGCTCGGCAAGGCGCTGGAAGCGCCGACCAAGCCGGTGATCGCGATCATCGGCGGCGCCAAGGTCTCGACCAAGATCGACCTCCTGGAAAATCTCGTGAGCAAGGTCGACGCGCTGGTGATCGGCGGCGGCATGGCCAACACCTTCCTGCACGCGCAGGGCGTCGCCGTCGGCAAGTCGCTCGCCGAAAAGGATCTTGCCCCGACCGCGCTGCGGATCATGGAGAAGGCCAACGCGGCCAACTGCGCCATCATCCTCCCCGTCGACGCTGTCGTCGCCAACCAGTTTGCCGCCAACGCGCCGTCCCATGCCTATGGCCTCGATGCGATCCCGGCCGACGGCATGATCCTCGACGTCGGTCCGCAATCGATCGCGCGCATCCATGCCGCGATCGACGACGCGGCGACGCTGGTCTGGAACGGCCCGCTCGGCGCCTTCGAGCTGACGCCGTTCGACCGCGGCACCGTGGTATCGGCCAAACATGCCGCCGAACGCACCAAGGCCAGGAAGCTGATCTCGGTCGCCGGCGGCGGCGACACCGTCGCGGCGCTGAACCAGGCGGGCGTGGGCGGCGATTTTTCCTACGTCTCGACCGCGGGCGGCGCGTTTCTTGAATGGATGGAAGGCAAGCCGCTGCCGGGCGTCGAAGTTCTGAAAAACCGTTGATCCAGAGCATGATCCGGAAAAGTGTGAAGCGGGTTTCCGAAGAGATCATGCTCAAACAAAGAGCAAAAGCGCGATGAAAATGAGCTCATCGCGCTTCACATCCACGAACTTGCACTACAGGGAGAAATGGAATGGCTCGCATAACGTTGCGGCAACTCCTCGACCACGCGGCCGAGCATGATTACGGCGTACCTGCCTTCAACATCAACAACATGGAACAGGCGCTGTCGATCATGGCGGCAGCCTCCGAGGTCGACGCGCCCGTCATCATCCAGGCTTCGCGCGGCGCGCGGTCCTACGCCAACGACGTCATGCTCAAGCACATGATGGACGCCGTCACCGAGATCTACCCGCAGATCCCGGTCTGCGTGCATCTCGACCACGGCAACGAGCCCGCCACCTGCATGACCGCGATCCAGGCCGGCTTCACCTCGGTCATGATGGACGGCTCGCTGAAGGCCGACGGCAAGACCCCCGGCGACTGGGACTACAATGTCGGCGTCACCAAGACCGTGACCGGCATGGCCCATCTCGGCGGCATCTCGGTGGAAGGCGAGCTCGGCGTGCTCGGCTCGCTCGAGACCGGCATGGGCGACAAGGAAGACGGCCATGGCGCCGAGGGCAAGCTGTCGCACGACCAGCTGCTGACCAACCCGGACGAGGCCGTGAAGTTCGTCAAGGAGACCAAGGTCGACGCGTTGGCGATCGCGATGGGCACCTCGCACGGCGCCTACAAGTTCACCCGCAAGCCCGACGGCAACATCCTCGCCATGAACGTGATCGAGGAAATCCATCGCAAGCTGCCGAACACGCATCTGGTGATGCACGGCTCCTCGTCGGTGCCGCAGGAGCTGCAGGAGATCATCAACGCCAATGGCGGCAAGATGAAGCCGACCTGGGGCGTGCCGGTCGCCGAGATCCAGCGCGGCATCAAGAACGGTGTGCGCAAGATCAACATCGACACCGACAACCGGATGGCGATGACCGGCCAGATCCGCAAGGTGCTGAAGGACAATCCGGAAGAGTTCGATCCGCGCAAGTACCTGAAGCCCGCGATGGAGGCGATGACCAAGCTGTGCAAGCAGCGCCTGCAGGAGTTCAACACCGCGGGCCAGGCCAGCAAGATCAAGAAGGTGCTGACCACCGCGGAAATGGCCAAGCGCTACGCCGCGGGCCAGCTCGACCCCAAGGTCGCCTGACGTATCTCTCCCTCTCCCCGCCCTTCGCGGGGAGAGGGTTGGGGTGAGGGGCTGCTTCCACGAGCCGCGAATGCGGCTAGACCTGTACCCCCTCACCCGAATTGCATCTAGCGATGCAACATAGCCGAAGCTCGACTTCGGCGTTCTTTGCCGACGGCCGCCGAAGGTGGCCTGTGCCTCTCCCCGCAAGCGGGGCGAGGTGAACAGAACAAGCCAAATCTACGCGCGATCTCAGCCGCGACGAACGTTTTCTAGGCATTTGCCCGAGAACCGCCTATTTTGGTTTGCAAAGGCAATGGCTCTGGAGGACGCCCCGATGAACCTCTCCGACCTCAACAAAATCGCGCTTGCCATGGTCACCCCGGGCAAGGGCATTCTCGCCGCCGACGAATCCTCCGGCACCATCAAGAAGCGGTTCGACGCCATCAAGGTCGATTCGACGGAGGACAATCGCCGTGACTATCGCGAGATGCTGTTCCGCTCGCAGGAGGCGATGAGCAAGTACATCTCCGGCGTCATCCTTTACGACGAGACGATCTGGCAGAATGCCAAGGACGGCACGCCGCTGGTCAAGCTGATCGAGCAGGCCGGCGCGATCCCCGGCATCAAGGTCGACGAGGGCACGCAGGCGCTGCCGAACTGCCCAGGCGAACTCGTCACCGTCGGCCTCGACAAGCTCGCCGAGCGGCTGAAGAAATATTACGAGCGCGGTGCGCGCTTTGCGAAGTGGCGCGCCGTGATCGATATCGGACCGCGAATCCCGACCCAGACCGCGATCCGTGCCAACGCCCATGCGCTGGCGCGCTACGCCGCGCTGTGCCAGGCCGCGCAGATCGTCCCGATCGTCGAGCCGGAGGTGCTGATGGACGGCGATCATGACATCGACCGCTGCTACGAGGTGACGCAGCGCGTGCTGAACCGCACCTTCCAGGAATTGCGGGTGCAGCGCGTCGCGCTCGAAGGCATGATCCTGAAGCCGAACATGGCGATCTCGGGCAAGAAGTGCCCGAAGCAGGCGCCGGTGCAGGAAGTCGCCGAGAAGACCATCCGCCTGCTCAAGAGCTGCGTGCCGGCCGCGGTGCCCGGCATCGCCTTCCTCTCCGGCGGCCAGAGCGACGAGGAAGCGACCGCGCATCTCGACGCCATGAACAAGATCGGCAATTTGCCCTGGCGGCTGACCTTCTCCTACGGCCGCGCGCTGCAGGCGGCGCCGCAGAAGGCGTGGTCCGGCAAGCCCGACAACGTCCCCGCAGGCCAGCGCGCCTTCTCGCATCGCGCCCGGATGAACGGGCTCGCGAGCACCGGCAATTGGGAAGCCGGCCTCGAGAAACAGGCGGCATAGTTGGCGACCAAGCCCGTTCCGCCGCGGCCGACGCCGCGCCTCTATCTGGCAACGCCGGCGGTCGATGAGCCTGCGCGGCTTGCGGCCGAGCTCACCGAGCTGCTTGCCGCGGCCGATGTCGCGGCCGTGCTGGTGCGGCTGCGCGAGAGCGATCCGCGCAGCATGATCTCCACCATCAAGGCGCTGGCGCCTGCGATCCAGCACGCCGGCGCGGCGCTGCTGATCGACGGCCATCCCGATATCGTGGCCCGCGCCGGCGCCGACGGCGCGCATCTGACCGGCGTCGCCGCGATGGAAGAGGCGGTGCCGTCGCTGAAACCCGACCGCATTGTCGGCGTCGGCGGGCTCGCGACCCGCCACGATTCCATGGCCGCGGGCGAAGCTGGTGCCGACTATGTGCTGTTCGGCGAGCCCGACGCCAACGGACAGCGGCCCTCGCGCGAGGCCATCGCCGAGCGGCTGGAGTGGTGGGACGAATTGTTCGAGCCGCCCTGCATCGGCTTTGCAACCTCGCGCGAGGAAGCCGAGACGTTCGCGGCGGCCGGCGCGGATTTCGTGCTGGTCGGAAACTTCATCTGGTCCGATCCGCGCGGCGCCAAGGCGGCGCTCGCCGAGATCGGCGACGCGATTGCGCGGGCGCATGCCGGCACATTCGGCAAGGCCAAGGCCGACGGAAGGGCCGAGGGATGACGCCGGAATGAAATGCCTGCGTCCGATAGGTGTTGCGCTCGGCTGCACGATGCTGGCGAGCGGCGCGATGGCGCAGCTCTCGATCACGCCGCCGGCACAGACGCCGCCCGCGAAGAAGGACGCTGCGAAGCCGAAGGTGCATTCGCCGGTCGCGAAGAAGCCGGCGCCCAAGCCCGCCGCCTCAGCGACGCCGAAGCCTGCCGCATCTCCGACGCCCTCGCCGACCCCGACCCAGGCCGTCGACGATCCCAATGTCGACCTCGTCTACGGCGCCTATCAGCGCGGCATGTACAAGACCGCGTTCGATCTCGCGACCGCGCGCGCGCAGAACAACAACGATGCCAAGGCCATGACGATGCTGGGCGAGCTCTATGCCAATGGGCTCGGCGTCAAGCGCGACTACGTCAAGGCCGACGAGTGGTACAAGCGCGCCTCCGATGCCGGCGACCGCGAGGCGATGTTCGCGCTCGCCATGATGAAGATCGCCGGCCGCGGCGGCGCCGTGGACAAGGATGCCGCGGTCAAGCTGCTGGCGTCGTCGGCCAAGCTCGGCGAGCCGAAGGCGGCCTATAATCTCGCGCTGCTCTATCTCGACGGCCAGACCCTGCCGCAGGACCTCCGCCGCTCCGCCGAGCTGTTGCGCATGGCCGCCGACGCCGGCAGCCCCGAGGCGCAATACGCGCTCGCGACCTTCTACAAGGAAGGCACCGGCGTGCCGAAGGACCTCGAGAAGGCGGCGCGGCTGCTGCAGGCCGCCTCGCTGGCCGACAATGTCGATGCCGAGGTCGAATATGCCATCGCCCTCTACAACGGCTCGGGCACGCCGCGGAACGTGCCGGCGGCGGTGGCGCTGCTGCGCAAGGCGGCCCGGCAGAACAGCGCGATCGCGCAAAACCGCCTCGCCCATGTGCTGGCGACCGGCGCCGGCGCCCCGGTGGACAAGGTCGAGGCGCTGAAATGGCACACGGTCGCCAAGACCGCCGGCAAGGGCGACCCCGATCTCGACGACATCCTCGCCGATATGAGCCCGGAAGACCGCGCCAAGGCCGAGGCAGCCGCGCGAAAATGGATCGGAAACAACGTCAAATGACGCCTTGACGGCGCCACTTCCAGAGGGCACCCAGTCCGAAACCCAGGGCGCCACAGGCCGTTTCCCGTCATCCTGAGGTGCGAGCGGAGCGAGCCTCGAAGGATGCACGGCCCCGGACCGGGCCGTCGATCCTTCGAGACGCGCGTTCCGCGCTCCTCAGGATGACGGGCAGGGTCTTGCTACGCTGCCCGATCGATTTCCAACGCTCGAAAGCCACCAGCTTCCATCATGCTCTATTCCGCTCTCATCAATGTCATGGTCAAGGCCGCGCGCCGCGCCGGCCGCAGCCTCAAGCGCGACCTCGGCGAGATCGAACATCTCCAGGTGTCGCTGAAGGGGCCGGCAAACTTCGTCTCGCTCGCCGACAAGCGCGCCGAGGAGATGCTCTACACCGACCTCGAGAAGGCCCGGCCCGGCTACGGGTTCCTCGGCGAGGAAGGCGGCAAGCGCGAAGGCTCTGACAAGAGCCACACCTGGATCGTCGATCCCCTGGACGGCACCACCAACTTCCTGCACGGCATCCCGCAATTCGCGATCTCGATCGGGCTGAAGCGCGAGGACACCGTGATCGCCGGCGTGATCTACAATCCCGCCAATGACGAGCTCTACATCGCCGAGCGCGGCAAGGGCGCCTTCCTCAACGACCAGCGGCTGCGCGTCGCCGGCCGCCGCCAGCTCAACGAATGCGTTGTCGCCTGCGGCCTGCCGCATATCGGCCGCGGTAGTCACCAGCTGGCGCTGCAGGAGATGGCTGCGCTGCAGAACAAGGTCGCGGGCTTCCGCCGCTTCGGCGCCGCCTCGCTCGACCTCGCCTTTGTCGCTGCTGGCCGGCTCGACGGCTATTGGGAGCGCAATCTGCAGGCCTGGGACGTCGCGGCCGGCCTGCTGATGGTCCGCGAAGCCGGCGGCACCGTCTCCGGCATCCAGGGCAATGACGACCCGCTGCAGACCGGCCACATCGTCTGCGGCAACGAGTTCGTGCACGGCGAGCTGATCAAGATCCTGAAGCCGCTCGGGCAGTAACGCGACGGCGCGATTTAATCGTCGTCGTCATCGTCATCCTGGTCGTCCTCGCGGTCACGAAATTCACCGCCCGCGGTCAGGCCCTCGATGGTGGTGGCGCCCTTCGTCTTGATCACCCGGCGCAGCGGCACCGCGCTTTCGCTGCGCAGCGCTTCCATCAGAGGCTCCGAATGGGTGACGATCCAGATGTCGGCACGGCGCGATGCCTTGGCGATCAGCCGCGCCAATGGCGCCAGCAGCGAGGGATGCAGGCTGGTCTCGGGCTCGTTCAGCGCGATGAACGGCGGCAGCCGATAGCCCATGAACACGGCGAGCAGGCAGATATATTTCAGCGTGCCGTCGGATAGTTCGTGCGCCTTGAACGGGCGCGGCACGTCAGCCTGCTGCAGCTCGAATTCGCACCGTCCGTTTTCCGCCCATGCCTGGAGCTCGGCGCCCGGGAACGCGTCCTCGATCGCATCCTGCATGTCCACCGCATCTTGCCTGATCGCGCTGAGCGTTGCCAAGGCGGCGGCCAGGTCGCTGCCATCGGCGCTCAGCGACGGTGTCGTGATCGCCAGGCAAGGCTTTCGGATCGGCGAGCCCGGATCGGTGCGGAAATCGTGATAGAAGCGCCAGCTCTGCAGCGCGTTTCGGATCAAATCGATCTCGGGACACGCCTTGCCGTCGGGGAAATCCGCCAGCACGGTTTCCGATGGCAGCACCGCATTCTTGTGCTCGCTCCAGGCGCCGCTCTCGCCGCGGACGCTGACGTGTGAATTGGTCCGCTCCATCATCAGGACTTTGCGCTTGCCGTGGATCGCCTCGACGCGTTCGGATTTGATCATCGGCTCGCCGGGAAACGCCGCCTCAAGCGGGCCGGGATGCCCGAGCTCGATGGCGTATTTGACGTGATCGAACCTGACCTCCAACCGCAGCCTTGCATCCTCGCCGCGCTTGCGCAGGCCCGACCAGTAGACCGAGTTCAACCCGCCTTCGTCGGAGATCGTGCGCGTGATCCGGCCGGTCGCAGCATCCCGCAACAGCGACAGCGACTTGTAGAGATTGGATTTGCCGACGCCGTTCTCGCCGACGAAGACGGACAGCGGCTGGATGGGCATGAAGAGCCGCCGGATCGAGCGATAATTCGAGATCGCAATATCGCTCGGCCGCATCGCATGCCCTCAATCCCCGGGTTGCCCAAACGCTTCCCGTTCAATCCAGAGCTGCAATCTGGATTGGTCAGCTTGCGAAAGCAAGCTGCTGATCTGAGCAGCACCGGTCCCTGATGTCAGTGACCGATCCTTGCCGGCGCGGGCGGGCCATATACCTCACCCTGCCCCGGCGCCGTTTCGCGATCGCCGGCCAGCACGCGCTGCACGCTGACGAAGAACACCGGCACCAGGAGCAGCGCGAGGATCACCACCGCGATCATGCCGCCCATCACTGACGTGCCGAGTGCCTGCTGGCTGGCGCCGCCGGCGCCGGTCGCGATCGCCATCGGCAGCACGCCGCAGACGAAGGCCAGACCGGTCATCAGGATCGGGCGGAATCTGAGGCTGCACGCCTCGATTGTCGCCTCGACCAGCGGCTTGCCTTGCGCGCGCAGATCCTTGGCAAACTCGATGATCAGGATCGCGTCCTTGGCGGCAAGACCGATGATGGTGATCAAACCGACGGTGAAATAGACGTCGTTGGAGAGCCCGCGCATCGTCGCCGCCACCACCGCACCGAGAATGCCGAGCGGAATGGTGAGCAGCACCGCGAGCGGAATGGTCCAGCTCTCATAGAGCGCGGCGAGCAGCAGGAACACCACCAGCACCGACAGCGCGAGCAGGAACGGCGCTTGCGAGCCCGACAGCTTCTCCTGCAGCGACTGGCCGGTCCATTCATAGCCGAAGCCACGCGGCAGCTTGTCGGCGAGCCGCTCCATTTCGGCGATCGCATCGCCCGAGGTGAAGCCCGGCCGCGCCTCGCCGGAGATGCGCACCGCCGGATAGTAGTTGAAGCCCGCGATCTGCGTCGGCCCCTTCGTCCACTCGATGGTGGCGAAGGCCGAGAACGGCACCAGCTGGCCGCGGCTGTTCTTGACGTTGTAGTTGAGAATGTCGTCCGCGTTCATGCGGCTGGTCTTGTCGGCCTGCACGATGACGCGCTGCATGCGCCCGCGGTTCGGGAAGTCGTTGATGTAGTTCGAGCCGAGATTGGTCGAGATCGTGTTGTTGATATCCTCGAAGGTGAGGCCGAACGCGCCCGCCTTCTCGCGGTCGATCATCAGATTGACCTGCGGCGCGGGCGGCAGGCCTTCGACATAGACCTTCTGCAGGATCGGGCTGGCATTGGCCTCCGCGATCAGGCGATCGGACGCGGCGATCAGCGCCGAATAACCCTTCTGGCCGCGGTCCTGCAGGCGGAACGAGAAGCCCGAGGAATTGCCGAGGTTGTCGATCGGCGGCGGCTGCAACGCCGAGATCCTGGCGTCGCGGATCGACGACAAATCGCGGTTGATGTCGGCAACGATGGCGGCGGCGGAATCCTTCGGGCCGCGCTCCGACCAGTCCTTCAGGGTGATGAAGGCCTGCGCGGTGTTCATGCCCTGGCCGAGGAAGCTGAAGCCGGTGAGGAACGTGACGTTCTCGATGCCGGCGCGGTCCTTGAGGTACTTCTCGACCTGCTCGACCGCGGCTTCGGTCCGGGCATAGGACGATTCCGACGGCGTCTGCACGTCGGTCGTGATGAAGCCCTGGTCGTCGACCGGCAGGAAGCCGCCGGGCAGCCGCACGAAGCCGTAGGCGACGCCGAGGAACAGCACGAGGTAGATCAGCATCAGGCGGCCGGTGCGCTTCAGCGAGCCCTGCACGGTGCGGGTATAGCCCGCGCGGCTGGTGTCGAGCACGCGGTTGAACCAGCCGAACACGCCCTTGCTGGCATGGCCGTGGCCCTTCTTGACCGGCTTGAGCAGCGTCGCGCACAGCGCCGGCGTCAGCGACAGCGCGAGCAGCGCCGAGAACGCGATCGCCGCCACCATGGTGACCGAGAACTGCCGGTAGATGATGCCGACCGAGCCGGGGAAGAACGCCATCGGCACGAACACCGCCATCAGCACCAGCGTGATGCCGATGATGGCGCCGGTGATCTGCGACATCGCTTTCTTGGTGGCTTCCTTCGGCGGCAGGCCCTCCTCCGCCATGATGCGCTCGACGTTCTCGACCACGACGATGGCGTCGTCGACGAGGATGCCGACCGCCAGCACCATGCCGAACATGGTCAGCATGTTGATCGAAAAGCCCGCGATCATCAGCGTAGCGCAGGCGCCGAGCAGCGCCACCGGAACCACGATGGTCGGGATGATGGTGTAGCGGATGTTCTGCAGAAACAGGAACATCACGACGAACACCAGCACCACGGCCTCGACCAGCGTCGTCAACACCTTCTTGATCGAAGCCTCGACCACCGGCGTGATGTTGTAGGGGATTTCGTAGGAGATGTTGGCCGGGAAGAAGCGCGACAGCTCCTTCATCTTGGCTTCGACCGCGCTCGCGGTCGCCAGCGCATTGCCCTTCGGCGACAGCAACACCGAGAGGCCGGCGGTCGGCTTGCCGTCGAGGCGGGTGTTGAACTGGTAGCTGAGGCCGCCGATCTCGATCCGCGCGACGTCGCGCAGG
The DNA here is from genome assembly GCF_054063995.1 of Bradyrhizobium sp. USDA 4504. NCBI lineage: Bacteria > Pseudomonadati > Pseudomonadota > Alphaproteobacteria > Hyphomicrobiales > Nitrobacteraceae > Bradyrhizobium > Bradyrhizobium sp. USDA 4504. The sequence continues at coordinate 8,316,468 of NZ_JBSSGV010000001.1, read as the reverse complement.
CGGACCGTCGAGCCGTCGGCGTTGGCGCGCAGGATGATGGCGCCGAACTCGTCGGGAGAGGACAGCTGGCCCTTCACCAGCACCTGCGCGGAAATCTTCTGGGTATCGGTGCTCGGCTCGGCGCCGATGCTGCCGGAGGCGACTTGGGCGTTCTGCGCGGTGATCGCCTTGTTGACGTCGTCGGCGGACAGGCCGTAGCCGACCAGCTTGGCCGGATCGATCCAGATCCGCAAGGACCGCTCGGTCGAATACAGCGTGGCGCGGCCGACGCCGGGGATGCGGCGCACCTCGCCCAGCACGTTGCGGATCATGAAGTCGCCGAGGCCCACTTCATCCAGCGAGCCGTCGGTCGAGTTCAGCGTGATGATCTGCAGCACGGCGGACGAGGCTTCCTCGACCAGGATGCCCTGCTGGATCACGGCGCGCGGCAGCCGCGCCTCGACGCGCTTGAGGCGGTTCTGCACCTCGACCGAAGCCTGGCTGGTGTCGGTGCCCGGCTTGAAGTTGGCGATGATCTCGACCTGGCCAAGCGAGTCGGAGGTCGATTCGAAGTTCAGGATGTTGGCGGCGCCGTTGAGCTCCTCCTCGATCAGCCGCGTCACGCTGTTGTAGAGGTTCTCCGGCGACGCGCCGGGATAGCTGGTCGAGATCGAGATCGAGGGCGGCGCGATGATCGGATATTGCGCGACCGCGAGCAGCGGAATCGAGATCGCGCCGATCAGACAGATGAACAGCGCGACGACCCAGGCGAAGATCGGCCTGTCGATGAAGAAGCTAGGCATGCCGGATCACCGCACTGCGTGCGCGGTCTGGTGCGGATCCGTCGGTGCTGCAGCTGCGTCGACCTCGCGCCAGGCTTGCGGCCGGACTTTGTCGCCGGCGGCGAATTTCTGGAACCCCTCGACGACGACCTTGTCGCCGGCCTTCAGGCCGTCAGTCACGAACCAGGAACCACCCTGCAGCGAGCCGGTGCGCACCGGCTGCACCGCGACGTGATTGTCGGCCTTGACGACGAACACCTCGCTGCCGCCGCCGCCATTGCGCTGGATCGCCTGCTGCGGCACGGCAATCGCATCGCTGTCGATGCCCTGCTCGATCAGCACGCGCACATACATGCCCGGCAGCAGGATGCGATGCGGGTTCGGGAACTCGCCGCGCAACGTCACCTGCCCGGTATAGGCGTCGACCTTGGCGTCGGAGAACAGCAGCTTGCCCGGCAGCGGGTAGATCGAGCCGTCGTCGAGCACGAGGCGCACCTTCATCGCGTCGGGCGCGATGCGGTCGAGATCGCCGCTCTCGAAGGCGCGGCGGAGCTGGTTCATCTCGGTCACGGACTGCTGGAAGTCGGCGTAGATCGGATCGAGCTGCTGGATGGTCGCAAGGCTCGCGGCGTCGTTCTGCACGACGAGCGCGCCCTCGCTGACCAGCGCCGCGCCGATGGTGCCGTCGATCGGCGCGCGGATCGTCGCATAATCCAGATTGAGCTTGGCTCGCGCGACTTCGGCCTCGCGACCCTGCACGTCGGCTTCGGCCTGCTTCAGCGTCGCGATCGCCTTTTCGTTCTCGGCTTCCGGCGCCGCGCGCTGGCTGGTCAAGGTGGCGATACGGCGGGCCTGCAGCGCGGCCTGTTCGAGCACGGCCTTGGCGCGCGCCAGCGCCGCCTCGGTCGACTGCAATTCGACTTCGAACGGGCGCGGATCGATCTGGTACAGGGGATCGCCGACCTTCACCTCGCTGCCCTGATGGAACATGCGGTTGACCACGATGCCCGAGACGCGCGGGCGTACCTCGGAAACACGGGTCGGCGCGATGCGGCCCGGCAGCTCGCGCAGCATCGCGCGCGCCTGCGGCTTCACGGTGACGACACTGACGTCCGGCTCGGGTGCTTGCACGGCGGCGGTTGCGGTGTTCGGCTCGTCGCAGCCTGCAAGCAGTGGCGCCGTCACGGCCAGCATCAGAGCAATGCATGCCGATTGCGCGCGAAGTCCAGACATTGAGATAATCGCCCCTGAAAGGTTTGAACAAACGAACGGCGGTGTCACGGCGACACCGCTCGCGTTGCTGCGATGAAAATAAAATCTGCTTGCTGCGACGCAATGCGTTTTTGGGCGGCTCAATGTCACAGAATGCTATCACTCTGATTTCGCGGCATCTTTTGTCTTGTCACCGCATTGTGAGCGGGTTCCATCGCAGGCTGTGGGAATGCATTAAGGTCTGCGTGAGCGGGAACCCCGCCATTTTGCCTGCGCGGAATGCCGCACCTTGCAACATCGAGACAATCGGACCGAATCACCATCGTCGCGTTCGCCTCACCGAATGACGCGTGCAAGCCGACCTCATTTCGCGATCTGCGGGTGGGGTGTGCAGTTCAGCGGATGGTGATGCGCCGAGCGGTCGGAAAGCCGTGCAAAGCGGCAACGGCCCACGAGATTCCAACTCAAGGTCCTGTTTGCTGCCCCTGGAATCGGCTTTCCTCACTCCGCCGCTGTGCCATATTGCTCGCAGATGCGGCCTTCGCGAACGGATGACCCGGCAATGCCTCCTTCCCGCTCCGACATGGAGATCGAATTGAGCAAGCTGTCCTCGCCTCGTATCTTCCTGGTGCGGATGCTGGTGTTCCTGGTGCTCTGCGGCCTGGTCGGGGTCGTGCTGTACAAGCAGATCGTCACCGCCTTCTTTGCCAATCCGGGGCTGAACGCCCTGATCGGGGCGGTGCTGCTGATCGGCATCATCCTGGCGTTCCGCCAGGTGATCCGGCTCTATCCCGAGGTCGCCTGGGTCAACAATTTCCGCATCGCCGATCCCGGCCTTGCGATCGAGCGCCGCCCGACGCTGCTTGCCCCGATGGCCGCGATCCTCGGCGGCGAACGCTCGGGGCGGATGTCGATCTCGCAGCAGACCATGCGACATCTGCTCGATTCGATCGCAACTCGCCTCGATGAAGCCCGCGACATCTCGCGCTACATGACCGGCCTGTTGGTGTTCCTCGGCCTGCTCGGCACCTTCTGGGGCCTGATCGAGACGGTGGGCTCGGTCGGCAAGGTGATCGACGGGCTCAAGGTCGGCGGCGACTCCGGCGCGCTGTTCGATACGCTGAAGGAGGGCCTCGCCGCGCCGCTCGGCGGCATGGGCATCTCGTTCTCGTCCTCGCTGTTCGGCCTCGCCGGCTCGCTGATCCTCGGCTTCCTCGACCTGCAGTCGAGCCAGGCCCAGAACCGCTTCTACACCGACCTCGAGGACTGGCTCGCCGGCACCGTGCGCGGCATTTCCGGCGATGAAGCCGGCGTCTCCGGCGACATGCAGGGCGCGATCGATCGGCTCCGCACCGCGCTCGAGGAAGGCGGCGGCGGCCGCAGCACCACGGCCGCGATGGCCAATCTTGCCGAGGCGATCCAGGGACTGGTTGCGCATATGCGCACCGAGCAGCAGATGATCCGGGAATGGGCCGACGGCCAGGGCGAGCAGAACCGCGAGATCAAGCGGCTGCTCGAACGCCTCGCCCGCCAGCCCGAGAAAAGCTAGCCGGGGAGCAAGCCCAAGGAGACACCCATGGCCCTCGCCCGCTCGCGCCGCAGCGAATCCGGCTTCAACTACTGGCCCGGCTTTGTCGACGCATTGTCGACGCTGGTGCTGTCGATCGTGTTCCTGCTGTCGGTATTCCTCGTCGTGCAGTTCTTCCTGTCGCAGGAGGTCACCGGCAAGGACAAGGCGCTGGAACAGCTCACCGCCAAGATCGCCCAGCTCAACGACCTGCTGTCGCTGGAGAAGCTCTCCAAGCTGACGCTCGACGACCAGGTGGCGCAGCTGCGCGCCGGGCTCGCTTCCGCCGAAGGCGAGCGCGACCGCATGAAGGGACTCTATGAGGGGCTCGCGAGTTCCGGCAGCGACGCGCAGGGCCGCGCCAACGAACTCAACAAGGCGCTGGAGTCCGAGAAGGCCGTATCGTCGCGCGCACTTGCGCAGATCGAGTTGCTGAACCAGCAGATCAGCGCGCTGCGCCGCCAGCTCGCCGCGCTCGAGGAGGCGCTCGACGCCTCCGAGAAACGCGACAAGGAATCGCAGAACCGCATCGCCGATCTCGGCCAGCGCCTCAATGTCGCGCTGGCGCAGCGGGTGCAGGAACTGTCGAAATACCGCTCGGAATTCTTCGGCCGGCTGCGTGCGATCCTCGGCAACCGTCCCGATATCCGCGTCGTCGGCGACCGCTTCGTGTTCCAGTCGGAAGTGTTCTTCGACACCGGCCAGGCGACGCTGCTGCCCGAGGGCAAGACCGAACTCGAAACTGTCGCGAGCGCGCTGATCGATCTCGACAAGCAGATTCCGCCCGAGATCGCCTGGGTGCTGCGCGTCGACGGCCACACCGACGTGCGGCCGATCAACAGCCCGCTGTTCAAGTCCAACTGGGAGCTGTCCTCGGCGCGCGCGATCTCGGTGGTGCAGTACCTGGTCTCGCTCGGCGTGCCGGCGCAGCGCCTGGTCGCCGCCGGCTTTGCCGAATTCCAGCCGCTCGACACCGCGCAGACCGAAGAGGCCTACAAGCGCAACCGCCGCATCGAGCTGAAGCTGACAGAACGCTAGGACGACGGCGCCTGGCCAACCAGTCGTCATTGCCGTGTTTGCGTGAACCCGTGAGGACGGGCACACGGCGCTATCCGTTCGTCGTCCTGGCGAAAGCCAGGACCTATAACCATCCCACTTGATCCTGGACGGGATCGTGGCCCCAGCGTCGCGCAACAATTGAGATTTGGGGTAATCGGTCCTGGCTTTCGCCATGACGACATTGAGTGTGTGGCAAGGTCAGTGAGTCACACGTCCGCATTCTCGCGACATGAATGTCCAAACTTCATGTCGAAAGATCCGCAACACCGGCGAGGCGTCGCCGCGATCGGTGGAGACCGTTCATTACACGGATATTTGCTTCGTCCTGGCGAGGCTTCCGGGAACGCATCAAATGCGGCGGACGTTATGTTGGTATCGCAATCTCGCGGGCTTGGCGGATGTCTCGTCTCCGTCGCGGCTGTGCCTGTCGCTCAAGCCTCACCGCGCCATCTCGGACCAGCACATGTTCAAGACCAAATTTGCCATCGTCGTCGCCGCCGGCCTCATCCTCGCACCGGCCCCGCTTCTCGCGCAGAACACCGGCGGCACCCCGCTGCCGCCGAGGCCTGGCGACCGCGCCGCACCGTCGAACGGCGTCGGCGGCACTGCGCTCCCGACCCAGTCCGGCCAGCGCGTCGCACCGTCTTCGGGCACCGGCGGCGGCAGCGCCGCACCGGCGCTTCCGGGAGGCCCGACGGGCACCACCACCGGCAATGCCGACAATCCGCAGCGGCGATGACGCGAGCGACGCTTGCGCGGGAAGTCCTGCGTGAACAATTGAACGCGCGGCCGATGTGATCGGCGATGGCCTGCGCCGAACGTCCATTCGATCATTGATTGATGAACGCCGCGCTAGGTCGCGCCGGCCGGCTCCGCGGCCGGTTCAACCGGCTCGGCTTCGGCCGTCACGAATTTGAGCCCGTAGGTCTTGCCGCGACGCCAGACCACCTCGCACGGATAGCGCTTGGCATGATCAGCGAGTAGCGTCAGCGCGAGGCGGTCATTCACCTCGAACTCGACCTCGGTGGTGATCTTGGCGCCGCCCGGCGAAATGTCGACCACGGCGCATTCGCTCTCGGTCGCGCCGTTGTCGACCGTGATCCAGGCCGCACGATTGTTGAGCTGGCGCCGCGGCTCGCGACTGACCTTGGTCCGTGCTCCATTGCTCGCCATCGTCGCCGTCCTTGAAGCCATTGGTCATTGAAAGACATTGCACGCCGTGCACGTCGCTCGACGCGCCCGGCACAGAACCGCAACGGCCACAATGCCGGCCCCCCGTAAAGCCTGGCTTAGCGCGATCGCTTGAACTTTACCGGAATCTTGACGGGGCTTTTAGCGAACAGGGATTCTGCAATTCCATCAGCGGGATACCGGCCGCGTCGGCAGCCATCGGCTTGACACGGAGACTGCACTCTTGGTGAAGTGGCGGCCGTGGCCTTGGCCACATCCCTGCAACAAGAGCGCTTCAAGCCGCCTTTTCCGACGGAAACGACCATGCTGATCCCCCTCGCCGACGTGCCGCGCTGGTATGCCGAACGCAAGCCCACGGATGCGATCGCCATCAGTCATGGCGCGGATGCGCTGACCTGGCTCGAGCTCGAGCGCCGCGCCAATGCACGGGCGCGCGCCTTCGCCGCCAAGGGCGTCAAGCCCGGCGACTTCGTCGCGATCGGGCTGCCCAACAGCAACGCGTTCTTCGAGACGACCTTCGCGGTGTGGAAGTGCGGCGCGACGCCGACCTCGCTGTCATGGCGGCTGCCGCGCGGCGAGGCCGCTGCCGTGCTCGAGATTCTGAAACCGTCGCTGGTGGTCGGCGGCGAGGCCGACTGGAATGCGCCGAATTCGCTGCCGGTGAATTTCGTGCCGGACGGATTCTCCGAGGAGCCGCTCGATGCGCCGGTCGCGCGCTACTGGAAGGCGATGACGAGCGGCGGCTCGACCGGGCGGCCGAAGGTGATCCTCGATCACAACCCCGCGGTGATCGAGACCACGGCCGAGGCGACGCTCGGCATTGCGCGCGACACCTCGCTGCTCAATCCGGGGCCACTGTATCACAATGCGCCATTCATCCTCTCGCACTTTGCGCTGTTCGGGGGCGGAAGGGTCACCGGCATGGTGAAGTTCGACGCCGAGGAGACGCTGCGGCTGATCGAGCGCGAGCGCGTGCAATGGGTGAACTTCGTGCCGACCATGATGCACCGGATCTGGGCGCTGCCCGAGGAGGTGCGCAACCGCTACGACGTCTCCAGCCTGAACATCGTGTTTCACATGGCAGCGCCGATGCCGCCCTGGCTGAAGGAGAAATGGATCGAATGGCTCGGCCCCGAGCGGATCTGGGAGCTCTATGGCGGCACCGAGCGGCAGGGCGCCTGCGTGATCTCAGGCACCGAATGGATGGCGCACAAGGGCTCGGTCGGCAAGATCGGCGAGACCGCGAAACTGCGCATCATCGGCGAGGACGGCAACGACGTCGCGCCCGGCGAGACCGGCGAAATCTATTTCCTGCCCAATGACGGCGCCGGCTCGACCTATCACTATCTCGGCGCAACGCCGAAGCGGCGGCCGGATGGCTGGGAGTCGCTCGGCGACATCGGCCGACTCGATGAAGAAGGCTATCTCTATCTCGGCGACCGGCTCGCCGACATGGTTCTGCGCGGCGGCGCCAACATCTATCCGGCCGAGGTCGAGGCCGCGGTCAGCGAGCATCCCGAGGTGCGCTCCTGCGTCGTGGTCGGACTGCCCGATCCGGAATTCGGCCAGCGCGTGCATGCAATCCTCGAGCTCGCCGACAGCGCCGATGCGCAAGCGATCGCCGACGGCATGGGCGATTTCCTGAAGGACCGGCTCAGCCGCTACAAGCATCCGGAAAGTTTCGAGCGCGTCGGCACCGCGCCGCGCGACGATTCCGGAAAGGTTCGCCGCACCATGCTGCGCGACGAGCGCGCCGCGTGGATCAAGGACAACCGCGCCTTCCGCATCATGCCGGCGCGTGCGGCAAAAACCGAATAGGTTCAATTATCTTGCGAGGGGCAGGTCTGCACGCCACATGAGCTGTGCAGGCTGCCCTGCAAGGTATATCATTCCATCTTCCCTGCCGGCAGAACCTCGGTCTACCTTGAGGTTCCAGCGCCCTGCACGCCAGGAGATCCCTTGATGCCCTCCACGACCGAATGGAAAGTGCCCGCGGCCTTTCAGCCTCGCCCCGAAGATTACCGCTACGATCTCGATCGCGCGCTGATGAGTGTGGTCGGGCTGCACTCGATCATTCCGCCGGATGCTTTCAGCGCCGAGACGCTCGGCACCGAGCGCGCCGGCAATGGCGTCCTGATCGACGACGGGCTGGTGCTGACGATCGGCTATCTGATCACTGAAGCCGCCACGGTGTGGCTGCATCTCGGCGACGGCCGCGCGGTCGAGGGCCACGCGCTCGGCTTCGATTTCGAATCCGGCTTCGGCCTGGTGCAGGCGCTCGGCCGGGTCGATCTCGAGCCGCTGCGGATCGGCTCGTCCGCGGCGACGCAGGTCGGCGACAATGTGGTGCTCGGCGGCGCCGGCGGCCGCACGCGCTCGGTCGCAAGCCAGATCGCGGCGAAGCAGGAATTCGCCGGCTACTGGGAGTATCTGCTGGACGAGGCGATCTTCACTTCTCCGTCGCATCCGAACTGGGGCGGCACCGGGCTGATCAACAATGCCGGCGAGCTGATCGGCATCGGCTCGCTGCAGCTCGAACGCGAGCGCTCGGGCCACGCCGAGCATGTCAACATGATCGTGCCGATCGATCTGCTCAATCCGGTGCTGGACGATTTGCGCAAGTTCGGCCGGGTCGACAAGCCGGCGCGGCCGTGGCTCGGCATGTTCACGACCGAGATCGACAACCGCCTCGTGGTGGTCGGCGTCGCCAGCAAGGGACCGGCGGCGCGCGCCGAACTGAAGACCGGCGACGTGATCCTCGCGGTCGACGGCGACAAGGTGACGAGCCAGGCCGGCTTCTACCGCAAGCTCTGGTCGCTCGGCGCGGCCGGCGTCGACGTGCCGCTGACCATCTATCACGAGGGCGTCACCTTCGACGTCACGCTGACCTCGATCGACCGCATAAAGCTGTTGAAGGCGCCGCGGCTTCATTGAGGCAAAGGGAAGAAGCAGCGGCGATGAGCGAGGCGGTGGTTGACGACATCGTGGCCGTGCTGCCGCCGCTGTTGCAGACGCTGGAATCGCTGTCCTTCGTCGCGCGCAACCTCAATCCGCCGGACTTCGATCGCGTGATGCAGATTGCGGGCGAGCCGGAGGAGGCCTTGCAGGCGGTGCGGCCGCGGCTCGCCGACTGGCCGGAGAGATTCGCGCACATCAAGACCGCGCTGGAAGCCGCGATCGAACCGGCGCTCGCCGGCTACGCAGGGCTGCGCGCTGTGCAGAACGGCGAAGGCGATCTGGTCAACGTATTCCGCGCGCTGCGCTATCTGCCGCGGGCGCAGGAGGCGCTCTATCCCTTGACCGAGTTGCCGCCGGTCAGCGGCTTCTTCATCGCGCCCGATCTGCGCGAGGATACCGAGCTGCAGGCGAAGCTCGCGGCCAAGCCCAACGCCGACACCGGAATCTTCCACGAGCGCAACGAGCCGGGCAGCCGCGGCGGCTTCTCGATGTACGTGCCGGAGTATTACACGCCCGACCGCGCCTGGCCGCTGGTGATGGCGCTGCATGGCGGCAGCGGCAATGGCCGCGGCTTCCTGTGGAGCTGGCTGCGCGATGCGCGCAGCCGCGGCGCCATCCTGGTGGCGCCGACCGCGACCGGCCAGACCTGGGCGCTGATGGGCGAGGACACCGACACGCCGAACCTGAACCGCATCATCGACCAGGTGCGCGCGCACTGGACGGTCGACGAGACGCGCACGCTGCTCACCGGCATGAGCGACGGCGGCACCTTCAGCTATGTGAGCGGGCTCGACGGCGCCTCGCGCTTCACGCATCTGGCGCCCGTTGCCGCGACCTTCCATCCGCTGATGGCGGAGATCGCCGACGCGGAACGGCTGCGCGGCTTGCCGATCTTCATCACCCACGGCCGGCTCGACTGGATGTTCCCGGTGCAGACCGCGCGGCAGACCCAAGGCCTGCTGTCGGCCGCCGGCGCGAGGGTGACCTATCGCGAGATCGACGATCTCAGCCACACCTATCCGCGCGAGATCAATGCGGAGATCATGCAGTGGATGAATGGTGAGCGAGCCGACAGCACCTGAGGGATCGTATCCCGTCATTGCGAGCCAAGCGAAGCAATCTATTGTCACCGAGCACGCGGGCAGATGGATTGCTTCGTCGCTGTCGCTCCTCGCAATGACGTTGCGGGGAGAAGATTACCCGTTCACTCGCGGCTTGAGCAGGTCGGAGAAGCCGACCCGGTGCAGCATCTCGTTGCGGACGCGGTCGATCACGCCGAATGCGACTTCGGCGCCGTCCTGCGTCGGATCGATGTGGACGCGGAACGGCCGCTTGCCGAACGTCGTATCGACGACCTTGACGATCGCGTCGGCGACCGACGAGGCGTCGGCATCCTCGGGCACGATCGCCGCGAACGCCTTCATGATCTCCTCGCCGAAGCCGGCATAGGGACCAGCCTCATATTCGGCGACGCGGGCCTCGTCGGCGGGACGGCCGGAATGCGCAAAGTGGTTGGTGCCGCCGGTGAAGGCGCCGGGCACGATGATCGAGGTCTCGATGCCCCAGCGCGTAAGCTCCCGGGCATAGATCACGGCCATCGCATCCATGCCGGCCTTGGCCGCGAAATACGGCGCGAGATAGGGCGGCGTGTGCCGCCGGCCGAAGAGCTGCTCGACACCCAGACCACGAGTCCCCTGCCCTGTTTGCGCAGTTGCGGCAGCGCCGCGCGATTGACGCGCTGTGTCGACAGCACGTTGACGTCGTAGAGCTCGGCAAGCTGCTCGGGCGTGAACGCCTCCGCCGGGCCGAACACCATGTGGCCGGCATTGTGCATCACGACGTCGAGGCGGCCTTCCTCGGCGACGATCTGCGCAATCGCCGCATCGACCGACGCCTGCGAGCCGACATCGAGCTCGAGCGCGCGCAGGTCGACCTTGTTGTCGCGCGCGAACTCCTCGATATCGGCGACCGCGGAGGCGTTGCGGCCGGTGGTGTGGCGCATCGAGGCATAGACGGTGTGGCCGGCCCTGGCGAGCGCGTTGGCGGTGAGGCGGCCGAAGCCGCTCGAAGCGCCGGTGATGACGATGACCTGTTTCATGACACGTATCCTTGTGAAGTCGGTTGAATGCGAGTTGGGTTGGAGATGTGCGGGCGTCAGACCAGGCCGCCATTGGCGCGGAGCGCCTGGCCGTTGATCCAGGAGCCGTCGGGGCCGGCGAGGAACGACACGACATTGGCGATGTCATCGGGCGTGCCGAGCCGCTCCAGCGGCACCATCTTGGCGAAGCGGTCGATCAATTCGTCCGACTTGCCGTGCAGGAACAGGTCGGTCGCGGTCGGCCCGGGCGCGACCGCATTCACCGTGATGCCGCGGCCGCGCAACTCCTTGGACAGGATCGCCGTCAACGACTCGATCGCGGCCTTGGTCGCGACATAGATGCCGTAGGTCTCGAGCTTGGTGCCGACGACGCTGGTTGAGAAGTTGACGATGCGTCCGCCGTTGCGCAGGCGGCGCGCCGCCTCGCGCATGGTGTTGAAGCTGCCCTTCAAATTGACCGCGACCTGCTGGTCGAACGCGGCATCGTCGCTGTCGGCGATCTTGCCGAGCTTCATGATGCCGGCATTGTTGACCAGCACGTCGACGCCGCCGAAGGCGGCTTCCGCCGCGTCGAACATGCCGCGCACCGCGTGGGCATCGCTGACATCGGCCTTCGCGGTCAGTGCCCGGCCGCCGGCGGCCTCGATCCTGTCGGCCACCGCCTGGGCGGACTTGGCGTCGCCGGAGTAGTTGACGACGACGGTGAAGCCGTCCTTGGCGAGGCGTTCGGCCACCGCCGCGCCGATCCCGCGCGAGGCACCCGTCACCAGAGCTACCTTGTTGGTTTGGTTGGTCATTTTCAGTCTCCCATCAGGTTGTGCGGCCGCGCCGCGTTCGTTGGGAGGACACTATGTCTTGGCACCTGCCGGATAATCGTACATGATCCGACATCACTATTCGTTAATACCGGATAATAGATGGACCGTTTCGACGCGATGCGCGTGTTCACCCGGGTGGTCGAGCGGCGCAGCTTTTCGCTCGCCGCCGAGGATCTGGGGCTGCCGCGCTCGACGGTGACGGACGCGGTGAAGGGGCTGGAGGCGCGGCTCGGCGTGCGGCTGCTCGAGCGCACCACGCGCACGGTCCGCCCGACGCTCGATGGCGAGGCGCACTACCGCCGCTGCCTGTCGCTGATCGCGGACCTCGAAGACGCCGAGGGCGCGTTCGGCGGCGCGCGGCCGAAGGGGCTGCTGCGGCTCGAGGTGCAGGGCACACTGGCGCGGCACTTCCTGCTGCCGAACCTGCCGGGCTTCCTCGCCGAATATCCTGATATCGAGATCAACATGAGCGAGAGCGACCGCTGGGTCGATCTGATCCGCGAAGGCGTCGACTGCGTGCTGCGCTTCGGCAAGCTGCCCGACAGCGACATGATCGCGCGGCAGGTCACGATGCTGGAGCGGCTGACTTGCGCGACGCCGGATTACCTTGCGCGTTTCGGCACACCGGTCGACCCGTTCGCACTCGATGGCCATCGCATGATCGGCATCCGCTCGCTGACGACCGGACGCCTGCGGCCGATCGAGTTCGTGATCGACGGCGCGCTGAAGCAGTTTCCGCTGCCGGCGCCGATGTCGGTGACCGGCCCCGAGAGTTACCTGGCGAGCGCCAAACTCGGCCTCGGCCTCGTGCAGGTGCCGCGCTTCCACGCCGAAGCCGATCTGACAAACGGCACGCTGATCCCGGTGCTGCAGCAATGCCCGCCGCCATCGGTGCCGGTAAACCTGCTCTATCCGCGCAACCGCCACTCGCCGCGCGTGCGCGTGTTCATCGATTACGTGATGCGGGCGTTCGCGCGCAGTTGATCGATCGCCGGAACCACAGCGAGCCCGGCGACGTTATGCTTCCGACACCGGAGGGATTGAGCGATGCGGACCTTTTTCGGCATGATTTTGGGCGCGCTGCTGCTGATATGCGGCGTCTACGTCTACGATTCCATGCGGACATCGAGCGTCGCCAATGGCGAGGTGGCGCAGGACACGCGCACCATCGTCAATTGGGACGTCGCAGCGCATGACTGGAACCTGCTGAAGACGCGCACCCGCGAGCAGTGGGACAAGATCGCGGCGAAGTAACGATTGTTTTCAAGCCGACACAAAAGCAAATGGCCTCTCGCCGGAGAGGCCATTTTCGTTGCAGGAAGCGCGATCAATTCTGCTCGGTCTTGCGACCCATATTGGCCTTGCGGGCGTCGGCGATCACCTGCTCGAACTGATCCATGCTGAGCACGCCTGGTACGCGGTACTTGCCGACGATGAATGACGGCGTGCCGTTGAAGCCGAACGCCAGCGCCTGCTCGTTGTTGCGGGAAAGGATCGCATCGATCGCCTTGGCGTTGGCGTCGTGATCCTTCTTCAGGCGGTCCATGTCGAGGCCGGCGCCCGAGAGCAATTCGGCGATGCGCGGCTCGGTGATGCGCGAATTGACCGAGATCATCGCCTCATGCGCGACGTCGAACTTGTTCTGGTACTTCGCCGCCAGCGCCATCCGCGCCGCGACCTTGGAGACCGGTCCGAGGATCGGCCAATCCTTCAGCACGAGGCGGACCTTGCCGTCGTCCTGCACCACCTGGCGCAGCTCCGGCGCGAGCTTGCGGCAATAGGGGCAGTTGTAGTCGAACCATTCGACGATGGTGATGTCGCCCTTGGGGTTGCCGATGTCAGGAATATCCGGATCGCGCAGCACCTGCTCCTCGGTCAGGACATTGTCGTCCTCGGCGCGTGCGGCGCCCGCGGCCATGAGCGCGATGCCGGCACCGAACAGGCCGAGCGCGCCGCGGCGGGTGGCACCGGCGTTGATCAGGGGCGATTTCGTCATTTGGTTCATGGCTGGCTTTCGCAAGAGCTCTGCGCCCTTCTTCGTTCAGGACACATTGATGTTACGCAGCAGCATATAGATCGCCACCACGATAATCACAGTCGCAAACACGATATTAAGCGCGCCGCGCCGTTCCGACAGGTGGCGGGCGCTGCTTGTGCCGAGCAGGCCGCCCGCGATGCCGCCGGCGACGAATAGCCCCGCCAGGCCCCACGACACCAGCCCGGACCACGCATAGCTCAGGGCCGTGGTCATGCCGAACGCGGTGACGGCCACCAGCGAGGAACTGACCGCGTTCATGATCGGCATCCCGGTCGCCAGCATCAGCGCCGGCACGATCAGGAAGCCGCCGCCGATGCCGAAGAAGCCGGACATGGTTCCGGTGGCAAGTCCGAGGCCGATGATCGCGGGCATGTTGGACATCGAGATCTTGACGTCGGTCAGCCCGACCCGCGCGCGGTTCTTCAGCATCAGGCCCGCGATGACCAGCATCACCAGCGAGAACAGCGCGAGCAGCTTCTGCCCCTCCAGCATCTTGCCGAGGATGGAGCCGCCGAATGCGCCCAGCATGCCCGACAGCGCGAACACCAGCGCGCAGGACCAGATCACGGTGCCGCCGCGGGCGTGGTTGGAGAGATTGACCGCGGCGTTGGCGGCGACCGCGATCGCCGAGGTGCCGATCGCGACATGCGGCTCCGGCACGCCGACCACGTAGACCATCAACGGCACGGCAAGGATCGAGCCGCCGCCGCCGACCAGGCCCAGCGAAAAACCGACCAGCATGCCCGATGCCAGCCCAAGCACGCTTTGAGTTGCGGAGAAGACCAAGGGGAACAGACTCGCGTTTGAGCCGGCGACCCTAGAAGGATTTGCTGCTCAACGCCATACCAATAGCACAAAACTGCCCTGCAGCCGAACTCTCTATATCAGCATGATCTCCACGCAAACGCGTTGCGTTTGTCGCGAGGGAAAACCGGTTCCCACTTTTCCGGATCACGCTCAGCGCAGCAGATATGTCACAGCCAGCGGCACCAGCAGCGAGGTGACCAGCGCATTCAGGCTCATCGCGATCCCGGCGAAGACGCCGGCGACCTCGTCGACTTGGAAGGCGCGCGCGGTGCCGATGCCATGGGCGGCGATGCCCGCCGCAAAGCCACGGGCACGGAAGTCCGTGATGCCGGTGAAGTTCATCAGGGGCGTGACGATGATCGCCCCCATGATGCCGGTGAGGATCACCGACACCGCGGTCAGCGAGGGATCGGCATGCAGGGATTCGCTGATGCCCATCGCGACGCCGGCGGTGACCGATTTCGGCGCCAGCGACAGGATGACGTCGCGCGGCAGCCCGAACGCCTGCGCCAGCAGCACCACCGAGACGATCGCCGTCAGCGAGCCGATCGCGAGCGCAACCAGCATCGGCAGGATCGCCGCCGCGACCCGCCGGCGATTCTCGTAGAGCGGCACCGCGAGCGCCACCGTCGCCGGCCCGAGCAGGAAGTGCACGAACTGCGCACCGGCAAAATAGGTGGTGTAGGAGGTCCCGGTCAGCAGCAGGAATACGCCGATGATCCACACCGAATGCAGCACGGGATTGGCGAGCGGGTGCCGCCTCGTCTTCAGCGACACCGCGTCGGCCGCCGCATAGGTCAACAGCGTCACCGTCAGCCAGAGCAGCGGCGACTGCGAGAGATAGACCCAGAGCGAGAACGAATTGTCGTTCACGGCCTCTCCTCCTCGCTCGAAAGCAGGCTGCTCGCCGCAACGAAGGTCGCAACCGTCGCCAGCAGGGTGACGATGACGGACACCGCGAGGATCACTAGGACCGCGATACCGTGCTCGGCGAGCAGATCGAGCTTCTGCACCACGCCGACGCCGGCCGGAATGAACAGCAGCGAGAGATTGGCAAGCATGCCGCGGCTCGCGCTCTCGACGCCGTCATCGCCGAGCGGCCCGCGCGCCAGCGCCGGAAAGCGGTCGCGCGCCAACAGCAGCAACAGCAGCAGCACGAGGCCAACCACCGGGCCCGGCACCGGTACCGCCAGCGCGCGCACGGCGACCTCGCCGACCAGCTGGCAGAGCAGGATCAGGCTGAGGCTGGCGATCATGGCAGGAAGCTCACGCGAGACATCCGCCTATCAGGTCGGTGTGGCGGGACCTTGTCAATGCGTGGGTCTTGGATGCATGCGCAGATCTTGGGCGCCGCCGCCTTCAAATCCGTCACACTTTCTCAGACCGTCATCCCCGCTTGTCGTCCCTGCGAAAGCAGGGACCCATAACCACCGCGCTCGGTGATGACCGGGATCGTGGCCCCAGCCAGCGCAACAATTGAGATTCGGGGTATTGGGTCCTGGCTTTCGCCAGGACGACACGGGGTGTGTGGCGCGGCCTGCATCCACAATCGTCGTCCCTGCGAAAGCAACACGCGCTTCGACCAGCTCCGTCCTCCCGAGGTGTGTGCCTTGCGCCGCAAGGCTCGCACCTCAGGGTGACGGGGAGAGAGTTAGCCTTCTACGACTCCCGCCGTGCCAGCGCCATCAGCGTGCCGCTCATGGTCGCGACCAACGTCTCGGCGCCGTCCTGGATCGCATAGGCGCGGCCGTCGCAGACGGTCAGCGTGCGGCCGGGCTTGACCACGACGCCGCGGAACACGAACCGCTCGCCGCGCGCCGGCGCCAGCAGGTTGGTCTTGAACTCCACGGTGAGGATGTCGGAGCCTTCGGGCATCAGCGTGAAGGCGGCGATGCCGCAGGCATTGTCGAGGCCCGCGGTGATGATTCCGGCATGCACGAAGCCGTTCTGCTGGCAGAATTCCGGCGCGTAGGGCATCGCGAGATCGACCTCGCCGGGCTCCATCCGCGCGATTGAGATACCAAGCGTCTGCATCGCGCGCTGGCGTGCGAATGTATCGGTCGCGACCGCACGGTAATCGGGATTCTTCGGCTCGAAGCGGGGCATGGCGGTTACGCGATTGCGGGCTCGGACGGCACAAGATGCGGCATCGCCGCGTAGCGGATCGCCGGCGCAAACGGCGTCGATCTGCGCGCGGCACGGTCGATATGCACGGCCGCGATCTCGCAGGTCGCTGCGATCTCGCCGGTCTCCGCATTGCGCATCTCGTGCAGGATACGGATCGACTTGTCGCGGAACTCGACCAGCCGGCTCTTGACCTCGACGAGGTCGCCGGCGAGCAGCTCGCGCTTGTAGGAGATGTTCTGCTGCACGGCGGCCATGCCGCGGCCGGACTCGCGCAGATAGCTCGGCGTCAGGCCGAGCCGCGCGAACATGTTCCAGCTCGCCTCGTCGAATTTGCCGACATACCACATGACGTTCATGTGGCCGATATGGTCGCAGTGCCAGGGATAGACCGTGCCGCGATAGGTCGCCTCGCCCTCCATCGGATCCCTCCTTCGATTTTTGATACGGTAGCGTATCAGGGACGAAGCAGGCTAGCAATACGGTACCGTATCAAAGCATGATCCGGAAAAGTGCGAAGCGGTTTTCCCTCGCGACAAACGCAACGCGTTTGCGCGGAGATCATGCACAAACAAGCGATTAATGCGCGATGACGATCCCATCGCGCACTATGGATGCGCGGAGATCGCATGACTGAAAGCAAAGGCGACGTCTGGGTCGCGGCCGGCTTCGCCGAACTCGCGCATAGCGGCGTCGACGGCGTGCGGGTCGAGGTACTGGCGAAGAATCTCGGCGTCACCAAGGGCGGCTTCTACCGCCGCTTCAGGGATCGCGCCGCGCTGCTCGAGGCCATGCTGACGCGCTGGCGCGACGGCCGCATCGCATCGATCGAGAAGCACACCGCGCTCGACGGCGCCAGCGCGCGCGAGCGGCTGAAGGCGATCATCACGCTGTATTCGGAGCGCATGAACACCGAGGCGATGGCGGTCGAGCTCGCGATCCGGCAATGGGCGCGCACCGATGAGGCCGCTGCCGCCGCCGCCGCGAGCGTCGATGCCGCGCGGCTGAAGAATGTCGCCCAGCTCTATCGCGCCACCGGGCTGCCGACTGAAGAGGCCGATGCGCAGGCCTTCCTGTTCTACTGCTTCATCTTCGGCCAGAGCCTGCTGTTTCTCGAGCGCGGCCCGCGCAAGCGCGCGCAATTGCTGGCGCAGTCGGCGGACAAGCTGCTGACGGAAAACCCGTAGAGAGAGTTGCAGCCAATAGAGCCGGTGTAAACGGAAAGCGGCCGGCTTACGCCGGCCGCTCGCCAAACTCGGTCGGCTCGCTCAGGCGCCCTTCAGGCGCTTGTTGCATTCGCTGTAATAGCCGCCGCCCTTCTGGATCCACTTCAGGCCGCCATTGCCGCCGGTGGCCTTGTTGGCGTTGTACTGGTCGACGCAGGTGTGCATGCGTCCCTTGCCTTCGGACTCCTTGGCGTATTTGGGATCGATGGCGTTCGGAAATACGGCGGGTCCTGCCGGCGCCGCCGGTGCCGCGGCGGGCGCCTGCTTGGCTTCCTTCGGCGCGGCCGGAGCGGGCGCGGCGGCTGCCGGCGGCGGAGCGGCGGGCGCCGCAGCCGGGGTCGCGTCGGCTCCGCACTGCGCCTTGCGGAAATCATTCCACTTCTGGCCGCCGAGGGTGCCGGCCGACTTGGCCGCCTGGTACTTGGCGCTGCATTCCTGCGCGGTCAGGGCCTGCGCCGGCGCGCTCGCCGCAAAGGCTGCAAAGCCCGACACCGCAAGCACGCACAACAATCTGGTCTGAATGGTCATCCCTGGTCTCCCGTCATCCCTGGTTTCCCGTTGGTTTCCCGTGGGGAGCATTGGCGTAAGACCATTATCCTAGCTCAACCCCGACTTGCGACAACGCGCCAGCGCGCCTGTGCGTTAAAATATTGTGGCGGCGGGACCGCTGCATGTTCATCCACGGTTCAGCATCGTCGCGCGACGTTTCGGCCCTCTTTACCTCACGAGGTGCCCCATGAAGACGATTTCCACGCTCGCGTCCGCAACCGCCCTGGCCTCCCTGCTGCTGATGGGCGGAGCTTTCGCGCAAACGGCCGCGCCCGCCGCCAAGGACGCCGCTCCGAAGGCCGAGACCAAGGCGCCGGCCGAGAAGAAGCCGCGCACCGCCCAGTCGCTGGAATGCTCGAAGGAAGCCGACGCCAAGGGGCTGCACGGCAAGGAGCGCAAGAAATTCCGCTCCGAGTGCAAGAAGGAGAAGTCGGACGGCGCCGCCGCTGCGCCCGCGGCGACGAAGTAACGTCCGGACAGGCTTGATGCGATTCGCTCTCCCCATCGGGGAGGGCAATCGCAAATGCGCTCGATCGCTCGACGAACCCGTGATGCCCGGCCTTATGCCGGGCATCATGGGTGTTGGCTGGCACGTGGAAAAGACGTGGATGGCCGGGACACCTGCGCGAACACGCGCTTCGCGCTTCTGCCCGGTCATGACGAGTTTGTGGCGACACTGATCGCAATCCCCGGCGCGTTTCGAAGGGTGAAAAATCCGTGCGCCGGGCGAGCCGCGGCGCAATGCTGCAATCGCGAGATGCATTTGTCGCGTTCACGCGAATTTGCCATAAGGCGGCGTGACCCTGATCCGCGCTTCGATGGCAACGGCCATTCCCGACCGCAGCAAAGTCCTGAACGGGCTCGAGACCCTCGTCATCGGCACCGTCGGCGGCTTGCTGTTTCTGTGGGCAGAATTGCCGGGCGGCCTGATCTCGGGGGCGATGGTCGCGGTCGGGATCGCCGCATTGGCCGGACGGCCGCTCGCGGTGCCGGCGGTGCTGACGCAATCGGTGCTGCTGTTGCTCGGCATCTCCCTCGGCTCGCTGATGTCGCAGCAATTGCTGCAGCACATGAGCTCCTATCCGCTCACCATCGGCCTGCTGGCCCTGGCGACGTTCTGCTCGACCTTCGGCTCGAGCCTCTATCTGCAACGCATCCATGGCTGGGACCAGACCTCGGCTTTCCTTGCCGGCAGCCCGGGCGCGCTGTCGCAGATCACGATCCTCGCCGCGGAAAAGGGCGCCGACGTCGCGGCGATCGCGGTGGTGCAGACCATGCGCGTGATCATCTTGACCGCGGCGCTGCCGCTGGTGCTGGCGCTGACCGGGGTGACGCATGCAGCGCCGCCGCCATTGCCAACCTCAGTCGCCTCGCCGTTCGGCCTCGTCGCGCTGGTCGCCTTATCGATCGGCGTCTCGCTGCTGCTGCGCTGGATCAAATTCCCCGCCAGCTGGATGTTCGGCGCGATGCTCGCCTCCAGCCTGCTGCACGGCTCCGGGCTGGTCGATGGCGGCCTGCCGCCCTGGCTCCGCAACGTCGCGCTGGTCGGCATCGGCGCCATCATCGGCACCCGCTTCGCGCGGATGAAGACCTCGACGCTGCTCAGTCACGTCAATGCCGGGCTCGGCTCGTTTGCGATTGCCATCCTGATCTCGGCCGTGTTCGTCGCGGTGATCGGCTTCACCACCCATGTGCGGCTCGCGGACGTCGTGGTCGCCTTCGCGCCGGGCGCGATGGACGCGATGCTGGCGCTGGCGTTGACGCTGCACATCGACCCGATCTTCGTCGGCGCGCATCATCTGTCGCGCTTCCTGTTCGTCACCATCTCGACGCCGGGCATCATCCATCTGTTCGGCCGGCCGCAGGACGACGTCGACGATTAGGCCCCCTTTGTCCCGTCATCCTGAGAGCCTGACTGAAAAATGGGTGAGTGATCTCAGTGGGGTGTGATTCCATCGGATTTGCAAAGATTCGAGGGAGAGCACGATGCCCTGGACCAAGATCACTCGGGAGCAATATCGGCGGGACGATCTGCGTTATGCAAGCGATATGACCGATGCGGAGTGGGCGGTGATCAGACGCCTGTTGCCGCGAGCGAACCGGCGCGGCCGGCCGCGTAAGACGGAGCTGCGTCGTGTGATCGAAGCGATCCTCTATATCGTTTCGACCGGCTGCCAGTGGCGGGCGTTGCCGCAGGAGTTCCCGCCCTATTCGACGGTGCAGGGCTATTTTTATAGATGGCGGGATACAGGCCGGTGGCAGAGGATTGTCAGCGTGCTTGTCCGACGGGCGCGAAAAAAGCTTGGACGGACACCGAAGCCGACGGCAGCCGTGATCGACAGTCAAAGTGCGCCAACCACGCAAGCTGGCGGACCGCGCGGCTACGATGCAGGCAAGCGCATCTACGGCCGCAAGCGGCACATTGTGACGGATACCAATGGCCTCCTCCTCGGGGTTCATGTTCATCCCGCCAACGTTCAGGACTGCCATGGCGCCGTACCGCTGCTGAAGAACGTGCGGATGAACTTCCCCCGGCTGCGCCACGTCTTTGCCGACCGGATCTACCGCGGAAATCAACTCCTCGACGCGCTCTCAGACTGCGGTCCATGGACTGTCGAGATCGTCGAGCGGCCTCAAGGCGTCAAAGGCTTCCAGCTTCTGCCGAGGCGGTGGGTGGTTGAACGCACATTCGCTTGGTTCGGCAGATGCCGCCGCCTCGCCAAGGACTTCGAGGCGACGGTGGCAACCGAAGCTGCCTGGCTGCTGATTGCACACATCAGGCTCCTGACCCGCAGACTCGCGGCTGCAGCTAAGGTTGGGTGATTTATGAGTCAGACTCTGAGGAGCGCCACCGGGTCCGCGCGAAGCGCGGCCCGATGACAGGCTCCGCGCGTCTCGAAGGATGAACGGCCCGGCTGGTGCCCGTCCATGCTTCGAGAGGGCCGCTTCGCGGCCTCCTCCAGCGGCAAAGGCGAAGCCTTTGCGCGGGCATGACGGATAACGGGAAAACCGTACGGCCCGACCTCAGGCCCTCGCGGCCTTCATCACGCCCCAACCGGCGATCGCGGCCATCACGAGCGAGATCAGCGCGTTGTAGCCGGCGAGCGAAATGCCGAGGAAGCGCCACTGCACCTCGTCGCAGCGCACCACCTTGACCTTGTCGAGCTGGTCCAGCAGCGAGCCGGCCTTGCCGAAATCCACCATCGGGCCGGTGCAATCGGTCGGCCCCGGCCAGAACCCCCATTCGACACCGGCGTGATAGGTGCCGAGCCCGGCATTGGCGAGCGCGGCGAGGCCGAGGATCACAAGGCCCGCGAGCAGCACCGGACGCGGCGCGTCGCGGGCGGCCGCGAGCGCCACCACGGCGCCGAGCGGCACCGCGAGGTAATAGGCATAGCGCTGCTCGAGGCAGAGCGGACAGGGCATGATCTCCAGCACGAGCTGGAAGAACCAGGCGCCGGCCAGGGTCGCCGCCGCGATCACGGCAATCGCCAGCGCCGAGGTCAGCGCCGGATTGCCGGCGGCGGAAGCATGCGACGGATGGGCGGTGGCAATCGTCACGTCGGTCCTCCTGCGAGCATCGTTCGGGAGGGTCATGGGCCCTGCTCCAAGGTCGTCGATTGCGGTCGTATCGCGTGAAAATACCGCTGTCGAGGCGCGGGACAATCACATCCGCGCGGGTTGACCGTGACGGCCACCGTCCGCCGCGGTCAGATCGCGTTCAGTCGGTGATGCATGGGAACGCGCAGGCCCCACTGGGTCATCGCCGCCTGCAGCTCATCGGAAAAGAAAAGGCTCGGATTGAGCAGCCTGCGTTCATGTACGTCATCGAGATCGACGAACCGGACAATACCGTTACGCTCGCGCCTCCGTCTCGAAGTAGGTTGCCGCAGCCGCGGCCAGGCTTGGGGACGGTGGCAGCGGCTGCCGCCGCCGGGCAAACTCTTCCGTGACTGCCATACGGACGGCAACGGCCTTGCGTCGTCCTCGGGGTCACGCCCACCGGAAATTCCGCTGCCGGGGCGCGGGACATCCCGCCCGTGCGGGTTGACCATGACGGGCCGCCCGCTATAGTCCGCCGCGCTTCGCGACCCCGGCCTTCCCGGCCGGGACCGTTGCGAATGCCCCTGTGGCGGAACTGGTAGACGCGCTCGACTCAAAATCGAGTTCCGCAAGGAGTGCTGGTTCGATTCCGGCCAGGGGCACCAACTGGGCTGTTCGCATCCATTCGCAAGCGTTCGCAGCCGTCCGCGCGGCGCTTCAAACCCTTGAAAAATAGGCACTTCTGCATAACTCGGTGATCGTCACCGTTTGTTCTCATCCGATCCCAGCCGTTCGATTTGTTGGTATTTCTGTTGGTATCGGGAGAACAGACGTTCACGGCGACTTCCGTTATTCCAAACTAGGAAATTGAGCAGATGGCCCGCAAGAGCGACGGCGCGCACGCAAATCCAAAGCAGATCAGGACTGACGTTGACTGCCGAGCTGCCCGCCCGAAATTCGGCGGGGACGCGTGGTAGCGCGCTCCGCGCCGCTTCATCTCGGCCTCAGCATTATAGGGCATGTATTTCGCAACTCCGGCCAGCACTTCTTCGCGCCACGAAAAACCGGTGATGCGCTTGCCGGCGACCAGCAGCTTGCCATCCGAGAGTTTTGTGTTGAGCAGGCCGCAATAGCCGTGGCAGACGGCGGAGACGATGCCGCCACGCTCCCAGATGACGCGAGTGATCTCTTGCAGCCCTTCGCTGTCCGGAAAATCCCACATGACTGCGTGACCGCCGGTGAAATAGATCACATCGTAATCCGCTGGGTCGATCTCATCAGGCCGCGCCGTCGCCGACAGAAGCGCCATGCGGCTCTTGTTCGCCAGCCACGCCTTTGCCGAGGCGTCCAGGAGCGGCCATTTGAGCGCGCGAGGTTCGAGCGGAGACGATCCGCCCTTCGGGCTCACGATCCTCTGTTCGTAACCTTTTTCCGCGAAGACATCGAAGGCGTGCGTCAGTTCGGACAGCCACAACCCGGTCGGGTGCGACCGATCGTCATAGTAGGCGACGTTGCTGACGACATGGAGAACACGCCTACTCATTGTTGCAATACCTTCGAAAAGCCCGAAGAAAGGAGCGCGCCGGAGATAGTCCGGCGCGCGTCATTCATCCACGGATGAACGCGAGAAGATCGGCGTTGATCACATCTGCGTTGACCGTGAGCATCCCGTGCGAGAAACCGGGATAAATGATCAATTTGCTGTTTTGCAGCAGCTTGTCCTGCATGAGCGCTGCCGCCTTGTAGGGGACCACCTGGTCGTCGTCGCCCTGCATCACGAGAGTCGGGACGGTGATCGCCTTCAAATCCGCGGTCTGGTCGGTTTCCGAGAACGCCTTGATGCCTTCGTAGTGAGCCTTCGCGCTTCCCATCATGCCTTGCCGCCACCAGTTCTCGATGCCCCCCTGCGAGGGCTTGGCGCCCGGCCGGTTATATCCGTAGAAGGGACCGGCGGGCACATCGAGGAAGAACTGAGCGCGGTTGGCGGCAAGCGCCGCGCGGAAACCATCGAACACGGCGATTGGCGTCCCCTCGGGATTCGCGTCGGTTTTGACCATCAGGGGTGGCACTGAGCTGACCAGCACCGCCTTGGCGACGCGCCCTTGTGGTTGGCCATGCTGCGCAACATAGCGCGCAACCTGCCCGCCACCTGTCGAGTGGCCGATATGGATGGCGTTTCGAAGATCAAGATGCTCGGCGACCGCCGACGCATCGGCGGCATAGTGGTCCATGTCGTGGCCTTCGCTGACCTGGCTTGACCGTCCATGGCCGCGCCGGTCGTGCGCGACGACGCGAAAACCCTGCTTGAGAAAGAACAGCATCTGGTTGTCCCAGTCGTCGGCGCTGAGCGGCCAGCCGTGGTGGAAATGGATAGGCTGCGCGTCCTTTGGCCCCCAATCCTTGTAAAAGATGTCGGTCCCGTCCTTTGTTTTAACAAATGCCATGACGACTTCTCCTTTGTTGACAGGCCCAATCCGGTGATGTCGCTTTCAAATCGCGGGCAGAGCGTTCAATGAACGCGGCAGGTACAAGACCATCTGCGCGTCTTTGACGACATCGAACCGCAAGATGGTGCCCACGCCTAACCCGTTCAGCAACTGGCTGATCGGACCGCCGGCGCGCGACAGTTTAACATCGCGCGGAAACAGCGTCTGTGCGAGTTCGATAGGGTTGGTAACAAACTGTGTCTGCCGCCACTCGCCATCCACCAGCCCGATCGACGTGTTAGTTGAGAGGCGCGACTGCGATGTTATCCGGCGAAGCGTCGGCAGTGGTGCGGTCAACGTCACGTCCGATTTTCCGTCGGTCGCTGCGATGCTGGCCGTGATGCCGTTCGACGAGACATCAAGCCTTATATCGGTCAGCCATTTCGGTAGTTGATAGCCATAGACTCCGCGCACGCGGGCGATCTCGGTATCTACCGGCAACGCCAGCACATGCGCGAAGAAGCTCTGCCGCCGTATCGAGTCGAGCAGTTCCAGCACGTGTGGTCCACGCGCGCCTGGCCGGCGGATGACGATGGCGACCGATACCTCGTTATAAGGATCGTTGTCACAGACCGCGTAGGAGAAGAAAGTGAGCGCTACGAGTCCGTATCCGGGCAGCGCATGCAGCGGCTCAAGCGGCGACGGCAACATCGAACGCAGCTTCTTGAGCGGCGCGAGCATCAAAGCCTGCACGTTGCTGGTGCGGTAGTAGAAGTTGGGCGCCCACGTCGGGCCGATCCGCGACGGAACCATCACTTTCGGGATGCGCCGGAAGAAATCGATATTGCCGGCGGTTGGATCTTTTGCCACCTCGTCGAGCTCGGGATTGGAGCGAAAGCGGTCATAGTAGCCGCCTTTCGGCACCATGACCTTGTGACCGGCGAACTCGACTTCCGTTAGGTCTTTAGCCATGAACGATGACTTTCGTCGATAAGCGAGGCCGGCGGACGGCCCATGGTATGCCGCTCGTCCCGCCAGCGGACGGGATGGTAACGTTGAAGTCCAGTTTAAGCTCAAGCATTAATTGCGGTTCCCTCCGCTGGTTGCGATCCCGGCGATCTGCCATCAAGCCGCCGCCTTTCGTTCCGTCACCCAGCGGCGATATTGGCGCGCGCTGCGCTTTGCCTGCATCTGCGAGGTAAGCAACGCCCAGACCGGCGATACGTTAGGCGCGCTGCGCCGGTTTCGGCTAAGGCGGACTAACTGGTAGCGGACGGCGGCCATATACGCCGAAGACGCGACCGGCTTGTTCTTCCAGGTGATCGGCTTGAGCTTTGGAGCGTCCGATTTGCCGAGCCGCCAGTTGTGCGGCAGGTTCGGCTCGATCGCGAGTGCGGTCGCGATTCCTGCCATGGCCACCCCACTCTTGATCACGTTTTCCGCCACTTCACGGCGCCGGATGCCGCCCGTGACCATCAACGGCATCGTTGCGACCGCGGCGATCTCGCGCGCGAATTCGAGAAAATAGGCTTCGCGCGCCAGTGTGCGTTCGTCGCGCGCCGAGCCTATCATGGCAGGCGCCTCGTAGCTGCCGCCCGATAGCTCCACGAGATCGACGCCGAGCGGCGCAAGCATCGCAACCACGGCCTGAGCATCCTCCGGCGAGAAGCCACCGCGTTGGAAGTCGGCCGAATTCAACTTGACCGACACCGCAAAGCCAGACGACACCGTCGCCCGCACGCCGCGCACGATATCGAGCAGCAAGCGTGCGCGATTCTCCAGATTGCCGCCCCATTGATCCGTGCGGTGGTTCGCGAGCGGCGACAGGAACTGGCTCAGCAAATAGCCATGCGCCGCGTGGATCTCGACACCGGTGAAGCCCGCGCGTTCCGCGAGGGCTGCGGTGGCCACGAAGCGGCGTTCCACCTCGGCAATGTCGGTCGCTGTCATCGCACGCGGCATCGGGAAGACCTTGGACTGCGCGCCAAGGTCGAGCGGAATCGCGGATGGCGCCAACGTCTCCTGTCCGAGTCCCGCCGGCATCTGGCGGCCGGGATGATTGATCTGCATCCAGACCTGGCCGCCGCCCGAGCGTGCGGTGTTCGCCCACGTCTTGAAGCGATCGAGGAAGCGATCGTCCTCCAGCACGACCCCGGCCGGACCGGTCATCGCGCGCGCATCGACCATCACATTGCCGGTGATGATCAGGCCCGACCCGCCCGCGGCCCAGGCCTGGTACAGGCGGATCAGTTCGGCCGATGGCGCATGATCGGCATCGGCCATGTTCTCTTCCATCGCCGCCTTGGCGACGCGGTTCGGGATCACGGCGCCACTAGGCAGCGCCAGTGGGGAAAACAGCGACATTATGGATCTCCAGCAGAAAGTTAGACAGACCATAACCTTTGAGTTAAGTTGAAGGTCAACCCTTTTTCGAGGATTGTTCGCGATGAATATCGGGGAACTGGCGAAGCGAACCGGGCTGACCAACTCGCGGATCCGCTTCTATGAGCGCGCCGGGCTTTTGAAGACGGTCGAACGGCTGCCGAACGGCTATCGGACCTATCCTCCGGAGGCGGTGCTGATGCTCGAATTGATCACAACTGCGCAGAACGCTGGATTCAGCCTCGACGAAATTCGTTCGCTGCTGCCGTCCGATCTCGAGCAGTGGGATCATCCTGTGCTAATCGACACACTCCGTCGCAAGGTGGCGGATATCGGGAGATTGGAGGCGCGGCTCGCGCAGAGCAAGGAGCAACTGGTTGCGCTTATCAAGGACATCGAAGCGAGGCCTGACGACATCGACTGCGCTGCCAACGCACGGCGGGTGCTGTCGCAATTGCTAGGCAAGGAGATGGAGAGACCAACAGTGACGGTCGGTGACGTGAAGCTTTTCGGCAAAACAAGGCGTCGTCGACGTCCCAGAGCCGGCTAAATGCACTGGAATCATCATCGACCGCGCGGGCGGCGATGTGCGCCTTTTTGAACTGAGCTAACATCGTTGGCTGTTGGCCCATCGCGATATTTTCTGCGGTTGCGCAAAGGAGGTCCGTATTGAAGCCACGCGGACTTCGCCGCCGGTTTATGAGT
This sequence comes from Bradyrhizobium sp. USDA 4504, assembly GCF_054063995.1. NCBI lineage: Bacteria > Pseudomonadati > Pseudomonadota > Alphaproteobacteria > Hyphomicrobiales > Nitrobacteraceae > Bradyrhizobium > Bradyrhizobium sp. USDA 4504. The sequence goes on along the minus strand of NZ_JBSSGV010000001.1, from coordinate 8,289,004 downwards.
ACACGGCCTAGCACTACTTTGGCAGATTGTGTTTTCGCCGCTGTTTTTCACGGATTTGCTTTCGGCAATATGGGCACTGCTGAGACGGCGGCCGAAGGATGAGATCGACGATGGCGTGACGTACGGCTGGCATGGTTGGCTGAGGCGGAGGCCCGTTGATTCTTTTTTTTCCGCCCCGCGTATGCGAGGCGACGATGTTGCAGGAAGGCGTAGGCAATCATTGTCATCAAGGCGTGGCGATGAAGACCTTGCCATGATCGCCCTTCGAAGTGATCAAGTCCAAGTTCCTCCTTCAACTGCTGATGCGCCTGCTCACAAATCCACCGTGCCTTGATGGTGGCGGCCAGCGTGCGCAGATCCGTCGCCGCCGGAAGATTGGCCAGATAGTATTTCTTCTCCCCGGACGCACGTTGCTCGCCAATGAGCCAGGCTTCGTCGCCTGGGAGATGCTGCTGACCTTTATCCCATATCCGCTGCGGAGGGCCGTCGGCGGTCCGGACACGGAGAGCAGCAAATTGGGCTTTCAGCCGACCTTTCGTCCCGCTACGCCAACTCACGGTTTTCCATTTGGCGCTGGCGAGCATTTGTTCTGCGGCAATCGATAAGATATCGGGCACGTGGTGCTTTCGTGGTTTTCCGCGGACCTTGGTAATCGGCCAAATGAGCTTCACATCGACCGGATACACTTTCTGGTGCCGAGGGATGCCGACAGCCCAGGTCAGCCCGCGCTCTGTTAGCCCTTGTCGAAACGGTGCGCTGAGGCCGTATCCTGCATCCGCCAGCACACATCCAAAGCGCACGTTGGCTGCCATCGCGCGGTCAATCTCGGCTAGAGCAATCTCGGGCTTGGACCGTGCCGTTCGATGTTCGACTGGCACGCGAGCGCGCTTCAAACGAGATATGTCGCTTGTCCAACTGTCAGGCAGAAAGAGACGTAACGCGACCATCACGGGCACTTCGCCGCGAGCAAGCGTCAAAGACACCAGCGTTTGGCAATTTGCCGTTTTACCGAGAGCCGACGCGTATTGAGCCGCAACACCGACCGAGCGCTCACCCTTCTTGGGAAGTGAGGTGTCATCAATAACCAGCACCGCATCCCTGCCGCCGACAAGTCGGTCCGCCTGGTTGAGCAGCTCTGTCTCCAGCGGCGTCGCGTCCCAGACACCGTCCGCAATGAAATGGTGCAACTGGTCGTAGTTGCTCGCGGCAAGGCGTTCCGCCATCGGCTGAACGCTCTTGCGATCGCCCGGACCGATCAATCCCGCAACATACAGAGAACACATCCGCTGCCGGGTCTTATGACCCAGCCGGTCCAAGAACGGCATCAGCCAGCGTTCGAGTTCGTCTTCCCATCCGGGCATGGTCAGCCCTCCAAGAGCCGACCACCCATGAATCATTGAAAAATTGATTCGGGAATCCTATAAAACGCGGCAAAATCAACAATCTGCCAAAGTAGTGCTAGCACTACTTTGGCAGATTGTGTTTTCGCCGCTGTTTTTCACGGATTTGCTTTCGGCAATATGGGCACTGCTGAGACGGCGGCCGAAGGATGAGATCGACGATGGCGTGACGTACGGCTGGCATGGTTGGCTGAGGCGGAGGCCCGTTGATTCTTTTTTTTCCGCCCCGCGTATGCGAGGCGACGATGTTGCAGGAAGGCGTAGGCAATCATTGTCATCAAGGCGTGGCGATGAAGACCTTGCCATGATCGCCCTTCGAAGTGATCAAGTCCAAGTTCCTCCTTCAACTGCTGATGCGCCTGCTCACAAATCCACCGTGCCTTGATGGTGGCGGCCAGCGTGCGCAGATCCGTCGCCGCCGGAAGATTGGCCAGATAGTATTTCTTCTCCCCGGACGCACGTTGCTCGCCAATGAGCCAGGCTTCGTCGCCTGGGAGATGCTGCTGACCTTTATCCCATATCCGCTGCGGAGGGCCGTCGGCGGTCCGGACACGGAGAGCAGCAAATTGGGCTTTCAGCCGACCTTTCGTCCCGCTACGCCAACTCACGGTTTTCCATTTGGCGCTGGCGAGCATTTGTTCTGCGGCAATCGATAAGATATCGGGCACGTGGTGCTTTCGTGGTTTTCCGCGGACCTTGGTAATCGGCCAAATGAGCTTCACATCGACCGGATACACTTTCTGGTGCCGAGGGATGCCGACAGCCCAGGTCAGCCCGCGCTCTGTTAGCCCTTGTCGAAACGGTGCGCTGAGGCCGTATCCTGCATCCGCCAGCACACATCCAAAGCGCACGTTGGCTGCCATCGCGCGGTCAATCTCGGCTAGAGCAATCTCGGGCTTGGACCGTGCCGTTCGATGTTCGACTGGCACGCGAGCGCGCTTCAAACGAGATATGTCGCTTGTCCAACTGTCAGGCAGAAAGAGACGTAACGCGACCATCACGGGCACTTCGCCGCGAGCAAGCGTCAAAGACACCAGCGTTTGGCAATTTGCCGTTTTACCGAGAGCCGACGCGTATTGAGCCGCAACACCGACCGAGCGCTCACCCTTCTTGGGAAGTGAGGTGTCATCAATAACCAGCACCGCATCCCTGCCGCCGACAAGTCGGTCCGCCTGGTTGAGCAGCTCTGTCTCCAGCGGCGTCGCGTCCCAGACACCGTCCGCAATGAAATGGTGCAACTGGTCGTAGTTGCTCGCGGCAAGGCGTTCCGCCATCGGCTGAACGCTCTTGCGATCGCCCGGACCGATCAATCCCGCAACATACAGAGAACACATCCGCTGCCGGGTCTTATGACCCAGCCGGTCCAAGAACGGCATCAGCCAGCGTTCGAGTTCGTCTTCCCATCCGGGCATGGTCAGCCCTCCAAGAGCCGACCACCCATGAATCATTGAAAAATTGATTCGGGAATCCTATAAAACGCGGCAAAATCAACAATCTGCCAAAGTAGTGCTAGTAGGAGGGGCGCGTCCGATCACGAAGTGCCCAGCCACCCCGGTGACGTGCATCTCCCAGATACCCCACTCACCGATGGAAAGGCTGGATTCCGGAGGGCTGGATGCAACTCTGATACTGTCTCTGTTGTCATCGGGTCACGCCATAAGCGGCGCTGGTCGCGGTTTCGCTCATGGAGATACCATGCCGGCCACTCGCCAAGTTGGTATGCCCAGGATTCGGCACGAGCGTAACACCTACTCGCGATGGCCAAGCATTCTGAAGCGGGTGGAACTGCTATTGAGATACGGAAGTTGGGGCCTGGCTGATCTTCGGGTGGTATGAGATATGCGTAGTTCTTTGTCTGCTTGACCAGCGTCCATCCCCGCCTGGGAAGAACCACGCTTAGCGTGAGGGAAGCTCCGAACCGATAGGCGTTCGGTCCAAATTTCTTTGGCGCCTTTCCACTCGCACTGAACTCGATCACTTCGATCGGCCAGCCTACAGGGGTGTGAGAGCGTGCCCTGGCGCGCGCGAGGGGCAGCGCCCCTGAGATCTCAACTATGAGGATGGCGGGCAGCTTGAGAGAGAAGAATCACAAGGCAACAGTGAGAAAGATCAAGAAGGCAGCCGCCGGGCCAGGTTGTCCATTGATTGCTAACTCCTTGTCTACCTGACATGGCCAGCAGGACTCGTTATTTCAACATTTGCTTCTCGGCTGCGGCGAGTACCACCGAAGCTTCAGTGGTCAGCACCCGGAAGGTAAAAGCCTCCTGGAAATAGAGATCGACCGTTGTGTCGGTGTGGTTGAGGTAGCCGATCGAGAGGTCCTGGCCGATATCCAGTTCGAAATCACCTCCTCGCGTCGTCAGGACAAAGGCGCCGCTGATGGCAGGCGCCCAGACAACGCCGCCGTCGACGATCCGTTCGAGGTGGTGAAAAACGGGGTATCCTTCGTCACTTCCGCCGCTGGCGCCCGTGTACGCCTCTGCCCCAAGGACGAGGGCATATGGCCCATTGCAGCCGGCAAGTCTGAGTTCACTGACCGCTTGCGCGACGGCACTGGGATAGGCTTTCGCATTTGTCGGAAGAATGCATCCTGCATTGCTGCTGGCCTGGCGAATGCCCTCGATCCCTGCAGCCGCATATCCATCGAAAATCGCGCGGTCTTCGGCAAATGCGATTCTGCGGGCAGCATCCTTGACCGGCGTCCAGTCGGCGTCCAGGGCGCCACGCTCAACGTCATCGATCTGCCGACGCGAGAGCTGGAATGGAACGCGCAGTTCGACGAGCGCCCTCGCCTCGCGCTGTTGCGCCATCATTCCCTCGCCTGGAGCCGGAAGTTGTTTGACATGGCCAGTGCCCACCGCCGAGAAGCCACTCCCCTTGGCTTCGGGGACGTCGACCACGCGCCGCCCGGCAAGGTGCCGCTTCAGGGTACGGGAAGCCTCCTCCTCGATTTGAGCCCAGGCCGCGTCGGATATGGGAGCGAGTTGGCGGTGAAGATTATTCATGGTTCGCCTTCTTGTTTTAAAGACCCAATTCCAAGCGACCCGTCGTTGACGGGCGGATATGTGCGAGCTGTATCTGACGAGCCTGCTCCACGCTGCTCAGCGCAAACCGGCGCTTCCCCGCTGGCTGCCGCGGCGTCATTGTCTTCAGGCGAAACGTCGTCAAGAAATGTCGCTGACGGTACGAAGAACAGCGCCCCCGTAACGGCGCGGCTGACATCCAGCAGCCGGTCGTAGTTGCCGGGCGGCCGACCGACAAACATGTTCTCTAGCATCTGCTCGATCCGGTGGGGCGAGCGCGCATAGCCTATGAAGTACGTGCCAAATTCACCCTTGCCGATCTCACCGAAAGGCATGTTGTCGCGCACGATCTCAAGCTGCTCGCCGTCTTCGACGACCGTCGTCAGAACATTATGTGCATAGGGCGCCTTGGCCGCATCGTCCTGCTCGATGTCCGACAGTTTGTGACGACCGATGATATTTTCCTGCTCCGAGGTTGATATCGCATTCCAGCGCTGCAGATCGTGCAGATACTTCTGGGTGATGACGTAGCTTCCGCCGGCGAATGCAGGGTCCTCCTGTCCGATGGTCGTCGCGTCAACCGCGTCCTGATCGGACGGGTTCTCGGTTCCATCGACAAATCCAAGCAAATCGCGATCGTCAAAATATTTGAACCCATGAACCTCGTCGATCGCCGTCACAGCCTTGCCCAGCCGGGACATGATCTGTGAGGCGAGCTCGAAGCATAGATCCATGCGGACAGACCGGATATGAAAAAGGATGTCGCCCGGCGTGGAGACTGCGTGATGCACCCCATGGATTTCCCTGAAAGGATGAAGATACTTGGGCCGCGGATCACCGAACAGTCGGTCCCAGGCATCGGAGCCGAGAGCCATCACACATGATAGCCGCGCTTCCGGATCGCGAAATCCGACGGCTCGCAGGAGTGCCGACAGAAGGGCACATAGACCGCGCACCGCATTCTCGCTGTCCTTTCCGGGATTGATCCGGACGACGAGAAATATCGCGGCACGCGTCAGTCTTGCGACGACGGGTTGTGGGACGACAGCTGACACAATCACTCCTTGGCGGCCTGCTCGGCGCACTTGATGCTCCGGGCTGGCCCGTCCGGCTGAACACGGCCCGCGCGTTCGGCGCGGCCAGCGGTCGTTGGCATCGACGAGCTTCTCGAACGAGGCGTCGTGCGGAAATCACCGGCAGGGCGATCGGGATAACGAACACACAAGGCCGCTGGCATCCCTTGAGATGTTCACTCCGACCAATCAGGCCGAGGGCCGGTCAATCCATGTCCCGAAAGGCATGGCCATCGGCCTTGACACCTTCGATCACGCTCGGCGGCAAAAGATCCTGAGCGGAGGTCCCGTCAAAAACCCAGTCGCCCTTGTCCGCGAGGTCCGGGAGCTGCGCGCCCTTGCGGACGTAGATCCCGATCGCCGGCTTCTTCACATTGATGTAGAGATCGTATTCTTCCATCGCGTCGATGCTTTCCCTCTTGCTCTATCGAGCCATTCATCGGCTACGGAGCAACCGCCATGCCAATTTGGGTGCATCGAGATATCAAGAGCTTACGCCGACCTGACCGACCGGATCTGACAAACTGTCCGATCGAGCATGGACAAATTGTCCACGCTGCGGGCGCAACGGGCTCGCGCAGCGTCGAGCCCGTTGTCGCCTCTGTGAAATCGAAACGTCTTGCCCCAGACAACAGCGGCCGCAGCGGTCCCGCTGCACTATCCCGGCTATCCAAGATCGACAGGACGTCCTGACGGCTCTTCTTCCAGTGTCACCGCAATGTCTGCGTTGGCGGACAAGCGCACCTTGTTACCCTCGACGCCGGCGACGAATCCCAGCTCGATATAGTGCTGATGTCCTTTGTGGTGCCCGAAACTGTCGCTCTTCCTGAGCCTGATACGATCACCTTCGACCTGATCGACCGTGCCGACATGCACTCCGTCAGCGCCGATTACTTCCATACCGCCGTTGATCTTGTTCATGGCCATACCTTTCTCCCTGAAATCCATTGCAGCGGTCACGCGAGCCATAATCCATATCGACTGCGTAACCGCGGACCACGCGCAACCAAATCACTTGACCGGGCGGCCCGACTTTTCTTCCTCAAAGAGTTCGACGATATCGGCGTCAGAGCAGAGCCGCACCTTGTGATCCGTGACGCTGTCGACGAAATCCATGCCGATATAGTGGTGATGTCGTCTGTGCCGGCCGCCGCCAGTTTCGCTTTTCTTCAGCCTGATACGGTCGCCCTCGGTGCTATCGACGACACCGATCTGCACACCGTCAAACCCGACGACCTCCATGCCTTCCTTGATCCGATGCTTCTTCAAGAATTGCACCTGCTCGTTCCATGTCTTTCTCAAGCCTGACGCTCAGATCGCTTCGTCCTCATCCGGAGGCTTCACTGTCTTCCCGTTGAATGTCAGACCGTCTTTCCCCGACGAGATCTGCATGGTCGAGCCGTCGCGGACGTCGCCCGCGAGCAGCATTTCGGCCAGCGGATCCTGTACATATCGCTGGATGACCCGCTTTAATGGCCTGGCGCCATAGGCGGGGTCCCAGCCCTTCTCGGCGAGCCAGGCTTGGGCCTTGGCGTCGAGCGACAGTGTAATTTTGCGATCGTCGAGGAGCTTGCGGAGACGCGCGAACTGAATGTCGACGATTCGGCCCATGTCGTTCTTCTGCAGCCGCTGAAACAAGATGATCGCATCGATGCGGTTGAGAAATTCCGGCCGGAAATGCGCGCGGACCATCTCCATCACCTTGTCGCGAACGGCACTCGTCTTTTCGCCTTCCACCTGATTGACGAGGTATTCCGCTCCGAGGTTTGAGGTCATGATGATGAGCGTGTTGCGGAAATCCACTGTCCGCCCTTGGCCGTCGGTCAGGCGTCCGTCGTCCAGCACCTGCAGCAGCACGTTGAACACATCCGGATGCGCCTTCTCGATCTCGTCGAACAAGACGACCTGATAGGGTCGTCGCCGCACGGCTTCCGTGAGCACGCCGCCCTCGTCATAACCGACATAGCCCGGAGGCGCACCGATGAGCCGTGCGACCGAGTGCTTCTCCATGAACTCCGACATGTCGATGCGAAGGATGGCGTGCTCATCGTCGAACAGGAATTCCGCAAGGGCCTTGGCCAGTTCCGTCTTGCCGACGCCGGTCGGGCCAAGGAACATGAATGAGCCCATCGGCCGGTTCGGGTCCTGCAATCCCGCGCGGGCCCGTCGCACGGCCGTTGACACGGCACGAACCGCTTGTGTCTGTCCGACAACGCGTTTGGCGATCATCTCCTCCATCTGGAGGAGTTTCTCCCGCTCGCCCTCGAGCATCTTGTCGACGGGAACGCCGGTCCAGCGCGAAACTACCTGGGCGATATTGTCGGCCGTGACCGTCTCGCTGATCGAACTGCTCTCGCTGGCCTCGACGGCAGCCAGTTTTTTCTCCAGTTCGGGAATCGTGCTGTAAGACAGCTCGCCTGCCCGCTGGTATTCACCTTTTCGCTGCGCGTTCGCCAGTTCCGTACGAAGCTGCTCGAGTTGCGCTTTCATCTTCTGGGCGTCCGAGAGCTTGCTCTTTTCGGCCTGCCATTTCGTCGTCATGTCGGCGGAGCGCTTCTCGAGATCGACCAGATCCCCGTCGAGCGTCTTCAGACGGCTCTTCGACCCGGCATCGCTTTCCTTCTTGAGTGCCTCCTGCTCGATCCTGAGACGCACGATTTCGCGGTCGAGCGAATCCAGTTCCTCCGGCTTGGAGTCGACCTGCATCTTGAGCCGTGCGGCAGCTTCGTCGACGAGATCGATGGCCTTGTCGGGAAGGAAGCGGTCGGTGATGTAGCGGTTGGATAACGTTGCGGCGGCGACCAGCGCGGCGTCCGAAATCCGTACGCCATGATGCTGCTCGTACTTGTCCTTGAGGCCGCGCAGGATCGAGATCGTGTCCTCCACCGTGGGCTGCGACACGAAGACCGGCTGGAAACGGCGGGCAAGCGCGGCGTCCTTCTCGACATGCTTGCGGTACTCGTCGAGCGTGGTCGCACCCACACAGTGCAACTCGCCGCGAGCCAGCGCGGGTTTGAGGAGATTGGAAGCATCCATCGCACCGTCTGTCTTGCCAGCACCGATGAGCGTGTGCATCTCGTCGATAAAGAGGATGATACCACCATCCGCGGATGTCACCTCGGAGAGCACGGCCTTCAATCGTTCCTCGAACTCGCCGCGATACTTGGCACCGGCAATCAGCGCGCCCATGTCGAGCGCGAGCAGCTTTTTGTCTTGCAGGCTCTCGGGAACATCGCCGTTCACGATCCGCAAGGCGAGCCCCTCGACGATGGCGGTCTTTCCGACACCCGGTTCACCGATCAGGACCGGATTGTTCTTGGTGCGGCGCGACAGCACCTGGATTGTGCGACGTATCTCCTCGTCGCGACCGATCACCGGGTCGAGTTTGCCGTCACGCGCGGCCTGCGTCAGATCGCGGGCGTACTTCTTCAGTGCGTCATATGCATTCTCGGCTGACGCGCTGTCTGCGGTGCGGCCCTTCCGGAGCAAATCGATCGCGGTGCCAAGAGCCTGGGCATTGACGCCGCCTTGCGCCAGGATCTTCGCCGCGTCGCTGCTCTTGTCCGTGGACAAGGCCTGCAGCAGGCGTTCGACGGTGACGAAACTGTCGCCCGCCTTTTCCGCTAGCTCCTCCGCAGCGGTGAACAGGCGCGCGGTGTCGGGCGCCATATAAACTTGTCCCGCACCCGAACCGGACACCTTCGGCAGTTTTGCCAAAGCCGCTTCCGTCGCGTGCAGGATCGCCCGCGAGTTTCCACCCGCCCGATCAATCAGACCGGCGGCCAAGCCTTCGTTGTCGTCGAGCAACACCTTGAGCACATGGAGAGGCGTGAACTGTTGGTTACCCTCCCGTGTTGCCAGAGACTGCGCCGACTGGATAAAGCCCCTCGCGCGGTCGGTATATTTTTCGGAATTCATGGAGCCCCTTTCAAACGCGCGGTCTGTCGTCAATGGTCAGGAACGGAATTACGATCCGGCCGGCGTCGGCGCAGCGTGTTGCGCGCCTGGAAGCTTCTGCCTGATCCCTTCGGCTTTGCCCTCGGTGGGATGGACGATGAGGTCGAACATGGCTATTGCCCATGGTTGATGATCAATTCCGGCTCTGGACGACTGCAGTATGAAGCGCCCCGGTCTCAGCGCGGCGTGGCGCGGGTGGCCGCGGATCGCGCGACCTTTTCGTCAAGGCGTTTTCGCAGTTTGGCGAGCTCAACGACCATCCGCTCGTGAGTCCCCTTGCCAATTTCCTCGATTTCATCGGAGGCGCGGACGGAAAATGCGATCCGGCGGCCGTCGACCGCTGTGACTTCGGCCATGGCGGTAACCGTCTGTCCAACCACAGTCGCAGCAAGATGCTGCACGTTGACCATGGTGCCGACCACGCTCTCGCCCGGCTCGAGATAATCACGAACGGCATTGAGGGCAGCATTCTCCATCGCCATGATCATGACCGGTGTCGCCAACACCGGCGGCAGGATGCTGTCCTTGAACCGGTTGGCCAGATGTTCGGGCTTCACGACGAGCGTGAAGCGTCCGGTTGTGCCAGTCGATATGCGCTTCATCGGTCACGCTGCCCTCTTGAAGAGATCCTCGACATACTCCCAGTTCACGAGGTGCTCGAGAAACGCCCGAATGTAGTCGGCCCTTCGATTGCGGTAATCGATATAGTAGGAGTGTTCCCAAACGTCACAGCCCAGTATGGGCTTTGCACCATAAACGAGCGGATTCTCGCCGTTGGGCGTTCTCATAACAATTATCTTGCCGTTCTGCACTGCAAGCCAACACCAGCCAGAGCCAAACTGCCCGACGCCGGCGGCGATGAACTCCTCTTTCATCTTCTCGATCGAACCGAAGTCCGCCTTGATTTGCCGCTCCAGGATTCCCGGCAGCGCGCTTCCGGCATGCGGCTTCATCCATTTCCAGAAGTAGGTATGGTTCAGGTCCTGGCTCGCATTGTTGAATACAGGAACGTTGCTTCCAAAGGAGCCGATGACGACATCCTCCAGGCTCATTCCCTCCCATTCGGTGCCTTTGATAAGGGCATTGAGCGCATTGACATACGCGGCGTGGTGCTTGTCGTGGTGATATTCCAGCGTTTCCCCGGACATGTAGGGAGCGAGCGCGTCATGCGCGTAGGGCAGATCAGGAAGCGTGAAGGACATGGACATCTCCTCTGGAGAGAACATTCGCGACGGTGCACCGCCTGGTGCTTGCGACAAACGCGCGTCGCCGTGGATCTCGTGGTTCAGATGTCACCGGCTGTTTTCTCTTCGACCTCGGTTCTTCCGAGCAGAATGCAGTCATGCAACGGATGAAACGCCATGGGGTCCTCTCTCGGGGGTGAACGGCGGTGCCAAAATGCGATCCTTGCCGATATCGGGCCGGAGGCCGGCAGTACGTGACGGATAGTCGTTGCCGCTGCGGCCCCCAATCCTGATCCTGAGCAACTCATGTGCCACATCGGAAGCTCTACGATATCAATCAGTTGCGTCGTAGGAGGGAAGCGCTATCGGACAACTTGTCGAAAGCAAAACGGACAAAATGTCCTGCGTGTCGCTTTGGGGCACTACTCACCAAACTGAGGGTGAAAGATTGCCTGTCAAAACTACCGTCCGATATGGTCGAAATCGATGAGGGCGATCGGCGATAACCCTCGAGAACGTCTAGCCTTCCAAGAACCGGCACGCCCAGATCAGGCTGCGTCGATCATTCACCTACGTCAGCCATGGCCGGCTATTTCGCTAGATTGGGCTAAGGGACGCAAAGTTCCGGTATGAGCTCTTTAAGCGAGCTCTGGAAGCGTTTCGGAACAACACATCGAGACGACGGCGCGGCTAGTCGGCCTCATCGAGTGACGGCCGGGCTGCACGAAATCCGTGCGCGTCCGCAAAACGTAGCGCCTCGACGATCATCGTCTTCACGACCTTGGGCTCATCATCGTGATTGAGCTCGTACTCCAACAGCATTGAGGCAAACGCCTCCTCGTCAACCTTTTCCAGCGCATCAGCCAGTTCATTCAGCGTCATCACGCATCCCCTCGTTCGCGATCTCGCCCTGCCGCTGGTACAGCGGGGCGCCCAGCTCGCCTAGTTCCCCTGACCATACATGATCGCGAGGGCGGCAAGGGCAAGCAGGATGTACTCGCCATTGTAGTCGGCGTCATCGTCGGTAGAGAGATCGAATTGCTTCCACACGCCGTCCAGCTTTCCAGCGTCATGCTCAGCAACGACTTTGACGGCGACCTCGCGGATGGCATCGAATTGCGAAAAGTCGAAGTGCAGCCCCTGATCGTCCATGAACAGCCCGTGGTTTTGCAAAAAGGCCGCCATCGGCATCGTCGTCTCACTGATATAAAAGAGCAGGTCGTCCGCTTCCAACGGCCGATCCTGTGCCTGCGGCATGAGACCGACCTGATTGATGAGCAGATGCGCCTTGGCCTGCATATCTTTCGATAGCTGCTGGTTGGACACAACGGTCATTTCTGGAGCTCCTCGCTCTTCACACCAGGCTGGGAGGTGTCACCAACGGCCGGAAAACATCGGCCTGCCTGGCATCATTTGATGCGGCGTCCCTGGAAGTAGCCCTCGTTGGTGGTGTTCTCGCGGATGTTTGCTGTATCACCCTGTTCCGCGTAGTTGTCTTCGCGCTTCTTCGACGACGTATCTTTCTTGACTTCGGGGTCACCGCCGGTGCCCTTCGGGCTACGGTTGGCCGGCGGAACAGGGGGCATCTTCCCATGATGACGTGGCATCGCTGCGTCTCCTTGACCTCAGACTCATTGTTGCACGCGGTTGAAGCTCCTGCCGCCCTTGGCGATTCCAGCAACAGCCATGCCAAGCGAGGCTTCACGCGATATCAATCGCTTGATGACCGCGGCCAGGGGCCGATGGACAATTTGTCTTTGCAGCGGGACGAAATGTCACCGGCTCTTCGGTCGCCATCAGTCCTCCGCAGGCAGCCAGACCGTAAATGTCGTACCCTTGCCGGGTTCGCTCTCAACGGAAATCTTACCACCCTGGCGGGTTACAAGCATCTGGCTGATGGACAGCCCCAAGCCGGTTCCCTCCCGCCTCTTGGTGGTGAAGAATGGATCGAAGATCCGCTGAATTACGTCCGGCGTCATACCGCCGCCGGTGTCCGTCACATCGATCATGACGCCACGGCGCCTGCCCTCATCCCGATCAAAGGTTCGAATCGTCAAACGCCCGCCTCCGGACGTCGCGTGAATTGCGTTGACAAGGAGATTGACCAGCACCTGCTGCAATTCAGTGCGATTCATTGAGACCAGGCGTGAGGCGTGATATTCCGTTTCGATGCTGATCGTTGTCTTGTTCAGCAGATGTTGAACGAGTGGCAACGTGTCGGTGACGACGACGGCTGGATCATATTGATCGGTAAAGCCGGCATACTCCTGCGGCTTGGCGAATTGCAGAAGCCTCGTCACAATTTCACTGACGCGATGCATCTGCTCGTCGATGAGCCGAAACTCCGTTTTTGCTTCGTCGGCCTTGGCGCCCATCATATCCCTGATGATCTCCAGGTTGCCCTGCATCACCGCGATGGGATTGTTGATCTCATGGGCTACACCAGCGGTGATTTCGCCAATTGCAGCGAGCTTTTCGGACATGATCAACTGCCTGGTTGTTGCTTCGAGCTGCTGGTTCGCATGCAGGAGCTTGTTTGTGCGCTCCTCGACGCGCTGGTTGAGCTCCTGGTTCCATTGCCGCAGCTGGGCGTCGCGCTCGTGGATCTGATCGAGCAGTCGATCCAGATGAACCGCAACCTGCTCGATCTCGTCGCGCCCATCGACGGGTCCCGTTCGTGCGCCTAGTTCGCCGCTTTCCACTTTCGAAATCGTCGTCGTCATCCGCTCAAGAGGCCGGAAGATACTTGCCGCCCACGTCAAGAACAGTGGAACAGTCAGTGCAACCGCGACGGCAAATGCCAGCGCGATTTCCAGAACCGTACCGCGCTTCGCTGCGGTGAACGGTTGCCGAAGATAGCCGGCGTAGAGCATTCCGACGCGACGATCATAGCTGTCACGGATCGGCTCATAGGCAGAGATGTACCAGTCGTTGACGACGAATGCGCCATCGAGCCAGGTCTGGCCACGATCGAGAACCGCATCTCGAACTTCCGCAGAGACGCGCGTGCCAATTGCACGCTGCCCCTCGAACATCCTCACATTGGTACTGATACGCACATCATCGAGGAAGAGCGTCACGGTCCCGCGACTGCCTTCCGGCAAACCCGCCCCGAAGTAGATCAGATCATTGATCGTGTCGACAAAGGCGAGGTTCTGATTGAGCAGCATTCCACCGACCAACGCGGCCTTTCGTCCGTTCGGCAGCGAAACCGGCGTCGCCGATTGCAGTACCAGCCCCCGGCTCTCCTGCGTCCGCGTGGTCGGCGCGCTTCCGGGTGTCGCGACGATGTCGATCTGAGCGCGCTTCGCAAGATCGGCGGAGATCGCCGCGAGCTCCATGGATTGAAACACATCAATCGCGGTTCGTGCCCGTCCCTCAAGCGCCGAGCTGATGACGGGCCAATTCCATCGTGGCGCGGCCGCCATCTGATATTCACTCGCGATCACCGCGCCATCGTCAGCGATAATGTAGAGAAAATCGAAGCCGCGAGCCTGCGCGATGTCCTTGAGATAATCGCTCAGGGCTCCACGCTCATAGCCCGGGGTTTGCACAATCGACTGAAAGAGCGCGGAATTCACCGACGATACCAGATAGTCCTCCGTGTTCTCGAAAATTCGTCCGAGATATTGCCTGGCGATCGTCAGGTCGTCATGGACCTTGGACGTCAATACTGCGTCGAACCTCACGTTCCAGCGATAAATGCTGATCGCAAGAAGCAACGGAAGAATGACGAGCATCGGCAAGAGTGCCATCGCCAGCAGGCGATACCGCACGGAGGCCCTTGGAGAAAAACTCGTTATCAGAGTTGCCAACTTGCGCATTTGCGATCGATCGTTTTGCGCGAGATGCCGAGACGGCGTGCCGCTTCCTCACGGTCGCCTCTCGACTCGCGAAGCACAAAAAGGATGTGTCGCCGCTCCACATCGGCGAGTGTGACATCACTGGTCGATCTTTCGGCTCGTGACTTGAGATAGTCCTCCCGGAATTCACCGAGGATCACCGTCCGCTCAATCAGATTGCGCAGCTCCCGTATGTTGCCTGGCCAATCGTACTGCAAAAGGAAGGTACGCATTCCGACGTCGATTGGAACGCGCGGCATACCAAGCTGATCGGAAATCTCACGCATGAAGATATCGGCGAGCTCGAGCACATCCTGATCGCGCTCCCGAAGGGACGGAAGATCGATCTGCATGACGTTGATGCGAAAATAGAGATCCGCGCGAAAGGTGCCGGCTGCAACCCGCTTCTGCAGATCGGCGTTGGTCGCGAAGACATACCGGGCGTCGATCGGCACCTCTCGCTCCGAGCCGACGGGACGCACCCGACGATCCTCAAGCACACGCAACAGCTTGCTTTGCAGATGGTAGGGGAGCTCGCCAATCTCGTCCAGGAAAAGAGTGCCGCCTTGCGCGAACATAAAAAGACCCTCTCGGGTCTTCCCTGCGCCGGTGAATGCCCCCCTCACATGGCCGAAGAGTTCGCTTTCGATCATTTCTGAAGGGATTGCGCCGCAGTTGACCGGCACGAACAGCTTGTCCGCTCGGTTGGACAGCGAATGGAGCGATCGAGCGGCAACCTCCTTGCCTGTTCCGGACTCGCCAGTAAACAGAACCGGCGTCGGCAACGGCGCCACCCGGGCGATAGTCTCCCGTGCCTTTTGAATTGCTGCGGATGCTCCGAGGAGCTTGTTTCGCAGATACAGCTGCTGCGAGGACGACTTCAGCTCATGGCGCAGTACGAAATTCTCCCGCTGCAGTCTCGCCCGGTCAAGGCAACGCGCAACCGCATTCAGCAATTGATTGGATCGAAATGGCTTGATCACAAAATCGATGACGCCGATGCGCAGTGCGCCAATTGCTGTATCCAGATCAGCATAGGCTGTCATAAGGATGACATCGGTGAAGAACCCGATCGCTCGCTGCTCCGCAAGCCAGTCCAGGCCACTCTTTCCAGGCATGACATTGTCAAGGATGACGACGTCGAAATGCTGCCCATCGAGTTTCCGCGACGCATCCCTGGCGTCCGCGGACTCCTCGATCAGCCTGCAGCGAGGTCGCAGGAGCTTGACGAGGAAATTGCGTATGCCGGGTTCGTCGTCAACGACAAGAATCGAGGCTTGCGCAAGCCAAGGTCCAAATTCCGGGTCGACCACCGGTTCGGCAACGTCACGCGGGGTTTCCTCAGACATTCATATCTCTCCCGACACCGCTCTTGACGACCACCATCTCAACGCAGGGCGATGGCCTTCTCCAGCGCCATGAAAAAAGCGAAGGCAAAACAATATGCCTACCACAGGCCACGCCAGGCCATAAGCCATTCCGCTCCTCGGCTGGATCGCGAACATCGCAGGATGCCCAAGCCAGCGCTTGAAGCCGTTGTCGGCGACCGTCAATTCGGCGATAGAGAAAACGCCCTGACGTTGGCATAGTGTTCCCCACCCATCGCTGGGGTTGTTCTCCAAGGCGACGGCGCGCTCGCGTTAACGCTCGCGCGCGGGTTACTTTTCTTCGGTCGGTGTCGAGATGAACGAGGACTTCCCGAAGTGCGGATCGATCGACGCTTTCTTGTCGTCACCAAGGAAGACGGGTGCCAGATCCTCATCGACCATGATCTTCGCTGCCTGCGGCGTTTGCGGGTCCCCGTCAACGTCAAGGCGCGTCGCCGCCTCAAGGAGCAAGGCCCACACGTCATCGGACGACAAGACGTTCTTCACGAGGAGCGTGCCGGACCAGGGCCTCAAGCACCAAGCCAACAATCGGTCCGTTGCCGAGCGTGCGTTCCATCGAATAGCTGCTCCCTAATGCCTGTCCCCCGATCGACCGTGGTCACCCGTTCTGTCAAACCGTTCGTGAATCGTCGTCAAGTGCGGTACGCATCAGCGCGAAAGCCTGTCGAACACCATGCAGCTGATCGATGAGATGGAGGATGACGTGGATCCCCTCATCGTTGACACCTAGATCGCTCTTGAGATCGCGGATCAGGTGCGCGCGGGCGACGTCCGCGTCAGAGAATTGCGCGCCTGAAGCCGCCTCGGTTGGAATCAGCCATCGTTGCTCCAGCCAGAACTCGAGTGTCTGCACCCGCAGTCCCGACGAGATCAGAAATTCCTGTTTGTTGAGGGTCATCACAAGGTGCCTTCGCGCGGATCGAACTCTCTCCCCTTGGCCCAGTTCTCGACGAACGCTTCCAATTCCGGATCCGGCGATTTCGGCAGGACGATCGTCAGCTTCACCAATTCGTCTCCGGCACTTCCCCCTCGGCGCGGGGCGCCCTTTCCTCTGAGGCGCAGTGTCGTGCCTGTGTTCGATCCCTTCGGCACCGCCATCGTAACATCACCGGTCGGTGTCGGCACCCGGATTTGACCGCCCAGAACGGCCTCGGTCAACGAGATCGGCACTTCGAGCAGAATGTTGTCGCCGTCCCGCATGAAGCGCCGATCCGGCATGACCTCGACTTCGATGAGGGCATCGCCTGGTCCGCCTTTGCCGGCACCGGGAGCTCCCTTGCCCTTCAAGCGCAAAACCTGCCCATCTACCAGGCCCGGGGGAATTTTCACTTCCAGCGTCCCGCCATCCGGCAGTGTGATTCGCTTGGTTGCACCGCTGATCGATTCGACGAACTCGATAGGCAGGCGATAATGGAGATCTTCACCGCGCCGGTTTGCGCGTGCGCGCTGCCCGCGCCTTAGCAGCTCGGCAAGCGCATCGTCCGAATTCATGAAGTCGGCAAAGCCGGCCCCGCTCGTGTAAGCATGCGGGTCTCCAGCATCGGCGTAGTCGCGATAGAAGTGATGCTGCGGCCGCTCAGCTCCCGTCGCGTCGATCTCACCATTATCGAAGCGCTTGCGCTTGTCGGCATCGCTAAGCAGGTCATAGGCGCCGGCCGCCTCTTTGAACTTTTCCTCCGCAGCCTTGTCGCCGGGGTTGAGGTCAGGATGCAGCTTCTTCGCAAGCTTGCGATAGGCCTTTTGTATCTCGGCAGCCGAAGCTGAGGAGGACACTCCCAACACATCGTACGGGTTCTTAGCCAATTGCCGCTCCCGACTTGAAGATGGCAGAGATCGGCCTTTCCCGTAGCGGGGAACGGCCGCGAGCCGGGTCCCGATTATTCAACATGACCGGGATCCACGTATTTGGGGTAATTCTTCAGTTGCTGAGGCGTCATTCGTGCGGGATCCGGTGCTCCAGGAACACCGCGCGGACCTAGCTGCGCCCGCACGATGTCGTCTTCCGTTAGACGCGGCTTGCCGTCGTCGAGTTGTCCATTGCCTCCGAGACTCGTTGTCATCGCCTTCCAATCGTCCGCGTCACGCCTAGCGTTGCTCGGGCCGCCGCTCCTCGGGTCTTTCACCGGAACGCTGCTGTTCCGGGGGCCCGCGGCGCGGAGGCGCTCCCATTTCCTCCCTCTGCGGTTCTGTTCTCGCAGCGGGTGCGGCAGGTCTGGCTTCGATTTCCGGCCGCGCCGCCGGACGAGCCATGGGTTCGGGGCGAGGCTCCGGCCTCGGTGTGGACTCTGGCCGTGCTTCCGGCACGCGGATGTCCTCACGCTTTCGTTCTTCCGGAGGAAGAGGTCCTGGGGCCGCCTCGGGCCGCGGCGTTCGTTCACGCTCAAGTTCGCGAGGTGCGGCTTTTCCGGCTTCATCCGCTGGCGACTTGCGCGCCGGCGCGGACCCCTCCGCTGGACGTCGAGCGTCTTCGAGCCGCTGCCGCGAGGGGTCCTGGGGACGCGCGCCCTTCAGCTCTTCGGGTCGATGTTTTTCCGTATTCGACGGCATCACCTCGGCGGGCGCGTGTGGTCGAACAATGTCCCGCCCGTTCAGGATCGATGGGCGTGGCGTAGCCATCACGGGCGGTGCGCCAGCGTTTGCTCTGTTAAACAGACGGGTGTCGTGGCTCGCGACCTCGACGTGTTTGCGTTGCAACGGCGTGGGTGCGAAATGTTGTTCCTTGGCGACGGCTCTGTCCGCAGCGGTCGGACGAGCCTCGACGCCGCCTCGTCCGCCATTGTAGCTGACGTTGTTCACCGTCTCATTGACGACGACGGTTTTCTGATAGACGTTTCTAATCGTCACACTCCGCACGTTGTTGACCGTGCTGTTGTAGAAGAATTGGCCACGATCCCAGCGGCCACCTTCGTAGCCAATGCCCGAATAGCCGAAGCCATAGTTGACGCTGCCATAAAAGCCGACGCGCTCACCCCAATAGCCCGGGTGGAAAATGTAGGCTCCCGCAAGCCGCCCCCAGTAGCCCGGGGTCCATAACAGGCCCGGTCGCGGTGGTTGCACCCAGGTTCCCGGCACCCAATAGTAGTCACCGGCATCCTCATCCCACGACCAATATCCCGGAGACCAGAGATAGCCCGGCGCAGGCACAGGGGGCTGTTCGTATCGAGGCAACGGCGGCGGCGGCGTTTCCACCGCCGTGACTTGAGAGCAAGCTGCTTCCTGGGACAACGCGGCCGCCGGCATTACGCATGCGCTTCCAAGCAGCAATACGGCGAGAACTACGGGAGATGTCGTCGTCAACAGTCGCTTCAACATATGAGAACCTTCGCGAGAAAGCGTTGCTATTCGCGTGATGACGACACCGTTCGCGGCGGCGAACGGTGTCAATTTCGGTACCCCTAGCGACCCGGCTGCAGCGTCATGCTCTCCAATCCTGCTGCGACGATCAGGCCGGTTTCCGCCTGCACGCTCAGGGGTTGCAGCGCGATGCTGTTGTTCGAACCGCCCAGCAGCACATTGCCGCCCACACCGACGATTGCCGCAGCCATCGCGTCGACGCCGACATAAGTCCCGGCGATATCGCCGCGGCCAGGCTGGGAAACGGGCGCGAACACCGACCAGGCAAGCGCGGTGCTCTCGGTAATGCCGATATCGAGACCAACCTTCTGAATCGTGGCGATATAGTAGTCCTCGGGCAGTCCGTTGATCCGCAAGACGCACGCCAGATTGGTTACCGCGCCGACGATAAAGCCAATGCTCGGTCCACCCTTGCATTCAAGTACGCCGACTTGCACCTTTTGGGCCGGCTGCTGGCCTTGCGCGCTTGATACCAGGGCGGCCAGCATTGCTCCGGCAAAGCCAGTGAGGACCGTCGAACGTCGTCGCATAAGAAAGCTCCTACAAAATGAAGGCGGGATGCCTTCAAGACTTCTGCTGATGGAGTAAAAGGAAGTTACCGGGATTGCATCCCAGCACTTGAGAGCCGGAGTTTCGTCCCGACGGCGGCGCAAAGCACGACTGGTAGCCGCGAGCTCGCGCCCGCACTTGCAGGGGGCGTGCTATTTCGAATTCTTCTTGTCGTCGCCGATTTCCGTGAATTCGGCGTCGACGACATTGTCGCCGCCTGAACTCGGTGCAGAACCAGGAGCCGCGTGCGAGGAACTCTGCATGGCTTCCGCAAGCTTCATCGAGTGCTGCTGCAAGGCATTCACTTTCGTGGTGATCGTCGTGGCATCGTCGCCCTTCAACGCTTCGCGCAAATCGGACATGGCACTCTCGACTGCGCTACGATCTGATGCCGCGAGTTTTGAGCCATGCTCGGCAACCGTTTTCTCCGTTGCATGCAGCAGCGCCTCGGCGGCGTTCTTCGCCTCGACTGCTTCCTTTCTCTTCTTGTCCTCCGCAGCATGCGCCTCGGCATCCTTGACCATCTTTTCGATGTCGCTCTCGGACAGGCCGCCGGATGCCTGAATCTGAATGTTCTGTTCCTTGCCGGTGCCCTTGTCCTTGGCCGAAACGTTGACGATGCCGTTGGCATCGATGTCGAACGTCACCTCGATCTGCGGTACGCCGCGCGGCGCCGGAGCAATGCCGACGAGATCGAACTGGCCGAGAAACTTGTTGTCGGAGGCCATCTCGCGCTCGCCCTGGAAGACGCGGATCGTCACCGCGCTCTGGTTGTCCTCGGCGGTGGAGAAGACCTGGCTCTTCTTCGCCGGAACCGTCGTATTCCGCTCGATCAGCCGGGTGAACACGCCCCCCAGCGTCTCGAGGCCGAGTGAAAGCGGCGTCACGTCGAGCAGCAGCACGTCCTTGACGTCGCCCTGCAGGACGCCGGCCTGGATTGCCGCGCCGACGGCGACGACCTCGTCGGGATTGACGCCCTTGTGCGGCTCCTTGCCGAAGATCTTCTGCACGACCTCCTGGATCTTCGGCATACGGGTCTGGCCGCCGACGAGCACGACTTCGTCAATGTCCGTGGCCGTGAGCCCGGCGTCCTTCAGGGCGTTGAGGCACGGCTCGATCGTCCGCTGAACGAGGTCCTCGACCAGGGACTCGAATTTGGCGCGCGTGATCTTGACCTGAAGATGCTTTGGGCCGGAGGCGTCCGCCGTGATGAACGGCAGGTTGACCTCCGTCTGGGTGACGGTGGAAAGCTCGATCTTCGCCTTTTCGGCCGCTTCCTTGAGGCGCTGAAGGGCGAGCTTGTCGTTGCGCAGATCAATGCCTTGTTGCTTCTGGAACTCGTCGGCGAGGTAGTTGACCAGCCGCATGTCGAAGTCTTCGCCACCCAGGAAAGTGTCGCCGTTGGTCGCCTTCACCTCAAACACCCCATCGCCGATATCGAGAACGGAGATATCGAAGGTGCCGCCGCCGAGATCGTAGACGGCGATCTTGGCCTGCTTCTTCTTGTCGAGACCGTAGGCAAGTGCCGCCGCGGTGGGTTCGTTGATAATGCGCAGGACCTCGAGACCAGCGATCTTGCCGGCGTCCTTGGTAGCCTGGCGCTGCGCATCGTTGAAATAGGCGGGAACAGTGATGACGGCCTGCGTGATCTTCTCACCGAGATTGGCCTCGGCTGTTTCCTTCATCTTCTGCAGGATAAAAGCCGATATCTGGGAGGGCGAATACGGCTTGCCCTCAGCCTCGACCCAGGCGTCGCCATTGGACGCCTTGATGATCTTGTAGGGTACGAGCGTCTTGTCTTTCTCGACCGTCGGATCATCGTAGCGGCGGCCGATCAGGCGCTTCACGGCAAAAATGGTGTTGGTCGGGTTGGTCACCGCCTGCCGCCGGGCCGGCTGCCCGACCAGACGTTCGCCATCGGACGTGAACGCCACGACGGAAGGTGTGGTGCGCGCCCCCTCCGCGTTCTCGATGATGCGCGTGTTCTTGCCGTCCATGACCGCGACGCAAGAATTGGTCGTTCCGAGGTCGATTCCGATCACCTTTGCCACGTCGCGCTCCTCTACTTTTTAATTGATCGACAATGTGCGGTTTGCGTCCCTGCGCCAATACCGTTGAGCAACAGATGTGCCACATCACAGCTCGCGTGATTTCAACGACTTACGCCGCGAGATCACGACACGTCGGACATTTTGTCCGGAGCGCCTCGGACAAAGTGTCTATTGGCTTAGGCACGCGTGACGGGCCTCGGTCTGTCCTGCTGCAACCGACGCTATGGAAAGATCGTCGATTATCGCTGGACGGGTTGTTCGTCGATCCACCGAAGCCGCGTCGTAAGCTACTGACGTCGTTCAGTCAGCCGGGTGGCACGGATGTTGCGACGGGACTTCCGATAACGTTCACCCGAACGGTCCAGATCGTCGGCTAGCGCGAGCAATGACATGACCAACCAAACCCTGAGTATTTCGGCACGACGCCTTGCGTTCAACGATCGCAATGACGGCGATCTCGTTCGTGCTGTTCCCGTTGAAACGCCCGTCGCAATCGAGGTCTGTGGGATAGGCTATGCCGTGATGATGGCAACGCCGTCCGACCTTCGCGACTACGCGGCGGGATTCGCGTTGGCCGAGGGCCTTGTCAAGCATGTCCGGGACCTCAGCGACATCATCGTCCACGAGACGGAAGGCGGCTGGATCATCCGGCTCACCTTGCCTGCAGAAGGCACGGCAATCGCACTGGAGCGCGCTCGCAGGCGCGTTTCGGAGAGCAGCTGCGGGCTGTGCGGATTGGAAAATATCCAGCAGGTGCTGCGCCCGTTGCCGCCGATACGTGGGCTCATCACCACGAGCCGGGAAGCCATCGCTGACGCGCTAAACGCCCTACAACACCATCAGACGCTCGGCCGATCCACCGGCGGAACACATGCGGCGGCATTCTGCCGCCCCGACGGATCAATCCTGTGTGTTCGGGAGGACGTCGGTCGACATAATGCGCTCGACAAACTGATCGGCGCGCTGGCGCTGTCCGACATCCCGGCGTCCGGTGGTTTTCTGCTGCTCTCTGCCAGATGCAGCTATGAACTTGTTGAGAAGGCCGTTCGCGCGGGCTGTCCGATGCTCGTCACCATTTCAGCACCTACGAGCCTTGCGGTCGAACGCGCAGAGCAAGCGGGACTCACGCTCGTCGCACTGGCTCGCCCGGACTCCGCCCTGATCGTTTGCGACGTGCACCGAAACATCTCGTAAGGAAGCCTGTGCACATCCATGGACAATGCATCCGCCGTCGTGCATGCATCCATCGGAGATCTACTCCGGATGACCGCTGCCCAGCAGGGCGGACTCCCAGCCCGCCGCGGTCGCACCGGCGTTGTAGGTCGATTCCAGGAAGGCAAGCAGATCGCCGTCAGGATCGCCGGACTGGCGCAGGTCGTCGTAATCGAGGAGAAACTCGCCCAGGCCGGCGTCCCATCGCGCAGCGCTTGGCCCGATCTTCGCACTCTCGATACTTTGTGGCTGCGGATAGGTGAAGGACTAGAATGCGGGTCTGGGACACGAGGGATCACCCGGCCACCACCCCATCTCCATCAACTCCGCATTCATTGTATTGCGCCGGACAAAACCGGCGTTCGGCGCCGGTGATGCAGGTTTGCCGTTATAGCGGCAAACGAATGTCGAACGTCCCCCACATCAGACCGATGGGTTGCGTCTTGCCCGTGAACCTTCCCTGAAAGACCTGCATGACGCGTTGCGTACTGAGAAGAATGCGCCACCAGGCGTTGACCATGTCGCGGTCGTATGGGCGTTGTTGCCTATCCTCGTCGAACGGGATCGGGTTGGACACTTCCTGCGGCATGAGCGTAATGGCAGCATCTATTCCCGCATGACGTAGCCGGTCGAGGAATGTGTCGACCAGCACTGCGACCGATGTCGGGCCCAGCGGCAGTTGTCCCGATCCGCCCGAACTCGTGAACCACTGCAACTCGTGCGAGACGAAGTCGGCGCGGACCTCGTAGACGCCGCCAGCGCAAGGGATCGGACCTGTGGTCGGGCCTCTCGCGCCGAGCCACAGCGGAACCCCAGCCCATTGCGCCTGGAAAGGTCCGGCCAGCTTGAGCTTGCCAACCGCCTGCAACACCATGTGGAGAAGATGTCGCGTCTGCTCGAAGGCCTGGCAGGACAGAGCCGGCCAAAGATCGCCAGAAGGAGCATTGGAAGATGACTGGCCGGTATTCATGGCATGTCCTCGCACAGTTGTTGGCGGGGGAGAATTTGCGCCTTGGCTTCAAGACAAGATCTGATCATGGCGGGCTCGATCAACCGTTCAACGCATGGAAAGCCGAAAGCCATCATTCGCCTATTGCAAGCCACGCCAAGGCTTGACGCCCCCCGCTTCGAGAGCTCTTCGACGAACTGAAACCGCTGTGTATAGCTGCGAAATCCTGATCACGTTCGATCGGTCAAATACCATTTCTTGGTCTAGATCCCTGAATTGCACGCTCGAAACGCTTCCGTCGCCACGCCTCAACGCGACGCAATCGCTCCACAAGAAGTCGGACGTCAGCGATCTCGGACGCGGCCTGTTCGATGTTGCTCGACACTCGACACCTCCCCAGCCTGCATGATCAATGCTAGCGCCATTTTTGGAGACGTCCAGAGCGTACAAGTGGCGATCGCGCCAGACTTGCATCAGACAACTTGTCCGATCGACTTTGACAAAGTGTCTGCGGGCTCACTGATCAACACCTTAAGCCGTTGATATGACTTGCCGCGCGGATGGCACGCGTATTGCTGCCGGTTGATCCGGTCGATGGGCTATGCCGTCGCATGTACGACCAGGATGGTTCACGATGCTGAATGTTGACGTGAACGAGACAGATGACGAACTCCAAATCGTTGCAGAGCTGCATGGTCTAACGGCAAACGACATAGACGTGTCCGTTGAGCGTGGTGTACTCACCATCATCGCTGAGCGGCAGGTGAACGACGGCCGTGGTGCCGAACGGACAATCAGAGTCTTGAGCTCGATGCTATTACCCAGTTCGGTCGATGCTCATAAGATAAACGCGTATTTCGACGACGGCGTGATGACCGTGACGTTTCCCAAGCACAGGTAGTCGATCCGAGCCGACACTGCTAAAGCCATCGAGGCCATCGCGCGGCACGCCCGGAGGCGAGCGGGCATTTCAGCTCGCGACGCCGACTTTCGCGGACCTCAACGAACGCGATCCGATCGCGTAACCGGCCTGCACGACCGTCGTGACGGTGCCGCTTGGCACTGACGGATCTTTGACCTGGAACATGGCCTCGTGAAAGTGAGGATCAAACCGGCTTCCGGCCGGATCGAGCCTCTTGACGCCGTGCGCTTCCAGCGATCGCAACAGCTCCTTTTCGGTAAGCTCCACCCCCTCGACAAACGTCTTGAAGGGGCCGGCATTGTCGCGCAGCTCCGCAGGAAGACTGGACATCGCACGTTCCAGATTGTCCGCGACATTGACCATATCGCCCGCGAACTTGGTTACGGCGTATTGCCGCATGTCGTTCAACTCACGCTCGGAGCGCCGGCGTACATTTTCGGCATCCGCGAGCGCCCGAAGCAGCCGGTCTTTGAGATCGACATTCTCCGCCACGAGTCGCGCAATGGCCTCATGCACGTCTTCTGCGGCGCTTGGCGGCGTGTCCGCAGCATCTGGCGATCCGGAGGTTGTTTCCCTTGCAGAGCCCTCAGGCATCACCTTCTCTACACCTTGCTCCGCCTGATGAGTCCCTCCTTGAGGGCGGTGTGAGTGAATCTGTCTGCTGTGATGAGGATCGTTGGGCGGGCCGTTATTAGTCATGGCAGCTCTCTTATCTCGCCGTTGATATGACGTTTGAAGGTCGGCCGGACAAGCGGCGTTCTTCGCTCGCCCGAGCCGGCCGTCTACCGCGTACCGCGGAGCTGCAGGCCCAGACCAAGCAGCGTGCAGCCCTGGAAAACCAGGTCGATCGACAACAACAGGCCAAGCAGCCAGAGACTGTTGAGTGGCCAACCTAACAGAAACGCCAATCCTGCGATCGCGGTGAGCAGTCCAGAGGCAAATAGCCAGCCCCAGCCGCGATCTCCCTTTGCTCTAAAGCTGAGCAACAGGCGCATGACGCCGGACGCGATCGTGCAAACGGCCAATATGAGAGTCAAAACAAGTGAAGCGATTGCTGGATCCAGAACGATTGTCGTACCGGCCGCAGCATAGAAAAAGCCTCCCAGACCCCAAAGAAAGAACCCGCGCCAGTTTTTGACCCTAAACGCATGGACGATCTGAAAGGCGCCCGCGATGATCATCAAGACGCCGATGTAGAAGATCGTTGCGATGGTCGCCAACAGCAGATTGCTGAGAGCTCCGAAGCCCAGCACAATAAAGAGAATGCCCAGGGCGACGAACCAACCCCACTTCCCTCGCGCTTCGGTCATCAATCCCGTGAACGCCCGCCTCGGTTCCGGCATTCCAATTGTTTGCGCCATGATGAATTGCCCAGAGATTGAGTTGTTGGTGACTCGCTGCACATGGGCCGTGCCCCGCGATGCAGACGACGACATTCTCGCAACTGACGACAACGCAATCGACGTGCCAGACCGCAATCGACGTGATTTCAATCAGTTATGGCAATCGATGTCGCTGAAAGGTCATTTTGTCCGGAATCGTTGGGACAAAATGACCGAAGCGCCGAAAGGCTAATTCGCCGGCACGAGCGTCCACGAAGCAAGAATGTTGCTGGGATTCATGCCACGCCGCCTTTCGGAACGGCCTTGCCCACCACCCCCGTCCCGTTCGTCGGATCACTGCTCGGCGCCGTATTGTGAGGAAAAAGCTCGATCCCTGTCGGGACGGCCTCCACGTAGAGCGACTGACTTGGAAAGGCGAAATCAGATCCCGCCTTTTTCACGATCGCCTTGATGGCATACGCCAGCTCCTCCTTGATCTTCAGCCAGTCACCCCAGACCGTGGTGCGGGTGAAGCAATAGACCATGACATCGATCGACGATTCATTGAACTTGTCGACACGTACGAACGCGACGGCTTCAGGAGGATGAACGAAATCTTGACTGCCGAGGATGTACTCCTCGATTGCATCACGGACATCGCGGAGCTGGCCGATCGTCGTGCTGTAATCGAGGCCGATGATCCAGGAAATGCGGCGAAACCTCATCTGCGAGAAGTTGGTGACGGCATTGTCCGCCAAATACGAATTCGGAACGAATACGGGTGCTTGATCGAACCGGCGGACTTTCGTTGTCCGCAGACCAATGGTTTCCACCGTTCCCTCGACGATGCCCTCGGCGAGGATCCAATCGCCGTTCCGAAAGCGCTGCTCGCCAATGATGAAGATTCCGGAGATCAGATTCTTGAACAGATTCTGGGCGCCCAGCGCCACCGCGACGCCGACGAGGCCGAAGCTCGCCAGTACGGGCCCGACGTGAATGCCCCAGACCTCCAGGACGGCGGTCGCACCGAGCGCCACGATGATGGCGCGTCCGACCCTGACCGTCCAGCCGATCATGGCCTGACTGAAGATCGGCGTCCGGCCATCCAGAACCGCGCATAGGGGCCCGATCACCTCGAACAGTGCCCAGAAGATTGTGAATGCGGTCAACGAACGATCAATCTGGAGGAGCCCCTCCTTGAGCCTCTGATTGGTCAGCACGCATTCGCCGATAATAAATACGGCCAGGACGATCGGAATAAACTGAATCGGCGGAGCAAGTGCCTCGACGATCGTGCGGTTGAGGCCGACCTTGCTCGACGACCAGGAGTGGATACGGGAGACGATAAAGCGGCTGAAAAGCCGCCGGATCAGCACTGCGATCGCGAGAATGACGATCGAAACCATGAAGTGTCCGACGGTTAGGTCCAAGACGCTTCGCTGCCAGAACGAAAGCACGATTGTCCAGAGCGCGGTCAGTTCGCTATTCGGAGCATGTGTCATGCAGGAACGTGCCAGAGACTGCGGTGCTTTCCGACGGAACCTGCGGCTCCGCGACAAACGAGGCGGTCAAATGACCCGGCTGACCGGAACTGATTTAACGTAACCACTGTCTGATCACGCCCGAGACGAGGCCGACCGCCACAACGCTTGCGATCCAGATCGCGGCCATCCACGCGAGCCGTTGCCATAGCGGAAGCCGGGCCTGCATCAGTGATACCCTGCGGTGCCGGCCTTGCCGCGAAACACCCAGTACGCCCAGCCTGTGTATGCGAGGATGAGCGGAATAATCACGCAGGCGCCCACCAGCATGAACAACTGGCTTTCGACCGGTGCCGCGGCATCCCAGATCGTAATCGCGCGTGGAACGGCGTAAGGATAGATGCTGATTCCGAGCCCGATGAAGCTCAGCAGGAAAAGTGCCAGCGCCATGAGGAACGGCAACCGCTCGAACTCTCGCTTCAGACTCCAGAAGAAGGTTACCGCGGAGATCAGCACCAACAGCGGCACCTGGGCCGTCAACAAGACGCCGGGCATTGCGAACCACCGCCGCCAGTAGTCATAATCGAGAAACGGCGTCACCGCGCTGACGGCCCCCAGCGCCAAAAGCGTGCCGGCGCCGAGCCAGAAGGCGGCACGGCGCGCGTGACGTTGGCTCGTCCCCTCCGTCTTCCAGATCAGCCACGTTGCGCCGAGCAGCGCATAGCCGATCACAACCGCGACGCCGGTCAGGATGCTGAATTGGCTTAGCCAGTCGAGCCAGCCGCCGGCATAGGCATCATTGACAACGTGGATACCCTGCAGAATTGCCCCGAGAGTAACACCTTGCGCAAAGGCGGCCACCAGGGAGCCCAACCAGAACGCAATGTCCCATAATGGCCGATGCCCTGGATCGCGCCAGCGGAACTCAAAGGCGACGCCGCGGAAGACGAGCCCAAGCAGCATGGCGATCATCAACGGATAGGTGGCTGGAAGGATGATCGCATAGGCGAGCGGAAACGCCGCCAGCAGACCGCCGCCGCCCATCACCAGCCACGTCTCGTTGCCATCCCAGACCGGCGCGATCGAATTCATGGCCTGGTCGCGCTCGTCGCCGACCGCAAAGCTCGGGAACAGAATTCCGATGCCAAGGTCGAACCCGTCCATGACGACGTAGGCCATCACCGCAAATCCGATGATCGCAGCCCAGAAGGTCGTAAGGTCGATGCTGGACATGGCCTCACTCCGCCGCAGTCAGAGGCACGCCGACACTGCCCGCCGGCGTAATGCCTGCGGCGCGCTGCGGCACCTTGGGCGGCTCCTTCTCGCCCGGCGCGGGCGGCTTCGCCATCAGTCGCAGGAGATAATAGGTGCCGGCGCCGAACGCGGCGAAGTACACCAGCACGAAAGCGACAAGCGAGGCCGCCACAGCCGGCGCAGCCAGCGGCGAATGTGATTCCGCCGTTCGTAACAGTCCATAGACCGTGAAAGGTTGCCGACCGACCTCCGTCGTCACCCATCCAGCGATCACAGCGACAAGGCCGGCCGGTCCGAGGACGACGCACGCGCGATGCAACCAGGCCCAGTCGTAGAGCATTCCCCGGAAGCGCGCGAGCAGGCTCCAGATACCGACAGCGAGCATCGCAAATCCAAGGCCGACCATGATCCGGAACGACCAGAACACAATCGGTACCGGCGGCCATTGATCCCGCGGAAAGTCGCTGAGTCCCGGTAAAGGTGCATCCGGATCGTGTTTGAGGATCAGTGACCCCAGGCGAGGCACTTCGAGCTTATGATGGACCTGCGCTGTCTCGTTGCTGGGGAAGCCGAAGAGGATAAGCGACGCGCCATCGGGGCTGGGTTCGTAGTGCCCTTCCATGGCGAGAACCTTGGCGGGCTGGTGTTCCAGCGTGTTGAGGCCATGGGCATCACCCGCGAGAATTTGGATCGGAGTCACGATCGCGGCCATCCACATCGCCATCGAAAACATCTTGCGTGCGCCGGCATTGCTGCGGTCTCGCAGCAGATGCCAGGCGCCCACACCGCCAACCACGAACGCCGTCGTCAGATAGGCCGCGATCACGGTGTGAACGAGGCGATACGGAAAACTGGCGGTGAAGATGATCGGCATCCACGATCCGGCGGGCACAAACTGGTCCTTCGCATTGATCGCGAAACCCGCCGGCGTCTGCATCCAGCTGTTCACGGCGATGATCCAGGTTGCCGAGATCAGTGTGCCAAGCGCGACCATGCACGTTGCGAAGAAATGAAGGCCTTTCCCGACCTTGCTCATGCCGAACAGCATGACGCCGAGGAAGCCGGCCTCCAGAAAGAAGGCCGTCATCACCTCATACGCCATCAGCGGCCCGATGATCGGCCCGGCTCGCGTGGAGAATACCGACCAATTCGTACCGAATTGATATGAGAGCACCACCCCCGAGACGACGCCCATGCCGAACACAACGGCGAAGATCTTCAGCCAGTAGCGGAACAGGTTGGCATAAACGCCTTGCCCCGTCTTGAGCCACAACGCCTCGAGCACCATCAGATAACTCGCAAGCCCGATCGAGAAAGATGGAAATATGAAATGGAACGAGACGGTGAACGCAAACTGGGCACGTGCCAGAATCACCGCATCGAGATTGTCCAGCAATGTCCCCTCCTTGCCTCAGGATATGCGTCCCGGCACTTCGTCTCCGGCATCCGGCCGACAAGCGGCAACAACTCGCACCGGAATGGACTTGGCTGCCGGCGTCCCGCTGATCTTGTCGTAGTAGTCGAGAGGCAGCAGCGGATTGAGCTCGGGGTAATATCCCGCAACCGATCCGCGCGGCATCGGATAGTCCAACACCCTCAGTCCGCTCACGCGCCGCTGTATGCCATCATCGCTGATCGTCTCGAGCGCAATGCCCGAGCCGTCCTCGAGCCCTCGCGCCGCGCGGTCCTCGGCGTTCATGAACAGAACCATTCGGTCATTGTAGACACCGCGATAGCGGTCGTTGTTGCTGTAGATCGTCGTGTTGAATTGATCGTGCGAGCGAATGGTTGCCAGTCGCAGCATGTCGGGATCTGAAACGGATGCGTTCACTTCCAGACCCGGCAGAAGCAGAAAGTTCGCCTTGCCGTTCGGCGTCGGCCAGACCAGTTCGCGCGGCGGCACGTCGAGGTGAAAGCCTCTCGGGCTTTCGATCCGCTCGGAGAAGTCGCTGTAGATCGCCGGATAGACCTCCGCGATCTTGTCGCGGATCAAGCAGTAATCCTCGCTGTAGCTTCTCCAGTCGACCTTGCTGTTCGGCAACGTCGCTTGCGCGATCCGGCAGACGATTTCCACCTCGGGCAGGAGATGCGGGCTCGCCGGTTGCAACACGCCGCGAGACGCGGTGACGTTCGACATCGAGTCCTCGATTGTCACGAACTGCTCACCGGCTGCCGTCCGGATGATCTCCGAGCGCGCGATAACGGGCAGCATCAAGGCGTCACGACCATGAACCAAATGTCCGCGATTCAGCTTGGTGGTAATGGCGACCGTCAGCGCGAGCTTTCGCATCGCCGCGTACGACCGTTCGGTATCGGGCACGGCACGAACGAAATTGCCGCCGAGGCCGATGAATACCTTCGCCGTGCCCGCCTGCATCGCCGCGACGGACTCGATCGTGTGATGACCATGTTCGCGGGGCGGCTCGAACCCAAAGACATCGCGAACACGATCGAGATAGTCCTGGCTCGGCTGTTCATCGATGCCGACGGTGCGATCTCCCTGCACATTGGAATGACCGCGAATGGGCGATATTCCGGCGCCCGGCTTGCCGAAATTGCCCTTGAGCAGGAGCAGATTGACCAGCTGCTGCACCAGCCGCGACCCCTCCTGATGCTGCGTGATCCCCATCCCGTAGCAGATGATCGTCGCGCGCGAGCGAATGTAGATTTCGGCGCATCGCCGAATCTGCGATTCCTCAAGCCCGGAGGCCCTCTCCAATTCCGGCCATGTCTCCGCCATCGCGTCGTCCCGGACCGCATCGAGGCCGACGGTATGCTCGCGGATAAACTTCCAGTCGACGATCTTCTCGCCGGATTCCTCGCGTTCGAAAATGACCTTCATGACCCCCTTGAGGAAGGCGAGGTCACCGCCGATGCGGACATGAACGAACTCGCTGGCAATCTTGGTCGAACCGAACGTTGCCATCTGAATGACATCCTGCGGATCGGCGAAGCGCACCAACGCACGTTCGGGCATCGGATTGACGGCCACGATCGGAACCCCGCGCTTGCTCGCTTCGACCAGATTGCTCATCA
The DNA here is from genome assembly GCF_054063995.1 of Bradyrhizobium sp. USDA 4504. NCBI lineage: Bacteria > Pseudomonadati > Pseudomonadota > Alphaproteobacteria > Hyphomicrobiales > Nitrobacteraceae > Bradyrhizobium > Bradyrhizobium sp. USDA 4504. Next base: position 8,257,007 of record NZ_JBSSGV010000001.1, on the reverse strand, counting down.
TCCGCGGCGAATTCGTTCCGGTGTTCTGCCCGATGACGAAAATCGCTTCGGCGTGCTCGAAATCATCGAGGATAACGGTGCCCTTCCCGACACCGATCGAGGGCGGCAAGCCCCGGCTGGTCGGCTCGTGGCACATGTTCGAGCAGTCGGGGAAATTGTTGGTTCCGAACTCCCGGACAAATATCGAGTAGAGAAACGCCGCTTCGTTGGGTGTGCGGCCGGATGTATAGAATTCGGCCTGGTGCGGACTTTCAAGAGCCCGCAAATGCTTGCCGATCAGGGCGAACGCGTCGTCCCAGCTGCAAGGCACGTAGCGATCCGACGATGAATCATAGCGCATCGGCTCCGTCAAACGTCCTTGCATCTCGAGCCAGTAGTCCGGCCGCTCCATGAGTTCGGACACGGTGTGCCGTTCAAAGAACTCTCGTGTGACCCGAAACTTCGTTGCCTCAAACGCCAACGCCTTGGCGCCGTTCTCGCAGAAATCGAGCGTTTTCTTGCATTCCGCGTCGGGAAACGCGCAACTCGAGCACTTGAATCCGCCGGGTTGGTTCATCGACAGAAGCGCGCGCGATCCCTTCGTCACCACACTCTGCTCGAGAAGAATCTTTGCAGTCGCTGCGGCGGCACCCCAACCGCCGGCGGGATGATGATACGTCTTGAAGCGCGGCTTACCGTCCAACATAAATCAACTCCGCAATTGCCAGATCTTCAGTAGGGTCTTCAGCTGAGTGACCTGAATAAGATCACCCGCAGCACGCTGGGCCGCGTTTCCGGCTCGCTTTATCGATCCTCATCGAGGTTGGCGACGATCACCTTGTCGATCAGACCTTCGTTGTGCCGGATGAAGTCGTCGCGCGTCATGCCGGAAGCACGCCACGCATCCTGAAGGCCCGCGTCTCTGTGAAGCCACTCGTTTCGCGTTTGATGATCGATCTTGTGACGTCGCGCGTCCTGCGATCCGTGCGACGCCTTGTCGTGGTCCTTCGACATTGTATCTCCTCATGTATCCTGTCGTAGCTTGGCACACTCGTCGAGGCGCAGATCTCCGCAGTCCAAGAGAGTCTTGAAGCCGCACTCCGCCGATCAGCGCTGCGCAGCGACCTGTTGTGATGGCGTTCGGCGTCCAATTGCGCGCGAGCTCTACGAACAATCGGGCATCGATACTGCTTCGCAGCAGCCGTGGATCCGCCGGGGTCAATCAATCGGGATCAATCCCAATTTGCTTCCTTGGCCCACTTGTCGACCTCTTTGCGGACCTGGTTTTTGTCAATGCCGTAGAGATCTTGCAGCTTGCCCTCCAACCGCTCTCTGTCACCGTTGATGACATCAATGTCGTTGTCGGTCAGCTTCCCCATGTTGCCTTGAGCGCACCCTTTGCAGCCTTCCAGTTTCCTTCGATGCGATCCCAGTTCATTTTCATCTCCTTCTTTTGCCCAACCGTGAAACGTGCATCGAGGAAAGGTTAGCAACAGGCGTGCCAGTCTGAGCGCATCGTCATATCAATGAGTTAGGCGGTCTTGGCTACCGGCAATGGACAATTTGTCACGACAGATTTGGCCAAGTTGTCCACCGAGAACTGCCGCGCCGGCGCGGCGCCGATGCCAACCAGCCTGAACGCGTTACTATTGGGCGTGGGATGGGTTCAGCGCCGACAGACATTTGCCTGACGCAATGAACGACGTGAGCCACGTGATGACAAATGACTTCAACGCCGCTTTCGTTTAACCTCACGTGAGTTGAAACTCGTTGATTGTTCGCGCCAATGAGGGATCGAGATGAAGCGCGCCTTGAGAGATCGGCGACCAATCCATCATTCTCCCATTTTCTGGATCGGTATCGCCTTATGTCTGGCAGCCATAGCCATCTACGTCTGGTCCAATGATCTTTCCTGGCGACCCGCCGCCACCCCACACTGAATCGTTGGAGCGATTAGAGCGCACTTCGCCCTTTCCGGCGGGAGCGTTACTTTCGGCACCTTCCGTGCCGTTGAGCATTGAATGACATTCGGTACGCCAGCGCGGAGTAAGCGCGGCCCCGGCCACCCTTAGACTACCCCAGGCCGGGGTCGCGCCCTCCACGCGAGGCATGTCGCGTCCGTCTGCGCGACTAGCCCTGACGCCACCGCGCCGTCAGCATGCGCTATGCCACTTGTTTAGCATTACATCAGCACATTCTGAACAGGCTCCATGGGAGCGGGCAGATCGCGCTCACCGAGCAGAGCGAGCAGCTCGCGCTCGAGGGCTCGTCTCATTGCGTCAAGCGGGAGCGCATTCGGCTCCAACCCGAAGGGCGCCTCAAGCTGATGGCCAAGCGCGTCGAGACCGAAGAAGGTGTAGGCGACGAGCAGGACGGGCAGCAGCGTCCACCAATCGAGCGATCCGGCAAGCGCGAACGGCAACGTCACGCAGAAGATCAGCGCGGTCCGATGCAGCAGCAGCGAATAGGCGAATGGCACCGGGGTGGACGCGATGCGCTCGCAACCGCCCTGGACGTCGGAAAGCGCGGTGAGTTGCCTTTCCAGAACGGCGTAGTGGATCGGCTCGATCCGATCCCGCTTCATCAGCATCAAACAATGCAGCCCGATCTGGTTGAGCACGGCATTGGTGGGGTTGGGACCGCCTGAAGCAGCGTCGATCTCACTCCACGGTTTGATTGCCGCCACTTCGTCTTCACCCCGAAGGCGTGCCGTTAGCCCGCAGCAAAAGCCGCACAGGCCGCGGAGCAGGACGCGCCGGTCGTCGTCTTCGAGGGTGGAGATCTGACGCGCGAACGAGCGGCTGGCGATGATCAGCTTGCCCCAGAGTTCGCGTCCCTCCCACCAGCGGGCGTAACATGTGCTGTTTCGGAAGCTCATGAAGACCGACAGCGCTATGCCGATCAGCGTGAACGGAACCGCACTGATGCGCGCGAAGATGCCCGGATGCTCCATGGCAGCAAAAATCGCCAACACACTGATCAGAGCAATCGCGACCAGATGCGGCGCGATCCGCGGCAAGATCGATCCATTGACGGCAAACGCAACGTCCCAGAAGCCGGGCTTGGAGCGCACGATCATTGCAGCCTCCCCGACATCCGGGGCTGCTTCTCATGCCCGGACTGCAAAGCTGCGCTAGTCCGAGTTTCGCTGCCTCGGGCAGGCCGGAGCAGATACTTTGACCATCGAACAATTGGATTGGCTCGGGAAATGCCCGAGAGCACGCCGAGTGTCCAACAACCGGACCTGATCGCTGTGGACATCGATGCTTTGTATCCGGGAGGACTTCCCTGTGACGGAGCAGGGAACGCGGCCGCTTTGTCGAGTTGTAGCATCATTTATAAAGCTGAGTTTGGCTCAGAAATCCACGTCGAACCGATCGAGCGAAACCACGCGGGTGGCGCTGGACTGACGGTTTTCAAACTTGTCGCTGGCGGCGCGTTCGATTCGCGCTCGACGCATAAGGAAGAATTCCTCCGCGCTTGGAATGGGATGAAACCGAACGCGCATCACGTTGAGAGCTCTGCGCGCGATCATGCACGTGACCTCGGAATTATCCTTGTACATCACGAAAAAGATTCCATGACGGTGAACCTCATACTGACCATCGGGATCTCGCGCGAGCGCCATTTGACAGTCCTCAAACGATGGTCGCGCCCGGATCAACCCGGACCGAGCGGCCATACGATCATTGACCCGATCACTCCCAGAGCAAAGAGCACGCCAAATCCCAAGACGACGCAAATTCAATGAATTAGAGCGCGATGGCCGCCTTTAAGGCAGACATTTTGTCCCTTGCGGCGGACAAGTTGGGACCAGGGGCCTCTCCGAGGCACCTACCGTCGGCGGATTGTCGATGCCTCGAGGAGGGTGGCGCGACTGCCGAACCCAAAGCCCGTGAGGTCGCTTCATAGATCTCGAACCATGAGAGTTGCATCGACGCCCCTCCAATTGGTGCGATCGGCGGTCGACCATCCGAGCCGCGCATAGAAGCCGGTTGCCTCTGACGTATAGAGGTTTAGCCGCGAAAATCCGCGCTGCCGCGCTTGATCCTCAATCGCCCGCACCAAGATGGTGCCCACTCCTTCATTGCGATGTTCGGGGACAACGAACAGACCTGTGAGCCATGGTGCGACATCGTGATTCGGCTCGAACTCGGACTCAACCAAAAGGCAGGCGCCTATCGGCGCACCATCTGCTTTCGCGACGAGCAGCACGCCAAGGCTCCGATCGGCAGCAAATTGTTGCAATGATCCTAGCTCTTCCTCGAAGGAAGTACGAAGCATTGAAAATGAATTGACGCGCCAACGCGCGCAGATAGCCACTTCGATCGCTCCTGGCTCTGCGGTGAGTATTCGAATATCTGTCATCGCAAAACAATCAACTTCGTGAAGCGATCGAAAGCGTTCCGAGCAATAGATGGACCATTTCCGGTGTGCAACAATGCCGGCGATCCAGAAGGAGCATCGAACGACAACGGACAATCTGTCTGTGTTGTTATGGACAACTTTTCTATCACCTTTGCGTGGAGCACCCTGCTCGCCGCACTCAGTGAGTCAAGGCACGATTGCGCGACATGAGATGTTCCGCCAGATTGGAGCAAGCGGCTGATCTGCGGACGAAGTCCGGACAGATACTGCGCCAAGCGACACATTGCTTATGCAACGGACTTGAAGAGACGATCCTGGTTCGACGAGGGAGGGGCCGCCGCCGGTCACGTCGGAAAGCTTGGCAGGACTTCAGGCGACACGTTCGAATCTTCGAGTTTTCGCTGTTCCGAAGGCTGGAAGCGTCTGGGAAAAAATCCAGACGATCCTGTCTCGACGCCATGCCAAACCGCCAAGGCTCAACGGTCCGCCACGGCAGGATCGCCTTGAAGTTCGCCGAAACCTGCGGGCGCGAGCGAGCCGGCCAATCCCGGATCGCGAATACGATTTCCGACGCTGATCCGTTGTCGCGCGCCCACATTCACGTACTTGCATAAATGGCCATGCCATTGAATATTCGTTGCGCGACTTGCAACGATCAGGACATGCCGATGAATGCGAAGCTGGAGCCGCGCCGACTGCACTATTTCATGGAAGTGCTCAATAGCGGCTCCGTGCGCGGCGCCGCCGGCGCGCTCGGCATGGACGCCTCTGCGGTCAGCCGGGCGCTAGGCCTGCTCGAGAAGGAATGTGGCGCGCGCCTGCTCGAACGACGGGGCCGCGGCGTCGCGCCGACCGACGCCGGCCAACTGCTGGCCGCCTACCTGCAGCGCCAGCAGGGCGAACGACAGGCGCTGCTGGCGCAGATAGACAGCATTCGCAAAGTTGAGTCGGGTCATATCGATCTCGTGACGGGCGAAGGTTATGTCGACTGGCTGGCCAAGAGCAGCCTGTGCCGCTTCATGCAAAGCCACCCGAAGATCACGATCAGCCTCGACATCGGCAGTACCGACGAGATCGTCCAGCAAGTCGTGGGAGAACGCGCGCATATCGGCGTCCTGTTCAATCCGCCTCGCGACGATCGGCTGCGCTCGCATCATTCGCAGCCGCACCCGATCAAGGCTATCGTACCGCGCGGGCACCCGCTGACCCAGCTGGGCCGGCCGCTCAGGCTCGCCGACCTCGCGCCTTACCCAGGCGCCGCGATGCATCCGAATTTCGGCCTGCGCCAGCATGTCCAGGCCGCCGAGATCAGCGAAGGCGTTCGCCTCAATTTCGCGTTCACGACCGCCTCGTTCGATGCGCTCGCCCATTACGTGACCGCCGGACTTGGTTATGCGCTGGCGTCGCGCCTTGCGATGACGGAGGCTGATGCCGCCAAGGTGGTGGCGCTCCCGATGAAGAACGCGCTGCTGCATCGTGGCCGCACCCACGTGGTCTCCCGTCAGGGACGCACGCTGCCGCCCGCCGCAATGCAGCTGCTGCGGATGATGGTCGCCGAGATGCGGTCACCGGGAAGCGCTGCGCGGTAGCCTCAGGCAGCTGCGCCCTTTCGATCTCAATCGCGGCGCGTCGCTGTCGGAAACCAGATTCCGACCTGCGGAGGCGCACGAAACGGCTTCCAGGTTCCCGCCGGCTGGGCGAGGCGATCGGCAATCACCCACAGCGCCGGCGCGTGAAAGCCAAGCCCCAAATGCGTCGTGTTCACTTCGACGTTCTCGCGCTCTCCGCCCTCCTGCTCCAGGCAGGCGCGCCACGCCACCACGCCATCGGTGCGGGTATAGATCGATGTTGACGGCACGGGAATCGGTTGCGCGAGGCGGCTGATCCGTTCGGCCGTCGGCGGCTGGTATTTCTGGCCGGTCAGAAGCCGCCAGATCGCGCGAACATTGCTCGCCCCCGGCGCCGCGAAAGGACTGCCGAGCGTGATGACCATCCGCACCGCCGCCGGGATTTGCCGGGCAACCTCGCGCGCAATGATGCCGCCACGGCTCCAGCCGACCAGGCTGACCTTCGAGCCGCCCTGCTTTTCGAGTTCGAGGACTCGCGCCACCACGGCGGCGAGGTCAGCATCCGGCGCGCGCACATTGCGGCCGCGGCCCCATCCATGAACCTGATAGCCGAGGAACTCGAGGAACGAGCGGATGGCCAAGGTCGACCGGTCATCGGCGCCCAACCCGGGCAGAACCATCACCGGATGGCGTTGCCCCCGCGGCGCGGTCGCCAGAAGCGGCGCCGCCACGGCAATCAGCGCCGGGATGTCGAGAAAGCCGCGCCCTTCCGCGGCAAGCAGCGCGAGCGAGGGTGGTTCGACGGTCTGCTCGTCACGTCCCATGGGTAGCGTCCGTTGTTGATGGTCAAGAATGGCCCGTGCAGCCGTGCATTGCCGGCGAGCACGAAACGTCAGTTCGGCGGTGCGGCCTTTCCGAACACACCGCCGATGGCCCGCAGCAGCCAACTCGGCTGATACTTGATCCATTGGACCGCCAGCTCGTTGGCAAGCCCTGCGACATGCACCGGCTTGCCTGCCATGCAGGCGCGGTAGCCCTCCTGTGCGACGGTCTTCGCATCCATGATCATCATGCTTGGCATGTTGCCGAGATTGGTGCCCTGGACCATTCCGGTGTCCGTCACGCCGGGACACAATGTCGTCAGCGTGATCTTGCTGCCGCTCAACTCCTGCGACAACGCCTCGCCGAACGACAGCACATAGGCCTTTGACGCGGCATAGACCGCAAGATTCGGCACCGGCATGAAGGCCGCGACCGACGCAACGTTCAGGATCCGTCCACTGTTGCGCTCGAGCATCGGCGCGAGGAACAGACGGGTCAATGCCGTCATGGCCACGACATTGACCTGCAGCAGCCGCAACTGATCGTCGAGGCCGATTGTGCCGACGCGTCCTTCGAGCAAGAGACCGGCATTGTTCACCAGCAGGTCGACCCGCACGCCGGCGTCGTCAAGCGAATCGAACACCGCCTGCGGCGCCGCCGGCTCGCTCAGATCGGCGGCCACGATGGTCACCTTGGCGCCATAACTTGCCTCGAGCTCGCGCGCGAGCTTCTGCAGCTTGTCGCGGCTGCGCGCCAGCAGCACGAGGCTGAGGCCATTGGCCGCGAGCACGCGCGCGAGCTCGAGCCCAATGCCGCCCGATGCTCCGGTCACCAGCGCGCATTGACCTTCATTTCCGCTCGCCGACATGAGGCGCCTCCCTTCGTTGCCAGAACGGTTCTGCGCAATCCACGAACGGCGCGTGCGACAAGCCGCCGCCGCGCCAGCTCGGCGGGTGCACCGCCGCAGTTCCGGTCGGCAGCATATCTGCGCGAGAACCGTTCGATCGCCCGCAACAACAGCTGGGCCTGCTCGAACTGGTCGGCCGTCTCCTTCACCTCGCCAAGCGACTTGCGCAATGGCTCCAGCACCTCGATCCGGTCGGGATAGCCGGACAGCCGAGGGTCGCGACTTTGCGTCGTCGGCATCACATCACCGACCGATCTTGGCCGATCGCCTTGACGACGGCGAAGGCGACCGCATCGACCGGCTGCAGTCCGTCGACGGTTCGAAGGATGTTTCGCGATCGATAGTAGTCGACCAGCGGCGCGGTCTGCTCGTTATAGGCATCGATACGCAGCTTGAGCGTCTCGTGATTGTCGTCGGCGCGCACCGCGCCACCTTGCGCTCTCGCCTCGCGGGCCCGCGTCTCGATCCGGTCCAGCAACACCGTCTCGTCGGCCTTGAGCTCGACGACATGGTCGATCGCAAGACCCTCGGTATCGAGCAGATCGTCGAGGCCGACCGCCTGGGCCATCGTTCGCGGGAAGCCGTCGAGCACAAAGCCATGCTTGGCATCGGCTTGCGAGATGCGTTCGATCACCGCGGCGATCACGAGCTGATCGGGAACGAGCCCACCCCTCACCATGGTATCCTTGACTTTCCGTCCGATACTGGTGTCCGCGTCAACCGCAGCACGCAGCATGTCGCCGGTCGAAAGGTGCGGTATGTCGTACTCCTCGACCAGGTGCTTCGCCTGTGTTCCCTTGCCCGCGCCAGGCGGCCCCAGCAGAACGATCCTCATCGCATGTGTCCCAATATTCGCTCGATCACCGGCAGCATTCCCGCGGAGCGTCGAGCGACCCGGCTCCGTGCGGGCCGGGCCGCTCGTTTCGTCCTCACGCCATCGCCAGGCGCGCACTGGGCGCAGGCCGCATCGACAGCAGCAACAGCAATCCCGACAGCACGTAGAGCGCCATCACGAAGTACATGCTGTAGATGTTGTCGCCGGTACTCCGCACGATCAGGCCGTTGATCGAGGGGCTGATGGCCGGGCCTAGGTTTCCAAGGCTGCTGATCAGTGCAAGCCCGCCGGCGGCGGCACCGGTGGAGAGGTATTCGCTGGTCAGCGCGAAGAACAGCGGCGTCGCCGACGCAATGCCGATCACCGCAAAGGACAGCGCAAGGATCGATCCGACGAGGTTGCCCTGCAGCATCGTCGTGACGAACAGGCCGAACGCGGCGATCGCGACGCAGGCGGCATAGTGCCAGCGGCGCTCGTGCCACTTGTCGGAGTGACGGCCGATCAGGATCATGCCGATGACGCCGGCGGCATTCGGGATCGCGGCATAAACACCGACAAGGAACAAATCCTTGACGCCCCAGCTCTGGATCAGGGTCGGCATCCAGAACACCATCGTGTAGGTCGCGCCGAGCAGCAGCAGATAGACGAACGACAACACATAGACCTTGGGGTCCCTGAGCATCTGCCCGAACGTTCCCGAGGGTTCGCTCTCGATGTCCTTCTCATCGTGCTGGAAGGTGTCCTCGAGCAGGGCTTTCTCGTCCTTCGAGAGCCACGCGGCCTGCGCGGGCTTGTCCTCGAGCAGGACGTAGACCAGGATGCCGAGTATCAGCGCCGGCAGACCCTGGACGAGGAACAGCCACTGCCAGCCATGAAGGCCGCCGGCACCGTCGAAATACTTCAGGATCGAGCCGCACAAGGGACCGGCGATCACGGACACGATCGTTGTCGCCGACATGAAGGTGGCGATCACCTGCCCGCGCCGCGCCGACGGATACCAATAGGTGAAGTACAGGATTACGCCGGGAAAGAAGCCGGCCTCGAACACGCCGAGCAGGAACCGGACGACATAGAACTGGAACGGCGTCGACACGAACATCATGGCGGATGCCGCGAGTCCCCACAGCACCATGATGCGCAGCAGGGTCTTGCGCGCGCCGATCCTCTCCAGCAGCAGGTTGCTCGGCACCTCGAACAGAAAATATCCGACGAAGAAGATGCCCGCGCCGAGACCGTAGACCGCATCGTCGAACGGTAATGTCTGCTTCATCTGCAGCTGCGCGTAGCCGATATTGATGCGATCGAGATAGGCGATCATGTAGGCGATCAGCAGAAGCGGGATCAGGCGCCAATCGATCTTCGAGAACAGGGATTTATGCGCCGGACTTTCCAATACCGACAGCGATCCCTTTGCGGCGGGTGGGTGCATCCTAGTTTCCTCCAAATGTTCTTTTGATTCCGGCGCCGGGCGGGAGACCGCGGTGGCGTCCCGGCTCCGGCGATGTGAAGCGTTGAAGGCCTCCGCGCCTAGCTGGCCCGGCTCGCCTTGTCGTTTGCGGCGGCCGGTGGCACCTCGTCGGTCTGGATGACCGTCACCGACGCCGCGGTCGCGGATGGCGCCTTCGCTTGAGCCGCAGGTTGCAGCTCGACGATCTCGGCCTCGACCGACGGCAGAGCCTCGATCTCGCGCAGGGCGGCGCGCAGGTGCTCGATCATCTCGTAGGACTCGTCCTGCGAGAGCACGCGCCGGCATGCGGTCAGACCGAACTCAAGCAGTCCCGCATAGCTGTGCACCGTGATGTTCAGCGCGCTGCCGTGATAGGGGATCGAAACCGGGAAATAATGCACCATCCGTGCGCCGGCCATGTAGAGGTGCTGCCCCGGTCCCGGCACGTTGGAGATCAGCACGTTGCCCGCTGCCGGCATGCGGCTGGCGAGGTTGGAGCGGCCAAGCAGCGAGGCGAGCCCCGTCATCAGCCACGGCGACCCCGTGATCGGCACATCGACGCCGAGCACCGGCTTGAGCTCGCGCACGACTGCCTTGGCCGCCTCGGATGACGCGTGGATTGCCTTGAACCGGGTCGGCAGGTCATCGATATCGGTCGCCAGGTCGACGCGTACCGCCGAGACCTGGTTGTTCATCGCCTTGTCGCCTTCGGCACGCAGGCTGACTGGCACCATCGCGATCAGGGCTTCCTTGGGCAGCAGGCCGCGCTCGGCGAGAAAGCGTTGCAGCGCGATGCTGCACATCGCCATGACGATGGTGTTGACGGTGCCGCCGACACGTTTGCCCAGGACCTTGATGTCGGCAAGTGGCAGCGACATCGTGCTGTAGGAGCGCTGGTTGGTGATGGAATCGTTGAACACCGTCTTCGGAGCCAGTCCAAGGCTGAGCGAGCGCTCCCCCTTCTGTGAGCGCTGGCTGGCCATCACGGTGGCGGCGGTGCCGAGCGCCTTGGCCGCCGTCGGCAGCAGCTCCGCGAGCTTGCGGTATTGCTGGGCCGCATTGTTGGCCGCCGCCTGCAGTAGCTCGGTCACGCCGAGCTGGTATTGCCCGGAGGCGCGCTTGCGCCGTGGCGGCGGCACCTCGCGCATCTTGGGCGAGACATCATAGAGCACCTTGGCGAGCTCCACACCGGCCTTGCCGTCGACGCCGCTGTGATGCGCCTTGGTGTAGAACGCGACCTGGCCGTTCTCGAGGCCATCGATGACATACATCTCCCACAGCGGACGGCTGCGATCGAGCAGCGAGGCATGCAGCCGCGCGACCAGTTGCTCGAGCTGCGCCATGGTGCCTGGACGCCGCAAGGTGACGGTCCGCACGTGGTAATCGAGCTCGATATCATCGTCCTCGGTCCAGACCGGCTCGGCGAGCTGGAACGGCATCTGCGCCAGTTTGCGGTTCAGCAATGCCGAGAGATGGAGACGCTTGCCGAGCATCTCCTTGACATCCTCGTAGTAGTCGCCCTGATAACCCTCGGGGAGATCGAAGATCATCAGGCTGCCGACATGCATCGGCGTCTCCGGCGTTTCGAGATGCAGGAACGATGCATCCATGCTGCTGAGTTGATCCATTCTTCCCTCCCTTGACGTTGTGACGGCGATCGCCGTCTTGATGACGGCGTGCCGATATCTGGCGCGTCGCGGTCATTGCCCAGGCGCGACACCTGTCCGCCGCTGCCGATCCGGTTCGCGCAGGCGATCTCAGGCCTGCGCCCGGGCGGCGCGCTCCTCCTCGTCGTACAGCTCCTTCTTCGATAGCTTTCCGACCGCGGTCTTCGGCAGTTCGGCGCGGATTTCGAGCGCCTGCACCATCTCGTGCTTGCCGAGCTTGTCCTTCAGGAACGCCTGCAGCTCTTCCAGCTTGAACGGCTTGGCATCCGCCTTCAGCTTGATGAAGGCCTTCGGCGACTGGCCGCGATACTCGTCGCGGATGCCGATCACGGCGACCTCCTCGACCGCCGGATATTTGTAGATCGCCTCTTCGAGCACGCGCGGATACACGTTGTAGCCGCTGCACAGCAGCATGTCCTTGGTGCGGTCCACGATGAAGATGAAGCCGTCCTCGTCCATGTAGCCGACGTCGCCCGTGCGCATGTAGCCGTCTGCAGTAGTCACCTCGGCCGTCGCGTCCGGCTTGTTCCAGTAGCCCTTCATCACGTTCGGGCCCTTGATGCAGATCTCGCCGCGTTCGCCGAGCGGCACATAGCTGCTGCTGTCGTCGACATTGAGGAACTTGATGACGATTCCGGGCATCGGCATGCCGCAGGAGCCGGCCTTGCGCATGGCGCCGTGCTGCGCCGGCGTGTAGGTGCCGCTCGGCGAGGTCTCGGTCATGCCCCAGCCTTCGCTCAAATTGCAGCCGGTGATCGAGGCGAATTGCTGCGCCACCTCGAGCGGCAACGGCGCGCCGCCGGATCCGCAATATTTCAGCGCGCGCAAGCTATGCTTCGGCGTCTCCGGATGGTTGATCAGCGCGGTGAACATGGTTGGCACCCCGCAGAAGACACTGACCGACTTGGTCGAGATTTCCTCCAGCGCGGCCTTTGGATCGAAGCGGACATGCTGGATGATTTCCGCGCCCATCAGGACGCCGAACAGCACATTCACAGAAAGCGCATAGATGTGGAACGGCGGCAACACTGCCAGGAAGCGCTCCTGCCCGTCGACCAGCACCGGTGGCGAGCCGGCCGTCGTCGCCCGGTACTGCTGGCACGCGCTGGTCAGATTGGCGTGGGTGAGCATCGCCCCCTTCGGCAGCCCCGTCGTCCCGCCGGTGTATTGCAGCACGGCGATGGTCTCGCGCGGATTATCGATCGGATAGGCCTGGTAGACACCATCATTGTGCGTCAGCTGGCCGAAGCTGATGTGATGATCGTCCCAGGCGACGTCGCTCAGCTGCTTGGCCGCCTTCATCTGGTTGACGACGGTGTCGGGGTCAGCCGTGATCTCGCCGAGCGACCCGACCACCAGCTTCTTCAATCTTGTCTTGCCCAGCATCGCCGCCATCTGCGGATAGAGCGAAACCATGTCGAGCGTGATCAGGATATCGGTCTTGCTGTCCTCGATCTTGTGTTCGAGCACCTTGGCAGCGTCCAGCGGCGAATAGTTCACCGCCGTGCCGCCTGCCTTGAGGATGCCGAAAAACGAGATGATGTAGTGCGGCGTGTTGGGCAGATAGAGGCCGACATGGACGCCCGGCTTGACGCCGAGGAGCTGCAGGCCCTTGGCCACACGATCGGTGAGCCGCCCGAGCTCGGCATAGGTGATCCGCTTGCCCATGAAATCGATCGCGGGACGATCCGGCCATTTGGCAACGGCGTCGCCCAATATCTTCTGCACTGGTCCGGGAGCTATCTCGACGTCCCAACGCACGCCGTCGGGATAGGATCGGATCCAGGGCATATCGTTCATGAGATCTCTCCCTTCTATGGTCTTGCGGATCAGACGGCGGTCACGCCGCCATCGACCGCAATGGTCTGGCCGGTGATGAATGCACAGGCATCGGAGGCGAGCAGCGCGGCGACGCCCTTGAGGTCCTCCGGGCCACCCTCGCGATTCATCGGCGCCATATGCGCGGTCGCGCTCTGGTCGAGCTGTGCGGTCATCTTGGTCGGGAAATAACCTGGCGCGATCGCGTTGACGTTGATGCCGAGCGGCGCCCATTCATTGGCAAGCGTGCGGGTCAGGTTGACGACCGCGCCCTTGCTCGCGTTGTAGGCCAGCGTCGGGGTGCCTTCCGGATAGCAGCCGGTGAGGCCCTGGATCGAGGCGATGTTGATCACTTTTCCGCTCCGCCGCGGTACCATGCAGCGCCGGCCGACCTCCTGGGTGGCGACGAAGATCGCGGTCACATTCAGGTTGATCACCTTGTTCCAGCCGTCGAGCGTATGCTCGATCGTGGCGGCGCCCCAGGACGTACCGGCATTGTTGACGAGGATGTCGATCGGGCCCAGCGCAGCCACGACCTGCTCGATCATCGGCGGGATTGTCTCCAGCCTGCCCATATCGCACACCACCGGAAGCGCCTCGATGCCAAGCCCCTTGAGGTGAGCAGCCGCGGCATCAAGCTCATCCCGCTTTCGCGCGGTGATCGCGACCTTGGCGCCGAGTTCGCCCAGCACCTCGGCGATCTGAAGACCGAGACCCCGCGATCCGCCCGTAACGAGCGCAACGCGCCCCGTCAAGTCCTGCAACTTGGCCAGACTCATGGCTTTCCCCCGATGGTTTACGCCTCACACGCGCAGCGCTATTTCGGCTGCAACAGCGTCTGAAGGTTCGCGAAGTTCTCCTGCATGCGGTCCTGCATGACCTTCCAGGCGTTGTTGCGCGCCTGCGCTTCCAGCTGCGACAGCTCGCGGAAATCCGCGACCGCCTTCTCGACCTGCTGCTTGGCAGTCTCCGTCTGCTTCGTCATAGCTTCACCGCTTGCGAAGCCCTGCATCGCCGCCTGCCACTGCGCGAGCGTCTCTTGCAGGATCTCGTTGCGCCGGCTGACCAGCGCCTGGACGCCTTCGTAGGCCTGTCTGTTGGCCTCAACCAACGCCTCCATGTCCTTGCGCTGCCACTCGACCAGGGCAGCAATATCGAACCCGGGCAGCGTGAACTTTTCGGCCATTTTCTTCAGGTCCCCGAGCCACGGCATCGCTCCCGTGCCGGCTGTGTCGGATTGCCTGTCATCGGTCCCCATCGACGTCCTCCTTGCGGTACTTGGCTGGCGGCGGCGAAACGCCGTCCCGTGGACTGCGCGTCAGGCGGCCGCCCAGCGCGGCCGGAACAGGGCGGCGCTGTCATCGGCTCGATCCGGATCCGGGTACACCATGCCGCGAAGACCGCTGCGGTCGAATGGCGACCATTCATCCTCCCCGAGCGCGAGGCGGTCCGCGATCGCATAGAGCACGGCCGGATTGTGCCCGAGCCCGCAATGACTGCCTTCGACCTCGATGTTCTGTGTCCGCTCGGCATGCTGCTCGCGGCACCCCCACCACGAGACGATGCCGTCGGTGCGTGAGTAGATCGCCGTGCTCGGTACCGGCGGCGGCAACTTCATGATGTCCCTGTCGGGCCAGTCGTCGACCTGGCGCTCGCTCAGGATCTCGTAGAGACGCCAGGCATTGCTTGCCTTCGGCTCATTGGCGAACGGGCTGCCGAGCGTGATCACCTGGCGGACCAGATCGGGCGCGCGCCGTGCAATCTCGCGCGCAAACACACCGCCGAGGCTCCAGCCGATCAGGCTGACCTTGCGACCGTATCGCTCGGCGAGCTCGGCCAGCCTTGCGTCCATGGCAGCCTCGACGCCGGGACGCGGTCCGCGATTGGGTCCGAGCTTCCAGCCGTGGACCGCATAGCCTTGCGCCTTCAGGTAGGCGCGCAACGGTCGCGTCGAGATATCGCTGGCGGAGAGCCCCGGCAAGACGAGGACCGGATGTCCGTCCCCGCGCGGCGCGCGGCGAAGCAGCGGATAGCTTGCGAAGAACGCCTGCAGCTCCCAGATCCCGCGCACCTCGAGCGCGAGCAGCAATTGCGACGGCGGCGCAGAGCGGTCGACGACCATATTCATGTCAGAATGTCCCCTCCCGGATCACGCGGTGTGTCCCGCACGACCCGACATTTTATGATTACTGCCCGGCGCCGCGAGCGGCGCCATGCAGACCCCGATCGCGCAACCGCGCATCTTCTTGGTCTCAAAACGCTATCGAGCAGGTCAGACCCGTAAAAGGTGCAATTGGCCCGCTTGACCGGTTAGTTTGGGACATCCGCCAATGAATCTTGCGCGCCTGCTGCGATGCCTGGCGCCCGGCCGTCGCGGAAGTCCGACGGGCTTTTGCCGGTCCAGCGGACAAAGGCGTGGCGAAAGTTCGCCGCGTCGCTGTAGTCAAGCCGCGCGGCGATCTCGTCATTGGTCATTTGCGTGTTGCGCAGATAACCGACCGCGAGCTGCATGCGGACCTCGGAGACGATCTGCCGGTAGGTTTTCCGCTGCAGCTGCAGCCTGCGGCGGAACGTCCGTGGATGGATTGCAAGCTCCGCCGCCATCGCCTCGATACTCGGGAAGCGGCCGGGATGCTCGACGAGCCGTCGCCGGATGTCGGCAGCAAGACCGTCGTCCCGCGCGACAGGATCGAGAAGCTGATCATAGATTCGGCCGGCCATCGCCCTGGTCATCTCGTCGGGGCAGACCGCCGGACGGTCGATCCAGGCAGTGTCGAATTCCAGCGCGTTCCTGCGCTGGCCGAACTCGACCGGACACTGGAAGATGCGGTCGTAGGTCCCGGCGTGCGGCGGCGACGCATAGGCGGCGCTCAGCTTCGAGAAGCGGAACGAGTTGCCATAGACGTCGCGGCTCAGCGTCTGATAGGTCGCAAAGGCGAACTCAAGCGCGAACCGATAGACGTCATCGGCCGGATCGCGCGAAAGCAACGGCTCGAGCAGACAGCTCACCGTATCGCCCTTGCGGGTGAAGTCGATGTCGGCGACCGTTCCGAGGATCCGACCATACTTGGCCGCAAAGTCAATGACTCCGGCCCGCGTCGGGCTGCTCAGCATGGCATAGCCGTACATGCCGTAAGCCATGACATGCATTCGTTCTCCGGCGCGAAACGCGATCGCCGGATTCCGTGACAGCCGCATCGCATTGCGAAATACCGTCTCGACCTGCCGGTAGGAGACACGTACCGACGAATCCCTGAGGTCAGCACGCCTCAAATTGGTCGCGCCGAGCGCGCGCGACGCTGAGATCCCCTCCTCGGCCAGGACGTGCACCACCGCCGCGATCCGTTGCGGCGAATAGAGACACTGCAGGAGATTTGGTGACGGGTGATACACGAGCGTCCTCGTCCGCCTTCCGCGCCTGCTTCGGGTCCCGCAATCCGGTGCCCGCAAGCTGAAGTGAGGCTAGTCAGCCGGACCGGGCAGCAGAAGGTTCGATTGGTCGCGTTTGCAGGTGAGTTCCGGACAAGACCGGCCAAAAGAAAGACCGCCGAGGGAGGGCGGTCCAGGTTGGGAGAACGCGATCGTGAGCGCAACCACGGTGCCGAGCTTACGCGCGCTTCGGTCGCACAAAAGGTTCGATTGAACCAATTTGGCGGTGAACTCCGGACACAGCTGGCGAAGCCCCCCAGATATCTCGGGGTCAAAGACCCTCCTCGCCGCGGAATTCGGATGGATTCCTGCCGGTCCAGCGCGAGAAGGCGTGGCGGAAGTTAGCCGCGTCGCTGTAGCCGAGGCGGCTTGCGATCTCCTCATTGGTCATGCGCGTCTTGCGCAGATACTCGATCGCGAGCCGCATGCGCACCTCGGAAAGCAGGCTGCGATATGAGGTTCCCTCCGCCTCGAGCCTGCGCCGCAGCGCGCGGGGATAGATATCGAGCTGTTCGGCGATCGCCTCGATGCTTGGGTAACGACCCGGCTGCTCGATCAGTATCCGGCGGATATCGGCAGCAACGCCACCGGCGCGATTCACCTCGCCGAGGATCTCCTCGCACATCTCCCGCGCCATGGCGTGGGTTCGCGGATTCGCCAGCGCCCGTGGGCCGTCATTGCGTATGTATTCGTATCCACAATGATGCTGATTGAACAAAACCGGGCACCCGAAGAGATCACGATACGCCGCGGCGGACGGCGGCGGCGTATAGTCGAGCAGCACGCGCGAGAAGCCGAAGCCCTGGCCCGAGCGGTCGCGAATCGTCGTCAGATGCGCGGCCAGTGCGAACTCGACCGCGAAGCGATGCACACTCTCGGTCGGATTCGGCCAGTGCATGGGCTGGAACGTCGCCACCACCGTCTCTCGATCGTATGAGAGGTCGAAATCGCAGAACGGCCCCACCACACGGATGTATCGCGCAGCGAAGTCGCGCGCCTCCGCGTGCGTTGCACTGCTCAGCAGCGCGTACCCGTACATGCCATAGGCGGTGACATGCATTCGCGCTCCCGAGCGCAGCGCGATAGCCGGGTCGCCTGCCAGCCGCAGCGCGTTGCGGATCACCGTGTCGAGCTGCCGATACGATATGCGCGTCGTATGGGATTCGAGCTGGCCGATCGCGAGCCCGGTGCCCTCCAGAACCTCAGATGGATCAATGCCCTGCTCACGAAGCTCGGCCGCGATGGCTGCGATCGAATGCGGCGGGAATATTCGCTGCGCGAAGCCGGGGAGCATTCGACCCGGCGATTGGCGTAGGTGCGACTCTTGCCTAGTCATTGCAACCGCATGTCCCTGGCATTCCGCGCATTCCTGCTCCACGATTGACGATCGGTCGAACGTAAGCCCGATCCCGTACGCGACGCAATAATCGCGTATCCACGCGCGCGCGCCGCAACCCGCGTCCGGAAGTCACCCGGTCGGCGGTCCAATCGCACCTTTCTCCGTTTGCCGAGATCGCTAGGCTCGCGACGCCTTGCTCGACAACCGGCACGCACCCGGAGGCGGTACGGACCACGGCAAGCGCCAACAAGGGAGGAGCGGATGCGACGGGAAGACGTTCTCAAGCAGCTGACGACACCGATCGGTGCCCCGGCATTTCCCCGCGGACCGTTCCGCTTCAACAACCGCGAATACCTCAACATCCTGTATCGCACCGACATCGAGGCGTTGCGCGCAGTCGTTCCCGAGCCGCTGGAGATTGACGATCCACTGGTTCGCTGGGAGATCATGCGGATGCCCGACACCTCCGGTCTCGGCGACTACACCGAATGCGGCCAGGCCGTCCAGGTGCGCTATGGCGACGAGAAGGGCGAGTACCTTCACGCGATGTACCTCGACAACCTGCCGGCGCTGGCATCGGGGCGCGAGATCAGCGGTTATCCCAAGGTGATCGGCAAGCCGAAGCTCTATGTCGATTCCGACACCCTGGTCGGCACCATGGACTACGGCAGCTTGCGCGTGGCCACCGCGACGATGGGTTACAAGCACCGCGCGCTGGACCTCGAAAAGGCAAAGGCCGAGATCTGCGTACCGACCTTCATGCTGAAGATCCTGTGGACCTATGACAGTCCGAAGCCGGCGGGCGAGCCGCGCATCTGCGAACTGCTGCGCTCCGAGATCACCGACATCACCGTCAAGGGCGCCTGGACCGGCCCGGCCCGGCTGGAGCTGTTCGCCCACGCATTGGCCCCGATGGCCGATTTTCCGGTGCGCGAGATCGTCGCGTGTAGCCACATCATGACCGACTTGACGCTGTCCCGCGCCAAGCGCTGCCACAACTATCTCGATCAGCCGCGATAAGCGGGCACGTCGGAGGAAGCCATGCCATCATCCGCAGATCGCGCCGCGGCGCTCAACCGCTATCGCAATGTGTGCGTCATCGGGGCCGGTGTCATCGGCTCCTCCTGGGCGGCGCTGTTTCTCGCACACGGGCTCAATGTCGTGATCAACGATCCGCAGCCCGGCATCGAGGCCACGGTCAAGGACGCCCTGATCAAGATCGGGCCGACATTGCTGAAGCTCGGCCTGCCGCATGAGGGATTGGAGCGCAACCTGCGCTTCGAGCCGGACCTCGCGCGCGCCGTCGCCGGCGCCGACCTGGTGCAGGAGAACGGGCCGGAGAAGCCCGAGTGGAAGCAGCAGCTCTGGGCACGAATCGAGGCAACGGTGCCGAAACATGCATTGCTGCTGTCGTCGAGCTCGGCGCGGCCAGCCACCGAACAGGCGAAAGAGATGAAGGATGCAAGCCGGCTGCTGGTCGGCCATCCTTTCAACCCGCCGCATCTGATCCCGCTCGTCGAAATCGTTCCCGGCGAGCGCACCGATCCAGAGGCCACCGCCGACGCCGTGGCGTTCTACGAGGCGCTCGGCAAGGTGCCGCGCGTGCTCAAGAAGGAAATCCAGGGCTTCGTCGCCAACCGGCTGCAGCGCGCGATCATGCGCGAGGCCTGCTATCTCGTGCAGGAAGGCGTCGTCACGGTCGACGAGCTGGACGACGTCGTCACCAGCTCGATCGGGTTGCGCTGGGCGGTGAACGGGCCGTTCAGCTCGTTCCACATGGGTGGTGGACCGAACGGGCTGGAATCGTTCTTCCAGCACCTCGGCAAGAACATGGCCGCGTCGTTCAAGGTGATTCTGCAGGTCGATCTCGACGAGGCGCTGCAGCGCAAGATCATCGACCAGGCCGCGGCATCTTTCGGCAAGACGCCGATCCCGCGGATGGAGCGCGAACGCGACGACACGCAGGTGGCGCTGCTGCACGTGCTGGCGGCACGCAACGGCAGGAACGGGACATGACCGGCTCACCCGCAGGCCTGCGCGCATTCGCAGACAGAGGCGGCCGCCACGTTTCGGAATAGGCCAACCTGGCCGACGGACAACAGCTGATCCCGGGCATCAAGCGGAGACGAACTCACATGAGCATCTTCGAAGGTTTGAAGGTCATCGACTGCGGCAGCTTCATCGCCGCGCCAACCGCCGCGACGCTGCTCGGCGACTTCGGCGCCGACGTGATCAAGATCGAACCGCCCGGTGCAGGCGACGCGTTCCGTCAGGTGCCGAAGCTGCCGGGCATGCCGAGATCCGACCAGCCCTATGGCTGGCTGCTCGACAATCGCAACAAGCGCGGCCTTGCGCTCGACCTGTCGAAGCCCGAGGGCCAGGCGGTGCTGCATCGCCTCGCCTCCACCGCCGACGCCTTCATCACCAACTATCCGCTCGCGGTCCGCAGGAAGCTCGCGATCAGCTACGAGCGGCTTGCCGCGGCGAACGACCGGCTGATCTACGCCTCCTTCACCGGCTATGGCGAGACCGGCGACGAGGCGGGCAAGCCCGGCTTCGATGTCACGGCCTACTGGGCGCGCTCAGGCCTGATGGACATGGTGCGGAGCGACGCCAGCACGCCGCCGGCGCGGGCGCTGGCCGGCATGGGCGATCACCCGTCGGGCGTTTCGCTGTTCGCGGCCGTCGCGGTGGCGCTGTATCAGCGCGAGCGCACGGGACGCGGCACCCAGGTCGGCTCCTCGCTGCTCGCCAACGGCGTCTGGTCGAACGGCATCATGGCGCAGGCGGCGTTGTGCGGGGCGACGTTCACGAGCCGCGGCCGCCGCGCGAGAATCTGTTCAATGCGCTCGGCTGCTACTACCGCTGCCGCGACGGCCGCTGGCTGCTGCTCGCGATCGTCAACGAGCAGCGCGACTTTCCGACCGTGGCGAAATGCCTCGGCCTCAACGACCTGCTCACTGATCCGCGCTTTGCCAAGCAGGCCGATCGCTTCGCCCGTTCCTCCGAATTGATCGCCCTGTTCGACGCGGCATTCGCGACGCGTGACCGGGACGAATGGCGAGCCCGCCTCGATGAAGCAGGCATCGTCTTCGAATGCGTTGCCGAGATGGGCGACCTGTCCGCCGACCGGCAAATGCTGTCGGCCGGCGTGCTGGTGCCGTTCGAGAACGACGAGATGCTGACCATCGACAGCCCGTTCTTTGTCGACGGTGCAACCAAGGTGAAGCCGCGCAAGGCGCCCGCGGTCGGTGAGCACAGCACGCAGATCCTGCGCGAGGCCGGCTACGATGACGCGGCCATCGCCGGGATGCGCGAAAGCAAGGTCCTGGCGTGATGCGCTGACCGCAAGGCGGCGCCTGCCGCCCTCACCGCACGCACGAGAAAAGGCCGCGCCCTCGAATGAGAGGCGCGGCCAGTCTCGAGGCGCCCGAACCGGGGGGCACCACAGCGGCGGTGTGGCGCAGCTGAGGTTCGGAGGACGCCCCCGAGCAGAAGCGATCAGCGCCCGACACGCTTCCAACTCCCTGACGAGCCATCGCATTTGCCGTCGATGGCCAATCTATGCATCGAGTTCGACCACGAGGAGGTTCGACGAGGCCGGTTCGGAGGTGACTTATGGACAGCGTGGAGTAACGAGCGGTCACATACAGCGCTGCGCCGCCCGCACGGCCTTCACACCGGCGAAGAGACCCGGAAATCGGACGGGCTCTTGCCGGTCCAGCGGATGAAGGCATGCCGGAAGTTGGCGGCGTCGCTATAGCCCAGCCGGCTCGCGATCTCCTCGTTGGTCATCGCGGTCTTGCGCAGATATTCCATCGCTAGCCGCGTCCGCACCTCGGCGAGCAGCTCACGATACGATGTATCTTCCGCTTCGAGCCTCCGCCGCAGGGCACGCGGATGCATCGACAGCCGCTCGGCGATCGCTTCGATGTTCGGATACCTGCCGGGCTGCTCGATCAGGACCCGCCGGACATCGGCGGCGATGCCGCCTGCATGATTGACCTCGGACAGCACCTGCTCGCACATCTCGCGCGCCATTCCGTGGGTGCGGGAATCCGCCAGCGCCACCGGACCGTCGGCCTGAGACAGCTGATATCTGTACTCGTTGCCGCGCTGGCGAAACTGGACCGGGCAGTCGAAGAACATCTGGTAGGCGTCGGCATGCGCCGGTTCACCATAGGCAAGGGAAATCCGCGAGAAGCAGAACGACTCGCCCGCCAGGTCCTTCATCGTCGTCAAATGCGACGACAGGGCGAACTCGGCCGCGAAGCGATGCACGTCTTGCGTCGGATTCGGCCAATGCAACGGCTCGAACGCACAGACGACCGCCGCGCCGTCATACGAGTATTTCGCATCGCACAGCGGGCCGACGACCCGAAGGTATCGATTGGCGAAGGCGCGCGCATCGTCATAGGTCGCGCTGCTCAGCAAAGCATATCCGTACATTCCGTGCGCGGTCACGCGCATGCGCTGTCCGGCGCGGAGCGCAACCGTCGGTTCGTTCGACAGCCGCAGTGCATTGCGAATCACGATGTCGATCTGCCGGTACGAGATACGCGTCGTATGAGCTTCGAGCTGATCCTCGGTCAAGCCGGTGCCCGCCAGCGCCACGGACGATCGAACCTGTTGCCTGCCGAGCTCGGCGATGATGGCAGCAATCAACTGCGCCGAATATACATGCTGGTCGAAATCCGGCGGCAATTGGCATTCCGGCACAGCGTCTCGCAGGCGCCTTCCAGCGCTCATGGTCGTCTACCTCCTTGGACCTAAAGTCTTGCTCAAATCGAAATCATTCGCAATGCCGGCAGCAACTGGCCGGCTTCCCCTATCCCCAACCTTGGGACAGCGCGCGGATCGTATCCAATCATGCCGAGTTCGCTATCGAGGTAATTCGCCGGCACCGCCGTGCTTCAGCATTCCACGACGTTCACCGCGAGCCCGCCCAGCGATGTCTCCTTGTATTTGGACTTCATATCCTCGCCGGTCTGCAGCATCGTCTTGATGACGGCATCAAGCGATACATAGTGCTTGCCGTCACCACGCAGCGCCATTCGGGCGGCGTTGATGGCCTTGACGGCGCCCATCGCGTTGCGCTCGATGCAAGGGATCTGCACCAGGCCCCCGACGGGATCGCAAGTGAGTCCGAGATTGTGCTCCATCCCGATCTCGGCGGCGTTCTCGACCTGGGCCGGCGCACCGCCGAGCACGGCCGTCAGGCCGCCTGCGGCCATCGAACAGGCGACGCCGACCTCGCCCTGACAGCCAACTTCCGCGCCGGAAATCGAGGCATTCGCCTTGTACAGCATGCCGATCGCGGCCGCGGTGAGCAGGAACGTCACGACGCCGTCGTCGGTCGCGCCCGGACAGAACTTGACGTAGTAGTGCAGCACGGCCGGGATCACGCCGGCGGCGCCGTTGGTCGGCGCAGTCACGATCCGTCCGCGTGCTGCATTCTCCTCATTCACCGCCATCGCGAAGGCGTTGACCCAGTCCATCGCCGCCAGCGGATCGACGCTCTCGGTGTCGCTATTGCGGGCCGACAGTTCGCGGTAGAGCGCCGGTGCGCGACGGCGAATGCCGAGCGGCCCGGGCAACGGTTCGGCCGCGCCGGCATTGTCGATTCCGAAGCCGCGGTCGACGCATTGCTTCATCGTCTCCCAGATCTTCAGGAGGCCGGCGCGGACGTCCGCGTCGGTGCGATGTACGCACTCGTTGGCGAGCACCATGTCGGCGATCGAGCGACCACTCGACTGCGCACGTGCAACCAGCTCGGCGCCAGTGCCGAACGGATACGGCCAGACCGGGAGCTCGGCGCCTGCGCCGCCAGCCGCGTCGCCAAGGCCACGCTCGATCACGAATCCGCCGCCGATCGAGAAGTAGTGGCGTTCCGCCAGCAGACTGCCGTCGGCCGCGAACGCCACGAGGCGGATTCCATTGGGATGTTCCGGGAGTGCGCTGTCGGGCTTGAACACGATATCGTGCCCGCGCCGAAACGGGACCGGATGAACGTTGAGCAGCCGCAGCTCGCCGGAGCGCCGAATGTCCGCAAGCTGCGGAGCCACCTCGGCCGGATCAACCGTATCGGGCTTTTCGCCGAGCAGGCCGAGGATCACGCCGAGATCGGTCGCATGCCCTCGCCCGGTCGCGCCCAGCGAGCCATAGAAATCGGCGCGGACCCGTACCGTTCTGGAAAGCAGGCCATCGCGCTCGAGCGCGCGGACGAATTGGCCGGCCGCGCGCATCGGCCCCACCGTGTGCGAACTTGAGGGGCCGATGCCGATCTTGAATATGTCGAAGACCGAAAGCATCAGGCAGCAGGCAGTTGTTGCTTGACGAGCTCGACCCAATACGCGGCGCCCATCGGCAGGATGGCGTCATTGAAATCATAGTACGGGTTGTGCAACGGCGGATCATTGGCGGTCTCGCCCGCGCCGATACAGATGTAAGCGCCTGGGCACTCCTGCAGCATGAACGCAAAGTCCTCCGATCCCATCGCCGGCTTGATGTCGGTTTGCACCTGTTCGACGCCGACGAGGTTTGCGGCGGCCGACGCCGCGGCATTCGCTTCGGCGGGCGTGTTGATCACTCCCGGATAACCTCGCATGTAGCTCAGATCGATCTTTCCGCCATGGGTTTGCGCCACGCCGGCGCAGACCTGCTTCATGGCAGCCTCGACCTGATCCTGTATCTCGGCGTCCAGCGTTCTGACCGTACCGCGCAATGTGACGGTTTCGGGCACCACGTTCCAGGTGTCGCCGCCATGGATCTGTGTGACGCTCACGACGGCGGCGTCCATGGCACCGATGCGGCGGCTCACGATGCCTTGTAGCGCGGAGACGAGATCGGCCGACACCAGGATCGGGTCGATGCCCTTCTCCGGCGTCGCGGCATGACAACCGCTCCCGGTCACGACGATCTCGAACGTATCGAGGAAGGCTGTCGCAATGCCGGTCCGGATCGCGAATTTTCCTCGCGGGATATTCGGAATGTTGTGCATCCCGTAGACCGCGTCGGCGGGAAACATCTTGAACAACCCCTCCTCAACCATCCTCTTGCCGCCGCCTTCATTCTCCTCGGCGGGCTGGAACACGAAGTGAACAGTGCCGCGGAACGGCCGGCGGCGGGCGAGCTGTACGGCGGCGCCAAGCAGCATTGTGGTGTGGCCGTCGTGGCCACAGCCGTGCATTTTGCCGGCCCGGGTTGATTTGTGGGCGCGGTCCCCCAGTTCCTGTAGATCAAGCGCGTCCATGTCGGCGCGCAGCGCGATCGTCGGGCCTTCGCCATTCTTCAGCGTTCCGACCACGCCGGTGCCGCCGAGGCCGCGATGGACCGGAATCTGCATCTCCATCAGCGCATCGGCCACGAGCTGGGCGGTGCGGTGCTCTTGGAACGCGGTTTCCGGGTTGGCATGGATGTCATGGCGCCAATCCAGCATGCGGGCACAGACATCGTCGGCGATTCCAAACTTCTCTGACATGCGTTGGTCCATCTGTTCGCGGGTTAGCGATGGAAGAATTCGGCGATCAATGTCGCACCGAAAAACGTGCCCGCCGCAGCCGTCAGCGAGACCACCACGATACGCCAGCTCAGCTTCCTGAAGATCGGAAGATCCTTAGCGACCGAGAAGCCGGCGAGCGTCAGCACAGGGGTCGTGAAAGCCAGGAAGTTCAGCTTGTCGACCGAGCCGATCATCGCGTTGGAAAACGGCAGCAGGCCGGGAATGCCGAGCACAGTCGTGACCACGACCAGGACAAGGATGTGCGGCACTTTCGGCAACAGACGGGCAACGACGTCGACCAGCAGGACGACCGCGAGCACCACCAGGAGACCTGCGCACGATTCCAGCAGGGGAACCTTGTAGGTGAGCGAGTTGCCGATCAGGACGCCGCCCGCAACAGTAATCCACGCGAGCAGCGAGTCGGAGAAGCCGAACGTGCCGTGCTTTGTCTCGCTGGCGCTGGCGATCGAGGGCCCGAGATCTCCCGACGTGAAGTTCGAGAACCGGCCGAGCACTGGTTCCAGCCTGTCATACAGCCACGAGCAAACCGGCAGCGAGAAGAACAGGGCGAAATAGAAGCCGAGGACGGCGGTCATCAGGTTCGCCGCCGAGGCGATCGCGATCAGTTCTTTCGCTATCTCGGGAGGATTGTGGCCGTTGATGGTGCCGATCGCGGCCGCCATCATGCTGCCCGAGCCGACGCCAGCGCCCATCGCGAGCGACCGCGGATCGAAGATGTGCAGGCTGGCGACAAAGCCGGCCAACAGCGCGATGAACAACGCACCGAGCACGGTGCCCGTGATGTACTCGGCCAGCACGCCGCGCCCCTCGGCGGAGTTCATGCCGTATTTCTCGCCGATGATCACCATGTTGCCTTCACGGCCGATCGAAAACGTCGCGCCGACCGCTTCGCGCTTGACGCCGAGCAGGAGCGCAATCGGCAGGCCGAGGACGAGCGTGCCGAAGGTGTGCCCGAGCTCCTGGAAGATCAACGCCCAGCCTGCCTTCTGCACCTCCGGCAGCGCGCCGCCGACCGTGAATGCCATCTTGATCACGAACAGCAACAGGCCCGCGTTGAGCAGTTGTCCCGCATAGGTCTGCAGGCTCGGCCCGATCCGCGCGGCGGTAGGTAGATAACGCGCTGAGAGGCTCCATGCGGCCGCAATCAGCAGCGCCCACACCATCGGTTGGAGCAGCACCTTGCCCGGTCCGATCTGGAACTGGACGATCCCGACCGTCTCAGCGACGGCAACGATGATCAGAACGGCAACGAACAGCGTGAGCTTGCCGGTGCTTGCGGGATTGACCGCCGGGGCGGCCAGGTCTGCGGAAGGCGAAGAGGTCGACGTCATGATGCTGGACACCTCCGGAAAATGATTGCGAGGCAATGCGGTGAACGGTGAACCAACCTGCCCGCGCAGCATCAGGGAGAAAGCAGCTTGCATCAATGATCGTGTCATCCTATTTCCGTTGCATTTTTTGCAACGTTGGCAGAACGCAGATCCGACCGGCGAAAGCCGGCATGACCGCGACCGTTGCCGTCATGGATGCAAACGGTACGAGGACGGCGAAGCGATTCCTCGGCCAGTCCTCGTGCTACTCGATCGCACCGGGCGCACCGCCCGGTTCGAGCTTCTGCACGTCCGCCACATTGACGCCAAGCACGACGATGTCGTGCGTCTTGCCCTGAAGGTCTTTCACCTGATCGCGCAACAGCGCCTCGGCTCGGAAGCCGAGTGCCTCGAAGATCGCGATCGCGCGGGTCTGGTCCGACGTCATCTGCACGGTCAGGCGTTCCAGGCCCATCGACAACGCGAGGTCAAAGGCCTCATTGGAAAGCGCCCGTCCGATGCCGGTGCCGCGTACATGCGAGGAGATCACGGTCCTGATCTCGCCGACATGGGCCGACCACGACACGGGGTCCCGCACGATTGTGCCGCACCCCACCACGATGTCGTCCTTCACCACCAGCAGGCTGACGATCGAGCCGCGCCCGATCTCCTTGATCCAAGCCGATAGCACCTTCGGCTCACGGATATTCCGCGGCAGGAAAAGCATGTCGTGCACGGCAAGCGCGTTGGCAAATTTCCCGACGGCAGCTTCGTCGGCAGGCCCCATCAACCGAAACTCGACGTCCCCACTCTCGAAGTTGACGCGACGCGGATAGGATCGCATCTTGATGGTCCTCATGCAGATCACTCGCTCAATCGAAATCCAGACTTCGCCGCAACCAATTTGCGGGCTCTGCGGCGTTTCTTCCTGCAGTCCTGCACGCGAGAGCCAGATCAAGCAAGCCGAGCGCACCGATGTCCGAATATAACCCCTGAGACGGCCTGTTTGCACCTTTCCGAACGACGATGAGCACAAGAGCTTGTTGCCAATGACCAATACAAACCCTTCCAGGGACATCGACGAACGTCCGCTTCACGAGATGCTCCGCAGCCATGCCCGCGAGCGGCCGGAAGAGCCGGCCTGCATCTGGTATGGCCGTGCCATCACGTTCCTCGAGCTCGATCGCGCGAGTGATGCATTCGCGGCGCGCCTGCAGCAGCTCGGCGTCGCCAAGGGCGAGCCGGTCGCGCTGTTCATGAACAACTGTCCGCAATACCTGATGGCGCAATACGGCATCCAGAAGATCGGCGCCATTGCCTCGCCCTGCGGGGCGCTGAACAAGGAGCACGAGCTCGCCTACCAGCTCGACGATCTCGGCGCGCGCGTGATCGTCGCGGCCGAACCGCTCTTGCCGATCGTGGCTCAGGTCCGTGACAAGACCAGGCTCGAGCATGTCTTCGTGGTCCGCTACCCGGACCTGCTGCCCGAGCGGCCGCCGATCGGCGTTCCCGACGAGCTGTTCGCATCCGGCTCCAGGCCGGCCGGTACGGCCGGCGAGATCGAGGACTTCCTCGCCGTCACCGCAAGCGGCGCGTCGCCCCGCGATGTCGCGATCGACATGAACGATACGGCGCTGATGATCTACACGTCGGGCAGCACGGGTCGGCCCAAGGGGGCGATGCTGTCCTATCGCAACGTCATCTTCAAGACGGCCGCGACCGTGACGTGCAACGGGATCGGCGCCGAGGACGTGCTGCTCTCGATCGCGCCGCTTTATCACATCGCCGGCATGGTGATGGGCGTCAATGCACCGGTCTATGCCGGCGCGACGTCCGTGCTGCTGTACCGGTTCGATCCGCTCGTAACGGCCCAGGCGATCGACCGCTATCAGGTGAGCTGGTGGTACAGCGTCGCGCCGATGAACGTCGCGGTCACGCAGCTCCCGAACATTTCCGACTTCAGGCTGAAAAGCCTCCGCGTCAATCCCGTGACCAGTTTCGGCATCGACTGGACCGAAGCGCTTGCGGGGCAATGGCAGGCCGTCGCGTCGAACTGCGAGAGCTTCGAGGCGGCGTACGGGCTGACCGAGACCCACACGGTCGACACTTTCATGCCGCGCAACGCAATCCGCTGGGGCACGCATGGCAGGCCGGTGCCCGGCAACGAGATCCGGATCGTCGATCCCGACTCCGGCACGGACATGCCGGCCGGCGTCCCCGGCGAAATCGTGATCCACGGCCCGGGCGTATTCAAGGGTTACCGCAATCGTCCCGACGCGACCGCGGAAGCGCTGCGCAATGGCTGGCTACACACCGGCGACATGGGCCGCCTCGATGCCGACGGCTATCTGACCTTCATGGGGCGCTTCAAGGAGATGATTAAGGTCTCCGGCTACAGCGTCTTCCCGGAAGAGGTCGAGTCGATCCTGAACAAGCACCCCGACGTGGCGGCGTCGGCCGTGATCGGCGTGCCCGACGCAACCAAGGGCGAAGTGGTCAAGGCCTTCATCGTCCTGGCGCCGCGCGCCGAGCTGGACACCGCCCAGCTCGCGGCATGGGCGCGCCAGAACATGGCGCCTTACAAGGTGCCGCGCGATGTCAGCTTCGTGACCGAGTTGCCGCGCTCACCGGCCGGCAAGCTGTTGCGGCGGCTGCTCAAGGACTGACGCAAAGCTGCCCGACCGGCCGATGGCGCGCGCTGGAAATCCCGATCAGCTCATGTCCTAAAATCACTCCCAACCTGGTCCGACGGCACCTTTTCGGGGCTCGATACCCATGTTTGGCATGCCTCTTTGACCCGACGATTCATCGGCAAAGACCAAATTGCAGCCTGCGACATGTTCAGTCACGACGACGAAAGCTCGAGCATCAAGTACCGGCGACGTATGAAACGGATGATCGAAGCGCTCAGCAGAGAACTGACGCTGCAAGGCATTATCGGTCAGGGGACGACCACGGATCTGCGGGTGGACATTATCAGCCTGGCCGAAACCGCACTCATGGTGTGTGACTTCGATAAGGTCGCGGACTGACGCGTCTCCTGGACAGAATGAAAGACTTTCGTGCGCCGAGCGACCTTGCCGGCCGCCAAAGAACCGGCACACAGACCCTCGGCAGATAGGCACTTCGAAGACTGAAAGCTATCATCTTGTTGGTATTGCTGTTGGTATCCGCAGCAATCGGCAGCTAAAACTATTGCAAATTCAATTCGTTATGCCATTAGGCGATTGCCGGCCAGGGCACCATTCAGCGCAGCCGTAGCCGACAAGCCATCCGCACGAAGTCTCGTCCCGGCGTAGCCCGAAGGGCGAAGCCGGATGGTTCGATCCCGCCCTGGGCACTATTCGCGTGCGATCCAGGCCGTAAACAAAGACCTCCCCTTTAGCTAGAGGGGGCCGGTTTCCTGCCGCGCCCGAGCGCGAATTGACCGACCGGGCCCTCCACGTGGAATTCAAGCCCCGTCATTTTTGCAAACAGATCGATGTTGCAGGTGCCGATTGCGCAGCCACCAAGGCCCATGTCGGTCGCCGTCAGATAGAACGTCTGGATCAGGTTGCCGACGTCCTTCAGGATCAACGAATATGCGATTGAGCTGTATTTCCAGGAGATCCGCCCAAAGCGCGCGGCGATCGTGATCAAGACCTGCGGTGGACCGGATGCGTCCATGGCAAACTCGGCCGCCGTAGAAAGCGCTTGGAGTTGTTGGGCGGAGGTGTCGATCGCGACAAGCGCGTGGCTGCCCGCGTCATAGTGGTAAAGTCCACGTGCAAGCTCCCCGCAGTTCAAGACCGCCAAGTATAGTTCCAGCTCATACGCGCCGCCTGCCGACGGATAGGGTCTTGCGCTGTAGGTGACCTCGGGACCGCCGTCAAAATCTGCGCCGATCTTCCATTCCGACAGCACGCGGGCTGTCGTGTCGAGAAACTGCGCGAGCTCGGCGAGCGTGACCGGATGCTGGTCGTCGAAATCTCGTATTGAATGGCGTTCGCGCAACAGCTTCGCGAAGTGCGAGACCGACCCCGACGTGGAGAATTTGCCGAGGTCGATCTTCTTGCCGGGCCAAGGCGGGCGCACCGCGGGTAGCGGTGGAACGACGCCCGCATGGGTGAACGCGCCGCCAACTGGATTGGTGTGCCGGCCCTCCGTGCTCCTCGTATGAAACACGAGATCGTGGAAGTCCCAGAGAACGAGATTGCCGTCGCCTTCATTCACCCGAAGGCCGTCGCCGTCTTTCGCATTGAGCCTAATCAGCATCTTGCTGTCGAGCAGCAATCCGAGCAGATCGAGGTTCGCGGAGGCCGCATGGCGGCGAAGCTCGCTGATCTTCTGAGGCCGCGACAGGGCAGCGAGGGTGGCAGCGATGGCGGGATCGAAAATCCGAAACAGCGCGCCGGCGCGCGGTGATTCCAGCACCATCTCGCTGTCGCGCCGGCGCAGATAGGCGAAGCGCGACAACACAATGGTATCACCGCTCCCCAGCTTTGCGCGTTGTGGCCAGTATTCGGCGACCTGCGGCTCGATGACCACGAGGTCTTGCTCGTCACGCGGAGAGCATAAGCGGTATTCGAGAAGTCCATGCCCTGCCAGTCGCCGCACGAGGGCATGAACCTGCCTCGCGAGGACGCCTTTGCCCGCAAAGGAGGCGAGCGGCAGGCCGCTGGTGAGATGTCCCGCACGGTCGACCGCTGCCGCGCTGAATTGTCCCAGATTGATCGAGTAGCCGCCCAAACCTGCAGCGATGCTTCCGTCCGCCTGCATGTGAAGGGAGCAACGACCGTTCAATCGGGCGACGATGACGGGTGCGATCTTCCTGAGCTTCGTTTTCCGGAAGTTGCGCAACGAGCCAGCCTTCAGGTGTGTGGAAGGAATGGCGTGAGCTCGCTTTCCAGTCGCGGACGATTCAGCAATCCGAGCTTCATCGGAACATCGTAAAGTCGGCCGGGTGCGAAGCGGCGATAGAAATGTCGCAACCCCGGAACGAGCACTCTGACGACGGGCACCTGGACATCGGGCCGCGTCTGGTCGAGCACGAGGAAATCAAATCCCGCGCCGGTGGCAATCTCGATGCAGGCATTGACCTGGTCGCGCGCGTTGTCGTGAACCTTGAGGCTCGGCGCCAACGGCACGATCGGATTGTCGCTGGGGATCAGGAACGGATAATCGTCCAGTCGCAGCGGCGTGACACCGTCCAGCGTCGGCTTCTCGCCACTTCCGCCGCCCATCATGCCAATCGACATGAACTGGGTCAGTTCGGTGAGGGAACGCAGCAGGGCTATGCGGCGATCGAAATGCGAGCCGGAACCGAATTCGATATTTTCGTGTCCGTTCTGCATCCAATGAATGATCGCCACGTAAGAGGGAATGCCGAGATCGCTGGTGATGTCGAGCACCCAAAGCCTGCGCCCCGCATCGGCAAGCTGGGCTTGCAGATCCCGCACATAGGGATCTTCGAATTGCGCGAGGTCGACTTCTGCACGTTGCAGCCGGTTGTACCACCAGATCGCGTAGGCGTCGCGTTCGACCAGTTCGAGGAAGCCTTGAACGATGGCTTCCTCCCGGGTGTTGCCGGCCGCGCATCCGTTGGAATCCGTGTGGAAGCCGCCATAGAAGAAGTACAAGAGGCCCGTTGGAAGATGTTTGAAACGCTTGTCGCGTAACGACCAGACCGGCGACCACTCCGTCTTGGTCGAGGGATCGAGCGGCTCAGGCACCAGATGTGAATCGTCCGGCTGCGAGGTATGTCTGTTTTGAAACTGCGCGTCGCTGAAAAGCTGTACTTCG
Source organism: Bradyrhizobium sp. USDA 4504 (assembly GCF_054063995.1). NCBI lineage: Bacteria > Pseudomonadati > Pseudomonadota > Alphaproteobacteria > Hyphomicrobiales > Nitrobacteraceae > Bradyrhizobium > Bradyrhizobium sp. USDA 4504. The sequence continues at coordinate 8,224,215 of NZ_JBSSGV010000001.1, read as the reverse complement.
TTGGGAAGAAGAGCGTCGCCGGGAGCGAAATCGACAAAGCGGCGCTTCGTCCTGATCTCGTCCCCCTGGAAAATACCCGAATAGCGCTCGATCGCCTCCATCAACGCGCTTGCCTCGCCCTGCTCGGCTGTGGAGCCCTTGCCGAAGCTGCCGCCGCTCAATCCGGATCTGAGCTGGTCGACGTTCCAGGCCGGCGCCGAGAAATTGTGGTAGGCGAAAAAATTCGTGTTCATCGGCAGATCGGCCTCGATCCGCTCGAGCCGTGAGACGACGCCGGTCAGCGGACTGACGTGCTTGCGGAACCGTGCTACGGTGGCTCGCGACGTCACGGCGCGGTAACCGCCGCTGGTCATGACGAGCTTTCCGCCCTCCGCGATCTCGATCGGCGCTGCCGCCCGGCGCGGACTCTGCAGCTTCCTGCTGCCGCAGGTAGGACACTGCGGGCGTCGCGCGACGTAATGCTTGGCAATGACGGCACCGGTCAGGTCGAAGCTTGCGATGTGATCGCGCAGATCGGTACGAAATCCCGAGGCAATCGCTTTTGCGATTTCAACAGCAGCGAAGTGGATGCCGATTTGTCCGACGGCGTCGCCGACCAGGGGCGATACGGCGACCACCTGCGCCGCTCTGCGATCGAGAAATCCCTTGATCTCCCGATTGCGTATCATGCGATCGAACAGGCAAGTCCAGCAGGCGCTCTCGCCCGGCTTGAACACGGGTCCCACCAGCGGAAACACGCCGGACGGCTGCGCCAGCAGCCAGGGCGTCCCATCGCCAAAGCGCTTTCCGTTCAATTCGACGAGCCGCCGGTCAAGATAGTCGTTCGCCAGTGTGATCGTGAGCTTGGGCGACCGCTTGGTGATCCGAACACCGAGCTTGCTCAAGGCCGCGGCAAGTTCGTTGGCGCCTTTGACATCGATCGCTTCGACCCGCACTGGGCAATCGCGGAGATTCTGTTCTGCGACCTCGGGGGGGAGGCCGAGACTCGCCCAATATCCATCGACGGCGCCTGCGAACGCGTGCGGCGCTCCGCTTACGACATATCGGCGCTCCAGCAGCCGCCTGATCGCTTCCTCGATCTTGTCGGCGGGAAAATTCTTTGAGAGCTGCCGAACGATCTCTGGTGCAGCCTTACCATTTTTGCCGATCGCCGCGGCCACCGCACAATAGAGATCACCATGCAGGAAGAATTTGCGGTTCTCGGAGTAGAGGCAGACCACATCGGGAGGAATCACATAAGCGGTAAAGTTCGGCGCGAATCGCAAAATGCCCTTGCGGCTCTGCCTCGCGGTGCGGCTCTTGCCATTGACTGTCATCGGGGCGGCACGCTGATCCTGTTGCTGTCACTTCCGATCGCCGGCGCGCGGCGAACCATTGGCATTGCGCGACTTGTGCGCCGCGTTCGGCCACCGGCGTTCTGCGAGCAATTTGGATCACACTCGCCCACCGTCGGCAAGCTGATCAGCCAGGCGCGGCGAATGCATAACGAAGCAAAAATTTGGCCGGGTCGTTCGGGCGCCCGGCCAATAAAATCGCGACGTGTCGACGCCCAGCGCTAGCACCAGCGGCAGCGGCCCCAGGATGCACAGCAGCCTGCGCATGTGACCAATGGCACGCCTACGCCGATCCAACCAACGCCGCAGCCGCCACATCCACCGCAACCGACACCGCAGCGGCAGCCTCTGCAGGCCCTGCATCCTCCGCACCCCCTGCAGCCTCCGCAACCTCTGGCGCCTCCGCAGCCACGGCAACCACCGCATCCCCGCGCGAGCAGCACGCGGCCTCCGACGCTTTCATCGTCGATGAGATCGAGGTGGAAGGTGGCGAGACTGACGTCGGCGAGTTCTTCCTCACTGAGCGTCGTCATATGGCCCGGCGCGAAGTTCGGCTTGCGTTGAACGTCGCCGGAGGGCACGGCGGAGGCATATGCGCTGCCCGCGAGCGAAAAAGTCAGACCGGCTAATCCCAGCGCCGGTACCGCGGCGTTGGTCGTTCGCTTCTTTCTCGAAGCTTGCTTCGCCCGCTGCATGGCCGCATCCTCCCAGTTTGGAAGAAAGGACTTCCGAAGCACGATCTTACGCCGAGCGAACGAGGCAGACAAGAATTACGATATACACAAAATGTAATAGAGCTCGTTCTGATTGCATTCATCTTCATGAACGATATCGCGCAATTTGGTCGATTAAATCGAGAATCCGGGCCCGTGGAGCGGATTGCAACGGGTGCAATTTGATGCAGTGCGCAATCGTCGGTCCGCTTGAAGGGGAAATTAGCTTGGTCGATCAACTCGGACGCTTCGCCTGGTATGAGTTGCTGACGACGAACATGTCGGCAGCAGCCGCATTTTATGGCAAGGTCATCGGCTGGGCGGTGGAGGATGCGTCGACTCCGGAATTCGCCTACACGCTGCTTACTGCAGGCGACGCCCCGGCAGTTGGACTCATGCATCTCCCGGAAGAAGGGCTGCGATTGGGAGCGAGGCCGAGATGGGTCGGCTACATCGCCGTCGACGACGTGGATGCGAAAGCCGTGCAGGTCCGCCGTCGTGGGGGCGCCATTCTGATAACGCCGACCGCCAGCAATATTGGCCGAATTTCGGTGGTCGCCGATCCGCAAGGAGCGACGTTTGCACTGGTTTCCGGGCTGACATATGGCCAACGGCAGTCCTGCGGATTGGACGAGCCTGGACGCGTGGGCTGGCACGAGTTGCTGGCTGAAGACCGGAACAAGATCTTCCCGTTTTACGGCGAGCTTCTTGGCTGGCAGAAGGCTCACGCTGAAACCGGGCCGGCCGACCTGTACGAATTGTTTTCGGCGGCCGGCCAGACGATCGGCGGAATGCTCACCAAACTTCCGAGCGTATCGCAACCCTGCTGGCTCTATTACTTCAATGTCGACGACATCGGTGCGGCTGCCAAGCGCGTTGATGCTGGCGGGGGCCGGGTCCTCCAAGGTCCAATCGAGTTGCCCGACGGTTGCTGGATCTTGCGATGTGCCGATCCCCAAGGGGCTCTATTTGCGCTACAGGGAGCCTGGGATCAGAAAGGCACTGAGCGACCCTCCGCCTCGGAACTCAATTGGTCCGCCAGGTGGGGTGATGTCGCTTCGCAGGGCAAATTGGTCCTTCACAAGACGAAGCGATAGGTCGGAAACGTTTCGACCTCGTCCGCAGCAGAATTATATTGGTGTTTAAATTAGGCAGTGGTGCGCAATTGTATTCTGAATGGTGCACCACGCTTCGCCTTTGCAGGCTTCGCGTGGCGCGGCCGCGAAGCCTGCAAGGGCGAAGCGTGTCCGGCGAAGCTCGAGCAACGCGAAAGCGAAGACGGACTGTTTACAATCACCACACCGCACTGACTCACGATCGGCAGCCGATCCTAGGCTGGCCGGCTCGACAACGCGTCGCTGTCCGAGAGCACAACCGCGGTGATCAAATTAGCAGCCATTGCGCGGACCAAGCCTGACGTCTTCGGTAGTGTCGCGGCCGCCTGACGGGACGTACCGGCCATATTTTGGCCATAGCCCGTTTCTTAAACGCCTGCGCGGGCCATGCCCCGCCTTCGTTATGCGTCGCCTGACCGATGCGGTCGCTTCGCAAGCCAATCGCAGATCATCGCTGCGCTTCCCCCCACAACATGGATGGTCTGCCAACAGCAAGAAGGACTTTGTAATGCGTAAACTTCTCGCCGCTGTGGCGGTTCTTTTGGCGTTCGCTTCAACTGCCGAAGCCCGCGGCCGTCACCATCACCATCGGCACTCTGCACATTCCGGTCGCCCAGCTGCGTGGTGCGGCTGGTTCATGCGCACCCAGGTCGGCAGCGATCCCGGTCCGCAATTCAATCTGGCCCGATCCTGGGCAAGCTACGGCACCAATGCCGGCGGCCCCTCGGTCGGCACCATCGTGGTTTGGCGTCACCACGTCGGCAAGATCGTGGGTCAGGAGAACGGCCAGTGGATCGTGCAGAGCGGCAACGACGGGCATGCCGTGCGCACGCGGCCGCGCTCGCTGGCTGGCGCCATCGCATTTCGAAATGCCTACGCTTCGTTCTAAAGCGCGATGAGATTGGGTCGAATCGTCATCGCGCTTTGGCCTCTTGTTTGAGCATGATCTTTTTCGGAAGACCGCTGCGCACTTTTCCGGATGATGCTCTAGGGAACCTCGACGCTTCAGCTGACATGCGAGCTTGCGACAGCCGGGCGGTATACGAACCGTTCATGATCGCACCTTACGCTGCAGCAGGGTTTCGCCCTGAAGCCCTCAGACGGGCGCCGTCATCTGTGTTGACCAGATGGCGGCGCCTTTTTCAGGAGCCAATTGGCTTGCCCCAGAAGTCGAAAAAAGTTGCGACGGCCGCTCAGACTGTTTCTTACTGGTCGGCCGCTTACGTCAGTCTCTGCAATGGCGTGACGGTTTTCGCTGTGACCGGCGGCGTGCTCGGGTTTCTGCTGGTCGCCAAGCACTATCTGTGAACTTCAGCGCTTTCCGAGACTCCTCAGATCGCGCAGAACATGTCGACCATGGCGTCGGCATAGGTCGCGATCTCGGCGGGCGTTCGCGGGCTCTCGGAAAAATCCTTGCCCACCGTACTTAGCGTCGTCGTGATCAGATCGCCCGCCGTCGCGCACCGCGCCGGACGCTTTCGGCAACGCCTCGCGCATGAACGCTTCGACGATGCGCTCGCCGGATGCCCGCGCCTCGCGCGCCTCGGGGGCATCGCGATAGAGCGGCGCGGCATCGCTCAGCGCGACGCGTACCGCGGCTTCCTCGCATTCGGAGCGGATGAAGGCGTGCACCAGCGAACGCAGCCGATCCAATGGCGGCCAAGTCGGCGATCAACATTTCCGACGATGCGCTGCTGAAGGAGATGTTCAAGGATTGGGGGACGTTTCAGATCCGGCTGGCGCAAGCCATCGAGAAGAAGTCGCCAAGCGACGTCAGGCAGACGCTCGAGCCCTGGCTGAAGCGCAACAAGGACTTCATGAAACAGCTGCTCGTCGAAACCCAGGGTAAGGTGGAGAAGCTGCGGCCGCTGGAGGCCCGCTAGAGCACAAGGAGCGCAGATCCGCTTCGGCCGGACCCTGCCGCTCAGATCATCGCAGCGACACGTTCGAGGCCAATCAGGCGCGCCAGCGAACGGACCTCGTTCTTCTGATCCTCGCGGAGCTGGAACAGCAGCGGCATCGCCGCCGACTTCAGCTGCTGGACCTCCTCGGAGTCCGGATCGATCGGCATGCTGCCGGATGCGGGATCGCCCTGGCGCTTGGCGTGGATCTTGCGGGCGACGGCGCGCAATGCGGTCTCGACCGCCGGCCAGTAATATTCCTGCGACGACGACAGCTTCAGCCGGTCCTTGATGCCGGCGATCTGGGCGTCGCTCAGCAGCGCGTAGCTCTTCTGCGGCGCCGGCTTGGCCGCAGCCTTGGGCTTCGGCGGCGCCGGGGCGACCGGCGCGGGTTCGGCGATCTTCGGCTGAGCCGCATCGACGGGGTCGGTGATCTTCGGCAGGCCGACATCGGTCGGCTCGACGGAGGCATAGGCCTGGCGCACCGTGTCAGTCGCGCCCGGAATCGCGGCTTGGGCCCGTAACAGGAGCGGAGACGGATTGGCGGGAGGCTCAATCGGCTGGGGCGCCTCAAACGCGGCTGCGGCAAGCGTCGAGACGGCGAGCTTGTCCTGCTTGCTGGCACGATTGGCGACCGGTCCAATGTCGGCCTGCGCCGCCGGCAGGCTGTCACGGCCCAAAATGGCTGTTACCGCGGCGCCTGCGAGGAGGAAGCATGTCAGCGCGGCGAGGGTGATGGCTCTGGTCAAAAACTACTCCATTGCCGGCCGGTGTCACCGCAAACTGCGCGCGAAATGCGGCGGTAGCGTGCCGTGACGGCGCCAAATAGGTGAAATTGTCCCGAAACGGCCGGAAAATCAGGCCGCGACGTCAAGCTCATAGGCTTCCTGGATGTCGGCGACGATCTCATGCGCCGTCCAGAGCGCGCCGGGCTGGACCGTGTGCATGCTGACCGTCCAGTTGGTCCGGCGGGTGCGCGGCGTGCTGACAATGTCGAATTCGACCTGACGGCACAGCGGATGCCGCTGCAGGGCGTAAAACACCCGGGTCCGGAGCTCGTCGAGCGATGCCGGGGTCTTGGAGAGCGCCTCAAAGGCCATGTCGCATTCCCACAAACTGCCGGGCGACCAGCCGTGGCGACCCGTGACGCTATTGTTGGGACTGGCATGGTTAATGTCGCGTTAAGCGGATGGGCGGGATTTGAGTGCTGCTATTTCGCGAACCAGCGCGCTTTCGTGCACCGGTTGGCGCGAAGGGAACGCGTCAAAGCAGCGACTCTAGAGCCGCACCCGCGCGCTCGCCGCCTCATACTCCGCGATCGTCTGCGCCACGAGTTCGTCGACGCCGAGCACCCCGGTCACCCCGGAGGTGGAATGACCGCCGCTCCAGATATCGCGCCAGCGTTTGGGGCGGCTTTCGCGGGCGCCGATGTCGATGTCCTTGCCGATGTCGATCGCGCCGCGTGCCGGCAGGTCGTCGGGATCGAGACCGGCGGCCTCGATCGAGGGCCGCAGCATGTTGGTCTGCAAGCCGGTGAACGCCGTTGTGAGCAGGATGTCGTCGGCGGTGGAAGAGACCAGCATCTGCTTGTACCTGCCGTCCGCCATGCTCTCGCGCGTCGCGATGAACTTGGTGCCCATATAGGCGAGGTCGCAGCCGAGCGCCTCTGCGGCGCGGAGCGCGTGGCCGTCGCTGATGCCGCCGGCAAGCACGATCGGTCCATCGAAGAAGCCGCGCACAGCGCGGACGAACACGAACGGATTGAGCCAGCCGGTCTGGCCGCCTGCACCCGCAGTGAGCAGCACGAGCCCGTCGGCGCCGGCTGCTGCCGCGCGCTCGGCATGGCGGATCGAGGCGACATCGGCGAACACCAGCGCGCCCGCATCGTGCAGAGGGCCAAGCACCGGCGCGGGCGAGCCGACCGAGGTGATCACAAGCTCGGGCTTGTGCCGCAGCAGCACGGCGAGATCCTGGGCCAGCCGCGTATTGGAGCGATGCACGATCAGGTTCGGGCAAATCGGCGCGGCTGCTTCGCCGCTTGCATCGGCATGTGCCTGCAGGCGGCGCGCGATGTCGTCGAGCCAGGCATCGAGCTGTTCCGTCTCACGGCAATTCACCGTCGGAAACGAACCGATCACGCCGGTGCGGCAGGCGGCTACCACCAGCTCGACACCGGAGACCAGGAACATCGGTGCTGCAATCAGCGGCAGCCGGAGGCGATCGCGAAAACGCGCGAGAAGATCGGCGGACAAGTTGTTCCTTCCCATCATCATTGTGTTAGCGTTGCCGCCAACATTGGCACGACAAAAGCCAAAGACAAAGCCGGGAGGGACAACCAGATGAGCAATCCGCTCTATGCATTTCCGGCGGTGTGCGAACAGACCCTGCGGGCGCTGGCGCGCTATCCATCGCGCACCGCCTTCGCATGGCCGGGCGGCTCGCTCACCTATCAGGGCGCGACCGATCTGATCGGACGAATGCAAAGCGTGTTCATGCGGCTCGGCTTTGCGCCCGGCACCCGCGTCGCGCTGCTTACCGCCAACCGCGCCGACAGCTGGTGCGCCGGCGTCGCCGCGCAATTGTCGCGGCTCGCGATTACCTGGCTGCATCCGCTGGGCTCGCTCGACGACCAGCTGTTCCAGATCGAGGATTCCGAAGCGCAGATGCTGATCGTCGACGGCATCACGTTTCGCGATCGCGGCGGCGAGCTCACGGCGAAGGCGCAGGGCCTGAAGACCGTGTTCACGCTCGGCCCGGCGGATTACGGCGCCGACCTGTTGCAGGTGGCCGGGGACGCCGGCAGCGCAAGCGCGAAGAATTTCGCCCGCGCCGACGACATCTCGACCTTGAACTACACCGGCGGCACGACCGGCAAATCCAAGGGCGCGCTGCGCTATCACCGCGAATATGGCGGCTTCGCCGCGGCGATCCTCGCCGATTTCGAGATTCCGGAGACGCCGCGCTACCTCACCGTGGCCCCCATCAGCCATGTCGCGGGCACCAAAGTGCTGCCGACGCTGATGCGCGGCGGCACCGTGCACATGCTGAAAGGGTTCGATCCGGAGGCCGTGTTCACGACCATCGCGCGCGAGAAGATCAACTTCACGCTGTTCGTGCCGACCATGATCTATGTGATGCTGGATCATCCCGCGCTCGACAGGTCCGATCTCTCCTCGCTCGAGCTCCTGCTCTACGGCGCGTCCGCGATGTCGCCGAGCCGGCTGGTCGAGGGTATCGAGCGGATCGGACCGGTGTTCTCCCAGCTTTACGGCCAGACCGAATGCTATCCGGTCTCGGTGCTGCGCAAGGCGGATCATGACCCGAAAACGCCGGACCTGTTCCTGTCCTGCGGCTTCCCGATCGCCGCCTGCCAGGTCAAGATCCTCGATCAGGACGACGAGGAGGTCGCGACCGGCGAGGCCGGCGAGATCTGCGTGCGCGCCACGCATGTGATGGCCGAATACTGGAAACGGCCCGACATCACGGCGGAGACGCTGAAGAGCGGCTGGCTGCACACCGGCGACATCGCGCGCATGGACGAGCGCGGCTACATGTTCATCCTCGACCGCAAGAAGGACATGATCGTCTCCGGCGGCTTCAATATCTTCCCGCGCGAAGTCGAGGATGTCTTGTCGCAACACGCCGACGTCGCGATGGTCGCCGTGGTCGGCGTGCCCGACGACAAATGGGGCGAGGCCGTCACCGCCGTCGTGGTCGCGCGCGAGGGCGCTGTGCCCGACGCCGACGAGCTGATCGGACTGGTGAAGGCGAAGAAGGGCTCGGCGCACGCGCCGAAGCAGATCCAGTTCGTCAAGGAACTGCCGATGACCGGCGTCGGCAAGGTCGACAAGAAGGTGCTGAAGGCACGCTTCTGGACCGGCCGCGACCGCATGGTGGGGTAGGATGCTCGCGCGACGATTGCTGGTCCCGTCATCCTGAGAGGTTGTGACGCTTTTGCTCCGCCGTCATTGCGAGGAGCGAAGCGACGAAGCAATCCATCTATCCGACCTGCCGGGCTATGGATTGCTTCGCTTCGCTCGCAATGACGCGGATGGAGCTGTGCGCACCGTCACCCTGAGGCGCGAGCGGAGCGAGCCTCGAAGGATGCACGGCCCCGATGTTTCAGCTTGCGCTATCTCCGCTTGCGGCAGCAGCCGGGCCGGCGCCCTTCGAGACGCCGCTTCGCGGCTCCTCAGGGTGACGGGGACAGAGTGGAAGGCGTGGCGAGACTGTCGGCGCTGGCGGCAGCAGCTTGCTGACCGGTGCCCTGCCCGAGCAACTGGTCGAGTCGGTCGCGCAGCTGATCCTGGTGGTAGGGCTTGGCCAGCCGCGGCAGGTCGACCTGGGTGCCGTCGGGCAGTTCGGCATAGCCGGTGGCGAGCAGCACCAGAAGCTGCGGCCGCACCTTGCGCGCAACCGCGGCGAGTTCGATGCCGGTCATGCCGGGCATCACGTGATCGGTCATCATCAGGTCGATCTCCTGGTCGCTCCTGAGGATTTCGAGCGCCTGCGGTCCGGAATTGACGCCGATCACGCGGTGACCGAGGTCTTCCAGCATTTCCATGGTGGACATCGCGATCAACGGATCATCGTCAACCAGCAGGATCACCGCCGAGCGCTTGACCGTCTGCGCCGCAGGCGCGGGGCTGTCGACCTCCGGCACCGCCGTTGCGACCGGCAGCACCAGCGCAGCCGTGGTGCCCTTGCCGACCGCGCTCGACAACTCCAGCTCGCCGCCGAGCTGCACGGCGAGTCCATGCACCATCGACAGGCCGAGCCCGGTGCCCTTGCCCACCGGCTTCGACGAGAAGAACGGCTCGATCGCGCGCTTCAGCACGTCCGGCGACATGCCGGTGCCGCTGTCGATCACCGAGAGCTTCAAATAGTCGCCAGGCTGCAGCGCCGGATCATTCTTCGCCTGCCAGGTCGCGAGGCGGATCTCGATCACGCCGCCATCCGGCATCGCGTCGCGCGCATTGATCGCAAGGTTGAGGACCGCAAGCTCAAGCTGGTTGCTGTCGACGCAGGCGAGCGGCAGCCCCTCGGGAATGTCGAGCCGCAACATGATGCGCGGTCCGAGCGAGCGCTCGAGCAGATTGCTCATATCGCGCACCAGCGCGCCGAGATCGACCGGCACCGCGCGCAGATCCTGCTGCCGCGCGAATGCCAGCAGCCGCTGCGTCAACGACGCGCCGCGCTCGGCGCCCTGCAATGCGCCGTCGACCAGCCGACGCAGGCGTGGGTCCTCCGGCAAGCGCTTGCGCAGCAGATCGAGATTGCCCATCACCGCCATCAGCAGATTGTTGAAGTCGTGCGCGACGCCGCCGGTGAGCTGGCCGATCGCCTCCATCTTCTGGGCATGGCGGAGCTGTTCCTGCGCCCGCTCGCGCGCCGCGACCTCCTTCATCAGGTCGGCGGTGCGCTGCTCGACCCGCTGCTCGAGCGTCGCGGTGAGTTCGGCGAGTGCGGTGCGCTCGGCGGCAAGCTGCGCCAGCAATGCCTCGCGCTCGATCTCCGCGGTCTTGCGTGCGCTGATGTCGGAGCAAACGCCGACCAGCGAGCGGATGCCGCCGTCGGGCCGACGCACCGCACGCGCGCGCACGTCAACCCAGTGCTCGGTGCCGTCGGGCCAGATGTTGCGGTATTCGATCTGATAATCCGAGCCGGTGCGCAACGTTTGTTCGACGATCTCGCTCCGGCGCGCGCGGTCGTCGGGATGCACCGCGTCCAGGAGATCCTGATAGGTGAAGGGATCGCCCGGCCTGCGCCCGAAATAGGTCTTGCACGTCGGCGACGCCTCGAGCTCGAAATCCGGCAGATGAAGCTCGAGCGCGCCGAGATGACCGGCATTGAGCGCGGTCTGCAGCAGACCTTCGCTCTCGGTCAGATCCTCGAGGATCTGACGGGTCTGGTATTGGCGGCGGCGGCCGCGCACCGTCGCGGCGACCAGGCTTACCAGCGTGGTCGGATGAAACGGCCGCTCGATGAAGGTGACATTGCCGAGCGCCCGGCCGAGCCGCGCTGCTTCGGGATTGCGCTCGGGTCCCCCCTTCTCGCTGATCAGCACGATAGGAAAGTCCGACCATGACGGCTGCTCGTTCAGCCAGTGCGTCAGGCCGGCGAGATCGGCGGCCCTGATCACCTCGTCGGCAATGATGGCAAGGCCCGCCCCGCTTGCGATCTGGCGTTCGAGCTCGGCGAGATCACCGCAGATGTTGGCGTAATAGCCGGCTTCCTTGATCAGGTGAGCAGTCTTGACGGCGTCCCGCTCGCTCGCGGCGAGGATGACCGCGCGTTCCGAGGACGGACCAGGCTTCATCGCGTCTGTCCCCGCGGCGGCCGGGCGTCGACACCGTCCGGCACATCACACAACCGCCGGACGGCCATGGCCACGATGCCGGCGGCGGGATCAATACGCATCATGGGACCCCCTAACGGGAGCGAAACTCGCACGTGCGCCCAACCGTTCCCGGGAAGCCGAGTTATTTTTGCCGCAGGGGCAGCCGGTTGGCGCGGCTCCCGCACCGCGAATCGGTGAAACAACCCCATGCACAGTACGTGATCGGTCTTCGCCAGCCCCTGAAACGGGGGAAGGTCGGGATTGGGGTCAGCTGATCCCCACCCGCTTTGCTCTGGCGAGCAAAGCCACCTCCCCTTTTTCGAGGGGAGATGGAAGAAGCGCAGCGCGTCCTAGCGCCGCTCGATGACCAGGCTCTGGACCGCCTGGCCGAAATAGCCGCGCTGATCGGCGAGCCGCGACATTGCAAGCCCGGCGCCGTCGGGCCCGATCCAGGACTGGCCGTCGAGCAGGATCCAGTCGCCGACCGGCTCGCGCGCCAGGCTCACCGAGAGATCAGCGTTGATGAAGGTCCATTGGCTGAAATCGAGCGCCGGCGAGGTGCCGTTGGAGAAGTCCGAGGCAACCACTGCCCGCATCGCCTGCGAGACGGCGGCGCCCGCAATCAGCGGGCGGTCGACGCGGAACCATATCGCGCCAGGTCCCGTCACGCCGAAGCGGCCGCGCGCGGCCCGCATCGAGATGCATTTCACGAACGGACTGTTCGCAAGATTGCCCGGCTCGATCATACTTTCGTCGGGGCCCGGCAGATCGACGGCAAGCGCTGTGATGTCAGGCGGCAATTCGGCCGTCTGTTGCTTGATCTTGAGCACGGTGGCCGAAACCACGAGAACGCCGTCGGCAAGCAGCCTGACGCCACAGAGCTGGATCTTGCGGCCGTCGCGCAGGATCTCGCTCGAAACGGTCAGCGGCGCCACCGGCACCGGGCGCATCAGGTCGATGGTGACGCGCGCGATCCGCATCGGCACCGGCGTCGGAAGGGCTTCGGCCGCCCACACCACCAGCGCTGCCGGTGCGGAGCCATGCTGCATCCGCGGATCCCACGGACCCGCGGCGTCGGGACTGGTGACGACGCGGTCGCCGTCGACGCGAAAGATCGGTTCCATCACAGCATGATCCGGAAAAGTGGGACGCAGTTTTCCCCGCGACAAACGCGAAGCGTTTGCGCGTGGATCATGCTGAAATGAAGAGCTGAAGCGCGATGACGATTCATCATGATCTCATCGCGCTTCAGGCAAGCGCCGGATCGACGGCTTCGTCGTACTCCTTCTTGAACCGGCCAATCAGCTCGGCCGCGGGCACCACCTTGGAGATGCTGCCGACGCCCTGGCCGGAGCCCCAGATCTCTTTCCACGCCTTCGGCTTGGCGCGCTCGCCGGATGCATCGGTGCCGAAGCTCATCTTGGAGGGATCGGAGATCGGCAGGTTTTCCGGATCCATGCCGGCCGCGACGATCGACGGCTTCAAATAATTGCCGTGCACGCCGGTGAACAGGTTGGAGTAGACGATGTCCTCGGCGGACGAATTGGTGATCATGTCCTTGTAGCCCTCGACCGCGTTTGCCTCCTTGGTCGCGATGAAGGCGGAGCCGATATAGGCGAAGTCGGCGCCGATGATGCGCGCGGCGCGGATGGCGCGGCCGTTGGAAATGGTGCCCGACAGCGCGATCGGCCCGTCGAACCATTGCCGCGTCTCCGCTACGAACGGGAACGGCGACAGCGTGCCGGCATGACCGCCGGCGCCGGCCGCAACCAGGATCAGGCCGTCGGCGCCCTTCTCGATCGCCTTGTGCGCGAACTTCTGGTTGATCACGTCGTGGAAGACGATGCCGCCCCAGCCGTGGACGGCCTGGTTGAGCTCCTCGCGCGCGCCGAGCGAGGAGATGATCATCGGCACCTTGTGCTTCTCGCAAAGCGCCATGTCGTGATCGAGCCGGTTGTTCGACTTGTGCACGATCTGGTTCACCGCGAACGGCGCCGACGGCCGTTCCGGATGCGCCTTGTCATAGGCGGCGAGCTCTTCCTTGATCCGGTACAGCCATTCGTCGAGCAACTCCGGCGGCCGCGCGTTCAACGCCGGAAACGAGCCGACCACACCGGCCTTGCACTGGGCGATAACGAGGTCGGGCACGGAGATGATGAACAGCGGCGCCCCGATCACGGGAAGAGACAGGCGGCCCTTGAACAGAGCAGGCATGGACATTTGAAGCGGATCCTCAAGCGTTGGTCGTTGGTTGATCTCGAATGCTGACCGTCCTACCAACAAGGCAATCTTTCCAGTGTCAAGTATTGCGTTTTGGCGCTGCAAAAAAGATGACAAATCCTCATCCTGAAACCGTGTTTTCGCGGGCGCCTGGCATCCCAGACGCAAAGCCTGCCGCCGCTATTGGCAGACGGCCCGTGTCACGAAATTTTCCGTCCTGCAGTCGTTCGGGCCGCGCTCAGCACAATGCGTGCCTTTGCGCGCGTAAGCCTGACGAGCGTGAGCCCGGCAGGATCGAGCAGGTCCGCGATTCCATCAGCCATCGTGCTGAGCGTAACCCGAAGCCACGCGCAGGCAAAGCCGCAAGCGGTCGGTCGCTAGATCAGCTTGAATGCGACAACAAAGCCCAGCACCAGCACGATGGCGCCGATCGCGACCCACAGGCCGAGCCGCTTCTCGAGCTCGGCGCGGATGAAATCGCCATAGCGGTTGAGCAGCACCGCGACGAAGAAGAAGCGGCCGCCGCGGGCGACGATCGAGCACAGGACGAACAGCCAGATGTTGTAGCCGGCAAAACCCGAGGTGATCGTCACGAGCTTGTAGGGGATCGGCGTCAGTCCCTTCAGCAGGATGATCACGGCCCCCCATTCGGCGTAGGAGGCGCGGAACGCGTCGACCTTGTCGGAGAGGCCGTAGAGATGGATCAGCCACTGCCCGAGCGAGTCGTAGAGCAGTGCGCCGATCGCATAACCGAGCACGCCGCCGGCAACCGACGCCACCGTGCAGACCGCGGCGAACCACCACGCCCGCTTCGGCCGCGCCAGCGACATCGGCAGCAGCATGATGTCGGGAGGGATTGGGAAGAAGGAGCTCTCGGCGAAGGCGACGGCCGCGAGAATCCACAGCGCATAGGGCTTGTCGGCCGCGTCGACGCACCAGTCGTAAATCCGTTTCAACATGGGCGCGATGAACCATCATGGAGCGGATTTGTCCATGCCGGGATTGAGCTGAATCTGGTTGATTTACGGCTACCGTTTGCGCAGCCGGTTCTCCAGCGCGACAATTCGGCGCCGAACCACCGGGACCGGCGCGGGTTTGGGCAGCTTGACCGGCGACTTCGGCAGCTTCTCGGCGATCCCGAGCAGCCGTTCACGCCGCTCCATCTCGCGCCAGACATCCTCCGGCTTCACGCCGGCCGACGCCCAGAGAACGGCGAGGTTGTAGAACAGGTCGGCGCTTTCGCGAATGACGGCATCCGACTTGCCGCTGACGGCGTCGATCACCACTTCGATCGCTTCCTCGGCGAGCTTCTTGGCCATCTTGGCCGGGCCGCGCTGGAACAGCCGTGCCGTGCGCGACGTAGCCGGATCAAGATCCTTGGCCGCAATCACCGCCTGGTAAAGCCGCTCGATCGAATCACTCATGCTTCGAGCCTAGTCGAAACGCGTCGCCAGCGTGTTAACGGCGACGACGAAAAAATCCACCGGGCCGCGGCCGGTGGATTGGATGCTTTGTGACAGTTCTGAGAACCGCCGACGGCCGTCAGTACGGCTGATACGGCAGTTGCGACCGCCGCCCGTAATAGCCGCGGTAACCATAGTACGGTCCGCCGCCGTAATAGACCGGGCCGCCACCATAGTAGACGGGACCACCGTAGTAGCCCGGGCCACCATAGTAGCCGTAGGAGTCGTAATAGTCGCGGCGGCTCTGGGCTGCGGCGATCGCGAGGCCCGTGCCGACGATACCGGCGAACGCAGCCGCTGCCGCTGCGCCGCCACCGCCATAGTAGCGGCGGCGGGCACTGATGTCGGTCGCGCCGCTCGTGCCTTGTGACGTCGTCACAGCAGTCGCCGTGCCTGCCGGAGCAGAGCCTGCGAACGCCATCGTCGGCTCGACGGCCGTCAACGCCACCGCGGCAACCGTTGCCAATGTGGCTGCGCGGCCAATGGACGAAAAAACACCTTTTCGCGCAAGCATTGCAGTCATCCTTTGTGGAAGCTGGCCCGACGGGCCTTGGTTAGCTAACCCACTGCCTCCAGATTAGGTTCCCCAAACCGAATGCAAGCTGAACGACCTGAGGTGAAAACATGGCAAGCCGAAGCCTGGCAGTCATCGACCGTTCACCTTGCCTGGGGCAAAATGCCTGCAAATAACGCTTGAAACTGACGCTTGCTCTGGCGCATTCGATGTCATGAAGCAGGCGCGCCGGCGCGGCACTTTGTCTCGCCTCCCGGATGTCATGATGCAGGTAAGTCGGACCACCGTTCTCCGCTGGATACTGGCCGGCATGATCGGCCTCACGGGGGGCGTGTGGCCGGTGTTGACGCCGCTGCGCGCCAGCGATCCGCCGCCGCCGCTCACCATCCAGTTCACGCTCGACCGTCCGCTTGATGCCGCGGCCGCGCCCTTCGTGATGGCGTTATCCGGCGGCCTGTTCAGCGCCGAGGGCCTCAGCGTCGGCACCAACGTCGCGACCAGCTCGGCGGATGCCATCGCGCGCGTCGCCGACGGCTCGAGCGATTTCGCCCTCGTCGACATCAACTCGCTGATCCGCTTTCGCGACGAGCCCGGTGCTGCGCCCGTCAAGGCGGTGTTCGTGCTGTTCAACCAGGCGCCTTATGCGATCATCGCGCGCAAGAGCCGCGGCATCAGGACGCTGACCGACATGCAGGGCAAGAGCCTCGGCGTCGCCGAGGGCGACCTCTCGATCCGGCTATGGCCCGCGGTCGCGAAGCAGAACGGCATCAAGCTGTCGAGCGTGAAGCAGAGCACGATCAGCGCCGCGGTGCGCGAGCCGATGCTCTCCGCCGGCCAGGTCGATGCCGTCACCGGCTTCTCCTATCTCTCGGCGATCAATTTGCGCGATCGCGGCGTGCCCGCCGACGATCTCGCGGTGCTGCGCTTCGCCGACTATGGCTGCGAGGCCTACGGCTTTGCCGTGATCGTCAGCCCGCGCCTTGCCGCCGCGAAGCCGGATGCGGTGAAAGGATTCGTGCGCGCGGCAATCCGCGGCACCAACCTCGCGATCAAGGATCCGGCCCGCGCCGCCGGCGAGGTCGCGAGCCGCATGGATGGCGGCTCGCGCGATCTGGAGCTGGAGCGGCTGAACGCCATCATCCGCGACAACATCCTGACCAGCGAGGTAAAGCGCGACGGCATCGGCGGCATCGAAGCGGAGCGCTTCGAGCGCTCGGTCGACCAGCTCGCGGAGGACTTCAAATTCCAGAAGCGGCCGCACGCCGCCGACATCTTCGACGAGGCTTTCCTGCCGCCGATCGACGGCCGGCTGGTGAATTGACGGCTCCGCTCTGCTCGTCATGCCCGGGCTTGACCCGGGCATCCACGTCTTCGATGACCGCCTGCAAGAAAGGCGTGGATGGCCGGGTCAAGCCCGGCCATGACGGAGTGCGATGCACCGCCGGCCGCTGGCCCTGCATCGCGAACACTGATTAAATTGCATTCTCGCCTGATCGGGCGCCCACCGCTGACGAGTGCCGCCGGCATGTCCATGCTTCGCCTCTATACCCGCGTCCTCGAACTGCTCGGCAAGGAGGCGCGGCTCGGCTGGATCCTGGCCATCGCCAACGTGCTACTCGCCGGCGCGCAATTCGCCGAGCCGGTGCTGTTCGGCAAGATCGTCGACGTGCTGTCGGGCCGGCCGGTCACCGGGCTGTTCGCGACCTCCTCGGCATGGCCGCTGCTCGTCGCCTGGGCGGTGTTCGGCCTGTTCACGATCGGCTGCAGCGCGATCGTGGCGCTGCAGGCCGACCGGCTGGCGCACCGCCAGCGCCAGGCGGTGCTGACCGATTATTTCGAGCACATCCTGCAGCTGCCGCTGACCTTCCATTCCGGCACCCATTCCGGGCGGCTGATGAAGGTGATGCTGAACGGCACCGACGCGCTGTGGCGGCTCTGGCTCGGCTTCTTCCGCGAGCATTTCGCCGCGATCATGTCGCTGATCGTGCTGTTGCCGCTTTCGCTCTACATCAACTGGCGGCTGGCGGTCCTGCTGTTCGGGCTCTGCGTCGTGTTCACCGTGCTGACCACGCTGGTGGTGCGCAAGACCTACGGCATGCAGAGCGAGGTCGAGGCCTATTACAGCGACCTCTCGGCACGCGCCTCGGACGCGCTCGGCAATGTCGCGCTGGTGCAGAGCTTCGTGCGGATCGATTCCGAGGTGCAGGGCCTGCGCTACGTCGCCGACAAGCTGCTCGCGGTGCAGATGCCGGTGCTGTCATGGTGGGCGCTGGTCACCGTGATCACACGCGCCTCGACCACGATCACGGTGCTCGCGATCTTCACCGTCGGCATCGCGCTGCATAACCAGGACCTCACCACGGTCGGCGAGATCGTGATGTTCGTCTCGTTCGCCACCATGCTGATCCAGAAGCTCGAGCAGGTGGTCAGCTTCATCAACAACGTGTTCATGGAAGCGCCGCGCCTGCAGGAGTTCTTCGACGTGCTCGATGCGGTGCCTGCGGTGCGCGACCGGCCCGGCGCGGTCGATCCCGGACGGCTGTCCGGCCTCGTCGAGTTCGATGACGTCTCGTTCTCCTATGACGGCAAGCGGCCGGCGATCGAGGATCTCAGCTTCACCGCCCTGCCGGGCCAGACCATCGCGCTGGTCGGCTCGACCGGCGCTGGCAAGTCCACCGCGATCGCGCTGCTGCATCGCGCGTTCGATCCGCAATCGGGCATCATCAGGATCGACGGTATGGACATACGCGCACTGAAGCTGACGGCGCTGCGGCGAAACATCGGCGTGGTGTTCCAGGAGGCGCTGCTGTTCAACCGCTCGCTCGCCGACAATCTGCGCGTCGGCAAGCCCGACGCCACCGACGAGGAGCTGCGCACCGCCGCGGCGCGCGCGCAGGCGCTGGATTTCATCGAGCGCAGCGAAAAGAAGTTCGATACCCATGCCGGCGAACGCGGCCGCATGCTGTCCGGCGGCGAACGCCAGCGGCTGTCGATCGCGCGTGCGCTGCTGAAGGATCCGCCGGTCCTGATCCTCGACGAGGCCACCAGCGCCCTCGACGCCGTCACCGAGGCCAAGGTGAATGCCGCTCTCGACGAAGTGATGAAGGGCCGTACCACCTTCGTGATCGCGCACCGCCTGTCCACCATCCGCCACGCCACCCGCATCCTGCTGTTCGACCAGGGGCGGGTGATCGAAAGCGGAACTTTCGATGAACTGGTGGCGAAAGGCGGGCGTTTTGCCGAGCTGGCGCGGGCCCAGTTCATGGTCCAGGAACAGGCGCGCGCCGGCATCGAGACACCATAATTCCCGCCTTTCCAATTGAGGCGGCTGCCGAAATTCAGCCGATTTCGTCCACGATATAATTCCCCAGCCTCTGTTCTCTGCTGGCAAGCCGGTATAGGGTTTGCATCGCCGCAATGCGGCGCCGGACACGCTTGAAACCCGTACGTCACAATCGCAAGACCTCCTTTTTTCAAGGCGGGTCTCAAAGGACCGGAACCGGATTCGTGCACCTTCCTCGCCCGTCATTGAAATGGATTCTGGCCGTCGCGATGCTCGCCATCGCCTCGCCGCAAATGGCGCAAGCCGAGGCACTGCTGGTTGTCGAGGCCGATTCCGGCAAGGTGCTGCAGGCCGACAATGCGACGATGCCGTGGTACCCGGCTTCGCTCAGCAAGATGATGACGGCCTATGTGACGCTGAAGGCGGTCAAGGACGGCCGCGTCTCGCTCGACACGCTGCTCACGGTGTCGCCGACCGCGTCGTCGCAGTCGCCCTCGAAGATGGGCTTCCGGCCCGGCACCCAGGTCACCGTCGACAACGCGCTGAAGATGATGCTGGTGAAGTCGGCCAACGACATGGCCGTGGTGCTGGCCGAGGGCATCGGCGGTTCGATCGACGGCTTTGCCGGGATGATGAACCAGACCGCGCAAAGGCTCGGCATGACGCAAACGAGCTACGTCAATCCGAACGGCCTGCCCGCCGACGGCCAGATCACCTCGGCGCGCGACATGGCGATCCTCGCCCGCGCCATCATCCGCGACCTGCCGGAATACGAGTATTTCGTCCACATCCCGTCGATCCGCTTCGGCCGCCGCATCACCCAGAACTTCAACAAGCTGATCGGCCGCTATCCCGGCGCCGACGGCTTCAAGACCGGCTTCATCTGCGCCTCCGGCTATAATCTCGTGGCGTCGGCGACGCGTGACGGCAAGCGGCTGATCGCCGTGGTGCTCGGCGCCTCCTCGGGCCGCATGCGCGCGATCCGCGCCGCGCAGCTCCTGGACCGCGGCTTTGCCAACAATGGGATGGCGTGGCTGCGGCCCTCGCTCGGCACCGTCGGCAATCTGGTGCCGATCGATTCCACGCCGCCGAACCTGCGCGAGGAGATGTGCGGTCCCAAGCACAAGCGGCCCGCCAGCGACGAGGACGCAGAAGACACCGTCGCCAGCGCCGGAAGCTCCAGCACCAATGGCGACGGCGGCGTCAGCTTCTTCGCCTCGGGCCTGCAGGCTGCGATGCCGACCAAGCCAGCCGACATGCTGGCGCAGCCGGCCGCGGCCTCCGAGCCGGTCGTGGTTTATACGGGGCCGACCAAGACCGGTGCTGCGTTGATCGCCGCGGTCGAGGCCGACACCGAGAAGATGCAGCCGGTCAAGCGCGCCAAGGGCAAGCACAGCCGCGTCGCGGGCAAGAAGCCCGATGCGGCCGATGACGCGAAGGCCGACACCAAGGGTGCCTCCAAGTCGGACAACAAGCCGGCGGCCAAGCCCGCGCGTCACGCCAACGCCAAGCCGGATGCCGCAGCTGCGAAGACGGCCGCGGCCGACAAGCCCGCCGCCGCAAAGCCTGCCGGCAAGCCGGCGGCGGCAAAGCCGGCTGCCAAGCCCAAGACTGCGGCCGACAAACCCAAGGCTGCCGACAAGCCGAAAGCCGACGCCAAGCCGGCCGGCTAGCGCAGCGCCCGCCCGTCATTTCCGACCGTCATTTTCTCCAATGCGTCGATAACGCGCAGCGGCTTGCCATTGGCCGCGGCATCGCTCAATACTGCCTGAAATAACGCGGCCAAGGTCGGAAAACCCGGAAGCAATCCGGGACATCAGCCAAGTTTGAGAGAGGGGATTGACCATCATGGAGCGCATCTGGCTCAAGCACTATCCGGCCGGCGTGCCCGCGGATATCGACGTCACGCAATATTCGTCGCTGGTCGAATTGCTGGAAGAAAGCTTCAAGAAATTCGCCGATCGCAAGGCGTTCATCTGCATGGACAAGGCGATCACCTATCGCGAGCTCGACGGGATGTCGACGGCGCTCGGTGCCTACCTGCAGAGCAAGGGCCTGCAGAAGGGCGCACGGGTCGCGCTGATGATGCCGAACGTGCTGCAATATCCGATCGCGACCGCCGCCGTGCTGCGCGCCGGCTATGCCGTGGTCAACGTCAACCCGCTCTACACCCCGCGCGAGCTCGAGCACCAGCTCAAGGATTCCGGCGCCGAGGCGATCATCGTTCTGGAGAACTTTGCCACCACCGTGCAGAAGGTGCTTCCCAACACCGCGGTCAAGCACGTGATCGTCGGCAGCATGGGCGACCTGCTCGGCCTCAAGGGCGTGATCGTCAATCTGGTGGTGCGCCGGGTGAAGAAGATGGTGCCGGCCTGGTCGATTCCCGGCGCCGTCGGCTTCAACGAGGCGCTGTCAGCCGGCCGCGCCGCCAAGCTCAACAAACCGACGCTGACGCTCGATGACGTCGCCTTCCTGCAATATACCGGCGGCACCACCGGCGTCTCCAAGGGCGCGACCCTGCTCCACCGCAACATCCTGGCCAACGTGCTGCAGAACGACGCCTGGCTGCAGCCGGCGCTGGCGAAGCCGCCGATCGTCGAACAGATGGTCATCGTCTGCGCGCTGCCGCTCTATCACGTCTTCGCGCTCACCGCCTGCTATCTGCTGGGCATGCGGGCCGGCGGCACCAATCTGCTGATTCCGAATCCGCGCGACATGGCGGGCTTCGTCAAGGAGCTGTCGAAGTACCAAGTCAGCTTCTTCCCGGCGGTCAACACCCTCTACAATGGCCTGCTGAACACGCCCGGATTCGACAAGCTCGACTTCTCCAAGCTGAAGATCGCCAACGGCGGCGGCATGGCGACGCAAAGGCCGGTCGCCGAGAAATGGTTGAAGGTTACGGGCATCTCGTTGTCGGAAGGCTATGGCCTGTCGGAGACGTCGCCGACCCTGACATGCAATCCTGCCACGATCGAGGAGTTCTCCGGGACGATCGGCCTTCCCGTCCCCTCGACCTGGCTCTCGATCCGCGACGATGACGGTAATGAGTTGCCGATCGGCGAGGCCGGCGAAATCTGCGCCAAGGGCCCGCAGGTGATGGCGGGCTACTGGAACAGGCCCGACGAGACCGCGCGCGTGATGACCGCGGACGGCTATTTCCGCACCGGCGACATCGGCGTGATGGACGAGAAGGGCTACACCAAGATCGTCGATCGCAAGAAGGACATGATCCTGGTCTCCGGCTTCAACGTCTATCCGAACGAGATCGAGGAAGTGATCGCAAGCCATCCTGGCGTGCTCGAATGCGCCGTGATCGGGGTGCCCGACGCGAAGTCCGGCGAAGCGGTGAAGGCCTTCGTGGTCAAGAAGGACCCGAACATCACCGCCGAGGACATCATCAAGTTCAGCGCCACCCAGCTCACCGCCTACAAGGTGCCGAAGCAGATCGAGTTCAGGACCGACCTGCCGAAGACCAATGTCGGCAAGATCCTGCGCCGCGAGCTGCGCGACGAGAAGAAGGCCGCGGCCTAAGGCGTGAGTGGACTGACGTTCGATGTCTGACGCAAGCCTCGCGACGCCGGCTGACGTGCTTGGCTTCTGGCGGAATGCCGGCCGCGACCGCTGGTACAAGCACGACGACGCCTTCGATGCCGAGATCCGCAGCCGCTTCCTTGCCACCTGGCAGAAGGCGGCTGCCGGCGAATTGTCGTCATGGGAGGCGAGCGATGAGGGCGCGCTGGCGCTGACCATCGTGCTCGACCAGTTTCCGCGAAACCTGTTTCGAGGCGACGCCAGGACCTTTTCAAGCGATGCGCTGGCGCGTGAAGTGGCAAGGCGCGCCATCGACCGCGGCGTCGATGCGCGGACCGCCCCCGTGCTGCGCGAATTCCTCTATCTGCCGTTCGAGCATTCGGAGGACCTCGACGACCAGCAGCGCTGCGTGACGCTGTTCGGGCAATATGACTGCCATCCCGACAACCTGAAATACGCCGAGGACCACGCCGACATCATCCGCCGGTTCGGCCGCTTCCCGCACCGCAATCGCGTGCTGGGCCGGCAGACCACGGCCGAGGAGCAGGCATTTCTCGACGCCGGCGGGTTTTCCGGCTGATGACGGAACGGTGACCAGAGCCTTTTCCGTTCCGATTGCATCGGAACGGGGCTCTAGATTCTTGTTTTGACGCGTTTTCTTCACGCGAACCGGGATCCACTTCGCTCGAAAACGCTTTGACGTCCGGCATTGCCGTTCTTCGGCGAGCCCGTATTGTGCCGTGCTGTAGCCCAGTTTAAGACAGTTCCGCTTCACCGAGGGAGAACAACGATGACGATCAATGTTGGCGACAAGCTGCCGGAAGCCAAGTTTCGCGTGATGACCGCCGAGGGTCCGCAGGTCAAAACCACCGACGACATTTTCAAGGGCAAGAAGGTCGCCCTGTTCGCGGTGCCCGGCGCCTATACCGGCACCTGCCACAAGATGCATCTGCCGAGCATCTTCCTCAACGCCTATGCCATGAAGAACAAGGGCGTCGACACCATCGCGATCGTTTCGGTCAACGACGCCTTCGTGATGAACGCCTGGAAGCGCGACACCGACCAGCGCGACGAAGCCGTCTTCCTCGCCGACGGCAACGCCGACTTCGCCAAGGCGATCGGCATGGAGCTCGACGCCTCCGGCAACGGCCTCGGCATCCGCTCCAAGCGCTACTCGATGCTGGTCGAGGACGGCGTGGTGAAGAAGCTCAACCTCGAGCCCGCCCCGGGCAAGGTCGAGGTTTCCGGCGGCGACACGCTGCTCGGTCAGTTGTAGTTTTCTGTCGTTCCGGGGCGGTGCGAAGCGCCGAACCCGGAACCTCGAGATTCCGGGTTCGATGCTGACGCATCGCCCCGGAATGACGAGGTGACGATCGTAGCGTCGTAGGGTTGGCAAAGCGCAAGCGTGCCCAACCTACGATCGAGCACCTCTGGAATACTGGATCGACCGCCTTCGCGGGCGATGACGGTTTTGAGGACTGGCGGTGGCCGCGATCGCGGACGCGACGGCGCGCCCTACCCCTTCAGCCGCGCCATCGCCACGCCTTCGCGCGCCAGCTCGTCGGCGCGTTCGTTCTCGGCGTGGCCGGCGTGGCCCTTGATCCAGTGCCAGCGCACCTCATGCGGCTTCAGCGCGGCGTCCAGACGCTGCCACAGCTCGACATTCTTGACCGGCTTCTTGTCGGCGGTGCGCCAGCCGTTGCGCTTCCAGCCATGGATCCAGCCGGTGATGCCCTGGCGGACATACTGGCTGTCGGTGGTGAGATCGACCACACAGGGCTTCTTCAAGGCTTCGAGCGCCGAGATCGCCGCCATCAGCTCCATGCGATTATTGGTCGTGTGCGCCTCGCCGCCCTTCAATTCCTTCTCGACCTCGCCGAATCTGAGGATCGCGCCCCAGCCGCCCGGCCCCGGATTTCCGGAGCAGGCACCATCGGTGAAAACAGTCACATGCGGCTTTTCGCTCACGCCGCGCACCCGGCCGGCGTGACGCCATAGTCGTTGATAGCAGCGACGCTCTGCTGGAAGCGCAGCTTGCGGACATATTCCAGCGGGTCCTTCGGCTGCACCAGCGCGCCTTCGGGCACGTTGAGGAAATCGACCAGGCGCGTCAGCAGGAAGCGCATCGCGGCACCGCGCGCGAGCAGCGGCAGCGCGGCCTCTTCCGCCGCCGACAGCGGGCGCTCGCGGCCGTAGGCGTTGAGCAATGCGCGCGCCTTGGTGACGTTGAAGGAATGATCCGGCTCGAAGCACCAGGCGTTGAGGCAGATCGCGACGTCGTAGGCCAGGATGTCGTTGCAGGCGAACGGGAAGTCGATCAGGCCCGAGAGCCTGTCGCCCAGAAAAAACACGTTGTCGGGAAACAGGTCGGCATGGATCACGCCGACCGGCAGATCGGTCGGCCAGGCGGCTTCGAGATGATCGAGCTCGCGCGCGATGAAGTCGTGCAAGCCCGGCTGCACGCTGTCGGCCCGCGCGGCGGCGAGATCGAACAGCGGCCGCCAGCCGGAGACCGACAGCGGATTGTTGCGGACCAGCGGAAAATCCCGGCCGGCAACGTGCATTTTGGCCAGCGCCTCGCCGACGCCGGAGCAATGCGCCACGTTCGGCCGCCGCGGCCACACGCCCTCGAGGAAGTTGATGATCGCGGCGGGCCGGCCGGCGAGCCGGCTAGTGACCTCGCCCTTGCGGTTGCGCGCCGGCTGCGGGCACGACACGCCGCGCTCGGCGAGATGGGCCATCAGCGACAGGAAATACGGCAGGTCGTCCTCCGCCACGCGCTTCTCATAGAGCGTGAGGATGTAGGCGCCCTGGCTGGTGTGCAGCAGGAAGTTCGAATTCTCGACGCCCTCGGCGATGCCCTTGTAGGAGAGCAGTTCGCCGATGTCGTAGCTTTTGAGGAATTCCGCGAGGTCTTCGGCGGCAACGTCGGTGTAGACCGCCATATGGTCTATTCCGCCGCGGCAGCGTCAGGCCGCAGCGAACGCGGCAGCGGGAAGAACTCGTTCTCCTCCGCGGCCGAGACCGTCTCCACGTGCAGTTCATAGCGCTCGGCGAAGGCGCCCATGATCTCCTCGACGATCACTTCCGGCGCAGAGGCGCCCGCGGTGATGCCGAGGCTCGTGATGCCTTCGAACCTGCTCCAGTCGATGTCGCTGGCGCGCTGGGCGAGCACGGCGATCGGACAGCCCTCGCGCTCGGCGACCTCGCGCAGGCGCTGCGAGTTCGACGAGTTCGGCGCGCCGACCACGATCAGGGCGTCGACCACCGGCGCCACCTTCTTGACCGCGAGCTGACGGTTGGTGGTCGCGTAGCAGATGTCTTCCTTGTGCGGACCATTGACGTTCGGGAAGCGCTGCTTGAGCAGCGTCACGATCTCCGCGGTGTCGTCGATCGACAGCGTGGTCTGGGTCACGAAGGCGAGGTTGTTGGGGTCCTTCGGAACAAAGGTCTTGGCGTCCTCGGCGGTCTCGATCAGGGTCACGGCGCCCGCCGGCAGCTGCCCCAGCGTGCCGACCACCTCGGGGTGGTGGGAATGGCCGATCAGCAGGATCTCGCGGCCGCGCTTGAAATGGATCGCCGCCTCGCGGTGCACCTTGGTCACCAGCGGGCAGGTCGCGTCCAACGAGAAGAAATTGCGGGATTTGGCCTCGGCGGGAACCGATTTCGGAACGCCGTGGGCCGAAAACACCACCGGCGCGTTGGTATCGTCGGGAATTTCGGCCAATTCCTCGACGAAAATGGCGCCTTTGGTCTTCAGGCTGTCGACCACATACTTGTTATGGACGATTTCGTGCCGGACATAGACCGGCGCACCATAAATGGTGAGGGCACGTTCGACCGTGTCGATGGCACGGACCACCCCGGCACAAAAGCCGCGGGGGGAACAAAGCACGATTCTAAGGTCGGGTTTTTTGGCTGACATCGGGCTGTCTCGGGGCAATCTCGGGACCGAATCACCCCTCGCCGGCGGGCGGGGAACGGCCAATTTGAGTAAGGACTTGGGACTGCTTTCGGGCGCTGTCAAGGCGATTTTGCTGGCCCATTGCGCCATTCCCCCCGGAGGGCTTATATAGGCCCTATAATTCCCGTCATCGCCGATGACTACCAGCTTCGCCTCGACAGAGGTGGGCGAAGCACAAAGGAGATTTGCCATGAGCAACGCACCGCTGATGCCGAAGGCGACTGCCGTGTGGTTGGTCGACAATACCGCCCTGACCTTCGATCAGGTGGCCGATTTTACCAAAATGCACCCCCTCGAGGTCCGCGCCATCGCCGACGGCGACGCCGCGCAGGGCATCAAGGGCATGGACCCGATTTCCAACGGCCAGCTGACCCGCGAGGAGATCGAGCGCGGCGAGCGCGACCAGAACTACCGCCTCAGGCTCCAGGAGAGCAAGGTGGTGCTGCCCTCCGCCGCCAAGAAGAAGGGCCCGCGCTACACCCCGGTGTCGCGCCGCCATGAGCGTCCGAGCGCGATCCTCTGGCTGGTCCGCAACCATCCCGAGCTGAAGGACGCCCAGATCATGCGTCTGGTCGGCACCACCAAGACCACGATCGCTAGCGTGCGCGACCGCACCCACTGGAACGCCTCGACCCTGACCCCGATGGACCCGGTGACGCTCGGCCTGTGCTCGCAGATCGAGCTCGATTTCGAGGTGCAGCGCGCCGCCAAGGAGAAGCCGACCACCACGGTCTACGGCGGCGCCACGCTGCTGCCGGCCTCCGAGACCACGCGCAAGGACGAGCTGGACGATCAGCCGATCGAGCGCCACGACGATCTCAACGTCGATGCCGTGTTCGCCAAGCTGAAGACGATCGGCGGCAAGAAGCCCGCCGACGAGGAAGAGTAAGCGCGGATCGCGCAACTCGAAGCGCAGAATACGAAACGCGGCAGGGCAACCTGCCGCGTTTTTGCTTGGAAGCGCATGCGATGGGCGTGACGGCGACCGTCGGCGCGGCTCAATGCCGGTCGGGATTGTTCATCATGTATTCGCCGAGATCGCGCTGCCGCCGATCGGTGCGGGCTTCGGCGTTCTGGCGCTGCACGTCGCGGTTCTTGCGGCAGGCGACGTAATCAGGCGAGCCGACCGCCACCTTGCCGCCGGCCTGGCAGTACTGATCGTCGTCGCCCATGCTCTCCGCGATCGGCGATCGGCCGCGTTCGAGGCAGCCTGCAAGCAGCGGCAGCGCGAGCAGCAAGGCGAGAGGCGCGCGAGCGGAAATGGATCGCATCCGTGGGTCCGTATCTCATGGCATATGACAGGGAGGCCGGGATGACCCGGCAATCCATCAAAATCAAGGCCGTTTTGCTTCCGAATGCGGAAGTCTTGTTCCACAGGTGCCGACCTCAGGCGCGGGAGGTGCCAGCACTCCCTCGCCCCGCTCTTGCGGGGTCGAGACGAGCGCTGCTCGCTCTTAGAGGGTTGGGGTGAGGGGCCGCCTCCGCAGAATGAATGCAGCGAGCGCGCGGAGCCCCCCTCACCCGGATCGCATTGCCATGCGACCCGGCCTCTCCCCGCAAGCGGGGCAAGGCAACAAGAGCTACGCCTTCCCCTTCAGCGCCTCGCCGATTTCGTCGAGCACCTTCGGGTCCTCGATCGTCGCCGGCATGGTCCAGGGCTCGCCGTCGGCGATCTTCTTGATGGTACCGCGCAGGATCTTGCCGGAACGGGTCTTCGGCAGCCGCGCCACCGTGATCGCGAGCTTGAACGCGGCGACCGGCCCGAGCTTGTCGCGCACCAGCGCCACGACGTCCTTCTCGACCTCGGCGGGCTGCTTGGTCACGCCGGCCTTCAGTACCAGGAAGCCGCACGGCACCTCGCCCTTGATCGCGTCCTTGACGCCGAGCACGGCGCATTCGGCGACATCGGGATGCGAGGCGAGGATCTCCTCCATGCCGCCGGTGGAGAGCCGGTGGCCGGCGACATTGATGATGTCGTCGGTGCGGCCCATCACCCAGACATAGCCGTCCGCATCCTTGTAGCCGGCATCCGAGGTCTTGTAGTAGCCGGGGAATTCCGAGAGATAGGCGTCCCTGAAGCGATCGTCCTGCTGCCACAGCGTCGGCAGGCAGCCCGGCGGCATCGGCAGCTTGATGACGATCGAGCCCATCGTGCCAGCCGCCACCGGCTTTGCCGCCTCGTCGACGATGTCGACCTGATAGCCCGGCATCGGCACCGTGGGCGAGCCGTGCTTGACCGGCAGCTGGCCGAGCCCGACCGGATTGCCGGCGATGCACCAGCCGGTCTCGGTCTGCCACCAGTGGTCGATGACCGGCACCTTCAGCTGCTGCTCGGCCCACTCCACGGTCGGCGGATCGGCGCGCTCGCCGGCGAGGAACAGGGTGCGGAAGCTCGAGAGATCGTAATTCCGGATGAACTTGCCTTCGGGGTCTTCCTTCTTGATCGCGCGGAACGCGGTCGGCGCGGTGAAGAAGGCGACCGCCTTGTGCTCGCTGATCACGCGCCAGAACGCGCCGGCATCCGGCGTGCCGATCGGCTTGCCCTCGTACATGATGGTGGTCGCGCCGTGGATCAGCGGGCCATAGACGATGTAGGAATGGCCGACCACCCAGCCGATGTCGGAGCCGCACCACCAGATCTCGCCGGGCTTCACGCCGTAGAGATTGTGCATCGACCATTTCAGCGCGACGAGATGACCACCATTGTCGCGCACCACGCCCTTCGGGATTCCGGTCGTGCCCGACGTGTAGAGGATGTAGAGCGGATCGGTGGCGGCTACCGGCACGCACGGCGCGGCCTTGCCGGCGTCGAATGCGGCGCGGCGCAGCGTCGCCCAGTCATGATCGCGGCCCGCGGTGAGCTCGCAAGCCTGCTGCGGCCGCTGCAGGATGATGCAGGTCTCGGGCTTGCTGCCGGCGAGGCGGATCGCCTCGTCGAGCAGCGGCTTGTATTGCACGATGCGCCCGGGCTCGATGCCGCAGCTCGCCGAGAAGATCAGCTTCGGCTTGGCGTCATCGATGCGGGTCGCAAGCTCCTTGGCCGCGAAGCCGCCGAACACCACGCTGTGCACCGCGCCGATCCGCGCGCAGGCGAGCATCGCGACGACGGCCTCCGGCACCATCGGCATATAGAGGATGACGCGATCGCCCTTCGCCACGCCGAAATCCTGCATCACCGCAGCCAGCGTCTGCACTTCCTCCAACAATTCGGAATAGGTGAACTTGGTGATCGTGTTGGTGAGCGGCGAATCGTGGATCAGCGCGACCTGGCCGGCGCGGCCGCCGGCGACATGGCGATCCAGCGCGTTGTAGCAGGTGTTGACCACGGCGCCCGCGAACCAGCGCCCATAGGCGCCCATGGAGGGATCGAAGATCTTCTTGGCCGGCTCGATCCAGTCGATCTCGCGCGCCGCTTCCGCCCAAAAGCCCTCGGGGTCCCGGAGCGAGCGTGCATACACCTCATGATACCGGCTCTGCTGGATATTCATCGCGTTTCTCCCTCGCGCGGTCGCGCGTCATTTGCCGACCATTGTCACGGGAAGTGGCGCCGTTTCAAGCCGAAATGACCGCGACCTTCGGCCGGGTCGGAGCAAAGCGTTTTCGAGCGAGGTGGGTCCCGGTTCGCGTGAAGAAAACGCGTCAAAACAAGAATCTAGAGCTCATTCCGCTTCGATCGGAACGGAGCACTAGTAGCCGTCGACGCCGTTGATCCGCTGCAGCCGCTCGCGCATCGCCTTTTCCAGATCGTAGCCCGGCTTGCCGAAGTCGGCATTGCGGCGGGCGATGAACTGATCCTGCGCGCGCTGCAGCTCGCGCGCCTCGCGCGGGGTCTGCGCCTCGCGCACCGTGCGGAAGGTGGATGCGACGATCTCGCGATCGAGATCGGCAAGCGTGGGATTGGCGCAGATTGCCTTCTCCACCGGCCGGCGCGCCTTGCGGCAATCGAAGCTCGGCTTGCCGGCGACCGCCATCATGGCGCCGATCCGCTCCAGCTCCAGCGACAGCGATTTGTAGTTGGCCCTGGCGGCGGCGTGATTGGGGTCGAGCTTGACGGCAGCACCAAAATCCAGGATCGCCTTCGGCCGGTCGCCCTTGCGGCGCCACAGCTCGCCGCGCGCATTATGCGCATCGGCAAGCGATGGATCGAGCTTGAGCGCGGTGTCATAGTCTGCGATCGCGCGATCGATCATCTGCTTGCGGTCATAGGCGCCCGCCCGCGCCATCAGCGCCTTAACGCGATCGGGCCTCGTCGCCTTCTCATTGTCGATCAGCGCGCCGCAGACATCGATGATCTTGTCGTCATCGGCGGCCGCTGCCGCCGCGATGCAGGGGCCGGCGTTGGCCTGCACATCCTCGCCCGGTTCGCTGCCGGTGGCGCGCGCAACGCCCGTCATCAGCGCGCCCGACAGGCCGACACAGACCAGCATCGCGGCCAGATTTGCAGGTTTGCGTCGCATCCTGATCGCCGACAAATCGTCCCTCTTCCGCGCCCGAACCGCCGGCCTCCGATGCCCGGCGGCGCGCCATTTGCCGCAAAACCACACGCTGGATTATACGTCAATTGCGACGATCGGCTGCATCGGGGG
Organism: Bradyrhizobium sp. USDA 4504; assembly: GCF_054063995.1. Taxonomy (NCBI): domain Bacteria; kingdom Pseudomonadati; phylum Pseudomonadota; class Alphaproteobacteria; order Hyphomicrobiales; family Nitrobacteraceae; genus Bradyrhizobium; species Bradyrhizobium sp. USDA 4504. Next base: position 8,193,251 of record NZ_JBSSGV010000001.1, on the reverse strand, counting down.
TTCGGCTTGCTCACATTCGAATGGATCATCGGGCTGTTGCTCGCGGCGGTGGCGCTATCGGCGCTGGCGCGGCGGATCAAGGTGCCCTACCCGACCTTCCTGGCGCTCGGCGGCGTGCTGCTGACGCTGCTGCCGTGGGCCCCGACCTGGGCGCTGGAACCGAAACTGGCGCTGGCGCTGTTCGTCGCGCCGGTGCTGCTCGACGCCGCGTTCGACACTTCGCTGCGCGATCTCCGTAACAACTGGCTGCCGGTCTCGACGCTGGTGGTGGTCGCGGTCGGCGTCACCACAGCGGCGGTCGCGGTGGTCGCGCATTGGCTGCGCCCGGACATGCCATGGGCGGTTGCGATCGCACTCGGCGCCATCGTGGCACCGCCGGACGCGGCCGCAGCCACCGCGATCCTGCGCCAGGTCAACCTGCCCTACCGGATCCAGAAGATCCTCGAAGGAGAAAGCCTGCTCAACGATGCCAGCGCGCTGCTCATCTATCGCGTCGCGGTCGGCCTCGTCGCCGCCGAGCACATGAAGATCCGCGAGTTCGTGCCGTCCATCACGATTGCGCTGGTCGGCAGCCTCGCCGCCGGCTTCCTGTTCGCGCAAGTCTGGATGATGATCACGCGTCGCATCACCGAGGCACCGAGCGCGATCATCACGCAGTTCGGCGGCACTTTCATGGTGTGGATCATTGCCGAGCATCTCGGGCTGTCCGGCATCCTCACCATCATCGCCTATGCGATCACCATCTCGCGCACCGCGCCGGCCCGCACATCGGCGCGGCTGCGCGTGTCGTCCTACGCGGTGTGGGAAACCGTCGTGTTCGTGCTCAACGTGCTCGCCTTCATGCTGATCGGCCTGCAGTTGCGCCCGATCTGGTCCGGACTCGACGACGAGGTGCGGTGGAAATATTGCAGCTTTGCCGCCGCGATCCTCGCCGTCGTGATCCTCGCTCGCATCCTCTGGGTGATGCCCTACGGCGCGCTGCTGCGCACACTGAAGGCGCGCAACCTGCTGCCGGCCCACGTGGTGGACGCCGTGCCGACCTTGAAGCGCGGCTTCATCGTGTCCTGGTGCGGAATGCGCGGCATCGTCACGCTGGCGGCGGCGTTTGCGCTCCCTGAATGGTTTCCGTATCGCGATCTGATCCTGCTGACGGCGTTTGCCGTAGTGCTCGGTTCGCTCGTGATCCAGGGACTGACGCTGCGGCCGTTGATCCTGGCGTTGAATTTCGCGGACGACGATCCGGTCGGACGCGAGGCGGCCCATGCCCGCGGCGTGGTGTTTCGCGCCGCGCTCGACGAGATCGACGCCGACCCGTCGGAAGAGGCCGAGATCCTGCGGCTCGAATATCGCGCCGTGCTGCTGCGCGCGGAGAATGATCCCGACGGCGGCCTGACCTCACGCGAGCTGCCGTCGGATCCGCTGCGCCGCCGCGCCATCGCCGCGGCGCGTCAGGCATTGCTCAATCTGCGCCGCATCGAGGCGATCGGCGACGACGCATTCCATCTGGTCGAGGAAGAGCTCGACCGCGCCGAGCTCAGCGTGGAGGCCTAAAACGCCATGAGGTTCGGATGAATAGCCGCCGCGACAGCACTGCGCTCCCTCTCCCCGTTCTTTACGGGGAGAGGGTTGGGGTGAGGGGCTGTCTCCGCGTAACCGGCGATAGCTGCATTTGCGGAGAATCCCCCTCACCCGGAATGCATCTAGCGATGCATTCCGACCTCTCCCCGCACGCGGGGCGAGGTAAAGCGAAGTTCGCTGCTCAGGCGCCCGACTTCAAGCACCCGACTTGGAGGTGATGCCGCCGTCGACCACGAGCTCGATGCCGGTGACATACTTCGATTCGTCCGACGCCAGGAACAGCGCGGCATTGGCGACGTCCCAGGCGTCGCCCATATGCCCCATCGGCACCTGCGCGTCGCGGGCGCGCCACATCGCCTCGACATCGCCCTTGGCGTAGCTCTGCGCCAGCCTGGCCGAATGCGCGACCATCGGTGTCTTCATCAGTCCGGGCAGGATCGCGTTGACGCGCACATGCTTCGAGGCGAACTCGACCGCGGTCGAGCGCGTCATCTGGTTCATCGCGGCCTTGCTCGCGTTGTAGCTGACATAGGAAATGCCGACATGGCGGATCGAGGCGATCGAGGAGATGTTGATGATCGAGCCGCCGCCCTGCTTGATCATGACGGGAATGACGTGCTTCATCGACAGATAGGCGCTCTTGAGGTTGACCGCGAAGACGCGGTCCCACTCGGCTTCCCCAACTTCCACCACGCTGCCGACCTCGGCGATGCCGACATTGTTGTCGAGCACGTCGATGCGGCCATAGGCCTTGAGGCAGGCCGCGACCATCGCCTCCACCTCGCCGGCACGCGAGACATCGGCGGTGAATGCGACAGCCTTGCCGCCCTCGCCGGTGATGATGCCGACGGTCTCCTCCGCCGCGGCGCCGTTGCGATCGACGCAGAAGACGCTGGCGCCCTCGCGCGCAAAGGTGACGGCGGTCGCCTTGCCATTGCCCCAGCCGGGCCCGATCGAACCCGCGCCGACCACCATCGCAACCTTGCCCTTGAGCCGATCCATCGGTCTTTCTCCCTTGTTGTTCTTGTCGTGACTGTAGCCCGGATGAGCGAAGCGATATCCGGGAGCGCTATCCCCCGCATATCGCTCCGCTCATGCGGGCTACGGATACTTACTACGGATTCTCGCAAACACTCATCGTCGTGACATTAGCACCGATCGGATGCCCGATAATCTCCGATAGCGTCTGGCAGTGTCCCTCCTGGCACAGGTGCCATTCACCCGCGGCGCCGGAATTGCCGAGCACGACCTCCGCCCTTGGCGCCGGCGGGGGCGACCATTGAAACCAGCCATCGACGAGGCGCGCCTCCGGCCGCGGCTCCATGCCGGCGCCCGTGCCCTTGACGCGCGCCTGTTGCAGCGTGAGCCCGGCCGGCGTGACCAGCCAGTCCTCCTGCCAGGCGCTCTTCTCGATCGAATGCGTCCAGGCGAGCGTGAAGGCCGCGATCGACAGCGCCTTCACGACTCCCGCGGAAGCGAGGCAGAGGCTCAAGCCGCCGCCACCGCATTGCGCGGACGCTGCCGCCATTGCCATAGCACGACAGCAGCAGCGAGCGTGAAGCCCGCTGTATCCGAGAACGGGAAATCGCCGAGCAGGCAGAGCGCGGCGCCGAACGCGACCAGGATCTCGATGAAAGTCAGCCGCGTGAACAGGAAGCCGATCGCGACGATGCCGAACAATCCGATCGCCACCAGCGCCTTGAAGGTCGCCAGCGCCACCGCGCCGTAGAAGCCGAGTTGCGCCTGCATCGGATCCCCGGTCTGCAGCATCAGCGCCGGCGAATAGACGAAGATGAACGGAATGACGTAGCCGGCCAGCGCGATCCGCATCGCCTCCCAGCCGATCTTGTCCGGGTTCTCCTTGGCGATCGGCGCCGCCGCCAGGGCCGCGAGCGCAACCGGCGGCGAGAGGTCGGCCATGATGCCGTAGTAGAACGCAAACATGTGGCTTGCGATCAGCGGCACGCCGAGCTTGGCGAGCGCCGGTGCAGCCAGCGCCGCGGTGATGATGTAGGTCGGGATCGTCGGGATGCCGGTGCCGAGCAGGATCGACAGCAGCATGGTCATGATCAGCGCCAGGAACAGGCTCTTGGCGCCGAGCCCGATGATCCAGCTGCCGAAGATGGTGCCGACGCCGGTCTGCGTCATCATGCCGATGATGGTGCCGACGATGGCGCAGGCCATGCCGACCGTCAGCGCCGATTTGGCGCTGTCGGCGAGCGAGTCGCGGCAGGCTTTCAGCGTGGCGCGGCCGCCGCGGGTGATCGCCGCGATGACGATCAAACCGGCGACGACGCTCGCGACCGGAACGATCTCGATGCCGTGGCGCGACACCGCGGCAACCACCAGCGCGAGGCCGATCCAGAAGATGGAGCGCACGATGGTGTTGGAGAAGCCGAGCGTGATGCTGGCGCCGAGGATCAGCGCGACCGTGAGCGCAAGGCCCATGCTGCCGGCATAGAGCGGCGTGAAGCCCTCGAACAGCATGTAGACCAGCGCCGCGAGCGGCAACACCAGGTACCAGCGCGCCACCAGCGCCTTCCAGGCGCTCGGGATCTCCGAGCGCTTCATGCCGACGAGGCCGTGCTTGCCGGCCTCCAGATGCACCATCCAGAACGCCGAGGCGAAATAGAGGATCGCCGGGATCACCGCGGCCTTGACGATCTCCGAATAGGGCACGCCGAGCGTCTCGGCCATGATGAAGGCGACCGCGCCCATCACCGGCGGCATGATCTGGCCGCCCATCGAGGCGGTGGCCTCGACGCCGGCGGCGAAGGCGCGGCGATAGCCGAACTTGATCATCAGGGGGATCGTGAACTGGCCGACGGTAACGACATTGGCGACGCCCGAACCCGAGATCGTACCCATCATGCCCGAAGCGAACACCGCGACCTTGGCGGGGCCGCCGCGGGTGCGGCCGAACAGGCCGAGCGAGACGTCGGTGAACAGCTGGATCATGCCGGCGCGTTCCAGGAACGAGCCGAACAGGATGAACAGGAAGATGTAGGTTGCCGAGACGTAGATCGGCACGCCGTAGAAGCCTTCAGTGCCGAACGAGAGATGGGTGACGATCTGGTCGAAGTCATAGCCGCGGTGATTGAACGGCGACGGCAGATATTGGCCGAAGAACCAGTAGAGCAGACAGGCGCCGCACATCAGCGGCAGCGCCGCCCCCATCAGCCGCCGCGTGCCCTCGAAGATCAGGACCGCGAGCAGCGTGCCGACCGCGAGGTCCATGTTGGTCGGATCGCCGTCGCGGGCGATCAGGTCGGCATAGAAGATCCACTGGTAGAGCCCGCAGAGGAACCCGGCGACGCCGACGATCCAACTCACCGCGCGGCCGAAATCGGTCTTGGCGGTGAAATTGCCGATCAGGCCGAAGGTCAGGAGGATCAGGAAGCCGACATGGACGCCGCGCACCACCTGGCTCGGCAGGTAGTTGAAAGCCGCGACATAGAGCTGGAACACCGCAAAGGCGAGACCGATGGCATAGGCCAGATGCCCCCAGGCACCCGGGCCGAAGCCTTCCGGAAAGCCATGCTCGAAATTGTCGAATTCAACCTTGATGGGCTGCTCGCCCTCAACCTGCTGCTGCATATGATCAGTCCCCCGCCGTGCCAACAGCGCTTATATCCACTGAGTCCGCCCACCGAAAGCCGGGACAGGAAAAACGCGCCACGTCATTGCGAGCGAAGCGAAGCAATCCATCGCGCCACAGGGGAGAGATGGATTGCTTCGTCGCTTCGCTCCTCGCAATGACGGCAAGGAGCAGACGTTCCGGCCCTACTTGATCAGGCCCTTCTCCTTGTAATAGCGGATCGCGCCGGGATGCAGCGGAACCGGGTTGCCGGTCGCGGCGGCCTCGAGCTTGATCTCCTTACCCGCGGCGTGGGCATTGGCGAGTTCCGGCAGCGATTCGTAGACCAGCTTGGTCATCTGATAGGCGAGATCGTCCGACACCGCGCTCGAGGTCACGAGGTAGTTCACGACCGCGGCGGTCGGCACGTCCTTGTCCTGGCCGGTATAGGTATTAGCCGGGATGATCACGGAGACAAACGGCGGGCCGATCTTGTCGACGGTCTCCTTCGGCACGGCGACCACGGTGATCTCGCTCGAGGTCGAGAGGTCCTTCAGCGAGGCGACGCCGAGGCCGGCGGACTGCAGCGTGGCGTTGAGCTGGCGGTTCTTCATCAGATCCACCGATTCGGCGAACGGCAGGTACTCGACCTTGCCGAGATCCTTGTAGCTCATGCCGGCGGCCGCGAGGATCGCGCGCGAGTTGAGCTCGGTGCCCGACTTCGGCGCGCCGACCGACAGGCTCTTGCCCTTGAGATCGGCGAGCGTCTTGATGCCGCTCTCGGCGGTCGCGACGATCTGGATGTAGTTCGGATAGATCGCGCCGATGGTGCGCAGCTTGTCGAGCTTGTTCTTGAAGCCGGCCTCGGCGTCGCCTTCCCAGGCGGCTTTGAGCGAATCGCCGAGCGTGAAGGCGATCTCGCCGCGGCCCTGCTGCAGCAGCACCAGGTTCTCGACCGAGGCCTTGGTCGCCTGCACCTGGGTTTTCACGCCGGGGATCTTGTCGCCGTAGATCTTCCCCATCGCGACACCGAGCGGATAGTAGACGCCGGAGGTGCCGCCGGTGAGCACGTTAATGAACTGCTCGGCCTGTGCGACAGGCGCGGACAAAACGCTGGCTGCCACGATCGCGGCAGCCATCAACTTGGAATTCATGAGTATTATTCTCCCCTTAAGCCGGCCGGAAATTGGCCGGACACCCCCGCCGGGTCAACCCATCCAAATGACGCATGCGCGGCGGAAATCCCCGATAGCAACACCACCTTACCTGCGCGGGAACTCTCCGCGCGACCGGGCGACCGCTTCGAGTTGGTCGCCGCGACCCAGCCGCTGGCGGCCGCTAGCGGCCCGGTGTTCGCGCCGGCGATCGCCGCGGGACACTTGGCATTGTCGGACCCAGGGCGTTCGCGGCGCGGACCGGCCGCAACGAAGCAGCGAAGATCGGCTTGCGGCCCCGGATGTCGGCTTGAGCACCGCTATCGCCGGATTCATTGTCGTCCATGCCGGTTGCAGCGCTGCATTCCTGTTGCTTGCAGCCGTCGCTTGTGCCGCGCTGATCGGCTACTGCGCGTTGATGCGGGAGACGTTGCGAACAGCAGCGACGACGTCACGCACATCTGCATTGGCATCACAAAACGGGTGATCTGATTCGCCGTCGGCGCTCCGCGCAGCACTCTGCATGATGCGATCTGATGTCCGACAATGACGCAGTTCCGCGTCGGCGTCGACGCGACAACACAGTCATTAACGCCGTCTCTCGATGACACACGCGCACAGTGTTTCTGCCGATGTGCAAAGTCGGGACGCGATCGCGCTCATGAATGTCAGATGACGCATTTGTTGCAGGTGTAACAGCGGTGAGACGCCGCGATTCCAGCGCCATTTGAATCGAATTGAATCCTTTAAGGTTAGCGGGGCAATCAATGTATGATCCAGAAATTTCCATGATTGCCGCCGCTCTAGGATGTACGAGTCAAGCCGGGGTAACTACGGACAAGGCGGGGCATGAATCACATCAGTCACATCGAACGCACGCGAGCCGGCTGGTTCGGACATCGCAAGCTGACCCCACGCGCATGCATTGCGGACAGCAAAAAACACCTTCGGACCTTCCTCGCCGAGGCGCTGGAAGACCTCGGCTTCATCACCAGTGAATGCAGCCAGGCTTTGGAACTCGACACCGTTCTGGACGCGGAACGGCCCGATCTCCTGGTGCTCGGCGTGTCCGTGGACGGCATCGAAGTCAGTAAAATTCTCGAGACTTTGGTGAGAAAGGACTATGGCGGCAAGGTCCTCGTCATCGGGCAGCCGGACTCGATCATCGTCAAGGCGGTCCGGCAAATCGGCGACGAGTACGGCATCGCCATGCTGCCGGCGCTGTCGACGCCGTTCAGCGCCGGGACCCTTCGCGACAGTCTTGCGTCGTTGATGCCGCTTGAACCCGCGCCGAGCCCGGCGGTGGACGTGCCCGAAGCGCTGAAGGCCGGCTGGCTCGAGCTGTGGTATCAGCAGAAAATTCATCTCCGGACGCTGGTCCCGAGCGGCGCCGAGGCGCTGATCCGGATGCGCCACCCTGCCTGGGGCGTCGTGCCGCCGGCCTACTTCATCCCGGACGAAAGCGATCCGCATTTTCATGCGCTGTCCGAGTTCGTGATCGAGCGCGCAATCGAGGACTGGCGCTATCTCATCGAGCAGATCGGGCCGGTCAATCTCTCGATCAATCTGCCGATCTCCTTCCTCGCCGACGATCATGCCGTGCGCGAGCTCTGTTACCGGATGCCGGATCATGCGGCCTTCGCGGGCCTCTTGATCGAGATCGACAGCACCGAGGTGGTCGACAATCTGGATCTGGCGATCGATGTCGCCCGGCGCGTTCGACTGCACAATATCGGCATCTCGATCGACAATGTCGGCGCGAACTGGCCGTCTTTGCTGGGACTGCCGAACTTTCCGTTCGTCCAGCTCAAGGTCGACCATCAATTCGTCACCGGCTGCGCGGATCAGCGCCTGAAGCAGACGGTGTGCCGGCGTGTCGTGGAGCTGGCCCACGACAACGACGCGCAGGTCGTGGCCCAGGGAGTCGAGACGCGTGCGGACTTTCTCGCCGCGCACGAAATGGATTTCGATCAGGTCCAGGGCTACCTGTTCGGCAAGCCGATGGGCGTCAAGAAGTTCGCCCGCTCACGCATGCATTTCTCTGAGAAAGAGCCAGCCTCCTGAGGCATCGCCTCTGGTCAGGCTCATGTGTCGCGATCGATCGCGCGCAGCGCTTCGCCGCGCGCGATCAGGCGTTTTGCATTGGAATAGGTCGGCACCTCGAGCAGCGAGCCGTCAAGTTCGACGCGCCCAAAGCCCTTTGTCCGCGCCGCTTCGAACGCCGCGACGATCCTGCCCGCCCGGCGCATCTCCTCCTCGCCCGGCGTCAGGACCCCGTTGACGATCGAGGCATGCGCGGGATCGACCAGGCTCTTTGCGGCGTAACCCAGCCGCCGCGCCCAGATCGTGTCGCGTTCGACGCCTTCAGCGTCGCTCCAGGTGTAGGGACAATCGACCGCGACGACATCAGCGGCACGACATTCGACGATGAAGCGCTGCCGCGCGTAAGCGAGCTCCAGGCCATCGCTGCCGCGCTCGGCACCAAGATCGGCGGCGAGGTCTTCGGAGGCCATCAGGCAACCGATGACGCGCCGGCTCGCCATGGCGATCGCACCGGTCTGCACCAGACCGCGCGCGAACTCGATATTCGGCAGCAGCGATGTCGATCCCTCGGCGATACCGCAGTCGCGCTCGAACCGCGTCACCGCCTCGTCAAGCCTGACGACATGGTGCGGCTCGGCGACCTTCGGCAGCGCGACGATATCCGGACGTCCGCGCATCACGGCGGCGAGATCGTCCATGCCGTCCTGGTCCAGCGGATTGACGCGGACCGCGACCATCACGCCCTGGTCGCGCCAGGCGGCGTAGAGCTCGGCCGCCAAGGCCCGCGCCTTCGGGCGCAGCGGCGGCGGGGTAAAATCCTCGAGCTCGTGGATCAGCACGTCGGCGCCGCTGGCGGCCGCGTGCTGCAGCACGTCCTCGTTGGCGCCTTCGAGAAACAGCCAGGAGCGGCACAGCGGGGCCGGGCGCAGCTTGCGCATCACGCGGCCCGCGCCGACGTCACTGGAACGTCATGTCGAGGCATTTCGAGATGTCGGAGCCGAGGCCGGACGAGATGGTGATGCAGCCGCGGATCTTCTGGGTGTTGACGTCGTTCGCCCAGATCGCATAGCCGCCGGGACCGAAGAACGAGTTGGTGTTCGGCGGCTCGGTCTCGGTGGCATCGAACGTGTAATTGCCGTCGGTCTCGAAAATGCGCGGCTTCTTGGTGCAGCCGCCGTCGGCCTGCACGTTGATGACCTCCTTGTTGTCCCGCGTCAGCGCCAGCGAGACCTGGCAGCGGAAATATTCCGAGGTCTTGGCATTGAACAGATAGGCGTAGGACTTGCAGGTCGCGGTATTGAGCTTGCCGGCGGACAGGCCGCGGCTGCAGGAGATCCGCTGGTTGTTGGAGAGCCTGAACTCGTCCGCCTGCGCGACTGACGCCAGCGTCATGAACGACAGAGCGACACCGATTCCGATCTTCATGACGTGGTTCATCCTGATCATCCCAAGGTCGTGTTTCCGGCAATCAAAGCGTTTGTAAACGGTAACGCGAAAATAGTCGCCAAGCTTGATGCGGGAATTCACAAAGTCGCCGATCCGGCGAGCGGTCGCGCCGATTGTCGTATTGACGCGCGAACATCGTTCGTGATTTGTTCAAAAACGTGGGGACGACGCCGTTTTCTCGGCCGGAGGTGGATCATGACGCATTTTTTGACCAAGACTTTTATTGCGACTGCGGCGTTTGCCGCGCTGACGACCTGCGCATTCGCGCAGGAGGCTGCGCCCTGGGAACTGAAGCCCGACATGGGCTACGCCTATGACAAGGACGGCAAGACCTGGTCCTACAAGATGGGCACCAACAACGCCGGCACGCTGCTGAAGGGCGCCAAGAAGGTGCCGAAGGGGACGCTGTTCTTCATCGGCCAGAACGGCCAGCTCTACATGCGCTCCGGGCCCTATCTCGAGGGCGACGGCAAGTTCAAGTTCGGCTCGAATTAGAGCGTTTTCGAGCGAAGTGGACGCCGGTTCGCGTCAAGAAAACGCGTCAAGAAGAGTCTAGGGCTTCGGTTCTGATTCAATCAGAACCGAAAATGCCCTAGCGGTTTTCGGCAGGTATCAGAACGCCGCGGCCAATTCCTTCGCGCCCGGCTTGTTGCTGTTGAAGTCCATCCGCTCATTGGTGACGGCAAGCAGCCTGGCCACCGTGTTGTGGCGGATGGCGACCGGGTTGCGCTCGTAGCCGGAGCGCTGGAAGAAGTTCGCGGTCGGCACCTGCTCGCGCATCGCCTGCGGCATGGTCACCATGTCGAGCCCGGTGCCGTCGCCGGTCAGGTTCATCATCTCGAGCTCGGCCGCGGTCAGCGGCCGGCTGTAGCCCTTGTTGCGGGCGAAGATCACCGAGGTCAGCAGCTTGTGGGTCTGCAGCATCGGGCCGACATCGATGTCGAGCACCATGGCATGGCACGCCCAGCCCTGCGGCGTATCGGCGAGGCGCGCATGCGCCGACCAGTCGTCGGGCACGGTGCGGGTGAACGCGACCATCTTCTTCAGCACCGCGAGCTTGTGCTCCATCGCCTTGCGCGCGGGCCCCTGCGTCCTCGCAACCCGCTCGGTCAGATCCCGCACGAATTCATGGCCCTGCTCGGCCAATAGCTCGACGGTGTTGGTGGTGAGCAGCTGGTTGTAGCCCATCGCGGTGGAGATGGCGCGCTTGCCGCCGTGCTCGATGCCCGCCTGTACGTCGTAAGTGCCGGTGCCGCCGGTCTCGAACGAATAGACCCGCACCGCCTGTTCCGGCGTCAGCCCCGCGGCGCGCGCGTAGCGCGCATAGGCGCGCTTGAACTCGACCTCGCTGGCCGGCCGCTGCGGCGTGAACTGGAATTGCTCGGCCGCCGCCCTGACCAGATCGGAGGCCACCGGAAGCGTCTTGGGCGGACGCGGCGGCTTGCCTTCCTCCTCTTCCGGAGCCGGATTGACCGGCCGCTTCGGACCCTCATAGACCGGCGGCTGCTGCAGCACGTAATCGTCCAGCGAGATCTGCACGCGGTCGCGCCGCTTGGCATTGCGGCCGCGCCTCTTCTCGGCGATCGCGTTCCAATAGGCGCTCGCGTCCTGCTCGAAGGCGGCGCGCGCCTCCTGATATTCCTGCAGCTTGCGGCGATACTCCATGATCGCCTGCGGCGATGCCTGCGCCATCGCATTGGCGACGGAAGGCGGCAGCGCGTCGGCCTCGCCGGCAAAAACGGACGGCGCGCCGGCGGCGAGCGCGAGCGCGACAAATCCAGGGCACAGGCGAATCAATTGCGGGCGCATGGCCTCGTTGTAGCAAGCACGGCCGCGAAGTCAGCCCGGAATTGTCCGGATCGCAGCGGCCGGATGCCGCGATCGATGCAGAATATTCGCCACAATGCGGTGTTCTCCGAACGAAAGCCTTGGAGAAAGCCCTGGAGATTGCGATGAGAATGGCACTCTGGCTCGTCGCCGCCTGCGCGTTGACGCTCGCCGCATCGGCGCGCGCCGAGCGTCCGGACTGCGGAACGTTTCCGGATACGCGTTCACGCTTCACCTGTTACGAGAATGTGTCGCGGGCGCCTCAGGAACCCGAGGCCGCGGCGCATTCGTCTGGTGCGCAGGGGAAATCAATAAAGATGAACGCCCGCAAGCGGCGTCACAAATAGCATCATCGTCGCTACTTCCACGCGAACACAGGCTGCTCCAGTTCGGCGACGCGGGTGTTGCGGCCGGCCAGCACCTCGCGAAATTGATAGATCAGCGCGGCGGTCGGCGCATGGATCTGCTGGCCACCGAGGCGGAAGCGGATCACGCGGCGCGAGCTTTCAGGGATCGTGGCGAAGCTGAACGCGTCCTCCAGCTCGATCGCATCGAGGCCGATGCGATGGACGGAGGCGACCTCGTCCGGGTTCGGGAGGATCGCTGCATGCGCACCGGCCCAGACCACGACCGGCGTGATCAGATAGCCGGACCGCGTCGGATAATCGTCGAGCATGCCGAGCACGTCGCGCTCCGACAGTGCGAGCCCGAGCTCCTCATGCAGTTCGCGCAGCGCGGCCTCGACCTGCGTCTCGCCGGCATCGCAGCGCCCGCCCGGCAGCGCCCATTGCGCGCTATGGGCGCGCAGGCGCGCGCTGCGGCGGGTCAGCAGGAAGGCCGTGCCGCTGCCGTCGCCGCCTTCGGTCAGCGCGATCGCGACCGCCGCGCGCTTCAACGTCGGCGCGGCGTCCGCCGGCGCCAGGCGTGCGAATGCGGCACAGAGCTCTGCGATATTCCGCCGGGTGGCATCGTCAAATGTGCGGGCCATTGACCTTGACTACAACACAACAGCGTTTGATGAAATGACTGCTACCACATGCCTCCTGCGATCAATCATCAGCAAGCAACGGACCCCACCTCATGACGGCCAAGGCCGCGGACAAACTCAAATCCGACGGCTGGAAGATCGCCGAAACCACGGGATTCCTGAACCTGATCGGCCCGTTGTGGGAACGGTTGAAGGACGGCGCGCTTGAACTCGCGCTGATCACCGAAGACAAGCACCACAATCGCCGCGGCCTCGTGCAGGGCGGCGTGATCATGACCTTCGCCGACCGCGCCTGCGGCATGGCCGCACGCTACGTCTCGGGCAAGCCGACGCTTGCAACCGTGCAGCTCGACACCCATTTCGTCGAGGCCGGCAAGATCGGCGAGATCCTGACGACGCGGCCGCGCGTGGTACGCTCGACCCGCAGCCTGATCTTCATCACGGCCGAGGTAACCGTCGACAAGCGCTGTATCGCGATGGCCAACGGCGTGTTCAAGATTTTGAAGAACGAGAGTTGATCCTTTGTCATTCCGGGATGGTCCGAAGGACCAGACCCGGAATCTCGAGATTCCGGGCTCGATGCTTGCGCATCGCCCCGGAATGACCGCAGGAAAGGAAAGTCCGATGCAATATCGCCAGCTCGGCCGCAGCGGCCTGAAGGTCTCGCCGATTTGCCTCGGCACCATGATGTTCGGCGGACCGACCGACGAGGCGACCTCGGCGCGGATCGTGGCGAAGGCGCGCGAGGCCGGCATCAACTTCATCGACAGCGCCGACGCCTATAATGGCGGCAAGTCCGAGGAGGTCGTCGGACGCGCGATCTCGAACAGCCGGTCGAACTGGGTGCTCGCGACAAAACTCGCCAATCCAATCGGCGACGATCCTAACCACGGCGGGCTGTCGCGTCGCTGGGTGTTCCAGGCCGCCGACGAGAGCCTGAAGCGGCTCGGCACCGACTACATCGACGTCTACTATCTGCACAAGGAAGACCACGCGACGCCGCTCGACGAGACGGTGCGCGCGATGGGCGACCTGATCCGCGCCGGCAAGGTGCGCTATTTCGGCGTCTCCAACTACCGCGCCTGGCGCGTCGCCGAGATCTGCAACATCTGCGACCGGCTCGGCATCGACCGTCCGGTCGCGAGCCAGCCCTATTACAATGCGATGAACCGGATGCCGGAGGTCGAGCATTTCCCGGCCTGCGCCTATTACGGGCTCGGCATCGTGCCCTATAGCCCGCTGGCGCGCGGCGTGCTTACCGGCAAATACGCGCCCGACGCGGCGCCACCCGCGGACACGCGTGCGGGGCGCAACGACAAGCGCATGATGCAGACCGAGTGGCGGCCGGAATCGCTCGAGCTCGCGCAGGAAATCAAGCGCCACGCCGAGAGCAAAGGCATCACCGCCGGGCAGTTCGCGGTGTCCTGGGTACTGAACTCGTCGTTCGTCAGCGCCGTGATCGCGGGGCCGCGCACCGAAGCGCAATGGGACGACTACATCCGCGCGCTCGACTATCGCTTCACCGCCGAGGACGAAGCTCTGATCGACCGCCTCGTCGTCACCGGCCATCCCTCGACGCCGGGCTTCAACGACCCCGCCTATCCGATCGAGGGGCGCCGCGCGCGGAGCGGATCGTCGCTGTAGCGGCAGCGTCACAATTTTAGTTTTGCGCTCCGCCCGCCGTCATTGCGAGCGGAGCGAAGCAATCCATCGTGCCGCAAGCGGAGAAATGGATTGCGTCGTCGCTGACGCTCCTCGCAATGACGGTGTGTTGCACTCGCTCGGTACGGATAACCCGCTCGGCAACGCCGAAGTTACGTTTCGTAGCTTCCGAATTGCGCGAAGCCCGAGTCGGCTGCAGCATCAGGGCATGGAAATGCTGATGCTGGTGCTGCAATGACGGCATCCAATGTACTGGACTGGATCGTGGCCCTCCTCGTCTGCTGGGCGAGCCTGACCGCAATCTTTGAACCTTCGCGCGGTGCCTCGCAGTGCGACGTATCCACCGCGACGAGCAGCGCGCCGCAGGCCTCGCTGGCGACCCCGACGCAGGCGGAGTTCGAGGAGATGATCCGCGACATGAAGCTGCATGATTGAACGGGATCGGCAAACCGCGAAAATCCTTCCGCATCGTCCCCCAAATGAAACAGGGCGGCGCCGAAGCGCCGCCCTGCCCTGATTGCCGTTTGCTTGCCGCTTACTTCACGAGGTCGAAGCGGTCGGCGTTCATCACCTTGGTCCAGGCCGCGACGAAGTCCTTCACGAACTGCTCCTTGGAGTCGGACTGGCCGTAGACCTCGGCGAACGCCCGCAGCTGCGAGTGCGAGCCGAAGATCAGATCGACGCGGGTGCCGGTCCACTTCACCGCCTTGGTCTTGCGGTCGCGGCCCTCATAGACGCCCTGGCCGGCATCGCTCCACACCGTGCCCATGTCGAGCAAGTTGAGGAAGAAGTCGTTGGTGAGCGTCCCCGGCTTGCCGGTGAAGACGCCGTGCTTCGACTTCTTGGCATTGGCGCCGAGCACGCGCAGGCCGCCGACGAGGACCGTCAGTTCCGGTCCGGTCAGCCGCAGGAGTTGCGCACGGTCGACCAACGCCTCCTCGGGCTGCAGGAACTGATGCTTGCCGCCGATATAGTTGCGGAAGCCGTCAGCCCGCGGCTCGAGCGGAGCGAAGGACTCGACGTCGGTCTGGTCCTGCGTCGCATCGGTGCGGCCCGGCGTGAAGGGCACCTTCACATTGGTGCCGCCGTCCTTGGCCGCCTTCTCGATCGCAGCGGCGCCGCCGAGCACGATCAAATCGGCCAGCGAGACCTTCTTGCCGAACTCCTTCTGGATGGCTTCGAGCTTGCTCAGAACACCCTTGAGCTGCGCCGGCTCGTTGACATCCCAGTCCTTCTGCGGCGCAAGGCGGATGCGTGCACCATTGGCACCGCCGCGCTTGTCGGAGCCGCGGAACGTCGAGGCCGAGGCCCAGGCGGTCGACACCAGTTCGGACACCGACAGACCCGAGGCGAGGATCTTCGCCTTGAGCACCTCGATATCCTTGTCGTCGATCACGGCGTGATCGAGCGCCGGCACCGGGTCCTGCCAGATCAGCGTTTCCTTCGGCACCAGCGGGCCGAGGTAGCGCTGGATCGGACCCATGTCGCGGTGCGTGAGCTTGAACCAGGCGCGGGCGAAGGCGTCCGCGAACTGATCCGGATGCTCATAGAACCGGCGCGAGATCTTCTCATAGGCCGGATCGAAGCGCAGCGACAGGTCGGTGGTCAGCATCGTCGGGACATGCTTCTTCGACGGATCGAACGCGTCCGGAATGACGGCGTCCGCGCCCTTTGCCTTCCACTGCTTCGCACCCGCCGGGCTCTTCGTCAGCTCCCATTCGTACTTGAACAGGTTCTCGAAGAAGTGGTTGCTCCACTTGGTCGGGGTCTGGGTCCAGGTGACCTCGGGACCGCCGGTGATCGCGTCAGCGCCGACGCCGGTGCCGAACTTGCTCTTCCAGCCGAGACCCTGATCCTCGATCGCGCCACCTTCCGGCTCCGGACCGATCAACGATGGATCGCCCGCACCGTGGGTCTTGCCGAAGGTGTGGCCACCGGCAATCAGCGCGACGGTCTCCTCGTCGTTCATCGCCATGCGGAAGAACGTCTCGCGGATGTCCTTCGCGGCGGCGACCGGGTCCGGATTGCCGTTCGGACCTTCCGGGTTGACGTAGATCAGGCCCATCTGCACCGCGCCGAGCGGCTCGGAGAGCTGGCGCTCGCCGCTGTAGCGCTCGTCGCCGAGCCAGGTGCCTTCCGGACCCCAGTACAGCTCTTCCGGCTCCCACACGTCGGCGCGGCCACCCGCAAAACCAAACGTCTTGAAGCCCATCGATTCCAGCGCGACGTTGCCGGCGAGGACCATCAGGTCGGCCCACGAGATCTTGCGGCCGTACTTCTGCTTGATCGGCCACAGCAGCCGGCGCGCCTTGTCGAGGTTGGCGTTGTCAGGCCAGCTGTTGAGCGGGGCGAAACGCTGCTGACCGGCACCGGCGCCGCCGCGGCCGTCGGTGATGCGATAGGTGCCCGCCGAGTGCCAGGCCATGCGGATCATCAGGCCGCCGTAATGGCCGAAGTCGGCCGGCCACCATTCTTGCGACGTCGTCATCAGGGCCGTGAGGTCCTTGATCACGGCGTTGAGATCGAGGCTCTTGAATTCCTTGGCGTAGTCGAAGCCCTTGCCCATCGGATCGGACAGGCTGGAGTTGCGATGCAGCACCTGAACGTCGAGCGTCTCCGGCCACCAGTCACGATTCGAGTGCCCGCGAGGCCCGCCTGTGAATGGGCATTTGCCCGCGCCTTCGTCGGTTTTTGCGTCCATGTTTCTTCTCCGAGGTGATGGATTCTGGAATGCGCTGGAGCTCTTCCAAGAACGATTCTACGCAACCCAATCCATCAGAGGAAATTGACTTTAGTGATCGCGTCGATAAGATTATCTGATGATAAATGTCACACTCCGGCAACTCAGGTATTTTGATGCTCTGGCCCACCACCGCCATTTCGGGCGCGCCGCGGATGCCTGCGCGGTGTCGCAGCCGGCGCTGTCGATGCAGATCCGCGAAATGGAACAGGCGGTCGGCGGCGTGCTGATCGAACGCAATGCGCGGCAGGTGACGCTGACGACCTTCGGCGAGGACCTGCTGCGCCGCGTGCGCGACATCCTGCGCTCGGTCGATGAGCTCGGCGACTTCGCGCGCGCCTCGCGCGACAAGCTTGCCGGGCGGCTGCGGGTCGGCATGATCCCGACCGTCGCGCCGTATCTGCTGCCGAAGGTGATCGAGAACCTGGCGCGGCTGCATCCCGAGCTCGACATCCATGTCCGCGAGACGCTGACGCCGAAGCTGATCAAGGAAGTCGCCGAGGGCCGGCTCGACACCGCGATCGTGGCGCTGCCGGTATCGGAACCGTCGCTGACCGAGGTCGCGCTGTTCTCGGAAAACTTCCTGCTGGTGCGGCCGGGCGAGGACGCCAAGACGCCGGTGCCGAGCGCCGAGATGCTGCGCGAGATGCGGCTGTTGCTGCTCGAGGAGGGCCACTGCTTCCGCGACCAGGCATTGTCGTTCTGCAACATGCAGTCCTCGCCGCCGCGCGAGGTGCTGGACGCGAGTTCGCTGTCGACGCTGGTGCAGATGGTCGGCGCCGGCATCGGCGTCACCTTGATCCCCGAGATGGCGGTGACGGTGGAGACGCGCTCGGCGCCGGTCACGGTCTCGCGCTTCAAGCACCCGCAGCCCTCGCGCACCATCGGCATGGTCTGGCGCAAGACCTCTCCGCTTGCCGCGCAGCTCCAGCAGATCTCCGAGGTCGTCAGCCTCGCTGCCCGCGCCCTGCGTGCGCCGAAACAGGACGGCGCCAAGGAGCCGGCGAAGCGCGCGGGGCGAAGGAAGGTGGCGTGACTGCCGAGACGCTGCGGCGAAGATGTAGTTCTCGTTTGACGCACACGTCTCGCCACCCCCACAACCGTCGTCCTGGCGAAAGCCAGGACCCATAACCACCGCGTTTGATTGTGAACGGGATCGTGGCTCCAGCTTCGCTCAACAACTGATGGTCGGGGTAATGGGTCCTGGCTTTCGCCAGGACGACATCGAATATGTTGCGCGGTCCGGGAATCATCCGTCCGCATTCTCGCGGCGACTGACGAGATGAGGCGGCGCCCCTACTTCTCCAGATACTTCTTCATCTCGGCGATCAGGCCGTCGCGCAGTTCGGGGCGCTTGAGGCCGAAGGCGATGTTGGCGCGGAGGAAGCCGGGCTTGGAGCCGCAATCGTGGCGCTCACCCTCGAACTCCACGCCGTAGAACTTCTGCGTCTTCGCAAGACCGATCATCGCATCGGTGAGCTGGATCTCGCCGCCGGCGCCGCGCTCCTGCGTGGCCAGGATGTTGAAGATCTCGGGCTGCAGGATGTAGCGGCCGGTGATCGACAGGTTGGACGGCGCGGTGCCCTGCGGCGGCTTCTCGACCATGCGGTCGACCTCGAAGATGTTGCCGGTGCGTTTGCCGACGCTGCAGATGCCGTATTGATGGGTGAGTTCGTCGGGCACCGCCTCGACCGCGATCAGGTTCGACTTGTCACCAAGCCTGCTCGCGGCATCGATCATCTGCTTGAGGCAGCCCGGCGTGTTCAGCACCAGCTCGTCCGGCAGCACCACCGCGAACGGCTCGTTGCCGATGATATCGCGCGCGCACCACACCGCGTGGCCGAGCCCGAGCGGCGCCTGCTGCCGGGTGAAGCTCATCGCGCCGGCCTCCGGCTGGTTCTGCGCCAGGATATCCTGCTCGGTCTTCTTGCCGCGCTGCGCCAGCGTGGTGTCGAGCTCGAACATGCGGTCGAAGTGATCCTCGATGACACCCTTGTTGCGGCCGGTGACGAACACGAAATGCTCGATGCCGGCTTCCCGGGCCTCGTCGACCACGTACTGGATCAGGGGCTTGTCGACGATCGTCAGCATCTCCTTCGGCATCGCCTTGGTGGCGGGCAGCACGCGGGTACCGAGACCGGCGACGGGGAATACGGCTTTGCGGATCTTCATGGGATTATCGGAAGCCTTGAAATGGGTGGGACGGCGGCACGAAATGAATCATGCCTTTGGTACCCCGTTTTGCAGCCGCCAACAAAGGCGGATGTGTGGTGCGGCTTAATTCCGCCGTTCCCGTCAGCCAAATGCGGGCCGCAACAAAATCTCGCCCTTGTTAAGTTATTGGAAACCGTGCCGGGGCCTTCTGGAACAGCACGATTTTGATAGGCACACGACAAATGCGCGCGATGGGAACATCAAGGACCAAGCTTTTCGGCGCGAGCCTGATCGCGCTGGCCCTGCTGCTGCCCGGCAGCACGCAAGCCCAGTCGGCGGGCAACGGCCTGACCAACCTGATCGACAGCATCTTTTCCGGACCGAACGCGACGCCGCCACAGGCCGCAACCGGACAGGACGGCGCGGCACCGCCGTGGAGCGGTGAAGACGGCGCCTCCGGCCATCCGCTGATGACCGCAGCGGCGATCCGCCAAGCCGCGTCGGACTTCCCGAACTGCGTCGCAGCGATGTGGCCAGATGCCGCACGGCGCAACATCACCCAAGAGAATTTCGAGCGCTTCACCGCCGGCCTGACGCCCGATCTGCGCATCATGGATCTGATGGATTCGCAGCCGGAGTTCACCAAGGCGATCTGGGATTATCTCGACATCCTGGTCAGCGACACCAGGCTAGCCAAGGGCCGCGAGATCCTTGCGAAATACAAGCCGCAGTTCGATGCCACCGAGAAGGCCTATGGCGTCGACCGCTACATCATTGCGGCGATCTGGGGCATCGAGTCGAACTACTCGACCCAGATGGGCGATCGCAACGTGGTGCAGTCGACCGCGACGCTCGCCTGCATCGGCCGCCGTCAGGCCTATTTCAAGGACGAGTTCCTGTCGGCGCTGGAAATCCTCAACCGCGGCGACCTCAGGCCCGAGCAGATGCGCGGCTCCTGGGCCGGCGCCTTCGGCCCGACCCAGTTCATGCCGACCGCGTTCAAGCGCTATGCCGTCGATGGCGACGGCGACGGCCGCCGCGACGTCGTCGACAATCCGAGCGACCTGATCGCCTCGACCGCCAACAATCTGAAGAAGGACGGCTGGCAGACCGGCGCGAGCTGGGGCTACGAGGTCGTGCTGCCGCAAGGCCTCAATTACATGCTGGCCGACCGCGCCAAGGCCATGCCGCTGTCGCAATGGGAGCATCTCGGCCTCAAGCGGCCGAACGGCCAGCCGTTCCCGCGGCCGTCCGACAAGGCCTATCTGCTGGCGCCGGCCGGCGCCGAGGGGCCGGGCTTCCTGATGCTGCAGAATTTCCGGGTGATCATGAAGTACAACCCGGCCGAGGCCTATGCGCTCGCCATCGGCCATTTCGCCGACCGCCTGCGCGGCGGCCAGCCCTTCGCGCAGCCCTGGCCGCGCCAGGAGCGGGTGCTGTCGCGCGCCGAGCGGCTGGAACTACAGCAGCTGCTGGCCCAGCGCGGCTTCTACAAGGGTACGCCCGACGGCCAGTTCGGCGGCCAGACCCGCGAGGCGCTGCGCGGCTTCCAGGTGTCGATCGGGGCACCGGCCGACGGTTTTGCCACCGCCGAGGTGCTGGAGCGGCTCAGGGGGCGGTAGGGCTGAAACCGGAGGCTGCCCCGTAGCCCGGATGCAGCGCAGCGAAATCCGGGGTTCTCGCCGTGCGACTGGTCTGGTCCCGGATTGCGCTTCGCTCCATCCGGGCTACGGCTCTTGCCCCTCCCGCAAGCGGGAGAGGAGGCACGGTTCCGTCGCCGCGACGGCTGGGCCCTCCACCCCTAAAGTAACCGTGAAATCCGATATTTGCCGCCTGCCTTGACGGCGGCCGGAGGCACCCGATTTATGGTGGAAAAGCTGCCCGCTTGCGGCCCGATTCCGCTAGTATGCTCACGTACTTCCAGATCATTTGCGACCGAACGCGATGCGAGAGCCAAAGTCCTTTTTGCGCATATTCACCGAAGCCGGTCCGCTGGTCGCGCTTACGGTGGCGCTTGCGCTGTTGATCGGCATCGCCCAGCCCGCCTCGGCGCAATTCTTCGGCTTCCCCGGCTTTGGTGGCGGACCGCCGCAACCACAGCGCCGCGCTCCGCCGCAGCACGGCGGCGGCGGCTGGTTCGGCGGCGATTTCTTCGCGCCGTTCCAGCAGCAGCAACCGCAATCATCGCAGCCGCAGCGGCCGCGCGAGGATTTCTCGCGCGCTCCGGCACCGGCCAAGCGCGAGGCGGCCGCCGAGCGCAACGTGCTCGTCATCGGCGACGCCATGGCCGACTGGCTCGGCTATGGCCTGGAAGATGCCTATTCCGACCAGCCCGACATGGGCGTGATCCGCAAGCACAAGACGGTCTCCGGCCTGATCCGCTATCAGCCCAAGGGCGATCCGGCGGATTGGGCCGCGGCCGCGAAGGGCATTCTCGCCACCGAGAACCCCGACGCCATCGTCGTGATGCTCGGCCTCAACGACCGCACCGCGATCCGCGAATCTGTCGTGGAGAAGAAGGTCGACAAGAAGGACGAGAAAAAGGACGCGCGCGGCAAGCCCGAAGCCAAGCCGGGCGACAAGCCCGATGCCGCCGCCAAAACTGATGGCAAGCCGGTCGAGGCCGAGCCGCCGGCCGACGACGCCGACAATGACTCGCAGGCCGCGCCGGAAAAGACAGCGCGCTCGCCCAACGGCCTCTATGAATTCCGCGACGACCGCTGGGTCGAGCTCTACGGCAAGAAGATCGAGGAGCTGATCAACGTGCTGAAGAGCAAGGGCGTGCCGGTGCTGTGGGTCGGCCTGCCCGCGATCCGCGGCCAGAAGGGCACGTCGGACATGCTGTTCCTCGACGCGCTCTATCGCGACGGCGCCGGCAAGGCCGGCATCACCTATGTCGACGTCTGGGACGGCTTTGTCGACGAGGCCGGCCGCTTCATGCAGAAGGGCCCGGACTTCGAAGGCCAGCCCCGCAAGCTGCGTACCGATGACGGCGTGTTCTTCACCAAGGCCGGCGCGCGCAAGCTCGCGCATTATGTCGAGCGCGAGGTGACGCGCCTGCTCGCGGTGCGCTCCGGGCCGATCGCGCTGCCGAGCGAACCCGCGACGCCGGATACCAGCGCGGAGCCCGGCAAGCCCGCGCCGCGGCCGCTGGCGGGCCCGGTGCTGCCGCTGGTCGCCTCCACCGTCGGCACCGATCAATTGCTCGGCGGACCGGGCTCGCGGCCCGCCGCCGTCGATGCGCTCGCCGCGCGCACGCTGGTGAAGGGGGAGGCGCTGGCGCCGCCCGCCGGCCGCGCCGATGATTTCGTCTGGCCGCGCCGCGAGATGGGCCGCGAGCAAGCCAAGGGCGATGTGCCGGTTGCCGCGACCACGCCCGCCGCGCCGGCGGGCGGACCGGCCAATCCGCCGCCCTCGACCACGGCGATCGCGCCCGACGGCTCGATCATCACCGCACCGAAGCCGCCAAGGCGCGTGTTCCGTCCGGCCCAGACCCAGGCCCAGCCGCAACAGCAGCCGCAGACACAGCCTTGGCTGCGCGATCTGTTCGGGTTCGGCGCGCCGCAGCAGCGCCCGTTGGTCGCTCCGCCGCCGCGCCCGCCGCGCGGTGTCGGACAGCGGGCCGCAGTGCCGGGGAGTCCGTGGCAGTAGGCCGCGCGTCTTCCGATAGAATTGACGCTACATCCACGTCATTGCGAGCCAACGGGTCGCGCGAACACGCGCCCGATGACAGGCTCCGCAAAGCAATCCATCGATCCGCACGCGCGGACGGCTGGATTGCTTCGTCGCTTCAGCGCAAAATTGCTTTGCAATTTTGTCGCGAGCTCCTCGCAATGACGGTGGGCGAGATGGTATCAACCGTAGTAGCGCCAGCGCGACGGCGGCGGGCGGCGCGGCTGGCGCGTCATCAGGAGCGCGAGCGCAAAGCCGATGCCGCCGGCGATCAGCAGCGATCCCAGCGGGTTCTCCTGCACCGCATGCGCCATCGCCTTTTGTCCGCTGCGAACGGTCTCGCCGCGATGCTCATAGGCGTCCTTGGCGTAGTTGACCGCGGTGTCGGCGGCGTCGCGCGCGGCGTCCTTGGCCTGGCCGTAGAGATCCTGCACCGAGCCCGCGGCTTCGCGCGCGCGGCCCGAGGCCTGGGTCTGCGCATCGCCGGTCGCGTCGCCCACCGCGCCTTCGGCCTTGCCCGCGAACTCCTTCGCCGTTCCGAAAATCCGATCCTTGTCCATCGTCACGCTCCCTGATCTGTCCGGGAGCTAACCGGGAAACGGCGCGCAGGTTCCTGCGGTTACAGGATCAACCCGCCGTCGACGACGATGGTCTGGCCGACGATGTAGGAGGCAAGCGGCGAGGCCAGGAACAGCGCGGCGCCGGCCATGTCGGCGGGCGTGCCGAGACGCTTCAGCGGAATGCGCTCGAGCGCGCCTTCGAGACGCTTCGGATTGGCCGTCGTCGCCTTGGTCATCTTGGTGTCGACGAGGCCGGGCGCGATGCCGTTGACCCGGATGCCGTTCTCCGCCCAGGCCTCGCCGAGCGTGCGCGTTAGCCCGACGGCACCGGTCTTCGAGGCGTTGTAGGCCGGATTGCCCATGGTCGAATGATAGGCCGCGGTCGAGCTCACGATGATCAGCGAGCCCTTAGCTGCGCTCAGCATCGCCTGGAATTTGGTCGCGCAGGCCATCAGGCTCATCAGGTTGACCTCGAGCACCTTGCGAAAACCCTCCATCTCGAATTCCCCGCGGCGGTAAATCACCGCGCCCTGCGCCAGCACCAGCACGTCGAGCCGGTCGAACGACGGCTTGAAGGCCTCGATCGCCTGCGGGTTGCTGACATCGAGCTGCGCGTAGGCGAGGCCCTCGAGATGCGAGCCTTCCTCGGCGGAATAGTCGCTCGCCTGCGCGCGGGTGCCGCAGATCGCGACGCGCGCGCCCTTGGCGCGGAACGCCTGCGCGATGCCGTTGCCGATGCCGCTGGAGCCGCCGACCACCAATACTTGCTTGCCGCCGAAATCGAGCTCGTTCATCGCGCGTTCCTCTCTCGTGCTGTTGTCTTGTTGAGCATGATCCTTCTCGGAAAGCCAACCGGGAAACTTGCGTTAACGCGCTGCGCGCATGCCGATATGGGATCAGTGGTTTGACGTATCTTGCGATCGGTGCCAGCGTTGCCGTCTCTCACAACGCAGAAAATCAACGGGGGTCCGTCATGTCCGAATACAAGCAGCTCAGCCGTTCGGTGAAGGGCCTCACCGTTCTCGTCACCGGCGCCGCCAGCGGCATGGGCCGCGCCACCGCGCGGGTGTTTGCCGATGAAGGCGCCAATGTCGCGGTCACCGACCTGACCGAAGAAGGCACGCAGGCGGTGACGAAGGAGATTTCGGCAAGCGGCGGCTCGGCGAAGGCCTGGACGCTCGACGTCGGCGATCGCGACGCCATCACCAAAGTCGTCAACGACGTCGCCGCGCATTTCGGCGGGCTCGACATCATCGTCAACAATGCCGGCATCTCGGTGCGGGTGCCGATCGACGATCCCGCGTACGAGGACGCTTGGGCCAAGGGCATCGCGGTGATGCTGACGGCGCATCCGCGCATCATCCGCGCGGCACTGCCATACCTGCGCAAGTCGCGCTCGCCGCGCATCGTCAACATCGCCTCGACCGAGGCGCTCGGCGCGACCGCGCTGCACAGCCCCTACTCCGCGGCCAAGGGCGGCGTCACCAGCCTGACCCGCTCGCTCGCGGTGGAACTGGGACGCGAGGGCATCACCGTGAACTGCATCTGCCCGGGCCCGATCCGCACCGCCATCACCGACCGCATCTCCGAGGAGCACAAGACGCTCTACGCCAAGCGCCGCACCGCGCTCGCCCGTTACGGCGATCCGGAAGAGGTCGCGCACATGACGCTGAGCCTGTGCCTGCCCGCCGCATCGTTCCTGACCGGCGCCGTGATTCCGGTCGACGGCGGGTTGATGGCGCGGAATGCCTGACCCGCGCACGGCCCGCGAGCGTTGACAGCGCGCGCGCGTCGAGTAGCCTTCCCGTCAAATGAAGCGGGAAAACCGCCCGCGATAGACGGGGAGAAACGCCAATGACGGTCCTGATCCGGCAGCTTCACAAGCATTTCGTCGGCGAGGTTTCCGGCGTCGATCTGCGCAAGCCGCTGACGAAGCAGGAAGCGATCGACATCGAGGCCGGCATGGACAAATACGCCGTGCTTGTGTTCCACGGCCAGGACATCTCCGACGAGCAGCAGATGGCATTCGCGCTGAATTTCGGCGAGCGCGAAGATGCGCGCGGCGGCACGGTGACGAAGAAGCAGGACTACCGCCTCGCCTCCGGGCTGAACGACGTCAGCAATCTCGGCAAGGACGGCAAGCCGCTGCCGAAGGACCACCGCACCCATCTGTTCAACCTCGGCAACTGCCTGTGGCATTCCGACAGCTCGTTCCGGCCGATCCCGGCGAAATTCTCGCTGCTGTCGGCGCGCGTGGTGAACCCGAAGGGCGGCAACACCGAATTCGCCGACATGCGCGCCGCCTATGACGCGCTCGACGCCGAGACCAAGGCCGAGATCGAGGACATGATCTGCGAGCACTCGCTGATGTATTCGCGCGGCTCGCTCGGCTTCCTCGACTACACCGACGAGGAGAAGCAGATGTTCAAGCCGGTGCTGCAGCGCCTGGTGCGCACGCATCCGGTGCACGGCCGCAAGTCGCTGTATCTGTCCTCTCACGCCGGCGCCATCAGGGGCATGAGCATGCCGGAGGCGCGGCTGCTGCTGCGCGATCTGACCGAGCACGCGACGCAGCCCGAATTCGTCTATGTGCACAAATGGACGGTGCATGACCTCGTGATGTGGGACAACCGCCAGACCGTGCACCGCGTCCGCCGCTACGACCAGTCGCAGCCCCGCGGCATGCGCCGCGCCACGGTCGCGGGCACCCAGCCGACGGTCGCGCAGGAGGCGGCGGAGTAGGCGGAACTACTGGTGTCGTCCCGGCGAAAGCCCATAGGCGCTAAAATAGGATTTGCGCCTTGGATTCGCTTGTGATTCCAAGATGGAATGGCACACGAATCGCTTGTGAACAAAGATTGGGCGCGCGTTGTCGCCCGACTTGGCGGAGCCGAGGCTCTGAACATTGGCGCGCGCAAGACGAAGGCGTTTGTCCGTCCGCGGGAGATCAGCAATGCGGTCGACTTGCTGCGCCTGATCTTGGCTTATTGCCTTGGTGAGAAAGGGCTGCGGTTGACGGCGGCATGGGCCACGTCGGTTGGGCTTGTCGATATCTCCAACGTGGCTCTGTTGTATCGCTTACGTCAGTGCGGAGATTGGCTGGCAATCTTGGTCGAGCAGGCGCTTGCCGCCGCGGCGCCGAAGGCGAGCCGCGGTCGTCTGATCCGTATTGTTGACGCCACGACGGTCCCCAAAGGCTGGGACGAGCGGCAGGAACAAGAACGCAGTGTGGCGTATCCATAGCGCGTTCGATCTTCCGCAGGAGCGCTTTGGTCACTTCGAACTGACCGATCAGCGAGCGGGCGAGACGCTGGATCGGATACCGGCGGTTGCCGGTGAGATCCGTCTTGCCGATCGCGCCTATCTGCAACCGGAGCGCATGGCGCATCTCGTCGATGCCGATGCGGACTTCGTGATCCGGGCCGGCTGGAAGAGCGCGCGCTGGCTCGATGCCGAAGGTAATCTTGTTGACCTCACTGCCGAACTGCGCAACGCCTCGGCGCGTGGCCTGATCGATCGGCCGATTTGGATAAAGCGCAAGTCAGGTGCGCCGCCGCTCGCAGTGCGTCTGGTTGCCGCGAAGAAGCCGGCGCAAGCTGCTGCGGCTGCGCGACGCAAGGCGCGCCGGACTGCACAAAAGGGAGGTCATCAGCTCTCCAGGCAAACACTTGACGCCGCAGATTGGGTGATCCTGGTGACCTCACTCAGGCCAGAGGACTTCACGACTGCAGATATCCTCGCCCTCTATCGGCTGCGATGGCGCATTGAGCTCGGCTTCAAGCGGCTGAAAAGCCTGATTGGCCTGAAGGGACCTCCCGGAACCGACGAGCGGTCCGCCAGACCCCATATCCTCGCTCATCTGCTGATCATTCTATTGCTCGAGCCGCTCGTCGACGAACTCGAAGACTCTCCCCGCTTGGCCGACGCCGCCTGACCCACCCAGTGACGTGGCGTCTGCTGCGCCAGCTCGTCGCTTCGCTACGGCAAGCGATCATTCCACAGCCCGCAATCGCTCTACTCTGCAGAGCCAGTCACGCTCTCTGGCGACATCTACGCGAGCCACCCAGACATAAGCGCCACTATCAGACTATGATCAAACTATCTTAGCGCCTATGGGCTTTCGCCGGGACGACACTGAGAATGCGTTGGGATCGTCGACGACGTCAGCGCGGCCTACGCGTGGCCCGCGTCGTTCGACAGCATGCCGGCCTCGATGCCGATCTTGCGCAAGGCGCGCGCGTATTTCTCGTCGACGTCGGTACCGAAGATCAATTCCGGATCGGCGTCGCAATGCAGCCAGCCATTGTGCTGGATCTCGTTCTCGAGCTGGCCCGGCGCCCAGCCGGCATAGCCGAGCGCGAGGATCGCGTGCTTCGGCCCTGCGCCCTTGGCGATCGCCTTCAGGATATCGACGGTCGCGGTGAGCGAGATGCCGTCGTCGATGTTCAGCGTCGCATCCTGAATGTAGAAGTCGCTGGAATGCAGCACGAAGCCGCGGCCGGTATCGACCGGGCCGCCCTTCATCACCTTCATCATCTCGGCATTCTCGGGCAGCTGGATCTGGTCCGACTTCTCGATGATGTCGAGCTGCACCAGTAGCCCGGGGAAATCGATGCTGCCGGCGGGACGGTTGACGATGATGCCCATCGCGCCCTCGGAGGAATGCGCGCACATGTAGATCACGGAGCGTTCGAAGCGGGGGTCGTTCATGACAGGCATCGCGATCAGCATCTGGCCGTCGAGATAGCCACCTTCGGCGGCATGGGCACCGACGGCCGGGCTTCTGCCGGCGGCGGTTTTGCGAGTCTTGCCTGTTTTGCCTTCAGGGCGCATCCGCAAAGGCCTTTCCTGCTGATTTGGCATCCTGATATCGGGTGGCGGTTCTGTCAATCAACCATCGACCGCCGTGCGGCGATGCATCACAAGCAATTCAATGGTTTGCACCGAAAGTTGCGGGTAAAGACGTCTCATGATCGTCATAGTTCCCTTGCGTGCCGCATTTGGCGTTGCCGCCCTGTTTTCCGTCGCATGTACGGCAACGGAGGTCCGCGCCGACGACGCCTCGCCGTGGCAACAGGACACGCATTCGGCGGTGCGGCTGCTCGCCGGATCGCGCAGCGGCGCGGTGCTGCTTGGCGGCATTGCGTTCCAATTGCAGGACGGCTGGAAGACCTATTGGCGGACGCCCGGCGATTCCGGCGTGCCGCCGCGGTTCGATTTCTCCAGGTCGGATAACGTCGAGGCGGTCACCGTGATGTGGCCGGCGCCGCGGCAATTCGACGACGGCGCCGGCGGCACCTCGCTCGGCTACAAGCACCAGGTGGTGCTGCCGCTGCGCATCGTGGCGAAGAATCCCGACAAGCCGCTGGTGCTGCGCGCCGACATCAACTACGCGGTGTGCGAGAAGCTGTGCGTACCGGTGGAGGCGAAGGCCGAGCTGGCGTTCGCGAGCGTCGCCTCGACCGAGGACGCCGCGCTTTCGGAAGCGCTCAACGCGGTGCCGAAGCCCGCCAATATCGGCGACCCCATCCCGTTCTCGATCCGCGACGTCAAGCGCGACGGCAAGAACAACGTGCTGGTCGATGTCACCGCGCCCGAGAGCCGCGACCTCAGCCTGTTCGTCGAGGGGCCGACGCCCGACTGGGCGCTGCCGGTGCCCAAGCTCGTTGCGCAGGCGCCGCCGGGCGTGAAGCGTTTCTCTTTCGAGCTCGACGGCCTGCCGCCCGGCGCCAAGGCCGACGGCGCCGCGCTGAAGCTGACGCTGGTCGGCGGCGACAAAAGCTACGAATTCAATATCAATTTGAATTGAGCCGTAGGGTCATTCCGGGGTGAAGCAGCGCATCGAACCCGGAATCTCGAGCTCCCGGTTTCAGTGCTTCGCACTGCCCCGGGACGCCCCCGAAGAGGTGCGTCACCGAACCCAATCTTAACGTTTCGTTGATAGATCGGAGGCCATTGCCGCCACGCGGCGCTTTAGGAATTTTCCGCCTTGGCTGTGATGGAGACACAATCGGCAACCTCCGCGCCATTGGGCCGGGCCGCACGCCTGCGCGGCCTCGCAGCGCGCGCGCTCGGCGGCACCAACGAGGCGTCAGTCACCAAGCGCCTCGCCGGCATGATCTTCGGCATCCGCGTCATCAGCGCCGGCATCGCCTATCTCGCGCAGATCCTGCTGGCGCGCTGGATGAGCGGCTCGGATTACGGCATCTACGTCTATGTCTGGACCTGGGTGCTGCTGCTCGGCAGCACCATGGATTTCGGCATCGCGCCCTCCGCGCAGAAGATCATTCCGGAATACCGCGCGCGCGGCGACCTTGCGGCGCTGCGCGGCTTCCTCTCCGGCGGCCGCTGGGTGGTGCTTGCGACGTCCAGCATCGTCGCGCTACTGCTCGCCGGCGTGATCCACCTCGCCTCGCCCTGGATCGATCCCAACGCGGTGCTGCCGCTCTATATCGGCTGCCTGACCTTGCCGCCCTTCGTCGTCGCCAACACCCAGGACGGCATCTCCCGCGCGCATGACTGGATGCAGCTCGGCCTGATGCCGCAGTTCATCGTGCGGCAGGGGCTGATCATCGCGCTGACCGCCGGCGCGCTGGCGCTCGGCCTCAATCTCGGCGCCACCGCGGCGATGATCGCGAGCGCCGCCGCGGTATACATCGCGGCGATCGGCCAGATGGTCGTGCTCAACCGCCGCCTCACCGCCCATCTCGGGGTGGGCGAGAAGAGCTACGACGTCAAGGGCTGGTTCGCGATCTCGCTGCCGATCATGCTGGTCGAGAGCTTCTATCTGCTGCTCGGCTACACCGACGTGCTGATGCTGCAGCAGTTCCGCTCGTCCGAGGAGGTCGGCATCTATTTCGCCGTGGTGAAGACGCTGGCGCTGGTGTCGTTCGTGCACTACGCGATGGCGGCGACCACGGCGCACCGCTTCGCCGAATACAACGCGCTCGGCGACAAGGAGCGGCTGTCGGCCTATGTCGCGCACGCCATCAGCTGGACGTTCTGGCCCTCGCTGCTCGCGACCGTCGCCCTGCTGGTGTTCGGCAAGCCGCTGCTGTGGCTGTTCGGCCCGAAATTCGTCGACGGCTACAGCATCATGTTCGTCGCCGCGATCGGCCTCGTGGTCCGCTCGGCGATCGGGCCGGTGGAGCGGCTGTTGAACATGCTCGGCCACCAGAGCATCTGCGCGACCGCCTATGCGGTGTCGTTCCTGATGAATGTCGGGCTCTGCATCGCCCTCGTCCCCCGCTACGGCGGGATGGGCGCCGCCGCCTCGACCTCGCTGTCGCTGACCTTCGAGACGATCCTCTTGTTCTATGTCGTGCGCTCGCGCCTCGGGCTGCACGTGCTGGCGTTCGGCAAGCGGCGGACGGCGCCGTAGCATTCGGCCGGCGCGGCATCATGCGATGCATGAGCGCCGCCGGACTGGAAAACCCGCCTAACGGCGTTCAGCCTTGCGCCGGTCAGGCGCGCCTGATGTCCGCCTGCTTCCAAGAGTGGCCGGCAACCATGCGTCGGAAGAACCACAGAACGGCCGGGCAAGCCAGCAGCACGGCGGCGCCGAAGTCGAGCGCCGCGCTCGCGGAGCCGACCGCGGTGGAGAGCTTTCCTCCGATCGCAGGTCCAGCCAGCATGCCGGCGTAAAAGACGGTGTAGAATATTCCCATTCCGATCGGCCGCGTCCTCTGCTCGAGCACGCGCGCAGGCAGGCTCATGATCGGACCGGCAGGCAGGCCGCAGAGGATTCCAAGAGCAATGACGACGGGAAGCACCGTGCCGCTGCGCGACAAGAGCAGTGTCAGAAGCGCGAAGGCGATGCAGCCCGTGATCAGGATGACCTCGCCGCGCCTGGTCCGATCGGCGAGGAAGCCGCCCAACGGCACCGAAAGGGCGGCGAGCCAGAGCACGATACTGATGGTTGATCCGGCGGCGGCGCCGGACCAGCCTTGCTCGACCAGCATCGATGGACCGAAACTGAAGATCATCGCAAAACCGATGTTGTAGAGACACCAGATCAGCCCAGCGGCAATCACGGCGCAGATCGTGTCGGCGGTCAGGCTGCTAGGCTCGCCTTCAACCGCGACGGCCGCATCCGGCGCGCGATAAACCAGAGCTATGAGGCCGAGACCGATCAGGATCACCCCGGCGACGGCAAGATTGACGGCATGGAGTCCGAGCGTGGCTCCGATTGCCGGCAACAGCATGAGAGCGACTGCGATGCCGGCCGGCCATGAGTTGATGAAAATGGCCATCGCGGTGGCGATTTCCCGGCCGGCAAACCAGTCCGCGACCATCTTGGTCATCAGGACGTTCAGGAGGACGCCGCCGATGCCGGCAGTCAGCCGGCCTGCGATCTGCACGCTCCACGACGTCGACGTGGTCATCAGCAGTTCGCCTGCCAGCATCATCAGGAGACCGGCAAGGACCACCACCTTGTCGCCATAGCGGCGGCCGATCGCGCCGCCAGGCAAGGCAAGCAAGGCGCCCGGCGCAAAGTAGAGCCCGATCAGAACGCCGATATCGGCCAGGCTCGCGCCCAGACCCTGGCTGAGCTGTGGCGCGATGGCCGCGACGCTCTGAAACTGAAAGGCGATGGTGGCACGAGCGACGAACAGAGCAGCAAGAATGGTCCAGCGGCTTCGCATTTGGATTTTCTCCGATGCCCAGAACTATGTCGTCGGCTTGATGTTCTGGTTCAGGCGGAAGAAATTCGTCGGATCGTATTTGTTCTTGAGCGCGACAAGACGTGCGTAATTTTCACCATAGGCATCGCGCACGCGGTCTTCGCCCTCATCCCCCAGGTTGTTGGCATAGACGCCGCCGGTCGAATAGGGCCTGACGGCACTCCACAGCTCGCGCGCCCAACGCATGTTCGCTTCGTCACCGGCCGGATCGTCCCAGATCGCGACCGGAAAGCAGTCGAACGCCGCATCGCGGTTTGCGTAAGGCGAGCTCGATACCGGAACCCGTGCAATTGCGCCGCCGACATGCTGGAGAACCAGCAAGGACGAGGTGTTGGGGGCTCTCGCATAGGCGTCGAGCAGCGCGTCGATCGCGCCGGCACCGATCTCGCGCAGGAATTGCGCCTTCCAGTAATAGCGACGTCCCCGCGGAAACAGGGCATCGCCGCCTGACTGAATCTCGAGATAGGGAACGGTTGCGAGGCGCGTCTCGACGGGCGAGCCGAACTTGACGATCGGCGAAAGGGCGCGCTCACCGTCATGATGCGAGCCGACATAACAACCGGAGATGTTGAAGAACCGGTCGCCCGACGGCAGCGTCACAAGGGCCGCATCGACGTTGACCTCATCGGCAGCGTTGCGGGCGAATTCATCGTAGAACTGCATGGCCTCGCGCGCCTGATCGTAAGGATAAAGCGTTGACGCGACGGGCAACGACGTGCCGATCGCATGCAACTGGTATTCGAACGCAGTCACGATGCCGAAATTGCCGCCGCCTCCTCTCAAGCCCCAGAGCAGGTCGGGGTGTTCGGTCGCGCTGGCCCTTAAAACCCGTCCCTCGGCTGTCACCACTTCGGCGGCAATCAGGTTGTCGCAGGTCAACCCGTATTTTCGCCCGAGCTTGCCGAAGCCGCCGCCAAGCGTGAGCCCGGCGATGCCGGTATCGCTATTGACCCCCATGGTGGTCGCCAGGCCGTGCGCCTGCGTGGCACGATCGAATTCGCCGAGATCGAGGCCGGCTTCCGCGCGCGCGGTGCGCCGGACCGGATCGACATCGATGCGCTTCATCCGGGACAGGTCGATGACCATGCCGCCGTCACAGACCGAGAGGCCAGCGACATTGTGGCCTCCGCTGCGAACGGCCACCGGGAACGTGCGGGACCTCGCGAATGTCACAGCCTCGACCACATCCCGGGTATCCGCGCAGTAGGCGATCATGGCCGGCCGCCTGTCGACGGCGCCGTTCCAGACCTTGCGCGCCTCGTCGTAACCGGCGCTCCCGTCGAGGACCACTTGGCCCTTGAGCCGTAGCTGGGAGCTGGGCCGAAGCTCGGAATGCGGCTCGCCCATCACCTCGTTATTTGCCTGCCGCTGCTCCATCCGATTTGCTCCTCGTCAGGAATGCCCATGCCATCATCCCACGGCGTGCCAAATCGTCCTGAATCCGATCGGAAAAAGTTGCAAAATTTCGCCAAAAGCGATGGCTCCAGGCGATGGCGACGCTTGCAGCCCCAAAACAAAAGCCGGCCCTGATCCAATCAGGGCCGGCTTGTTCTGAGGCCGCCAAATCCCGCCGGAAAAATTACTCCGCGGTCCAGCCGCCGTCGATCGAGTAGTTGGAGCCGGTGATCTGCGCGGCATCGTCGCTGCACAGGAACAGCGCAAGCGCCGCAACCTGATCGGAGGTCACGAACTCCTTGGTCGGCTGCGCGGCGAGCAGCACGTCCTTGATGACCTGCTCCTTGGTCATGTTGCGCGCCTTCATGGTCTCCGGGATCTGGTGCTCGACCAGCGGGGTCCAGACATAGCCCGGGCTGATGCAGTTGCAGGTAATCTTGTGCTGCGCGAGCTCCAGCGCCACCGTCTTGGTGAGGCCGGCGATGCCGTGCTTGGCCGAGACATAGGCCGACTTGAACGGCGAAGCGACCAGCGAGTGCGCCGAGGCGGTGTTGATGATGCGGCCCCAGCCGCGCTTCTTCATGCCGGGCACCGCGGCGCGGATGCCGTAGAACGCGGACGACAGATTGATCGCGATGATCGCTTCCCACTTCTCCGGCGGGAATTCCTCGATCGGCGCAACGAACTGAATGCCGGCATTGTTGACCAGGATATCGACCGAACCGAAGGTCTTCTCGCCGAGCGCAACCATCTCGGCGATCTCGGCCGGCTTGGTCATGTCGGCCGGCGAATGCACGGCCTTGACCTTGAAGTCGGTCTCGATGCCGGAACGCTCCTTCTCGATATCGGCCGGAACGCCCATGCCGTTGAGAACGATATTGGCGCCGGCACCGGCGAAGGCGCGCGCGATCGCCAATCCGATGCCGCTGGTCGAGCCGGTCACAACGGCGGTCTTGCCTGTCAACGTACCCATTGTCGGTCGCTCCTATTTGCTTGCGGGGGGTGTGGGTTCATCCCCCGTGAGGTCGTAAGTCACCATGGTCTCCCCGGACTGCGGCCGTTCTAGCCATTCTTTGTGACGCATCGACAAATGCACGTCGCGGACGCCCGCGCCCCAGTGCTCGACCATCGCAACATGGGAGAAGTCGTAGTCCTTCGAGGAGCTCTCGTAGTTCTTGCTCTTGTAGATCAGGTGAACCACCGTGACGGTGTTCTCCTTGGACGCCTTGCGCAGCAGCTCGACCGACGGATCGTTCTTCAGGTAATCGGGCAGCTTGCCGATCAGGTCGCGTACCGCCATGCGGGCGTTGTGGATCTGCCGGTTCTTGTCGGTGTTCATCCGCGTCCGGCTGGAATAGCGGATGTCCTTCTCGCGCTCGGCGGCCTCCAGCAGCGTCTCCGGCAACGGCCCGCGCGCGCTGAACAGATCGACCTGGAAGATCAGGAGATCGCGGCTGGTCTCCTCGTCGAGCACGAAGTCGAGCGGGGTGTTGGAAGCGATGCCGCCGTCCCAATAATGCTCGCCCTCGATGACGACGGACGGAAAGCCCGGCGGCAGCGCGCCCGAGGCCATGATGTGCTCGGGGCCTATCTTCTTGCCGAGCTTCCTGAACTCGTAATTGTCGAAATAGCGGAAATTGCCCGAGGTGACGCTCACCGCGCCAACCGACAGGCGCGTCTTCAGATCGTTGATCCGGTCGAAATCAACGAGGCGCTCCAGCGTCTTCTTCAGCGGCGCGGTGTCGTAATAGCTCAGCGATTGCGAGCTGCCGGGCGGCCACAGCGGCGCCGGCGGAATCCGCGGCGTGAAGAAGCCGGGCACGCCGAAGGTCGCGATGATGGCGGCGCTGGTCTCGTTGAACAGCGAGCGGGCGCGTTCATGCTTCGAGACCGGATTCCACGGCACCGGCGCCGATACCATCTCCCAGAATTCCTTCAGCCGCGGCACGCGCTCGGCCGGCTCGTTGCCGGCGATGATCGCGGCGTTGATGGCGCCGATCGAGATGCCGGCGATCCATTCCGGCTCGAAGCCTGCGTGACAGAGGGCCTGAAAGGCGCCGGCCTGATAGGAGCCGAGCGCGCCGCCGCCCTGAAGAACCAGCACGCGCTGCGCTTGCGCCGGCGTCGAGGCAGGCGCGGTGTCGGAAGTATCCATTCGTAACCGTTCGCTCAAAAACGACTTGAGCCGCAACCGTGGCGACAGTTCGCCGCGGCGTCAATCAGCGAGATTATGGGGTTAGATCACGCGGAATTTATCGAGATCAGGTTGCCGCCAAAATGAGCGTCCAGAACACTTTGTACTTGGTGTTGGGAGCATAGACCGCCGCGATGCCCATTTTTGTGACACCGCTCTTCAGCATATTGGCCTTGTGCGGCGGTGAATCACGCCAGCCCGAAAAGGCTTCTGCCAGCGTGTGATAGCCGGCCGAGATGTTCTCGACCGCGACGGTGGCGGGATAGCCTCCGGCCTGCAGCCGCTTGCCGAGCGGGGCCTTCACGTCGTGGTCCATCTTGTTGCGGGCGGCCATCGCCTGCGATTGCTGCTCGGCGAGCTTGGTCAGGTCCGGATCGACCACCACGGTGCCAAGACCATTGTTCTGGCGATACTGCGAAAACATGATCGCGGCCGCCTGGCTATCCAGGACAGCGCCGGGTTGGGCCATGTTGAGATACATGGTCGGTTCTTCCGGGATTTTGGTGTCCGTGCCGCAGCCGGCAAGCAGCAGAAGCCCGAACAGGGCGACCGTCGTCCGTTTCACTGTAAGAAAACCCCCAAAGATTGGCCCGCCGTTGTTGCATACCAACCGTGGCTGAATGGTGAACAGGGGCTAACTTTTGGCTGCGAAATGCCGTCATTCCGGGGCGCGAAGCGAGCCCGGAATCTCGAGATTCCGGGCTCGGTCCTACGGACCGCCCCGGAATGACGGTGGATGTGGTCAGGAACCGTCGCCCGGATGCCTACTCCTGGGCGGCAAAGATCCGGTAGCGGCGGGGTTGCAGGGAGACGATTTCGCCGGCCTGGAGCTCGCGGTCGCGGGGGGCGTCGATCTCGATCACGGTCTTGCCCTCGCTCCCCGACAGGGCCACCTCGGCGCGCTGGATCGGACCGAACGAGCGGACGTGCCGGATGGCGCCTTCCAGGGCGCCGGTTCCGGCCGGGCCGACCGCCATGTCGTGGCGGCGGACGAACAGTTTTGCCGCGCCCGACGCCGCGCCCAAAGCCGGAATGTTCAGGGGACGGCCGTCCAGCCGCACCGCATCGCCGGCGACGTCGACCGGCAGCACGATGGATTCGCCGATGAAGCCATGCACGAAGGCGGTCGCCGGATTGTCATAGACCTCGCCGGGCGAGCCGATCTGCTCGATCTTGCCCTTGTCCATCACCACGACGCGGTTGGCGACTTCGAGCGCTTCTTCCTGGTCATGGGTGACGAAGATCGAGGTGACGTGGATCTCGTTGTGCAGCGAGCGCAGCCATTGCCTGAGCTCCTTGCGCACCTTGGCATCGAGCGCGCCGAACGGCTCGTCGAGCAACAGGATCCGCGGCTCGATCGCAAGCGCGCGCGCCAGCGCGATGCGCTGGCGCTGGCCGCCGGACAATTGGCTGGGATAGCGGTTGGCCAGCCAATCGAGCTGCACCAGGTCGAGCAACTCCTTGACGCGGGCGCGGATCGTCGCCTCGTCCTTGCGGATCGCGCGCGGCTGCACGCGCAGGCCGAAGGCGACGTTCTCGAACACCGTCATGTGGCGGAATAGCGCGTAGTGCTGGAACACGAAGCCGACCTGGCGCTCGCTGGCGCCGCGCGAGAGCGCATTCTCGCCGTCGATCGCGACCTCGCCCGAGTCAGGCCAGTCCAGGCCTGCGATGATGCGCAGCAGCGTCGTCTTGCCGGAACCGGACGGACCGAGCAGCGCCAGCAACTCGCCGTCGGCGACCTTGAGGTCGACATTGTCGAGCGCGGCAAAGCTGCCGAACGTCTTTACGATATTCTTGACTTCAATCGCCATCGGGCACCTCTGCCTCGTCGAGCCGCCGTTCGAGAACGGTTTTCGCCACCAGGGTGATCAGCGCCAGCATCGCGAGCAGCGATGCGATCGCGAACGAGGCGACGAACTGGTATTCGTTGTAAAGAATTTCGACCAGCAGCGGCATCGTGTTGGTCTCGCCGCGGATGTGGCCGGACACGACCGACACCGCGCCGAACTCGCCCATCGCGCGCGCGTTGCAGAGCAGGACGCCGTACAGCAGGCCCCATTTGATGTTGGGCAGCGTGACGCGGAAGAAGGTCTGCAGGCCGGAGGCGCCGAGCGAGATCGCCGCCTCCTCTTCCTGGGTGCCCTGCTCCTGCATCAGCGGGATCAGCGCGCGCGCCACGAAGGGGAAAGTGACGAAGATCGTCGCCAGCGCGATGCCGGGCACCGCGAACAGGATGTGGACGTTATGCGCCTGCAGCCACGGCCCGAAATAGCCCTGCGCGCCGAACAGCAGCACGTAGACCAGGCCCGAAATCACTGGCGAGACCGAGAACGGCAGGTCGATCAGCGTGATCAGGAAGGTCTTGCCGGTGAACTCGAACTTCGAGATCGCCCAGGCCGCGATCACCCCGAACACGAGGTTGAGCGTGACCGAGATCGCGGCGATCAAGAGCGTCAGCTTGATGGCGGCGAGTGCCTCAGGCTCCGCCAGCGCCGCGAGATACGCGCCGACACCTTTCGAGAACGCCGACGCAAACACCACGACCAGCGGCAGCACGACGAAGACGCTGAGGAAGGCGATCGCGAGCGCGATGATGATGAAGCGGATCGGCCCGGGCTCGGTGCGCAGATTGCGCTGCGCCGTCCCCGGCTCCGCGCGCGCGATCTCGAGCCGCGGCGCCGGCGCCGCGACGCTGACATCGGTCGCGGGTGCGTAAGTCCGCAGTTGCGTGGTCGAGGTCACCAATCCCGTCTGCATCGACATCGCAAGACCTCAATGCACGGGGATGCGGGCTTGCGCCCAGCGCTGCAGCCGGTTGATCAGGAAGATGATCAGGAACGAGGCCACCAGCATCACGACCGCGATCGCGGTGGCATCGGCGTAGCGGAATTCGGACAGCCGGATCACGATCAACAGCGGCGCGATCTCGGAGACATTGGGCAGATTGCCGGCGATGAAGATCACCGAGCCGTATTCACCGATGGCGCGGGCAAAGGCCAGCGCAAAGCCGGTGAGCAGCGCCGGGATCAAACTCGGCAGGATGACGCGAAACACCGTGTGCCAGCGATTGGCGCCCAGGCTCGCCGCCGCCTCCTCGATCTCGGGATCGAGATCGATCAGCACCGGCTGCACCGTGCGCACCACGAACGGAATGCCGATGAAGATCATCGCGATGAAGATGCCGATCGGCGTGAACGCGACCTTGATGCCGAGCTCGGCGAGCGGCGCGCCGAGCCAGCCCTTCTGGGCGAACAGCTGCGTCAGCGCGACGCCGGCGACCGCCGTCGGCAAGGCAAACGGAACATCGACGATGGCGTCGAACAGCCGCCGGCCCGGAAAGCGATAACGCACCAGCGCCCAGACGATGACGGTGCCCATCACCAGGTTGACGCATGCGGCCGCAAACGAAAGCCCAAACGAAATCTTCAGGGCGTTCAGGGTGCGGCGGCTGGTGAGGATGCCCCAGAACTGGTCGAGGCTCAGCTCGAACGTCTTGAGGAACAGCGCGGCCAGCGGAATCAGGATGATAACGGACAGCCATGTCAGGGTCAGTCCCATGGTGAGACCGAACCCCGGCAGGGTACTGCGCCGTGCAACCGCTGTGCTCACATATCCCCCTGATAATCCGATCAGTTCTTGTAGATCTG
The DNA here is from genome assembly GCF_054063995.1 of Bradyrhizobium sp. USDA 4504. Lineage (NCBI taxonomy): Bacteria > Pseudomonadati > Pseudomonadota > Alphaproteobacteria > Hyphomicrobiales > Nitrobacteraceae > Bradyrhizobium > Bradyrhizobium sp. USDA 4504. Next base: position 8,153,927 of record NZ_JBSSGV010000001.1, on the reverse strand, counting down.
ATCGAAGATGCCGCCCTCGGCGAAGTGCTCCTTCTGGGCCTTGGTCCAACCACCAAAAACGTCGTCGATGGTGAAAAGTTCAACCTTGGCGAAGGATTTTTCGTACTCCTTGGCGATCTCGGGATCGCGCGGTCGGTACGAGTTGCGCGCGGCGATCTCCTGGCCTTCCTTGGTGTACCAGTACTTCAGATAGGCCTCGGCGACGGCGCGGGTGCCCTTCTTGTCGGCGACCTTGTCGACCACGGCGACCGGCGGCTCGGCCAGGATCGACTGCGCCGGGGCCACGATCTCGAACTTGTCCGCGCCGAATTCGCGAAGCGCCAGAAAGGCTTCGTTCTCCCACGCCAGCAGCACGTCGCCGACGCCGCGCTCGACGAAAGTCACGGTCGAGCCGCGCGCGCCGGTGTCGAGCACCGGCACGTTCTGATAGAGATCGGCGACGAACTTCTTCGCCTTGTCCGCGGAGCCGAACTTCTTCTGCGCATAGCCCCAGGCGGCGAGATAGTTCCAGCGCGCGCCGCCCGAGGTCTTCGGGTTCGGCGTGATGACGCTGACGCCGGGTTTAATCAAATCGTCCCAATCCTTGATGCCTTTGGGATTGCCCTTGCGCACCAGGAACACGATGGTCGAGGTGTAGGGCGAGGCGTTGAGCGGCAGCCGCTTCTGCCAGTCGGCCGCGATCAGGCCCTTGCCCGCGATCGCATCGATGTCATAGGCGAGCGCCAGCGTGACGACATCGGCCTGCAATCCGTCGATCACCGAGCGCGCCTGCGAGCCGGAGCCGCCATGCGACTGCTTGATCTCGACGCTCTTGCTGGTTTCCTTCTGATAGGCCGCGGCGAACGCCTTGTTGAAATCGACATAGAGCTCGCGGGTCGGATCATACGACACGTTCAGCAGCGAATAGTCGGCCGCAAAGGCCGAGCTCGCCCACAACAGTCCCGCGACCAGCGGCAGGATACGACGGATCATTTCGCTCTCCATTCAACCTGAGAAATGTCAGGGAACACGCAAGACATAACTCACGGCGAAGTGGTCTTAAGTCAACGAAACCGGTTTTCTTTGTTTTCGGCGGCGCAGCGCGCTTGTGCTACGAAGTTGCCGCACTGCGAAGGCTTTGTCGCGTCGCCAAATCGCGACGAAGGCTCATCGCGATCGAGCGCCCTGCTCCATACCCTATGACATCTTCATCGTATGGATGCCGCATTCCGTCTTGGCCCGGCCGCGCCAGCGGCCGTCGCGCGCATCCTCGCCGGCAGCGGACCGGCTGCTGCAAGGCATACACCCGACCGACTGATATCCCGATGCGACAAGTGGATGCGGCGGCAGCTTGCCGAGCGTGTAGATCGCCTCGATCTCCTCGCGCGAGACGTTGGCGAACGGATTGAATTTCAGCCTGACGCCGTCATCCTCGACAACCGGGATGTCGGCGCGGGCACCGCCCTGGAAACGCTTGCGGCCGTTGATCCAGCCGGCGAACGGCTTCAGCGCACGCGCCAGCGGCTCGACCTTGCGGATGCGGCAGCATGCGTCGGGATCGGTGAACCACAATTCGCGGTCCGGATCCTGGCGCGACAGCGCCTCCTCATCGGGCTTGATCGAACGCACGTCGGTGAGGCCGAGCGTTTCGACCAGCGTGTCACGATAAGCCAGCGTCTCCTCGAACAGCCAGCCGGTATCGAGAAACACCACCGGGATCGCCGGATCGACGTCCGCCATCACCTTGAGCAGCGCGGCGGACTCGGTGCCGAACGACGACACCAGCGCCACCTTCTCGCGGCCGAGCGTCTTGACCGCGGCTGCGATCACCTCGGCGGGTGATGCCGTGCGCAGCGCGCGATCGAGCGCATCGGCCGCTGGCAATGCGGCCGGCGCCACTGCGAGCTCTGGTGCGAGCGTGCTCACTGGCCGGCGCTCTCCGAGTGACGCAGCTGCATGCGGCGGTTGAGTGCGGTGACGCGGCCGTCGCCGGTCGGCTGGTAGAACACCGAATAGCGCTTCATAGTCGCGGCGAACGCGTCGGCGTCGGCGTCCTTCTTCACCTCGAAGGCGTCGAAGCCGGCGCGCGTCATGAACACGAACTGGTCGCGCAGGATCTGGCCGGTGGCGCGCAGTTCGCCGTCATAGCCGTAACGCTCGCGCAGCAGGCGCGCCTGGCTGTAGGCGCGGCCGTCGCGGAAGGTCGGAAACACCAGCGCGACCGAGGCCAGCCGATCGAGATGCGGCACGAGATCGTCGAGGTTACGGTTGTTCGGCCAGATCACCCCTAGCTTGCCGGGACGGCGCAGCAGCGCCTCCGGATCGGCGAGAAAACGCTCGGCGCTCACCAGCACCGCGCCGTCGCCCGGCAGCTCGGCGCCGTCGGCGAGATGCACGAACAGATCGGTGGTGATTCTTCCCTGCTTAACGAGTGGCATAGACCCGCTCCCTGATAGGCTCGACGCCCAAACGCTTCACCGTATCGACGAACAATTCCTCGGGACGGTCGCGCAGCGCGAGATAGGCTTCGACAATGTCTTCGATCACGTCGGCGACTTCCGCATAGGGAACGGCCGGGCCGATCAGCGTGCCCAACTGCGCGTTCTCGTCCGCGCGGCCGCCGATCGTGATCTGGTAGAATTCCTCGCCGTTCTTCTCGACGCCGAGAATGCCGATGTGGCCGACATGGTGATGGCCGCAGGCATTGATGCAGCCGGAGATGTTGATGTGCAGCCGGCCGATCAGGTCGGCGGTGTCGTGGTTGGCGAAACGGCGCGTCAGCTCCTGCGCGATCGGGATCGAGCGCGCGTTGGCCAGCGAGCAGTAATCCAGCCCGGGGCAAGCGATGATGTCGGTGACGAGGTTGACGTTCGGCGTCGCGAGGCCGAGGCGGTCGAGCGCCTTGAACAGCTGCGGCAGGTCGCGCTTGGCGACGTGCGGCAGCGCCAGATTCTGCTCGTGGCCGACACGGATCTCGCCGAACGAATATTTGTCGGCGAGGTCGGCGACTGCGTCCATCTGCTCCGCGGTGGCGTCGCCCGGAGGGCCACCGACCGGCTTCAGCGACAGCGTCACGATCGAATAGCCCTGCACCTTGTGCGGCGCCACCGAGTTCTTGCGCCAGCGCTCGAACAGCGGATCATGCGCGGCCTGCTTCAGCTCGTCCGGCATGTGCGGCAGCTTCTCGTAAGGCGGATAGGAGAAGCGCGAGCGGACCTCCTCGATGGCGGCGTGATCGAGCGTCAGCCCGACATCGCCCATCGCCTTCCACTCCTCCTCGACTTCCTTGGCGAACTTCTCGATGCCGAGCTCGTGCACCAGGATCTTGATGCGCGCCTTGTAGATGTTGTCGCGGCGGCCGTACTGGTTGTAGACGCGCAGGATCGCCTCGACATAGCTCAGGATGTCGCGGCCGTGCACGAACGGCTTGATGGTCTTGGCGATGAACGGCGTGCGGCCGAGGCCGCCGCCGACCAGCACCTCGAAACCGGTCTCGCCGTCGGCGTTCTTGTGCAGCCGCAAGCCGATGTCGTGGATCTTGATCGCGGCGCGGTCGTGCTCGGAGGCGGTGATCGCGATCTTGAACTTGCGCGGCAGGAACGAGAATTCCGGATGCAGCGTGGTGTGCTGGCGCAGGATCTCCGACCAGATCCGCGGATCCTCGATCTCGCCGGGCGCCACCCCTGCCCACTGGTCCGAGGTGACGTTGCGCATGTTGTTGCCGGAGGTCTGCATCGCGTGGATGCCGACTTCGGCGAGATCGGCGAGCGCATCGGGCAGCTCGGCGAGCTTGATCCAGTTGAACTGGATGTTCTGCCGCGTGGTGAAGTGGCCGTAGCCGCGATCGTAGCGGCGCGCGACATGGGCGAGCCGGCGCAACTGCTTCGACGACAGCGTGCCGTAGGGGATCGCGACGCGGAACATGTAGGCGTGCAGCTGCAGGTACACGCCGTTCTGCAAGCGCAGGATCTTGAATTCGTCCTCGGTGAGTTCGCCGGAAAGGCGGCGCTTCACCTGGTCGCGGAATTCCGAAACACGCTCGTTGATCAGCGTGCGGTCGAGTTCGTCATATGCATACATGATGGATGAGCCTTACGCCGGCACCTGAAGATCGATCGTGACGCCCTTGGCGCGGATGTGTTCGCGAAGATTGCCCGGCTTGAGCTTGCCGCCGTCCTTGAGCTCGACCGGCGCGATGTAGGGGCCGACCGCGCCGACATCGTCAGCGGTGGCTTCGGCCAAGAGAGCGCGCGCGTCGTCGGAGGTGCTGACGACGGCGGAATCGGACAGTTCGGTGGACCAGCCTTGCTTGGCGGTCCGGTACACCACGGCACCATCCCAGGTGCGGTTGGCGGTCACCACCGAGGGGCCCGTGATCCTGATTTTCTTCTGTTCAAGCGGAGAGGTCATTCGGCAGCTTTCAGCAGTTCGGAGAACATCTGGTTGGAGAAGAGTTGGGTGACGTTGGACCGGCTCCACGGCGCGGAATGCGCGACCACGTCGCCGATGATGAGAATGGCCGGACCGCCGTCGACCTGTTTGACCAGTTCGGGCAGCCGCGCCAGCGTGCCGACCGCGGCCTTGGCATCCGGCCGCGTCACGCGCGCGAACACGCCGACCGGCGTCTCCGGCGAGCGGCCCGCGGCAAGCATGCCTTCGCGGATCGAAGGCGCCGCGGTCATGCCCATATAGACGACGACGGTCATCTTCTTGTCTGTCAGCACCGACCAGTCGACAACCTCGGCATCGCGCGCCTTGTGCGCAGTGAGGAAAGTGATGCGCAGCGCCTCGTGCCTGAAGGTCAGCGGCACTTCGAATTGCGCGGCCGCGCCCAGACCGGCGGAGACGCCCGGAATGATGGAGTAAGCGACGCCGGCGTCGCGCAGCGCCTCGATTTCCTCGCCGCCGCGGCCAAAGATAAAGGGATCGCCGCCCTTCAGCCGCACCGCGCGCTGGCCCGACTGCGCGGCCTCGATCATCAGCGCATTGATGGCGTCCTGGCCGATGCCGGGCTTGCCGACACGGCGGCCGACCGGGATCCGCGTGGCATCGCGCCGGATGCGGTCGAGAACTTCGGATGACACCAATTCGTCATAGAACACGACGTCGGCATCCTGCAGCGCGCGCAACGCCTTCACCGTGAGCAGATCCGGATCGCCGGGACCGGCGCCGACCAGCGTCACGTGACCGATGGCCTTGCCTTCCGCGCTCGCGCCGGCGAATGCGGCGGGATCGGCGATCGCGTTCAGCGCCTGCTCGGCCTCGTCCTTGCGGCCGGCCAGCACCAGCGCGCCAATCGGGCCGTCGACAATGCGCTCCCAGAAGCGGCGACGCAGCGGAAACTCCTCGATGCGGGCGTGGATCGATTTGCGGACGCCGCCGATGAAGCCGGCGAGATCGCCGATCCGCGCCGGCAGCACCGCCTCGATCTTCTCGCGGATGCGGCGCGCGACCACCGGCGACGTGCCGCCGGTGCCGACCGCGACCACGACATCGCCGCGATCGACGATCGCCGGCATGATGAAGGTGGAATGCACGAGGTCGTCCATCACGTTGACCGGCAGGCCGATCGCCTTGGCGCGCACCGACATCGCAACACCGATCTCGCCTGCGCCGGCACAGAGGACGGCGATGACATCGGAGAGGTCGGCGGTGAGCGGATCGCCTTCGGCGCACTCGATCCGCGCGGCGTCCTCCGCCGCGAGACCGGCAATGTCATGATCGCTGTCGGTCGCGTACCAGCGCACCGCGGCGCCGGCGGCTGCGAGCAGCCGCAACTTGGCGCGCGCGAGGTCGCCCGCTCCAACGAGCAGCACCTTGCCGCTTTGCAGATCCAGAAACACCGGCAGATATCGCATCAGACACTCGCTTCCCCAACTTGGGGGTTGACTGAAATTATTTTCTATTTATCTCTCGATCAAGGCCAGCAAAGAGAAAATTATTTCTTCTCTATTGCAGCGCAACTTTAGAATTTTCAACTCCACAGGCCAAGGCCAAGAGATGCATCTTCTCGACAACGAATCCGTCGCCGCCAGGACGCGGTCCGCAGCGCTTAGCAATGCATCTTCCGTGCCGGGGATTCCCGCCAATCAGGCGCCTCCGTCGATGGATCATCTCGACGAGCTGGAGGCGCAGAGCATCTACATTCTGCGCGAAGCGTTCGCCCGGCTGAAGAAGCTCGCGTTGCTGTGGTCGCTCGGCAAGGATTCCAACGTGATGATCTGGCTGGCGCGCAAGGCGTTCTTCGGCCGCGTCCCGTTCCCGGCATTGCACGTCGACACCGGCAAGAAATTTCCGGAGATGTATGCGTTCCGCGACCGCTTCGGAAAGGAGTGGGATCTCGACCTGCGCGTCGAGCCCTGCCCGCCGATCGACAGCGTCGACCCGACCCTGCCGCCGGCCGCACGTTCCGCCGCGCGCAAGACCGAGGGCCTGAAGCTCGCGCTCAACAAGTTCGGCTTTGACGGATTGATTGCCGGCATCCGCCGCGACGAAGAGGCGACCCGCGCCAAGGAGCGCGTGTTCTCGCCGCGCGGCCTCGAGGGCGAATGGGACGTCCGCGACCAGCCGCCGGAGTTCTGGGACCAGTTCAACGCCTCGCCGCCGCAAGGCGCGCACTTGCGCATCCATCCGATCCTGCATTGGACCGAGGCCGACATCTGGGCCTACACCAAGCGCGAAGGCATTCCGATCATCCCGCTCTATCTCGCCAAGGACGGCAAGCGCTACCGCTCGCTGGGCGATTCCGACATCACCTTCCCGGTCGCCTCCACCGCCTCCAACATAGACGAGATCCTCACCGAGCTCGACGGCACCAAGGTCCCGGAGCGCGCCGGCCGCGCGCTCGACCACGAGACCGAGGATGCGTTCGAGCGGCTGCGCGTCGCCGGCTATCTCTGATCAACACTTCAAGCAACACCAAGCTTCGTGCGAGCGTTCCGATGAACATGATCCTTCCCACTGCCTCGATCTCGGCAACGCCCAACGGCACGACGCGGCCGCAGGTGCGCATCGTCATCGTCGGCCACGTCGATCACGGCAAGTCGACGCTGGTCGGGCGCCTGCTGCACGAGACCGGCAGCCTGCCCGACGGCAAGCTGGAAATGCTGAAGGCGGTGAGCGCGCGGCGCGGCATGCCGTTCGAGTGGTCGTTCCTGCTCGATGCGCTGCAGACCGAGCGCGACCAGGGCATCACCATCGACACCACCCAGATCCGCTTCCGCACCCGCTCGCGCGACGTCGTGCTGATCGACGCGCCCGGCCACGCAGAGTTCTTGCGCAACATGATCACCGGCGCCTCGCAGGCCGACGGCGCGGTGCTGATCATCGATGCGCTGGAAGGCGTGCGCGACCAGACCAGGCGGCACGGCTATCTCCTGCATCTGCTCGGCGTGAAGCAGGTCGCGGTCGTGGTCAACAAGATGGACCGCGTCGAGTTCAGCGCCGACCGCTTCAAGGAGATCAGCGACGAGATTTCCGCGCATCTGATCGGCCTCGGCGTGACCCCCACAGCCGTGATCCCGATCTCGGCGCGCGACGGCGACGGCGTTGCCGAACGCACGCCGCGGATCGACTGGTACAAGGGCGCGACCGTGGTCGAGGCGCTCGATGCGCTCGAGCCGGCACGCCCGCTGGCCGAGCTGCCGCTGCGGCTGCCGGTGCAGGCGATCTACAAGTTCGACGACCGCCGCATCGTGGCGGGCCGCATCGAGTCCGGCAGCCTGAAGGCCGGCGACGAGATCGTGATCATGCCGACCGGCAAGATCGCGCGGATCAAGACCGTCGAGAGCTGGCCGGTGACGCCGGTGAACGCCCCACAGGGCGCCGGACGCTCGGTCGGCATCACGCTCGACCGCGAGCTGTTCCTCGAGCGCGGCGACATCATCGGACATTCCGGGCAGAGCCCGCGCGACACCCGCCGCATCCGCGCCCGGATCTTCTGGCTGCATGACAAGCCGCTGACCAAGGGCGAGCAGATCCTGATCCGGCTCGGCACCAAGGAAAGCCGCGCCACCGTGGTCGCGATCGAGAAGGCGGTCGATCCCGGCGCGCTGTCCAACGAAGAGAACACCGCGATCGCGCGCAACCATGTCGGCGAGATCGACATCTCGCTGGCGCAGCCGGTTGCAACCGATCCCTACACCGACAATCCGCGCACCGGCCGCCTCGTGATCGAGGTCAACGGCCGTATCGCCGGCGGCGGTCTCGTGCTGTCGGTCGACGCCGGCCGGCCGGCGGTGCCGGTCGATATCGTGCCGGTGGAGTCCGCGCTGCGGCCGGACGAGCGCTCGGCGCGCTACCACCACAACGGCGCAGTGGTCTGGCTGACCGGCCTGCCCGGCTCGGGCAAGTCGACCCTGGCGCGGGCGCTGGAACGGCGCCTGTTCGGCAATGGCGGCTCGCCGATCCTGCTCGATGGCGACACGCTGCGTGCCGGGCTGAACGGCGATCTCGGCTTCTCGCCGCAGGACCGCGCCGAAAACATCCGCCGCCTCGCCGAAGTCGCGACCCATCTGGCGCGCAACGGCCATATCGCCATCGTCGCCGCGGTGTCGCCATCGACCGCCGACCGTGCGGCAGCTCGCCGCATCGCCGACAGCGCATTCCGCGAGATCTATGTCGCAACGCCTGCCGAGGTCTGCGAGACCCGCGATCCGAAGGGCCATTACGCCAAGGCGCGCTCCGGCGGATTGCCGTCTTTCACCGGCATCACCAATGACTACCAGCCGCCGACCGGCAACGAACTGACCATCGACACCTCGATCCGCTCGGTCAGCGATGCCACCGACGAGATCGAGCGGATGCTGGCCACGACTGGCATCCTGTTCGACGAACTGACCGACCTCGCGGCGAATATTTAGCTTCTCTTGCTGTCATCGCGCGGCTTGTTGTCCAGGCGATCCAGTATTCCAGAGACAGCAATTATTGAGCCGATAGGCCGCGGCGTACCGGATGCCCCGCTTGCAGCGGGGCAGACGGCGGTGTTGAGGCCTATTCGGCCGCGCGGCTTGCGGCCCCGTGCCGTACCATCCCAGGCGATTGCCCGGTAACACGCTTGAACGCGCGGCTGAACGCCGCCTGTGACGCATAGCCAAGCCGCTGCGCGATCACATCGATCGGCTGGCGTTCATGCTTGATCCACTGTGTCGCGAGACGCATGCGCAGCTCGGCAAGATAGCGCAGCGGCGATTGCCCGGTCATGGCCTGGAAGCGCTCGGCGAACAGCGAACGCGAGCAGCCCGCCTCCGCCGCCAATTCAGCAACAGTCCAGTTGCGGCCGGGCTTGCGGTGCAGCGCGCCGATCGCGCGGCCGAGACGCGGATCACGCAAGGCCTCGAACCAGCCCATGGCGTTGTCGCCGCCGCATTCGACCCAGCCACGCACGATCGACGCGGCGAGCACATCGGCGAGCCGCGCCATCACGCCGACGGAGCCCGCCCGCGGCGTGCAGGTCTCCCGCTCCATGGCCTTCAGCATCGGTTCGATTTCCGGCTGGCGCGCAAGCAACGTGTCGGCCCGCATCACCTCCGGCATCAGCGCGATCAGCGGGCGCATGCCGCCAAGATCGAAATTCATGCAGGCGCTGAAGACCAGGACCGACTCGTCCTGCGGGCATCCTTCAGGGCAGGCCGATGTCACATCGACATTGCCGCACAGCGTCTCGGTCTCGAAACGCTCGACGTCGCAACTCGGCTCATCCGGGGCCGAGACAAGATCATGCGCGCCGCCGCGCGGCAGGAAAATCGCGTCACCGCATCCAAGGGGAAGCAGCGTCGCATCAGCGTAGCGCAGAAGTGCCGTGCCATGTGCAACGAAGTGGAATTGCGCGCGTCCGTACGGCGTTTCGAACCGAAACCCGAAGGGCGCCCGCGTCTCGATCCGACGGTAGTGAACGCCCTCAAGCCGCATGCCGAGCAGCAACTCGCTCACCAGATCGACGGCGGCGTCGGTCGTATCGGCGGCGGACGATCTGGACGAATGATCAAACATTGGAGCGTTTATGGCATAGATCGTCCAAAACCTCCAGCCTATGTCTGCGGCGGTGCAACATAGATGGAAGGTTCGGCCAATGGATCAAGAAGTGGACCCCGCTCTGGCGCACGCCGATGCCGTTGCGCTGATGCCGGGCGACGCCGCGCTCAAGGTTGGTGACAAGCCGGCCTCACCGGAAAGGCCCGCCTGGGGCGCCGTCGCGGCCATGATGCTGGGCGTCACCGCACTTCTGACGGCCGAGTTCCTGCCGTCCGGTCTGTTGACGCCGATGGCGCGCGATCTCGGTGTGAGTCCGGGCCTCGCCGGTCAGGCCGTGACCGCGACCTCGCTGGCCGGGCTGGTCGGAGCATTGTTCACGCCGACACTGACGCGCAGGTTCAATCGAAAGCCGGTGCTGCTCAGCTTTTCGATTCTCCTGGTGATCTCCAATCTGCTGGTGGCGCTGGCGCCGAGCATCACGTTCCTCCTGGCCGCGCGGATCGTGCTCGGCCTTGCCATCGGCGGGTTTTGGGCGATGGCGGCAGCGACGACGATCAGGCTGGTGCCGCCATCGCTGGTTGCCCGGGCCTTGTCGATCGTGATGAGCGGCATTCCCGCCGCGATGATCATTGCCGTTCCGCTCGGCAGCTATCTCGGCGAGGTGGCGAGCTGGCGCTCCGTGTTCCTGCTCGCGACTGCATTGGGCGCAGCGGTATTCGTCATCCAGGCACTCGCTCTGCCGCGTTTGGCCCCAAGGGGAGAAGCCGGGCTCGACACCCTGATCGACATCCTGACACGGCCGGGGATCGGCGCCGGCATCTTGGCGGCAACGTTGGTCTTCACCGGACACTTCGGCTATTTCGGCTATATCCGTCCATTCCTTGAGAGCGTGACGGGGCTGGGCGCCGCCGGAGTTGCGGCGACCTTGCTTGCCTTCGGCGTCGCCAACTACCTCGGCTCGTTCGCGAGCGGGCTGATGGCCGAGCGCAAACTCAAGCTCACGCTGATCGCGATGCCGCTGGCGATCAGCGTGATCGGTCTGTTGCTCTCGGTCTTTGGCAAGGACGTCATTCCAGCTCTGGTGCTGGTCGCACTCTGGGGATTTGCCTTCAGCGGCGTACCGGTCGCGACCACGACCTGGATCACCCGCATGGTGCCCGACGAGACCGAGAGCGGGACCGGACTGACCGTGGCCTCGATCTTCCTCGGCATCACCATGGGCGCGGCCGGCGGCGGGCTGGTGCTTGATCTGATGGGCGCAGCCGCTGTGTTCGTAGCGGGCGCAATTCCCCTGGTGCTCGCTGCATTGCTGATCGCCAGCAAGGTACGCACCGGGGCGCCCTGACGGGTCTTTCCGGGAGCGGACCCCGGCGTTTGGAAGATTCAGGGTGGCCGCCCGCGTGACGATGCAGCGTGGGGCCGGAAAGGGGGCCTTCTCAGAACCGGGACTTTAGGGCTAAAAGGGCCGTGAACGCGGCCCTTTGGCGCGTTTTTTGCTGATTTCTCTGGAAAACAGCTCCTAAACGCCCCATTTCTTTGAGAAAGCCCATCATGACTCGTGTCGATGCCCATGGATTGAAGATTGCCCCTGTCCTGTTCGATTTCATCGCCAAGGAGGCGACGCCGAAAACCGGGATCGCCCCGGATGCGTTCTGGGCCGGACTTGCCGCCATCATCCAGAAGCTCGGACCGAAGAACCGCGAGTTGCTCGCGGTCCGCGACACGCTGCAGGCCAAGATCGACGACTGGCATCGCGCCAACAGGGGCAAGGCGTTCGACATCAACGCCTACACCGCGTTCCTCAAGGACATCGGCTACCTGCTGCCCGAGCCCGCGACCCACAAGGTCGAGACATCAAATGTCGATGAGGAAATCGGCAAGATCTGCGGCCCGCAGCTGGTGGTGCCGCTCACCAACGCCCGCTACGCGCTGAACGCCGCCAACGCGCGCTGGGGTTCGCTGTACGACGCGTTCTACGGCACCGACGCGATCCCGCACGATCCGAGCGAGGCTGGCCGTGGCTACAACAAGGCCCGCGGCGACAAGGTGATCGCGAAGGCGAAGGCGTTCCTCGACGCCGCCGTGCCGCTTGCGACCGGAAGCCACACCGACGTCACCTCCTACGCCGTGATCGCGGGCAAGCTCTCGGTCAAGCTGAAGAGCGGCAACTCGACCGCGCTGAAGAACGCCGCCCAGTTCGCCGGCTATCAGGGCGACGCCGCCCAGCCTTCCGCGATCCTGCTCGTCAACAACGGCATGCATGTCGAGGTCAAGATCGACCGCAACAACGCGATCGGCAAGGATGACCCGGCCGGCGTCGCCGACATGATCCTGGAATCGGCGGTCTCCACCATTCTCGACATGGAGGACTCGGTCGCTGCCGTCGACGCCGAGGACAAGGTGCTGGTCTATCGCAACACGCTCGGCCTGATGAATGGCACGCTGTCGGCCGATTTCGAGAAGGGCGGCAAGACGCTGACCCGCTCGCTCAATGCCGACCGCGTCTACAAGAAGCCCGACGGCAGCGAGCTGAAGCTGCACGGCCGCAGCCTGCTGTTGATGCGCAATGTCGGCCACCACATGTTCACCGACGCCGTGCTCGACGCCAAGGGTGAGGAAATCCCGGAAGGCATCCTGGATGCCGCGGTCGCCGGCCTGCTCGCGATCCACGACCTCAAGGGCAATTCCAAGGTCAAGAACAGCCGCACCGGCTCGGCCTATATCGTCAAGCCGAAGATGCACGGCCCCGACGAGGTGACGCTGACCTGCGACCTGTTCGCCGAGGTCGAGAAGATGCTCGGCCTGCCGGAGAACACGCTGAAGGTCGGCATCATGGACGAGGAGCGCCGCACCACGGTCAACCTCAAGGCCTGCATCCAGCGCGCCTCCAAGCGCATCATGTTCATCAACACCGGCTTCCTCGACCGTACCGGCGACGAGATCCACACCTCGATGGAAGCGGGTCCGATGATCCGCAAGAACGACATGAAGGCGCAGCCGTGGATCAAGGCCTATGAGGACTGGAACGTCGACAACGGCCTGATCGACGGCCTGCCCGGCCATGCCCAGATCGGCAAGGGCATGTGGGCCGCCCCCGACAAGATGGCCGACATGCTGGTGCAGAAGATCGGCCATCCGCAGGCCGGTGCCACCACCGCCTGGGTGCCGTCGCCGACCGCGGCCACGCTGCACGCGCTGCACTATCACCAGGTCAATGTGATCGCCCGCCAGCAGGAGCTCGCCAAGGGTGGGCCGCGTGCCAAGCTCTCCGACATCCTCACCATTCCGGTGTCGCAGTCGAACTGGGCGCCCGACGATGTGAAGCAGGAGATCGACAACAACTGCCAGGGCATCCTGGGCTACGTCGTGCGCTGGATCGACCAGGGCGTCGGCTGCTCCAAGGTGCCCGACATCCACGATGTCGGCCTGATGGAAGACCGCGCCACGCTGCGCATCTCGAGCCAGCACCTCGCGAACTGGCTGCATCAGGGCGTCATCACCAGGGACCAGGTGATGGAGTCGCTGAAGCGCATGGCCGTCGTCGTCGACAAGCAGAACGCCGGCGATTCGCTCTACAAGCCGATGGCGCCCGCGTTCGATGGCACTGCCTTCAAGGCCGCCTGCGACCTGATCTTCGAGGGCCGCACGCAGCCGAACGGCTATACCGAATACATCCTCACCGCGCGCCGCCGCGAGGCCAAGGCCGCGGGCTGATCTGCAAGCGATCGCAACGACAAGCAAAAGCCCCGGCGATAAGCCGGGGCTTTTTTGTTGGCGCCGCAAGTGACGCCGGGAAGAGCCGGACGCGATCACCTGCCGTCGCAAGGGCGCACTGCCAAATTATCGAAAACAACCCCATGCAAAGGTGCCGGCGGATACGGCGACTTGACTCGTCGGGCAAATCAGCTCTACATTTCCATTATCCCGAAATCGTGCAGACGCCCTCGCCGTGTCACCCCCCGCTCATGCATGCGGGTGACGACACCGAGAAGCTGTTTGACAACTTGAATCACGACCGCCGCCATTGTCGTCCTTGCCTGGTGCGCAATTGCGCACCAGGCAGGGACGACGATGAGGATGGTTGCGCTTCGCTCCTCGCAATGACGGATCTAGAACACCGCCAGATACTTCAGCAGCGAGATGATGCCGATGATGATGACGACGGCGCGCGCGATCTGCTTGGCGCGGCCGTCGAGCGGCAGCATGTTGATGAGATAAAGAACGAGAATAACGACAAGGAAGGTGACGAGTACGCCGACGAGCATGCGGAGCCCCCTGATGGCATCGGTGAATGTGCTGTTCGCCCTTTGCTAACGTGCAGGAGGCAGGCCGGTTCCGCGCCAGGAACCGAAGGCGGCCGCCCGCATGTGATCGACGCTACTCGCGCGCCACCACCGCCGGCCGGCCATATTTGGCGCGGATGCGATCCGGCGCCGGCGTGAAGTTGAGCTGCGCGCCGCGCCGGTCCGGACGGCTCACCGACATCAGCCCGTCCTTGCCGGCGACGATGTCGCCCTTGCGCAAGGTCGGATCGTCCTCGATTTTCACCGCGGCGAGGCCGACAGAGTCCTTGCCGTTGCAGGTGCAGCCCGAGACCAGCTCGTCGCGATAGCGGAACGCGTTCGGCAGCTCGGAATACGGCTTGCCGTCTTCCGTCGCGGCGTTGTCGATATTGCCGCCATAGACCACTTCGGTCGCGCTCGCCGGACAGAAGCTGTTGCAGCTTTCCGCCTTGCTCTGGTTGCCGGTCGACGCAAGCGGGAAATAGCGGCCGTCGCAGGTCCGCACGCAATAGGCCTGGCCGACGTCATAGCGTGGACGGCGCTCGACCCGCGGCATCATAGGCGGCCCATCGTCGAACGGCATCCGAATCATCGGCGGGCGGCCATGCATGAAGCCGCCGAACAGTTGCGAGAAGAAATCCTGGGCTTGCGCCGCAGGCGCAAGGGACAGGCCAAGCACTGCCGCGGTCCCGAACGCCCACCGCCTGGAGTATCGCGTCACCATCACCGGCCCTCAGTACAACATCGATCGTCAGTACAACGAGGAAGCCGTCGGGATGTTCATCGCCTGACGCCCGGACGGCAGCGTCGCCGCCGCGGGGCGCGGCCGCGCCGCGGCCGGCCGGACCGAGATCTGCGTCGTGGTCGGGCCGATCTCGCGCGCGGCGAGGTGCGGCGCGTTCTTCGGCAGCACCACGACCCTGGTGCCGACATCGACCCGGCTGAACAGGTCGGAAACGTCTTCATTGGTCAGGCGGATACAGCCGGACGAGACGAACTTGCCGATCGTCGAGGGATCGTTGGTGCCGTGGATGCGGTATTCGCTGGAGCCGAGATACATCGCGCGCGCACCGAGCGGGTTGCCCGGGCCGCCGGCCATGAAGCGCGGCAGATAGGGCTGGCGCCTGATCATCTCGGCGGGCGGATGCCAGTCCGGCCATTCGGCCTTGCGGCTGATGGTCTGTGTGCCGGCCCAGGTGAAGCCCTCGCGGCCGACGCCGACGCCGTAGCGGATCGCCCGGCCGCCGCCGAGCACGTAATAGAGTGCGGTGTTGCCGGTATCGATGATGATGGTGCCGGGCGCCTCAGTCGTGTTGAGCGCGACGGTGGTCCGGCGCAGCCGCTCCGGCAGCGCGCCGTCCTCGCCGGCAATCGAGGGGTCGTTCATCACCTCGTCGGCGGGAAATGCGCCCGACTGCGTCGACGCATAGCCGAGCGCGGAAGAACGGACCTGGGCGCTGGCCGACGTGGCGACAACAAACGGCGTCGCAAACAGGACGCTGGCGAAGGCAAAGGTGCGCGCGGCGCGCGACGCAAGCCGGCGGCTGGAAACAGACTGCTGTGTCATGTGCTGCCCCTGGACGGGATGCGCATCGTGGTGATGCGATGCCGGGCCAACGCGCATGGCCGCGAGTCGGTTCCGCCGCGAGTCGTCGCGAAGCCGCGATTGTCAACCCGTCACGTCTCACGAACGCGCGACGGAACTTTCCGAGGAGCGGCCCGTTGTCATCGCGCCATTCGACGCGCGGGGCGACCACGCGGCGGGTTTGTTCGTCCTCACGCGGGAGGAGTTCGGTGCGCGCCTTTCCAAGTGAAGACCTGCTTGGCAAAGCGCCCGAAGGCACGCCAGTCCCCGACAGCAAGATCGAACTGCCGCCGGTTGTCAGCCGCGCCGAGGCCGTCGCTTTCGCATTGATGGCCCTGCTGGTTATTGTCATTGTCGCGGTGCTCTATTTCGCACGCGCCTTCTTCCTCCCGATCACCATGGCCTTCATCGTCGGCACCATGCTGTCGCCGGCGGCGAGCATGCTCGAGCGCTATCGGATTCCGCGCGCGCTCGGCGCGGTCGTCATCGTGATCGCGGTCGGCGCCGCCGTCAGCTTCATGGTCGGGCTGATTGCCTCGCCGGTGATGGAGTGGAGCTCGCGGCTGCCCGAGCTCGGCGCGATCCTGAAGGAGAAGCTGCGCGTGTTCGACCGGCCGCTCGCGCTGTGGCAGGAATTGCAGACCATGGTCGGCGGCTCCGATACGCTGGCCACGCTCCAGCTGCCGAAATTCGAATGGGTGCAGCCGACGCTGGAATTCCTGTCGCCGACCTTCGCCGAATTCCTGCTGTTCATCGCGACCCTGATCCTGTTCATCGCAAGCTGGAAGGATCTGCGCCGCGCACTGGTGATGGCATTCAGCGAACGCACGGCGCGGCTGCGTACGCTGCGCATCCTCAACGAGGTCGAGACCCATCTCGGCAATTATCTTCTGATGGTGACCATGATCAATGTCGGCGTCGGCATCGTCACCGGCGCGATCTGCGCAGCAACGGGCATGCCAAATCCGGCTGGGCTCGGTGCGCTCGCCGCCACGCTGAACTTCGTTCCGATCATCGGGCCGATCGCGATGTTTGTCGTGCTGGTCGCGGTCGGCATCATCGCCTCGCCGACCATCGGCGCCGGGCTGATCGCGCCGGCCTGCTTTACCGTCGTGACCTTCATGGAAGGACATTTCGTCACGCCGACGATCGTCGGCCGCAGACTGTCGCTGAACGCGCTCGCAGTCTTCCTGGCGCTGGCGTTCTGGACCTGGCTATGGGGCCCGATGGGCGCCTTCCTGTCGTCGCCGCTCCTGATCGTGGCACTGATCGTCAAGGAGCATTTGATGCCGGTCAATTCGCCGCAGCTGCCGGAGGACTAGTGTCCCGAATCCGAAGTTCGCATCATTTGCCGTACCTTCGGAGCGAACTTCGGATTCGATAAGGACACTAGCAAACTTATGATTCTAGTGTGCTTTATGAATGCGAAGTTCGTGAAAGTGGCTGGCGCGAAATCGCACGAACTTCGCATTCAGCACACTAGCAAGGCGTTCTCGAGCGAAGCCGGCACCGTTTGAAAGCCCGGTTTCACGGCTGGAACCATGCACCGCGCGGCGCGTTTTTGCTCCAGCACGCAAGTTCTCCGGGAGCTTTTCGATGTCGAGCACGGACAGCGCATTTGGGATCAAGAACATGACGGACAAAGCGACCTACGAACGCCTTGAAAAGGATGTCACCGCCGTGAAGAACGATATCGCCGCCCTCACCGAACAGATCACCGACGCGCTGAACTCGTTTGCCAACAACGCGGGCAGGCAGGCTCGCCGCCGCTACAAGGATGCGCGCGCCAGTGCGGAAGATACACTCGACGACATGTCGGAGCGCGGCAGCGCGATGATGGGCGCGGCGCAGGATGCCGCATCCTCGATCGAGGAATCGCTGGAAGATATGATCACGCAGCGGCCGCTGGCGACGGTCGGCCTTGCGCTGGGTCTCGGCTTCCTGATCGGCGTCACCTGGCGCCGCTAGGCAATCTGCGGTCTCCGGGGGATGAGCCCCATGGTGGCGGTCACGCGGAAACCACCCCTCTGGATGCGATGGCGGCGCTGGCGCGCCGCCGCCGCGTTTGTCGACGCGCTCTTCAGGGCAAGGTTCGAGGCAAGATTCAGGACAAGATTCAGGGCAGGGCTGGTCGATGCTTCAGCGGCTGATCAATGACGTCAAGGATACCACCGGCAACGCGCTGCGGCTGACGTCGCTGGCCGCGGCCGCCGCGATCGCGCTGTTCATCACCATCGGCTTTCTGTGCGCCGCCGCCTTCGTCTACGTGCTGCAGCACTACGGGCCGGTGGAAGCGTGCCTCGCCGGCGCTGCGCTGTTCCTTGTCGTCACGCTGATCACCGCCAGCGTCTACATCGTGCGCAAGCGCGAGATGCGCCGCCGCGCCGAGAAGGCGGCAAAAGCCGCCGCGGCCAATGTGTTTGCCGATCCCGTGGTGGTCGCCACCGGCCTGCAGATCGTGCGGGCCATCGGGGCGAAGCGGCTCATCCCGATCCTGGCGATCGGCGGCCTCGCACTTGGCCTGATGGCAGGCCGCAGCGCTGCCAGCGGCGGCGAGGCGGACGAGGAGGAATAGCCTGCGTTGCCCGGTAAGGTGCAAACCGCAACTGAACATCAAGCCGGGCGATGACGCCGTCGACATTAGACGACTGTGCGCCCTTTTCAGGTCACGCAGCGGCCGGGCTGCAGCAGCTTGGCCACTTCGGTCAGCACGCTGACCACGGGCTCGCAGGCCACTTTGCGGGTGTCGCCGGGCCGTGCCCGAGCCGGCACCGCGGGGCGATGGCGCGCCTCTTCCTTGGCCACGGGGACGCGGACCAGCACCGACGTATCGGGAAGCCGCTCGACCTTCAGCGCAACGGTCCGGCTCGGCAGGCCGATGACCGGAACCGTGGAACGGTCGGTCTTGGCGGCGCGATTGACGGCGCTCTCCGGCGCCAGTGCGGTGGTGACCTGCTGGCGGCCGATGAGATCGTGGCCAGATGCCAGCTGGACGGCGCCAAGCGTCAGCCCAGCCGCCAGCGCAGCGAAAATTCCCATCTGAATCTTTGACATGGTGATGTCCCTCGCCCCATGGAAATTCGCTCGACGATCCCTTGGCGATCCCGGACACAACGCGAACGAAACCCGCGGGGTTCTCGCGTCCGGCCATCACTTAACCGTGTACGAAAATATTTTCGCTTGTGCGGAACGACTCAGGGGGTCTGCGAGTCTTTGGAAGAGCCGGTTATTCCCCCTGCCCCATTGACCGGCGACGTAGGGCGCGACCGTGGTGATGCCGGTCGCGCCCTGCTCTTTTCTGGTGTGCCGCAAACGATGCGTCAGCCGGCCTGTCGCTCACCGGTCGCAATCGAAAAATCTGAAACCAATGGCCCGGTCCTCCCACTCGCGAGAGGACCGTCCGCGTCAGGCATTGTCGTTCGATGGCATGTCCTGGGATCGAACAACCGTCACTTCACGGCAGGACGGGCAACGACCGACGTGAAACTTGATTCCGGTTGTCTGGTCGTCGACGAGCATCAATTCGCTCAAGGGCTCACCGCATTTGCAGGTGACCGTTTTCTGATCGGCAAAGTACATCTGACGTCCTCCATAAGCCTGGAGATTTCTCGTCTTCGGGGCGAGCTTGTTTGCGCCGTGCTCGCCCCCTCGCTTCCGCTCCTTCTCGGTCGATCAGATCCGGGCCATCCGGATTGGTGGGTGTGACTCCAAGCGCTTATTTCGAAGCGGATTTCGTCTTCCGTAACTCCGCAGCTTCGCGCGCCTGCCGTTCGGCCTTGAGGCGCTGGAAGTTGTCGTAGAACGCCTTCTCGTTGGCGCGATGCTCCTTCATCGCCTGCGATGCATCTTGCTGACGCTGCGCATCACGGTCCTTGCGCTGCTGGGGAGTAAGATTCATGCGACCTCCGACTAAGCTCTTGAATCAACGCTGGATTCAACGCACGAGGCCGGAAAAGGTTGCACCTTGGCAAGCAACTGGATCTATTTGCGCAGGCTCGCCCAGACGCCGCCGAGGATCAAAAGGCCGCCAACCAGATGGATCAGCTTCGGCGGCTCGCCGAGGATGATCCAGGACAGCAACGCGCTCGCGATCGGTGCGACGTAGAGCACCAGCGAGCTCCGCACAGAGCCGAATCTCGCGCCGAGCCAGGCGAAGCCGGCATAGGCGATCAGGCCGGGCACGAGGCCGGCGAAGACATAGGCCTCGAACGCCCGGGTGTTGAACACCTCCGCCGGCATGGCCCACATCTCCCGGAGCGCCTGCGGCAGCGAGCACAGCGCGCCGGCCGCCGAGAACAGGCTGACCCGAGCCAGCAGCGAGGCGCGCGGCGCGACGCGCGACTGCAGCAGCGTGTAGCCGGACCAGCCGAGCATCGCGCACACCACCAGGAGATCGCCCCAGGCCGCGCTCGATTGCGTCAGCGTTTCCAGATGACCGCCCGAGACGATCAGGAGCGCGCCGCCGAGCGCCAGCGCCGTGCCGAGCCATTGCAGCGGACCAATATGCTCGATGCCGAGCGCCGCCGAGATCAGCAGCACCATGATCGGCGACAGCGCGAAGATCAGCGCGATGTGGATCGCCGTGGTCGTGATGCCGGCGATGTAGACCGGGCCGCCGCACAGGAACATGCCGAGGAAGCCGGCGGCGAAGATCGGCCAGAGGTTCTGCGCCAGCGGGATCTTGCCGTCGCGGATCGCTGCGATCGCAAACGGGGCGAGGCCGATGGCGATGATGCTCCAGCGGAAGAAGGCGAGCGAAAACGGCGGCACCGAGCCGGCAAGCCCGCGCGCCAGAACCTGGTTGGAGGCCTGCCCGACCGCGACCAGGATGAAGCCCGTCAGCGCGACCGCGTCCTCCCAGCCCTTGGCGGGGCGGCTGACCTGCGCCTTCGGCGGCTCCGCATCCATGACACCGCCCCCTCAGCCGGCGCGCGATCGGCTCAGACGTCCGCTACTGCTCGGCCGCCTCGCGCTCCATGTCGCGGCCGGCGAGATCCTCGCCCTGCATGTTGGCGTATTCGCGCGCCATCTCGCGCATCAGGAATTTGGCGGGGACGTCGTGATAGCTGCCGTGGTCGTTGACATACTGCATGTAGGCGCGCCCTTCACCGTCGAAGGGATGCAGCAGTGCGTCGGCGTGGCCGTCGAAATCGAGCGGCTTGACGCCGAGCTTGGCGCACAGCGTGTCGTTGAAGGTCGGCGTCGCCTTGCGCCAGGCGCCGTCGACGAACACGTCGGTGAAGCCGTGCCAGGTGAACAGGTCCGAGCCCATGCTCTGGCGCAGCTTCTCGGTGGTGAGATGGTTGCGCACATCGGCGAAGCCGACACGCGCCGGGATGCCGTGGACCCGGCAGGCCGCGGCATAGAGCGCCGCCTTGCCGACGCAATAGCCGTTGCCGGCGGCGAGCACGCTGGAGGCCCGGTAGCTCTCGGGCGAGCGCATGCTGACATAGGGGTTGTAGCGGATGCCGTCACGCACCGCGGTGTAGAGCCGGCGCGCCTTGTCGCGCGCGCTGGCGTCAGACGGAACGGCGGCGCGGGCGAACGCCTCGACGGCGGGATGGTCGCTGTCGACATATTCGCCAGGGTCGGTGTAGAGGCGGCTGATCGTTTCCGGGAGATGCTCGGTCATGGCGCAAGCTTAGCAAGCCATGTGGGCAGTTCAATGCAGCACGTGCAGCCCGTCCCGCAGCGCTGCCCGGCCGGAGCCCCGCTCCGATTGAATCGAAACGGGGCTCTGGATTCTAGTTTTGACGCGTTTTCTTCACGCGAACCGGTGTCCGCTTCGCTCGAAAACACGCTAAAGCGCGATGAGATTAGGTTGAATCATCATCGCGTTTTAGCTCCTTGTTTGAGCATGATCTTCTCGGAAAACCGCTTCGCACTTTTCCGGATCATGCTTTAGTTCTTGAAGTGTTCGTCCAACTGCGGCGGCGGGTAGCTGCGTCGCCTCGCCTTGAAATATTCACGTGCGAAATGGATGCCGATCCCGATCAGGAACGGCGGCGCAAGCGCGGCGGCGATCATCAGCGCGGTGAGCGACTTCGGCGTCAGGATGTCGAGCACCATCGACGCCAGCAGCCACAGCGTGGCAGCAATCACCGCGACGTCGATATGCTTCATTCCCCGGTCTTTCCCTTGGTTCCTGGCTGCCATCCGGGTTCCATCCTACCGGCTGGTCCCGGACGCGCCAAGGATTCCGGGCGGCGGACGGTACCTCCCGCCCTTCACTTTCATGTTTGGAACGGCGCTTGCGCCGGCCACGTTGGTGCAGAAGTCCTGGATCCAGGATCAAATCCTGATCCGGATCAGCCGAGCACGGAGGCCGCGATGGGCAACTCCAGTGACATCCACAGCGGCGTCGACCATCCCGCCAGCCGGAACGGCGTCAACGATCCCGTCGACGGCGTCGATGTGAAGCGAAGCTTCAACGACAACCAGACGCCGCACGAACGTGCGCAATGGGCCGCCGATGTGCGTGCCGACGCCTCGCCTCGGCGGGGCGAACCGTTCCTGCCCGAAGCGCTGCGACGGCCGCCGACCGCACCGCTCAATCCACGCACCGGCCGCCGCGCGACTGACTAGGCTGTGAACGCCCGCACCAGCAGCAGGCCGCCGAACAGCGCGAAAATCGAGAGCGCGACGGAGGCCGCGATGTAGGTGCCGGCCGACCATAGCTCGCCGCGCTGCATCAGCACGATCGCATCGAGCGAGAAGGTCGAGAAGGTGGTGAAGCCGCCGCAAATGCCGACGGTGAGAAACACCCGCATCGCCTGGCTGGCATTCCAGCTCAGCGCGAACGCCTCCGCGAAGGCGCCGATCAGGAATGAACCCACGATGTTGATCACCAGCGTGCCCCAGGGAAAGTCCGTACCGACAAGGCGCCCCGCGCCGATCGCCACCAGATAGCGCGCGACCGATCCCAGCGAACCGCCGATCGCGACCGCCGCCAACAACTGAACGTTCAATGCTCCACCTTTCCGGCTCGCCATTCGACGAAGCCCGCCACCAACCCAAGCACGAAGGTCGCCGCGACCAGCTCGCCCGGCGCGCCGACCAGCAGGGCGACGACACCGACGAGCCAGATCGACCCGACCAGCGACAATGCGATTGAGAGTGAACCAGGAAGACCCGCCATGCGCTGTCCCTTCTCATTCGCGGGACACGGCGGGTCGGCGGTGGCGCATGCTCCTACCGACGCTGTCGCGCCCGGTAGGAGTCATCAGCCTTGCGGCGGTTATCGGGGAACTCCATCCCCATCAACATGGGAATGGTAGGCGGGCGGAGCGGCGGGAGCAAGTGGGCCGTTCCGCCGTTTCGCTTCTCGGCTCAGCCGGCCGTCGACAGCATCGCGTTCAATTCGACGGCTGTCCGCAGTTGCTCGATGCGCGCGACGATCTGCTCGCGTTCGGCACCGCGCGGCAATTGCGCGAGCCGGCTTTCAAGTCGCACGCGGTGTTCCTCGAGGCGCTGCTCGAATGTGTGGGGTTCAGATCGCTTCCGCTTTTGAATCGTCCTCTGCATTATCGACCTTTGGCGGTTGAAGACCGGGGCTGTTGGCCCAGCGGTCCAGTTGCTCGATGACTTTCGCGTGGCTCGGACGCCGCGGTTTCGGGGCTTCCGGCTCCTCGGATAGCTTGCGGGGAAGCTTGACGTGGTTGGTCATGGCATCTCTCCAGCAGCATAACGAGATGGGTGGTCGGACCGTTCCTTTATTTTTATCTAAACTATTGATTTCATTTGAAAAATTTACTCAATCAACGTTTTTAACTCAACCGATGGAACCCCACGCGAGTTTGGCGGTTTAGCAAATCACTCAACAAGCTAAGTTTGGGTGTTTTGCGATGAATGAGCTTCGCGCCGAACGGCTTCAGGTCATGCTGTCGCCAGAGGAGTTGGCAGCCCTCGACGATTTCCGCTTCAAGCACCGCATGCCGACCCGCGCCGCGGCGGTCCGCGAGTTGCTCAAGCTCGGTCTGGCCGGCGGTGGCACCGATGGGGCGGCAGGAGTGAAATCGAGCGATTACGGGGTATTCAACCGGGGGCCGGATGGACATATCCAGAGCGATGCCCCGCTAGAGGCGGAAGAGGATTGACGGCGCGTTGGCGCAGACGTGGCGGTTCAGCCTGCGGCGAACAGGTCGACAATCGCCTTCAGGATGCACACCACGAGGGCCGACGTGAACATCGCCGTGCCGAGATCTGCGAGATAAAGCAGTTGCGCCCTCTGCTCCGCATCAAGCCGCGCGATCGCCTTGCGCATGGCCAAGCTCCCTTTTCGGGAGAACGCGATGCACCGATGTCCGTTCCCTCGCCTGCATCAGGCTCGCTGCAGCGCCAGCGTCACGCCGCCGAGCGTCAGCGCCATGGCGCCGATCTCGCGCAGGCCCAGCGGCTCACCGAGAATGATCGCGGCCGACACCACGCCGATGACCGGCACCAGCAGCATGCCCGTTGACGCCGATGTCGGCGGCAGGCGGCGCAGCGTCTCAGCCGAACGCCGTCACACCACTAGGCAGAGAAAGCCCACCGTTCGATCGCGCTGCGTCGTATCCATGGGCGGCGCTTAGCAGGCGAACGCACGGGATTCCACATCGCTTCGCGTATGAGGGGCGTGTAGCGTATGCGGGGACGCGCGGCACGCTCCGTCAGGCGAAGGTGCCGATCGTGATCCGCGGCCAGCCGTCGTTTTTCCGAGCGGCGGCAAGCCTGGCCGTCCAGGCATCGATCAGGCTTGCGATGAGCAGGCGGCCGGTGCCGCGCATGTCGGGCAGTTTCATGGTCGGCGTGCCGAGCGTGAGCGCGACCACGCCGTGGGTCGCCGCCAGCAGCGCGGTCGCGAGCCGCTGCGGCAGGCCAGGCGCCGGCTCGGCGCCATGTGCCGCCAGAAATTCCCGCACCGAGATCACGAACAATTCGTAGCTGCGGCGCGCGATCTCGGTCTCGCCGAAATAGACGCCGTCGGGAAAACGGCGGTCCTCGGTCGTACCGGACATCGAGAACAGTGAGCGGAAGTGATCGGGATTGTCGGCCCAGTAATCGAGATAGGTTTCCATCACGCGCCGCAGCCGCAGATCGCTGTCGGCCGTCTCTCGCGCGGACCCGCTCGAGGCGTTCGGCGACCGCCTCGAGATTCTGCTGCTTCACCGCGAGCAGCAGCAGCAGCTTGGTCGGGTAATATTTGAGAACGGTGCCCTTCGAGTAGCCGATCGCGTCGGCGATCTTCTGGATCGATACGGTCTCGAGCGTGCCGGCGGCGAACTCCCTGCGCGCGGTCTTAAGGATCAGCGCCTTCAGCGCCTCCTTGTCGGCCTCCTGGCGCGCCCTGCGCTGAAAGCGCCGTGCGTCTTTGGCTCGCTCCACGATCGACATCCCCATCTGCCTCGCGCCTCCATGCCGCGCACCCGCCCCGATGGCAACCCCGCCCTTGCAATATGCAAGTTAATTGACTATGGTCAATTAACTCATGACAAGACGGGAGGATCCGATGAGCAGCCAAGCGAGCTCCCTTGCAGGCGAAATGGCCCGCAGCGATTTCGATCCGTTCAGCGCGGCGACGCGGGCCGATCCCTACGGCACCTATGCGGAGCTGCGTGCCGCGGCGCCGGTCATCCGCCTGACCAGTTATGACATCTGGGCGGTGCCGCGCTTTGCCGAGGTCAAGACGATCTTTGGGGACCATGTCAATTTCAGCAACGCCGGCGGCGCGGGACTTGCGAACCACTTCAAGGAGAAGCCGTGGCGGCCGCCGAGCATCGTGCTGGAAGCCGATCCGCCGCTGCACACCCGAACCCGCGCGGTGCTGGCGCGGATCCTCTCGCCCGGTGCGATGCGGCGGCTTGCAGATGATTTCAAGTCAACGGCGACGCGGCTGATCGACGGGCTGGTCGAGCGCGGATCGTTTGACGCCATCAAGGACATCGCGGAGGTGTTTCCGGTCAGCGTGTTTCCCGACGCGCTCGGCATCGACCAGGAGGGGCGCGAGAACTTCCTGACCTATGGCGCGATGGTGTTCGCCGGCTTCGGGCCCGAGAACGATTATTTTCGCGCGTTGATGAAAGAGGCGCCGCGCGTGCTGCCCTGGGTCGCGGCGCGCTGCCAGCGCGAGGCGCTGCGCCCGGGCAGCTTTGGCGCGCAGGTCTATGAGGCGGCCGACGCCGGCGAGATCAGCGCGGAGGAAGCTCCGCTGCTGGTGCGTTCGCTGCTCTCGGCCGGGCTCGACACCACGATCAGCGCGATCGGCATGGCGCTGTACACGCTTGCGCGCCATCCCGAGCAATGGTCGCTGCTTGCAGCCGATCCGTCGTTGTCGCGCGCGGCATTCGACGAGACGCTGCGCTTCGATTCACCGGCGCCATTCGTGTTCCGCACCACGCCGCATGACACCGAGATCGCCGGCGTCAGGATCGGCAAGCACGAGAAGGTGCTGCTGCTGCTCGCCTCCGCCAACCGCGACGAGACGCGCTGGGAGCATGCCGACCAATTCGACGTCAGACGGCGGCTCTCCGGACACATGGGCTTCGGCGTCGGCATCCACGGCTGCGTCGGGCAGATGGTGGCGCGGCTGGAAGCCGAGGCCGTGATCACAGCGCTCGCCAGCCGCGTCAAACGGCTCGAGATCGCAGGCCCCACAGCCTTCCGCGACAGCTCGGGCCTGCGGGCGCTCAGCACAATGCCGGTCCGCGTGACGCCGAAGTAACGTCGCTATCGAAGGCTCAAAAAAAGCCGGCGTACCTTTCGGCACGCCGGTCTGGATTTTGCTCCCTTGCGTAAATTCAGATCATGCCGATGCCGCGCGCGGCGTGCGGTTGCGCGAGTTGCGCTGGAAGAACAGCGCCTGGCTCGCCACCGCCGACACCATCGCCGGCTGGAACGGCTTTGAGATCAGGAATGCCGGCTCCGGCCGCTCGCCGGTCAGGAAGCGCTCGGGATAGGCGGTGATGAACACCACCGGCACCTCGAAGGTCCGCAGCAACTCGTTCACGGCATCGAGGCCCGACGAGCCATCGGCGAGCTGGATATCGGCGAGGATCAGGCCGGGCTTCTTGTTCTTGGCGAGCGCCACGGCGTCGGAATGCGTGCGGGCAACGCCGATGACGTTGTGACCGAGATTCTTCACCAGGCTCTCGAGGTCCATGGCGATGAAGGTCTCGTCCTCAATGATCAGGACGTCGGTGGCGATCTCGGCGGCCATCTCGCGGCCGGCGGCATCGGTGAGCTTGCGCGTCTCGGCGATATCGGTGCCGAGAATGTAGCCGACCTCCTCCTCCGAGAAGCCCTCGAGCGACAGCAGCAGGAAGGCCTGGCGAGGCAGCGGCGTGATGTTGGACAGCCGACGCTCCGGCGGCAGCGACAGCGTCGCCACGTCGGCATTTTCGTTGTTGTTCACCGACACCGAATTCCAGATCTGGGTGAACAGCCGAAACAGGCCGGCGCGCGGCCCGTGGGTCTGATCCAGCAACGATCCATCCTGCAACAGGGCCTCGAGCATGGCCCCGACATAGGCGTCCCCCGACGCCTGATTTCCGGTCAGTGCGCGAGCGTAACGGCGCAACAGCGGAAGGTGTTCGGCAACGATCTGCGATCGGGACATTCCCACTCCATCCTTGTTCGTGAGGCCTGGCGGCCTGAAACCCATTGTCTGGGGGCGGCAGAATCCAGTTCTGGGACGACCCCGGTTCCCCTGCATCGCCGACTACGCGCGAAAGCCGAAAAAGTTCCACGAAATAGTTCCAGCATTCCGGAACTTTCTGCGCAACTTTGCATTAGCTCCAGACCGACGAGGCAACGCGGCCAGCCTCTTTTTTCGAGGAAACGACTTGGAAATCAGAGACTTAACTCCCGGGGAAGCGTGGATCACATCATGAAGGAAGTAAAGAAGCAGGGCGGTCTCAACGCCGAGATTCAATCGAGAATCGGCCACCAGCTTCGCGCCATGTACGATGACGTGGTGCGACAGGGCGTACCCGACCGCTTTGCGGAGCTGATCCGCAAACTCGACGGGCCGGAGGCTGCGGCGGCGGCCGTCGCCGGGGGCGATACCGACAAGAACAATGGAGGGGACTAATGCCTCTCACGAATGAACTTCGCGACGATATCCTTGCGTCGGTCCCGAGCCTGCGCGCGTTCGCGATCTCGCTGTCCGGTAATGGTGACCGCGCCGACGATCTGGTGCAGGAGACCCTGCTGCGCGCGATCGCCAACATCGACTCGTTCCAGCCCGGCTCGAACCTCCCCGCGTGGCTGTTCACCATCCTGCGCAACCTGTTTCGCTCCGACTACCGGAAGCGGCGGCGCGAGGTCGAGGATGCCGAGGGCAATTATGCCAAGACGCTGAAGAGCCAGCCTTCGCAGGCGGCGCATCTGGAATTCGAGGAATTCCGCGCCGCGCTTGAAAAGCTGCCGCAGGACCAGCGCGAGGCGCTGATTTTGGTCGGCGCGTCCGGCTTCTCCTACGAGGATGCCGCGGCAATCTGCGGCTGCGCGGTCGGCACCATCAAGAGCCGCGTCAACCGCGCGCGATCGAAGCTCTCCGCGCTGCTCTATGTCGACAGCGCCGAGGATTTCGGCCCCGACAACACCGTGCGTGCCGTGATCGGCGGCAATGGCGGCTAAGCGCGACCACGGCGATAAATGAGAAAAGGCGGCCCGCGGGCCGCCTTTTTTCATGTTGGCCTGCAAGGCCACGCTCAGCGCGCCGTCAGCTGGCCATCGCCTTGACGGACGCCGGCTTGAAGCCGTTTCTCAATTCGAGGATCTTGGCTGCGATTTCGGTCACCGGGACCGGGTGACTGAATAGGAAGCCCTGCGCCTCGTTGCAGCCTTCGGCCCGCATATGATCCAGCTGCTCGACGGTCTCGATGCCCTCCGCGATCGTGGTCATGCCGAGGCTTCTGCCGAGGCTGATGACGGCGCGGACGATCGACTTCGATCCATGCGTCGCGGTCGCATCGCGCACGAAGGATTTGTCGATCTTGAGCTTGTCGAACGGGAAGCTGCGCAGATAGCTCAGCGACGAATAGCCGGTGCCGAAATCATCCAGCGCGATGCGCACTCCCTGCGCCTTCAGCTTGTGCAGCGTTGCGAGCGTCTCGTTGCTGTTCGCTAGGAACACGGACTCGGTGATTTCGAGCTCCAGCCGGCGCGGCGACAATTTTGACGTCGCGAGCGCGCCGACGACGACGTCGGTGAAGTCGGCATCGCGAAACTGGACCGCGGATACGTTGACCGCGAGCTTCATCTCGCTGGGCCAGGTCGTCGCCTGTTCGCAGGCGCGATTGAGCACCCATTCTCCCAGCGGGCCGATCAGGCCGATCTCTTCCGCGATCGGGATGAACTGGTCCGGCGGCACCAGCCCGCGCTTGGGGTGATGCCAGCGCAGCAGCGCCTCGAAGCCGCAGATGCGGTCGAGATGGAGATCGTAGAGCGGCTGGTAGAACAACGAGAACTCGTCCTTGACCATCGCCTCGCGAAGGTCGAGCTCGATCGCCCGACGCCGCTGCAGGCTGGCGTCCATCGCAGGCTCGAAGAAGCGCCAGGTGCCGCGGCCTTCCATCTTGGCGCGGTACAAGGCGACGTCGGCGTTCTTCAGCAGCTTCTCGCCGGTGGTGCCGTCGCCCGGCGACATCGAGATGCCGACGCTGCATCCGACGACGACGCGATGCCCGTTCAGCTCGTACGGCGCACCCACGCATTCCACGATGCGGCGCGCGAGGCGTTCGGCCTCGTCGCCGCCCTGAACACCGCACTGGATGACCGCGAACTCGTCGCCGCCCAAACGCGCGACGGTGTCGACCTCACGGACGCAGGCGTTGAGCCGGTCCGCGACCGCGCACAGCAGTTCGTCGCCGACCGGATGCCCGAGCGTGTCGTTGACCTGCTTGAAGTTATCGAGATCGAGGCAGAACACCGCGAAGCCGAGTCCGCGGCCGACCTGCGCAACCGCCAGCTCGATCCGCTCGGCCAGCAACGTCCGGTTCGGCAGCTTGGTCAGGGCATCGTGCCGGGCCATGAACGCGATCTGCGATTCCGCCCGTTGCTGTTCGGTGACGTCCTCGCAGGTGACGAGCCAGCCGCCATCGGATGTCGGCCGTTGCGCGATCGCAATGATCCGTCCATCGCTGAGATGCTGCAGATAATTGCCGTCGTGCAGGGCCATCGAGCGCTCGCGCTCCGCCAGCAGGTCGGTGACGGTCCGCTCGCCGTGATTGCCCGCGGCGATGCTCAGGTCGAGCACCTCCTCCATGGTCATTCCGGGAACGACAAGCTCCGGCGATATATCGAAGATCTCGCAGAACCGGCGGTTGGCGACTTGCAGCCGCGCCTCGCTGTTATAGAGGCACAATCCTTGCGACATGTGCGTGAGCGCCGCGTCGAGCCGCAGATTGGTTTCATGCAGCTCGGCCTTCTGCTGCTTCAGCGCGGAGATGTCGCTGTAGACGAGGACGACGCCGCCCTCCTGCGTCTCGCTGCGGCTGACGCGCAGCCAGCGTCCATCCGCAAGCTGCGCCTCGCTCGCAAAGCCATCGATGTCACCGTCGGCAGGCGCCAGCCTGGCGGCATCGAGCGGATTCGACTGCAGGAGCTGCGGCGAGAGACGGATGAATTCACTCGCGCGCGAGTTGGCCAGCGCGACCTGGCCATCCGCGTCGAGCAGCACGACGCCCTCACGCGACGTTTCGAGCGCATCGGAAAGCCGTGCCTGCGCCGAGCGGCGTTGCGATACTTCTTGATTGACCATCCGCCGGATGTTGTCGCGCATCGTTTCCATTGCGGTCAGAAGCGTGCCAAGCTCGTCGGTCCCGCCCTTGGGGATGGTCGCGTCGAGGTCGCCGCCGGCGATGCTTCGCGCGGCCCGCGATGCGATCGCGACCGGCCCGATAATGCGGCGCGCCAGCAGCCACGAAAACAGCGCCGACAGAAACAGCGCGACGGTCAGCCCGGCCACGTTGAGCTGCAGGTCCCGCTTGATCGTCGAGAGCGCCTTTTGCCTGAACAGGAAGCCATCGCCGGCCGTATAATTGACCAGCAGCTCGACCTGCTGACTGACAATCTTGGAGTAGCGATCGACATCGCCGACCGTCGCACCCGGTGCGCGCGGATCGGCCGCCGCGCTGCCCTCCGTGGACGATCCGATCGCGCGCCGGTGCAGCGCCATCCAGGCGTCGGCGGCTTCCTGAACCTTAGCGGCGGCTTGCGCAGCGCGCGAGGATTGCGACCGATCGGCAGCAATCGCCAGGTCTTCCGAGAGCGTCTTCGCGAGCTTTTCAATCTGGCCATCGAGATTGGCGCGAATCTCCGGATCCGTGGTCAGCAGGCGTTGCGACGAGGCGACCCGCATCGCGGCGAAATCCGCACCGGCCGCGCGTGCATAGTTGATCGACATAAGGGATTCGTCGAACGTCTTGGCCACCAGATCGCCGGCATGGCGGATGCCGAGGATGGAGTACCCGCCGAGGGCGACCGCAACGGCGCTCATCGCAAGGCAAAAAATCAGAATCTGGCTGCGGATCGAACCCTTGGTCAGGGCAAGACGCGAAAGGCGGACGGTTGCGAACCGAAAGGCCGCACCGCTCTTTACCTTGAGGTTGCCAAATAGGCTGTCCATGCCCGCGTTTCGCCGTAGTGCTCGATACTCAAGCTACGCAGAAACGCGCAGCACTGCGGAAAATAACTGTCTGCTCAAAATTGCTTTAGTAGTGACTGGAACTCATGCTGAAATCGTTAAGATCAGCTGGCGATAATCACCCTTACAGGTGATCCGGGAGCCACATTTGCAGCCCGGGATAGCCGATATTTGGTGTTCGAGGTTCAGCGGGGGTCTCATGCAGTCAGGCTTGTTGCGCGCCTTGCGCCTGGGCCAGTTCGGCCGCCTGCCGTTTGCGGCGGCGATCGTCACTGGAGCGCTTATTGGAGCAGCTTTGGGCGCAGCCCCTTATGTCATTTCGCAGAAGGATCGTGAATTCAAACCCGCGCAGATCTCGATCAAGCGGGGTGAGGTTTTACGGTTCGTTAACGATGACGGCGAACTGCTGCATCACGCTTATTTGAGCACTGATACGTTCAGTTTCGACTCGGGTGACCAGCAGCCGGGCAGCAAGTTCGACGTCACTTTCTCGGTGCCCGGCGACTACACCGTGCTGTGCGGCATTCACCCGAAGATGAAGCTTGCCGTCCACGTCGCCAAATAGCCGCCCCAGGCGGCGGCGATCTACAGGACCGACGTCTTGAAGATCGCAGCGTGGCCGAAATAATAGACAAACAAGGTCACCGACAGCGCGGCACAGAGCGCGACGGGGGCGAGCCACGGCGCACGACGGTCGCGCGACAACACCTTGTTGTCGGCGACAATCGCTAGCAGGACAGCGATGATTGCCGAGTGTCCGATCGTGTCGATCTTGCCGAATTCGAAGCACGCGCTGATGAACATCCCCGTCAGCACGGTTGCGGCGCAGCGCCGGATCAGCGGCGTCCAGATCAAGGCAAAGGCAAGCGTGAATTCCACCATGCCGGCGGCGCGCATGTAGAACTCGTTGTCGAAGCCCAGCGTCATCGCGGAATGCTCGATCAGCAGCGGGAAGCTCCATTCCGGATAGGCCCATTTTTCGACCGAGGCCCACATCAACGTCACCGCGGCGGCGTAGCGCATCACGTCGATCGGCCGGATTCCGAACAAATCCTTGTTCAGCCCAACCAGTGCAAAATAGGCGGCAACACCAAGAAAGATCGGGTAATCGGCGAGGTGAAAGAGACCGTAGTCGCGCACGCCGATCCCGAACAGAACCACCATCCCCGCCGCCGACAGCGGCAGCGTGCGTCGTGACAGCATCCCGGCAGCGATCGCAAGCTGCAGCGCGCCGACATACGGCGACGTCGTCTTCAACTCGGGCGTCAGCAGGATGCCGCCCACGGCCCAGATCGAGATGAAGAAGAACCCGCACACGGCGCGCATCATCAATTCGGTGCGCAGCCGCAGCCCCTCGGTGACGCGGTCCATCACCCGGATCGTGGCGTCACCCAGCGAGGTGGGCTCGATCAGGCAACCCGCAAACAGCCAGAAGATGGCGACACCGAGCAGCAGTTCGAAATCCAGGCAAAGGACATTCTCGAGTCCGCGGGGCTGGCCGGCGACATCGTAGGCACAAAACCATTTGACATGTGCCTCGGCACTGCGCGCGGCGACGACACAAAACAGAACCGCTGCAAGGCACGTGGCGAAAAAGGAGCGCACCGCCGAGACGGTATCTCGCGCCCATCCACTAAACATTGAACCAACCGCCCACACACTTTAAGGACTTGTTTAACTTATATCAAATTTTAAGCTTTGCGCCTGCCGGGACATCCCGTGGTTGCATTGTGGTTAATCGTGGCGGGCGGGCCCCCGGCCTGTCCCTTAGTGCAGTCTTTACAGCCGGTTGCCTCAAATTTTAGCTAATTCCGGCACGGGAGCTCAATTCAACTGTCGTAGTGAAATCCGGACAAATCGGATCGGGAGGCCGGTACAGTGTTCGGAGCGTTGAGCGTCGTAAGTATCGGGGTGGGGTCGGCCCTCGCCTATGTGACAAGATCGTCCGCTGCGCGCACAGCGACCCTCGAGACCTGCGCGGGCGCATTCGTGATCGTGGGGCTCGGCCTCCTGGGCGCGGCGCTGCCGCACCTGTCCTGAAACGAACCTCGTTCTGAACCGCGTTGAGCCGAGGTCAGCGCGGCAGTTTGGGGACGCCTGCCACCGGCGGGGCCGTCGCGGTCAGGGTTTGCAGGAAGGCGATAAGGTCGTTCTTCTCGTCTGCCGTCAGGGACAGCGGCTTGATGTCGGGCGATCGGCTCGGCCGATCGATCCCACCCTTGTTGTAAAGCTCGATGACATCTTCCAGCGTTGCCACCGATCCGTCGTGCATATAGGGCGCGCGGCGCGCGACGTCGCGCAATGTCGGCGTCTTGAACGCATATTTCAGCTTCGCCGAGGTCGGAAAGAAACGGCCGCGCCCGATGTCATGGCCCTTGGCGGTGCCGATATCCTGGAAGGATCCGTCGGAAAACGACGGGCCGCTGTGGCAAGCCGAGCAACGTGCTTTGCCGTTGAAAAGCTCAAAGCCGTGCTGGGCTGATTTGCTGATGGCGGTGTCGTCGCCCTTGATCCAACGGTCGAACGGAGCCTCGCCTGCGACGATGGAGCGCTCGAAGGTCGCCAATGACGCCTCGATCCTCGGCCGCGTGATCGCGCCGTCTCCGAATGCGTGGGCGAAGGCATCGACATAGCCGGGGATCGCCGAAAGTCGCGCAATCAATTCCGGCTCGGTCATGTTCAGGTTCGCCGGACTGAGGATCGGCCCGAACGCAACGGATTCCAGATCCCTGAACTTGCCGTCCCATCCCAGCGGCTCGAAGAAGGCCACATCGATCAATGTCGGCGAGCGGATCGGCAGGCCCTTGGGATCCTCACCGATGGCGCGCGGAAGGCCATCGGCCCATGAAAGGGATGGCCTGTGGCAACTCGCGCAGGAGTGTGTCTTTGACCTCGACAGCAGCGGATCGAAGAACAGCAGTTGCCCAAGCGCGGCTTTCGCCTCCGAATAGGGATTGCTGCTCGGGAACGGAACGACGTCCGGCCTCCGATAGCTGGCACGGATTGTCGCAGGGTCGCCGGGCGGCGCTGCCGGAGTCAAGGCAAGCGACAGCCCTACCGGCAAAACTGCCGCGAGCAAGGTCAGGCTGACCCAAAGCCTCATCGGGGTCCTCAGACGGTATCCTGCTCGGTATATGCCCAAGCATGTTCAACGAAGTTTTAACAATCGGTTGCGGTCTATTACTGATAGTGGGCATTGGTCACGATGACGCCGGCGCATGCTTGCGCGCGTGATTTCGATCAATCCGCGCGTCGATCCGATCACACAACCTGAGGCAGTCGCTACTTCTTCACCGGGCGCAGCGGCGCGGAGAACTGCTCGGTGCGGTCGCGCTCGGTCATGTCGACGACGGTGTCCATCGGCGCGGTCAGTTCATAGACATAGGAGACGTCGGTGAAATAGCGCTTCGCGGTGCCGCCGAGCGCCTCGGGCGCGACGCGGTCGAGCAGGATCAGGCCGAAATCACTGTCGGCTCGCCGCGTCGCCTGGCTGGTGTTGAACTCTTCCCAGCGGAAATGAAAGACCGAGTCCGCATCCTCGCCGACGACCTCCCAATTGGCGACGATGTGCGGGTGCTTGCCGACCAGCGACAGCCCTTCGTCGGAATGCGAGGCGAGCTCGAAGAACAGCAGCGACAGCGATTGGGCGGCGCGGGCGCTGACCGTGATGTCGGGACCGTTCACCGCGATCCGGTCGGCATGCGGGATCGCGCGCGATTCGAACAGGCCCTTCAGCTTGACGCCCTGCCACTGGCTCTCGCTGAGCAGCGTGACGACGTTCGACATCGCGTGGATGCGCCCGATCAAGAGCTCGCGCGCGACATCGATATCGGCGCCGTGCCGCAGCGTGCGGGTCACGATCGACTGGATCACCGCGAGGATGTTCTTGACGCGATGGTTGAGCTCGTCGATCACGGCGGTCAACCGGCGCTCGAATCCGATGCGGACCTCGATCTCGCGGCTGAGGCGCAAATTGTTATAGGCGACATAGCCGAACAGGCCGCAGACGATGCCGGTCAGCGCGAGGCCGATCGCCGCGACGATGGTCGCGGTC
The DNA here is from genome assembly GCF_054063995.1 of Bradyrhizobium sp. USDA 4504. Lineage (NCBI taxonomy): Bacteria > Pseudomonadati > Pseudomonadota > Alphaproteobacteria > Hyphomicrobiales > Nitrobacteraceae > Bradyrhizobium > Bradyrhizobium sp. USDA 4504. The sequence continues at coordinate 8,118,429 of NZ_JBSSGV010000001.1, read as the reverse complement.
TGCTGCGCACGCACCGTGGCGTTGCTCTTGGCGTAATAGTCGAGCGACCAGTCACGGCCGCCGAACGTCACCGTGCGCACCATCGACGGCAGCGGGCCGTCCTGGCGCACCGCGCGCGAGGTGACGATGCCCTGCTCGTTGGCGGTGAACTCGTCGTTGGAGTCGCGCGGATCCTTCAACGCCACCGCGAACAGCGAGCTATCGTCGTTGGTCAGCATCAGCGACGACAGCTCATAGGAGAAGGTGATGAAGCCGGCCGGCTCGGATGCGCCCTCCTGGAACACCGGCGCGGCGAGCACGACGCCGACCGGGCCGTTCTGCCGCAACAGCGGCACCGGGTCGGAGGCTACCGGCTTGGCGTTGGCCATCGCCCGCGCCAGCATCGGGCCCACCACCGAGTGGCGGTCGAAGGCGCGGCCCGGAATGCTCAAGGTCTCCGGATTGCGCGGCTCGACGTCCATCAGCACGTTGATCGGCTTGTCGAGCGCCTTGAGGTCGAGCGCCTGGTCGTCGAAATCCCGGATGGTCGGATTGGTGAAGCCGTTGGCCTTCAGCTCGGCCTCCGCCGCGGCGAGCTCGTCCGGCTTGAGCCGCGCGATCCAGGCGGCGACGACGAAATCGGTCTTGAAGGCGTAGATCGCCGAGCGCAGCGGCTGCAGCATGTTGGCCTTCACCATCGACGGCGCCCGGAACAGCCCGGAGGCGACCCGCGCCAGCAGCTCGCGCTCGGTCAGGCGGTCCTGCACCAGGCTGGCATGGACGTCGATCGCCCGCGCCAGCGCGATGCCGTCGATCGCGAGCTCCTGATCGTGCACCCGATAGGCGGCAAGACCGGAGAGCAGAACTCCGATCAGCGCAATCAAGGCAACGATGAAGCCCAGTCGAACCACACGCTTACTCGGCAATCAGGGGGTGGCGAAAGGGGACGGAAGTCATCTGGCTTCTGCAAGGGCGGCGACAAATCGGGATGCGATGAAGGCCCGCCGCAAAGGAATATGGAATAGCGATCATCGGTCCGCAACAGGAGCCGGTCGGCAGCATTAACGACGACGCCACCCGGCGGTCTTTGGCGGCGCCAAAGGTTGCTAATCGGCAAAGTTGGAAATTGTTCCGGCGATTGCGCAGCTTTTTTGCGGCGGCCAGCGACATCCAGCCAAGTGCCTCACCGTCATCCTGCAGCGCGTCTCGAAGGATGAACGGCCCACCGGTGGCCGTTTATCCTTCGAGGCTCGCTCTGCTCGCGCCTCCAGCGATAAAGGCGAAGCCTTTGCGCGGGGATGACGGGATAAGGGTTCGCACCGCCACAATGATTAACGCCTAACCCGCCTTGACCTTGCCCTGCGACCGAAGGCCGCCCTTGGTCTCGATGAAGCTGATGATGCGATCGAGGCCGTCGCTCTTCTTCAGGTTGGTCATCACGAAGGGCCGCTCGCCGCGCATCCGCCTGGCGTCGGTGTCCATCTTCTCGAGTGACGCACCGACATGGGGTGCGAGATCGATCTTGTTGATCACCAGGAGGTCGGATCGCGTGATGCCGGGGCCGCCCTTGGAGGGGATCTTGTCGCCGGCGGCAACGTCGATGACGTAGATCGTCAGATCGGCCAATTCCGGCGAGAAGGTCGCCGCCAGATTGTCGCCGCCGGATTCGATCAGCACCAGATCGAGGTCGGGGAATTTTGCCCGCATGTCGGCAACCGCGGCGAGATTCATCGAAGCGTCCTCGCGGATCGCAGTATGCGGACAGCCGCCGGTCTCGACACCGGCGATGCGGTCCGGCGTCAGCGAACCGGAGCGCACCAGAAACTCGGCATCCCATTTGGTGTAGATGTCGTTGGTGATCGCGGCGATGTCGTAGCGCTCGCGCATCGACTTGCAGAGCAGGTCCATCAGCGCGGTCTTGCCGGAGCCGACCGGGCCGCCGACGCCGACACGAAGTGGGCCGTGGGAAGTGGGCATATCAACAAGTCCCTCTATTGTCGTCCCGGCGAAAGCCGGGACCCATACCGCGTGATCCCTCAACCGGGTCCAGTGGCCGACACCATCCGCAACAACCACCCCCTGTGGTTATGGGTCCCTGCTTTCGCACTAGTGCATCTACACGTTTGTCGGGCCATTTGCGAGGATTTGGAAGCGGGCCATTCCGGTGTGGAAGGTGATTGGTCCAGGTGGACGGTGGGAGGCGTAGCCGGTCCATCCGCCGAGTTTTGCGATGATCCATGCCGCCCAAGCAAGAGTGTTGGGGCGATGGTGGTTTTTCTGAAGCTCGGTGCGACCTTTCATGGTTTTGTTGATGGCCCTGAGCGTCTCGATCTCTTCTGCGGTGAAGACAAATTCAGCCGGCAATTCTTCGCCACTGTTGCGGGCCTGAACGAGTTGAATGACGATACATGCCGCTCTGGTGGCGACCGCCACGAGCTTGATCAGGCCTTCGGCGCTCTCGATCTGACTATCCTCGATGCGCAAACCCTGGCTCTTCAGCGAGCGAAAGAGTTGCTCAATGATCCAGCGCTGGCGGTACCAGGAGACGATCTGCCAGGCGTCTTTAACGGTGGCGACCGGATGAGTGGTCAGGAGCAGCCAGCGAATGGGCTCCGCACCTCTCGGCGGATGCAACTCGACCACTTCTACGAAGCTGAGTTTGATGCCCTCCGCCAAGTCGGTGACGCCGGGCCTCTGCGGCCGCTTGAGCACGACGGTTCCGAAGCGCATCGAGAGATGGGCCTGCCGGCCGCGCCGATCCATTCGCTGCGGCAGATCGATCACCGCGTTGTCGCAGAAGCGGCTCCGCTCGACCGCCTGATAAAGTGTGTCGCCATCGACCAGCGCATGGTCGTGCATGGCACGCGACAGAAGATGGACATTCTCGGCTGGCGTCAGCGCCCAGTGAGCAAAGAAATCCCCCTCGCGGTCGTTGACGACGGTGATCATGCGGGCATCTGCCAGGACGTCGCGGCCTTGCTCGGCGGCCGTCACCCAGCGCGCCGACTCCTTGTCGGCCAAGGCGCGCCGCTCATGCGGGATTTTTACCTTGCCTTTGCGCGTCCAAACGTTGCCGCCAGTAAGGCCAAGACAGACCCCGCTGTCGGCATCCACCGCCATCATCGCATGCAACAGCACGCCGCGAGCATTGCCCTTGCCGACTTTGCCCAGCCCGCGCCGCCGTCCCGCCTGGGTCTGGAACTTGACCTCGCTCGTATCCTGGATCGCCAGCACATGACGCCCGCTGACCGCAGTCCGCGTCTGCGCGCTCCAGCCCTCAATCAATTTATCGATCGTGACTTGGGGGTTGTTCACAAACCGCCAGAACGCCATATTGGCAGCCCAATCGCCCCGGGCCATCTGGCGCAAGCAGACGCTGCGCGTGCAAAGCATAGCCCGGAGAAGCGTCGCCCCCTTTTGTCGAGACGAACGTCCCCGAACTCACCCAAAGACAAATCCGGCTGCATCGCTGGCGCTCCTTCGAATCAAAGCGCCAGTGAGAGAATCATACAACATGCTCCAGAGACGCCACTTCTTGCTGCACCGAGTCAATCTGTCGCGCCCCAAAACCGTGTAGACACGCTAGTGCTTTCGCAGGGACGACAGCGGAAGATGCATCATGACCGGAACAGCCTCGTGTATTGCGTCTCGTGACGCAGGCTTGCGAGATCGGCGCGAAAGGTCGCGCCGCCGAGATCTTCGAGCGAGGCCGCATTGGCCCGCGCCGCGGTCGCAGCAACGACCAGCTCGAGACCGGCCAACACGCGCTGACTGTCGGTCTGCCCGAGCGGGATCAGCCGGCTGCCCGCGGAAATCCAGTTCGAGGTCACTGCATGCAGGAAGGCGTGCAGCGCCGGCGCAAGCCGAATGCCGTGTGCAGCGCTGACGATGCCGACCGCGACGGGGTAGACGACAGGGCCGTTGCAAGCCGCAATCATCGCGTCGAGGCCGGGCGAATTCCACGCGGCACGGGCGATCTCGATGAAGGCGCGCCCCTGCGTCGTGGTCTCGAGCTGCCGCTCGCGCGACGGCACGAAGGCCGCGGCAAGCTCGGCGACCTGCTCCAGCCCGGCATGATTGGGCTGCAACGCCGCACGAAAACTCTGCGCGAGAAACACAGCGTCGCAAAATCCGCTGCCGTCGGAAAGCATCGCGGCGAGCCAGCCGCGCAGCGACGCGGCATCCGTGATGTCGCCGGCCTCGACCGCCCATTCGATGCCGCTGGAATAGGCGAACGCCCCCACCGGAAAGGACGGCGACAGCCATGTCATCAGCCGGTACAGCGCGGCCGCCTCATCCTCCGCCATCCCGCCGCGCAGCGCGGCGGGATCAGGCTCATTTGTGGTCATGAGCATGGGAGTGATCGTGGTGATGATGAGCATGCTCGCAATGCTCATCATGATGATGGTCGTGGTCATGGTCAGGCCCATGATCATGGCCATGGTGGTGGCCGTGATCATGGGCATGGCTGTGGGCATGATCGTGCCCGGTGTGACCATGCGCGTGCTCGTCGGCATGCGCATGCTCGGCATAGGCGCCGCCCTCGGGATCGAACGGCGCCTCAATCTCGATCACACGGGCCCCTAACCCCTTCACCATCGCCTCGATCACGTGATCCCTGCGGATGCGCAATCCCTTCGGCATGATCTGCGTCGGCAGATGACGGTTGCCGAGATGCCAGGCGACCCGGATCAGATGATGCGGATCGCTGCCCCGGATTTCCGCCAGCGGCTCGGGAGCTGCGACCACCTCGACGAGGCGGCCGTCCTCCAGCACCAGCGCATCGCCGCCGCGCAGCGCGACGGCGTTTTCGAGATCAAGCAGAAATTCGAGCCCGCGCGTCCCTGACATCACCATCCGCCGCCGGTGCCGGTCGTCGAAATCTAGCACGACGGTATCGGCTGGCGCTTCCTTCCAGCGGTGCTGTCCCAGGACTTTGGTGGCGCGGATCATCGATGCCTCAGAGCTTCTCGACCTTGGCGTCGCTGATGATCTCGATCACCGTCGGCCCGGTCTTCATGTTAGCGGAATATTCGCGCCATACCTTCATGTGCGGCGCCCTGGCATGGCCGTTGAGATCCTCGCGGCTCTCCCAGCGCTCGACCACCACATAGAGGTTGGGATCGTTGACGCTGACATTGCCGTCATAGGAGATGCAACCCTTCTCCTTGCGGGTCTCGACCGTGCAGGCCTTGTGCCCCTTGATGAAGTCGTCCTTGTTCTCCGGCTTCATCGGCGTGGTGGCGATGACATAGATCATGGATTATCTCCCTTCTTTTTCTCGTTAGCGGACGTCGACCTTCTCGGGCGTGATCACCTCGATCTTCGGCGGCGCGGCCATGCATTTCACCGCGACCCGGCCGAACGTCTTCATGTGCTCGGCGGTGCGATGCGGCACCAGCGCCTCCGCGTTCTCCCACTGCTCGACGAACACCATCTTGCTGTGGTCGGTGACGCTCTCATGCAAATCGTAAGCGATGTTGCCGGGCTCCTTGCGGGTTTCCTTGATGCAGGCCGTCGCCGCAGCAATGAATTCGGCGCGGGTCTCGGGCTTGATGGTCAGCGTAGCAACGACGTAAATCACGGAAGTTCCTCCCGGTTTTCTGTTTTGGCTTGAGTCTTGTTTTGACGCGTTTTCTTTCCGCGAACCGGAAATCCACTTCGCTCGAAAACGCTCTGGTTACCGGGACGGGTTTTAGAACATAAAATAGCGCTGTGCCATGGGCAGCACCTCGGCCGGCGCGCAGGTCAGCAGCTCGCCGTCTGCGCGTACCTCATAGGTCTCGGGATCGACCTCGATCTCGGGCGTCGCGTCGTTGTGGATCATGCTCTTCTTGGAGATCTTGCCGCGGGTGTTCTGCACCGCATAGAGCTTCTTGGCTGTGCCGAGCTTGCGGGCGAGACCGCCGCTCGCCGCGGCCTTCGAGGTGAACACCACCGAGGATGCGGTGAGCGATTTGCCGAAGGCGGCGAACATCGGCTGGTAATGCACCGGCTGCGGCGTCGGGATCGAGGCGTTGGGATCGCCCATCGGCGCCGCCACGATCGAGCCGCCCTTGATGATGCAATCCGGCTTGACGCCGAAGAACGCCGGCGACCACAGCACGAGGTCGGCCATCTTGCCCTTCTCGACGGAGCCGATCAGCTTCGACACGCCGTGCGCAATCGCGGGGTTGATGGTGTATTTGGCGATGTAGCGCTTGACGCGGAAATTGTCGTTGTCGTTGCCCTTGTCCTGCGGCAGCGACCCGCGCTGCTTCTTCATCTTGTCGGCGGTCTGCCAGGTGCGGATGATGACCTCGCCGAGCCGGCCCATCGCCTGCGAGTCCGACGACATCATCGAGAGCGCGCCGAGATCGTGCAGGATGTCCTCGGCGGCGATGGTCTCCTTGCGGATCCGGCTCTCGGCGAAGGCGAGGTCTTCGGCGATCGACGGATCGAGGTGATGGCACACCATCAGCATGTCGAGATGCTCGTCGATGGTGTTGCGGGTGAACGGCCGGGTCGGATTGGTCGAGGACGGCAGCACGTTCTTCAGCCCGGCAATCTTGATGATGTCAGGCGCGTGGCCGCCGCCGGCGCCTTCGGTGTGGAAGGCATGGATGGTGCGACCCTTGAACGCCTTCACCGTATCCTCGACGAAGCCGGATTCGTTCAGCGTGTCCGAATGCAGCATCACCTGGACGTCGTAGTCGTCGGCAACCGAGAGACAGGTGTCGATCGCCGACGGCGTGGTACCCCAGTCCTCATGCAGCTTCAGCGCGCAGGCGCCGCCCTTGATCATCTCGACCAGCGCCGCCGGACGCGAGGCGTTGCCCTTGCCGGAGATGCCGAGGTTGACCGGGAAGGCGTCGAACGACTGGATCATCCGCCCCATGTGCCAAGGGCCAGGCGTGCAGGTGGTGGCGAAGGTGCCGTGCGACGGACCGGTGCCGCCCCCTAGCATCGAGGTGACGCCAGACATCAGCGCGTGCTCGATCTGCTGCGGGCAGATGAAATGGATGTGGCTGTCGAAACCGCCGGCGGTGAGGATCTTGCCTTCGCCGGCGATCACGTCGGTGCCGGGGCCGATGATGATGGTCACATTGGGCTGGATGTCCGGATTGCCGGCCTTGCCGATCGCCGCGATCATGCCCTCCTTGATCGCGACGTCGGCCTTCACGATGCCCCAGTGATCGACGATCAGCGCGTTGGTGATGACGGTATCCGCCGCGCCTTGCGCGCTGGTCACCTGCGACTGCCCCATGCCGTCGCGGATCACCTTGCCGCCGCCGAACTTCACCTCCTCGCCATAGGTGGTGAGATCCTTCTCGACCTCGATGATCAGATCGGTGTCGGCAAGCCGAACCCTGTCACCGGTGGTTGGACCGAACATGTCGGCATAGACGGAACGCTTGATCTTCACGGACATGTCAGCCCCCAGTTTCAGTCAGCGCGGCCTTGGCACGCGCAATCGTGTCGTCGAAAATGCGGTCGAGCCGCGGATTGATGCCCCGGCAACCGGCAACGACCTTGTCGGCCCAGGCCGCATAGTCGGCGAGATCATCGCGCTCGTCCTTGCTCGGATGCGGCACGATCCGCGCGCCGATATTGCTGATCTTGTCGGCGATCTTGATCAGCTTTGCACCGGGAGATTTGTGCGGAGCATCCTCGATCTGCTTTTGCCGGCGGGCAGGCTTTGGCAGGCTCATGTCATCGGTGCACTCGACAACGAGATCGGCAACGCGCGCGGTGAACTTCTGCGCGAGCTCCTCGCGCGTGGTCTCGGAGTCCTCGATGGTGTCGTGAAGCCAGCCGGCAGCCACCAGTTCGGCATCGGTGCCGTTAGTGACCTGCGCGAGCAGATTCGCGACCTCGGCGAGATGGTTGATGTAAGGCTCACTCCCCCGCCCCTTGCGCGCCATCCCGTTATGACGGTGCGCGGCAAGCTCGGCAGCTTCGGAGACCATGCGGACAGCGGGAAGCATGGCGCTACAGCTTCCCCTTCACCTCGGCGCGAAAGCCGTAGATCACGCGCTTGCCGGCGAGTGCGACGAGCTGGACGTCGCGGGTCTGGCCGGGTTCGAAGCGGACGGCGGTGCCGGCGGCGATGTCGAGGCGCATGCCGCGGGCTTTCTTGCGGTCGAATTTCAGCGCCGGGTTGGTCTCGAAGAAGTGGTAATGCGAGCCGACCTGGATCGGACGATCGCCGGTGTTGGCGACCGAGAGCGTCACGGTCTTGCGGCCGGCATTGAGCTCGATCTCGCCGTCCTTGATGAAGAGTTCGCCGGGGATCATTCGTCTCTCCTGTCATTCCGGGGCACGCGAAGCGTGAATCCGGAATCTCGATCAACAATCTCTGGATTCCGGGTTCTGCCTTCGGCCGCCCCGGAATGACGCTCGTGGCTATCGGATCGGCTCGTGCACGGTGACGAGCTTGGTGCCGTCGGGGAATGTCGCCTCGACCTGGATGTCGTGGATCATCTCCGGGATGCCATCCATCACCTGCGCGCGGGTCAGGACCTTGGCGCCGGCCTGCATCAGATCGGCGACGGTGCGGCCATCACGCGCGCCCTCGACAATGAAGTCGGCGATCAACGCGACGGCTTCGGGATGGTTCAGCTTGACGCCGCGCTCGAGCCGGCGGCGCGCCACCATGGCCGCCATCGATACCAGGAGCTTGTCCTTTTCGCGGGGAGACAAATTCATGCGAACACTCTGATCGTTCTTGAAAGGTTTAGTTGAGCCACAGCCGCGGCAGCGGGACAGTGGAGGCGCGGCCGAGCACCATCATCATGTCGGCGCGCAGCCGGGCCGCATCTTGGGCACAGAAGCGGGCCATTGCAAAGCCATTCCAGGCGGAGATGCCCACCTCGCCGCCGAAGCTGTCCGACGCCTCGCGGATACGCTCGACCAGGGCCTCGTCACCCGGCACGATCAGCGTCGTGCCGATCGCGCAGCCGCCGCCCGCGATCGCGGGTCGCGCAAGCTTCTCGCCGATCTCGCCGTGGAGGCGGATGGTCTCGGCAAACACCAGCCGGCCGCCGCGTCGCATCCGCCAACGGTCGACGAACTCGCCGTGGCGCATGGTCTCGCCCATCGCGGCGCGGCCGAACACCACGATCTCGCAAAGCAGGAACGAGGCACCCTCGGCAAGGTCGATGTCGAAGCCGCGGTGAATGCGGGCACGGTCGAACAGGATGGTTTCCTGCGGCAACCAGGCGAGATGCGCGCCTGCGGCAACGGTCAGCGCGATGTCGAGCCGTGCCGCCGCGGCCGGCGCACGGTAGACTTTCTCAGCCGCCGCCGTGGTCAGTGTCAAACGCGCTCCCTCGCCGGCCGCGACCGCGATCTCGAAGCGGTCCCCGCCGGCAATGCCGCCGGCGGTGTTGACGAACATGGCCGAGAGACCGTCGTCCTCCGGCGATGGGAAGCGGACGCGCAGCGAGCCCGACTCATGCAGGTCGCCGCGGCGGGTGGCGCCGTCTTTCAGATGCACGCCGAACCTGACCGCACCCTGGGCGCGGTTTGCCGCAAACGTTGCCGCTGCCGCGCCTGCGATCCCGGTCCGCATTCCCCCGACGCTCCCTTCGCGCGCCACAAGAGGCGGCGTCACATCCTGTTCACAGCGCCATCTGGCGGCTGATCTCGGCGGGATCGAGGCTTGCGCGGTCGCAGGCATATTTCACCGCACCCCGGTCCATCACGGCAAAACTGTCGCCGAGTTCGCAGGCAAAGTCGAGATATTGTTCGACCAGCACGATCGCGATGTTGCCGAGGTTGCGCAGATAGGAGATGGCGCGGCCGATATCCTTGATGATCGAGGGCTGGATGCCCTCGGTCGGCTCGTCGAGCAGCAGGAGCTTTGGCCGCATCACCAGCGCGCGGCCGATCGCAAGCTGCTGCTGCTGGCCGCCGGAAAGGTCGCCGCCACGGCGGCCCAGCATGGTCTCCAACACCGGAAACAGCGAGAACACGTCGTTGGGAATGTTGCGGTCTTCGCGCTTGAGCGGACCGAAGCCAGTCTTGAGGTTCTCTTCCACCGTCAGCAGCGGAAAGATCTCGCGGCCCTGCGGCACGAAGCCGATGCCGCGCCGCGCCCGCTCATAGGGCTTTAGCGCGGTGATGTCCTTGCCGTCGAAATTGATCGTGCCGGAAGCGATCGGATACTGGCCGACCATGGCGCGGAGCAGCGAAGTCTTGCCGACGCCGTTGCGGCCGAGCACACAGGTGACCTTGCCCGGTTCGGCGGTCAGCGACACGCCGCGCAGCGCCTGCGCCGCACCGTAATAGAGATTGATGTTGTCGATCTTCAGCATCGCCCTAGCGCCCCAGATACACTTCGACCACCCGCTCGTTCGACGACACCTGGTCAATCGAACCTTCGGCGAGCACCGAGCCCTCATGCAGGCAGGTCACCTTGACGCCAAGCTCGCGCACGAAGGTCATGTCGTGCTCGACCACCATGATGGTGTGGTTCCTGTTGATCTCCTTGAGGAGCTCGGCCGTGAGATGGGTCTCGACATCGGTCATGCCGGCGACCGGCTCGTCGACCAGCAGCACCTTCGGGTCCTGCGCCAGCAGCATGCCGATCTCGAGCCACTGCTTCTGGCCGTGCGACAGGCTGCCGGCGAGGCGGTTGCGCGCATCGGTCAGGCGGATGGTCTCGAGCACCTTGTCGATGCGCTCGGACTCAGCCTTGCTGCCGCGCCAGAACAGCGTGCCGCGCACGGAATGATCGACATTGAGCGCGAGCAGGAGGTTGTCCTGCACGGTCTGGCTCTCGAACACCGTCGGCTTCTGGAATTTGCGACCGATGCCGAGCTCGGCGATACGGGTCTCGTCGAGCCGGGTCAGGTCGACGGTGCCGTCGAACAGCACCGTGCCCTCGTCGGGTTTGGTCTTGCCCGTGATGATGTCCATCATCGTGGTCTTGCCGGCGCCGTTCGGGCCGATGATGGCGCGCATCTCGCCGGGCTCGAGCGCCAGCGACAGATTGTTGATGGCGTGAAAACCGTCGAACGAGACGTGCACGCCGTCGAGGTAGAGCATGGCCGAAGTGGCGCGGGTATCCATGACGTTCATCTGCCTACTCCGCCGGGTTCGGTGCGCCGATGCCGTCTTCGCGCGCGGCACTCTCGGCGTCGGGTGAGCCGCGCCGCGCTTTCAGCGGCTCCCACCAGGCGTTGAAGGTACCGACGATGCCCTTGGGCAACAGCAGCGTGACCAGGATGAACAGCGCGCCCAGCATGAACAGCCAGTACGGTGCAAGCGGCCCCGAGGTGAAGAACGTCTTGGCATAGTTGACGACGACGGCGCCGAGCGCCGCGCCGATCAGCGTGCCGCGGCCGCCGACCGCGACCCAGATCACCGCCTCGATCGAGTTGGCGGGCGCGAACTCGCTGGGATTGATGATGCCGACCTGCGGCACGTACAGCGCACCGGCGACGCCGGCCATGCAGGCCGACAGCGTGAACACGAACAGCTTGTAGGATTCGACACGATAGCCAAGGAAACGGGTCCGGCTTTCGGCGTCACGTACTGCGATCAGGACCTTGCCGAGCTTCGAGGTCACGATCGCGCGGCAGATCAGGAACGCGATGATCAGCGCAAGGCAGCTCAGCAGGAACAGCGCCGCGCGGGTGCCTTCGGCCTGCACGTTGAAGCCGATGATGTCCTTGAAGTCGGTCAGCCCGTTATTGCCGCCGAAGCCGAAATCGTTGCGGAAGAACGCCAGCAGCAGCGCATAGGTCATCGCCTGCGTGATGATCGACAGATACACGCCGGTGACGCGCGAGCGGAAGGCGAGCCAGCCGAAGCAGAAGGCGAGCAGACCCGGCACCAGCAGCACCATCAGCGCGGCGAACCAGAACTTGTCGAAGCCGTACCAATACCAGGGCAGCTTGCTCCAGTTCAGGAACACCATGAAGTCGGGCAGGATCGGGTTGCCGTAGACGCCGCGGCTGCCGATCTGGCGCATCAGGTACATCCCCATCGCGTAGCCGCCCAGCGCGAAGAACGCACCGTGGCCGAGCGAGAGGATGCCGCAATAGCCCCAGATCAGATCGATCGAGAGCGCGAGGATGGCGTAGCAGACATATTTGCCCCACAGCGCGACCAGATAGGTCGGCACCTGGAACATCGAGCCCTGCGGCAGCAGCAGGTTCGACAGCGGGATCAGCACGCCGATCGCGGCGACGATCAGGACGAACGCGGTCGCCGCGCGGTCGAGCGAACGGGTGAGGATGTGCGGCGTCATGCTTCCACCGCCCGACCCTTGAGCGCGAACAGGCCGCGCGGCCGCTTCTGGATGAACAGGATGATCAGCACCAGGATCGCGATCTTGCCGAGCACCGCGCCCGCGACAGGCTCGAGGAACTTGTTGGCGATGCCGAGCGTGAAGGCGCCGACCAGGGTGCCCCAGAGATTGCCGACGCCACCGAACACCACGACCATGAAGCTGTCGATGATGTAGCTCTGGCCGAGATTCGGGCTGACATTGTCGATCTGCGACAGCGCCACGCCGGCAATGCCGGCGATCCCCGAGCCGAGGCCGAAGGTCAGCGCGTCGACGCGCGAGGTGGCGATCCCCATCGAGGCCGCCATGCGGCGGTTCTGGGTCACCGCGCGCATCTCGAGGCCAAGCGCGGTGTAGCGCAGCATCGCCAGCAGGATGGCAAACACCGCGAGCGTGAAGCAGAGGATCCACAGCCGGTTATAGGTGATGGTGATCTGGCCGAGCTCAAAGGCACCGCTCATCCAGGAGGGGTTGCCGACCTCGCGGTTGGTCGGGCCGAACGCGGTGCGCACCGCCTGCTGCAACACCAGCGACAGGCCCCAGGTCGCGAGCAGCGTCTCCAGCGGACGGCCGTAGAGGAAGCGGATGATGGTGCGCTCGATCACGACACCGATCAAGCCGGCGACCAGGAAGGCGAGCGGCACCGCGATCAGCAGCGAATAGTCGAACAGCGCAGGATAGCGGCTGCGGATCACCTCCTGCACCACGAAGGTGGTGTAGGCCCCGAGCATCACCATCTCGCCATGCGCCATGTTGATGACGCCCATCACGCCGAAGGTGATGGCAAGCCCGATCGCGGCGAGCAGCAGCACGGAGCCGAGCGACAGGCCGTACCAGGCATTCTGCACCATCGACCACATCGCCAGATTGCTCTGGATCGAGGACACCGCGCTTGCGGCCGCGTTGGCGACCAGCGGCGGCTGGTCGGCGCCGAGGCCGGTGAGCAGCGCCAGCGCCTCCTGATCGCCGCGCGCCTTGACCACGGCGACGGCGTCGAGCTTGTCGCTGTCGGATGCGTCCGACTTGAACAGGATGATGGCGGCGCGCGCCTCGGCGAAGGCCTGCTTGACCGACTTGACGTTCTCCTTGGCGAGCGCAGCCTCCACCGTCGGCAGCAAATTCTCCTCGTGGCTCTTGAACACCGACTGCGCGGCGGCGAGGCGTTTGGCCGGATCCGGCGACAGCAGCGTCAGGCCGCCGAGCGCAGCCTCCACGGTGCGGCGCAGGCGGTTGTTGAGGCGGACGGCGGCGGCGTTGTCGGGCAGCTTGTCGACCGCAGCACCGGTGGTGGCGTCGACAATCTTGCCGTCGGTCCGCGTGATGAAGACCTTCTTGCTGTCGGGATCGGCCGAGAGCCGGCCGTCCTGCAGCGCGCTGATGATGGGCGAGGCCAGCACATTGCCCGACGCGGCGACCTCGCCGATCGCCGCCTCGGTGTCGGAGAACTCGTCATTGGCGAATTTGGCGACCGAATCCTCGAACGGACCAGCCAGCGCCGGCACTGTGAGGCAGCTCAGCAGCAGGATCGAGAGAAACAGCGCACGAAAACGATCAATACAATTGGCGAACACGTCAGTACCCCGGCAGGAGTGTGAGGAGAAGGCGGCGAGCTGTGCCGCCTTCTCCAGGTTCTTGGATGGTTGCGTTGTGTCGTCGATCAGGTCAGGAGCTCAGGAGCCCTGTTGTCAGGAGCCCTATTGTCAGGAACCCTGGCCACCGCACTTGTTGGTCTTGGTGTTGAAGTTGCCGCACTTCTTGCCGACCCAATCGCCGATCAGGTCCTTGGAGCCCTCGAGCTCCTTCGACCAGGCGTCGCCGGCCACCAGGCCCGGGGTCTTCCAGACCACGTCGAACTGGCCGTTGCCCTTGATCTCGCCGATGAACACCGGCTTGGTGATGTGGTGGTTCGGCAGCATCTGCGACACGCCGCCGGTCAGGTTCGGCGCCTCGATGCCGGGAAGCGCATCGATCACCTTGTCCGGATCGGTCGACTTCACCTTCTCGACCGCCTTCACCCACATGTTGAAGCCGATGTAGTGCGCTTCCATCGGATCGTTGGTCACGCGCTTCGGGTTCTTGGTGTAGGCCTGCCACTCCTTGATGAACTTCTCGTTCGCCGGGGTCTTGATCGACTCGAAGTAGTTCCAGGCGGCGAGATGGCCGAGCAGCGGCTTGGTGTCGATGCCGGCGAGCTCTTCCTCGCCGACCGAGAACGCGACCACCGGGATCTCGGTCGCCTTGATACCCTGGTTGCCGAGTTCCTTGTAGAACGGAACGTTGGCGTCGCCGTTGATGGTGGAGACCACCGCGGTCTTCTTGCCGGCCGAGCCGAACTTCTTGATGTCGGCCACGATCGTCTGCCAGTCGGAGTGACCGAACGGCGTGTAGTTGATCATGATGTCGTCCTGGGCGACGCCCTTCGACTTCAGATAGGCTTCCAGGATCTTGTTGGTGGTGCGCGGATAGACGTAGTCGGTGCCGGCCAGCACCCAGCGCTTCACCTTCTCTTCCTTCATCAGATAGTCGACCGCCGGGATCGCCTGCTGGTTCGGCGCCGCGCCGGTGTAGAACACGTTGCGCTCGGACTCCTCGCCCTCATACTGTACCGGGTAGAACAGGATGTTGTTCAGCTCCTTGAACACCGGGAGCACGGATTTGCGCGACACCGAGGTCCAGCAGCCGAACACGACCGCGACCTTGTCCTTGGTGATCAGCTCGCGGGCCTTTTCGGCGAACAGCGGCCAGTTCGAAGCGGGGTCGACCACGACGGGCTCGAGCTTCTTGCCGAGCACGCCGCCCTTCTTGTTCTGCTCGTCGATCAGGAAAAGGATCGTGTCCTTCAGCGTGGTTTCGCTGATGGCCATGGTGCCCGACAGCGAGTGAAGGATGCCAACCTTGATGGTGTCGTCGGCCGCTTGCGCGGGCGCGAGGGACGAGGACGCAGCCAGACCCAAAACCAGGCCGGCCGTCGCCGCGAGCGCGCGGCGGCGGGTCATCGTCGTTATTTTGTGAGAAAGCTGAGTAAGCATGAAATGTCGTCTCCCTGACGCAGGCGTGGAACGCTGCGAACGGCCGCTTGGCCGCCTGCGGTTAAGGGAATCGCAAGAACTGTGCCACGGTGCGCAGCCCCTGTAAGCCGATGAACCGGTTAGATAATTTCATCGGTTCCGGGCAAATACGGAAGCCGACTGCTCAATCATTGAGCCGCCAACTTGACTGCCGAAAGAGCAATCAGATTATTCTGTAGGCAAAATCGCCGCCTTGGCTAAATTTCCGGCATCGATTTGTGACAGTTTGCGCGATGGTTCAGCGAACTCCGGGCACCAAAGACGGCAATCTCATCTTGAAACCGCCCAGTTCCTGGTCCATATCCTCGCCATGCCCGCGAGAGTCGCGGTGCCTTCGCGAGCTGCGTGTTCAAGCTGCCCCAAGCGGCTTCTGGCTCGCCTTTCAGCTAACCCAGCTTGACGCCCCAGACACGCGGGTGTCCCCGAATGCCTTCACACGCTTCCGGCCGATATGGGCCGGGACGACGACGGCTTTTATGGAAAGAACCACCTTTTGACCTCCTTTCAGGATTTCGGCCTCGCCGATCCCATCGCCCGCGCGCTCCGAGAAGAAAATTATCTCACGCCGACCCCCATCCAGGCCCAGACCATCCCGCTAGCCCTTGCCGGCCGCGACGTCGTCGGCATCGCCCAGACCGGCACCGGCAAGACCGCCTCCTTCGCGCTGCCAATCCTGCACCGGCTGCTGGAGAACCGCGTCCGCCCGCAGCCCAAGAGCTGCCGCGTGCTGGTGCTCTCGCCGACCCGTGAACTGTCCGGGCAGATCCTCGACAGTTTCAACACCTATGGCCGCCACATCCGGCTGTCCTCGACGCTCGCCATCGGCGGCGTGCCGATGGGCCGCCAGGTCCGCTCCCTGATGCAGGGCGTCGAGGTGCTGGTCGCCACCCCCGGCCGCCTGCTCGATCTCGTGCAGAGCAACGGGCTGAAGCTCAACCAGGTCGAGTTCCTGGTGCTCGATGAAGCCGACCGCATGCTCGACATGGGGTTCATCAACGACATCCGGAAAATCGTCGCCAAGCTGCCGATCCGGCGCCAGACGCTGTTCTTCTCGGCCACCATGCCCAAGGACATCGCCGAGCTCGCCGAGGCGATGCTGCGCGACCCGGCCCGCGTGGCGGTGACGCCGGTGGCCTCGACGGTGGATCGCATCGCCCAGCGCGCGATCCAGGTCGATTTCGCGGCCAAGCCGACGGTTCTCGCCCAGTTGCTGAAGCAGGAGCCGGTCAACCGCGCCCTGGTCTTCACCCGCACCAAGCACGGCGCCGACAAGGTGGTGAAAAGCCTTGCCAAGGCCGGCATCGAGGCCAATGCGATCCACGGCAACAAGTCGCAGAACCACCGCGAGCGCACGCTGGCGGCGTTCCGTTCCGGCGAGATCCGCACGCTGGTGGCGACCGATATCGCCGCCCGCGGCATCGACGTCGACGGCGTCAGCCACGTGGTGAATTTCGACCTGCCCAATATCCCGGAGACCTACGTCCACCGCATCGGCCGCACGGCGCGCGCCGGCGCCGACGGCGTCGCGATCTCGCTGATCGCCGGTGCCGAGGAGATGGGCTATCTGCGCGATATCGAGCGGCTGATCCGGATTACCGTGCCGCGGGAAGACCGCCGCACACAAGGCAGCTCCTCTGGCGGCCGCGAGGCCGCCGGGCCGGCGCAGGCCACCCACCCGCACCGGGGCGGCCGCTCTGCGCCCCGTGCGCATAATGTCCGTGGGAATGAGGCCGCTCCGGGCGCAAAAGGCCCTCGCCGCCGCCGCCGTCGAGGTGGTAATAATGGCGCGCCGCAGACGAGCCGGGGCGAGTCGCCGCGTCCGTCGCAGGCCGGCAACAGCGAAGGCATTCAGGGCGTCGCCTTCTTGCATCGCGAGAGCCGGCCGAATCCGCAATCCAACCGCAACAACCGACCGAAGCACTAGCCGTCGCTCGATCTGGAGAAACATATGGCTAAGGAAGAGCTGATCCAGTTCGAAGGACTGGTGACCGAAATCCTCCCCGACGCTCGTTACCGGGTGCAACTCGATGCCGGGCACGAGATCGTCGCCTACACCGCCGGCAAGATGAAGAAAAACCGTATCAAGACGCTGGCCGGCGACCGCGTTACGATCGAAATGTCGCCCTACGATCTCGAAAAGGGGCGCCTGATCTTCCGGCACAAGGACGAACGTCCGAGCGGCGCGCCCGGCGGCCCGCCGCGGGGCGGAGCCCAGCGCGGCGGCCAGTTCCGCCGCCGATAAGCGGGGTATTGCAACCGCTGCGGGCATGACGTCCTGATGTCCTGCGCACAATTGGCCGGCGGCTGCGCCGGCCAAAAAATCGCGCACGTCAGGATTGTTTTCAGGATTGTTTTGAAGCCTTCTATCGAATAATATCCTACCCATCGATTTTCGGCCGGACGACATTAGCCAATACCGGTACAGCCGGTTCAGACGCTGACGACCCTTCCAAAAATTCGATCTCACCACCCCGCCGATCAGCGGGTCTTGAACTTGTATATCTGAGAAGGGACTACCCACGTGAGCATGGGAACCGTGAAGTGGTTTAACGCGACCAAGGGCTACGGCTTCATCCAGCCGGATGAAGGCGGGAACGACGTGTTCGTGCACATCAGTGCAGTCGAGCGCGCCGGCCTTGGCACTCTGCGTGAAGGCCAGAAGATCTCCTACGAGATCGTGGCTGACCGCCGTTCCGGCAAATCCTCGGCCGACAATCTGCGCGCCGCCGGATAAGCCGATCTCCCGGGAGCGCGAAGCTCCAGGAAATTGTCGCTAAAGCATCAAGGGCCGCACCTTCGGGTGCGGCCCTTTTTGTCTGGATTGCCAACCGGCGTCCGCGTCGTTCGAAAGCTCTAATAGGTCGAGCAGGTCGTCGGCATGGTGGCGGACGTCGGGGCGTAGAACACGCAAACCGACTGCCGCGGCCTTGTGAAGGCGACATCGGTGAGATTGATGCCGCTCTTGGCCATCACATAACCGACCGTCGGAACGTATTTGTAGCTGACTTCGCTGAAGATCAGATAGGTGCCCGCAACCAGCAGCGCCGCCGGAACGACGCTGGTCACGACATCACCCTGGCTGCGGCTCGAGGCCGTCAATGTGGCCTGCGTGGCGCCCGTGGCCATCACTCCCGCCTTGCTCCACTGGATCCGCGCGACCTTCGAGGCATCGACGTAGATCTCCGACAAGGTGACCTTGGTCGGCGTCGGGTCGTACGGCGTCATGATGCCGACGCTTGCACTGAAGAAGTTCTGCAGGTCGGCATCCACCACCTGCGTCGACTGCGAGGTCAGGTCCGACGCGGCGCGCGCCATCAAGGTGACCTTGCGGTCGACCGCGACACCGGATGAAAACTCGACGGTGCCGAAGAACAGCACCAGCATCAGCGGCAGGACGAAAGCGAACTCGACCGCAGCAAGGCCCCGGCGGTCATTGCAGAGGGCCGCGACGGAGCGCAGCAAGGCCGCTGCCTGGGTTTTCATGACGTTGCTCATGAGCATGTCGCCCCGGCGGTCCCGGATGGCTCGTTCTTGAATGTCGCGGTCGCGGTCAGCAGCCGCTTGCCGTTGGCGAGGTTGGCGACATTGAAGCCAAGCTTGGTGACGAACAACGGCCACTGATAGAACAGCCGGACCACCACGACGTCGCCGTCCTTGCCGGGACACCATTTCATGGCCGGAATGAATGCGTTGTTGGAATCGATTGGAGGCGCGATGTTGACGCTGCTGAAGCCCGTCGCAGCGGGATAGCTGCGCACGTCGACCGATATGCCGTTGGCGCAATCGAACAGCGGGTTGACCTGGCCGCAGACGTAGTCCTTGAACTGCTGCTGGGTATAGCTTGCGCCCTGCGCCTGACCGGTCATGATCATGCGCGCAGAATCCTGCGTCACCGTCTCCAGCACCTGGCTCGCAAAGAAGATCATCGCCACTTCGATGATCGCAAACAGCAGTCCGAAAAACAGCGGCGCGACCATCGCGAATTCGACCGCGGTCGCGCCACGGCGGTTTCTGCGAAAGCGATGGAGGAGGCGCGTGAAAGAATGAGCGGGTAGCGGCATCAACGACCCCGGATCAACATAGCGGCAACAACTACCCAAGACTCATTGTCGAAGTATTTCGCCGGATCGAGACAGGGCCACCCGATCCGTCAGGCCTTTCTTAACCATGTCGGATGAACCGCCTGCGGCAGGCGGCTGCCCCGGCGTGCGAAGCGCCGGCGCGGACACGCGCTAGTTCTGCGGCTTCGCGGCCGCGCCCGAGCCGGAGGCCTGGCTGTTGAGCGAGCCTGCCTGGTCCATGGTCGACTTGAAGTAGGTCTCGCCGTCGCCGAGGGTGATGCGACGCTGGCAGACCGGCATGCAGCTGTAGGTCTCGCGATCGACGCCGCGATAGACGGTGACAAGCTGGTCGGTCGGACCTTCGACCTGGATCTGGCGATCCACCAGCACCTGGCCGGTGCGGTCGAGTGCGATGAAGTTGGTCGCGCCGTAGCCCTTGCCGGTCACGACGACAACGCCGCCATTCTGCAGGGTGACGTCGGCGATCAGCGGGTTGCCGACCACGATGGTGGAAATGCCGCCGGGCAGCTTGACGAGCTTGGCCTGATCGACATTGACCGCAATCCGGTCCGGATCCGGCGCGGCCGTTGCGAATGCGGGCCACAGCAGAACGGCTGCGGCCAGCGAGATGAATCCAATGCGCGCGACGGCGCCAATACGCTGGAATTGAAACGACATACCTTACCCCGGGACGTTAACAAGCCGGCAAAAGCGATACGCAGCGGACCGGCGCCCGACGCAGGCAAATCTGACGGCAATTCATTTAAGAAGAGCAAAAATCGACCGCTGAATTGCGCGGATGTCACGACTTCTGGAACGGATCGACCAACGGCCCGGTGATCCCGCGGAAAAATGCCCCCGTGGGGACCGCCGCCTAGCCAGCACCACGCACATGCACCACCACGCGATCGTCGGCGTAGAGGCGCTGCCATCCATCGATGTGATCGAGAAACTTGGAGGCGGGCGTTGCCGGATCGAGCATCACCGCATCGATCCTGTAGGTCTTGAGCAGGTCGAGGAAGCCGTTGACGTCCTTGAGCTGGAGCGCACGATAATAGGCCATCTCGAATTTCTCGCCGTAAAGCTCGGCACGGCCGTCGACGAACACCGGCACCTGGCGCCAGATCAGATAGCCGCCGAACTGCAGATCATTGAGCACGCGCTGCACGTTGTGCGCCTTCAGCGCGTCGACGGCGGCAGCGGGCGAATGGATCGTCGGCGGCGACATGTCCCGACGCGCCGCGATGAACCAGGTCGCGGCGCAGAGCACGGCGATCAGCATCACGGCCGGCGTGGCCTTCAGCCGGACCACGCTTGCGGCACGCAGGCCGAACTGGGTTGCCACCGGCGTCAGCACAGCCAGCGGCAACAGCAGGGCGAAGAGCTCGAGATTCCTGACATGGGATAGCGCCATGTGCAGCAGGCCCAGCGCCAGGGCGATCCGCGGCAGCGGCAGCTTCACCCCGCAATAGAGCGCCCCGCCGATCAGGCCGAGAATGGCCAGCTCGAACGCATCGACGTGGCTGAAACTCGCCGGCATCCACTCCGTGATGAGATGCAGCAGTTCACCGAGGCTGAGAATCCTGAGCGAGGCGAGGATCGTCCCCCAGCCATAGGGCGTCACGCTGCACGCGGCCAGCGCGCCGAGGCCGAATGCGGCCCAGCGCAGCGCCAGCGGCAATCTTTGCGCCGGCGCGGCGTTCCACAGCGCATCGAGCGCGAAGGCGCCGGCCAGCACCAGGCCAAACAGAAAGCCGCCATGCAGATTGGCCCAGAGCGCGATCAGCGGCAGCAGCCAGAACGAGGGGGCCTCGCGGCGTTCGCTGGCGACCATCAGGCCGTTCGCCCAGACCATCATGATCGGCAGCGCAAGCACATGCGGACGGGCCAGCAGATGCCCGCAGGTCAACACCAGCGCCGCCAGCGCGATCAGGCTCGCATGGATTGCCGGCAGCGCACGGCCGAGGATGGCGGTGAGCAGCGCGAAGGTGGCGGCACCGCAGGCCGCGGCCAGCACCGCAGGCCCGGTCCACCCGGCAAGGTCGTAGGCCTTCGCGAACAGGACCTGCGCCAGCCACGACGACGACACCCAAGGCTCACCCGCTTTGGTGAAGGAATAGATATCGACCGACGGCAATGCGCGGTGGTCGAGGATCCACCGGCCGACGGCAATCTGCCAGTAGGTGTCGGAATCGGCGAGCAGCCTGTCGCCGACGACCAGCAGCAACGCATAGACGCCGCACGCCATCCAGAACCAGGCCGGGACTTCGGCGAACACCGAGGCCCGCGCCTGTGGGATGGTTGCGGTCTCAGCACTCATGCGCGCGCAGTCCGGTCAATGACGGAACGGATAGGCCAGCTGTCCGCCGATTTCGGCCGGCACGCCCTGCTCGGCGTCGACGCCGTAATCATCCGGAAGCTTGCCTTCGGGCATGCGGAATGTCCCGAACAGAATGTCCCAGAGCGGAAACGTGCCGGCGAAATTGGTGTCGCCACCCTCCTCGAGCGCGGTGTGATGCCAGCGATGGAACACCGGCGTGGCGATCACATATTTGAACGGGCCGAGCGTCCAGTTCAGGTTGGCGTGCACGAAGGCGGAATGGAATGTGGTGAAGGGACCGACCCACAGCATGATGTTCGGCGAGATGCCGGCCATCAGCAGGATCACGTCGACCGAGATCGTGCCGATCAGCAGATTGACGGGATGGAAGCGCGCCGCCGAGATCCATTCGAGATCCTCGGAGGAATGATGAATGGCGTGGTACTTCCAGAATCCGCCGCCGTGAAACATCCGGTGCAGCCAGTACAGCATGAAGTCGGAAGCGACCAGGAAGATGATCGATTGCAGCCAGAGCGGCAGCTGCGCCAGCGGGCCGTGTCCGTTTTCGTAGAACGAGATCAGCTCGTCGGCACCGTGCACATCGAACACCGCGGCCGCGCCCACCACCAGCAGCCCGATCCGCAGCACGCGGGCGAATACCGGCACGAAGAACCAGTAGCAGATGTCCGTGACCAGCTCGCGCTTCTGCCACCACGGCTTGCCGGGATTGCAGGCCCAGAAGTGGGTCAGCACCGTGAAGAACAGCGCGAGGCCGATCGTGATCGGCACCACCCTCATCATCGTCTGGCCGAGCATCTCGATGACTTCGATCGGAAGGGTGGACATGGCAGCCTCATACTACGGAAGCCCCATGGGTATAGATGTGCGCTTAAGGAGCCGTGAATAGGCGCCGGATGTCTGGTCGCAGCAACAATCCGCAATTTTAGCGGACCGTTTAATGCCAAATTTACTGTGCGCAACATCAGCGGGTTCCCGCAGAGTTTATGCGATCAAATTAACTGCGCCGAAATCGTCCAACACTAGGGTGCCGCAATGGTCACGGTGCTGAGAACGCCGGCGAGACCAAATCTAGTTCGACCAGCCACGTGTACACAGGAGTGATTTTATGAAGAACCTCGTTTCGCGCTTCGTGAAGGACGAATCGGGCGCGACCGCCATCGAGTACGGCCTGATCGCCACCGGTATCGCCATCGCGATCATCGCTGCAGTCAACGGCGTCGGCACGAAGCTCTCGGGTACCTTCAACTCGATCTCGGGCTCGCTGAAGTAAGCCGGCTTCGACGAATTCGCATCAAAGGTCCCGGCAATCCCGGGACCTTTGCTATTTGTCGGGGGCCGATCGGCAGCCTCTGTTGAAGGTGCCGGTAATCCTTTTCCGATTGTTCACCATTGGCCGCTAGCGTCGGGTCTCGACCGCAGCTCCAGCTTGACGGCATGAATTCATGATCCTCGACATCGCACGCTTGATGCTGTTTCCGGCCCTGATGGCCTTTGCGGCGGCGAGCGATCTCCTGACCATGACGATCCCGAACCGGATTTCGCTGGCGCTGGTGGCGGGCTTCTTTGTCCTGGCGCCGCTGACCGGGATGGGCGTCCACGAGATCCTCACCCATGCCGGCGCAGGCGCGCTGGTTCTGGTGGTGGCGTTCGGCATGTTCGCGATGGGCTGGGTCGGCGGCGGAGACGCCAAGGTCGCGGCCGCGGCCAGCCTGTGGTTCGGGTTCGAGCACCTGCTGCCCTATCTGGTCTTTGCCTCGCTGTTCGGCGGTGCGCTGACCGTGCTCTTGCTGCAGCTGCGGCAATGGCCATTGCCCTACCCGCTCGCGTCCCAGGCCTGGCTCAGCCGCCTGCACGACAAGCAGACCGGAATTCCCTACGGCATCGCACTCGCTCTCGGCGCCCTCCTGATTTATCCCGAGACGGACTGGATCAAGACGATCGATCTCGCGCACTTCGCCATGCGCTGAGAAAGCAGCGGTAACCGCCCGTTAAGGCGATTTAGATACGCCTCATTAACCATGCTTTGACGAATAGCTGGTCAACTCCCATCACGGCGGCGGCAGCGTCGCGGCGTCATGTGGAAAGTGAAGCGTAATGGATAAGGCCCGCATTCTGGTCCTGGCAATTGCAGGCTGCGCCGGCCTTGCGGCGCTTTATTTGGCGAGCGGAAGCGACGACAAGCCGGCGGCTCCTCCGCCAGTTGCGCAGCTGCCGACCGTCGACATCCTGGTCGCGCGCTCCGACATCGGCCTCGGCCAGGCAGTGAAGGCCGAAGACCTGCAGTGGCAGACCTGGCCGGCGGCGACCGCCAGCGCCAGCTTCATGCGCAAGGACAGCCACGCCGACGCCATCAAGGACGTCACCGGCTCGATCGCGCGCGCCCCGTTCATCCAGGGCGAGCCGATCCGCGAGCAGAAGCTCGTCAAGGCCGACGGAAGCGGCTTCATGGCCGCGATCCTGCCGACGGGCATGCGGGCGGTATCGACCGAAATCTCTCCCGAGACCGGTGCCGGCGGCTTCATCCTGCCGAATGACCGGGTCGACGTCCTGCTGTCGAAGCGGGACAAGAATCCCGACCGCAACGGCGCCGACATCGTCAATTCCGAGGTCATCCTGACCAATATCCGCGTCCTTGCGATCGACCAGGCGCCGAAGGAGAAGGACGGCACCAACGCACTGATCGGCAAGACAGTGACGCTGGAGCTGAAGCCTGACCAGACCGAGACGCTGGCGCGGGCGCGCCAGAGCGGCGTCCTGTCGCTGGCGCTGCGCAGCATCGCCGATAACAACGGGACCGACGTCAGGATCGAGGACAACCACCAGAGACGCGGTGAGACGATCAACGTCATCCGCTTTGGCGTTGCCAACCAGGCAACGATGCAGAAGTGACCATGAGGACACAGGTGATGAAGGGCGGGGCAACTCAACGGACGATGCGGGCCTTCATGGTCCGCGCATTGTCGTTCTCGGCCGTCGCGGCGCTCACGCTCAACCCGGCACTGACGCCGGTGGTGGCGGGCGACTACCGCGCCGCTCCCGCCGCGGCCGACGGCCAGATGAATGCCCGCTTCCTCTCACTCGGCGTCGGCAAATCGGTGGTGATCGATCTGCCGAGGGACATCAAGGACGTGCTGGTCGCCGATCCCAAGATCGCCAATGCCGTGGTCCGCTCGGCGCAACGCGCCTACATCATCGGCGCGACGGTCGGCCAGACCAACATCGTGTTCTTCGACGCCGCCGGCCAGCAGATCGCGGCCTATGACATCGCGGTCAAGCGCGACCTCAACGGCGTGCGCGCGGCCCTGCGCGCAGCGCTGCCGAACGCCGATATCCAGATCGAGGGTGTCGGCGAGGGCGTCATGCTGACCGGAAGCGCGGCGAGCCCGATCGAAGCGCAGCAGGCCGGCGAGATCGCCACGCGGCTGGTCGGCAGCGCCGACAAGGTTGTGAACTCCATCACGGTTCGCGGCCGCGACCAGGTGATGCTGAAGGTGACGGTCGCCGAAGTCTCGCGCAGCCTGATCAAGCAGCTCGGCATCGACCTCACCGCGAACCTCAACTACGGCACCACCGTGGTGAAGTTCACCAACAACAACCCGTTCACGGCGAACAACGCACCGCTGGTGCCCGGCAACGCCCTCACCACTTCGTTCGGCGCGGCCCCATCGGTGTCGGCGACGCTCCGCGCCATGGAAAGCGCAGGCGTGGTGCGGACACTCGCCGAGCCGAACCTGACCGCGATCTCCGGCGAATCGGCGACCTTCATCTCGGGCGGCGAGTTTCCAATTCCGACCGGCGTGACCTGTCAGACGACGACGGGAGGCGCGATCGGGAATTGCGTTCAGACCGTCAGCTTCAAGAAGTTCGGCATTTCGCTCAACTTCACGCCCGTGGTGCTGACTGAGGGACGGATCAGCCTGCGCGTGATGACGGAAGTGTCGGAAGTCTCGACCGAGAATTCGCTGACCGGCGGCGCCGGCGGAACGACGATCCCCTCGATCAAGACCCGGCGCGCCGAGACCACGCTGGAAATTCCTTCGGGCGGCTCGATGGCGATGGCCGGCCTGATCCAGGACCAGACCAAGCAGGCGATCAACGGCCTTCCCGGGCTGGCGTCGCTGCCGGTGCTCGGAACGCTGTTCCGCAGCCGGGACTTCGTCAACAACCAGACCGAAATGATGGTGCTGGTGACGCCCTATGTCGTTCGCGCGGTGGCGCAGAAGGACCTGTCGCGTCCGGATGACGGCTTCGCCAACGCGTCCGACCCGCAGGCCGACCTGCTCGGCAGCATCAATCGCGTCTACGGCGTGCCCGGCCGCACCGAGCCGGCGCGGAATTACCGCGGCACTTACGGCTTCATTACGGACTGAGGCGGACGATGACACAGACCACATCCAGGACATCCGCCGGTTACCAGCGCGGCATCGTTCTCGCCGGAGCGCTCGTCAGCCTCGCGATGACGCTCGGCGCCTGCCAGCACGCCGCCGACAACAGTTTCGCGATGGTGAACGCACCGGCCGACTATCGCCAGCGCCATCCGATCGCGGTCACCGAGGCTGATCGCTCGATCGTGGTCTTCGTCGGCCGCAGCCGCGGCGGCCTGACTGCGGAGCAGCGCGCCGAGGTGACGGGGATGGCGCAGGACTGGATGCGCGAGGGGACCGGCGCCGTCACCATCGACGTTCCCGCCGACACGCCGAACGCACGGACCGCCCAGGAATCGCTGCGCGAGATCCAGGCCACGTTCACCGCCGCCGGCGTGCCGCCGCGCGGGATCCTCGTTCGCAAATACCATCCCGAGGATCCGCGCCAGATGCCCGCGATCCGCGTGAACTATCCAAAGATGAAAGCGGTCGCCGGGCCGTGCGGTCTCTGGCCGGAAGATCTCGGCCCGTCGATCCACAACGGGTCCTACATCGAGAACAAGCAGTACTACAATTTCGGCTGCGCCAATCAGCGCAACCTCGCAGCCATGGTCGAAGACCCGACCGACCTCGTGCAGCCGCGCGCGGAGACCCCTGCCTATACGTCGCGTCGCAACATCGCCTTCGACAAGTATCGCAAGGGCACCACCACCGCCACGAGTTATCCCGAGTCCGACAGGGCCAAGCTAAGCGACACAGGAAAATGATCACCTACGCGCAGCAAAACTCCGAAGAGCAGACGGACGCCCCGCCGCAGGCCGTGGACGACCATATTGCTCCGGCGCCACGGGTTTCGGTCCAGGCGTTCTGCGAAACGGTCGAGACCGCTGCCGCCGTGCAGTCGGCGGGCGAGGATCGCCGGCTGGCCAAGGCTCACCTCAAGATCCAGATGGGCGGCATGGCGGCCGCCATCGAGGCCTATCGCTCGGCGCCGACGCCCAATGTCATCATCCTCGAGACCGAGGGCCGCGGCGACATCCTGGCCGGCCTCGATCAGCTCGCAACGGTGTGCGACGCCGGCACCCGCGTGGTCGTGATCGGCCGCGTCAACGACGTGACGCTGTATCGCGAGCTGGTGCGCCGCGGCGTCAGCGATTACGTGATCGCGCCGGCCCATGCGATCGACGTGGTGCGCGCGGTCTGTAACCTGTTCTCGGCACCGGAAGCCAAGGCGGTCGGCCGCATCGTCGCCGTTGTCGGTGCCAAGGGCGGTGTCGGCGCCTCGACCATCGCCCACAATGTCGCCTGGGCGATTGCCCGCGACCTGGCGCTCGACTCCGTGGTCGCCGACCTCGACCTCGCTTTCGGCACCGCCGGCCTCAACTACAACCAGGATCCCGCGCAGGGCATCGCCGACGCCGTGTTCTCGCCGGACCGCGTCGATACCGCCTTCGTCGACCGCCTGCTGTCGAAATGCACCGACCATCTGAGCCTGCTGGCGGCGCCGGCGACACTGGACAAGGTCTACGATTTCGGCGCCGAGGCATTCGATGCGATCTTCGATACGCTGCGGACCACGATGCCCTGCATCGTGCTCGACGTGCCGCATCAATGGTCCGGCTGGACCAAGCGCGCATTGATCGCGGCCGACGACATCCTGATCGTGGCGGCGCCCGACCTCGCCAATCTGCGCAATGCCAAGAACATGTTCGACCTGCTGAAGGCCTCGCGGCCCAACGACCGCGCGCCGCTGTACTGCCTGAACCAGGTCGGCGTGCCGAAGCGTCCCGAGATCGCGGCCGGCGAGTTCGCCAAGGCGATCGAAAGCCAGCCGATCGCCGCCATCCCGTTCGATCCGCAGATCTTCGGTTCGGCGGCCAACAACGGCCAGATGATCGCCGAGATTTCCGCCAACCACCGCGCGGTCGAGATGTTTCTGCAGATGGCGCAGCGGCTGACAGGCCGCGGCGAGACCAAGAAGCCGAGGGGGTCCTTCCTGTCGCCCCTGCTCGAAAAGCTGCGGTCCAAATAGTGGTCCGCGTGGAGTCAAGACGTCGTGTTTGGTAAGCGTAGCGGAAACGATGGGGACGTGCGGGCACCCAAGCCCGCGTTTCAGGCGCCGGAGCCAGCCGGCGCGCCGGCGATGTCGCGCGAGTCCGTCGCACCGGCGATCTCGTCGCCGCCGCTGGCACCCAGCAAGCCACCGCCTGCCCCCGCCGTCGAAGCCCGCCGCTCCGACAACTACTACCAGGTCAAGGCGACGATCTTCGGCGCCCTGATCGAGGCGATCGACCTTGCCCAGCTCGCCAAGCTGGACAGCGAATCGGCGCGCGAGGAAATCCGCGACATCGTCAACGAGATCATCGCGATCAAGAACATCGTGATGTCGATCGCCGAGCAGGAGGAGTTGCTCGACGACATCTGCAACGACGTGCTCGGCTACGGCCCGCTGGAGCCGCTGCTGTCGCGCGACGACATCGCCGACATCATGGTCAACGGCGCAGGCACCGTGTTCATCGAAGTCGCCGGCAAGATCCAGCGCACCGGCATCCGCTTTCGCGACAACCAGCAGCTGCTCAACATCTGCCAGCGCATCGTCAGCCAGGTCGGCCGGCGCGTCGACGAATCCTCGCCGATCTGCGACGCCCGCCTCGCCGACGGTTCGCGCGTCAACGCCATCGTGCCGCCGCTGGCGATCGACGGGCCCGCGCTCACCATCCGCAAATTCAAGAAGGACAAGCTGACGCTGGAGCAGCTCGTCAAGTTCGGCGCGATCACCCCCGAAGGGGCGACCATCCTGCAGATCATCGGCCGCGTCCGCTGCAACGTGATCATTTCCGGCGGCACCGGCTCGGGCAAGACCACGCTGCTGAACTGCCTGACCAACTATATCGAGCACGACGAACGCATCATCACCTGCGAAGACGCCGCCGAGCTTCAGCTGCAGCAGCCGCATGTGGTGCGGCTGGAAACCCGGCCGCCGAACATCGAGGGCGAGGGCCAGGTGACGATGCGCGAACTGGTCCGCAACTGCCTGCGTATGCGCCCGGAGCGCATCATCGTCGGCGAAGTCCGCGGACCCGAAGCGTTCGATCTGTTGCAGGCCATGAACACCGGCCACGACGGCTCGATGGGCACGCTGCACGCCAACAATCCGCGCGAAGCACTGTCGCGCTGCGAATCCATGATCACCATGGGCGGCTTCTCGCTTCCGTCACGCACCATTCGCGAGATGATCTGCGCCTCGGTCGACATCATCGTGCAAGCGGCGCGCCTGCGCGACGGTTCGCGCCGCATCACGCACATCACCGAGGTGATGGGCATGGAAGGCGACACCATCATCACCCAGGATATCTTCCTCTACGACGTGGTCGGGGAAGACGCCAACGGCAAGATCATCGGCAAGCACCGCTCGACCGGCATCGGCCGGCCGCGCTTCTGGGAGCGTGCGCGCTACTACAATGAAGAGAAGCGGCTTGCGGCGGCGCTGGACGCTTCCGACGCCCCGGCGCCGGTCTAGGGGAACGCAGGATGCAGGCGCAAACTCTGGCTCTCGCCTTCCTCGCCGCCACGACGGTCGGCGGCATCGCTTGGGTCTTCCTGTACCCCTACCTTTCGGGGGAGAAGAAGGCCGAGTCGCGGCGCGCGTCGGTGGCGCGCAGCGAACCCACGACGACACGAAACGCCGACCGCACGCAACGCTCCCGCCGCGAGCAGGTAGAGGGATCGCTGAAGGAGCTCGAGGCGCGTCGGCAGAAGGACAAGAAAGTCCCGCTCGGCGTGCGCATCTCGCAGGCCGGACTGGAGTGGTCGGAGCAGAAATTCTGGATGATCTCCGGCGCCCTTGGCCTGTTCGGGTTCGGCGTGGCCTTCATGGTTGGCGGAGGCCTGCTCGGCGCGGCCGGCATCGGCTTTGCCATGGGTCTCGGCCTGCCGCGCTGGGTGCTCGGCTTCCTGAAGAAGCGGCGGGAAAAGGCGTTCCTGAAGTCGCTGCCTGACGCCGTCGACGTCATCGTGCGCGGCATCAAGGCCGGCCTGCCGCTGTTCGAATCGCTCAAGGCGGTCGTCAACGACGCGCCGGAGCCGCTGCGCAGCGAATTTCTCGCCATCATCGAGACCCAGGCGATCGGCATGCCGCTCGGCGAAGCCTGTGCCCGGCTCTACGAGCGGATGCCGCTGCCGGAGGCCAACTTCTTCGGCATCGTGATCGCGATCCAGCAGAAGTCCGGCGGCAATTTGTCGGAAGCGCTCGGCAACCTGTCGCGGGTGCTGCGCGACCGCAAGAAGATGGCCGAGAAGATCCAGGCGATGTCGATGGAAGCGAAGGCCTCCGCCGCCATCATCGGCTCGCTGCCGCCGATCGTGATGATCCTCGTGTTCCTGACGACGCCGGACTACATCGCCCTGCTGTGGACCAATTCGATGGGCCAGCTCATGCTGGTGGCCTGCGCGATCTGGATGTCGATGGGCGTGCTGGTGATGAAGAAGATGATCAACTTCGATTTCTGACGGTGCAGCATGATTGATATTCTGGTCGCCAAGCTCCACGACGTCAGGTTCATGACCATGCTGCTTGCCTTCTTCGCGGCAAGCGCGACGGTCTACACGCTGGTGATGCCGCTGCTCGCCGGCGGCGATCTCAACAAGCGCATGAAGGCGGTCGCCAGCGAGCGCGAGCGCCTGCGGCAGCGCGAGCGCGACCGTCTCTCCAAGTCGGAAAAGGTGACGCTGCGCCAGACGCCGAAGCAGGCCGTCTCCAAGATGGTGGATGACCTGAACCTCACCAAATGGCTGGCCCAGGAAGCGGCGATCGAGAAGCTGGTGATGGCGGGCTATCGCGGCCACGCTCCGTATGTCTATTTCCTGGCAGCGCGGGCGGTCACGCCGATCCTGATGCTGATCGGCGCGATCATCTATACGTTCTTCATTGCCGGCGCGAACTGGTCGCTCACGCTCAAGATCGGCATTTGCGTCGGCGCGGCCTATGCCGGCCTGCAGGCGCCGATGCTGTTCCTGAAGAACGCGATCTCCAAGCGCCAGCTCCAGATCAAGCGCGCGTTCCCGGATTCGCTCGACCTGCTGCTGATCTGCATCGAGTCGGGCATGTCGGTCGAGGTCGCGTTCCGGAAAGTGGCCAACGAGATCGCCGGGCAATCGGTCGCGCTGTCGGAGGAGTTTGCGCTGACGACCGCGGAACTGTCCTATTTGCAGGATCGCAAGACCGCCTACGAGAACCTGGCGCGCCGCACCGGCCTCGAAGGCGTGAAGTCGGTGTGCATGGCCTTGCAGCAGTCCGAACGCTACGGCACGCCGCTCGGCCAGAGCCTCCGCGTGATGGCGCAGGAAAACCGCGACATGCGGATGAACGAGGCCGAGAAGAAGGCCGCGGCACTGCCGCCCAAGCTGACGGTACCGATGATCCTGTTCTTCCTGCCCTGCCTGTTCATCGTGATCCTCGGCCCGTCCTACATCAAGATCGCCACGATGCATTGAGTTGCCTCGCCTGCGCCGGCTGCCTCTCTCCTTCCCTCTGAAAGGGGGAAGGCCGGGATGGGAGTCAGCCGCAGACACCGCTCCTCGTGGAGAGATGATCCCCACCCGCTTTGCTCTCACGAGCAAAGCGACCTCCCCTTTTCAAGGGGCGGTGGAGCTGCCGCGTTTGGTTTAGTCGTCCTTGGCGACGACCGGCGCCGCACGCGACGCGGTCCGCGGGCCGTCCTTGCGGTTCAGCATGTCGCGGAGATAAGCGACGTTGGCCGCGGCCTCATCCGACGGCAGGTCGGCCTTGACGATCGTTTCCGCCTCCGCGAAGCGGCCCTGCAGGGCCGACGACCAGCGCAAGGTTCTGCCGGATCCGGGTGTCGGCGCGAGCGCTGGCGTAGGCCTGGCGCAGCGTCTCTTCCGCTTTCGGCAAATCCTTGGTCAGCATGTAGGACAAGCCGAGATTGGACAGCACCGACGGCTCGTCCGGAGCCAGCCTGAGCGCACTGGCGTAATAGCGCCGCGCCTCCTCGTGCCGGTTCATCTTGTCGAGCGTGGTGCCCTGCACGGACAGGATCCGCCAGTCCGGATTGTCCGGGCTGTGCGCGCGGCTCAGCACGTCGAATGCAGCCTGCGAATTGCCGTTGTCGGCCAGCGCGCGGCCATAGGCGGCGAGCAGCGCCTTGTTGCCGGGGTTGGCGATCGTGGCCTGCTCGAGCACGGCGCAGGCCTGCGAGCGCTGGCCGGTCATGCGCAGGGCCTGGCCGTAGGCGACCGCGGCAGCGACATCCTTGGGATTCTTGCGATAGCGCTCGCCATAGGCCTCGACGGCCCGGCGCGGATCATCGGGCGTGGGATCGGACCGCGACGTGATCGATCCCGCCACGTCGGACATGGTCTGGCAACCGCCAAGCCCTGCGGCCAGGACCGCCAGAAGGGCTGCGAAAGCAAGATGCCGGGTCAGATTGGACTGTCGACACATGGCACTGTGACTCACGAAATCGGGCGAACGGTTCCAGCCGAGCGTGCCAGCAATAGACTGTTAACCCTAACGTCTGGTTAACTGGCGGCGCCGGCAGCCGACGCTCCGGTTCCGGCCTGCACGGCGCGTGAACCGTTGGCGCGCTACCATCCATGGCGAAAGGCGTGTAGTAGCCCACCAACGACGCCAGAACCGAGAGCCGCATGCCATCCGTGTTCGAGACCGCCACGACCGCCGCCACGCCGATCACCTTCGTCACCAAGGCGACATGGGATGCGATTCAGGGCGAGCTGCCGGCGCCGGCGCGCCAGTTCGCGGCGGCCAATGGCTTCGTGGCCAAGGCGGGAAAATTGCTCGTCCTGCCGGCGGCAGACGGCGGCATCGCGCAGGTGCTGTTCGGTCTCGAGGACGACGACCACAAGGCGCGCGATCCGTTCCGGCCCGGCGCCCTGCCCGGCCTGCTGCCGCCCGGCGTCTACCGCTTCGCCAATGCGCCGCACGACACCAGACTTGCCGCGCTCGCCTTCGCGCTCGGCTGCTATCGCTTCGGCCGGTATCGCACCAACAAGGCTCCCGAAGTCCGGCTGGTGCCGCCCGACGGCGTCGACACGGCGGAGATCACCCGGATGGCGGATGCCGCGGCGCTGGCGCGCGATCTCATCAACACGCCGTCCAACGACATGGGACCGGCCGAGCTCGCTGAGGTGGCGCGCGACCTCGCGACGCGGTTCGGCGCTGCCTTCAATTGCATCGACGGCGACGAGCTCGCCCAGAACTTCCCGCTGATCCACGCCGTCGGCATGGCGTCGACGCGGTCGCCGCGATTGATCGAGCTGAGCTGGGGCGACCCCGCCCATCCGAAGGTGACGCTGGTCGGCAAGGGTGTCTGCTTCGACACCGGCGGGCTCGATCTCAAGCCTTCGAGCGGCATGCTCATCATGAAGAAGGACATGGGCGGCGCCGCCAACGTGCTGGCGCTGGCCCAGATGGTGATGGACGCGAAGCTCAAGCTGCGGCTGCGCGTGCTGATCCCGGCGGTCGAGAACGCAGTTGCCGGCAACTCGTTCCGCCCGCTCGACATCTTCAAGTCGCGCAAGGGCATCACCGTCGAGATCGGCAACACCGACGCCGAAGGGCGGCTGGTGCTCGCCGACGCGCTAGCGCTCGCCGACGAGGAGACGCCCGATCTTTTGGTCGATCTGGGCACGCTGACCGGCGCCGCGCGGGTGGCGCTGGGCCCGGATCTGCCGCCGTTCTACACCAATGACGAGGCGCTCGCCGGCGACGTCGCATCTTGTGCGAAGAGCGAGAACGACCCGCTCTGGCGGATGCCGCTGTGGCCGGCCTACGACGCCTGGCTCGACTCCAAGACCGCCGACATCACCAACGCACCGTCAGGCGGTTTCGCGGGCTCGATCACCTGCGCGCTGTTCCTGCAGCGCTTCGTCGAGCACGCGAGGAGCTGGCTGCACGTCGACATCTACGGCTGGACGCCGTCGGCAAAGCCCGGCCGTCCCGAAGGCGGCGAGTGCCAGGCGGCGCGCGCGATCTACAAATTGCTGAGCCAGCGCTATGCATGACCCCCGTGTGACACCGGCCCGCGACGACCTCGCGGCGAAATATCTCGAGGGCAAGGTCCAGGCGTTGCGCTTCGTCGAAGGCGAAGTGCTCGAGGTCGGCGACGCCATCGCGCCGCTACGCCAGGCGCCGGCGAGCGATGCCGAACAGATGACGCAGGCGCTCCGGGGCGAGCGCGTCACGGTGTACGATCGCAACGGCGAAGGCTGGGCCTGGGGCCAGCTCGCCGATGACGGCTATGTCGGCTGGATTCCCAAGGCCGCGCTGGCCAAGCCCGGCGCCGCCCCGACGCACAAGGTCACGGCGCTGCGCACGCTGGCGTATCCGGGCCCGTCGATCAAGCTGCCGCCGGTCGAGGCACTGGCGATGGGGACAAAGCTCGCCATCGTCCGCGAGGACGGTGCGTTCGCGGTGACTCGCGAGGGCTGGCACCTGCCACGCCGGCATCTCGCGCCGCTCGACACGATGGCAGGCGATTTCGTCGCGATCGCCGAGCAATTCGTCGGCACACCGTATCTATGGGGCGGCAAGTCGAGTCTCGGGATCGATTGCTCAGGCCTGGTGCAGATCGCGCTGACCGCCGCCGGCACCGGCTGCCCGCGCGACAGCGACATGCAGCAGGAAGGCCTCGGCCGCGAATTGACGGCGGCGGAATCCAAGCAGCTGCAGCGCGGCGACCTGATCTTCTGGAAGGGCCATGTCGCCATCGTGCGCGACGCGACCACGATCGTGCACGCCAACGCGCATCACATGGCAACGGTGGTGGAGAACACGCAGGCCGCGATCGCGAGGATCAGAGCGGCCGGCAGCGAAGTCCTGGCGATCAAGCGGCTTTAGCCCATCTTGTAGGATGGGTAGAGCGAAGCGAAACCCATCAAGCTGCTACCGCGCGGAAAAAAATGATGGGTTTCGCTGCGCTCTACCCATCCTACGAAGCTCGTTACGTCGCCACCGCCCCGTCGCCGGCCGCTTCGATGCGGAACGCGGCGGCGAACAGCGCGCGGGTGTAGTCGCTCTTCGGATTCTTGAACAGCTCAGAGGCCGGTCCCTCCTCCTCCACCTTGCCCGATTTCATCACGATCAGATGGCTCGCCAGCGAGGCGACCACGCGCAGATCGTGCGAGATGAACATGTAGGTGAGATCGCGCTTGCGCTGCAGGTCGCGCAACAGGTCGACCATCTGAGCCTGCAGCAGCATGTCGAGCGCGCTGGTCGGCTCGTCCAGCACGACGAAGTTCGGCTCCAGCACGACCGCGCGCGCGATCGAGATGCGCTGGCGCTGGCCGCCGGAGAATTCGTGCGGATAGCGGAAGCGCCAGTCCGGATCGAGCCCGACATCCTTCAATGCCTTGATCACCCGCGCCTCGCGCTCCTCGCGCGACAGCTGCTTCTGGTGCACCTCAAGGCCCTCGGCAATGATGTCGGCCACCGACATGCGCGGGCTGAGCGAGCCGAACGGGTCCTGGAACACGATCTGCATGTCGCGGCGGAACGGCCGCATCTGCTTGAAGCGCAGGCCCTGGATGTCGTTGCCGAGGAAAACGATCGGACCATCGGACGAAATCAGCCGGAGCAGCGCGAGCCCGAGTGTGGTCTTGCCGGAGCCGGATTCGCCGACCACGCCGAGCGTCTCGCCCTTGCGCACCGCGAGGCTGACGCCATCGACCGCCTTGATGTGGCCGACGGTCGAGCGCAACAGCCCGCGCTTGATCGGAAACCAGACCTTGAGATTGTCCGCCGACATCACGACCGCTGCGCCCGGCTGCGGCGGCGCCGGATCGGGCTTCGGCTCGGCCGCGAGCAGCGCCTGGGTATAGGCGTGCTTCGGCGCGGTGAAGACCTGCTCGACCGGCCCCTGCTCGACGATCTTGCCGTTGTTCATCACGCAGACCGTGTCGGCGATGCGGCGGACGATGCCGAGGTCGTGGGTGATGAACAACAGGCTCATGCCGAGCCGCGCGCGGATCTCGGCCAGCAGCGCCAGGATCTGCGCCTGCACGGTGACGTCGAGCGCGGTGGTCGGCTCGTCCGCGATCAAAAGATCGGGCTCGTTGGCGAGCGCCATCGCGATCATCACGCGCTGGCGCTGGCCGCCGGACAATTGATGCGGATAGCTCTTGAGCCGGGTCTCCGGCTCGGGGATGCCGACCTGGCCCAATAGCTCCAGCGTCCGCGCCCGCGCCGCCGCGCCACTGACGCCCCTGTGCAGGGACAGGATCTCGCCGATCTGGGTCTCGATGGTCTGGAGCGGATTGAGCGAGGTCATCGGCTCCTGGAAGATGATCGAGATGTCGTTGCCGCGAACCTCGCGCATCTGCTGATCGGACGCGGTCAGGAGGTCGCGGCCGCGGAAGCGGATCGCGCCTGAGGGATGCGAGGCCGTCGGATAGGGCAGCAGCTTCAGCACCGACAGCGCGCTGACGGATTTTCCCGAGCCGGATTCGCCGACCAGCGCGACGCACTCGCCGCGCTTGATCGAGAACGAGATGCCGTCGACCGCAAGCGAGCGGCCGAAGGCGACCGAGAGGTCGCGGACATCGAGCAAAGGCTGGTTGATCGCGTCCATGCCTCAGCCCTTCGAGAACGTCTTGCGTGGATCGAAGGCGTCGCGCGCGGCTTCGCCGATGAAGATCAGCAGCGACAGCATGATCGCGACCGAGAAGAAGCCGGTGAGGCCGAGCCACGGCGCCTGCACGTTGGCCTTGCCCTGCGACAGCAACTCGCCGAGCGAGGGCGAGCCGGGCGGCAGGCCGAAGCCGAGGAAATCCAGCGCCGTCAGCGTCATCACCGAGGACGAGACGATGAAGGGCAGGAAGGTCATGGTCGCGACCATCGCGTTCGGCAGCAGATGGCGGAACATGATCACGCCGTTGGAGACGCCAAGCGCGCGCGCCGCCTGGATGTATTCGAAATTGCGGCCGCGCAGGAACTCGGCGCGCACCAGCCCGACCAGCGAGACCCAGGAGAATAGCAGGAGGATGCCGAGCAGGATGAAGAAGCCCGGCGGCAGCACCGCCGAGATGATCAGCAGCAGATAGAGCGAGGGGATCGCGGTCCAGATCTCGATCAGCCGCTGGAAGATGAGATCGGTCCAGCCGCCGAAATAGCCCTGCACGCCGCCCGCGGCGATGCCGATGATCGAGGACAGGATGGTCAGCGTCAGGCCGAACAGCACCGAGATGCGGAAGCCGTAGATCAGCCGCGCGACCACGTCGCGGCCCTGATCGTCGGTGCCGAGCCAGTTGTATTCGAGGTCGCGGCAGCCGGTCAGGCCCTTGCGCTTGACCACGTCCTTGCACTGCTCTTCGGTCAAGAGCCAGGTCGGCTTCGACGGCACCGCCGTCGGCGGGTCGAGGTTGCGGCTGTCGTAGGAGTAGCGGATCGGCGGCCAGATCATGCTGCCGCCCTTGGCGGCGATCTGCTTCTGCAGGTAGGGATCGCGATAATCGGCCGCGGTCTCGAAGTCGCCTCCGAAGGTGGTCTCGGCATAGGTGAACACCACCGGCCAGTAGAGACGGCCGTCATATTTGACGACCAGCGGCTTGTCGTTGGCGATGAAATTGGCAAACAGCGACGCCACGAACAGCACGAGGAAGATCCAGAACGACCAGTAGCCGCGGCGATTGGCCTTGAAGTTCTGCCAGCGTCGCTTGTTCAGCGGCGACGGCGAAAAGGCGTGGTGCGTGGCGGGCACCGTTTCGCCGAGCGGCGATTGCGTCGTGGTCTCGACCGGCTGGGGCGCGAGCATCGTCATCAGACCTCCCGCGCTTCGAAGTCGATCCTGGGATCGATCCACATATAGGCGAGATCGGAGAGCAGATTGACCACCAGTCCGACCAGCGAGAAGATGAACAACGTCCCGAACACCACCGGATAGTCGCGGTTCAACACGCTCTCGAAGCCAAGCAGGCCGAGCCCGTCGAGCGAGAAGATGGTTTCGATCAAGAGCGAGCCGGAGAAGAACGCGTGAATGAACGCGCCCGGGAAGCCTGCGATCACGATCAGCATGGCGTTGCGGAAGATGTGGCCGTACAGCACCTGGCGCTCGCTGCAACCCTTGGCGCGCGCGGTCATCACATATTGCTTGCGTATCTCGTCGAGAAACGAATTCTTGGTCAGCAGGGTCATGGTGGCGAAGGCGCCGAGCGCCATCGACACCAGCGGCAGCGTCAGGTGCCAGAAATAGTCGATAATCTTCCAGTACCAGGGGAATTGCGACCAGCCGTCCGAGGTCAGGCCGCGCAGCGGGAAGATGTTGAGGAACGAGCCGCCGGCAAACAGCACGATCAGGAGGATCGCGAACAGGAAGCCCGGGATCGCAAAGCCGATGATGATCACCGCCGAGGTCCAGGTATCGAACCGCGAGCCGTCCTGCACCGCCTTGCGGATGCCGAGCGGGATCGAGATAAGATAGGTCAGCAGCGTCATCCAGATGCCGAGCGACATCGAGACCGGCAGCTTCTCCTTGATCAACTGCAGCACGCTGACACTGCGGAAATAGCTGTTGCCGAAATCGAACCGCGCGAAATTCCAGACCATCAACGCGAACCGCTCGGGCGCCGGCTTGTCGAAGCCGAACTGCACCTCGAGCTTCTTGATGAAATCCGGGTCGAGCCCCTGCGCGCCGCGGTATTTCGAATTGATGGCCGCGCCTGCGCCCGCGCCCTGGCCGCGCTGCGCGCCGAAATCGCCGCCGCCTCCCGACACGCGCGATGTGCCGCCGGTGTCGGCGCCGTTGATCTGCGCGATGACGCGCTCGACCGGACCGCCGGGAGCAAACTGCACGACCACGAAGGAGACGAACAGGATGCCAAGCAGCGTCGGCAGCATCAGGAAGATACGTCGGGCGATATAGGCGCTCATCGGCTACTTCGCCTGCTCGAGCTTCGCGGCCTTGGCCGCATCATACCACCAGTTCTCCGGGGCGCCGACGCCCGCATATTTCGCCGGCTTCTCCGGATGCCCGAACTGGTCCCAATAGGCGACACGGTGCTTGTTAGAATACCATTGTGGCACCCAATAGCGGCCGGCACGGAAGACGCGATCGAGCGCGCGGCAGGCAAAGGTTAAGTCCGCCCGCGTCTCGGCAGCGATAGCTTTTTCGATCAATGCGTCGATCGCCGGGTTGGCAACGCCCGCCAGATTGTAGGAGCCCTTGGTGGTCGCAGCCTGGGACGAGAAGTAAGGCCTCAGGCTGTCACCCGGCGTCGCCGACATGGATATACGCTGGGTCGTCACCTCAAAATCGAAAGCCTCAACACGCGCACGATACTGCACTGCGTCGATCTGCCTGATGTTGGCATCGATGCCAAGCGGCTTGAGATTCTTGATGAAGCTGGCGTGATGCGGCTGGAAAGTCGGCTCATCTAGCAGGAACTCGATCGTAAGCGGGTCGCCGTTAGGCAATCGCCGCTTGCCATCCTTGACGACGCATCCTGCATCGTTGAGCAACTGCGTCGCCTTTCGCAGCAGTGCGCGGTCCTGTCCCGATCCATCCGACACCGGCGGCACAAAGGGCTCGCCGAACACCTCATCCGGCACTTGGCCGCGGAATGGTTCGAGCAGTTTCAATTCCTCGGGCGAAGGTAGTCCACTAGCCACCATGTCCGAATTCTGGAAAGGCGAGACGCTGCGCGCGTAAGCGTCGTACATGATGGTCTTGTTGGTCCATTCGAAATCGAAGGCATAGATTAGCGCTTCGCGAACGCGCGGGTCTTTGAACTTGTCGAGACGGGTGTTAATGAACCAACCCTGCCCACCGGACGGTGTTTCGTCCGGCAATGTCTCGCGCTTGACCCGCCCGTCCTTGATAGCCGGGAAATCGTACCGCGTCGCCCAGACACGGGACGTGAATTCCTCGCGAAACAGATAATTTTTGCCTGTGAAGCCTTCGAACGCGACATCGCGATCACGGTAGAACTCGTAGCGCACGGTGTCGAAATTGTAACTGCCGCGATTGACCGGCAAGTCGGCTGCCCACCAATCCTTGAGGCGGTTATACTCGACGTAACGATTGACCTCGAACTTGCCGACCATGTACGGCCCGGAGCCGAGCGGAACTTCGAGCGTGGACTCATCAAACTGCCGCTTCGCGTAATAGGCCTTCGAGAAGATCGGCAGACCCGCAACATAAAGCGGCACGTCGCGCGCGCGATTAGGCGCGAAGGTCACGATCACGGTGCCGTCGTCGGGCGCCTCGGCCTTCACGAAATCGCGCAGTTGCACCACGATCAACGGATGCCCCTTCTCCTTCAGCGTATTGAGCGAGAACGCGACATCCTGCGCAGTCAGCTTCGAGCCGTCGTGAAAGCGAGCCTCGGGCCGCATCGTGAAGCGGTAGGTGAGCTTGTCGGGAGAAATCGAGACCGATCTTGCGGCCAGGCCGTACATCGCGTCAGGCTCATCACCCGCGCGTGCCATCAACGAATCGAAGGTCATCTCCATGCCCTTCGCGCCTTCACCCTTGAGGATGAACGCGTTGAACGAACTGAACGTAAAGAAGGACTGGTTGTAGGCACGGGTCGAAGGGATCATTGAGAACGCCCCGCCCTTCGGCGCCTTCGGATTGACGTAGTCGAAGATCTTGAAATCCGCCGGATATTTCAGGTCGCCGAACACCGACATGCCGTGCATCTCGGTTCCGTTGTCGGCCACCGCCGGCGCAGCACGCAAGCCTGCAGCACTCAACGCACCGATGCCGAGGCCGAGTGCGTGCCGACGGGAGAATAGCGCCATGCGCGAATCCTTGAGTTTTATGAACGCTTGAGCTTGGCCGCCTTGTCGGCGTCGTACCACCAAAGATTTGGGAATCCCGAAACAGCGTATTTCGGCAGCGGGTCGGGATGGCTGAAGCGATCCCAATAGACATAGCGCTGCTTGTCGTAATTGAAGTGTGGAACAAGATAGAAGTTCCAGAGCAAAACCCGATCCAGCGCCTTCGCGGCGGCGACCTGATCGGCGCGGCTGGTGGCGAAGATGATGCGTTCGATGATGGCATCGACCGCCGGATTCTTGATGCCGGGAAGATTGTTCGAGCCGGGCCGGTCGGCCGCCTGCGAACCGAAATTGTCGCGCTGCTCGTTGCCGGGCGAGATCGATTGTCCCCAGACCTGGGTCACCATCTCGAAATCGAAATCGCGCACCCGGTTCTGATACTGCACCGTGTCGACCGCGCGCAGATTAACGGTGATGCCGAGGCGCTCCAGGCTCGGCTTGTAGAACAGTGCGATCCGCTCCATGCCGGAATCGCCACTGTTGCCGAGGATCTCGACCGTGAACGGCTGGCCTGAGGAATCCACCAGTTTGCGGTCGCGGATCTCGAAGCCGGCTTCCTTCAACAGCCGCGTCGCCTCGCGCAGATTGGCGCGCACGTTTTCCGGCGTGCCTCCGACCGGATCCTTGTAGGGCGTCGTGAAGACTTCCGGCGGCACCTTGTCGCGTAGCGTCTCCAGGATCTCGAGCTCCTTGCCCTCCGGCAGGCCGGTCGCCATCAAATCGGGGATGCCGTCGAAATAGCTTGAATCGCGATGATAGTCGCCGGTCGAAAGCACGCGGTTCATCTCTTCGAAATCGAACGCACAGTTGAAGGCGCGGCGCAGTCTGGGGTCGGCGAATTTCGGGCGCCTCAGGTTGAACACCCAGCCCTGCATCCGGCCTTGATTGCGGACGGTGAAGAGCTCCTTGAGCAGCCGTTTCTCACGCACCGGCGGAACGTCGTAGGCCGACGCCCACTCCTTCGCGCTGCGCTCGCCGTACCAATCGAACTGGTCGGCCTTCAGCGCCTCGCGCGCGACGGTGTCGTCG
The DNA here is from genome assembly GCF_054063995.1 of Bradyrhizobium sp. USDA 4504. Lineage (NCBI taxonomy): Bacteria > Pseudomonadati > Pseudomonadota > Alphaproteobacteria > Hyphomicrobiales > Nitrobacteraceae > Bradyrhizobium > Bradyrhizobium sp. USDA 4504. The sequence goes on along the minus strand of NZ_JBSSGV010000001.1, from coordinate 8,076,495 downwards.
CGGAAATATTCGTAGCGCAGCTCGTCGAAATTGTTCTGTCCGATCGCGATCGGAATATCCTTGCCCCAGTAGTCCTTGACGCGCTCGAGCACCACCGATCGTCCGGCAACGAACTCCTTGATCCGGTAGGGACCCGAGCCAAGCGGCGGCTCCAGCGTGCTCGCGGTGATGTCACGCTTCTTGCCCTGCGCGTCGGTGCCTTCCCACCAATGCTTGGGCAGGATGACGAGCTGACCGGTGATCATCGGCAGCTCGCGGTTGCCCGGGCTGTCGAAGGTGAACTTGATGTCGCGATCGCCGACCTTCTCGGCCTTTTCGATGTGCCGGTAGTAGGCGCTGAACATCGGGCTGTTCGCCTTCCACGCCTCGAACGAGAAGATCACGTCCTCCGGCGTGACCGGCTTGCCGTCGTGCCAGCGTGAGCCGGGCCGCAGGCGGTAGATCACGTAGGAGAAATCGTCGGGGAAGGCTGCCGCCTCGGCGAGTTCGCCGTAATACGTATCGGGCTCGTCGAGCGAGGCCTCCATCAGCGAATCGTAGATGCGGGTGACGGAAGAGGCGACCGTGCCCTTCAACCCCGCAACGACCAGGTTGAAGCTGTCATAGGTGCCGGGCTGGAACAGCCGCACCACGCCGCCCTTCGGCGCGTCCGGCTTGACATAGTCGTAGCGCTTGAAGTCGGCGGGATATTTGATTTCGCCGTAGGTCGAGAGGCCGTGCCGCCATTTCAGCCCGTTGGGGGCTTCGTCGGCGAAGGCCGGCGTGATCGCCGACAGGCCGGGGGTGAGTCCGAGCGCCGGAGCCATTGCCGCCAGTGCGCTGCCTTGAAGGAGGTGTCGTCGGGTGATCGCCAAATTCGGTCTTCCTGCTTGCGGCCCCGCTTACATGGGACCCAATATAAGGCAACGGTTCGACAAATTACGTTGCTTTTTCCTCATGATATTGGCCCGGGAACAATATCGGTGCGGCGAAACGTCCCGATAACAACCCCGCGACAGCGGATTCCCCATGCGAAAACGGCCAGGCATTGCCTGGCCGTTTCATCCACATGCTTGCGCGAAGCAAATCGTTACTTCGAGGCGGTCGGGAGCGGAGCCGGGTGCTCCGAGTTCGAATTCAGATAGGCGATGATGTCGGCGCGCTCGCTGTCCTTCGGCACGCCGGCAAAGCCCATCGCGGTGCCCGGGATGAAGCCTTTAGGGTTGGTCAGGAACTTGTTGAGGTCGTCGAACGACCATTCGCCGCCCTTGCCCTTCATCGCGGCCGAGAAATTGAAGCCACGGCCCTCGCCCTTCTTCTCGCCGACGACGCCGAACAGGTTCGGACCGACGCGGTTGGGACCGCCCTTCTCGAAGGTGTGGCAGGCCTGGCACTTCTTGGCGGCCGCCGCGCCCTTCTCGACGGAAGCGGTCTGCAGCAGCTTCTCGATCGGCTCGGATGCGGCCGCAGCGGCCTCGCCGCCACCGCCATGGGACTCTTCCTTCACAGCGATCTCAAAACCCGGCTTCTCCGGCAGCTTCGGCGCGAATTTCGCGCTGGCGGCAAAGCTCATCACCAGGACGACGATGCAGGTGCCGAGAACCGCACCGAGGATTTTGTTGAGTTCGAAGGAGTCCATTTTGGGTCAGGCTCCGGGCCTTGAATGTCGACTTCAGGCCGGGAATACGGCCGCGGGGAAAGACCTGGGAATCGGCCTTATCGCACCGCCCCAAGCAGGGTTGAGATATCGGTTTGCCCGCGCTCTGGCAACCCGTATAAACGCGCCGAATTCAACCTCCTCCCCGGCAATTTCCGCAGGCCGGACGGGCTCCGACACGAATGACCCAACCCCGTACCCTGGTGCTGATTCCGGCCCGCATGGCCGCCACTCGCCTTCCGGGAAAGCCGCTGCTCGAGATCGCCGGCGTGCCGATGATCGTCCATGTGCTGCGGCGGGCCGAGGCGGCGGGCATCGGCCGGGTTGCGGTTGCGACCGACACGGCCGAGATCGCTGCAGCGGTGAAGGCTGCGGGCGGCGAGGTCGTAATGACCCGTCCCGACCATCCGTCCGGCTCGGACCGGATTTATGAAGCGATGACGACCCTCGACCCCGACGGCCATGCCGAGATCGTGGTCAATCTGCAGGGCGATTTCCCGACCATCAGCCCCGAGACCATCCGCAGCGTGATGCCGGCGCTCGACGATCCCGCAGTCGACATCTCGACCCTGGCCTCGCGCATCCATACCGAGGAGGAGGATCAGGCCCCCAGCGTCGTCAAGGCAGTCGGCTCGCCGATCGGGCCGAACCGGTTGCGCGCGCTGTATTTCACCCGCGCCACCGCGCCTTATGGCGACGGGCCGCGCTACCATCATATCGGCCTCTACGCCTACCGCCGCGCCGCGCTGGAGCGGTTCGTGGCGCTGCCGCCCTCGCCGCTGGAGCAGCAGGAAAAGCTCGAGCAACTCCGCGCGCTGGAGGCCGGGATGCGGATCGACGTCACCATCGTCGATACCGTCCCGCGCGGCGTCGACACCCCGGCCGATCTCGAAACCGCCCGCAGAATACTTTCCAACGCCTGACCGGCTGGTAAAAGGCCACCCATGACCAAGAAGCTGAAAATCGCGTTCCAGGGCGAGCCTGGCGCCAATTCCCATATCGCGATCGTCGAGGCCTATCCCGACGCCGAGCCGATGCCCTGCCCGACCTTCGAGGACGCGCTGGCCGCGATTTCCTCGGGCGAGGCCGATCTCGGCATGATCCCGATCGAGAATTCGGTCGCCGGCCGCGTCGCCGACATCCACCATCTGTTGCCCGCTTCGGGCCTGTTCATCGTCGGCGAATGGTTCTTGCCGATCCGCCATCAGCTGATGGCGATCAAGGGCACCAAGCTCGCCGACATCAAGAGCGTGGAGAGCCATGTCCACGCGCTCGGCCAGTGCCGCCGCGTCATCCGCAAGCTCGGCATCAAGCCGATCGTCGCCGCCGACACCGCCGGCAGCGCCCGCGACATCTCCGAGCGCGGCGACAAGAGCGTGGCGGCGATCGCCTCCCGCCTCGCCGCCGACATCTACGGTCTCGACATTCTCGCCGAGGACATCGAGGACGAGGCCCACAACACCACCCGCTTCGTGGTGCTGGCGCGCGAGGCCAAGTGGGCCACGCAGGGTTCGGGGCCGCTGGTCACGACTTTCGTTTTCCGGGTGCGCAATTTGCCCGCCGCGCTGTACAAGGCGCTGGGCGGCTTTGCCACCAACGGCGTCAACATGACCAAGCTCGAAAGCTACATGGTCGACGGCAATTTCTTCGCCACGCAATTCTATGCCGATGTCGACGGTCACCCCGATGAGCGCGGCCTCGCGTTCGCGATCGAGGAATTGAAATTCTTCTCGCGCGAATTCCGCATCGTCGGCGTCTATCCCGGCCATCCGTTCCGCGCGACTTTCAGCGAGACGCAGGATTGACGCAGTCATTCCGGGGCACGCGAAGCGTGAACCCGGAATCTCGAGATTCCGGGTTCGATGCTGCGCATCGCCCCGGAATGACGGGGTCAAGCCGCCGCCGTCTTCGCAAGCCCGAACGCCTCGGCGAGCAGGCTGTACGACTTCTTCCGCGCGGCATGGTCGTAGACCGCTGATATCACGATCAGCTCGTCGGCCTGGGTCGCCGCGATCAGCGGCTCCAGCTTCGTCATCACGGTTGCGGGGCTGCCGACGAAGAGGCGGGCGCGGTTGCGCTTGATCGAGGCGCGCTCGGCGTCGGTATAGGGATAGGCCTCTGCCTCCTCGACGCTCGGCAGCGGCAGATACTGGCCGCGGTCGCGGCGCAGCCGGTTGAGATCCATCGACAGCGCAAGCCGCTCGGCTCCAGCGTCGGTCTCCGCCGCAACAACCGCAACCGCCAGAATCGCCTGCGGCGTCGCACGCCAGCCCGACGGCTTGAAATGCGCGCGGTAGTTCGTCATCGCCGCAATTGCATCGTGAGTGGCAAAATGATGCGCGAATGCAAAGCCCATCCCGACCTGGGCCGCGAGTTCGGCGGAATAGTCGCTCGAGCCGAGCAACCAGATCGGCGGCAGCGGCGAATCATCCGGCATCGCCACCACATTGTTGTAGGGATGGCCGGGCGGGAAATCGCGCGTCTCCCACAAGGTCAGCTCGTGCAGCCGCTCGAGGAAATCATCGCCTTCGCGGCGATCGAGCCGGCTGCGCAGTGCGTAGGCGGTGGCGCCGTCGGTGCCGGGCGCGCGGCCGAGGCCGAGATCGATGCGGCCGGGAAACAGCGCCTCCAGCATCTTGAAGCGCTCGGCGACGACCAGCGGCGCGTGGTTGGGCAGCATCACGCCGCCGGAACCGACACGGATATGCTCCGTCACCGCCGCGATCTGCCCGATCATCAGATCAGGCGCCGGGCTCGCGACTGAAGCGAGGTTGTGGTGCTCGGCGAGCCAGTAGCGGACGTAGCCAAGGCCATCGACATGGCGCGCCAGATCGATGCTGTTGCGGAGCGCAGCGGCCGGCCTGGTGCCGGTGGTGACGACGGACAGGTCGAGGACGGAGAGCGGAATCATGGCCGTCAACCTAGTGTGGCGCCACGAGGCGACAAAGGCCCCGGCCGCGCAGACCAGTCCCGCGGCGGAACGCCGGCGCCGGCAGCCGTCGGCTTTGGGACGATACGCAATGATTCATCATTGTACCACGCTACCCACAATCGATTTCGCTCTCCAATCAATTGCAAGCCATTTCCTTTATTTATATTTTTCAATACGTTAATTTCATTTTCGGCGAAGTCGGCGACTGCCCACCGAACGTTCCAGATAGTCAATTTTTGCCGAATCTGCGCCACGAATGGGCAATTTCCCATATCCGATGGGCTGTTTGATCCGACGCGTTTGGCTTATCTTGGGGCCTTCATATCCAGGCCGGATGTCTGCCCTCCAGTTGCGGAGCCTTTGCGTATCATGACCGAGACCATTTCCTCCGTGCCGAACGCACCACGTGCGCCCAAAGCGCCGAAAATCTCCTTCGAGTTCTTCCCGCCGAAGACCGAGGAGATGGAGCGCAATCTCTGGGAGACCATCAATCGCCTGGCGCCGCTGACGCCGAACTTCGTCTCGGTCACCTACGGCGCCGGCGGCTCGACCCGCGAGCGCACCCATTCGACCATCACCCGCATCCTGCGCGAGACCGATCTGCTGCCGGCCGCGCATCTGACCTGCGTCAGCGCCTCGCGCGGCGAGATCGACGACATCGTCGACCGCTATCATGAGGTCGGCGTCCGTCACATCGTCGCGCTGCGCGGCGATCCGCCCGGCGGCATCGGCACGCCCTACTTCACCCATCCGGACGGCTACCAGAGTTCGGCCGAACTCGTCACCGGGATCAAGAGGCGCCACGCCGACATCGAGATTTCGGTGTCCGCCTATCCCGAGAAGCATCCGGAAGCGAAGGATTTCGACGCCGACATCGACACGCTGAAGGCCAAGGTCGACGCCGGCGCGACGCGCGCGATCACCCAGGTGTTCTTCGACAACGACCTCTACCACCGCTATGTCGACCGGGTGCGCGCGCGCGGCATCGAGATTCCGATCGTGCCGGGCATCATGCCGATGCACAATTTCAAGCAGGCGCGCAATTTCGTGACGCGCGCCGGCACCAGCGTGCCGGACTGGCTCGCCGAGAAGTTCGAGGGCCTCGACAACGACGCCGAGACTCGCAAGCTGGTTGCCGCCACCGTCGCCGCCGGCCAGGTGCAGAAGCTGTTCAAGCACGGCGTCGACACCTTCCACTTCTACACCATGAACCGCGCGGACCTCGTGTTCGCGATCAGCCACCTGCTCGGCATCCGGCCGAACGGTGCCCAGAAAGCTGCCTGACACATGTCCGTTCCCGTTTCCCCCAAGCGTAACGCTTTGCTCGCGGCTGCCCGCGAGCGCATCCTGGTGCTCGACGGCGCCATGGGCACGATGATCCAGGGCCTGCAGTTCGACGAAGCCGCCTTCCGCGGCGCGCGGTTTGCGGACTTCCACCGCGACATCAAGGGCAACAACGATCTACTGATCCTGACCCAGCCCGATGCGATCACGGACATCCACGCCGCATATCTGCGCGCCGGTGCCGACATCGTCGCGACCAACACCTTCTCCTCGACCTCGATCGCGCAGGCCGACTACGACATGTCGGACCTCGCCTATGAGCTGAACCTGCAGGGCGCCCGCCTGGCGCGCACCGCCGCCGAGCGGGTGAGCGCCGAGGACGGCAAGCCGCGCTTTGTCGCCGGCGCACTCGGCCCGACCAACCGCACCGCCTCGATCTCGCCCGACGTTTCCAATCCCGGCTATCGCGCGGTGACCTTCGACGATCTGCGCAAGGCCTATGGCGAACAGGCCAAGGGCCTGCTCGACGGCGGCGCCGATCTGCTGCTGGTCGAGACCATCTTCGACACGCTGAACGCCAAGGCGGCGCTGTACGCGATTTCCGAGATCATCGAGGAGCGCGGCATCGACGTGCCCGTGATGATTTCCGGCACCATCACTGACAAGTCCGGCCGCCTGCTCTCCGGCCAGTTGCCGGAGGCGTTCTGGCATTCGGTGCGGCACGCAAGGCCGATCACGATCGGCTTCAACTGCGCGCTCGGCGCCGAGGATCTGCGCGCGCATATCGCCGATATCGGCCGCGTCGCCGACACGCTCGTGTGTGCATACCCGAACGCCGGCCTGCCCAACGAATTCGGCCAGTATGACGAGACGCCGGACTACATGGCGCGGCTGATCGGCGAATTCGCGGCCGCCGGCCTCGTCAACATCGTCGGCGGCTGCTGCGGCACCACGCCCGACCATATCGCGGCGATCGCCAAGGCGGTCGCCCCGCACAAGCCGCGCGTGGTGCCCGAGATCGCACCGCGGCTCAGGCTCTCCGGCCTCGAGCCGTTCACGCTGACCGACGCGATCCCGTTCGTGAATGTCGGCGAGCGCACCAACGTCACCGGCTCGGCGCGCTTCCGCAAGCTGATCACCGCCGGCGACTACACCGCCGCGCTGCAGGTCGCGCGCGACCAGGTCGAGAACGGCGCCCAGGTCATCGACGTCAACATGGACGAGGGCCTGCTCGATTCCGAAGCGGCGATGGTGACGTTCCTCAACCTCGTCGCCGCCGAGCCCGACATCGCGCGCGTGCCCGTGATGGTCGATTCCTCGAAATTCCACGTCATCGAGGCCGGCCTGAAATGCATCCAGGGCAAGCCGATCGTGAACTCGATCTCGCTCAAGGAAGGCGAGGAGAAGTTCATCCATGAGGCGACCGTCGCCAGGCGCCACGGCGCCGCCGTGGTGGTGATGGCGTTCGACGAGACCGGCCAGGCCGACACGTTCAAGCGCAAGACCGAGATCAGCAAGCGCGCCTACGACATCCTGGTCGACCGGCTCGACTTCCCGCCCGAGGACATCATCTTCGATCCGAACATTTTTGCGATCGCGACCGGCCTCGAGGAGCACAACAATTACGGCGTCGACTTCATCGAGGCGGCGCGCTGGATCCGGGCGAACCTGCCGGGCGCCCACATCTCCGGCGGCGTCTCCAATTTGTCGTTCTCGTTCCGCGGCAACGAACCGGTGCGCGAGGCGATGCACTCGGTGTTCCTGTATCACGCGATCCATGCCGGCATGGACATGGGCATCGTCAATGCCGGGCAGATGATCGTCTACGACGACATCGATCCCGAGCTGCGCCAGACCTGCGAGGACGTCATCCTCAACCGCGATCCCGGCGCCTCCGAGCGGCTCTTGGCGCTGGCCGAGAAATTCCGCGGCAAGGAGAAGCAGACCAAGGAGCAAGATCTCGCCTGGCGCGAATGGCCGGTCGAGAAGCGGCTGTCCCACGCGTTGGTGCACGGCATCACCGAGTTCATCGAGCAGGACACCGAGGCCGCCCGCCAGAACGCGTCCCGTCCGCTCGACGTCATCGAGGGGCCGCTGATGGCCGGCATGAACGTGGTCGGCGACCTGTTCGGCGACGGCAAGATGTTCCTGCCGCAGGTCGTGAAGTCGGCCCGCGTGATGAAGCAGGCGGTCGCCTATCTGATGCCGTTCATGGAGGAGGAGAAGGCGCGCAACCTCGCCAACGGCATCACCGGCGGCCGCAACGCCGCGGGAAAGATCGTGCTCGCGACGGTGAAGGGCGACGTCCACGACATCGGCAAGAACATCGTCGGCATCGTGCTCCAGTGCAACAATTTCGAGGTCATCGACCTCGGCGTCATGGTGCCTGCCAACAAGATCATCGAGACCGCGAAGGCCGAAGGCGCCGACATCATCGGCCTGTCCGGCCTGATCACGCCCTCGCTCGACGAGATGAGCTTCCTCGCCGGCGAGCTGCAACGGCAGGGCATGAACCTGCCGCTTTTGATCGGCGGCGCCACCACGAGCCGCGTGCACACCGCCGTGAAGATCGACCCGAACTATCCGGGCGGCCCGGTCGTGCACGTCAATGACGCGAGCCGTGCCGTCGGCGTTGCCTCCTCGCTGCTGTCGGCCGAGAGGAGGCAGGCCTACGCCGCCGAGGTACGCGCCGAATACGCAAAAATCTCGACGGCGCATTTCCGCGCCCAGGCCGACAAGAAGCGGCTGAAGCTTGGCGAGGCCCGTGCCAACAAGGTCGCGATCGATTTTGCGGCGGCGCCGCCGAAAAAGCCGGCCTTCTTCGGGCTGAAGAGCTTCGACGCCTACGATCTCGCCGAGCTCGCCGACTACATCGACTGGACGCCGTTCTTCCAGACCTGGGAGCTGACCGGCCGCTTCCCGGCGATCCTCGACGACCCCAAGGTCGGCGAAGTCGCCCGCTCGCTCTATGCCGACGCGCGCAAGATGCTGAACACCATCATCAAGGAGAAGTGGTTCACCGCCCGCGCCACCGTCGGCTTCTGGCCGGCGAACGCCGTCGGCGACGACATCGAGGTCTATGCCGACGAGACGCGGAAGCAGAAGATCGCGACCTTCCATACGCTGCGCCAGCAGCTCGAGAAGCGCGAGGGCCGCTTCAACGCCGCGCTGTCCGACTTCATCGCGCCGAAAGAAACCGGCATCGCCGACTATATCGGCGGCTTCGTCGTCACCGCGGGGATCGGCGAGGATGCGGTCGCCGACCGCTTCAAGAACGCCAATGACGACTACTCCTCGATCCTGTGCAAGGCGCTGGCCGATCGCCTGGCCGAAGCCTTCGCCGAACGCATGCACCAGCGCGTGCGCAAGGAGTTCTGGGCCTATGCGCCCGATGAGACCTGGTCGGCGGACGAACTGATCCTCGAGAAATATGACGGCATCCGCCCGGCGCCGGGCTATCCGGCGCAGCCCGACCACACCGAGAAGCGGACGCTGTTCGCGCTGCTCGATGCCGAGAACACCGCCGGCGTGAAGCTGACCGAGAGCTTTGCGATGTGGCCGGGCTCGTCGGTCTCGGGCCTGTACTTCTCGCATCCCGAAAGCTTCTACTTCGGCGTCGGCAAGATCGAGCGCGACCAGGTCGAGGACTACGCCACGCGCAAGGCCATGACGGTCGCCGAGATCGAGCGCTGGCTGGCGCCGGTCTTGAACTACATCCCCTCGCAGGACGGCGCCAAGGGATCGGCAATCGCGCCCGCCGCAACGCCCGCCAACGACGCGGAGCTGGCCTCGCATCCGCAGGGCTGCACCTGCGCCGTGCATCTCGCCTGGCGCAAGAAGAAGGTGGGGGCTGGGTAGGCCTCCTCGACACGTGTCATCGCCGGGGTTGACCCGGCGATCCATCTTCAAAAACACTTCTGAAGATTGATGGATGCCCGGGTCAAGCCCGGGCATGACGTATTGGAGTGCCGTAGCCCGGATGCAGCGAAGCGTAATCCGGGATAGACTGCGACGGAACGACGGACCGGCCCCGGATTTCGCTTGCGCTTCATCCGGGCTTCTGTAACGGGCCTTGGTTAGTCAATCCCTTTTCGCGTCATCCACTCGCCGGGCACTTGCTTCTGTACGGGATCGGCGCGAAGGCCGTCGCCTGATGGGGTGCATTGAGGAGCCGGCCGGCCAATCTACGGATTGCGTGGTCGTGAGCCACTTCCCGGATGGCGGCCTGACCGGATCCATCGTCCCAGCGGAGGGACTTCGCTCGGGGAGAGCCTGGTGTCGTGGCCCGCCCGGAACCGATTGCTGCTCCTGGCTAGATGGCCTTGGTCATCGGGTTGAACGGTTTGGTGTCGGCGAGCATGCGATGCAGGATCACGGCGAGCTTGCGAGCCAGCGCTACCTTGGCCTTGCGCATGCCTGCGCGCCGGGCGATCCGCATCGCCCAGCTCTTCAATGCCGAGCAATTCTTGACCGGCTTGGTCAGCATGACGTGAGCTGCCTGGTAGAGTGCCTCGCGCACGGAGGCATCCCCGATCTTGCTGATGCGGCCGGTGTAGTCGGTCTCACCGGACTGGTACTTCTTCGGGGTGAGCCCAAAGTGGGCTCCCGTGGCCTTCGAGGAGCGGAAGCGCTTCGGGTCGTCGATCGCCGCGGCATAGGTGAGCGCCACGATCGGACCAACGGACGGCGTTGTCATCAGGAGCTTGGCGGATGGATGCGTCCTGGCGAGCTTCTGGGTGTGCTTGTCCAGGCTCTTGAACTCCCGCAGCAGCACCGCATGGGCTTGGAGCAGCGCCGCCGCGACCAACTCCAGTCCGGGATGGCCGGTCACGAGCTCGCGGATGCGTCCGGCGAACGTGCGCTCGGTGGTCGCACCGACCTTCAGGCCAAAACCGCGAAGTATGCCGCGCAGGCTGTTCTCGACATCGCGAAGCTTGGATTGCAGCAGCTTGCGCGCCGTCAGGATGGCGCGGGTCTCCTGCGCCGCGACCGACTTGCAGTGCACCGGCCGGAACCAGCCGAGCCGCATCAACTGCGCGATCCGGCGGGCATCGTTGCGGTCCGTCTTCACCGGCATCGACTTGAAGGCTTCGCGAACGTGCCGCGTTTCCAGCAGCTCGACCGCAAGCCCTGCGTCTCGCAGACCCGCATACAGCCATTGCGACAAGGGGCCTGCCTCCAGCCCGATCCGTTCCAGTACCAGACCCAGCGACCGGAACCAGGCGATCAGCGCCGCCGGCTCGCTCGCAACCTTCGTCTCGCGCAAAATCTTGCCTGTCCCATCGACAAGGCAAACGCTCGAGCATTCCAAAGACACGTCAATTCCTGCATAGTGGTACATGGTCGTCCCTTAATGATGCTTGGAGCGGGCTTGCCCGACTCCGTTGAACACCATCAGTTTGAGGGACGACCGCCTTCCAACCAACAGGCCGCTCGCGAGCGCGCTTCCAAATTGCGCCGTAGCGAGCGGGCGGCCGGCCCGTTACCCCATCTACGGGTCTGGATAGACAGACCTTTCTTCCCTTCTCCCCTTGTGGGAGAAGGTGTCGCGGACAAAGTCCGCGACGGATGAGGGGTCTCTATCCGCGGAGACAGACCCCTCACCCGTCCGCGATGCCTTGCATCGCGTGGGACCCGTCCGCGATGCCTTGCATCGCGTCCACCCTCTCCCACAAGGGGAGAGGGGAAGAAATGCGGGGTGCACTCCATGCAGTTCTTCTCGTTCTGGCGCTCGCTGGCGAGCTTTCGGGTGCGGGTCGCGCTCAACCTCAAGGGCGTCGCCGCCGACGTCGTCTTCGTCGATCTCGATGCGGACGCGCATCGCACCGATGCCTACCGCAAGATCAATCCGCAGATGGCGCTGCCGGCGCTGGTGACCGACGACGGCACGGTGCTGTTCCAGTCGCTCGCGATCATCGACTGGCTCGACGAGACTTTTCCGACGCCACCGCTGCTGCCGGCGGATGCGCTCGGCCGCGCCCGGGTGCGCGGGCTGGCGCTGATCGTCGCCTGCGAGGGCCATCCGCTGCTGACGCCGCGGGTGCGGCGCTATCTCGACCGCGAGCTCGATCTGCGCGACAGCCAGCAGAACGCGTGGCGGCGGCACTGGACGGTCGAGACGCTGGCGGCGCTCGAGGGCCACCTCGCCGGCCACAAGGCGACCGGCCGGTTCTGTCACGGCGATGCGCCCACCCTTGCCGACATCTGCCTGGTCGGCCACGTCACGGCGGCGATCAACCAGCAGATCAGCCTGTCGCCCTGGCCGACCGTGAAGCGCATCCACGAGACCGCCATGGCGCTGCCGGAATTCGCCAAGGCGCATCCGTCCGCGCAGCCGGATACACCGGAAGCGATGCGGCCGAAGTAGTTTGCGGACGCGCTGCAAAGGACAGGCAGAGACGCAAACGTGTGCGCGGTTCTCTCGATCGTCGTGCCGGCGAAGGCCGGGACCCATACTCCGCGGCAGTTGTTGTGGAGGCGACTCGTCGTTGCAGCACTGCTCAACGATGACCATCGGTGGTTATGGGTCCCTGCTTTCGCAGGGACGACACACCGAATGTGTGGCGTCGTCTGTGACACACTTCCGCATTCTCGCGACATGATTTGTCCGAGTTTTGTCTTTCTTTTCCGCCCTCTCTTGAACAGACGGCGCAGGGAAAGCCGGGTGCCGATCGCACCCATGGGCCCCGAGCAATGGGTAGAAAGAGGAAGCCTGCAGGGCGTGCTCACCTCACGCTCGCCATGTTCCGACCGATGCGATCCCTGACCGTCTGCGCGATCGCCGCCGGCGCTTCGTCGGGGATCGCGAAGCACGAGCTCGCGTTGATCTCGCAGAGCACGTAGGTGTCGGCGCCATCAGCATCGCGTGGACCGTAGAGGAAATCGGCATCCCAGATCACCGGCAGCGACGTCTCATCGATCGTCAGCGCGGCCATCATTTGCGGGATCCATTCGTCCTCCATCAACCTTCGCAGTGCCTGGAATTGCGGCGCATCGGGGCCGTGCATGATGCGCGGTCCGGGTTGGGCTTCCGGAGAATCCGGGCCTTGCGGGGGCGGCGGGATCAGGGCCTTGATCAATTGGTGCCCGAAGCCTGCGACCTTCGCTGCGCTGACATAGCAACGGATCATGCCCTCGGGCAGGCGCGGCTGGAAAGCCTGATCGATGATGCAGCCGCCCCAGCCGAAATATTGCTCGCAGCGCGCCATGAAGTCTGCCAGCGGCATCTCCTCCGGCTGGCTGCCGCGCAGCGCATGCAGCACGCGAATCGTCGCGTCGGTCTTTGGCACGGTTTCCACCTTCCAGACGCCCTGCCCGCCATTACCGCGGTTCTGTTTGAGCACGCGCGGACCACCCGCGCGCAAGCGCGAGGGAAATTCGGCGCGGAACGCATCGACCGTCGCGTATCGATGGGTGTCGGCGCCCCAGCCGAGGTGACGCGTCCGGTACAGCACGTCCTTGACGCCCATCTTGAGGATGACGTCGGGATGCGCGCTGACCCATGGTCCCTTCGCCGCGACCTCGCGCAGCAGCGGATCGAGGGCGGCGCGCGTCTTGCCCTGATGGATCGGATCGACCCAGACCAGAACGCCGTCCATCGTCAGCAATTGGTCGCGAACGGCATCGGCGAATGTCTCGTCATAGACGACGGGAACGGCCGCGATGCCCGAAGCGGCGAGCGCTTCGAAGACGCGGACGAAACGGCTGTTTTGTGGGGTCGCCTCCCGGCGCGACGCGGCGTCGCCACGCGACAGGATGGCGATTTTGCAACGACGATTTTCGGAACGAAGACGTGTGTGTGGTTGGGTGTCCATGTGAAAGCTCCACGACGGTGAATGTCGCGCAGAGCTTGGACCGAGGTCTCACGGGGAGTCTGCCTTGTCCCCTTGGGGCAAATCTAGACCACCGCGCGCAGGTTTCAAGATGGAAGTGGGGCGAAGCGGATCAGGCCACGATCCCGGATCACGCCGTGATCCCGGATCAGGCCGTGATCCCGTGCAACCCGAGCCAGCCCGTGTAGAGGCCGACGAGCACGATCAGCGCGGCCGACACGTAGGGGGCGCGATGGGCAAAGCGGCTGAAACCGGCCCAATGACGTTCGACATGACGCAGGCTGAGCGCGGCCGCAACACCGGCAGAGACCATGGTGAGCGCAAGCCCGATGCCGAAGCAAAGCACCAGCACGAAGCCGAGGCTGAACTGCTTGAGCTGGAGACAGAGCAGCAGCACGGTGATCGCCGCCGGACACGGAATCAGCCCGCCGGTCAGGCCGAACAGGATAATCTGCCATGTCGTGACGGTGCGTCCGGCAAAGCGCTTGCGGATGTCGGCGGCGTGCGCGCGCGCATGCGCGTCGTCCTCGTCGCCGAGATTCATGTGCGCATGGTCATGCTCCTCGAACAGGACTTCCACCATGTCCGCGCGCACCGAGACGCGCGCCTTGAAGGCATGCGGCTCCGGAATTTCGTCGATGCTTTCCAGATAGCCGTCCCTGTCGGCGAAGCGAAAGCGTTGCTCGCTGCCGTCGGGGCGGATCGTCACGACGTCAACGTCGCCGGCCGCCGGCAGCGCTCCGGCCTCGCTTCGCAACCGCCAGCGCGGCGGCACGCCGTCCTCGAAGACCTCGAGCGACAGCGATTGTCCGGCCAGGACCAGCTGGCGCGTTTCGTCGTGATGATCGTGTTCGGCAGCCTGCTCGCGCCAGGTGCGCCAGGCCATCCAGGCCGCGATCGCGATGATGATCACCGCCGAGGCCAGTTGCAGCCAGGCTTCGCTGCGTTCTCCGGACCATTGCTGGCCGAAGTGAAGCCCGGCGAGCGCGACCAGCCAGACGATGGCGGTGTGCGAGATCGTCGCCGCCACGCCGAGCAGCGCCGCCTGCACCACCGTGCCGCGGATCGCGATGATGAAGGCCGCCATCATCGTCTTGGAGTGGCCGGGCTCGAGCCCGTGCAACGCGCCGAGCAGGATCGCACTGGGCACGAACAGCCATGCATGGGCACTGCTCTGCTGGAGCAGCTGAGACAGGTCGGTCATGGCGCTCACTTCAAATAGGTACGAACGACGTCGATCAGGTCCGCGGCGCCCTGCGCCTTCTCCGGATCCTTTTCCCGGGCAGGATCCACGACGTGGTGGCGGATGTGATCCTCGAGCAATTCCGCGGTTAGCCCGTTGATGGCGCCGCGGACCGAGGCCACCAGCATCAGCACGTCGGCACAACCAATCTCGGACTCCAGTGCGCGCTCGACGGCCTCCAGCTGGCCCTTGATGCGACGAACCCGGCCGACGAGCTTGGACTTGTGCTTGATGGTATGCGACATGAAAGTAATATAGGGGGGTATCCTATATTGGTCAACCATGCTGTCGGCCAACCGGGCGCGCATCGAGACATGGCGGCGGGATGTCAGCGGCGGGCGTCAGCCCATGCTGCCAGGCATGAAGCAGCGCGCCTTCGGATGACCGTCTATGTAATAGGGCCACACGATGGGTCGGCCGGACAGGTTCGGCCCTGGCACGACGGCTTCGTTGGGTACGTCAACCCACTCGCCATCGATGCGCACCCGATAATGGCCGTTCCTGGTTTCCCAGTCGACGTCGTCGATGTGCTGCGCATCCGTGCCATCGCAGCAGGGACCCTTGCTGCTATGCAAGCCCTCATACCAACCGTTCAATTCGGGGTGCTGGTGATCGTGGGCGAGAGCGCCGCCGGTTGTTGTGATGAGCAGCATAACGAGGGCAACAGGCGTCGCATGCCAACAATGACTGTCCATCAATCGGCATTGCTCCAATGAATGCAGGCGGGAGCGCGACACGTTCGCGGTGTCGGCATCTACCTGAGTTGGTCCCTGCCACCGCGCAACTCGGCAGCGAATTGTATGTTCCTATTCGCAACTCGCCGGAGATGGAGAGGTGACCCCATCGGCCTGATCCACGAATGCTTGTTCCAAGCTGCGCGATGAAGTTTTCGTGACTGTCGATCGGCGGTAGCTGCGGGATTTGGCAAAGTCAGGTTGACAGCCCGGAGATCAGGGTTTTTGATGTGGCTACGGGGATGTGCGATCTCCCCGCGAGGCGACATGCCCAAGAATCGCGTCCTGTCACCAAGGGCGCACCATGTCGTCATACACATCGATCTCATCAGAAAAATTGTCCCGTCTCATCGGCACGGCGAAGGCGCCGACGCTTGTCGACGTTCGTCTCGATGAAGACTTCGCCGCCGATCCGCGCTTGATTCCGGGCGCGGTCCGCTACTCCCATCTCGACGTCCAGGACTGGGCTTCCCGTTTCACCGGGCAGTCCGTGGTCGTGATCTGCCAGAAGGGACAAAAGCTTTCGGAAGGCACCGCCGCCTGGCTCCGCTGCAGCAACATCGCGGCCGAGATTCTCGAGGGCGGCCACCTCGGCTGGCGGGAAGCGGAGCTACCGACCGTTCCCGCCGACAAGATTCCGAAACGCGACGGGCGGGGCCGCACCGTCTGGGTGACGCGATCGCGGCCGAAGATCGACCGCATCGCCTGTCCATGGCTGATCCGCCGCTTCGTCGATCCCGCGGCCATGTTCCTGTTCGTCACATCGGCGGAGGTCGAGGCGGTCGCCGAACGGTTCGACGCCACGCCGTTCGACATCGAGAACGTGTTCTGGAGCCATCGCGGTGAGCTCTGCACCTTCGACGTGATGGTCAAGGAATTCGGCCTCGCGACGCCGGCGCTGGAGCGGCTCGCGACGATGGTGCGGGCGGCCGATACCGCGCGGCTCGAGCTTTCGCCGGAGGCGCCCGGGCTGCTCGCCGCCTCGCTCGGCCTGTCGCGCATGTTCGACGACGACCTCGAGCAGTTGAGCGCCGGGCTGCTGCTCTACGACGCCTTCTACCGATGGTGCCGCGACGCGACCAAGGAGACGCACAACTGGCCGACCAGCAAGGTGAAGCCATGACCGACGTCGCAACGACAGCGAAAGCGCGCGGGCATGAACCCGCGCACGGCATCTCCTTCAACGAGGCGCTGCTGGTCTGGATACGCGTCGCCATCCTGAGCTTTGGCGGACCGGCCGGCCAGATCGCGGTAATGCATCGCATCCTGGTCGAGGAGAAGAACTGGATATCCGAGGGGCGTTTCCTGCACGCCCTCAATTACTGCATGCTGCTGCCGGGGCCGGAGGCGCAGCAGCTGGCGACCTATATCGGCTGGCTGCTGCATCGGACGCTCGGCGGCATCGTGGCGGGCGGGCTGTTCATCCTGCCCGGCATCTTCGCCATCATGGGCCTCAGCTATATCTACGCGGCGTATGGCAATGTCGGGTTTGTCGAGGCGCTGTTCTTCGGCCTGAAGGCGGCGGTGCTCGCCATCGTGATCCAGGCCGTGGTGCGGGTCGGCAAGCGCGCGCTGCGCAACCGGGTGATGATCGCGCTCGCGGCGATCGCCTTCGTCGCGATCTTCTTCTTCGCCGTGCCGTTTCCGCTGATCGTCGGCGCCGCCGCGATCATAGGGCTGGTCGGCGCACGCCTCGGCCGGAGCGAATTTGCGGCGATCGAGCATGGCGGCAAGAATTCCGCCGTGATCGACAGCATGCTCGGTGAAGCGGTGCCGGACCATGTCCGTCCCAACGCATCGCGCACTTTGCGGGTCGGCGCCATCTGGCTCGCGCTCTGGCTGGTGCCGGTGTTCGCCCTGCTGATTGCGCTCGGGCCCGGCGACGTGTTCACCCAGATCGCGATCTTCTTCAGCAAGATGGCGATGGTGACGTTCGGCGGCGCCTACGCCGTGCTTGCCTATGTCGCGCAACAGGCCGCCGACTATTATCACTGGGTCAGCCCGCGCGAGATGCTGGACGGGCTCGGCATGGCCGAGACCACGCCCGGACCGCTGATCATGGTGGTACAGTTCGTGGGCTTCATGGCCGCGTTCCGCGAGGCAAGCGGGCTGTCGCCGATGTTGGCCGCCACCCTCGGCGGGTTGCTCGCGACCTGGGTGACGTTCACGCCGTGCTTCCTGTGGATCTTCGTCGGGGCGCCCTACATCGAGGCGCTGCGCGGCAACAAGGCGCTGGCGGGCGCGCTTTCGGCGATCACCGCCGCCGTGGTCGGCGTGATCCTCAATCTGTCGATCTGGTTCGCGCTGCACACGCTGTTCCGGCAAACATTCCCTGTGCACGGGCTAGGCCTGTCGTTCGACGCGCCGGTGCCTGCCAGCCTCGACTGGCCAGCGATGGCGCTGTCGATCGCCGCCGCGATCGCGATCTTCCGCTTCAATGCGGGGATGCTCAGCGTCCTCGCCGCCTCCTGCATCACGGGCGTACTGCTGCGCCTTGTCGGCATCATCTGAGCGGAACGGCGCGCAGCTTGAGAACCTGGGGCAGCACAACACAACCAGGAGAACAACCATGCAGACACGACGACTCTCCCGTTTGATTCTCGTCCTGACGATCGCGGGCGCGGTCATGCCGGCCCATGCCCTGACGCAGGACGAACTCGTCGCAAAACTTCGCGCCGCCGGCTACGCCGAGATCAGCGAGGTCAAGTCGACGGCCGAAGGCACGACGGCGAAGGCGATGAAGAACGGCAAGCCGGTGCGGCTCGTGATCGACAGCAGCGGCCAGGTCAAGGAGCGGGACTGAGTGCCCGCGCGCGCGAAAGCCGTCAACTAATCGATGGAGTGATAATCATGATGAGAGCAATTGTGACCCTGTGCATGGCGGTGCTGGGGCCGGGCGCAACCCTGGCAGCGCCGGCCGCCCTCGATGAGCGGCAGGACGCGGCCGTTACAATGCAAGCGGCGATGGTCCACCCGCAAGCGAGCGAGACGCTGCGCGGCGTCGTCGATCGCGTCGATGAACGCAACGACACGCTGCTGATCCGGTTATCTCCGGACCGGACCGAACCGTTCAAGGTCCAGGACGGCCTGATCTTCAATGCCGTCCGCTTCGGCGATCCCGTCGAAATCGCGGTGCAGAACATCGCCGGGTTCCGCACCATTGTCGGGCTCTCGAAGCAATAGAGCCACGATCCGAAGCATCGAAAGAGGTTCAAGGGAGCAATCCAATGCGACATACGATTTCGGCGCTGATCGGCGTCGGTGCCTGCCTCTTCGCCACCGGCGGGAGCGCGCAAAAGATCGACTGGCAGGTGTTCACCGAGCCGTTCGTCTCGTCGGCACATGCGCAGGCGATCGATTGGCAGAAGGTCGACGACATGCTGGGCAGAAAGCCCGCGGTCACCGGTGACGTGCATCGCTACGGCTTTCCGCGGAGCGATCTGACGGTGACGCTCGACGGCATCACCATCAAGCCGGCGCTGGCGCTCGGCGGTTGGGTCGCCTTCAAACCCATGCACGACGACGTCATGGCGATGGGCGACCTGGTGCTGCTCGAATCCGAAATCAACCCCGTCATGCTGAAGATGATCGGCAACGGCCTGCAGATCACGGCCGTGCACAACCATTTGCTCGGCGCTAGCCCGGCCACCTTCTACATGCACGTCGCCGGTCACGGCGACCCGGTCAAGATCGCCGCCGCGATCCGGGATGGCCTCGCCGAAAGCAAGACGCCGCTCAAAGCCGCGGCGCCGGCCGCGCCGCCGCCGGCCATCGATCTCGATACTGCACAGCTCGATCAGATCATCGGCGTCAAGGGCCAGGCCAATGGCGGCGTCTATCAGTTCAACGTGCCCCGTCGCGATCCGATCACCGAACAGGGCATGGCGTTAAGCCCGGTTGGCCCGATGGGCGTCGCCATCGGCATCAACTTCCAACCGACCGGCGGCGGCAAGGCGGCGATCACCGGCGATTTCGTGCTGACAAATGACGAGGTCAACCCCGTCATCATGGCGTTGCGGACGCACGGCATCGACATCACCGCGCTGCACAGCCACATGCTGGACGAACAGCCGCGCCTGTTCTTCATGCATTTCTGGGCCAATGACGACGCCGTCAAGCTCGCCAAGGGCCTGCGTGCCGCGCTCGATAAGACGGCCACGACAAAAAGTTGACCCTGGTCTCGGAGGGATCAACGATGCGAAGCCTCACGGTCATGTCCATGTGGCGCACGCTGCTCAGAGTGCCCACGTGATGCTGCGCATTGCCGCCACGGTGCTTGCGATCGCGCTGACATCGGCTCGGCCGGCGCCGGCGGACGATGGCAAGATCGTTGTCTTTGTCTGCCTGCACGGCGTGGTGAACAGCCAGATGGCGGCGGCCTATTTCAACAAGGCTGCCCAGGAGCGCGGATCGCGGATAAGGGCGGTCTCACGCGGCATCGACCTTTATCGGTCGGTGCCGGTCAAGGTGCAGGACGGCCTTGCACTCGATGGTCTGGAGGCGGCCAACACGCCGCAACAGCTGACCATCGACGACATGGCCGCGGCAGACCAGGTGGTGGCGTTCGATCAGATCCCCGCCGAGCGGCACGGACGGGCCGACGTGACCTACTGGTCCGGCATTCCCTTGGGTATCGATGATTATGAGTCGGCCCGGGATCAGATCGTCCGGCGCATCGACGCCCTTATTCCGACGCTGGCAGCGGCAACTGAACCGGCAGGAGACAAGACGCCCCTTCAGCTCGAAACGAAGATCCTGCTCGGCGATGTCCGCGGTCGGATTGATCACCTGGCGGTCGACCTGAAGCGGCAGCGACTGTTCGTGGCCGAGTTCGGCAATGACAGCGTCGGCGTCGTCGATCTGGCTGCGCGCAGTTTGCTTCGAACCATTACCGGATTGAGCGAACCCCAAGGCGTCGGCTATGAGCCGTCGACCGACACCCTCTACGTCGCCAACGCCCGCGACGGATCGGTGCAGCTGTACGAAGCCAACGAGTACAAGGCGGCCGGGCGAATCGAACTCGGCAGCGATGCCGACAATATCCGGGTCGACGCGGCGGCCAAGCGCGTCATCGTCGGCTATGGCGATGGTGGCCTGGCAGTCGTCGACCCATCCACCCGGACCAAGGTTCGGAGCCTACCTCTTTGGGCACATCCGGAAAGCTTCCAGCTTCAGCCCGATAGTGGGCGCATCTTTGTCAATCTGCCTGACGCGCGAGCCGTCGCGGTGGTGGACGTTGCTTCCGGGAAACAACTCACCAGCTGGCCGTTGGACAAGGGCGGTAATTTCGCGATGGCCATCGATCACGAACGAAGTCGCGTTCTCCTGGCGTATCGCAACCCAGCCGAGCTTGCAGCCTTTTCGACCGACGGCAAGGCGATTGCGGCCACCGGCACTTGCGGCGATGCCGACGACCTCTTTGTAGATGCAAAGCGCGGACGCATCTATGTGAGCTGCGGCGGTGGATATGTCGACGTTTTTGAGATTGATGGAGCGGCCTATCGACTGATCGCACGCTTGCCGACAGCGACGGGCGCGCGAACGTCGCTCTTTGTGCCGGAGATGGATCGTTTGTTTGTTGCGGTCCGCGCGGGACCCGCGGGACCGGCGGCAATCTGGGTGTTCAAGCCAATGCCTTGAGATCGACTTTGTGGGGAGACGGCGCATGTGCAAACGTAGCCGGGGCTTTCGCAGCTGCTCGATGGGCCTTGCGCCGAGCTTCATGGTCGCCTTGGGACTGACTGCGTGGTCTGCCCCCGCCTCGGCCTATCGCCCCTTCGATGGCACCGATGCCGCCGTTGCCAAGAAGGGGGAGATGGAGGTCGAGCTGCAGCCGGCGGGACGTTTGCGCGACGAGAGCGGAACAAGCCTGATCGCGCCGGCCTGGGTTCTCAACTACGGTCTGAGCGAGGATTGGGAAGCTGTCTTCGAAGGCCAGGGACAAACGTCGCTTTCTCCGTCCGGCCCAACCAGCCTGACCGCAGCCGGGGCGTTCCTCAAACACGTGGTCGTACCCGGTAGTCTGCAGGACAAGACCGGTCCGAGCATTGCGACCGAATTTGGCGTTCTTCTTCCTGACAGTACCGGCAATTCGGGCGTTGGCGTAAGCTTGGCCGGCATTGTCTCGCAGCGCTGGGATTGGGGCACCATTCACTTGAATGCCGAGACCGCCATCACCCGCGACCATCATGGCGACGTGTTCGTGGGTGCCATCGTCGAGGGGCCGATGACGTGGACGGTGCGCCCCGTCGCCGAGATATTCTACGAGAACGAGTTCGGCAAAGAGGAGACGTTCTCGGGGCTGGTCGGGCTGATCTATCGTGTGCGCGACGACCTCAGCTTCGACATCGCGGTTCGGCATGCGCTCACAGGTGGCCATCCGGTGAACGAGATACGTGCGGGTTTGACCTTCGGCTTTCCGCTTTCCTTCTTCGAAGGTCACGCCATGCGCCAGGCGCAGCCAATTCCGCCTCGATAGCTACTGGCGATCCCGGCTCTCTGGATGGGCGCGCCAGTCGCGGCCGACCGTTTGATGTTCGTCGGGGGTGGATGCCTGGCCGGTGTGGTCCTTCTCGCCGCCTTGAGCCTTCCAGTCGCGCCCGATCTTGACGTCCTCGGCGCGACTGCGATCCTGCTCGCGGGTTTGCTCCGACTGCTGAGGCGGCTGGGCCTGTTGGACAGGCGTGGACTGCGCTCTTGCATCGCTTCCGGCGAATGCGAAGGTCATTGCCACTACGGAGATGAACGCAACCGATGTAGAATTTTTCATGGTGTTGTCCCTTCCTCTTGCTCTGCACTAACGCTCCGTCATCGCCTTTGTTCGGAAACAACCGGGCTTTTGGCTGCACGTGGCGGTCGGAACCGGATGCTCTGCACGCGAACCGTGACGGTCAATATTTCGGCCGGTGCGAAGTGGCCCATTTGCGCGCGTGTTCGATCGGAACGCGCTCAACGGCCGCGCGAACTTTCTGCGTTGCGGGCAGATTGTCCATGCGTTCCCGCCAGCGGCAGAATGCCGGGAATTTCGGATACATCGACTGCCCTTCGGCGGTGAGGCTGAAGGCGAACGTGCTCGGCAGCAGATAGAAATCCGCAATCGAGAGCTCGCCCCCAAGCAAAAAATCCTTGCCGTGCGCAAGCTGGCGCTCGGCCACCGCAAGCCCGGTCTCGACCTTGGGTAGCGCGTGTGCCACGACCTTCTCGTCGGGGGCAATGCCGAGCTCCGGGAAAACCAGACGCTCATGCGTCACGTGATAGATCATGTAGGGGTAGTAATAGTTGTTAACAGCGCTGATCCACTGGTTCATGTGCGCCCGCGCCTTGATGTCTTTCGGCGTCAGCGACACGCCGCCAAAGGCTTCGTCGACATAAGCGACAATCGCACTCGTCTCGTAGACGGTGAGATCGCCGTGTTTCAGAATTGGGACACGGTTGAACGGGTGCAGCGCCAGGTGATCGGGCTTGCCCATGACCGGTTCAAGGTCGTGGAATTGGTAAGCTACGTCCTTGTGCGTCAGGATCAAGCGGACGATGTTGACAAAACTGCTGCGTGGGAAACCGTAGACGATCGGATCGGACATCCGTTTTCTCCTTTCTGATTTGGTCTCAGCGCCAGAACGGCTTGGAGGCCTCGCGCAGCGCCTGCTCGCGCGTCAAGCCGAGATCGCAAAGCAGATGCGGGTCATCGGCAATCGCGCGAAGCGCGATGCGCTGAAACGGCCGGTCAAGCAAGCTCCACCATACGGGGCGCGGAGCGCCAGGCGACCTTCCTGAGCTGAATTGATGAAGTGGTGTGGCCGGGTCGGCGGCGGGCACCGGCGGGATCGACCGAGATGTATCGGTTAAAAGGACGGACACGACAGGCTCCAAATCGCTTGAAATGCTTCACTGGAGCTGTTCAATAATAGTGCGGGGCGGTTTCCCGCAAAGCATCGTTTCTCGTGCCTGCCCTAATTTTTCTCATGAAGTTGTGCGATGCGCCCACGCCTGCCGCCGCTCAATGCCCTGAAGGCCTTCGAGGCGGCCGCGCGCCATGAGAGTTTTACGCGCGCGGCCGAAGAGCTTTGCGTCACGCAGGGCGCGGTCAGCCATCAAGTGAAAGCGCTGGAAGCGGAGCTCGCGATAAAGCTGTTTAACCGCGAGCGCCAGCGCCTGATCATCACCGAGGCCGGGCGCGACTATCTCGCTGTCGTGCGCGACGCGCTCGACCGCATCGCCATCGGCACCGAGCGGCTGTTGCAGCGGCAGAATACCGGTGTGCTGACCGTATCAACGTCACCGGACTTTGCCGCGAAATGGCTCGTGCACCGGCTCGGCCACTTTGTTGAGGCGCATAGCGGCATCGACCTGCGCGTCTCCGCCACGCTGCACCACGTCGACTTCGCGCGCGAGGAAGTGGATCTCGCGGTGCGCCATGGCGACGGCAACTGGCCGGGGCTTGACGCGGTGCGGCTGAGCCCGGAGCGGCTATTTGCGGTGTGCAGCCCAAAGCTGTTGTCCGGCAAGCGACGCCTCAACAACCCCGCTGACATCCTGAAATTTCCGCTGATCCATATGGACAGTCGCGCCGACTGGAAGAACTGGCTTCAGGATGCGGGACTTGACGATGCTGCCGCCACGCATGGCCCGGTCCTCAATCGCGCCAGCATGGTGATTGATGCCGCCATCAATGGGCAAGGCATTGCGCTCGCGCGCACCACGCTGGCGGCGTGGGACCTCATCAACGGCCATCTGGCGCGGCCGTTTCCGCAGTCGCTGCCATTGTCGAAGACCTACTGGATCCTCTGCCCGAAGGCGACCGCAAGCCTGCCGAAGATCGTGACGTTTCGCGATTGGTTGCTCTCGGAGGCCGCAAGCGACCTGCGCCGGCTTAGAAAGCTCGGCGGAACCTCTCATCGATTGAAGTGAGGGCCGGCAGGCTTCCAAATACAGGGAACGGTCCTGCGGCCCTCGCGATTGTCGTGGGACGCACCACCCACCATGCATGGAGCCCGATCATTGCTGCAGCTGTACAGGTCGGCGACCTCCGATTGGCGGAGCATCGGCGCCGAAGTGCCACCCGAGGTCATCTGGATCGATCTGCTCGATCCCACGGAGGACGAAAAGCAGTTCGTCGAGCACGCGCTCGACATCCGCGTCCCGTCCGAGCGATCGTTGGGCGAGATCGAGGCGTCGAGCCGACTGATCACCGATCATGACCGGCTCTATCTGAGCTCGCCGGCGGTGCGGCTCGACGACAACAATGAAGCCGAGATCACCAATATCGGCTTCGTGATCGGCCCAAAGGTGCTGGTCACGGTGCGGTTCGCGCAGCTGACCACCTTCGACGACGTCATGAAGCGGATCGGCACCGACAAGAGCCTGCAAAACGGCATGTGCGTGTTCACCGCGCTGCTCGAGGCCATGATCGATCGCGGCGCCGACGTGCTGGAGCATCTCGGCGCCAAGACCGACAGGCTGTCGCGGGGCGTCTTCAAGGGCGGCCTGGTGCGGAGCAAGCGTCCGGTGCGCTCCAGCCGCAGGTTGCGCGAGGCGCTGGAGAACATCGGCGAGCTCGCCGATCGCCTGGCGAAGGCGCGCGACGTGCTGCTCGGCGTCGGCCGGGTCGCGGGCTTCGCCGATGACGTCGGCAATGAATGGATCACGTCGGCATCGAAGCGCCGGCTCGAGGCCGTCACCAAGGACGTCGCCTCGCTCGGCGACTACGAGACCCGGCTGTCGGACAAGATCCAGCTGCTGCTGGACGCCGTGCTCGGCTTCATCAACATCCAGCAGAACGACCTGTTCAAGATCCTGACCATCGTGTCGGTGGTCGGCGTTCCCCCGACCATCCTGGTCGGGGTCTGGGGTATGAATTTCAAGGAAATGCCGGAGCTGAGCTGGACCTTCGGCTATCCCTTGGCCTGGGCCGCGATCATCGCCAGCGGCATCCTGCCGGTGCTCTGGTTCAAGCGGCACGGCTGGTTCGATTAAAACAAGCGAAGTTGAAACGCCGCCGCGTTATCCGCGTTGAGAACCTGCCTGCGCGTCTATAAATCTGAAGCTGCCCCACCCGCCCCTGTGGCGCGGTCATCCCCCACCGAAGAGTTCAGCCTATGCGCCCCCACATCATCTGCCACATGGGCACGTCGATCGACGGCCGGCTTCATCCCAGCCGCTTCACCAAGGCCGCCGCCGGCATCCCGGCCGACGTGCTGCGCGGCCACTACGAACGGATCCATGACGGCTTCGATGCCGATGGATGGATCATCGGCCGCGTCACCATGAACGAGATGGCCAAGGGAGCCGAGCGGCATATCGCCAACCCACTGAGGCTGCCGCGCGAGGCGCATCTCGGCAACCGCAACGGCCGCAAGCTTGCTGTCGGCATCGATCCGTCGGGCCGCGTGCATTTCGGCAAGGACAATGTCGGCGGCGATCACGCCGTCGCGGTGCTCGGCGAACAGGTATCCGATGCGCATCTCGCCGAACTGCGCGAGGACGGTGCGTCCTACATCTTTGCAGGCACCAAGGGCGACGATCTGCCGGGCGCGATGGCGCAGCTGGCGTCGCTGTTCGGCGCCAGGACGCTGCTGCTCGAAGGCGGCGGCGGGATCAACGGCGCCTTCCTCAAGCATGGGCTGATCGACGAATTCAGCACATTGATCTTTCCGGCGGTCGACGGCGTCGCCGGCTCGCAAAGCATCGTCGACTATCACGGCCCCGACGGCGACCGCCCCGGCGCCGGACAATCGCTCCGGCTCACTCATTGCGAGACACTGGAAGGCGGCATGGTCTGGCTGCGTCACGCGGTGGAGCGCGCGCCGGATTAAGCGCGCCTATGGCTTGGGATTCTCCACCCAGCCGGTCCGGCATGCAGCAACGAAAAACGCGACGCCGCGCGCGACATGGGCGTCGATCTCGGGATCGAGCGCCTTCAGGTCGACCTCAAACAGCGCCCGGAGCAGCATCGGCACCGCGATGATGTCGAGGAACATCCGCGCCGTGGTCGGCAGGTGTTCGGGCGCGAAGGCCGGCAGCTTGCCGAGCTGGTCGGATTGCGTCAGGTCGCGCAGCAGGTGAATGCCGAGCTCGGTGCTGAGCGCGCGCGCCCTGCGGTTGACGTTGGCGGCGAGATCCGGGAAGCGGTGCGCTTCCGCGATGGCGAGCCGCATCAGGCCGATCCGGTCGGCATCGAAGCCCCAATGCAACAGGGTCGAGGCAACGCTGGTGAGGCGCTCCTCGATGGTCGCGCCGACCGGCGGATCGGCCTTGAACTCGGCGATGCGTGCTAGGATGTCCCGCGTCACCACTTCCGTGAACAGCGCCCGCTTGTCGCGGAAGCGCGCATAAATCGTCCGCTTGCCGGAGCGCGCGACTTCCGCGATCTCGTCGATGCTCGCGCCCTCGAACCCGCGCTGCAGGAAGACCTGGCGCGCGGCATCGAGAATCCGCGCATCAACCTCGCCGGCGAGTTCCTTCGGCGGCCGGCCGGCGCGCACCTCGACCGGCCTGGTTTTCGGTACGCGCGGCTTCTTCAGGGTGCTGGTGGTCATCGCATCGACCCGGGTTCGATGGGCCGGTCAGGCCGGCAATATTAGGCAATATAGCCTTATCACATCTGGTTGTAAATAGAACGATACAGTTCCGTTTCTATTGACGGCGCACCGCGGCGGGACTATTTGCCGCATAGAACGGAACGGTTCCGTTCCTTTTGCGAAGGCCTTGCAGACCTCGCCTGACAGCAGGAGCCGCCATCATGTTTGAAGACACTGTTTTGGAGCGCGACCAACCGGGGCATGAGGGTATCGAGGGGGCGTCCTCGGCTCCGGCCTCCCATGAGCCTGACCTGCCCGCGGTCACCGCGCGGGCTCCGGCGCAGGAGCATCCCGCGGGCAAGCAGCCCGCCCCGCCGGCAACAATCCCGCCCGAGGTCATCGGCAAGACAACACGGCGCAGCTTTCTCCGCCGCCGTCCGGTCGTCTCCGCGATCGGCGCCGTGCTGCTCGCCGCAGCGATCGGCGGCGGCTATCTCTACATGGACTACAGCGCGCATTTCGAATCCACCGACGACGCCTTCATCGCCGCGCGGCAGTCGGCGCTGGCGCCGAAGGTCTCCGGCTACATCACCGCCGTCCCGGTCACCGACAACCAGCATGTCGCGGCCGGCGACGTGATCGCCCGGCTCGACGACCGCGACTATCGCGTCGCGCTGGCGCAGGCCGAGGCGCAGGTCGCTGCCGCGCGCGCCAGCATCGAGAATGTCGATGCGCAGCTCGACGTGCAGCAGGCGCAGATTGCTGCCAACCAGGCGCAGGTCGACCAGGCGCAGGCGGCGCTGGTGTTCGCCCAGCAGCAGGCGACGCGCTACCAGCATCTGGAGCAATCCGGCTACGGCACCGTGCAGAATTCCGAGCAGTTCACCTCGCAGCTGCATCAGCAGCAGGCTGCGCTGTTGAGCGCGCAGGCGACGCTCAACCTCGCGCAGCGCCAGGTCGAGTCGCTGAAGGCGCAGCGCAAGAGCGCGGTCGCCAACCTCGCCCAGGCCGAGGCGCAACGCGACCAGGCCAAGCTCAATCTGTCCTATACGACGGTCACCGCCGCCCAGCCGGGCCGCGTCGTCAGCCTGTCGGCCGCGGTCGGCCAGTTCGCGCAGGCCGGCACCAACCTCACGATGTTCGTGCCCGACCAGACCTGGGTCACCGCGAACTTCAAGGAGATCCAGCTCGACAAGATGCGGCCGGGCGAGAAGGTGACGATGAAGATCGACGCCTATCCCGGACGCACCATCCAGGGCCATGTCGAGAGCGTGCAGCCGGGCTCCGGCACCGCATTCTCGCTGCTGCCGGCGCAGAACGCCACCGGCAACTACGTCAAGATCGTGCAGCGTGTGCCGGTGAAGATCGTGATGGACAACCCGCCGGCCGACGTCGCGCTCGGCCCGGGCATGTCCGTGGTGCCGACGGTGCGGATCAATCCCGCGCCGTCCCTGTTCGAGCGCCTTGAGAAGTCGAGCCTCGGGAGGCTGTGATGAGTGTCGCCGCCGTCGATGCCAAAGGCATTCCGGCTCCGAGCGTCACCGTCAATCCCTGGCTGATCGCCATCGTGGTCGCGCTCGCGAGCTTCATGGAGGTGCTCGACACCACCATCGCCAACGTCGCGCTGCCCTATATCGCCGGCGGCATGGGCGTGAGCGAGGACGAGGCCTCCTGGGTGGTCACCACCTATCTGGTGTCCAACGCCATCATCCTGACCGCCTCCGGCTTTCTCGCCCGCACGCTCGGGCGCAAGACCTTCTTCCTGATCTGCCTCGGCATCTTCACGGTCAGCTCGATCCTGTGCGGTTTTGCACCCAATCTGAACGCGCTGCTGCTGTTCCGTATCCTGCAGGGTCTCGGCGGCGGCGGCATGGTGCCGGTTGCGCAATCGATTCTCGCCGACACCTTCCCGCCGGCCAAGCGCGGGCAGGCGTTCGCGGTGTTCGGCATTGCCGTCGTGGTGGCGCCGGTGGTCGGGCCGACGCTCGGCGGCTGGCTGTCCGACAACCTCTCCTGGCACTGGTGCTTCCTGATCAACGCGCCGGTCGGTGTGTTCGCGATCGCGCTGATCGCGGCCGTGCTGCAGGAGCCCGCGACCGCGAAAGCCAAGGGAGCGCGGCCCCAGGACAACAGGTTCGACTTCATCGGCTTCGCGCTGGTCGCGACCTTCCTCGGCGCGCTCGAGGTGGTGCTCGATCGCGGCCTCGAGGACGACTGGTTCGCCTCGCCCTTCATCATCACCTTTGCAGTGTTCTGCGCTGCGGCGTTCGTACTGATGATCCCGTGGGAGATGACCCGGCGCAATCCGGTGATCGACCTGCGCATGGTCGCAACCCGGCAGTTCGGCGCCTGCTTCCTGGTGATGCTGGCGACCGGCGCCATCCTGCTCGCGACCACGCAATTCTTGCCGCAGCTGGTGCAGCAGGATTTCGGCTACACCGCGACCTGGGCCGGCCTCGTGCTCTCGCCCGGCGGCGTCGTCACCATGATGATGATGTTCGCGGTCGGCCGGCTCGCCACCAGGGTGCAGCCGAAATACCTGATCGTTGCCGGCGCGCTGGTGATCGCCGCCTCGATGTACAGCATGACCAACGTCTACGGCGATCTCGGCTTCTGGTTCATGGCGCGCTCACGCATGCTGATCGGCGTCGGCCTGCCACTGATCTTCGTGCCGATCATGGCGGCGTCCTATGACGGCATTCCCGCTGGGAAGACCGACCAGGCCTCCGCGCTGATCAACGCGGCGCGCAACACCGGCGGCTCGATCGGCGTCTCGATCGTGTCCAACGTGCTGACGCATCGCCAGCAATTCCACCAGAGCCGGCTGGTCGAGCAGGTGACGCCGTCGAGCCCGCAATACCAGGACACGCTGCACCAGGTCACCGACTTCTTCGTCGCCCAGGGCAGTTCGCTGGCGCAGGCGCACAGTCAGGCGATCCAGTGGATCGGACAGCAGGTGCAGACCCAGGCCTCGTTCCTGTCCTACATGGATGCGTTCTGGGTCCTGATGCTTATCTCGCTGTCGGCGATCCCGCTGGCGCTGACCTTGCGCAAGGTCAAGCTCGGCGGCCCCGCCCCCATGGGTCATTGATCCCGGCTCGGGCATGGATGCGTTACGGCAGAATGCAAGCGTGGCGCGGCCGCGCTATCGACCGGACAGGTTCGCGCGCCACGCGCGGGCCTTCGCCGTCGTCTCCTCGACGAAGCGCGTTTTGCCGTTGCGATAGGCCGCGATGTCCTCTCTTGAGGAGGCAGCAAGGGCCTGCTTGATCTCGGCGTAGGCATGGGACACCTCGGCGTGCGCGCGAAGATAGTCGCGAAACACCAGCAGCGTTTCCCAGCGCGGATTGGATGGCTCCATCAGATGCAGATGATGGGTCCACGGCCCCGGAGGGCCCTTGCGGAAGAACAACTCGCCGGGCAGCCACGCCGCGTATTCCGGTATGTAGTGGTAGCCGAGCGCCTCGATCGGCTCGATGCAGCATTCCCGCGCCTCCGCGAGGCCGGGGACACCGACCATCAGGTCGATGATCGGCTTCGACGGCAAGCCCTCAACCGCGGTGCTGCCGACATGCTCGATGGCCAGGGCCAGCGAGCCGAGCGCGTGCTCGATCCTCGCGCGCTCCGTCTCGAACATGGCTGGCCAGTTGGGGTCATAGTCCAGGACAACGATTGGCCCGGCGCCGTATTTCTCCATGGCACACCCTGATTGCTTGCCGCGAAGTCCCCTTCGCGGGTCAATCAAACCATGATGCGACTAGGTTCGACCAGAGGCGCGGCGCCGGTGGCCGCGCCACCACAGGCCGAAGGCGATCGTGACCGCAGCGGCCAGCGAGAACCAGGTGATGGCGTACTGCATGTGGTCGTCCTTGAGCCGCACCTTGAGCGGTCCGGGCTTCGGCGTGCCGCTGTCGGGCACCGGCGCCTCGAGGTCGATATAGAACGGCGCGACCTGTCCCCAGCCGAGCGCTTGCGCCATCGCGCGATGGTCGCGCACGAACCACAGCCGCTTCGAGATATCTTCCTTCGGCGTCAGCCGGCCCGGTGGCTCGGGAAAGCGGATATAGCCCGTGAGCTCAACCGGCGCGCCGGTGACGAGGCGGCCGACCACGCGATCCTCGAAGGCGCGATCCTGCATCGTGTTCTGGACAAAGCCGGTGTTGATCACGACTGTCTCGCCGCTGGCGAGCGTCGCCGGCAGCAACGCCCACGTGCCGGGACCCGAAATGTCGTCGCGCACGGCGGAGCCGGAGCTGAACACCATCGCGTCAGGCTGCTTCGCATAGGTCGCGGTCAGGGTCACGCGGCGGAATTCATCCTTGGCGGAGGTCAGCGTCGGCCATGCCGACGGCGGCGGCAGCGCCTCGGTCGGCGCGGCCAGCCGCGCCTCGAGCGCTGCGATCAGCGCGTGCTTCTCGACCCGGCGCTGCAATTGCCAGAAACCGAGGGCGATAAATACCGCGATCAGGATCAACGTGAAAATGCCGAAGCCGGCCGCGCTCGGCCGGCGCGTCGTCACATCATTCATTTCGGGTCGCGCTCGATCAATTGGCCTTCGGCGGCCTTGTGGTGGAATTGCAGCGCGATCAGAAGTGCCTTCATCGATCGTAGCGGCAGGATCGTGGTGACCAGGATCAACGGCAGCCACAGCGCGGCATGCACCCAGAACGGCGGCTGGTACTTCACCTCGACGATCAGCGCCGCCGCGACCACGATCGCGCCGGCCAGCATGATGACGAAAATCGCCGGCCCGTCGCCGGAATCGATGAAGGCGAAGTCGAGGCCGCAGGCCTGGCAGCGCGGCGCCAGCGTCAGGAAGCCGGAATAGAGCTTGCCCTTGCCGCAGCGCGGGCAGCGGCAGGCGATGCCGCGCAGTGCGCTCTCAGTGACGGTCGGCGGGGTATCGGTCATTTGGCTCCTTCCCCTCTCCCCTTGTGGGAGAGGGTGGCGAAATCGAGCGGAGCGAGATGTAGCCGGGTGAGGGGTCTGTCTCCGCGGATGGAGACCCCTCATCCGGCGCGGATTACATCCGCGCCACCTTCTCCCACAAGGGCAGAAGGGAAACAAAAAGGGGCGGCCATTCGGCCGCCCCTTTTTAGCACGTCGGCCGGCAATTAGTGTGCGCCGTGGGCCATCGTCTCGGCGCCATGGCCCCAGACGTAGATGCAGATGAACAGGAACAGCCAGACCACGTCGACGAAGTGCCAGTACCAGGCGGCAAACTCGAAGCCGAGGTGCTGCTTCGGCGTGAAGTGGCCGGCGTAGGCGCGGATCAGGCAGACCAGCAGGAAGATGGTGCCGACCAGCACGTGGAAGCCGTGGAACCCGGTCGCCATGAAGAAGGTCGCGCCATAGACGTTGCCGCCGAACGAGAACGTCGCATGGGCGTACTCATAGGCCTGCACGCAGGTGAAGAGAGCGCCGAGGATAACGGTAAGGATCAGGCCCTGCTTGAGGCCCTGGCGGTCGTTCTCGAGCAGCGCATGGTGCGCCCAGGTGACGGTGGTGCCGGAGGTCAGGAGCAGCAGCGTGTTGAGCAGCGGCAGATGCCAGGGATCGAAGGTCTCGATGCCGTGCGGCGGCCAGGTACCGGGAACGGAGCAGGCGCCCATCGCCGTGCCGGCGCCGCAGCCGAACACCGCATCGCGGGTGGCATGCACCGCGTCAGCCGGGAACAGCGCCGCATTGAAGAAGGCCCAGAACCAGGCGACGAAGAACATCACCTCGGAGGCGATGAACAGGATCATGCCGTAGCGGTGGCTGATCTGCACCACGCGGGTGTGGTCGCCCTTGTACTGGGCTTCCTTGATCACGTCGCCCCACCAGCTCGCCATCGTGTAGAGCACGCCGATGGTGCCGACGCCGAACACGATCGGGGCGGCGGAGAACATGTGGTGCATCCAGCCGATCGCGCCGAACGCCATGATGAAGGCCGAGATCGAGCCGACCACCGGCCATGGGCTCGGGTCGACGAGATGATAGTCGTGATGCTTGACTTGCGCCTCAGCCATTGCCGTCTCTCCATTCGCGTGCCGCAAGGCACGTCTTAAATCTTAAATTCCGAAACTAGCCGCCCTTGCGCTGTTCCGCCTCGCCCGCCGCCACGGGCTTCGGCGCGGCGTCGCGCACGGGGAAGAAGGTGTAGGACAGGGTGATCGTCTTCAGCGTGTCGTTCTCGCTGTCCTTGGCCAGCGCCGGATCGACATAGAACACCACGGCCATCTCGCGCTTTTCGCCCGGCGCCATGGTCTGTTCGGTGAAGCAGAAGCAGTTGATCTTCTGGAAATAGGCGCCGACCGTCAACGGCGCGACATTGTAGGACGCCTGGCCGGTGGTGGTGCGCGCCGACTGGTTGGTGACAGTGTAGTAGACCGTGACCACCTGGCCGATCTTGACGTCGATCGTGTTCTGCTCCGGCTCGAACTTCCAGGGCAGGCCCGGCGCGACGTTGGAATCGAAGCTGACCGAAATAGTGCGCTCGAGCGGCGCATCCGAAGGCACCGAGGTCGCGACCTGGGTGGTGCCGTTGAAGCCGGTGGTGCGGCAGAACCAGTTGTAGAACGGCACGGCTGCGTAGGACGCGCCGACCATCAGCACCACGACGAAGCCGCAGATCGAGGCAACCACGGCGTCGCGCGTCAGCGTGCGGCGCGTGACCTTGGCGCCCTCACCCTGCTGCGGTCCCTGGTTGGCCATCTCACTCACAGCGGCCGCACCAGCACGGCCGGCCCCTTGACGAGGGTGACGGCGAAGAACAGCACGACCAGGATGCCGAGCGCGAGCGCGATGGCGATCGAGCGCTGGCGGCGGCTCTTGAGCTGCGCCTCGGTGAGGACGATGCCTTCTGGTTCGCGTTTCTCGTCCATTGATATCCCATGCGCCCCCATCTCGCCCCCCGGCTCCCTATCCGATGAAGACAGGCGCAATCGCGCGGACCACGACCTCGGCGAGGAGGACGGCAAACAGCGCGAACAGATAGAGGATCGAGAAGGCAAACAGCCGGCGCGTGGCGCGGTTGGCAGCCGTACCCTCGCGGCGGCGATAGACTTCGATGGCCAGCCACAGCATGCCGGCGCCGAGCACCAGCGAGGTGACGCCGTAGATCGCGTCGAAATAGCCGAGCGGCCACGGCGCCAGCGCGATCGCGACCAGCACGATGGTGTAGAGCAGAATCTGCAGCCGGGTCGCGTCGGGACCGGCGACGACCGGCAGCATCGGGATGCCGGCGCGGGCATAGTCGTCGCTGCGGAACAGCGCCAGCGCCCAGAAGTGCGGCGGAGTCCAGAAGAAGATGATCAGGAACAGGAGGATCGGCTCGACCGAGAGCGATCCGGTCGCGGCGGCCCAAGCCACCACCGGTGGCAAGGCACCGGCGGCGCCGCCGATCACGATGTTCTGCGCGGTCCAGCGCTTCAGCCACATCGTGTAGACCACGGCATAGAAGAAGATGGTGAAGGCAAGCAGCGCACCCGCCACCCAGTTGACCAGAATGCCGAGTGTCATCACCGAGAAGAAGGCGAGCGTGATGCCGAACGCGGCCGCCTCGGTCTGCGTGATGCGGCCGCGCGGAATCGGCCGGTTGGCGGTGCGCGTCATCAGCGCGTCGACGTCGCCCTCATAGGCCATGTTGAGCGCGCCGGAGGCGCCGGCGCCAACCGCGATGCACAGGATCGAGGTGAATGCCAGCACCGGATGCACGTGCACCGGCGCGATCATCAGCCCGACCAGCGCGGTGAAGATCACCAGCGACATCACGCGCGGCTTCAACAGCGCGATGTAGTCGCCCACTTCGGCCTCGGAGATCCGGGGCAGCTCGATGGCGTTGTGATCGACAACCGACAAGATCAGGTCTCGCTTCTCTCAAAAGGCGCGGCGCACCCTTAAAGTGCGCCGCGTTGTCGTGGACTTACTGCACGCGGGGCAGCACTTCGAACTGGTGGAATGGCGGCGGCGAGGTCAGCGTCCACTCCAGCGTGGTCGCACCGGCGCCCCACGGATTGTTCGCGGCCTGCTCCTTGCGGACGAAGGCATCGATCACGCCGTAGATGAAGATCAGGACGCCGATGCCGGAGATGTACGAGCCCCAGGAGGAGATCAGGTTCCAGCCGGCGAACGCATCCGGATAGTCGACATAACGGCGCGGCATGCCCGACAGGCCGAGGAAGTGCTGCGGGAAGAACACCAGGTTGACGCCGACGAAGGTAAACCAGAAGTGCGCCTTGGCGATCCGCTCCGAGTACATGTAGCCGAACATCTTCGGGAACCAGTAGTACCAGCCGGCGAAGATGCCGAACACGGCGCCGAGCGACAGCACGTAGTGGAAGTGCGCCACCACGTAGTAGGTGTCCTGCAGCACGCGGTCGACGCCGGCATTGGCCAGCACGACGCCGGTGACGCCGCCGACGGTGAACAGGAAGATGAAGCCGATCGCCCAGATCATCGGCGCCTTGAACTCGATCGAGCCGCCCCACATCGTGGCGATCCACGAGAAGATCTTCACGCCGGTCGGCACCGCGATCACCATCGTGGCGGCGACGAAATAGGCCTGCGTCGCCGAGGACATGCCGACGGTGTACATGTGGTGCGCCCACACCACGAAGCCGATGCCGCCGATCGCCACCATGGCGTAGGCCATGCCGAGATAGCCGAACACGGGCTTGCGCGAGAAGGTGGAGACGATCTGGCTGATCATGCCGAAGGCGGGCAGGATCAGGATGTACACTTCGGGGTGACCGAAGAACCAGAACAGATGCTGGAACAGCACCGGGTCGCCGCCGCCGTCAGCCGCAAAGAAGGTGGTGCCGAAATTGCGGTCGGTCAGCAGCATGGTGATCGCACCGGCGAGCACCGGCAGCGACAGCAGCAGCAGGAACACGGTGACCAGGATCGACCACACGAACAGCGGCATCTTGTGCAGGGTCATGCCCGGCGCGCGCATGTTGAAGATCGTGGTGATGAAGTTGATGGCGCCGAGGATCGACGAGGCACCCGCGAGATGGAGCGAGAGAATCGCGAAATCGACCGCCGGTCCCGGATGGCCCGAGGTCGACAGTGGCGCATACATGGTCCAGCCCGCGCCGACGCCTTTGGCGCCCGGCTCACCCTCGACGAAGGTGGACATCACCAGCAGCGCGAACGAGGCCGGCAGCAGCCAGAACGAGATGTTGTTCATGCGCGGGAACGCCATGTCCGGCGCGCCGATCATCAGTGGCACCATCCAGTTGCCGAAGCCGCCGATCATCGCCGGCATGACCATGAAGAAGATCATGATCAGGCCGTGCGAGGTCACGAACACGTTATAGGTGTGCGTCTCGTGGAATATCTGGACGCCCGGATACATCAACTCGGCACGGATCGCGATCGACATCGCCGCGCCGATGATGCCCGCGATCACCGCAAAGATCAGGTACATCGTACCGATGTCCTTGTGGTTCGTGGAGTAGAGATAACGCCGCCATCCGGTCGGATGGTGGGCGTGATCGTCATGGGCGTGATCGTCGTGTGTCGCTGCGCCTGTCGCCATGTTCAAAATCCTGCCTTGCAGTCCCTCTTGGACCTTGCGGTCCCGTCGCCCTTATTCCATCCGCGCCGTAAGCCGTGAGGCTTACTGCGCCGCCTGACCAGCCGAGGCGTAGGAATTCGCCGGGTTGGTCGCAAACTTTTTCTTCGCGCCTTCGACCCAGGTCGCGAATTCCTGGTCGCTCACGACCCTGACCGCGATCGGCATGAAGGCATGGTCCTTGCCGCACAGTTCCGAGCACTGGCCGTAGAACACGCCGGTCTTGGTGGCCTTGAACCAGCTCTCGTTGAGGCGGCCGGGGATCGAGTCGATCTTCACGCCGAAGGCCGGCACCGCGAAGGAGTGGATCACGTCGGCGCCGGTGGTCTGGATCCGCACCACCTTGTTGACCGGGACCACCATCTCGTTGTCGACGCCGAGCAGGCGCGGCTGCTTGTCCTTGTCGAGCAGCGAGTCGAACTCGAACTTGCCGTTATCCGGATAGGCGTAGGACCAGTACCACTGCTTGCCGGTGACCTTCACCGTGAGATCCGGCTTCGGCACGTCGAGCTCCAGGAACAGCAGGCGGAACGACGGCACCGCGATGCCGACCAGGATCAGCACCGGGATCAGCGTCCAGGCCACCTCGATCAGCGTGTTGTGGGTGGTCCTGGAGGGGACCGGGTTGGCCCTGGCGTTGAACTTCACCACCACGATGATGAGCAACGCGAGCACGAACAGCGTGATCAGGGTGATCAGTACCAGCAGGAAATTGTGAAACCAGATGATGTTTTCCATCACCGGGGTCACGCCTTCCTGCAGCGTGTGCTCCCACGGCGCCGGCTGCCCCATTTCGGCGAAGGCCGATCCCGCGGCGACAGACGCCACACCCGCCACCGCCAACCCCAGCAATTGCCTGCCCAACCGGCCAATCGACATCTTCATGCCGCTCGCGCTCCCTTGCATTATTCCCCAAAGCACCCCCGGCATGTGGCCGAAAATGCAGCACGATCCGCCCTGACAAATGGCCTTCCGGACATACCCGTCTCTGAGTCAAGGTGGGTACGGGAGCCAGATCGCTAGAACGCGTCGAAATCCAGCCTCTCAAACCATAATTCTCCGGCGCTCGCAATGCAGTAGTGGGGCCGAAAGCCATGCGCCTGCGATGAAGCTGCCGCTTGCGATTTTTCCCGCAAAATCAAGCGAAAGCACTTGGACCAATTGTCCATGCCGCTTGACAGGGGGATTACCGGATGTACCCACAGACAGGGCAGCGCACAGGAACCTGATTCGCTGCGGGCTGCCCCAATCCGGCGCGAGAATGGCTTCACGATCGCCTTCAAGGCGCCGTCATTGCGGTATCAGTCGACGCCTGAGCATGATCCGGAAGAGTGGAAACCGGTTTTCCGAAAGATCATGCTCAAACAAGAAGATGAGATCATGATTCGCTTCCGGGAAGCGCATCGTGGCGCGCGTGCTACCGGCGGACGGCCGGACCGACCGAACATCTATAAGGATCGACCCGGATGGGCGCTTCGAACATTCGTTTGACGATGGCCAGCCGGCTCGGCGGCCTCGCGATTCTGGCCCTCTGCCTCGGCCTTTCTCTTGGCCTTTCTCTTGGCCTGACCCAGCCGGCGAACGCGCAAGGCGCGGTGCGCTCGGTCCACGGCGACTGGCAGATCCGCTGCGACACTCCGCCCGGCGCCCAGGCCGAGCAATGCGCGCTGATCCAGAGCGTGGTAGCGGAAGACCGCTCCAATGCCGGCCTGACCGTGATCGTGCTGAAGACCGCCGACCAGAAGAGCCGCCTGATGCGCGTGGTCGCGCCGCTCGGCGTGCTGCTGCCCTCCGGCCTCGGCCTCAAGCTCGACAATCAGGACGTCGGCCGCGCCGGTTTCGTGAGATGCCTGCCCAATGGCTGCGTCGCCGAGGTCGTGATGGACGACAAGCTGCTCGGCCAGCTCAAGAACGCCAAGACCGCGACCTTCATCATCTTCGAGACGCCCGAGGAAGGGATTGGCTTTCCGCTCAGCCTGAATGGCCTGGCGGAGGGGTATGACAAATTGCCCTAGCGGCGCCGAGCGGCACAGGAAAGCGTAGCCCGGATGGAGCGCAGCGCAATCCGGGGCCGCCATCATCGCGGATTGACCAGTCCCGGATTGCGCTGCGCTTCATCCGGGCTACGCCATCTCAACGGACGCCGGCGTAATAGTCGAACAACGCGATCGCCTCCGTGGACAGCCAGTCCGCCTCACCCGTCATGTAGCCTTCGACCTGCCCGGTGATGCCGATCAAAAATGAGATCGGCATGCCGTAGAGCGCGAACGGCGTATCGACCTCGGCGGCGTCGACGCGCGAGACGAGACCACCGGGATCGAAGCCGATCGCGAGGTGGCGCAGCTTGAGCTGCTTGAC
The DNA here is from genome assembly GCF_054063995.1 of Bradyrhizobium sp. USDA 4504. Classification (NCBI taxonomy): domain Bacteria; kingdom Pseudomonadati; phylum Pseudomonadota; class Alphaproteobacteria; order Hyphomicrobiales; family Nitrobacteraceae; genus Bradyrhizobium; species Bradyrhizobium sp. USDA 4504. The sequence goes on along the minus strand of NZ_JBSSGV010000001.1, from coordinate 8,037,401 downwards.
GTAGGGCGCGACCGGCGCGCGGTTGCGATCGGTGCTGATAGCGACGACCACGAGATCGCGACGGCCGCTGGCGGCAAGGCGGTCCAGCATCGGCAGCTCGGTCCGGCACGCCGCGCACCAGGTGGCCCAGAAGTTCACCAGCACCATCTTGCCTTTGAACGCCGTGAGATCGAGCGCGCCGCCGGCGAGCGCCGGGATCGCGACCGGCGGCACCGGGCGGGCGCCTTCGACCTGCGTGAACTGATGCCGGATGGTGCCGAATTGCGGCGGTCCCGACGCTGCGCGCGCAGCTCCGGTGGGCATTGCGAGCGAGGCGCCGGCGCCAATCATGCCGGCAACGACCGCGCGGCGCGTCGGTGCGTGAGCTGACGTCATGACAAGTTCTCCGCTTGGCTTGATGGCCACATCGCTCAGGACCGGATGTAGGACCAGCCAGCTTCCTGCAATTCGATGATGCGCCCGGGCCCGTTCGGCACCAGGTCGACATGATCGAGCAGCACCAGCGGATGTCCCTCGGCGCGCTCCATGCCGAGCTTGGTGGCTTCGCAGACAACCAAGCGGATGTCGGGCGTGAGCCCCCGCACCACCCGCAGCAGATCCTTCACCGGCGAGGTATCGGCGCGCAGCATGTGGACGCCAGCATTGTAGGCGACGACCTCGATCTCGAACGGCTCGTTGCGCTCCCGATAATATTTCGGGAGGTTGAGCGCGGTCGAGATCAGCGCCCGCATCGAGGTCGGGTCGTCGCTGTTGATCGGCAGCACAACTTGGTGCACGCGCGGCTCGGGCTTCTTCGGCTCGGGCTTCGAGACCGCCGCGACCGAACCGGTGAGCAGCATTGTCGCGGCGAACGGCACCGCGAAGGCCAGCACCAGCCCGGTCACGACCGTCAGCGTGCGGCGAGAGATGCGCATCGCGCTCGCCTCACGGCGCGCTCGCGAGCAGGGCGAACTGGCTACGCTTGGCGTAGGCGACGATCACACTCAATGTCAGCAGCACGAGGGGGGGCACCGGCGAGCCGCCGATCACGAACAGATGCGTGATGGTGGCGCCGACCATGATGCAGCTCAGCAGCACGCCGCCGAACGCCGCGACCGGGGGCAGCAGGATCAGGACCGCGCCGAGCAGCTCCAGCGATCCGGTGAAATAGCGGAACCACTGACCGAGCCCAATATGCTCGAATTCCTCGACCAGCATAGGCACACCGTAGAGCTTGGCGGCGCCAGCGGCGGCAAAGGCCAAAGCGAGCAGTCCCCTGACGACCCAGAGGCTGACGGATTTCCAGCGCGACGGCGCCGCGGCAACTGCAACTGACATTGATGACTCCCGAGTTGTTCGTAAGGCCGGACCGCGGCCACCCGACCGATCGGCGGCTGGCCCGCGGCTTTCGGTGGTCTAAATTCGGGAGTAAGATGAAAAGAACAAGTAGGATGCTTTTTGTGAGGTAGTATGAAAAAACTGACTATTGAGCCCGCCGAGCCTCCGGTGGCGTCCGAGCCGTGCAACGGCGACCTGTCCGCGCAATTTCATCGCGCGCTGTCGGTGCTGGCCGGGAAATGGAAGGGCGACATCCTCTGGCAATTGGTCGAGCGCAAGCGGCGATTCGGCGAGCTGCGCCAGTCGATCCCCGGCGTAACCCAGCACATGCTGACCACGCAGCTGCGCGATCTCGAGGCCAACGGTCTCGTCAAGCGCACGGTCTATCCCGAGGTGCCGCCTCGGGTTGAGTACGAGATGACGCCGTCCGCCAAGGCGCTCAAGCCGGTGTTCGACGAGCTGTACCGGTGGGCGCAGGAGCATGGCTTTCCGACCTCGGCACAAGGCACCGCGCAGCCGAAGCCGCAATCGGCCGATGCAGCCGAGCGCGAAAGCCAGCCGCGGAAGGCGGATCGGCGCTCAAGGTGATGACGACAAGGTGACGAGCCCGACGGGGCACTGTGATCGACCGCATAGCCGCAGGCACTCCCGGTTTGCCACCCCAACCACTATCTTTGATGATCGCCGTCCGGGCCTGAACCGGGACCGGTACAGGTTTCCGGGTTGTAAGATGAGTTTTCCGCTCGTCTCTGCTTCAATCCCCCGAAATCCTTGGCTTCCGGGTTCCCCACTGGCAATCAGTTGCGCTTCAGGCAAGGATGACGAGGAATCGCCAAGCAATCGCATTGCGTCGGAGTGACCATGACCAATCCCGCCACGACCTCCCTGCTCGACCGCGCCAATCTAGACCGCGATGCTGTCCGCCGCGAGGTGTCCCGCGGCCTTGAAGGCGCCGACGACGGCGAGCTGTTCCTGGAGTTCGGGCAGACCGAGGCGCTGGTGTTCGACAACGGAAGGCTGAAGCAGGCGACCTATGACACCTCGCAGGGCTTCGGCCTGCGCGCGGTCAAGGACGACGCGGTCGGCTATGCGCATTCCTCCGACGTCTCGATCCCGGCGCTGATCCGCGCCGCGGATGCGGTCGCGGCCGTGCGCGGCGGCTATGCCGGCACTTTCGCCGCGGCGCCCGCCCACACCAACATCAAGCTCTATGGCGACGAGAACCCGCTGGACGGCCCGGCGTTCGAGGCCAAGGTCAAGCTGCTCGGCGAGATCGACGCCTATGTCAGGGAAAAGGACCCGCGGGTGCGTCAGGTCTCGGCCAGCCTCACCGCGACCTGGCAGGTGGTCGAGATCCTGCGGCCCGACGGCGAGAGCTATCGCGACATCCGCCCGCTGGTGCGCGTCAACATCTCCGTCGTCGCCGGCCAGGGCGACCGCCAGGAGAGCGGCAGCAAGGGCTATGGCGGCCGCGAGGGCTATGCCCGCTTCATCGAGACCAAGGCCTGGCGCGACGCCGCCGACGGCGCGCTGCGCGAGGCGCTGGTCAATCTCGAATCGGTGCCGGCGCCCGCCGGCGAGATGGACGTGGTGCTCGGCGCCGGCTGGCCCGGCGTGATGCTGCATGAGGCCGTCGGCCACGGGCTCGAGGGCGACTTCAACCGCAAGCAGACCTCCGCCTTTGCCGGCCTGATGGGCCAGCAGGTCGCCGCCAAGGGCGTCACCGTGGTCGACGATGGCACCATGGCCTCGCGCCGCGGCTCGCTCTCGATCGACGACGAGGGCACGCCGACCAACCGCACCGTGCTGATCGAGGATGGCATTCTGGTCGGCTACATGCAGGACCGCCAGAACGCCCGGCTGATGGGCATGAAGCCGACCGGCAACGGTCGTCGGCAGAGCTATGCCCATGTGCCGATGCCGCGCATGACCAACACCTACATGCTGTCGGGCGACCGCGACCCGGCCGAGATCATCGCCTCGGTGAAGAACGGCATGTACGCCGCCAATTTCGGCGGCGGCCAGGTCGACATCACCTCGGGCAAATACGTGTTCCAGTGCACCGAAGCCTACAAGATCGAGAACGGCAAGCTCGGCGCGCCGCTGAAGGGCGCCATGCTGATCGGCAACGGACCGACCGATCTCCACAGGATCACCATGATCGGCAACGATCTTGCGCTGGATACGGGAATCGGCACCTGCGGCAAGAACGGCCAGGGCGTGCCGGTCGGCGTCGGCCAACCGACGCTCAGGATGGAACGGATTACGGTCGGAGGAACGGGCTAGTGAGCAGCGGAAACGAAGTCGTGACGGCCAAGCCGACCAGCTGGCGCGGGCAGGCCGTGCAACTGGCCGCGATCGTGGCCGTCGTGTTCCTCGCCAAGGGCGCGATCGCCGAGCCGTTCTACGTGCCGTCGGGATCGATGGAGCCGACGCTGCTGATCGGCGACGCGCTGGTCGCCTCGAAATATCCCTATGGCTACGGCGCGGCTTCGCTGCCGATCCAGATCACGCTGCCGGAAACCGGCCGCGTGTTCGGCGAGACGCCGAAGCGCGGCGACGTTGTCGTGTTCCGCTGGCCGGGCGACCGCTCGCAGGCCTGGGTCAAGCGCGTGGTCGGGCTGCCCGGCGACCGCATCCAGATGCGGCAGGGTCAGCTCTTCATCAACGATCATGCGGCGACGCTGAAGCCCGACGGCACCGGCTTCGCCGAAGACGATCGCGGCGGCGGCGAGGAGGCGTATCGCTACATCGAGACGCTGCCGAACGGCGTCAACCACGCGATCTTCAAGATTCGCGACAACGGCCGGCTCGACAACACCCAAGAGGTGACGGTGCCGCCGGGCAAACTGTTCGTGCTCGGCGACAATCGGGACAATTCCGCCGATAGCCGCGTGCCGGTGCGCGACGGCGGCGTCGGCCTCTTGCCGATCGACAATCTGATCGGCCGCGCCGACGCCGTGGTCGGCTCCTGGGACCTCGGCATCCGCAGCCAGCCGGTCTGGACCTGGCTCTCAGGCTTCCGCCTCGCGCGCTTCTTCACCTCGGTGCAGTAGACGCGTAGCCCGGATGGAGCGCTGCGCAATCCGGGATCTCCCACTCGGCAAGATGTCCCGGATTTCGCTTCGCTCCATCCGGGCTACATTCCTTGCGGGATGATAGTCGTGACCTTCGACGACATCAGGCACATCGCGCTGGCATGGCCGGAGGTCGAGGACGGCTCGTCCTATGGCACGCCGGCGCTGAGGGTGCGCAACAAGATGCTGGTGCGGCTCAAGGAGGACGGCGACAGCCTGGTGATGCCGGGCGTGCCGCCGGAGGAACGCGACGTGCTGGTCGAGCATCAGCCCCAAGTGTTCTACTTCACCGATCACTACCGCGATTACCCGACGGTCCTGATCCGCCTGTCGAAGGCCAAACGTCACACCGTCGAGCCCTTGCGGCGCCGGCACTGGCGCACGCTGGCGTCGAAGAAGGCGGTCCGGGACTACGACGCGACCGCCTCGTCGTGACGCAGGACGAATTCCTCGCAGCCGCGCTGCGCAACCCGGCCAATCAAGCCATCACCGACGAGTTGTACCGCCTCGGCTTGCCCGATGCGTGGCTGGTCGCCGGCTGCCTAGTGCAGACCGTGTGGAACGTGCTGACCAGCCGGCCGCTCGATCATGGCATCAGCGACCACGACATCTTCTATTTCGATCCGGATACCTCATGGGAGGCGAGGACGCCGTGATTCGCGAACTCAAGGCACGGCTTGGCCATCTCGGTGTCGCGATCGAGGTGCGCAACCAGGCCCGCGTCCATCTCTGGTATCCCGACAAGCACGGCCTGTCCTACCCGGCGCTGTCGCGTTCGATCGACGGCATCGATCGCTTCCTCACCGAAAACACGCAGATCGGCATCCGCCGCACCACGCGCGGCTACGACGTCTATGCGCCGAACGGTTTCGATGATGTCGCCGGCATGATCGTGCGGCCGAACCGAACCGCGAACTTTTCGCCGGCGAACTATGCGACGAAGGCGGCGCGCTGGAAGGCGCTCTGGCCCGAGATCACGGTGCTGGCGGCGGAGTAGCCTGTCGTCGCTTCGTAGCCCGGATGAAGCGCAGCGAAATCCGGGGCAGGCCCGTCCGCGGTGAGTGGAGTGCACCCCAAAAGTGAGACACGGGAAATTAGGGACAGTTCTCTAACGGAGAATGTATGTCCAACAAATCACCCCGTGTTTTCAGCCGAGAGTTTAAGCTCGAGGCGGTCCGTCGCATTCTGGCGGGTGAGCGCATAAAGGCTCTTTCCCAGGAGCTGAATGTGTTGCGTAAGGACCTCTATGCATGGCGCGATCTATTTCGTGCCGGCGGGGCGGAGGCGCTGCGGCCGATCGGCCGGCCGCGCAAAAGTGATGCGGTTGCGCCGAGCGTGAAGGAGCGGGCACGCGATGTTGCGACTGCCGACCCTGGTGCGCCGGAGCGCATTGCCGAGCTTGAGCGCAAGATCGGCCAGCAGCAGATTGAACTGGATTTTTTTCGGCAAGCCTTGCGGCGGGTCAAGGAAGCACGCCGGCCGAGCACCGGGCCTGGCGTGACGGGGTCTACGCGGTCATCCAGGCGATGACGATGCCCCCGCGGCAAGGCGAGCTGACGATCGAGCGGATGTGCGTGCTGGCTGGCGTCAGTCGGGCCGGCTATTACCGGCACTGGGCGGCTTCCGCCCCACGTGCCGAAGAAACCGGCGTGCGGGACGCGATCCAGCGGCTGGCGCTTGCCTATCGGCATTACGGCTATCGCCGCATCGCCGCCCAGTTGCGCCGTGAGGGCTTGGCGGTGAACGGCAAACGCGTGCTGCGCCTGATGCGAGAGGACAATCTGTTGTGCTTGCGGCAGCGGCCGTTCGTGCCTGTGACGACAGACTCGCGCCACCCCTGGCGCGTGGTACCGAACCTCGCCCGCGGCATGGTGCCTGATGGCCTCGACCAGCTCTGGGTGGCGGACATCACCTACATCCGTCTGCAGGAGGAGTTCGCCTATCTCGCCATCATGCTCGATGCCTTCAGCCGGCGCGTGATCGGCTGGGCTCTGGAAACGCACCTGGAGGCGCGTCTGGCGGTTACAGCGCTCTCCATGGCGTTGGCGGCGCGCCAGCCGACGCCCGGTAGCCTGATCCACCACTCCGATCGCGGCATCCAGTATGCCTGCGGCGACTACACGGACCTACTTCAGCGGCACGACATTGCCCCGAGCATGAGCCGGGTCGGCAATCCCTACGACAATGCCAAGGCGGAGAGCTTCATGAAGACCCTCAAACAGGAGGAGGTCAACGGCCAGACTTACCGCGATGCGCAGCATGCCAGAAATGCAATCGGCGCCTTCATCGAGGAGGTGTACAATCGCCAACGGCTACACTCGGCCCTGGCTTATCGGCCGCCAGCCGAGTTCGAAGCAAGTTTACCGCGATGCAGGGCTGCTGCGCAGCAGCCCCGCATCGCGCCCGTAACCCATCAACCCGCCCAGCCGCCTCAAGCGCTCGGCACCTGTCCCTGATTATCGTGTCTCACATCAGGGGTGCAGTTCAGAGCGCGGTCCCGGATTGCGCTTCGCTCCATCCGGGCTACAGAATCAACGCACCACGCCCGACGTGAACCCCGCCTTGCGGCGCGGCGGCTTGATCTCTTTCTTCAGGAAGCAATGCGCGTCGCGGCCGGCATAGCCGGGCCGGGCGTAGGTCCAGGCGCGGCACTTGTTGTCGGCGGTGCAGGCGGCCTGGCAGGCCTCGTCGCCGTCGCTGCTCTTCAGCTCGAAATTCTTGTAGTCGCCGCCGAGCCGGTCGATCGAGGTTTCGATGGCGCCGTTGCGCGGCTCGACCACACCCGCGCCGCGCACCCCGGAGACGCAGCAGACGTTCTGCACCCGTGGCGGCACGGTGCTCTTCAGCCAGCACACCGCCCCATTATTGGCGTCGGTCGGATAGTTGAAGCTCCAGGCGCGGCAACGGCGGTCACGCTCGCAGGTCAGCGCGCAATCGGCCGGATCGCCCGTCGTCACCGGCGCGTTGAGATAGTCGCCGCCGGGGCGGTCGAAATTGGTCTGCGCCAATGCCGGGCGCGCGACGACCGCGGCCGCAAGGACCGCAAACATCACCACACACGCCCTAAAGTGGCGGCCTATCCCCATGAGATTGCTTTCAAATTCGCGCAGCCCCGCGCGTTTAGCGGGGCGTCATTTGAACGCCATGAACCTGTACGGCGGATGAACGGCGGGTGCGACACCACCGCCGTTCGCGCGCGCCTCACGCCCGGATCGGATCCAAGCGGGGACTAAAAGGCGTATTCCTGATAGGCCGGTTCCACCGAGCCCTTCCAGGGACCGTTGAACTTCTCCAGCATCTCCTCGGCCGGCGAGCGGCCGGCCTCGATGATGCGCTCGAGCGGTTCGAGGAAGCGGCTCTCGTCGCGTCCGAGATGATCGATCCGGCCGCGCCGCCGCAATCCGGCATGCGACAGGATCAGGCACTCCTTGGCGATCTCGAACAGATAGCGATCCTTGATCCGCGACTTGAAGCCGAAACGCGGCACGTCGTCACGCAGCGCCTGCCGCTCCGGCGCGGTCCAGTGGCGGACGATGTCCCAGGCGGCGTCGAGGCTGTCATTGTCGTAGAGCAGCCCGACCCAGAACGCCGGCAGCGCCGGCAGCCGGCCCCACGGCACGCCGTCGGCGCCGCGCATTTCGAGGTAACGCTTCAACCGCACCTCGGGGAAGATCGTCGAGAGGTGATTGGCCCAGTCCGACAAGGTCGGGCGCTCGCCCGGGAAGGCGGCATTCTTGCCGGCGAAGAAATCCCGGAACGAGGAGCCGGAGACGTCGATATATTCCTCGCCGCGCTTGACGAAATACATCGGAACGTCGAGCGCGTAATCGACATAGCGCTCGAAGCCCATGCCGTCCTCGAATGCGAACGGCACCATGCCGCTGCGCGCATTGTCGGTGTCACGCCAGATCTCGGAACGGAACGACAGGAAGCCGTTGGGCTTGCCTTCGGTGAACGGCGAGTTGGCGAACAAGGCGGTCGCGATCGGCTGCAGCGCCAGCGACACCCGCAGCTTCTTCACCATGTCGGCTTCGGAGGAGAAGTCGAGATTGGTCTGCACCGTGCAGGTCCGGAACATCATGTCGAGGCCGTATTTGCCGACCTTCGGCATGTAGTTTCGCATGATCTTGTAACGCCCCTTGGGCATCATGGGGATCTGCGCGCGCGACCAGGACGGCGTCATGCCGAGGCCGAGGAAGCCGATGCCGAGCGGGGTTGCGATCTCCCGCACCTGCGCCAGATGCGCCATCAATTCCGACTGCGTCTGATGCACGGTTTCGACCGGCGCGCCCGACAGTTCGAACTGCCCGCCGGGCTCGAGCGAAATCGCGCCGCCGCCGGTGACATCATAGAGGCCGATGATGTTGCCGCGCTCCATGATCGGCTCCCAGCCGAGCAAGAGCTTCATGCCCTCGAGCAGCGCGCCGATGCCCTTGGCGCCTTCATAGGGCACGGGCTGATGGCCCTCCAGCGTGAACGGAGTCTTCTCGTGCTCGGTGCCGATCCGGAATTCGGACTCAGGCTTCACGCCGGCTTCAAGCCACGCCACGAGTTCGTCGCGCGACTGCAGCGGCGTCATGTCGATCTGGTCACGCGCCATAGATAATCCAACTCAAGGGCGCTTCGATCGAAGGCGCGCGGTGGCAGGGACATCCGCGAGCCACAACGGCTGCGGATGATGGAATCAGCAATATCATCGGGCAGGCACGCCGTCTCGCGCAGGCGCAGCCTTGCTGTCAGCCTTGGTCTCGTTCTTGACGTCGCCTTTGGCGTCGCCGCAGGCGCAGCCGAGCCGGTCGAGCAGGCCGCACAGCCTGGTTGCGTCGGCGTCGGATAATTTCGAGCCGACATGCTTGTCGATCGCGGCGGAATAGGCGTTCCACATCCGCTTCTGCAGCTCGCGTCCAGCCTCGGTGATCTCGACGAACTGGCCGCGCTTGTCGATCTTGCATTCGCGGCGGGCGGCGAGCCCCTCGTCGACCAGCTTGTCTATGAGCCGCGAGGTCGAATATTGCGGGATCAGCATCTGGCGCTCGAGCTCGACCGGGCGCAGCTCGCCCGACGGCGCGCGGGACAGCTCGAGCAAAGCGTCATACCAGGCGAGCGGCGGAAAACCGGCCTTCTTCAAATCCTGCTCGACGCAGTCCAGCACCCGGCTCGGCACCCGCATCAGGCGGATCCAGGCGGCCGTCGCCTCGCTCGATAGCTTGCGTTTCATGGTCTAGCTCATAGGGTCCCGGCACCGACTGTACCGCACTGAATGCATCTGCATCAATCTTGACTATTTCATGCAGGCGCATGTAGGCAATCCCTCTCCGGACGCCAAGAACAAGGGAAGGAATACCCCTATGAAGCTTTATTACACCCCCGGTGCCTGCTCCCTCTCCCCCCATATCGCCCTGCTCGAGGCCGGGCTGCCCTACGACCTGGTCAAGGTCGATCTCCGCGCCAAGAAGCTCGAAAACGGCGACGATTTCCTCCAGGTGAACCCCAAGGGCCAGGTGCCGGCGCTGGCGCTGGATACCGGCGAGATGGTCACCGAGGGGCCGATCATCATCCAGATGATCGCCGACAAGGCCGCCGACAAGAAGCTGGCGCCGGCGCGGGACTCCAACGAGCGCTACAAGCTGCTCGAATGGCTGAACTACACCACGACCGAGCTGCACAAGAATCTCGGCCCGATGTTTTCGCCCGTGCTCGCCGACGACGCCAAGGCCTTCTTCAAGGACCGCGCCATGGGCAAGTTCAAATATGTCGAGAGCCAGCTCGCCGGACGCGACTATTTGATGGGCAACCAGTTCACGGTCGCCGACGGCTACCTCTTCACCATGATCATGTGGGCGCAGGATCGGCTCGGCTTCGACTTCTCCGGCCTGCCGAACGTGACCGCCTACAAGGCCCGCGTCGCGGCGCGCCCGAAGGTGCAGGAGGCGCTGAAGAAGGAAGGCCTGCTCAAGGCGGCCTGAGCTCGCTCACAGCGACCGCGATAGAGCCGGGTCGGCCGATCCGGCTCTTTTTTGTTGTGGGTTCGCCGATCCTCTCTCTCGACACCGGAGGCGGAACGTCTCAATTTAACCTGCATTAAAGCGATTAATACTAAGTCGGTGTAGTTCCGGCTGAGGGCGTGGCCGTCCTTGTTCGCGCGATCCAACTGACCGACTATGACCTGCGGCGCGCCCTCCGCTCCAACTGGTCTAAAAATGTGACGATCGCCTTTACCCTTTTATTGACCAGCACCCTGGTTGGGCTGGCAACCAGTTTGTACTTTCGGGTTTGGACATTGATGCTGGAGTCGCCGCTGGTCGCGGTGCTCGCGGCGATCGTGCTCCAATCCGACGGCTTCTCCTTTGCCACTGGCGCTCCGATCGTCGTCGCCTGTCTCGCGTTCAACCAGTTCGCCTATCTCGCTGGCGCCTTGCTCTCTCCGGAGACTGACGGCTCAATGGCGGAAGAAATTGACGGCCTGCCAGACCGTCGCGGCGAGCACAATATCCGCGGCCAGAACGAGTAGCGCGAGGCCGGCCCATGCCGGGCCTTTGCCCCGCAGACGCAGCGGCTTCCGCCACCGCGATGACCGCAAGGAAAACAAGGAATCCTTCGGCGCGATCTCCGCGGCACCTTCCTTGAACGCAGAACTCATCGCACGACACCCTCACGCTGATCGTCGCCCCGGCGATCGACGAGCAAGAGTGATGCCAGCAGCGTGGTGCCAGTGGGGAACGAGCGTGGCGGGACTTTGACGCGCATGACCGTCGCGCAACAGGATCAAGTCGGATCGATGACCGGCTTGATCCTGCGCGAGTTCGCCCCAGAAGTTTACGCCGCCTGCTTCTTCGGCGGGAAGCGGCCGTAGAAGGTTTCGCCCTTGGCGGCCATCTCCTCGAGCAGCTTCGGCGGCGTGAAGCGCGAGCCGTACTTCTTCTCGAAGCTGTGGCAGAGTGCGACGAAGTTCTTGGTGCCCATGAAGTCGATGTAGGACAGCGCGCCGCCGGTGAACGGCGCGAAGCCGAAGCCGAGGATCGAGCCGACATCGGCCTCGCGCACGTCGGTGATGACGTGATCCTCGACGGTGCGCGCGGCCTCCACCGCCTGCACCACCAGGAAGCGCTGCTTCAACTCCTCGACGCTGAGCGTGTCGGGATCGAGCTGCTTGGGCTGCAGATTGGCGAGCCCCGGCCACAGGCTCTTCTGGCCCTTGCCCTTCTCGGGATAGTCGTAGAAGCCCTTGCCGTTCTTGCGGCCGAAGCGGCCCTGCTTCTCGACCATCTCGACCATCAGCTTCTTCTGCGCCTGGTCGATCGCGTTGGGGCCGAGATCGGCCTCGGTCGCCTTGGTGATCTTCAGGCCGAGATCGAGCGCGACCTCGTCCTGCAGCGACAGCGGCCCGACCGGCATGCCGGCCATCTTGGCGGTGTTCTCGATCATCGCCGGCGGCACGCCCTCGAGCAGCATCTCGTTGCCCTCGGAGATGTAACGCATCACGCAGCGGTTGGCGAAGAAGCCACGGGAGTCGTTCACCACGATGGGCGTCTTGCCGATCGCGCGGACATAGTCGAGTGCGGTCGCCAGCGCGACGTCGCCGGTGTTCTTGCCGAGGATGATCTCGACCAGCATCATCTTCTCGACCGGCGAGAAGAAGTGGATGCCGATGAACTTGCCCTGATCCTTGAACTCCTCGGCCAGCGAATTGATCGGCAGGGTCGAGGTGTTGGAGGCGAAGATCGCGCCCGGCTTCAGCAGCGGCTGGGCCTTGGCATAGGTATCCGCCTTGACCTTGCGATCCTCGAACACCGCCTCGATGACGAGGTCGCAGTCCGAGATCACGTTGTAGTCTGATGTGGCCGAGATCCGCGCCAAGATGGCATCGGCCGCGTCCTGCTTCATCCGTCCCTTGGCGATCAGGCCGTCGACCACGGTCTTGGCGTGGCCCTTGCCCTTGTCGGCGCTTTCCTGGTCGCGATCGACCAGCACGACGTCGATGCCGGCCTGCGCCGAGACATAGCCGACACTGGCGCCCATGAAGCCGGCGCCGATCACGGCGAGCTTCTTGACCTTGGTCGGCGGCACGCCCGCCGGGCGGCGGGCGCCCTTGTTCAGTTCCTGCATCGACAGGAACAGCGACCGGATCATCGCCGCCGCTTCCTTCGAGCGCAGCACCTTGGTGAAGTAGCGCGACTCGACCCGCAGCGCGGCGTCGATCGGAAGCTGCAGGCCCTCATAGACGCAGCTCATGATGGCGCGCGCGGCCGGATAATTGTCGTAGGTCTCGCGGCGATAGATCGCGTTGCCGGCCGGGAACATCTGCATGCCCATCTTGGAGAAGACGGGGCCGCCGGGCAGCTTGAAGCCCTTCTCGTCCCACGGCGCGACCGCCTTGCCGCCGCCCTTGATCCAGTCCTTCGCGGCCTTGATCAGGTCGGCTGCCGGCACCACCGCGTGAATCAGGTTGAGTGCCTTGGCGCGGGTGAGATTGACCGCCTCACCCTTGAGCAGCAATTGCATCGCGTCCGCCGGCTGCACAAGACGCGGCACGCGCTGGGTGCCGCCGGCGCCGGGGAACAGGCCAACCTTGATCTCGGGCAGGCCGAGCCGGGTCTTCCGGTTCTCGGCCGCGACGCGGTAGTGGCAGGCCAGCGTGATCTCGAAGCCGCCGCCGAGCGCAAGGCCGTTGATCGCGGCGACCCACGGCTTGCCCGAGGTCTCGATCGCGCGGAACGACTGCGACATCTGGCGGCTCTGCTCGAACAGCATCTGGTTCGCGGCTTCCTCGCCCTTCTCCTTGAAGAGCTGCGCGTAAGAGCGGTTCATGCCCTCGAGCATCGAGAGGTCGGCGCCGGCGCAGAACGCCTCCTTCGCCGAGGTGATTACGACACCCTTGATCGCAGGATCGCTGGTCGTCTGCTTGATGATCTCGCCGATCTCCTGGGTCGAGATCTCGTCGAACACGTTCATCGAACGATCAGGGATGTCCCAGGTGACGAGCGCAATGCCGTCGGCGTCGACATCGAACTTGAAATTCTTGTAAGCCATGTTGCTCGCTCCCCTCGCCTCAGACGCGCTCGATAATGGTGGCGGTGCCCATGCCGCCGCCGATGCACAGCGTCACCAGCGCGGTTTCCTTGTTGGTGCGCTCGAGCTCGTCGAGCACGGTGCCGAGGATCATCGCGCCGGTCGCCCCTAACGGATGGCCGAGCGCGATCGCGCCGCCATTGACGTTGATCTTGGCGTTGTCGATGTCGAACGCCTGGATGTATCGCAGCACCACCGAGGCGAAGGCCTCGTTGAGTTCGAACAGGTCGATGTCCGACTTCTTCATGCCGGAGCGCTCGAACAGCTTTTCGGTGACGTCGACCGGGCCGGTCAGCATCATCGCGGGCTCCGAGCCGATATTGGCGAATGCGCGGATCTTCGCCCGCGGCTTCAACCCGTGCTTGGCGCCCGCCTCCTTGCTGCCGAGCAGCACGGCGCCGGCGCCGTCGACGATGCCGGAGGAATTACCGGCGTGATGCACGTAATTGACCTTCTCGACCTCGGGATGCGACTGCATCGCCACCGCGTCGAAGCCGGCCATCGCCGCCATCGCCGCGAAGGACGGCTGCAGCTGCGCCAGCGACTGCATCGTCGTGGTCGGGCGCATGTGCTCGTCCTTGGCGAGGATGGTCAGGCCGTTGACGTCCTTGACCGGCACCACCGACTTGCCGAAGCGGCCCTCGTCCCAGGCCTTGGCCGCGCGCTGCTGGCTCTGCACCGCGTAAGCGTCGACGTCGTCACGCGAGAAACCGTATTTGGTCGCGATCAGATCGGCCGAGATGCCCTGCGGCATGAAATAGGCCGGCACCGCCATCGAGGGATCCATCGGCCAGGCGCCGCCGGAGGCGCCGATGCCGACGCGGCTCATCGATTCCGCGCCGCCACCGATCACGAGCTCATGCTGGCCGCTCATGATCTGGGCTGCGGCGAAGTTCACGGCATCGAGGCCGGAGGCGCAGAAGCGGCTGATCTGCACGCCCGGCACCTTCTCGCCGAGGCCGGCGTTCAGCGCCGCGAAACGGGCGATGTCCGAGCCGGCCTCGCCGACCGGGTCGACCACGCCGAGCACGACGTCGTCGACGGAGTCCTCGGGAAGACTGTTGCGCTCCTTGAGCGACTTCAGCGGCACCGTGGCGAGCGCCAGCGCGGTGACCTCGTGCAGTGCGCCGTCGGCCTTGCCGCGGCCGCGCGGGGTACGAACGTGATCGTAGATGTATGCCTCAGGCATGACGCCCTCCTTGATATGAGGATCATAATATATACGGAAGGACACGCCGCCGCAGCCGTGCGGCGGCAATTTTTCAAGGCTTTCTTGTTTGACGCGTTTTCTTCACGCGAACCGGTCTCCACTTCGCTGGAAAACGCTTCAGAACGCTTCCGCGGCCAATTCCATCGTGGTGGCGCTGCCGCTCTGGATCCGGGCCAGATGCACGGCGGTCTCCGGCAGCAACTTCTCCATGAAGAAGCGGCCGGTCACGAGCTTGGTGTTGAGGTACGGCGTGGTGCCGGCGGCGGCCTTGTCCTGCGCCACCTTGGCCATCTTCGCCCACATGTAGCCGAGCGCGACGAGGCCGAACAATTTCATGTAGTCGGTCGCCGCGGCGCCGGCATTGTCGGGCTTGGCCAGCGCGTTCTGCATCAGCCAGCCGGTGGCCTGCTGCAGATGGCCGAGCGCGGTGGAGAGCGGGGTGATGAACGGCTTCATAGCCTCGTCGGCACCATGCTCCTTGGCGAAAGCGCCGACCTCGCCGAAGAACGCCATCGCGGCACGGCCGCCGTCGCGCGGCAGCTTGCGGCCGACCAGGTCGAGCGCCTGGATGCCGTTGGCGCCTTCATAGATCATCGCGATGCGCGCATCGCGCACGAACTGCTCCATGCCGTGCTCGGCGATGTAGCCGTGGCCGCCGAACATCTGCTGCGCCGAGACCGTGTTGGCGAACCCGGTGTCGGTCAGGACGCCCTTCAGCACCGGCGTCATCAGGCCCATGTGATCGTCGGCAGCCTGGCGATCCCCAGCGTCGTTGGAGCGGTGCGCGACGTCGCTCTTCAGCGCGGTCCACACCACCATGGCGCGCGCTGCCTCGTTGAAGGCGCGGATGGTGAGCAGCGTGCGGCGCACGTCGGGATGCACGATGATCGGATCGGCCGGCTTCTCGGGTTCCTTCACGCCGGTCAGCGAGCGGCCCTGCAGGCGCTCGCGGGCATAGGCGACCGCGTTCTGATAGGCGACCTCGGACTGCGCGAGGCCCTGCACGGCGACGCCGAGGCGAGCCTCGTTCATCATCACGAACATGCCCTGCATGCCCTTGTTCTCTTCGCCGATCAGCCAGCCGGTGGCGTTGTCGTAGTTCATCACACAGGTGGAATTGCCGTGGATGCCCATCTTGTGCTCGATCGAACCGCAGCTGACGCCGTTGCGAGCCCCGAGCGAGCCGTCGGCATTGACCAGCACCTTCGGCACCACGAACAGCGAGACGCCCTTGATGCCGGCCGGCGCGCCTTCGATGCGCGCCAGCACCAGATGGATGATGTTCTCAGTGAGGTCGTGCTCGCCGGCGGAGATGAATATCTTGGTGCCCGTGATCTTGAAGCTGCCGTCGGCCTGGCGCACCGCCTTGGTGCGGAGCAGGCCGAGATCGGTGCCGCACTGCGGCTCGGTCAGGTTCATGGTGCCGGTCCACTGGCCGGCGACCATCTTCGGCACATAGGTCTGCTTCTGCTCGGGGGTGCCGTGCACCAGGAGCGCCGCGGTCGCGCCCATGGTCAGCCCGCCATACATCGAGAACGCCATGTTGGCGGAGATCTGGAATTCGTTGACCGCCTGCGAGAGCGTCACCGGCAGGCCCTGGCCGCCGAATTCCGTCGGCGCCGAGAGGCCGAGCCAGCCGCCTTCGGCGACCTGCTTGAAGGCGTCCTTGAAGCCCTTCGGCGTGGCGACGCTGCCGTCGTCATTGCGCTTGCAGCCTTCGAGATCGCCTGTGCGATTGAGCGGCTGCAGCACCTCTTCGCTGAGCTTGGCGGCCTCGCCGAGGATCGCCTCGCGTACATCGGCCGAGGCATCGGTGAAGCCGGGAAGATTGCCGTAGCGGTCGATCTGGAAAACGTCGTTGAGCAGGAAGCTGACGTCTTCGACGGGGGCTTTGTAGGTTGGCATGCTGGTCTCCCGGCTGGCACGTGGCCGCATATGCGACGGACGCTGCGCAGCGTGTCCTTGGGTTGTTGGAGCGGACCTTATCCGGTTCCGGAGGTCCGCGGCAGATGCTATCGCGACTGTGATTGCGAAGTTGCGCCGCTTTGCTTCATCAACTCCTCGCCCATCATCCGATGCAGCAGGTTGATCGCCTTGAGCGGACGCACCATCACCTTGAAATGCGTGATCCGGCCGTCACCATCGAATGTGATGATGTCGACGCCGTTGAGCTTGATGCCGTCGATCTCGTTCTCGAATTCGAGCACCGCGCCGGCGTCATTGCGCCACTCGCCGAGATACTTGAAGGTCGGGCCGCCGAGCACCTTGGCGGCGCTGGTGAGATATTTGAAGGTGATGTCGCGGCCGCGCTGCGGCGTGTGCACGACCGGGCTTTCGAACACCGCGTCGGGATGCAGCAGGTCCCACAGGGCGGCGGTGTCGTGGGACTTCATGTAGGCGTACCACTTGTCGAGGCCCGGCTTGCTCATTCGGACGTCTCCTGCGGCGGGGTTAAGAAGCCTGGACATCGGCGCACGCGACAGCGGCACGCCGATCACCATATGCATATTGACGCATATGCACACTAACGCATAAAGTCAAGCGAACTTCAGCATGACCTTTTGGGGAACTGAGATGGAGGTGGGCGTTGGCACTCGGTGACGCAATCCTTGCCTGCCTCACGGAACGTCCGATGACGGGCTATGAGCTCGCCAAGACGTTCGATGCGTCGATCGGCTTCTTCTGGAAGGCCGACCATCAGCAGATCTACCGGGAGCTCTCGCGGCTGCGCGACAAGGGGCACGTCCAGGGCCGCGAGGTGGTGCAGTCCGGCAAGCCCAACAAGCTGGTCTATACCCTGACCGCCGAAGGCCGCGCGGCACTGAAGCACTGGGCAGCGCGCCCGAGCGTGCCGCCCTCGATCAAGGACGACCTTCTGGTCCGGCTCTATGCGCTCGACTGCGTCGACATCGAGCCGCTGCGCAACGACCTGATGGCGCGGCTGGAGCATCATCGCGATCGCTATGAGCGCTACGAGCGCCTGCTCAACAAGCGCTTTCCCGACGGCACCGCGCCGCCGGCCGATGTCGGCAAGATGCTCAGCCTGCGCCTCGGCATGCGCCATGAGCGCATGGTGGTGGAATGGTGCGAGGAGGCGCTCGACGCGCTCTCGGCGATGTCCGGCCGCAGCAACGTGCTGCCGCTCGACGACGGCAAGCGCGAAAGCAACGGCTAGAAACAAATCTCCAACCTCCCCTTGAAAAGGGGAGGTCGCTTTTCTCGCAGAGCAAAGCGGGTGGGGATCATCGCTCTCCACATACAGCGTCGCCTGCGGCAAACCCCCATCCCGACCTTCCCCCTTTTAGGGGGAAGGAGAAGCTTGGCGGCGACGCAAGTCGCTGTCCTGATCCGGCGCAACAGGTTCCCGGATTCCCTAACTTTAGCGCCCGTCGGGCGCATTCCTTAACCCGTTATTTACCGTGACGGGAAAAAGTCAGCAGCTGAGGCAGACGCCCGGCGCAGAATTCGATTGTCTCTTAACGGGAATGCGCGGGGAGGCTGCGGGCGCAGGGTGTAGCGCCGGAGTCGGGACCGGACGGAATCATGAATTCGCGCGTATCGTGGAGTGTTGACGGCATCGATCCCTCCGTCCGCGACAGGGCCGAGGCGGCTGCGCGCCGCGCCGGCATGTCGCTGAACGACTGGCTCAACTCCACCGTCGGTGAACCGAGCCCGCCGGATTGGCGCATGGAGCAACGGCAGCCGATGCCGAGCCGGGAAAGCCGCGAGGTCGCCGATATCCACCAGCGGCTCGACGCCATCACCCGGCAGATCGAACAGATTGCAAAGCCTCTGACGCGCGCCGAAGCGGTGCGCGCCGAAGTGCCGCGCGGCCAGCCCGCCGTCGCGCGACAGCTGAACGACGCGATTTCGCGCCTCGATGCCCGGCTGTCGCAAATTTCGCGGCCGCAGCCGGCGCGCGAGCCGCAGCCACAGCCGATGCGTGAGTCGCAGATGCAGCGCGAGCCGCAGATGCATGACCGGCAACTGGAGGAGAGGCTGCGCCAGGCGGAGGCGGTCGAGCGCGCCGCAGCCCAGGTCTATCGCCCCTCGCCGCCACTGAGCCCGGCCTCGTTCGATTTCGCGATCGCGGAGATCGCCGCGCGCCAGAACGAGCTCGACGTATCAGCGCAACGCCAGATGCCGCCGCGCGGCGCGCCGCCGATGCCGCAATCGGCGCCGCCGATGGCCGCCTATGCGCCACCGCCGCCTGCCGGGCCCGACTTCTCCTCGCTCGAGCGTCAGCTGCTCAAGATCACGAGCCAGATCGAGGCGCTGCAGCGGCCCGACCATATTGAACAGTCGATCGCGGCCTTCCGCGGCGAGCTTGCGGAAATCCGCCAGGCGATCACCGAGGCGATGCCGCGCCGGGCGATCGAGTCGATCGAGAACGAGATCCGCTCGCTGCATCACCGGATCGACGAGCTCCGCCAGGAGGGCCGCAACGGCCAGGGCCAGGCGATCGCCGGCATCGAACGCGCGCTGTCGGAGATCCGCGAGTCGCTGCGCACGCTCACGCCCGCCGAGCAGCTCACCGGCTACGACGAGGCAATCCGCAATCTCGGCGCCAAGCTCGACATGATCCTGCGCGCCAACGACGATCCGTCGACGGTGCATCAGCTCGAGAGCGCGATCGCCGCGCTGCGCGCCATCGTCTCCAACGTCGCCTCCAACGACGCGCTGCTGCAGCTCTCCGGGGACGTGCATGCGCTGGCCGCGAAGGTCGACCAGCTGTCGCAGATGTCGCGCGCCGAGACCCATGGCGATGCCTTCGCCGGGATCGAGCAGCGCATTGCCGCATTGGCCTCGACGCTGGAGACCCGCGAGCGGCCGGCCGGCTACGACAACACCGATGCCATCGAAGGCGCCCTGCGCTCGCTGTCGGAGCGGATCGACCGTCTGCAGGTCGGCAACGACAGTTCGTCGGCATTCACCCATCTCGAGCAGCGCGTCTCGTATCTGCTCGAGCGCCTGGAGTCCGCCGACCAGCGCTCCGGCAATCTCGGCCGGGTCGAGGAAGCGCTGCATGACATCATGCGGCACCTCGAGGCGCAGCACGCCCACATCGCCTCGCTCGCCGACGCCGCCCGCAACGTCAACACCTCCTCGCCGCAGCCGATGATGGACAGCGGCATCGTCGACATGGTGAAGCGCGAGCTGTCCGACATCCGCTTCAGCCAGTCGGAGACCGACCGCCGCACCCAGGATTCGCTGGAGACCGTTCACAACACGCTCGGCCATGTCGTCGATCGTCTCGCGATGATCGAGAACGATCTGCGTACGGTGCGCACCGCGCCGCCTGCTCCCGCGCCGGCCGAACCGCGGATGGAAGCTCCGCGGATGGAAATGCCGCGCGCGGCGATGTCGCAGCCGGTCGCGCAGCCCAAAGCTGAAGCGTACAAGCCTGAATCGTACAGGCCCGAATTGCCCAATCCTGCGCTGGCGCAGGAGCACTTCATGTCCGCGCCGCGCGAATTCCATGCCGCGCAGCCGGTCGAGAGCGCGCCGCCGCCGCCGCTGCCGCCGCGTGCGATCAGCGAGATCCTCGAGCCGCATGCGGCGTCCGCACGCGCCGCGATCGCGCCGGACCTGCCACCGGATCATCCGCTCGAACCGGGTACACGCCCCTCCGGCCGCGGCGCTTCGCCGTCGGAGCGGATCGCGGATTCCGAGCGCGCGATCTCTGATCTTCCCGCCGGCAAGAAGGAGCCGGTCTCGACATCGAGCTTCATCGCCGCCGCACGCCGCG
This sequence comes from Bradyrhizobium sp. USDA 4504, assembly GCF_054063995.1. Taxonomy (NCBI): domain Bacteria; kingdom Pseudomonadati; phylum Pseudomonadota; class Alphaproteobacteria; order Hyphomicrobiales; family Nitrobacteraceae; genus Bradyrhizobium; species Bradyrhizobium sp. USDA 4504. The sequence goes on along the minus strand of NZ_JBSSGV010000001.1, from coordinate 8,016,979 downwards.
CCGCGCAGGCCGCTGCCGCGCAACCCGTCAACGAGAAGGCGGCGCGCGCCGCGAGCAAGGCTGCAGCCAAGGCCAAGGAGAAGGCCGACAAGGCCGCGAAGGCGGCTGCCGCCAAGGCCGGCACGGCCGCGGCCGGCGCGACGGCGACTGGCGCGCCGGAGGCGCAGCCTTCGACCATCACCTCCAAGATCCGTTCGCTGCTGGTCGGCGCGAGCGTGGTCGTGATCCTGCTCTCGACCGCCAAGATGGCGATGAACCTGCTCGACACCAGCTCCGCGCCGCAGGTGCCGACGATCGAGCACAGCGAGCCGGCCACGCCGCCCATGCAGCCGCCTGCCGAGAATTCCTTCGCGCCCGCCCCGGCTGCGCCGTCCGGCGGACCCGGACCGTCAGTGCCCGGGCCGTCGATGACCTCGCCGACCCCGCTCGGCCGCCAGTCCAACAATACTCCGGCGCCGAACACGCTCGACAGCGCGCAGGTGACGATCCCACCGGCAATCGCGCCCGCACCCGCCGTCGCGCCTGAGCCGACCGCGGCGCCAACAGCCGCCGCCAACGACGTCACCGGCACGATTCCGACCGCGCCGCCGCTCGGCGGCAAGCTCGCCATGGTCCAGATCCCGGCGGGCGAGAAGCTGCCCGATGCGATCGGTGGTCCGGCGCTGCGCAGCGCCGCGATCAAGGGCGATGCGGCCGCGGCCTATGAAGTCGGCGTCCGCTTTGCCGAGGGCAAGGGCGTGACCACCAATGTCGACGAAGCCGCCAAATGGTATGCCCGCGCAGCGCAGGCCGGCGTGGTGCCCGCGATGTTCCGGCTCGGCACCTTCTACGAGAAGGGCCTCAGCGTGAAGCGCGACTTCGATGTGGCACGACGCTACTACGTGCAGGCCGCCGAGCGCGGCAACGCCAAGGCGATGCACAATCTCGCCGTGCTCGACGCCGATGGCGGCGGCAAGGGCGCCGACTACAAGAGCGCCGCGCAATGGTTCCGCAAGGCGGCCGATCGCGGCGTTGCCGACAGCCAGGTCAATCTCGGCATCCTCTATGCCCGCGGCATCGGTGTCGAACAGAACCTCGCCGAGTCCTTCAAGTGGTTCAGCCTCGCGGCCGCGCAGGGCGACGCCGACGCCGGCCACAAGCGCGACGATATTGCCAAGCGGCTCGACCCGCAGTCGCTGGCCGCAGCGAAGCTGGCGATCCAGACCTTCACCGCCGAGCCGCAGCCGAGCGATGCGGTCAACGTGCCGGCGCCCGCCGGCGGCTGGGACGGCGCGGCCGCGCAGCCCGCCGCGGCGAAGCCGGTCAAGCAGCCCTCGAAGCGGACCGCGGCGCTCGCCGCTCCAGCTCACTAGGTTCGAGACGGCTGCGGCGCCCTGACGGCGCCGCTGTCCTATACCTCAGGCCTTCGGCCGTGTAGACAGGCGCGCAGTTCCGCGCCGTCGGGGCGCGCGTTCCGGAGGGTCAGGCTTGTCTGTCGACGATCGCCAGGATGATGGAACGGGCCACCGTTCGTCGCCGACCGGTCCCCGCGTTGCGCCGCCGCGGCAGGCGCCGTCTCCATTCGCTCCGCGCCCTTCGGCCTCGCCTCCGCCGACGCCGCAAGGGAACGTGGCATCGCCGCCCCGCGCGTTCCGGTTCTCGCTCTGGTCCATCATCATCTTCGTGCTGCTGCTGTCGAGCGTCGCCATCCAGGCTTACCGGGACCTGTCGACGCCGGGCGCCTGGGATTTCTGGCGCGAGACCTACATCGCGGCCAGCATGACGTCCGCGGTGATTCCCGACGTCGACATCGACGGATCGGGCCGCGGCCGGCGGGCGCTTGCGATCAGCGGCAAGATCGGCTCGGCCAGCGCGAGCTGGTTCCGCGACCGGCTCAGCGAGGCGCGTCTCGCACCGGGCGACGTCGTGCTGCTGTCGTCGCCGGGCGGCGCGCTGAACCAGGCCGCGATCATGGGCGAGGTCATCCGCACGCGCGGGCTCGTCACCGCGGTCGCCACATCAGATGCCTCGGGCAAGCTACGCCCCGCGTCCTGCGCCAGCGCTTGCGTCCTGGTCTATGCCGGCGGCCAGACCCGCTATGGCATCGCGGGCTCGCGGCTCGGCGTGCATCGCTTCACGACGAGCACGCCCGTCAGCGATCCCCTCGCCGAGGCCCAACGCATCCAGGGCATGGTGCTGGGCTACGTGACCAAGATGGGCGTCTCTTCCGGGATCGTCGAGGCGATGTCGCAAACCTCCGATATCCGCTGGCTGAACCCGAAAGAAGCGCTCGCGCTGAACCTGATCACCAAGCCGGTCGATCGACCGTGAGGCGACACCGGCGTCATTAATCTGAATTATCAACCACGTCCGCAGACGGCGGCCAGGTGCGGCGAAAAATGCCCCCGGGAGCGGATTCTTTAGTCCCTCCCCCCGCCGATTTCAGTTATGCAAGAACGCGGCAATCGACCCGCGTTCGCCTGCGTCCTGCGCGCCGACCGGATTCGTTCAGCCGGAGAATGCCCGACCAGAACGACATCACGCCGTGATGCGGCCTTGTGCCGAGTTCGCGGCGAACCGACAAGAAGCGACGCGCGTGCAGCTCTATCTCCCGATCGCCGACATTCCGGTCAATGTCTTCCTCATCCTGGCGATGGGTGCGGCGGTTGGATTCGTCTCCGGCATGTTCGGCATAGGCGGCGGCTTCCTGATGACGCCGCTGCTGATCTTCGTCGGCATCGCGCCCGCGGTCGCGGTTGCCTCCGTCGCCAGCCACATCGCGGCCTCCTCGTTCTCCGGTGCCATTTCCTATTGGCGCAGACGCGCGATCGATCCGCTGCTGGCGGCGGTGCTCCTGGTCGGAGGCACTCTCGGCACCACGTTCGGGGTGTGGACCTTCACCTTCCTGCGCTCGCTCGGCCAGCTCGACCTGATGATTGCGCTGTCCTACGTCATCCTGCTGACGACGGTCGGCGGGCTGATGTTCTGGGAAGGTTTGCGCGCGATGCTGCGCGTCCGCCGCGGCGGTCCGATCGCGCTGCGCAAGCCCGGCAGCCATGGCTGGATCCACGGCCTGCCCCTGAAGCTGCGCTTCAAGCGCTCCAAGATCTATCTCTCCGTCATCCCGGTCGTCGTGGTCGGACTCGCGATCGGCTTCATCGGCGCGGTGATGGGAATCGGCGGCGGCTTCATCCTGGTGCCGCTGATGATCTATGTGCTGCGGGTGCCGACCTCGACCGTGATCGGCACCTCGATGGTGCTCACCCTCGTCACCATGGTGTTCGCAACCATGCTGCACGCGGTGACCAACCATCTGGTCGACGCCGTGCTGGCGCTGATCCTGATGGTCGGCGGCGTCACCGGCGCGCAGTTCGGCGCCCGCGCCGGCCAGAAGATCCGCGGCGAGCATCTGCGCCTGCTGCTCGGCCTGCTGGTGCTCGCGGTCGGCATCCGCTTTGCGGTGGAGCTGGTGATCCGGCCGCAGGACCTCTACAGCATCCGCGAAACCGGCGGAGCCCCGCCATGAGGCTGCGCGCGGCGCTCGCGATCATCGGTCTCGCCGCCGCCAGCCTGGCGGCCGCGCCCGCTCATGCCGAGCGGCTGATCGTGTCGGTCTCCAACCACCGCGTCACAGTGACGCCGAACTATTCCGGCGGCGAGCTCGTGCTGTTCGGCTCGGTCGAGAAGGACGACAAGACGCCGGCCAATCGCAACAATTACGATCTCGTCGTCACGGTGTCCGGCCCGCGCGCCGACATGGTGACGCGGCGCAAGGAGCGCAAATTCGGCATCTGGATCAACACCGACTCGCGCCAATTCCTGCAGGTGCCGGGCTATCTCGCGCTGTTCTCGAATCGCCCGTTCGACCAGATCGCCTCGCCCGAGGTGCAGCGGCGGCAGCAGCTCGGGCTCAACAACGTGCTGCTGATGCAGCGGGTCGGGCCCGACTATGCCGACGTGGTGCCAAACGACCCGTTCCGCAGCGCCTTCGTGCGGCTGCGCTCCGAGCACGGGCTGTACCGTGAGGCGACCTCGGCGGTGACCTTCCTGACCCCGACCCTGTTCCGCACCGGCATTCCGCTGCCGGCGGAGGTGCCGATCGGCACCTATAATGTCGAGATCAAGCTGTTTTCCGACGGCGCGCTGGTGACCAAGGCCGAGACCGCGTTCGAGATCGTCAAGGTCGGCTTCGAGCAATTCGTCGCCACCACCGCGCGGCATAACGGCCTTGTCTACGGCCTGATCACCGCGTTCATGGCGCTGATGACCGGCTGGATGGCCTCGATCATGTTCCGCAAGGATTGATCTAGCCAGCCCTGCTTTGCAATGCGCTTTCGAACGCGTCGCTGAGGATCGAGAGGCCAAGATCGATCTCGTCGTCGCTGATCGTCAGCGGCGGTGCAATGCGGAATACGCTGCCCATGCCGGGCAACTGAACGATGTTGGTGCTCAGTCCAAGCTGCATGCAGCGCTGAGAGACACGCGTTCCGAGCGCTTCGTCAGGCTCCTTGCTGTAACGGTCGCGCACGATCTCGATGCCCTGCATCAGCCCCCTGCCGCGCACGTCACCGATGCATTCGAACCGGTTCTGAAGTGCGAGGAGCCCGTCCCTCAGCCGCGCGCCCGCTATCCTGGCGCGCTCGACCAATCTGTCGCGAAGGATGATCTCGATGACCTTCAGCCCGACCGCGGCCGGCATCGGGTCCGACACATGCGTCGTGTAGAACAGGAAACCGCGTTCGTGACACCGCTCTTCGATCTCGCCGGTGGTGATGACCGCAGCCAGAGGCAGCCCGGCACCGAGCGTCTTCGACAAGGTCAGGATATCAGGCACGACGCCGTCGCGCTCGAAAGCGAACATGGCGCCGGTTCTGCCGAGGCCGGTCTGCGCCTCGTCGATGATCAGCAGCATGCCGCGTGCCCGGCACAGCTCCTTCAACTCAGCAAGGTAGCCTTCAGGCAGATCGATCAGCCCGCCGGAGCTGAGGATCGGCTCGGCGATCATGCAGGCAAGCGAGCCGGTCGATTGGCGATCGATCAGATCGAAGGCGTAGGCCAGCTCGGCCCGCCAGTCGGCCGCGTTGCCGAAGCGCGGGCGATAGGGGTTCGGCGTCGGGATCGCGAGCGAGCCGACCGGCGCCGGACCATAGCCTTTGCGGCCGGCCGAATAGGTCGTTCCGGCCGCGCCAGACGTCATTCCGTGCCAGGACTGTGCGAACGCGACGGTCTCGAAGCCGCCGGTGGCGAGCTTGGCCATCTTGATCGCAGCTTCATTCGACTCGCCGCCGGTGCTCAGCAGCATGACGCGATCAAGCCCCGGCGGCAGCAGGCCCGCGAGCTGCTCGGCCAGCGCGACGACCGGGCGCGTCAGCATGCCGCTGAAGAGATGGTCGAGCCGTTCGGCATGCTCGCTGATGGTCTGGACGATCTCCGGGTGACCGTGACCGAGCACGGCGCTCATCTGCCCGGACGTGAAATCCAGGATGGCCCGGCCGTCGGCGTCATAGACGAAGGACCCGGAGGCGCGCTCGATGATGACGGGAGCGAACGTCCCGCCATAGCGAATGAGGTGCCGCCGCGCGCGATCCCAAAAGGATTTGTCGTCATTTCCGGCCATGCCCGCTCCTTGCTGCTCGGTTGCAGCGATCAAAGAACCCTCGCACCACATCTTATGCGCGCGCGAGGGCAATGACATTGCGATTTGAGATGCATTTCAGCCCTTCTTCTGCAAACAATTGCGCAAAAGATGGAGAATGCGAAAGAAATGGGAACCGCGATCGTGATTGACGAGATCGACCGAAAAATCCTCGACGTGCTGCAGGTCGAGGGGCGCATCACGAATCTCGAGCTGGCCGAGCGGATCGGCCTCTCGTCCGCCCCCTGCCTGCGACGCGTCCGCACGCTCGAAGAGGCCGGCGTCATCAATTCCTATGTGGCGCTGGTGGACCCGACGCGGGTTAGACTCGGATTCGACGTGATCGTCGAGGTCCGTCTCAAGCAACAGAACAGGGAATCCTTCACGCGCTTCGAGCGGAAGGTAATCGACCTTCCGGAGGTCGTCGAATGTTGCATGATTGCCGGCGATTGGGATTACTCGCTACGGATCGTGTCCTCGGACCTCGCGCGCTATCAATCCTTCATCCTCGACCGCCTTATGCATCCGGATAGCGACGTCGCGAGCTACCGCACGACGATCATCCTGCGAAAGGTCAAATCGACGACCAAGATCGATAGCTCGCTGTTCGGCGAGGGTTGAGGAGTTCGAACAAGCTACAGCAGGAAGCCGATCCCCATCGCGATCACGCTGAGCGCCATCGCGCCGGTCGAGAGCCAGCCGAGCCAGTACAGCCATCCGCGGACCACAAAGCGGTCCATGACGTCCCGGCGGCGGGCCATGAACATCAGCAGCACCATCACGGGCACCGCGAGCACGCCGTTGACGACCGCACTCCAGTACAACGCCGCGATCGGATCGATCGGCGTGAAGTTGAGCGCGATGCCGATGCCGCCCGACAGCGCCAGCACCGAATAGAACGCGATCGCCTCCTTCGGCCTGCGCGTCAGCCCGACCCGCCATCGCCGGCCCTCGCCGACCGCATAAGCCGTCGCACCCGCGAGCACCGGAATCGCCAGAAGGCCGGTGCCGACGATGCCGAGCGCGAAGATCACCTCGGCAAACGGCCCGGCGATCGGGCGCAGCGCCTCGGCGGCCTGCGCCGAGGTCTGGATGTCGGTCTTGCCGGTGGCGTGCAGCGATGCGGCGGCGGTGACGATGATCGACAATGCGATCAGGTTCGAAAACGCCATGCCGGTGATGGTATCGGCGCGGATGCGCGAGAATTCGTGCTGGGCGCCGTAATGCCGTTCGATCAGCGGATGCTTGGTGGCGTCGACCCGCTGCTCCTCCGCCTCCTGCGAGGCCTGCCAGAAGAACAGATAGGGCGAGATCGTGGTGCCGAGGATCGCAACGATGGTCGTGAAATAGTCGGCGCTCCAGCTGATGCGCGGCAGCAGCACGCCGGCCAGGGCCTCCATCCACGACACCTTGGCAAAGGCGAGCGCCGCGACATAGGCGAACAGGCTGAGCGTCAGCCATTTCAGGATCGTGACGTAGCGCCGGTAGTTCATGAAGATCTGCGCGGCCACCGAGGTCACGCCGAACAGCACCACATAGAGAATGGCCGGACCGCCGATCAGAAGCTTTGTGGCATCGGCCATGGCCGAGAGGTCGGCCGCGATATTGATGGTGTTGGCCATCGACAGCAGCGTCACCACGACGGCGAGCAGCCAGCCTGGATAATGCCGGCATACATTGCCCGCGATGCCATGCCCGGTGACGCGGCCGACCCGCGCCGAGATCTCCTGGATCGCGCTCATCAGCGGAAACGTCAGCAGCATGGTCCAGCCAATGCCGTAGCCGAGTTGCGCGCCGGCCTGGCTGTAGGTGCCGATCCCCGAAGGGTCGTCGTCGGAAGCGCCGGTGATCAGCCCGGGTCCGAGCGTCTTCAGGACACGGCTGAAACTGAACGGCTGGCGCCGAGGCTTCGCCGCCGGCGCATCGTCATGTTTGTCGTGTGGTGGGATCGTCCCTTGCCGCGTCATGTCCGGTTCCAGCCGTCTGACAACGAGCCGGATACCGGCAAGGTTCCTGAGGCGAACCTACGGCTCGATGACCGTGGCGACGCCGGGCTCGAGGATGCGTAGACGGCGGCCGAAGCCGAGCGTATCGAAGCTCGCGCGCAGGTCGTTCGCGCTTTGCCGGAAATGCGCCCAGCCGTCGGTATGAACCGGCACGATCACCGCGTCCGCAAAGGCGTGCGCGGTTTCGATCGCGTCATTGGTGTCCATGGTGAGATGGAAGGGGCCGCGGGTTTGCGCCGCGCCTGCGAACGGCAGCACCACGCCGCAGTCGAAGCGCCGCGCGACCTCGGCGACGCCGTCGAACCAGGTGGTGTCGCCGCTGACATAGACCGGACGGCCGGGCTTCGCCGGCTCGACCACGAAACCGATGACGTCGCCGGACAATGGCTCGATCCCCGCCGGCCCGTGCCGCGCCGGCGTCGCAGTGATGGTGAGCGTCCTACCGCCTTTCGTCAGTGTGGTCCTTGCCCAGGGCGCAAAGCCCTCGGCGTTGCCGCCGAGCCGCCCGGCGCCGGCCTCCGTCGTCAGCACACGCTTCGCGCCTTTAAGAAAATCCCGGCCGGAATGATCGAGATTGTCGGAATGCTGGTCGTGGCTCAGCAGCACCGCATCGATCGCGCCGACATCGCGCGCGCCGAGCGCGGGACCCGTCAGCTTCTCCAGTTTCACATGCGGCAATTGATACTCGCCGGGCGCATCAAAGGTCGGATCGGTGAGCAGGCGGAACCCGTCGATCTCGATCAGGGCGGTAGGACCTCCGATCAGCGTGATGGTGATGCTCACGTCATACTCCTGTTGGCCGCGGCGGCTGCGGGGCGGGTCACCAGGTAAATGCCGAGCGCCACCGGAACGATCCCGAGCAGGTCGCGAAATTCGACATGCTCGCCGAGCACGAAATAGGCGAACAGCATGCCGAGCGGCGGCATCAGGAAGTGATAGGCGCTTGCGGCGGTCGCACCACACACTTTCAGGAGATGAAACCAGAGCAGATAGGCAAGGATCGAGCCGCCGAGTACGAGGAAGGCGAAGGCGCCGGCAAGCCGCATGCTGGGCACGATGTCGCTGACGCTGGAGAGCGTGAAGGCAAACGGCATCACCGCAAGGCCGCCGGCGATGTTCTGGATGCCGTTGCCGATCCACAGGCTGCCCTTCGGCGCCAGCAGCTTGAACAGCACGGTGCCGGCGACGATCGAGGCGAGCGAGGCCAGCGTGAACAGGATGCCATGCGGGCTGTCCGATCCGACCGACATGCGATGCCAGACGATGAAGGCGACGCCGACGATGCCGAGCACGAGACCAATCACCTTGCGCAAGGTCATGCTCTCGCCGAGGAACAGCGCTGCCAGCATGGCGGTGAACACCGGATTGGCCGAGACGATCAGCGCGCCAAGTCCGGCGGAGACCGTCTTCAGGCCGGTATAGCCGAGGCCGAGATAGAGCGCGTTGTTGGCGACGCCGAGCACGGCGAACACCGCCGCATCGCGCCAGGCGAGATCCCATTGGTCGCGGCGCAGCCAGGAGATGGCGAGGATCAAGACCCCGGCGAGCGAAAACCGCGCGGCGAGCAGGATCAGCGGCGGGCAGTCGGTGACGCCGATCTTGCCGGCCACGAACGCGTAGCTCCAGAGCAGGCAGAACAGGGCGATCAGCAGCGGCAGGGTGTTGAAGCGGGCGCGCGGGGCGGCCATCGAGGTTGCGGCGGACATGGGCGAATTCTCCTTCGGCCATGATCTAGGCCCGCGCCTTGATATTTGGAAATTAAATGATAAACTGGCATGCAGTGGATTTATAAATGGAGGCTGCGATGCTCGACCTGGAGCTGTTGCGCAGTTTCGTCTCGGTGGTCGATGCCGGCGGCTTCACCCGCGCCGGAGAGCGCGTCCACCGCACGCAGTCGACGGTGAGCCAGCAGATCAAGCGCCTGGAGGAGGATGTCGGCCAGCCGCTGTTGATCCGCAGCGGCAAGGACGTCACCCCGACGGAAGCCGGCGAGCGGCTGTTGACCTATGCGCGGCGGCTATTGTCGCTCGCCGAAGAGGCCCGTGACGTGCTCTCGCGCCCCGGCAGCGAAGGCGCGATCCGGATCGGCATCACCGAGGATTTTGCCGCCTACCGGCTGACAAAGCTGCTCGCCACCTTCGCGCGCAGCCATCCGAATCTGCGGCTCGATGTGCGCTCCGGGCAGAGCCTGTTCCTGTACCGCGATCTCGAACGCGGCGATCTCGATCTGGCGCTGATCAAGCGCGCCGCCAATGAGAAGGGCGGCATCGCGGTCTGGCCTGAACGGGTGCACTGGGTCACCAGCAAGGGCCACCCGCGCGATACGACGGCCGGCTCGGTTCCGCTGATCGGTTTCGCCTCGGGCTGTCTCTACCGCGCCCGCGCCATCCATGCGCTGGAGAGCGCCGGCCGCAACTGGCACATGGCCTACACCTCCTCCAGCCTCGCCGGCATCCAGGCCGCGGTCGCCGCGGGCCTCGGGCTCAGCATTTTGTCTGAGATGTCGATCCAGCCCGAGCATCGCGTGCTGACCGCAAAGGACGGCTTTGCGCCGATCGACCGCACCGAGGTCGCCCTCGTCGCCGCCCCCGAGGCCAGCCCGGCGACATTGCGGCTGGCGGATCGGCTCGCGGAGTATTGCGAGAGCGTGCAGGCGAAGGCGGCTTAGGCGAGGTCGCGCAACAATCTCTGCTGTCGTCCCTGCGAAATCAGGGACCCATAACCACAGGGCTGTGTTGCTGAAGCAAGCTGTGGCCCAATCGTCGCACAACAACGACGATCGGTGGTTATGGGTCCCGGGTCGCGCTTCGCTTGCCCGGGACGACACCGAGAATGATGGCAGCTTGGAATAAGCTGGTCGGCGATCGCTAATAACACCGCGACGCCACGAACGCGTGGACGCGGTTGTCGCCGAGCACATGGGCCATGAAGCCGGGCGATCCGAAAATCCGTGTGAACGCGGCGTCGCGGATGCTCAAGCCGCCGGTGTAGGCGCCGAACGCCGGCATCACCGCGCGCTCGCCGTCACAGGCGAAGCAGCGGCGCTCGATCGAGCGGCCGCGGGTCGGCACCCGCGCCTTGGGGTGCAGGTGTCCGGCGATCTCGCCGGCGGCGCCGGTCGGCTCATGGCGGAACACGATCGGACCGATCGCGACTTCGGTCGCGACCACGCCGCCGAGATCGGACGGCAGCGCCGGATCGTGATTGCCCGAGATCCAGATCCAGTTGCGCCGCAGCTGCAACGCCGCGAGCGCCTCGCGGTCCGGATTCGACAGGCGTTCATGCGCATCGCGATCGTGAAAGCTGTCGCCGAGCGCGATCACCTGCCGCGGATCGTGCCGCGCGATGACAGCAGCGAGCCGGCTCAGTGTCGCGACCGTGTCGTAGGGCGGCAGCAGCACGCCGCGGCTGGCGAAGCTCGAGCCTTTTTCCAGATGCAGGTCGGAGACCACGAGCAGGCGCTGCGCTTCCCAGAACAGCGCGCCGGAGAAATCCGCCACGAAGCCGACATCCGCCACCGTGACCCTCGAAACGCGCATGTCGTCACCGTCTCGCAAAGCTAGCGCGCTTGCCGTCACGTCCTGTTCCCCAGAGTAGCAGCGTTACGTCGTCGCCTCCCGCACGAGTTCCTCGGCCGCCTCGGCCAGGAGCTCGTCGGATGCTTCGCCATAAACTGACTCGCGGCCGATTTCCAGCAGCGCGGGGACGGCAAGCGGAGAAACGTGGTCGAGGTCCTTGTGGGTGATTCGGCCGTGGATGCGCGAAAGCATGTCGCTGAGACGGCGAAGATCGAGCAATCCCGTGGCGGCATCGCCGCGCGCGGCGCGCAGCAGCACATGATCGGCCTGGTGCTTGCGCAGCACGTCGTAGATCAGGTCGGTCGAGAACAGCACCTGGCGGCGCGACTTCTCCTCGTCGGTGAAGCGTCGCGCAATCAGGCCGGAGATGATGGCGCAGTTGCGAAAGGTGCGCTTCATCAGCGCCGATTCCGCAAGCCACGCCTCGAGGTCATCGCCGAGCATGTCGGGATCGAACAGCGCGTTGAGATCGAGCTTGCCGTGCCGGATCATGAAGGAGAGATCGCCGACGCCCCAGACCGCGAGCGCGTATTCATTGGCGACGAAGCCGAGCGGACGGGCGCGGGCGCGCTCCAGCCGGCGGGTCAGCAGCATGCCGAGCGTCTGATGCGCGAGCCGGCCCTCGAAGGGATAGCAGACCAGATAATGGCTGCCGCCGCGCGGAAAGGTCTCGACCAATAGCTCGCGCACCGCCGGCACACGCGAGAATTTCCGCTGCAGCGACAGCCAGTCGTGCACCTGGTCCGGCAACGCGTTCCAGGCGCGGCTGTTGTCCAACAGCTTGCGGACGCGTTCGGCAAGATAGGTCGACAGCGGAAACTTGCCGCCCATATAGGACGGCACTTTTGCATCTTTATCATTGGTGCGGGAGACATAGACCTGGTCTTCAACCAAGGCCTCGTAGCGCACCACCTCGCCGCCAAAGACAAAAGTGTCGCCGGGCACCAGGCCCTCGATGAAGACCTCCTCGATCTCGCCGAGCATCCGGCCGCCGCGCGCGATCGCGCCGGTCGATCCGCTACCGCCGGCGCGCGAGCGCACCAGCCGCACCTTCAGCATGGTCTCCTCGACGATGGTGCCGACGTTGAGGCGATAGCTCTGCCGCACCTTGGGATTGGTGACGCGCCAGCGGCCCTGCTTGTCCTGCTTGATGCGCGCGAAACGCTCATAGGTCTTCAGTGCGTAGCCGCCGGTGGCGACGAAATCGACGACATCGTCGAAATCGGTGCGTGCGAGCGATGCATAGGGCGCTGCGGTCCGGACCTCATCATAGAGTTCATCGGACAGAAACGGCTTGCCGCAGGCGCAGCCGAGCACGTGCTGGGCCAGCACGTCGAGTGCGCCCGAGCGCAGCGGCGGCGTGTCCTGCGCATTCTCGGCGATCGCGTCGATCGCGACACGGCATTCCAGCACCTCGAAGCGGTTGGCCGGCACCAGCACGGCACGCGAGGCCTCGTCGAAGCGATGGTTGGCGCGGCCGATCCGCTGCATCAACCGCGACGAACCTTTCGGCGCGCCGATATTGATCACGAGGTCGACATCGCCCCAATCGACGCCGAGATCGAGCGAGGAGGTGCAGACCACGCCGCGCAGCTTTCCGGCGGCCATCGCGTCCTCGACCTTGCGGCGCTGCGCGACGTCGAGCGAGCCGTGATGCAGCGCGATCGCCAGCCCATCGTCATTCATGCGCCAGAGATCCTGGAACAGCATCTCGGCCTGGCTGCGGGTGTTGACGAACACCAGCGTGGTCTTGTTGCGCTTGATCAGCTCGTAGACCTCGGGCAGCGCGTGGCGCGCGCTGTGGCCGGACCACGGCAACCGTTCTCTGGTGTCGAGCATCTCGACCACCGGCGGTGCGGCGCCGCTGGCGGTGACGACGTCGGCGGATGCATTCTGGCCACCGGGCTGCGGCACCAGGAAGCGCGCGAGCTGCTCCGGCTCGGCGACCGTCGCCGAGAGGCCAATAGCGCGTGTCTGCGGCGCGATGGTCCAGAGCCGCGCAAGTCCGAGCGACAGCAGATCGCCGCGCTTGGAGGTGACGAGCGCATGCAGTTCGTCGAGCACGATGCGCTTCAGCGAAGAGAACAGGAACGGCGCGTCGTCGGACGCCAGCAGCAGCGCCAGCTGCTCCGGCGTGGTGAGCAGGATGTCCGGCGGATAGCGCCGCTGCCGCTGCCGCCGCGACACCGGCGTGTCGCCGGTGCGGGTCTCGATCCTGATCGGCAGCCCCATCTCGGCGACCGGCGTCTCCAGATTGCGCGCGATATCGACCGCGAGCGCTTTCAGCGGCGAGATGTAAAGCGTGTGCAGCCCGCCGCTGCGGCGAACGCTGCGGCCGGTGGAGACGAAGGCTGGGCGAACGTTCTCCGATCCAGCGTCATCGTCGCTTGCGCGCTCGTCGGACTCCCTCCCCCTGAAAAGGGGAGGGTTGGGGTGGGGGTCAGCCGCTTGCTCCGTGCCCGCGGCTGACCCCCACCCGTCCCGCTCGGTTGCGCTAGTGCGCCCCCGAGCGTGCCGACCTCCCCCTTTCAGGGGGAGGTAAGAGTTCTTGCCCTGCCCCTCTCCACTCAACTCCACCAGTGTCGGCAAGAACCCCGCCAGCGTCTTGCCCGCTCCCGTGGGCGCGATCAGCAGCGCCGAGCGCTGCTCGCGCGCTTTCGCCAGCAGCGCGAGCTGATGCTCGCGCGGCGACCAGCCGCGTGAGGCAAACCAGTCGCGAAACCGGCGCGGCAGGAGATCGGCCGTTTCCGACGGCGGAACGGAGAAGAGATCGAGCGTCGACACGCCCAAGAGGTAGGTTGTTCAGGCGGCTTCGTCGAGGGCGGAGCGGAAATGGCGGCAGGTGGCAGGACTACCAGCGCGCTCCGTGCGCTGCGAAGCGCTTGGATGTCACCTCGCCCCGCATGCGGGGAGAGGCATAGGCCGCCCTTGGCGGCCGTTCAAAGAAACGCCGAAGCGAAGCTTCGGCTATGTCGCATCGCCAGATGCGATCCGGGTGAGGGGGTACAGGTCTTACAACTCGCACCGCCTCGCGGAGGGAAGCCCCTCACCCCGCCCTCTCCCCGCAAGAGCGGGGCGAGGGGGACGAGAGAGCGAGGCTTACCCAACTACTCCGTCATCGGCTGGCCGGAGAGGTCCCAATCCTTGCCGTTGAAGATCGAGACATAGAGCGTCTTCATCGGCGTGTAGTCGTCGGGCGTGTAGCTGTAATTGATGCCGTCGAGGAAATAGGGCGAGTGGAAACCGGCGAGGGTGGTGGCGTGCTTCAGCACGTTGGCGCGGGTCAGATCGTCGCCGCAGCGGCGCAGGATTTCGCCCATCGTTGCCGCCTGGCCGTAGCCGGCGAAGGCGATGGTGTTGTCGGGGTCGATGTTCGGCAGGTACTTCTTGCGCAGCTCCTCGAACGCGATCACGTCCGGATCCTTCTCGTAGCGAGGTACGCCGACTTCCTTGTTGTAGCGAATCGCGACGATGTCCTTGGCGTTCTCGAGGCCCGCAGCGCTCAGGATCGAGCGACCGGTCGAGCCCGCCGACAGCAATTGCAGCGGCTTCCAGCCGAGTTCGGTCACCTTGCGGATCGACTGCGACGTCGCCTTGCCGGTGGTGATGTTGTAGAAGACGTCGGCGCCCGACTTCGAGAGATTGATGAGCTGCGAATCGACCGTCGGATCGGTGAGATCATAGGTCTGCTCCATGATCACCTGTGCCTTGCCGCCGGCATCGGCCAGCACCTTCTTGAACGGCCCGAGGAAGTCGCGGCCGAAATCATCGTTCTGGTAGAGGATGCCGACCTTGGCGTTCGGCTTCACGCTGACGACGTGCTTGGCGAGAACGCGTGCCTCGGTCGGATAGAGCGGCAGGCCCGCCATGGTCCATTTGAAATTCTTCGGGTCGTTCCACTTCGAGGCGCCGGTGTTCAACAGCAGTTGGGGAACGCCCTTGGAATTGAGGTATTTATGCACGGAGGTCTGCGGCGCGGTGCCGAGCGAGCCATACAGCGCCAGCACCTCCTCCTGCTCGACCAGGCGGCGCGTCGCCTCGACGCATTTCGGCGCGCTGTAGGCGTCGTCCATGGTGAGGAATTTCACCTTGCGGCCGTTGATGCCGCCCTTGTCGTTCAGCATCTGGAAATAGGCTTCGCCGACGCGGCCGAGCACACCATAGAGCGAGCCGGGGCCGGAATGCGGCACGGTCTGGCCGAGCTTGATCTCGGTGTCGCTCGCACCCGGATCGTACTTCTTGTCGGCGGCCCGGACGAAAGGCGCGGGCAGCACGGACGCGGCGATCACAGACAATGCGGTGGCGCCGAACTCGCGCCGTGTATGCTTTTTCATTATTTCTCTCCCTGAGGCGAAAAGCTCTCGCATTCCGCCCTGCGCCGGGCAAGCGCGAAGTCATGACTTTGCAGCGCAATGCCGCGTCACGGCAAATGCGTAGCGTGTAGACTCAAGTTTGAGTGTGAGGCGGTGCTCTCTTCCCTTCTCCCCTTGTGGGAGAAGGTGGCTCGCATCGAAGATGCGAGCCGGATGAGGGATCTCTATCCCCGGAGAGAGACCCCTCACCCCGCTTCGCTGCGCGAAGCGACCCTCTCCCACAGGGGGAGAGGGTGAAAAGCGTCACGGCTTCACGGCCACGGCGACGAGTCCGGGTGCCGGGATATTGTCTTCATTGCGCGCCGAGAGATCGTCGAGCTGGGCCAGCGTCAGCCCCGCGGCAGCGACGGAGTCGCGCACGTAAGCTGCACTGTGGGCGTAGCGCAGTCCCTCGCCGATGATGACGCCTTCGCCGTCATGGGTCTCGGCCGTGAAGGCGAGCACGCCGCCTGCCACCAGCACACGGCTGGCCTCGGCGAGCACCGGCGCGAGATCGGCGACATAGACCATTGCATCCGCGGCCAGGATCAATTCGGCGCTGGCCTCGCGCCTGGCCGAAATGGCCTTCAACATGTCGTCGACCTCGAGCTCGGCATAAAGGCCGGTGGCGCGCGCCTTGTCGATCATGCGTGGCGACAGGTCGATGCCGATGAAGCGATCGACATGCCGGGCGAATGCACCGGCCGCCAGCCCGGTGCCGCAGCCGAGATCGATCGCGCGCTTGAAGAAGGCCGGCTTCTTTGCGCCCGCACGCACCGACAGCACCGCCTTGAACAGCAGTGCCGGGCCGCGATAGCCGAGATCGCCGACCAGCGCGGCCTCGAAGCGCGGCGCATATTGATCGAACAGCGTCTGGACATAGCCCGGCGGCATCGCGCTGACGGCCTCGACGCCGAGCTGCATCAGGCGAAGGCCGGCGCCATGCCGGTCTTCGGGATCGGCGTCGCGCGCGCCGCGGAACGCTGCGATCGCGGCCTCGCGCTGACCGAGCTCCAGGCGGATCTTGCCCAGCGTGTACCAGGCCGACGGGAATTTCGGCACAAGCTCGATTGCCTGTTCGAGCAGCTCGGCGGCAGCCGGCAGATCGCCCTTCAATTGCAGGTCGCGCGCGAACTCGTAGCGGCGGTCGGCGACGAGATCGCCGGAGGACAGAAACAGGCGGGGGGCCATTCGCTTTAAGGAACCAATCTCGGCCGGGTCCGGCCATCCATCAAAGCACGGACTTTTTCCGGAGATGGATGCACGGGTCAAGCCCGCGGATCCGGCTAAACATCGCGGATCGAGCGCCTATATAGGGGCGATGCGCCCGCAAGACATCCTGATGCCCGTCCCGGCCGGGCTTTGCTGCAAGCCCGGCGGCTTCCACATCGATCCTGTCAGGCCGGTCGAGCGGGCACTGATCACCCATGGCCATTCCGACCATGCGCGGGCGGGCCACGGCGCTGTGCTCGCGACCCGGGAAACGCTCGACATGATGCGGCTGCGCTACGGCGAGAACTTCGCCGGCTCTGTGCAGGCGATCGCCTATGGCGAGGAGATCAGGCTCGGCGACGTCACGGTGACGTTTCATCCCGCTGGCCACGTGCTGGGCTCCGCCCAGATATCGGTGACCTGCAAGGACACCCGAATCGTCGCCTCCGGCGACTACAAGGATGCGCGCGATCCGACCTGCGCGCCGTTCGAGCTGGTGCCCTGCGACGTCTTCATATCGGAGGCGACGTTTGGATTGCCGGTGTTCCGCCATGGCGATGCCGCCGGCGAAGTAAACAAGCTGCTGGCCTCGGTCAAACTGTTCCCGGAGCGCGCGCATCTGGTCGGCGCCTATTCGCTCGGCAAGGCACAGCGCGTGATCGCGCTGCTGCGCGAGGCCGGTTACGACGCGCCGATCTATCTGCACGGCGCGATGGAGAAGATCACCTATTACTATCAGGAGCGCGGCATTGCGCTCGGCGAGCTCCGGCCCGCGCGCGGCATGAAGAAGGCTGAGCTTGCTGGCACCATCACGCTGGCACCGCCAAGCGCGACATCCGATGTCTGGACGCGCCGCTTTCCCGATCCAGTCACCGCATTCGCCTCGGGCTGGATGCGCGTGCGCGCCCGGGCCAGGCAAGGCGGCGTCGAGCTGCCGCTGGTGATCTCGGATCATGCCGATTGGGACGGGCTGACGGCGACGATCGCCGCCACTGGTGCAGGCGAGATCTGGGTCACCCACGGCCAGGAAGATGCGCTGGTGCATTGGTGCAAGACCAGGGGCCTTGCCGCGCGGCCGCTCGATCTGGTCGGCTATGGCGACGAGGATGAAGGCGAGACGGCCGCACTGACCGGCGAGGCCCAGCCCGCCGGCGAGGCGGAAACATGAACCGTTTTGCCGAGCTGCTCGACCGCCTCGCCTACGAGCCCGGCCGCAACAACAAGATCAAGCTGCTGGTCGCCTATTTCCGCGAGACCGAGGACCCCGACCGCGGCTACGCGCTGGCGGCGCTGACCGGCGCGCTGTCGTTCAAGCACGCCAAGCCGGGCCTGATCCGCGACCTGATCACCGAACGCGCCGATCCGGTGCTGTTCGGCTACTCCTATGATTACGTCGGCGACCTCTCGGAGACGGTCGCGCTAATGTGGCCGAAGGCGGAGCTGCCGGGCCACAACAACCCGCCTCCCCCGACGCTGACTGATGTCGTCATCACGCTGCGCACGCTCGGCAAGGCCGAGCTGCCGGCGCAGCTGGCGCGCTGGCTGGACGAGCTCGACGAGACCGGGCGCTGGGCGCTCTTGAAACTCGTCACCGGCGCGATGCGGATCGGGATCTCGGCGCGGCTGGCGAAGACCGCGGCGGCGGCGCTCGGCGACAAAGACCCGCACGAGATCGAGCTGCTGTGGCCGGGCCTGTCGCCGCCCTATCTCGACCTGTTCGCCTGGCTCGAGGGCCGCGGAGACAAACCGGTCAACCGCGACCCTGCGCCGTTCCGCCCGGTGATGCTGGCGCACGCGATCGAGAATAGCGATTTCGCCAATCTCGACGCCGCCGATTTCAGCGCGGAATGGAAATGGGACGGCATCCGGGTGCAGGCGGTGTCCGGCCGCGATGCGCGCGGCCACGTCCAGGCGCGGCTCTATTCGCGCACCGGCGAGGATATCACCGGCAGCTTTCCGGATCTGGTGCCGTCGCTGCATCTGCCCGGCGCGATCGACGGCGAGTTGCTTGTGCTGCGCGACCGCCGCGTGCAGACCTTCAACGTCCTGCAGCAGCGGCTGAACCGGAAGGTCGTTTCGCCGAAGCTGATCAAGGAATTTCCGATCCACCTGCGCGCCTACGACCTGCTCGGCGACGACGAGAACGATCTGCGCGAGCTGCCCTTCACCGAACGCCGCGCGCATCTCGAAGCCTTCGTGGCCAAGCTGAACGATCCGCGCATCGATCTGTCGCCAACCGTCCCGTTCGCGAGCTGGGAAGAGCTGGCCGCGGCGCGCGCCGATCCCAAGAGTGCGGGCGCCGGCGACGATGCCGGCGCGGTCGAAGGCGTGATGCTGAAGCGGCGCGACGCGCCCTATCTGCCCGGACGGCCGAAAGGTCCGTGGTGGAAGTGGAAGCGCGATCCGCACATCATCGACGCCGTGCTGATGTATGCCCAGCGCGGCCACGGCAAGCGCTCCTCCTATTACTCCGACTATACGTTCGGGGTCTGGACCCATGGCGAGGCCGGCGACGAGCTGGTGCCGGTCGGCAAGGCCTATTTCGGCTTCACCGACGAGGAGCTGTTGCAGATCGACCGCTTCGTCCGCCGCAACACCACCGAGAAGTTCGGCCCGGTGCGGCATGTCGTGCACGAGCCGGATCAGGGGCTGGTGCTGGAGGTCGCCTTCGAGGGCTTGCAGCGCTCGCCGCGTCACAAGTCCGGCGTCGCAATGCGCTTCCCCCGGATCAGCCGCCTCCGCTGGGACAAGCCGCCGCGCGAAGCCGACCGGCTGGAGACGCTTGAACGGATGTTAATCTCCATGACAGGAAGTTAAATCCCAAGCGCGCATGACAGCCATTGATCGCGGTGCGCGGGTTTCCCATGTGCACCGCCGTGACCTATAATGCGGGCGATTCCGTTAGACCTCGGTTCTGATGGGATCAGAATCGAGGTCTAGGTTTTGTTTTGACGCGTTTTCTTCACGCGAACCGGTGCCCACTTCGCGCGAAAACGCTATTGGAGACAGCAATGCCAAACGACATCCGGGACTTGCCGGCCGGCCGGAGTGACGGCCTGTACCGCTTTCTCGGCGGATCGCCGCTCTCTGTGGCGTTCCGGTTGATTTTGCTGTCGATTCTGGTCGGTGTCGTGCTCGCCGCGATCGGCCTCGATCCATGGAACATCCTCAACAGCATCCGCAGGCTGTTCCAGAGCATCTGGGATTTCGGCTTCGATGCGATCAACTGGGCCTGGCGCTACTTCCTGCTCGGCGCCGTCATCGTGATTCCGATCTGGCTGTTGTCGCGGCTGTTCGGCGCGCCGCGCGGCCGCTGATCTCAGGGAGTTCGCAGCCGATGCAATTGCGATTTGTCGGCTGCGGCGATGCATTCGGCTCCGGCGGCCGCTTCAACACCTGTTTCCACGTCAGCGGTGCGCGCAGCAATTTCCTGATCGATTGCGGTGCCTCATCGCTGCCGGCGATGAAGCGGCTCGAGATCGACCGCGACGCGATCGACCTGATCCTGATCACGCATTTCCATGGCGACCATTTTGCCGGCCTCCCGTTCTTCCTGCTCGACGCGCAGTTCTCCCGCCGCACCCGGCCGCTGGTGATCGCAGGGCCCGAAGGCATCGAAACGAAACTGCCTGCGGTGATGGAGGTGATGTTCGAGCATTCCTCCAAAACCAAACAACGCTTCGATCTGTCCGTCGTTACGCTGGCGCCGCGCGAAACGCGCAGCTTCGGCGAGGTGACCGTGACGCCCTACCCTGTCGTGCATGGCGAGTCCGGCGGGCCGTTCCTCGCGTACCGCGTCGAGGCGGAAGGCCGCATCATCAGCTACAGCGCCGACACCGAATGGACCGACGCACTGATCCCGGCGGCGCAGGACGCCGACCTCTTCATCGCCGAAGCCTACATGTACGACAAAATGGTCAAGAACCATCTCAGCCTGAAGACGCTGGAAGCGCATTTGCCCGCCATCAACGCCAGGCGCGTGGTGCTGACCCATATGAGCGACGACATGCTCGGCCGCATCGACCACCTGCCCTACACGGCGGCGAGCGACGGCATGGTCGTGGCGCTCTGACCAAGCAATGCCTTGCCCGCCGATCTTCCGCCATCGCATTGCTCTGAGAACAATTCCGGCATGGTCGCGCGACGGATGTCGCGATAGAAACGGATATTCCTTGCAATTGTAGCCATGCACGCACCCATCCACCCGAAGATCACGACGCGTCAGGTGTTCGCCATCGCCGGCCCCGCGATGGTCGCCAACCTGACCACGCCGCTGATCGGCATCGTCTCGACCACCGCGATCGGCCGCCTCGACGACGCCGCGCTGCTCGGCGGCGTGGCGATGGCCTCGGTGATCTTCGACTGCCTGTTCTGGCTGTTCGCCTTCCTGCGCATGAGCACGCTGGCCTTCACCGCACAGGCGCAGGGCGCCGGCGAGATCAAGGAATATGCCGCCATCCTGGTGCGCGGCTTCATCGTCGCCGGCCTGATCGGCGCGGCGCTGATCGCGCTGCAGGTGCCGCTCGCCGCGGTCACGTTCCAGCTGATGGGCGGCAGCGAAGGCGTCACGCGCGCGGCCAAAGCCTATTTCATGATCCGGATCTGGTCGGCGCCGCTGGCGCTCGCCAATTACGTCATCCTCGGCTGGCTGGTCGGCCAGGCCCGCGCCAATCTGGCGCTGGCGCTGCAGATCGTGATCAATTTGATCAACATGGCCGCGACCGTGCTGCTGGTGCAGGTCTACGGCGCCGGCATTGCCGGTGCCGCGATCGCCGCCGTGCTCGCCGAGACCGCCGGTTTCGCCGCCGGCATCGTGGTGGCGTGGCAGATCTCGCAAGGCGGCTTCGCCGTTCCCGCGGCGACGCTGTTCGACCGCGCCAAGCTGATGCGCATGCTGACGGTCAATCGCGACATCATGGTCCGCACCGCGGCGCTGATCGTCGTGTTCCTGTTCTTCACCGCCAAGGGCGCGCGCGAAGGCGACGTGACGCTGGCGGCGAATTCGGTGCTGAACAATTTCCTGCTGGTCAGCGCCTTCTTCCTCGACGGCCTCGCCAATGCCGCCCAGCAGCTGTGCGGCCGCGCCTTCGGCGCACGCGATGTACGCGGCTTTTCCGATTCGACCCGGCTGGTGCTGCTGTGGGGCATCGGCTTTGCGCTGGTCGTATCGGTGCTGTTCGCGCTGTTCGGACCGGCGCTGATCAATTTGATGACGACCAGCGACGACGTGCGCCGCTATGCGCGCGCGTTCCTGCCGTTCGTGATCCTGGCACCCCTGCCTGGCGTGTTCGCGTTCGGCTTCGACGGCATCTATGTCGGCGCGACCTGGGCGCGCGAGATGCGTAATCTGATGCTGGCCTCGCTCGCGATCTTCCTCGCCACCTGGTGGGCGCTCAGCTCGTTCGGCAACACCGGCCTGTGGATCGCGCTGCTCGGCTTCTACGTCGCGCGCGGCGGCCTGCAGGGCCTGCGCTATCCGGCGCTGCTGCGGAAGACGTTCAAGACGGCGTAAGTCCGTAGCCCGGATGGAGCGAAGCGCAATCCGGGCTACGAAGTTCTCTTCCCCTTCCCCCTGAAAGGGGGAAGGTCGGGATGGGGGTCAGCCACAGGCGACGCAGCTCATGGAGAGAGCTGATCCCCACCCGCTTTGCTCTGGCGAGCAAAGCGACCTCCCCTTTTCAAGGGGAGGTTAGGGCGCGGCCGGATTTCGCTTCATCCGGGCTACCCGCACACTACCTCACCGGCCACTCCTCGGCTGTAATCGTCGCCGCATCGGCGCCGACGATTTCCGACAGCGAGTCGCGGCCGGTGCGCAGCAGGGTCGAGGACAGATCGCGCTTGATGTCGTCGACGAGGCCAAGGCCCTTGTAGACCAGCGAGGAATAGAGCTGGATCAGGCTGGCCCCGGCACGGATCTTGGTCAGTGCGGCGCCGCCGCTATCGATGCCGCCGACGCCGATCAGCGGAAACGCGCCTTCGACACGGACATAGGTCTCGGCCACCATCCGCGTCGACAGCCGGAACAGCGGACGGCCCGACAGGCCGCCCTGCTCCTTGGCGCGATTCTCCTCGCGCAAGGTCGAGGGCCGCGCCAGCGTGGTGTTGGCGACGATCATGCCGTCGACGCGGCGCGAGCGGGCGATGTGCACGACGTCGTCGAGCTCGGCGAGGCTGAGGTCGGGCGCGATCTTGAGCAGGACCGGCGAATCGCCGGCGTTCTTGCGCACGCGCTCGCGGGTATCGATGACCCGCGCCAGCAGATCGTCGAGCGCCGCCGATTGCTGCAGATTGCGCAGGCCGGGCGTGTTCGGCGAGGAGACATTGACGGTGAAATAGCTCGCGACCGGCGCAAACGTCTCGATCAGCTTCACATAATCGGCTGCGCGGTCGGGCGAATCCTTGTTGGCCCCGACATTGACCCCGACAATGCCGCCGGCGCTGGCGCGCGCGGCGAGCCGCCGCAGCACGGCCTCCGCACCGTCATTGTTGAAGCCCATGCGGTTGATGACGGCCTCGTCGCGCTCCAGGCGAAACAGCCGCGGCCGCGGGTTGCCGCCTTGCGGCTTCGGCGTCACCGAGCCGATCTCGACAAAGCCGAAGCCGAGCCGCAGCAGCGCGTCGGGCGCCTCCGCACTCTTGTCGAAACCCGCCGCCATGCCGATCGGGTTTGGAAAGTTGAGTCCGAAGGCGCGCACCGCGAGCTTGGGGTCATCCGGCCGCTGCCGGATCGGCGGCAGCAGCTTCAGGCCCTGGATCGCCATGCGATGGGCATCCTCGGGATCGAACCAACGCAGCAGCGGCAGCGAGAAGGCGTCGAAGGCACGGATCACGGCTTGAGCTCCGGAACGTCGTGGCCACCGTCGGAGCGCGCGCGCAGGTCGAGGATCTCGGTGACGGCGCCTAGGTCGAGCTCGCCATAGAGATGCGGGAACAGCTCGTCATTGCGCGACCGCTCCCAGCGCAGGGCATCGCCCAGCGCATCGGCATCGACGGCGACCAGGAACAGGCCGGTTTGCCCGTGGTAGTGCTTGCGCGCGGTCTCGGCCACCTGGGAGGCGGTGGAAAAATGGATGAAGCCGTCGCGTTTGTCGTCGGCACTGCCCCGGTACACGCCCTGCCGTTCGGCCTCGCGCCAGGCCGAAGCGGGGGTGATTTTGTAGATCATCGGCACGGGCCGGCCTTCCCTTTTGTCCTTGAGTCCCTTGGGGTTTTATCCGGATTTGAGGGGAAATGCCCCAGACGCCATCTGGCGAGCGAGGGACCGTATCGGCGGCGGCGGCGCAACTCAAGCGGTGCCGGGACACATCGGCCGACAGATTTGCGAAAACGCCAAGTTTCAGGCAATAATTCCTACCATCCGGGATACCCTCGATGGCCAAACAGCCCAAAGCCACCCGACCGCTGACCCACGCGCAGGTCTGGGCCGCGCTCGACCGGCTCGCCGAACGCGCCGGGCTGTCGCCGTCCGGCCTTGCCAAGCAGTCCGGACTCGACCCCACCACCTTCAACAAATCCAAGCGCGTGACCGGCGACGGGCGCGAGCGCTGGCCCTCGACCGAATCGCTCTCCAAGGCGCTGGCCGCGAGCAATGCCAGCATGGAGACCTTCGTGCAGTTGCTCGGCGATGGCGCGCGCGGCGGACAGTCGGTGCCGCTGATCGGCTTCGCGCAGGCCGGCGCCGGCGGCTATTTCGACGACAGCGGCTTTCCCGCCCGGCAAGGGCTGGGACGAAGTGGCGCTACCGGCGACATCAGACGAACACGCCTATGCGCTGGAGATCGAGGGCGACTCGATGAAACCGGCCTATCGCGAAGGTGACATCATCGTGGTGTCACCCGCGACCGCGATCCGCCGCGGCGACCGCGTGGTGGTGCGCACGACCGGCGGCGAGGTGATGGTGAAGGAATTGAGACGCCGCACCGCCAAGATGCTGGAACTCGCATCGCTCAATCCGGAGCACCCCGACCGCATGCTCGACGTCGAGGAAGTCGCGTGGATCGCACGCGTGGTGTGGGCGAGCCAGTGATTGGGCAGGTAAACGCCGGCGTCGTCCCGGGCAAGCGAAGCGCGAGCCGGGACCCATAACCACCACTCATTGTGCTTGAGCGATCTGGGGCCACAGCTGGCTTCGACAACATGACCCTGTGGTTATGGGTCCCGGCTTTCGCCGGGACGACGGCGGAGGTTGCGGCGCGCTCCCTGCCAGCCTTACGCCGCGTAGTCCGGCTCCTTGCGATCCAGCATCCGCTTCAGCGCATCGAAATGCCGCTGCGCCGGGGACGGGCCGTTGTAGAGATGGTCGTCGCGGAAATCGCGTTTGGTCTTCTCCACCACATGCTGCGGCAATTGCTTGAGCGGCTGCTGGGTCCACATCGCGTAGATCTGCACCTGTGCGGCGCGCTCGATGTAATAGAGCCGGTCATAGGCATCGGCGACCGTCTCGCCGACGGTCGAGATGCCGTGATTGGCCATGAACAGGATGGTCTTGTTGCCGATCACCTTGGCGAGCCGCGCGCCTTCCTCGGGATCGAGCGCGGGGCCGGTGTAGAGGTCGTCATAGGCAATCGCCTCCGACAGCCCGACCTCGGTCTGGCCGATCTCCTTGATCCGCGGATCCTCGAGCCGCGTCAGCGCGCTCGCATAGGGCATGTGGGTGTGGAACACGGCCTTGGCCTGCGGCAGCGCCTTGTGGATCGGCGCATGGATGCAAAAGCAGGAGCGCTCGACCTCACCCTCGCCGCGCTTCACCTCGGCATCGTCGATGCCGACCTCCATGAAGGAGGATGCTGTCACTTCCGACCAGTGCATGCCGAACGGGATCTGGTAGTAGCGGTCGGTGCGGCCGGGCACCACCAAGGTGAGATGGTTGAAAATACCTTCCGAAAAGCCGTGGATGTAGGCGAGCCGATGCGCCGCCGCGAGATCGACCCGCGCTTGCCATTCCTCGGCGCTCGAACTGTCCTGCAGCGATGTCGGCGAAACCCTGAACTGCATGCGCATGCTCCCGTCTGTGCCGGCCTCTCGGCGGAGGCCCTGCTGATTTTATGGATGCGAGTGTAGCGCAATCCGGCGCCAGGCTCCGGTGAAATTGCCGATGGCCTGCTATCCGAATTTTGCGGGCTTGGCGTCATTATGTGATGATGCGCTGCGAAGACGGCGGATCGGCGGCTTCGTTGGCTGCGGCGGAAAGCCACATGAGCGGCCTGACTTTCCAACCCAACGCAACCCACTCCGCAAAGCCCGGAGTTACGCAATGACAGGACCATCCGACCGCAAGACCATCGCCATCGTCGGTCTCGGCAGCATCGGCGGCATCATCGCCGGCCTGCTGCGCGCGGTCGACAAGCATGACGTGATCGCCTGTGTCCGGCGGCCGCTCGATCGGCTCACGGTCGAGCGGGCGGAAGGCACGGTGGAAGTGCCGCTGCGCGCCCTCACCGATCCGGCAGCGGCTACGCCGGTCGACTGGGTGTTGTTGTCGACCAAGGCGCAGGACACGGAATCGAGCGCGCCCTGGCTGCAAAGGCTGTGCGGGCCGCGGACGCGCGTCGCGGTGCTGCAGAATGGCATCGGCCACGCGGAGCGGCTGGCGTCATTGGTCGGCGCCGCCACGGTCGTTCCGACCATCGTCTATTACAACGGCGAGCGGCTGGCGCCGGATCGCGTCCGTTTCCGCCGCGCCGGCGAGCATGAATTCGCGGTTGCCGATGACACAGACGGACGCGCGTTCGAAGCGCTGCTGGATGGCACGGCGATGCGCGTGCGGCGCTCCGCCGATTTCACCACGCTGGCGTGGCGCAAGCTTCTGCTCAATGCGGTCGCCAATCCGATCACCGCGCTCACCTTGCAGCGGCAGGCGGTGTTCCGCCGCGCGGACGTCAAGGCGCTGTGCCGCGCCATCCTCGAGGAGGCCGCGAATGTCGGCCGCGCCGACGGCGCCCAGCTCGCGCCCGACGAGGCCGAGCTGATGCTGGCGACGTTGTTGACCTATCCGCCGGACGCCGGCACCTCGATGTATTTCGATCGTGTCGCGGGACGCCCGTTCGAAGCCGACGCTCTCACCGGCGCGATCGTCGCGGCCGGCGAACGGCACGGCGTGCCGACGCCGCTCAACGGCCTGCTGCTGACGCTGTTGCGCGCCACCAGCGACGGCCTGCGCGACGCGGCGCAGGCCGAGCGGCGATGAGCGGCGCGATCCCTACGACGACCGCGCCAGCGCGCCGTCGATCATGTTGACCGCGTTCTGCACGCCGTAGACCGCGACGAAGGAGCCGAAGCGCGGGCCCTTCTCCTGGCCGAGCAGCACCTGGTAGAGCATGTTGAACCAGTCGAGCGAGACGCCGGGACGGCCGTCCTTGCCCTTCTTGACCATGTCGAGGAACGGCTCGCGGCGGCCGATCTCATAGACCACGTTCTGGATGTCTTCCGCGCTCGCGTTCGCCGGCATGTTGGCGAGCGCATCGCGCAGATCCTGCAGCGCGGCGCGCTCTCCGTCGGTCGGCTCGCGGAACTGCTTGGTCGGCGCCACGAAGTCGCGATAGTAGTTGATGGCGTAGCCGACCATCGCATCTAACTTCGGATGGGTCTGCGGCGTCACGCCCGGACGATAACGGCCGATGAAACCCCACAGCGTCTCGGCATTCTCCGCGTTCGACGACGACACCAGCGTCAGCAGCAGCTGGAAGGTGACCGGCATGTCGGCCTGCGGCGGCTTGCCGGAATGGATGTGCCAGACCGGATTCTGCAGCTGCTGCCGCGCTTCCTGCCGCGTGAAGCCGTCGAGGAATTGCTGGTAATCGTCGACATTGCGCGGGATGACGTCGAAATAGAGCCGCTTCGCCGCCTTGGGCTCGCGATACATGAACAGCGACAGCGATTCCGGCGAGGCATAGCGCAGCCACTCGTCGATCGTCAGGCCGTTGCCCTTCGACTTCGAGATCTTCTGGCCCTTCTCGTCGAGGAACAGTTCGTAGTTGAAACCTTCCGGCGGCGTGCCGCCGAGCGCCGAGCAGATCTTGCCCGACAGCTTCACCGAGTCGATCAGGTCCTTGCCGGCCATTTCATAGTCGACACCGAGCGCGTACCAGCGCATCGCCCAGTCCGGCTTCCATTGCAGCTTGCAGCGGCCGCCGGTGACAGGAACCGTGACGCTCTCCTTGGTATCGGGATCCTCGTAGGAGATCGTGCCGGCTTTGGCGTCGTGCGCCGTCACCGGCACGTAGAGCACGAGGCCGGTGCGCGGGCAGATCGGCAGGAACGGCGAGTAGCTCGCCGCGCGCTCCTCGCGCAGCGACGGCAGCATGATCGCCATCACCTTCTCGATCCGCTCCAGCATGCGTAGCAGCGCGGCGTCGAAGCGGCCGGAGGTGTAGTACTCGGTCGAACTCGCGAACTCGTAGTCGAAGCCGAACTGGTCGAGAAAGGCGCGCAGCCGCGCATTGTTGTGCTGGCCAAAGCTCGGATGGGTGCCGAACGGATCGGGCACCTTGGTCAGCGGCTTGCCTAGATGCTGCTCCAGCAGCTCCTTGTTCGGCACGTTGTCCGGCACCTTGCGCAGGCCGTCCATGTCGTCGGAGAAGGCGAGCAGGCGCGTCTTGATCTTGTCCTCGGTGAGCACGCGGAAGGCGTGGCGCACCATCGTGGTGCGCGCGACCTCGCCGAACGTGCCGATATGCGGCAGGCCCGACGGGCCGTAGCCGGTCTCGAACAGCACCTCGTCCTTGGGATTTTTCTTCAGCCGCGCCACAATCGCTTTCGCCTGCTCGAACGGCCAGGCGTTGGATTGTTCGGCGAGCGCCCGCAGGTCGCTCGGGCTGGCAGAAGGATCAATCACGGACATTCCTCAGGTTCTCTCCAAAAAGGCCGCGAAAACTAACGCTTTCGCGGCAAAATGCAAAACGACGGGACGTTTGTCGTCATTCCGGGGCGATGCGCAGCATCGGACCCGGAATCTCGAGATTCCCCGGGGTGCAATTGCACCCCTGAGGTCTGGTCCTACGGACCATCCCGGAATGACGAACTCAGAACGGGCTGACCGAGAAATAGCGCAGCCACAGATCGGTGAAGCGGCCTTTTTCCCAGATCCGGAACAGTGCCCAGTTCAGCGACTGCCGGAGCAGGTCGTTGCCCTTGCGGACGGCGATGCCGACGCCCTCGCCGAAATAGCGGCTCTCGACAAAGGGGCCGCCGGCAAAGGCGCAGCATTCGGCGGAATCGGTGCCGTTGATCCAGAACGCGAGCGAGATCGCATCGCCGAAGATGAAGTCGACCTCGCCGCGGCGCAGCGCCGCGCGCAGCGCGTCGTTATCCGGATAGGAATGGATCTCGGCGTCGGTGAACATCGCCTTGAGGTAGGCCTCGTGC
Source organism: Bradyrhizobium sp. USDA 4504 (assembly GCF_054063995.1). Classification (NCBI taxonomy): domain Bacteria; kingdom Pseudomonadati; phylum Pseudomonadota; class Alphaproteobacteria; order Hyphomicrobiales; family Nitrobacteraceae; genus Bradyrhizobium; species Bradyrhizobium sp. USDA 4504. The sequence goes on along the minus strand of NZ_JBSSGV010000001.1, from coordinate 7,987,854 downwards.
GAGGTCCCGGCGATGACGCCGACCTTCTTGCTCTCGAGATATTCCGGGCGGATTTCCGGCATCGCGTTGTCACGGCGCGACACGAAGCGGGCCGGCGCGCGGTAATAGGGATCGGTGAAATCGACCTTGGCGCGCAGCTGCGGCGTCACGGCCATCGACGCGATGATGGCGTCGCCCCGGTTGGTCGCCAGGGCATCGATCAGGGTCTCGAAGCGGCGCATCTGGATGGTGCAGGTGACCTTGATCTCGTCGCAGAGCGCGCGCGCCAGGTCGACGTTGAAACCGGCCGGATTGCCGTCGGGACCGGTGAAATTGAACGGCGGATAGTCGGTCTCGGTCAGAAAGCGGATCACGGTGAGGCGCGACAGGTCCGGGCGGTCCGGCCGGCGCCGCGGGTCCCAGAAACCCGGCACCGCCTGCGGCGCGGCCTCGGCGGCGGCCTTGGGCGGCAGGGTCGGGGCCGCCTGGGTTGCCGCGGGGGCCGCAGGCGCTGCCTGCGGTGCAGCCGGCGCCGAAGGTGTCGCTTGTGCGGGGGCCGCCTTGGTGGGCGGAGCCGGAGCAGGAGCCGTCTTGGCTGCCGGCGCCTGTGCGGGGGGTGTCTGTGCAATTGCAGGGTACGCCAAGGCCAGCAAGGCAGCCGCGATCATGCCCGCGGCCAGGCGAAGCTGGTGCGAACGGACGGCAAAGGGCTGGACAGGCGGATTTGGCATAACCGGCAATTTCAGGAAATTGAACGGCTTATAGCCGAATCGGCGCCTGAAGCGAGCGCCGATTGGGTTAATTCTGAACCGGAAATGGCGATCAGAGGTACCGTTTGAGATCGGCCGCCGCTTCTTCCGGCGTCCGTTTCAGATTGAACGGCGCGACGAAATGACCGTCGCGGTCCATCAGATAGATCAGCGCGGTGTGGTCCATCGTGTAGTCGCCATCCTTCAGCGGCACTTTCTTGGCGTAGACACGATAGCTCGACAGGACCTTGGCGATCGCGGCGGGATCGCCGGTCAGGCCCTTGAGGTGCGGATCGAAGCTCGACAGGTAATCCTTCATTGCGGTGGCGGTGTCGCGTTCCGGATCGACCGAGACGAAATAGGCATTCACGCGATCGGCGTCCTTGCCCATCGCCTTCAGGACCTCCGAGATCTCGAACAGCGAGGTCGGGCAGATATCCGGGCAATGGGTGAATCCGAAGAAAATCAGGGTCGGCTTGCCCTGGAGGTTCTTGTCGGTAACGGTCTGGCCGGACTGGTCGGTGAGCTGGAACGCCCCGCCGATCGCGGCCGGCGCGGCAACGGTGCGCAAGCCGCCGATCGCCCACAGCATGAGGAACAGGCCGACCGCCAGACTGCCCGCGAAGGCAGCGAAGATCACCAATGGGCGCGTGGTCCGGGGCATGATGCGAGGGCGTCCTTGTCAGAAGCAGGCGGAGATGCCGGCCGTGATCATTTCGAAAAACACCGCGGTCCCGTAGTGGAACCAGAGCGCGGCAGCGGCAAGCAGGGCCAATCCGCCGATGCCGGCCGCACCCCACAGGATCGCAGACGCCACCCGGGTCTGTGGAGCCGTTACGAGCTCGGATCGGGTGGAGATCGGCTGAACCATGAGGCTGAGATAAGCCGGGTTCCGGCAGGCAGCAAGCGCAATGGCGGTCGCAGGCCGTCAAATGATGGCGAGCTAATCCGGTGCCGGCGCGTTCATGCCCCGGCGTCTGCCGAGGCCAATGGCCGACGAGGGTCAAACAGAGAAGCAGCCGGAGCTTAGTGCGCGGGCTTCGGCGCCGAGGCCTGGGCGTTGAGATAGCACGGCTTGTACAGCGCCTGCAGTTGCTTGCCGCGCAGGAAGATCATGCGCCGGGTCAGGCCACCACGCCCCGAAATCCATCTGCGTACCGCCGGCGGATACATCAGGTACAGCATATGGGTGGCTTCGGGATTGGGGACCGGACGGCCGTTATCGCCGTAATCCCAGGCTGCGTGGAAGCCGAGGCTGGCGTGCGAGGTCACACAGATCCGGTCGTGAGGAACCTTGCCGAGCACGATGGTGCAGGCCGAGGCACACAGCCCGTCGATGATGACCGTCTCGCCCGAAGTCCGCAGGTCCTGATACCTGTCGACATAGACGCCGATCTTGCCGCCGCGATCGTCGGCGATCCTGACTACAGCTTGAGACACCCCCATTCCCGCCAGCAGGAGAACCGCAGCGAGCAACCCCGTCATCAACTTCATTTTGGCCAGCCCCAGTCGAAACCGAATCTGTTTGGTCTGTGATGCAAGACAATCGTGAGCGTGTTGCGCGCGCGGATTTTTGTCCAGACGAGCGAAGCCGGTCAAAACAAATTCAAATTGGGTGTTGCGCGCACGCTGCAGTGGGACTGGGGAAAGGTCCCAAACTGGAACAACGCGGCGCACGCGGTTGGTGCTCCGCCGCCACAGGCAAGGTCCATTCGGCGTTGACCGCACGCAATGAGGCGGTCTTGAATCTCGGCGGGACGGGGGACCTGAACATGGCTGACGATGCAGATGTGATCGTGATTGGCGCGGGGCTTGCCGGTCTCGTGGCCGCAACCGAGATCGCCGACGCAGGCAAGCGCGTCATTGTGCTCGACCAGGAAGGGGAACAGAGCATCGGCGGCCAGGCCTTCTGGTCGTTTGGCGGCCTGTTCCTGGTCGATTCGCCGGAGCAGCGCCGGCTCGGCATCAAGGATTCGGTCGAGCTCGCATTACAGGACTGGATGGGCACCGCCGGTTTCGATCGCGAAGAGGATTACTGGCCGCGCAAATGGGCCGAGGCCTATGTCGCATTCGCGGCCGGCGAGAAACGCGACTGGCTGCGCGCGATGGGCCATCGCATCTTCCCTGTGGTCGGCTGGGCCGAGCGCGGCGGTTACGACGCGATGGGCCATGGCAATTCGGTGCCGCGCTTCCACGTCACCTGGGGCACCGGCCCCGGCATCGTCGAGCCGTTCGAGCGCCGCGCGCGCGAGGCCGCGAAAAGCGGACGGCTGGTGTTCAAGTTCCGCCACCGCGTCGATGCGCTCAGCGTCACCAACGGTGTGGTCAACGGCGTCAGCGGCGCGATCCTGGAACCGACCTCAGTCCAGCGCGGCAAGAGTTCCTCGCGCAACGCCGTCGGCGATTTTTCCTTCCGCGCGCCTGCGGTAATCGTCGCGTCCGGCGGCATCGGCGGCAATCATGATCTGGTGCGGCAGAACTGGCCGAAGCGGCTCGGCGAGCCGCCCAAATTCATGATCTCCGGCGTGCCCGAACATGTCGACGGCCGCATGATCGGCATCACCGAGGCGGCGGGCGGCCGGCTGATCAACCGCGACCGCATGTGGCACTATGTCGAGGGCATCCGGAACTGGAACCCGATCTGGCCGCGTCACGGCATCCGGATCCTGCCGGGTCCGTCGTCGCTGTGGTTCGACGCGACGGGCAAGCGGCTGCCGGCACCGCTGTTCCCGGGCTCCGACACGCTCGGGCAACTGCACTACATCATGGGCACCGGCTACGATTATTCGTGGTTCATCCTGACCCAGAGCATCATCAAGAAGGAGTTCGCGCTGTCGGGCTCGGAGCAGAACCCGGACCTTACCGGCAAGAGCTGGCGCATGACGATCAAGCGCGCCACCAACAAGGGCGCGCCGGGGCCGGTGGAGGCGTTCAAGCAGCACGGCGCCGACTTCATCGTGCGCGACAATCTCGCCGAGCTCGTCGGCGCCATGAACAAGCTCGCCGGCAACGACCTGTTGCAGCTCGACGCCATCAAAACCCAGATCGAGGCGCGCGATCGCGAGATCACCAACCCCTACGTCAAGGATGCGCAGGTCATGAACCTGCACAATGCGCGGCGCTATATCGGCGACAAATTGATCCGCACCGCGAAGCCGCACCGGATCCTCGATCCCGAGCACGGCCCGCTGATCGCGGTGAAGCTCAACATCCTCACCCGCAAGACGCTCGGCGGGTTCGAGACCGATCTCGATTCGCGCGTATTCGGCAACGATCACCAGATCATCCGCGGGCTCTACGCGGCCGGCGAAGCCGCCGGCTTCGGCGGCGGCGGCGTGCACGGCTATCGCTCGCTGGAAGGCACGTTCCTCGGCGGTTGCCTGTTCTCGGGCCGCAACGCGGGACATGCGGCGGCGAAGGCGGTGAACTGAGGCGTGCTACTCCGAGATCCAGTCGTTGGCCCGCCGGCGTGAACCGGCGGGCTTTTCAGCGGAAGTTCCCCGAGCCGTGTTGCGATCAGGCCGTCTTGGTGAAAAGCGTCAGGATGCCGTTGGTGAGATTGACCGCGACAACTTGTGCCGAGCTGAGGCCCTTCGCCTTCAGCGCGGATACCGCTTCTTCAGACGCGTCGATGGAACCGCGAAGGTTCCGCAGGTCGTCTTCGCTTGCCTTTGCCACGACAGCCTCGACCTTCGACCGGGCGTCGGGCTTGAGTTCCTTGATGTCCACGACCTGTATGCTCCGGATGGCATTGGGCTGGTCAGATTGAGCCTGCGGCATCGCCTTCGGTTGCGTTCCCTGCACCTGCGCCCAGGCAGGTGTTCCAAGCGAGAGCGCCGCAACGATGACGGATGCCGTAGAGATACGGATGTGCATGAGCATTCCTTGTGTTGATTGCCCCCAACATCCCGCGAGAACGCACTCTCCTCGCTTAAGGTTCCGGCCGGAAATCCGTTCGTCGCAGGGGCGCTGCCAAAATATCGAAAACAACCCCATGCAAAGTAGCCGGCGGTGGCCGGCGTTCGACCAGACAACTTGACACGTCGGGCAACTCAGGGGTATTATTCTAATATTCCGAAATTGCGCATTCCTGCTCTAGTCCGCCTCCGCGCTGAGGAAGCGGACGCCGAACGTATCGGCGTTGGCTTCGCCCCAATCGTAGAGTGCCTGCAGCATCGGCTTCAGCATCTCGCCGCGCTTGGTCAGGCAATAGCGCGAGGAGCCGCCGCCGCGCTCCTGCCTGACGAAGCCTGAATTGCAGAGATCGCGCAGGCGCTCGGTCAACACCTTGTCGCTGAGCTGCGGGATGTCGTGGCGCAATTCGCCGTAGCGCATCGGCCGGACCTTGAGCCGGCTCAGGATCACGGTCTTCCATTTGCCGCTGAGCTGATCGATCGAGAACTCGACCGGGCAACCATATTTGCGCTTGGTCTTGCGGATCATTGCAACTCTCCCGCGGCACTTTCCATCTGGTTCGTTGAGAGCCGCCATCGATCCATCTAAGCACGCATTGCACGGGTTGGGCGAGTTCAGGGATCATTGCAAGGCATGACGGACGACAATTCCGCCCAAGGTCCAAGCGACAAGCAACAGCCGCGCAAACGCATCGTCGTCAGACGCAACGGGCCCTACGAACCGGAGCCCGGCATTCCGATCGTCGATCATCTCGGCGTGCCCATCGCAGCCGAGGCGCCAATGCGGCTGTGCCGCTGCGGACAATCGCAGACCAGGCCGTTCTGCGACGACAGCCACGTCGCGCGCGGCTTCACCGACGCGAGGGATCCGCGGCGCGCGCCGGACAGGCTCGAGGTCTATGCCGGGCAGCAGGCGTTCGTGTTCGACAATCGCGGCACCTGTGCGCATTCCGGCTTCTGCACCGACCGTCTCACCTCCGTGTTTCGTCTCGGCGAGCAGCCTTTCATCGCACCCAGCGGGGCGCGCCTCGACGACCTCCTCAACGCGGTGCGCAGATGCCCCTCGGGCGCGCTTGGCATCGGTATCGGCCCCAAGCGTGACGCCAGCCTGTCCGACGTCAGCCGGCCGCCGCAGATCGAAGTGTCGAAGGACGGCCCTTATCGCGTCACCGGCGATGTCGAACTGGTCGATGAGGATGGCGCGCCGATCACACAGAACGCGGGCGCGTCGCAAGAGCATGCCAGCCTGTGCCGCTGCGGCGCGTCGCTGAACAAGCCGTTTTGCAGCGGCATGCACTGGAGCGTCGCATTTCGCGATCCCGTTCCCGATCCGATGCGCGAGCCGACGCTGTTCGAATGGGCCGGCGGCTATCCGGCGCTGCTCGACATGACGCGCATCTTCTACAGTCGTTACGTGCCGGAAGATCCGCTGCTCGGGCCGCTGTTCGCCGAGATGTCGCCGGACCATCCGGAGCGGGTGGCGGCGTGGCTCAGCGAGGTGTTCGGCGGTCCGCTCTTCTACACCGAGCGCTATGGCGGCTATCGGCGGATGGTGTCGCAGCACATCGGCAAGGAGATCCGGCCGGAGCAGCGCGCATTGTGGGCGACCTACATGGTGCAGAGTGCCGACGATGCCGGCCTGCCGAGCGATCCGGAATTCCGCGCCGCCTTCGTCGCCTATATCGAATGGGGCTCGCGCATCGCGGTGGAGAATTCCGGCGCCGGCGCGACACCGCCGCCGAACATGCCGGTGCCGCGATGGTGGTGGGTCTGCAACGCAACGCCCGCTGCGCGGCCGTCCGCAACGGCGAGCGATGCGCAGGCCGCGAACGAGATCAGCGTGGCACTCCCCGGTCCCGACGAGGCCGTGCAGTTCGAGCAGCACATCCGGCCGTTGTTCCGGCCGATGGACCGCAGTTCGATGCTGTTCGCCTTCGATCTCTGGAACGAGGCGGATGTCGCCAGGCACTGCCAACAAATCCTGGCACGGCTCAAGGCCGGGACCATGCCCTGCGATGGCGCCTGGCCGGCCGAGCGAGTGGCACTGTTCGCGCGCTGGGCGAATGGGCAGAATCCGCCGACCTGATTGCGCCGAGCCGATCTCGGAGCAATTTCGAGCGATTTCTGTGAACGGCGCTGCAAATTGTGCAGTGGCGGCGCTCGCTCCGGCAGGTTAGACAGTGCCCGCCATTCAGTGGAGACCCAAATGAGCATTCAGCGTTTCGAAACCGGCCCGCGCATGAGCCAGGCCGTCGTGCACGGCAACACCGTCTATCTCGCCGGCGTCGTCGCCGGCAAGGCCGCGGGCGGCAGCGTCACCGACCAGACCAAGGACATCCTGGCGATCATCGACGGCCACCTCGCCAAGGCCGGCACCGACAAGTCGAAGCTGCTCAGCGCGACGATCTACATCACCGACATGAAGACGTTCCCGGAAATGAACGCGGTGTGGGACGGCTGGGTCTCGCAGGGCAACACCCCGGCCCGCGCCACCGTCGAGGCCAAGCTGGCGGCGCCGCAGTACAATGTCGAGATCATGGTTGTCGCGGCGAAATAGACGCGACGCACGTCATCCAAAGGATACCGGATGCCCCGGATTGCAAAGCGCAATTCGGGGCATTTTCATCTAGCACTCACGCGCTGATCCGCGCTCGCTCGCCCGCAGCCTCACCGAGATCGGACTGAAGCCAGCGGGCAATCCGGCGCCATGAACCGGCGAGAGCCTTGCAGCCCATGAACAGTCCGAGGTGACCACACGGCTCGGTATGGCATTGCAGCCACGCGGGCGGCGTGGCCAAGAGCCGCGCTGTCGCAAATGCCTGGTCGGGCGGAACAACGATGTCGTTCTCTGCGGCGAGCAGGAAGACGGGCTGCTTCACGGCAGCGAGATCGACCTTGCAGCCAAGCGCAACGAAGTCTCCAGCCGCGATCCGGTTCTGGCGAAAGATCCAGTCGGTCACTTCGAGGTAGTAGGTGCCCGGCAGATCGAGCGTCTCGTCATTCCAGCGCGTGAAGCGATCGAGCAACGCCCGCGCATCCTCCGAATTGCGGTCGAGCCGCCTCTGCAGCGCCGCTTCCGCGTCACGCATGGTGAACGGGATGCTCCAGGCCTGCAGCATGTGCTTGCCGCTGATGATCCCATCCCCCTGACGGACCAGCGCCTCGAAGCCTTGCGATGGAAGCGAGGCGACCATCCGGGAAAGCTCCGACGGTACCGAGACGTCGACCGGGCTGCCGGCAAGCACAAGCCGCCGTACCTTGCCGGGAAAGCGCGCCGCATAGAGCAACGACAGCCAGCCGCCCTGACAGAGACCTGCAAGGTCGACCGGCGGCCCGATCGTGTCGACGGCCACGTTGAGATCGGACAGAAAGGTGTCGATCGAGAAATATCGCATCTCCGGTGCCGCCGAGCGCCAATCCGTGAGATAGAGACGCGCAACGCCGGCCTTCTGCAACGCCTCCATCAGGCTGTGGCCGGGGGCAAGATCCGCAATCTGCGCGCGATGCAGCGCATAGGGCGCGCAGACCAGCAGCGGCCGGCCTTCGGCCGCTCTCGAGAAATCCAGCAGGCACATCGACGGCAGCTGAAGCGCGACCGAATGGGCTGTCGTCCAGGGCAGCGCCGCCGCTTCGCCCGGCGAATCCGTGGGCTCGGGCGGACGGTTAGGGTACCACTGCGAGTATATGTCCAGCGCCAATCGCGCGGCTTCAAACGGCCATAGCCAGGCGTCCTGCGCCCAGCTGGTGCTCGCACTTCGATCCGATCGATCCGTCTTTTCGGGCAAGCTCATTCACCGATTGATCGCTACCGGGATGGTCTGGCCAACGCGGGTCACCTTCACGCCGACAAATTCAGGTCGGATCAGTTTACGCCAAACCGGCTGGCGCGGCAGCCACGCCGGGATGTCACGATCTCGCGACCCCGGCGCCGCTTGCTGCCAAGCAGCAAAAGTCCGTCGTTTCAGCGGACCAAAGCGCGATGAGATTGGGTTGAATCATCATCGCGCTTTAGCTCCTTGTTTGAGCATGATCTTTTCGGAAAACCGCTCCACACTTTTCCGGATCATGCTCTAGGCGGCGCGCGCCGTGCCCTTCTCCGCCTCGAGCTTGCGCGCGAACAGCCAGCGGAAATAGGTCAGCGGCGCATCAGCGCCGATCGCGAGCAGCTGATAGTCCGGATCGGCGTCGAACACGCGCTGCTGCGCCTCGATGATATCCTTGTCCTCGTTGAACCCTTCCTCGAGGCTGTGCCGCAGCGACAGCGCGATGTTCGGATTGTCGATGTCGAAATCGTGCAGATAGTTCCAGAAGAAGTGCGTGGTCGAGCGCGTCTCCGGCGTCATGAACTGCGCGTTGCGGTACGACCGCGTGCCCGGAACCTGGACGCCCTTCTCGACGCCCTGCCCCGCCGGCGCAAACGTCGTGTCGAGCGTGAAGATGCCGGGCACGATCATGCGGCCGATATTGCGGCGGTCGATCTTGTCGGTTTTGTTCGGGATCACCTTCTTGTGGTAGGGCGGCGGCTCGGCGCCCATGTGCCAGCGCTCGACACGGAAACCGTCGTCCAGCTTCTCGATCGCGACCGGCTTGGTCTTGTAGGCGTATTCCTCGGAGCCGCCGAGCGTGTTGGTGTGCACGAAGGCGAGATGCGCGAAGTCGCTGAGGTTGTCGACAATCAGGAGCCAATTGGCCTTGTAGTGCATGTAACCCGGCAGGCCGCGCCATCTGGGATCCTCGAGCGGCGGATAGTCGAGGATCAGTTTCGGATCGGCCTTCTCGGGATCGCCGGTCCAGATGAAGATCAGATTGTAGCGCTCGACCACGGGATAGCTGCGCACGCCGAGCTTGGCGGGGATCGTGTCCTGGCCGGGAATCTGGATGCATTTGCCGTCGGCAGCGAACTTCATGCCGTGGTACATGCACCTGATGTCGTCGCCCTCGATGCGTCCCATCGAAAGCGGCGCGGCGCGATGACAGCAGCGGTCGTCCAGCGCGACGACTTTGCCGCTCGACCCGCGATAGAGCACGATCGGCCGTTCCAGGATGGTGCGCGCGACCATCTTGCCGTCGATCAGTTCGTGATTCCACGCCGCCACGTACCAGGTGTTGCGCAGGAAAATTCCGTCGTCAGCCATCTCACCCTCCCGATGCAAGATTTGGTTGCGACGAGGCTAGGTGATTGCGGTCACCGGGATAATCCGATTTGGCTGGACACACTGTACCGGTGGATGGACAATCGGCCATGGAGTGGCGCGACTGGGAGCTGTTTTGCGAGGTTGTTGAGCATGGCGGCTTCACCGCGGCCGCGCGCGTGCTCGGCCATCCCAAATCGAGTCTCAGTGCTGCGGTGCAGCGTCTCGAAGCCAATCTCGGGCTGCGGCTGATCGAGCGCACCACCCGGCACCTGCGGCTGACCGATTCCGGCGAGACCATCTATCGCAAGGTGCGCCCGCTGTTCACCGCGCTGCACGACACCCACAGCGAGGCGTTGGCGATGTCGAGCGCGGTTGCGGGCACGCTGCGCATCAAGGCGCCTTATGAATTCGGCGCGCATCATGCGGGACCGGTCGCCTGCGCGGTGATGGGCCGCTATCCGGAACTCGCGATCAGGATCGATGTCGAGCATGACATCGTTAGTCCGATCGCCGAGAACTACGACATCGTATTTGCGATGCTGGAGGCACCGCTGCCGTCGGCCGGCATCGTGATCCGCCGCGTCTTCACGCTCGAGCGCGGCCTGTTCGCGGCACCCGCGCTGCTGGAGAAATTCGGCGAGCCGCGCACGCTGGATGATCTACGAAAGCTGCCGCTGCTGACCGGCCCCAGCGATCCGCCATGGGCGATCACCGCTCCCGGCGGCGCGGTCGAGCATCTCGCGGTCGATCGCGCACGCCTGACCAGCTCGAATGCCCATGTCCGGCTGCAGGCGGCGCTCGCGGGCCATGGCGTGCTGCGGGTCACCGCCAGCTACACCCGCGCCGCCGTCGCGGCCGGCCAGTTGCGGCGGCTGCTGCCCGATCATGTTTGCGAGCCGCTCAACGTACATGCGCTGTTGCCGGCGCGGCAATTTGTCCCGGCGAAGGTGCGCTGCTTCCTCGATGCGATGGAGGCGCATGCGCGCGGGGATCCGGAGGCCTATATCAGGCCGTAGCGGTCTTTTTTGGCCGATTACCATTTTCCCGGGAACCTGCACGGCCGGTCGGCATCCAATGATATTATTCCGCCAACAGTGAGGGCGACCCGCCATGCGCCAGGCCCATGTAACGTCCCTGCCGCCGACCAGCTCGGGCGATGCCGAGCTGGTGCAACGCGCGCTCGCCCGCGACGAGGCCGCAATCCGCGCCATCATGCAGGCGAATAATCGCCGGCTGTTCCGGCTGGCGCGCGGCATCCTGCGCAACGACCACGAGGCCGAGGACGTGGTTCAGGACGCCTATGTGCGCGCCTTTACCCATCTCGACCAGTTCCGCGGCGACTCCAGCCTCTCGACCTGGCTGTCGCGGATCGCGATGAACGAGGCGCTCGGCCGCCTGCGCCGCAGGCACAGCAGCGTCGAATGGTCCGATCTGCCGAAAGGTGCTCCTGAAGCCCAGATCATCCAGTTCCCCCTGTCGTCAACGGACGATCCGGAAAAATCCATGGCCCAGCGTGAGATCCAGCGCGTCGTCGAGCACGCGATCGACGAGCTGCCCGAGGCGTTCCGCCTCGTCTTCATCACCCGCGTGATCGAGGGCATGAATGTCGAGGAGACCGCTGAGATCCTCGGCCTCAAGCCGGAAACCGTGAAGACCCGCCTGCACCGCGCCCGCACCATGCTGCGCGACAATGTCGAGCGGAAGATCGGCCCCGTCGTCATGGAGGCCTTTCCCTTCGCGGGCAAGCGCTGCGAGCGATTGACCGAGGCGGTTCTGAAACGGCTGCGCGCCACGGCCTGAATTTTTCGGGAACCTCTGCTCGTCCGCACCATCCAACTCCTGTGCAAGCAACGACGCGCCGCGCGCTACGCCCGGCTCAACAGGAGTGTCAAACCATGTTCGTTCGATTGGGTATCGCGGTCGCCGCGCTCAGCCTCCTCAACTGCGCTGCGCTGGCGCAGGGCGCAAAGCCGACCGATCCGCAGATCGCGCACATCGCCTATACGGCCGGCGTGATCGACATCAATGCCGCCAAGCAGGCGGAAGAGAAGGCCTCCAACAAGGAGGTCAAGGCGTTCGCCAAGGACATGGCGCGCGACCACGAGGCGGTGAACAAGCAGGCGCTCGACCTCGTCAAGAAATTGAAGGTGACGCCGGAGGACAACGACACCAGCAAGGCGCTGTCGAAACAGGCGGCCGACAAGCTCGCCGAACTCGGCAAGCTGAAGGGCGCCGCCTATGACAAGGCCTATATCGACAACGAGGTCGCCTACCACAAGGCCGTCAACACCGCGCTGGAGACGCAGCTGATCCCCTCGGCCAGCAATCCCGAGCTGAAGGGCCTGCTGCAGACCGGCCTGAAGATCTTCCAGGGCCACCAGCAGCATGCCGAACACGTCGCGGCCGGCCTGAAGTAAGGAGGCGCGCGATGTTGCCAGGACGCTGTCTCGCAACGCTGGCTTTGCTCGCGCTCGGCGCGATGGCCGTCCCGGCGCATGCGGCCACCATCCAGATCGTGATGGAGAATCTGGTGATCTCCCCGGCCGAGGTGTCGGCCAGGGTCGGCGACACCATCGAATGGGTCAACAAGGACGTGCTGGCGCACACCGCCACCGCAAAGAACGGCGACTTCGACGTGACGATCGCGCCGAAGAAGACGGTCAAGTCGGTCCTGACCAAGGCCGGCACGGTCGACTATTACTGCCGCTACCATCCCAACATGAAGGCGGTGCTGACCATCGCACCATAGCCCGCGCGATGACCTCAGAGGTAATCGATCGGCGCACGCGAACCTTCGATAGTCCGGACCGCCGCACAGTCCGGCACTATCGAAGGAGAGCACCATGACCGACCATGCCACCATCGCCCGCCGCTATATCGATCTCTGGAACGAGCGGACGCCGAGCCGGCGTCGCGAGATGCTGAGCGAGAACTGGACCGCCGATGCGCGCTATATCGATCCGCTGATGAACGGCGACGGCCATGAGGGCGTCGACGCGCTGATCGCCGGCGTGCAGCAGAAGTTTCCGGACTTCCGCTTCAAGCTGATCGGGGAGCCGAACGGCTTCGGCGACCATGTCCGGTTCTCCTGGGGCCTTGGCCCTGACGGCGTCGACAGCCCGATCAAGGGCACCGACTTCGCCATGTTGAAGGACGGCCGGATCAGGAGCATCACCGGCTTCCTCGACCAGGTGCCGGGCGCCTGAGGCGCCGCTTCCACGCCGGCGACGTCGCTGCCAGAGCGTTTTCGAGCGAAGTGGATCCCGGTTCGCGTCAAGAAAAACGCGTCAAAACAAAGAATAGAGAGCCCCGTTCCGATTCCATCGGAACGGAAAAGGCTCTAGTCTTCCCGAAACACAGGGAGGACGCCATGAAGGCAGATTACGCCTTCGAGACTTCTGTCGTCAGCGACATCACGCCGGCGCTGCTGGCGATCGGCCGCGACATCTTTCCGCAGGCCCTGATCGGCGCGCTGCGCCGCGTCGCCGGGGTCGGCCATTGCATGGTGTTCTCGTTCACCGGTCCGCGGACCGCCGCGTGCCTGCTCGATGTCGGCAACATCCCGACCGGGCGCGACCTCGGGATCGCCTATTCCGAGCATTTCCATCAGGCCGACCCGAACCGCGATGCGGTGTTCGAGGGACGGGCGCAGCCCGCACCGATCGTGCTGCCGACCTTCGCCCGCCGCATGTACAGCGACGGCTACCGCAAGATCTTCTTCGACGACTCCGACATCGTCGACAAGTTCGCGTCCGCGATCTGGACCGGCGACACCTGCTTCTATGTCAACTTCTACCAGATCACCGCGCAAGGCCGCTTCAGCCGCGAGCAGATCGCGCGCCTGGCCGCGGTCGCGCCGGCGTTGACGGCGGCCGTGGCGCGGCATTTCCAGCGCGACCCGGCAGCGGATGTTGATCCGATCGAGCGGTTGAAGACCCTGTTTGCGACCGCCGAACCGCTCGCCAGGCTGACCGGGCGTGAGCAGGAGGTCTGCCTGCGCATCCTCTCCGGCCTCAGCTCGGAAGCGATCGCCGCCGAGCTCGGCATCGGGCTGCACTCCGCCCTCACCTATCGCAAGCGCGCCTATGACAAGCTCGGCATCTCCTCGCAGAACGAGCTGTTCGCGATCGCGCTGCGCCTGATGGCCTCGGCGCGCCAGTTGAACTGAGCGTGCTCCAGGCGATGGTCTCCCGCTGTCCCCAGCGGTGGGGACAGACGGGCCGCGCCGCCCGGCCTATGCTCGGTCCGAAAACCCGAGGCCAAACCGAGATCACGTCGTGAGCACCGCGCCCCATTTCAATATCGACGTCCCCGCCTTCTGGCAGGATCCCTACCCGGCGCTGGCGCGTATGCGCAAGGAGGCGCCGATCGCCTTCGTGCCGCAACTCGGCAGCACGCTGCTGTGCAGCCGCGACGACATCTTCATCTCCGAGAAGCAGATCGACGTGTTCTCGTCGCACCAGCCCGAGGGGCTGATGAACAAGCTGATGGGCCACAACATGATGCGCAAGGACGGCGATGCGCACATGAACGAGCGCAAGGCGATCTTTCCGGCGATCTCGCCCAAAACGGTCAGATCGCACTGGACGGCGCAGTTCGAAGCCCACGCGACGCGCATCCTCGACGAACTGAAGCCGGATGGCGTGGTCGATTTCGTGCAGGCGTTCGCGCTGCCGTTCTCGGCCGAATGCCTGAAGTCGATCACCGGCCTCACCAACATGCGCTTCCAGGACATGAACGCGTGGTCGCAGGGTATGATCGACGGCATCGCCAATTATGTCGGCGATCCCGCGATCGAGGCGCGCTGCCATGCGGCGACCTCCGGGATCGATGCCGCGATCGACGACATGGTCCCCAGGCTGCGCAAGACGCCCGACCTCAGCCTGCTCGGCGTGATGCTGCAGACCGACATGCCGATGGAGAGCGTGCGCGCCAATATCAAGCTTGCGATCTCGGGCGGCCAGAACGAGCCGCGCGATGCGATCGCCGGCACGGTATGGGCGCTGCTGACCCATCCCGACCAGCTTGCGCTGGCGACCAGCGGCACGATCCCGTGGCTGCAGGTGTTCGAGGAATATGCGCGCTGGATCTCGCCGATCGGGATGTCGCCGCGGCGGATCGCAAAGCCCTGGACGATCAGGGACGTCGCCTTCGAGACCAATGAGCGCGTGTTCCTGATGTTCGGCTCGGCGAACCGCGACGAGAAACACTTCGACAAGCCCGACGCGTTCGACGTGCGCCGCGACGCCAGCAAGAGCATCGCGTTCGGTGCCGGTCCACATTTCTGCGCCGGCGCCTGGGCCTCGCGCGCCATGGTCGCCGACGTCGCGCTGCCCGCGATCTTCAAGCGGCTGAAGAATCTGCGCCTGATCGAGCACCAGCCGGCGCGGATCGGCGGCTGGGCGTTCCGCGGCCTGCTGGATTTGCCGGTGACGTGGGACGCATAGCCCCCGTTACCGTCCCCAGCGCAGCACGACCGGATCGAGTGTCCGCGCGATCTCGATCAGCCCCGCGCGCGTCGCCGGATGCAGCGGTTGCAGCGGGTGGCGCACTGCATCGGACTTGATGACGCCGCCCTCGCGCATCAGCACCTTGCAGGCCTGCAGCCCGCATTGCCGGTTCTCGTAATTGATCAGCGGCAGCCAGCGCGCATAGGCCTGCACCGCCTCGTCGCGCCGGCCGGCGAAGAACGGATCCATGATCTGGCGGATGCCGTCGGGATAGCCGCCGCCGGTCATCGCGCCGGCGGCGCCGGCATCGAGATCGGCCATCAGCGTGATCGCCTCCTCGCCGTCCCACGGCCCCTCGATCTCGGCGCCGCCCTTCTCGATCAGGCCGCGCAGCTTGTTCGCCGCCATCGGCACCTCGATCTTGAAGTACCTGATATTGGCGAGCTCCTTCGCCATCCGCGCCAGGAAATCGACCGAGAGCGGCGTGCCCGCGACCGGCGCGTCCTGGATCATGATCGGGATGTTGATGGCATCCGACACGATCCGATAAAACTCATAGATGGCTGGCTCGCCGACGCGGAAGGTCGCGCCGTGATAGGGCGGCATGATCATCACCATCGCAGCCCCGGCGGCTTCCGCCTCGCGGCTGCGCGCGGCGCAGACCGCCGAGGAGAAATGCGTGGTGGTGACGATGACGGGAATGCGGCCGGCGACATGCTCGAGCACCGTATGCATCACGGTCTCGCGCTCGGCGTCGGTCAGCACGAACTGCTCGGAGAAATTGGCGAGGATGCAGATGCCGTGGGAGCCGGCGTCGATCATGAAGTCGACGCAGCGCCGCTGGCCATCGAGGTCGAGATTGCCGTTGGCGTCGAAGATGGTCGGCGCCACGGGGAAGACGCCGCGATAGGGGCGCTTTGCGACTGATGTCATGATAACGACCTCCCAGGTTGTTGTCGGATTTTCTTGTCAGCTCTGGCGGAACGGCAGCGGCGGGCCATCGAGCCGGCGCAGGCCCGGCTCGCGGCGCTCCAGCCACCAACCATACTGCTTCGGCCAGGACGCAAACACCTCGCCGCCTGCACCGCCGAGCGCGAGCTCGGCGTGCAGCGGCCAGTTCGGATCGAACAGCGCCTCGCGGCCGATCGCGACCAGGTCGGCCTGGCCGTTGGCCAGGACATCTTCTGCCTGCTGCGGATGCAGGATGAGGCCGACCGCGATGGTCGCAATGTCGGCGGCGCGGCGGATCTCATCGGCATAGGGCACCTGAAAGCCGTAGCCGCGCGGAATCCGCGCCGCGGTCGCCGAGCCGAGCAGGCCGCCCGACGAGCAATCGATCAAATCGACACCGCGCGCCCTGGCTTCGCGGGCGAACGCGACCTGGTCCTCGAGCGTCAGGCCGCCGTCGATACCGTCGACCGAGGAAATCCGCACCGACAGCGGCCGCTCCGCCGGCCAGGCCGCGCGCACGGTCTCGATGATCTCGAGCGGATAGCGCATCCGCCCGGCGCGATCGCCGCCATAGGCATCGGTGCGGCGGTTCGACAATGGCGAGAGGAATTCATGCAGCAGATAGCCATGCGCGCAATGCACCTCGACGAATTCGAAGCCGGCCTCCACCGCGCGCAAGGTGGCGCGCCGCCATTGCTCACGCAGCGCGGCGAGTTCGGCCGCGTCGAGCGCGTGCGGCATCAGCCAGCCGTCTTCCATCGGGATCGCGCTCGGCGCCACCGTCCGCCACGGCAGATCGCCGCGGCCGCGGTCGGCCTCATCGAGGGCGGCATTGCCGTACCAGGGACGCTGCATGCTGGCCTTGCGGCCGGCATGCGCGAGCTGGATCGAGGGCACTGCGCCATTGTCCTTGAGGAAGGCGGCGATCCGTTCGAGCGGCGCGATCTGCTCGTCGTTCCAGATGCCGACGTCGCCATGGGTGATGCGGCCCTCCGCGGTCACCGCCGCAGCCTCGACCGTCACGAGCCCGGCGCCGCCCTGGGCAAATTTACCAAGATGGACAAGGTGCCAGTCATTGGCCAAGCCGTCGGTTGCCGAATACTGGCACATCGGCGAGATCAGGATGCGGTTTCGGGAGGTCACGCCGCGAAGCGTGATCGGCTGAAACAGAAGCGGCTGCGACATCGGGACCTGCGGGACGGTGTTGGCGGGAGAAATCGTGGCGGAAAGCTAGGCGGCGCGCCCCGGGATCGCAAGTCATGCCGCGGCGCAGGCGGCAAGACCTGCACGCATGCAGCACTTGCGGAGCGGCGCGATCTGCAAAACCGGCAACATCTGCCGCAGAAAATTTCCCGGCGGGTAGACACTTTCGGTCATCCCCGGGTCACGTCACGGATCGCAATTCGTCGCGGACATCCCTACATTGTCGGCATGAAGAAAATCGGATTCCTTTCGTTCGGGCACTGGACGCCCTCGCCGCAGTCGCAGGCCCGCTCGGCCGCGGATGTGCTGCTGCAATCCATCGACCTTGCGGTCGCGGCCGAAGAGCTCGGCGCGGACGGTGCGTATTTTCGCGTCCATCACTTCGCCCGCCAACTGGCCTCGCCGTTCCCGCTGCTGGCGGCCGTCGGCGCCAGGACCAGCCGGATCGAAATCGGCACCGCCGTGATCGACATGCGCTACGAAAATCCGCTCTACATGATCGAGGACGCCGGCGCGGCCGACCTGATCGCGAGGGGACGCCTGCAACTCGGCATCAGCCGCGGCTCACCCGAGCAGGTGATCGATGGCTGGCGCTATTTCGGCTATCAGCCGGGCGAGGGCGAAACCGATGCCGACATGGGCCGGCGTCATGCCGAGATCTTCCTCGACATGCTGCGCGGCCAGGGATTTGCGCAGCCCAATCCACGGCCGATGTTTCCCAATCCTCCCGGCCTGCTGCGGCTCGAACCACTCTCGGAAGGCCTGCGCGAGCGCATCTGGTGGGGCGCCGGCTCGAACGCCACCGCGGTGTGGGCGGCGAAGCTCGGGATGAACCTGCAAAGCTCGACGCTGAAGAACGACGAGACCGGAGAGGCTTTCCACGTCCAGCAGGCCGCCCAGATCCGGGCCTATCGTGCCGCCTGGAAGGAAGCCGGGCACACGCGCGAGCCGCGGGTCTCGGTGAGCCGCAGCATCTTCGCGCTGGTCGACGATCGCGACCGCGCCTATTTCGGCAACGGCCAGGAGGAAGACCAGATCGGCTTCATCGACGAGAGGACGCGCGCAATCTTCGGCCGCGGCTACGCCGCCGAGCCGGACAGGCTGATCGAGCAGCTCAAGACGGATGAGGCGATCGCAGAGGCCGATACCTTGCTTCTGACCGTCCCCAATCAGCTCGGCGTCGATTACAACGCGCATGTGATCGAGACGATCTTGACCCAGATCGCGCCCGCTTTGGGCTGGCGCTGAATCCATCGCGAACGTCAGCGATACTCGCCCGGCGCGCAGCCTCGTCACATCGAGCAGGACCGGGATAAGGACCCGCGCCGGCCGTCTTCTAGGGGGCTGTTGAGAGGGAACGGCCAGGCGCGGGCTTGAACCGACCGTTCTCGCCGGAGGTCGGTCGGCTCTACTCGACCAATGCCGGAACCCGCGACATCGTTCCGGCGGAACTTCGTTCTCAAACGCGGAGAACTACGGAAACATAACTGCGCGTTGTGAGAAGAACAGGTCGAGTACGGTGCGTTAGGCGCGCACGTTGCGTGAACAGATCGCCGTAATATCCCGGGATAATAACGAAAGGCCGTCTGCGGATCCACTGGGTCAGGAATCCCTGTCGCGATTGCGCCGGGTGAGGTCGAGCCGATCGACGCGCTCATCGATCCGCCGGTTCAGCTCCTCGTCTTCTCGCGTATTGCTGCCGCGACGGGCGCGAACCACCAATGCACAACATCCGAGCAGAACGATCGCGAAGAACGCGTAGTACCACCATGCCATGCACTGATCTCAAATGAACGCTCGCGATACCGCCGGAAAAGTCATCGTTCAAGCCGATGAGGACGCGCCGACCTTGGCGCATAATAAGGGTTCACCAGACAGGTCGCCGGCATGCCCACAGCGCTGGCCTGGCACTGATCTATCGACGTGAAGATGCAGTCCATGCGCTCGCCGACCAACTCACCGTAAACATGCATGCAGACGGGATAGCGCGGATCATACATTTGCGCGGATGCCGGCCTCGTCATCCAAAGCGCGCCCAGCGCAAGCAGCAGCGCTCCAAGCAACCTCACGTCACGTCTCCTGCTGTCGCCAAATACATTGCCATGCCGACAAACTGTCCCGCGACATTTGCCTGAAGGCTGGAGCGGGCGAAGGGAATCGAACCCTCGTATGCAGCTTGGGAAGCTGCCGTTCTACCATTGAACTACGCCCGCGATCTCAATGCTTGAGGTCGCACCTCACGGGTGCGACCCGGCCGGACCATAGCCCGGGCGGAGGCAGCGGATCAAGCGCGCATTGGAGCCGATCGCCGCACCGCCCCCGCTAGTGGCCCATCCTCACGAGCACGTCATTGATGACAAAAGCCGCGGCGGCGGATGCGTCGCAGGTGCCGCTTCGTGCATAGATGCAGGCATCGGCGATGCCGACGCGGGCACAGCTTTGCCTTGAATAATCCGCCGGCAGATCACCGGCGGCCGCGGGCCGCGCGAGGATGCGATTGAAGGCCGGCTTGGTCGCCTGCAACAGCGGCGGCAGGATCAGCTCGGCGAGCGGATCGGCGGGCTCCAGCGCATAGAGCGGTACTGGGCCGACCAATCGTTCCCGCCCCGGCAACAGCTGGAAACGGACATTGTAAAGTGCGAGGCCGCACAGCTGCGGATCGCTGCGCAGTTCGGCGGCGAGCCGCGCTGCGCCGACACCGCGCGTCCAGTAGTCGCGCATCCCTTCGCTGGCGCCGGCGAGCGTCACCGAGAGCAAGGCCCAGCCGCCGGTGACGATCGGCAATGCCCAGCGGCGCCACCCGGGTTTTGCGCGCAGCCATTGCACCCAATCGGCCGATCCGAGCGCCGCGACGATGATGAACAGCGCCACCGACAGGAAGACGAAGCGGTATTCCTTGTGCGCGATCAGGCTGTGGAAGACGAGGTTGACCAGCGCCACGGCCAGCAACAGCGGCGCATGCCGCGCGCCGCGCCAGATCGCGGCGAGCGGCAACACGATCGCCGCCGACCACACGATCAGGAAGTTGGCGAGATAGGCCGAAGGGGGCGTCACGCCGAACTCGGTCGCGCGATCGTGCAGCAGGTTTTCCTTGATGTTGCCGATCAGCCAGGCGAACGGCACGGCGCCATGCGCAAGGTCGATCGCGGCGGTGAGCACCAGCGCGGCGAGACCGCCCGCGATCAGGGGAATCAGGTTTCGCCAACGCATCCAGCAGGCGCCGAGCGCAAGCACGGCGATGGCCGGCGCGTACTGAAAGCGGCAGACAAAGGCAAAAGCGAGCAACGCGCCGCCGATCGCCAGATGCCGCTGCGACGGACGGCCGGTCACCAGCAGCGCCGCCGGCACGACCAGCGCCGTCGCCAACGGCTCGCCCAATGTGTGCGGCGAGAGCAGGATCAACTCGAACCAGACTGCCGCCGCGAACGCCGCGACGATGGCATGGGTTCGCGAAATCCGTGCACCAAAGAACCAGGCGCTGACCACGATCGACAGTGACGCAGATGCGGCGACCAGGCGCGGCACCAGGAAAGCGCCCTCGCCCCCCGGCGCAATCAAGCCGCCCACCGCGACCGGCCCGGCCAGCAATGTCGGCAGGAACCAGCCGCGAATGCGTTCGCGCCACTCCCACGTCAAAATGCCGTCATGGCCGAGCATCCGCCACGCCGGCTCGAGATACTGAAAGATCTCGTCCGGATACATCACGTTGGGCCAGAGCGCGGCCGCAAGGCGCAGGACCAATGCCAGCAACAGCAATGCGAACAGCGGATGAAGACGCCCGGTCGATGTCCCGGCCACGGCTGTGCTGCCGCGCGCCCCATCCGCGCCGGTGCTGGTCATCGTTCCGCCGATCGTACCGTGGAGCAGCATGCTGACGACCAGATAGCGGGCAAAGCCTTTAAGATGCGTGACTGATAAATTGGCGGGGTCACACAGAAGGGGCCGCGACATGGTTAGCTAAACGTCAAGATTCCGGATGCGCGCGCCGGCGACAATGTTAGGATCGCGCGCTGCGAGCGCCTTGCGCGCGTCCGGCGCGGTCTATTCGGTGGCACAGGCGCTCGGCCGCAATCCCTTCATGGTCATGGTGCCCTGCCACCGCGTGCTCGAGGCGGGCAATTATGCCGACCGGATCTCGCCGAACGGCGGCAGCATCTCGAAACGGCGGCTGCTCTCGATCGAGGGCGCCCAGCCGACCACCAGCAAGACCCTTTTTGATGTGCTGCTGCCCGTTGCACGACTCCGGCCGCAAGCTTAAATCCGGGGTATGGTCCGAACCACGCTCCTGCAGCGCGATCGCATCACGGTGAACGAGTTCCGCTGCACGGCGGAACCCGGCGACAAGCCGTTCGCCGAGCAGTTCGCCTCCCACTCGGTGTCCTATGTGCGCAGCGGCAGCTTCGGCTGCCATTGCCGCGGCCGTTTCCATGAGCTGGTGGCAGGCTCGATCCTGGTCGGCCATCCCGGCGACGAATACACCTGCACGCACGACCACGTGGTCGGCGACGAATGCCTGTCGTTCTTCCTCGACCCGGTGCTGGTCGAGACCATCGGCGACCGCGCGGCGGTCTGGCAGGTCGGGTCGGTGCCGCCGCTGCCGGAACTGATGGTGATCGGCGAGCTCGCGCAAACGGCGGCAGCTGGCAACAGCGACGTCGGTCTCGACGAGATCGGCCACCTCCTCACCAGCCGCCTTGTCGAGCTGGTGTCCGACCGCAAGACAAAGCCGCTCACCGCAGGCTTGCGCGATCGCCGCCGCGCCGTCGAGGCCGCGCTGTGGATCGACGCCAATTCACACCATCAGATCGACCTCGACGAGGCCGCCGAACAGGCCGGCTTGAGCACCTTCCATTTCCTGCGGCTGTTTTCCGCCGTGCTCGGCGTCACCCCGCATCAATATCTCGTGCGCTCGCGGCTGCGCCATGCGGCGCGGCGGCTCGCGGATGACGACAGCCCGGTCACCGACATCGCCTATGACGTCGGTTTCGGCGATCTGTCCAATTTCGTGCGCAGCTTCCACCGCGCCGCCGGTGCCTCGCCGCTCAAGTTCCGCCAGGCCTCGCGCGGCGACCGCAAGATTTTCCAAGAACGTCTCGCGCTGCAATAGCTAGGCTGCTCCCGTCCGCGCGTCTTTCGATGCGCTTAGCGACTGGAGATTCCTCATGTACGACCATATCGGATTGCGCGTTGCCGACCTCGACGCCAGCGTGCGCTTCTACACCGCAGTGCTGGCGCCACTCGGCTTCGTGCTCTGCTCGCGCGACGACAGCGGCGCCGGTTTCGGCCCGAAGGGCGAGCCCGCGCTCTGGCTGCATTTGCACAAGGGCAAGGCCCAAGGCGGCGCGCACGTTGCGTTCCGTGCCCCGAGCCATGACGCGATCAAGACATTCCATACCGAAGGCCTGAAGGCCGGCGGCAAGGACAACGGCGCGGCGGGCCATCGCAAGGATTACAGCCCGACCTATTACGCGGCGTTCCTGCTCGACCCCGACGGCAACAATGTCGAGGCGGTGTCGACCTAGCACACCACAGCTCCGCCGTCATTGCGAGCGGAGCGAAGCAATCCATCTTTCCGCCTGCTGCGGTGTGGATTGCTTCGTCGCTTCGCTCCTCGCAATGACGACACATCTGAAACCAACGAGGATTGAACAATGGCTTCCATTCACAAGGATATCCCGATCGACGCGCCGGCAGATCATGTCTGGGACGCGTTGCGCGATTTCGGCGCACTGCATACGCGGCTAGTGCCGGGCTTCGTGACTGACACGCAACTGGACGGCGACGTCCGCACCGTCAGCTTCTCCAACGGCACCGTGGCGCGCGAGACGCTGGTCGATTGCGACGACCAGCGAAAGCGGCTGGTCTATGCGATCAGCAGCGAGCGGTTGAAGCAGCATTCCGCCTCGGTGCAGGTGTTCGCCGAGGGCGACACGCGCTGCCGCGTGGTGTGGATCGCCGACGTGCTGCCGCACGAGGTCGCGCCATACATGGACGCGCAGATGGATCTCGGCGCGGCGGCGATGCAAGCCGCGATGGCCAAATCGGCCAGGGAGAAGAGCGCGGCGTGATCCGCTAGGTCATGCGACTGGCCGCGCATTTCGAACTATGACCGTCACCCTGAGGAGGTCGCGAAGCGACCGTCTCGAAGGGCGACAGTCCCGCTGTTTCTACGAGCGCACGCCGAAACACCTGGGCCGTCGATCCTTCGAGACGCCGCTTCGCGGCTCCTCAGGATGACGGATTTAATATCTACGACAGCGCCGGCTGCACTTCTGCGACCGGTGCCGACTTGCCCCAGCGCGTCAGGATCACGCTGAGGCAGGACAGCACGCCGAGCACGCCCATCGAGGCGGCGGCGAGTGCGAAGAAGTTCTGCGCGCTCGCCTCATGCGTCGACAGCCACCAGCCGCCGGTGCCGATGAAGATCAGCCGCGCTGTCTGCGCCAGCACCGGACCCAGCACCTTCGCGGCACCCTGCGAGGAGAAATACATCGACATCGCAAGGCCGATGAACGCGTACATCGGCGCGGCGGTCGAGAGATATTGATGGCTGGTCGCCCGCACGTGCGGATCATTGGTGAACAGATTGACCCAGAGGTCGGGGAAGACGGCGATGAAGCTGCCGACCACGCCGACCGCAAGGAACGACACCGTGCCCGCGGTCCAGGCGATGCGCCGGGCGCGCGCGACGCGCTCGGCGCCGACCGCCATGCCGATCATCGGCACCGAGGCGATGCCGACCGCGAAGGCGACGGAGGTCAGCATGAATTCGAGCCGCGCGCCGATGCCGTAGCCGGCGAGCACCGCGGTGCCGAACTGCGCCAGCATGTGGGTGAAGATCGAGATCGTCAGAACCGACTGCAACGGCGAGAAGCAGGACACCGCGCCGACCTTGAGGATGTCGATGAACATCGCCCATTGCACGCGCAGCCCCTTGAGTTTCGGCTTCACGCGGGCACGGCCCGAGAACAGATACCAGCCCATCACGCTGATGCTGATCGAATAGGCGATCAGCGACCCCGCGGCGACGCCGCGCATGCCGAATTGCGGCACCGGACCGAGACCGAGCCCGAGCGTGCCGCCGAGAATGATCTGCCACACCGCCGAGGACAGGATCATGGTCGACGGCAGCTTCATGTTGCCGGTGCCGCGCAGGATGCCGGCCATGGTGTTCATCAGCCAGGGCAGGATCGCGCCGCCGAAGAACACCTGCGAATAGGCGATCGCCTGCGCCAGCACATTGCCCCGGCCGCCGAGCAGTTCGAGCAGGCGCGGGCCGAAGATCAGCATGCCCAGCATGAACGTCAAACCAAAGGTCAGGCCGATCAGCAGCGCATGCATCGCCAGCGTCGAGGCGCGCTCGATCTCGCCGGCACCGAGCGCACGCGCGATCGCGGATGCGACGCCGCCGCCCATCGCGCCGCCGGACATCGTCATGGTCAGGATCACGCAGGGAAACACCAGCGCCATCGCCGCGAGCGACTCGACGCCGAGCCGGCCGATATACGAAGTCTCCGCGATCACGACGCAGGTGCCGGCGGAGAGCGCGATCACGTTCGGCCACGCCAGCCATAGCAGCGTGCGCAGGATCGGCCCGTCGAGCAGCGCATTGCGCGCCGGCTTGGTCACCGGCGGCGGCAGCGGCCGCTCTTGTTCGTCGACAGGAATTTCGGCGAGGCCGAGATCGGACATTTCTACTCCCACGCGCGATCTGGGGAGCCGCGCCATGGTGTTTCCCTACCATGGCGGCGGCGGAATCCACGTGCGCGGGGCGCAAGGGGGGCCTGCGCGATTGCAGGTGAACCCGGATGAACCTTGGGGCTAGCCGATCGACCAGACGAACGGCGCGCCGGCGGCGCTGTTCGGCTTCAGATGCACCGGAATATGCCGCCCGCAGCCGGCGGCCAGCCCTTCGAACAGGCCGGTCAATACGCTGGCGCAGGCCGGATGATAGTCGGCCACGTCGGCCATCAGCTTCCAGCCCTGCTGGCGGATTTCGAACTGGCCCTCGGATTCGGTGATGTCAGCAATATCGTCCTGCGACTCGAAGAGAGTGCGCAGGAATGCGGCAAATTCCGTGGCACGGCCACGGCGGCCGCCGAGCGCCTGCGCGACCTCGTCGTAATACTGCATGCCGATCAGTCTGCCGGTGAGATGCAGCAGATAGCTCGCATCCTCCGGGCCGAACACCTGCACGATGACCGGCGCGGCCGTCTTCACATATTCCATCGCGTAGTTGCGATAGGCCTTTTCCAGCCGCAGCTTCGGCCAGCTGTCGACCGGCAGCGCCGGCGCGGAGTTCGGATCGAACAGCGGCGCCTCGATATGGCGCGCGAACACCAGGCGCTGGTCGAGCTCGAGCGGATGATCGTACTCGCAGTAATAGCCTTCGAGGCCGTCCTGGCCGTCGACACTCTGCTTGGTGCAGACGAAGCCGAGCCGCAAGTCCCCGAGCGCGACACCGTTGTTGGCGTGCCAGCCGCGCAGCATCGCGCGCGAGACCTCACCGGGCACGCCGCAGATCGCCGTGCCCTTCCAGATCCAGCGCGGCGGCGGATAGCGGATCCAGGCCTTGCGGTCGGTCTCGTACATGTATTCGACATGCACGCCGCCGATCCAGTTGGAAAGATAATGATACTGCGCGGCCGCGACCGCCGGCGGCAGGCTGTCGAGGCCGAGCTTCTTCAAGCCGGGCAGGAAGCGCTCCTGCTGCTGGCGACGAAACACGCGGAAGACGAACTCGGCGGCATCAGCCGTGCCGCGCCGCGTGACGACGGTGAGGATCAGCCCGGTGAAGAAGGCGTGATAGAGATCGGCGACGCTGCGCCACTTCCGCCATTGCGTTTCGCGCGCGTCCTGCTCTCCGGTCATGTCTGCTCCCGCTGTTCTTGTTGGCGAGATAAAGCCTCGCGCGCGCAATCGTAGCCCGGATGCAGCGAAGCGCAATCCGGGGCGGCTCAATGCGCGTATGCAGCGCCCCGGATTTCGCTAGCGCTTCATCCGGGCTACGGAATTACACGCGCGCGAAACGGAATTACACGCGAAAATGCTTGGAGAGCTTCAGGCCCTGCGCCTGATAGTTCGAGCCGATGCGCTGGCCGTACAGCGCGTCGGGGCGCTCGAGCATCCGCTCATAGACGAGGCGGCCGACGATCTGGCCATGCTCGAGGATGAACGGCACCTCGCGCGAGCGCACCTCCAGCACGGCGCGCGCCCCCTTTCCGCCGGCGCCGGCATAGCCGAAGCCGGGATCGAAGAAGCCGGCATAATGGACGCGGAATTCGCCGACCAGCGGATCGAACGGCACCATCTCCGCGGCGTAGTCCGGCGGCACCTGCACCGCCTCTTTCGACGCCAGGATGTAGAACTCGCCGGGATCGAGGATGAGACTGCCGTCGGGCCGGGCCTTGATCGGCTCCCAGAAGTCGTCGACAGCATAGCCGCCGCGGCGATCGACATCGACCACGCCGGTATGGCGCTTGGCGCGATAGCCGACGAAGCCGCCCGAGCTCTCGCCGGAGAGATCGACCGAGAGCGCGACGCCATGGGTGAGATCGGCATTGGCGGCGTCGACCAGCCGCTCGGCGGCATGCAGCGCATCGAGCTCGTCGGCGGTCAGCGTCGCCTCGCCGATCCGGAAGCGGACCTGGCTGAGCCGCGAACCCTCGCGCAGCAGCACGGGAAACGTCTTCGGGCTGATCTCGGCATAGAGCGGGCCGTGATAGCCGGCGCCGATCATGTCGAAGCGGCGGGTGCCGTCGGCGATCACGCGGGTGAAGACGTCGAGCCGTCCGGTCGAGCTCTTCGGGTTGGCCGCGGCCACGATCTCCGGCGGCAGCGCCAGGCTCTCCAACAGCGGCACGATGTAGACGCAGTTGGTCTCCAGCACCGCGCCGTCGGACAGATCGATCTCGTGCAGCTTCAGCTCGTCGATCCGCTCGGCGACGGTGGCATCGGGCCCCGGCAGGAAGCTGGCGCGGACGCGGTAGGCGATGTCGCCGAGGCGGAGATCGAGGCTGGCCGGCTGGATCTGGCTCTCGACGAAGTCATAGGCGGGCAGAATGAGGCCGGCCTCCGCCATCTCCGCGATCATGCGGTCGGGCAGGATTCCGTTGGATTCATCTTCCAGCGTGAACGACACGATGCGGTCCCTCGGCGATCCCTCGAGATGGCCCAAAAATCATACTCCAGGCGGCCATCAAGCCCCAAAATATGGGCTTTTACGGGTTATCCGATGACCGTCTTGACGGAAAGGGCGCGAGGGAATATCAGCTGCACTTATCCCGTGGTGATTTGAGCCGGCCGGCTTGCAGCCACGTTAAATAAGTCGCTAAACAGGCCGGGGACAGTGTGATCCCGGCTTGTGGAGGTTGCTCCAGGCCGGTTTTTTTGTGGCCATTCTCCAGGGGAAATGGCCACCTCGGAGGTCACATGTCTGAATCTGAAACCACGGCCCGCTTTCGTCCCGAAACCCGTCTCGTCCATGGCGGTACGCTGCGCTCGCAATTCGGGGAGACGTCGGAAGGGCTGTTTCTCACCCAGGGCTACGTCTACGACACCGCCGAGCAATGCGAGGCGCGCTTCAAGGGCCAGGACCCCGGCTTCATCTATTCGCGCTATTCCAACCCGACCATTGCGATGTTCGAGCGCCGCATGATCGAGCTCGAGGGCGCGGAAGCCGCGCGCTCGACCGCGACCGGCATGGCCGCGGTGACCACCGCGATCCTCGCCCCGCTGAAGGCCGGCGATCATGTGGTGGCCTCGAAGGCCCTGTTCGGCTCCTGCCTCTACGTGGTGCAGGACCTGTTGCCGCGCTACGGCATCGAGACGACGCTGGTCGACGGCCTCGACCTCGACCAGTGGCAGCGCGCGTTGCGGCCGCACACCAAGACCTTCTTCCTGGAGAGCCCGACCAATCCGACGCTCGACGTGCTCGACATCGGCGCGATCGCAGAGATCGCGCATAGCGGCGGCGCCCGGCTGATCGTCGACAACGTGTTTGCGACGCCGATCTGGCAGAGCCCGCTGTCGCTCGGCGCCGACGTCGTGGTCTATTCCGCAACCAAGCATATCGACGGCCAGGGCCGCTGCCTCGGCGGCGTCATCCTGTCGTCGGAGGCCTTCATCGCCGAGCACATCCACAATTTCATGCGCCAGACCGGGCCGTCGCTGTCGCCGTTCAACGCCTGGGTGCTGCTGAAGGGGCTGGAGACGCTCGGCGTGCGCGTCCGCGCCCAGACCGAGAACGCGGCGAAGATCGCCGAGGCGCTGGCCAAGCATCCGAAGATCACGCGGCTGGTCTATCCGGGCCGCCCCGACCATCCGCAGGCCGAGACGGTGAAGAAGCAGATGGGCGCCGGCTCGACACTGGTCGGCTTCGAGGTGAAGGACGGCAAGGCTGGCGCCTTCCGCTGCCTCAACGCGCTGAAGATCTCGCGCATCTCCAACAATCTCGGCGACGCCAAGAGCCTCGTCACGCATCCCGCGACCACGACGCATCAGCGCCTGGCGCCGGAGGCCCGCGCCGAACTTGGTATCAGCGAAGGTTTCATTCGCTTCTCGGCCGGGCTCGAGCATCCCGACGACCTGATCGAGGATTTTGAGCGCGCGCTGGAGCAGGTTTGAAGCAACGCGTCATGGCCGGGCTTGCCCGGCCATGACGGCTTCTCTTGAAGATTAAGTCGCAGCCGTCGTGACGCCGCCGTCGACCACGATGGTCTGGCCGGTCATGAACGTCGAGGCATCGGAGGCGAGATAGGCCACGGCGCCGGCGATCTCGTCGGGCTCGCCGATGCGGCGGAGCGGCGTCGATGCGGTGCGGCGCTTCAGATTGTCCGGGTCCTCCCATAGCGCGCGGGCGAAATCGGTCTTCACCAGGCCCGGCGCCACGCAATTGACGCGCACGCCCTTCGGGCCCCACTCGCCGGCAAGGCTGCGGCACAGCGCGAAGTCGGCGGCCTTGGAGATGCCGTAGGCGCCGATCACCGTAGAACCCCGAAGTCCGCCGATCGAGGAGATGATCACGACCGAACCCTTGCCGCGTTCGGCCATCTGCGGGATCGCCAGCGCGGACAGCCAGATGTTGCTCTTGACGTTGGAGCCCATGATCTTGTCGAAGGCCTCGTCGGTGATGTCGAGCAGCGGGCCGTAATAGGGATTGACCGCGGCGTTGCAGACCAGGATGTCGATCTTGCCGTAATGCTTGATCGTCCCCGAGACCAGCGCCTCGACCTCGCTGCGGCGCGCGATGTTGCAGGGGATGACGAGCGCATCGCCGCCCGCCTTCTTGATGCCGTCGGCGACTTCCTGGCAAGCATCCGCCTTGCGCGAGGAGATCACGACCTTGGCGCCGAGTTTTGCCAAAAGCTCCGCCGATGCGCGGCCGATGCCGCGGCTCGAGCCGGTGATGACCGCGACCTGGCCGGTGAGATCGAACGGGGTGTTTTTCATTGTTGTTGTTTCCCTGTTAGTTGCACGTCATTCCGGGGCGCGACGCAGTCGCGAACCCGGAATCCAGAGGTTACGGCGCGAGATTCCGGGTTCTCGCTTCGCGAGCCCCGGAATGACGCCTGTGTGGTTACGCCAGCAGCCCGCCGCCCTCGCTGACGCGACGGAGGTGATAGTCGGTGTCGCCGAGCGTGTTTTCGATCATGGTCAGCCGCTTGAAGTAGTGACCGATCTTGGCTTCCATGGTCATGCCGATGCCGCCGTGAAGCTGGATCGACTGCTGGCCGACGAACTTCAGGGACTTGCCGACCTGCACCTTGGCGGCGGCAACCGCCGACGCACGCTCCTTGGCATCGTCGAAGTCCGACGCCATGGTGGCGAACATCGACATGCTGCGGGCCTGCTCCAGCGCCACGAACATATCGGCGGCACGGTGCTGCAGGCTCTGGAACGAGCCGATCGCAACGCCGAACTGCTTGCGGGTCTTGATGTACTCGACCGTCTCCTTCAGCGACTCGTCCATCGCGCCGACCGCTTCCGCGCACAGCGCAATGCGGGCTTCGTCGGCGACGCGCTCGATCAGGGGCAGGCCGTTCTCGGGATCGCCGATCGCAGCGTCAGCACCGACCTCGACATTGGTGAAGGTGATGTCGGCGGCGTGCAGGCCGTCCTGGGTCGGATAGCCCTTCCTGGTGACGCCCTTGGCATCCGCCGGAACCAGGAACACGCCGATGCCGGTCTTGTCGCGCTGGCCGCCCTTGGTGCGCGCGGTCACGATCAAGGTCTGGGCGTTCTCGCCGTTGAGCACGACGAACTTCTCGCCGTCGATCACCCAGCCGTCGCCTTTCTTCTTCGCCGTGGTCACGACATCAAACAGGTCGTAGCGCGAGTTCTTCTCGAGCTGGGCAAAGCCGAAGGTCTTGCTGCCGTCGATGATGCCGGGAATGTGCTTGGCCTTCTGCTCGGCCGAGCCGCCATGGCGCAGGAAGCCGCCGGCGACCACGACGGTGGCGAGATAAGGCTCGACCACCAGCGCCTTGCCGAGCGCTTCCATCACGATCATGGTCTCGACCGCGCCGGCGCCGAAGCCGCCATCGGTCTCCGCAAAGGGCAGACCGAGCAGGCCCTGCTCGGCGAGCTTGCCCCAGAGCGCTTTGCTCCAGCCGCCCTTCTCCTTCATGTACTTCTTGCGCGCATCGAAGTCGTAGGCATCCGCCAGCAACCCGTCGACGCTTTCCTTGAGAAGCCGCTGCTCCTCGGACAGATCAAAATCCATGTTCGTTCCCTTAACTAACTGATCGTTGTTCAAGCCGGGGCCTCTTCACCTCGCCCCGCTTGCGGGGAGAGGTCGGATCGCGAAGCGATCCGGGTGAGGGGGTACAGGTCTCTCGGCAGTCGTTGCTCGGAGAGATGCCCCTCACCCCAACCCTCTCCCCGCGAAGAGCGGGGAGAGGGAGAGGATCAAAGCCCCAGCACCGCCTTGCTGATGATGTTGCGCTGGATCTCGTTGGAGCCGCCGTAGATCGAAACCTTGCGGTTGTTGAAGTAGCTCGGCGCGATCTGCGCGGTCCAATCCATGCTCTCGTTCGAGCCGGCATCGCCGTGCTCGTCATAGGGCGCGGCGAACGGACCGATGATCTCCATCAGCAGCTCGGTGGTGGTCTGCTGGATCTCCGAGCCCTTGATCTTGAGCACCGAGGAGGCCGGATTGGGTTTGCCCTTGCCGTGCTTGCCCTCGTCGGCGACGACGCGGAGCTGGGTGAGTTCGAGCGCCTTCAGCTCGATCTCGCAGGCCGTGAGCTTCTCGCGGAACGCCGGATCCTCGATCACCGGACGGCCGCCGGACTCGACCTTGGAGGCCAGCGCGCGGATGCGGCGCAGCCGCTCCTTCGACACGCCGACCCGGGCGATGCCGGTGCGCTCATTGCCGAGCAGGAATTTTGCGTAATCCCAGCCCTTGTTCTCCTCGCCGATCAGGTTCTCGTAGGGCACCTCGACGTCGTCGAAGAACACCTCGTTGACCTCGTGTCCGCCGTCGATGGTCTGGATCGGACGCACGGTGACGCCCTTCGACTTCATGCTGAACACGATGAAGGAGATGCCCATCTGCTTCTTCGCGGCCGGATCGGTGCGGCAGAGGCAGAAGATCATGTCGGCGTGCTGGGCGAGCGTGGTCCAGGTCTTCTGGCCGTTGATGATCCACTTGTCGCCACGGCGCTCGGCCTTGGTCTTCAGCGACGCGAGGTCCGAACCCGAGCCCGGCTCCGAGAAGCCCTGGCACCACCAGTCGTCGACATTGGCGATGCGCGGCAGATATTCCTTCTTCTGCTTCTCGTTGCCGAAGGTGTAGATCACCGGGCCGACCATGCTGACGCCGAAGGCGAGCGGCTGCGGCGCCGGATAGGACTGCAGCTCCTCGTTGAAGATGTAGTGCTGCACGGTGCTCCAGCCGGTGCCGCCATATTCCTTCGGCCAGTGGGTGACGCCCCAGCCCTTCTTGTTGAGGATGCGCCACCAGGTGACCATCTCGTCCTTCGACAGATGGCGGCCTTCCTGCAGCTTGCGCCGGGTCTCCGGCGGCACGTTGTTCTTGAAGAACTCCCGCACCTCCTCGCGAAACGCTATCTCTTCCTTGGTGAAAGCGAGATCCATCAGATCCTCCTTTTGAAATTCAACTGCTTCTTTCCTGGTCGTCCCGGCGAAGGCCGGGACCCATAACCACCGGCTTTCGTGTTTGACAACGCCGGCTGCCGCATGTGCCCAAAGAGAAGCCGCGGCGTATGGGTCCCGGCCTTCGCCGGGACGACAATCCTACTGCAGCACCTCGAACAGGCCGGCCGCGCCCATGCCGCCACCGACGCACATGGTGACGACGGCGTACTTGGCCTTGCGGCGGCGGCCCTCGATCAGCGCGTGGCCGGTGAGCCGCGCACCCGACATGCCGTAGGGATGGCCGACCGAAATCGCGCCGCCATTGACGTTGATCTTCTCCGGATCGATGCCGAGCTTGTCGCGGCAATAGAGCACCTGCACCGCGAAGGCCTCGTTGAGCTCCCAGAGATCGATGTCGTCGACCTTGAGGCCGTGGCGCTTCAGCAGCCGCGGCACCGCGAACACCGGGCCGATGCCCATCTCGTCCGGCTCGCAGCCGGCGGAGACGAAGCCGCGGAAGATCCCGAGCGGCTTCAGCCCGCGCTTGGCGGCTTCCTTGTCGCTCATGATCACGGAGGCGCTGGCGCCGTCCGAGAGCTGGCTGGCATTGCCGGCGGTGATGGTGAAACCGTCGCCGCGCACCGGCTTGAGGCTGGCAAGCCCTTCGGCCGTGGTCTCCGGCCGCGGACCTTCGTCCTGCGACAGCGTCACCTCTTTCATCGTGACGGCACCGGTCGCCTTGTCGGTGACCGCCATCATGGTGGTGATCGGCGCGAGCTCTTCCTTGAACTTGCCGCCCTGCTGCGCGGCCGCGGTGCGGCGCTGGCTTTCGAGCCCATACTCGTCCTGCTTCTCGCGCGAGATGTTGTAGCGCTTGGCGACGATCTCGGCGGTGTCGATCATGGGCATGTAGACCTCGCCCTTGATCTTGAGCAGCGCCGGATCCTGGGCATGGAAGGAATTCATCTTGTCGTTCTGCACCAGCGAGATCGACTCGCCGCCGCCGCCGACCGCGATCTCGACGCCGTCGAAGATCACCGAGCGTGCGGCGAGCGCAATCGCCTGCAGGCCGGAGGCGCATTGGCGGTCGATCGTGGTGCCGGCAACGGTCACCGGCAACCCGGCGCGGAGCAGTGCCTTGCGCGCGATGTTGCCGCCGGTCGCGCCCTGCTGCATCGCCGCGCCCATCACCACGTCCTCGATCTCCTTCGGATCGACCTTGGCGCGCGCCACCGCTTCGCCGATCGCGTGCCCGAGCAAGGTCGCGCCCTCGGTGACGTTGAGCGCGCCGCGATAGGCCTTGCCGATCGGCGTGCGGGCGGTGGAGACGATAACGGCGTCGGTCATGAGCGAGATCCTGATGCAGTCTGTTGTTGCGTGGATTGAGATGTCTCGGTTTGAGCAGTCTTGGGCTGCTGCTGGCGCAATTCGTGACGCGACAGCTTGCCGACCGGGGTGCGCGGCAATTCGTCGACGAACTCGACGGCCGCCGGCAGTTCGTGCTTACCGACCTTGCCGGTGAGGAATGCACGCAGCTCGTCGATCGAGAAGGTCTTCTCGCCGTCGCGCAGCTTGATGAAGGCCTTTGCCGCCTCACCGCGGTAATCGTCGGGAATGCCGATCACGATCACCTCCTGCACGGCAGGATGGGTGTAGATCGCCTGCTCGATCATCTGCGGATAGACGTTGAAGCCGCCGGAGATGATCATGTCCTTCTTGCGGTCGACCAGATAGAAATAGCCGTCGGCGTCCATGTAGCCGATGTCGCCGGTGAGGAAGCGGTCGCCGACGAAAGCCTCCGCGGTCTCCGCCGGCCTGTTCCAGTAGCCCTTGGTGACGTTCGGGCCGCGGATGCGGATCTCGCCGACCTCGCCGACCGGCATCACCCTGGTGGAATCCTCCAGCGACACGACGTCCATCTCGATGCCGGGCAGCATCAGCCCGATCGAGCCTGGTTTCTCCGGTCCCTCCTTGGGATGGCCGGTGCCGGGCGAGCAGGTCTCGGTCATGCCCCAGCCGCTCTTCAGCTTCATGCCGACGCGGCGCTCGAAGATCTTGGCGACCTCCACCGGCAGCGGCGCGCCGCCGGAGCCGGCGACCACCAGCGAAGAGAGATCGCGCTTGTCGAGATCGGGCAGCGAGGCGATCGCGATCCACATCGTCGGCACGCCGGGAAACACCGTTGCGCGCTTGACCTCGATGTCGCGCATCACGGCCTCGACGTCGAAGCGCTGGTGCAGCGAGATCAAATGGCCGCGCCGGATCGCCGACAGCAGCACGACGGTCAGTGCGTAGATGTGAAACAGCGGCAGCACGCAGATCACGCGCTCGATCGCATTGCGTTCGAGCCGCCCGGGCTTGCCCCAGACGTCGTAGATCGACACCGCCGCGGTGAGATTGCCGTGGCTGAGCATTGCGCCCTTGGGCAGGCCCGTGGTGCCGCCGGTGTATTGCAGCAGCGCGACGTCCTCGACGTCGACCGCCGGCCATTGCGACGGCCTGGTCGCGCCGTCGATGAACTCGCGGTGGGTGATGATCGCGGGATTGTCGGGCAGCGCGGTTTGCGGCGTGCCGACCTTGCCCCAATTGTCGTCCTCGCAGACGATCAGACGGTCGAGCAGACCCTTGGCGAGGAATTTCAGCGCGGTCGGTAACAGCGCCGACAAATTGCTGGTGACCAGCACCCGCGCGCCTGAATCGGACAGCTTGTGCGACAGCGCGATCTCGCCGTCGAGCGGCGACAGATGCACGACGCGGGCGCCGGCCTTCAGCGCACCGAAGAAATTGATCGGATGGTCAGGCGAATTGCCGAGGAACAGCGCGACCGACGTTCCCTTGCCGTAGCCGGCCCGCATGAAGGAAGCGGCGGCGGTCTCGACCAGGGCCTCCAGCTCGGCGTAGCTGATCGGCCGGTCGCGGAATTCGAGCACCGGGCGCGCGCCGAACTCGGCGGCGGCGCTCGACAGCAGGTCCGGCAGCGTGCCGCGCGTGATCTCGTCGCTCCACTGCACGCCCTTGGGATAATATTGTTCGCCGGGATAGGTCATGAAAACCAGACTCTGGAAACTGTCATTCCGTGGCACGCGCAGCGTGAACCTAAGATGCGCAATTTGCGCATCGGGGAATCTCGAGATTCCGGGTCTGCGCCTTACGGCGCATCCCGGAATGACACGTGGTTACAGTCGGCCAATCACGCCGCCTTCGACGGCGCGGCGAGCGAGGCGAAGGTCTTGCCCTCGTCGGCGAGCTTCTTGAGCAGCGGCGCCGGCTCGAGCGAGGGATCGTTGGTCTCCTTGGCGTAGAAGGCCAGGCGATCGGCGATGTGCTTGAGGCCGACGGTGTCGGCCCAGAACATCGGACCGCCGCGATAGATCGGCCAGCCATAGCCATAGAGCCAGACCACGTCGATATCCGACGGACGCGCCGCGATGCCCTCGGCGAGGATCTTCGCGCCTTCGTTGATCATCGGGTACATCATGCGCTCGAGGATCTCGTCGTCACTGACGACGCGCTTCTTGCGGCCGAGGCGCGCCAGCGTCTCGTCGATCAGCTTCTCGACCTCCGGATCGGGCAGCGCCGCGCGCGAGCCCTGCTCGTACTTGTAGTAGCCCTTGCCGGTCTTCTGGCCGAAGCGGCCGGCTTCGCACAGCGCGTCGGCGATCTCCGACTTGATGCCGCGGTCCTTGCGCGAGCGCCAGCCGATATCGAGACCGGCGAGATCGCCCATCGCGAACGGGCCCATCGGCATGCCGAACTTGGTCACCACGGCGTCGACCTGCTGCGGCAGGGCGCCTTCGAACAACAGCTTCTCGGACTGCTTGCCGCGCTGCGCCAGCATGCGGTTGCCGACGAAGCCGTCGCAGACGCCGACCACTGCCGGCACCTTGGCGATCTTGCGGGCGATCGAGACGGCCGTGACCAGCGCGTCCGGCGCGGTCTTGTCGGCGCGCACGATCTCGCACAGCTTCATGACGTTGGCCGGCGAGAAGAAGTGCATGCCGAGCACGTCCTGCGGACGCTTGGTCGACTTCGCGATCTCGTCGATGTTGAGATAGGAGGTGTTGGAGGCCAGCACCGCGCCCGGCTTGGCGTACTGGTCGAGCTTGCCGAACACTTCCTTCTTGACCGCCATGGTCTCGAACACCGCCTCGATCACGAGATCGGCGTCGCCGACGTTCTCGATGCCGACGACGCCGTTGATCAGCGCCATCCGCTTGGCGGGCGCGTCCGCCGGGATGCCGCCGCGGGCGGCGGTTGCCTCGTAGTTCTTCTGCATGATGCCCATGCCGCGCTTGAGCTGCTCCTCGCCGGTCTCGATCAGGGTGACCGGGATGCCGGCATTGGCGAACGACATCGCGATGCCGCCGCCCATGGTGCCGGCGCCGAGGATGGCGACGCGCGCCACGTTGCGGCCCTTGGTGCCGTCGGGGACACCGGAGATCTTGGCGGCCTCGCGCTCGGCGAAGAAGGCGTAGCGCTGTGCCTTGGACTGGTCGCCGTTCATCAGCTTGAGGAAGCCCTCGCGCTCCTTCTTCAGGCCCTCGTCGAACGGCAGGTCGATCGCGGCGCCGACGGCGTCGGCAGCGGCGAACGGCGCCTCGAGGCCGCGCGACTTCTTGGTCAGCGCAGCGACCGCATTGGTGAAGATCGAACGATCGGCCTTGGCCGCGGCGAGCTTGCTGTCGTCGTCGCGCAGCTTGCGCAGCGGACGCTTCTCGGCGACCACCTTGCGCGCAAATGCCTCACCGCCCGAAGCCGGTCCCTCGACGATCTCCTCGATCAGGCCGGCCTTCAGCGCCGCGTCCGCGCCGATCGGATCGCCGCCGACGATCATCTTGACCGCGAGCTCGGGACCGACCGCGCGCGGCAGGCGCTGGGTGCCGCCGGCGCCGGGCAGCAGGCCGAGCTTCACCTCGGGCAGACCGAGCTTGGCGTCCTTGGTGGCGACACGGTAGTGGCAGGCCAGCGCGACCTCGAGGCCGCCGCCGAGCGCGGTGCCGTGGATGGCGGCAACGATCGGCTTCGGCGAACTCTCCATCAGGCTCAGCACTTCGGCGAGCCCGGGCGGCTTCGGCGGCTTGCCGAATTCGGTGATGTCGGCGCCGGCGATGAAGGTGCGGCCGGCGCAGGTCAGCACGATGCCCTGGACCTGCGCATCATCGATCGCGCTCTTGATGCACTCGAAGATGCCGCCGCGCACCGCGGCGCTCAGCGCATTCACAGGCGGACTGTTAACCGTGACGACGGCAATATTGTCATGACGTTCGAGCTTGACGACTTCACTCACCGGGACTCTCCCTGGATGCTTGTTCTTGGACTTGTGTTGAGTAGCTGCACGACTTGCGTTGAGCCGCTACGATTAGACCAATTTCGCACTGCGAAATTTAATTCCACATCTTGACATGGAGGGTTATTTTGAAGCACGTGCCTTGTCAACGAGCATGACAAGGGCAGGGCAAGGATAGGGATGAAGCGCGCTAGCAAGAAAGCCGCGACCGATCGCAATTTCGTCGTCGCCCTTTCCCGCGGACTGGACGTCCTGCGCGCATTCCAACCCAATGACGGGCTGCTCGGCAATCAGGAGATTGCGGCCCGCACCAAGTTACCGAAGCCAACCATTTCCCGGCTGACCTACACGCTGACTAAGCTGGGATACCTTACACCTGTACCGAAGTTCGAGAAGTACCAACTCGCGCCGTCGGCGATGGCACTCGGCTACGCCGCGCTCGCCAATCTCGGCGTTCGGCATTTGTCCGAGCCCTATCGAGAAGAAGTGATGCGCGCGACCGGCGGAGCGGTCGCCGTCGGCGGCCGCGACCGCCACAGCATGATTTATTTCGGCCAGAGCCGGAACGGCCTGGCGCTCGGCGTACAACTCGACGTCGGCTCGCGGGTGCCGATCGCAACCACCGCGATGGGGCGTGCTTATATTTGGGCATTGCCGCCCGACGAGCGCGCGGCTTTACTGCGTGAGCTGCGGGATCACTACGGCAGCCGCTGGGCCAAGATGCGCGACGGCATCGAGCGCTCCGGCGAGACGGTCGCGAAGCACGGCTTCACGATGTCCGCAGGCGACTGGCAGAACGACGTCGCCGCAGTCGGCGTTGCATTGAGATTGAACGACGGAACCGGTCCTTACGCCTTCAATTGCGGCGCGCCGGCATTCCGCTTCACGGAAGACAGATTGCTCAACGACATTGGACCTCGTCTTGTCGCGATGGTAAGGAACATCGAGCAGGCGCTCGGTGGAATGGCGCCGCAATCCAAAAAAGAAGAACGCAAAAAGACCAGAGTAGGAGGGAAAGTTGCACGTTTGGCCGAGGGGATCAGATAGCCTCCATCACGTCCAGCGAAACGCATCGCAGGGCCGCTCGCACCGCTCGAAGACGGCGGGCGAGACGAGATGACGCAGGCACAGCTCGCGCAGGGGAATGATCCCCTGCTCGCGGTTCGCGACGTCAGCGTCGTGTTCGGCGGCATCATCGCACTGAACGGCGTGTCGTTCGACATGCGCCATGGACAGATCCTCGGGCTGATCGGGCCGAACGGCGCCGGCAAGACGACGCTGTTCAATTGCCTGTCGCGGCTCTATCAGCCGTCGTCGGGCGACATCCTGATGGAAGGCAAGAGCATCCTGTCGCGCCCGCCGCACCGGATC
This sequence comes from Bradyrhizobium sp. USDA 4504, assembly GCF_054063995.1. Taxonomy (NCBI): domain Bacteria; kingdom Pseudomonadati; phylum Pseudomonadota; class Alphaproteobacteria; order Hyphomicrobiales; family Nitrobacteraceae; genus Bradyrhizobium; species Bradyrhizobium sp. USDA 4504. Next base: position 7,948,716 of record NZ_JBSSGV010000001.1, on the reverse strand, counting down.
GCCGAGATCGGCATCGGCCGCACCTTCCAGAACGTCGCGCTGTTCCCCAACCTGTCCGTGATCGACAATGTGCGCGTCGGCGCGCATGCGCGCACCTCGAGCGACATCGTCAGCGACTCGCTGCGCCTCGCCTGGGTCCGCCGCGGCGAGACCGACATGAACAAGAAGGTGCACGACATCCTAGGCTATCTCGATCTCGAGGACGTCGCCCACACCGTGGTCTCGGGACTTCCGTTCGGCACCCAGAAGCGCGTCGAACTGGCGCGCGCCCTGGCCGCGGATCCGAAGATCCTGCTGCTCGACGAGCCGGCCGGCGGCCTCAATCACGAAGAAGTCTATGTGCTCGGCGACCTGATCCGCAAAATCCGCGACGACCGCAAGATCACCGTGCTGCTGGTCGAGCATCACATGGGTCTCGTGATGTCGATCGCCGACCACGTCGTCGCGCTCAATTTCGGCCGCAAGCTTGCCGAAGGCACGCCGGCCCAGGTCCAGGCCGACCCTGATGTCATCAAGGCCTATCTGGGGAGCAAGGACCAATGACCACGATGCTCAACGTCAAGGACCTGCGCGCCTATTACGGCCAGGTCCAGGCCCTGCACGGCCTCTCCTTTTCGCTCAACGAGGGTTCGCTGACCACGCTGCTCGGCGCCAACGGCGCCGGCAAGACCACCACACTGCGGGCGATCTGCAACATGGTGCGCTCCACCGGCGCGATCGAGTTCGAGGGCAAGCCGATCGGCACGCGCTCGACCGAAAACGTGGTCCGCCTCGGCATCGCCCACGTGCCGCAGGGCCGCGGCACCTTCACCAACATGACGGTGGAGGAAAACCTGCAGCTCGGCGCCATCAGCCGCCCGGACAAGAAGGCGATCGGCGCCGACATCGAACGGATGTACGAGCATTTCCCGGTGCTGAAGCAGCGCTACACCCAGCAGGCCGGCACGCTGTCCGGCGGCGAGCAGCAGATGCTCGCGGTGGCGCGCGCGCTGATGCTGCGGCCGCGCCTGATGCTGCTCGACGAGCCGTCGTTCGGCCTCGCGCCGCTGATCGTGCGCGACCTGTTCCGCATCCTCGGAAAGATCAATCGCGAGGAAAAGGTGACCATCCTGGTGGTCGAGCAGAATGCGCAGCTCGCGCTCGAGCTCGCCGACCAGGCCTACGTGATCGAAACCGGACGGATCGTGATGTCGGGCAATGCCAAGGACATCGCGAACAACGAAGACGTCCGCAAATCCTATCTCGGCTACTGAGGGAGCTGGCACAATGGAGCTTTTTGCCAACCAGGTCCTGGCCGGCATCGCCACCGGCGCGATCTATGCCTGCATGGCGCTCGCGGTGGTCATGATCTACCAGGCCATCGACCATCTGAATTTCGCCCAGGGCGAAATGGCGATGTTCTCGACCTTCGTGTCCTGGCAGCTGATGCAATGGGGCGTGCCATATTGGGGCGCCTTCGTGCTCACCGTCGCCTTTTCGTTCGCCGCCGGCATCGTCATCGAGCGGTTGCTGTTCAAGCCGCTGGCGAAGGCGCCGATCCTGACCAACGTCGCCGGCTTCATCGCGCTCTACGCGATCATCAACTCGGTCGCCGGCCTGATCTGGGACTTCACCATCAAGCAGTATCCGACGCCGTTCGGTTCCTCACCGTTCCTCGGCAGCCAGCTGATCTCGACCCACCAGGCCGGCATGATCGGCATCACGCTGTTGATGCTGCTCCTGCTGTTCTTCTTCTTCCGCTTCACCCGGGTCGGTCTTGCGATGCGCGCCGCCGCATCGCTGCCAGAATCGGCCCGGCTGGTCGGCATCAACACCTCGTGGATGATCGCGCTGGGCTGGGGCATGGCCGCCTCGATCGGCTCGATCGCCGGCATGATGATCGCACCTGTGGTGTTCCTCGAGCCGAACATGATGCTCGGCGTGCTGATCTATGGATTTGCCGCAGCCGTGCTCGGCGGCCTGTCGAGCCCGTTCGGCGCCGTCATGGGCGGCTTCCTGGTCGGCGTCTTCGAGAACCTCGTCGGCACCTACATCCCCGGCGTCGGCAATGAACTGAAACTTCCGATCGCGCTTGCGCTGATCATCGTCGTCCTGGTCGTGAAACCGGCAGGCCTGTTCGGCCGCGCCATCGTGAAGCGAGTTTGATCATGAGCGCCGCTGAAGAAGTCGAAGTCGTCACCGAAGGCCAGGCCGTCGAGGCCGTTCCCAAGCGCGCCATGACGCTGGGCTACGGCACCTCGCTCGTCGTGCTCGCCGCGCTGATCCTGATCCCGCTGTTCGTCAAGAACTTCATCATCTTCCAGATGACGATGCTTCTGATCTACGGCCTCGCGGTGCTGGCGCTCAACATCCTGACCGGCGGAAGCGGCCAGTTCTCGCTCGGCCAGAGCGCGTTCTATGCCGTCGGCGCCTATACCTCGGCGATCCTGATGGAGCATGTGGGCATGAACTATGCCCTCACGCTGCCGATCGCCGGCATCGTCTGCTTCGCCTTCGGCTTCCTGTTCGGCCAGCCGGCGCTGCGGCTATCCGGCGTCTATCTGGCGCTCGCGACCTTTGCGCTAGCCACCGCGATGCCTCAGCTTCTGAAGCTGGGCTATTTCGAGCACTGGACCGGCGGCGTGCAGGGTCTCGTGGTCACCAAGCCGGATGCGCCGTTCGGCCTGCCGATGGGGCAGGACATGTGGCTGTATTACTTCACGCTGGTGGTCACGATCGCGATCTATATCGCTTCGGTGAACCTGCTGCGCTCGCGCTCCGGCCGCGCCTTCATGGCGATCCGCGACAACGAGATCGCGGCTTCCGCGATGGGCGTCGACGTCGCGCTGTACAAGACGCTGGCGTTCGGCGTCTCGGCCGGCATCACCGGCGTTGCCGGCGGTCTCGGCGCCATCGCGGTGCAGTTCGTGGCGCCCGACGGCTACACCATCCAGCTCGCGATCTCGCTGTTCCTCGGCATGGTGGTCGGCGGCGTCGGCTGGTTGCCCGGCTCGATCGTCGGCTCCGCCTTCATCATCTTCGTGCCCAACATCGCCGAAGGTATTTCGAAGGGCCTTTCGGGCGCGGTGTTCGGCGTGCTGCTGTTCCTCGTCATCTTCCTCGTGCCGCACGGCGCCAGGCAGGTTGCGATCGTTGCCCAGCAACTGGCCGCAAAGTTCAAGAAAAACTGACAGCCTATAGAAGCAAACCAGGAGATATTATGCTTTCTACCGTTCGGATCGCCGCGATTTCCGCGGCGATCGTCGCTGTTGCCGCGACGTCCACTGCCGCATTCGCCCAAAAGAAATACGACACCGGCGCAAGCGATACCGAGATCAAGGTCGGCAACATCATCCCCTATTCGGGACCAGCCTCCGCCTACGGCGTGATCGGCAAGACCGAAGAAGCCTACTTCAAGATGATCAACGATCGCGGCGGCATCAACGGCCGCAAGGTCAATTTCGTCAGCTATGACGACGCCTACTCGCCGCCGAAGGCGGTCGAGCAGGTGCGCAAGCTGGTCGAGAGCGACGAGGTATTGCTCGTCTTCAACCCGCTCGGCACCCCGTCCAACACCGCGATCCAGAAATACCTGAATTCCAAGAAGATCCCGCAGCTGTTCGTCGCGACAGGCGCCACCAAGTGGAACGACCCGAAGAACTTCCCGTGGACCATGGGCTGGCAGCCGAGCTACCAGAGCGAAGCGCAGATCTACGCCAAGTGGCTGATGAAGGAGAAGCCCGACGCCAAGATCGCGATCCTCTATCAGAACGACGATTTCGGCAAAGACTACCTCAAGGGCACCAAGGACGGCTTTGGCGCCAAGGCGGCCTCCAGCATCATCATGGAGGAGAGCTATGAGATTTCGGAGCCGTCGATCGACGGCCACATCGTCAAGATCAAGGCCGCCAATCCCGACGTGCTGCTGATCTACACCACGCCGAAGTTCGGCGCGCAGACCATCAAGAAGACCGCCGAGCTCGGCTGGAAGCCGCTGCAGATCATCACCAACGTGTCGGCCTCGGTCGGCAGCGTGATGCAGCCGGCGGGCTTCGACAACGCGCAGGGCGTGCTGTCGGCGGCCTACGCCAAGGACGGCGCCGACACACAGTGGAACAACGACCCCGGCATGAAGAAGTGGGCCGAGTTTCTCGACAAGTACATGCCGGGCGCCGACAAGACCGACGGCGGCTATGTGTACGGCTATGGCGCCGCACAGACGCTCGCCAAGGTGCTCGAAATGTGCGGCGACGATCTCACCCGCGCCAACGTCATGAAGCAGGCGGCGAGCCTGAAGGACTTTACGCCCGACACCCTGCTGCCCGGCGTCAAGATCAACACCTCGGCCACCGACTTCGCCCCGATCGCCCAGCTGCAGATGCAGCGTTTCAAGGGGCAGAAGTGGGAGCTGTTCGGTGACATCATTTCCGGCGACGTCCCCTCCGAGTGACGTTGCACTGCGGGAATAAAACAACAGCCTCCGCGATATCCGTCGCGGGGGCTTTTTGTTGACGCCCCGCGCCGATGGTATTGAATACTCCAAACAAAGAACCCGAGGTGGGGAAACCATGACTGCCGCACGTCCGTCCCTGACGGCGCTGTTGTCCGCATTCGCTCTGATCCTGACGAGCTGCAATGTCGCGCTGGCGCAGAAGAAATACGACACCGGGGCCAGCGACACCGAGATCAAGATCGGCAACACCATGCCCTACAGCGGCCCCGCCTCGGCCTATGGCACGATCGGCAAGACCGAGGCCGCCTACTTCAGGATGATCAACGATGCCGGCGGCATCCACGGCCGCAAGATCAAGTTCATCTCCTACGATGACGGCTACTCGCCGCCCAAGACGGTGGAGCAGGCGCGCAAGCTGGTCGAGAACGACGAAGTGCTGCTGCTGTTCGGCTCGGTCGGGACCGCGACCAATGCGGCGATCCGGAAATACATGAACGAGAAGCAGGTGCCGCAGCTGTTCATCGCCTCCGGCGCCTCGAAGTGGAACGACCCGAAAGATTATCCGTGGACCATGGGCTGGCAGCCGTCCTACCAGGACGAGGCGCGGGTCTACGCAAAATACATCATGAAGCACAAGCCCGACGCCAAGGTCGCCGTGCTCTACCAGAACGACGATTTCGGCAAGGACTACCTCAAGGGCTTGAAGGACGCCTTCGGCGACAAGGCATCGATGATCGTCGCCGAGGAGGCCTACGAGACATCCGAGCCCACGATCGACAGCCACATCGTCAAGCTGAAGGCCACCGGTGCCGACACCTTCGTCAGCATCACGACGCCGAAATTCGCGGCACAGGCGATCAAGAAGGCTGCCGAGATCGCGTGGACGCCGTTGCAGATCGTCGCCAATGTCTCGGCGTCGGTCGGCGGCGTGATGCAGCCGGCGGGCTTCGAGAATTCGCAGGGTATCCTATCGGCATCCTATCTCAAGGACGGCGCCGATCCGCAGTGGGACAAGGATCCCGGCATGGAGAAATTCCTCGCCTTCCTCAAGAAGAATTATCCCGACGCCAACAAGCTCGACGGCGCCACCTCGTTCGGCTACGCCGCCGCACAGACCATGGTGAAGGTGCTGGAGATGTGCGGTGACGACCTCACCCGCGCCAATGTCATGAAGCAGGCCGCAAGCCTGAAGGATTTCGTCCCCGGCACGCTGCTGCCGGGCATCAGCATCAACACCTCGGCCACCGATTTCGCACCGATCAAGCAACTGCGCTTGATGCGGTTCAAGGGCGAAAGGTGGGAGCTGTTCGGGGACATCATTTCGAGCAATCTGAGCAACTGATCGCCACGTCGGTCTGTTCGATCCGCTCGCTCAACTCAACGGCGTCGCTTTACTCGTCCGCAATCTCTGCGGTTGACTCCACGCACACGCGAACGCGTTGGCGGATTTTTGAGCAGCGGCCCGCCTTGAGGGTGGTCGACCAAAGACGCAGCCCCTGCGGCAACGCCGCAGGGGCTTTTCATTGAGACACCCCAGGTAAGATGATAGGTTTTTACGACCAATAATGAGCCCTCGAAACAGGGGGCCGCGGCACATCATCGGCAATCAGGGAGAGAAACGGCATGTCTGCAATACGACAATTGACGGCATTTGCTGCTGCGCTTGCGCTCGTCGCCGCATCTGGCAGCGCTGCGCTTGCCCAGAAGAAATACGACACCGGCGCCTCCGACACCGAGATCAAGATCGGCAACATCATGCCCTATAGCGGAGCGGCCTCAGCCTATGGCGTGATCGGCAAGACCGAGGAGGCCTATTTCCGCAAGATCAACGCCGAGGGCGGCATCAACGGCCGCAAGATCACCTTCATCAGCTACGACGACGCTTACACTCCGCCGAAGACGGTCGAGCAGGCGCGCAAGCTGGTCGAGAGCGACGAGGTACTGCTGATCTTCAATTCGCTCGGCACGCCACCGAACTCGGCGATCCAAAAATACATGAACCAGAAGAAGGTGCCGCAACTGTTCGTCGCCACCGGCGCCACCAAGTGGAACGACCCGCAGAATTTCCCCTGGACGATGGGCTGGCAGCCCAACTACCAGAGCGAGTCCATCATCTATGCGAAGTACATCCTGAAGAACAAGCCGGACGCCAAAATCGCGGTGCTCTACCAGAACGACGACTACGGCAAGGACTATCTGAAGGGATTCAAGGACGGGCTCGGCGCCAAGGCCGCGTCGATGATCGTCGCCGAGGACAGCTATGAGGTGACGGAGCCGACCATCGACTCCCACATCGTCAGGCTCAAGGCCTCCGGCGCCGACGTATTCTTCAACATCACGACGCCGAAGTTCGCCGCGCAGGCGATCAAGAAGAATGCCGAGCTCGGCTGGAAGCCGCTGCACTTCCTCAACAACGTCTCCGGATCGATCGGCAGCGTGATCAAGCCCGCGGGCTTCGAGAACGCCCAGGACATCGTCTCGTCGCAATATTTCAAGGATCCGACCGACGCGCAGTGGAAGACCGACAAGGCGATGATTGCCTGGAACGAATTCCTCGATAAGTACTATCCGGAAGCGAACCGGGCCGATGCCTCCGTGATGTACGCCTATATCGTCTCGCAGGGCCTGGTCCACGTGCTCAAGGCCTGCGGTGACAATCTGACCCGCGAGAACATCATGAAGCAGGCGGCCAGCATTCGCGATTACGAGCCCGGCGGCCTGCTGCCCGGCGTCAAGGTCAACACCTCGGCGACCGATTTCGCGCCGCTTTCGCAACTGCAATTGATCCGCTTCAAGGGCGAGACCTGGGAGCGCTTTGGCGAAGTCTTGAGCGCCGACGTCGGCGGTTAGGCCGGGAAGGTCGACCAAAGATACCGCCCCTGCGGCGTTTGCCGCAGGGGCTTCTCATTGAGACGAACCGCCTAAAATGATAATCACTGCAGCCAAACAAAGAGCTCTCCAAGCAAGAGGGCCGAGACACATGACAAACAGGGAGAGAGACATAGATGTCCGCTACCAAAAAACTTGCGGTCCTCGGGGCCGCGCTCGCGCTCCTCGCGACATCCGGCAGCGCTGCGCTTGCCCAGAAGAAATACGACACCGGCGCCAGCGATACCGAGATCAAGATCGGCAACATCATGCCCTACAGCGGCCCGGCGTCCGCCTATGGCGTCATCGGCCGCACCGAGGCCGCCTATTTCAAGAAGGTCAACGACGCCGGCGGCATCAATGGCCGCAAGATCAACTTCATCTCCTACGATGACGCCTACTCGCCGCCGAAGGCCGTGGAACAGGCCCGCAAGCTGGTCGAGAGCGACGAGGTGCTGCTGATCTTCAACTCGCTCGGCACGCCGTCGAACTCGGCGATCCAGAAATACATGAACTCCAAGAAGGTGCCGCAGCTGTTCGTCGCCACCGGCGCCACCAAGTGGAACGACCCGAAGGACTTTCCCTGGACGATGGGCTGGCAGCCCAACTACCAGAGCGAGACCCAGATCTACGCAAAATACATCCTGAAGAACATGCCGAACGCCAAGATCGCGGTGCTCTACCAGAATGACGATTACGGCAAGGATTATCTGAAGGGCCTGAAGGACGGGCTCGGCCAGAAGGCCGCCAGCATGATCGTCGCGGAAGAAAGCTTCGAGACCTCCCAGCCGACCATCGACAGCAACATCGTCAAGCTGAAGGCGAGCAACGCCGACGTCTTCATCGACATCGCGACGCCGAAATTCGCGGCCCAGGCGATCAAGAAGGTCGCCGAGATCGGCTGGAAGCCGACCCACTTCCTCAACAACGTGTCGGCATCGGTCGGCAGCGTGATCAAACCGGCCGGCTTCGAGAACGCACAGGATATCATCTCCGCCGCCTACCTGAAGGACGCTTCCGACAAGCAATGGGACAATGACCCGGGCATGAAGGAGTTCTACGCCTTCATGGCCAAGGACTTCCCCGAAGGCGACAAGCTCGACGGCGGCACCGTGGTCGGCTTCGGCGTGGCGCAGACGCTGGTCCAGGTGCTGAAGCAGTGCGGCGACAACCTCACCCGCGAGAACATCATGAAGCAGGCCGCAAGCCTGAAGGACTTCCGCACCGAGGTGCTGCTGCCTGGCGTCAAGATCAACACCGCGGCGAACGATTTCGCGCCGATCAGCCAGCTGCAGCTGATGAAGTTCAAGGGCGAGAAATGGGAACTGTTCGGCGAGGTCATCAGCGCCGACGTCGGCGGCTGATTTCCCGCCGCCTCCCGACCGGGAATGGCCCCCTGCGATACCGTCGCAGGGGGCTTTTTGTTGGCGCGTTTTCGAACGAAGCGGGTACCGGTTCGCGCGAAGAGAACGCGTCGGAAACCGGAATTTAAGGCCATGGCCCTGCTCGCAGGCCGGCCCGGGCAATGCCTGCTTACACTTTACCCGGCAATACGCTAGGTAAACCGGCAAGACCCCCGACAAGAAACCGGCGCCCTTGCGCGGCGGCAACAACAAGGAGATCTCGGGAAATGCCGATGCCGATCCGACACCGTGTCGCAACCGCCCTGCTCGGCCTCGCCGTCGCCGCCGCGACCGGCAATGCCGCATGGGCGCAGAAGAAATACGACACCGGTGCGAGCGACACCGAGATCAAGATCGGCAACATCGTGCCCTATAGCGGCCCGGCGTCGGCCTATGGCGTGGTCGGCAAGGCGATGGCCGCGGTGTTCAAGAAGGTCAACGACGACGGCGGCATCAACGGGCGCAAGATCACTTTCGTCTCCTATGACGACGCCTACTCGCCGCCGAAGGCCGTCGAGCAGGCCCGCAAGCTGGTCGAGAGCGACGAGGTGCTGTTCCTGTTCGGCACGCTCGGCACCGCCTCCAACACCGCGATCCAGAAATATCTCAACGCCAAGAAGGTACCGCAGCTGTTCGTCGCCACCGGCGCGACCAAGTGGAACGATCCGAAGGCCTTCCCTTGGACCATGGGCTGGCTGCCCAGCTACCAGAGCGAGTCGCGGATCTACGCGAAATATCTGCTCAAGGAAAAGCCCGCCACCAAGGTCGCGGTGCTCTACCAGAACGACGACATGGGCAAGGACTACCTCAAGGGCCTGGAAGACGGCTTCGCCAGCGATCCCGCGCGCGTCGTCGCCAAGGAGAGCTATGAAGTCGCCGAGCCGACGATCGATTCCCATGTGGTGCGGCTGAAATCCTCCAATCCCGACGTCATCGTCTTCTTCACCACGCCGAAATTCGGCGCCCAGGCGATCAAGAAGCTCGGCGAGATGAACTGGAAGCCGGTGACCATCGTCTCCAACGTCTCGGCCTCCACCGCGACCGTGATGCGTCCGGCCGGCCTCGACAATGCGCAGGGCGTGATCTCGGCCGCCTACGCCAAGGACGCCAGCGATCCGCAATGGAAGGACGACGCCGGCATGAAGGCGTTCGACGAACTGCTCGCCAAATACATGCCCGACACCAACCGCGTCGATGCCTCGGCGATGACCGGCTACAACATGGCGACCACGATGGTCGAGGTGCTGCGCCGCTGCGGTGACGACCTCACCCGCGCCAATGTGATGAAGCAGGCGGCGAGCCTGAAGCAATTCGCGCAGGGCGGCCTGCTGCCCGGCGTGACGCTGTCGACCGGGCCTGCCGACTTCCAGCCGATCGAACAGCTCCAGCTGATGCAGTTCAAGGGCGAGCGCTGGCAATTGTTCGGCGACGTCATCAGCGGCGAAGTCGGCGGACACTGACCGCGTTACATAAGGCACAACCATGACCGACCGTCGTCCTTTCCTGCGTTCGATCTTCGATGCCGCTGTGGCGGCTGCGCATCCCGACGTCGTGCTGGCGTCGCGGCTGCGGCCGGTGCCGAAGGGACGGGTGATCTGTCTCTGCGCAGGCAAGGGCGCCGCGGCGATGGCCGCGGCGGCCGAGCGGCATTATCTCGACGCGCTCGAGCTCGATCCGTCGCGGCTGGTCGGCATCGCCACCACCCGCCACGGCCATGGCGTGCCGACCCGCCGCATCAAGGTGGTCGAGGCCGGCCACCCGGTGCCCGACGAGGCCGGGCTCAAGGCGGCGGACGACACGCTGCGGCTCGCCGCGACCGCGACCCCGGACGATCTCCTGCTGGTGCTGCTGACCGGCGGCGGTTCGGCGAACTGGATCGCGCCGGTCGACGGCGTGAGCTTTACCCAGAAGCAGCAGGTCAACCGCGCACTGCTGCGCTCCGGCGCGCCGATCGGCGAGATGAACACCGTGCGCAAGCATCTCTCGCGCATCAAGGGCGGACGGCTGGCGCGCGCCGGCCAGCACGCGGCCGAGATCGTCACGCTGGCGATATCGGACGTGCCGCATGACGATCCCTCCGCGATCGCCTCCGGGCCGACGGTGCCGGATCCGACCACGCTGGCGGACGCCCGCGCACTGGTCGCCAAATACAATCTCTCCATCGACGACGCGGTCCGCCGCGCGCTCGACGATCCCGCGAACGAAAGCTGCAAGCCCGGCGATGCCGCCTTCGCGCGGGCGACATTCGAACTGCTGGCAAAGCCGAAGGCCTCGATCGACGCCGCGGTGAAGGTCGCGCGGGACGCCGGCTACGAGACCATCGCGCTCGGCGCCGATCTCGAAGGCGAGGCCCGCGAGATCGCGGCCGAGCATGCGCGGCTGGCGCTGAAGGCGCGCAGCGAAGGCAAGCGCGTTGCGATCATCTCCGGCGGCGAGCTGACGGTGACGGTGCGCGGCGATGGCCGCGGCGGCCCCAACCAGGAATACGCGCTGGCGCTGGCCGGCCTGCTGAAGGATACACCCGACGTCTCGGCACTGGCCGCCGATACCGACGGCGCCGACGGCGGCGCTGGCAGCGCGACCGACCCGGCCGGCGCCGTGATCGACCAGGCGACATTCGCGAAGATGAAATCGATCGGCCTCGATCCGAAGGCCTATCTCGAGAACAACGATGCGACGGGGTTCTTCGCCCAGACCGGGGATTTGCTCCTGACCGGCCCGACGCTGACCAACGTCAATGACGTGCGGGTGATTTTGGTGGATTAGGCCGTATCCTCGACGGACCCAAGGCCAGTCTCGGGCTGCGCCCAAAGCTCCTGATAGTTACGAAACTTCGCAAGCGTCTCGTCATATCGCATCGGCTCGAGCACCGGCAAAATGCGCTTCAACACTGAGTTGATCGGCGCGGAGGTGTGCCGAACGTATAAGTCGATCGGATCAAGCAAGTGCCTCAGGTGCAGCTTTGGATCATAGTTCAGCCCGCTGCTGCGAAACCATTTGTACCCGTTGGCGATTGCCCAGCTCACCATGTCGCGAAACACATAATGATAGAGGTGCAGGTCTAAGGCGACATCGTAGTCAAGATCTATGTACTCCGCATAGATCGCGTCACCATGTACCATGCATGCGGCAAACGCGACGATCCGCTCGTTCTGACGCCAGAGGAAGAAGCGGACCTTGTCCCCCATCCGCCGCCCCAAGTCGCAGAAGTATTGTTCCGTCAGCTTCTCGAAGTGCAGTTTCGAACGCTGATAGACTTGGAAATACAATGGATAGATCTGCGCGATCACCGGCGTCGCGTCGTTGACGACGTTCATCTCGACGGATGGAGAGGCCCGCGCTGTCGCCTCAAACTTCTTGCGAAGTTTCTTGCGGGTTGCGCTGTTGAGCGCATGATTCATATAGTCATCGAAATTGGCGTAATCGATGCAAAGCCTGGTCATGGGCAGGCTAGGGATGCGGGTGAAGCCGTGAGCGATCAAGCAGTCGAGGATTGGTCGGTATCGCGCCGGAAACTCCTTGAGCACGATCAGCCGCGCCCCGAGCCTGCGAGCATGTATTGCAATCGTAGAGGCCAGCAGTTCCGCGCAGCCTCGATGGCAGGCCTCGTCCCCGTCAAGATGACCTTCCCCTGCGACGCACCCGACCATGAGCGCACGGGCGCGCATCAAACCTGGCCACATCCGGCGAATGGCGTCGATGAGTACGCCAAACCGCGGCCTCGCACCGGCCAGCAAATCCAGGTCCATTAGGAAGAATGGCTGTACAGCACAAACCTGATCAACCGCATCTTGATGAGGAAATACCGGTAATCGAACTCGGGATGAAGGGTATCCTCGACCAACTCATAGTATCGATGACCCTTGCGCTCGCTCGCGAAGGCGAACTGCCAGCGCGGACAACGCTCCAAATCGTTCCGCACGATGACTTGGAGACGCGGCGGACATTGCATCGGCACGCGTCTCGTGAGGTCGCCGATTTGGCTCGTCAAGTGCGCTGTTGCAGCTTCCGGCACGATCTCACGCTCGCCACGGATCCCGGCCCTAGGCAGCATTTATCACGGCGCCAAAACAAAGCAGCTAACATATCCGTCAGAAACTAACTCGTTAGTCATTTGCGATTTGGCGTTGGAGCAGAACACTCCTGATACGACCCGCATGCGCGGACACTCGCCGTCCAGCGCGGCATCCGGGGAGCGGACTCATGGCAGCGGTGATTGGAGTCACGGGACTTGCATTTGAGGCGCGGATCGCTGCAGACCTGCATACGCAGGCGATCTGCAGTGGCGATGGCAGCACGCTCGCGGAGTCTCTCGCGTCGGCAATTGCTGAGGATTGCTACGGTCTTATCAGCTTTGGCGTCGCGGGCGGCCTTTCGGCCGACCTCCCGGCAGGCGCATGCGTCGTAGCATCGACGATCGTTTCGGAAACGATTCAGCTCTTCACTGATCGGGACTGGTCGCAAGCCTTGCTTCGACTCATCCCCGGTTCGATTTATGGCCCTATTGCTGGTGTGACCACGGTCGCCATGCATCCAGAAGCGAAGCGCTCGCTGCATATGAGTACAGGCGCGCTGGCGGTCGATAACGAATCCCATGTGGCGGCGAGTGTCGCTGCAGCGCGCGGCCTCCCTATGACTGCCGTCCGCGTGATCATGGATCCGGCCGGTCGGCAGCTTCCTGCCGCCGCCCTGTCCGCAGTGCGTGCAAACGGGACGATCGATCTCGCCGCGCTGGTCCGTGCGACAATGAAACAGCCGAGCGAGTTACCGATGCTGCTTCGGACCAGTCTCGACGCACTGTCCGGATTTGCGGCACTGCTTCGCTGCCGTCAATTGCTTGGCCCTGGATTAGGGTTGCCTTCCTTGCAAGCAGAAGAGTCGGAGCCAAGTTCAAGTATCGTAGCGGACGATCGTATGATCGCCCTCTAGTCGCTTTTTTAGCCGAACGGGCCGCTATACCTGCCGACTACGTGCGTGACCTCAACGCGCACTGAAAGTGAGGCCGGCGCGCTCCTTTAGACGCTTGCGCAAGGCCGGCCCCATCAGCGCGCCCGGCGTCCAGATGCCGCCCTCACCCTGCACGTCACGCACGACGCAGAGAGCGCTTTCGGTGATCATCTTGCTTGTCGAGCCATAGCCCGGATCGCGGTCGCCGGTGACAACGGCTTCGACCCGTCCGCCATCCGGCACCTCGCCCAGAAAGAAGATGTCGTAGAAGCCCCTCTCGCGCGCTTCCCGGGTCGGGCCTGCGCCGCGTTTGAGACCGCCGGTCCCGAACAAGGACGCCACCGTGGCGAACGTCTCCGTCGTCACGCTCGCGATGTCCCCAAGTCCCGGCGCCACCATCATCTCGTCATAAACGAAGTCCCTGCCGTAGGGATGGCCCAACAGGAAGTTCGTGCGGTGCACGTTCTTGGTGTTGATCGGCGCCATCGGGAACGGCACGAGCCACGCGTGCATGCTTGTGTCATATTCGGGGACGAGGCCCGACGGCTGAGACGGCCCAGTGAAGCCCGGCGTCAACGCGAAGGGATCGGTCAGCAGCCGGATCAGGGCCGGGTCGCGCGCCGCGGCGGCCAGCGTCGCCTGAGCGCTCGCCGCGGTGCCGCCAGACATGCCACCCCTCACCTTGCGCAGACGGGCCTTCACCCGCCGCGCCGGGCGTCCGAATTTCTCGCGCGCCTTCTCCTGCAACGTGAGCACACCGAGATCGAACGGGATGGAATCGAAGCCACAGGAGAAGACGATGCGCGCGCCGGTCCGTTTTGCCTCTTCGTGATAGGCGTCGATCATAGCCCGCATCCAGCCCGGTTCGCCGCAAAGATCAACATAGGCCGTGCCGGTGGCCGCGCATGCCGCCACTAGCTCGGGACCGTGAAGCTGATAGGGCCCGACCGTGGTGACGACCACGGTCGCGCGCTCGCACATCGAACGCAGGCTGGCCGGCTCGGCGGCATCCGCCTTCACCAACGGCAAATCGTCCGGTGCGCCGATGTCGGCACGCACTTTCTGGAGTTTGTCGGTTGAGCGTCCCGCAATTGCCCAGGACGGAGCATCGTCGCCGCGATAGGATGTCGCCAGATATTCGGCGATGAGACCCCCGGTGTAACCCGTCGCGCCATAGACGATGAGGTCGAAGTCCCGCTTCACGGCGTTGATCCTCCTCGAGCCCCCGGAAGCGCTCCCTTCAGATCCGTTAGCAACGCTCGGTACGCTTCGCGGCCATTTGCGAGGGGCCGGGCAACATACGGGCCATCGCGCTTGACGGAGGATACCACAATTGCCGCCCTTCGGCGCGCAACCTCCCGGCGATTTCCGGTCCCCCTTGAGAGCCGTCGTGAGTACGGACGCTGGTCGGCGTGAGCCGAAGCAACAGCCGGCACATTTGAGCGCCTGTGGCCGCTTGCAAACGCCCTCCGACGGCCTACCATGGATTGGGGAGTTCGCGTGCAGGAGCGAAGCCATGGAACTCACCGTGGTGCCCATCGTCAAGCCGGATGAGACCAACTTCATCTTCGGCCAGTCGCATTTCATCAAGACCGTGGAAGACCTTCACGAAGCGCTGGTGGGCACGGTTCCGCGCATCCGCTTCGGGTTGGCTTTCTGCGAGGCCTCCGGCAAGCGGTTGGTGCGCTGCTCCGGTAACGACGACGCCTCGCTCGCCCTGGCACGCGACAACGCATTGGCGATCGGCGCCGGTCACACCTTCCTGATTTTCCTCGGCGACGGGTTCTTTCCCGTCAATGTGCTCCCGGCGGTGCGCGCAGTGCCGGAGGTCTGCCGCATCTATTGCTCGACGGCCAATCCAACACAGGTGATCGTCGCGCAGACGGAGCTCGGGCGCGGCGTGCTCGGCGTGGTGGATGGCGCCTCGCCGCTGGGTGTCGAAACCGACGCCGACATTGCGTGGCGGAAGGATTTGCTGCGGAACATCGGCTACAAGCTTTAGACCGCGATGGTTCGCCGCCTGGCGGCGCCCGCATGCTGGATATGTATCAACCCAACGCGTCATTGCGAGCGGACGGGCCGTCGCGCTCTCTCAAAACTCCTGCGCGAGCTTCGCCAGCATCTCCAGCAGCGCGGCGTGGTTGGCCGGACCGAGCACCTCGATCAGCCGCGCCTCGTGTTTGTTGGCGACCAGCTTCTTGGCGCGCGCCAGCACGGCGCGGCCCTTGTCGGTCAGGACGAGGATGTGGGAACGGCGGTCGTTGGTGGAGCGCATCCGCGCGCAAAGGTCGCGGCTCTCCAGCGCGTCGAGCATCGCGACGAAATTCGGCCTGAGGATCCCGAGCGTGTTGGCGATCTCGGTCTGGTTGCGGCCCGGATTCTTGTCGAGCAGAAGCAGCACCGAGAACTGCGCCGGCGTCAGCTGCAGCGGCGCGACGCAGCGCAGGAAGTCCTCGAATACCCTGAGCTGCGCGCGCTTCAACGAATAGCCGAGCAATCCGGACAGTTCGCCCAGTTGCAGCATGCTGTCGTCCCCGGCAGAATCGGCCGGTTCCCTGCGCAGGGCCCGCGACGAACGGAGGGCATCGGTGGCGGTCTTGGAAACAGTCATCGCTCCAGGCTCGCAATCCCGCTACAAGAATCCCGCACGACACTCGGGGACCTTGAGATTATATCTAATAATTGTTATGGACTATATCAAATGTCGGCAGCTTTCAACAGCCGATATCGGCCGACCTGACCGGCACGACCGGTTGAGGCGGTCCGACGCTTGAGGGGGAGCGCTCGGCCTTGAACACAACGATCATGCTGTTCCTGCTGCAGGACGGCATCACCAATGGCGCGATCTACGCACTGCTGGGGCTGGCCCTGGTGCTGGTGTTCGCGGTCACGCGGGTGATCCTGATCCCGCAGGGCGAATTCGTCACCTACGGCGCGCTGAGCTACGCCATGCTGGCGACCGGCCAGGTGCCCGGCACAGCGCGGCTTGCGGTCGCGATGGGCCTCGTCGCCTTCGCCCTCGACCTGTTCTTCGCCCGTAACGCGCTGCATGCGCGGCTGGTGATCCGCTCGGTCGCGCTCAACATCGCCTTTCCCGTCGCGCTGCTCGGTCTGATTTACGCGCTGGTCGGTCCCGGCACGCCGATCGCCGTCAACATCGCGCTCGCGCTCCTGATCGTGGCGGCGATCGGTTTGTTCCTCTACCGCATCGCGTTCCAGCCGATCGCGCACACTTCTGTGCTGGTGCTGCTGATCGCCTCGGTCGGCTGCCATCTGGCGCTACAGGGCCTCGGCCTGGTGTTCTTCGGCGCCGAAGGCCTGCGCGCGCCTGCGCTGTCGAATGCCGCAGTGACCGCCGGCCCGCTGCGCTTCACCGGGCAGAGTCTTGCGGTCTACGGCCTGACGATCGGCTTCATCGTCGCCCTGTGGCTGTTCTTCGGCTACACCAAGACCGGCAAGGCGCTGCGCGCCACCGCGGTCAACCGCCTCGGCGCCCGCCTGGTCGGCATCCGCACCACGCTGTCCGGCCAGATCGCGTTCCTGCTCGCCTCCGTCATCGGCGCGATCTCCGGCATCCTGATCGTGCCGATCACGACGCTCTATTACGACACCGGTTTCCTGATCGGCCTGAAGGGCTTCATCGCCGCCATCATCGGCGGCCTGGTCAGCTATCCCCTGACCGCGGTCGCCGCCATCGTGGTCGGCATCGTCGAAGCCTTCTCGTCGTTCTACGCCAGCAATTTCAAGGAAGTCATCGTGTTCACGCTGATCCTCCCCGTGCTCGTGTTGCGCTCGCTCGCGGCGCCCGAGGTCGAAGAAGAGAAGGATTGAGCGCGATGACGCAGCGCCTTCCCCTCATCATCTTCGCGCTCGTGATGGCGGTGATTCCGCTTGTCCCGGGCATCCCGCCGTTCTGGATCGTGCTGCTCGACAATATCGGCCTCGCCGCGCTGGTCGCGATGGGCCTCGTGCTGCTCACCGGCGTCGGCGGCCTGACCTCGTTCGGCCAGGCCGCGTTCTGCGGCTTCGGCGCCTACACCACGGCGGTGCTGACCACTGCCTACGGCGTCTCGCCCTGGCTGACGCTGCCGGCTTCGCTCTTGGTCAGCGGCATCGCCGCCGTGCTGCTCGGCATCGTCACGGTGCGGCTATCCGGCCATTATCTGCCGCTCGGCACCATCGCCTGGGGCATCGGGCTGTTCTATCTGTTCAGCAAGCTCGAATTCCTCGGCCGCAACGACGGCATCTCCGGCATTCCGCCGCTGTCGATCGGCTCGTTCAAGATGCTGAGCCCGGATGCGATCTACTACGCGATCTGGGTCGCGGTGCTGCTGTCCGCGCTGCTGACCATGAACCTCTTGGACTCCCGCACCGGGCGCGCGATCCGCGCCTTGCGGCGCGGCCATGTTGCGGCGGAAGCGTTCGGCGTGCAGACGCCCCGCGCCAAGCTGTTGGTGTTCATCTATGCCGCGGTGCTGGCCGGCCTGTCCGGCTGGCTGTATGCGCATTTCCAGCGCGCCGCCAACCCAACGCCGTTCGGCGCGCAGGCCGGCATCGAGTATCTGTTCATCGCCGTGGTCGGCGGCGCGGGCTACGTCTGGGGCGGCGTGCTCGGCGCCGGCATCGTCGTGATCCTCAAGGAGGTGCTGCAGAGCTACCTGCCCTACATCTTCGGCGGCCAGAGCCAGCTCGAGACCATCGTGTTCGGCATCATGCTGGTGCTGCTGCTGCAGCTCGCGCCTCAGGGCGTCTGGCCCTGGCTGATGTCGCGGCTGCCGTTCAAGCCCGCCCGCAAGACCCCGGACACGTCCGTGAAACTGGAGCACCGCGAACGAGCGCCAGGAACGTCTCCGATCCTTCTGCACATCGACAAGGCGCGCAAGCAGTTCGGCGGCGTGCTCGCGGTCAACGACGTCTCGTTCGACGTCAACGCCCGCGAGATCGTCGCGCTGATCGGCCCGAACGGCGCCGGCAAGAGCACGACCTTCAATTTGATCACCGGCGTCCTGACCGCAACCAGCGGCAAGATCTCAGTGCTCGGCAACGAGGTCGCGAATGCTCCGCCGCAGGAGGTGGTCAAGCTCGGCGTTTCCAGGACTTTTCAGCACGTCAAGCTGGTGCCCGACATGACCGTGCTGGAGAATGTCGCGATCGGCGCGCATCTGCGCGGCAATTCCGGCGCGATCTCCAGCATGCTGCGGCTCGACCGCGCTGATGAGGCGAGGCTGCTGGCGGAAGCCGCGCGGCAGATCGCGCGCGTCGGCCTGTCGGACCAGATCGACCAGCTCGCGGGCTCGCTGTCGCTCGGACAGCAGCGCATTGTCGAGATCGCCCGCGCGCTGTGCGTCGATCCGATGCTGCTGCTGCTCGATGAGCCGGCCGCCGGCCTGCGCCACATGGAGAAGCAGCGGCTGGCCGCGCTGCTCCGGCAATTGCGCGACGGCGGCATGTCGGTGCTGCTGGTCGAGCACGACATGGGGTTCGTGATGGATCTCGCCGACCGCATCGTGGTGCTGGATTTCGGCACCAAGATCGCCGAGGGCACGCCGGCCGCGATCAAGCGCAATCCCGCCGTGATCAAGGCCTATCTCGGAGCCGCCGCATGAGTGCGCTGCTATCGGTGACCGACGTTCACATCTCCTACGGCAAGGTCGAGGCGGTGCGCGGCGTTTCGCTCGACGTCGCCCAGAACGAGATCGTCACCATCATCGGTGCCAACGGCGCCGGCAAGACCACCTTGCTCAACGCCATCATGGGCGTGCTGCCGCTGAAGGGGCGCACCAGCTTCGCCGGCGTCGACATGGCGCCGCTCGATATCGAGGACCGCGTCGCCACCGGCCTCAGCCTGGTGCCCGAGCATCGCGAATTGTTCGGCACCATGAATGTCGAGGACAATCTCGAGCTCGGCGCCTTCCGGATTGCGAAGGCCGTCGCGGCCGCCTCGCTGGAGCGGGTCTACACGCTGTTTCCGCGGCTCAAGGAGCGGCGCAAGCAGCTTGCCGGCACGCTGTCCGGCGGCGAGCAGCAGATGCTGGCGATGGGCCGCGCGCTGATGGGCGCGCCGAAGCTCTTGATGCTGGACGAGCCGAGCCTCGGCCTCGCTCCGATCATCGTCGCCGACATCTTCCGCATCGTCGGCGAGCTCCGCGCAGCCGGCGTCTCGGTGCTCCTGGTCGAGCAGAATGCCCAGGCCGCATTGCAGATCGCCGACCGCGCCTATGTCATGGAGCTCGGCGAATTCGTGCTGTCAGGCCCCGCGACGGAAATCGCCGCCAACAAGGGCGTCGCCGCGAGCTATCTCGGCTTCCAGCACGAAGGCGAGAGTGCGATTTAGGACGCGCAACTCCATCGCGGAGAGACCGTCACCCCACCTCGCCGCGCATTACATGCGCGGCGATCCTCCCCCTCCAGGGAAGGATGAAGGCAGGTGCGCCTTCCGGGAAATGATTTCTGACCGCGCTTGCATTCGCGCAAGGATTGCGCTCCACTTCACCCTCCCCTGGAGGGGGAGGGTCGATTGCGCGCGCGAAGCGCAGCATCGCGGGTGCGATCGGGGTGGGGTGAAGCCACACAAATGGTCTCAACATCAATCCGCAGAGCTGCGCGCCAACACGACGCCGCATGAACGAATCCTGTGGCGCGCGCTGAGAGAGCTGCCAACGGACGGAACGCATTTTCGAAGGCAGGCACCGATTGGCCCTTACGTCGTCGATTTCTTCTGCCCGGCCAAGCGACTCATCGTCGAGTCGGACGGTGGACACCACAACGACGATGAAGTGGCGAAGCGCGATCGTGCGCGACAAGAGTGGCTGGAGCGGGAAGGATATCGCGTCGTCAGGTTCTGGAATTCGGAGGTCAGTGAGGATTTGAATGCCGTGCTCGAACGGATCTATGTCGAGCTCTATGGCGCTCGCGAAGCGGAAGCTGTGCCGCTGAAGCACTACCGACGGCGATAGACCACCACCCCACCCCGCTTCACATCGCTACTTGCGATGCGAAGCGACCCTCCCCCTCCAGGGGAGGGTAAGAAAAAGCCGGCCCCATCGGGACCGGCTTCTTCGTTTCAGAGATTGCGTCCAGCTCACATCGCCGGGACGTATTTGCCGTCCTTGACCGTCAGCAGGATGCGCGAACGGTCGTCGAGGCCGTAGCGATCCTTTTCGGTCCAGTTGTAGACGCCCTGGGTCGCGACGATCTCCTTCTCGGAGATGAAGGCCTTGCGGATCGCCTCGCGGAATTCCGGCGTGCCGGGCTTGGCGGTCTTCAGCGCCACCGGGATGATGCGCTTCATCACCTCGAAGGCATCGTACGAGTGGCCGGCGAACTGGCTGCGGCTGTTGGCGCCGTACTTGGCTTCATAGGCCGTGTTCAGCGCGAGGCCGGGCTTCTTGGTCAGCGCGCTGTCGGGCTGGGTTTCCGGCGACATGATCGGGCCGGCCGACATGATGACGCCTTCCGCGGCCGCACCGGCGATGCGGATGAAGTCCATGCTGGCGGCGCCGTGGGTCTGGTAGATCAGACCCTTGTAGCCGCGCTCGCGCAGCGCGGTCTGCGGCAGCGCCGCAGCGGTGCCGGAAGCACCGACCAAGATGGCGTCGGGATTGGCGGCGACGAGCTTCAGCACCTGGCCGGCGACCGAGGTATCCGGACGCGCGAAGCGCTCCTCGTCGGTCATGGTCAGGCCCATCGGCACGGCCTGCGCCTTGAAGTCGTTGACCCAGAGATCGCCGTAGGAATCCGAATAGCCGATATAGCCGACGGTCTTGATGTTGTGCGCCTTCATGTGCTCGTAGAGCACCTTGCCCATGATCGGAATCGACTGCGGCAGGTCGACCGACCACTTCATGCGCGCCTCGTTGATCGGGAACGGCGCGAGGCCGAAATGCGGGATGCCGGCCTCGTTGGCGACCGTCGACACCGCGATCGACGGCGGCGTGGTGCAGGAGCCCATGATGATGTCGGCCTTGGACTCGGTGACGAAGCGCCGCGCGTTGGTGGTCGCGGCCGTCGGATCGCCACCGTCGTCGAGCACGATCAGCTTCAGCGGTACGCCGCCGATCTCCTTCGGCACGAAATCGAGCGCATTGCGCTCGGGAATGCCGAGCGCCGCGGCGGGCCCCGTGGTCGAGATCGAGATGCCGATGGTGATTTCATTGGTCTGCGCCAGTGCGGGCGCGCCCGGCAGCGCGATGGCTGCTGCGAGCGCCGCGGCGAGAGTGGCCTTCCTCATTCATTCCTCCCTGCAGTTAAGTTTTTTGGGTTTAAACCGGTTTTGCGGGCCAATTCAGCCCCTTCTTTAGAGCATGATCCGGAAAAGTGGAAACCGGTTTTCCGAGAGGATCATGCTCCGAAAGTCGAGTCATGAGGGGGTGCGAGTCAGCACTTCATGAAGCGGTCAATGATCTCCTGCGGAAACGGCGCCGATTTCAGCTTGGCGGGATCGTCCGGGTGGCGGCCGACCAGCACCCTGGTCTCGAACGCCTCGATCGCCAACGCCTCGTCCTTGAACACGCGGTGCACCACCTCGAAGCTCGAGCGCTTGATGCTCTCGATCCGGCTCTCGATGGTAATCCAGTCGCCATGGGTCGACGGGATGTGAAATTTCGCCCGCGTGTCGACCATGGGAATGCCGACCAGGCCGTATTTGTGGACGAGGTCCTGCTTCGAGCAACCGGCGGCCTCGAACATGATCGAGGTCGAGTCGTCGAACATCGCGAAGTAGCGCGGGTAATAGACGATGTTGGCGGGGTCGCAATCGCCCCACTGGATCTGCACGTCGCGCCGATTGACGAACATGGTTTATCCTCGATCGAGCATGAGCGATCCGGAAGGGCGTTCGTGCTCTTCCGGATCATGCTTCAGCGCGGCGCCATCCGGAGCGCGGCATCGAGCCGCACCACTTCGCCGTTCAGATAGGGGTTGTCGATCATGTGCAGCGCCAGCGAGGCGAACTCGTCGGCCTGGCCGAGCCGGCGCGGGAACGGGATCGCGGCGGCGAGCGAATCCTGCGCTTCCTGCGGCAGGCCGGCCAGCAGGGGCGTCATGAACAGGCCGGGCGCGATGGTCAGAACGCGGATGCCGAATTGCGCGAGCTCGCGCGCGATCGGCAGCGTCATCGCGACGATGCCGCCCTTCGATGCCGAATAGGCCGCCTGCCCGATCTGGCCGTCATAGGCCGCGACCGAGGCCGTTGAGATCACGACGCCGCGCTCGCCGGTTGCGAGCGGCTCGAGCTTGGCCATGTCAGCGGTCGCAAGCCGCAGCATGTTGAACGAGCCGATCAGATTGACCTTGATCACCTTGTCGAAGTCGCCGAGCGCCATCGGCCCCTCGCGACCGATCACGCGTTTTGCCACCCCAATGCCGGCACAGTTCACCAGCACGCGCGCGGGGCCGTGCGCCTTGGCGGCGGCGGCCACCGCGGCCTCGGCCGCCGCAGCATCGGCGACGTCGCAGACGACGGGAATGCCGCCGATCTCCGCCGCGACGCTCTCGGCGAGCTTGGCGTTGAGGTCGCAGACCGCGACCTTGGCGCCCTGCGCGGCGAGACCGCGCGCGGTCGCAGCGCCCAATCCCGATGCGCCGCCGGTGACGATGGCGGCCTGGTCCTTCAACTGCATGGCTTTCTCCTGTTCGAGAACTAGACTGACGTGATCACCGATGCCGGCGGCACCGGCGCATAGAGCGCTTCGATGATGTCCGTGCGATGCTCCAGCACCGCGCGCTGGTTGATCGAGCCCTTGTCGGTGACCTCGCCGCGATCGATCGACAGCGGCGTATCGAGCAGGATCGCGCGCGCGATCCGGTTCGACGAGCCGGTGGCGCCGGCCAGCACGCGCGCGAAGCGCTCGCTGAAGGCCGCCCGCACCAGCGGATCATTGGCCGCGGCCGCGATATCGCCAGAGGCGAGCTGCGGATTGATCAGGCGGCAGCCATCGAGATCGAGGATCACGATCGCGGCGAGCTCGTCGCGGTTGAGCCCCGCGATCACGACGTCGCGCACCAGCGGCGCGCAGTTGCCGACGAAGCGCGCCCGCAACGGGCCGACGCTGACCCAGGTGCCGCTCGCCAGCTTGAAATCCTCTGCGATGCGGCCGTCGAAATCGAACCCGGCATCGAGATCACCAGCGTCGGCGGGCTTCAGCGCGTCGCCAAATTTGTAAAAGCCTTCCTCGTCGAACGCCTTGGCGGTCAGCTCGGGCTGCCGCCAATAGCCCGGGGTCACGTTCGGGCCCTTGGCGCGGACCTCGAGCTTGCCGTTGTTCGGAACGAGCTTCGCGTCATTGCCCGACACCGGAAGCCCGACATGGCCGGAGCGGCTGGTATCCGGGCGCACCGACATGAAGAACGGCGAAGTCTCGGTGGCGCCGAGGCCGGTCAGCATGGGCACGCGATAGCCCTTCTCCTGCACGGCGAGCGCATCGAGGCTGTTCCAGATGAACGGCGACAGCGCGGCGCCCGAGAAGAACATCGCATGCAGTCGGGCGAAGAATTTTGCCCGCAGACCGGCGTCATCGCGCAGATAGGGCAGCAGCGATTCATAGCCCTTGGGCACGTTGAAATAGACCGTCGGCGAGATCTCGCGCAGGTTTCGCACCGTCTCCTCGATGCCGCCGGGCATCGGCTTGCCCTCATCGAGATACATCGAGCCGCCGTTATAGAGCGTCAGCCCGACATTGTGGTTGCCGCCAAAGGTGTGATTCCACGGCAACCAGTCGACGATCACAGGCGGCTCATCCTTGAGGAACGCCAGCGTCTCGCGCAGCATCACCTGGTTGGCACAGATCATGCGCTGGGTATTGATGACGGCCTTGGGATTGCCGGTCGACCCCGACGTCAGCAGAAATTTCGCGATCGTGTTCGGACCGATTGCCGCATGGGTCGCATCGAGGCGCGGGTCTTCCGGCGTCGCCAGGAGACCGGCAAGGCGCGTCACCTCACGGCCGGGCACGGTGCCGCGGCTCGCGGCGATCTCGACATCGGGTCCGATATTGGCACGCAGTGCGTCGGCGAACTTGTCGGCATCGTCGACAAAGATGAGGCCCGGCGTCAGGAGCTTGATGACGAAGCTGAGCTTGCCATAGTCGCGCGACACCAGCGAATAGGCCGGCGACACCGGGCAGAACGGAACGCCGGCATAGAGCGCGCCGAGCCCCATCAGGGCATGATCGATCGAATTGCCCGACAGGATCACGATCGGCCGCTCGGCCGACAATCCGCGCGCGATCAATGCGGAGGCGATGCGCCTGATAGCCTCGAGCAGTTGCGCGTAGGTGATTTGCCGCCAGCCGCCACCGGCGGCGCGCTCGGCCATGAACACGCGGTTCGGCCCGGCCTTTACCCAGTGGTGCAGGCGATCGGTGAGGCGAACCGGAAAATCGGCGAGGCTAAGCTTCGGTCGGAGATAGATGGTGCCGTCGTCGCGGCGCTCGACGGTAACGTCGGGATTACCGAACGAGATCGGGCGCAGCGGATGCGCGCTCGCAGTGTTCGCAGACGGCGCGGCGCTCATGTCGGCTTTACCTTGGCGGTCTTGCGATCAAGAAACGCGCGGATGCGCTTCTTGGCTTCCTTGTCGCTCTGCGCCACCGTCGCCATCAGCGATTCCATCAACAGGCCGGTCTGCGGATTGGCCTCGGCGATCATCGGCAGCGCCTGCAACACGGCGAAGTTGGTCAGCGGCGCATTGGCGGCGACGCGCTCGGCAAGCTCCAGCGCTTTCGGCAGCGCGCCGTCGGCCTCGGTGAGGTATTGCGAGAAGCCGTAGGCGGCGCCCTCGGTCGCCGAATAGACCCGCCCGGTCAGCATCATGTCCGCCATCCTGGGCACGCCGATCAGGCGCGGCAGCCGCACCGATCCGCCGCCGCCGACGAAGATGCCGCGCTGGCCCTCGGGCAGCGCGAAATAGGCCGACGGCTCGGCGACGCGGATATGCGCGGCGCAAGCCAGCTCCAGTCCGCCGCCGATCACCGCGCCCTTCAGTGCGGCGATGACAGGCACGCGGCAATACTGGATGCGGTCGAACACGCGGTGCCACATCTGGGAATGCACCAGGCCCTCGGTGGCGTCGCGCTCGGTCAGTTCGGAGAGGTCGAGGCCGGACGAGAAGTGATCGCCGATGCCATGGATGACGACGGCGCCGACCGCATCCGGTATCGCGGAGAAGCAATCCCGCAGCGCCAGGATGATGCCGTCGTTCAGCGCATTGCGCTTGGCGGGACGGTTCAGCCCGACCGTCAGCACCGTCCCTCGCGTCTCGATCCTGAGCAGCGAAGCGTCTCCCTCGCCGGCAGCGTTTCCCATGGCGTTATTGTTTCCCGTTCAGAATAGTTATGCTTTATAACAATTAGCGGGAGAGTCAATATGGGCGCGGACGGCTGGTGGCCATCGCCCCTTCGAGACGGCCGCTGCGCGGCCTCCTCAGGGTGACGGTGATGGAGTTGATACGCGCGGCTCCCTCCACCCGTCGTCCCTGCGAAAAGCGGGGACCCATAACCACAAACGGTTATTGCTGCGCGACGGCGGAACGACGAGTCCCGTTCACGGCACAGACCGCGGAGTATGGGTCCTGCTTCGCAGGGACGACACCGAATGTGTGGCGGATCCCGGCGGGTGAGACGGCAAGTGTGCGAAGCTACAGCACCTGATGCACGTCGATCACGACGCGGTCGGCGTGGCGGGCGGCGGAGCCGACGAAGATGTGCTGCATCAGCCAGCGGTAGTTTTCGGCGCCGGTTTCGAATTTCGGCACGGTGCGGAAATAGATCAGCTTCGGGTCGACCGGCTCGCCGCGCTTCAGCTTCTGCAACAGCTCGACCGGCCCGAAGCGGATGCCCTTGTTCTCGACATAGACGACGGCGCCGTCGTCGGTCTCGAACGCATATTTCGCCTCCAGCTCGATCAGCTCATTGGGCCGGATGATCTGGAAGTCCGCACCGAACGCCAGCACCTTGCCGTTGACCTTCTCGCCCTTCACCTCGCCGCCGATGATCGGAATGATGCGGCGGACGCCGGTGCCGATGTCGCCGGCGGACGTCACCTCCGCGATCCGGGCGGTGATGGTGAAGACGTATCTGGTCTCAAGCTCGGGATTCATAGGCCTAACCAATCATGCGCTGCGGCAGCCAGGTCGCAAGCAGCGGGAACAGGATCAGGATCACCAGCCGGATCAGGTCGGTGATGACGAACGGCAGCACCCCGACAAAGATCGTCGACATGTTGACGTCCTTGATGACGCTCTTGATCACGAACACGTTCATACCGACCGGCGGATGGATCAGGCCGAGCTCGACCGTCATGACGATGATGATGCCGAACCAGATCGGATCGAAGCCGAGCGCGGTCACCACCGGAAACACGATCGGGACGGTGAGGATCACCATCGCCATCGCGTCCATCAGGCAGCCGAGCACCAGATACATCAGGAGGATCAGCGCCAGCACGCCATAGGGGCCGATGCCAAGCCCGGTGAGGAATTCGGTGACGTGCTGCGGCGTCTGGGTGATGGTGAGGAAATAGCCGAAGCAGAGCGCGCCGATCAGCACCGTGAACACGGCGGCCGCGGTGCGCGTCGCCTGCAGCAGCGATTGCAGGATGCCGTCCCTGGTCAGCTTGCCGCGGAGGATACCGATGATGAAGGCGCCCACCGCGCCGACCGCGCCGGCTTCGGTCGGGACAAAGAAGCCGCCATAGAGCCCGCCGATCACGAACAGGAACAGCAGCAGCGGCGACCAGACGTCGCGCAGCGCAACGAAGCGCTCGTGCCACGACGCCTTCTTTCCCGCCGGCAGGAAAGCGGGCCGCGTCACGCCGATGATGCCGATCGTGATCATATGCATCAGGATCGCGAGCAGGCCCGGCACCACGCCCGCGATGAACAGCTTGCCGATGTCCTGCTGGGTGATGATGCCGTAGACCGCGAGCACGGTGGACGGCGGCAGCATCGCTCCGAGCGTGCCGCCGACCGCGATCACGCCGGCGGCGAAGGATTGCGGATAGCCGAAGCGACGCATCTCGGGATAGGCGACGGCCGAGAAGGTCGCGGCGGTCGCGACCGACGAGCCGGAGATCGCGGCAAAGCCGCCGCAGGCGGCGATCGTCGCAATGCCGAGCCCGCCCTTCCAATGGCCGACGAAGGTGTTGGCGGCGCGGAACAGCTCGCGGCTGATGCCCGAGACGGACACGAAGGCGCCCATCAACAGGAACATCGGGATCACGCCGAAGGAATAATCCGTCACCGTACGCATCGTGGTCTGGCCGACCAGCTTGAGCGCCGGCGCGAAGCCGGTGAGATAGCCAAAGCCGGTGATGCCGACGAGGCCCATCGCCATGCCGACGGGGACACGGAGCAGCATCAGCACGAACAGGCTGACAAAGCCGATGACGGCGACGGTCTCGGGACTGAGGTCGAGACTCATGGCCGTCTACTCCGCGGTCTTGATCTTGGCATCATGGATATCTTCCGGATGGAAGATCAGGCGGTAGGTGCGGATCGCGATCAGCAGCACCGCGGAGACGTCGCCGATCCACGACACCAGGAAGAACGGCCAGACCGGCACGCCGAGATCCATGGTGACGATATGGCTGTTCCTGGTGTCGATCACCTTGTCGACCAGCGTGTAGGTCTGCACGCTCACCACGAACAGCAGCACCAGCGTCGCGAAGATGTCGATCCAGCGCTGGTAGCGCGGCGAGGCATTGGCCCAGACCAGATCCACGGTAATGTGGGTACCGCGATAGCTCGTCGCCGCAATTCCCCAGAAGATCAGGATGCCGAGCAGGAACTGGCCGAAATTGTAGTAGTCGGGGATCGTCACCGCGAAGAATTTGCGCATGAACACCGCGGTGAAGGTGTTGAGCGCGACGACGCCAACGAAGAAGGCCGCGACCCATTCGATCGAATCGATGAAGCGATCCATGAAATTCTTGCGCGCCGGCTCGGGTGGGCCGGTGATCGCGCCGTCTTGGGAAACTTCGGCAGATTGCGTCATGCGTTGCTTCGATGAGCTCCCTCTCCCCCGCTCTTGCGGGGAGAGGGTTGGGGTGAGGGGCTGCTTCCACGAGTCGTGAATGCGGTGAGACCTGTACCCCCTCACCCGGATCGCATCTGGCGATGCGATCCGACCTCTCCCCGCAATCGGGGAGAGGTGAAGGGGAGCGGGATCAGATCCCCGCCTCGAACTTCTTCAGCGTGGCCTGCAGATCGGCATCGATCTTTGCCGCATCGCCGCCGGCCTTTTTCACCGCCTCGGCCCAGCTGTCGCGCAGCGGCTTGACTGCCTTCTTCCACTCGGCGAGCTGATCCGAAGTCAGCGGATAGACCTCGTGGCCTTCCAGCGCCTTCATCTTGGTGCGACCATTGGCTTCGAAATCGGTCCAGGGGTCGGTGACCTTGGAGGCCCATTCCGGCGTGCAGTGATCGTCGATCACCTTCTTCTGGGCAGCCGACATCGAATTATATTTGGCGAGGTTCATGTTGTAGGTGAACACCGTCGAATAGAGCGGCACGTCCATGTGGTACTTCACCACCTTGTCGATGCCGAACAGGAAGATCGAGCCCCAGGGGAAGGTGATCTCGTCGGCCACGCCGCGCTCGATCGCGTCGCGCGATTCCGGCGCGGAGGCCTGCACATTGGTGCCGCCGAACATCTTCACCATCTCGCCGATGGTGCTCTGCGCGGGACGCACCTTGACGCCGGAGAGGTCGCTCGGCAGCACGATCTTCTTCTTGCCGTGCAGCGCGCCCGGATCGTGGATGAAGGCGAAGCACAGCTTGGTGTCCTTCATCTCGGTCGGCGCATATTTGTGATACCACTCGTTCAGCGCCAGCGTGCCCTTCTTGCCGTCGGAGAAGGTGAACGGAAGCTGGCCTGCGGCCGCGATCGGGAAACGGCCGGGCTGATAGCCAGGATTGACATAGGTGACGTCGGCGATGCCGTCGCGCGCCATGTCGTAATGGTCGAACGCCTTGCCGAGTTGCTCGGACGGAAACACGGTGACCTTGATGGTGCCGCCCGATGCCTTCTCGATGTCGGCGGCCCAGGCCTGGGTCGCGGGCACCAGCGGATGCGCCGGCGGCACCCATAGCGACACCTTGAGATTGACGGTCTTGTCCTGCGCGACGGCAGGTCCCGCGGCCGGCACGATGGCGGCGGCCATCAACACCGCCAACATTGTCTTCCTCATCACGTCTCCTCCTCTCCAGGACGGGCTTCGTGCCCGGCTCATTACTTAACATGTTATCTAATTCGCGCGGATATTCAAGATGAAATCCGGCGGGCGGACGCCTCGTCGCACCCTCCGCCCGGTCCCGCGCCACCGCATCTTGCGCTGCGGCGAACGCGCGGGTCCCGCGCAAATCCGCCTTGCCAAAATCGTTATATGATATAGTTGCCTTGGCAAGTTGCCGGCGCGGGCACCGGCTAAAAGCCTATCCGATCGGGAGGACAAGGTATTGCGGACAAAAGTAGCAATCATTGGTGCAGGTCCGGCCGGACTGTTGCTTGGGCAACTACTTCATACTTTCGGCGTAGACAACATCATTCTTGAGCGGCAGACCCCGGACTATGTGCTGGGGCGGATTCGCGCCGGGCTGCTCGAGGAAGGCACCGTGTCGCTGCTCGAGAGCGTCGGCGCCGCTGCCCGGCTGCACCAGGAGGGCCTCGTCCATCACGGTCTCGAACTGGCGTTCGGCGGCGCACGGCACCGCATCGACCTGCATGGTTCGACCGGCAAGACCGTGACCATCTACGGCCAGACCGAGGTCACGCTCGACCTGATGAATGCCCGCAAGGCGGCCGGCCTGACCTCGATCTACTCGGCGGCCGACGTCAAGCCGCTTGATTTCGATACCGATCATCCGCGCGTCAGCTACGTCAAGGACGGCGTCACCCACGAGATCGCCTGCGACTTCATCGCCGGCTGCGACGGCTTCCACGGCATCAGCCGCGCCAGCATGCCGGCGTCGGCGATCACCAGCTACGAACGGGTGTATCCGTTCGGCTGGCTCGGCATCCTCTCGGAGACGCCGCCGGTCTCGCCGGAGCTGATCTACAACAACCACGAGCGCGGCTTTGCGCTGTGCACGATGCGCTCGTCCCACCGCAGCCGCTATTACGTGCAGTGCCCGCTCGACGATCATGTCGACCAATGGTCGGACGAGCGGTTCTGGGATGAATTGAAGCGGCGCCTCGACCAGAAGGCCGCCGACGAGATCGTCACCGGCCCCTCGATCGAAAAGAGCATCGCGCCGCTGCGCAGCTTCGTCGCCGAGCCGATGCGGTTCGGCCGCATGTTTCTGGCGGGCGACGCCTCGCACATCGTGCCGCCGACCGGTGCCAAGGGCCTCAACCTTGCCGCCAGCGACGTGCATTATCTGTCGCAGGCGCTGCGCGAATACTACGACGAGAAATCCTCCGCCGGCATCGATGCCTATTCGGGACGCGCGCTGGCGCGGGTCTGGAAGGCGGTGCGCTTCTCCTGGTGGATGACCTCGATGCTGCACAAATTCCCCGACGAGGGCGAATTCGCCGCGCGCATCCAGATCGCCGAGCTCGACTACCTCGTCAGCTCGAAGGCGGCCTCGACCTCGCTGGCGGAGAATTATGTGGGGCTGCCGTTCTAGATAAGTCGCGGATGCTTTTGTCGAGCAGCATCCTCTTCGCAATCTCCGTCGTCATACCCCGCGCATGCGGGGTATCCAGTACGCCGCGGCTTCTCGATTCATGCGGTGCGGTCTCTGGAATACTGGATCACCCGCTTTCGCGGGTGATGACGAGCCGGGCCGCTTCAAACAGCCGTGCAAATCCCGTTTAAAACTTTGTAGGCGGTGAAACCGTCATCGACATCGCGTTCAATGGCGTCAACCCAACGTCATATGCGAGCTTCAGATGACCACCGATACGCAAGTCGTGCCCGACAATCCCCAAGACGTCCCTCAAGGCTTCGAGCCGCTGTTCCGCAAGAGCCCGCTCACCGAGCCCTGGGAGCCGCTTTACCAGAAGAAGACCGAGCGTGCCGTCATCATCGGCCTGCGGCTGGCGAGGCCGCATACCAACGGCCGCGGCCTGATCCATGGCGGCCTGATCGCAGCCCTTGCCGACAACGCGATGGGCTATAGCTGCGGCCAGGCGACCGGCTGGACCACCTCGTTCGTGACGATCTCGCTCGCGGTCGATTTCGTAGGCTCCGCCAATGTCGGGCAATGGCTCGCGATCGAGAGCGACGTGATCAAGACCGGCAGCACGATCTGCTTCGCGCAGAGCCTGATCAAGGCCGACGGGGTGACCATCGCGCGCGCCAACGGCACCTTCCGCGTGGTGCCGAAGAAGCCGCCGGTGAGCTAGTCGAAATACCAGTCGGTGACCTCGGTCACGAGATCGATGAAGGTCCGCACCTTGGCCGACAACAGCCG
Source organism: Bradyrhizobium sp. USDA 4504 (assembly GCF_054063995.1). NCBI lineage: Bacteria > Pseudomonadati > Pseudomonadota > Alphaproteobacteria > Hyphomicrobiales > Nitrobacteraceae > Bradyrhizobium > Bradyrhizobium sp. USDA 4504. The sequence goes on along the minus strand of NZ_JBSSGV010000001.1, from coordinate 7,916,654 downwards.
CGTCGTCGGATAGACGACGTGGATCGGCACAGCCGGCTGCTCGAACTCGGCGAGCACGATCTGGAGCCGCCGCGCCTTCAGCGATTCGGCCGCCTGGTAGGCCATCACCCGGGTCAGTCCGCCGTCCTGCTCGGCGTACTGGATGGCGGCGTCCGAGCTGTTGCTGGTGAAGCGCGGCGTAGGGGTGATGCGGACTTCGCGGCCATCCTCCATGAAGCGCCAATCCGGCGTCGCGGTCATGGCGCCGAACTGGATCGTGTCGTGGGCGGTGAGGTCCGCCGGCCGGTTCGGCCTGCCGCGAAGCTTGAGATAGCCGGCCGACGCCACCACGATGCGGCGCATCCGGCCGACATGCCGCGCCACCAGCGTCGAATCCGGCAGGTGCCCGAGCCTGACCGCGAGGTCGACGCCGTCCTCGACCAGATTGATCCTGCGGTCCGACAGCCGCAGGTCAACGCCGACGCCGGGATAGCGCTTCAGATAGGTGCTCACCACCGGGCTGACATGGAGCCGCCCGAAGCCGAACGGTGCCGAGATCACCAGCCGCCCCCCGGGGCGGGTGCGCTCGTTCTCCACCGCGTCCTCGGCCTCCTCGACATCGGCGAGGATCCGGCGCGCCCGCTCCAGATAGCGCGAGCCGGCGTCCGTCAGCGTCACCTGCCGCGTGGTCCGCTGCAGCAGCCGCGCGCCGAGCCGCTCCTCCAGCGCCGCGATCAGCCGCGTGATGGCGGACGGCGACAGGCCGAGCTTGCGGGCGGCGGGGGCGAACCCCTCGAGGTCCGCCACCGCGACGAAGGCCTGCATGGCGTCGATCCGGTCCATGGCACTATTGCATAATCGGCAACAGTGAAGTGTCAATGCACAAGATTGCTTACGATCTTGGAATGTCCATCTTTAAGCGGCGAGGACAACCACTCAGGCGCCCGTCACGGGAGGCTCCGATGTCAGATGGTCACAGCTATGCGAGCGACGTCGCATTCAGTCCGGCGGTGAAGGCGATCCAGACCCGCAAGGGCTCACGCGCCACCTACGCCGAAGTCGAGGCACATGGCGGCTGGCGCAGCGAGATCGACGAGAACCTCGCCGGCTTCCTCGGCGAGGTGAACAGCTTCTATCTCGCGACCGCCTCGGCCGACGGCCAGCCCTACATCCAGCATCGCGGCGGACCGAAGGGTTTTATCAAGGTGCTCGACAAGCACACCATCGCGTTCGCCGACTACAGCGGCAATCGCCAGTTCATCACCCAGGGCAATCTCTCGGAGAATGCCAAGGCCTATATCTTCGTCATGGATTACGCGCACCGCCGCCGCGTCAAGCTGTGGGGCGAGGCGAAGGTGGTGGAGGACGATCCGGCGCTGACCCGCACGCTGATGCCGCAGGGCTACCGGGCGCGGCCCGAGCAGGTGATCCTGTTCAAGGTCACGGCGTGGGACACCAACTGCCCGCAGCACATTCCGCAAAAGTTCGACGCGGCCGATGTGGCGGCAGCGCTGGCCTCGCGCGACCAGCGCATCGCCGAGCTCGAGGCGGAGCTGGCCGCATTGAAGGGCCAGCCCGCTCCTGCCGCGCCGGCTTAGGCATGATCCGGAAAAGTGCGAAGCGGTTTTCCGAAAGGATCATGCCCCGAACTAAACCTAAAGCGCGATCGCGCTTTAGGCCGCCTGCTGCTGCAGCGGCGCCCAGGCGAATTCCGGATAGTATTGCCGCATCATCCGGCCGACATAGGCGGTGAGATTGTCGAACTTCTCGGTGCGCTCGCGCAGCGGCGAATCGAAGAACGGGGTGAGGATTCCCGCCAGCGCGCCGAACGCGGTGGCATCGGTGCCGCACGGCGCATCGCCCATCAGATACGGCTTGTCGCCGAGTTGCACAGACAGCGCGAACAGCGAGCGGATCGCGAGATCGACGTCTTCGTCCGGTCCGTGACGGCCAAGCCCGCTCAGCAGATAGTTCTCGGCAACGCGGAACTGGGCGTCCTCGCGCATCTTGTCGCGCATATGGTCGGGCGCGCCGTCGAAGAAATGCGCGGGCCCCTTGGCGAAATTGGTGTCGTCGACCCAGCGCGCGCCGACCAGCGCCCAGTAGACGTGATGCTCGATCATGCGCTCGAAGGCCCAGGCCTGGGCGCGCGCCTGCAGGCTGAGCGGCGCGTCGAAATCGAAGCCGTATTTGCCCTCGATATGGGCGCGGATGAAGGTCGAATCGGCGATCGTCTCGCCGTCGTCGACGATGAACGGCAGCTGGCCCTTGGGAGAGGCCGGCGGCATCGCCTTCTCCTTGCGATAGTCGAGCCCGGCCATCTTGAGCTGGACCTCGGTTTTGGTCACGAAGGGGCTGATTTCCGGCAAGCCGAAGCCCGTGCCAAAGCCAAAAAGCGTAATCATGTGAAGCTCCCGATCGCCTGTGGTCGTGAATTGAAGCTAGCCGTCCCCTGCTGCCAGCATGGTGTCAGCAGTAGTGGCATTCACTGTCGAACGGGCCGGCGGGTGCGAGGCGGCGAACCGCCCCGCGAACGCGCTTGACCAGCCGTGCCCGCCCGTAGGACCAGACCGTGCTGATCGACTGTGCGATCAGCGCGACCAGGGCCCAGCGCAGGTCGCCGGAGGTGGAGTAGACCGTGACCAGCTGTTCCAGCGCAAAGCCTTGCGCCTGCCGGAAACCGAGTTCGTCAAGATTCGTCATGGACAAATTCCCTTCACTTGAGGTGTTGTCCTGATATAGCCCCCACCTGCTGCCAACATGCTGTCAGCAGCAGCCGGACGGGACCCAGAAAAGCCTGCGCACCGAGAGACGACGAGACCCGTCAAGACACTCGTCAAGACGGCTGCCAAAACCGCTACCGAGACACTCGACAAGACACGTGCCAAGAGAGCGATCGAGAGAGTTGCCATGAGACGCGCCGACCGGCTGTTTCAGATCATCCAGGTGCTCCGACGCACCCGTAAGCCTTTGACTGCCGATGCAATCGCCGCCGAGCTCGAGACATCGAAGCGGACGATCTATCGCGACATCGCCAGCCTGATCGAGCAGCGGGTGCCGATCCGCGGCGAGGCCGGCATGGGCTACATCCTGGAGAAGGGATTCGACCTGCCGCCCTTGATGCTGACACCCGACGAGATCGAGGCCTGCGTGCTCGGCGCGCAATGGGTGGTCGGCCACGCCGATCCCGCGCTGGCGCGCGCGGCCGAGGACCTGATGGCCAAGATCGCCGAGACCGTGCCCGACCGGCTGCGGCCGTTCGTGCTGGAGCCGGCGAGCCGGGCCCGCTCGGCCTGGAACCGGGAGCCCGACCGCATCGACATGGTCAGGACCCGCAGCCAGATCCATGAGGGCAAGAAGATCACGCTGAACTATCGCGACGAGCATGGCCGCGATAGCGAGCGCACGATCTGGCCGATCGCGGTCGGCTATCACGAGGCGGTGCGGCTGCTCGCCGCCTGGTGCGAGCTGCGCAAGGATTTCCGCAGCTTCCGCACCGACCGCGTGGTCACGGCGGTCTATCACGACGAGAAGTATCCGGAGCGGCGCGACCTGCTCAGGGCGCGCTGGCGGCGCAGCCTGGTCTGGGAAGCGCCGAGGGACACCTGATGGCCGACAACGCGACCGACACAAGCCCCTGCCAGTCCTGCGGCGCCTGCTGCAGCTATTCGGAGAACTGGCCGCGCTTCACCATCGAGGACGACGCGCAGCTCGATCTGATCCCACCGCAATTCGTCAATGCGCGACAATCAGGCATGCGCTGCGAGGGCGATCGCTGCTCGGCGCTAGCGGGCCGGGTCGGAGAAGCAACGCGCTGCGAGGTCTATCCGGTGCGGCCGGAAGTATGCCGGACCTGCCAGCCGGGCGACGCGGAATGCGCGATGGCGCGGCGCCGGCACGGGCTGCCGCTCATCGCGAGCGCGCAGCCGATCTAGCCAGACGTTACGCCGTGACCCTGTCGCTGACGTCCTCGTCGTCGAGTTCGTCATCGACGATCGGCGCGAAGGTCGTCAGCGGCTTGGTCGACAGCGTGATCGGCTTGCGGCCACCATGCGAAACGGTGGCGGCGCGGGCCGGCTCGCGCGACAGCGCGTAGAGCGTCGAGCCGACACGGCCGCCTGAATTCGCCAGCTCCCACTCGCTGCAGCTCGACGCGATCGCGACCGCGAGCGCGTGCAGATGGCTGCGGCGATAGCAGAACAGCGCGAGCCTCGCCCTGACATCGGGCGCGACATTGGCAACCAGCAACGAGAGCCCGTTCGGATTGGCGCGATACATCTGGCCGAGCAGATCGTCGGCCACCGGGCAGGCATCGTTCTCGAAGGCGTCGCGGCTTGAAAACATTTGCAAATCCCCCTCGATCGGGAAGATGCCGCGTAATCCTCTAACGAAAGGTTAACCACGGCCTCCGGTCGCTTCCGGAGGGTCTTGCCCGTTGCGCGCGAATCACATCCGCCCGCCGCAACCCGGCTGGATTCGTGGTTCAGGACGGGAGGAAAGGTGCGCGCGAGCCGCTCAGTTCGCGGCCATGTAGATCGACAGCGCGAAGCCGGTGAGGTGGTGCAGCGCCTGGTCGACCCCGATCAGGGTCCAGAACCAGGGGTGGCCGGATTCCAGCGTCACGCCGAAATGCGAGGCGCAGATGCCCTTGGCCCGATCGACGATGATGTGGATCACGAAGTCGATGAAGGCGACATACCAGAACCGCGGCGCCACCACCAGGATCAGCGCCAGCGCGACCGCGAGATGGACCAGGCAGTGCGCCAGCAGCGGCAGCGCCCAGCCGGTCTTCTGGTCCTTTCCGATCGCCATCCAGGCGTTCTGCAGCATGAAGTCGGCGATGATGTGCTTTGCGGTGAGAAGCGACATCCATCCCACCAGGGCACCAACCGACACCGACGATGACATGGAGGGAAACAACAAGCTGACGCCCTTTTACTTCGATGAATGTGATTGCAAGAAATCCGGGTCAGGCCGTCAGCACAATTCCGCAAACCGAAGCGTGTCTCATTTATGACATCTCCGGCGCCGGAATGCACCTGCGCCTCCTCGAAAATCACATCTCGCTCCGACCGTCGATAGTGGCAATGGTCATGTGGCATCGCGGCGCAGGCCGGCCGAGATTAAGGTTACGGCCGGCGGCCGGTTTGCATTCCCCCCGGGGAGGTATATCGTCGGCAACATAGGAAATTTTCTTTCTTTTATAGCCATTTACGGATTCACCGGGCAGCGCCGCGCCGATCGGGTCGCGGCAACGGGCCGTCCCGGACGGGTGATGAGCCAGGTAATCAGCCATGAGTGCCGAAGCCCCCTCGCCTGCGCCGCTGCCGCCGCCGAGCCCTCCGGTCGCCAAACCGGTCGTCAAGACCAACCGCGCGCAGATCATCGTCTTCACCCTGCTGACGCTGCTCCTGAGCGCGGTCACCGTGATCGGCGGCCGGCTCTGGCTGCGCAATTCCGAATTGCTGGTGTTCGCGGTCGGCGATGCCAAGGGCCCGGAGGCGAAATTCGCCGCCAAGCTCGCCACCGTGCTGAAGAACAATTCGTCGCGGCTGCGGCTGAAGATCGCGCCGAACCCCGACAACGCCAGGGCGCTGGCGCAATTCGATCGCCGCGACGCCTCGCTTGCCATCCTGCGTACCGACGCAAGGGTGCCGCCGCGTGCCCGCGCCATCGCGATCCTCGAGCATGACGTGGTGCTGGTGCTCAGCCCCGGCGGCAAGAAGATCAAATCGCTGAGCGAGCTCAAGAAGAAGCGGATCGCGGTCGTCGGCGACGGCGAGAACAGCGTCAATTTCGTCCGCAGCGCGCTTGAGATTGCGGACAGCCCCGACGCGGCGCAGCGGGTACAGCAGGCGCCGCCGAACACACCTTTCGACAAGCTGTTCGCCTCCGGCTTTGCCGCCGTGATCGCGATCGAGCATGCTTCGAAGATCGTGAAGGACAAGACCTACGAGCAATATGCCAAGCGCCCCGGCGGCTTCACGCTGAATGCGATCGACGCGGCCAAGGCGCTGGCGCGCAAATACCCGGCGATTTCGGAGGAGACGGTCTCGACCGGCATGCTGTCGTCCTCGCCGGCGATCCCCGATGACGAGGTCGACACCATCGGGCTGGAATGGCTGCTGGTCGCGCAATCCTCGATGTCCACGACGACAGCCGCCGAGCTCGCGCGCATCATCTATGAGAACAAGTCGGAGCTCGCGCTCGACGACGGCTTTGCCTCCAAGATCGAGCCGGCGGCGACCGACAAGGACGCCTTCATCGTCGCCCATCAGGGCGCCGCCGAATACATCAACGACGATACCAAGTCGTTCATGGATCGCTACAGCGACGTGATGTATCTCGGCGCCGCCGCCCTCAGCATCATCGGCTCGATCTTCGCCGCGATCTACACCAAGATCACCCGCGTCGCACCGGAGAAGGCCAGCGAGCTGGCGGGCAGGATCCTCGACATCGGCGAGCGCGTCGAGCACGCCACTTGCGCCGAGCATCTCGACGAATTGCAGGATGAGCTCGAGGCGATCCTGCGCGGCGCGGTGACCGGCCTGCGCGACGGCACCGTTTCCGGCGACGGAATGGACACGTTCAAGCTCGGCTACGAATTGGTCCGCGACGAGATCGCACTGCGCCGCGATCACCTCAAGCGCCACCCGGCGACGCCGGACGAGAACCTCGTGGTGGTGAAGGCGGCCAATGGGTGAACCAAGCCGTTGGTCACGCCACAGATACAACTGTCGTCCCTGCGATCGCGCCGCATGCACCACTGTCGTCCTGGCGAAAGCCAGGACCCATTACCACCGCTTTCGCTGATGAACGGGATCGCGGCCCCAGCATCGCGCAACAATTGAGACTTGGGGTAATGGGTCCTGGCTTTCCCCAGGACGACACCGCGTATGTTGAACGGCCGGTGAACCATACATCGGCACGCTCTCGACATGCACCGGAGCGCAGCGCTTACTACCCGACCGCCGCGTCCGTCGGCGTCGCAGCGGCGTCGAGCTGCCGTCCCTCGTGATCCATATGCAGGTAGTTCGGGTTGAACAGGCCGGCGTGCATCAGCCGCTCGAGATTGGGGACGACCAGGGTCTTTCCCTTGAGTACGATCAGGCCGCCGGCGCGCAATTCCTGCAGCGTTCGGTTGACGTGAACCTTGGAGAGCCCGGTGGCATCGGCGAGATCGCCCTGGGTCAGCGGGAAATCGCAGCTGTCGCCCTGGGTCAGGCCTGCGGCCCGCAGCCGGAGCCAGATCTCGCACAGCAGATGGGCCATCCGCTCCAGCGCCGTTCGCTGGCCGAGGCTCATGGTCCATTCGCGCTGGATCGCCGCGTTGACCAGGGTTTCCCACCAGAACGCGGTCACGATGCGCGGATGTCCGGCTGCGACCTTGTCGAAGAATTCGCGGGAGAGGTCGGCGATCGACACTGCGGTGACGGTACCGATCGAATGATCCATCTCGCGCAGGATGAAGACGTTCACATCGCAAATGTCGCCGGGCAAGAAGAAGGCCACGATCTGACGCCGGCCGTCCTCGAGCTGCTTGTAGCGATAGGCCCAGCCGGACAGGATCAGATGGACGTCCTTCGGCTTCTCGCCCTCGCGGACGATGTCGACCCGCGGACCAAAATGGCGGACGCGCTCGGTAGACGCGCGATTGAGAAGAACCTGGTCTACCGGCGAAAGCCGTGCAAACTGCTCCAATTTCCGGACTAGCGACGCCAACGATTGGTCTCCCGCATGTTTAATCGGGCAACTGCAGGACCGACTTCAATTACGTATGTTACCTTGCACAGTTATTGAGGTATGTTCACTAGTGTACAGACGTCCCAAGGATGCGACGGTTACATCCCCGAGCATCACGCACACCTCGACGCCCGGTGGTACCACCGGTGAAATACGGGTCCCCCGGCTCAGGGGGACGTCTAAGGGACGTTCAGACGAACGGCACGCCGTAGTAGTCGTTCACCGCGCGCGTGGTGCCGATATCGGACCAATTCCACTCGCGCTCGCTGCCGTATTTCGGCGCGCCGCGCAGCTGGCTCTCGGTGACGCCGGTGATATAGCCGCCCAGCCTCGTGTCGTATTTGAGCGACTGCCAGGGCAGCGGATAATGGTCGTTGCCGAGACCGAGAATGCCGCCGAAACCGAGCACGGCGTAAGACACCCGCCCGCTCTTCTTGTCGATCATCACCCGTTCGATCGAGCCGATCTTGCGCTCGTCGGAGCCATAGACCGCGGTGCCCTCGACCTTGTCGCTGCCGATCAGGTTTCCGACCTCCTTCTCGTCCATCGCCATGTCGATTCTCCATTGATCCCTCGACGCCAACGGTCAACCCGGGTCATCGTTCCTGCCGCATTGCCGCGATTGCTGCAAAAGCGGAACGCCGTTCAGCCCGTTGGAGGATCGCCGCGGTCGTCTGATGTCATGCCGGATCCCGGTGTCTTGTCGGCATCGTTCAATTTCGGATCACGCGTCGCTTCGCGCGCATTCGACTTTCGCGGGTCGGTCTTGTGCGCGGCCTGCGCGCGCTGCTTGTCGGCCGGCTGCTCCTGCCCCTTGTCGTCTTTGACGATACCCTGATTGGAATGTGCCACTGCTTATGTCCTTCTTGTTGCCTTGGCTGCCTTGCTTGAAGACATGCGGGCCCCGGCGATCAAATTCGCCGAGGCCCGTCACCGGAGTGGTCCACCGCCTTTCGGGGAGCAAAGCAGCGAACGCACGGGTGTTACGCAGAGCGCCGAAGATCGTTCCTGCGATCTTCGCGATCCCGGGTCGCGATCTCAGGTCCCGATTTTGGGTCGCAATTTCCGGCGCGCGTTTTTTCAATTCGACCGATGTCATGGGTTAACGACGGCATCCGGGGAACAAGCCTAGTATTGCTGGTTCCAGCTCGGAGACGGCATGATCAAGAAGAAGCGCAACAGGTCGCGGCCTCCCGGATCGTTCGAAAACCGCTTGCAAAAATTCGCCGAAGATTCGCGCATTGCGGCACGCAAGCTGCCGCCGGGACGGGAACGCGAAATGCTGATGAAGAAGGCCAGACAGACCGAGACTGTGATGGAAGTCAGCGAATGGCTGACGTTCCGCAAGTAGCCGCGAGTCTCAAAGGAGAGCTGCGATGATCGAGGAACGGTTTGACTCACGCACGCTCTTCGCCATGAACGTTGCGCTCGATCGCGTTTGCGCAGACGCACCTCACGGCGAGGAACATGACACCCGCCGCCGCGTTGCCCGATACATCATCAAATGCGCCAAGAGCGGCAGGACGACGCTTTCCGAGCTGACCGAAGCCGGACGGCAGGCGTTGGCCAAGGCCACCGCCGCGGCGTGAAAACCGGCGTAAGTGCCTGTTGCCCTCGGCCCTCAGCAGAGGCAGCTACGCATGCGCATTGCAATCAGTATCGGCCTGCTGGCCTTTTTGGCCGCCGTCGGCGCCTACGCCTATGAAGGCCTGACCGTGGATGCTCCGGTGCCGACCTACGGCATCGTGGTGTTTACGATCGGCATTGCGCTTCTGGCCGCGGTCTGCATCGGCCTGATGGGCCTGTTGTTTTATTCCAGCCGTCGCGGCTACGACGAGCCGCCGCACATCAAGCAGTAGATGGCTTCGGCAGATTCCCGCTGCATTGCGAGCGAAGCGAAGCAATCCACAGCGCCGCAAGCGGGGAACTGGATTGCTTCGTCGCTTCGCTCCTCGCAATGACGGCGAAGGTTCTTACGACACCGCCGGCGCCCGAGCGCGGATCTCCGCGATCTTGCGCTTCAGCGCTGCCTGCCGCGGATCGGGCATGGTGGCAGCGCGCGCTTCCGCAATGGCGCCGGCAAGGTCGGGGAGCACGAGCACGCCGTCGAAGGTCGGCTTGGCGAGCCCGTCGATGATCACGTGCCAGTCCGCGATGCCCTGGCGGTAGGGATCGCCGTAACCCTGGATCATGGTCGCGGTCTGCACGACCGCCGGGGCGGCGCTCGGCTGCTTGGTCAGGCTGCGGTCGATCATGTGCAGCCAGCGCTCGACCCAGACGCGCTCCCTGGCATAGCGTCCCGAGAACAGCCGCCAGCGCTTCAGGCCCGCTTCGATCCTGAGCCGGCGAACGCTGAAGCGGTTGTTCGCGCTGAAGCGGATCGAGACCCGGCGACGCCGCCAGCCGAACTGATCCAGCACGCCGAGCACCGGATCGGCGACCACCGCCGGCAGGGCGTCGATCAACTCGTCAAGGCGAAACTTCTTGACGTCGTCGGCCGAGCGCGCCGCAAGGCCGCCCACCGCACTGACTTCGCCAAGCTTGAGCTGCGCGATGCGGATCGCGTCCTCATAGGCCATGCGCTCCGCCATCAGGCGGGCGATCTCGGCAAGCAGGGCGTCGTCAACGCCGCGGCGGCCGACGAAGCGCTTGAGCCGGTCGATATAGAGCTGGGCGTAGCTCGTGCTCTGATAGGCGATCAACAGATCGATGGCCTTGGTGACGGCCGGCCCGAGATGGTCCGGGCAGGCGTCGGGCAGCACCGGCGGCCCCTCGTCCTCATCGCCGATGATATCGGCAAAGAGGTAACGGAGCGAAGCCAGGAGACCGTCGTCATCCGCCACTGCGGCGCCTCCAGAACTCGTCACGGGGCTCATGCAGGTTTGGGCTCCGCGACCTGTGGGGTGGCGTGCTGCGCGAGCTGCTGCTCGAGCGTCGAGATATTCTGGAACAGGCGGGCGCTGGCGAGGCGCAGGAAGTAGAAGCCGAACGCCGGGTTCTGGACGTAGAGCTGCTCGACCTGGTCATAGGTCACCGACAGCACCATGCCGGTCTCGACGCACTCCAGCGTCTGGGTTCGCGTGTTCGACGGCGACAGCATGCCGAACTCGCCGACGAGGGCGCCGACCGGCAGCTCGATGCCGGATTCGACCAGGCGGAAGCGGCCACTGACAATGTAGAACATGCTGTCGGCCTTCTCGTCCTTGTAGAACAGGACTTCGCCCGCGGTGCATTTGCGTTCCGTCGTGAACGGCTTCAGCCATTCCATCGACAGATCGCTGTTGACCGATTTCTTCACGTTGCGGACCAGTTGCAGCATCTGGTGCAGCCGATAGGTGTTCACCGGCAGCAGCACGGCATGCAGGATCAGCGTCGCGTAATTGTGGGTCGGGACGGCGGTCGCGATCAGGATGATGTTGGTCAGGATGGCGAAGACGCGCAACGGGATCATGGTCCGCATCGACAGCGTGGCAACCACGAAGATCGATGCGAAGAAACTGCCGGCGGCGCCGGCGTGCTCCGCGAGATGTGAGGTATCCATCGGAAACCAACCAATTTCTCAAGAAGTGAATAAGATCGCCTTATTAGTCGCTTCATTCCGGCCAAGGTCGCATCGGCGACCAGCATCCCTGATATACGGGGAAAAAGCGACGTTTTGTCCGATTTCTCACATTCGCGGGCGCAAAATCGGGCCAACATGGTTAGGCCTTTCGTCCAACTGATGGGTCTTCCGCCGCGAGCATCCCGCCATGGCCTGCGCGTTGACGGCCTCAACCGGGAGAGGCACGTTGTGACATCGGCTCTGCCGTTCGCAGGGCCTCAATTCCAGCAATTCATCGACAGGCAAGCTCCGTTCCGATGTCCAAGCGGCTCGTCCTTCCGGCCTTGACGCGCTTCGTTTCCGCCACCGCCGGCCGCAACATGACCACGGCGGCCTATGTCGCCGTCGCGGCCGGTGTCGCCATGATGACGCTGCTGACGGTCGCGCCGGCCCATGACGCGGCGCCGCGCTGGGTGGATGCGCTGCTGTGGGCCTGCCTTGCCTATTTCGTATTCGAATGGCTGGTGCGGCTGCGCCACATGGGCCGGCAGGGCAAATTCTGGTTCTACGCGCTGTCCAGCGCCGGCGTGGTCGACGCGATCGGCGCGCTGGCCGTGCCGGTGGCCTTGCTGTCCGGAGTCGAGCCGAAAACCGCCTGGCTGCTCGGCGTGCTCTGGGTGCTCAAGGTGGTGCCGGGCATTCCCGGCCTGCGCCAGCTCCGGCGCGTGCTGGTGGTGGAATCCGGGCCGCTGCTCAGCGTGCTCGTGATCTTCCTGATGGTGGTGTTCCTGGCCTCCGTTGCGGAATATTTCCTGGAGCGGGACGTCCAGCCGCAAACCTTCGGCAGCGTGCCGGCGGCGCTGTGGTGGGCGGTGGTGACGCTGACCACGACCGGCTACGGCGACGTGGTGCCGATCACCCCGCTCGGCCGCGTGGTCGCCGCCATGGTGATGATCTCGGGCCTCGGCGTGTTCGGGCTGTGGACCGGTATCCTGGCGACCGGTTTTGCCGCCGAAACCCGCCGCGACAATTTCTTGAGAACCTGGGAGACCGTCAGCAAGGTGCCGTTCTTCGCGCATCTCGGCCCGGCCGCGATCGCCGACGTCACCCAAATGCTGCGGACCATGGACCTGCCGCCGCGCACCATGATCATCCGCAAGGACACCAATGGCGACTGCATGTATTTCGTCGCCGCCGGCGAGGTCGAGGTCGACCTGCCCGGGCGCAAGGTGAAGCTTGGCGAAGGCGAGTTCTTCGGCGAGATGGCGTTGCTAGGCAACACCAAGCGCGGCGCCAGCGTCTCGACCAGCAAGGTGACCAGGCTGTTGGTGCTTGACCTGGTCGATTTCCGCCTGTTGATGGCAAGGCATCCCGATCTCGCCGAGACCATCGACGCCGAGGCCAAGCGGCGCGAACGTGAGAATCAATAATGATGGAGACCAAGATGGCTGACGCGGCCGACACCGCCAGCGGACCCGTGCTCGAAATCGCGGGCGCACGCGCAACGATCCGCCTCAACCGGCCGAAGCATCTCAACCGCCTGCAGGCCGAGGACCTCGGCGAGCTGCTGACATTGTTCGACCGGATCGAGGCCGATCCCGCGATCCGCGTGCTGGTGCTGACCGGAACCGGCCGCGCATTCTCCGCCGGCTACGACCTCAACTCCGTCGCCGAGCGCGCGGTGAGCGCCAGCGAACAACAGAGCGCGGGTTCGGCGTTCGAGGTCGTGGTCAACCGCCTCGAGGATCTCAGCGTGCCGACGATCTGCCGGCTCAATGGCGGGGTCTATGGCGGCTCGACCGACCTCGCGCTCGCCTGCGACTTCCGCATCGGCGTCGATACCGCCGAGATGTTCATGCCGGCGGCGCGGCTCGGGCTGCACTATTACAAGAGCGGCATCCAGCGCTACGTCACGCGGCTCGGCGTCGACAACGCCAGGATGCTGTTCCTGACCGCGCAGAAAATATCGGCGCCGGAGATGCTGCGGATCGGCTATCTCACCGCGATGGTATCGCTCGATCTGCTCGACGAGGAAGTCGACAAGCTCGCGACGATTTTGGCGGGCAACGCGCCCAAGGCGATGGCCGGCATGAAGCGCGCAATCAACGAATTCGCCCGCGGCGCACTGGATGAAGCCGCCGCCGACGCCCGCCACCGCGACAGCATGCGCGGCGACGAGATCAAGGAAGGCATCAAGGCCTTCGCCGAGAAGCGGGCGCCGCGGTTTTAGCGATTGGTCGCACGGCACACTCCCTTCACCCTCCCCTGGAGGGGGAGGGTCGGGTCACATGGAGCGCAGCGGAATGTGAGACGGGGTGGGGTGATCTCTCAGCACGAACGGTGCCCGAGTGGAGAGATCACCCCACCTCGGTTCGCATTGCATGCGAACCGATGCTCCCCCTCCAGGGGAGGATGAGAGCAGTGCCTCTTCACGCCCGCTTCGACCGCATCGCGCGGACCTGCGCGATGTCAGGATCCGCGGCGAGTGCCTGGTAGCGCTTGCTGTCGACGGCGTAGAGCGCGATGCGGCCCTCGGCGTCGGCATGGACACCCCAGCCGAAACGCTTGCCGAGCGGCGAGGCGCGCATGCAGGCCTGGCCGCGCGAGAAGAACGTCTCGCGGGCGAGGCTGCGCGCCTTCTTCGCTGCTTTCGCATCGAGCACGCGGCCGGCCGCCGACGTCGCGAACACCACATCGTCGGAGGTGTACTTGTAGGGCGCGCCCGCGATCATCCGGTATTGCAGCACGGCAACCGTCGGCTGGCCGCCGCGCAACTGCGGCTCCTCGCCGCGCTGCGCCGGGCAGTCCTCCGCGACGCGGATCAGGGTGTTGAAACAGTTGGTGCTGTGCAGGACTTTCGCCATCGGCCCGATCCGTATCACACCCCGGCGGCCGCGGCATGCTGCGCCGCCATCTTGTCGTCGGCCTTCGATATCCGCTGGAAGGCCGGGCGCGCGGCGATGCGCTCGGCATGGCGGACGAACACGTCCCTTTTCGGCACGATGCCGAACATCATGGTCCAAGAGAGCGCGATGCCCCAGAGGATGTCGGCCGCCGTGATCTCTTCGCCGAGCAGATAGGGCCCCTTTGCCAGCTGCGATTCCAGCGCGCCCAGCATGGTGTCGTAATCGGCATAGGGCGACTGCGTGATCGGCGCGGGCTCGCGCTTCATGAAATGGTCGATCACGGCCGGCTCGAACGATGCGCCGTAATAGGCGATCCAGCGCAGATACGGGCCGCGGCGCGGATCGTTCAGCGCCGGCGTCAGGCCGGCCTGCGGAAACAGATCGGCGAGATAGATGAAGATCGCGACCTGCTCGGTGACCAGCGCGTCACCATGGCGGATCGCCGGCACCTTGCCGAGCGGATTGATGGCGAGATAGGCGTCCTTGCGCTGCTCGCCGGCCTTCATGTTCAGGACGTGCAGGTTATACGGCGCGCCGAGTTCCTCCAGCAGCACGCGGGTGCCGGTGGCGCGGCTTTGCGGCGAATAATACAGCGTGACGCGGTCGGTAGTGGTGGTCATGGCGGGTCTCCTTGCGCCGTCGGGGGCATGGCCTCCTTATGTCCGCCTATACCTGACATCTTGTGTCAGGTATGATCCAGCCATGCGCGCGAGCCGGCTGTTTTCCATCCTCACCACCCTGCAGGCGCGGGGGCAGGTCACCGCGCCTGAGCTTGCGGAGGCCTGCGAGGTTTCGGTGCGCACGATCTACCGCGACATCGACGCGCTCGCCGCCGCCGGCGTTCCCGTCTATGCCGACCGCGGTGCCGAGGGCGGCTATCGCCTGCTCGACGGCTATCGCGTCCGGCTCAACGGCCTGTCGCAGGGCGAGGCCGAGGCGCTGTTCATGGCCGGTCTCCCGGGGCCCGCCGCCGCGCTCGGCCTCGATGCCGCGATGGTGGCGGCGCAGACCAAGCTGATGGCGGCGCTGCCGGAGAACCTGCGGCCCAACGCGCGAGGGATGCAGCAGCGCTTCCATCTCGACGCGCCCGGCTGGTTCGGCGAGACCGAGGAGCCGGAGCATCTGCGCGCCATCGCCGGCGCCGTGCTGCGCGAGACCATGCTCGAGATCCGCTACCAGAGCTGGAAAGCCGAGAAGCGGCGGCGCGTGGCGCCGCTCGGCCTCGTGCTAAAGGGCGGCAGCTGGTATCTCGCCGGCCTCGTCGACGGCAATGTGCGCACCTACCGCGTCGCGCGCGTGCTGGATTGCACCGTGCTGGAGACGCCGTTCGCGCGGCCGGCGGAGTTCGACCTCGCCGCCTATTGGGGCGCCTCGATCGAGCGGCTGGAGGCCGAGCTGCATCCGAACGAGGCCACGGTGCGGCTGTCGCCGCTCGGGCTGAAACTGTTCGATGCGCTTGCGCATCCTTACGTGAAGGCGCGGATGCGGCTCACTGATGGCACCGACGCCGACGGCTGGCGGCTCGCCACCATGCCGGTCGGCAAGACGGTGTGGCATGCGGCGACCGAGCTGCTGCGGCTCGGCGCCGAGGCCGAAGTGGTCGCGCCGTTAGAGTTGCGCGAGAAGATGGCCGAGCTGACGGACGCGATGGCCGCGCGCTATGCCGACGCGCCAGCCCGCCGCGCGGTGGCGGGACGCTGAAGCGTAATGAGATTGGGTTGAATGGAGCCGCAGGAGCAGTGCGCTCCCTCGCCCCGTTCTTACGGGGAGAGGGTTGGGGTGAGGGGCTGTCTCCGCGCATACGGTGATAGCTGCGCTTGCTGAGCCCCCTCACCCGGAACGCATCTAACGATGCGTTCCGACCTCTCCCCGCGCGCGGGGCGAGGTGGAGCAGAGTCTGCGGTTCGCTGCTTGCTAGTAGCGGCTGTCGGAGCTGATCACGAAGCGGTCGAAAAAATTGACCGGCAGGATCTCGAACCGCTCCAGCGTCAGCGTAATCCCGGTCACGAAGTCGACGCCCTTGATCGTGCCCTCAAGATCGATCCGCCGGCCGCGACGCAGGCCGCGGGTTTCCGGATGTTGCTCGATGTCGATATAGGCATAGATCGGATTGTCGAGCCGCGAATGGCGATGCCAGCCGCGTTGCAGGAAGCTGAATTGCAGCACCGAGCCCGCGCCCCAGTCGATCGCGTCGAAGAAGCGGGTCTTCCAGGCAACGCCCTGTCCCAGGTAATGCGCGGCGATGAACGCGTCGCGATCGAGTGCAGGCAGACGGTGCAGCTGCCAGCTGATCTCAGCCGGCGTCAGGGAGGCGTTATTCGCCATTTTTGTTCTTGTCGTTTCTTTGTAGCTTTTCTTGTCCTCGGCGGGGAGTGAACCGACCTTCCCGCCTTGAGGAAATTATACATCGACGAATGTGACGGTGTCTTCCACGGTCGCGCGCGACGTGCGGTAGCTGTTCACCTTTTGCGCGTGATCCGCATAGCCGAACGAGATACCGCAGACAACCCGGCGATCGTCGGCCAGGTTGAAATGACGACGGATCAGCCCGGAATGGCGCGCGATCGCCGCCTGCGGGATGGAGCCGAGCCCGAGCGCCTGCGCCGCTAGCATGAAGTTCGAGACATAGCCGCCGCAGTCGATCGCACCATAGATGCCGAGCGGCTCATTGGTGTGGATCACGGCAATGTGCGGCGCGCCGAAGAAATTGTAGTTCTCCAGCGCCTGTTTTGCATAGGCCGGCTTGTCGCCGCGCGCGATGCCGAGCGTGTTGTAGAGCTGGAAACCGCTTTCGCGGCGGCGCTCCAAATAGACCCCGACATATTCGCGCGGCGGCGTGAAGTCGTAATCCTCGCCGAGGCCGCGCGACGCCTCGGCATAGATCGCCTTGCGAAACCGCTCCTTGGCCTCGCCGGAGACGATCAGCACCTGCCAAGGCTGGCTGTTGCACCAGGATGCGGTGCGCTGCGCGGTCGACACAATGTGCTCGATGACCTCGCGCGGCACCTCGCGCGGCTGGAACGCGCGCACCGAGTAGCGCTCGTTGAGCAATTCCTCGAGCGCGCCGATACGGTCCTCGGTCGCGTAGCGCGGGTTCGGTGTCTTCGCGTCCATGATATATATCCTCTTTTTTCGTCATTCCGGGGCATGCGAAGCGTGAACCCGGAATCTCGAGATTCCGGGTTCGATGCTTCGCATCGCCCCGGAATGACGACTAACCACCCCGCCCCTTGGTCGGGATCTTGTTGTAGGGCACATCCTTGTCGACGCGAATGTCGCCGGGCAGGCCCAGCACGCGCTCGGCGATGATGTTGCGCAGGATCTCGTCGGTGCCGCCGGCGATGCGCATCGAGGGCGACGACAGCAGCATCTGCTGGAACTGGCCGTTGGCCTGCTCCTCATCGGTGCCTGTGAGGCTGCCCGCCGCGCCTTCAAGGTCCATCGCATAGGTCGCGATATCCTGCAGCATCAGGCCGGAGACGAGCTTGCCGATGGAGTTTTCCGGGCCCGGTCGCTCGCCCTTCGACAGCGCCGAGATGGCGCGGTAGCTGGTGTATTTCAGCCCGCTCGCCTTCACCGCCCAGCTCGCAAGTCTGGAGCGCACCGCCGGATCGTCGATCGCAAGACCGTCCTCCAGCATCAAATTGGAGCAGAACTCGAACATCTCGGGCACGCCGGTGGCGAGCCGCGCGCCGATCGACATGCGCTCGTTCATCAGCGTGGTCAGCGACACGCTCCAGCCCTCGCCGACCGCCCCTAACCGCTGGCTGTCCGGGATTACGACGTCGGTGAAATAGACCTCGTTGAACTCCTGCATGCCGTTGGCCTGCTTGATCGGCCGCACCTCGACGCCGGGGCTCTTCATGTCGAGGAAGAACATCGTGAGGCCCTTGTGCTTCGGGACATTCGGATCGGTGCGCGCGATCAGGAGGCCGTAGTCGGAGTAATGCGCGCCTGACGTCCAGATCTTCTGGCCGTTGACGACCCAATTGTCGCCTTTCTTCTCGGCGCGGGTGCGCAGCCCCGCGACGTCGGAGCCGGCCGACGGCTCGGAGAACAGCTGGCACCAGATCTCCTCGCCGGAGGCCAGCTTCGGCAGATAGCGGCGCTTGGCATCCTCGCTGCCCCAGGCCATCACGGTCGGGCCGCACATGCCCTCGCCAATCTGGAACGGCTGGGTCAATTTGCCGTAGACGCCCTCTTCCTGCTGCCAGATCACGCGCTCGATCGGGGTGGCGCCGCGGCCGCCATATTCCTTCGGCCAGTGCAAGCAGGCCCAGCCGCCCTCGGCCTTCTTCTTCTGCCAAGCCTTGCCGACCTCGACCATGTCGTGCCTGGCGAGCCTGATACGGCCGAGCGACGACTTCGAGAGCTCCTCTTCGAACTCCTTCGGCGCATTGGCCGCGATCCAGTTGCGGGCGATGGCGCGGAACTCGGCTTCCTGCGGCGTGTCATCGAAATTCATGGCGGCTCCTTTTCTTTGTCATTCCGGGGCGCGCGCAGCGCGAACCTCAGATGCGCGGTTGCGCATCGGGGAATCTAGAAGTTATGTCGCTCGAGTTCCGGGTTCGCCGCTTCGCGCCGCCCCGGAACGACGGTTAAGCTCTTCCCTTGGTCGGGATCTTGTTGAAGGGGACGTCCTTGTCGACCCTGATGTCGCCGGGCAGGCCCAGCACGCGTTCGGCGATGATGTTGCGCATGATCTCGTCGGTGCCACCCTCGACGCGGGTGCCCGGCGCGCGCAGCAGCATCGCCTGGAATTTGCCGGCGACCTCGGCATCCTCAATCCCGTTCAGCGCGCCGGCCGCGCCCTGCAGATCGAGCGCATAGGTCGCGACGTCCTGAATCATCGAGCCGGCGACCAGCTTGCCGATCGAATTCTCCGGTCCCGGACGCTCGCCCTTCGACAGCGCCGAGATCGCGCGCATGCTGGTGTATTTCAGCCCGCTCGCCTTCACGGCCCAGTTGGCGAGCTTGGAGCGCACCGCGCGGTTCTCGATCGCGGGGCCGTCCTCCAGCATCAGGCTGTTGCAGAAGTCGAACAGCTCGGGAAAGCCGGTGGCGACACCGGCGCCGATCGACATCCGCTCGTTCATCAGCGTGGTCAGCGACACGTTCCAGCCGTCATTGACATTGCCGAGCCGCTGCGAGTCCGGAATGCGCACGTCGGTGAAATAGACCTCGTTGAAGTCGGAGGCGCCGCTCGCCTGCTTGATCGGCCTGACCTCGACGCCCGGGCTCTTCATGTCCAGGAAGAACATGGTGAGGCCCTTGTGCTTGGGCACGGTCGGGTCGGTGCGGGTGAGCAAGATGCCGTAGTCGGAATAATGCGCGCCCGAGGTCCAGATCTTCTGGCCGTTGATCACCCACTCGTCGCCATGCTTCTCGGCGCGGGTGCGCAGGCCGGCGACGTCGGAGCCGCCGGCCGGCTCGGAGAACAGTTGGCACCAGATCTTCTCGCCGGAGGCAAGCGGCGGCAGATATTTGCGCTTCTGCTCCTCGCCGGCGAACGCCATCATGGTCGGGCCGCACATGCCGTGGCCGATGATGAACATCGAGCTAAGGCGGCCGAACGGGCCCTCCTCCTGCTGCCAGATCACGCGCTCGATCGGCGACGAGCCGCGGCCGCCATACTCCTTCGGCCAGTGCAGGCAGGCCCAGCCGGCATCGGCCTTCTTCTTCTGCCAGGCCTTCGCGACCTCGAGAATGTTGGCGCCCTTGAGCGCAACACGGCCGAGCGAGGCCTTGCGCAGCTCGTCCTCATGTTGCTTCGGTGCATTGGCCGCGATCCAGGCTTTCGCCTCGGCGCGGAATGCGGCCTCCTGCGGGGTGTCATCGAAATTCATGGTGGCTTTCTTTCCGTCATTCCGGGGCGATGCGCAGCATCGAACCCGGAATCTCGATTCCCAACCTCTGGATTCCGGGTTCGCGCTACGCGCGCCCCGGAATGACGAATCGTATCGTTACGCCGCGTTCTTCTTGCGCATGCGGTCGATCAGCGCGTCTTCCCAATAGGACAGGCTGCCGAGACCGAGCGCCACCGCATTGGCGCGGCGGTAGTACATGTGGCAGTCGAACTCCCAGGTGAAGCCCATGCCGCCATGAACCTGGATGTTGTTTTTGGCGCAGTGCTGGAACGCCTGCGTCGCGCTGATGCGCGCGGCGGCGGCGGCTTCCGGCAATTCGCCGGCATTGGTCGAGAGCGCCCAAGCGCCGTAGTAGCAATTTGAGCGCGCCAGCGTCGCCGACACATACATGTCGGCCAGCATGTGCTTGACCGCCTGGAACGAGCCGATCGGACGGCCAAAGGCAATACGATCAAGCGCATAGTCGCGGCCCATCTCCAGCGCGCGGTCGGCGCCGCCGACCTGCTCGAATGCCGTCAACACGGCCGCGCGATCCAGCACCTGGGAGATGACGCTCCAGCCCTCGCCGGTAGCGCCGAGCGGCTCGGCCTTCGCATCCTTGAAGGTGAATTCGGCCTGGCCGCGGGTCAGGTCGATGTTGGTGAGCGACTTGACCTCGACGCCGCCGGCCTTGAGATCGACGATGAACAGGGAAATATCGGACTCGCGTCCGCTCGAGCCGGTGCGCGCGGCGACAACGGCGAAATCGGCGATCGCGCCATCCGGCACCGGCTTCTTGACGCCGTTGAGCACGCCGCCATTGGCCGTGAGCTTGATCGCTTTCGGCGACGGGTTGCCCTTGCCTTCGAACAGCGCCAGCGTGCCGATGGCTTCGCCCGCGGCGATCTTCGGCAGCCACTTCTGCTTCTGCGCGTCGCTGCCTGCGATCAGGATCGCTTCGGCGGCGAGATAGACGGTGGAGGAAAACGGCACCGGCGCCAGCGCGCGGCCCATTTCCTCCGCGATCACGCAGAGCTCGAGATGGCCGGCGCCCGCACCGCCGAACTGTTCCGGGATCGCAACGCCAAGGAAGCCCATCTCGGCGAGGCCCTTCCACAGCGCCTTGTCGTAAGGCGCCTTGCCGTCGAGCACCTCGCGCACGGCTTTCGGCGGGCACTGTTCGCTGAGGAATTTCCGCGCCTCGTCGCGCATCTGCTTCTGTTCGTCGGAGAAATCGAAATTCATGGCGCTTACCTTTTCTTGCTGTCATTCCGGGGCGATGCGCAGCATCGAACCCGGAATCTCGACGTAAGGAACCTCTGGATTCCGGGTTCACGCTTCGCGCGCCCCGAAATGACGCGTTTGCTTTCGTAGGATCAGTTCAAGATGATCACGTCGTCGCCGGGATTGCCGGCATACAGCTTCTCGACCAGTGCGGCGCGGCGTTCGAGGCCGGCGCGTTGGTTGATGTAGCCCTTGTCGGTGAGCTCGTTGCCGTCGATCGACGGCGGCTCGACCATCAGCATCGCACGCGCGATACGCATGCTGCTGCCGGTGGTGGACGCATTGTGCGCCTGCAAACCCTTCTTCAGGCAGGCAAGCACTTCGGGATGCCGGATCACGTCCTCGTAGCTGGCATCGGCATTGCCGACGAGCTGGCGGCAGGCGTGCAGGTTCGGCCAGCACAGCAGGCCGATGAACTCACGGTCCTGCCCCGCAACCAGCGCGTCATGCACGACCGGCGTCGCGGCTGATATCGCATCGGTGCGCAACGAGCCGACATGCACGAACGTGCCGGTGGTCAGCTTGAAATCCTCGACCACCCGGCCGGCAAAGATGATGCCCTGCAGCGGGTCTTCGGGGTTCACGAACACGCCGGCGTCGCCGATGCAGTAGAAGCCCTCCTCGTCGAACATCTTGGCCGTGAGGTCCGGCTGGCCGAAATAGCCTGGCGTGACGTTGACGCCGCGCAGCCGCAATTCATATTTCGAGCCGCACGGCACCATCTTCAGCTCGACGCCAGGGAACGGCAGGCCGATCAGGCCGACGCGCTCGGTGTCCCAATAGGTGCCGGTCGAGGTCGGCGCGGTCTCGGTCGAGCCCCAACCGGTGTAGAACACGATGCGCTCGCCCGTGGTCTTCACCGCCAGCGCCTGCATGCGGTCATAGAGATCGTCGGGCAGCCGGGCGCCGCCATAGGCCATGATCGAGAGGTTCTTGAAGAAGCTCGCGCACAGCGCCTCGTCCTTCTCCATCGCGGCGGCGAGCGCCGCATAGCCGGCCGGCACGTTGGCGTAATAGGTCGGCGACACCTCGCGCAGGTTCCTGATGGTCTCCTCGAGCTGGCCCGGCATCGGCCGGCCGTCGTCGATATAGAGCGTGCCGCCATCGACCAGCACCGGATTGAACGCGGCGTTGCCGCCCATGGTGTGATTCCACGGCATCCAGTCGAGCACCGTCGCGATCGGTCCCTCCGTTTCACGCGGGCGCACCTGCATCATCATCGCCGCGTTGGCACACATCATCTCCTGGGTGTTGATGACGGCCTTGGGCATGCCGGTCGAGCCCGAGGTGAACAGCAGCTTGCCGACGGTCCTGGGCGTGATCTTCGCGATGGACTCGCCGACCGCAGCCGTCACCGGCGTTGCCGCGAGGTCGGCAAAGGCCGCGCTCCTGATGCCCTCGCAGGGACGCAGGACGTGGACGACCGTGATGCCGGTGAGATCGATCGCCTTCAGCGCCTTCTCGAAGGTCGGGCCGTCCTGCACCATCACGACGGCCGGCTTGATCAGGTTGAACAGGTATTTAAGCTTGAGATGATCCTGGCTCATCAGCGAATAGGCCGGCGACACCGGCGCGGCCGGCAGCCGCGCCTGCATCGCGGCCTGCGTCATCAGCGCGTGCTCGATCGAATTGCCTGACAGGATCGCGACGGGCCGGCCGTCGCCGACGCCGAGATCGAGCAGGCCTTGCGTCAGCGCATCGACGGTGCGCTTGGCTTCGCCATAGGAGACCTTGCGCCATTGGCGGTCGGGACCACCGCGTTGCGCGAGCCAGATCCGCTCCGGCGCCTGCGCCGCCCATTTGGCGAGATAGGCCGGAATATGCGTCTCGTAGGCCTGGAGCGGAATCCGCGACTTCAGGACGACGGTGCCGTCACCGCGCCGCTCGACCGCGATGTCACGTGCGAGCCAATCCACCTTGCGAAAGGCAGGTTTCGTCAGCATCGCCGCGTCTCCATCCATTTTGCGTCTCCCGGAATTCTTGTCCTTTTGAGGATCTGTTCTCAGCGCCTGATATAGACAGGCTTTCGTTTCTCGAGAAAGGCCCTGATGCCTTCCTGGAAATCTTCCGAGCGGCTGCACAGCACCTGGTTGCGATCTTCCATCGCGATCACGGCCTCGATCGAGCCGGCATCGACGCTCATGTTGATGCATTCCTTCGAGAGGCGGAGACCGACCGGCGAGGCCGTCATCATTGCCTCGACATAAGGATTGGCCGCCGCATCAAGATCGGTGGCCTCGACCACCTCGGACACCAGGCCGACCGCAAGCGCGCGGTCGGCATGGATGAAGCGCCCGGTGAGGATCAATTCGGAAGCAACCGACACGCCGACGAGGCGCGGCAGGAAATAGCTGGTGCCGATATCGCAGCCGCCGAGACCGAGCTTGATGAAGGCGCAATTCATCCGCGCGTTCTTCGCCGCGATGCGGATGTCGGCGGCAAGCGCCAGCGCGAAGCCGCCGCCGGCGGCCGCGCCCTGCACCAGCGCGATGATCGGCTGCGGAGCGCGCCGCATCAGCATCACGATGTCGGCGATGCGCCGCTGCGAGTCCAGCGACTCCGTGACGCCGGGCGGCTCGGTCTGTCCACCACGGCGCGCCATCGCGTGCTTGAGATCGAGCCCGGCGCAGAAATTCGCACCGGCGCCCTTCAGCACCACGACGCGGGTGTCGCGATTGCGCTGCAGGCCCTGGAAATAGACGTTGAGCGCGTCGATCAGCGAAGGGTCGAGTGCGTTGAGGCTCTCGGGACGATTGAGCGTGACCCAATCGACCCCGTCGTGATGTTCGATCAGCAGCGGCTGAGACACGCGCATGGTCCTCCCGACCGTCGTCCCGGCCAAGCGAAGCGCGAGCCGGGACCCATAACCACAGGCTTTTGTTGTTTTGCGCGGTGTCTGCCAGCTTGCCTGTTACAGACGCCGCGGAGTATGGGTCCCGGCTCCAGCGCGCAATTGCGCGCAAGGCCGGGACGACAGCGGAATTCGCCGTTAGCGCGGCGCCATGCGGATGGCGCCGTCGAGGCGGATGGTTTCGCCGTTGAGCATCGGGTTCTCGACGATGTGGACCGCGAGATTGCCGTATTCCGAGGCATCGCCGAGGCGGGCCGGATGCGGCACCTGGGCGCCGAGGCTCTTGCGCGCTTCCTCATTGAGACCCATCAGCAGCGGCGTCAGGAACAGGCCGGGCGCGATGGTGTTGACGCGGATCTTCAGGCTGGCGAGGTCGCGCGCGGCCGGCAGCGTGAGGCCGACGACGCCGCCCTTCGAGGCGGAATAGGCGATCTGGCCGATCTGGCCTTCATAGGCCGCGACCGATGCGGTGTTGATCGCGACGCCGCGCTCCTCGCCGATCGGGGCTTCGGTCGCCAGCCGCTCGGCGAACAGGCGCAGCACGTTGAAGGTGCCGATCAAATTGACGTTGATGATGCGGACGAACTTCGCCAGCGGATAGACGCCGTCCTTGCCGACGATGCGCTGCGAGCCGCCGATGCCGGCGCAGTTCATCAGCACGCGCGCGATGCCGTGCGCGGCCTCGGCCTTGGCGATCGCAGCCTTGATCGCGTCCTCGTCGGTGACGTCGGCATGCAGCGCGACGCCCTTCACCTCGGCGGCGACTTTCTCAGCGTTTTCCTTGTTCTGGTCGATCACGCCGATCTTGGCGCCCTTGGCGGCCATGGCGCGCGCGGTTGCGGCACCAAGGCCGGAGCCACCGCCGGTGATGAGAACGGCAACGTCTTTCAACTGCATGGATACAACCTTTCCTTGGGCGTTTCTTCTCTAGACTCGAACCTTGTTATCCGGCGGCGACTGCTGCCGTTTCCTTATCGGGATTGAGCACGCCGCCGAAGATCAAGGCTTCCATGTGCTTGATGTAATCGCGGCAGACCTCGTCGGTGACCGGACCGACGCCGACCGCGCGCGACATCGCGTGGCGGCCGAAGAACAGATGATCGCAGGCGCCGATCAGGCTGGTGTAGAACAGCACCGGATCGATCTTGCGGAATTCACCGGCCTTGATGCCTTCTGCGAGCAGCCGGCGGTGAAAATCCAAAAGCGGCGCGACGAAGAATTTCGACACCTCGTTCGCAGCGGCAGGCGAGCTCTCGTGCAGGAGATAATGGATCAGCCGGTTCATATAGGGGAACTGGTGATAGGCGCGGATGATGCCGCCGATATGCAGCCGCAATTTTGCGGACGGCGTGATCGGTTGGCTGATGAGATATTCGAGTTGCGATATCTCGGTGGCGGCGTCGCGCGCCAGCAGCGCCAGCAACAACCCGTCCTTGTTGCCGAAATGATATTTCACCAGCGCGGCGTTGACGCCCGACTTCTGCGCGATGTCGGACAACGACACCTCGATCGAGGCGCGCTCGATCATCAGCTCACTGGCCGCAACCAAAAGCTTGTCGGCGGTGGCATTTTTGCCGGCCGGAAGTTTCGTCGGTACGCTGGTATTCAACTGCGCTCTGGTCCCGCTCTGTGTCAGGGGTCGACGGTAAATCGAGGCCGCACATAAGCCCATGGCGGGGCCGCACTCAAGAGTTAATTGATTGATTGACTAAATGCTGAGCCACCCCTTAAATCCGGCCCAACTTTCAGACCGCCCAATCCGGAAACATCAGGGAGATCAGACATGGCCGAGGCATATATCGTCGCCGCCGCTCGCACCGCGGGCGGCCGCAAGGGAGGACGCCTCGCCGGCTGGCATCCGGCCGATCTGGCCGCGACCGTGCTCGATGCGCTGGTCGAGCGCACCGGCGCCGACCCCGCGCAGGTCGAGGACGTGATCATGGGCTGCGTGATGCAGACCGGCGAGCAGTCCACCAACATCGCGCGCAACGCTGTCATGGCCTCGAAGCTGCCGGAGAGCGTGCCGGCGACCTCGATCGACCGCCAGTGCGGTTCCTCGCAGCAGGCGCTGCACTTCGCGGCGCAGGCGGTGATGTCTGGCACGATGGACTGCGTGATCGCCGCCGGCGTGGAATCGATGACCCGCGTGCCGATGGGCCTCGCCTCCTCGCTGCCCGCCAAGAACGGCTTCGGCCACTACAAGAGCCCGGGCATCGAGGCGAAGTATCCCAACATCGTGTTCAGCCAGTTCACCGGCGCGGAGATGATGGCCGAGAAGTACGGCCTGTCGAAGGACGAGCTCGACGAATACTCCTATAACAGCCATCAGCGCGCGATCGCGGCCACGCAAGCCGGCCACTTCAAGGACGAGATCGTGCCGGTCAAGATCACCCGCGCCGACGGCTCGACCGACACCCATCACATCGACGAAGGCATCCGCTTCGACGCCAGCCTCGACGGCATCAAGGGCGTCAAGCTGATCGCCGAGAACGGCAAGCTCACCGCGGCGAGCGCCAGCCAGATCTGCGACGGCGCCTCCGGCGTCATGGTCGTCAACGAGAAGGGCCTGAAGGCGCTCGGCGTCAAGCCGATGGCGCGCATCCATCACCTCACCATGATGGGCGGCGACCCCGTGATCATGCTGGAAGCGCCGCTGCCGGCAACCCAGCGCGCGCTGCAGAAGGCCGGCATGAAGATTGACGACATTGATCTCTTCGAGGTCAACGAGGCCTTCGCCTCGGTGCCGACCGCTTGGCTGAAGACCACCGGCGCCGATCCGGCCCGGCTCAACGTCAACGGCGGCGCGATCGCGCTCGGCCATCCGCTCGGCGGCAGCGGCACCAAGCTGATGACGACGCTGCTGCATGCCCTCAAGCAGCGCAACAAGCGCTACGGCCTGCAGACCATGTGCGAAGGCGGCGGCATGGCCAATGTGACGATTGTCGAGCGGCTGTAAGAAAAGTCCGCATCAGCGGCCACAACAATGATGTCGTCCCGGCGTAGGCCGGGACCCATAACCACAGCCGTTTGTGGTTAGGCGCGGCTGGGGCCACAACTCAGTCCAACAAGAAAAATTGGTGGTTATGGGTCCCCGCGTTCGCGGGGACGACCACTATTGATGCTCCGAGGAAACACAATGACCCATCCGTCGATCCACGCGCGCACCCATCCGAACAAGATCGCCTATCAGATGGCGGCGTCCGGCAAGGCCATCACCTATCGCGAGCTCGACGAGCTTTCGAACCAGGGCGCGCATCTGTTCCGCTCGCTCGGCCTGAAGGCCGGTGACCACATCGCGCTGCTGATGGAAAACCGGCTCGCATTCATGGAGATCTGCTGGGCAGCGCAGCGCTCGGGTCTCTATTACACGGCGATCAGCCGCTATCTGACGGAAGAAGAGATCGCCTACATCATCAAGGACTGCGGCGCGAAGGTGTTCATCACCACCCCGCAGTGCGCCGACAAGGTGAAGGGCCTGATCAAGGGCGAAGCGGGCGAGCCGCTGTTCTACATGATGGACGAGCCCTCGCCGGGCTTCCGCTCCTACGACAAGGAAGCCGGCGCGCAGCCGACCACGCCGGTTGCCGACGAGGTCGCCGGCTACGACATGCTGTATTCCTCCGGCACCACCGGCCGACCCAAGGGCATCAAGAAGCAGTTCGAGGGCAACCGGATCGACGTGCCGAACCCGTTCCTGCGCATTCTCACCGCCGACATGTGCGGCATGAATGCCGACAGCATCTATCTGTCGCCGGCGCCGCTCTATCACGCGGCCCCGCTGCGCTTCAACATGATGGCCACCGTGCTCGGAGGCACCTCCGTCATCATGGAGCATTTCGACGCCGAGGAATTTCTGAAGCAGGTCGAGAAGCACAAGGTGACGCAGTCGCAGCTGGTGCCGACCATGTTCGTGCGCATGCTGAAGCTGCCCGACGAAGTGCGCACACGCTACAAGGTCTCGTCGCTGAAAGGCGCGATCCATGCCGCGGCGCCCTGCCCGGTCGACGTCAAGGCCAAGATGATCGAATGGTGGGGACCGATCCTGATCGAGTATTACGCCGGCTCCGAAGGCAATGGCGTCACGGTCTCGACCTCGCAGCAATGGCTGACCCACCGCGGCACGGTCGGCCGCGCGGTGGTCGGCAAGGTCAAGATCCTCGACGAGAACGACGAGGAAGCGCCGACCGGCCAGATCGGTCAGGTCTTTTTCGCCGACGCGCCGGCGTTCTCCTATCACAACGATCCGGAGAAGACGAAGAAGGCCTACAACACCAAGGGCTGGTCGACGCTCGGCGATGTCGGCTACCTCGACGAAGAGGGCTTCCTCTATCTGACCGACCGCAAGAGCTACATGATCATCTCCGGCGGCGTGAACATCTATCCGCAGGAGACCGAGGACGTCCTGATCACGCATCCGGCGGTGTCCGACGTCGCGGTGTTCGGCGTGCCGAACGAGGAGATGGGCGAAGAGGTCAAGGCCGTGGTGCAGCCGCACGACATCACCAGGGCCGGCAAGGAGCTCGAGGCCGAGCTGATCGCGTTCTGCCGGCAGCACTTGTCGCCGATCAAATGCCCCAAGAGCATCGACTTCGAGCAAGAGCTGCCGCGCACGCCGACCGGCAAACTGGTGAAGCGCCATCTGCGCGACCGCTATTGGCCGAAGGTGCCTGCCAGGCCGTGACCGCGGTTCGCCGCTCCCCGGAGGGGCCGTCGTCGCGCCGCGGCCAAAATATCGAAAACAACCCCATGCAAAGGAGCTGGCGGCTGCCCGCGTTCGACAAGGCAGCTTGACACGTCGGGCAACTCAGAGATAGATTTCCAATATTCCGAAATAGTGCAAACGGTCCGGGGGAGGATGAAGAGCGCACGCGGGACGCCGCTTGCGCGCACCCCGCCGACCTACAACTCCGCCGCCGGTTCGCACGCGGCAGACGCCGCGGCGCGCAGATGCAGTTGGCCGTGCTTGCCATTTGCCGTGGTGGTCCACTGCGCATCGATCTGCTGAAAATCCTCCGACAGCTTGCCGCGGTGGCTGCCCTCGGTCTCGAACGATCCACTGTCGTCGGGCGACCGCTCAAACAGCTCGACCTCGAGATCGGACAGCCGGATGAACATCTGCACGCCGATCTTGGTTACGTGACCGCCGACCTCGTATGACCCGCAGCCGCGCGCTTCCGCGTTCTGCTCGTTCAGCGCTTGCACCTTGTCGAAGGTGATGACGAGGTGCTGCACCGTCGTGTCACCGTCCCACAGGAATTCGCCGATATAGGCGTGCGGCAGTCTTTCGGTCAGTTGCTTGATGTCGGCGGCACGCACGGCCGATGCCAGCATCAAGCTTGCGGCCACGACCGTCAGACCGAGGCGCGACATCGAGCCGGTCAGCTCTGCAATCCCGGCGTGGCGCATGCGGTATGCATCCCCTGGGCAAAGTTGCTATCGTGAAACAATGGCCGCCAGCATACAGCGAAATGCGCTGGTTGTGCGGCGATGCCAAACAGGTGATCTCCGATGCCAGCCCTCCCCGACATCCCGCTGCCCTCCACCATCCGCTCGCGTTATGTCGACGGGATCAACGGCCTGCGCATGCATGTGCTGGAAGCGGGCTTCGAAACATCCGGCCGGCCCTGCCTGTTGCTGCTGCACGGCTTTCCGGAGCTGGCGTTCTCCTGGCGCAAGGTGATGCCGAAGCTCGCCGCCGCCGGCTATCATGTGATCGCGCCGGACCAGCGCGGCTATGGCCGCACATCAGGGTGGAGTGCGGAGTATGACGGCGATCTTGCGTCATTCCGCCTGCCCAATCTGGTGCGCGATGCGCTCGGGCTGGTCGCTGCGTTCGGCTACAAGCACGTCGATGCGGTGATCGGGCACGATTTCGGCTCGTCGGTTGCGGCGTGGTGCGCACTGATCCGGCCCGACGTGTTCCGCGCGGTGGTGATGATGAGCGCGCCGTTTTCGGGGCCGCCGTCGCTGCCGTTCAACACCGCGAGCGCGCCGACAAAGCCAGCGACCGACGACCCCGTGCATCGCGAGCTCGCCGCGCTGCCGCGGCCGCGCAAGCACTACCAATGGTACTATTCGACGCGCCCGGCCAGTGACGACATGCATCGCGCGCCGCAGGGCGTGCACGACTTCCTGCGTGCCTATTACCACCACAAAAGCGCGGACTGGAAAGACAACAAGCCGTATCCGCTGCAATCCTGGTCGGCAGGCGAACTGGCAAAACTGCCGACCTATTACGTGATGGATTTCGCCAAGGACATGGCCGCCACCGTCGCCGAGGAGATGCCGTCGCGCGAGGCGATCGCCGCCAACACGTGGCTGCCGGATAGCGAGCTCGCATATTACAGCGCCGAATATCAGCGGACCGGATTCCAGGGCGGGCTGCAATGGTATCGCTGCGGCACCTCGGGGGCGTTCGTCCCGGAGCTACAGACCTGGAGCGGCCGCACGATCGACCAGCCGTCGGCCTTCATTTCGGGCAAACAGGATTGGGGCACCTATCAGCGGCCTGGCGTGTTCGAGGCGATGCAGACGAAAGCCTGCACCAACATGATCGGCTGTCATCTGGTCGACGGTGCCGGCCACTGGGTGCAGCAGGAGCAGCCCGATGAGGTGAGCCGGCTGCTGCTCACATTCCTGCGAGACGCCGGCGCACAGCGCTAGATTCCCGTTCGGCCGTCGCGTCGCATCCCGTTGATCTCAGGCGTTTTCTTCGCTCAACCCGCGCGGCTTGCCGGTGCTGCAACAGCGAATCCGGGCCGATCCGGATTTGACCCGGCACCGGTGCAACCCTATAGTTTAGAACTATTCTAATTTTAAACTCTGTGAACAAGGCGTTGCCGTGAAGAACTTTGCCGATCTGACCGAGCGCGAGGTGCTGGCGGTCGCGATCGCCTCCGAGGAGGAGGACAGCCGCATCTACATGACGTTCGCGGAGGATCTCGCCGGGCGCTATCCCGATACCGCCAAGATTTTCGAGGAGATGGCCGAGGAGGAGCGCGGCCATCGCCACCGACTGCTGGAAACCTACGAGCAGCGCTTCGGGGCGCATCTGCCGCCGATCCGGCGCGAGGACGTCAAAGGCTTCCTGCGCCGCCGCCCGATCTGGCTCACCAAGAACCTGCCGCTCGACACCATCCGCAAGGAAGTCGAGACCATGGAGTTGGAAGCCGAGCGCTTCTATGCCAAAGCCGCCGAGAAGGCCGAGGATGTCGGCGTGCGGCGGCTGCTCGGCGATCTCGCCGAGGAGGAGAAGGGCCACGAGAAGCTCGCGGTGAAGCTGACCGGCGAGATCCTCAAGCCGGACGTGCGCGCCGAGGAAGACCGCACGCGGCGGCGGATGTTCGTGCTGCAATATGTGCAGCCGGGTCTCGCCGGATTGATGGACGGCTCGGTCTCGACCCTGGCGCCGCTGTTCGCCGCCGCCTTCGCAACGCATCACAACTGGCAAACCTTCCTGGTCGGGCTTGCCGCCTCGATCGGCGCCGGCATCAGCATGGGCTTTGCCGAGGCGCTGTCCGACGACGGCTCGCTGACCGGCCGCGGCTCGCCCTGGCTGCGCGGCCTGACCTGCGGCTTGATGACGACGCTCGGCGGGCTCGGCCACACCATTCCCTATCTGGTGCCCGATGCCTGGCCGAACGCATTCTGGATCGCGACCGCGATCGCCGGGATCGTGGTGTTCTTCGAATTGTGGGCGATCGCCTTCATCCGCGCGCGCTACATGGACACGCCGTTCCTGCAGGCGGTATTCCAGATCGTGCTCGGCGGCGCGATCGTGCTCGCGGTCGGCATCCTGATCGGCGCGGCGTAGCAACGGTTCGATTCTCCCTCTCCCCGTTCTTACGGGGAGGGTTGGGGTGAGGGGCCATATCCACACGTGACGCAAGTCGACGTACCTGTACCCCCTCACCCGCCGCGCAAGCGCGCGGCGACCTCTCCCCGCAAGCGGGGCGAGGTAGAGCAGAGCAATTCCGATCAAACACGGCGACAACGTCACGGCTACAGCGCTTGCGGGCGGCAGCCAAACTGCCCATCATCGCGCCAACAACAAACCGGGAGCACGCCGTGGCCAAATCGCAATACAGCTTCAAGACCGCCGTCGAATTGTCGAAGGCGCTGCGCAACAAGCAGGTCTCGGCAGTTGAGCTCGCACAGGACGCGATCGGCCGCATCGAGCGCCACGACGGCAAGGTCAACGCGGTCTGCGTGCGCGACTTCGAGCGCGGCCTCGCCGCTGCGCGCGCTGCGGATGCCGCGATCGCGCGCGGCGAGCACAGGCCGCTGCTCGGCATCCCCATGACGGTGAAGGAATCCTTCAACGTCGCCGGCTTGCCGACGACCTGGGGCTTCCTGCCGCAAAAGGATTTTGTCCCGACCGAGGACGCGCTGTCGATTCAGCGCGTGAAGGACGCCGGCGGCGTCATCCTCGGCAAGACCAACGTGCCGGTCGGGCTCGCCGACTGGCAGAGCTACAACGAGATCTACGGCACCACCAACAATCCCTACGACCTCGGCCGCACGCCGGGCGGCTCCTCCGGCGGATCGTCGGCGGCGCTCGCCGCGGGCTATGGCGCGCTGTCGCTCGGCTCGGACATCGGCGGCTCGCTGCGCGTGCCGGCGTTTCATTGCGGCGTCTATGCGCACAAGCCGACCTTCGCGCTGCTGCCGTCGCGCGGCCACACCGCGCCGCCGGCACCGCCCATCATCTATGAGCGCGACCTTGCGGTAACCGGCCCGATGGCGCGCGGCGCGGCCGACCTGTCGCTGCTGCTCGACGTGATGGCCGCTCCCGATCCGCTCGATGCCGGCAAGGCCTATCGCCTCGACCTGCCGGCGGCGCGCCACGCCAGCCTGAAGGATTTCCGGATCCTCGTGATCGACACCGATTCGGTGTTGCCGACCGACAAGGCGGTTCGCGGCAGCATCGACAAGCTCGCGAGCCACCTCGACAAGGCCGGCGCCAAGATATCGCGGTCGAGCCCGCTGCTGCCGGATTTCGCGGCGTCCTCGCGGCTCTATATGCGGATGTTGCTGTCGTTCCTCGCCGCGACCTTCCCGCCGGAGGTCTATGCCGGCGCCTGCGCGGCAGCGGCCGCGCTGCCCGCCGGCGACAACAGCCTGCAGGCCGAACGGCTGCGCGGCATCGCGCTCAGCCACCGCGACTGGGTACAGGCGACAGTCGCCCGCTCGCGGCTGCGCGCGCAATGGCGCGAGCTGTTCAAATCGTTCGACGCGGTGATCTGCCCGATCATGCCGACGCCGGCCTATCCGCACGATCATGAGCCCGACCAGGAGCAGCGGCGGATATTGATCGACGGCGAGCCCTACATCTACACCGACCAGCTCGCCTGGCCCGGCATCGCGACCCTGCCCGGCCTGCCTTCGACTGCGATCCCGACCGGCTTTGCGCCCGACGGATTGCCGGTCGGCGTGCAGATCGTCGGCCCATGGCTCGAGGACCGCACGCCGCTCAAGCTCGCCGAGCTGATCGAGCACGAATTCGGCGGCTTCGTGCCGCCGAAGATGTTCGATGATTAGGTGCTGGAAAAAACCGTCATTGCGAGGAGCGAAGCGACGAAGCAATCCATATCTCAACGAGCGGCGAGATGGATTGCTTCGCTGCGCTCGCAATGACGGACAACAAAACCAGGGAGAAGGCCAATGAGCAACGATCTCGAGGAGCTGACAAAGCTCAACAAGGACTACGTTGACTCCGTTCAGAACTGCGACGTCAAGCGCTTCGACGAAATTCTGGCGCAGGACTTCTACTGCACCAATCCCGACAAGAGCCTGGTCGACCGCGCTGCCTTCCTGAAGCAGACCGCGATCCCGGTGAAGATCAAGGGCCTGAAGGCCGAGGACGTCAAAATCCGCATCCTCGGCGATTTCGCCATCATCCACGCCCAGACCAGCTACACCAACGCGGACGGTGAGCCGGCGCACGGCCGCTATACCGATTGCTGGGCGCGGCAGAACGGAAAATGGCGCGCGGTATCCGCGCATGTCGCGCGGTGAGCGATTCAGGTGTCGTCCCGGCGCAGGCCGGGACCCATAACCACCGCAGCTTGTGGTGAGTAAAGAAAGTCGTCCACCCACGTGCCCAAAGCGAGGCCGCGGCGTATGGGTCCCTGGCCTACGCCGGGACGACACACGCTCAGCTATCAAACATGATCACGCTGCGCAGCGTCTTGCCGGCTTTCATGTTGGCAAAGCCCTCGTTGATCTCGGAGAGCTTCAGCTTGGCCGAGATCCAGTCTTCCAGATGCAGCTTGCCGCGCATGTAGAAGTCGACGAGGCGCGGCATGTCGACGCGGAAGTGGTTGGAGCCCATCGACGAGCCCTGGATGCGGCGCTCGCGCAGGAAGTCGAAGCCGTGCAGCTCGATCTTCTGGCCGAACGGGATCATGCCGACGATGGTCGCGGTGCCGCCCGCCGCCAGCATGGCGAAGGCCTGCTCGGCGGTGTCCTTGCGGCCGAGCACCTCGAAGGAGTGCTGCACGCCGCCGCCGGTGAGCTCGCGCACCTGCTGGACCACGTCGCCGCGGGCCGGATCGACGATATCGGTGGCGCCGAGCTTGGTCGCAAGCTGCAACTTGGCCGGATTGGTATCGATCGCGATGATGCGGCCGGCGCCGGCGATCTGCGCACCGTTGATCGCGGCCATGCCGACGCCGCCGCAACCGATCACAGCCACCGTCTCGCCGGCGGTCACCTTCGCGGTGTTCACCACCGCGCCATAACCGGTGATGACGCCGCAGCCGATCAGCGCGGCGAGATCGAGCGGCATCTCCTTCTTGATCTTCACGATGGCGTTCTCGTGCACCAGCATCTGCTCGGCGAACGACGACAGATTGAGGAACTGGTTGAGCTTCTCCTTCCTGCCCCATGACAGGCGGTTGGAGGCGCCGGGCAGCATCTTCACCGTGGTGTCGGTGCACAGCACGGTGCGGCCGGTGGTGCAGTTGTCGCAGGTGCCGCAGAACACCGACAGGCAGGTGACGACGTGATCGCCGGGCTTCACGTAATTGACGTCGGAGCCGACCTTCTCGACCACGCCGGCCGATTCATGGCCGAGCACCGCCGGCAGCGGATGCGGATAGAGGCCTTCCATGAAGTGCAGATCGGAATGGCAGAGGCCCGCGACCGCGGTGCGGATCAGGACCTCGCGCGGCCCCGGATTGGGCACGCTGACGTCCTCGATCACCAGCGGCTGATTGACTTCATGCAGGACGGCGGCCTTCATCGGGGTCTCCCTTGACGTTTTTGATTGTTTGAAAAGTTCGCTCGCGCAGCAGCCTACGCTGCGTCAAGCAATTCGCCAACCTCGGCCATGCCGACCGCGCGATCGCCGAGCAGGTGCTCGGTCATCCTGCGCTGAACGGTATTTTCCGTTAGCCGGAACGGATCGCCCGGCAGCACGCGGTGGTCGATCACCATCCGCGACAGCAACAGCCGACGCGCATCGCCGCGCATCTGGTGGATGCGCCCGCCCTCCCACGCCAGCGCGACCGCGCTTGCGACATGATAGAGCAGGCTGGTGGCGCGGCGCGCATCGCCCTCATTGTCGATGCGGTTCGCCACCTCGCGCGCAAACGCGACCGCACGGTCGCTAAGATCGCGCAGCCGGTTGCGCCAGGCTTGCGGAACATTCGCGCTATCATCGAGCCGCGCATGCAGATCGGCGGCGAGCGCATTGTCGGCGCCATGGCGGCCGACCGCACGCTTCAGCGCATCGATCGCGACGATATTGCCGGTGCCCTCCCAGATCGAGCCGAGATGCGCGTCGCGCAGCAGCCGCGGCGTGACGAATTCCTCGATGTAGCCGATGCCGCCGCGCATCTCCATCGCATCGCCGCAGACCTTTCGGGCGTCGCGAGTGGCGCGGAATTTCAGCGTCGGCGTCAGGATGCGAAGCAGCGCCGCGGCGTCCTGACTGCCTGCCTCGGCGCGGTCGAGCGCGTCAGCGGTCAAAAAGCTCATCGACAGCGCCTGCTCGGTCGGCAGCATGATCTTCATCAGCTGCCGCCGCGCCAGCGGCAGGTCGATGATGCGCTGGCCGAACACCACGCGGCCCTTCGCCACGGTGATCGCGTCGTGCCAGGCGCGGCGCATCAGCGCGGTCGACTTCACGCCGTTGGAGAGCCGCGACGAGTTCACCATCTCGGCCATCTGCACGAAGCCGCGGTCGAGCTTGCCGACGGCGTAGGCGATCGCGCCGTCGAACTTGATCTCGCCCGAGGCCATCGAGCGGGTGCCGAGCTTGTCCTTCAACCGCACGATCCGGTAATGGTTCTGCGAACCGTCGTCGAGGAAACGCGGCATCAGGAACAGGCCGACGCCGCGGGTGCCCGGCCCGGCGCCTTCCGGCCGCGCCAGCAGCATCACCACCTTGGCATCGGCGTTGGAGCAGAACCACTTCTCGCCATAGAGCCGCCAGTGGTCGCCCTCCTGCACGGCGCGCGTGGTCAGCGTGCCGACATCGGAGCCGCCCTCCTTCTCGGTCATGAACTGGCCGCCCTGCGTCAGCTTGCTCATGTCGGTCTGGGTCAGGCCGTCGAGATATTTCGCCTTCAATGCCTCGCTGCCGAAATTTGCCAGCAGCTTGGCGCACCCGTCGGTGACGTTGATCGGGCAGCCCATGCCGAATTCGGTCTGGTTGAACAGGAAGGTGAAGGCGTGCTTGGCGACGACAGGATACTTGTCGGGCCAGCCCATGATGCCCTTGCGGAGCGACAGCGCGTGAATGCCGAACTCGCCGAACGCGGCCTTCTCGATCTCGCGATAGGCCGGATGATATTCGATGTGCTGCACGTCGCGGCCGAACTTGTCGCGCTGGTGCAACACCGGCGTATGCCGGTCGGCAAGCCGCGCGCATTCGTCGAGATAGCCTCCGGCCAATCCACCGAGGCGGTCGAGATGCGACTCGATATGGCGGAACAATGCATCGGGCAAATGCAGCTTCAGAAGGTCGGTCAGCGCCGGATCGGCCCGGTAGAAATTCATTCCCGTCGTGTCGGGCGCCAGCAGGCCCGGCTGGCTGGCGGCTGACGTTTTCGGATCCTGCTTGTGCGGCTGCATTGAATTCCCGGCTTCGGTGCTCATTTGTTTGGGCACGACTATCCTCCTCCGGCCGAGCAAAGGAAAGCCCAATGGATATTCCAAAATACAAGATCGCCCTGATCGTCGGCGCCGGCGAGGGCCTCAGCGCCTCGCTGACGCGGCTATTTTCGCGGGAGGGAATTCGTGTGGCACTCGGCGCCCGCAGCATCGAGAAGCTCGGCGCGCTCTGCACCGAAACAGGCGCGCGGGCCTATGCCTGCGACGCCACCAAGGCCGAGGATGTCGAACGTCTTTTTGGTCTGGTCGAGCGCGAGATCGGAACGCCTGATCTCGTGGTCTACAACGCCTCCGGCCGCTCGCGCGGGCCCTTCGTCGAACTGGTCCCTTCAGAGGTCGAACAGGCGATCGCGGTCTCGGCGTTCGGCGGATTCCTGGTGGCGCAGGAGGCGGCGAAGCGCATGCTGCCCAACAAGAAGGGCGCAATCCTGTTCACCGGCGCCTCCGCCAGCGTGAAGGGCTATGCGCAATCGGCGCCGTTCGCGATGGGCAAGTTCGCCTTGCGCGGCCTCGCGCAGAGCATGGCGCGCGAACTGTCGCCGCAGGGTATTCACGTCGCGCATTTCGTGATCGACGGTGGCATCCGCAGCGCTGCCCGCGCCGAGCCCGCCGACCGGCCGGACTCGATGCTCGATCCCGACGCGATTGCATTGAGCTACTGGAACGTGCTGCAGCAGCCGCGCAGCGCCTGGACCTGGGAGCTGGAATTGCGGCCCTGGGTTGAGAAGTTTTGAGATGACGGAGATCATGCAAGCGGCGTAGGCTGAACGCAAACGCCAACGTGATCAAGATCGCGAGCAAGCTGTGAGGCGGTGCGCACGAGGCTTGGCGCCTTTTGCTTACCGCGTGAAGTAACTTTCACCGTCATTCCGGGATGGTGCGCTAGCACCAGACCCGGAATCTCGAGATTCCGGGCTCGATGCTTCGCATCGCCCCGGAATGACGAAACAAACAGACATGGGGAGCGACGACATGACCGCTGAAATCAAGATCGAGACCGGCACCGACGAACTGCTCTGCGTAATCCGCGATCGCGTCGCCGTCATCACGCTGAACCGCCCGGATGCCCGCAACTCGCTGTCGGACACGCTGACGCCGGCGCTGCGCACGATGATCAGGACCTGCGGCGAGAACCCCGAGGTCGGCGTGCTGCTCGTCACCGGCGCCGGCAAGGCGTTCTGCGCCGGCGGCAACGTCAAGGGCATGGGCGCGCATCGCGACAAGAAGAAGCTCGAAATGTCCTATGAGGACAAGGTCGCGGATTTGCAGGAGCGCCAGCGCCTGCTCACCGGCTCGCTGGCCTCGGTGCGCAAGCCGACCATTGCTGCCCTTCCCGGTCCCGCGGTCGGCGCCGGCCTTGCGATCGCGATGGCCTGCGACATCCGGATCGCGGCGCAATCCGCCTTCATCTCGACCGGTTACTTGCGCGTGGCGCTGAGCGGCGATTACGGCATGGCATGGCTGTTGACGCGGCTGGTCGGCACCTCGCGCGCCCGCGAGCTGATGTTCACCTCGGAGAAGGTCGACGCCGCGAGATGCGAGCAGATCGGTCTCGTCAATCGCGTGGTGCCGGACGAAACGCTGCAGGACGAGGCCTTTGCGCTGGCGAAGTCGATGGCCGAAGGCCCGACCCTCGCGCTGCGCTACATGAAGGACAATCTCGACGAGGCGCTGCAGTTCGACTTCGCCACCGCGCGCGACCACGAGGCCGAGCGGCTGATCCGGCTCACCACGACGGCCGATCACAAGGAGGCGGTGCAGGCCTTCATCGAGAAGCGCAAGCCGGTGTTTCGGGGGAGTTGATCCTAGTTCGATGTCCGTCATTGCCGGGCTTGACCCGGCAATGCATCGAAAGAAACGCTTTCGCTCAATGGATGCGCGGGTCAAGCCCGCGCATGACGAGTAGCAGTCGCGGCACCGGTTGGGAAAAGAAAAGGGCCCGGTTCTGGAGGGGCCAGAACCGGGCCTAGTCAGTCAAACCGCAAGCGAGGACATCGCGGCCAAGCGGGAAGTGGCGGCAAGCCGCCAGCTGGCACAGGGAATGTCTTGCGGTTCGACGTGGATCTCTTTCACGAAGCGCACCAGCTTCCAGTCGCCGGGGCTCTGGGTGAAGGCGTAGCCCGACTTGCGGGCGAGGCCGATCATCGTCGCATTGGAACGCAGCGTGTCGCCGAAGATGCGTTCGGCTCCGAAGGACGCCGCACGGCATTCGAGATTCCTGAGCAGCGCCTTGCCAATGCCGTGGCCCTGCCACCGGTCATCGATCGACAGGCCGAACTCGACGCTCGACGTATCGGCATGGAAGGCGTAGCGGGCTTCGCCGACGATGGTCTCAAAGCCATCGACCAGCATCGTCGCGACCACCGTGAACCGGTCAGCCTCGCCGACATGGATGAAACGTTCGAGCTCCGTCTTCGGCAGCTCGCTCAACGCGCCCAGGAAGCGGTTGTAACGGGACCCCGCGGAGAGCGAGCGGATGTAGCTCTGCAGCTCTTCGCGGTCGCGCGGCTCGACGAAGCGCACCTTGACCTCGCTGCCGTTCTTGGCGCGCAGCACGTCAGAGTATTGCTTGAGATCGTCGAGATGCAGCGCAACCATGACACGCTCCTCGGGTGAAGAAATTAGCCGGCGTCCCTCGATCGAGGCGACGCCAGCGGTGGCGTCCTTCTCAGGCCCGCCAGAACGGCTTCTCGGTCTCGAACACGATGTCGCTGCGGGACATGCCGATGTCGTGCAGGTCGCGCTCGGTCCACTGCGACAGCTCGCGGCGGCGCTCGTAGCGCTCCCACCAGACATGCAGCGTCTCGCCGACCTGGTTCAGCAATCCGGGGGTATGATGATTTGTCATCGGTTCATGGGTGAAAATGGACATCTGCGGCTCCTGTCGGTAACCTGTTGGCGGTAATATCGGGGCTATTCGGCCCGCTCACAAACGACACTTTGTACCGTTTCGCATGAATCAAAGTCATGTATTTGGAGACGCCCCAGAGATGACCAGCCGCCTGCCTTCGCTGAATGGCCTGAGGGCGTTCGAGGCCGCCGCGCGGCATATGAGCTTCACGCTGGCGGCGTCCGAACTGAACGTGACGCAGACCGCGATCAGCCATCAGATCCGGCGGCTTGAGGAGGAGCTCGGCGCCCGCCTGTTCGTCCGCCAAAACCGCTCGCTGAGCCTGACGCCGGAGGCTGCCGAATACCTTCCCGGCGTCCGGGCCGCCTTCAACGACCTCAGGCTCGCCACCGATCGCCTGTTGCGCCGGGACGACGATCACGTGCTGACGGTCTCGACGCTGGCATCGCTTGCCGCCAAATGGCTACTGCCGCGGCTGTCGGCCTTCCAAGAGGCGCATTCCGGCATCGACGTTCGCATCACCACCTCGACCAGCCTGGTCGACTTCCAGCGCGACAAGGTCGACGCGGCGATCCGCTATGGCCGCGGCCAATGGGCGGGCCTGCGTGCCGATTGGTTGATGGCGGATGAGCTGTTTCCGGTGTGCAGCCCGTCGCTGCTGCAGGGAACCAGGCCGCTGAAATGCCCTGAAGACCTCAGGGATCACACGCTCCTGCACACCAGCAACGCCAACAGCGACGACTGGCGGCTGTGGCTGACCGCGGCGGGGCTGCCGACCGATATTTCCAAGCAGCCCGGCGTCACCTTCGACCTGCTGTTCGTGACGATCCAGGCCGCGATCGACGGCATCGGCATCGCGATGGGCCGCACCTCCTATGTGCAGGACGACATCGCCAAGGGTCGCCTCGTGGTTCCCTTCAAGATCGCGCTACCGGCCGACGCCGGCTTCTACCTGGTTTCGCCGCAGGGACGCGCCGATACGCCAAAGCTCTCCGCGTTCCGGAGCTGGCTCGGCACAACGGCGCACGCGGCGCCTTGATGCGCCGCACGCGCCGGCCGGAGCTTCGGTTCTGATTGGACCTGGGCCGAAGCGCCAGATCGTTGTTTTGACGAGGTTTCTTCGCGCGAACCAATATCCCCTTCGCTCGAAAGGCTCCCTGCGATTTCCACCTACGGCTTTTTTCCCATAGCCCCCCGCGTGATTCCGGGTTGGTCGCGCCGGACAGCCGTGCCAAATTGCCGCACATGGCAGTTAACTGCTTTGGCCGGCGAGACAATTTGCGCCGGCCGTTTTTGTCACGGGGAGGAAAGGGCGTTATGTCGCAGTCGAGTTCATCGCAAGTCCCGCAGATCAAATCGCGTCTTGGCGCCATCCTTCGCGCGACCAGCGGCAATTTCCTCGAGCAGTTCGACTTCTTCCTGTTCGGCTTCTACGCCCAGGCGATTGCGAAGGCCTTCTTCCCCTCCGAGAACGAGACCGCGGCGCTGCTCAACGCGTTCGGCGTTTTCTGGCTCGGCGCCCTGATGCGCCCGGTCGGCGCCGTCGTGCTCGGCGCGTATATCGACCGCATCGGCCGCCGCAAGGGCCTGATCGTGACGCTGTCGATCATGGCTATCGGCACCGTGGTGATCGCGCTCTGCCCGAGCTATTCGACCATCGGCATTGCGGCGCCGATCATCGTGCTGATCGCGCGCCTGCTGCAGGGCTTCTCCGCCGGCGTCGAGCTCGGCGGCGTCTCGGTCTATCTCGCGGAGATCGCCACGCCCGGCAATCGCGGCTTCTACACCTCGTTCCAGTCGGCGAGCCAGCAGGTCGCGATCTTCGTCGCCTCGATCCTCGGCTTCGTCCTCAGCGAGAGCATGCCGGCCGCGACCGTGGCCTCCTGGGGCTGGCGCATCCCGTTCTTCGTCGGCTGCCTGATCATCCCGGTGATCTTCTTCCTGCGCCGGACGCTGGAGGAGACCCCGGCGTTCCTCGCGATGAAGAAGCATCCGACCGCAAGCGAGGTGTTCGCCTCGGCGATCGCGAACTGGCGCATCGTCGTGCTCGGCATGATGATCGCGGTGCTGACCACCACCACCTTTTACTTCGTCACCGTCTATACGCCGACCTTCGGCAAGACCGTGCTGAAGCTCTCGACCCAGGATGCGCTGCTGGTGACGCTGCTGGTTGCGGTGACCAATTTCATCTGGAATCCGGTCGGCGGCGCGGTGTCCGACCGGATCGGCCGCAAGCCGGTGCTGCTGGCGATCGCCGGCCTGTCCCTCATCACGGCCTATCCGGCGTTGCACTGGCTGGTGACCAATCCCTCGTTCGGCAAGATGCTGGCGGTCGAGATGATGTTCTCGTTCTATTTCGGCGTCTACAGCGGCACCATGCTGGGCTGCTTGGTCGAGATCGTGCCGGCGCATGTCCGCACCACCTGCTTCTCGCTGGCCTTTGCATTGGCGGCCGGGCTGTTCGGCACCTTCACGCCGTTCGCCTCGACCTGGCTGATCCAGCAAACTGGCGACAAGGCTTCGCCCGGCTACTGGCTGATGTGCGCCGCAGCTCTCGGCATCGTCGCCGCGCTGATCGTCTATCGTGGCGGCCAGACCATCGAGCAGCGCGAGACGGTTGCGGCCTGATATTCCACTTCGCGGCCGGGTGGGCTCGCTGGGCATGACTTCTCCGGAAAATCGCGACACGCTTTTCCGGATCATGCTCATGCGCCCGGCCGTGTTGCTTTCCATGCCAACAACGATAACAAGAGCGCATGGTTGATCTGACGCGCAGGTTCGACGTGCTGGTGATCGGCGGCGGCAACGCCGCGCTGTGCGCTGCGATCAGCGCACGGCGCGCCGGCGCTTCCGTCCTGGTGCTGGAAGGCGCCCCGAAATTCTATCGCGGCGGCAACACCCGCCACACCCGCAACATGCGCTGCGCCCATGACGCGGCGACCGAGATCCTCACCGGTCCCTACACCGAGGAGGAGTTCTGGAAGGATTTGCTGCTGGTGACCGGCGGCCAGACCGACGAGGAACTGGCCCGCTTCATGATCCACGAGTCCAAGGACATCCTGAACTGGATCGTCGAGCAGGGCGTGCGCTGGCAGCCGTCGCTCGGCGGCACGCTGAGCCTTGGCCGCACCAACTCGTTCTTCCTCGGCGGCGGCCGCGCGATGCTGAACGCGCTCTATCGCACCGCCGAGGAGCTCGGCGTCGACATCCTCTACGATGCCGAGGTCATCGATCTCACGGTCGAGGACGGCATGTTCCTTTCGGCGCAGCTGAAGCAGCCGGTCGGCGGCAAGACCGAGGTCCGCGCCTCGACCCTGGTTGCGGCCGCCGGCGGCTTCGAGGCCAACATCGAATGGCTGAAGGAATCCTGGGGCGATGCGGCCGACAATTTCCTGATCCGCGGCACGCCCTATAATCGCGGCGCGATCCTCAAGATGCTGCTCGCCAAGGGCGTGCAGGAGATCGGCGATCCGACGCAATGCCATGCCGTGGCGATCGACGCCCGCGCGCCGAAATTCGACGGCGGCATCATCACGCGTCACGATTCGGTCGTGTTCGGCATCGTCGTCAACAAGCATGCCGAGCGCTTCTACGACGAGGGCGAGGACATCTGGCCCAAGCGCTATGCGATCTGGGGCCGGCTGGTCGCCGCGCAGCCGGACCAGATCGCCTACATCATCTTCGACTCGACCGTGGTGACGAGCTTCATGCCGACGCTGTTTCCGCCGATCGCGGGTGCGACGATTGCCGAGCTCGCCGGCAAGCTCGAGCTCGACGCGGCCGCGCTGGAAAAGACCATCACCGAGTTCAACGCCGCGGTGCAGCCCGGCACCTTCGACCACACCATCCTCGACGACTGCGCTACCCAAGGCATCACGCCGCCGAAGACGCATTGGGCG
This sequence comes from Bradyrhizobium sp. USDA 4504, assembly GCF_054063995.1. Taxonomy (NCBI): domain Bacteria; kingdom Pseudomonadati; phylum Pseudomonadota; class Alphaproteobacteria; order Hyphomicrobiales; family Nitrobacteraceae; genus Bradyrhizobium; species Bradyrhizobium sp. USDA 4504. The sequence goes on along the minus strand of NZ_JBSSGV010000001.1, from coordinate 7,872,635 downwards.
CGCCGGATCGAGACGCCGCCCTATCTCGCCTATCCGGTGCGGCCCGGCATCACCTTCACCTATCTCGGCACCCGCGTGAACAGGGAGGCGCGGATACTGATGAAGGACGGCAAGCCGTCCGCCAACATGTTCGCCGCCGGCGAGATCATGGCCGGCAACGTGCTCGGCAAGGGCTATGCCGCCGGCATCGGCATGACCATCGGCAGCGTGTTCGGCCGCGTCGCCGGCCGGGAAGCAGCCAAGAATGCGCGGAACTGAAGGCGGGACTGACGCGATGCACGGGACGAGTATCTTGCAGGAAGCCGACCGTCTGATGACGGTGTGCAATTCCTGCCGCTATTGCGAGGGCCTGTGCGCGGTGTTTCCCGCGATGGAGATGCGCCGCGCCTTCTCCGACGGCGATCTCAACTACCTCGCCAACCTCTGCCATAGCTGCGGCGCCTGCTACACCGACTGCCAGTTCTCGCCGCCGCACGAATTCAACGTCAATGTACCGAAGACGCTCGCGGTCGCGCGCGCCGAATCCTATGCCGCCTATGCTTGGCCGCGCGCCTTTGCCGGCGCGTTCGCGCACAACGGCCTCGTCATCAGCCTGATCGCAGCGCTCAGCGTCGCCGCCTTTATCTTCGGCTTCGCCGCGGTCAGTGATCGCGGCGTGCTCACCGGCATCCACACCGGTCCCGGCGCGTTCTACAAACTGATGCCGCACAATGCGATGGCGCTGCTGTTCGGCTTAGCCCTGCTCTACGCGATCCTGGCGCTGGTAATGGGCGTGCGCGCCTTCTGGCGCGACATCGGCGAGCCGGTCGGCATGACGACGGATGCGAAGGCGCTGTTGCAGGCGGTCCGCGACGCCGGCGAGCTGCGCTACCTCGACGGCGGCGGTGTCGGCTGCTTCAACGAGGACGACCAGCCGACCGACCGCCGCAAGCTGTATCACCACTTCACCTTCTATGGCTTCGCGCTGTGCTTCGCCGCGACCTGCGTCGGCACGCTGTATCACTACCTCCTGGCGCGCGAGGCACCCTATGCGTGGTGGGACCTGCCCGTCGTGCTCGGCACGCTCGGCGGCATCGGGCTCGTGGTCGGCCCGCTCGGCCTGCTCGGCGAGAAATGGAAGCGCGACCGCGTGCTGGTCGACGAGCAGCGCATGGGCATGGACACCGCGTTCATCCTGATGCTGTTCCTGACCAGCATCACCGGCCTCGCCTTGCTGCTGTGGCGCGAGACCGCCGCGATGGGCCCGCTGCTGGCGCTGCATCTCGGCGTGGTGTTCGCGCTGTTCATCACCATGCCCTACGGCAAATTCGTGCACGGTATCTACCGCTTTGTCGCGCTGGTGCGCTATGCGCGCGAACGGCAGATGATGGCGGAATGAATGGTGGTGGGTTAGCGCAGCGTAGCCCGGCTTACGAACTCATCTTGCATCGGGCTTTGTCGCCAGCGCACAGAACCACTCATTTGTCTCGACCAGCTGAGCCTGCGTGAAGCCGGCCGCTGCCAGCTTTTCCGTCACCCCTTCCTTGGGCTGTCCGGAGTAGCGCGTAAAGCCGAGTGCGATCCTGCCGCTCGGCTTCATCACGCGACGGACCTCACGTAGCCCGGCGACGGCATCCGGCCAGACCTGCATCGAGTTGATCGCCAGCGCCGCATCGAAGCTGTCCGCATCGAATGGCATGCGCTCACGGAGCCAAGCCGAAGCTCGACACGACCATCCTCGATCGCGGCCGCGTTCCGGGCGCGAGCTTGCCCGACCATCTCCTGCGACGGATCAATGCCCGCGACGCGTCCGGCCGATACCAATGTCGACAGACGATGAATGACGGCGCCCGGACCAAACCCAACTTCGAGCACGCTGTCGTCAGGTCCGATCTCGAGGCGATCTGCGACCCACGCGCCGCAATCTGCATTGGTGCGCGACATGATCATGCCGCCGAGCCTCCCCAGGAGGCCCCGAGGACGGCCAAACGCACGCAAGAGGATGCTTTGCATGACGCTCACCGACTGCCATCTCCGGTGAACAGGATTTCGGGACGGTCGCGGCTACAAATCCACCACCACGTAGTCACTCTCCACCGCGACCTTGATGGTCTCGGCGACATACGGTCCCTTCACCACATTGGTGCCCGGCTCGACGCTGACCGGATAGGCGCGCACGCGGAAGCGGCGCGGGTCGCAATAGGACTGGCCGGTGCGGATGTCGAACTCCCAGCCGTGCCAGGGGCAGCGCAGGATCTCGCCGAGCTTGGTGTATTCGATTTCGCCGGGGTCCGACGACGACGCGAGCCCGATCAGCGGCCCCTCACACAGCGCCGCGCCCTGATGCGGGCAGCGGTTCAGCAGGCCGAAGAACTCGCCCTTGACGTTGAAGACCGCGATCGGCCGTCCGTCGATCTCGAGAAATTTTCGCGAACCCGGCGGCAGCTCGTCCACCGGGGCTATCACATGCCGCGTCATCAATCGTTCTCACGCATGATCTGATTCGAAAAACCGGTTCCCACTTTTTCGGATCATGCGATACCGTACAACTGCTTGGCGTTGTCGAGATAGAACGCCTGGCGATTGGCATCGCTGACGCCGGCCGGCAGCACGCGCGACGGCTCGTCGTAATCCCAATGCGGGTAATCGGTCGCGAACAGCAGCCTGTCCCAGCCGATCCACTCGATGGTCTGGAACAGATGGTCGCGGCTCTCCGGATCCTCCATCGGCTGCGTCGTCCACCAGATGTGGTCGCGGATATATTCCGACGGCTTGCGCTTCAGATGCGGCACCTCGGCATGCAGCCGCGAAAACACCTTGTCGAGCCGCCAGGCCAGCGACGGCGCCCAACCGAAGCCGGCCTCGACCATCACCATCTTCAGTTTCGGGAAGCGCTCGAACACGCCCTCGAGCACGAGGCTCGCCAGCGCGGTCTGCTGGCACTGCGAATGCCCGACCATCTCCTCGATATAGTAGCTCGGCCAGCCCGACGCGGTGATCGGGTTGCCGCCGAAGCCGAATGCGTGCACCCCGATCGGAAGGCCGGCTTCCTGTGCCGCCTCATAGATCGGCCAGTAGCGGCGCTGGCCGAGCGGCTCGACATTGCGGCTCAGCAGCAGCACCTGGACGAAATTTGTGTCGCCTGCGCGCTTGCGGATTTCGGCGGCGGCCGACATGCCATCCTCATTGGCGACGACGACCGAGCCTTTCAGCCGGGTATCCTTGCTGGTCCATTTCTCGATTTGCCAGTCGTTGATTGCCGAACAGATCGCGCCGGCGAGATCCTGATTGCGGGTACCTTGCCCGGTGTTGAGCGGGTTGAGCACGCCGAGCGCGACATTGTTGGGATCGAGATGCTGCCTCTGCATGAAGGACAGCGACGAGCCCTGCGGGCCGCCTTCCGGCGGATAGGCATCGCGGCGCGACGCATTCGGCTGCGCCTTCGGATAGGGCGGGCCTCCCATCATGCCCTGATAGGCATGGACGCCGAAGGTCTCGAGATGCGCATGCCAGCGCTTTTCGAGATAAGGATACAATTCATCCTTGGTGGCGCGGGCCGGATGGATGTCGCAGTCGGCGATCGCGGTCTTGATGCTGGTCGGCGATGCGGTTTTGGGACGCTCGCGGAGCTGGATGTTCATGGCGTCTTCTCCTTCACCTTGAGCCGGCCATAGGTCGCATGCGGATTATCGATCATGATCTTGCGTACCAGATCCTGCGACAACCCGTGCGGCAGCACCTCGTCACCGTCGAACTGCCAATGCGGATAATCTGACGAGAATAGGATCAATTCGTCCGACTGCATATGGTCGAACAGGCGGTTCAGCGTGTCTCCGTCCGGCGGCGCATCGACCGGCTGCAGCGAGAAGCGGATGTTGCTGCGCACAATCTCCAGCGGCGCGCGGTCGACCCACGGGGTCTCCATGCGCACGCCGCGCCAGAACTTGTGCAGCCGCCACAGGAATGGCGGCAGCCAGGTGAAGCCGGACTCCAGCATCACCATTTTCAGGTTCGGATGGCGCGCGAACACGCCCTCGACGATCAGGCTGGTGAGCTGGGTCTGGAACGCCTGCGCCTGCGCAACATAATCCTCGATGTGATAGGAGCCCCAGCCGACCGAGGTCGGCGGATTGTGATAGGCGCTGCCGGCATGGATGCCGACCGGCAGGCCGAGCCGTTCCGCCGCGGCGTAGATCGGCCAGTAGTGCCGCTTGCCAAGCGGCATGTCGCCCATCACCAGCATCAACACCTGCACGAAGCGCTTGTCCTGCGCACAGCGCTCGATCTCGGCGACCGCCTTCTCGATGCTCTGCACCGGGATCACGATCGAGCCGCGCAGGCGATCGTCCTTGTCGAGCCATTCCTTGACCAGCCAGTCGTTCAGCGCGCGGCAGAACGCATCGGCCATGTCCTCGGAGAACACCATCTGCACGCCGTAGAGCGGATTGCAGATGCCGTAGGCCGTGCCGAACTGGTCGAGCGCCTGCCGCTGCATGTCCGCAAGGCTCGAGCCCGGCTTGCCTTGCGCTGGACGCCAGTCCGGCCGCGACGAGATCGGCGAATTGGTCGGATAGGATTGCGAGATCAGGTCGGTCATGCCGCGCGTCGTCACCTGGTCGCGCCAGTAGTCGTTCATGTACGGCAGCAGGCTGGTGAGGTGAGGCACGGCGGGATGCAGATCGCAATCCACGCCGCCCGCGATCGGCGACGTCATGATGTTTCCTCCGCGCACGCTCTCACGACAAGCTTGTCGGGCGGCGCCTGGTTCTTGTCTTGCATTCAATCAGGCCATGCCGCGGCCTGCAACTCGGCAAAGGGCTGCGTGGTGTGCTAGGAGGGCAGGACGCCCCACGGGATTTTCATGGCAAGCAACGAGAAAGAAGGCCGATGAACGCGCTCACATCCATCGCCGAACAGGTCGCCGCAAAACTGATCGCGAACAAGCAGACGATTGCGGTCGCGGAATCCTCAACCGGCGGACTGATCTCCGCATCGCTGCTCGCGGTTCCCGGCGCGTCGGCCTATTTCCTCGGCGGCGGCGTGATCTACACCCGCGACGCGCGGCGCGCGCTGATGGACATTCCCGACGACGCCATGCGCGGCATCCGCTCGGCGTCGGAACCTTACGCGCAATTGCTGGCGCGGCAGATCCGCGAGCGCCTCGCGACCGACTGGGGATTGTCGGAGACCGGTGCCGCCGGCCCGACCGGCAACCGCTACGGCGATGCCGCCGGCCACAGCTGCATGGCTGTCGCAGGCCCCCACCAGCAGGTGATCACGCTGGAGACCGCGAGCGGCGACCGGCAGGCGAACATGCAGGCATTTGCGAAGGCGGCGCTGGAGCTGTTGTTGAAGAATCTGGAACGGTAATTTTTCCCTGTCGTCCCGGGCAAGCTACTTGTCTCACCGAGGCTCGAAGAGCGGAGGCGGAAGCGCGACCCGGGACCCATAATCACCGATGGCAATTGACGATGGTCCGCTGGAGCCACAGCCTGCTTCAACAACTCGATCCTGTGGTTATGGGTCCCTGGTTTCGCAGGGACGACTTGGGGAAAGAGCCTGCAATCTAACGAGGACTGCGTAGACCGGATGAAGCGAAGCGCAATCCGGGACGACTTCATCCGCTGAGCGACTGTTCCCGGATTTCGCTGCGCTTCATCCGGGCTACAAGAGCAGCGCGCGGCTCACTTCTCGCGGAACGAGCGCATGAACTGGTCGCTCATCGGCTTCATCAGATAGGACAGCATGGTGCGGTCGCCGGTCTGGACGAAGGCTTCCACCGGCATGCCCGGGATGATCTTCACCTCGCTGCCGAGGCGCGCCACTTCTTCCGGCGGCATCGAGACGCGGATGGTGTAATAGCTCTGCCCGGTGCGCTGGTCGGTGGTGACGTCGGCGGAGACGCGGGTGACGACGCCGTTCAGCTCCGGCGTGGTGCGCTGGTTGAAGGCGGAGAGCCGCAGCACTGTCTTCTGTCCGACCTGCAGCTTGTCGATGTCCTGCGGATTGACCTTGGCCTCGACCGACAGATCGTCGGCCTTCGGCACGATCATCATGATGGCATCGCCCGCGGTAATGACGCCGCCGACGGTGTGCACGGTCGATTGCAGCACGACGCCGTCCTGCGGCGCGCGGATGTCGATGCGGCGGAGCTGGTCCTCTGCGGTGACCTTGCGCTCGACGAACTCGCCGATCTTGTCGTTGGTCTCGCGCAGGTCCTTCGAGACCTCCGCCAGCATGTCCTTGTCGACCTGGATGATCTGCAGCTCGGTCTCGGTGATCTTGCCCTTGGCCTGCGCGCGCGAGGCGATGTACTGCGCGCGCTCGCCGGAGAGCCGCGCCGCGTCGCGCTCGAGCGTGGTCAGGCGCGTCAGCTGCACCAGATGCTGCTCATAGAGCTGGCGGACGCCGACCAGCTCCTGCTGCACCAGCGCGATCTCCTTGTCCTTGGCGCTCTCCTGCGCCTGCAGGCCGGAGATCTCCTCGTTGAGCTGGGTGACGCGCTCGCGCAGCTGCGCCTTCTGGCCGGTGCGGCCGTTGACGCGAACCTCGAACAGCTTGGTTTCGCTCGCCATGATGTCGCGAACGTCCGGATCCTTGGCCTGCTCGAGCAGCTGCGGCGGGAAGGTGATCTTGTCGCGGCCCTGCTGCTCGGCCTCGAGCCGGGCCGCGCGCGCATAAAGACCGTTCAGCGTCTTGACCACGATCGCAAGGCTGGCCTTCACGACGGTCTCGTCGAGGCGCACGACGATGTCGCCCGCCTTGACCACGTCGCCGTCGCGCACCCGCACCTCGCCGACCACGCCGCCGGTCGGATGCTGCACCTTCTTGACGTTGGATTCGACCACCACCGAGCCCGGCGCGATCAGCGCACCCGAGATCGGCACCGTTGCGGCCCAGCCGCCGACGCCCCCGCCGAGAACCAGAACCACGGCGAGGCCGACGATCAGATGCTTGCGGATCGAGCGATGTGCGTTGCGCGGTTGATCGGTCATGACTTTGCGGCTCCCGCATCCGCGACGATCTTGATCGGCGTCGGCACCGGCGGCGCGGCACGCTGCAGCACCTGCGCGAGCACAGCCTCCTTCGGCCCGAAGGTCTGCATGCGGCCGTCCTTCAGCACCAGCAGATGGTCGACGCCCTCGATGCCGATCGGCCGGTGCGCAACCACGATGACGACCGCGCCGCGCTCGCGGGCGCCGCGCACCGCGCGGGTCAGCGCCTCGTCGCCTTCGCTGTCGAGATTGGAGTTCGGCTCATCCAGCACGATCAGGAACGGGTTGCCGTACAGCGCCCGCGCCAGCGCCACGCGCTGCGCCTGGCCCGCGGAGAGCGCGGTGCCCTGCTCGCCGACCTGGGTGTCGTAGCCCTCGCGCATCTTGATGATCATCTCATGCACGCCGGCCTCCTTGGCCGCCGCGATGATGCCGTCGGACTTGGCGTCGGGATCGAACCGGCAGATGTTCTGGGCGACCGTACCGGCAAACAGTTCGACGTCCTGCGGCAAATAGCCGACGTGGCGCCCCAGTTGGTCGGACGACCATTGGTCGAGCGCGGCGCCGTCGAGCCGTACCTTGCCCCGCGCCGGCATCCAGACGCCGACCAGCGCCCGGATCAGCGACGACTTGCCGGAGCCGCTCGGGCCGATCACGCCGACGCCGCTGCCGGCTTCGACGGCGAAGGTGATGTCCTGCACGATGGCGCGCTGGTCGCCCGGCGCGACCATGGTCACGGCCTCGACCGAAAGCTTCTTCTCCGGCGCCTGCAACAGCGTCTGCTCGGGCCGCGCCGGAATTTGCTGCAGCAGGCGGTTGAGCCGCTGCCAGCTCTGCCGCGCGGCGACGAAGCCCTTCCAATGCGCGATCGCGAGATCGACCGGCGCCAGTGCCCGCGCGCTCAGGATCGAGCCGGCGATGATGATGCCGCCGGTGGCCTCCTGATGGATCACGAGATAGGCGCCGACCGCGAGCACGGCGGACTGCAGCATCATGCGCAGCACCTTGGCGACCGCGCCGAGCCCGCCGGTGACGTCGCTCGCACGCTGGTTGCCGGACAGATATTCCTCGTTGGCCTCGTTCCAGCGCCTGTTCATGCGGCCGGCCATGCCCATCGCCACCAGCACCTCGGCGTTGCGGCGGCTGGAGGCGGCAAGATCGTTGCGCCGCGCCGCGAGCGTCATCGCTTCCTTGGCCGGCGTGCGCGACAAGTATTCGGTGATCAGCGTCAGCGTCACCAGGATGATCGCGCCGACCAGCGCCGTGACGCCAAGCAGCCAATGGAAGGCAAAGCAGATCACCATGTAGAACGGCAGCCATGGCAGATCGAAGAACGCGCCGGGACCCATGCTGCCGAGGAAAGAGCGCACATTGTCGAGGTCGCGCAGCGGCTGCAGGCCTTCGCTGCGATTGCCGGCCATCAGCGGCAGCCGCACGACAGTGTCGAACACCCGCGCATTGAGCGCTTCGTCGAGCGAGGTGCCGACGCGGCCGAGGATCCGTCCGCGCAGCAGGTCGAGCACGCCCTGAGCCATGTAGAGGACCGCGGCGATGACCACGAGGCCGACCAGGGTCGGAACGCTGCGGCTCGGCAGCACCCGGTCGTAGACTTGCAGCATGAACATCGAACCTGTCAGGTAGAGCAGGTTGATCATGCAACTGATGAGGCCGACGCCGATAAAGGCGCTGCGGCAAGCGCGCAGCGCCTCAGCCAGTTCGGAACGCCGGACAGCGGGCGCGGCTGCCATAAAAACTGATCTCTGCAAAACAAAAGAGTTACGTGATCGCCACGTTGTATAGACGTTTGCGACCACCGTCCATTTTAAGTCGCGTGAACCAAAGCATGGTTCGCGGCCTCATTTTGTGATCGCACCGACAGTTGACGGAATAAATTAGGGTTAACCGGCGGCGGAACCCTGGCCTCGCGCGGGCGCGCTTCCCGGAAGCGGCACGAGAATGACCGACATCGAGACCCGGCCGATCTCGCCATCCACATCGAGCAACACCCCGCTGCCGACGCCGAGCCCCGCCTCCGGGCGCCAGCGCGCATCGGCGCGAACGCCGATCCAGGCGCCCCGCGGCGACCGGAACAGCTGCACCGCAAGGTTCGGATTGGGGTCTGCCACCACGTTCTGGACCGGCCGCGCGATGCCGTGGGTCCAGTCAGCCGGGCCGAGCACCCGCGCCAACGGGCCGGCGTCCGCGATGACGGCGTGATGCAAGCGAAACCAGGCGGTATCGCCGCCGGCACGGGCTTCCATCGCATCCATGAACCAGCTGCGGCCATGGACCGCGTGTGGGCTGCGCAACGGAAACACCGTGGGATCCACCGGATCGGCTGCGCTCCCGTAAAATCCCGGGACCTCGACGGCACGCTCGCGCGACAGCGTCACGCGTACCGTCGCGCAGGGTTGCTCCTCGCCGGCCGGCCAGAGCGTGTTGTCGACGACACTGACCCGGCCGCCTTCGGTCACCACGGTGACGTGCGTGCGCAGTTCCGCCATTGGCGTCGGCCGCAGGAACCAGGCCGCCGCCGAGATCGCGGTGCCCCAATTGCGCGCGCCGGCCATGGCCTCGACCTCGCCGGTCAGCAGGCTTGCGACCGCGCCGCCCTGAAGGCCTGTGAACGGCCCGGCCGCCAGCGCCGCCGGCTTCCAGTGATGGGACGTGGCGAGCGGTTCGAAGATGGCCAAGGCGAATGATCCCCTGAGATGAGCAGGATTGAGCGTTTGGCCAATCTGATCCAAGAATAGCGGCCATGACAAAAGGCCATTCATCACTTCAGGTGAGCAAGATTCATCCATTGGATGCCCCCGATCCGCGGGTGATCCCGCCGCTGCCGGCGCTGCTCGCCTTCGAGCGCGCGGCCACTCAACTCAGCTTCCGGCGTGCCGCGCGAGACCTGTCGCTGAGCCCGTCGGCGATCAGCCACCAGATCCGCGGGCTGGAAGAGCAGTTCGGCACCAAACTGTTCGTCCGCGGCGCGCGCCAGGTGCGGTTGACCGACGACGGCGAGCGCTACCTTGCAAAAGTGTCGGCCGCGCTGGCGACGCTGCAGGAGGCGAGCCGTGACATGCTGCGGCGACGCGGCGAGGCCAGCGGCGAGCTCTGGATCAGCTCATTGCCGTTCTTCACCAGTGCCGTGCTGCTGCCGGCGCTGCCGGAGTTCAAGCGGCGCCATCCGCAACTGACGCTGCGGATCGAGGCCACCCACCAATATGCCGACTTCAACGGATCGCGCGTCGATGTCGCGATCCGCTACGGGCGGGAACATGCCACCGGGCTGAAGGTCGAGCCGCTGGTACAGGTCAAAGGATTGCCAGTCTGCACGCCGGCGCTGGTCAAGGCTGGTCTTCGGACCCCTGCGGACCTGTCGCGCGAGGTGCTGATCCATGTCACGACGCAGCCGCGGGCGTGGCCGGCCTGGCTGAGGGAGGCCGGGCTGCCGAATCTCGCTCCGCGCGGACATCTGTGGCTCGACAGCGTGCCGGCGATGCTGGAGGCCGCCGAACACGGGCTCGGCGTCGCGATTGCGATCGCGCCGCTGATCAAGGCGCGGCCGGGCTTCGGCAAGCGGCTGGTGGCGCCGTTTGCGTTCGAGGCGGCGCACAGTGAGACGATTTACCTGGTCTCCCGCACCGAGCAGGCGCGGGACCGCCGCATCGCGGCGGTGCGGCGCTGGATCACGGACGCCGTCGCGCGGGCGAGCTAGGCCGTGGCGGGCGCCGGCTCGGCCAGGATGCACCGTGCCAAACGGCCGGGAGCGACCTGCACGACCGGCGGCAAGCGCTCGCTGCAGCGCGGCTCGGCGAACTTGCAACGCGGTGCAAAGGAGCAACTGGCCGGCGCATGATCGAGCGAGGGCGGGGTGCCCGGAATGGTTTCCAGCCGCTGGCCGCGCATCGCGCCGTGAATGGTCGAGGCCAGCAGGCCCTTGGCATAGGGATGCACCGGTGAGCGCACGATATCGCGCAAGGCGCCCTGCTCCACGATCTGGCCGGCATACATCACCGCAACGCGGTCGCAGATCTCGATCGCGACACCGATGTCGTGAGTGACGAAGATCACCGACATGCCGAACTCGCGCTGCAATTCGCGCAGCAGCAGCAGGATCTGGATCTGCACGGTGGCATCGAGCGCCGTGGTCGGCTCGTCGGCGAGCAGGATCTTCGGCTTGCAAGCCAGCGCCAGCGCGATCATCGCACGCTGGCGCATCCCGCCCGACATTTCGTGCGGATAGGAGTCCAGCCGCCGCTTCGCGGAGGGGATCCGCACCACCTCGAGCATTTCGAGCGCGCGGGCCGTGGCCTCGCGCTCGCTCTTACCCTCGTGGCGCATCACCGTCTCCGCGATCTGGCGGCCGATGGTGTAGACCGGATCGAGCGCCAGCGCCGGCTCCTGGAAGATCATCGAGACGGTCTGGCCGCGAAATCCGGACAGCGCCTCATCGTCCATCGCCAGCACCTCTTGTCCCAGCACCTTGACGCTGCCGGAGATCTGCGTGCGTTTCTTCGGCAACAGCCGCATCAACGCGCGCAGCGTCACGCTCTTGCCCGAGCCGGACTCGCCGAGCAGCCCCAACACCTCGCCCTCGCCGAGCTGCAGGCTGAGATCGTTCACGGCATGGACCGTGCGATCGCCGGTGAAGCGGATATTGAGGTTGTTGATCTCGACGAGGTTGGTCATGCGAGCTTGGGCACCCTGGCGTGGAAATCAGTGGCGCGCTGGAACGCGGCGCCGATCCGGAGCAGAACCGCTTCCTCGAAGGAGCGACCAATCAGTTGCATGCCGACCGGCAGACCCGTCTTGGTGAAGCCGGAGGGAATCGAGAGCGACGGCAGGCCGAGATAGTTGACCGGGCGGGTGAACCGCGTCAGCCGCTGCAGCACCGCGTCGGCGCCCGGACCATTGCCGACATCGCTCTCCGCGATCGTCGGCGCCGGCACCGGCGACGACGGCGCGATCACCGCATCGACCCCGTTGACCGCCGCGTTGTGCGCGGCGAGCGCGGGTCCGCGCCAGCGCATCGCCTCGAGATAGGTGACCGCCGGAATGGTCAGGCCGTTCTGCAGCCGCATCAGGACCTGCGCACCGTAATCCTGCGGCCGCTCGATCATCCAGCGCTTGTGGAAGGCGGCAGCCTCGACCGCGAGCACCAGTTGCGATGCCGAAGAGAGCTGGCGCTGATCGGGCAGCTCGACCTTGACGATCTCGGCGCCCTCTTTCTTCAAGGTGGCGATAGTCTCGTCGAGGATACGCGCCACCTCAGGGTCGAGGTCGTCGACATAGAACGCCGTCGGGACGCCGATCTTCAGACCCTCCAGCGACTGCTTGGTCGCGGCCATATAGTCCGGCACCGGCTGTGTCGACGCTGTCAGGTCCTCCGGGTCCGCCCCGGCCATCAGGCCGAGCAGCAGCGCGCAGTCCTCCGCGGTCTGCGCCAGCGGACCGACGGTATCGAGCGACTGCGACAGCGGCATCGCACCGGCGCGGCTGACGCGGCCGACCGTCGTCTTCAGGCCGGTGACGCCACAGAAATGCGCCGGCATGCGCACCGAGCCGCCGGTGTCGGAGCCGAGCGCCGCGAAGGTGAGCCGCGCGGCGACCGCCGAGCCCGAGCCCGACGACGAGCCGCCGGTGATGTGCTCGGTGTTCCAGGGATTGCGCACCGCGCCGTAATGCACGTTGTGGCCGGTCGGCCCATAGGCGAACTCGACCATTTGCAACGAGCCGAGGCGGACCTGTCCGGCATCCTTCAGCCGCTGCAGGGCGGTCGCGGTCGTCTTCGGCGCGAAGTCGCGGCGAATCAGCGAGCCGCAGGTCACGACCTTGCCGGCATCATAATACATGTCCTTGTGCGCCAGCGGCACGCCGTGCAGCGCACCGCGACTATTGCCCCTGGCAAGCGCGGTATCGGCCTCGGTGGCGGCGGCCAGCGCCTGCTCGGATTCGACCGCCATATAGGCGTTGAGGCGCGGCTGCCATTCCGCAACGCGATGCAGCACGGCGCGCGTCACCTCATGCGAGGAAACTTTCTTGTCGGCAATCGCCTTGGCGACCGCGGTCAGCGTCATCAGGGCCGGATCAGAGCTCATTTAGACACCTTCTCGATCTTCTGCGCGATCTGCGCCAGCAGGAAGCTCGCGGGTTCGAGATCGAAGGGCAGCGTACCGGAGATCGGTGCAAAGCCGTCGAATGCCGGCCCGATCGAATTGGCGATCCGGGTGGCGACTTCGTCGTCGGCGGGCACGTCGGCGACGTGCGCGATCACCTTGACATCCTTGGGTGTGGGTCTAGTCATGCCGCGTTTTCTCCTTTTGCTTTTGCCGGCGCGCGGCTGTGCCCCGAGCCAGGAATGGCCATGTAGCACGCCGCTTGATGGCCCATTGTATCGAGATCGCTGAGTTTTGGCGTGTCGTTTGCGCAGAGCGGCTCCGCAAACGGACAACGGGTGTGAAACCGGCAGCCCGATGGCGGATCGATCGGATTGGGCGGATCGCCCGAGATCGGCGGCACCTCGGTGCGCTTGTCGGGATCGGATGACGGCATCGCCGCCAGCAGCGCGCGGGTATAGGGATGCGCCGGCGCATCCCAGACCGCATCGACCGGGCCGAGTTCGACGACCTCGCCGAGATACATCACCAGCACGCGGTCGGAGATGTAGCGGACGACGTTGAGGTCGTGGCTGATGAACAGGTAGGTCAGGCCGAATTCCCGCTTCAGGTCGGCGAGCAGATTGAGCACCTGCGCCTCGACCGATTTGTCGAGTGCGGACACCGCTTCATCGAGGATCACGAGCCGCGGCGACAGCGCGAGCGCACGCGCGATATTGACGCGCTGACGCTGGCCGCCGGACACCTCGTGCGGATAGCGGTTGGCGAAAATCTCCGGCCGCAAGCCGACCTTACCGAGCAATTCGCGCGCCAGCGTCCGCGCCGTGTCGTCGGCCATGCCGTGGACCTTTGGCCCGAAGGCGATCGATTCCTCGATGGTGAGGCGCGGATTGAGCGAGGCGTAGCTGTCCTGGAACACCATCTGCACGCCGCGCCGCAAATCGCGCAGCGAGAGCGACGGGCCGACCTGCCTTCCGTCATAGATGATATCGCCGGCATCGCGTGCCATCAGGTGCATCAACAGCCGCGCGGTGGTCGATTTGCCGCAGCCGGATTCGCCGACAATGCCGACGGTCTCGCCCTTCATGACCGCGAAGGTGACGTCGTCGACGGCGCGCACGGTCTTGCGCGGACTGAACAGGCCGCCGCGCACCGGGAAGTGCTTGGTCAGTCCCTTGACCTGCAGCAGCGGCTGCGCGGCGCCGCCGATGTCGGCGACCGGCTCCAGCATATCGACGGAGAGATTGGCGTCGCTCATGCTCTAATTCCTGATGTCCATGGCGCTGCGCATGCCGTCGCTCAGCAGATTGAAGCAGATCGAGACCGCGAAGATCATCGCGCCCGGCAGCGCCGCGACCCACGGATTGACGTAGATCGCGGTGCGCAGCGTATTCAGCATCAAGCCCCACTCCGGCTCCGGCGGCTTGGTGCCGAGCCCGAGGAACGACAGACCGGCGGCGAGGATCATCGACACCGAGATCAGGCCAGTGGCGTAGACGAAGATCGGGCCGAGCACATTGCCGAGCATGTGGACGCGCATGATGGTGAAGGGCCCGGCGCCGGACGCGCGCGCCGCCTCGACGAAATCCATGTTGCGCACGCCGGTGGTGACGCTTTCGGCGACGCGCGTGATCTGCGGCACGAACACGATGGTCAGCGACACGATCGAATTGGTGATGCCGGCGCCGAGCGCTCCCGAGATCGCGATCGCCAGCAGCACCGACGGGAAGGCGTAGAACACGTCGACCGTGCGCATGATCGCGGTGTTGAGCTTGCCGCCGACATAGCCGGCGACGAGGCCGAGCGAGGTGCCGATCACGAAGGCGAAGATCACCGGCAGAATGCCGATGACCAGCGACAGCCGTCCGCCATAGATCAGCCGCGCCAGCATGTCGCGGCCGAGCTCGTCGGTGCCGAGCGGATAGCCCGGCGCGCCGATATGGCGGAGACGGCGGATCATCGAGCCCTGATAGGGATCGGCAAGATGCAGCCATGGTGCCAGCAGCGCCGAGGCAAAGATCAGCACCAGGATGATGGCGCAAGCCATGCTGACCTTGTCGCGCCTGATGCGGCGGCCAACCGTCGCCCAATAGCCACGCGCCTTGGTCGCGGGGACGGCCTGCAATGCGGTATCCAACATCGCACTCATGGCTAGCTCCGCTTGATGCGCGGATCGATCGCGGCCTGCGCGATGTCGACCAGGAGGTTGAGCAGCACGAAGAACAGCGCCAGCACCAGGATCGTGCCCTGCAGCAGCGGCAGATCGCGCTGGAAGATCGCCGAGTTCAACAGCAGGCCCGAACCCGGCCAGGAGAACACGGTCTCGATCAGGATCGAGCCGCCCAGCATGTAGCCGAGCTGCAGGCCCATCACCGCGAGCGCGGTCGGCGCCGCATTCTTGATGACGTGGCGAAACACCTCGGTCTCGCGCAGGCCTTTTGCGCGCAGCGCCTCGACGAAATCCTGGCTCAGGATGTCGCCGGTCAGCGCGCGCACCGTGCGGGTGACGATGCCCATCGGGATCACCGAGGTGGTGATCGCCGGCAGCACCAGATAACGCAGATGCTCCCAGTCCCACGCCCAGGCGCCGGAGCCGCCCGGCCCGGCGCCGACCGCGGGCAGCCAGTTGAGCTGCACCGAGAAGATGATGACCAGCACCATGCCGAGCCAGTAATGCGGCAGCGACACGCCGGCTATCGCAACCGAGGTCGCGACCTTGTCGACCCAGGTGTCGCGGAAATAGCCGGCGATCAGGCCGAACAGCAGGCCGAGCGTAAAGCCGATCATCGCGGCCGCGATCGCCAGCATCACGGTGTTGCCGACGGCGCGCATCACCTCGGTCAGGACGGGCCGCCCGGTCGCGATCGAATTGCCGAGATCGCCATGGATCGCGCGCCACAGCCACAGGCCGAATTGCACCGGCAATGGGCGATCGAAGCCGTAGGCCGTGCGCAATTGCGCGGCGAGCTCCTGCGAGGCATCGGCGGGCAGCACCGCGACCAAGGGGTCGCCGGGCGTGATGTGCACCAAGAGGAAGCACACCAGCGCCACGCTGAGCACGATCGGAATGACGTAGACGATCCGTCTGGACGTATAGGCGAACACGTTGCGTTCTTTCTTCCTTCTCACTTTGTGGGAGAAGGTGGCGCGCCGAGCGCGCCGGATGAGGGGTTTCTATCCGCGGATACAGTCATTTCCGATCGAGAAAGGAGCGTCCGCGGAGACAACCCCTCACCCGGCTTCGCTTTGCGAAGCCACCCTCTCCCACAAGGGGAGAGGGTGTACCTATTGCGCGGCTAGCGCCTCACGGCGCGACCGTGACCGGCGAGAAGTCGACGAACCAGCTCTTCGGCTGCACAAATCCCTTGATCTTCGGGCTCATCGCGCGCGGTGCGACGTCGTGGGCGACATAGAGGAAGGCCGCGTCGTCGACCGAGGCCGCATGCAGCTCGGCCAGCGCGGCGTCGCGCGCCGCCGGCTCGAAGGTCTGGCGGGCCTTCTTGACCAGCTCGTCGAACTTCGGGTTGTTGTTGAAGCCCCAATTGTTCGATACCGGCGGCGCCATGCCCGACTGCAGGAAGCGCACCAGCGCGAAGAACGGATCCATCGCCGCATAAGTGACGTTGATGGCGTTCGAGCCGTTGGCGGTCGGATCCTTGGTGCCGCGCCGCCAATTGGTGAACAGCGTGTTCCACTCGATGACGTCGAGCTGCACATCGAAGTAGCATTCGGCCAACGCCTGTTGCAGATACTCGTTCATCGGCAGCGGCAGCATCTGGCCCGAGCCCGATGCCGAGGTCTGGATCTTGACCGTCAGCTTCTTGTTCGGACCGAAGCCCGCCTCCTGCATCAGCTTCTGCGCGGCCGGCTTGTCGTACTTGATCTGGAAGGTCGGGTTGCCGCGCCAGGGATGGCCGGGCTCGAACGTGCCGGTCGCCGGCACCATCAGGCCGGCAAGCAGGCCGTCACGCAGCCCTTCGCGATCGATGCAGAGATTGGCCGCCTTGCGGACGCGGATGTCATTCCACGGCGAGCCCTCGACGCGCGAGAACTGCCACGGCCAGACATGTGGCTCCTCGTTGGAATAGAGGTTGAAACCACGCTGCTTGATCTCGGGCAGCGCGTCCGGGGCCGGCGCCTCGATCCAGTTGACCTGTCCCGACAGCAGCGCCGCCGTCCGGGCATTGGCCTCCGGCATCGGCAACAGCACCATCTTGTCAGCCTTCGGCACCCGTGCCTTGTCCCAGTAATTCTCGTTCTTCACCAACTCGAGCCGCTCGCGCGGGGTGAAGCTCGACATCTTCCAGGGGCCGGTGCCCGACGCGTCCTTGGCGAACGCGGCCCACGCGGCCTGCGACTTCGCCTTGGCGTCGGCGCCTTCGGCCTTGTCGTAGAATTTCTGCCACTTGGCCGGGCTCGCCATGAACAAATTGGTGAGGTTGATCGGCAGGAAGCTGTCCGGCTCCTTGGTGGTCAGCTCCACCGTCATGTCGTCGATCTTGCGCGCCGAGACCAGCGTCGGCATGCGCGAGGCGGTGACGCCGACCTGGCTCGCATCGTATTGCGGCGCGTCCTGCTTCAAGACCTTGTCGACGTTCCAGACCACGGCGTCGGCATTGAACGGCGAGCCGTCATGAAAGGTGACGCCGGAGCGCAGCTTGAAAATCCACTTGGTCTTGTCGGCATCGTCGACCTTCCACTCTGTCGCAAGGCCGGGGATCATCGCGCTCGCCTTGTCCGACGACGACAGGTCCCACATCGTCAGCGCGTCATACATCGTAAGCCCAGTGAAGCGATTGCCCTCAAAGCCCTGGTCGGGCTGACCGAGCGTGCGCGGAATATCGGCAGCGGTCATGCCAATGCGCAGCACAGTCTCGGCGCTGGCGATCGCCGGCACGCCTGTGGCTATCGCAAGCGCCAGCATGATCGCCGTCGCATTGGTTTTCCTGTTACGCATCTGAGCAGCCCCTTCGAGTCTGGTGACGTTTTGGTGATTATTTCTTGGGCAAGCGTATGCAATGCCTGTGCCAAGGGGAATAGTTCATCAGCAAATAACCGCCGGGCGCGTCATTTCTTCCCACCTCGGGCCTGAACGGAGCGAAGATGCCTATTCTGGCATCATGCTTGCAGGATTTGGCTCCAACGTCTTTCCAACGGAGCCTTCATATGCGTGCGCGCAATTCGATCCTGATGGCGGCAATGGCGCTTGCCTTGACCGCGGGCTGGCCGGCCATGTCGGCGCAAGCCGAGTCCATTGTGCGCTACGGCATTTCGATGGCCGACATTCCGCTGACCACCGGCCAGCCCGATCGCGGCGCGGGCGCCTATCAGTTCACCGCCTACACGATCTACGATCCGCTGGTTGCCTGGGAGATGGATGTTGCCGACCGGCCGGGCAAGCTGGTGCCCGGGCTTGCGACCGAATGGAAGGTCGACGACAACGACAAGACCAAATGGCGCTTCACGCTGCGCAAGGGCGTCAAATTCCACGACGGCAGCGACTTCAATGCCGACGCGGTGATCTGGAATCTCGACAAGGTGCTGAACGACAAGGCACCGCAATTCGACAAGCGGCAGAGCGCGCAGGTCAAGACCCGCCTGCCTTCGGTTGCGAGCTACGCCAAGGTCGACGATTTCACCATCGAGATCACCACCAAGACGGTCGACTCCTTCTTCCCCTATCAGATGCTCTGGTTCCTGGTCTCCAGCCCCGCGCAATATGAAAAGCTCGGCAAGGACTGGGACAAGTTCGCCAGTCAGCCCTCCGGCACCGGTCCGTTCAAGTTGACCAAGCTGGTGCCGCGCGAGCTCGCCGAACTGACGAAGAACCCGGACTATTGGGACAAGAAGCGGCTTGCGAAGGTCGACAAGATGATCCTGATTCCGATGCCGGAGGCGCTGACCCGGACCAACGCGCTGCTGGCCGGCCAGGTCGACCTGATCGAAACGCCGGCGCCCGACGCCGTGCCGCAGCTCAAGGCCGCCGGCATGCGGATCGTCGACAACGTGACGCCGCATGTCTGGAACTATCACTTGAGCGTGCTGCCGGGCTCCCCATGGACCGACATCCGCCTGCGCAAGGCGCTCAACCTCGCGATCGACCGCGACGCGGTGGTTGGACTGATGAACGGCCTCGCCAAGCCCGCCAAGGGCCAGGTCGATCCGTCGAGCCCGTGGTTCGGCAAGCCGACGTTCGAACTGAAATACGACCTCGCGGCCGCGAAGAAGCTGGTGGAGGAAGCCGGCTATTCGAAGGATAAGCCGCTGAAGACGACGTTCATCATTGCCCAGGGCGGCACCGGGCAGATGCTGTCGCTGCCGATGAACGAGTTCCTGCAGCAGAGCTTCAAGGAGATCGGCATCGACATCGACTTCAAGGTGGTCGAGCTCGAGACATTATATACGCACTGGCGCAAGGGCGCGGCGGACGAGATGAATGCCGGCATCACCGCCAACAACATCGCCTATGTCACGTCGGATCCGCTCTACGCCATCGTGCGGTTCTTCCACTCCGGCCAGGTGGCGCCGGTCGGCGTCAACTGGGGCGGCTACAAGAACCCGAAGGTCGATGCGCTGATCGACGAGGCCAAGCAGACCTTCGATTCCGCCAAACAGGATGCGCTGCTGGCGCAGGCGCACGCGCTGATCGTCGACGATGCCGCGCTGGTGTGGGTGGTGCACGACACCAATCCGCACGCGCTGTCGCCGAAGGTGAAGACCTTCGTGCAGGCGCAGCACTGGTTCCAGGATCTGACCCAAATCGGGCTGGAATAGACATTCCATCGTCGTCCCGGCCTGGTGCGCAATTGCGCACCCATACGCCGCGGCCGCCGCAATGGGCACGCGGCGAGACGATCTTCCGTCAACGACCATTCGTGGTTGGGTCCCGGCCTTCGCCGGGACGACAGCGGGCTTGCGTCGGCTATTTCGTCGTCAACGCGAATGCGCCGTTCCAGTCGTCGGGCGGCGGCTCCTTCTGGAAGGCGTGGATGCGCGCCTCGTAGAGGCGGTAGAGATGTTGCAGCGTCTGCGCCTCGTCGGTCTTGCGGCCGCGTTCGATCGCGCCGAGCGCGCCGTCCCAATCGCGGCCGCGGTAGCAGGCGAGCATCTCGATGGTCAGGTTGCGCAGCCGCTGGAAACGGCCGGAGCTCGCGACATCCTCGCGGCCGGCAATCGCATAGATCACCTCGGGCTCCTTCTTGCCCTTGACCATGATGAAATCGAGCTCGAGGATCGCAAACTTCTCCTTCACCGCAAGCGCAGTCTTCGATCCCACGATGATCGGGAAGCCGTACTCTTTGGACTGTCCCTCAAGTCGCGAGGCCAGATTGACGCTGTCGCCGAACACCGAATAGTCGAAGCGCACATCGGAGCCCATATTGCCGACCACGCAGGAGCCGGTGTTGAGACCGACACCGATGTTGAGCGGCACATAGACGTGGCCGCCGTCCTTCGCCTCCTGCTCGCGCTCACGGTTGAGGTCGTCGACGCGCTCCAGCATGTCGAGCGCCGCATCGCAGGCGTTGAGCTGGTGCTGCTTGTCATCGAGCGGCGCGTTCCAGAACGCCATGATGGCGTCGCCCATATATTTGTCGATGGTTCCCTTGCGGGCGAGAATCGCGTTGGAAAGCGGAGTAAGGAAGCGGTTCATCAGCGCCGTAAGGCCCTGCGGATTGCTCTTGTAGGTTTCCGAGATCGAGGTGAAGCCGCGCATGTCCGAGAACATGATGGTCATCTCGCGTTCCTCGCCGCCGAGCACCAGCCGCTCCGGCGACTGTGCCAGCTGCTCGACCAGCGCGGGCGACATGTACTGCACGAATTGCGACCTGATCTGTCGACGCTGCTGCTGCTCGCGCACGAAGGCGGAGAAGATCAGCGTGAGATAGATCGCCGTGGTCGACATCAGCGGATAGGTGAAGTCGATCAGCAGCCGGTGCTGGGAATAGAAATACCAGGAGGTGCCGATCAGCACCGAGGCAAACATTCCGCCGACGGCGACCAACGTGATCGGACCGAACTTCGGCGCGAAGGCGATGACAAGGAGCCCCATGATCAGCGCGGCGAAGAACTCGATGCCGATGCCGTAGTTCGGCTGCGAAACGACATCGCCGGTCAGCGCGCTCTCCAGCACCTGGGCGTGAACCTCGACACCAGGCATCGCCGGCGTCACCGGCGTCGTCTTGATGTCGTTCAGCCCGGTTGCTGAGGTGCCGATCACGATCAGCTTGCCGGCAATTCGGTCCGGTGAGACGCGCCCGTCCAGCACATCGACCGCCGAGACATAGATCGAGGGATCGCGGCGGGCGTAGTGGATCCAGAGTTGGCCGTGGAGATCGGTCGGGATCGCAAAGCCCTTGAGACCCAGGCTCTTGATACCGGCCTTGTCGGCCTTGATCAGGATCGTGCCGGAGCCGCTCGCCACCCGCAGCATCTCGAAGCTCAGCGACGGCATGGTGATGCCCTGCGCCACCATGATCATCGGCACGCGCCTGACGATGCCGTCGCGCTCCGGCCTGATCGTGAACAGGCCGCGCCCGGCAGCCGCCTCCTCGAGCACCGGCACGTTGCGCAGCAACCCCGGGAACATGTACATGAAAGGCTGCGGCTCCTCACCGAGCATCGCAAGTCCGGTGACCGGAAGCTTTTCGTTGAGGTCGGCGCGCACGTTGGGCCCGCCGGATTCGCCGAGCACCACGCGCGAGTTCTTGATGGCCTCGGCCATGATGCTGTCGTTGCTCGGCAGCTGCCGCAGCCTCGCGCGCATCTCCTCATCGAGGCTGCTGAACGTATCGGCGGCGATATCGGGGTTGAGACGATCCGGCTCGGAGAACACCGCGTCGAACGCGATCACCACGGCGCCGAGCCGGGTGAGATTGGTGACGATGTCGGCGAGCCGGGTCCGCGGCCACGGCCACTGTCCGAGCCGGGGATCGGCGAGGCTCTTTTCGTCGATGTCGACAATGGTGACCGGCCGCGCGGTCTTCTGGCGCGGTTGCAGCGCCTGGAATGTGTCAAACGTCCTGACGCGAAGCTCCTGGACCGGAGCCGGATCCACGATCCGCAGCGCAGCAATGCCGATCAACAGCGCCACGCAGACCAGCCGCGCATAGCCGAAGCGCCGTGCGAACCACCTGCGTATCGCCTTCAGCCGTTTCATGCCATCTGGATATCACGCGCGCAGAATTGTTCCAATCGAGCAAGCATGCGCAGTGCACAATCAGCCGGGCCAGCCCCCCGGCGGCGCGGCCGCGCGCCCGTCACGCAAAATGAATAATGAAGTCGTTCTGGGACAGGCTCGCCTTCGCGACATTGTGCAATGTGATCGTGTCTGCGCTGTCGATCGTGATCAGCGTATCCGCCGAATTGGTCGGCGATATCGCAACATGCTGATCGAACCAGGTGCTGAAGGTGCTTATCGAGACGACCGTGGACAGATCGATCTGGTCCTCGCCTGGCGTGAAGTTCAGGATCGTGTCGTGGTTGAAGTTCGGCGCAAACACGAACTTGTCCTGGTAACCCGACCCGAAAAACACGTCCTTGTCGCTGGTCCCGGTCAGAATCACGGGCTCGGGCCGATCCTGTTGGACGTTGAAGATCAGGTTGACCGTATCGGTTGCGCCATGGCCATCGGTCACGGAAAGCGCGATCGTGTCGGTCGCCGGAGCCGTCTGGCCGGGGTTGTAAACGAGACCCGACGATCCAAGCGCGGTGTTGATGCCGGAGAGAAGCCCCTCCTGCGACGAAGGCGCAACGCTGCTGCCCGCACCGGGCGTCGTCGCCGCGGCCATGTTGAAGGTCTCGTCGGCCGTCGCATCGGCGTCCGTCACGGTCAGGCCGGAGATCGTCTCGGTCCCGTTGGGATGTTCGGTGATACTGACGTTGTCGGTGTGGATCACGGGCGCGTCGTTGGCGCCGATCACGTCGATCGTCAGCTTCGCGGTCCCGACGGCGCCATGCGCGTCGATCGTCTCCACATCGAACGTGTCGGCATAGGTGCCCCTGCCCAACGCGTTGATCGCGGCAGCATCGGGAACATAGCTGTAGGTGCCGTCCGGGTTGACGGTCAGCGAGCCGTAGAGGCCCGCGATCTGCGTGACCGCAGTGTGGTCCGAATTGAGCGCGGCATAAGTCAGCGTCGCGGTTTCGCCATGGTCGACGTCGTTGCCATGGAGCGTGCCGGTCAGCGTGCCGAACGTGTCGTTATCGGCGGTATCGGTGAGCGTGCCGGCATTGACGTCGGCGAGTGTCGGCGCGTCGTTGGCGCCGTTGATCGTGATCGTCACGGGCTCGTTGACGACGCCGCCATGGTGGTCGTCGATCTGGATCGTGTAGGTCAGCGTCAGCGTCTCGCCGAGGGCGAGATAGTCGAAATTCTGGTCCGCGGCCGAGAACGTCCAGGTCGACGATCCGGTTGAACCGCCGGTCGCGTCCGTCAACGTCCCCAGCGACAGCCAGTTCAGGATCGTGGCCTCGTCGGGCAGGCCCGTGGTCGCCCCGGATTCGGCGACGCCGGTGATGGTCATGGTGTGGGTGTCGCTGAGATCCACATCGGTGAAGGTCACGGTGCCGGATGCGCTGTCCAGCGTCGATGAACCGGTCGTATCGGGTTGTTCGGGGATGATGGCCGCCTGAGGCGCCGACGTGACGATCGGCGCGTCATTGCTGCCGGTAATCGTGATCGTCACCGGTTGGCTGATCACGCCGCCATGATGGTCATTGACCTCGACCGTATAGGTCAGCGTCAGTGTCTCACCGTCGGCAAGATAATCGAAATTGCGGTCGGCGGCCGAGAAGGTCCAGGCCTGGGATCCGGCGACCCCGCCGGTCGAATCGGTCAGCGTCCCCAGCGAGAGCCAGTTCAGAATCGTGGACTCGTCCTCAGGCAGGCCTGTGGTCGTTCCGGATTCCGCGACGCCGGTGATGGACACGATGTGGGTGTCGCCGAGATCGACGTCGGCAAATGTCACCGCGCCCTGGGCCACGTCGAGCTTGATCGATCCGGTCTCGCCGATCATCTCGGGGACCGTGGCGGTCGGCGGCTCCGACGTGAACGTCGGCACGTCGTTGGTGCCCGTGATGGTGATGGTGACGGGCTGGGTGACGACACCGCCGTGGTGGTCGTCGACCTGGATCAGGTAAGTCAGCGTCAACGTCTCGCCGACAGCGAGATAGTCGAAATTCCTGTCGGCGGCCGAGAAAGTCCAGGCGCGCGATCCGGTTACGCCGCCGGTCGAATCCGTCAGCGTGCCGAGCGACATCCAGCCCAGTATCGTCGCCTGATCGGGAAGCCCCGTGGTCACGCCCGTTTCGGTGACGCCGGCAACGGTGACGCTGTGGGTGTCGCTGAGATCGACATCGACGAAGGTCACGGTACCGGATGCGGTATCCGGCACGACCGAGCCGGTCGTCTCCTCGGCTTCAGTGATGGCGGCCGCCTGGGTCGGCGAGGTGATCACCGGCCTGTCGTCGGTGCCGACGATCGTGATGGTGACCGGCAGCGTGACGACGCCGCCCTGATGGTCGTCGATCTCGACCGTGTAGGTCAGCGTCAGCGTCTCGCCGGTGGCGAGATAGTCGAAGCTCCTGTCGGCGGCCGAGAACGTCCAGGAGCGCAATCCCGTCACGCCATCGGTCGAATCCGTCAGCGCGCCCAACGACAGCCAGCTCAGCACGGTGGCATGGCTGGCAAGTCCGGTGGTGACGCCGGCCTCGGTGACGCCGGTGATGGTGACCGTATGCGTGTCGGTCAGATCCGCATCGGTAAATGTCAGCGTGCCGTGCGCCGTATCAGGCTGGGCGGAATTCGTCGTTGCTGGGAGTTCGGTGATCGAACCGGCCTGCGCCGAGGACGTCACCACCGGGGAGTCGTTGGTGCCGGTGATCGTGATCGTGAAGGTCTTGAACGTGGTCTCGTTGTTCGGTGCGAAATTGTTATCGACGCGCGCGACATAGGCCAGCGTCAGCGTTTCTCCGGCAGCCAGGAAGTCGAACGCGCTGTCGGCAAGGTTGTAGGTCCAGGTCGCCGAACCGGCATTCTTGTTGTTCGGATCGGGCTCGAGCAGCAACGGGATCTCGACGGTCTTGATGGCCGCAAGCTGCGCTGCCGTCAGCGATGAGGTCACGTCGCTGCCGTCGGCGTCCCGGTAGCTGAACGCGGAATAGTCGACCTTCGCACTCGGTATGTCACCGACATTGAGGTCCAGCCATTTGATCTGGCCCGTCGCGGTGTCGAACAGCCCGCTTTGGGTCAGCCCCGGCCGCTCGGTAAACGCCGCGTCCTGGGTCACGACCTGCGGCGGCCCCGGGATGTGCTCGATCCTGCTGTTGGGAACGCCGCCGGCCTGAGGGCCGGTCGTGTTGACGAAGGTCAGCAGAATGATGATCGGCGCGCCACTGTCGCTGCTGGTGAGCTTGAAGCTGCTCGAGACCGGGACGACGCTGTCCGTGAAGTTGGTGGTGAGCTTGGTGTTGGGATTGTTGTTGTCCGTGAACTTCAGCGCAAAGACGTCGGAGATCAGCTTCTGCGCATCGGTCGACAGTTGCGCCGACGAGACGAAGCTGACGCTGCCCTGGCCGTTGACAATGGTCTGGGTGCCGGCCTGATCGACGGTCGCGATCGGATTGAGCGTCGTCTTGTCGAACAGGATGTAGGAGCCGGTGCTGCCATCGGGCTCGACCAGCACCTGGAATTTGGCCGGCGGCACGCCGCCGGTGCCCTGCACGTCGAAATCGATCTCGACCAGCACCGCGGTGCCGCGGATGCCCATGGTCGCGACCGGCGTATCGACCTTCATGTCGCCGTGCTTGGCGGTCGCGCCGGCCACGAAGGAGATCGTGCCCGAGACCAGACTCATCAGCGACGTATTGCTCGACCCGTTCGGGTCGTAGATCATTTCGTTCAGCACCATCTTGGCGTTCGGGCCGAGACCGAACACGGTGCCGTCGATGAAGGTGATGCCGAGCGTCGAGTCGCCGCCGGATTGCACCACGTCACCCTTGTTGACGTTATCGCCCTGGTTCAGGACGATCGCGACGCCGTTGCGGATGGCCGTCGCGTTCCCGGTCAGCTTGGTGACATGGCCGATGACCTTGGCCGGCTCCGCCGCGCCGCCGGCCTGGGCATATTGAGTATAGCCGGTGAGTGCGCTGACGAGATCGCCGGTGAGATGCGCGCCGTCAGGCGACGCCAGCGGCGCGCGCTTCTCGCCCTTGAAATAGTCGTGCAGGACGAGTTCCCGATCGTCCTTCGCGATGACGAGGTCGAGCCCGGCCCGCTTGAGGTCGCCGGTGAACAGCAATTGCCCGTCGTCGACGATGATCGCGCCGGGCGGAGCATGCGTGGAAACGCTGTCGACGTGCACGTATCCACGGGCATAAGCGTCCGTGTTCGGCAACAGGCCGTCGAATTTCTCGACAAAGTTCACTGCGGATCACCGCACGAGAGTTAATATTGTTAGAATATCCGAATGATTATGCCTGCATATCATCGGATAAAGCTTGGCGAAACCACTCTGTGCTTGCGCAAGGTGGCCCTGTTGTGCGGTTTGACTGGATGTGACTTGGCTCACGCTGTGAAGAGCCGTGTAGTTCGGATTCGTTTGACGGTACCATAAGGTGGGATTCAAGCCAAGATACGTACTGAGCCACGTATTCGTGGTATTGATTGGCATTTCTGTACTTGCCTCTATTTCCCCTTAGCCCAGAGCGGGCATTTGACCCCAATTTCCCGGCCAAAGCTGTGACTTAGCTTACAAATCACAGCAGTCCCGTGCGCGGACCGGCCGGGTTAACCAGAGGGCAAGGATGAGTTGCAAAGCAGTGGAAAAAGGTTCGCCGCTTCCTTTCACAAACCGGTAAAGTTTTCGGGACCCCAAGCAGGCGCCCTTTAGCCTCTTCCCCTGATTCCCCACATCTTAAGTCGATTCGAAGGGATCGTTCGCCATGCTGCCCGGCATGAAACGATCCGATCGCGTGCGCGGTGCAATTTCCACCCGCCGAAGAGCGGACAGGGGGTGTCGGATGAGATTCTCGCTTCGCCCGCTTGCGCTGCGCGCCGCCATGCTGGGCTTCGGCCTGGCCCTGGCCGCGCCGGTTGCCGAGCTCAATGCCGCTTCGCTGCTTTCGCCCGGTCCGGCGACGCTGATCAGAAAATCGACCGAGCCGTTCGGCCTGACGACCAGCCTGCTTGCCGACGGCGGCCTGCACGACAAATGGCTCGGCGTGCAGCGCCAGCTCGCCGATGAATTGGAGCAACTGGCAGCCTGCGAGAGCGACCGCGCCGGCTGCGCGTCGCCGGCGGCGCTGCGATTCCTGGCGATCGTCGAAGCCGGACGGGCGCGTCAGGGTCGCGCCCGGCTCGGCGAGATCAACCGCGCGATCAACCTTGCGATCCGTCCGGGCAGCGATCTTGCGGCCTATGGCGAGCCCGACGTCTGGGCGACGCCGCTCGCCACCTTCGCCCGCGGCAGCGGCGACTGCGAGGACTATGCGATCGCGAAACTCGTGGCGCTGCGCAAGGCCGGCGTGGCGCCGGAAGATCTGCGGATCGTCGTCCTGCATGACCTCGTCGGCGGCGAAGACCATGCGGTGCTCGCCGCGCGGCTCGACGGCCGCTGGCTGACGCTCGACAACCGCCGCATGGCGATGATCGAGGACAGCGACATCAGGAGTTTTCGGCCGACCTTCGTGATCGACCAGCACGGCGTCAGCCGCTATGTCGATGCCCCGCTCGTCGCCGAGGCCGCTTGGCGGCCGGCGGCGCGTACGAACTAAGAGCCGGCCAGAAATACTTTCCGTGATTGCGAGCGAAGCGAAGCAATCCATCCCTCCGCGGAAAGATGGATTGCTTCGTCGCTCGCTCCTCGCAATGACGAGTGAATCCAGATGAGCGACTGCCCGTCAGAACATCAGATTATCCTTCACCAGCACCCAGCGGCCGCCCTTGACCTGCTGCACCTGGGTGATGGTGTTGGCGAGATGATCCGTCTTGGAGAACTTGGTCGGCGGCGAGCTGAAGATGTCGAGGAATTTGTCGCCTGACTCCAGCGAGTCCAGCATCTTCTGGCCGGAGAGATCCTTGCCCGCCTTCTGGGCGTAGAAGGCAAAGGTCATCACCGCGTTGTAGCCGATGATCGCCTGGGTATTGGCGTCGGTGTTGAACATCTTCTTGTAGTTCACCAGCCAGTCCTTCACCTTGCCCTTGGCCGTGTCCTCGTAGGGAATCTCGAAGCCCGAGGCCGCATAGAGCCCTTCGACGGCTTCCTTGCCGAGCGCCGGCACTTCGAGCACGTTGGTCGGGGTGGCGCCGAGGAAGGTCACGTCCCAGCCGAGCTTCTTGGCCTCGTTCATCGCGCCGATGGTCTCGCGGATCACGGTGCCGAGCACCACGAGGTCGCAGCCGTCGGCCTTCATCTTGGCGACCTGCGCTGAGAAGTCGGAGGCGCCGCGCTTGTAGCTCGTGACCGATGCCGGCTGCACCTTCATCGCGCCAAGCTGCTGGGTAAAGCCGTCGAGCACGTTTTTGCCGTACTCGTCATCCTGATGCATGATGCAGGGCTTCTTGAAGTTCTTCCACTCCATCATGTATTTGAGCGCGGCGCGCGTGCTCTCGACATAGGGCAGGAGGTTGTTGAACTTCAGCCGCTCCTGCGGCTTGGCGGGATCGAACTTGAAGGTGAATTCGGCGGCCGTCAGCGGGAACAGCTGCAACACGCCCGCATCGAACAGGATGTCCTGCGCGGCGAGCACGGTCGGCGAGCCCATCGGGCCGATCATCGCGAACACCTTGTCGCGCTCGACCATCTTCTGCGAGGCCAGCACCGCCTTCTTCGGATCGTAGCCGTTGTCCTCCAGGATCATCTTGATCTTGCGGCCGTTGATGCCGCCGCCGGCGTTGATCTCCTCAACCGCCATCTTCATGCCGTTGGACACCGGAACGCCCCAGACCTTGATCGGGCCGGACAAGTCCTGATGCGTTCCGATCACGATCTCGGTCGGCGAGATGCCTTCATTGGTGACCTTGGTCTGGGCTGCGGCCGGCAGACAGGTCAGCGCCAGCGCACTCACCGCAAGGCCCAGCGCCTTCAGCGATTTCGACATTGCAGTCTCCTCCTTACATGGCCCATGTTAAGCGAAGGGTCGGGCCTGCTCGCTCCTTCGCCAATTTCTTTCTCCTCGGCTATGCCACCGCGCGTTCGCCATACATGGCGGCGATCTCGGCCGCGTAGCGCTTGTTCACGAAGCTGCGCTTCAGCTTCATGGTCGGCGTCAGCTCCTCGTCCTCGGGCGTGAGCTGGCGCTCGATCAGATAGAATTTCTTGACGGTCTCGACGCGCGCGAACTTGACGTTGACCGCCTCGACCTCGCGCTGGATCAGATCCTGGATTTCGCGTGCGCGGCACAGGCTCGCGTAATTGGTGAAGGGGATGTCGTGGTCCTGGGCGTATTTCTCGACATTCTCCTGGTCGATCATGATCAGGCAGGTGAGATACGGCCGCTTGTCACCGATCACGACCGCATCCGAGACATAGGGTGAGAACTTGAGCTGGTTCTCGATCTCGGACGGCGTGATGTTCTTGCCGCCGGAGGTGATGATGATGTCCTTCATCCGGTCGGTGATCTTGACATAGCCTTCATTGTCGATCGTCCCCACGTCGCCGGTGTGCAGCCAGCCTTTGGCGTCGATCGTCTCGGCGGTCCTCTCCGGCTGGTTGAGATAGCCCACGAACAGGAAATCGCCCTTGATCAGGATCTCACCCTTCGGGCAGATCATCACCTCGCCCCAGGGCGCGGCCTTGCCGACCGAGCCGAGCTTGATGCGATCCGCCGGCATCATGGTCGCGACGCCGCAATTCTCGGTCTGGCCGTAGACCTCGCGCATGTCGATGCCGAGCGCGAGATACCAGCGGATCAGATCCGGCGAGATCGGCGCGGCGCCGGTCAGCGCAATCCGGCAGCGGTCGAGCCCGAGCATGCGGCGGATGTTGCGGAACACCAGCCAATAGGCCGCGCGGTTGGCGAGCCGCAGCGACAAAGGCGGCGTCTCGCCCTGCAGCCGACACTCGGTCATCCGGTTGCCGATCGCGAGCGCGCGGGCATACATCCAGTTCTGGAACGGGGTCGCATCCTTCAGCGCGATGGTGATGCCGGAATAGAACTTCTCCCAGATCCGGGGCACCGCGAGGAATGCGGTCGGCTGCACCTCGCGAAGATTGTCCGGTACCGTCTCCGGGCTCTCGGCGAAATTCATCACCGATCCCAGCGCGAGCGAGAGGTAGTAGCCGCCGACCCGCTCGGCGACGTGGCAGAGCGGCAGAAACACCAGCCGCTCCTCGCTGTCGGTCGAGGGGTAGAGATCGTTGGCGTGGCGCATCTGGTGCGTCACGCTGCGGTTGGAGTGCATCGCGCCCTTGGGCGGGCCCGTGGTGCCGGAGGTGTAAACCAGGATCGCGAGATCGGAGGCGGTGCGGCTGCCGGTCATCTCGTCCCACAGCGCCGGATTGCCCCAGGCATGATTGCGGCCGAGCGACGTGAATTCCGCGAGCGACAGCACCATCGGATCGGAGAAGCCGGAGAGGCCCTCCATGTCGAACACGACGATCCTCTCCAGCGTCGGACAGCGCGACCGGCAGGTCAGCACCTTGTCGAGCTGCTCCTCATCCTCGACGAAGATCACCCGCGTGCGGGAATCATTGATGAGGTATTCGACCTGCGCGGCCGAATCGGTCGGATAGATGCCGGACGAGACGCCGCCGGCGCACAGGATGCCCATGTCGGCGTAGACCCATTCCGGCACCGCGTTGGCGATGATCGAGCCAACGTCGCCGGGACGGAAGCCTGTGGCATGCAGGCCGTAGGAGATGTCCTTGGAGATCTGCAGCCATTCGCGCCAGCTGGTCGGTTGCCAGATGCCGAACTTCTTCTCGCGGATCGCGGGCCTGTCGCCACGCGTTTGAACCGCGAGCAGAAAGCTCCTCGCGATCGTGTCGGCAACCGTCAGCACCGCTGGTCCGGCCATGCGCGCTCCCTCCTCTGCCGCCCGTCTCACGCGCCGGCTTGTGTTGCCGGTCTTGTTGGCGAAGCGGGCCTGAAATCTAGCTCCAACTCTCGTTCAGTGCCAAACCTTCCTCGGCGCCATTGCCAGCGCCCAGTCATTCTCAACGCCACGTCTTCTTCTTTTTCCAGCGCCGCTCGCCGCGCGCACCGGCTTCCTTGGCGCCGAGGTAGAACTCCTGGATATCGGGTGAATTCATCAGCCGCTCGCAGCTGTCGTTCATGACGACGCGGCCGATCTCCAGCACATAGCCGTAATGCGCCGTCTCCAGCGCGATCTTGGCATTCTGCTCGACCAGCAGGATCGACATGCCCTGCTCCTCATTGACGCGGCGGATGATGGTGAAGATCTCCTTCACCAGGATCGGCGACAGCCCGAGCGACGGCTCATCGAGCAACAGCAGCGTCGGCCGGTTCATCAGCGCCCGCCCGATCGCCAGCATCTGCTGCTCGCCGCCCGAAAGCTGCCCGGCCGGCTGGCCGAGCCGCTCCCTTAACCGCGGAAAATAGCCGTAGACGCGCTCGAGGTCCTGCGCCACACCGTCGCGGTCCTTGCGCAGATAGGCGCCCATCATCAGGTTTTCGCGCACCGACAGGAACGGAAACACCTCGCGCCCCTCCGGCACGTGGCTCAGCCCGAGCCTCACGATCCGGTCGGCCTCCATGCGCTGGATCGGCTTGCCGAGGAATTCGATCGAGCCCTTCTGCGGGTCGAGGATGCCGGAGATCGTCTTCAGGACCGTGGTCTTGCCGGCGCCGTTGGCGCCGAGCAGCGTCACGATCCGGCCGCGCGGCACCTCGAGGCTGATGCCGCGGATCGCCATGATCGGCCCGTAATAGCTTTCGATGTTGGAGAGTTTCAGGATGATGTCCGCTGTGCTCATGGCATCATCCTCATGCGCCGAGATACGCTGCGACGACGTCGGGATGGTGCTGCACCTCGGACGGCGAGCCCATCGCCAGCACGCGGCCGTAGTTCAGCGCGATGACGCGGTCGGAGACGCGGTTGACCAGCGTCATGTCGTGCTCGACCATCAGCACGGTGATGCCGAGCTCGCTCTTCATGTCGCGGATCCAGAACGACATGTCGTCGGTCTCCTCGACATTGAGGCCGGAGGACGGTTCGTCGAGCAGGATCAGCTTCGGCTCCGAGCACAGCGCCCGCGCCAGCTCGATCACCTTGCGCACGCCGTAAGGCAGTCCCGAGATCAGCTTGTCGCGGTAGGGCTCGAGATCGAGGAACTCGATCACCTGCTCGACGCGGCGGCGATGCGCCTTCTCGCCGGCGCGAACGCTCGGCAGGAACAATAGCTCCCGCCACAGCCGCGTGGTGGAATGGCGATGGCGGCCAACCAGCAGATTGCTCAGCACGGTCGCGTTCTCGAACAGCTCGATGTTCTGGAAGGTGCGGGCGATGCCGAGTTTCGCGATGTCGTAGGCCGGCTCCTGGGTGATGTCCTGATCCTCGAAGAAGATCTTGCCGGAGGTCGGCGGATAGATCCGCGAGATCAGGTTGAAGATCGAGCTCTTGCCGGCGCCGTTGGGCCCGATGATCGAGAGGATCTCGCCCTTCTCGACCGCGAAGCTGACCGCATCGACCGCCTTGAGGCCACCGAAGTGCAGCGACAGGTTCTCGGCGCGGAAATAGCTCATCTGTTCCGCTCCGATTTCACGTAGATCTTCTGCCGCTTGAAGGTTGCGCGTTTGTAGAGCGGGAACAGCTGGAAGAAGAGCTTGATCTTGAGCCAGCGGCCGTAGAGTCCGAGCGGTTCAAACAGCACGAACAGCACGATGATGATGCCGTAGATCGCGCCTTTCAGTCCGTTGGCGGAGGCGAAGGCTGCGACCGCGTCCTGGATATGGCCCGCGCGCTCGGTGCCGGCGCCGAGGGTCGCAGCAATGCCGCCGATCACGCCCGGCATATCGTCCTTCAGATAGGTCAGGAACGGATCGATCATGACCAGGAAGATCGCGCCCAGTACCGCGCCGTGCAGGCTGAACGTGCCGCCGATCAGGATCACGATGATGAACTCGATCGAAAGCTGCAGCGTGAACATCTCGGGCGAGATGAAGGAGAGCTTGTGCGCGAACAGCACGCCGGCAAAGCCGGTGATCGCCGCCGAGATCGCGAACGACTTCACCTTGTAGAGTGCGACATTGATGCCCATGCTGCGCGCCGCGGTTTCGCTGTCGCGGATCGCGACGAAGGCGCGCCCGGTCGGCGAGCGCAGCAGATTGAGCGTGCCGACGATGGTCAGCACCAGCACCGCAAGGCAGAGGTAATAGAAGGTCGGGCCGTCGCGCGACACCGTCGTGCCGAGCAGCTGCATGGTCTTGACCCGCATGCCCTCATTGCCGTTGGTGACGCTTTCCCAGCGCGCCAGGATCTCCTCGACGATGAACGCAAAGGAGATCGTCGCGATCACCAGATAGATGCCCTGCAGCCGCAGCGCCGGAAACCCGACCAGCGCGCCGACCACGCCGGTCAACAACCCCGCGGCGAGGAAGTAGACCAGAAACGGCACATTGAACTGCTGCAGATAGGCCGCGGTGTAGGCGCCGATCGCAAGAAACGCGGCATGGCCGAGCGAGGCCTGTCCGGTGAAGCCGGTCAGGATCAAGAGCCCGACGCCGACGGTCGCGTAGATGCAGACGAAGACCAGCTGGCTCATCAGATAGCTTGAGAGCACGTAAGGCGCGATCAGCAGCACCGCCAGCAACAGGCCGTAGGAATAGATGTAGCCCGAATGCGGGAACAGCTTGATGTCGTCTTCGTAATCGGTCTTGAAGAGAAACCGCATCCGTTGCTCCTCAGACTTTCTTCCGGACGTGAAGGCCGAACAGGCCCTCGGGCTTGAGCAGCAGCACCGCGAGCAGCACGATGTAGGGCGCGACGTCCTTCCATCCCTGCGGCAGATAGAAGCCGGCCATGCTCTCGATCACGCCGATCAGGACGCCGCCGACCACGGCGCCCGGGATCGAGCCGAAGCCGCCGAGCACCGCAGCCGGAAACGCCTTCAGCCCCAGAACCAGGCCGACATTGGAATGAATGAAGGTGATCGGCGCCAGCAGCACGCCGGCGCAGGTCGCGACCGCGGCCGAGATCGCCCAGACGATCGAGACCACCCGCTTGACCGGAATGCCCATGTAATAGGCAGCCAGCATGTTCTCGGAGCTGGCGCGCATCGCGGTGCCGAGCGTGGTCCGGTTGAAGAACAGATAGAGCAGCGCGCACAGGATGATGGTCGCCGCGATCACCGACAGCTTGTCGTAGGCAAGCACCAGGCTGCCGATCCGAAGCACGCCCTGGCTGAACGGCGTCTCGATCTTGAAGTCGTCGGTGCCCCAGATCATGCCGGAGACCGAGCGCAGGAAATAGCCGAGCCCGATCGTCGCCATGATGATGGAGAATTGCGGGTAACCGAGGATCGGCCGCACCACGAGCCGCTCGGCCAGCATGCCGAACAGCGCCATGCAGATCACCGCGCCGGCGAACCCGACCCAGTAATTCAGCCCGAGCATGCCGATGAAGGTGAAGGCGAAAAAACCGCCCAGCATCATCAAATCGCCTTGCGCGAAATTGACGACCTCGGTTGCCTTGTAGACCAGCACGAAGCCGAGCGCGATCAGGCCGTAAACGCAGCCGAGCGCGATGCCGCTGACGAGCTGCTGAACAAAGTCCAGCATCGTTCCCTCCCCGATGCCCGGCGATTCTTATCCGATCGCTCGTTGCATCCCGCCTTCACGCCCTTGTGTCTGGAGCGCCGAAAGCCGCCTATGTCCGCCCCGATTGAGCCAAAAGGCCCGATCCCTGTCAACAAACCGCTGTTGTCGCTGTATCATCACATTTGCGGAGATTTGCCGCAGCACGGACTAATACGGATATCACCTTTGATTTGCCCCGTGCGATTCACTGCACCGAAACGGTTTTTGTCCAAGCTTTGCGCAACCGACGAGCGAAATTCCGGATCGCCACCCCGCCATGACACCTGAACTGTCCGCACTCGCCGTGCGAGGGTTAACCAAGCGTTTTGACCGCCCGGCGGTCGACGCGCTCGATCTCACGATCCGTGTCGGTGAGTTCTATGCGCTGCTCGGACCGAACGGCGCCGGCAAGACCACGACGCTGCGCATGGTGGCGGGGCTATTGCGGCCCGATGCCGGCTCGGTGTCGATCCTCGGCATCGACGCGCTGGCCGATCCGGTCGCCGCCAAGCAGATCATGGCCTGGGTGTCCGACGAGCCGATGATCTACGACAAGCTGACGCCGCTGGAATATCTCGAATTCGTCGCCGGCCTGTGGGGCATCGATCCGCGCACGTCGGAGAGCTCGGCGCGCGATCTCCTGATGTCGCTCGGGCTCGAGCCGCATCTCAACGAGCGCTGCGAAGGCTTCTCCAAGGGCATGCGCCAGAAGGTGGCGCTGGCCGGCGCGCTGGTGCACGATCCCCGCCTGATCATTCTCGACGAACCGCTGACCGGCCTCGACGCGCTGTCGGCGCGTCACGTCAAGGGACTGCTGCAGAAGCGCGTCCGCGCCGGCTGCACCGTGATCATGACGACCCACATTCTCGAAGTCGCCGAGCGGATGGCCGACCGGATCGGCGTGATCGCGGCCGGCAGGCTGATCGCCGAGGGCACGCTGGCCGAGCTGCGCGCGCAGAACGGCCGCAACGACACCACCCTCGAGGACATGTTCATCGCGCTGGTCGATACCGAAGCGGCGGCCGCGTGAGCTCGGTCGCCCACCTCACCTGGTTCGCGCGGCACGAATTCCGCCTGGCGTGGCGCGAATGGCTGGCGATGATGACCGGCGGCCGTCGCCGGCGCAATCGCGCCGTGATCGGCCTTCTGATCTTCGCGGCGATCCTGCATCTGCCGGCTTATGCCGTGGTCAACCGCTATGCCGACCTGCGGTTTCCGCTCGACCCGTCGTCGCTGATCGTGCTGACCGCGACGATCTTCCTGGCCTGGGCGCTGATGCTCTCGCAGGCGATCGAGTCGGTGACGCGCGTGTTCTACGCCCGCGCCGATCTCGATCTGATCATGTCGTCGCCGGCAAAACTCACCAACATCTTCTCGATCCGGATCGCCGCGATCGCGCTGACGGTGAGCAGCATGGCGCTGTTGCTGTCGACGCCGTTCATCGACGTGCTGATCTATCTCGGCGGCCCGCGCTGGCTCGCCGGCTTCGGCGTCGTCCTTGCGATCGGGCTGTCGGCGGCAGCCGCCGCGATCGCCGTCACCGCGTTCCTGTTCCGCCTGATCGGGCCGAGCCGGACGCGGCTGGTAGCGCAGGTCGTCTCCGCCGTGATCGGCGCCGGCTTCGTCATCGCGCTGCAGGTCGTGGCCGTGCTGTCCTACGGCACGCTGTCGCGCTTTGCCTTTCTGACCTCGGAAACCGCGGCGCGAATTGCCCCCGCCCCCGACAGCCTGCTGTGGTGGCCGGCGCGGGCATCGCTCGGCGACCTCGAAATCATGCTGCTGCTGCTCGCCGCGGCGCTGGTGATGCTCGGCGGCGTGATGGCGCTATTCGCACCGCGGTTTGCCGATACGGTCGCCAGCGTCGCGGCCAATCCGGCTGCGGTGACGCGGGGACGCGCCCGCGCCTTCCGGGCCGGCTCGCGGCAGCAGGCGCTGCGGCGCAAGGAATTCTTGCTGCTGCGCCGCGATCCGTGGCTGCTGTCGCAGACCCTGATGCAGATGCTCTATCTGCTGCCGCCGGCGCTGATGCTGTGGCGCAGCTTCTCCGGTACGTCGACCGCGATCGTGCTGATTACGCCCGTCATCGTGATGGCCGCAGGCCAGCTCGCCGGCGGGCTCGCCTGGCTGACCATCTCCGGCGAGGACGCGCCCGATCTGGTGGCGACCGCGCCGCTGCCGCCGTCACGCGTGACCCGCGCCAAGGTCGAGGTGGTCCTGATCGCGATCGCCGCAATCTTCGCCCCGCTGGTGGCCGCGCTGGCGTTTGCCTCGCCAGGGCAGGCCGCGGTCACGGCGATCGCAATCCTCATCGCGACCGCATCCGCCGCCGCGGTCCAGCTCTGGTTCCGCGCACAGGCCAAGCGCAGCCAATTCCGCCGGCGCCAAACCTCCTCCCGCATCGCCACCTTCGCGGAAGCCTTTTCCTCGATCGGCTGGGCCGCAACCGCGGCGTTGGCCCTGACAATCCCGACGGCCGCGCTGGTCAGCGGCATTCTGACGCTGCTGACGCTTGCCATCGCCTGGAAGATCAGCCCGCGGCGCTAGCCTTCATCACCTCGATCACCGCCGAGGCAAACGCCTCGGGCGCTTCCTGCGGCAGATTGTGGCCGGCATGCGGAATCAGGCGATGGGCAAGGCGGCCGGTGTACTTTGCCGCGGTGCGACTGCCGTCGGTCGCGAACGTCACGCCGTCGTCGGCGCCGTCGAGCGAGATGGCGGGGACCCTGATGACAGGCAATGTGTCGAGCCGCCGCTGCAAATCCGCATATTGCGGATCCCCGTCGACAACGCCGTAACGGTGCCGATAACTGTGGATCACGACGTCGACATAATCAGGATTGTCGAACGCAACCGCGGTCCGCTCGAAGCAGGCGTCGTCGAACGCCCAGCTCGGCGACCATTGCGACCACAGGATTTTGGCGATGCCGCGCCGGTTGGCGGCGAGCCCCGCCCGCCCCCGCTCGAGCTGGAAGTAGTACTGATACCAAAGCGGCACCTCGCGATCAGGCGGCGCCGGCACCATCGCATGCGCGATGTCCTGGATCATGTAGCCGTAGGTGCAGACGAGTCCGATGCATCGTTCCGGCCACAGCGCCGCACCGATCGATGCGGCGCGGCCGCCCCAGTCATAGCCGGCGAACACCGCGCGCGCGATGCCGAGCGCGTCCATCAGCGCGATCAAGTCGGCGCCGACCGCCGCCTGCTCGCCCGAGCGCGGCGTCGCCTTGTCGCGGAACGCCGTCGGTCCGTAGCCGCGCAGATAGGGCACGATGACCCGACAGCCTTGCGCCGCCAGCATGGGCGCGACGTCCACATAGGAATGGATGTCGTAGGGGAAGCCATGCATCAGCAGCACGGCCGGCCCAATGGAGGGGCCCGCTTCGTAATAGGCGATGTTGAGCACACCGGCGTCGACATGGCGCAATGGCTCGAGCCGTTTGGTCGAAGGCGCGCGCTGCGAAGAGACGGTATCAGTCACGCAGAACTCCCTGATCTCGATCGTTTGCGCGGCATCCTAGCGTGTCCCGACGCAATAATCGCCCGGCTCGTGTTGCAGCCCGCGCCATGGAGCGATGCACGGGCCTCATCATGACGGCGCGCCAATTGCGCGCTACTCTTCCGTCCGCGGATGCCGCCGCAGACGGAACAGGTCATGCTGAGATTGCTCGCCGCGCTCGTCTTGCTGGGATCATTGACCGGTCACGCCTTCGCGCAGGACGCCCGGCGCAGCGAATGCCTGGCGATGGCAAATGCGCCGCCGCGCGCCGTTCCCGTGAGCTACCGCCGCGTCGCGGACAAGAACGCGACCAAGTCCGACGAAGTCGCGATCACCTATGCCGGCCATTCGACCTACTATATCGACACGCCCGGCGGCATCCGGATCGCGACCGACTACAACGGCGTCTATCGGACCGGGCGGCTGCCCGACGTCGCGACCATGAACCGGGCCCACGCGACCCATTACACGCTGTTTCCCGACCCCAAGATTCCCCACGTGCTGCATGGCTGGGGCGAGAACGGCCAGGCCGCGCATTACGCGATGCGCATCGGCGACGTCTATATCCGCAACGTCACCACCGACATTCGCCGCTACTGGGGCGAAGACCCCGGCGGCGAGATGATCAAGGACGGCAATTCGATCTTCATCTTCGAGGTCGCCGGCCTCTGCATCGGCCATCTCGGCCACCTCCACGTCAAACTCGACGACAGCCATTTCGCCGCGATCGGCCGGCTCGACATCGTGATGGTGCCGATCGACGGCACCTATACGATGTCGCTCGACGGCATCTCCGAGATCACCAGGCGATTGCGCGCCGCCGTCGTGCTGCCGATGCACCGCTTCGCCACCCCGCTCGACGAGTTCATGCGCCTGATCGGCCAGCAGTTCGAGATCGATCGCCGCGGCGGCGAGCGCACTTTGCGGATTTCGCGCGACACCCTGCCGGCGACGCCGACGGTGATCATCCTCGATGGGGTGTGAGGCTCAACGCACTCATTCCTCCGCCGCCTGGCTGCGCCGGTAGTGCCGCCGCGATTTGGCAAGATTGCCGCAATCGCCCATCGAGCACCACCGCCGGTTCTGAGTACGGCTCTCGTCAACGAACAACCAACCGCAACCCCGCTCATCCTGGCACTGCTTCACCCTCAGCGCACGGGGCCCGGTCAGAAGGCTCACCGCCGACCATGCGATCGGCTTGAGCAGCGTCTCGGGCGCAACTTTCCCGGCTGTCGGCAGCCACCGCAGGGTGTCGCCGACAGGTGCGAGCGCAACACCGCCCAACGCGGCTTCAAGGTATCGGTTGATATCGGCCAGCGCCGTCGGATCGATCCGGCCGCCTCCGATGCGGGCGATAAAGATCCTGTAGAGCGCCTCGCGCAGACCATGCGCCGCATTCAGAAAGGCATCGGCCTCGTGCGGTGAGGCTTTCCATCGCGCCCTGAGCTGCGCGGCGATCCGGCTATCCGCCAGTTCGGCATCGACCAGCCATTTCAGAATGGAATCCGAGGTCGCGATCCGATCCTCAACCAGGTCGCGGAGACGCCATGCGACCGTATTGACGAACTTGATGCTGAGCTCTTCCCGGGACGACGCCTCAGGCGAAGGAACGCGCGGCATGGTCCAGCAACTCCTCCGGAACGCATAACCCCTTAATGGGTTGGATTTGATAACCCATTAAGGGGTTAGAATCTAGCTCGGGAGCCCCGTATGCCCAAGCGCCTTTTGATTGTCGGCGCGTTCGCCGCCATCTATCTGCTTTGGGGTTCCACCTACTTCGCGATCGCGCTCGGCTTGAAGTCGATCCCGCCGTTCCTGCTGATGGGCCTTCGCTCGCTTGGCGGCGGCCTGATCCTGATCGCGCTGAACGGGGCTGACGTCACGCGCGTTTCGCGGTGGAACTGGCTGACCGCAGCACTCTGCGGCGTGCTGTTCTTCGTCGGCTGCCATGGTGTTCTCGCTTATGCCCAGCAATCGGTTCCGTCCGGCATCGCCGCGATCATGCTGGCTACGATCCCGTTCTGGGTGTTGCTCATCGATTTCCTGTATCCGCAAACCCGGCGTCCCGCGACCATGACGCTGGCCGCATTGCTGCCCGGCCTTGCTGGTGTGGCAATCGTGGGCTGGCAATCGGCCGAACAGGGCCATTTCAGTATCCTTCCCATTCTGCTGCTGCTCGCTGCGGCGTTCTCCTGGGCGGTGGGCACGGTGCTGTCGCGTCGGACTTCGGATCATGGTTCGCCAACATTGTCGTCAGGCATGCAACTGTCGATCGGCGGCGCGGTCCTGTTTGCAATCAGTCTTGCGTCGGGTGAACTGGAAGGCTTCTCGCCGCGCGACGTTTCGGCGCCCTCGCTCGCGGCCGTGATCTATCTCGCCATCGCCGGCAGCGTCATCGGCTTCACGGCATTTCGCTGGCTGCTCGACAATGTGTCGACGTTCATGGTCTCGACCTACATCTTCGTCAACCCGATCATCGCCGTGCTGCTCGGCACGCTGATTCTGGGCGAGCCGTTTTCCGTCACGATGTTGTTTGGAGCGCTTCTTGTCATCGCCTCGGTCATCATCACCTGGCGCACCGAGCAGGCATCGCCGGCGTCGGCGAGGCAAGCTCAGTCGATGACATGGTCGCGACCGGCAATACGGTCGGGGTGACCGGCACGCGCAGACGTACGCATGCCTCCTCAGGCAGAGGCCCGGTTTGACGCGCTCCTGCGCGGCTCGTTATCCTCCCCAAAGCCGACATCGTATCGGCGGCCGACAAGAGCAAGAACAGGGAGCATCATCCATGGCCAGCACTCTGCCCGCCTCCGCCAGCGGGCTCTATGCCAATCCGCGCGAAGACTGGCTCGCCCAATACACCGAGGAGATCATCGATCCGGCCCGTCCGATCGTCGATCCGCATCACCATCTCTGGGACCGCGGGGGCTTGCGCTATCTGATCGAGGAGATGCGCGACGACATCGCGTCCGGCCACAACATCGTGGCCACCGTCTATGTCGATTGCCGGTCGATGTACCGCGCCGACGGTCCGGAGGCGTTCCGTCCGGTCGGCGAGGTCGAGTTCGCCAACGGCGTCGCGGCGATGGCGGCGAGCGGCGGCTACGGCAAGGCGGCGATCTGCGCCGGCATCGTCAGCCACGTTAACCTTCTGATCGGCGATCAGGCCAAGGCGGTGCTGGAGGCGGAGATTGCCGCCGGCAACGGCCGGTTCCGCGGCATCCGCCACTCCTCGGCCTGGGATGAAGACCCCAACGTCGCGCATATGTACGCGAACCGTCCGAAGGGCATTCTGCTGGACTCCACCTTTCGTAGGGGGTTCGCCTGCCTGGCACCGCTCGGCCTCAGCTTCGATGCCTGGTTGTTCCACCCGCAGATCGGCGAGCTGACCGACCTCGCCCGCACCTTCCCCGACACTCGGATCGTGCTCGATCATTGCGGCGGGCCGGTCGGCACCGGCCGTTTCGCCGGCAAGCGCACGGAGACCTTTCCGGTCTGGCAGGCGTCGATCCAGGAGATCGCCAAATGCCCGAACGTCGTGGTCAAGCTCGGCGGGCTGGCGATGTGCCTGCTCGGCTACGACTTCCACCTCCGCCCCAGGCCGCCCTCGTCGGAGGAACTTGCTGCCGCCTGGCGGCCTTATGTCGACACCTGCATCGAGGCGTTCGGTCCGGACCGTTGCATGTTCGAGAGCAACTTCCCACCTGATAAGGGGCAATGCAGCTACCAGGTCATCTTCAACACCTTTAAACGGCTTGCATCACAATATAGCGAAGCCGAAAAGACGGCGTTGTTCTTGAAGACGGCAAAGGATGTCTATCGGCTCGATATCGGGTAAGCTCTCGACTCATGGATGACGGCATCACCATCCGGCCGCTTCGAGAGGCTGATGCGGAAGCGGTGGTCGAACTTTACGCAAAGGCAGCCGCGGTGGAACCGCGGCTAGGCCCTGTCACGCTGCCGCAATGGGACCAGTTCCTGAAGCTGCCGCAGAACCGCGGCGGGCGCGACTTTCGCGTAGCCGAGCGCGATGGCGTGCTCGTCGGCCTCGCCGAGTCGTCGTTGCGCGACCAGGGCGCGCATCACACCCGATTCCTCAAGATCGTCGTGGCGCCCGAGATGCGCCGCCGCCGGATTGGCCTCGCGCTGTTCGACGAGGTGCTTGCGATCGACGCCGACGCCGATCTCACCGTTCAGACGCTGGTGAGCAGCGACTGGCCGGCCGGAATGGCCTTCGTGGCCGCCTTCGGCTTTGTTCATGTCGAGTCCGAGATCGGGATGAAGTGCGTCGAGCCGTTGCAGCCGGCGCGCACGCTCGCGGCCGCGCGCGCCACCATCGAGCAGGTCAGCGACGTCACCGCCTGCGCGGGCGAGGTCGCGCGCATCCATAACGCCGCCTATGCGTCGGACGCCGCCTTCCGCCTGTACTCGCGGGAAGAGATGGCGCAGGTCCTGACCGAGAGCGAAGTCTGGATCGCGTCGGAGGATGGACAGATGTCGGGCTTCTGCCTGACTGAACTGGAGCGGAACTCGATGTGGATCGAGTCGGTCGCCGTCGACCCGGTGCGGCAGGGACGCGGGCTCGGCCAGCTGCTGGTTTATCGCGTGCTGGCCGCACACGACGTATCGGTCGAGCACCCGTGCTGGCTCAACGTCTCGAGCCGCAACGCTCCCGCGCTGAAGATCTATCGCCGGCTCGGCTTCCGGCCGCAGCACGAGACCTGCCGCTTCAGCGCGCCACGCGGCGACCTGCTCGCCGCGCGGGGGCGGAGGTTTCAGTAGAGCGCGATGAGATTGGGTCGGTAGCGACGGCGACGGGATTGCGCTCCCTCGCCCCGTTCTTACGGGGAGAGGGTTGGGGTGAGGGGCCTCTCCACATATTCGGTGACAGCTGCATTCGCGGAGGCGCCCCCTCACCCGGATCGCATCTGAAGATGCGATCCGACCTCTCCCCGCACGCGGGGCGAGGTGAAGAGCGTCGGCCCCCTTACGCCCACTCGCCCTTGCGGAACACCGGCACGCTGCGACCGTCGGCATGGATGCCGTCGATATCGGTGTGGGCGGAGCCGATCATCCAGTCGATATGGATCAGGCTCTTGTTGCCGCCCAGCTCGGCGATCTGCTGCGGCGTCAGCTTGTCGCCATTAACGAAGCATTTCGAGTAGCACTGGCCGAGCGCGATGTGCGAGGCGGCGTTCTCGTCGAACAGCGTGTTGAAGAACAGCAGCCCGCTCTTCGAGATCGGTGAGGAATGCGGCACCAGCGCGACCTCGCCGAGGCGGCGCGCGCCCTCGTCGGTGTCGAGCACCTTCTTCAGCACTTCCTCGCCGCGCGAGGCCTTGGCCTCGACGATGCGGCCTTCCTCGAACTTGACCGAGATATTGTCGATCAGCGTGCCCTGATAGGACAGCGGCTTGGAGCTGACGACGTGGCCGCTGACGCGGCGGCAGTGCGGGGTGGTGAAGACTTCCTCGGTCGGGATGTTGGCATTGCAGACGATGCCGTTCTTGGCAGTCGACGCACCGCCCTCCCATTCATGACCGTCGGCGAGGCCGATCGTGAGGTCCATGCCGGGTCCGGAATATTTCAGCGCGTGGAAGCGCTGGCCGTTCAGCCATTCGGTGCGCTCGCGGAGCTTCGCATTGTGCTGTGCCCAGGCGGCGACGG
Organism: Bradyrhizobium sp. USDA 4504; assembly: GCF_054063995.1. NCBI lineage: Bacteria > Pseudomonadati > Pseudomonadota > Alphaproteobacteria > Hyphomicrobiales > Nitrobacteraceae > Bradyrhizobium > Bradyrhizobium sp. USDA 4504. Next base: position 7,828,629 of record NZ_JBSSGV010000001.1, on the reverse strand, counting down.
CGCCATCCTGATCGACGCGGGAGGCGGAGAAGATCGCATCGGCAAGCTTGGCCACCGCGACGTCCTCGGCATCGTCGGGGAACACCTGCTTGGCCCAGGACGTGCTCGGATAGGCGATGATGTTCCAGTTGGTGTCGAAATTGACGATCTTCTCCAGTGCCGGCTGGTAGGCGATCGAATTGGCCTTGCTGGCGCGCGCCACCTTGACCGGGTCTTCGCCCGACAGCAGCATCGGATTGTCGCCGACGATCGCAAGCCGCGCGGTGTTGGCGCCGAACGCCTTCGCCATGCCCTCATAGAGCCAGCTTGCGGCGCGATCGAAACTCGCATCGTTGGCGTAGCGGTAGCGCGCCAGCGTGAGCTCCTCGTCCGAGAAGAATGGCGTCACGAGACCCGCACCGGCCTTGTAGGCATGCTCCACCACCCGCCGCACCAGCGGCATCGCTCCGGCGGGCGCCGTGAGCAGGAGATCCTGCCCCGGCTGCAGCTGCAGGCCGACCTTGATCGCGACTTCGGCGAGCCGGTCGAGCTTCACGGGATCGATCGATGCGGAAAGGTTGCGTTGATGTGCGGTCATGAAGCGCCGTGTCGTTTGAGGAACCCTCGGGATTCGTAGTCCAATTCGATCCGCATCCGCAAGGTTCCTGCCCGCCGCGCCCGATCACGCGACGGCGAGCAATTGCCTCGAATTTTACCGCTTCACCGAGGCCAGCACCCGGTCGACCATCTGCGGCGCCAGGCCGAGATAGTTTTTCGGCGCGGTGAGGCGGTCGATCGTCGCCCGATCGATCCGGCTGGCAACGCGATCATCCGCCGCCAGCGCCTCGGCCAGCGTCAGGCCCTCGTCGTTGGCGCGGCGGCAGGCGTCATAAACCACGTCATGCGCCTCCTGCCGGCCGATCGCGGGCGCGAGGCCCATCATCACGGCTTCGGCCACGATCAGCCCGCGGCTGATGTCGAGATTGTCGGCCATCCGCTGCTCGTCGACGATCAGACCGCCAAGCGCGAACCTCGCCTGGTGCAGCGCGCCCGCGGTCAGCACGAAGCTCTCCGGGATCGCCATCCATTCGGCGTGCCACGGACCGGTGGCGCGCTCGAAATCCTGCACCATCGCATCCAGCATCAGGCCGGCATGCTGGCGCACCGCCTTGGCGGCGGCGAGCATCAGCTCCGACGAGATCGGGTTGCGCTTCTGCGGCATGGTCGAGGACGCGCCGCGCCCCTTCACGAACGGCTCGTAGACCTCGGCGAACTCGGTCGACGCCATGATCATGATGTCGAGCGCGATCTTGCCGAGCGTTCCCGTGACCAGCGCGAGGAAATTCACCGCTTCGGCCAGACCGTCGCGCGCGACATGCCAGGTCGCGACGGGCACGCCGAGCCCGAGTTCCTCGCACAGCGCCCGCTGAACCTCGAATCCCTTGTCGCCGAGCGAGGCCAGCGTGCCGGCGGCGCCGGCGAACTGGCCGACCAGCACGCGCGGCTTCAGCTCCACAAGCCGCGCGGCGTGGCGATCGAACGCGGCTAGCCAGATCGCGGTCTTGTAGCCGAACGTCACCGGCAGCGCCTGCTGCAGATGGGTGCGGCCGGCCATCGGCGTGTCGCGGTATTTTTTCGAGAGATCGGCGAGGATGCCGCGCAGCGCACCGATGTCGTCCTCGATGATCTTCAATCCATCGCGCAGTTGCAGCACGACGGCGGTGTCCATGACGTCCTGCGTGGTCGCGCCCCAATGAACGTAGCGGCCGGCCTCGCCGCACTGCTTGGCCATCTGATGCACCAGCGGCAGGATCGGGTAGCCGACGACGTCGGTCTCCTGCCGCAGCAGATCGAAATCGAGCGCGGCAACATCGGTACGTTTTGCGATCTCCGCGGCGGCTTCAGCGGGAATCACGCCGCAGCGCGCTTCGGCCTTGGCCAGCGCTACTTCGACCTCGGCATAGCGCTCGATCAGCCGCAGGTCGGAAAACACCTCGCGCATCTCGCGCGTGCCGAAGGCATCGCGAAACAATACGGAATCAAGCACGGTGGTCGAGGTCGGGAAGGCGGACATGGGCAGATCCTGTTGCCGGTCGCGGTCGGCAACGTCCCTATCACGGCAGAGGCCGGTGCCCTACCCCTCCGGCGGCGCCTCGCCGAACACCTCGGCTGCGATCTTGCTGGTCTCGATCGCGGCCGGAATGCCGCAATACATCGCCACCAGCAGCAGCACGTCCTGCACCTGCGCGGCGGTGCAGCCATTGGCCAGCGCGCCCTTGGCATGGACGCGGAACTCGGCGGGCTTGCTGCTCGCCGCGGTGATGCCGAGCATCACGAGGCTGCGGATCTGGTCGGACAGCCCGCTACGCTCCCAGACGTCGCCGTAGACATAGGCATTGATGATGTTCTGCAGCGGCGTGCCGAAGTCACCCGCAGCCGCCATCCGCTTGGCGACATCGACCTCGCCGAACATCTTCTGGCGCCGGCGCAGTCCGCGCGCATGGAGATCGCTGATGTCCACCATCGTCGTCGGGCTCCCTGAATGGGCTATTTATACGGATAAATATGACACACCTCAACATTCCAGCGGGCATAACGCTTGCCTTTCTGATGTATTTGTCCGTATAAATCTGCAAAAGCAGACACGGGAGGAGACCGAGATGAAGTTACGGCTGGGGCTGCTCGCAGTCCTGCTTGCGACGCTTTCCATCCTGCCGGCTTTCGCCGCGGACGATTTCCCGCAACGGCCGCTCAAGATCATCGTGCCGTTCCCGGCCGGCGCCGGCCCCGACAACGTTGCGCGGCTGGTCGGCCAGCATCTGCAGGACGCGTTGGGCCAGACCGTGCTGATCGAGAACCGCGCCGGCGCGCTCGGCAGCATCGGCGCCCAGGAGGTCGCCCGCAGCGCGCCCGACGGCTACACGCTGTTGATGGGCACCAACACCACCCATGCCAGCAACGTCGCGACGCTGAAGAGCCTGCCCTACGACCCGGTGAAGGATTTCGCACCTGTCATCCGCACCACCACCACGGCGATGGTGCTGCTGGTCAATCCCAAGCTCGCGGCCAGGGACCTGCCGCAGTTCCTCAGCTACGCCAAGGCCAATCCCAACCTGACCGCGGGCTACGGTTCCGGCGCATCGCAGATCTCGATCGCCCAGCTGCAATCGCGCGGCGGCCTGTCGCTGGTCGCGGCGTCGTATCGCGGCGTCCCGCAGGCGATGACCGACGTGATGGCGGGGGTGATCGATCTCACCTTCGGCGACTTCTCGGTCGCGATCCCGCAGATGCAGGGCGGCACCTTGCGCGGCATCGCCGTGACGTCGGCGACCCGCAACGAGCTGACGCCCGGCCTGCCCGCGCTCGCCGAAGCGATGCCGGGCTTCGAGGCCACGATCTGGTACGGCCTGTTCGCGCCCGCGGGCACGCCGGAACCCGTGGTCAGCAAGCTCTACGCCGAGTGTGCGAAGTACCTCGCGATGCCGGAGACGCGGAAGAAGCTCGCCGATGTCGGCGTGATGGTGGCGCCGCTCGCGCCGGCCGAGTTCGGCGCCTTCGTCAGGAGCGAGGTCGTGCGCTGGTCGGCGGAGGTCAAGGCGGCCGGCATCCAGCCGCAATAAAGCGAGGCGGCGTCGCATCATGGCTTGCGAGACACCCGTTGGCATGATTGGCCTGGGGCTGATGGGATCGGCGCTTTCCGCGCGGCTGATCGACGCCGGCATCGGGGTGATCGGCTTCGACATCGACGCGGCGAAGACAGATGGCCTGAGAGCCAGCGGCGCCGAGTTCGCAGCGTTCGCCGCCGACGTCGCGGCGCGCTGCCGGACCATCGTCATCGCGGTGTATGACGCGGCCCAGGTCAGGACGCTGCTGCCGGACCTCGCCAACGCGACGCCGCCGCCGCGCGTCATCTGCACCACCACCTGCGCGCCGGGTGAGATCGTGGCAATCGCCGAATTCGCCTCCCGCTCGCGCCTCGCCTTCATCGAAGCGCCGATCTCGGGCACCAGTGCCGAGGTCCGGGCGGGCGCGGCCACCGCGCTGGTCGCCGGCGATGCCGACATCATCGACGCCGCCGCGACGACGCTCGATATTCTCTGCCCGCAGCGGGTCAATGTCGGCGCGATCGGCAATGCCAGCCGCACCAAGCTCGCCATCAATCTGATCCTGCAGAACAACCGCGCCGCGCTGGCCGAGGGCATCGCCTTTGCCGAAAGCCTCGGCCTCGACGGCGCGGCGTTCCTCGCGACCGCGCGGCAATCGGCGGCATATTCCAAGGCGATGGACAGCAAGGGGCCGAAGATGCTGGCGCGGGATTTCTCGCCGCAATCGCATATCGCGCAGACCTTGAAGGATGCCGAACTGATCCTGCAGGAGGCCGGTCGGCACGGCCTGCCCTTACCGCTAACCTCGGTGCAGGCCGAACTGCTGCGCGCGGCGATCGCACTTCAAGGCCCTGACAACGACAGCGCCGCGGTCATCGAGGCGATCCGGGCCGGCCGCGGCCACGGTGAGGGACAATCATGATCAACTGTGCGATCGCAGGCCTCGGTCGATGGGGCCGCGCACTGGTCCGGGCCGCGCGCAACGAGCCGCGGCTCAGGATCGTCCGAGCGGTGGAACCCGACGCCAACGGCGCCGCCGGCTTTTGCGAGGCGCACGGCCTCTCCATCGCGGCGAGCCTGGACGATGTCCTCGCCGACCCTCGCATCGATGCCGTGCTGCTGGCGACGCCGCATTCGCTGCACAAGGGCCAGGTGATCGCGGCAGCCGGCGCCGGTAAGCAGGTGTTTTGCGAGAAGCCGCTGGCGCTTCGGCGCGCCGATGCCGCAGAGATGTTCGCGGCGTGCCGCAGCGCCGGCGTGGTGCTCGCGGTCGGGCATAACCGCCGGTTCTGGCCGTCGATGCAGGCGCTGCGCGCGATCACAGCCAGTGGCGAGCTCGGCACCATCCTGCATGTCGAGGGTCACAATAGCAACGAGAACTCGCGGAGCATCACGCAAGGCTGGCGGCTGTCGCCCGAGGAATCGCCGGGCGGCGGCCTGACCGGCGCGGGGCTGCATGTGCTCCACGGCTTCGTCAACCTGCTTGGTCCCGCGCGCCAGGTCTATGCCCGGTTGAGTGCGCGCGAGGCCGGACCGCCGCCGCTCGACACTGCAACCTTGGCGATTGAATTTGTGAATGGCGTGAGCGCAACCCTTGCGACAATTCGCGCAACACCGTTCTATTGGCGCGTGCATGTGTTCGGAACGAAGGGATCCGCCGAGGTGCTCGACGAACAGACGATGGTACTGCGGAAATCCGGCGAGGCGCCTGCGACGACGCGCTATCCGGCAATCGACACCCTCACCGCGGAACTATCGGCCTTTGCCGACGCCGTCGAAGGCAAGCAGCCGTTCCCGGTGCTCGAGGCAGACGTGCTGGCGACGCTCGCCGCGTTCGAGGCTGCGCTGCAGTCGATGCAATCGGGACATCCGGTCGTCTGCCATACGGCATACCAGTGATCCGCCATGTCTGAACAACCGGACCGAGCGCGATCGTCCCGTTACCGCGACATCGCCACCGGACTGCAGAAGGACATCCGGCTCGGCACCTATGCGGTCGGCAATCTGCTGCCGACCGAGACCGAGCTGATGGCGAGCTATCAGGCCAGCCGGCAGACCGTGCGCGAGGCGCTGCGCATCCTGATCGACCAGGGCCTGATCGTGCGCCGCGCCGGCCTCGGCTCGGTGGTGATCGCATCCGAGCCGCCGGTGCTGTTCACCCACAGCGTCAAGTCGCTCGGCGAGTGGCTGCGTTATTCCAACGAAACCTACCGCGAGGTCGTTGCGAGCAGCGACATCGTCGCCGACCGCAAGCTGGCCGGGCTCTTGAAATGCGAGCCCGGCAAGAGCTGGTTCCTGATCGAGGCGGTGCGCCGCTCCGACCAGTTCGCAGCCCCGCTCGGCTGGGCCGAGATCTACGTGCTGCGCAGGTTCGCCGATGTCGTGACCCGGCCCGACCACGGCCGCACCCCGGTGCATGAGCAGATTGCCAGGATGTACGGCCAGGTCACCGAGCGCGCGCAGATGGAAATCTTCGTGCGGGGCATGCCGGCGCCGATCGCCAGGGCGCTCGGCGTCAAGACCGGCTCGCCGGCGCTCACCGTGGTACGTCGCTACTACGGCCAGCGCGAGGAACTGTTCGAGGTCACCATCACCACGCACCCCGAGGGGCGCTACACCTACACGATGGATATGCAGCGCTCGCTGCGGCCGAAGCTCTAGCGCACCCGGGCCAGATGGGTGCTGGCGGAGGTGTGTGCCGTCTGCGGGGTGCCGCTCACGCCCCAGATCGCGACCGCAATCAGCGCGGCCGCCCAGACATAAGGCACAGCATTCAACTTCTTCATTTCCGGGATCATCCCCAACGTCTCAGCAGGACCGACCAACCTCTCGACCCAGGTCGTGAATCTCACCACCGCAGTCCTCAGCGTCTCACCAGGCAGCCGTCCTTCACAACGCTACTAAGGTTAGACCTTGTCGGTTTCAGGACGCCTTCGTGCGAATCCGGAAATGATTTCGTCGGAACCGGGCTCTCTTATCCGAATTGATGAGACGGCGGGCCGAAGGGGTCCGGCTCCATTCGAGACAACACTTAAGAGAATTTTCTGCCCAAATTTGAATCAGACGCACAGCAAACCTTCCAAAGATGCACCCACTGAATTCTTTTTGATTGTCGCCCCGACTCCCGCCGTGCCATCAGGGCCTGTGACACTGTGATGACAAGGGTTTCTCCCGTGACTGCCGAACCGGCCAAACCGCAAGGCGACTCCCGTCGCCGCTCCAAGGAAACCCAGGACGAGGTGGCGCGGTCGCTGGAACGGGAATTGAAGCTGCTGACGGAAGAGCGCCAGGAGCGCGCGCTCCGGTTCGGCCTCGACATTGCGGGCAAGACGCCGAAGGTGGACCAATAAGGTCGCCGCCGCGCTGAGAGCCTCGGGCGCATAGTTTCCTTAGCATTGTCGATTCGCGCGGCCGTCTGCCATGGCGGTGTGCGTGTTGGCGTGCGCCGGTCGTGATTTCCTGCGATCATGCCGCCAAGGTCGCTGCGCGGGCACGACGCCTTCTGCACTATTGCAACGACCAGTCCCAGCTACAACGTCCGCCGCGGCGTATGGGTCCCGGCCTTCGCCGGGACGACGCGAAGGAAGCCGAGCTTCACGTGCCCGAAATGGACAGGGACGCGGCCCGCGCTCGAGCTATTGCGCGCCCGGCGCTTCAGCGTCGGCCTTAACGTCGCGGCCGAAGCGATCCTTGCCGCTGAGCCGGGCCTTGCCGCCATCGAATGACAGCAGCCATCGGCGGTCGGTATCGCCGCCGACCAGACGCAGGTCGATCGCGAATGTCTCGTTGTCCTGCCACGTCCCCTTCAGCGCCATCACGCCGAGCGCCGTTGGCTGACCGAGACGGTAGGCACCGTCGAGCCCGATCGGTCCTGCCAGGGTCGTCACCGGCCTCGCCGGATCCGGCGTCGACGTTTCGAGTTCGTAGTGCGCGGGCTGATCCGTCAGATGCAGCGTTAGTGCCCGCAAATTGAAGCCATTGGCCGGGAAGCGCCAGGTCTTGCCGGAGATGGCGGCGGCCGTCTCGGGCACGGCACCAACCGTCGACGGCTTTTCGGTTGCGATATCGCGCAACGCGCCCGCGAGCTGATTGCCGCCGACGGAGTTCACCGGCAGCGCCGTGTCGGATTTGACCGCGCCCGAAATCTCGTCGGCCATTCTGCCGAACGAGCAATAGTCGCGCGCGGTCACGACCGTGACGATGTCGAGCGCGGGAAACAGCATGAGGAGCTGGCAGCGGTCGCCGACCGCCATGACAACCTGCCGCTGCGACATGACCCAGAAGAAATTGGCGTAGCGCAACGATGAGTCGAACGAGGCGTGCATCTCCGTCGTCGCATGCCTGATGCGGTCGACCCAGCCGGTCGGCAGCAAGCGCTGCCCGTCCCATTCACCGTCATGCAGATAGAGCAGACCGATCCTGGCCGCGTCGCGCGGCGCGAGCTGAAGCCCGCCGCCGCCCTGCGTCAGTCCGGGACCGATGCTGTGCCAGTACGGCGCGGCTATCCCGAGCGGGCGAAACAGTTTGGTCACCGCGTAGTCCCGCGCGCTCATGCCGGTGAGCTTGTTGATGATCGCAGCCAACAGCTGCGCATTGCCGGTGTTATAATCAAACGCCTCGCCCGGCGCCTTCGCCATCGGGCGGTCGAGGATGAACTGGATCGCATCAGGGCTGCGCCCCCACTCGATCAGCGAGTCCGGTCGGCCACCCTCAACGCCTTCGGTCCAGGCCATTCCCGAGGTCATGTCCAGCATGGTCTGGACCGTGATCGCCCGCTTGCGGTCGTCGAGATTGGCGATGCTGCGATCGCCGAAGAAATCCACCATACGATGGTCGAGGCTGTCGAGCACGCCATCCCTGAGCAGCATCGCGACCAGCGTGCCGGTCACCGCCTTGGTGACGGAATTGAACAGATGCGGGATCTCCGGCGTGTAGGGCGCATAATAGGCGTCGAGCACGATCCGGCCGTGCCGCGCGATCAGAAGGTTATCGAGACTGTGGTCCGCGCCAAAATTGACGAGCCGCGCCAGCGCGGCGGAATCCATCCCCTGCTCTTCCGGCGTCGAGGTCTGCCACTGCCAGGTCTGCCACTGCGAGGTCTGCGGCATCGGCTCGGCGGCGCCTTGCGCCCGGGCTGCGCCCGACAAAGCCGAAGCTGCAAGCACGAGCCCTGCAAGCATCGGCAGCGCCAAACGTTGAACTTGCATCGGCGTCTCATTGCGACACGGCGGAGAGCCGCACCATCCGCGATCCCTCGCTTGCTTGTCAATCGCCGCCGCGACCGCGCGCCAATCAGGACGGGCAAGACGTCTAGCGCTGCCGCTGCGCGAGATAGAATCCGGCCAACACGGCGGCCAATCCGGCCGCCTGCAGCGTGGTTGGTGGCTCGCCGATCAGGAGCCATCCCAACAGCAGGGTCAGCACCGGCACTGTCGCAGGAAATACGGCTGCGCGGGCAACGCCCAGGCGCTGGATCGACACCGCGAACAAATACATCGCCGCGGGCCCGGCCAGGATGCCCTGGGCGATGGCCTGCAGCGTGTTTTCATGCAGGCCGATGGCCGCATCGCGAGCGAGCCCACCCGAGACGGCATAGAGTGGAAACAGCGAGAGCGACAGCACGCTGATGACGCTGGCCACGGAGAACGCCGAGACACGCCAATAGCGCACCAGCGTGGCGAAGCCCGCGAACATCAAGCCGGTCGCAACGAAGATCAAATCGCCGATCACGGCGCTCGGCCCCATATGGCCGATCGACTCGCTGCCGATCACGGCAAGGCCGACGACGATGACGACAGCGCCGGCTGCCCGCGAGAGCGAGACCGCTTCCTTCAGCAAGACGACCGCGAGAAACAATCCACCCAGCGTCGCGCAGGACGGCTGGATCACGCTGCCATGCCCCAGCGGCACGAACATGAAGCCGGCATAGCTGATCAGCGACATCACCGGCCCGCCCAGCAGCATCAGCGCCATGCCGCGGCCCCAGCCGATGCCGCAGAGATCGCGGAGGCCGGCGCGCACAACGAGCGGCAGGAAGACGATGCCCGACCACAGGAAGCGATGCATCAGCAGGTCGACCGGTGTGAAACCGACCTTCAGGCCGTGTCGGGTCGCCACGAAGCCGAGCGCCCAGCACAGCGCCGCACCGAGGCCGCATGCGACCCCGAGCAGGATGGCTTTCGTATCCGGAAGAGCTGCAGCCTTGGCGATGGCCGAACGTTCGTTCATCGCGAACGACTACGTTAGTGCCGGAAGCGGATCAACCCATCGATACGCACGGCTGGTTGGCGCAAGCCTGCCAGGGTCCGCTTGGATCAAGCTCTGACGTCATTCCGCGCTGCCGCGATGTCCGCTTGCTGCAAAGGGCGAGCTCGAGGGCCGGTTCACCCTAAGGGAAGCTGGCCTTTCACAGACAAGACGTGGGACTTACTTCCGCGGTTCAACCACGGTTTTTGTCGATCCGTCCGGCGCTCCCTGCATTCCCGGCGGGCTTTGACCTTGCGGGCTTTCCGGCGGCGCACCACCTGATTTTGTTTCAAGTGGCCCGGTCCAACCTTGTGGCTGCAATTGACCTTTTTCTTCCGGTGCCGAGCGCCCCGTTGCCGTGTTCACGTCCTTGTTGGGATCGGCCTGGGCTAGCGCGAATCCACACGACAACGCCCAGCCAATCGTCGTCATCAGAATGATCCTCATTCCGACCTCCCTTGGCTAATCGTACCAAACAGGCTGCACCGGCTTCGGTTCCGTTTGCCGAAGGAGGCGACCAAAACCGGCGTCAAACGATACCCGCTATGGGTCCAGCAGCGGACGTTCGGATGTGGAGCATCAGTCTTAAGCCGCGGGCGAGCCGCTGCGTTGAGGAAACAGCCGAGGTGCCCCCTCAGGAAGTAACTCGCAAGCCTGGAGCACGCCGTAGACGAGCGCTGCTAAAATGATGAAACCGACAATGCGATTGAGTTTGAACACCAAATCTCGAAGCTCTTCGTTGCCAAGCGCCATATTGCCCGAGATGCATCACTCGCAGCAAGAGCACCGAGGCCACGAAGATCAACGCCGCCATCATGCCGCGATGATCGAATGCTTGTACAACCGGGCCACCAACGTAAACAAAGGCCCTTCGGAAGATCAGGCGGCGCTGTAGCCGCCGTCGACCACGTGCGATGCGCCGGTCATGAACGACGCCTTGTCCGAGCACATCCAGACCACGGCTTCGGCGATTTCCTCGGGCACGCCCAGGCGACGGACCGGCACCTTGGCGATGATCTCGTCGTAGCGTTCATCCATCGTCTCCTTTGTCATCGGCGTCTTGATGTATCCGGGATTGACGCAATTCACGCGGATGCCGTCCTGGGCATATTCGATCGCGGCGGACTTGGTCAGCCCGACGACACCGTGCTTGGTCGCGACATAGTGGCCGGACGTCGCGAGGCCGACCAGGCCTGCGATCGAGGCCGTATTGACGATGGCGCCGCCACCGCCCTGTTTGAGCATTTGCGCGACCTCGTATTTCAGGCACAGGAACACGCCCATCAGGTTCACCGAAAACATCTTGGCCACCGAGGCTTGCGTGAGTTCATGAATGCGCTGGCCGGGCGGGCCGACGGAGCGCCCGGCAACGCCGGCATTGTTGAACGCACAATCGATGCGCCCGAACGCCGAAACCGTGCGGGCCACCATGTTCGCGACGTCGGCCTCGTCGGTGACGTCGCCCTGGATCGCGATCGACTGGCCGCCGGCGGCATTGATCAGCGCGACCGTCTCCTCGATGCCGTCCTTCGAGAGGTCCGACACCGCCACGCGCGCGCCTTCACGCGCCATGGCAATTGCCGTCGCCCGGCCGATGCCGGAGCCGCCGCCCGTCACCAATGCGGCCTTGCCGTCCAGAATGCCTGCCATGAGAAACTCCTCGAGCGCGATGAGAGTACGATGAAATTGGGCTGAATCATTAATGCGCATGAGCTCTTTGTTTGAGCATGTTCTTGTCGGAAAACCGCTTCGCACTTTTCCGGATCATGCTCTAGCGCTTGCCTTCGATTGCGATCTCGACGAGGTACGGCCGCTGCGCCGCGACAGCCTTTGCGACGGCACCGGCAATGTCGTCGGCCTTCTCGACCCTGACCGCCTCGACGCCCATGCCGGCCGCGAGATGCACGAAGTCGAGCGCGGGGCCGGTGATGTCCATGTTCTGATAGGGATGCTGGGTACCGGCCTCAAAGTTCTGGCGCCAGACGTCCACATTGTGCTTGAGGATGCGGTACTCGCGGTTGGCCAGCACCACGAACACGATCGCAAGCCTGTGGTGCGCGGCGGTCCACAGCGCCTGGATCGCGTACATCGCCGAGCCGTCGCCGGAGATCGCGACCACCGGACGATCCGGCATCGCGACCTTGACGCCGATCGCCCCGGCGAGGCCCTGGCCGATGCCGCCGCCGCGGCCGCCGAAATAATCGCCGAAGCCGCGATAGTCGAAGGCGCGCGCGAGATCGAGGCTCGCCGTGATGCTTTCATCAACGATGACGACATCATCGGGCAGGCCGCGACGAAGCTCCGCGGTGACACGCGGCATCGCGGTCGGCTGCCGGTCCCGGCTTTTCTCGACCCGCGCGCGATAAGCCTCCTTCTCCTTCGCCTGCAATTCGGCCAGCGCGGCATTGCGGTTCTGCGCGGCCTGCCTGAAGTCCGCGCTGGCCTTTGCACGCACCGCCTCCGTCAAGGCACCGACGCTGACGGCGATGTCGCCGACGATGCCGGCATCGAGCCGGTTGTTGAGCGCGAGACGCTCGGCCGAGGCTTCGATCTGCAGCACGGACGCGCCGTCAGGGATGTGGCCGCCAGGCGCAAACCAGATGTCCTCAAAGAACGGGCCGCCGACCAGCAGCACGAGATCGGCATCGCCGAGCGCCTTGCGCACCTGCCTTGCGTCGCCCGGAAGCGACTGACGATAGCTCGGATGGCTGGTCGGGAACGGCGCGTGATGGCGGAGCCCCTCGAACCACACGGTGGCGCCGATCGCTTCCGTGAGCACCACCAGCGCCTGCTCGCCGCCCGATCGTGCCACGTCGTCGCCAGCGATGATGGCCGGCTTTTTCGACTTCAGAAGCAGCGCGACAAACGCTTCGATGCCGGCCGGATCGGGGCGCGGCGAGCGCCACAAATTGTCCGGCGCCAGAGCATCGACCGCGGTCTCCTGTTCCATGACGTCGATCGGCAGCGACACGAACACCGGCCCCTGCGGCGCATCGGTCGCCACCTTGAACGCGCGGCGCATGATCGGCGCGATCTCGTCGGCGCGCTCGATCTGCACGCTCCACTTGGTCACCGGCGCCGCCATCGCGACGAGGTCATGGCCGAGCAGCGGATTCTTCAGCCGCATTCGCGTATCCTGCTGGCCGGCCGTCACGACCACGGGCGAACCCGCCTTCAGCGCGCCGTACAGCGAGCCGATGCCGTTGCCGAGGCCGGGCGTGCAGGTTGGCGACCGTGACACGCCCCGACGCCTGCGCGTAGAAGCTGGCGGCGCTGACCGCGACACCTTCATGCAGCGCCATGATGTATTCGAGTTGCGGAAATGCGGGCAGGCTGTCGAGCAGTGGCGTTTCGGTCGTGCCAGGATTGCCGAAGATATGACGCACGCCGTGCGACACGAACGATTCCATCAGCACACGGCGCCCGCGCATTCGCTCCCTCTCGATTGTTCTGATCCGTTTTGCGCATCATCGGCCGGGGAGCGCCCCGTGGCAACCGTGCGAGACGGCCAGCATCCGCGCGCCCGGCTGCGTCTTCCGCATGGCTTCAAGGCGCAGCCGCGCCAGCGAGACCACGGCCCTGCCACTTCCGCGGCCGAACCAGCCAAAGAAAAGGGCCACCGTTTAGGTGGCCCTTTTGCTTATTTCTTGAGGTTGGCGGCAAACAGCTTTGCGGCTTCGGCCTTGGATTCCTGATCGGCCTTGGCGTCGTATCTGAGCGGCAAATTGAACTTCTTGCCGAGCTCGGTGGCTTCGGGGTTGGTGAACGCGTGAACCGCGCCGGGATACTCGACGATGCGGTAATCGGCCTTCGCGGCGTCGAAATCCTTCTTCAGCGCATCATACTGCTCGCGCTTCACGAACGGGTCGTCCGCGCCGTTCAGGATCAGGATTTTCGCCTTGATGGTGCCCGGCGCCGGTGCGGGGGTATTGAGACCGAGCGAGGCGTGGAAGCCCGCGACGGCGGCAAGATCGGCGCCAGTGCGCGCCATGTTCAGCACCACCGCGCCGCCGAAGCAGTAACCGACGGCGCCGATCCGCTGCGGATTGACCGAGGCCTGCTTGGCGAGTTGCTCGCGCGCGGCATTGAAGCGCTGCTCCATCACCTTCGGGTTCTTCATCACCGAGCCCGAGAGCGCGCCGGCATCCTTCGGGTTGTCGGCAGTCTTGGCGTCGCCGTACATATCCGCGATGAAGGCCACGTAGCCCTGCTCCGCGAACTTCCGCGCCTCGTTATGGATATGCGGGGTGATGCCCCACCATTCGTGCACCATGACGATGCCGGGCCGCTTGGCCTGGGTCGCGTCGTCATAGACGACGAAGCCCTTCATCGTGGTCTCGCCGTCGGTATAGGTGACCGGCTCTTCCTTGACCGCTGCGTGTGCGCTCGCGACCATCGCGATGGCGCAGAGTGCTCCCACTATGTTCGTTATGATCGTTCGCATGCTGACCTCCTGCGGGTTTGGCACGACGCGACATTGGCATACCAGCGAATCCTGCGCTAGGCTTGGAAAGCGGAGCCGCTTCGCTCGCCGGCTGCGCATCATCTCCCGAGCGCGCGGGCGTCTGGCCCGCGGCCGAGCGCGCCAACATTTCTGTCGGTTGCTGATCTGTGAACGATGTTGCGTCAAGGTCAGCGCGTCGCCGTTGCTGAGCTTGTCGCGCTATCGATGAACGCAACCGGGGTGCCCTTCGCGACACCGGCCGCGACGCGCTGCGCGTCCCAGTTGGTGAGCCGGACGCAGCCGTGGGACTCCGCCTTGGAGACCTTGCCGGGATCGGGCGTGCCGTGAATGCCATAGCCTTCGCCCGAGAGGTTGATCCAGACCACACCGACCGGGTTGTTCGGACCGGGCCTGATCGTGAACGGCGTCTTCGATCTGACGCCCTTGAACGCGTATTTCGGATTGTAGCGATAGGTCGGGTTCTTGTTGATCGCCGTCACCTTGAGCGTTCCGCTCGGCGTCGGCTTCTCCGCGCTGCCGACGGTCGCAGGATAGAAGCCGAGCAGCTTACCTGCTGCATCGAACGTGCTGAGCGCCTGCCGCGTCTTGTCGACCTCGACGCGCGCGACCTGCGGCGGTTTTCCGGCGTCGACGACGTTGGCAACCGCAATGGTCTCGCCGGCCTTGTCGAACTTCTGTCCCGGATTGAGCGCCTGAAGCAGTGCCTCGCTCATGTGGAATTTTTCGGCGAGCGCTTCGCGCGGACTGGTATAGCCCAGCGCCGGCAGGCTCTTCATGCTCTCCATCCTCGCGGGAATCCTCTTCGCGAACGGCCCCTTCACGTCGGCGTCGACGATCGTGTAGCTGACGATCGCAGGCCCCTCGCTGGCGGTTGTGAGCCCGCTCCAGAGCTCCGGCGTCACCGCCTTGTCGAAGGACAATCCATTCGCGTCGGCAAACGCCCGGAGCGCCTTCTGCGCGTTGTCGCCCAGCTTGCCGTCGATCTCGCCGGGAGAAAAATGCGCGCGGTCGAGCAGGATCTCGAGCCTGGCAACGAAGGCGTTGAGCTGACCACGGTCCGGCAATTTTGCCGGCGGCGCCGCCACGTCGTTGATCGCGGCCGCATCAAGACCCGCGGCCACCGCCGGCGCGGCCGACACAAGCAAAAGTGCAATCGCAAAACGTGCAACGGAAAACGGTCGGAACATCGTGCATCCCAACGTGATCATCTTCCGTAAAGCTACGGAAAGCGTCGAAGTTCCAATGCGAACAGCGGCGAAGTTCCACGGCGGAACAGCTGATTTCGCGGCTTCGCCGCAATCGACCCGCTAAAAAGTCGTGATCCGAAGTGCATTTGCGCGCAACTCACATCACAATTCAGGTCTCTGGAAGCAAATGCGATTTGTCATCGCGGCGCTTGCCGCGTTTCTTGTCTTGATGCTCGATTTCGATCGTTCGCCCGGCTCGATCAACGCCTCAACCCAAGCCCCGACATTCTCGCGCGACGCGACATCCGACGCCGTTCCGTTTGCCGCGCGCTTTATCGAAAGCGCTGATGCCAGTGAGGCGCCCGCTGCGACGGACGCGGACAAGACGCCCGCGCCTGCGGCGCAGCCGAGCGATGCCGCGGCCGAGCCGCAGCTGTCCGCGATCGACAAATTCTGCCACAGCCTGAAGGACGCGGCGCAGGCGAGCGAAATCCCCGTTGCGTTCTTTGCGCGGCTGATCTGGCAGGAGAGCCGCTTTCGCTCGAACGAAATCAGCCATGCCGGTGCGCAGGGCGTTGCGCAGTTCATGCCGGAGACGGCGGCCGAAGTCGGGCTCGACGATCCCTTCGATCCGCTGCAGGCCTTGCCGGCATCCGCAAGACTGCTGCGCAAGCTGCGCGACGATTTCGGCAATCTCGGCCTGGCGGCGGCCGCCTACAATGCCGGCAGCGGCCGCGTCCAGAAATGGCTCGCCCGGCAGAGCGAGCTGCCGCGCGAGACCCGCGACTATGTCCGGATCATCACCGGCACCAAGGCGGAGGACTGGATCGAGCGTGCCGAGACGCTCGCCATCCGCATCGACTTGCCGGGCGAAGCGCCGTGCGAAGGCATAGGCGGCCTCTCGAAGGCGAAGGATGTCGCCTTCGTCGCGGCGTCGCCGACGTCCGCGGTGACGACGATCATCCGCAAGGCCGAGGCCGCGCGAGAGACGGCAAGGTCGGTCGCCGGCCGCACACGCAAGCGGCTCGCGCTGCTGCTCAGAAGGAGCTCGCCGGGCGCGGCCCGGCTCGGCAAGGCGCGCCCGACCGTCGTCGCCGCCAAAACGAAATCCGGCAAGACCCGCGCCATTCACGTCGCCTCGCGCGCGCGTTCGTCGAGCTGAGGCAGCGTCACGACGCGTGCACCGCCGCAAGCGTGGGCCGGCGATATTTCCGCTCAGGAAACTGAGCGCACTGGTGTATGTTGCCGGTCGTTTTCAGATCGGTTTGCTTGCAATTTTCGTTTCCCAGTGGGCGTTGTCATGACGTTGATCGATGGTTTGGGTTATCTGGCGTCGGCGCTTGTGTTGCTGACGTTCTGCATGAGTACGATGTTGAGCCTGCGCGCTGTCGCGATATTCAGCAATCTGGCATTCATCAGCTATGGATTGGGCGACCGGATCTACCCGGTGCTCATCCTGCATATCATTCTGCTGCCCCTGAACGTGGTGTTGCTGTTCCAGATGGTTCGGCTGCTTCGGAAAGCGAAGCGTGCTGCAGCGACGGACCTTTCTCCGAACTGGCTGCAGCCGTTCATGCAGCCGAAGCATCTCAAGGCGGGAGAAACGATCTTCCGGAAGGGCGACGACGCCGACCTGCTGTACATGGTCGTGTCCGGCGAGGTCAGGTTTCCCGAGATCGATCGCGGGGTATCGGCGGGTGAACTGTTCGGCGAGATCGGGCTGTTTTCGCTCGAGCGCCGCCGCACGCAAACCGCTCAAGCCGCGACCGATGTAGATCTGCTCTGGATCAGCGACAGCGCACTGAGGAAGCTGTGCGAGCGCAACCCGGGACTGTCGCTGTATTTCCTGCGCCTGACGGCGACGAGGATGACGGAAAACGCGGCTCGCGCGATCGGGGTCGGCGAGGTGGCGCCCAGTCCGGCGTAAGGTGCGCCGCCTCGCTTGCCGGCGCTACGGCGCGGACGACGCCGCAAGGCTCGGCAGCGGCGCAAACTGCATCTCCGCAACGGCCGAGCCGGCGTATGCACTGGCGATCAGGATCATGACTCGAATGGCGACGAACATGGTGCCTCCTCAGTCTTGTTGTTGGTCTTTCAATGCCAGAGACTTCTTTCCCGCCGGTGAGGAAAGCTGGTTGCCGCAACCTTGAAGGCATTGGTAAGCGGGCCGTTTACGCAAGCCCATTCATGAGTTGGGAACCGTATCGGCTGATCGGCCGCAGCGCTAAACGCGCGGTTCACCGTCACCGGGCATTGTTCGCCTCAATCAAGAAGGCGCAAGCACAATGCCGATTTTCAGGACGATCCTTGTTGTCGTATCGATTTTTCTTGCCGGTTTGTACGTCTACGACAGCAGCCGCAGCGATGGGCTCGCCATGCCGGTTTCGGTAAACGAAATCCTTGCACGGCGCTGGCCGGAACCGGACGCGTTTCATCTGACGGCAGCCCCTGTTTCCGCGACCGCCGGCACCGTGACGCCGGCCGCGCGCGTTAGGGAAACGTTTGCGATGTTCATCCCCAAGGATGCGCGACGCCATCCGATGCAGCGCAGCCTTTAGAGCATGATCCGGAAAAGTGGAAACCGGTTTTCCGAAAAGATCATGCTCAAACAAGGAGATGAGATCATGATGCGATTCTGTGGAAACGCATCATGATCTAGCGGCCTCGAGTCAGCCCAGCGACGCGCCGGCCTTGGCGCGGCTTATTCCGAGCGTCACGATGCGCTGCAGGAGATCCGGATAGTCCAGCCCGTCATGCCCGGCGGCCGTCGCGAACTCCTGGCTCTTGGCGATTTCGGGGTTGGGATTGGCTTCGATGAAATACGGAACGCCATTGGTGGACAGGCGGAAGTCGATGCGCGCATAGCCATCGAGCCCCAGGGTCCGGTAGATGCGCTTCGCCAGCCGTTGGATATGGGCGGATAGTTCCGGCGTGAGATCCTCGGCCGGGCCGTCGACAATCCCGACGCGCTCCTGATAGCTGGTATCGTGCTTGACCTTTTCGGTGGCGATCTGGCGCGCGGCAGGGCCGCCCATGCTGCCGAATTTCAGTTCCCACACCGGCAGCACCCGCAGCCGGTTGTTGCCGAGCACGCCGACATAGAGCTCGCGTCCCTCGATGAACTGCTCGGCGATCGCGGCCGTTCCGATCCGCTCATGGATGAAGGCGACGCGCTCGGCGAGCTTCTCGTCGGTATCGACGATCGACGCCTGCGAGATACCCAGCGATCCATCGCTGCTCAGGCTCTTGACGATCAGCGGCAGCTCGAGACGCGGCGGCCGCTTGACCTTGCGGCGCATCGGAAACACGGCGAAGGCCGGCACCGGGATCCGGCGATGGTGCACCAGCGTCTTGGACAGATCCTTGCCGCGCGCCAGGATCAGGCCGCGCGGGTTGCACCCGGTATAGGCGATCTTCATCAGCTCGAGATAGCTCGCGATGTGCTGGTCGTACACGACGTCGTAGTGAAACTCCTCCAGCAGCGTGAACACGACGTGCGGCTTGAAGCCCTCGATCTCGTCGCGCACCGGCTTGATTTCCTCCTGCACGCCGAGCGGACGTACCTCATGGCCGGCCGCGCGCAGGGTGCTGACGACGTCGTATTCCGTCTTCCACTCGTTGATCTCCCGCGCGCTGTATCCATCGCTGGAGTCGGGCGGCACACAATCCGGGTGCATCAGCACCAGAATGCGAAGCTGTTTCATAGCGCGATCCATTTCCGGCGCGACGGGCCGAACAGCGCGTGCATGGTCTTGGCGGTCAGCAGAATGGTGAAGTTTGTCACGAGCTTCTGCTCGGGGCCGACGGCACGCAGATTGAGCTCGCGGCAGCGCGAGATCATATCATCGAGCACGGCATCGAGCGTCAACTGGTTCTCGCCGGTCCACCGCGCCACCAGCTGCCTGATCTGGGCGCGGTGCCGCCTGATGAAGGCCGCGGCCGGCGGACGCCGATAATGCCGCGGATCGGCGGAGAACAGCTTGGAGAGATCGCGGTCGTAGGTCTTCGGCGGCGTGAAGGCGTAGAATGCCTGCTTCTTCCTGTAGTGCTCGGCGAGCGTTTGCTTGAGCGTATGCAGCGGATCGACCCGCTCGCGCGTCGGGAGCAGCGGCCGCTTGCCGGCGATCTCGCCCATCAGCTCGTCGACATATTCGAGCTTCTTCAGCGCGGGCCAGCCGGCATAGCGCGTCCGCCAGTTCGAGCGCGGCCGCAGCCACACCGCGAAGGTCTCGGCGAAGTCCTCATCCGGATGGCTCTGCGCGTACCAGAGCCGAAGATGCTGGACATAATTGCGGCTGGCCGGATTGGGCCGGTAGTAGCGCGGATAGTGCTGCGACGACGGGCCGAACAGCTGCTGCCAGCGCCGGCGGCGCTGCAGCTGGTAGCCGTGCTGCACGGCGTGCCCCGCCTCGTGGCGGAGAATGGCCATGCATTCGGACCACGAGGCGCCCTCGACGTCGAGCATCATCTTCTTCTCGAGCTTCATCAGGCGGGGATGGGCGAGGTAGAACGGGATCGCGATGCCGGGCACATCTGCCGGGCTGAACCATTCGCTCGAGATCCACGTGTGCGGCCGCAACCGGATGCCGCGCTCCTCGAGCTCCTCATAGAGAGTATTCACACAATCGGCGAGCCAGGTGCCCTCGACGGCAACCCTCAGACGATTGAGCGGTTGCGCGAGCAACTGCTCGTCCGTCAGCTTTTCCCAGGCAAATTTGCGGCGCGGCATAGGCTTCCAAAGTCTAAAGCAAATCGGACTCTGGATGGTGTCATAGGTTGCCGCCGGCAACAACCGCCGGGCCTTCGCGGCGAGCCTCGGGCCAATGCCGGCATCGGGCCGGCCCGAGTGTCCGCCTTGGGCGGCGGGCAGCGCGCCGAGCCCGATCGCCGGCGCAAGGCGACGCCCATCTGGCGTCCTACGGCCTGACCCAGCGTTGCACGGCCGCGGCGGTGTCGGCCGGCCTGGTGTTGAAGCAGATGGCGGCATCGGGGGCGAGCCGGTGCACCAGATTCAGGATCGTCTCGAACAGCAAGAGCCGCTCCGGCGGCTCGCGCAGCCCGGCACCGATCACGACGCAGTCGTAGCGGCGCGCGTTGAGGGCCGCCGCCGTCACGGCTTCCGCCGTATCGCCGAGGTCGATCAGGCAGCTCTCGACGTCGTAGCCGAGCGTCCGCAGGCCGTCGATCTGCGCGTCGAGATAGCTGCGCACCAGCTCGGGCGTGAACTGCGGCATGACGGACAGATCGACGAAGGTCGGGTCGAGGCCGATCGCCAGCACGGATGGCTTCGTCATGGTGGCAGTTCCCGGTCCGAGAGAATTTCGTCCGAGCATGCCGCAGGTTTGAGTCGAAATCGCGGACACGACGACCCGCAGCAACCTTGTGAAGCCCGGGTGAGCGAAGCGACACCCGGGGTCGCTCGTGGCAAAGACCCGCATGTCGCTTCGCTCATGCGGGCTACATGGTTTCGCTCCGCCGGAATCGCGGAGCCGTCAGCGGCAGCCATGATCCTGCGCGGCACGCGCAGCGATTGCGGCGCGCCGCTTGAGGAACTCGCGCTCGCGCGAATTGCCGGCTAATGCGGCGGCGGCCTCGAACGCGGCATGCGCCTCCGCGAAACGGCTCAGCTTATTCAGCAGATCGCCGCGCACGCTCGGCAGCAGATGATAGGATTTCAGCGCCGGCTCATCGGTGAGGCCGTCGACGATCGCGAGCGCGGCAAGCGGCCCCTCGGCCATGCCGATCGCAACTGCGCGGTTGAGCTCGATCACGGGTGAATCCAAGAGCGCGGCGAGATCGCCGTACAGCGCGGCGATGCGGCGCCAGTCGGTCGCGTCCGGTGTTCCGGCTTCGGCGTGGCAGGCGGCGATCGCGGCCTGCAGCACATAGAAGCCGCCGGCGCCGCCGAGCTCGCGGGCACGCGCCAGCGCGAGCTGCCCGCGGCGGATCTGCAGGCGATCCCACCGCGCACGGTTCTGGTCCATCAGCAGGATCGGCTCACCGGACGCATCGGTGCGCGCCGCCATCCGCGAGGCGTTGAACTCCATCAGCGCCAGCAGGCCGTGCGCCTCCGGCTCCGATGGTGCGATCGAGGTCAGCACGCGGCCCATGCGCAGCGCCTCGTTGCAGAGCTGCGGCCGCAGCCATTCGTCGCCGCTTGCCGCGGTATAGCCCTCGTTGAAGATGAGGTAGACGACCTCGAGCACGGAGGCGAGCCGCTCGGACAGCTCCTCGCCACGCGGCGTCTCGTAGGCAAGGCCTGACTCCGACAACGTGCGCTTGGCGCGCACGATGCGCTGGGCGATGGTCGCCTCCGTCTGCAGGAAGGCGCGCGCGATCTCCTCGGTGGTGAGGCCGCAGATCATCCTGAGCGCCAGCGCGGCGCGCGCCTCCCGCGACAGGCGCGGATGGCAGGCGGTGAAGATCAGCCGGAGCAATTCGTCGCCGATATCGTCGTCGAGCGCGGCATCGAAGTCGGGCATGGTCTCCTGCTCCCGCGCCAGGTCGTGCGCGATCACGCCGTGCTTTTCGGCCAGCATGCGGTTGCGGCGCAGATGATCGAGCGCGCGGCGCTTGGCCGTCGCCATCAGCCAGGCACCGGGCTTTTCCGGCACGCCATCGGCCGGCCAATGCTCAAGCGCGGCGACCAGCGCTTCCTGGGTCAGGTCCTCGGCGAGCGGCACGTCACGCAGCATCCGCGACAGGCTGGTGATCAGCCGCGGCTGCTCGATGCGCCACACCGCAAGAATCGTGGCCTGGATGTCGGCGGCCGTCATCGCCGCCGACCTGGATTCTCGTCCTGACGCGTTTTCTTCACGCGAACCGGCGTCCACTTCGCTTGCGAACGCCCTGTTCGCGCGGCGCATCAGGCGCAGGCGGACACATCGACCTGACAACCGCCGTCGGCGCCCGGGGTGGCGAATGGGCGAACCTCACAGGTTCCCTCCCAACCCGGCATATGCTCCTTGTGCAGCTGCATGAACTCCACGGCGGCGGCGACCGCCTCTTCCTTGTTGCGGAGCTCGAAGATCGCATAGCCGCCGATCATCTCCTTGGTCTCGACGAAGGGCCCGTCGACGACGTTGAGCTTGCCGTCGGTGATGCGGACCTGGGCGCCCATCGCGACCGGCAACAGCCCGCCGGTGTCGATCATGCGGCCCGCCTTGATTTCCCGCTCGGCAAGCCTGCCCATCGCCTCCATCAGAGCCGGCGTCGGCGGGCCCGGGGGCTGGGGCGAGGTGACGATATACATGAAGCGCATCGGAAAACTCCTGTTGGGCGAGACGCGGCGATGATCGCCGCAAGACCGGCTCGCTATGGGGAACGACGATCCGGGAGGGGGTGAATCGACATGGGAAAGGGAATTTTTTTCGGGCAGAAGCAAATCCTTGTCGTCCCTGCGAAAGCAGGGACCCATAACCACCGGGTTGAGTTGCTGAAGCGAGCCATGGCCACAGCCGCGCAAAACCAACCGGCATCGTGGCTATGGGTCCCTGCTCCCGTGCGCAATTGCGCACTAGGCACGGACGACACGGAGCTTGTGGCAATCGCGTAGCCCGGGTGAGCGAAGCGATACCCGGGGAATGCATCGGCGAAATCCCGCATATCGCTTGCGCTCATGCGGGCTACGAGGCCAGCACCCGACCTACTGCTCCCGCAGCATGATCAGCGGATCGGCGCTGTCCGGGACGCGGCGCCATTGGGCGTTGTCGTCGGCCTCGAACTGCCAGGTCTCGCCCTTGGCCGACATCAGGATCATCTGGCCGTGGTCGAGCCGCCACATGGTCGGGTTGAAGGCCGCAACCGCGGGATCGCATTTGCCTTTCAGGAACACCTGGAAATTGTCGTTGCCGGCGTCGGTGTTGGTCAGCACCAGCGTGCAGATCGCCTGGCCGTTGCCGCGCACCATCGACCAGTCGCCGATCATCTGGTCCATCGATTTGGCGAGCGAGCGCGCCGCGGCAAGGTTTTGCAGGATGTAGACGCCCTCGTTGGTGCGCATCCCTTCGAAGATGCCGGTCTCGACCTCGGTGAAATCGATCATGGTCTCGCCGGCGGCATTGTGCAGCCGCACGATGTCGCCGAGGCCCTTGATGCTCCAGCCGGTGATGTCCTTGGTGAAGGGCAGCGCGGCGGCGCAAGCGGGCTCGAGCTCGAGCTTGAAGCCTTGCGGCGCCGCATCGCTCTTCAGCGTCACGACGCAGGTCTTGCTGCGCTCGGTGGTGGCGAGCTCCCACTGCCCGATCATGTCCTTCTTCAACGTCGTGACGTCCTGCGCCGCTGCCGGACCGCACGCGGCCAGCAGCAGACACAGCACGGCGTTGAAGCGGGACAACGACATCAGCGATCCTTGACCGGCGTTTCGGCAACCGGCGTCAGCGGCGGCTTGCCGGCGAACCAGTTCTTGATATTGTCGACCACGAGCTGGTCCATCGCGTTGCGCGTCACCACCGAGGCCGAGCCGATATGCGGCAGCAGCACGACGTTCTGCATCGCCTTCAATTCGTCGGGCACGTTCGGTTCGGCCGCGAACACGTCGAGACCGGCGGCCAGGATGGTGCCGGACTTCAGCGCCGCGACCAGCGCCGGCTCGTCAACCACCGAGCCGCGCGCGACATTGATCAGCACGCCGCGGGGACCGAGCGCCTTCAAGACGTCGGCATTGATCATCTTCGCCGTCGAGGCGCCGCCCGGCACGATGACGATCAAGGTGTCGACCGCCTTCGCCATCTCGATCAGATCGGGATAGTGCTTGTAGGAGACGTCCTTGGACGGATTGCGCGAGTGATAGGACACCGGCACCCGTGACGCATCGAGCCGGCGTCCGATCGCTTGGCCGATCCGGCCCATGCCGACGATGCCGATCTTGCGGTCGCGCAGCGAGCCGACGCTGAGCGGATAATTCTGGGTCTGCCACAGCCCGGAGCGCACATAGCGGTCGGCCTTGACGAACTCGCGCAACGTCGCGATCAACAAGCCCATCGCGACATCGGCGACCTCCTCGGTCAGCACGTCGGGCGTATTGGTGACCACGATATTGTGATCGCGCGCATAGGCGGAATCGACGTGGTCGTAGCCGACGCCGAAGCTGCCGACGATCTCGAGCTTCGGAAACATCGCCAGCGCGGTCTTGTCGGTCGCCATCGTGTGATAAGTGACGGCGATGCCGCGGATCTTGGCCATCGTATCGGGCGTCAGCCGCTCGAGGTCGCCGCGGCTCTCAGCGCGGTGCAGCACGTATTGATCGGGAAAGCCGTTTTCGAGGATTGGCCGGATCGGTCCATAGATCAACAGATCGATCTTTTCGGAAGAAATCGGGGCCATCAACTGTCCTTTCCTAACGCGCTTTCATGCCAACGCCGCAACAACAGGTGCGAAACTAGCGCCAGCAACCCATAAATGACAATCCCGGCCAGCGATAGCAGCAGAAGTGCCGCGAACATGCGGGGAATATTCAGCCGGTAGCCCGATTCAGCGATCCGGAAGGCGAGGCCCGAGCCGGCGCCGGCGCTGCCCGCCGCGATCTCCGCGACCACGGCGCCGATCAGCGACAGCCCGCCGGCGATGCGCAGACCGCCGAGGATATAGGGCAGCGCCGCGGGCAGCTTCAGGAACAGCAGCGTCTGCAGCTGCGAGGCGCCATAAAGTTGAAACAATCCGGCGAGGTTGCGATCCACCGAATTGAGGCCGAGCGTCGTGTTCGACAGCACCGGAAAGAACGCCACGATCCAGGCGCAGACGATCACCGCGGTCTGCTGCTGCAGATAGATCAGGAGCAGCGGCGCGATCGCGATGACGGGCGTGACCTGCAGCACCACGGCATAGGGAAACAGCGAATACTCCAGCCATTTCGACTGGTTGAACAATAGCGCCAGCACGATGCCGCCGACTGCCGCGGCAACGAAGCCTTCGAGCGTGGTCAGGAGCGTGACGCCGAGCGATTGCGACAGGATGGGCCAGTCCGCAACCAGCGTCTTCAGCACCAACAGCGGGCTCGGCAGCACGTAAGGTTGGATGCCATAGCCGCGGACGATGGCTTCCCAGAGCAGGAGGCCAGCGGCGAACACCGCAAGCGGCAGCAGAAAACGGACGAGGTCTTGCGGAGATTTCATGCGCCCGCCTGCCCTGCATAGGATGGCGCCAACGCGCTGGAGACCTCGCGGCAGAACGCGGCGTATTCGGCCGACGTGCGGAACTCCTCGCCGCGCGGTTCCGGCGAGGTGATGCGAAACTCGGCGCCGATCCGGCCCGGGCGCGCGGTCATCACGATCACGCGCTCGGAAAGATAGACCGACTCGAACACGGAGTGCGTCACGAAGATGACGGTCTTGTGCAGGGTGCGCCACAGCGACAGCAGGTCGTTGTTGAGGCGAAACCGCGTGATCTCGTCGAGCGCCGCGAACGGCTCGTCCATCAAGAGGACATCCGGATCGGTGACCAACGCGCGCGCCAGCGACACCCGCATCTTCATGCCGCCGGACAATTCGCGCGGATAGGCCCTCGCGAACTCCGCGAGCCCGACCTGATCCAGCGCCGCATCGATGCGCGCATCGGCGTCGGTCGCAGGCAGCCGGGCAAGCTTCAGCGGCAGGCGGACATTGTCGCGCACGGTAGCCCACGGCATCAGGGTCGGCTCCTGAAATACGAAGCCGATGCGGTGGCTGCCGCGCTGCTCCGCGCCATGATGCGAGACCTCGACCGTGCCGGCGCTTGGCGTGGCGAGACCTGCAATCAGCCGCAGCGCGGTGGATTTGCCGCAACCGGAGGGCCCGAGCAGCGAGACGAACTCGCCGCGCCTCACGTCGAGGTCGAGCGGCCCGAGTGCCCTCACGCCGCTGTCATAGGTCTTGCTGACGCCGCGCAGGCGCACAGCCGACGCTGCATCAGATCCAGACAACGCAGGCTCCGCCATCGCCCGTCCGCACCCGTCAGTTCTTCGGCCGGAGCTCGGCGCCGACCGCCTTGTTGACGAAGCGCAGCGTGTAGCCCTGGCGATAGTCGATGGCGCTCTTGACCACGCCGGCCCGCACCATCTTGTCGAAGAAGCTCGCCATCCGCTCGTCGGTCATGGCGCCGATGCCGTTCTTGATGGAATCGCCGGAATCGACGATGCCGTGCTCGCGCATCTTGGCGACGCAATAGGCGAGCAGCTCGTCGTTCATGTCGGGATTGAGCTTCTTGATCATCGCATTGCCGGCCGAGTTGTCGCCGTAGACGTAGTGGTACCAGCCGACGATCGAGGCATCGACGAAGCGCTGCACGAGGTCAGGCTTCTTGTCGACCAGGTCGCGGCGGGTCTCGATCAGCGTCGAGTAGGAGTTGAAGCCGTAATCGGCGAGCAGCAGCACGTTCGGCTTGAAGCCGGCGGCTTTCTCGACCGCGAAAGGCTCCGAGGTGACGTAGCCCTGCATCGCGGTCTGCTTGTTCACGATGAAAGGCTGCGGATTGAAGGTGTAGGGCTTCACCTTGTTCTCGTCGAAGCCGTATTCGGACTTCAGCCACTGGAAGTAGCTGGTGATGCCCTCCTTCGAAATCAAAAGCGTGAGCGGCTTCAGATCCTCGATCTTCGTGGCCTTGACCTCGGGATGGGTCAGGAAGACCTGGGGGTCCTTTTGGAACATGGCGGCGACAGCGACCAGCGGCACGTTGTTGGTGACGGCGTCGAAGGTCTGCAGCGAGTTCGCGCTCATGAAGAAGTCGAGCTTGCCCGCGATCAGCAGCATCCGGTTGTTCTCGTTGGGACCGCCCGGCACGATGGTGACGTCGAGGCCGTATTTCTTGTAGGTGCCGTCGGCGAGCGCCTGGAAGAAACCGCCATGCTCTCCCTCGGCGACCCAATTGGTGCCGAACGAGACTTTGTCCAAGATCTTGTCTGAGGTCTGCGCCTGCGCCGGGGCAAGCGTCGCGGCAACGCAAAGCGCGGCGGTCAGAAGGCTTGTGGTTAACGCTCGCAGCAAAAAGGCCGGGATCATGGTTGGACTCCGTCGATCATTATGGCCCATGATGGAAGGCGGGAAGACGTGGACCGCGCCCGGAGACGCGAACCCGTTATGATGTTAAACAAACTAGCCTGCAAATCCATCCCGTGAAACGCTTGTATTGAAACGACCGGCTTGATGACTTCTCAGCTTCCGCCCCGCGACTGGACCGCCATCCACTGGCCCGATATCGCCAGGGATACGGCCGCGCGCTGGATTGCGGTGCTGCCGCTGGCCGCGACCGAGCAGCACGGGCCGCATCTGCCGCTCGGAACCGACGTCATGATCGGCGAGGCCTATCTTTCGCGGGTGCGAGAGTTGCTGCCGGCGCCCACTCCCGCCACGTTCCTGCCGTTGCAGCCGGTCGGCATCTCAACCGAGCACATCGATTTTCCGGGTACCTTGACCTTGCCGACCAACGTGGCGCTGAAGAGCTGGATGGCGCTCGGCGAGAGCGTGGCGCGCGCAGGCGTCAGGAAGCTCGTGATCGTGACCAGCCATGGCGGCAATTCCGCCGCGATGCAGCTGGTGGCGCAGGATCTGCGCGCGCACCATCAGATGCTGGTGGTGACCACGAGCTGGTCGCGCTTCGGCGCGCCCGACGGGCTGTTCGACGCCGGCGAACTGCGCCACGGCATCCATGGCGGCGCGGTCGAGACCTCGATCATGCTGGCGAAATATCCGCACGCCGTGCGCAAGGATGCGATCGCGGACTTCAAGCCGGCCAGCGTGCGGATCGAGAAGGATTATCGCTTTCTGTCGACGCAGCGGCCGGCGCCGTTCGCCTGGCAGGCGCAGGACCTCAATCCGAGCGGCGCGATCGGCGATGCGACCAAGGCCTCGGCCGAGAAGGGCGAGAAGCTGATCGAGCACGGCGCGCGCGCGTTCTGCGAGCTGCTCGCCGATGTCGACAGGTTCGATCCCGGCGTATTTCGCGGCAAATGACCGCGATTGCTTCGTCCTGACAAGCGCGACGAAACAATTCGCGAAACCATATTTCCGCCCCGATCTTCGAACCGGAACCGGACAGCCTCCGTCCAACGGGCATGCGGACCACACCGGCGCCGCCCACACAGGATGGAGTATTCCATGTCGATCAAGACCAAGTTCGCCGCCCTCGCCCTGACCGCGCTCGCCGTGACCGGCACCATCGCGTCCACGACGTCGCAGGCTGAAGCGAAGCCCTATGGCTGGGGCTGGGGCGTTGGCGCAGGTCTCGTCGGCGCCGCCGTTGTCGGCAGCGCAATCGCGGCCAGCGACGGCTATTACTACGGCGGTGGCTATCGGCGCTGCGGCTGGGTGCGCCAGTTCGACGCCTACGGCAATTACATCGGCCGCGTGCGCAGCTGCTCCTACTGATCGACGCAATTCCCAGGGTTGCGGATCCTGCGTTCGGCACGGGTCCTCATCCACCCCGTGTCGCAACCGACCCGTCCGGCGATCCCCCCGGGCGGGTCAATTCTTGAACGCAGCGATCACAGATACTTCGCGACCAGCCTGAAATCGCGCAGCACGGCTCGCCCTTTCGGCCCTGATGCCTTCAGCGTCTCCTCCAGGCTGTGCCCGATGTGATCGTGGATCAGCGCCTTCTTGGCGCTCTCGATCGCGCTCTCCACCGCCTGCAATTGCTGGGCGATCTGCGCACAGGGCCGGCCCTGCTCGATCATCTCGACGATGGTGTCGAGATGGCCGTTGGCGCGCTTCAGGCGCCTGGCGATCGCCGCGTGCGGATGGTCGTGGGACATCTGGCTCTCCTATCCTCCGGGGAGGATAGCTATGATCCTCCCCGGAGGATAGCCGAATCGACTTGACAGGCCATTGTCGCGGGCGTAGTGCCCGATGGCAGGAACGTTCGTTCCGCCCCGGGGTTCTGGCCCCGGAGACAAGTCGATCCACGAGCCAGCACAGAAGGCACATGGGCAGTAGCAACTCAGGCGACAGTAGTCCGGCGATGCCGGGACTGGTGACGCCGCAACACGGCAAGACTGATCGCGCAGATCTCGCCTGCGTGGACGGGTGGTCGCGCCCAAGCTGACCACTGCTCCTCACCGGCCTGCCGCGACCAGCGGAAGTGGAGGTGAGCGATGTTCGAAAAGCTCGCAAAATTCCGGCAAGCAAGCCCGCGGCGCGTTGTCGAGCCGCGGCGCATGCCGCCGCCGGCCGCCATTCATTGCAATGACAACCTGCCGGGCTTTCGCCGCCTGGCGGGCCGCCACCGGCGTCCAACCCCGGCCTGTCATTGGGTCCTGATCGACGGCCGCCTGGAATGCCGTTGGATCGTCGACGACAGCGGCGGTGATCTCGATCAGCAGCGACGCGCCGCAGCGAAGCCACGGCTGTGCGCTTAGGCCGACCGTGAGGGCGGGCTTGATAACGACAGTGCTGGCCGCTCCCTCTCCCCGTTCTTGCGGGGAGAGGGTTGGGGTGAGGGGCCGCCTCCGCGCACACGGTAATAGCTGAGTTCGCGAAAACTCCCCTCACCCGGATCGCATCTGATGATGCGATCCGACCTCTCCCCGCACGCGGGGCGAGGTGAAGCGGCGCCCGCTGCTCGGTCGGAAGTAGTTGTCTTGGTTTAGGAGGCCGACATGGACGAAGGACCTAGTTGCCCCGTTGCGCGGCATTCAGGCGCGGCAACGGGATTCTCGATCTGCATCACATCTGGAAATGCCGCTGCTCACGGCAGCGGAGACGTGCGCGCCTGACGACGCCTGCGTCCCTCCCGCCGTGCCGAAAGGCGGCGAGGAGACGCGAAATGACCGAAAGCAAGACCACACAAACCGCCATTCTCGACAGCGCGCATGCCGGCGACATCCACGGCGCGCTCGGCAGCATCGCTCGCGACGACACCGCGCCGCGCGCGACCTTGCTGGCCCGGCTGAAGACATTGCTGGCGATCGTCGGCCCCGGCCTGATCGTGATGGTCGGCGACAACGACGCCGGCGCGTTCGGCACCTATACCCAGGCCGGACAGAATTACGGCACCACGCTGCTGTGGACGCTTCTGCTGCTGATCCCGGTGCTCTACGTCAACCAGGAGATGGTGGTGCGGCTCGGCGCCGTCACCGGGGTCGGCCATGCGCGGCTGATCTTCGAGCGCTTCGGCAAGTTCTGGGGTGCCTTCAGCGTCATCGACCTCCTGGTATTGAACGCGCTGACCATTGTCACCGAGTTCATCGGCATCACGTTTGCACTTCATTTTCTCGGCGTCTCGCAGTTCTGGGGCGTGTTGGCCTCGGCTGTTATCGTGATGCTGGCGGTCTCGACTGGCGACTTCCGCCGCTTCGAACGCTTCGGCATCGCGCTGGTCGCAGGCAGCCTGCTGCTGGTACCCGTGATCCTGATGGTGCATCCGCCGGTCGGGCAGATCGCCTCCGACTTCTTCGTGCCGAAGATGCCGCAGGACGCCAAGCTCAGTGAGGTGATGCTGCTGATCGTCGCCATCGTCGGTACCACGGTGGCGCCGTGGCAATTGTTCTTCCAGCAGAGCTACATCATCGACAAGCGGATCACGCCGCGTTTCATCCGCTATGAACGGATGGATCTATGCATCGGCATCGTGCTGGTCGTGGTCGGCGCGGTGGCGATGATCTCGTTCTGCGCGGCAGTGTTCGCAGGAAAGCCCGAATTCGGCAATTACACGGACGCGCTGGGGACCGCGGTCGGCCTCGAGACATATGCCGGCCGGCTGCCGGCGGTGCTGTTCGCCCTTGCGCTGCTCGATGCCTGCATCATCGGTGCTGCGGCAGTCTCCCTCGCGACCGCTTATGCGATCGGCGACGTGTTCGCGGTCAAGCACTCGCTGCACCGCAAGCCGTGCGACGCGAAGGGCTTCTACAGCGTCTATTGCGGCCTGATCGTGCTCGCGGCGGTGCTGGTGCTGACGCCGGGCACGCCGCTCGGACTATTGACCAACGCGGTGCAGACGCTGGCCGGCGTGCTGTTGCCGAGCGCGACCGTGTTCCTGCTGCTGCTGTGCAACGATCGCCACATCCTCGGGCCCTGGGTCAATTCGACCAAACTCAACCTGTTCACCGGCGCGGTGGTCGCGGGGCTGGTGATGCTGTCGGTGATCCTGACCGCCGCGGTGCTGTTCCCCCATCTCGGCGAGACGTGGATCATCGGCATCCTCGTCGGCGGCAGCGTGCTTGCGCTCGCGATCACGGCAGCCGTCAAGTTCTACGGGACGTCGTCGCGCCGCAACGCGTCCTTCCGCTTCAAGCGCAAGCCCTCGCTGGTCGACCGCGACAGCTGGCGGATGCCGCCGCTCGACCGGCTGCCGCCGGCGCGGCTCAGCCCGCTGAGCCGGATCTGGATGATCGTGCTGCGCGGCTATCTCGTCGTCGCCGCCGGCCTCGTGCTGCTGCGGATCGTCCAGCTCGCCACGGTGGGAGCGTGACCGCGCTCAGTCGCGGCCGGCGATGGGGCGCGATCGTGCTGCTCAGGCTGGCGAGCGCCATCCTGCGCGGCGCGGCCGCGCTCCACCGGAAACGCACAATCTCAAACGCCGGGCTGCGGACGGCGCTGTCGCTGGCGCGATGTATCGAACGGGCCGGCGCGCGGGTCGTGCTCGGCAGGGCATCGCAGCCGGCACTCATCAACACATAGGACGAGGACAATGGCGGCATCGATTGAACGGTCGGGTCGCGACCGGTTTGCCACCGACACGCGGCTGATCGCCGCCGATGTGGCCCTGCCGCCTCGCGCTGTTACGTGACTGTCACGGTGGCGTGCAAATCGGAACGGTATTGGGTGCGCCTCAGTTGCTATTGCGAATTATTTGCAATAAGTAACAGGGGATGCTAGGTGCTGATCTGGCTTTGGATGGGACGACACAGATCGGACCGGGGACGGCGGGCGATGATTTCAAATCTCGGGTGGCAAGCGGCCACCAAATCTGCAGTGATGCCGGGCGAAACCGCCACTCGTTCGCGGAAAGCCGCGTCATGACCTGCGTCCGCCTCTTCCGGGTCCAGATCGCCGCCGGCGCAGCGCTCGGTGCGGCAACCTTCGGCGCGCCGGCGACCGCGGCCGATCTGGCCCTCAAATCCCCCGCCGCCAGGGCGGTCTACAGCTGGACCGGATTCTATGTCGGCGCCCATGTCGGCTATGGCGACGGCACGCTGGGCCCCGGCACCAATCCGATCCTGGAACAGGGCGTGTTCTTTCCGCCCACCATCACCGGCGGGATCGGCGGCTTCCAGGTCGGATACAACAGGGAGTTCGCCAACCGCTTCGTGCTCGGCATCGAGGCGGATGCGACCTTCACCGGCCCGACCGACCTGCCGCGGCGGGTGCTCGGCCCCTTCAATTCGTCGATCGACTATGTCGGCACGCTGCGCGGCCGCGCCGGCTACTCCTTCGGCACCTGGATGCCTTACGTGACCGGCGGTTTCGCCTGGGGCCACAGCCAGGTTCGGGTCAACGATGCCGCGGGCGAGGTGATCTCGGAGCCCGGGCAGTACCAGACCGGCTGGACCGTCGGCGCCGGCGCCGAATTCGCGGTGAGCGGCAATTGGACCGCCAAGGTCGAATACGACTATGTCGACCTGTCGCGCCGCACGCTCGGCCTCAATGATTTCGGCCTGCCCGGCGTCAGCATCGACCCGCGCATCCATTTGCTGAAATTCGGCCTCAACTATCAGCTTGGCGATTCGCCGTGGTCGGCAACGCCGACGCGCACCGCGCTGCCCGAATCGAGCGACTGGAGCGTGCACGGCCAGACGACGCTGCTGCCGCAGACCTATCCGTCCTTCCGCTCGCCCTATGCCGGCACCAACAGCCTTCCCGGCGCGGGGCAGTTGCAGCAGACCTGGACCACGACGGCGTTTCTCGGCGTGCGGCTCTGGGAAGGCGGCGAGTTCTACTTCAACCCGGAAACCGCGCAGGGCTTTGGCCTCAACGGCACGCTCGGCCTTGCCGGCTTCTCGAACGGCGAAGCCCAGAAGGCCGGCGCGCCGTTCCCGAAAATCCGGCCGCAGCGCTACTACTTCAAGCAGACCTTCGGCTTCGGCGGCGAGCAGGAAGACGTCGCCGACGGCCCGAACCAGATCGCCGGTAAGCGTGACATCGATCGACTCACGCTCGTGGTCGGGCGCTTTGCGGTCGGCGATTTCTTTGACGGCAATTCCTACGCCAAGGACCCGCGCGCCGATTTCATGAACTGGGCGATGTGGGCGTCCGCCGCCTACGACTTCCCGGCCGACTTGCCCGGCTACACCCGCGGCGCCGTGGTCGAGCTCAACCGCAAGGATTGGGCGGTGCGCGCCGGCGTGTTCCAGGTGCCGAACGCACCGAACAGCGACGTTCTGGTGTTCAACACCGGCGGCGCCGTGGTGGAATTCGAGGGCCGCTATTCGATCTTCGACCAGCCCGGCAAGCTGCGCGTCGGCGTGTTCGGCAACCGCGGCAACACCGGCAACTACGCCCGGGCGCTCGCGATCGAGGACGCCAATCCGGGGCTCGACATCAACGACGTGATGGCCGGCATCCGCAAGGACAATCTGAAATACGGCTTCTATCTGAACGGCGAGCAGCAGATCGCAAAGGATGTCGGCCTGTTCGGCCGCCTCAGCTGGAACGACGGCCGGACCGAGATCCTGTCGTTCACCGATGTCGATCGCAGCGTGTCGGGCGGCCTGTCGATCAAGGGCAGCAGGTGGGGACGGGCGAACGACACGATCGGCATCGGCGGCGCGATCAACGGGCTGTCATCAGCGCATCGCGACTACCTTGCCGCCGGCGGCCTCGGCCTGCTGATCGGCGACGGCGCGCTGAACTACAGCCCGGAGCGGATCTTCGAGACCTACTACGCCTATCAGGTGAACAAGAACCTGACGCTGACCGCGGACTACCAGTTCATCACCAACCCCGCCTACAACGCCGACCGCGGCCCGGTGCACATCTTCTCCGGCCGCATCCACGGCGAGTTCTGAACGCGCCATCTCTGGGTCCCAGCCTGCGCCGGGACGACAGCAAACTTGCCGCGCCGTTCTTGTCAATGATGTCTCGGAATTGGTTCGATAGGGCAAACGCCCTCTCCCCACTCAGATATATGTAGACCCCCCGGGCTTGCCGCAAGCCCGGGGTCATCCCGTAGAACGCGCGCCCAATCGAACGGAGGGAGTGCGGGATGCGGGAACATGCTGTCGTGATTGCCGGCGGAGGTCCGACCGGGCTGATGCTGGCGGGCGAGTTGACGCTGGCGGGAATAGATGTTGCGATTGTCGAGCGGCGTGCGGGGGAGGACCTGATCGGCGCTCGGGCCGGCGGCCTGCACGCGCGCACCATCGAGGTGCTCGATCAGCGCGGCATCGGCGACCGCTTCGTCGCGCTGGGAACGCGCCATCCGGCGGTGCTGTTCCATTCGCACCTGGTTCCGCTTGAGATCACCGACTTTCCGACCCGGCGCAATTTCACGCTGGGGCTCCGGCAGAACCATATCGAGCGCCTGCTCGGCGAATGGGTCGGCGAACTGGCGGTGCCGATTATCCGCGCGCGCGACGTGACCGGCTTCACGCAGGACGACGCCGGCGTCGACGTCGAACTGTCGGATGGCCAATTGCTCCGGGCACAGTATCTCGTCGGCTGCGACGGCGGCCGGAGCCTCGTCCGCAAAGCGGCCGGCATCGAATTCGCCGGGTGGGATCCGACCACAAGCTGGCTGATTGCCGAGGCCGAGATGGCGGGCGAGCCGGAATGGGGCTTTCGCCAGCACGACACCGGCACCTCGGCGATCGGCAAGGCGGACGCTGGCGGGCGGGTGCGGCTGGTGCTGGCCGAGCGGCAACTCGGCACCGACCGGGAGCCGACCCTGCGCGACGTCAGCGAGGCGCTGGTCGCCGCGTACGGCACCGATTTCGGCATCCACAGTCCGGGCTGGATCTCGCGCTTCACAGACATGACCCGGCAGGCCGTGACCTACCGCAAACAGCGCGTGCTGCTGGCCGGCGATGCCGCCCATGTGCATCCACCGATGGGCGGCCAGGGCCTCAATATCGGCGTGCAGGACGCGGTGAACCTGGGCTGGAAGCTGGCCCAGGTGGTCAAGCAGATCGCGTCGGACAGCCTGCTCGACACCTACGAAGCCGAACGGCATCCGGTGGCGGCCCGCGTGCTGCGCAACACCATGGCGCATGTCGCGCTCAACCGCACCGATCCGCGCACCAAGGCGTTGAACGAGATCGTCTCCGACCTTCTGCGCATGGACGTGCCGCGCAAATGCTTTGCCGCGATGATGTCCGGCCTCGATCTTCACTACGATCTTGGCGACGGCCATCCGCTGCTTGGACGCCGCATGCCCGATCTCGATCTGGTCACGGCCGACGGCCCGATGCAGGTCTTCGCGCTGCTGCACCGGGCGCGGCCGGTTCTGCTGAATTTCGGCGAGCCCGGCGGCATCGCCATCGCGGGATGGACCGACCGGGTTCAGCTGGTCGATGCCGAGTATCGCGGCGCATGGGAGCTTCCCGCGCACGGCAGGGTTTCGGCCCCGATCGCGGTGCTGGTGCGGCCCGATGGCTACGTGGCGTGGGTTGGCGAGCGAACGCAGGCCGGCCTAACCGAGGCGCTGACCAAATGGTTCGGCGCGTCCGCTGGTACGTAATGAGCGTAGCCCGGATGGAGCGCAGCGTAATCCGGGATCGGTCGATCCGCACAGAGAGTGGTCCCGGATTGCGCTGCGCTTCATCCGGGCTACGGATTTGCCGCCCCCTACCCCGCCGGCTGGAACGAATCCGCGCGCGCCATCGCCCAGGCGTCGCGGAAGCGGCGGTCCTGGGTGCCTTCGAGCAGCTCGCCGGGGCGCAGCGTCGGATAGAGCTCGGCGAAGGAAGAGACCTCGGTGGTCGAACTCCGCTGCGAGAAGTGGATCGGGCGCAGCTCCTTGGTGTGCTCGAGGCCGGCGGCGGCGAGCAGCTCGGTCAGCGCGTGCAGGGTCGAGTGGTGGTAGTTGTACACGCGGTCGATCTTGTCGGGCACATAGAGCGCGCGGTTGCGGATCGGGTCCTGCGAGGTGACGCCGGTCGGGCAGCGATCGGTGTGGCAGCTCAGGGACTGGATGCAGCCGAGCGCGAACATGAAGCCGCGCGCCGAATTGCACCAGTCGGCCCCGATCGCCATCGCGCGCGCCATGTCGAAGGCGGTCGCGATCTTGCCGGAGGCACCGATCTTGATGCGATCGCGCGCGCCGATGCCGACCAGCGCGTTGTGGACGAAATTGACGCCCTCGCGCATCGGCATGCCGAGATGGTCCATGAACTCGAGCGGCGCGGCGCCGGTGCCGCCTTCATTGCCGTCGACCACGATGAAGTCGGGATAGAGCCCGCTCTCGTGCATCGCCTTGCAGATCGCCAGGAATTCCCAGGGATGGCCGATGCACATCTTGAAGCCGGCCGGCTTGCCGCCGGACAGCTGGCGCATCCGGGCGACGAATTCCATCATCTGCAGCGGCGTCGAGAACGCCTTATGATAGGCCGGCGAGATGCAGTCCTCGCCCATCGGTACGCCCCGGATCTTGGAAATCTCCTCGGAAACCTTCGCCGCCGGCAGCACGCCGCCATGGCCGGGCTTGGCACCCTGGCTGATCTTGAGCTCGACCATCTTGATCTGGTCGTCACCCGCGACGCTTGCGAAGAGATCCGGATTGAAGGTGCCGTCGCGGTTGCGGCAGCCGAAATAGCCGGAGCCGATCTCCCAGATGATGTCGCCGCCCATCTCGCGGTGATAGGGGCTGACGCCGCCCTCACCGGTGTCGTGGGCGAAGCCGCCCTTCTTGGCGCCGGCATTGAGCGCCCGCACCGCGTTCGGGCTGAGCGCGCCAAAGCTCATCGCCGAGATATTGAAGACCGAGGCCGAATACGGCTTGGTGCAGTCGGGGCCGCCGATGGTGATGCGGAATTTCTGGTCGGCCCTCGGCTTCGGCGCCACCGAGTGGTGCATCCACTCATAGCCCTCGCGATAGACGTCCTCCTGGGTGCCGAACGGCCGCTTGTCGAGCACCATCTTGGCGCGCTGGTAAACCACCGCGCGGGTGTCGCGGGAGAACGGCATGCCGTCCTTCTCGCTCTCGAAGAAATATTGCCGCATCTCCGGGCGGATTTCCTCGAGCAGGAAGCGGACATGCGCCGAGATCGGGTAGTTGCGCAGCACCGCGTGGTTCTTCTGGGTGAGGTCGCGAATGCCGAGCAATGTCAGCGCGCCGAAGATGACCAGCGGGATCAGGACGATCCTGAAGACCTTGTGATCGAAAATTCCAACCAGCAGCAGGAGCGCGGTGACGACGGCGCAGATGGTCAGCACGATGAAGCGCGGCGAGAACGGAAGCAGCACTGTATCCATGAAATTCCTCCGGTCTGCCCAAATGACCTGTCGGCCGCGAGCCTAATCCAACTCGCGGAACAAGTGCACTACGGTTATACGGCCGAGCAGTCACAGATGTGACAACCGCCCGAATGGGCGGGTGCGGATACCGGTCAAACTAAAACGAAATCGACTTTTGCACTGCAACGAAGGGGAGCGCATGCGATAACCTGCCGTCGCAGGGCGCGCTGCCAAAATATCGAAAACAACCCCATGCAAAGGAGCCGGCGACGCCTGCGCTCGACCAGGCACCTTGACACGTCGGGCAAATCAGCGGCATTATTCTATTATCCCGAAATCGTGATGTGAATCTGCGGGCTCCTCCAACCCGTCATCCCTGCCTGGTGCGCAATTGCGCACGGGAGCAGGGACCCATACGCCGCGGCGGACCTTCATCGATCACGCCGATCGAGACACCTTCATCGCCAAATTCGTCCACGACTATAATCGAACCAGGCTCAAATGCCTCCGCTACCAGGCCCCAATGCGGGCCCTCGCCAATCATACGGGACCAAACACTTTCGCAGGGACGACGATGGGGATGGTTCTCGATTCGAGGCGTCGCACCACGCGGTGTCATCACCCGCGCATGTGAGTGCGCTCGCAGAGGAGATGAGGAGAGAGCACCGTTCGCCTAATGCTCGTGCGGCTGCAATTCGTGCGGGATGTGGCCCGGCTTCAGACCGTCGCCGTCGAGCCAGGCGTTGGTGGTGTCGAGCGCCCGCGTGATATGATCCGAGGTCCGGGAGAAATCGTAGGGCGAGCCGACCAGCGGGCAGAGCGGCGGCACCACGAAGTACTCGACATCGGGCCCGATGTTCTCAAGCTCGTTGACGAGCTGCCGCGCGATCAGGAGCGTCAGCGCGTGCAGGGCATTGGCGAGCGCGCCGACCGGCGGCGCCTGGTTGGCGCAGGCATGCCCGGTCGGCAGCACGATCAGGCGTTTGGCACCGTGCCTGACCGCAACGCGGACCGGCGTGTTGCTGGAGATCGCGCCATCGGCCAGGAAACGATCGCGGTAGTGCACCGGCGTGAACGCGCCCGGGATCGCGGTCGACGCGACGATCGCCTCCGCTGTCGAACCTTCCGACAGCACCACGCTGTCGCCGCTGATGATGTCTGTGGTGACGATGTGGATCGGGATCCGCGCGTCCTCGAGATTGCGGAACGGGATGTTATCGTCGATCAGCTTGCGGACGCCGTCATGCGGGATCAGGAAGTCACGCCGCCACAGGAAGCTCACCAGCGTCCGCCAGGTCACCGGAAACACGTCCTGACGGCTGAGGCCGCGCCAGATCTCGGCCAACCGCGCGACGCCCGAGACCGTCGGGTCGCCGGCGTAGAACGCGCCGTTCAGTGCGCCGACGCTGGAGCCGACCACCATGTCGGCAACCACGCCATGCGCGGCCAGCGCCTGCAGCATACCGACCTGGATCGCGCCAAAGCTGCCGCCGCCGGCAAACACAAAGGCGGTTTTCGGTGCATCCGGATCGGTGATGGACAAGGTTCTGCTCCCAAATCGCCGCGTTCGCGCAAAGGCCGCGCGGCGTTGGGGGCGTTATAGCAGCGTGGCAATGGTGCGCACTACAAACACCATCGTCGTCCTGGCCTAGTCTAGTGAGCAATTGCGCACGGGGCCGGGGCCCATAACCACAAATGCAAAAGGCTGAAGCCCGGTGGGGCCTCAGCCTTCGTCCAATCAGCAACGGTGGTTATGGGTCCCGGGTCGCGCTTCGCTTGCCCGGGACGACACCGGTTAGCGCTCGACGAACGCCTTCTCGATCACGAAGTGACCGGGAGTGTTGCCGCTGCCTTCCTTGAAGCCGCGCGTCTCGAACAGCTGCTTCAGCTCTTCCAGCATCGCCGGGCTGCCGCACATCATGATGCGATCGGTCTCGATGTCGAGCGGGCCCTGATGCAGGTCACTGAACAGCTGGTTGGAGGTGATCAGATCAGTGATGCGGCCGCGGTTGCGGAACGGCTCGCGCGTCACGGTCGGGTAGTACGAGAGCTTCTCGGACAGCAGCGGCCCGAACAGCTCGTCGTCGCGCAGCTTGGCGACCAGCTCCTCGCCATAGGCGAGCTCCGAGACCTGACGGCAGCCATGCACCAGCAGGATCTGATCGTAGCGATCATAGACCTCGGGGTCCTTGATCAGGCTGGCGAACGGGGCGAGGCCGGTGCCGGTCGACAGCAGCATCAGCCGCTTGCCGGGAATCAGGTTGTCGGTGATCAGCGTGCCGGTCGCCTTGCGGCCGACCAGAATGGTGTCGCCCTCGCGGATCTTCTGCAGCTTGGAGGTGAGCGGGCCGTCCTGCACCTTGATCGAGAAGAACTCGAGCTCTTCCTCGTGATTGGCGCTCGCCATCGAATAGGCGCGCAGCAGCGGCCTGCCGTCGACCTCAAGGCCGATCATGGCAAACTGCCCGTTCTGGAAGCGGAAACCGGAATCGCGGGTCGCCCGGAAGCTGAAAAGCGTATCGGTCCAGTGCTGAACGGAAAGAACTTTCTCTCGATAGAACGCGCTCATGGGTTTTCGTTTTCTCGACTGACCAGAATTAGAATGGTTTGATTTCTAGACGGCTCGCGACGGCGCGGAAGTGGCCGAAATCACTGAAGATCTCGCGTGTCCATTGCGCCAATGCAGGAGATAGTCAAGATCAACTGGCGTGCAATTGCGATCTCAGAATGGCAGTCGTTCGATTTCGCGCAGAGGTTCAACGAAGTCATCGTTAACACGTGGCGCTGTACGTAATTTACTTGCTGAGATCGGCATCGATCTGGCAATTAATTGCTACAAAAACCGCGGTGAAGGGAAAATGATCTCGTGGTCCTGATCAGCCAGCGAATCTTCCTGGAAACCATCAAAAAATATTGTTTGGCGCACGCGATTGCCGTCGAGGTGCGGTCCGGCGGCTGGCTGGTCACCATGACCAAGGGCAACGCGCGGCGGCTCGCGATCGGCTACGACGTCGGGCTGAACAGCGCGGTCGCGCATCAGGTCGCCAACGACAAATCGGCCTGCGCGGACGTGCTGGCATCGGCCGGCGTCCCCGTCATTCCGCATACGCTGTTTTTGGGCGCGAAGCTCAGCAAGCACATCCCGGGATCGGACTCGCTGGACGCGATGCAGCGTCTGCTCGAGCAGCATCCGCAGGGGCTCGTCATCAAACCCAATGAGGGGACCTCCGGCGAGCTCGTGTTCCGCGTGACGACGCGGGCGCAATTGGAGACCGCGGTCGCGCGCGTCCTTGCCGCACATCCAAGTCTCGCCATCTCGCCCTATGTCGAGATCGTGGACGAGGTGCGCGTCGTGCTGCTCGATGCGCGCGCGCTGACCGTCTACGGTAAGGCGCGCCCGTCGGTGACTGGCGACGGCATCCAGTCGCTGCGCGCGCTGGCGCAGGCGAGCGCGACGGCCGAGCAACTCAAGACCATCACCGAGGATTTCGATGCCGCCGCGCTCGACGCCGTTCCGCCCGCCGGCGAACGGCTTCTGCTGAACTGGCGGCACAACCTCGATGCCGGCGCGGAGCCCGTGCTGCTCGCCGATGACGCAATGCGCGAGGCCTGCGTCGCGCTCGCGGTCAAGGCCGCGCAAGCCGTCGGCATCCGCTTCGCCTCGATCGACGTCGTGCGCACGGACGGCGCGTGGAAAATCCTCGAGGTGAACACCGGGGTGAAGATGGAAGCGCTGGGGCGCCGGCATCCGGCGTTGGTCGAGGCGGCGTATTCGGCGGCGCTGGACGAAGTGTTCGCGTAGCATTTCCCTGCCCGACGACGCGGGCTCGCCGGCGCGATCCTGCACTGTGTGCGCCCGATCAGTCTTGCGGGTGCTCCTTTTCATAGGCGGCGACGATCAATTCCGATTGCTCGATCTGTGCCGTGAGACGATCGATCTCGGCTTGCGTCTCTGGAAACACGTCAGCCCCCGCCGTATTTCCGGATTGCAATTCCGCGATCAGTTCCCGGTTCTTCGCAATCTGCTCCCGGTGCCAATCGATTTCGGGATCGTCTTGCATGGGCCACCCGTCGGCGAGATCTACGACGCCAGCTCTCGCAGCAGCATGGGTGGATAAACCGGCTTCTCGAAAAACTTGACGCCCTCAGGCAGCGCGCTGTCCGGGGGCCGGCCCGAGATGACCATAACGCGCACGCCCGGGTCGCAATCGACGGCCAAGCGTGCAAGCTCGACGCCATCCATTTTGCCCATGAGCTTGATATCGGTAACCACCAGCGACGGATGACGCATCTTGATGGCCAGCGCTGCCGTCTCGGCGTCTTCGCACT
This sequence comes from Bradyrhizobium sp. USDA 4504, assembly GCF_054063995.1. NCBI lineage: Bacteria > Pseudomonadati > Pseudomonadota > Alphaproteobacteria > Hyphomicrobiales > Nitrobacteraceae > Bradyrhizobium > Bradyrhizobium sp. USDA 4504. The sequence goes on along the minus strand of NZ_JBSSGV010000001.1, from coordinate 7,786,520 downwards.
GGATGACGTCGAAATGGCCTTCTTCCAACAACAGCGCAATCATGTCGCGCTGGATCGTGTCGTCTTCGACCACAATTGCTATTTGACGAATTGGTCTCGCGTAAGCCATGGCGACCTCCGAACGATCAACCAGAGTTAATGATCGAGGACGCTGATGGTTCTGGTTCCCGCTTCATGAGGGACTGTTCCGGCAGACCTTGCAGGTTCCGTGCGGAACAACTTTGCAGGTTTCAGCGTCATCGATGGGCGACAAGCCGGACGAGCCGAATGGTTCGGGCCTGAGCAAGGGAATTCTTGCGAGATAGTGCCAGGAGGCAGAGCTCATGAAGAACGTTGTGCAGTCGGATCAGGATCCTTGCGAATCCCACGGGACTAACGTGACGGCCGGCGCGACAGGCTATGCGTCCTCTCGACGATTGATCGAGGATCAGGCGCTTAAACGACCCGCGCTCGCCAAGCGGCCCAGGATGCAGCACGAGACGACCGATCCGCTCCGCGCTCGCCTGCCGCACGACGTCATTTCCGAAATGGAAGCAGAGCTGAAGCAACAGGTCGATCGAATCGTCGCCGAACGACATTAGCCGGTGAAGCGACGAGTTCGCAGACCGCAACAGCCGAATCTTGCCTGCCGATGATGCTCCAGAGATCGCGGCGCGTGGACACTCGAAGGAAGATCCCGCCGGATCGACGGAGCTTTGATGGGAGCGATTCTTGGGCGCGCGGTTTTCCAGGTCATGGTTGTTCTGGCGGCGGTCGGCATCGTTGCCCTCGCATGCATGGCGGTTCGCGGCGGCTGACGCGGGGGCGGCGGTACAGCCGGCACCGAAGTTCTGACCGTCATTTTGATCGATTCAGCGCCTTGCTCATCCTGCGCAAGGGAGTACGCTTCCGTGCATTGATTGATCCGGAAACAGATTATGCGCAAACTTCTTTTGAGCTTCGTCGCACTCGCGGCGTTCGCCGCCGCCTTCAATCCTCCGGCCGCCAACGCGGTGTTTTGGCGCGGCGTCACGGCGCCGACGAATATCGACATCCACGGCTACCCGATCATCAAGGAGCCGCCTCCGAGCACATGCCAGTTGATCCATGTGAACGGATACTGGGTCCGGCAGTGCCTGGATTTGTCGCGGCGTTATTGGCGGTGAACGGCGCGCACCGGGCTTTCCGACCTCTCCCGCAAGGGGAGAGGCCTAAATTCGCGGCTAGTTCGACCCGCCCGGCGAATCGTCGAGCGCCTTGAAGGCCTCTTCGAGCTGCGGTGACAGCGCGACGTTCAGCTTCTCGCCGGTCGGCAGCCGGGCGACGAACCATTTGTTGTAGAGCGGGACGATGTCGCGGTTCGAGGCCAGCCTGCGGAACGCGCGCTCGACCACGTCCTTCATCTGCGGCTCGCCCTTGCGGTACATGATGCCGTAGGGATCGTAGGACAGGTAGTCGCCGGTGACGCGGAATTTGTCCTGCGACTTGTGCCGCGCGATCAGGCCGTGGAGCAGGATGTCGTCGGTCGCGAACGCATCCGCCTTGCCGTCCACCAGCATCTGGTAGGACTGCTCGTGGTCGGGGGCGGTGACGATGTTGAGGCCGAGCTTTTGCTTGGCGTCGACATTGTGCATCGCCTGCTCGTTGGTGGTGCCCTTGGTCACCACCACCGTCTTGCCCTTCAGGTCGGCGACCTGGGTGACGCCGGAGGCCTTCGGCACCATCAGCTTGGTGCCGGCCACGAACATCAGCGGCGAGAATGCGACCTGCTTGCCGCGCTCGGCATTCGCCGTGGTCGATCCGCATTCAAGGTCGATCTTCTTGTCGACGACCGCCGGAATGCGGTCGTCGGAGGTGACCTTGACGTAGTCGACCTTGAGATTGGCGTCGTCGACCTCGGTCCCGATCTCCTCGACGATCGCATCGCACAGCTCGAGGCTGTAGCCGATCGGCCGGTTGGAGTGATCGAGGAACGAGAACGGCGGCGAGCTTTCGCGATAGCCGATCCGCACCGTGTGCGTGGCCTTGATGTTGGCGAGCGTGGGGCTGAGCCCCTCGACCGCCGGCTGTGCGGACGCCGGTGCGGCGAGCAGGCTTGCCGCCAGCAGACAAGCTGACAGCAGGCGTGTCGACAGGAGAGGCGCCTCAGCCCGTATCGGCCTCCAGCGGGCGCGGTGCATGCATGCCTCCCGTCAATGGCCGGCCATCACGGCGCCGGGCACCGCATCCTGCGGCACCGCGTCGTCGGGCCCGAGCTCGTGCTCGGGCTTCAACTCACCCTCCCACTTCGCGACCACGGCGGTCGCCAGCGAGTTGCCGATCACGTTGGTGGCGCTGCGGCCCATGTCGAGGAAGGTGTCGATGCCCATGATCATCAGCAGGCCCGCCTCGGGGATGTTGAACTGCGCCAGCGTCGAGGCGATCACCACCAGCGACGCGCGCGGCACGCCGGCGACGCCCTTGGAGGTGATCATCAGCGTCGCCAGCATCGCGAGCTGCGTGCCGAGCGACATCTCGATATGGTAGGTCTGCGCGATGAAGATGCTCGCGAAGGTGCAGTACATCATCGTGCCGTCGAGGTTGAAGGAATAGCCGAGCGGCAGCACGAAGGCCGAGATGCGCGAGGAGGCGCCGAACCTGTTCAGCCCCTCCAGCGTCTTCGGATAGGCCGCCTCCGATGAGGCGGTCGAGAACGCGATCATCAGCGGCTCGCGGATCAGCCGCAAAAGATGGCTGTAGCGCGGCCCGATCACGATGAACCCGACGACGACCAGGATGCCCCACAGGATCAGGAGCGAGAGATAGAATCCGCCCATGAAGACGATGAGCTTCCAAAGCACGCCGAGGCCGTTCTTCGAGACGGTCGCCATGATCGCGGCCCATACCGCGAGCGGCGCGAACAGCATCACATAGCCGGTGACCTTGAGCATGATGTGCGCGAGGTCGTCGATCAGGCTCATGATCGGCTTGGCCCGTTCAGGCATCGCACCGAGCGCGACCGCGAAGAACACCGCGAAAACGACGATCTGCAGAATCTCGTTCTGCGCCATCGCGTCCGCGATCGAGGTCGGGATCAGATGGGTGAGGAATTTTTCGATCGAGAACGCCGACACCGGCAGTCCGGTCGACTGCGCCTTGTCGGGCAGCGTGCCGGGGAAGTTGGCGCCGGGCTGCAGCAGGTTGACCATCACGAGGCCGAGCAGCAGCGAGACGAAGGAGGCGGAGACGAACCAGCCCATGGTCTTGGCAAAGATGCGGCCGAGCTTGGCGCCGCTTCCCATATGGGCGATGCCGCCGACGAGGGTTGCGAAAACCAGCGGCGCGATGATCATCTTGATCAGACGCAGGAACAGCATCGCGATCAGGTTGACGTCTGCTGCGATCTCGGCACGGCTGTCAGGAAAGTAGTTGAAGACAATCGTCCCCATCGCGATGCCAAGGACCATCGCAATCAGGATATACTGCGTAAACCTGCTGGACATTCTCTTACCCCCGTCAGTTCCCGGCGGAGGGCAAGTGTGGCAGATTTACGCAGCTACGCAACACGCTTCGCGTCCAGCGGGACTTTGCCGAAACGTTCCCGTTGTGGAATGCCAGCGCGCGGACTAGCGTTCATGCAGCGCACAATCTGTGCAAGGCGCTGCGCGCGTCGCGGTCAATTTGCATGCGAAACGACCAACGCCAAGGGAAGGCAAAGCGAAGGCAAAGGGGGAGACACCGCCAATGAACGACACCGTCAATCGCCAGATCCTGCTTGTCGAAAAGCCGACCGGCAAGCTTGGCCCCGAGCATTTTCGTCTGACCACGGGGACGATCCCCACGCCGAAGGACGGCGAGGCGCTGGTGCGGACGCGCTACATCTCGCTCGATGCCGCCAACCGCGCCTGGATGCACGGCGCCACTTACCGCGCTGCGGTGGAAGCCAACACCGTGATGGCCGGCGGCAGCATCGCCGAGGTGATCTCGTCGAAGGATTCTAGCCTGAAGCCCGGCGACATCGTGTTCGGCGACACCGGCTGGCAGGATTATGCCGCCGTGCCCGCCAAGCACCTGGCAAAGATGCCGAAGCTCGAGCCGATGACGCATCTGCTCAGCGTCTACGGCGTTGCCGGCCTGACCGCCTATTTCGGCCTGCTCCACGTCGGCAAGCCCAGGGAAGGCGAGACCGTGGTGGTGTCGGCGGCCGCGGGCTCGGTCGGCTCGATCGTCGGCCAGATCGCTGGGATCAAGGGCTGCCGCGTCGTCGGCATCGCCGGCGGCAAGGACAAGTGCCATTGGCTGACCAGCGAGCTCGGCTTCGACGCCGCGGTCGACTACAAGGACGGCGCGACCTACAAGGCGCTGCGCGCGGCGGCGCCCAAGGGCATCGACGTCTATTTCGACAATGTCGGCGGCGACATTCTGGAAGCCTGCCTGGCGCAGATGAACAATCGCGGCCGCATCGCCTGCTGCGGCGCGATCTCGCAATATGACGGCGTCCCCTCCGCGCACGGCCCGCGCGGCGTGCCCGGCCTGATCGTGGTGAAGCGGCTGATCATGCAGGGCTTCATCGTGATGGACTACATGGACCAGCGCGACGCCGCACTCGCCGACCTGCAGTCCTGGGTCGCCTCGGGCAAGCTCAAGGTGCAGGAGGACGTGATCGACGGCCTCGAGAACACGCCGCAGGCGCTGATCGGGCTCTTGGCCGGCGAAAATCGCGGCAAGCGCATGGTGAAGGTGTAGGCGGGGAACATCTCCGAACCCGTCATCCCCGCGCAAAGGCTTCGCCTTTGTCGCTGGAGGAGCGCGTAGCGCGTCTCGAAGGATGCACGGCCCGGCTGGTGGCCGTCGCCCCTTCGAGACGGCCGCTTCGCGGCCTCCTCAGGGTGACGGGGATGCAGCGCAATCTCTCCCCTCGTCGTCCCGGCGAAAGCCAGGACCCATAACCACAGGGTTGAGTCGTTAGAAAGCTGTGACCCCAGCGTCGTGCAACAATGACCTTCGGTGGCTATGGGTCCCGGCTCCCGTGCGCAATTGCGCACTAGGCCGGGACGACATCGAGTATGTTGCGTCATCGAGAGTCATCCATTCACGGCCTCTCAGGGGCACGGTGATAGGTTTGAATGCGCAGACCTAATGCGCCGTGCCCGACGCCTGTGGAGCGGCTTGCGGCGCCGTCTTGCCTTTCTTCGCCTTGCGCCAGTTCTCAAAACTCTGCACCACGACGAAGAACGCCGGCACGAACAGCACGGCGAGGCAGGTCGAGGCGATCATGCCGGAGAACACGGTGATGCCGATCGACTTGCGGGCGTTTGCGCCGGCGCCGGTCGCGATCACCAGCGGCAGCACGCCGAGGATGAAGGCGAACGACGTCATCAGGATCGGCCGGAATCTCGCGCGTGCCGCGTCGATCGCCGCATCCAGCACCGACCGTCCGTCGCGCAGATGACGTTCCAGCGCGACCTCGACGATCAGGATCGCGTTCTTGGCCGACAGCGCGATCAGCAAGATGGTGCCGATCTGGGTGTAGAGGTTGTTCTCGATATTCAGGCTCAGCAGCACCAGCGTCGGGCCGAGCAGCGACAGCGGTACGGCCAGGATCACCGAGATCGGCGCGTACCAGCTCTCATATTGCCCGGCGAGCACGAGATAGACCAGCAGCAGCGCCAGCGCGAACACGTAGTAGATCTGACTGCCGACCTCCTTCTCCTGGTACGACATCGCCGTCCACTCGAAGCCCGACCCGGGCGGCAGCGTCTTGGCCGCGATCTCCTCCATCAGCGCCATCGACTGGCCGGACGAGTAACCCTGCGCCGGCAGCCCGATGATGGAGGCGGACGGATAGAGGTTGTAGAGGCTGATCAGCGACGGTCCGATCGAGGGCGTGATCTTGGCGACCGTGCCGAGCGGGATCATGTCGCCGTTGCTGTTGCGCACCATCATGTTCTCGATGTCGCGCAGGCTCAGGCGGTACTGTGCCTCGGCCTGGGTATAGACCTGGAAGGTGCGGCCGAACTTGGTGAACTGGTTGACGTAGCTGGCGCCGAGATAGGACGACAGCGCCGCGAAGATCTGGTCGGGGGTGACGTGCAGGGTCTGCGTCTTGATGCGATCGACGTCGACGTCGAACTGCGGCACCATCGAGCGGAACGACGACTGGACCCGCTGCAGCGCGCTCTGGGTCTGTGCATTGGCCACGATCGCCCCCGTGACCGCCTGCAGCTTGCCGTAGTCGGCATTGCCGTCGCGCAGCTCGACCTGCATGGCAAAGCCGGCGGCGTTGCCGATGCCCTGGATCGGCGGCGGCGGGATCACCAGGATGCGCGCCTCCGGGATCACCGCGAGCTTGTCGTTGAGCCCGTAGACCAGCGAGCGCAGATCCTCGCCCGGCCCCCGCGCACTCCAGTCCTTCAGGATCAGATAGGCGACGCCGGCATTGGCGAGGCTCGAGGAATTGTCGAGCGCCGAGATGCCGGCGATCGAGACCACCTGGTCGACGCCCGGGGTCTTGCCGGCGATCCTGGTGACCTCGTCGAGCACGTGCTGGGTGCGGTCGAGGGCCGCGCCGTCGGGCAATTGCACCGCGGCGAGCAGATAGCCCTGGTCCTCGATCGGAATGAATCCGGTCGGCACCCGCGACAGGCCGTAGCCGGCAAGCCCGATGATGACAAGCGCAACAGCGACCGAGGTCTTGGCATGCCCGGCGATGCCGCTGACCAGCCGAGTGTAGCCGCGCTCGAGCCGATCATAGACCGCGTTGAAGCCGCGATAGAAGAAATTGCGCTGCTCGGGCGGCGCGGGGGGACGCAGCCATAGCGCGCATTGTGTCGGCTTCAGCGTCGCGGCGTTGACGGCGCTGAGCAGCGCGGTGGCGGCGATCACGAGCGCGAATTGCGCGTACATTCGCCCGGTCAGCCCGGGCAGGAACGCCGCCGGCAAAAACACCGAGATCAAGACCAGCGTGATGCCGACGATCGGCGCGAACAATTCGTCCATCGCCTTGATCGCGGCGTCGTGGCCCGACATGCCGCGCTCGATATTGTGCGCCGCGCCCTCGACCACGACGATGGCGTCGTCGACCACGATGCCGATCGCCAGCACGATCGCAAACAGCGTCGACAGGTTGATGGTGAAGCCGAGCGCCGCCATGGCCGCGAACGCGCCGATGATCGTGACCGGCACGGTGGTTGCCGGCACCAGCATCGCCCGCCAGTCCTGCAGGAAGACCAGGATCACGACCAGCACCAGCAGGCCGGCCTCGAACAGGGTCTTGTAGACCTCCTCGATCGAGGCGTTGACGAATTTGGTGGTGTCGAACGGCGTGTCGTATTTGATGTCCTGCGGGAACTGCCTGGCGAGCTCCGCCATCTTCTTCTCGACGGCCTTCTCGACCTGCAAGGCATTGGCGCCCGGCGACTGGAACACGCCGATGCCGGTCGCGGGCTTCTGGTTCAGCGAGAAGATCTGGCTGTAGGTCTGCGCGCCGAGCTCGACCCAGCCGACGTCGCGGACCCGGGTCACGTCGCCGACATTGCCTGTCTTGACGATGATGTCCTCGAACTGGCTCTTGTCGTCGAGCCGGCCGTTGACGTTCAGCGTGTACTGGAACGCCTGGCCCGCCGGCGTCGGCGGCGCGCCGACCTGGCCGGCGGTGACCTGCTGGCTCTGCTGCTGGATCGCCTGGATGACGTCCTGCGGCACCAGCCCGCGCACCTGCAGCTTGTTCGGATCGAGCCAGACCCGCATCGAATATTGCCCGGCGCCGAACACCGTGACGTTGCCGACGCCCGGAAGGCGCGACAGCTCGTCCCGGATGTTGATGGTGGCGTAGTTCGACAGGAACAGGCTGTCATAGGTCTTGTTCGGCGAGGTCAGCGTCACGAACAGCAGGATCGAGGTCGACCGCTTCTGGACCGTGACGCCCTGGTTCTGCACCGAGGTCGGCAGCTGCGACAACGCGCTGGAGACACGGTTCTGCACCAGCACCTGCGCGAAATTGAGGTCGGTGCCGATCTTGAAGGTCACCGTCAGCGTATAGGTGCCGTCGGCGCCGCTGTAGGACTGCATGTACAGCATGTCCTCGACGCCGTTGACCTGCTGCTCGATCGGCAGCGCCACGGTGTCGACCACCGTCTTGGCCGAGGCGCCGGGATAGCGCGTCGTCACCTGTACCGTCGGCGGCACCACGTCGGGATATTGCGCGACCGCGAGATTGTACAGCGCCACGCCGCCAATCAGGATCATCAGGATCGCGATGACGTTGGAAAGGACCGGGCGCTCGATGAAGAATTTCGAGATCATGGCGCGTGCGTCCTATTTGGCGGCTGTCGGCGCCGCGTCGGCCTTCTGCACCTGCGGATCGACCTTCTGCCCGGGGATCGCGCGCAGCAATCCGGCGGTCACGATGCGGTCATCCGGCTTCAGGCCACTCTCGATGACGCGCAGCCCCTCATCGAGCGGGCCGGTCGTCACCTTGCGCTGCTCGACCACATTCTCGGCATTGACGACCAGCACGTAGCGGCCGGCCTGGTCGCTGCCGATCGCGACGTCGGGCACCAGCAGCGCGTTGTCCTGCTTGTCGAACGGCACGCGAACGCGGACATAGAAGCCGGGCAGCAAGGTCCGGTCCGGATTTGCGAACACGCCGCGGACCGCGAGCGTGCCGGTCGACTGGTTGAGGGTCGGCGAGATGTAGTCAAGCTTGCCCTTGTGAGGAAAGCCGGTCTCGGTCTGCAGGCCGACCTCGACCGGCAACTGCCTGAGCTCGTTGACCGTCAGACCACGACGGCGCGCTTCATCCCGCACGCGCTGCACGTCCTGTTCGTTGACGTTGAAATTCACATAGATCGGATCGAGCTGCACGATGGTGGCAAGCTGCGTCGGCGACGTCACGCCGACCAGTTCGCCGACCGAGACCAGGTGATTGCTGACGATGCCGTCGAACGGCGCGGCCACGTTGGTGTAGCCGTAGTTGACCGCCGCGATCCTGGTGTTGACCTGGGCCTGCTGCAGGCTGGCCTGGGCGTTGTCCCGGGTGGAGGTCGAGGTATCAAGGGTCGCCTGCGAGACCGCCTGCCGCTGCACCAGATCGGTCTGCCGCTTGAAGTCGAGCTCGGCCTGCTTCAGCGTCGCCTGCGCGCCGACCTCTGCGGCCTGCGCCTGTTCCAGCTTCAGCTTGTAGGTCTCCGGCTCGATCGTGAACAGCGTGGTCCCCGCCTTCACGAAGGAGCCGTCCTGATAGTTGATCGCCTGCAGGAAGCCCTGCACGCGCGCGACCAGATCGACGGTCTGGATCGGCGCGGTGTTTCCGGTGGCGTCCAGATAACGTGTGATGGCGCGCTGCACCGGCGGCGCAACCTCGACCTTGGGCGGCGGCGGCGCAACAAAACTGTTTTGCTCGCAGGCACTTAAACTGACGAAGGCCGATACGACGAACGCGATGCGCGCAAGCGGTGCATTTCGCAGCCGCACAAAACTGCTCCGACCGAAATGTGCTGACGCGCGCGCATGCCTCATTTCCGAGCCTCGATTCAAATGACTAAATTTAAAGATCTCGTGACGGGCAAAAAATCCGCCTGCTTCATCCATAGCAACAATCCGCTTGCAGCGGAACTCGAAAGCGAAAATGATGCCGCTCGCCGAGGTTGCTACAACAAGACTTTTTCAGAACTCAGTTCAGTTGAGCCGGAGACATCCGGCGCGACCAGAGGATTAATTCAGATGATCAATGCGTTGACACGAGCAACGAAGCTGTCCGCATGTCTTGCGCTTGCAGCATCCATGAGCACCGCACCGGCCTTGTCGCAGGCGCCGACCCAGGCGCAGCGCGACGCCATCAAGTCGCAATGCCGCAACGACTACATCGCCCACTGCTCCAGCGTACCGCCGGGCGGCGAAGCCTCGCTGCAATGCCTGCAGAAGAACATGGCAAGCCTCGGCGCGGGCTGCGCCAGCGCGGTGAAGGCCGTCGAAGCGCCGGCCGCCGCACCGAAGGCAGACTCCGCGCCCGCGGCGGCCAAGACCGAAGCTGCTCCCGCGGCAGCGGCCAAGCCCGCCACCGAAGCCGCCGCACCGAAGGCGGCCGGGACGCCGTCCAACACGCAGATCTCCGCGATCCGCAGCGCATGCCGCTCCGATTATCCCAAGGTTTGCGCGGGCGTGCCGACCGGCGGCGCGGCGGCGCTGCAGTGTCTCGAAAAGAACAAGGGCAAGCTTTCGCCGGCCTGCGAGAAGGCCGTCGCCGCCGCTGGTGGCGGCGCCGCCGCGCCGGCCGCCGGCGCTGCAGCGACGACAGCACCAGCCGCGGCGCCGGCCGTGATCGCGTTGCGGCCGCTGCGACCGCGCGAAGAGCTGTTCGTGCTGCGCTCGGCCTGCGGCGCCGACGTCCGCTCGATCTGTGGCGGCGTCCAGCCGGGCGGCGGGCGGATCGTGCAGTGCCTTGCGACCAATGCCGGCTCGCTGTCGCCGGCGTGCCGCGATGTGTTGGCGCCGTTCGCAGCGCGGTAATCCTGTTGTCACGCTAGAAACCGGAGAAGGGAGCAAACAATGCTGCGTATCGTCCTGACCGCCGCGCTGCTTTGCGGCGCAACCGCTGTCTACGCGCAGGAACTGACCACCGCGCAACGCGACGCCTGCATGGGCGACTACGAGAAGTTCTGCAAAAGCGTGACGCCCGGCGGCGGCCGCATCATCGCCTGTCTCGCCAAGCAGAGCGACAAGCTGGCGCCCGCCTGCAAGAAGGTGCTGGCGGAAGCGGAAAAGAAATAGCCGCGCGGGCGGTGAGACGACATGTGCCCGGCGATTTGCCGGGCACGGAACCGCAGCACCTTGTTGCCACCTGCAGGCCAACCATGCCTCACCCGGGAGAGGGAATTTTCATGCGTTCAATATTGCTGATCGCCGCGGCCCTGCTGTCCTTTGCCGCGACCATGACCTTCGAGTCCTTCGGCGCCAATGCGGTCGTTTGCGCGCGCGGCGTCTACCGCGCCGGCTGCGCCGGTCCCAACGGTGCGGTCGTCGCCCGCAAACCCGTCGCCGCCGGCTGCCGCTGGGTATGGGTCGACGGGGTCAAGGCCCGCCGCTGCTACTGAACCCTTCGGCCCCACGCGGCTAGTCGCTGCACGCATTTTCCCTCTGGCGTTCCCGCCGGAGGGCGATTAGTCTGGAGCCAAATTGTAAGTACACTGTCAATCTGGGAGGCAGACGTTGCGGATCGCCGTGATCGGCGGAGGGCCCGGCGGGCTCTATTTCGCCTATCTGTGGAAGAAGCGTCATCCCGACGCCGAGATCGACCTGTTCGAGCAGAACGCGGCCGGCGCCACCTGGGGCTTCGGCGTGGTGTTCTCCGAACAGGCGCTGGACTTCCTGCGCGCCGACGACCCTGAGACGGTCGACGCCATCGCCCCGCTTATGGAGAGCTGGAAGAACATCACCCTCAATCTGCGCGGCAAGAGCGTCGAGATCGACGGCGTCGGGTTCTCCTCGATCGGCCGGCTGGCGCTGCTGACGATCCTGCAGGAGCGGGTCCGCAGCACGGGCGTCACGCCACGCTTCGACACCGTGGTGCAATCGGTCGACCAGCTCAGGGGTTACGACCTGATCGTTGCCGCCGACGGGCTGAACTCGATGGTTCGCCGCGGCTATGAGTCCGCCTTCGGCGCCTCGGTCTCGCATTCCACCAACAAATTCGCCTGGTACGGCACCACCAAGACCTTCGCGACGCTGTCGCAGACCTTCGTGGCGACCGAGCGCGGCAGCTTCAACGCCCATCACTATCGCTATGCGAAGGACATGAGCACCTTCCTGGTCGAATGCGACGCGGCGACCTGGGCGGCCTACGGCTTCGCCGACAAGAGCATCGAAGAGTCGCAGGCGATCTGCGAAGATATATTCGCCGCGGCGCTGGACGGCCACCGGCTGATCTCGAACAAATCGGTGTGGCGCAATTTCCCGTGGATCTGGAACGAGCGCTGGTCGCACGGCAACATGGTGCTGATCGGCGATGCGCTGCATTCGGCGCATTTCTCGATCGGCTCGGGCACGCGGCTCGCGATCGAGGATGCGATTGCGCTGACCAAGGCGCTGGAGACCGAGAGCGGCATTGGCGCCGCGCTTGCCCGCTACGAGAGCGAGCGCAAGCCAATCGTGAAGAAGCTCGTCACCGCGGCGCGGACCAGCGCCGACTGGTACGAGCACTTCCCCGCGCACATGACGCTCGACCTGATGGATTTCGCCTACAGCTACATCACCCGTTCCGGCCGGATCGACGACGCGCGGCTGCGCGCGATGTCGCCCGCCTTCATGGCCCGCTACGCAGCCGCAAAGGGACAATCATGACCGGGATCGCCGACCAGGTTCCGCTGGACAATCCCGGTGCGCGCGAGATCGGCTTTACGATCCCCGAGCGCTACAATGCGAGCTGCATCCTGTTCGACAATCTCGGCAACGGGAATGCCGAGCGCCTGGCGCTGACCGGCCCGGCCGGCACGCGGACCTATCGCGAGCTCTGCGCTGAGGCCGCACGCTGGGGCCACGCCTTCCGGTCGCTTGGACTGCAGCGCGGCGACCGCATCCTGCTGTTTCTCGACGACACCCCGGCCTATCCCGCGGCATTCTTCGGCGCGGTGCGTGCCGGCTTCGTGCCACTCTTGATCAACACGCTGACGACGCCCGAGCTGCTGCAATTCTACCTGTCCGACGCCGGCGCGCAGGTCGCCGTCACCGATGCGGAATTCTGTGCGCGCTTCAACGCGGAAGCCTGCAAGGACACGCCGCTGCGTACGCTGGTGGTGGTCAACGGCGCCGCCGGTGATCACGCGGCTGCCGAAACGCGCGAGGCCGCTGATTGGCTGCAAGCGTTTCCGACCGAGCTCGACGCGGCCGACACGCACCGCAACGAGATGGCATTCTGGATGTATTCGTCGGGCTCGACCGGCCGTCCCAAGGGCATCGTGCATCTGCAGCACGACATGGCCTATAGCGAGCGCGCCTTTGCCCGCAATGTGCTGAAGCTTTCGCCCGGCGACATCTGCTTCTCGGTGCCGAAGATCTTCTTCGCCTACGGTTTCGGCAACTCGATCACGTTTCCATTCTCCGTCGGCGCCGCGACGCTGCTGCTGCCGGGCCAGCCGAAACCGGCCGCGATCTTCGCGGCGATCGGGCAATATCGCCCGACCGTGTTCTTCGGCCTGCCGACGCTCTACATCTCCCTGACCAAGGCTGAAGGTGCCGACACCGCCGATTTCTCCTCGCTGCGGATGGCGGTCTCGGCCGCCGAAGTGCTGTCAGCCGACGTCTTCAACGGCTGGAAGCGGCTCACCGGGCTCGAGATCATCGAAGGCCTCGGCTCGACCGAAGTGCTGCACGTCTATCTCAGCAACCGCGCGGAACAAAAGAAGCTCGGCGCCGCCGGCCTGCGCGTGCCCGGCTACGAGATCATGCTGCGCGACAGCGATGACCGCGAGGTCGGCGACAATGAGGAAGGCATCCTGTGGGTGCGCGGCGATTCCGCGACCCCGCTGTACTGGAACCGGCCGGACAAGACCGCCGAGACCGTGCGCGAGGACGGCTGGATCTACACCGGCGACCGCTTCATGCGCGACAGCGACGGCTTCCACTTCTTCCGCGGCCGCGCCGACGATCTGATCAAGATCTCCGGCCAGTGGGTCTATCCGCTGGAGGTCGAGCTCTGCCTCGCCGATCACCCCGACGTCCGCGAATGCGCCGTCTACGCCGCCGAATTGCCGGACCGGCGCATGACGCTGCGCGCCGTGGTTGTCATGAACAAGGCCGGCTTCGACACAGCCGAAGCGACGCGGCGGCTGCAGGACTACGTCAAGACAAGGCTGTTGCCGTACAAATATCCGCGCGAGGTCAAATTCATCGACGAGCTGCCGAAGACCGGCACCGGCAAGATCGACCGGCAGGCGGTGATGCGGATGTAGGGCGTTGGTTGATGGACGCGGCCACCGCAAATTCAATGTCGTCCCGGCGAAAGCAGGGACCCATAACCACAAATGCTTGTGGCGCAAAGGCTGGGGCCCCAGCCTGCCATCACAACAGCCTTCGGTGGTTATGGGTCCCGGATCGCGCTTCGCTTGTCCGGGACGACGAGCATTAGCTGCCCCGCCATCCCGCCACACATTCGATGTCGTCCCGGCGAAGGCCGGGACCCATAACCACAAATATTTGCGGCGCAAAGGCTGGGGCCCCAGCCTGCCATCACAACAGCCTTCGGTGGTTATGGGTTCCGAATCGCGCTTCGCTTGTCCGGGACGACGAGTAATTAGCTGCCCAGCCCCGTCCCGCCATACAGCCAGGCGATGTCATCGCACCACTCGACCTGCGACTTCGCGCTCATGATCGCGTTGCGGATGCGGGCGTGCTCGCCTGCGGGATGGTAGACGTGTTCGCCGATCGCGCGTGACATCAGTTGCACGCGCGCGGTGCGCGGGAAGCGTTGCGCGCTGTAGACCTCCAGCGCCGCTGTCTGGTCATCGTGACTGGCCAGCATGTGCGACAGGCAGACCGCGTCCTCCATCGCCTGGCAGGCGCCCTGCGCGAAATATTGCAGCATCGGATGCGCGGCGTCGCCGAGCAGCACCACGCGGCCGTCGATCCACTGCTCGTTCGGATCGCGGTCGCACAACACCCAGAGCTTCCAGTTGGTGCCGTGGCGGATGATGTTCTGCGCCCGCTCATGGACGTGGGTAAAACCCTTCATCACCTCGGCCTCGGACACCGGCTTGCCTGCAACCGGCTCCGGCGCATTGTTGTGATAGGTGACGACGAGGTTGAACACCTTCCAGCCCGACAGCGGATAATGCACGATGTGGCATTTCGGGCCGGCCCACAGCGTCGCCGCATTCCAGCGCAAATCCTCCGGCATCTGCTCGGTCGGGATCACCGAGCGATAGGTGGTGTGGCCGGAGACGCGCGGCGGGCCGTCCGACGTCACCTGCTTGCGGATGTTCGACCACAAGCCATCGGCGCCGATCAGAAGCCGGCCGGTGATCCGCTCGCCATCGGCGAGCTTTGCCGTCACCGACGAACCATCCTGCTCGTAGCCTGCCACCTCGCTGGACACGCGCAGTTCGATCAGCTCGTGATTCTGGCACGCGCGCAGGAATACGCCATGCAGATCGCCGCGATGTACCACGGCATAGGGATTGCCAAACCGCGCGCGAAAGGCGTCGCCGAGATCGATATGGGTGATCTCGTCGGCGGTCAGCGCATCCATCAGCCGGAGCTGATCGATATAGACGGCCATGTTGCGCGCGGCCTCGCCGACACCGAGATAGTCGAAGGCGTGGAACGCGTTCGGGCCGAGTTGGATGCCGGCGCCGATCTCGCCGAGCGCGGCGGCCTTCTCCAGCAGGATCGAGCGGATGCCTTTTTGCGCGAGGCCCAGCGCCACGGCAAGGCCGCCAATGCCGCCACCCGCGATCAGGACAGGTCTCGTCTCCGCCATCAGCCCGACCTCCCGAGATGTTCGAGCGCGTCCTCGGCGCGCAGCGGCACCCGCGACGCTTCGTTGTTGAGGTCGACGAGCTGGGTCAACAGCGCCAGCAGCGTCTTGCGGTCGGCCGGCTTCAGCGGCTGCAGCATCCGCGCCTGCGCCTTGTCGACCGAGGGCATGATGTCGCTCAACACAGCCGCGCCGGCCTTGGTAAGATAGAGCAGCTTGACGCGCTTGTCCTCGGGCGCCGGCTTGCGCACGATGAACTCCTTGGCCTGCAGCCGTTCGATCACGTTGCCGAGCGTGGAACGGTCGAACGCGATCACCGCCGAGAGCCTCGTGGCGTCGATACCGGGATGGGTCGAGATCGTGACCAGCGCGGCGTATTGCACCGGCGTCAGGTCGAACGCCCTGCACTCCTCGATGAACAGCGCGACCGCGATCTGCTGCATCCGCCGGAACAGGTAGCCGGGCGCGGTATAGACCGCGTCCATGGTGACAGGCGCTGGTTTGTTATTCGGCATCGGGCTGCTTGTCCGGAGCGGCGTCGGCAAACGCCTTGATTTGCTTTGCCGCGGCCTCGGCCTTGAGCAGGCGCGGATAGGCCGAGACGTCGACACCGAAGCGCCGCGCATTGGCGAGCTGCGGCACCAGGCAGAGATCGGCCAGTGTCGGCGCATCGCCAAAGCAGAACGGGCCGGACTCCGCCGCGATCAGGGTCTCGCAGGCCGACAGTCCCTCGCGATTGGCCCAGGCCGCCCATTCCGTCACCTGCTCCTCGGGCAGGCCGAGCTGACGCAGCCGCGCCAGCACCTTCAAATTTTGCACCGGATGCGTATCGCAGGCGATCGCCTGCGCAAACGCCCGCACCTTGGCGCGCCGCAGCGGATCTTTCGGCAAGAGCGGCGGGTTGGGATTGGTCTCGTCGAGCCATTCGATGATCGCGAGCGACTGGGTGAGGATCGCGCCGGCGTCGCTCTCCAGCGTCGGTACCAGCCCCTGCGGATTGATCGCGAGATAGGCCGGCGCGCACTGCTCGCCCTTGCGCAGATGATGCGGCAGATGCTCTGAGGTGAGCCCCTTCAGGTTGAGGGCGATCCGGACCCGGTAGGACGCGCTGCTCCGGAAATAGCCATGCAGCTTCATCGGAACCTCCCTTGCATTATTCTGGTTTGGCGCGCTTTCTTTGCGCGAACCGGTATCCACTTCGCTCGAAAACGCTATGGCTTGCTTCATTGACGCTAGCCATATTGTCAGTATACTGTCAATTAAATTGCACCGACAAGAATGATGGGAGGCTTGCCATGGAAGCCGTGCAGAAGACCCCGGAGCGCGACGCATTCTACAAGAAGATCGACGGCCAGAACCTCTCGGCGCTGTGGAACGTGATGAACGATCTGATCACGCCGGAGCCGAAAAGCGCCTGCCGTCCGCACTTGTGGAAGTTCGACCAGATCCGCGACTACATGAACGAGGCCGGCAAGCTGATCACGGCCAAGGAAGCCGAGCGCCGCGTGCTGGTGCTGGAAAATCCCGGCCTGCGCGGCCAGTCCAAGATCACGACCTCGCTGTTCGCCGGCGTGCAGATGGTGGTGCCGGGCGACATCGCCCCCGCCCATCGCCATGCCCAATCGGCGCTGCGCTTCGTGCTCGAGGGCAAGGGCGCGTTCACCGCCGTCGACGGCGAGCGCACCGCGATGTCGCCGGGCGACTTCGTCATCACGCCGTCGATGACCTGGCACGATCATTCCAACGAAACCAATGAGCCGATGTTCTGGCTCGACGGGCTCGACATCCCGATGGTGCAGTTCTTCGACTGCTCGTTTGCCGAAGGCGCCAAGGAAGATCAGCAGTCGATCTCCAAGCCGGCCGGCGCCAGCTTCGCGCGCTACGGCCACAATCTGCTGCCGATCGACCAGAAGCGAACCTCGAAGACCTCGCCGATCTTCAACTATCCCTATGAATACACCCGCGAGGCGCTGGAGAAGGCCAAGGTCAGCGACGAGTGGGACGCCTGCCACGGGCTGAAGCTGAAATTCTCCAACCCCGAGACCGGCGATTTCGCGATGCCGACCATCGGCACCTTCATCCAGCTGCTGCCAAAGGGTTTCAAGACCGCGCGCTATCGCGCAACCGATGCGACCGTGTTCGCCGCGATCGAGGGCAAAGGCCGCACAAGGGTCGGTGACCAGACCTTCGAGTGGGGACCGCGCGATTTGTTCGTGGTACCGAGCTGGCACTGGGTCACCCACGAGGCCGATGCCGACTCCGTGCTGTTCTCGTTCTCCGACCGCCCGGTGCAGCAGAAGCTCGACCTGTTCCGCGAGGACAGGGGGAACGCGTAACGATCGTCTGCGCAAGGCACGCAGCGCCCACCTCACGTCGTCCCGGCGAAAGCCGGGACCCATAACCACCAATCTTGATTGGTTGAACGCGTTGGAGCCCCAGCCTTTTTCTAACAACCACGCCCTGTGGTTATGGGTCCCGGCCTTCGCCGGGACGACACTTTGTGTGTGGCGGCAGCGCCCCCCTTACCGCCAGTGCAGCAACCGCGTCTCCAGCAAATTGATCAGCTTCCCCACCGCAAGCCCGAACAGCGACAGGATCACGACGCCGGCGAGCAGCTGATCGGTCTGCATCAGATTGCCGGCCTGCAGGACGAAAGCGCCGATGCCGTATTGCGCGCCGATCATCTCGGCGCTGACGACGAGCAGCAGTGCCACCGACGCGGTGATGCGGAAGCCGGCGAGGATCGAGGGCAGCGCGCCCGGCCAGATCACGCGGCGGACAATGGCGTGGAACGGCACGTTGAAGCTTTGCGCCATCCGGATCAGATTGCGCGGCACCGCATCGACGCCGCTATAGACCGAGATCGCGGTCGAGAAGAACACGCCAAGCGCAATGGTCGCGATCTTCGGCTCCTCGCCGATCCCAAGCCATAGAATGAGCAACGGCAGCAGCGCGATCTTCGGAATCGGAAACAGCGCCGAGATGAAGGTGATGCCGACGCCGCGCGCCATCGTCGACAGCCCGATCGCGAAGCCGACCACGACGCCGGCGGCCGTGCCGATGATCCAGCCGGTACCGATCCGCATGATCGACCACGACAAGTGCTGCCACAGCGCACCCGACATCGCGAGCTTATAGATCGCGAACGCGATCGCCGACGGCGCCGGCAGGAACAGCGGATTGACCCAGCCTGCGCTGCCGGCGAGTTGCCAGACCGCGATCACGAGCGCGAGCGCGATCCAGCCGGCATGGCGGCTGCCGCCAGACGTGAAGCCGGCGCCGCGAAACGCGACCGGGCGCGTCGCCTCCGCCGACTGGTCTTTCGCTTCCTGCGGCGCGCGGTCAAGCATGCTGGACCTCGCGCTCGGCATCGATCGCCTCCTTCCGGATCAACGACCACAGCTCACCCTGTAGCGCGGCCATCGGCCCGCGCGCATCCGTCGTGCCGCGCTCGGCGCGCGTCATCGGGATGGTCACGATTTCCCGGATCCGGCCAGGGCGGCGCGACAGCACCACGACGCGGTCGGCGAGCCGCACCGCTTCCTCGAGATTATGCGTGACATAGACCGCGCCCATCGCGCCGTCGGCGAGCAGGCGCACGAAATCCTCCATCAGGAGCTCGCGGGTCTGCGAATCCAGCGCCGACAGCGGCTCGTCCATCAGCAGGATCGCGGGGCGAACCGCGAGTGCCCGCGCAATGCCGACGCGCTGGCGCATGCCGCCGGACAGTTGCTTCGGATAGGCGCTGCGGAAATCCGACAGCCCGGTGCGGCGCAGCGCATCGTCGATCACGGCGCTGCGCTCGCCGGCGCTCAAACCCGTATGCAACAACGGAAACGCGACGTTGTCCTCGACCGTGCTCCACGGCAGCAGCGCAAAATCCTGGAACACGAAGGTCAGCGGATTGAGGCTATCAGCCGGCGCCGCGCCGCGCAGCTCGGCGGCACCTTTGCTCGGCCGCAGCAGGCCGCCGAGGATCGACAGCAGCGTGCTCTTGCCGCAGCCGGACGGACCGACGATCGCAACAATCTCGCCCGCGCGGACCGTGAAGGAGACATCGTCGAGAACGTCGAGCGCGCCGAAGCGATGGCTGATATGGTCGGCGATCAGGTCCATCTACCGGCTCACTCTTTGACCCGTCATCCTGAGGAGCGCGCACTTGCGCGCGTCTCGAAGGATGGACGGCCGGTCACTATCGGGGCCGTCGATCCTTCGAGACGCCGCTTCGCGGCTCCTCAGGATGACGGGGATAGAGTGGTGTCTGCGGTCTAACATCAATCCGCCTTCACGTAATCCTTGGCGATGATCGCATTGGCATCGAAACCCTTGTCCACGAAACCCTGCCCCTGCAGCCATTTGATCTGGTTGTCGAGGTTCTTCACGTCGAGCTTGCCGTCGGGATCGATATAAGCGCAATTGCCGACCACCTGCGCGACCGGCAGGTTGGTGTATTTGGCGATGATCTCGAGCAGCGGCCTGGTCTTGTCGTTGATCGGCGCCACGCCGTCCTTGATCGCAGTCAGGATCACGTCGTGATATTCGTGGTCGGCACGGGTGAGCGCGGTGAGCAGCCTGGTCACCAGCGGTGCGTTGGTCAGCGCCTTCGGCGACGCGAAGATCGCCCCCAGCTGCCACGGCGTCTCGTCGCCGACCCAGCCGAGCAATTTCGCGCCGTTGGAATCCATCAGCGTCCGCGCGGTCGAGACCGGCAGCAGCGCGGCGTCGACGGTTTCGCCCTTCAGCGCCGCGGCCGCGTTCGACAGCGACTGCAGCGGCACTACCTTCACGTCGGACAGCTTGAAGCCGTATTTGTCGGCGAGCAGGCCGAGCGAATAATGGAAGCTGGAGCCGACCTGGGTCACCGCGACGCGCTTGCCCGCCAGATCCTTCGGCGTCTTGAGGCCGGCGGCATAGGCGTTGTTGCTGGCGAAATAGCCAATCAGGGGATAGCCGGCCTTCTCGCGGCTCATGCCGCCGATCACCTTCAGCGTGCCCTTGCCGGCGAGATTGTAGAGCCCCGCGGTGACGGCGGTGACGCCGAAATCGACATCGCCCGACGCGGTCGCGACCGCGATCGGCTGCGCCGCGTCGAAGAACTTGAGCTCGACGTCGAGTCCGGCGTCGCGGAGATAGCCCTTGTCCTGCGCGATGAACACCGGCGCCGAGGACGACAGCCGCAAGACGCCGATCTTCGCCTTCAGGAGATCGTCGGCCCGCGCGATGCCGCTCGCGGCCCACACCAGCATGCCCGCGACTGCGAGCCGCGCCCAACCCTTCATTCCGTCCTCCGCCTGGAGCCGCTTCCGTCCCGATTAAATCGGAACGGGGCTCCAGATTCCTGTTTTGACGCGTTTTCTTCACGCGAACCGGTATCCACTTCGCTTGAAAACGCTCTAGATTCCTTCGGGCACGGCCTGATCGCGGCCGATGAACGCGCCCTGTGTGCCGAGCTGTTGTTGCAACTTTTCGACGGAAATGTCGCGCGGAATCGTATTGCCCGACAGCGCGAGCGCGGCTGCGGTTCCCGCCGCCTCGCCCATCACAAAGCAGGCACCGGAGACGCGCGCCGCCGATTGCCCCTCATGGGTCATCGAGGCGCAGCGGCCGGCGACCAGGAGATTGTCGACGCCCTCCGGTACCAGCATGCGGTACGGCAACTCGTTATAGCCGCGGCTCTCCGGGATCGGCGGAAACTCGAAGATCACATCACCCGGCACATGGGATTCCTTCGGCCAACCATTGACGCCGATCGAATCCTCGAACGAGGCGCAGCCCAGCACGTCCTCGCCTGACAGCATGTAGCCGCCGATCACGCGCCGCGTCTCGCGGATGCCGAGCTGCGGCGGCAGATCGACGATGTAGGAATTCTCGAAGCCGGGCACCGTGCGCAGGAACCTGAACGCTTCGACCGCCTGGCGGCGGCCCTCGATCTCGCCGCGCGTCATGTCGTCAGGATCGATACCGGAAATGGCGCCGCCGTCGCTTCGCGTCACCTGGGTGAAATTCACCCGCCATTCGATCTGCGATTTCTGCGGCCGCACGATCGCCGACTTGCGCGGGAATGTGTGGGTGCCGGCGGCCTCGGCCTCAGCCATCAGCGCCGGGATGGTGCGCCAGGCATCGCCGGCCTTCGCTGGATCGATGCCGTTGAGGCGGAACATCATCGAGGGGTAGAGCATGCCGCCGGCATTATCGCCGACTTCATGGGGCGCACCGGCCCACACCGCGAGATCGCCGTCACCGGAGCAATCGATGAAGATGCTGGCGCGCACGGCCTGACGGCCGGCCTTGGTTTCCACCATCAGCGCACGGATATGCGAACCATCCATGACGACGCCGGCGCCGAGCGCGTGGAACAGAATGTCGACCTTGTGATGTGCGAGCAGATCGTCGGCCGCGATCTTGTAGGCCGCGGTGTCGTAGGCCTGCGCAAGGATCTTGCCGAGGATCAGATGTGGCGCGTTCAGCCCGCCGAGCCGGTCAATCCGCGCCAGGAGGTCGGAGGCGATGCCCTGCACCACGCGGTGCATCTCGCCGAAGATGTTGGCGTGCAGTCCGCAGAAGTTGGTCACGCCGGCCGCGGTGCCCATGCCGCCGAGAAATCCGTAACGCTCGATCAGGAGCGTCCGCCGTCCGGCACATGCCGCGCCGACCGCTGCCGCGATGCCGGCCGGTCCGCCGCCAAGCACCACCACGTCATATTCGCCATAGACCGGGACCTGCCGCGCAGGTTCTTCGATCGTGCTCGCTCGCATCATTTCCGCCCTGAACAAAGTTGATTGGGCCAACTATGAATTGATGCAGATTGCAGTACAATCCACCAAATTATGTAATCAGCTTTCGCGAATCGAGAAAGACGAGCAAGGCAGGTGGATACGCTGGTCAATCTCGAAGCCTTCCTTGCCACCGCCGATGCCGGCGGCTTTTCCGCCGCGGCGCGCAAGCTCAACGTCGCGACATCCGTCGTCGCCAAACGCGTCACCCAACTCGAGGAGCGGATCGGCACCGCGCTGTTCCACCGCTCGACCCGCCAGTTGCGGCTGACCGAGTCCGGGCAGCAATATGTGCACCGCGCCCGTGGCGTGGTTGCCGATGTCGGCGATCTCTTGTCGCGGATGGGCGAGAAGCAGCGCGACCTCTCCGATCATCTGCGCGTCAAGGCGCCGACTTCGCTGACGGTGGCGCGGCTCGCCGATGCCTTCACGATCTTCCAGAAACAGAACGGAAGCGTGAAGCTCGAGATCGTGATGATCGATCGTCCGGTCGATCCGGTAACCGAAGGTTTCGACCTCGCGATCGGCGCCTTCCCGCATTCCTTCGGCGGCGTGGTCGACGAGCCCTTGTGCCGGCTGCCGCGCCTCGTGTGCGCCTCACCGGCCTATCTGAAGAAGCACGGCATACCGAAGCATCCGCGCGACCTGGTCGATCATCGCTGCCTCAGCTTCCTGCCGACCGGACCGGAATGGCCGTTCGAGGGACCGCGCGGCCGCATCAATATCCAGGTCCGCCCGATTCTCTCTTCGAACGAAGGCCGCGTGCTGACGCAAAGCGCGATCGCCGGCAACGGCATTGCGCTGCTCTCGCATTATCTGGTCGCGGACGCGCTGCGCGACGGCGCGTTGCAGCCGGTACTCACCGACTTTCCTATTCCGGAATTGTGGGTCAAGGCCGCCGTTCCCGAGCGCCGCATCGATGCCGCCGCGGTGCAGGCGCTGCTGAAGACATTGAAGAAATCGCTGTCGCAGCCGCTGTGATGCGACGCCGGCGTTGCCGTTGGCATGCCGACCTGAGACAAGGACGCGAAAGGATCGCCCGCTTGAAACTCCTGATCTCAATGTCGTTTGGTCTC
The DNA here is from genome assembly GCF_054063995.1 of Bradyrhizobium sp. USDA 4504. Taxonomy (NCBI): domain Bacteria; kingdom Pseudomonadati; phylum Pseudomonadota; class Alphaproteobacteria; order Hyphomicrobiales; family Nitrobacteraceae; genus Bradyrhizobium; species Bradyrhizobium sp. USDA 4504. The sequence goes on along the minus strand of NZ_JBSSGV010000001.1, from coordinate 7,763,244 downwards.
ATCATCGTCGCTGGGCCCGCGGCCGCGATCGAGACCTGCCGCTTCATTGAGGCCAAGGCGGAGCGCGAGGCCTGCTACCATCGGCAAGAGCAGGAACTTGCGGCGAAGCGCAAGCCCGAGCCGCCGGTGACGCGGTCGAGCGAATCGAAGACGTTAGATCAGCTGCAGCAGATGCGCCGCGACGACGAAGAGGTCTATCGCAGCATGCGCGGCATCTGCCGCGGCTGCTGAGCTTACGCGCCGCCGCCCCACCGGCCCGCGCGCTTCTCGGCGAAGGATGCAAGCCCCTCGGCAGCTTCCGCGGTCTGCCGCTTGGCTGAATGCAGCTGGACGAGGCGCTTGTAGGCCGCATCGTCCACCGCCATGCCGCCGAACGAGCTTTCCATCGCGAGCTTCTTGGTCTCGGCCATCGCATCCGGGGCATTGCCGAGCAGCTGCTCGACGACCTTGGCGCCGGCGCTGTCGAGACCGGCCAGTGGCACCACCTCATGGACGAGGCCGATGCGGCGGGCATCCTCGGCGCCGAACCGTTCGCCGGTCAGCGCATAGCGGCGCACCTGGCGGACGCCGATCGCGTCGCAGAGCTGCGGAATGATGATCGCCGCGGTCAGGCCCCAGCGCACCTCGGTGATCGAGAACAGCGCATTGTCGGCCGCGATCACGATATCGCAGGCCGAGATCACGCCGGTGCCGCCGCCGAAGCAGCCGCCCTGCACCAGCGCGACGGTCGGGACCGGCAGCGTGTTGAGACGCTGCACCGCCTCGAAGGTGGCGCGCGACGCCGCCTCGTTCTCCTCGAACGATTTCGGCCGCACGCCGTTGATCCATTTCAGGTCGGCGCCGGCCTGGAAATGCTTGCCGTTGCCCTTCAGTACGACGACGCGCACCGGCCTGGTCGAGAGATCGTCGATCGCGGCCAGCACGCCTGCAATCAGCGCGCCGTCATAGGCATTGTTGACCTCGGGACGATTCAGCGTGACGGTCGCGACACCCCGCGCATCGAGGCTCCACAGGACTGGGCTGGCCGACATGACGTTGCTCCCTCGTTCGGCATTGCTGTTATCTTGTACTGGCCTTGCACTATGGCGAGAGCGGATGCCTTGATCCATCACTTTCGAGCGCGCGCGACCGCGCCACGCGCATGACGGGTTGCGCGATGCCCCGCGCTTGTGGAAACTGACCGGGCACGTTGCGGAGAATTGTTCCACTCATGCGTATTTGCATTTTCGGCGCGGGCGCCGTCGGCAGCCACTTCGCGATCCGGCTCGCACGTGCCGGCCATGATGTGGCCTGCGTGATGCGCGGGCCACATCTCGACGCGGTCAGGACCAACGGACTGACGCTGAAGGTCGGCGACACCAGCATCACCGCGAAGGTGAAGGCCTCAGCCGATCCTGCCGATTTGGGACCGCAAGACATCGTCATCAGCACACTGAAGGCGACCGGCATCGGCGCGCTCGCAGCCGGGCTCCCGCCGCTGCTTCAGCGCGACACATCAATCGTGTTCGCGCAGAACGGCATTCCCTGGTGGTACGATCTCGGCCTCCCGCCACAGCATCCCGCGATCCCCGATCTCGGCTTCCTCGATCCCGGCGGGCATTTGCGCAGCGCCGTCCCGAAGCAGCGGATCATTGGCGGCGTGATCTTTTCCTCCAACGAGGTGGTCGCGCCGGGTGTCGTCGCGAACCTGTCGCCGGACCGCAACCGCCTCTTGATCGGTGAATGCGACGATCGCCAGAGCGAGCGCATCGCCCGCCTGCGCGCGGCGCTCAACGACGCCGCGATCGAATCGCCCGAGGTCAAGCAGATCCGCGAGACGATCTGGTCGAAGCTGTTGACCAACATGTCGATGTCGGTGCTCTGCCTGTTGACCGGGCTGACTGCGCGCGGCGTCCGCGACGATCCTGACATGCAGGACGTGATCCCGCGCCTGCTCGACGAGGCCAATGCGGTGGCGACACACTATATTCCCGAGGTCAAGCGTGTCACCCGCTCAGGGCCGGCGCCGGACCACAAGCCGTCGATCCTGCAGGACTACGAACTCGGGCGCGCCATGGAGATCGATGTGCTGGTGCGCGCACCGGCGGCATTCGCCCGCGCGGCCGCCATTTCGACCCCGATGCTCGACCTGATGGCCGCGCTCGCGATCCAGAAGGCGCGTGACAAGGGCCTGTATCAGGGCTGACAATCCGACCCACCACGATAACAAGCAGGGACATCGAACCATGCAAGTCAAGGACAAGGTCTGCGTCGTCACCGGCGGCGCGAGCGGGATCGGCGAGTCGGTGGCGCGGGCCTATGCGGACGCCGGTGCACGCGGCGTCGTGGTCGCCGATCTCAAGACCTCGCGCGACAGGCTCGCGAGCGTCGCCGGCGATATCGACGGCCTCGCCGTCACCGCCGATGTCGGGCTCGAGGAGGACATCAAGGCGCTGATCGCCGCGGCCGAGGACAAATATGGTCCGGTCGACGTGTTCTTCTCCAATGCCGGGCTCTCGCGCAAGGGACAAGAGACCGCGTCCGATGCCGACTGGGACGTGAGTTGGCGCGTGCATGTGATGAGCCACGTGTACGCGGCGCGCGCGCTGGTGCCCGGCATGCTCGCGCGCGGCTCCGGCTATCTCATCAACACCGCATCCGCCGCGGGGCTATTAGCCTCGCTGAACTCGATGCCTTACGGCGTGACCAAGAATGCCGCGGTCGCGCTCGCCGAGCATCTCGCCATCCAGTATGGCGATCGCGGCATCCGCGTCTCCGTGCTCTGTCCGCAATCGGTGCAGACGGGCATGACGACGCCGGGTCCGAGTGCCGCGCGCGTCGACGGCGTGCTGCAGCCGGGCGAGGTTGCGCGCATGGTGATCGAGGCGATGGCGAAAGAACGTTTCCTGATTCTGTCGCATCCGCAGGTGCACGAATACATGCAGCGCAAGGCCACCAATCGCGAGCGCTGGCTGTCCGGCATGCGCCGCCTGCGCGACCGGATCTATCGCGGGGTGGCGTCATAAAAACTTCATCCGTCATTGCGAGGAGCGACAGCGACGAAGCAATCCATTCTCGGCATGCGACGCCATGGATTGCTTCGCTTCGCTCGCAATGACGAAGCTTAGTCTTCTGGAGCCGGCGCGAATCCTTCGAGCAAACCCGTGTATCTCTTCGCCCCAGGTGAGGCATAGGCACCGCGGCGCGACGTCGTCAGCTTGAGGCCGGCAAGCGCTTCCGCCTGCTTCACCGCGGCGGCCACGCCGTCGACCACGGGCACGCCGAATTTCACCGACAGCTCATGGGCAAGATCAGCCATGCCGGCGCAGCCGAGCACGATGGCGTCCGCGCCCTTGTCCAGCGCGCGGGCGATCTCGGCCTCCAGCTTCGGCCTCGCGCCCGAGCCCGGCTTCTCGAGATCGAGCACCGCGACATCGCAGGCAGTAACCACCGCGCGGTCGGCAAAGCCGTAGCGGCGGACCAGTTCCTCCAGCGGGACGATCGAGCGCGGCAGCGTGGTGACGATGCCGATGCGCTTGGCGATCTGCCCGGCGGTGACCAGCGCCGCCTCGCAGATGCCGACCACCGGATAGCGGGCCGCCGACCGCGCGGCATCGAGCCCGGTATCGTCGAAGCAGGCGATGATGCCGGCGTCGGCATCGGGCGTCTTCAGCAACGCCTCAATCAGCCCGGGAACGGCGAAGGCCTCGTCATAGAAGCCTTCGATCGAGGCCGGTCCCATCGCAGACGTGACGGCGACGATCTCGGTGCCCGGTGAGGCCACCGCCCGCGCGGCGGTCGCGATGGTTGCGGTCATCGACGCGGTGGTGTTGGGATTGACGATCAGGATCTTTGTCATGGGTGGAGAATAACATCCCTTTCGCGGCCAAGCGTAGCCCGGATGAGCCAACGGGTCGCGCGAACGCGCGCCCGATGACAGGCTCCGCGATATCCGGGACCGATCTCGCCCGCGGCATGCAGACCCCGGATGTCGCTTGGCTCATCCGGGCTACACACCTATGCATGCTCCGCCACCCAGCCCGCGAAGGCATCGAGCACCTCGGCCATCACCTCGTGGTCGTTGCGGCCGGAGCGCTTGAGGACATGGAAGGAGTGGTCGGCCTCCTGCACCAGATGCAGCGTCGCGCGATGACCCAGCCCCTTCACCACGGGCTCGAGCAGGTCGAGCTCGGCCAGCGCGTCGCGGGTGCCCTGCAGGAACAGCATCGGGACCTTGACCTCGGCGAGATGCCTGGCCCGCTCGCTCGATGGCTTGCCGGCGGGATGCAGCGGAAAGCCGAGAAACAGCAGCCCGCGCACGCCGGCGAGCGGCGCCTTGGCCTGTGCCTGCGAGGTCATGCGTCCGCCGAACGACTTGCCGCCGGCGAACAGCGGCAGTTCGCCGCAATGACGCGCAGCTTCCGCCACGGCGGCACGCACCGTTGCCTGCGCGACGGCGGGCGGATCGGGCCGCTTGCTGCCCTTCTCCATGTAGGGAAACTGATAGCGCAATGTCGCGATGCCGCGCTCCGCCAGGCCCTCCGCAATCGCGACCATCGAGGGATGCGTCATGCCGGCGCCGGCGCCATGGGCAAACACATAGGCGCTACGGGCCTGCGCCGGCCGCAGCAGCAGCGCGGACACCGTGCTGTCGTCCGAGACCGTGATCGTGAGCGGCTGCACGCCTGACGTGTTCAAGATGACATCTCGAAGAATTGTTGCGCCGTTGTTTCTAGCCGCAGGCCTCGATGCGCGCAAATGCCGCCGCGGAGGGAACGCCGCAAGTGAACTGGCTCACAGCCAATCAACATTTCCGTTGTTAGACCAAGCGCCGCGACTGTAGGATGGCGCACACCGCATCACACGCTTAACGCGAACTCGTTTTTCGGCGAATTTTAACATCTCATCCATATCACGCGCGGATACCGCGAATTGGGGGAACGGGGCATGCCTCGCAAGACGATATTCGTCATCGGACTGTTGATTGTCGCCGGCGTGCTCTATTTCAAGGACGATATCGAGACGGTGGCGAGCGGCTTCCGCGTCAAGGTCGTCGACTACCAGCCGCCGGCAAAGACGGTGTGGCTGGATCAGAATGTCAGCGCGGAGCGGCTGCGCTGGTTCTATCACGCCGACCAGGGCACACGGACCTTCGGCATTCCCCATGAATGGTTCATGGCGCTGGAGCAGCCGACGGTCTGGCCGCTGTTCACCGCGGCGCCGCGACTCAGCGAGACCAATTATCTCGGCCGCTTCGGCTTTATTCCCGACACGGTGATTCCGGGCAAACCCGATGCGCTGCCGATCGGCTTTTCGCAGGGCGGCCCGATGGCCGATGCCAACGGCGCGCCGTGGCGCAATCCGCACAGCAAGGCGGATATGACCGGCGTCGGCCTGACCTGCGCCGCCTGCCACACCGGCAGCTTCAGCTATCGCGGCACCGAGATCGTGATCGACGGTGGGCCGGCCAACACCAATCTGTTCGAATTCCAGAAGAGCGTCGGCGTCTCACTGCTGCTGACGCGGTTCTGGCCGGGGCGCTTCTCGCGCTTTGCCGACGAGATCCTCGGCAAGGATGCCAGCCTCGACGAACGCATGGCGCTGCGCGGCCAGCTCGACCTCGTGCTGAAGCAATACGCCAACATCAATTCGCTGGAGAACAAGGTCGCCGCCAACAGCGTCGAGGAAGGCTATGCGCGGCTCGACGCGCTGAACCGGATCGGCAACCAAGTGTTCTCGATCGACCTGAACAACCCGAACAACTACGCCTCGCATTCGGCGCCGGTGCATTTCCCGCGAATCTGGAACGCACCGTGGTTCAGCTGGGTGCAATATGACGGCTCGATCATGCAGCCGATGGTACGCAACGCCGGCGAGGCGCTCGGCGTCAGCGCCGAGCTCAACCTGCTCGACGAGTCCAAGGGGCTTTACAAATCGAGCGCGCGGATCGACGTGCTGCACGAGATGGAGCGGATGATCGCCGGCGAGCCGCCCAGCGAGGACAAGGGTTTTGGCGGACTTGCTTCGCCGAAATGGCCGGAGAACATCCTGCCGCCAATCAACATGGACCTCGCGAAGAAGGGCGGCGAGCTCTACAAGACGCATTGCCAGGGCTGTCACGGCCCGGCGATCGACAGCAAGGCGCTGCCCGCGAGCGAAGCCTTTGCGCTGTTCAAGGACAAGAGGCGCTGGACCAGGAACGAGGCCGGCCAGCCGCTGCTCGATGTCGAGATGATTCCGATCAGCCATATCGGTACCGACAGCGCGCAAGCCGAGGGCCTCGCGCACCGCACCGTCGAGACGCCGGCCAATCTGAACATCAAGGACAGCAGTTTCGGTCCTGCGCTCGGCGATCTCGTCGAGAAGACCGTCGACTATTGGTACGACCAGAACAAGACCCCGCCGGAAGATCGCAAGCGCATCAACGGCTACCGGCCGAACGAGATCCAGGCGCCGCTCGCCTACAAGGTCCGGCCGCTCAACGGCATCTGGGCGACCCCGCCGTATCTGCACAACGGCTCGGTCCCGACCATCTACGCACTGCTGTCGCCGGTGAAGGACCGTCCCGCGACCTTCTATCTCGGCGGCCGGGAGTATGATCCCAAGGATCTCGGCTACGTCTGGAAGGACAAGATCAGGAACGCCTTCATGCTCGACACCACCAAGCGCGGCAACGGCAATTCCGGACACGAATTCTCCAACGAGAAGCGCACCGGCGTGATCGGGCCGGAGCTGAAGGAAGACGAGCGCCGCGCCCTGATCGAGTTCATCAAGACGCTGTAGGCCCCCGAAGGGACTGCGCCCCCTCTCCCGCTTGCGGGGGAATCGCATATAGAAAAATCTGTCGGGCAGCGTCCTCGCGGCCATCCTTCGAGACGCCGCTGCGCGGCTCCTCAGGATGACGGGTCTTGTTTTGCGGCACTCATGGTGAGGAGCGCCGCTTGCGGCGCGTCTCGAACCACGAGGCCGGAGTTACCTCCGTAGCCGCTGAAGGTCATATGCGATTGCCCTACCCGCAAGCGGGAGAGGGAGCCGACTGCCGATGCAGCGGCTGTCCTTCAACTCCTCGGCACCGGCTGCCGGCGCGCCGGGCGGGTCATGGCCTCGAGCTCGAGGAGCTGGTTGAGCTGCGCTTCGGTCAGCAGTTTTTCCTCCAGCACGATGTCGGCGACCGAGCGGTTCTCCTTGAGCGCACGGCGCGCCACGCGCGATGAGGCCTCGTAGCCGAGCGACGGCGCCAGCGCCGTGATCAGACCGATCGAGCCCTGCACCAGGCTGCGGCAACGCTCGCGATCGGCCTCGATGCCGTCGACACAGCGCTTGGTCAGCGTATCGACCGCCGCCGTCAGCATGCGCAGCGAACTCAAGACGCAATAGCCGATGGTCGGCTCGAACGCGTTGAGTTGCAACTGGCCGCCTTCGGCGCACATCGTGACCGTGAGGTCGTGCCCGATCACCAGGAAAGCCACCTGGTTGACCACTTCGGGAATGACAGGATTGACCTTGCCGGGCATGATCGACGAGCCGGCCTGCACGGCGGGCAGGCGGATTTCGCCGATGCCGGTGCGCGGCCCCGACGACAGCAGCCGCAGGTCGTTGCAGATCTTGGACAGCTTGACCGCAACGCGCTTGAGCACGCCGGAGAACAGGACGAAGGCGCCGAGATCGGACGTCGCCTCGATCAGGTTGGAGGCAAGCACCATCGGCTGGCCGGACAGCCGCGACAATTCCTCGACCGCGAGCGCCGCATAGCGCGGATCGGCATTGATGCCGGTGCCGATCGCGGTGGCGCCGAGATTGACCTCGCGGAACAGCGCGGAAATCTCGTTCAGGCGCGCGACATCCTCCTTCACGGTCACGTGGAAGGCATCGAATTCCTGGCCGAGCGTCATCGGCACCGCATCCTGAAGCTGGGTGCGCCCCATCTTCAACACGTCGGCGAACTCCACCGCCTTGCCTTTGAGCGAGTAGGCGAGATCGTCCAGCGCGCGCACCAGCGGCTGGGTGGCGAAAATCACCGCGAGCCGCAGCGCGGTCGGATAGGCGTCGTTGGTCGACTGCGCCATGTTGACGTCGTCGTTCGGATGCAGCGCGTGATAGTCACCCGGCTTGCGCCCCATCAGCCGCAGCGCGACGTTGGCGATCACCTCATTGGCGTTCATGTTGGTCGACGTGCCGGCGCCGCCCTGGATCGCGTCGACGACGAAGGATTCGGCATAGACCTTGTCGGTCGCAATCTGGGTGCAGGCCGCTTCGATCGCATCCGCCTTCCCCGGTGCGAGATAGCCGAGCCGCTTGTTGGCGCGCGCGGCAGCCTGCTTCACCAGCGCCAGCGCGCGGACGAATTCCGGGAAGTGCCCGACCGGCACGCCGGTGATCGGAAAGTTCATCACCGCGCGCTTGGTGTGAATGCCCCACAGCGCATTGGCCGGGACGTCGTCCTCGCCGAGCAGATCGTGCTCGGTGCGGGACTGCGCCTGCTCGATCGGCACGGTGCGGACGGTCGCGACCGCGAGCTGGCTGGGGCCGCTGCCGCTCTCGCCGGAGGGGGACGCGGCAGCTGCAGCGTTGGCGGTCTCAACCTTCGATTCGGCCATGGTACCTCCGTTACCTCACGCGGATCGTGTCGTCAGCGACGCCATGATGCGCCCGGCGGGCGTCGAAAGCCAATGCCTATCGGCAGAGTCTTGCACACCGGTGAGCGGCAAGACGCGGAAAACCGGCATTGGCGCGCGCCGAACCGTGAGATTAAGGACTTTGCCTTATCCGTCATGATAACAACAACTTATAGCTCGATATCGCGGCTCGCTTCGCGACCGATGCGGCTGCTTTCTCCGCCCCGTCGTCGCGTGCTAGACGAGCATCGACTGGCGCAAGGGCGCCGCCGACACTGAACGAACCAAGGACCAAAGCCGTGTCCAACAATAACGAAGCGATCACCATCAAATTCCGCTGCCCCGCGGAGCTCGAGGGCAAGATTCCGCCGCCGATGCCTGCGTCGTTGGGGCTTCCCGGATGGCTCAAGGCGATGCCGACGCAGGCCTTCAATACGATGAGCAATCGCGAAGAGGATACCGTCAAGCGCTGCCCGCCATTCGTCGATGCGATGACATCGGGTTTCCTTTTGCCGCTGATCTGCGATCTCAAGGTCGAGAATGGCGCGATCACCTGGGACAACGACCTTCCCGCCGGCGGCGCGCTCGAATTCCCGCGCTCGCCGGTCGGCTTCCACGACGAAAGCCAGGTAGTCGGCTCGCCGCTGTTCGAGCCCGACCGCTTCGTCATCAAGTTCGTCAATCTGTGGACCATCGAGGCGCCGCCCGGCTACTCGCTGTTCTTCACGCATCCGGTCAACCGGTTCGACCTGCCGTTCACCACGCTGACCGGCATGGTCGATTGCGATCTGTTTCACGACAGCTGGGTTCATTTCCCGGCACGCTGGCACGACACCAGTTTCAACGGCGTATTGCCCAAGGGCACGCCGGTTGCGCAGTGCTTCCCGGTGAAGCGCGAAAACTGGGTCGCGCAGACCGCCGCGATGACGCCGGATGAAACATCGCGCGCCCAGGAACTGACCAACAGGATGGCCCGCGAGTCCGGACTCTATCGGCGGCAGTTTCGGACGTAGAGCGGGCGCGCGAAGCTCCGCTGCGGCCTCCTCCGTCATTGCGAACTACCCGATGGGAGGCTCGGCATCCACCGCCGTCGTCCTGGCGAAAGCCAGGACCCTTAGCCACCGTCTTCGGTGATGAGCGGGATCGCGGCCCGGTAGCGCTCAACAATTGAGATTTGGGTAATGGGTCCTGGCTTTCGCCAGGACGACACCGACTATGGGGCGCGATCCTGAGCCAGTTCGGTGTCTTCACCCGGATGCGGGCGATCCAGCATTCCAGAGGCGCTTGTGCTTGAGCGCAGAGGCCGCGGCTTATCCCCGCCGCTCTAGATTCTAGTTTTGACGCGTTAGCGCGAGCCGGTGTCCGCTTCGCTCGAAAACGCCCTAGCTCAGAAATTCCGCAAAGGCGCTGCGACGGAAGAAGAAGCGGCCGTGCGATGACATGATCAGCGCGGCGGTCGTGCGGCCGATCATTTGCGGCCGGCCGCGCAACGCGAGACGCAGATTGGCCTCGCCGGCCGCGCGGTCGCCCATTTCCAGAAGACTGGCGGAGAAGCTGAGACGCGTCAGCGGGTCGTCGGGGCGCTGCGCCACCACCTGGCGGTAGAGATCCGCCGCGGCAGCATATTCGCCATCGAGCAGCAGCACACGCGCGAGCGCGGCCAGAACATCGGGATGTCCCGGCGCCGCATTGCGCAGCTTCTCCAGAATCTCGCGCGCCCGGCCACGCTCATTGCGCTGGGGCAGCAGCTGCGCCAGCAGCAGCTGAAACTCGAGGCTCTCCGGCGCGAGAACGAGCGCGCTCTCGATGACGGCAACCGCCTCGTCGATGCGACCGGCCGAGTGCAATTGCCCTGCCAGCGCCTGGAATGCGGGCAGGTACGGCGGCCGCCGCGCGGTGGTTCGCCGCAGCACATCGATCGCCTCGCTGCCGCGACCAGCGCCGCCGAGCGCTGCGCCAAGCAGGGTCTCGAGGCCGGGATCCTCGACGCGGCGTACGGCTCGCTCGAGCGGTGCGATCGCTTCCTCGTTGCGGTTCTGGATCATCAGCGCCCGTGCCAGGATCGAGGCCGCGCCGACATCGGTCCGGTTTGCCTTCAAGACCTCCGCCGCCAGCCGCTCGGCTTCGACGACCTGTCCCATCTGCAATGCGACCACGGCGCGTTGCAGTACCGGGGATGGGCTGGGCCCGCGATTGGAAAAAGGCGGCGGTTTCGGCATGCGGTCCGTCGTGAGATGGTTCTTGTCAGCCGTTATCACTGCCGCCGACGGAGCGTCCAGCGAAAGTCGCATCCGGACACCGAGATACCGTCCGGTTCCAGCCTCCACCGACCGATTTCATGCATCCCTGCGGCTGTCAGGCCACAGGGGATCCACCCTCTCCCTGCAATTTTTCGACTGCTTAACCTATTCAATCTAGCTTGGGTTGCCATAACAGGGCCCGGCCTGATGCTCGCAACAACGCTCGAAACAATTCAGTCGACGGACTCGAAGCGCGCCAACTACACACGCGGAATCCTCGTGATGCTGGTCGCCGCCCTCCTGTTCAAGGTTGTGTGGTTCTCCCAGCTGGGGCTGGGGCACGGCCGCGAACTGGTCGACTTCGCCGCCTTCTACATCACCGCAAAGCTGGTGTGGCTCGGCGACCTCGACCAGGCCTATCAATTCGCGAAGCTCGCCATCATCGAGAAGCAGGCGTCGGGCGGGCACGACGGCTTCATGCCATGGACCTATCCGCCGCAATTCAACCTGCTGCTGGCTCCGTTCGCGCTGGTCCCGTTCGGGATGGCCTATCTGTTGTTCATGGCCTCGACGCTGGCTCTTTATCTCGCGGTGCTGCGGCGTCTTGCCGGAAACCGGTTCGTGCTTGTGCTGATCGTTTTCTTTCCGACGATCGGGGTCACGCTGGCATGCGGTCAGAACAGCTTCCTTACCGCCGCACTGATCGGGCTGGTGTGCCTGTACTTCGAAGAGCGGCCGATGCTCGCGGGCGTGGCCCTTGGTCTCATGATCATCAAGCCGCATTTCGCCGTTGCTTTCGCACTCTACGCCATCCTGCGGCGCTCGTGGATCGTCGTGATGACGGCGGGCGCCGTCGTGCTGATCAGCTCGGCGATCTGCACGGTGCTGTTCGGCATGCAGATCTGGACCGTGATGCTGCAGAGCGTGCACGATTCATCGGTATTCCTGCGGGAAGCCTATTATCCGCTGTACCGAATGGTCTCGACCTATGCCGCGCTGCGAACCACGGGGTTCTCCGCGTCGGCAGCGTTTATCGGCCAGGGCATCGTCGCCGTCCTTGCGCTCGGCATCGTGCTGGTCGCGGTCTACCGCAAGATGCCGGTGCGCGAGAGTCTCGGCCTGACCGCGATCGTATCGGTCTGCATCAGCCCCTATGCGTATGATTATGACTTCCTGATCTTCAGTGTCGGAATGGCGCTGCTGTTGCCGGCGCTTCAGGCCAAGGCCCGCGAGTGGGAACGTGCGATCATCTATGCCGCGCCGATACCGATCGGAGCCTTCGGCTACATGCACACGGTCCATAACAACACGCCGCGCACGGACGTCCATTGGGTCGACGTGCTTTCGATCGGAGGCTTCGGGATCGCCGCGCTGATCACGCTGATCGTCGCAATCCTGCTGCTGCGCGAGTCAAGCAGGGGCTCTCCCGTTCCGGCGCAGGGGCCTCTTGCGAGGATTTGAGCACCCGGCGCGACACGCCCCGCGATCACGCAACACTCACGGCGCCACCATTTCGAGACGATCGCGCGCCGGCAGGGTCGACGCGAAGGCCTTCAGCGCGCCGGCGACGAGTTCTGGCTCCGCGGCCGGCGTGACGTAGAAGCTTACGTCACCCCGCGCGCCGGTCACCGGAATCGTGTGCAGGATCGCGACCTTCCTCCAGCTCGCCGGCACGCCCTGCGCAAACCAGCTGTCGTAGATCATGGCGACGCCGACATGATACTCGTCGGCGAGCGCGGCCATCTCGGCCGGGCCGTAGCGGCCGGCCCGCTTCGCCTTGCGCACGCGCTCCGAACCGAGCCCCCACAGATCCAGGACGAAGTTCGCATTTCCCCAGGCGACGAGTCCAAGATCGTTCACGGCAACCGGCCGCCGGTATAGCTGCTGGGCGAAGCGGCCCAACTGATAATGCTGCTCGTAGACGCCGCGCGAGGCAAACGGCGTCTCCAGGGCGGCGCTGACATAGCCCACGCTGGCAAAACCGGCCAGCCCGACGCTGGCGAGCGTCGCGGCGGTCCATTGCGGGACGCTCAAGACCGCTCGCGCGCGTGCAACCGCGTAGAGCAGCGCCAGCACCGCAAGCGCAACGATGTAAACCTCATACCGGTGGAACCAGCCATATTGGCCAAAGCCGAGATGCGCAGCGATCGCGGCGAGCACCGTCGCACAGACGATCAGGGCGCCGCGGTCGGAGCGGAGCAGCGCCATCACGGCGGCGAGCGCAAGACCGAGCAGCATCAGCCTGAAGCCGGCGGGATCAGCGAAGCTGTCGCCGAGATTGCGGAGGATGGAGGCGATGACGCCGGTCCCTTCATAGCCGGATTCGGCGATGCGCGATTTGAGCAATACCGAACTCGGCAAAAGCGGGAGACCGAGCGAGGCCATTCGCGCGAAATACGCGGCGAACGCGCAGAGCGTGACGGCAGCGGCCGCGGCGGCAAAACGGCGCTGGCCGAGCAGGGCAAACCCCATCATCGCCGCGATGGCGAACGCGATTCCCTCGAAGCGAATCAGCGGCAGCAGCACCAGCGCCGCGAAATGCATGGCGGTCGGCGACCGTCCGCGCGCGGCTTCGGTCAGGCCGCCGAAAGTCGCGACCGTGGCCCAAACGTGAAGACTGTGCTCCATGCCGGTCATCGGCAGGGCGATCGCGCTTGACGAAAAAATGGCGAGCAACGCGACGAAAAGCAGCAGCGGCTTCTCCCGGCCGGGGTCGAGCAGTTCAGCCGATTCAAGGATGCGCAGGAAAGCCACGACGGTCGCTGCCGCTGCCGCGGCATTGATCAGGAGCGGACCGAATGCGCCAAGACGCAGCGTCTCCGTCACGGCCAGCAGATAGGGCCAGATGATCGACGAGCTTGGCGACGAGACCTCGGACGCATTGACGCCGTAGCCGCCGGACCGGATGTGATCGGCGACGGCGAGGTGGATGTAGGGATCGTCGAGGGTGAAGATCAGCCTGCCGTCGCAGAGCATGACGCTGAAGATCAGCGTCGCCGCGAACAGCGCGAGCCACAGCGATGCCGTCACGAGCGGGACGCTCGGCCGGATCGCGCTGGATCGCGGGAACGACGCGTGGTTGGCGGCGACGCCGGGCATCAGATACGCATCCGTTTGAAGATCGTCTCCGGCAGCGCGCAGATGATCGCCATCACCAGCCGGAAGCGGCGCGCCACATAGATCACGTCACGCGGCCTCGTCACATCGGCCCGGAAGATATCCTCCGCGACCCGATCCGGCTGCACCGTCAGGGGAGCCGGCAGCTTCATATGCGCCGTCATCCTGGTCCGCACGAATCCCGGCTTGACGGTGACGACACGGACCTTACCCGCAAGCGCCAGACGATTGCGCAAGCCGGACAGGAATTGCGAGAAGCCGGCCTTGGCCGCGCCGTAATAATAGTTCGAGGCCCGCCCGCGATCGCCGGCGACCGAGCTCACGCCGACGATGGTTCCCGAGCCGCGCGTCGCGAAGGCTTGCGCGAACAGTTCGAGCAGCAGGCTGGGCGCCTCGAAATTGGTGCGCATGATCTTCGTCGCAAGCTCGGGATCGGTCTCGGCACGCTGCTGATCGCCGAGCTCCCCGACAACGCATACGACGGTGTCGGGAAGTGGGGAAAGACCGGCGACGAAGCCGGCAAGCTGCCCGGTCTGCAGCACGTCGAGCGCGACAACCGAGATTTCGGTACCGCTTCGCGTCTTGATGTCGTCCGCATTGCGCTGTGCCGCGGCGATATCGCGGGCGGCGAGCATCACGCGCCATCCGTCCCTCGCATAGCGCAGCGCGGTCGCGTGCCCGATGTCCGAACTGCCGCCAATCACCAGAATTGATTTTGTGCCGGTCATCAAATTCCAAGCCGTGCTGAAAGATGGGACACGAGGCGACTGTTCGCCCCGATCTGCTGGCGGATGTCGCGCAAGGCCGCAAGGCCGGGATATCCGGATTCGAATGTCGCGCGGGACTGCCGCGCATCCTTGGCGAGATAGAGCCGGCCGCCGGCATCGACCACCAGCGCGTCGAGCTGGTCAAGAAACCCGAACAGCGCGTCGGTGACCGGAAAGTCCATCGTCAGCGTGTAGCCGCGGAGCGGAAACGACATCGGCCCGCTGCCTTCGCCGAGCTGCTTGAGCACCGCGAGAAACGACGCATCGCCGCGCCGCGACACACGATCGAGAATTTCGGCGAGAACGCGGCGCGCGCGGCTAGCCGGGATCACGCATTGATATTGCACGAAGCCGCGCCAGCCGTAGATCCTGTTCCAGTCGGCGATCGCATCGAGCGGAAAGAAATACGGGTCCCAATGGACCAGCCGTGGCTTGCCCGGATGCGCGGCGCCGCGGCGGAAGTACAGCTCGTTGAACACCCGCATCGATGCGCGATTGAGCAGCCATCCCGGAAACAGCTCCGGGACCGCGAGCCGCGACGCGCGAAGCCTGGGAAACGTCTCGAGGCCGGGCCCAAGCATATCCTTGTCGCGCCGCGTGGCGTGCTCGGCCAGATAGACCAGCGACCGGCCGAGCGCCGCGCCGCGCGCAAGGCAGTCGATCCAGGCCACCGAATAGGTGGTCGATGCGCTGCTTTCCAGCTGATCGATCGCCGCGTCGAGATTGCCGGCGACGCGGGTGTCCTGACGTAGCCAGGCGGTCTCGATCGGCAGCAGCCGCAGCGTCGCGTCGAGGATCATGCCCGTCAGGCCCATGCCTCCCAACGTCGCCGCGAACAGCGCGGCGTTTTCCGATCGCGAGCAGGTGACGATCTCGCCGCCAGGCAGCGCAATGCGGAACGAATCGACGACGGTGCCGAAGCCGCCATCGCGATGATGGTTCTTGCCGTGAACGTCGGCCGCGATCGCGCCCCCGACCGTCACGAATTTCGTGCCGGGCACGACTTTGAGGAAGAAGCCGCCGCGGCTCGAAAACGGCAAGGATGTCGGCGATGGTTACGCCGGCTTCGACCGTCAATCGCGCGGTTGCGGCATCGAAGCTCCGCATCCGGTTCAGGCCGCGCGACGAAATCGTGGATTGCGTTCCGATCGCGGCATCGCCATAGGCCCGCCCGGCCCCGCGCGCGACGACGCCGGACCGCGCAAGCAGGTGGTCCCGCGCGCCTGCGGGCGTCTGCGGCGCCAGCAGTTCGGACGACGCCCTGGGATAGTTGCCCCAGCCGGACAGGCCAATGCCGCCCGGACTGGAGGTCGACATCACAGCTCCTGGTAACGCAGCCGCCGGCATCGCTAGATGGCGGCGAGCATGATGGCGCCGATCGCGCCGAGCGCGACCCAGCTGACGCGATCCCTCAGCGCAAAGATGACCGGATCGTCGTCGATCAATCCGCGCTGCGCGAACAACATCACGCGGCCGATCCAGTACATCAAGATCGGACAACCGACCCAGAGCAGTTGCGGATGGCTGTAAAGCGCGCGCACCGTATCGGACGAGATGTAGAGCGTGAAGATCACGACGGCGTTGAAGCCTGACGCGGCGGCGAGGATCGCGATCATCGATTTGTCTTCGACCTGGTAGCCGCGCGCCGCCAGCACGGCGCCGTCCGGCTGGCCGGCGAGCTCGATATAGCGCTTCACCAGCGCCAGCGACATGAAGATGAACAGCGAGAACGCGAGCAGCCATTCCGACATCGGCACGCTGATCGCGACGGCGCCGCCGATCACGCGGACGGTGTAAAGCGTGGCGAGCACGACGACGTCGACGGTCGCGATGCGCTTGAGCCAGAACGAATAGGAGGTGGTCAGCGCGAAATAGCCGAGCAGGACGCCGCCGAACTCGATCGATATCGACATTGCGATCGCGAATGCGGCGACCAGCGCCAGGGCCATCGCGCCGACGGCCCGCGATGCCGGGATGGCGCCGCTTGCGATCGGGCGGTTGCGCTTGGTCGGATGCGCGCGGTCGGCCTCGACGTCGAGAAGGTCGTTCAGGATGTAGGCGCCCGACGCGCAGAGCGAGAATGCGATCACCGCAAGCAGCGACGTCGCCGCCGATCCCAATGCGAATTTGTGTGCGGTCAGCAGCGGCACCAGCACGAGGGCGTTCTTGGCGTATTGATGCACCCTGAACAGCTTCAGCCAGCTGCGCATACTGACGCGCATACTGACCCGCGCGGGCGCGGACGGCTCGGATCGAGCGGAGCGCGCGAGGCGCGATGCGGAATCGGGCAACGCGACCGCCGCGCTGCCGATATAGTCAAAGCCCTGCCGAAGCACGGGCGGCAGCTCTTCGCGCTGCGCCGGCGGCAATCGACGTTCCGGCGCGGCAGCCCAGGCGGTGAAGACGCCAAGATGCTCGGCGACCGCGCTGACGAACGGCTCGGGATGGGTTTCCGAGCAAAGGTAGACCGGGCGGCCTTCGCCCAGCACCTGCAGCAGGAACCTCACCGCGTCGGGGTCAAATTGCGCCCGGGATGGATCGAACCCCGATCGAGCTACACCATGAGTCGATCGCGCTTGCGCTCCAAGGGAAGCGGTGATCGCCGCGGCGAAAGCGCGAAGGCGGCGGATCAGATCGGATGCGATATCGGCCGGGACGGAGCTTCCCCGCACCATGACCTCGTCGACATCGACGACGAGCGGCCGGCCCTTCGAACGCAGCGGATCGCGAAGGGCATCGCCGCCCCCCTGCTCAACCCGTTCTGGAACGCTAGCTCGCATACGTGCGGTCTTCCGGTGCCCCCTCCCCATTGTCCCGGGCTTTCCCTAATTTGGGGTGAACTTGATCTCGGGTGAACTTGGGGGGAGCGAACGCCGGGCAGATGGCGCCGAAATGCGTGGTGAAAAGCCTCACCGACAGCGCGCGGCGAGCGAAAAATGGCGATCCCGGGAAGACTCGAACTTCCGACCTACGGTTTAGGAAACCGTCGCTCTATCCGGCTGAGCTACGGGACCGCACGGCCCGCAGCGAAAGCATGCGGGCGTCGCCATCCCATAGCAGAGCTGCCGGGTGATCGCCAGCCCGCGCCACATCGGGCGCGCGCGAAGTTGCATGGCGTTTGGCGCGTCGCGCGTTACGCCACCTGGCGTGCCGGATTCGAGGCGGCATCCGCGCTGGCCTGACGCGCCGGGAGAAACTCGATGGCTTCATCCTTCAGCGAGCCGAAGCGCAGCGTCATGATATCGAGAGCATAATTCTGGTAGAGCCGCCACGGCCGGCGCGAGCCCTGCTTGGGGAACCTGGCGGCGGCGCGCTGGATATAGCCCGATGAGAAATCCACCCAGGGCAGTTCGGCGACATCAGGGTCGTTCCGCCGCGGCGTGACCTGCGCGTAGCCGTTCGCCTTCATGTGGTTGAGCATGCGGCAAACATATTCGCAGGTCAGGTCGCATTTCAGCGTCCAGGACGCATTGGTGTAGCCGAAGGCGGCGGCGAGGTTCGGCACGCCCGAGTACATCAGCCCCTTGTAGTTCATGGTCTTCGACAGATCGACGCGCGCGCCGTCGACATTGATCTCGAGTCCGCCGAGCACCTGCAGATCGAGGCCGGTCGCGGTCACCACGATGTCGGCGTCGAGCACATTGCCGCTCTTGAGCTTGATGCCCCCACGCGTGAAGGTCTCGATCTGATCGGTGACGACGGACGATCTGCCGTTGCGCAGCGATTCGAAGAGATCGCCGTTCGGCACCAGACAAAGCCGCTGGTCCCACGGATTGTAGCGCGGCGTGAAATGGGTGGCGACGTCGTAGTCCGGACCGAGTGCATGCCGCACGCCGCCGAGGATCAGCTTCTTGACGCGCTCCGGATCGCGCTTGCAGAGCCGGTAGAAATACATACCGAACAGCACGTTCTTCCAGCGCGTGAGGCCGTAGGCGAGTTTCGCGGGCAGCCGCGCGCGCAGCCAGTTGGCGACTTTGTCCTCGTCGGGCCGCGCCACGACATAGGTCGGCGAGCGCTGCAGCATCGTGACATGGGCGGCGGTCTTGGCCATTTCCGGCACCAGCGTCACCGCGGTCGCGCCGCTGCCGATCACCACCACCTTCTTGGCGGCATAGTCGATGTCGTCGATCCATTTCTGCGGATGGACGACACGGCCGGCGAAATCGGCGATGCCGGGGAAGTCGGGCGTGTAGCCGTGTTCATATTTGTAGTAGCCGCTGCACATGAACAGGAAGCTGCAGGTGAAGCGCTCGATCGTCTTCTCCGGCCCGCGCTCGACCTCGACCGTCCATTGCGAGTCCGCCGACGACCAGTCGGCGCGCACGACGCGATGGTTGAAGCGGATGTTCTTGTCGATGCCGTAGGCGCGCGCGGTCTCGCGCACATAGTTCAGGATCGACGGGCCATCCGCGATCGCCTTCGGCTCGGTCCACGGCCGGAACGAATAGCCAAGCGTGTACATGTCGGAGTCGGAGCGGATGCCGGGATAGCGGAACAGGTCCCAGGTGCCGCCAATGCAGTCGCGGCCTTCAAGAATGGCGTAGCTGCGGTCAGGGCAGTTGGCCTGCAAATGATAGCCGGCGCCGATGCCCGACAGTCCCGCGCCCACGATCAACACGTCGAAATGAACGGACACGCCTTGACCCTCCCGTGGCAGTATTGACAATACATATTGTCAGATAACTTGACATCTGACAATGCCTCGTGTCAATACACTTTCATGGCAAGCAGCCGGAAAGCCCGCCTCTATGGCGGTATGGACGCCGAGGAACGCCGCGCCGAGCGGCGGCTCAAGCTGATCGACGCGGCGATCGAGGTCTATGGCGAGGTCGGCTATCGCGGCGCCACCGTGAAGGCGATCTGCGAGGCGGCCGAGCTGACCGAGCGCTATTTCTACGAGTCCTTTACGAACAGCGAGGCTCTGCTGATCGCCGCTTACGGCCATGTCGTCGGCCACCTGCACGAGGAAATGACCGCGGCCGCTGCAGCCGCAGGCGACGATGCCGAGATGAGGCTGCACGCGGCGCTGACGCTCTATTTCACGCGGCTGAAGCAGCACCCGAAGCCCGCCCGGGTCTTTCTGCTGGAAATTTCAGGCATCAGTCCGGCGGTCGATGCCGTCAAGCTCGACGCCTTGCGCGTCTTCAGCGACATCCTGGTGCCGCCGGCGCTCGACCCGAAGCGCAGCGGCAAGGGCGCGGCCGCCTCGCTGCTCTCGGTCGGCATGGTGGGCGCCGTCATCTCGATCGCGCTGCGCTGGGTGTCGAAGCAATATCCGCAGGCCGTGGAAGAGGTCGTCGCGATCGCCGCCAGCTTCTGCCGCGTGGCGCTGACCGAGGCCGGCCACCGTGAGGATGGTCACTTATCGTAGCGGCCGGATCGCACCGGCCAGCGGGACCCGCCGATTTTCGATCATGTTTCGCCAGCGCTTGCGGACCCGGCCCCTAGCCTGTCGCTGATTTAACTTGCATATCGGGCCCCTGGGTTTTCTTATGCCCGGTACCGGGCGCAACGAGGTGCAGCCTGTTTCGCCTGACAAAACAACGCTGTTTGCATCGGCGGAGCTGAATTTTGGTCGATCTGCACAGGCTTGACGATGTGACCGCGCGCCTCGGCGATGTGGTTCTCGATCCCTCGACCTGGCCGTCCTTCATGGACGAGGTCTGCGCCGCCGTCGGCGCGACCGGCGCTGCGATGCTTCAGAGCGATATCCGCACTGAAGACATTCCGCGCACGGACTCGATCACCGAGTATTTCACCAAGACCTACTTCCCGCACAATCTTCACCTCACCGACATCCGCGCGGCCCGCGGCGTGCCGCTGATGCATGCCGGCGTCGATGTCATCACCGATGCGGATCTGTTCGAATCCGAAACCGAGATGCTGCGCGATCCGCTCTACGCCACGCTCGGCGAGTTCGGACTGAAATGGTTCGCGGCGATCGGCTTCCACTCCGGCCCGGCGTTATGGGCACTGACGATCCAGCGTTCGCCCAGGGAAGGCTTGTTCGACGCCGACGAGATCAAGGCGCTGCAAAGGGTGTCGGCGCCGCTCACGGAAGCCGCGACGCTCTCCGCCGTCGTCGGCCGCTCCGCACTCTCGGGCATCACCGGCGCGCTCGATCTGATCCAGGTCGCTGCGATTGCCGTCGGCCGCTTCGGCACCATCATCGGCATGAACAGCCAGGCGGAACGCTGCCTCGGCTACGACCTTGCGATCCGCAACAATCGCCTCACCCTGCTCGACCGACAGGCCAATGCCGATCTGACCAGGCTGATCGATCAGTTGGCCCACAGTTCGGACCTGCACCCATTGCCGTCGTCGCCGATCGTGGTGCGCAGGATCGACAAGCGGCCGATCGTGATCCAGATCCAACCGGTGCCTCCGGCGGCGCGCTCGCCGTTCCTCGGGGCGCGCGCGATCCTGTTGATCCGCGATCTCGAAGGCAGCGCCGCGTTCGATCAGGCGCTGCTGGCGGCGACGTTCGAGCTGACGCCGGCGCAGGCACGCCTCGCCGCGCGGCTTGCGCGCGGCGATTCGGTCGAAGCGGCCGCTCAGGCGGCCGGCGTTGCCCTTGCCACCGCGCGCAATCAGCTCAAGACGATCTTCCAGAAGACCGGCACCCACCGGCAGGCGGAACTGGTTGCGTTGCTGCACAGGGTGAAGTGAACGATTAAAGGCGAATTGTTCTGATCTCCGGCCCGTTCCGACGAGATTCTTCAATTATTCCAATCGCGAAGGCTGTGTTCCATCAGCCGCGGCAACATTCCACAGGTCAGGAAAATCGTCGGGTTCCCGGGTGACAAGTGTCACTAAAATGGCGACAATCTGCTCACTCTGTGTCGTTCGGGTTTGGTCTCAATGTCCGTGATGCCGTCACGATCATCGACGTTGGCTGTTGCCGCTTTCGCCGTCGCTTGCGTGCTGGCGCCGATGAGCGCGCACGCGCAATGGTGGCGCGGCGGCCCGAAAGACTTCGAGGACTGCGCCGACCTCGCCGAGAAGGCGAAGACCAGGGAAGACAAAACCGCGCAACTCGCCGATTGCAACGCCAAGTTCGCCGGCCGTCGCAAGCCTGGCGGTGGCTACACCTATTACGACTTCATGCAGGACCGCAGCTTCGACATCGCGGGTCCCAATCCGACGCCGGACGAGCAGAAGAAGATCGACCAGGAATATACCGGCTATCTCGAGCAACAGCGCCGCTCGCGTATCGTCGCGGCGTTCAATGCGAAGCAGCTCGAGCGGCAGGAGACACAGCCGGTGCGGCCGCCGCAGATCCAGCAGGCGTCATTGCACAATGAACCGGCGCGCAGTGAGATTGCGAAAGTCCCCGTCCCCGCCGCAAGGCCGGTCAAGCCGCGGGTCGCGGCCGTCCCTATTCCCGAACCGCGGCCGCGGGCAAGCAACTGCATGAAGGGTACGTTCTCCTGCGAATGGCCGCGGCTTTCCGAGGGATTGGACGGCCTGAAGAAGCTGTTCACGCCGACACCGCCGCCACCGACCAAGGTTGCGAAGCGAAACTGACGGTTCGCTTGGTCATTCCGGGGCTCGCGCAAGCGAGAACCCGGAATCTCTCTGCCATTTCCGTCGAGATTCCGGGTTCGTCGCTTCGCTCCGCCCCGGAATGACACCGCAGGCTCAATCGGTAATCACCATCGCCCAAAACCTGCGGTACGGCGACTTCGGATTGTCGACGAAGGCGACGCCGACGCGCTTGGCGCCCGGCATCAGCAGGTTCTCGCGATGGCCCGGCGAATTCTCCCACTGCTTCAGCATCTCGGCGAAGGCGATGAAGCCGGCGCCGATATTCTCGGCGGCGCGCTGCTTCTTGAGCGGCGCGATGCGCGTGAAGAAGCTGCCGCCCGCGGAGTGGCTGACCGATCCGGTCGCCGACATCGCCTGGGCCTGCTTCAGCGCCATCGCGTTCAGCTTCGCGTCGAGCTTCACCGCGGGCATGCGGTTGGCGCGCCGGTAGGCACTGATCGAGCCGGCATAGTCGGCGGCACCTGAGGCCGTGGTGAAGCCAAACACGAAGGTGAGCGCGAGGAACAGCAGCTTCATCTGAAGTCGTCTCTGTAATGGATCAGTGCGCGCGGGTGCGCTTGTGGTGTCGGGGCGCGACCGATTTGTGCGCAGGCGTGGCCGCTCGGCTGGCTGCCGCAGCCGCCGCGCGCTGCTCCTGCAAGCGCGCATCATAGCCAGGCGACGGTGTCACGGTCGGCGGCGCCGCACGGACCGGGCCGGCCGCGAGCGCAACAAGCGTGAACAGCATGATGCTGGACCATTTCATGATGTCATCTCCTCTGTTGTTCGATCGACGTGGCGGACGATCATCGGCGTTCATGGTCACTGCCATCGCGGATCTGTTCGGGCGTTAGCCCCGGCGAGCCCTTGCCGTCCGCCTCCGCCTTCCGGATCAGCGCGATGACGCGGCGCGACAATGGCGCCTCGAGCCCGCGGCGATCCGCGATCGCGGTAATCACGCCCTGCAAATAGTCGATCTCGGTGCGGCGGCCGCGCTGCAGATCCTCCCACATCGAGGAGCGCGCCTCGGGATCGATCTTCATGGTGCGGCCGAGCAGCATGTCGAACAGCGCATCGGGCAGCCGCAGCAAAGGCGGCATCCAGTTCGACGGCAGCGGCGTCGGCGACACCGGCGCAATGCCTTCGGCGCGCACCGCGGCCAGGCCCTCGGCCATCTGATCGGCAAGCAGTCGTCGCCAGCCGCGCTGCGCGAGCTGTTGCCGCAGCGGAATATTGGACAGCGCATTGAGCGCATTGTTGAGATTGACGACCAGTTTGCCCCACTGCACGCCGTCGATATTGCCAGTGGACTTGATCGCAAGACCCGGCACCGACAGCCGCGCCGCGGTGCCTGCGTCATCCTGCGCGATGACGATGTCGCCGGAGGTCGAGCGATGGAAGCGGCCGTCGCCGAGCGCGACCACGTTGAACGGCACCATGCCGCCGAGCACCCTGCGGCCCGGCAGAAGGTCGCGCAGCAGCGGCACATTGCCGACGCCATTCTGCAGGCTGATCACCGCGGCATCGCCAGGCGCGTGGCGCGCGATCGCATCGGCCATCGCAGCGGTATCGGCGCTCTTCACCGTCACCAGCACGGTCTGAACGTCGGACAAGATCGACGGATCGTCGGACACAATGAGCCGGTCCGCGGATACCGTCCGCTCGGAGCCGTCAAAGCTGCTGACCCGCAAGCCGTTGCCTGCGATCTCCTGGATCAGCCGCGGCCGCGCCAGCAGCACGACACGGCGCCCCGCAGCCGCGAGCGTGCCGCCGACGAAGCAGCCGATGCTTCCCGCGCCCGCAATGCCAATCGGCCGGTCCTGGTTCATCTGGCCAAACGTCCATTCATCATTGGCTCGATAGCAGACCTTGGGTTGCCTGCCTATTTCGACGCACCGCGGTCCGGGTGGCCCGCCTTGTAACCGTCATGGGCGGAAGCTATGTTTCCCGCTCGGGGCACGGTTGCGGCAGGAGACGATCATGGGTTTACTCGACGTACTCAATGGCATGCAGAACGGCCCGCGCGGTCCGAGCGCGCCAAGCACCTCATCCGACAGTTCGAGCGGCGGCGGAATGTCGCCGATGACGATGGCTATCCTCGCGCTGCTCGCCTGGAAGGCGGTCAAGCATTTCTCCGGCGGCCAGGCGGACGCGAGCGCCCCTGAGCCGAAGCCGGCGCAGGCGCCGCCGCTTCCTCCCGGCAACGTCACCGCAGGCCTGCCTGGCGGCGCCGGCAGCGGCGGGCTCGGCGATCTGCTGAAGGGCGGCCTTGGTGGCCTGCTCGCCGGCGGCGCAGCCGGCACCGTGCTCAGCGGCGGCCTCGGCGATCTGCTCAACCAGCTGCAGCAGAAGGGCCATGGCGACGCGGCCAATTCCTGGGTCAGCAACGGTCCCAACAAGCAGATCGCGCCCGGCGATCTCGCCAACGCGCTCGGCGCCGACCAGATCAACTCGCTGGCATCGCAGAGTGGCCTCTCGCGCGACGAACTGCTGCAGGGCCTCAGCCAATATCTGCCCGACGCGATCAATCACCTGACGCCGGACGGCCGGCTGCCAAGCGGCGACGAGTTGCACCGCAGGCTCTGACGGTAGCGTTGATTCCATCTGAGGAGGACGACAGTCATGGGCGGCATCATCTGGGTCATCATCGTCGGCTTTGTCGCGGGGATCATCGCGCGATTCCTGTCGCCGGGACCGAACAATCCAAGCGGCTTTATTCTCACCACCGTGCTCGGCATCGCCGGCGCGTTTCTTGCGACTTTCATCGGCCAGGCGATCGGCCATTACGGTCCCGAACAAGGTGCCGGCTTCATCACCGCCACGATCGGCGCTCTGGTGGTGCTGTTCATCTGGAATCGGCTGGTCGCGGCGCGCGTGATCCCGGATATCGGAAACAGGTGACGCCGTAGGCGTCATCCCGGAGCGATGCGAAGCATCGAATCCGGGATCTCGAGATTCCGGGTTCGATGCTAACGCATCGCCCCGGAATGACGGAACAACGACAGGTTCAAAATCAAAATGCCCGGGCCAGGCCCGGGCATTTTTCATTTGTGCAACGGCGCTCCGTCACTGAATCAGATGCATGCCGGCGTCCATGCGGACGAACTCACCGGTCATGTTGCTCGACGCCGGGCTCGCCAGGAAGCAGACCAGGTTGGCAATGTCTTCGGCCGTCGAGGCGACCTTCAGCGGCACGCGCGCCACCACGGCATCGCGCACCTGCTTGGCGCCGGCCTCGCCGCGGCCCTTGGTGAACCAGGGCGTATCTATATAGCCCGGACACACCGTGTTGACGCGGATCAACGGTGCCAACGCGCGCGCCAGCGACTGCGTCATGGTGTTGAGCGCGCCCTTGCTCGCGGCATAGGCGACCGACGAACCACCGCCGGAAATGCCTGCAACCGAGGAGACGTTGACCACAGCCGACGGACGGCTAGATGCCTTCGCGCCGGCTTCGAGCAGCGCGCGCGCGGCACGAACCATCTGGAACGGGCCGATGGTGTTGACGGCGTAGATGCGCTGGAAATCTTCCGCGGTCAGGCCGTCGAGATCGTGATGCGGCACGTGCTTGGTGGTGCCCGCATTGTTGACGAGCACGTCGAGGCGGCCCCAGCCCTGCGCGGCGGCTGCGATCTTCTTGCAGTCCTCATCGCGCGAGACGTCGCCCTGCACCACCAGCACCTCGGCGCCCTGCTTGCGGCAGACTTCCGCGGTCGCCTCGGCTTCCGCCTTGCTGTTGGAATAATTGATGATGAGGCGCGCGCCCTGCGTGGCGAGGATTTGCGCGGTGGCGGCGCCGAGTCCCGATGCCGATCCCGTCACGATCGCGCACAAACCATCCTTGGACATCTGCATTTTCCTTGTTGTTGTGAGCCAGATGAACTCCGGCGGCGGCACACCATATCGCGTGGAACGACATCTGCAAGCCGCGCCCAAAATCCTCACGTGTACGCGTTCAGGCCCTTTTGCAGGCTGGCCCACTGCGCTTCGTCATGGCCGCAGATGATCTTGACGCCGGACGCCTCGAGCCTGGCGATCTCGTCGAGCGACTTCAGGAACTGGCCGACGTCAAGGCTGTTCCTCGGCGAGGTCCGCTGGTCGAGATTGGCGCGCACACTGAGCGCGTCGGAGGCGAGCAGGAATTCGCCGCTGTTGTCGAGCTTGACCAGCGCGCCGGTCGTTCCCTTCGAGTGTCCGGGCAGCGGGACCAGCGTCAGCTTGCCGTCGCCGAACACATCCATCTGCTTGTCGAAGATCTCCATCTTCAGCGGATGATCCCAATCCGCCTTGATGTATCCGCGATCGAACGCGTTATCGGCATTCGCGGCCTCGATCTCGAGCGCGTGGACGAAGATCGTCGCCTTCTTGAAGAAGGCGTTGCAGCCGCAATGGTCGGTGTGCAGGTGGGAGCAGATCACCACGTCGATGTCATCAGCGCCAAGGCCAACGGCCTTCAGGCTCGTCAGCACATGATCATCCGCCGGCATGATCGGGCGCATGTATTTGGCGAGCGTGCCGAGCCGCCCTTCAGGATCGGTCGCGACATCGGGATGGCATCCGGTGTCGAACAGCACATTGCCCTGCGCATGCCGCAACAGCACGCAGGCGACCGGAAGCTCAATCATCTCGCCGCGCGCCGCATCGGGCAGATAGGTCCGCTT
The DNA here is from genome assembly GCF_054063995.1 of Bradyrhizobium sp. USDA 4504. Lineage (NCBI taxonomy): Bacteria > Pseudomonadati > Pseudomonadota > Alphaproteobacteria > Hyphomicrobiales > Nitrobacteraceae > Bradyrhizobium > Bradyrhizobium sp. USDA 4504. Next base: position 7,736,338 of record NZ_JBSSGV010000001.1, on the reverse strand, counting down.
CGACATCTGGAGACGGCCGCCCGACAACATATGCATCTTCATCTCGTTACCTCCGCTTTTGGCTTCAAACTACATATGAGTTTTATGGAAACTCATAATGGATTTGACAGCATATTATTCGTCCTTATAGCTTCCGCGCAACGTCGCGATCGCATGACAAATGCGCTCAACGAAGCACCCGGGCTCCTTCGGATCGGCATCGTTGGCATCGATCAGCGGCCGTCGAAGGGAAGTTTCGCCACGATGTACACCGTGTTCAGCACGTTCGCTGCGACATCCGATGCGGCAGCGTTCAAACCCTTTCTCTGCATTCCCGCGCGTGCCGACCGCGCATACTTTCCCGACGGCGTCGAACTGTCCTATGGCGGCATCGCGCGGCAGGTCTGCGCGTTGCGCGATCAGTACCGTGCAGCAGGCTTCGGCCACGGCCACCGCGCCTGCCTGCTGCTGGAGAATCGCCCCGATTTCATCGTGCACTGGCTGGCGCTCAACGGCATCGGCGTTTCGATCGTTCCGATCAACCCGGCCTATCGCGCAGCGGAAATCGAATACCTGATCGCGCATGCCGAACCCGACCTGATCGTCACGCTGGCCGATCAGAAGGAATTGCAGAAGGCGCTGACCGGCGACGTTCCGCTGCTCACCGTCTCCGGTGACGATCTCGGCGCCAGCGTCGAGACAGTCCCGCACGCCCAGCGACCGCCACCGCGCGCCGACGAGCCGGGAAGCGAGACCGAGGCTGCGCTGCTGTACACGTCAGGCACGACGGCGCGTCCGAAGGGATGCATCCTGACCAATGAATACGTGGTCTCGACCGGCCGCTGGTACGTCAGCCACGGCGGCGAGGCGACGTATCATGCCGGAATGGAGCGCCTCTACAGCCCGCTGCCGCTGTTCCACATGGCCGGCCTGACGCTGACCCCGATCGCGATGATCTTGACCGGCGGCTGCCTGATCCTGCCGGAACGCTTCAACGCAAAGTTTGCCTGGCACGACATCGTCGCATGCCGCGCCAGCGTGCTGCATTATCTCGGCGTGATCGTCGCGGCCCTGCTGGCGCAGCCGGAGACGCCGGACGAGAAGGCCCATGCGCTGCGCTTCTCGATGGGCGTCGGCGCCAATCCCGAGCAGCGCGCGCGAGCCCGCGAGCGCTTCGGCATCCCCTTCGTCGAAGGCTGGGGCATGACGGAGACCGGGCGCAGTCCGTTCAACACGGTCGAGCCGCGCCATCTCGAGACCAACACCATCGGCCGCAGCGTACCGGGGCTCGAAATGACGATCCTCGATGCCGACGGCAATACGCTGCCGGCTGGCGCAGTCGGTGAACTCTGCGTGCGCCATTCGGAAGCGACGCCGCGGCGCGGCTTGTTCTCCGGCTATCTGAAGGACCCCGAGGCCACCGAGCAGGCCTGGCGCGGCGGCTGGTTTCACACCGGCGACAGCGCCTGGCAGCACGAGGACGGCGCCTTCGTGTTCGTCGACCGGCTGAAGCATCTGGTCCGGCGCGCCGGCGAGAACATCTCGGCGGCGGAGGTCGAGGCCGTGCTGACGACGTCGCCTCAGGTCAAGCAGGCCGCAGTCATCGCCGCGCGCGATCCGATCCGCGACGAGGAAGTTGCGGCCTTCATCGTGAGCAACGACGGCGCCGATGCTTCACGCGAGCTCGCGCAGGACATCTTCCGCTTCTGCCGCGAACGCCTGGCGGCGTTCAAGCTGCCGGCGTGGATCGCTTTCGTCGCCGAGTTGCCGCTGACCTCGACCAACAAGATCCAGAAGCACGTGCTGCTCGGCGCGGACAGGGATCCGCAGTCGCATCCGGGCATGATCGACCTGCGGCAAGACAAGACCAACGCCATAAGGCAATCGAACTAGAGGAAACCAGGGACAATGACATCGAGATACGGATGGATCGCCGCGAGCGCTGCAATCCTCTCAGTCGCCTTCGCCGCCGCGCCATCCCACGCGCAGATTTCCGACGACGCGGTGAAGATCGGCGTGCTGACCGATCAGGCCGGCCTCTACGCCGACGCCGCCGGCCCCGGAGCGGTCGAAGCGGTCCGGATGGCGATCGCGGATTTCGGCGGCAAGGTGCTGGGCAAGCCGATCGCGATGGTCGATGCCGACCATCAGAACAAGGCAGACATCGGCGCCGGCATCGCGCGGCGCTGGTATGAGCAGGAGAATGTCGACGTCATCGTCGATTTCGCCAATTCCGCCGTCGCCTTCGCCGTGCTCGAGCTCACCAAGCAGAAGAACAAGGCGATGCTGGTGTCGTCGGCCGGCTCCTCCGATCTGACCGGAAAGGGCTGCTCGGCGAATTCGGTGCAGTGGACCTACAACACCTATGCGCTCGCCAACAGCACGGTGCGGGCGCTGGCCAAGGAAGGCGCGAAGAGCTGGTACTTCGTCACGGTCGACTACGCCTTCGGCCACGCCCTGCGCAACGACGCGGCCAGGACCGTGGAGAAGGTCGGCGGCAGCATCGCCGGCGAGGTGCGGCATCCGCTCAACAGCATGGATTTCTCGTCCTATCTGCTGCAGGCCCAGAGCTCGAAGGCTGAGGTGATCGCCTTTGCCAACACCGGCGGCGACCTCGCCAACTCGATCCGGCAGGCGCAGGAATTCGGGATGGCGCATACGCAGAAGCTCGCGGCCTTCCTGATGCAGACCAGCGACATCCACGCGATCGGCTTGCAGGCCGCCCAGGGGCTGCAGCTCGCGACCGCCTTTTATTGGGATCTCGACGACAAGACCCGCGACTTTGCCGCGCGCTTCATGGCCAGGACCAAGAAGCGGCCGACCATGGTGCAGGCCGGCCTCTACTCCGCGGTGATGAACTATCTCAAGGCGGTCGAGAAGTCCGGCACCGACGACGGCCCCAAGGTGATCGCGCAGATGAAGGACATGCCGATCGACGATTTCTTTGCCCGCAACGCATTCCTGCGCGAGGACGGCCAGCTCATTCACGACATGTATCTCGTGCAGGTGAAATCGCCGGCCGAATCGAAGGGCGCCTGGGATTACGAGAAGCTGGTTCAGGTGATTCCGGGCAAGGAGGCGTTTGCGACGCCGGAGGAGAGCGCCTGTCCGCTGCTGAAGAAATGACTGCGCGCACGAATCCACGCACCACAGGCAAGAAACCACAGGCAAGGCTGGACATCCCATGACTGAGCTGCCGCTGCTGTTCACCCCGCTGCAACTGCGCGACCTCGAACTGAAAAACCGGATCATGGTCTCGCCGATGGCGACCTATTCGGCGCAGGAGGGGCGCGCCACCGATTGGCACACCGCGCATATCGGCAAGCTCGCCGCCGGCGGCGCCGGCCTCGTGTTCGTCGAGCAGAGCTCGGTGAACACCCAGGGGCGCATCACCCATGGATGCCTCGGCATCTGGGACGATGCGCACATCGCGGACCACGCCGCCCTCGCCGCGCTGATCCACAGCTTCAACGCCAAGGCCGCGATCCAGATCGCACATGGCGGCCGGAAAGGCTCCTCGCAGCGGCCGTGGGAAGGCGGCAACCCGCTCGGCGAAGCTGACATCAAGGCACGCGGCGAAGGCCCATGGCAGATCGCGGCCTCGAGCGGCATTCCCTTCGATGACGGCTGGCCGGCACCGCAGATGATGACTTCAGAGCAGATCGATGCCCTGGTGGACGACTATCGCCAGGCATTTCGTCGCGCCAGGGCGGCCGGCTATGACGTCATCGAGCTGCACTGCGCGCACGGCTATCTGATGCACTCGTTCCTGTCGCCGCTGGCGAACAACCGCAACGACGAGTATGGCGGGTCGCGCGAGAACCGCATGCGCCTGCCGCTGCGGATCGCGGCGATCATGCGCGAGGAGTGGCCCAGCCATCTGCCGGCCTTCGTCCGCATCTCGTCGGTCGACGGCGTCGACATCGGCTGGTCGATCGAGGACTCGATCGCGTTTGCGGCGGAGCTGAAGGCGATCGGGATCGACATGGTGGACTGCTCGTCGGGCGGCATGAAGCTACCGCGCGGCAATTCGCTGGTGTCGCGCACCCCGGGCTTCCAGGTGCCGTTCGCCGAGCGCATCCAGAAGGAAGTCGGCATGCCGACGGTGGCGGTCGGGCTGATCCGCGAACCGGACTACGCCGAAGCCATTTTGCGGGACGGCAAGGCGACGCTTATTGCGCTCGGCCGCGAACTGCTGTGGAATCCGAACTGGCCCGCGCAGACGGCGCTTGCGCTCGGATGCGATCCGGAGTGGACGAGTTGGCCGGAGCAATATGGCTGGTGGCTGAAGCGGCGGGTGGCGCAGCAGGGACGATAGCGATGCCGGTGGCGAAGAAGGATGTAGCGAAGGCCGGCGCGGCTGCCGGCGCGCGGTCTTTCGACGGCCCCGATTTCCCCGGCGACACCTCGCGCGACCTGCCGAAGATGGACAATGCAGTCAAGTCGGCGCGGCGCGTGTTCGACGTGCTCGAATTCTTCGAGGAGCACCAGCGCGCCGCCTCCGCGATCGAAGTCGCGGCCGCGCTCAAGTTCCCGCAATCCAGCACCTCGGCGTTGATGCGGACGATGACGGCGTTCGGCTATCTCCACTATGACACCAGCCGCCGCACCTATATCCCGACGCCGCGGATCTCGATGCTGGGGCACTGGCTGAGCCCGGCGTTGTTCACGAAGGGACGCCTGGTCAATCTGATGGAAGAGCTCTCCGCGCGGACCGGAGAGACCATCATGCTCGCGGTGCGCAACGGGCTCAGCGCGCAGTATGTCCATATCATTCAGGCCAAGCTGCCGATGCGGCTGTATGTCAAGGCCGGAACGCTGCGGCCGCTGGCGCGATCCGCGTCGGGTTACGCGCTGCTGTCGGCCTATCCGGACAAGGAGGTGCGCCGCCTGGTGCGCCTGATCAACGCCAACGAGAGCCGGCCCGATCGTCAGGTCGACATCAAGGCGCTGCTGCTTGAGCTGAAGAAGGTCCGCGCCAAGGGGCACGCTTTCTCGCTCGGCCTGGTCACGCCGGGCGCGGGCGCCGTCGCCATGAACCTGCCGCCGATTGCGGAATCGAACGAACCGCTGGTGCTGTGCGTGGCCGGATTGAACGACGCACTGGTCACCCAGGAGACCGAGTTCGCCGACCTGATGCGGAAGGCAATCGAGTTTCATCTGGCGGACTGAACTTATGTCGGCGGCCGGTTTGCGCGTGTGCGTGGCATACAAACGGGGACAATCGAAAGTTCACTATGCGGAATTCATGCGCCAAGTCCGGCTTCATGCCATCCGCGCAAGTGGCCCTGCGGGCAGCGCTTGTCACGGCTATGGCTTTTCCGCATCATTGAGCGCAAGACAACATCGCGAGCAGGGCATGGCCGAACAGCCAGCCCGAGCCAATCAACACGAGGAACGCTGTGGCGGAGAGTGAAAACATCGTCGCCGAGACCGCGGAAAAGATTTTCGCCGATCTCGCGGATGCCCAAACCATCAATCACGACAAGCAGGGCGCATGGAAGGCGCCGCTGTGGCAGGCGCTGACCGAAGCCGGCCTGCCGCTGTCCTGGGTGCCCGACGATCTCGGCGGTTCCGGCGCCAGCCTCGCCGAAGGATTCAGCGTCCTCAACGTCGCTGGGCGGCATGCGATCGCTGTTCCGCTGGCCGAAACAATGCTGGCCGGCTGGCTGCTGACGCAAGCCAGGATCGCCTCTCCCGAAGGCGAGATGACCGTGCTGCCGGCAAGCCCGAAGGACCGCGTGACGCTCAACGCCGACGGCTCGCTCTCCGGCCGCGCCCGCGGCGTGCCGTTCGCCAAGGACGCAAAACATTTCGCGGTGCTGGCTGAAGGCAATGGCGGCGTGTCGATCGCGCTGATCGATGCAGCGAAGTGCCGGATCGAATCCGGCATCGGGCTCGGCGGCGATCATAACGACATTGTCACGCTCGATAAGGTGCAGCCGGTCACGACCAGGCCGGCGCCGAAGGGTTTTGACCAGTCCACGCTGATGCTGATGGGCGGCGTGGTGCGCAGCCTGCAGATCGCCGGCGCGCTGGAAGCGATGCTCGACATTTCCGTGCGCTATTCCAATGAGCGCATCGCCTTCGAGAAGAAAATCTCGAAATTCCAGGCGGTGCAGCACAACCTCGCCCGGCTCGCCGGCGAAAACGCCGCGGCACTCGCTGCCGCAACCTCCGCGGCGGACACGATCGTGAATGCCAAGTCGCTGGACACTGATGCGGTGTTCCTGGAGGCCGCAGCGGCCAAGGTCCGCTGCTCGGAAGCGGCGGAGAAGGGCAGCGGCATCGCGCATCAGGTGCATGGCGCGATCGGCTTCACCATCGAGCACATCCTGCACCGCTATTCGCTGCGGGCGCTGGCCTGGCGCGACGATTTCGGCTCGGAGAGCTACTGGGCGGTCGAGCTCGGCAAGCTCGTCGCGAATCGTGGCGCCGATGAATTGTGGCCGCTGGTGGCTTCGCGCTGAGATCAGGCAGAAAGATCAGGACTGGACATCATGACTGCAGCCCTTCGTTTCGATCCGATCCGCCTGCCGGAAAAATGCGAGCAGCTCCGCAAGGAGGTGCGCGCCTTCCTCGCCGAGGAAATCGCCGCCGGCACCTTCGATCCCCACGCGCCGAACCGCGAGGACAATGACGCGCCGGAATTCTCCCGTCGCGTCGGCGCCAAGGGCTGGCTCGGCATGACCTGGCCGAAGAAATATGGCGGCCAGGAGCGCTCGTTCCTCGAGCGCTACGTGGTCACCGAGGAGATGCGGGTGGCGAACGCGCCGACCCGGCGCTTCTTCGTCGCCGACCGCCAGAGCGGGCCGGTGCTGCTGAAATACGCGCCCGAGCACATCAAGATGGACATCCTGCCGCGCATCTGCCGCGGCGAGGTCTGTTTCGCCATCGGCATGAGCGAGCCGAACTCCGGCTCTGACCTGTTCGCGGCGAAGACCCGCGCCACCAAGACCGACGGCGGCTATCTGATCAACGGCACCAAGATCTGGACCTCGTCGGCGCACATCGCCGACTACATGATCGCGATCTTCCGTACCTCGCCGCCGACCAAGGAAAACCGCCGCCACGGCCTGACCCAGTTCCTCGTCAAGATGAAGCAGCCGGGCATCCAGGTGAATCCGATCGGCCAGATCACCGGCCAGTTCGAGTTCAACGAGGTCGTGTTCACCGACTACTTCGTGCCCGACGATCACGTGCTGGGCGAGGTCGATGGCGCCTGGAAGCAGGCGACGTCGGAGCTCGCCTATGAGCGAAGTGGTCCCGAGCGCTTCCTCGAGACCTATTACGTGCTCACCGAGCTCGTGCGCGCGGTCGGCAAGAACCCGGACACCCGCAGCGCCGAGGGCATCGGACGCCTGGTGGCGCAGGTGCACACAATGCGCCGCATGTCGGTGTCGGTCGCCGGCATGCTGCAGGCCGGCAAGGAGCCGGTGGTGGAGGCCTCGATCGTCAAGGACATCGGCACGGTGTGGGAGCAGCAGCTGCCGCATCGCGTCCGCGATCTCGCCGCCTTCGTCGAGGAGACCGCGACCAACCGCGAGACGCTGGAAAAGCAGCTCGATTTCGCCATCAAGACCGCGCCCAAGCTGACGATCCAGGGCGGCACCACCGAAGTGCTGCGCGGCATCATCGCCCGCGGACTTGGCCTGCGCTAGCCGCGCGGGCTCGCCTGCGCTAATTCAACGAGGACAGATCATGACCAAGTACACTGATATCGGCGTCGAAACCCACGGCCATGTCGGCCTGATCGAAATCCGGAAACCCCCGCTGAACTTCTTCGACGTCGCGCTAATCAACCAGATCGCCGACGCGCTGGAGGAGTTCGACAACAATATCGAGATCCGCGCCTCGGTGCTGGCGGCGCAAGGCAAGGCGTTCTGCGCCGGTGCCAATTTCGGCGATCCGGCCCGCCAGGAGCAGGAGGAGCGCGCCAAGAGCGATCCGGCTTCCAACCTGCCGATCAACCATCTCTACGTTCAGGCGGTGCGCATCTTCCGCAACAAGAAGCCGATCGTCGCGGCGATCCATGGCGCCGCGATCGGCGGCGGCCTCGGCCTTGCCGTCTCCGCCGACTTCCGCGTCGCCTGCCCCGAGGCACGCTTTTCGGCCAACTTCACCAAGCTCGGCTTCCATCCGGGCTTCGGCCTGACCGCAACGCTGCCGGAACTGATCGGCAAGAACAATGCCGAGCTGATGTTCTACACCAGCCGCCGCGTCACCGGCGAAGAGGCCTATCGCTGGGGCCTCGCCAATGTGCTGGTGCCGCAGGATCAGGTGCGGGCGGAAGCGATGAAGCTCGCGCAGGAGATCGCCGAATGCTCGCCGCTCGGCCTGGTCTCGACCCGCGCCACCATGCGCGCCGGCCTCGCCGACCGCGTGCTCGCCGCAACCAACCATGAGCTCGCCGAGCAGACCAAGCTGCGCGCGACCGAAGACTTCAAGGAAGGCGTCAAGGCCACCGCCGAGCGTCGCGTCGCCAACTTCAAGGGGCGGTAGCCGCAAGCGCCGCTCTCTCCACGGGTCGTCCCGGCCTAGTGCGCAATTGCGCACGGGAGCCGGGACCCATACGCCGCGGCCCGCGGAAGGGGCACAAGCGCCGTCGGCTTCTCTTACAACTCACTTCGGTGGTTATGGGTCCCGGCGCAGGCCCATAGGCGCTAAGATAGTTTGATCATAGTCTGATAGTGGCGCTTATGTCTGGGTGGCTCGCGTAGATGTCGCCGGAGAGCGTGACTGGCTCTGCAGAGTAGAGCGATTGCGGGCTGTGGAATGATCGCTTGCCGTAGCGAAGCGACGAGCTGGCGCAGCAGACGCCACGTCACTGGGTGGGTCAGGCGGCGTCGGCCAAGCGGGGAGAGTCTTCGAGTTCGTCGACGAGCGGCTCGAGCAATAGAATGATCAGCAGATGAGCGAGGATATGGGGTCTGGCGGACCGCTCGTCGGTTCCGGGAGGTCCCTTCAGGCCAATCAGGCTTTTCAGCCGCTTGAAGCCGAGCTCAATGCGCCATCGCAGCCGATAGAGGGCGAGGATATCTGCAGTCGTGAAGTCCTCTGGCCTGAGTGAGGTCACCAGGATCACCCAATCTGCGGCGTCAAGTGTTTGCCTGGAGAGCTGATGACCTCCCTTTTGTGCAGTCCGGCGCGCCTTGCGTCGCGCAGCCGCAGCAGCTTGCGCCGGCTTCTTCGCGGCAACCAGACGCACTGCGAGCGGCGGCGCACCTGACTTGCGCTTTATCCAAATCGGCCGATCGATCAGGCCACGCGCCGAGGCGTTGCGCAGTTCGGCAGTGAGGTCAACAAGATTACCTTCGGCATCGAGCCAGCGCGCGCTCTTCCAGCCGGCCCGGATCACGAAGTCCGCATCGGCATCGACGAGATGCGCCATGCGCTCCGGTTGCAGATAGGCGCGATCGGCAAGACGGATCTCACCGGCAACCGCCGGTATCCGATCCAGCGTCTCGCCCGCTCGCTGATCGGTCAGTTCGAAGTGACCAAAGCGCTCCTGCGGAAGATCGAACGCGCTATGGATACGCCACACTGCGTTCTTGTTCCTGCCGCTCGTCCCAGCCTTGGGGACCGTCGTGGCGTCAACAATACGGATCAGACGACCGCGGCTCGCCTTCGGCGCCGCGGCGGCAAGCGCCTGCTCGACCAAGATTGCCAGCCAATCTCCGCACTGACGTAAGCGATACAACAGAGCCACGTTGGAGATATCGACAAGCCCAACCGACGTGGCCCATGCCGCCGTCAACCGCAGCCCTTTCTCACCAAGGCAATAAGCCAAGATCAGGCGCAGCAAGTCGACCGCATTGCTGATCTCCCGCGGACGGACAAACGCCTTCGTCTTGCGCGCGCTAATGTTCAGAGCCTCGGCTCCGCCAAGTCGGGCGACAACGCGCGCCCAATCTTTGTTCACAAGCGATTCGTGTGCCATTCCATCTTGGAATCACAAGCGAATCCAAGGCGCAAATCCTATTTTAGCGCCTTTGGGCGAACGCCGGGACGACACCGGGGAGATATCTAGCTAACCCCTCGGCACCACCAGCGCATCGACGATCGTCACGCCCTGCCCCTCCGGGTGCACCAGCACCGGATTGACCTCGATCTCGGCTATCTCGTTCGCATGCTGCGCCGCCAGCACTGAAATCTGCGAGATCAAACGCGCCAGTGCCGTGACATCGGCCTTCGGCGCGCCGCGGAAGCCGCGCAGCAGCGGCGCGGCCTTCAGCGTCTCCAGCATCGTGCTCGCTTCAGCCGGGCTCACCGGCGCGGGGCGATAGACCACGTCCTTGAACAGTTCGGTGGTGATGCCGCCGAGCCCCACCATCACCATCGGCCCGAAGGTCGCGTCCGTCATGGTGCCGACGATGATCTCGACGCCCTTCCTGGCCATCGGCCCGACCAGCACGCCCTGGATTTCAGCGCCCGGCCGCTGCTTCTGCACCGTCTCCAGCATGTCGCGATAGGCCGTGAATGCCGCGCCCTTGGCGGCGATGTTGACGCGGACGCCGCCAACCTCGCTCTTATGCGCGATCGCGGGCGACTGGATCTTCATGACCAGTGGAAATCCGGCGCGCTCGATCGCAGCGTCGAGCCCGTCGCGGTCGGTCACCAGCACCTCATCCGGCAGCGCAATGCCGGCCGCGCGCAGCAGCGATTTGCTGTCATATTCCGACAACGTCTTCGACGTGAGATGCATGGAGAGATCGTGCGCCGGCGACGCTGATGCCGAGATCTCCGGCGCGGGCTTGAAGCCGGCATAGTCCGCCAGCCGCCGCATTGCGACGCCGACATGGGTCAGTCCCGAGAGCACCACCACGCCCGACTTCGCCAGCTCCTGCCGCGCGAATTGCGACGGCAGCGTGTAGGAATAGAACACCACCGGCTTGTTCTGCGCCGCGATCACCGGCTTCAGCTCGGCTTCCTTGAACGGCATCCGCGTCTCGCTCGACAGCGACAGCACCACCAGCGTCGCGTCCACTTCATCAGACGTGTCGAACAGCTCGATGCTCTTCTGCAGTCCGCCGGATGACACGCCCTGCGCGGTCACGTCGACCGGATTGCCCGCCGCGCCGTAGGACGGCATCCATTGCTTGATCTGGCTCTGGATCGCGGCTGAAAGCTCCGGCACGCGCAGGCCCTGCATCGAGACGGTATCGGCGCCCCAGATGCCGGCGCCACCGGACACTGTCAGCACCGCGACGCGATCGCCCTTCGGCAGCGGATTGGTGGTCAGAACCGCGGCAATGGTCACGGCCTCGTCGAGGTCGTTGGAGACGATGAAGCCGTATTTCGCGAACACCGCATCATAGGCCGCCGACCAACCCGCCATGCTCGCGGTGTGCGAGGCCGCCGCGCGCTCGCCGGCGCCGGAGCGCCCGACCTTGGTGACGATCACGGGCTTTTTGAGCTCTGCCGCGCGCTTCGCCGCCGCCAAAAACTTGTCGACGTCGCGGATACCCTCGATGAACAGCAGGATCACGTCGGTCGAGGCATCCTGCACCATGTAGTCGAGGAACTCGCCGGCGCCGAGATCGCTCTCATTGCCGGCGCTGACGACATAGCTCAGCGCGACGCCGAGCGCCTTGGCGCGATGATAGATCGCAAAGCCGATGCCGCCGCTCTGCGCGACGATGCCGATCCGCCGCTTGCTGGCGACCAGATCGGGCGCATCCGGCTTGACGTCGACGGTCGGGCTGAAGGTCGCGGCGACCTTCTGCGCCTGGCTGTAAAACCCTTCGGCGTTAGGGCCACTGATCCGCATCCCGGTCCGCTTCGCCAGCGCGACGATCGCATCCTGCATGTCAGCGCTGTCGCCACCTTCCTCGGCAAAGCCGGACGAGATGATGACCGCGTTCTTCACGCCCGCGGCGGCGCATTGCTCCAGCGCCGGCAGCACTGCACGGGCGGGAATGACGATAACGGCAAGATCGATCGGCGCGCCGATCTCGGCGACCGACTTGAAGCATTTCAGCCCGTCGATCTCGTCATAGTTCGGATTGATCGGATAGAGCGCGCCGGGATAGCCGTTCTTGCGCAGCATCGCGAGCAGCCGCCCGGGAATCTTCTCATGATCGCGCGAGGCGCCGATCAGCGCGATGCTTTTTGGGGCGAAGAAGGTATCGAGCGGATGCGGCATGGGGAGCGTGTTCCCGATTGTTGTTGTTGCTCTTGACGATATTGGATCGCTACAGCGAGCTCAACCGCTCTCCCCGCAAGCGCCAATCGTTCACCGTCACCCTGAGGTGCGATCGAAGAGAGCCTCGAAGGGTGCATGGCCACCAGCCGGGCCGTGCATCCTTCGAAACGCCGCTTCGCGGCTCCTCAGGATGACGGGAGAAAGATGCGTAGCCCGGATGGAGCGGAGCGCAATCCGGGGGCCGGTCTATCCGCGAAGAGCGCGGCCCCGGATTTCGCTTCGCTGGATCCGGGCTACGACGTCACGCCGTCAGCTTGAACGTCACGCCGCAGAGCAGGAACCCGTCGCCCTTCACCGCACAGCCTCTGGCTTTCGCGGCCTCCAGCACCTTCGCCTTGTCGGCGACCTTGAACGTCAAGCCGCTCATGATCTCGCTGTCGCCCTTGACGAAGCGGAAGGTGCTGTTCGGCAGCTTCACCACGGCACCATCGGCGGGAATGCCGATGATCCTGCCCCAATGCGTCGCCAACGCCTCAGGCTCGGGGCTCTGCATCTCGACCGTGGTCAGCGCCAAAGTCGTGTCCTTGCGGATCGACTTCTGCCAGTCGGGGCCGGCCGGCGGGTACGGCCCCAGCACGTCGTCGCTGCCGTCGGTGTGGTTGAACTCGATGAAGGCGGCTCGGCAGTCGCGCGGATGCAGCTGCACGCCGTGATACGGCGCGTGCGTGATCACGTTGGCGGTGCGCACGCCCATCGCGTTGGCCTTGGCGCCACGCGCGTCGGGATCCTCACAAACGAAGATCGCCATATAGCCGCCGCGGCCGCCGGTCTTCTCGATGAAGCGGCCGGCCGCCGTGCCCGGCCCCGGCTGGAACGGCGCGACGACTTCGAGCAGGATGGTATCGACCGGCAGCAGCGCATTCTCGAGGCCGTATTTCGCGACGTTGCCGTCGCGATAGCAGACGTCGAGGCCCATGATCGCGGAGATGTCCGCGATCACGGGCGCAAGCTGCGGCGCCACCAGGCAGATCTGCCGCAGCCGCATGTACTCGGCCATGGTCTACTGCCCCTGGAAGGTGGGCTTGCGCTTCTCGACGAAGGCTTTTGCCGCTTCCTTGTGGTCCGTGGTCTCGCCGGCACGCGTGTGGTGGATCGCCTCGCCGTCGAAGCAGGCTTCGAGGGTCATGGTCTCGGCATTGTTGATGTTGCGCTTGATGTAGCCGAGCGCCACTGACGGGCCCTGCGCCAGCGACCGCGCCAGCTCCAACGTCTCGGCCTCGACGTCGGCATCAGGCACCACCTTGGAGACCATGCCGAGATTGTATGCTTCCTGCGCCGACAGCACCGGCGACATCATGTAGAGCTCGCGCGCTTTCGCGCTGCCGAGCATCTTGGTCAGGAAGTAGGTGCCGCCGTAGTCGCCGGAGAAGCCGACCTTGGCGAAGGCGGTGGTGATCTTGCAGGAGGCGCCGGCAACGCGGAGATCGCAGGACAGCGCGATCGAAAGCCCGGCGCCGGCCGCGGCGCCGTCGAGCTGCGCCACCACCGGCTTCGGCATCTGGTGCAGGATGCGCGAGACCTCCATGCCGCGGCGCAGGTTGGCCATCTTGGCCTCGAACGGCAGCGGGGCGCGGCCTTCCGCCATCGACTTGACGTCGCCGCCGACGCAGAAGGTGCCGCCGGCGCCCCGGATCAGCACGGCGCGCACCTCGGTATCGTCCTGCGCCCGCCGCGCCGCCTCGACGAGGCCGCGCGTCATGTCGGGATTGAGCGCGTTGCGCCGATCGGGGCGGTTCATGGTGATGGTGAGCAGGCCCTTGTCGAGGGATTGGAGGACCATCTGATTATCGCTCATGGCGTTTTGCCTTTCGTTGTTATTTTGAATCCGTCATTCCGGGATGGTGCGTAAGCACCAGACCCGGAACCTCGAGATCCCGGGTTCGTGCTTCGCACGCCCCGGGATGACTGTGTGACTTCGTCACTTCGTCACTTCTTCACCAGCGGGCAGCGCGACTCCGACAGCGGCTGGAAGGCCTGGTCGCCCGGCACGGTCGCCACCAGCTTGTAGTCGTCCCAGCGGCCCTTCGATTCCGACGGCTTCTTGACCTCGAACAAATACATGTCGTGCACCATACGGCCGTCCTCGCGGATCTTGCCGTTCTTGGTGAACATGTCGTTGATCGAGCTCTCCTTCATCACCTTCATGACGGCGGCCGCATCGGTGGTGCCGGCGGCCTTCACCGCCTTGAGATAGTGCGTCACCGAGGAATAGACCCCGGCCTGTGCCGAGGTCGGCACCCGCTTGGTGCGCTCCATGAAGCGCTTCGTGAAGGCGCGGCTGTCGTCGTTGAGATCCCAGTAGAAGGCTTCCGCCAGCAACAGGCCCTGCGCGGTATCGAGCCCGACGCTGTCGATGTCGGTGACGAAGGCCAATAGCGGCGACAGTTTCTGGCCGCTCTTGGTGAGGCCGAATTCGGCTGCCTGCTTGATCGCGTTGATGGTGTCGCCGCCGGCATTGGCAAGGCCGATCACCTTGGCCTTCGACGCCTGCGCCTGCAGCAGGAAGGACGAGAAATCCGAGGTGTTGATCGGATGCCGCACGCTGCCGAGCACCTTGCCGCCCGACTTCACCACGACGTTGCTGGTGTCCTTTTCCAGGTCCTGACCGAACGCGTAGTCCGCGGTAAGGAAGAACCAGGTATCGAGACCGGATTTCACCGCGGCAAGGCCGGTCACATTGGCCTGCGCGAAGGTGTCGAACACGTAGTGCACGGTATAGGGGCCGCAGGCCTCGTTGGAGAGGCGGATCGAACCCGGACCGTTGAACATGATGATCTTGTTGCGCGCCTTGGCGATTTCGGCAGCGGCGAGCGCGGTCGCGGAGGCCGCGACGTCGAAGATCATCTCGACGCCCTGGTTATCGATCATGTCGCGGGCGATGTTGGCGGAGAGGTCAGCCTTGTTGAGATGGTCGCCGACCACGATCTCGACCTTGCGGCCGAGCACCTCGCCGCCGAAATCCTCCACCGCCATCTTGGCAGCGGTTTCGCTGCCCGAACCGGTGATGTCGGCATAGAGGCTCGACATATCGAGGATGCCGCCGAGCTTCAGCGGAGGCTTGTCCTGCGCCAGCGACGCATTCGCCGAGATCGCAAACGCACAGGCCAAAACGCCGGCCAAAACTCGTCTCATTCCAATCCTCCCTTGCAGCGCGGACCTCGTTCCATCAGGTCCGTTTCGAGGGCCGGATCATGCCGCATGGCCTGCACTGCAGCAAGCCGCAGCGGCAGCAATCTGTTTTCCACTAAGCGGAATGAAGCGCCGCGCCGGAGCTTGCGGCGGCGCTGCGATCAGAGATGAAAGTCGGGAACGGTCTGATGGGGCGTTCCCGCCGGCAGGCCGAGGAACAGGTACTGCATGCCATAATGTCCGGCGAATGCCGATGCCGTTGCATCCATGATGATGCGACCGCCCAGATCCAGATGCAATTCCGGCCGGGTAATAGCCCCGAGTGTGTAGGCCGGCACGATGGTCTCGTTGATATGCAGGGCGTCGAACACGGCGGACACCGCCGAAAGCGAGGCCGCATTACCGGGCAGGTCGACGACATCGGCGCCATCGGCGGCGAAGCCGGTCACCGCCAGCGATCCGGCCCGATCCGTCGATGACACGATGTGATCGAATACCAGCTTCGAGGAATCGCCGAGCAGCGCCGTCGCCGCGGCGTCGTAGATTGCGGTGCCGCCATCGTTCAGCGTCAGGCTCGGCGTGCCGCCATTGACATGCACCGCCTCGTTGAAGCCGACCGTCAGTTGCACCAGCGAACCCGGCGCCGCGACGCCGCCGGAGGGCGTCGCCGTGATCCCGGCGAGATGGGGCGCCGTGGTGTCGAGGGTGAACGTCAGGCTCGACGACGCGCTGACATTGCCGGCGGCGTCGACCTCCTGCACCGTGACGGAGTGCATACCATCAGCCGTAAAGACCGGCGCCGCCGTGGAGAAGCCCGAGGCGCCGTCGGCCTTGTAGCGCAGCGTGTCGGCCGCATCGAACTTGGTGTAATCGATCAGCGGATTGCTGGTGATGTGGTCGGCGCTGGAGACGCCGGTGTCGCGGTGCAGCGCCAGCGTCGGCGCCGATGGCGCCTTGGTGTCGCCGGTGAAGCTGACCGCGTTGCTCGCTCCGCCGGCGTTGCCGGCGATGTCGGTGTAGCTCGCCCCGGCAACCGAAAGATCGGCCGACAGATCGTCGGTGACATCGGCGGTGAAGGTCGCTGTGTAGATATCGTGGCCCGCGCCATTGATGCCGACATGGACGAGGCTGCCCAGCAGTCCGCCATGGACCGTGACATCGCCGAGTCCGAAACCTGCGACCGCCTCGGAGAAGGTGAACGTCATCAACGCGGCGTCGCCGGCGTGCAGCAGGGTGTGATCGGCCGCCACCGATACCGTCGGCGGATGCGTGTCGCCACCGATCGTCGCGGTATTGCTCGCCGCGCCGGCATTGCCTGATACGTCGGCATAGCTTGCGGCGGTGACCCGGATCGAGCCCGCCACGACGTCGTTGATATCGGGCGTGAAGGTCGCGGTGTAGACGTCCTGCCCCGACACGTTGAGCCCGACATGGACCAGATTGGTCACCGTGCCGCCGGCGACGACGGTATCGCTGAGCGCAAAGCCCGCGACCTGCTCGGAGAAGGTGAAGGTGACAACCGAAGTCTGGCCCGAAAGCACCGTGCTCGGGCTCGCGGCAACCGACACCGTCGGCGCCCTGGTATCGCCAGTGAAGCTGATGGTGCCGCTCGCCGCACCGGTATTGCCGCCAACATCCGTATAGCTCGCGGCGGTGACCTGCACCGAGCCCGCTTCAGTGTTGCTTTCGTCCGGCGTGAAAATTGCCGTGTAGACGTCCTGGCCCGATGCGTTGACGCCGACATGGAGCAGATTGCCCAACGCCCCGCCATGCACCGTGACGTCACCGAGCGCGAAGCTCGCGATTTGTTCGGAAAAAGTGAACGTCACCAGCGCGGTCTGGCCCGCCAGCAGCGCGTGACGGTCAGCCGCGATCGACACCGTCGGCGCCAGCGTATCGCCGCCGATCGTCGCGGTGTTGCTTGCCGCGCCGGCATTGCCGGCCACATCGCCGTAACCGGACGCATTCACCTTCACCGAGCCGGTCTCGGTGTCGCTGACATCGGGCGTGAAGGTCGCGGTGTAGACGTCCTGCCCAGCGCCGTTGAGCCCGACATGCACGAGATTGCTCAGCGCGCCGCCATGGACGGTGATGTCGCCAAGGGCGAAGCCCGACACCGCCTCCGAAAAGGTGAAAGTCGCGACCGAGAGGTCGCCGGCCAGCACCGTGTCGGGATTGAGCGTGACGGAGACCGTCGGCGCCAGCGTGTCACCGGTGAAGTTGATGGCGTTGCTGGCAGCGCCGGCGTTGCCGGCCGTATCGCTATAGCTCGATGCATTGACCTGCACCGAGCCAGCCTCGGCGTTGGTGACGTCGGGCGTGAAGGTCGCGGTGTAGATGTCCTGGCCGGCGCCGTTGACGCCGACATGGACAAGGCTGCCCAACGCGCCGCCGCTGACGCTGATGTCGCCGAGCGCGAAGCCCGCGACGGCCTCGGAGAAGGTGAAGGTCACGACCGCGGTCTGGCCGGCAAGCAGCGTACCATGGTCAGCTGAAACCGACACGGTCGGCGTTTTGGTGTCGCCGCTGAAGTTGATCGTGTTGCTCGACGCGCCGGAATTGCCGGCAACGTCGCTATAGCTTGACGCATTGACCTGCACCGAACCTGCCTCGGTGTTGGTCACATCGGGCGTGAAGGTCGCGGTGTAGACGTCGTGGCCGGAGCCATCGACGCCGATATGGGTGAGATTGCCCAGCGTACCGCCCTGGACGGTGACATCACCCAATCCAAAGCCGCCGACGGCCTCGGAGAAGGTGAACGTGACAACCGCGCTATCGCCGGCAACCAGCGTGGTGTGATCGGCTGCAACCGCCACCGTCGGCGCCTTGGTATCGCCGGTGAAGCTGATCGCGCTGCTTGCCGCGCCGGCGTTTCCGGCGCTGTCGGTATAGCTTGACGCGTTGACCTGCACCGAGCCCGCCTCGGCGTTGGTCACGTCGGGTGTGAAGGTTGCCGTGTAGATGTCCTGGTGCGCGGCGTTGACGCCGACATGCACGAGGTTGCTCAGCGCGCCGCCGCTCACCGTCGTGTCCGTCAGCGCAAAGCCGGTGACCGCCTCGGAGAAGGTGAAGGTGACAATCGAGGTCTGCCCGGCCAGCAGTGCGGTCGAGCTCGCCGCAACCGACACGGTCGGCGCGATCGCGTCGATCACGAGATGCAGGTCGGTCGCCGCATGGGTCACGTCGGCGTCCTGGCCGCCGGGATCCCTGATCGTGCCGCCGTTGAGCGAGAGGCTCTGCACCTGAAGATCGGACGTGCTGTCGCCGTCCTGCACCGTGTAGCTGAACACCAGCGCCTGCGAGCCGCTGCCGCTCAGATAGGTCGCGGCCTTGCCGTCGTTGAGCAGCAACTCCGGCGCGCCGGTCACGTTCACCGTGTTGCTGAAGTTGACGGTGATGGTCACTACCTTGCCGGCGTTCAGGATCGTGAGATGATCGGTGGTGTCAGAAGTGACCGAGGCGATGCTCGCCTGTGACCGGATCTCGAGATGCGGAGAGGCCGAGCCGTCGGACGCCAGCATCAGCGAGCCGGCCGAGGCGCCAGCGCCAAAACTCAGGTTCAGTGATGCGAGCGTCGTGCCGCTGCCGCTTTTCACCAGCAACACGCCGTTCGCATAGGACAGCGTCGTCGTGGCATCATAGGCGATGTTGCCGAAGTCGATGGTGTCGCCGCCGGCAAAGCCGGTGATCGACGTGCTGAAGGAGGCGCCGGAGAATGCCGCGGCATCGAGCACGAGTTTTTCGGTACTGCCGTCGGTGAAGGCGATCGCGCCGGTCCCTGCCGCGCCGTTCGCCGCCAGCTCCAGGATGGAGCCCTTGATGACGGTGCCGCCCGAATAGGTGTTGTGCGCGGACAGCACCAACCGGCCGCCACCGGTCACCTCGACATCACCAGGCGTCGTGCCATCGGAAATGACGCCGCTCTGGGTAACGGTCTCGCCGGCGGCGACGTTGAAGACCGGATCGCCCGCGACGGTGATGTTGCGGGTCTGCGTGAAGCCGTCGGTGAAGCTGATACCGGTGCCGTCGCCAAGCTTCAGCACATTGGTCACCGCGCCGAGATTCACGTTGGCGGAGATCGACACCCGGGTGTCGGCGCCGCTGACCGTGGTATTGCCGGTGTAGGTGTTGTTGCCGCCGAGGATGACGGTACCGCCGCCGCTGATAACGAGACCGCCGACGCCCGCATTGGCACCGGTGCCGCCATTGCCGCTCTGGTCCGCGATGTCGTTGACGACCGTCAGCGTCTGGCCGCTGGCCGGCGTGAAGCTGAGATTGTTGTTGCCCTGGATGAAGATGCCGGAGCCGAAACCCGAGCCGCTGGCCTGGCCGATGCCATTGGTGCCGCCCTTGACGGCGCTGAAGCCGGAATCGTTCGACAGCGAGCCGCCCTTGACGGTCAGCGAGCCGCCTTGCTGAACGAAGATGGTGCCACCAGCGCCGAGGCCGCCACCCCCACCCGCCGTGCCATCACCGCCGCCGAAGCCGCCGAGCCCGCTGACGCCGCCACCGCCGCCGAAGCCGCCACCGCCGCCATAGCCGCCGCCGCCACCGAAGCCACCATTGCCGAACGCCCCGCCGCCACCGCCGTAGCCACCATTGCCGCCGTCGATTGCGTTGCCGCCGCCGACGCCACCGCCGGTACCGTGCGCGCGGTTGTTGTTGCCGAAGAAGCCACCCGCGCCGCCGCCGCCGCCATTGGCGCCGCCCGTTCCGCCATACCAGTAAAGCATGGTCCCGCCTCCGAACGGGATCAGGTAGCCGTCGACGCCTTTGCCGCCCCCCGCGGCGCCGGGAACGATGCCAGCGGCCCCGTTCTGAAATGCGGCAGAGTTCGCACCCTGTGCGTGAAGGCCGATGCCGCCACCGCTGCTGTTTCCGCCTTGGCCCCCCATGCCGCCACCACCGCCGAAGCCGTCGATGTTGGCGTTGCTCGCGGTACTGCCGGTTCCGCCATTGCCGCCGATCGCGGCACTGTTGTGAAATACGACATTGTCGATCGTGGCGCTGCCGTTCGCCGAGACGAACAGGGCGCCGCCGAGCCCGGCGCCACCGCCGCCGCCGCCCTGGATGATGCCGCCGCCGGCCGCCACCGTGTTCTGGATGGTCAGGTTCTCGAGATTGACGTTGCCCGCATAGACGAAGAACCCACGCTGGGCGTTGAGGCCGTCGATCGTGTGCGTGCCGCCGTGGCCGTCGCTGCCGTTGATGGTGACGCTCGATCCGCTCAAGAGATTGAGCGCGTACAGCTCCGACGAGAGGCTGAAGCTGGCGGTGATGTTGATGGTGTAGTTGGCATTCGGCGCGGCGTTCTGGCCGCCGGAATCCATCTGCAGGATGGCCGCATTGAGCTCGGTGACGTTTGAGACATTGAAGACGCGGGTCGACACAAGCTGCACGACCGTGCCGCCATTCGCATCCTGCGAAAGCTGGAAGCGGGCGCCGCCGTCGAGCCCGTTCACCGTCAGCGTATCCGTCACTGTGCCGTTCGAGATCGAGAGCGTGTTGCCGGAAAGACTGACCGTGTTGAGCGAGGTATTCTGGGTGTTGTAGTGCAGCCCGGTCAGGTCGATGGACTGGCCGGGATTGAAGTTGGAGATGCTGTTGGTGAGCGCGTTGCCGGTCAGCGCGGCGTCGTCGATCTTCAGCGTGCCGGGAAGGCCGGTCGTGAAGGAGATGTTGCCGGTGCCGGCTGCGCCGGCCGTCGCAAGCCACACTGTGCCGGAATAGATCGTCGTGCTGCCATAAGTGTTGGCATGGCCGAGCACGAAGGTGCCGCCGCCGTCGATGCCGAGATTGCCGCCGCCACTGATCAGGGCGGTATCGGTGACGGTTGCGCCGTTCGCGATCTTCAGGAGCGAGCTGCCGCCGACCGAAATTGAGTCGTCGAACGTGCCGCCCGTCGTCAGCGAAAGATGCGCGCTGCTCAGGTTGAGCGTCCCGGTCAACCCCGCGAGCTGACCGAGCCCGAGCTGCAACGTGCCGGCGCCCGACAGCGTGAACGTACCGGAGCCGCTGATCGCGCCGGTGTCGGCAATCGTGCCGGACGAGATGTCGAAGGTGCCGCCAGCGGCGGTGACCTGGATGTTGTGGGTGAAGGTGTAGCCGCCGGTCGTGGTCAGCGTGCCGCCGTTGAGGATCAGCGCACCGGCCGAACCGCCGATGTTGTTGTCGGCCGTGATCGAGAGAGTGTTGCCGGCATCGATCTGCGTGCCGCCGACATAGGTGCTCGCACCCGTCAACGTCAGCGTACCGCCGCCGGAGACGACCAGCTTGCCAGTGGTGCCGCTGCCGCTGATACCCCGCTCATCGGCGATGCTGTCGCCGATCGTCAGCGTGGTGACGGTCTGCAATCCCTCGAAGACCGTGGAAACGGTGTGCGTCGGCGTGACGACCATCGTGCCCTGGATGAAGATGTCACCATAGGCGGAGCCGTTGCCCGCACCATTGGCACCGGTGCCGCCGGTCTCGGTCGCATCCATCAAGGTGCCGCCGATGACGGTCAGCGTGCCGCCTTGTTGAACGAAGATGTCGCCGCCGGCGCCAAGGCCGCCGCCACCGCCGCCGGCGAGCGAGCCGCTGCCGGCGCCGAATCCGCCGGTGCCGGGCGTGCCGTTCGAACCGCCGCCTCCGCCGCCGAAACCGCCATTGCCGCCGGTATGCGCGTATCCGCTGCCGTTACCGGAGCCGCCGCCTCCGCCGGCGAAACCACCATTGCCGCCGCCATAAATGCCGCCGCCGCCACCGCCGCCCATGCCGCCGGCGCCGCCGAAGCCGATCAGGGTGCCCGAGGGGCCGCCGCCCACCGAGTTGGCGCCGCCGATGCCGCCGCCGCCGCCACCGACACCGCCGCCACCACCGCCGCCACTCGCGCCACCGCCGGCATGTGCTCCGTAGCCTGAGCCGCCGTAATTGTCGGCGCCCTGTCCGCCGCCCGCCGCACCTTCGATCGTCGCCGGTGTGCCGCCCGCGGTCTGCGCCCCGGTCGAGGGATGCTGGCTGTCGGAGCCCGCCTCGCTGTAACCGCTGCCGCCATTGCCGTGATAGCCGTAATAGTCTTGGCCGCCGAAGCCGCCGCCACCACCACCGCCGCCATTGCCGCTGCCGCCATCGGCACCGATGCCGCCGCCACCGCCGCCGCCGCCGGCCGGATCGACCACGCCGCCATCGCCGCCCTTGGCCGTGTTGCTGCCGAAATTGACGTTGTTCAGCGTGACGTTGGCGTTCTGTCCGACGAACAGGCCGCCGCCGAGGCCCGCGCCGCCGCCGCCACCGCCGACCCCGCCATTGCCGCCGCTCGCAACCGCGTTGACGATCGTGAGGTTCTTGAACGTCACCGTGCCTGATGTGACGACGAAGCCTTGATAGCCGCGCGCATCGACGATGTCGCTATAGTCCTGTCCGCCGAGTTGATTGTTGTAGTCGGAGTTGCCGTCGAAGGTCAGCGTTGAGCCGTTCATCAGATTGATGGCCGGCAGATCGTCCAGCAATTGCAGCGTGCGCGCGCCGGACGAGAGCGAGAAGTTGATGACGTAATCGGTGTTGGCCGCAGCCAGACCACCACCGACGCTGATCGCCGAGATCGCGTTGTAGAGCTGGAGATAATCGTGCAGCGGATCGCTGGTCGTCAGCGTCAGAACAACGGGATTCGACACAAGGACCTCGGCAATATGCGTGAGCGACCGCAATCGGTCGCCTTTCAAAAAATTGCCGAATAGTTACCTTGCGCCGCAAGTCATTGGCAACAATAACGAATTCTCATTCCGCGCACGGAGTTGCAATCATGAATGGGTAAGGTTGACGCGTGTGAGGGCCGCTCGACGCACGATCGGACGGCAATTTTCGTCACGACAAGGGGTGCTGAAGACGAGTTCGTCCCGCGACAGGCACGCATTGATGTGAAACACCAATTTCGCCTGTGCACGCGATGAGAAGCGCCGCAGAAAAATTGACCACCGAATCAACGATGGCATCCCTCGATGCGATTTCGCTTCGCTTGTGGTGGCTCTGAAGCGATCTTTCCGTCAGACTGTCCTTGTTGGCGACCACGCTCCGAGCGGAGCGCGCCGAAGTGACGAGTGCCGCATGACGCCTCCACGCGATAGTGCATGGCGTCGCCGTCCGTGGGCGGTGATGATGACAGCATGCGTCCTCGCGATCGGCGCGTGCAGCGGACGCGCCGAAGCGGCTGGATGCAATTTCGAGATTCAGGGCGAGGGTCGCGTCGCCGCCATCGTCGATGCGCGCAGCCTGCGGCTCGACGACGCCCGTGAGGTCAAGCTCGCCGGTATCGAGGTGGCCGACAAGGCGAAGACCATCGCTGCACTGACGGCGCTGCTGGTCGGCCGCGAGGTGACGCTGCGCGGACAGGACGACACGCCGGACCGCTATGGCCGGCAGCTGGCCTACGCATTCCTCGAAGGCAGTGAGAAGCCCGTGCAAAGCGAGTTGCTGCGCCAGGGCCTCGCTGTGGCGTCATCCGAGGTCGCCGACAAGGACTGTGCGGCGGCGCTGATGGCGGCCGAGGCCGAGGCCAGGGCCGCCCGATCGGGAACCTGGGCCGAGGCCACCGTCATAAAAAACGCCGAAAGTTCCGCCGATATTTTGACCGGGATCGGGCGTTTTACAGTGGTCGAGGGCAGGGTTTTGTCCGTGCGTCAGGCGGGCGCGACGACCTACCTGAATTTCGGTCGAAACTGGACTCAGGACTTTGCTGCGACTATTTCAAGGCGCATAGTCCCTGCGTTCGAGGCGGCCGGGCTTGCGCCCAAGTCTCTGGAAAATCGTAAGATTCGTGTACGAGGCTGGGTGGAAGCACGACGTGGCCGCGAATCGAACTGCTCCGGGTGGGGCAGCTTGAAGTGCTCGGCGGGAACTAGAGGCCCAAGGGACTCAAGAGACCCAGGGGCCATGCCCCGGTCTTTTTACGGGACAATTTGTGAGTTTTTGACGTGATTGAGCGCGCAGGACGGCGTGAAGAGGGGACTGGCCGCCGCCTTTTGGCTGCGCCGGCGCTCGTCTGCGCCGCCCTGACGCTGTCGGCCTGCGGCAATGTCGGCCGGTTCGAGCAGGCCGCGCCCACGGCAGCAGCGGCGCCGGTAAAGCCGAACCGCGTGGTACAGCAGACGCCCACGAGCGAACGCGAGCATGAGCGCATCCTGTCGTCCTATGGCGGCGCCTACGACGACCCGAAGCTCGAGGCCCTGATCAGCAAGACCGTCGAGCGGCTGGTCGCCGCCTCCGAACGGCCCGACCAGGCCTACAAGGTCACGATCCTCAATTCCGGCGCGGTCAACGCCTTCGCGCTGCCGACCGGCCAGCTCTATGTCACGCGCGGCCTGATTGCGCTCGCCAGCGACACCTCCGAGCTCTCCTCGGTGCTGAGCCACGAGATGGCGCATGTGCTGGCCAAGCACGCGGCGATGCGCGAGGACCAGGCCCGCCAGGCGGCTGTGGTGACGCGCGTCGTCACCGACATGAGCACCGATCCCGATCTCACCGCGCTGGCGCTCGCCAAGACCAAGCTGACGATGGCGAGCTTCTCGCGCCAGCAGGAGTTCGAGGCCGACGGCATCGGCGTCGGGATCGCCGCTCGCGCGCATTTCGATCCCTACGGCGCGGCGCGCTTCCTGACCGCGATGGAGCGCAATGCCGCGCTCAAGATCGGCAAGACCGCGCTCGATCCGCGCGCGCAGGACTTCACCTCGTCGCATCCGGCGACGCCCGAGCGCATCAACAACGCGCAGACCACCGCACGGCAATACTCATCGCCCGAGAGCAACGAGCGCGATCGCGAGACCTATCTCGCCGCGATCGACAACATCGTCTATGGCGAGGATCCCAGCGAAGGGTTCGTGCGCGGCCGCCGCTTCCTGCATCCCAAGCTCGGCTTCACCTTCACCGCGCCCGATAATTTCACGCTCGACAACACCGCGCAGGCGGTGATCGGCGTGCGCGAGGGCGGCAGCCAGGCGATGCGCTTCGACGTGGTGCGGGTCCCGGCCGAGCAGTCGCTCGGCGACTACCTGAATTCGGGCTGGATGGAAGGCGTCGAGAAGTCCTCGACCGAGGACCTCAACATCAACGGCTTTCCGGCGGCGTCGGCCACCGCCCATGGCGACCAGTGGCAGTTCAAGGTCTATGCGCTGCGCTTCGGCAGCGACGTCTACCGCTTCATCTTCGCCGCCAAGCAGAAGTCCACCGAGAGCGAGCGTAACGCGCGCGAGACCGTCAATTCGTTCCGCCGCCTGACGCTCGACGAGATCCAGGCCGCGCGCCCGCTGCGCATCAAGGTCATTAACGTGCAGCCCGGCGACACCGTGGAATCGCTGTCGCACCGCATGTCCGGCGTCGATCACCCGGCCGAGCGCTTCCGCGTGCTCAACGGCCTCGACGCCCATGCCCAGGTCAAGCCGCGCGACCGCGTCAAGATCGTGGTGGATTGAGGCCGCGAGGCGTCGTGCTCGCGCCTCACCACCGCTGTCGTCCCGGCGAAGGCCGGGACGACAGGCTACATTCTACTTCGCCTTCTCCTTGAGGAAGGCAATGATGTCGGCCCGATCCTTCGGGTCCTGAACCTCGTAGAACATCTTGGTGCCCGGAACCATCGTGTCCGGACCGGTGAGCCATTTGTCGAGATTCTCCTCGGTCCACACGATCTTCGAGTTCTTCAGCGCCGGCGAGTAGTCGTAGCCTGCGACGGAGCCGGCTAGGCGGCCGACGACACCCTTGTGCATCGGGCCGACGTCGTTCTTGTCGATCGAGTGGCAATCGCCGCAGCCCTGGTACAGCGTGGCGCCGCGCGCCGCATCTCCCGCGGCACGGGCGCTGTTCAGGGCGAGCAGAATCGCGATGGCCGCCATCGCGGCAATTTTGGCTTGCCGCGGCGCCAGCACGCCTGCGATCGAACGAATGCTCATTCCCGGGGCTCTCCTGTTTGCCACCACAACAGGAGCAGCCATGCCGCGATTCTATTCCCTGGAATGCCGCGCGCTCGCGCGACCGGCGACTGACGAAGATTTTTGAGCCAACCGGGAATTTCCCCGCGCGCCGCCGATCTCTATCGAAAGCTGCCACCTCCGCAGCGGCGCCGGGCTATTGGAGCATCCCCAGTGTTTCAGAATCGGTTCGGCGCCGTCGCTCGACTTGCCGAACTCGGGTGCGTGCTTGCTGCGCTCACACTCGCAGCAGCCACCGCCGCGCGCGCGGACGGCTGTCCCAAGCCGGGCGACGAAATCGCGACCGACCGGCCCGACGTCACCAATTCGAGTATCGTCGTGCCGGTCGGGAGCCTGCAGAACGAGAACGGCATCAACCTGACCGGCCGGAGCAGTGGCCGCAGCATCGACGGCAGCAACAGCCGCTGGCGGCTCGGGATTGCGCCCTGCCTCGAGGTGCTGATCGACCTACCGAGCTATGTCGGCACCGTGAAATCGCCCGGCGCGTCGGGCTTTTCCGACGTCGCGCCTGCCATCAAATGGCAGATCAGTCCGCTGCCGGGGAAGATCGACCTCTCGATCACGGCCGGCGTCGCGCTGCCGACGGGCGCTGCCGAAATCGCCGGTCGCGGCGCGCAGCCCTACATCCAGTTGCCGTGGTCATGGGAGTTGCATGACGGCTGGGGCGTCAGCGGCATGTTCACGGAATTCTTCCGCCCTGCCGAGCTGACCGGCCGGCACATGTCGGAAGCGACCTTCGTGATCGAGAAGAAGCTGACCGAGCGGATCAGTGTGTTCACCGAATATGTCGGCGACTATCCCGACGGTGCGCGGCCGACCCAGCTCATCAACTCCGGCGGCCTGTACCAGATCACGCCGACCCAGCAGGTCGACTTCCATGTCGCGTTCGGACTCAGCCGCAACTCGCCGAACTACATCGTCGGCCTGGGGTACTCGTTCCGCGTCGACGGATTGTTCCGCTAGCCCACCTCCCCTTGAAAAGGGGAGGTCGCTTTGCTCGCCAGAGCAAAGCGGGTGGGGAAACCTTCCCCCTTTCAGGGGGAAGGAGAAGAGTTCAACCCTCGGCTTCGCGCAATCCGCTCAGCCACAGCGCCAGCAGCGTCCACACCGCGCCCGACAACAGGTACGCACCGGCCGAGATCAAGCCGAAATGCGTCGCCAGCAGCAGCGCCGCGAGCGGCGCAAAGCCGGCACCGAACAGCCAGGCTAAATCCGAGGTCAGTGCCGAGGCCGTGTAGCGATAGTTGCGCGCGAAGCTCGAGGCGATCGCGCCCGACGACTGGCCGAACGACAGGCCGAGCAGCACGAAGCCGAGCACCATGTACACCGTTTCGCCAAACGCGCCGGCATCGAGCAGCTGCGGGGCAAAGCCGCTATAGACCGCGATCGCGACCGCAGACCCGAGCAGCAGCGGCTTGCGCCCGACGCGGTCGGCGATCATGCCGGAGGCGATGATCGCGACGACGCCGACCATGGCGCCGATCATCTCGATGATCAGGAAGCGCACCGGGCTTTCCTTGGTGAACAGGAACACCCAGGACAGCGGAAACACCGTGACCATGTGGAACAGCGCAAAGCTCGCCAGCGGCGCAAAGGCGCCGAGCAGGATGTTGCGGCCCTCCTGCGCGATGGTCTCGCCGACCCGCGCCGGCTCGAGATCGCGGCTTTCGAACAGCTCGGAATATTCATCCGTCGCCACCATGCGCAGCCGCGCGAACAGCGCCACCACGTTGATCGCGAACGCGACGAAGAACGGATAGCGCCAGCCCCAGTCGAAGAAATCATCCGCCGAGAGGTTGCCGGCGAAGAAGGCGAACAGCGCGCTGGCCACGATCAGCCCGAGCGGCGCGCCGAGCTGCGGCACCATCGCGTACCAGCCGCGGCGATGCGCCGGCGAATTCATCGCCAGCAGCGAGGCAAGGCCGTCCCAGGCGCCGCCCCAGGCGATACCCTGCAGCACGCGCGCGGCGGCCAACAGCCAGATCGCCGCGACGCCGATCGTGTCGTAGCCGGGCAGAAACGCGAGCGCCACCGTGGCGGTGCCGAGCAGGAACAGCGCGATGACGAGCTTGGCGCCCTTGCCGTGGCGGCGGTCGACCGCCATGAAGATGACGGTGCCGAGTGGCCGCGCGGCGAAGGCCAGCGCGAAGATGCCGAATGAATAGAGCGTGCCGGTCAGTTCATTGACGAACGGGAACACCAGCTTCGGGAACACGATGACCGAGGCGATCGCATAGACGAAGAAATCGAAGAATTCCGACGTGCGTCCGATGATGACGCCGATGGCGATTTCGCCGGGTTTCGCCTGCCCGTGACCTGATGCGGTCGGGGTGCCGTGAGCCATTGCTGGGGCTTGTGCCATCGCCGGAAAACCGTCCTTTGGAGCACGATCAAACCGGTTTTCCGAACAGACCGTGCTCAAACAAGAAGTGAGGCCACGGGCAGATTGCCACGCGGTCCACCTCACCTTCTGACCCTCCATCCCGCAGTGCAACATTGGACAAATTGTCCAATGTGAACTTTGCTGCATCGCAGCTACCCCTTGGCGGAACTCATAAAATTCAAGTGGGGTGAGCCGTGCGCGCCTTGAAATTATTGGCCTTATTGCCGTTCGCGGCGCTCCTTGGCGGGTGCGATTTCGTCGTCCTGGCGCCTGCCGGCGACATCGCCGTCCAGCAGCGCGACCTCGTCGTCATCTCGACCGTGCTGATGCTCATCATCGTGCTTCCGGTGATGGCGCTGACCGTGTTCTTCGCCTGGCGCTACCGCCAGTCCAACGCCGCGGCCCCCTATGAGCCGGAGTGGGATCACTCCACCCAGCTCGAGCTCGTGATCTGGTCGGCGCCGCTGCTGATCATCATTTGCCTCGGCGCGCTGACCTGGATGGGCACCCATCTGCTCGATCCCTACCGCTCGCTCGGCCGCATCGCCGCCGACAAGCCGATCGAGAGCAAGGACGCCCCGCTCAATGTCGAGGTCGTCGCGCTCGACTGGAAGTGGCTGTTCATCTACCCGGACTACGGCGTCGCCGCCGTCAACGAGCTCGCAGCTCCGGTCGACCGCCCGATCCGCTTCCGCATCACGGCGTCCTCCGTGATGAACTCGTTCTATATCCCCGCGCTTGCCGGCCAGATCTACGCCATGCCCGGCATGGAGACCAAGCTGCACGCGGTCGCCAACAAGGAAGGCACCTATCGCGGCTTCTCCGCCAACTACAGCGGCGCCGGCTTCTCCGGCATGCACTTCGACTTCAAGAGCCTGTCTGGCGCCGATTTCGACAAGTGGATCGCCACCGCCAAGACCAGCGCCAATATGCTCGGCCGCACCGACTATCTGCAGCTCGAGCGTCCGAGCCAGAACGATCCGGTCCGGCTCTACCGCTCGGTCGACCGCGATCTCTACAAGGCGGTCCTCAACATGTGCGTCGAACCCGGCAAGATGTGCATGAGCGAGATGATGGCGATCGACGCCAAGGGCGGCCTCGGCCGCGAAGGCTTCAACAACACGCTGCCGCTGACCTACGACAAATACGCCCGCCGCGGCGCGCCGCTCGGCTCCGAGCCGACCTTCGTCGCCGGCATCTGTTCGATGGACGAGATCAAGGACGCGCCGTCGCACGAGATCACCGCGCCGCTCGACCTGACGCCGCTGCGCGGCTTCGGGCTGAAGCGCCCGCCGTTCTCGCCCGCGCACCCCTCGTCGACATCCTTGCTGCTCGGTCAGCGTCCGAAATCAGAGTCCTGAGGAGGACCGCATGAATCCCGATCTCGTCAAGATGATCTTCGGCCGCCTCAATCTGGAGGCGCTGCCGATCCACGAGCCGATTCTGGTCGGCACCTTCGCGGTGGTGGCGACCGGCGGCCTCGCGCTGTTTGCGATCGTCACCTATTTCCGGCTCTGGACCTATCTGTGGCGCGAGTGGTTCACCACCGTGGACCACAAGCGCATCGGCATCATGTACATGATCCTCGGCATCGTGATGCTGCTGCGCGGCTTCGCGGACGCGCTGATGATGCGGCTGCAGCAGGCGATCGCCTTTGGCGGCTCCGACGGTTACCTCCCGGCCCATCACTACGACCAGATCTTCACCGCACACGGCGTGATCATGATCTTCTTCGTGGCGATGCCGCTGGTCACCGGCCTGATGAACTATGTGGTGCCGCTGCAGATCGGTGCTCGCGACGTCTCCTTCCCGTTCCTCAACAATTTCAGCTTCTGGATGACGGTCGGCGGCGCCGTGCTGGTGATGATGTCGCTGTTCGTCGGCGAATTCGCCCGCACCGGCTGGCTCGCCTACCCGCCGCTGTCGAACATCGGCTACAGTCCCGATGTCGGCGTCGACTATTACATATGGGGACTACAGGTCGCCGGCGTCGGCACGACGCTATCGGGCATCAACCTGATCTGCACCATCGTCAAGCTGCGCGCGCCGGGCATGACGATGATGAAGATGCCGGTGTTCACCTGGACCTCGCTCTGCACCAACGTCCTGATCGTCGCCTCCTTCCCGGTGCTGACGGCGGTGCTGGCGCTGCTGTCGCTCGACCGTTACGTCGGCACCAACTTCTTCACGAACGACTTCGGCGGCAACCCGATGATGTACGTGAACCTGATCTGGATCTGGGGCCACCCCGAGGTCTACATCCTGGTGCTGCCGGCGTTCGGTATCTTCTCCGAGGTGACCGCGACATTCTCCGGCAAGCGGCTGTTCGGCTACACCTCGATGGTCTACGCCACCGTCGTCATCACCATCCTGTCCTACCTGGTCTGGCTGCACCACTTCTTCACGATGGGCTCCGGCGCCAGCGTGAACTCGTTCTTCGGCATCACCACCATGATCATCTCGATCCCGACGGGCGCGAAGATGTTCAACTGGCTGTTCACGATGTATCGCGGCCGCATCCGCTTCGAGCTGCCGATGATGTGGACGGTGGCATTCATGCTGACCTTCGTGATCGGCGGCATGACCGGCGTGCTGCTGGCGGTGCCGCCGGCCGATTTCGTGCTGCATAACAGCCTGTTCCTGATCGCGCATTTCCACAACGTGATCATCGGCGGCGTGCTGTTCGGCCTGTTCGCCGGCATCAACTACTGGTTCCCGAAGGCGTTCGGCTTCAGGCTCGATCCGTTCTGGGGCAAGCTGTCGTTCTGGTTCTGGGTCTCGGGCTTCTACTTCGCCTTCATGCCGCTCTATGTGCTCGGCCTGATGGGCGTGACCCGAAGGCTCCGCGTGTTCGACGACCCCTCCTTGCAGATCTGGTTCATCATCGCGGGCTTCGGCGCGTTCCTGATCCTGCTCGGCATCGTCGCGATGCTGGTGCAGTTCGCGGTCAGCATTCTGCGCCGCGAGCAGCTGAAGGACACCACCGGCGATCCCTGGAACGCGCGGACGCTGGAATGGGCGACCTCGTCGCCGCCGCCGGACTACAACTTCGCCTTCACGCCCGTGGTCTACGACAACGACGCCTGGTGGGACATGAAGCGCCGCGGCTACAGGCGCCCGCTGACCGGCTTCAAGCCGATCCACATGCCCTCCAACACCGGCACCGGCATCATCCTCGCCGGACTTGCGACGGTGATGGGGTTCGGCCTGATCTGGTACATCTGGTGGCTCGCCGCCGTCAGCTTCGTTGCGCTGCTCGCGGTCGCGATCGGCCACACCTTCAACTATCACCGCGACTTCCACATCCAGGCGGATGAGGTGGTGCGGACTGAAGACGCGCGGACACGCGTGCTCGCCGCGGGAGCCCAGACATGAGCGTAGCAACAACCGTCTCCACCCAGGACTCCGAGCCGATCTTTCACGTTGTGGACGAGCACGATCATCCGGAAGGCGCCAGCACCATGCTGGGCTTCTGGATCTACCTGATGAGCGATTGCCTCATCTTCGCGATGCTGTTTGCGACCTATGGCGTGCTCGGCGGCAACTATGCCGCTGGCCCATCGCCGAAGGACCTGTTCGACCTCAAGCTGGTCGCGCTCAACACCACGATGCTGCTGCTCTCCTCGATCACCTATGGCTTCGCCATGCTGACGATGGAGAAATCGAGGATCGGCGCGACGCAAGCCTGGCTCGCCATCACCGGGCTGTTCGGCCTCGCCTTCCTCGGCATCGAGCTCACCGAGTTCGCGCATATGATCCACGAGGGCGCGACGCCCCAGCGCAGCGCCTTCCTGTCGTCATTCTTCACCCTGGTCGGCACCCACGGCCTGCACGTCACCTTCGGCCTCGTCTGGCTGGTGACGCTGATGGTGCAGACCGCGCGCTTCGGCCTCATCGAAGCCAACCGGCGCCGGCTGATGTGCCTCTCGATGTTCTGGCACTTCCTCGACGTGGTCTGGATCGGCGTCTTCACTTTCGTCTATCTCCTGGGAATGCTGCGATGACAACAAAAGCTCACGCCAAAGCTCATACGCTCGAAGCCAATGCCAGCCACGGACATGGCGATCACGGCGGCGCGGCTCACGGCTCGCTGCAGAGCTATCTGATCGGCTTCGGTCTCTCCGTCGTCCTTACTGCGGTGCCGTTCTGGCTGGTGATGACCGGCGCCATCGCCGACAAGCAGGTCACCGCGCTGATCGTGCTGGTGCTCGCCGCGGTGCAAATCGTCGTGCACATGGTGTACTTCCTGCACATGAACACGCGGTCCGAGAACGGCTGGACCATGATGGCGATGATCTTCACCGTCGTCATGGTGGTGATCGCGCTGACCGGCTCGCTGTGGGTCATGCATCATCTCAACATCAACATGATGCCGCTGCACGACATGAGCCAGATGCCGTGACGATGCGGTCTGCCAGACCCTCGCTGTTGCTGCTCACGCTCGGCATGCTGGGCGTGGTGCTGCTGAGCGCGCTCGGTATCTGGCAGATCGAACGCCGGACCTGGAAGCTGGCGCTGATCGAGCGGGTCGAGCAGCGCATGCATGCCGCGCCGGTCGCGCCGCCGCCCCCATCGTCATGGCCGGCGGTCACGGCCGCGAGCGATGAATACCGCCGCGTCACCCTACGCGGCACGTTCCTCAACGCCGACGAAACGCTGGTGCAGGCCGTCACGGCCGAAGGTCCCGGCTTCTGGGTACTGACCCCGCTGCAAGCCGCCGACGGAACCACCGTGCTGGTCAACCGCGGCTTTGTTCCCGCTGATAAGCGCGATCCCGCGACACGGCGCGATGGCGAGCCGCAGGGCGCCGTCAGCGTCACCGGACTGCTGCGGATGTCGGAGCCGAAGGGCGGCTTCCTGCGCAGCAACGATGCTTCGGCCGGCCGCTGGTATTCCCGCGACGTTGCCGCCATCGCCGCCGCGCACGGACTGTCGCATGTAGCCCCCTTCTTCATCGACGCCGATGCGACGCCAAATCCGGGCGGCTACCCAATCGGCGGGCTCACTATCGTGCGGTTTCCGAACAACCACCTGATTTACGCGCTGACATGGTTCGCACTGGCCCTTATGCTGGCGGGCGCGCTCCTGCGCGTCATCAGCGGCAGGAGCCGCGCCGGCGCCTCCGATCCAAGGTGGGGTTCACGGCGCGCCGCCGTGCGCCGCTTGATCGGCGCAGCCCGCAATCTGTCTCGCGACACAGGCCCAGATGCTCGAGCGCACATCGGATCTGCATGACGACAAGGCCGCGACCGGCGCGGCGGCAACGCCGTCCGCCGCGGGCGCGGCCGCCGGCATGCCGTTCGACCTCGCAGCGCCCGCCGACATCGCGACCAATCGCAAGAACATGGCCCTCCTGGTCCAGCTGCGCTGGATCGCCGTGATCGGCCAGATCGCCACCATCGGCTTCGTGCAGTTCTGGATGGGCGTCGCGCTGCCGCTGCTGCCCTTGGCGGCCGTGATCTCCGGGCTGGTGGCGCTCAATGTCGTCAGCCTGCTGTGGCTGCGCTACCGCGCCGACATCAACAACCGCGAGCTGCTGGTCGCGCTGGCGCTCGACGTCGCGGCGCTGACCGCCCTGCTCTATCTCAGCGGCGGCGCCACCAACCCGTTCACCTCGCTCTATCTGCTGCAGGTGACGCTTGGCGCGGTGCTGCTCGATGCGCCCTCGACCTGGTCGCTGGTGGCGCTGGTCTGCATGAACTTCGCCTGGCTGACCAGCTATTACCGGCCGCTGGAGCTGCCGCAGCAAGGCTTCGCCGATGCCTTCAACCTCTATATCGCCGGCACCTTCATCGGCCTCGTGCTCGACGCCGTGCTGCTCGTGGTGTTCATGACCCGGATCAACCGCAATCTGCGCGATCGCGACCTGCGCCTCGCGGCGCTGCGCCAGCACGCCGCCGAGCAGGATCACATCGTCCGGATCGGCCTCCTGGCCTCCGGCGCCGCGCATGAGCTCGGCACGCCGCTCGCCTCGCTCTCGGTCATCCTGGGCGACTGGCGCCGGATGCCCGCGCTCGCCTCCGACCCTGAAATGTCGCAGGACCTCGGCGAGATGGAGATCTCGGTGCAGCGCTGCAAGTCGATCGTGACGGGCATCCTGCTCTCGGCGGGCGAAGCCCGCGGCGAAGGCTCCTCGCCGACCACGGTCACGGCGTTCCTGACGGCATTGGTGGAGGAATGGCGGACGACGCGGCCGTCGGCCACGCTGTATTTCCGCAATGCCTGCGGCGCTGATCTCGCGATCGTATCCGACATCGCGCTCAAGCAGGCGATCTTCAACGTGCTCGACAACGCCGCCGAGGTGTCGCGCGACTGGATCGAGCTGACCGCCGAGCGCAATGCCGACACGCTGGTGCTGTCGGTGACCGATCGCGGCCCGGGCTTCTCGCGCGAGATGCTGGCGCATATCGGCAAGCCGTATCAATCGACCAAGGGCAGCCCCGGCAGCGGCCTCGGCCTGTTCCTCGTGGTCAACGTGGTGCGCAAGCTGGGCGGCGTGGTGACGGCGCGCAACCGGCCGGACATCGGCGCCGCGGTCAGGCTCGAGCTGCCGCTCTCGACGCTCGCGATCGGAGACCATCTTGACGGATGAACGCCAGCTCCTGATCGTCGAGGACGATGCGGGTTTCGCCCGCACGTTGAAGCGCTCGTTCGAGCGCCGCGGCTATGATGTGGCGGTGTCGGCCTCGCTCGACGAGGTCCGCCAGCTGCTCGAGCAGCAATCGCCCGGCTATGCGGTGGTCGACCTGAAGCTCGCCGGCGGTGCATCGGGCCTTGCCTGCGTCGAGGCGTTGCACACGCATGATCCTGAGATGCTGATCGTCGTGCTGACCGGCTTTGCCAGCATCGCGACGGCGGTCGAGGCGATCAAGCTCGGCGCCTGCCACTATCTGGCCAAGCCGTCAAACACCGACGACATCGAGGCCGCGTTCCTTAAAGCGCAGGGCAATGCCGCCATCGAGGTCGGTGCGCGGCCGACGTCGATCAAGACGCTGGAATGGGAGCGCATCCACCAGACCCTGATGGAGACCGACTTCAACATCTCGGAAGCCGCCCGCCGACTCGGCATGCACCGCCGGACATTGGCGCGCAAGCTCGAGAAGCAGCGGGTGAAGTAGGCGATAGAGGCGGATGACGCCGACGACATCCGCGCATGCGCGCCTGCCTCTTGCTTTGTCACGACATCGCGGCAACATCCGCCGCAGTGTCAATGTACTCCTGAAAGCGGACCGCCTTCCCGTCACGGTACTTGAAAACGTGGGCCCATTCGTTCGTTACAGTCTTGCCTGTTTTCTTTGCCCGCGCCGTGAGTGTACCCAGGACCACGACGGTGTCGCCCTGCTCAATCATCTCACGCGGCGCGAACTCGCTGAATTCCAGATTCTCGCCAACCTGGACGAAGAAGTTTGCAATCTGCTGCTTTCCCTTGAAGGTCCCGGCCCAAGGCAGTTTGTCCTGGGGACCCGGGGTTATCCACGTGCAGTCGTCATCGATCAGATCCCTCATGAGCGTCGGAATGTCACCACGTTGAAAGGCCTCATAACCCTTCCTGGTTGCCTCAACATTGGATGTCATCGAATTTCTCCTCGCTGCAAATTGATGGGGTCAGTTTAATGTCGATCAAATAACGGCAGGGCGGTCAGCATAGCACGCCGCGCTCCGGTTGCCGTCGTCATCCATGAAGCAAGACAAGACGATACTGGTCAGGATCGTTTACGTAGCTTCGAGCGTCATTGCGGCTCGCTTCGCTGCCAGTGTAGAGCGACGGCATGAGTAATGCCGACAAGCTCTTCCAACCCGACCCTGACAATGCCGACCATGCGGCCATGATCGCGGCGGCGATCCGCTGCATCGACGATTTCACCGACCGCTTCAACGCTCGCGATCTCGCCGGCATGGACGCGCTGCTGCACTTCCCGCACGTCATCCTATCCGGCGAGCAGCTCGTGATCTGGGATGGCCCGGGCCAGCTGCCGCCGTCGTTCTTCAACGATCTGGCGCGCACCACGGGATGGACGAAGAGCACCTATCAGCGCAAGGAGCCGGTGCTGGTCGGGCCGCGCAAGGTGCATCTGCTGGTCGAATACAGCCGCGACCGCGCCGACGGATCGATTGCCAGCCGTCACCGCAATCTATGGATCGTGACCTCCGAGAACCGCCGCTGGGGCATCAAGCAGCGCTCGTATTGAGCACGCGGCGCGGCAGCATCAACGGCGTAGCCGACGGGCTACCGCCGAGCCAGGAAGACCCCCAGCAAGAATGCAACGGCAAGCGATTGAAGCGGAGCCGCCCTGGTCGCTTCACTCAAGTGATGCAGCCACCGATCTTGTTGCGGCAAAGGTTCGAATACGCCGCGCTCAGCCATCTGACGGATCGCCTCTGACGCCTGCTCTATGCGTTGTTCAGGACTGGCAGTTGAAGCAATGGAGTTTTCGTTAGCCATC
The DNA here is from genome assembly GCF_054063995.1 of Bradyrhizobium sp. USDA 4504. Lineage (NCBI taxonomy): Bacteria > Pseudomonadati > Pseudomonadota > Alphaproteobacteria > Hyphomicrobiales > Nitrobacteraceae > Bradyrhizobium > Bradyrhizobium sp. USDA 4504. The sequence continues at coordinate 7,699,240 of NZ_JBSSGV010000001.1, read as the reverse complement.
AGACGAACGGGCCTTCTGTATCAGCACTGACGTCCCTCGATTGCGGACTGTTCCTCGGCTCCTTCACTAAAGCGATGCGCTCAGTCATTCCTGAAGAAATTCGCGAACGGACGCGGCGGGGAGTCATCGTCTTCAGACGCCATGATCGGCACTTCGTGGCGTCGCGCCTGCTCCAAGAGCACCGGAGCTTCGCGGCGTTGCTCGCCTTGTTCGATGCGCCGCTGTTGACGCCTCGCCTGCTCGGTCGCGACGCGCTTCGCCTTGCGTTCGGCGTAGCGCTTACGCCGCTCCTTTTCTGCAATGTCAGATTTTCTCGTGTCCACCACGTCCGCCTGCTGCTCGACAGGCGCTTGTACGTCCTTGACCGGCTCCAGTGGCGGCTGCGGCGGTGAGGCTGCGTCTGGCGTGGCGGGCTCTCGTTGGGTGGCAGGCTGCGGTGGCTGCGCAGCTTCTGCCGTGGATGGCAGGATAACGCGCGCTGGTTCCGCGGGCGCTGGCGAAGAGACACGCGCGGGGGCGCCGGCAGAATCCTTAAGCGCCGAATTCGCCATGAACAGTCCACCACCGAACCCAGCGCCTAGGATAATAAAAGTTGTTCCAACGCCTGCGAAAAAAATGCCTGCCTTTGATGTCATGGTCCGCTCTCCTCACTGGCGAGCGAACGCGCGAAAGTTACCGGCGTTCCGTTTCGGGATAAGTCGGCAACGTGTGCCGCTGGTCCAAGAGTCCAGCGGCGCGGACAGTTTGGAATATCGATCTGCCCGGGCGAAGATCGCGGTCGAGGGGCTGCAACTTGCGGAGAGCCTGCACCCTCACCCGGATTGCATTTGCCATGCAATCCGACCTCTCCCACAAGGGGAGAGGTAAGCGTGCCCCACGGACACGCCGCCAAAGCAAAAAGCCCGGTCTTGCGACCGGGCTTTTGTTTTCAATCCGTCGAACCCTTTCAGGCGGCTTCGTCCTCGACGGCGGTATCGTCGCCATCGGTATCGGCATCCTCGCCGTCGGCATCACCCTCGCCTTCACCCTCGGCTTCTGCCTTGGCGCCGCGGCGCGGGCTCTTGGCGAGCTGGCCTTCGATCTCCTTGATCGCCTCGGTCTCGGTCGAGTGCTGCACGACCGCGATCTCGCGCGACAGGCGGTCGAGCGCCGCTTCATAGAGCTGGCGTTCGCTATAGGACTGCTCGGGCTGCGATTCCGAACGATAGAGGTCGCGGACCACCTCGGCGATCGCGACGATGTCGCCCGAGTTGATCTTCGCTTCGTATTCCTGGGCGCGGCGCGACCACATGGTGCGCTTGACGCGGGCACGGCCCTTCAGCGTCTCCAGCGCCTTCTTGACCAGCGCCGGCTCCGACAGCTTGCGCATGCCGACATTGGCGACCTTCGCCGTCGGGACGCGCAGCGTCATCTTGTCCTTCATGAAATTGATCACGAACAACTCGAGCTTGGCGCCCGCGATCTCCTGCTCCTCGATCGCCAGGATCTGGCCGACGCCGTGAGCGGGATAGACCACGAATTCATTGGCCTTGAAGCCCTGACGCTGCGTCACGACCTTCTTCGGCTCCTCGATGCGCGGCGCGGCGGCCGGCTTGGCGGCAGCCTTCGGAGCAGCGGCGGGGACGGCAGCCTTCGGGGCGGCCGGCTTCGGCGCAGCAGCCGTCTTGGTCGCGGCAGGCTTGGGGGCGGCCTTGGCAGCAGCGGGCTTCGCAGCTGCCGCTTTCGCGGCAGTCTTGGCAGTCTTTTCTGGCATCACGCTTCTTTTGTTCTTTGAGGACTTTGCAGCCGCCGCCTTCTTGGCCCCCTTCACGGACGCCTTGGCACGGCCCTTGGTTGCGCTGCGAGCAACGACAGCGGCTTTTTTCGTCGTCTTTGAAGCACTCTTTTTACGCGTTTTCTGTGACACAGCCTGCGCGCGGAAACTGCCACGCCCCTGTTCGAGTTTGCGGGAACCTCGAAGCCACAAGGTACGCATGGCAGGGGGTTCTTGGCCTGTAATGTGTCAGATATAGCACATTTTCCGCAAAAATCAATGGTTTACGCCCGATTCCGGGCATAACAGGGGCCGTTCAGGTCATATGTCCGTCATTAGGGTTAAATCGGCGGCCGAACGGAGGGCCGCGGCGGACCAGAGTCCGACCTTACCACGGTATTCCCTGGCGAATCAGTCGCCGCTGCCGGGATTCGGAGAAAAATATTTATCGAACTTGCCTTCCTTGCCTTCCCACTCCTTGGCGTCTTCCGGCGAGTCCTTCTTCTGGGTGATGTTCGGCCAGCTCTTGGCGTAGTCGCGGTTGACCTCGAGCCACTTTTCCAGGCCCGGCTCGGTGTCCGGCTTGATGGCGTCCGCCGGGCATTCCGGCTCGCACACGCCGCAATCGATGCATTCGTCGGGATGGATGACCAGCATGTTCTCGCCCTCGTAGAAGCAATCGACGGGGCAGACCTCGACGCAGTCGGTATATTTGCACTTGATGCAGGCTTCAGTGACGACGTAGGTCATCCAAAACTCCGGAACGATCGATTTTTCTGGGGTTGCGTAGCGCAGGAATACCGGGGCCGCAAGGGAAGCGGCCCTCGAAAAACGCCCGTATTCTCACGCTCCTGCCACCCAAATTGAGATAGCAAGCGCTAGATAACTACTCCTTACCGGCCTGCAAATTGCCAGCCTGCAAATCCTCGTACAGCACCCGCGCCGAGCTGGCATCGCCGCGCCGCTCGGCAAAGCCGATCACCTTGAGCACGCGGACGCTGTTGTCGAGCGCGACGGTGACGACGTCGCCCGCCTTCACCGCATGGCCCGGCGATTTCTCACGCGCGCCGTTGATCCGGACATGCCCCGATACGACGAGTTCAGCGGCACTGGTGCGGGCCTTCACCAGGCGCGCATGCCACAGCCATTTGTCGAGGCGCTGTCGATCCAAACTAGACCAAGCGTTAAACCAAGGGTTGGACTATTCCTTCCGGCCTGCGAGCTGCTCTTTCAGGGCAGCGAGCTTGGCGAATGGCGAATTCGGATCGATCGGCCGGTCGCGCTCGCGCGGCGCGCTCGAGGCGTAGGGCCGATGCGACGGGCCGCCCTCGCGCTTGTCGCGGCCGCCCTTGCCGAAATCGCGGCCGCCGCGGTCACGATCGCCGCGCTCGCCCTTGCGGTCGCCGCCAAACTTGTTGTCGCGGCGACGCTCATTGTCGCGATCGCGACCCTTGCCTTCGAAGCGTTCGCGGCGCTGGCCCTTGTCGTCCCTGTTGTCGCGGGCCTGCGCGCCCTCGGCGGGCGCCGCAGCCGGATCCGCGGGCGCGCCTGGACGCGGCGCGCGGAAATCCTGGTGACGGCGCGGACGGCGATGCTGTTCGCGCTTGCTGTCGCCCTCGCCGCCGCCTTCAGCGGCCTGCGCGCCCTCGGCGGGCTTGCCCTGGTGACGGCCGCGGTTGCGATCGTGGCCGCGATGATGCGGACGGCGCTCGTCGGAGCGGCCGCCGGGACGCCAGACTTCGACCAGCTGCGGCTCGGCCGGCGTCTCCGCGGCGGCGGCTTCAGCCGGTGCTGCCTCGGCACTCGCGGTCTCCGCGGCCGCCTCAGTGGCGGTCTCGGAGGGTGTCTCTGCAGTGGCTTCCACGGCAGGCGCGGGCTCGGATACTTCCGAAGCGGGCGCCTCAGCAGCGGGCTCTTCGGCGACCGCGGCGGGCTCCGCGGCAACTTCTGCCACGGGCTCGGGCTTGGTCTCGACGACGACCGGCGTAGCCTCGCTGGACACCACCTCGGCAAAGCCGACATCGGGCAGCAGCGCGGCCGACGGTGCGGGATCGCCCGACACCGGCTGATCCGGGGCAGCCTCGGGCGCTTCGGCCACAACCTCGGCGGTGGCACCGACCGGCGCATCCACGGCGGCCTCGACCGTCGGCGTCTCGGCGGCGACCGTCTCGGTGGTCCCGGCCACGGTCTCCGTGGTCTCGGCGACGGCCTCGGTGGCCTCGGCCGGCGCGGCCTCGACGGGCTTCGGCAGCAGCGGCGGACGGCGGTCCATGCGGTAGCCGAGCGCGCGCAGGATCGAGGCAAAATCCTCGCCTGCGGAGCCGGTCAGCGAGGTCATCGCCTGCGTCACGACAAAGCCGCGGCCGTCGAACGCACCCGCAGGCTTCTCGCCCGGCGAGGTCTCGCGCCAGGCCAAAGCGGGGCGGATCAGGTCGGCGAGCCGCTCCAGGATGTCGACGCGCACCGCGCGCTCGCCGCACTGGCGATAGCCGAGTACGCGATAGGCATCGCGCGGCAACGCCTTGTCGACCGGGAACGAGGTGCGGCCGCTGGAGGCGAGATGCTGCACATTCGACAATGCCGCCATGTCGGCATTGCTCTGCTTCTCGGCCCACAGCAGCGAGGCCAGCGAGCGCGCCGCGGGCTTCAAGAGCTGCGGGAAATAGATGTGGTAGGCGCCGAACCGCACGCCGTATTTGCGCAGGGCCGCGCGCGAGGGCTGGTCGAGATCCTTCATCTCGGCCGCGATCTTCGCGCGTTCGAGCACGCCGAGCGCCTCGACCAGCTGGAAGGCGATGCCGCGGGCGATACCCTGCAGGTCCTCGGCCTTGGACAGTTCGAACAGCGGCCCGAGCAGCTTTTCAATATGCGTCTTGAGCCAGAGGTCGAGCCGGGTCTGCACCGCTTCGCGCGAGGCGCCGGTCAGCCGCTCGTCGGAGATGATGCGCAGCCGCGGATGCAGCGCGTCCTCGGCGGCCACCAGCTTGGCGACCGCATCGCCGGTCCAGCGGATGGTGCCGTCGGAGGTCAGCACGAACTGCTCGTCGGGGGCGGCGCCCAGCTTCTCGGCGCGCGCATCGATCTCGCGCGCCAGCACCTGCTGGGCGGCGGCTTGCAGCGCCTTGGCGTCGCTGCCGGCCTCGGCCGCATCAGGTGCGAAGGTGAAACCATCGAGCCGGCCGATCACGTGGCCTTCCACGATCACTTCACCGGTCTTGCCAATTTCCGTATTCAAAACTGAGTTCTCCCGCAGGCGGCGCATCAATACACTGGTCCGCCTGTCAACGAAACGCTCCGTGAGCCGTTCATGCAGCGCATCGGATAATTTATTTTCGAGCTCGCGCGTGATCCCCTGCCAGTGGTCCGGGTCGTAGAGCCAGTCCGGCCGGTTGGCAACAAAGGTCCAGGTCCTGATCTGCGCGATCCGGCCCGATAGCGTGTCGATATCGCCGTCGGTCCGGTTGGCCTGGTCGACCTGGGCGGCAAACCATGCGTCAGGGATACGCCCCTTTTGCATCAGGAAGCCATACAGCGTGGTCACGAGTTCGGCATGGGCGGCCGGCGACAGCTTCCGGTAGTCCGGAACCTGGCAGGCCTCCCACAGCCGCTCCACCGCGGCCGCCCCATGCGCGAGATTGCGCACCTCGGCGTCGCGCGCAACATGCTCGAGCACGCGCAGGTCCTCGGCCACCGGGGCCCGCGTCAGTGCCTCATGATTGGGCGACAGCGCCAGCGACACCTGCAACGCGCCGAGCGAGGCGAAGTCCAACTTCGCGTTGCGCCATTGCAGCACCTTGACGGCATCGAAGGTGTGGTTCTGCAGCGCGTTGACGAGCTCCGGCTCGAACGGCGCGCAGCGGCCGGTGGTGCCGAAGGTGCCGTTGCGCGTCGCGCGGCCGGCGCGGCCCGCGATCTGCGCGAATTCGGCCGGCGTCAGGCGGCGGAACTGGTAGCCGTCATACTTGCGGTCGGAAGCGAAGGCGACGTGATCGACGTCGAGATTGAGCCCCATGCCGACCGCGTCGGTGGCGACGAGATAATCGACGTCGCCGTTCTGGAACATCGCGACCTGGGCATTGCGCGTGCGTGGTGAGAGCGAGCCCAGCACCACGGCCGCGCCGCCATGCTGGCGGCGGATCAATTCGGCGATCGCGTAGACTTCGTCGGCGGAGAACGCGACGATTGCCGTTCTGCGCGGCTGCCGCGTGATCTTGCGGTCGCCGGCGAATTCGAGCTGCGACAAACGGGGCCGCGTGACGATGGAAGCGCCCGGCAGCAGCCGCTCGATCATCGGCCGCATTGTCGCAGCGCCCAGCAGCAGCGTCTCGTCGCGGCCGCGGCGATTGAGGATGCGATCGGTGAACACATGCCCACGCTCGAGATCGGCTGCGATCTGGATCTCGTCGACCGCGAGGAACGAGACATCGAGATCGCGCGGCATCGCTTCCACGGTCGAGACCCAGAAGCGCGGCGCCTTCGGCTTGATCTTCTCCTCGCCGGTGACCAGCGCGACGTTGTCGACGCCGGCGCGATCGACGATCTTGTTGTAGACCTCGCGCGCCAGCAGCCGCAGCGGCAGCCCGATCAGGCCCGACGAATGCGCCAGCATGCGCTCGATGGCCAGATGCGTCTTGCCGGTGTTGGTCGGCCCGAGCACCGCGGTGACGCCTGCACCGGGCACGCGGTCATTTCCGAACGAAGTTGAGAAAACCATATTTTGCAGGTGTTTCTTGAATTGTTGGGGCGCTCTCTGATCCGTCATCCCCGGTACGACGGCAAATTCGCCGTTGTACCTATGAGCAGCGCGTCAGCGCGTCTCGAAGGATGCACGGCCGAGATCGACCCGTTTGCGGCGATCTTGATGAGACAGCAGGGCCGTCGCCCTTCGAGAGGGCCGCTGCACGGCCTCCTCAGGGTGACGGTGAGGGATTGACGCTCTGGTCTTCACTCCTTCACGCGTCCTTTTCACAAAATCTGTCTCACAATGCGACGCTTTCCGCGCCTACCTTAAGCTCTGGAACGACTCTAGAACGAATCGCGGCCGAATCGCTGACTCGATTCCGGGCTCGAAACGTTCACCGCAACATCTCGGGCAGGCTGACGGCGGCGGCACTAGATCAAGTTTGAAGGGGCTCCACAAGCACAGGATATGCGGACTGAATTCCTTAAGTTCCAGGGGTGGCCGAGTCGAATCAGAAGCGGACAAGAGTCAACTGGATTCCGGTGACATTTGTTGTTGGTCCGCGCCTACCTCTGTCTGTCATTCCGGGGCGCGCGTAGCACGAACCCGGAATCTCGAGATTCCGGGTCGCGCTACGCGCGCCCCGGAATGACGGTGCGACTTACTGCGTCTTCGCCACGCGCGGCGGCGCGGCTGTGGTGACGAACGAGGTGGCTTCCAGCATGGCCTGGCCGAGCGGGGTCGGGATCGTCATGCGGAACGGCACCAGCAGGCGGGTGCCGGCGATCGGCACGAAGGCGATCTCGATGTTGCGCTGGGCGGCGAGATATTTGATCACCGGGCGATCCGGGATGTAGCCCGAGATCGGCACGAAATAGAGCGCGCAGACCAGCGCCGGGCCATGATAGCCGCGCTCGGCCTTGACGATCTCGACCCGCTTGAAATCGAGCTTGAGGTCGTAGCGCATGCGGCCGTCGAAGATGCCGGCGCCGCTGCGGCAGATATCCGGGCTCATCAATTCGGCATTGCCGGGCGCGCGCAGGAACGAGCCGGTCATCGGATCGAACACGTTCTTCTTCTGCGCATCGGTCACCGGCAGGCGGTCGGGATCGACCGGCGGCTCCGGCTCGATCGCGGATTCCTTGATGCCGCCATTGGCCAGCACCATCCGGATCGTCTCCGACTTCTTCGAGGTGGTGGTGGTCGCGGTGTAGGAGGTGGCGGCCAGCGCGCCGTTGACGACGCGGCCCTGCGAGGCGCCCGCGCCAGAGCCGCCGGAAAACGCTTTCAGAAGGCCCGCGGTGCCGCCCTGGGCCGAGGCCGAGAAGCTGTCGTCGCCGACTTCGATGGTCCAGCTGCCCTTGCCGACCGGGATACCGGCCAGGGTCGCCTCATACTGGGCGTCGAGCCGCCCCTGCGCGCTGGCGCGCTCGGCGCAGAACAGCAGCAATGCGCCCGCGCACAGGCCGAGCAGCCGGCCGAGCGGGGGCAAAATGGCAATGGCGGTGGTCACTTAACCTACCTGACGTCCTGCTATCGGCGCTCTATCCATTGTCCATTTCGGCGTTCAATTCGGCCGGACAACAAGGCGCATCTTGTATGGAACCTAGACTTGCAGCCGAATACGCCCTTTATATGGTTGCCATATCCGCCGTTAAGTGGCTGGAAGACCTTATGAACCGGCAATTCCGGTGCCCCGCATGCGGCGATATAATCTTGACGCCCGGGTATTCTCCCCCTATACACCCGCGGTTCCTGGAAAATGGACGCGAATTCAAAACCCCCGCGCGGGCCGTGTGATTGCACGCCCTTCGAGCGGCGGGGATGCAATAAGGATTTTGTAAGATGTCCCGGCGCTGCGAACTGACGGCCAAGGGCCCCCAGACGGGCCACAAGGTGAGCCACTCGAACATCAAGACCAAGCGGCGCTTCCTGCCGAACCTGGCCAACATCACCTTCATCTCCGAAGCGCTCGGCCGCAACGTGCGCCTGCGCGTCTCGACCAACGCGCTGAAGAGCGTCGACCACAATGGCGGCCTCGACGCCTATCTGCTCAAGGCCAAGGCCGACGTGCTCTCGCCCCGCGCCCTCGACCTGAAGCGCGCGATCGAGAAGAAGGTCGGCAAGCCGGCACCGGTGAAGAAGGCGAGCTGAGCGAGACTGCGGGAGCGGAATTCGCGGGAAGAGAGATTTGAACGGCCGGGTCGGATGACCCGGCCGTTTTTGCTTGGCCAACAAACTGGCTACCGAGATGGTCGCTCTGGTTGCATGCGTCGCACATTCATGCGTGAACGCTGGACCAATTTCGGAAGGGGACACGCGGGCTCTCGTGTCAAGCGACGCATCAGTGCATTTCGTCGACTTGGTATCAAAGCAATAGAATTGAAATGAGACCGCGATCGAGGCCCGACGGCGAAGTGGAATCTTCTTTGCGCAATGACGACCGAAGTAAAATCATCCATTGCTCTGCGTAAGGAGAGATGGATTGCTTCGTCGCTTCGCCAAGGCTTCGGCGGACAAGTCGTCGCTTCGCTTCTCGCAATGACGGCGTCACCATGGGTTGCGACAGTTCGCTGACAGCTGCTGCCAATGACAGCGGTGTCATCTCCTCCATCACGCGCACATCACACGAATCTTCTGCTTGATCCATCGAGAGCGCGTGAAGAAACGCTTAACGCGCGCGCCCCGACCCACAAAGAAAGCCTATAAATAAAGGCAAAAGCGGCTTCTCGCGTGGGCTTGTCGCGCCGCAGCCTTGGCGAAGGCGGACGTTAATCACAACCTCACGCGATCAATCACGAGCGCATGAGGCGCATGCAAAACGCCACGATCTCTTCCAGATATTAGTGTGCAAACAAGCCGTCCGACACGAATGCGATTCGACGCGGTACGCCGCATCGTCTCGAAGACCGTGAGAGACATCACGGCCAGCACAACTGATTGTGAGGCATGTGCGCCGCACTCTTGGGAAGAAGCCTGGCCGTTCCTATGTCACGTCCAAAGAACGACCCCGATAAAGGAATTGCTCGATGCAAGTTCGCGCAGCCGATCCGCGCGGAAGACTGGTGCCTGCGATTGCAACCGCCGCCGTGGCGGTGCTCGCCACGGCCGCCCTCGTCATCCTCGAATTCAACCCGCCCCGCAATGTGCAGGCCGCGGCCGAGCCCGGCATGATCACCTCTGCCGCCGCCAGCAGAGCCGGCGCCACCGTGCTGCCGACCGATCCGGTCACGACCGGCAGCGTGCGGGTGCGCTGAGGCGCGACTCTCTCATCATCGTCGTCCCGGCCGAGTGCGCAATTGCGCACGGGGGCCAGGACCCATTATCACTAAAGTTTGCCGTTACGCGGAATGTTGCCCCAGCGTCGCTCCAAATAAGCAGTTGGGGTAATGGGTCCGGGCCTTCGCCGCGACGACGCAGGTGGTTACACCGTGCCGCTATAGCACCAGCCGCATTTTCGCATCCCTGCCCCGGCGTCTCACCACAAGCCCAACGTGCGGCCGCTCACGTAAGCTCTCCCTCGCGAACAAAACAAAAAGCCACAGGGAGGCTCACGATGATCTGGAAGGCCGTCACGGCAGCCGTCGCGCTTGCGCTCGCGACGCAGGTACACGCCGCCGAGAAGAAATATGGCACGGGCGCCAGCGACACCGAGATCAAGCTCGGACAGACCTCGCCATTCTCCGGCGCGGCATCGGCCTACAGCGTGATCGCGAAGACGCAGGCCGCCTACTTCAGGATGATCAACGACCAGGGCGGCGTGAACGGGCGCAAGATCAACCTGATCACGCTCGACGACGGCTACTCGCCGCCGAAGACGGTGGAGCAGACCCGCAAGCTCGTCGAGCAGGAGGAGGTCGCCGCGATCCTCAATCCGCTGGGCACGCCGACCGGCCTGGCCGTGCGCAAATATCTCAACGACAAGAAGGTGCCGCAGCTGTTCGTCGGCGCCGGCGCCACGTTGTGGGGCGACTACGCGCATTATCCGTGGACGATCGGCTTCCAGCCGTCGTACCAGGCCGAGACCGCGGTCTACGCCAAGTATGTCCTGACCAACAAGCCGGACGCCAAGATCGCGCTGTTCTACCAGAACGACGACGCCGGCAAGGACTACGGCAACGGCTTCAAGAAGGGGCTCGGGCCGGAGAACACCGCGAAGATGGTGGTGGCGGAAACGACCTATGAATCGACCGATCCGACGGTCGACAGCCAGATCGTGAAGCTGAAATCATCCGGCGCCAACGTGCTGTTCATGCACGCGATCCCCAAGCAGGCGGCGCAGGCGATCAAGAAGATCGGCGAGATCGGCTGGAAGCCCGACCTGTTCTTCCTCGCGGCGACCTCGACCTCGGTGTCCTCGGTGCTGAAGCCGGCCGGCTTCGAATATTCCAGGGACATCATCTCGTCCTACTCGCTGAAGGATCCGAACGATCCGCAGTGGAAGTCGGATCCGGACGTGATCGCGTGGCAGGACTTCATGAAGAAGTATTTTCCGGACGGCAATCTGCAGGACCAGCTGATCGTCTACGGCTATGTGGTGGCGGAGGCGACGGTGCAGGTGCTGAAGCAGTGCGGCGACGACCTCACCCATGAGAACATCATGAAGCAGGCCGCCAATCTCGACGTCGCGCTGCCGATGTTCCTGCCCGGCATCAAGGTGAAGACCTCGCCGACCGACTACTTCCCGGTCGAAGCGATGCGGCTGCAGAAGTTCAACGGCGAGACCTGGCAGTTGTTCGGCGACACGATCGGGAATGATTGAGGGGTTGTTGAACGCAAATCCATCCACGTCGTCGTCCCGGCGAAGGCCGGGACCCATTACCCCGACTGGATGGAGTGGCACGACGTTGGGGCCGCAGCCCGCCGCAACAACAGGCTGCGGTGGTTATGGGTCCCGGCTCGCGCTTCGCTTGGCCGGGACGACGGGAGGTTAGACCGCCCTACAAAGGCCGGGACGACGGGAGCTTAGACGCCCCGCTCCAGCAACGCCCGAAAATCCGCCCGCGCGCGCTGCGCCTCGGCGCGTGCGGCCTCCGACGCGTCGCCGAGACCAAAATAGCCGTGAATCAGCCCCTCGCCGGAATGATAGGTCACCGGCACGCCGGCCGCCTGCAACGCCTCGGCGTAGGCATGGCCCTCGTCGCGCAGCGGGTCGAACCAGGCTGTGGTGACCACCGCCGGTGCCACACCCGCAAGGCTCTTCGCGCGCAGCGGCGAGACGCGCCAGTCGGCGCCCTCAGCCTTGTCGGCGAGATAGTGCCCGCAGAACCACTGCATCGTCGCCCGCGTCAGGAAGTAGCCGTCCGCATTCTCGGCGCGTGACGGAAACTTGGCGTTCTCGGCCGCGTCGGCAAAATTGCCGACCACGTCGGTGACGGGATAGACCAACAATTGCCCGGCGAGCCTGATCCCGGCGTCGCGGCAGGCCAGCGCGGTGGCGGCGGCGAGATTGCCGCCGGCGGAATCGCCGGCGACGCCGACGCGGGCGAGATCGCCGCCGAATTCATCGATCCGCGCGACCACGTCGCGGATCGCGGCGAACGCATCCTCGAACGCGCCGGGAAAGCGGGTTTCCGGCGGGCGGCGGTAATCGACCGAGATCACGACAGCGCCGGTGTCGATCACGAGGTTGCGGGCCTGGCGATCATGCGTCTCAAGATCGCCGGCGACCCAGCCGCCGCCGTGGAAGAAGATCACGGTCGGCGCCGTGCCGCGGCCGTTGCGATAGAGCCGCGCGCCGAGCTTGCCGGCGGCGCCAGCGACCTCGATATCGCGTGCCACGTCGACCGGCGGCGGCGGCACCGCCTTGCGCGCTTCCGCCAACGCCCGGAGCGAATCGCGACAGCTCTGCGGCGTCATGGTTTCGGGATCGCGCAGCGGCAGCAGCGGGATGATCTTCTCAATGACGGGATCGAGCGGAAGCGGCATGGGAGTCCTTCAGTGCGAGTGCGCGGAGTTCAGGTGAGTTGCTTGGAAAGCGTGCCGGCCTCGATCGCTGCGATCTGCAGCGCGATGAAGCGGCTGTAGATGCGGGCCTGCGAGAACGCGCCGCCGGCGAACCAAAGGCCGGGCTGCGGCGTGCGTGTCCACATGTTGCGCAGCTCTTGCGTCGCATCGTCAAAGCCCCAGACCCGGCCGACGCGCTCGGCGACGTCCTCGCCGAACAATCTGCCGACCAGATGGTCCGGGCCCTTGTAGCCGGTAGCGAGCACGAACAGCTCGGCGCCGAGCGATGTGCCGTCCTTCAGCGCAAGACCGGTGGCGGTGATATCAGCGATGTCGGCGGCCTGGATCAGGCGAATCTTGCCGTCGGCGATCAGCTCGGAGCAGCCGACATTGAAGTAATAGCCGCCGCCGCGGGAGCGGAACTTCAGCGGCCAGCCGGTGCCGTCCTCGCCGAACTCGAGCTGGAAGCCGGCGCGCTCCAGCCGCGACAGCAACGACGCATCGAGCCGCTTGACCTCGTCGGTGATGATCCTGTGCGCGATCTTCATCACCGGCAGCGGCACGCCGGAATTGAGGATGTCGCGCACCTCGATCGCCGGTCCGTCGCCGAGATAGGTCTTGTCGTAGAGCTGCGCGGGCTCGACATTGACTACCATGGTCGGGCTGCGCTGCACCATGGTGACGTCGGCGCCGGCGGCGTGCAGCTCCTGGCAGATGTCATGCGCGCTGGTGCCGGTGCCAAACACGACGACCGAACGCCCCGCCCATTCGCGCCCGGCCGCGAAGGCGCTGGAGTGCAGCACCTTCCCCTCGAAATTCCCGATGCCGTCGATCCTGGGAATGTTCGGCGTGCCGCTGACGCTGGTCGCGAGCACGATGTGCTTCGGATGCAGCGTGCGCGGGCCGCTGGTCCCTTGCAGCGTCACGGTCCAGCGCTGCGTCGTATCGTCATAGCGCGCGCCCTCGAACGAGGTCTCGGTCCAGAAGTCGAGCTCCATGATGTCGACATAGCTCTCCAGCCAGTTCGCGATCTTGTCCTTCGGGATGTAGTCCGGAAAGCTCGGCGGGAACGGGAGGTAGCGAAACAGATTGACCGGCGTCTTGTTGTGCAGCTTGAGCCCGCGATAGCGCAGCCGCCAATTGTCGCCGATGCGCCGCTCGCGATCGACGATCAGGGCATCGAGCCCGATCCGCTTGCACTCGACCGCGGCCGCGATGCCGGCATGGCCGCCGCCGACGATCAGCACATCGGGCTCGCGGTCGGCATAGGCGCGCGAGGCCTGCCGCTGCTCCAGCCAGTCGGGTGCGGCGAAATCGCGCGCATGGGATTGCTCGGCGGCGCCATCGGCGCGCGCCTCGCAGATGCGGTTGAAGTCGAGCATCGTGGAGAACGTCCACGCCACGGAATTTCCGCCCCTCTCATGCAGCAGGCGGACCGCACCGGTGCCGGGACCATTCGACGTGTCGAAGGTGAAGACCGCCTCGATCGTCTCGCGTCCGGCCACCACGGCCCGCCGCGGTATCAAGGCACGGTCATCGAGACGAAATCCGCTCGCGCCGACCGCTTCAGCGCGCGTCAGCAGTTCGGCAACGACGCGCTGCCGCCCGCTGAAGGTCGCAAATTGCCAGGAGATGCCGAAGATATTGCGCCAGTGGCTCTCCGGCGCAAGCAATGCGGATAGAGCCTCCATGGAGCGGCTCGCGAGCGCCGCATCCAGCGCGCCGATCCATCGCTCGGCGGCAAGTTCAGGCGCATCCTCCGTAGCCGGGTTCAGTTTGTCCAGCATGATCGTGCTTTCTCGGGAGCAGTTGCCGTCTATCTGACAACATGCTCCCGAAAAGCACAACCATCATGCCAAGCCTCATGCAACGTGTTGCGCCAGCTGCGCGGGCTCGGCCTCGCCCTCATCGCCGGCGGGCTCGGCCTGCGGCGCGGGCGCCGCGGCGAGTTCCGCTGCTATTTCCTTGGCCAATGCAGTGGCACCGACATAGTCGGTCTTGCCGGTGCCGAGCAGCGGCACCTTGTCGATGACGCGGATATCGGCCGGCACCGCGAGCTCGGAGGCGCCGACGCTCTTGGCCTGGCGCTGCATCGCGGCGCGGTCGGCGTCCTTCTGCGTAGTGAGCAGCACGATGCGTTCGCCCTTGCGCTGATCGGGCAGCGTGACCGCAACCGACATGGCCTGCGGCCAGATCGCGGCCGCGATCGCCTCCACCGCGGACAATGAGACCATCTCGCCGGCGATCTTGGCGAAGCGCTTGGCACGACCCTTGATCGCGATGAAGCCCTGCGCGTCGACCGAGACGATGTCGCCGGTGTCGTGCCAGCCTTCGGGCAGCGGCTCGAGCACGCCGGGATTCTCGGCACGGAGATAGCCGAGCATCACGTTCGGGCCCTTCACCGACAGGCGGCCGCCTTCCTCGATGCCGGGGACCGGATCGAGACGGTACTGCATCAGCGGCGAGATGCGGCCGACGGTGCCCTGGCGATTGGCCATCGGCGTGTTCATCGCCAGCACCGGCGCGGTCTCGGTGACGCCATAGCCCTCGAGGATGCGGATGCCGTAGCGCTCCATGTAGATCTGCCGCGTGCGCTCCTTCACCGCCTCCGCACCGGCGATGACGAGCCGCAGCGTGCGGAAGTCATAGGCATGCGCCGAGCGGGCGTAGCCGGTGAGGAAGGTGTCGGTGCCGAACAGGATCGTCGCGCCGGTTTGGTAGATCAGCTCGGGCACGATCCGGTAATGCAGCGGCGACGGATACATGAAGATCGGGATGCCGCCGAGGATCGGCATCATCATGCCGCCGGTCAAACCGAACGAGTGGAACACCGGCAGCACGTTGAACACCTTGTCGTTGGCATTGGCATCGACCCGCGCCAGCGCCTGTGCCGCGTTGGCGAGGATGTTGCGATGGGACAGCACGACGCCCTTCGGCGTGCCTTCCGAACCCGAGGTAAACAGGATGACCGCGGGATCGTTGGCCTTGCGGGCGACGCGCGGCGCGATGCCGGCGCGGAAGCCCGCGACCTTGTCGGCGAGGCCGATGCCGGCCCTGACATCCTCGAGATAGACGACGCGCGCCTGGCCGGCGAGCGCCGCGATCAGCTTGTCGAGCTTGCCCTTCTCGATGAAGGCCTGCGAGGTCAGCACGGTCTTCACCTGCGCCGCCTTCATCGCCGCCAGCACATTGACTGGACCTGCCGAGAAGTTGAGCATCGCCGGCACGCGGCCGATGGTCTGCAGCGCCATGAACACGACGGCAACGCCGGCCGAGTTCGGCAGCAGCACCCCGACATTCTCGCCGACCGCGGTGCCCTGCTCGAGCTTGCGGCTCAGCACCTGGGCGCCGAGGATCAGCTTGCGATAGGTCAGCTTGGTGCCGAGCGCGTCCTCGATGATCGGCTTGCCGGTATCGCGGTCGCGATAGGCGTGGCCGAGGCCCTCGAACAGCGTGTGGTCGAGCATCGCGTTCTGGACCATGGCGTTGATCATCACGTCCTGCAGCGCGGCACCGGCGGCATTGCGGCGCGCCTTGCCCTTCAGCGACTGGTCGACCGGCAGCTTCACCGGCGGCAGGATCGAGATCGTCACCTTGGGGAACCAGGAGCGCTTGATCTCGCCATTCTTGAGATAGCTGAGATGCGAACGCTGCGCGCCCTCGATGCGGACCGGGACGACGACCGCATCGGCCTTGTCGGCGATCATTGCGGTGCCATCATAGACCTTCATCAACGAACCCGAGACCGTGATGCGCCCTTCCGGGAAGATCACCACCGGCTCGCCGGCGGCGACCAGCTTGATCAGGTCGCGCGCGGCCAGCGGCTTGGACGGGTCCATCGTGTAGTGCTTGATCATCTTCAGGAACGGCTTGGCCCACCACGCCTTGGAGATGCCGGTGTCGACCGCGAAGCTCGCATCGATCGGCAAGGTGGCGTGCAGCAGCGGGCCATCGACCAGGCTGACATGGTTGGGCGCGATCAGCATCCGCGTGCCCGATGGCGGCAGGTTCTCCATGCCACGCACCTCGACACGGAACAGCGCCCGGAACAGCAGCGCGCCGAAGTCGCGCACGCCCTCCTTGCCCCACTTGCTCAGCACGAACCAGACGGTGCCGAAGCTCGCGACGGCGAGGCCGAAGAAAATCCAGGCGATCGGCAGGCCGATATATTGCAGGGCGCCGACGAACACCGCGCCGGCGACCATGAAGCCGGCCTGCAAAATGTTGCCTGCGGCGATGATGCGGGCGCGCTCGGACGGCGCGGTCCAGGCCTGCACGGCAGCGAACGACGGCACCACGAACAGGCCGCCGCCGAAGGCGAACAGGAAGAAGTCGGCCAGCATGCGGAAGCCGCCGAACGAGGTCGCGAACGCAACCGCGGTGACATCCTTGCCGAGCGAGGTGGTGGCGATCGCCCAGGCGAGGTCGAGGCCGACCACGCCCATCACGATGGCGCCGATCGGCACCAGCGCGAGGTTCGGGCGGACATGGCTCAGCTGCGCGGCGAACAGCGAGCCGGCGGCGATGCCGATCGCGAACACGGCGAGGCACAGCGTGACCACGCCCTCGGTACCGCCGACGCCTTCCTTGATCAGCGCAGGCAGCAGCGACAGCACGATCGCACCGACCATCCAGAACCAGGACACGATCACCATGCCGTCCCACAGCCGCGGCTCGGCATAGAGCGACTTCAACAGGCGCACGGTCGAGGTCCAGGGATTTTTTGTGATCGGCAGATCGGGCGCCGACGGCTGCGTCACCGGGATGCGCGATGCAAACGCCCAGGACAGCACCGACAGGCCGACCACGGCGGCGCAGATCCAGCCCATGTGGCTGGCGCCGGCGACGAACATGCCACCCGCAATGGTGCCGATCAGGATCGCCATGAAGGTTGCGCCCTCGACCAGCGCGTTGCCGGTCGCGAGTTCAGACACCGACAGCTGGTCGGGCAGAACGGCATATTTCACCGGACCGAACAGCGCCGCGACGATGCCGAACAGCGCCAGCGCGATGAACAGCAGCGGGATCGAATGGGTGAAGAAGCCGGCGGCGGCAAAGGCCGCGGCGAAGATCTCGAAGAACTTCAGCCGGCGGGCGACGACGGACTTGATGTAGCGGTCGGCGAGCTCGCCGCCGAGCGCCGAGAGCACGAAGAACGGAGCGATGAACACCGCCCCCGCGAGCTGGACCAGCGCCGGCCCCTGCTCGTTGGCGACGCCATACAGCAGCATGATGACGAGCGCGTTCTTCAGCACGTTGTCGTTCAACGCCGAGCAAAACTGCGACCAGAACAGCGGCGCGAAGCGGCGGGACGTCATCAATTCCTTGATCATGACCGGTTCCTTGGGTTAGCGCGCACGGCGCTGGCAGGTCTGCGAATTCGGGTGGCGGAGAATGGTGAGCATGGAGAAAATGACGGGGATGCCGCAGCCTTTAGTCTTTTCCGCAACGTATCGGTTCGAAGGCGCGCAAAATCGGGCGAACCGGGACGTCGCGACATTGCCCGCCAGAGATGTACGAGACCTTATCCAGACCTGGGGCTGATCGACGCCGGATAGGCTCGCAGGGGACATGGTGAGCGCTTTGTTGAGGTTTCGCCGACAATTGCGGGCCGCGTGCTTCAGGTCAGTTCACTCAAGCCGCCGAACGGTGACCATCGGCAGTTGCGCGGCTTGCAGCGGCCTCCGCTCGCAGCCGCCTGGCGCGGCGCGCGCCGATCCGCGCGCCGCTGCTCCAGGACGCCTGCGACGTCGCAGGCGCGGGCGATCCGCTCGATCGGCGCGGTCGCCAGCGTGAGGACGGCGCGGCCGAAGCCCTTCACGAGCTCGATCGCGTCATCGACAAGGGTGGCGGTCAATTGAAGTGCTAGGGTCTGCATCTGAGTGGCCTCCTATGCCAACTTGAGCAACGCTCAAATTAGTAGTATGAAAATGAACATTGTTCAAGAAGAATCGCGACGAGACCGAAAAAAACTTCAGCGGCGGGCCCTGCTGATCGAGATCGCGCGCCGGTCAATCGCCACTAAGGGATTGAGATCACTCAAGGTTCGCGATGTCGCCGAGGCCGCCGGCTGCTCCATCGGCAGTGTCTATAATGAGTTCGGCGACTTCGACGGGTTGATCCTGACCGTGAACCGGGAGACCGTTCACGCCCTGACCACACGCCTCAAGGCGGTCCCGGCCGACGATCCCCTGCGCCAGCTGCACGGACTTGCCGACGCCTATCTCGGCTTCGCCACCGAGCACGCCAATCTGCTGCGCTCGCTGTTCGAGCACCGGATGGAGGACGACCGGCCGTTTCCGGAAGACATCCTCACGATGGTGATGGAGGCGTTCGCGCTGATGCATGCGCCGCTGCTCCGGCTGCTGCCCGATCGCGATCCCGACGATGTCGCGTTGCTGTCGCGGACGATGTTCTCCGCGGTCCACGGCATCATCTCGCTCGGCCTCGAAGAGCGCATGGTCGCGGTCCCGCCTGAGATGCTGCGCGAGCGCCTCGCGCAGTTCGTCGACACGCATCTGGCGGGGCTCGGTGTTTCGCGGCGCGCGTAATCACACCGGGTGCGCTTCGATCAGGTTTGACTGCGTGCAATGGGGCCTGGGTGGGCAAGGGTCCAGAGCGGTTCGAGGAACACGACACCGGTACCTCCCTCACGGAAGACGAGCTTGAACTCGATCCGCCCATCCGCGGTGATGGAGGCGGAATGCAGTCCGGTATTGCCGTCATAGCGCAAGACGTCGTCGAGGACATATCCGGTGAAGCCACCGGAAAAGCCGGGCCCGGGTACACGGCTGTGCGGCATCGCCGGGCCGTTCACGAGATAGCCGGTCGCGACACAATCCCGATCGACATTGGTGACGATCATCATGAATTGGCGGTGCGAATTGATCCAACCCTCGGCGCTCACCCACACGCCGAGAAAGCGGCGGACATTGTCCGGCACGTCGCTTGCCGGCGCGCGAACGCGATAGGCGGGAAGCGGCAGCTGCTTCTCGGCGGCCAGCGCGGTGATCCGCTCGACATCCTGCTTCGGCACGATGCCGTGATCCTGCGGCACAAGCCAGTGCGCCAATTCGGCCAGAGGATGCCACATCCCGTTGGCCAGCGGCGGCACGGATGCGAATGATGCGAAGGCGATCACCGACAGGCCGGCGATCAGCAACCATCGGGGAAGCGCGGCCAAGCGTGCCGCGATACCGCGGGGAGCGGACGTTCGGCGCGAGACGTTCTGCGATCCATGATCGTGCGGCGGCGGCAGCGGCCTGGCATCGAGGCGATAGCCGCGGCGAGACACCGTCTTGATGATGCGGTGGTCATCATCGCGCAGCTTCAGGCGCAACTCGCGGACGCATTGGACGAGCGAGTCGTCGGAAACCGCGACGTTGCCCCAGACCGCCTCGTGCAGATCCTGCTTGGATGCCAGCCGCCCGGCATTGCTGGCGAGATAGCCGAGCACCGCGAATGATTTCGGCCTGAGATCGAGATCGACGCCATCCACGCGGGCTACGCCGCGGGCGAGATCAAGCTCAAAGGAATCAAATATCAAAACGGAATCAGTCGCCGGGTCCATAGAGGTCACTCCATGCCCACAGACGGCACCAATCGGGAAAATTTAGCAGGAAATTCGGCGTTCTGTCACTTCTTCATCAGGACTTCCCTGGCGCGAAGCCGATAGTCGCGAACCGGCCCGGCATCATCTCCGGGCTCGCGGGAGGTTGGCCATGTCGAGTACCCGGTTTGCCATGTTGGTCGGGGCCGTTCTGGCGCTTGCGGCGGTGCGACCGGGACCCACCCAGGCGCAGGACGTCGTAAGGGTCGGGCTGGTGATGCCATTGACCGGCGTCCTGGGGCCGGTCGGCAAGCAGGCGGTCGCCGGGGCGCGGCTCTACATGGCGCAGCACGGCGACATGGTCGCCGGCCGCAAGGTCGAATTGATCGTCCGGGACGATGCCAGCGTGCCCGACAATGCCAAGCGCATTGCGCAGGAGCTGATCGTCAACGACGGGGTGGCAATCCTCGGCGGCGGGTTGACGCCGAGCGTGCTGGCGCTCGCGCCGCTGGCCAATGAGAGCAAGACGGCAACCGTCGTGATGGTATCGGGCACTTCGATCGTGACCGAACGGTCGCCTTACTTCGTGCGCACCAGCTGGACGCACGCGCAGCAGGCCAGCGTGCTGGCGGATTGGGCGGCGAGAAACGGATCGAAACGGGCCACCATCATCGCATCCGACTGGGCACCCGGGCGCGAAGCCGCCGGCGTATTTTCGGCGAGCTTCACCGCGGCAGGTGGAACGATCGTCGAAGCGCTGAAAGTGCCGCTGGCCAACCCCGATTTCGCGCCGTTCCTGCAGCGCGCGCGGGATGGCAATCCCGACACTCTGTTCATTTTTGTCCCGACAAGCCAGGCCGGTATCCTGGCCAAGCAGTTCGTCGAGCGCGGGCTCGACAAGAGCGGGATCAAGCTGATCGGCCCCGGCGACATCGCCGACGACGAGGACCTGCCGGGCATGAGCGATGCGATGATCGGCATGATCACGGCGGGGTTCTACTCCGCCGCGCATCCATCCGAGCTGAACCGCGACTATGTCGCGGCGTTTCGCAAGGCCAACGCGAATGTTCGACCGAACTTCATCAGCGTCAGCGCCTATGACGGCATGCATCTGATTTACGAGGCGCTGAAGGTGACCGGCGGCAAGACCAATGGCGATGCGCTGGTCGAAGCCATGAAGGGCATGGCCTGGGAAAGCCCGCGTGGCCC
This sequence comes from Bradyrhizobium sp. USDA 4504, assembly GCF_054063995.1. Lineage (NCBI taxonomy): Bacteria > Pseudomonadati > Pseudomonadota > Alphaproteobacteria > Hyphomicrobiales > Nitrobacteraceae > Bradyrhizobium > Bradyrhizobium sp. USDA 4504. Next base: position 7,678,102 of record NZ_JBSSGV010000001.1, on the reverse strand, counting down.
GATGTCGATCGACCCGAAGACGCGCGAAGTCGTCCACGACATCTACATTCGCAGGGTCGAGAAGGTCGGCGGCGAGCTCTACAGCGTCGAGCAGGAGACGTTCAAGGCGGTCAAGGACCCCGCCAAGGTCGCGAACCGATGAGGGAGGCGCAGTAGCAGCTGATCCGGCTCGGCGTAGGCCTTTGCGGTGTCCCGGCGTAGCGGTGACGGCCGACACAGGACTTGCGTTCAGACCATCCCCCCTGCAACACGACCGATCCCGAGCCAGCAAACCAGCCTCGTCCAACGCCACTCCGACGCTTCACGCGCGCGCCCGCGCGATCGTGCCGCCGACGATCTGCATGGCAACGCCGAGCACCCAGCCCGCCATGATGGCCGCGGTCCAGCCGATGTCCGGCTCGCTGCGCAGCACGACGACGCCAACCGAGAAGAACGCAACCATTGTCGCGAGGAAGGTCCCGATCGCGCCGAGCAGCTCCGCCGCGTCGATCTTGCGCATCGAGGCCGAATCCTTCGGATGGAACAGCTTGGGCGGCGTATCGATGCCGAGATAGAAGCCGATCGCTCCGCCCAGCATCATGACGAGCAGGAACGCCTGCGAGGTCAGCGCCGAGACGCTCGAGCCGACATGGATGGCGACAAACAGACCGCTTGCGGCTCCCGCCAAAGCAAGGCCGAAGCGCTCAAGGACGTGGGCAAATTTTCTGACGTGGCTGCGCATGGCTGTGCCTCATCAATGAATTGCGCCGCTATTAGGCTAGGCCTTTTCGCAGCAACGCGAAAGCGGTCACCTCTCACATGGCCGCGACCACGTGACGCTTTGTGCGCTAGTTCACACCTATCGCGGCATGGAATGATTAAAGAGCGATCAAAGGTAGCAAACGATCCGGTCCCTGCTACGCTGCGCCATCCGCTTCATTCGTTTCAGCGAGCGTCTTTCAATGCCGAGTCCGAAGATCATTATTCTGTCCGATGGCACCGGCAACGCCGCTTCCAGCGTCTGGCGCACCAATGTCTGGCGGATCTTCCAGTCGCTCGATTTGCAGGGCGATACGCAGGCCGCCAAGTATGATGACGGCGTCGGCACGTCGAAATTCATTCCGCTGGCAATCCTCGGCGGCGCCTTCGGCTACGGTCTCAAGCGCAATATCCTCGACGCCTACAAGTTCATCTGCCGGAACTACGACCACGCGAACGATTCGAAGGTCTACCTGTTCGGATTCAGCCGCGGCGCGTTCACCGTGCGCACGCTCGCCGCACTCATCCTCGATCAGGGCCTGATCGTCGCGGACACCGAATCCGAGCTGCACGACGGCGCGGTGAAGGCCTATCGCGCATACCGGGCCGAGGGCTACCACTCGATCTGGCGCATCGAGGTGCTGTTCCGCGCGCTGCGCGACTATGTTCTTGTGCCGCTGTGGGATCGCCTTCGAGGCAACAAGCCGTATGCAAGGATCGCGCGGAAGCCGGTGCCGGCGATCGAGTTCATCGGCATCTGGGATACCGTCGCGGCCTATGGCCTGCCGATCGACGAGATGACGCGCGGCATCTCCAACTGGGTGTGGCCGCTCGAACTACCGAACCGGATTCTCAGCCCGAAGGTCAAGTGCGCGCGACACGCGCTGGCGCTCGACGACGAGCGCACGACCTTTCATCCGGTGCTCTGGACCGAGCAAGAGCCGGGGCAGCCCGCACCGGCCGTGCCGACCAGCATCGATGGCGAGCGCCTCGTCCAGGTCTGGTTCGTCGGCATGCACGCCAATGTCGGCGGCGGCTATCCGGACGACGCCGTCGCCTTCGTGCCGCTGGCCTGGCTGGTCGACGAAGCCGTCAAGCGCGGCCTCGCATTCAAGAGCGCACCGATCGCCGACCCTGACGCGATCAAGTCAATCAAGTCCTCCGAGGACAAGGATGGCCGCCTCTACGATTCGCGGGTGGGCCTCGGCGCGTACTACCGGTACGGTCCGCGCAAGGTCGCCGACCTCTGCAACGATCCCTATGCCGGCGTCAGCGTGCCGATGCCGAAGATCCACGAGAGCGTGTTCGAGCGGATCAACAGCGGCGCCAATGCCTATGCCCCGATCGGACTTCCGCCGAACTACGTGGTCGTCTCGCGCAGCGGCCAGGTCACCCCGCTCGGCGCCAATACGTTTGAGACGCCCGCGGGCGCACCGGCGCGCTATGCCGCGCAGGAGAAGCTGTGGAACTACGTCTGGCTGCGGCGGATCGCCTACTTCGCCACTCTGGCGGCGTCGCTGCATCTGGCCGCGTTCTGGCTGTTCCACAACCAGCATAAGGAGCACGAATTCAGCTCCTATGTCAGGATGATTTCGGAGCTGGTGCGCTTCGTTCAATCATTCCTGCCCGATTCCTTTCATTGGTGGACCGATTGGTACGCCGGCAATCCGGAATGGTTCGCCGGCGGCATCCTTGCTGTCATCGTGCTGATGGGTGCCGGCAGTTCGCTCAGCGCGACGATCAGCGACAGGATGCGGATCATCTGGCGTGACCGCGCGAAGCCGACGCCACTCTCCGGGTTCTTGCACGATGCGATCTATCGATTCCGTACCAGCGCGGTCTATCAGTGGATTCTCAATGTCGGAAAGCGGCATGTCGTCCCTTTCCTGCTCACGGCCCTGCTGGTCTGGTTCAGCGCGACGCTGGCCAGCCACTTCCTGTTCAATCTCGCCGATTCGACGGGGGCATTCTGCAAGGGCACTGCAACGGACAAGCTTGTCGCCGTCGACAAGGGCATCCCGCAGGATGCCGCCGACTTCGACACCGGCGCCATCTGTGCGCCGACCGGCCTCAAGGTCCGCACCGGGTTCAAATACGAGATCGCGATCACGATGTCGGAGCCATGGGAGGACGCCGGCCGCGCGGTGACGCCGATCGGATACCGGACCTCGACCATCGAAGGCACAAAGCAGTTGCGCGGCTATTTCGCGATCTTCCTGCGGCGGATCCTGTTCCGGCCATGGTTCAGGCTGATCGCACGGGTCGGAGAGACCGGCGTCGACGAGTATTTTCTCGACCCCCTGCCGATGTCGAACACCGACCCGCAGGTCTACAAGGCGCGTTTCACCGCCGATCGCAGCGGCGAGATCTTCCTCTACGTCAACCAGGCCGTCATCAGCCTGCCCTGGGTCTGCGGATGGTTCTACGGCGACCATAAGGGCAAGGCGAAGGTCACGGTGCGGTTGCTGTAGGAAGCCGCGATCGGGCCCACAGCATCGCGGCCCAACGGGTGCGCACGACGTGACCGATCTGTGATCCTGCCGACAGACCAGGTTGTAGATTGTCTGGCATACTCTCCTTGCTAGATCAGCTGCCCCGACGCCCGGAACGATCCGACGCGACTTCAGGGATCGCCGGGCGACGTTGACGCGCCAGGTTCATGTCGACCGGATATTTCTCAGCCGCGATTTGGAGGCATCACCATGATTTCCACAATTCAGGCGTTCCCGACCACCGACGGCATCTTCGTGGTCTGGGAGGTCGCGGCAATGATCCCGGACTGCCTCGGCTTTGCGCTGTATCGTCAGCAGCAGGGCAAAAGTGCAACCGTGGTCGACACCTGGGTCGGGTTCGAGGACCAGGCGCAGGATCACAAGCCGGGCGAACATCGGCCGAGCACCGAATGGCCGGTGCAGAAGACCAACTGGACCGATTTCCTGGCGCCAACCGACGCGCCGGTCCGCTATGGCGTCGTTCCGGTTCTCAAGGACGGCGCCACCAAGGTGAAGCCCGCCTACAGTGCGCCAGCGACATGGACCGAATACGTCTCCGCAATGCCGTCGGGCCTGCTCAAGCCATGGTTCAACCGCGGCACGATCTCGGCGCAATGGCTGTCGCGCGCGATCGGCAAGGACAAAAAGCCGGCGCAAACCCTGGAGAAGGCGATCTCGACCAAGGGCAACAAGATCCGTGACTTCCTCAAGGGCCAGCTCGGCGCCCGCCTGCTGGCGCTGTTGGCTGAAGCCAAGAAGAGCAAGCGCGACGTCTATCTCGCGCTCTACGAGCTCAACGACCCTGAGCTGATCGCCGCGCTGACCGCGATGAAGGGCAAGGCGCACGTCGTGCTCGGCAACAGCACAGGCAAGTCCGACGCCACCGCCAAGGACACCGAGAAGAACGCCGGCGTGCTGAAGAAGGCCGGCGTCGACATCGTTCGCCGCAAGATCGCGCCGAGCCGTTACGCCCACAACAAGTTCGCGGTGTTCTGCGACGGCGCGCAGAAGCCGAAGGTGGTCTGGACCGGCAGCACCAACTGGACCCGGTCCGGACTGTGCACCCAGAACAACAACGGGCTCGAGATCACCGACGACAAGGTCGCGGCGGCCTATCATGACCATTGGAAAGCGATCTACGCCGACGGCAGCAAGTCGCCGAAGGCGCTGGCCGTGGCCGGCGATCACGAATGGCCCTTCACCATCGGCAAGTCGAAGCTCAGCGTCTGGTTCACGCCCACCACCAGGAGCGGCGACCTCAAGGAAGCCACCAGGATGATCGAGGACACCGAGCATGGCGCGGCGTGCCTGATGCTCAATCCCGGCAACAAGGGCCTGCTCGGCCCGATCCTGGAGAAGGCGCAGGACAAGAAGCTTTATGTGCGCGGGGTGCTCAACAATTTCCCGGCGCAGGGCAAGGACAGCCCGAAGGATCAGCTGCAGCTCCTGGCCGGCGACGGACAGCAGCAGGTCTTCAAGGGCAAGCAGATCGCCGACGTGATCCGGCCCGCCGGCATCGACAAGACCGCGGACTGGTGGGAGCACGAGATCAAGAACACCGGCAAATTCATGATCGCCGTGCACAGCAAGGTGATCGTGCTGGATCCGGCCGGCAAGAACGCGGTGGTCATGACCGGCTCGCACAATTTCTCCGACCGCGCCAGCACCAAGAACGACGACAACCTCGTCATCATCAGGGGCGATTCGCAGCTGGCGCTGACCTATGCCGCGCGCATCGTCAGCATCTACGGCCAGTATCGCTGGCAGGCCTGGCGCAACACGCCGGAGGGCCAGAAGGACAAGGGTCTGAAGCGCAGCGACACCTGGCTGAGCAACCGCATCGGCAAGGGCTGGGCGGAAACCGAAACGCGGTTCTGGCTCGGCACCACCTGACGCCGGCGATCCGTCGTGAACAAGGGGCAGCGTTACCGCTGCCCCTTGTTATCCTCTCCGCCAAACCTACGCCGCGCGGCCGACCGAGGCGTCGAGATGCTTCAGCCGCGGCAGCACCTCCTGCTTCAGGAGCCGCAGCGAATTGTGCCAGGCTTCCGGCTTGTGCTTGTAGTCGAAGCCGAACACCAGGAGCACGCCGAAGCCGCCGACCTCCTGGTAGATCTGCTCGATCTTCTCGGTGACGGTCGCGGGCGAGCCGACGATCCAGTTGTTGCGCGCGCAATATTCGACCGTGACGTCGCTGTCCGGCACGTCGGGCGAGGCCTTCAAGTAATCCTTGAAACCAAAGTGGCCGAGCAGCGGCAGGAAGTACTCGCCCATCATCCGGCCCATCATGTCGCCGGTCGACAGCTTCCATGCTTCTTGATCGGTGTCGGCGACGAATACCTCGCGCACCATTCGCCAATCCTTGCGGCTCGGCGTGCGGCCGGTCTTGGCCGCGCCCGCCTCCACCGAGTCCCAGTGGCTGCCGACATAGGCCGGGTTGAGGTTGAGGCTCATCGGAATGAAGCCGCGCTCGCCGGCGAGCTTCAGCGTGTCCGAATTCTTGGAGAGCCCCGCGACGCCGATCGGCGGATGCGGCGCTTGCTGAGGCTTGATATGCGGCTTGAGGAAATCGAACATCGTGTCCGGCTTGGTCACGGTCCAGAACTTGCCCTTGTGGGTCCAGGGCGCCGGCTCGGTCCACATCTTCAAAATGATCTCGAGCGCCTCGCGGGTCATGTCGCGGTTCTGTCCTGACATGCCGTCGACATTGAACATCGCCCAGTCGCTCGGCAGCCCGGAGGCCGCGACGCCGAAGTTGAGCCGCCCGTTCGAGAGATGATCGAGCATCGCGACGCGGTTGGCGAGCTCTGCCGGGTGATGATACGGCAGCAGGAAGCCGCCGGGTCCGATGCGGATGTTCTTGGTCTGCAGCAGCGCCTGCGCCACCAGCAGGTCGGGCGACGGGTGCGGCTCCCAGGGTGCGGTGTGGTGCTCGCCGATCCAGGCTTCCTGATAGCCGAGTTCGTCGAGCCAGCGCAGCACCTGCAGGTCCCAGTCGTGGCCCTCCTTCAATCCGCACTCCGGCGGATGCGACGGCATCGCGAAGTATCCGAGTTCCATGGGTTTCCTCTCTTTGTTCGATGCGTGTCTTCCGCACGCGCTTCGAGAGTAGCTGCCCCGGCTACGGCAGAACAATGGCCTTGTCGCATCCGGCTCGGCCGGGATTCATGCGTAGGGCGTATCCTTCAGCATGATCGCGATACCGGAAAAGCTTCGCTCCATGATCCGCAGAAAGGTCTCGCGTGACGATGCAGCCGACCTGCGGGCCTTGTGCTCGCGAAGCCCTTCCGCATAGGCGACGGTCAGCGCCGTGACCACCATCGACGCGGCGAGCCGGGCATCGGCATCGGCGAGCGGGCGCTTGATGGCTGCCGCCAGCACGCTCGCGAGATCATCGATCAGTTCGTCACGCATCTCGCGCGCCCGCGCCGAGAGCACCGGGCTCTCGGCGACGGTGCGCCAGAATTTCGCCGTTGCGTCGGTGAATTTCGCGAACGGATGCACGCGATCCGCCAGGCTGTGCACCAGCTTGCGGAGCGTCGCGATCGGCGCCTCGCCGGCCGGACGCTCGGCAAAGGCAGTCCGCAGCAACTGACGGCTTTCCTCTTCACGGTCGAAGAACAGGTCTTCCTTGCGTGGAAAGTAATTGAACACCGTCATCCGGGAGACCTCGGCTGCCTCGGCGACTTCGGCCACCGAAACATTGTCGAAGCCCCGTTCCAGGAACAGCTCGGTGGCGACATCCGAGATCGCCTGGCGCGTCGCCTCCTTCTTCCGCTCCCGCAACCCGCCCTGATTTGACATGCGGGAATTTGTACCATAATAAATATTATACTTAGTATAATTTTATGGTGACGGCGTGACGCGTGAACGAACCGATGTGGTTGTGGTCGGTGCCGGGCCGACCGGACTGCTGCTGGCGATCGAACTGACCCTGGGCGGCGCCGACGTGATCGTCATCGAGCGGCTGGCCGAGCCCGACCAGACCATCAAGGCCGGCGCGATCGGCGCGCTGGCAGGCGAGGCCCTCGAGCGCCGCGGCCTCGGCGATGCGATGAATGCGGTCGAACGCAGCATGGCGGACAGCATGTCCAGGCTCATGAAGGGCTCGGGCGATGCGAACGACCTGCCGTTCAAGAAATTCGGCGGTCACTTCTCGGGCATTTTCCTGATCGACCAGACGCGTCAGCGCGAGCCGGACCGGCGGTTGCGCGGGGTGAACCAGCAAGCCCTGGAAAGCATGCTTGCCGAGCGCGCCCACGCGCTCGGCATCGAGATCAGGCGCGGCTGCGAGTTGATCGATTTCGAGGATAGCGGCGACGGCGTCGTGGCGCAAACTAAGGACGCGTCCGGCGATGCCACGCTGCACGCGGCCTATCTCGTCGGCTGCGACGGCGGACGCAGCGCCGTGCGCAAGCGCGCAGGCTTCGCATTCCCCGGCACCGAACCGACCCTCACCGGACACCAGGCCATCGTCGATCTCGATCATCCGGATCGACTTCTGCCGGTCGGCTGGCGGCGAACGCCGGTCGGCATGATGGCCTATGGACCGATTCCTGGCCGGGTGTTCCTGGCCGAGTTCGACGGACCGCCGGCCGATCGCAGCGCGCCGGTCACGCGCGAGGAGATCGAGACCACCCTGCGCCGGATCAGCGGCGTCGACGTTCGCGTCACCGCTGTCAAGACCGCGACGCGCTTCACCGACAATGCGCGACAGGCCGACAGCTATCGCAGGGGCCGCGTCCTCTTGGCGGGCGATGCGGCGCATGTGCACTCGCCATTCGGCGGACAAGGCCTCAATCTCGGCCTGCTCGATGCGGTCAATCTCGGCTGGAAGCTTGCGGCGGTCGTGTGCGATCGCATGCCCGACAGCCTGCTCGACAGCTACACCGAGGAGCGGCACCCGATCGCGGCAAGGGTGCTGGCCAACACCCGCGCCCAGGTCGCCTTGATGCGGCCTGATGTGTTGACGGACGCCCTGCGCGACATCGTCGCTGATCTGATGAGCCTTGACGAGGGCACCCGCTATTTCGGCGAAATGATCAGCGGCGTCAGGATCCGTTACGATCTCGGCAGCGACCATCCATCGGTCGGCCGGCTCTCCGGCAATTTCGCTCTCGGCGACGGCGACGCGGAAACAACCCTGTTCGATCAGATGGAGGACGGCAGGGCCGTGCTGATCGATGCGACTGATGGAGCCGCGTCAGCGATCGCGGCACGCTGGGATATCTTCGTGCGATGCGTGCCGCGACGTAGCGGCGCTTCGCTGCTGATCCGCCCGGATGCCTGCATCGCCTGGGCGGCCGACGACGCCGACACGACGGGCCTCGACGCCGCGCTGACGCGCTGGTTCGGGCCCGCCATGCCGTGACCTCGCACGAGGTGCGCTGTCAGCGCGTCCCGAACGTGGTCTTGCCGAACAGCGCCTTCTGCGTCGAGGGCTGCGAGCGCCAGTATTGCGGCGGTGCGCTCACCTCGCCGCCGAGCTCGGCGGCAGCGTGCCAGCCCCAGCGCGGGTCGTAGAGCATGCCGCGGGCGAGCGCGACCATATCGGCCTTGCCGGACGAGACGATCTCCTCCGCCTGCTTCGCTTCCGTGATCAGGCCGACCGCCATCGTGGTAACGCCGGTCGCCTCCTTGACCGCCAGCGCCGCCGGCACCTGGTAGCCCGGCCCGAGCGGGATCTTCTGCAACGGCGAGACACCGCCGGAGGAGACATCCATCCAGTCGACGCCGCGCTTCTTCAGCTCCCTGGCAAACTCGATGGTCTGCGCAAGGTCCCAGGCGCCCTCGACCCAGTCGGTCGCCGACACCCGCATGCCGATCGGCTTGTGATCCGGGAATACGGCGCGCACGGCGTCGAACACTTCCAGCGGGAAGCGCATGCGGTTTTCGAGCGAGCCGCCATAGCGGTCGGTCCGCTTGTTGGCGATCGGCGACAGGAACTGGTGCAGCAGATAGCCGTGCGCGCCGTGCAGCTCGAGCGCATCGATGCCGAGTCGGTCGGCGCGCTTCGCCGACGCGACAAAGGCCTCGCGGATGCGCGTCAGGCCGGCGTCGTCGAGCGCCACCGGCGCGGCCTCGCCTTCCTTGTGCGGGACGTCAGATGGTCCGACCGTCTGCCAGCCGCCTTCGGCAATCGGGATCAACTGCCCGCCCTCCCAGGGGCGCTGGCTCGACGCCTTGCGGCCGGCATGGGCGAGTTGCATGGCGACCGCCGCTTTCGAATGCTTGCGCACCGAGGCCAGGATCGGCTTCAGCGCCGCCTCGTTGGCGTCGTTGTAAAGACCGAGGCAGCCCGGCGTGATCCGCCCGATATCCTCGACATGGGTGGCCTCGATGCAGAACATCGCCGCGCCCGACAGGGCCAGCATGTTGATGTGGGTGAAGTGCCAGTCGTTGGCGGAGCCGTCGACGGCCGAATACTGGCACATCGGCGAGACCATGACGCGATTGGAGAGTCTCAGGTCGCGCAGTTCGATCGGGGAGAACAGGGTGCTCATGCGGCGGATATCCGGGATCGGGGAGAGGGCCCGGTTAAGATAGAGGCACCACGGCCGATCACCAACCGTCCGGATGGCCGCGCAGGCCGGGGCGCAGATCAGCAATGTCCTGACGGGGTCCCTCCGGGCCGGCGCCCTCAGTCCACCAGCGTGAACTGCAGCAGCAGGTTGCGCTGGATCAGGGAGAAATTGTCGTCGGAGACCATGGTCAGCACGGTCTCGCCCTCCTCCGTGACATGGGCGTCGATGCCTTCCATATTGTCGATCTCGTTGCCGAGATCGGCATTGAAGATCGCGGGGCCGTCGACCACGGCGCCGGGCGCGATATCGGACAGCGCGAGACGGCGGATGCGGATGCCGACGCCGCCGAACCAGGAGAATTTCCGCTCCAGAATCAACAGACCGCCCGACGGCAGCAGGACCGCGTCGCTGATATCGAAATTCTCGCTGCGACGGACGCTAAACTGGCCCGGCGTCTTGCCGCCGACCAGGAAGGCGACCAAATTGCCGCTCGCATCGAGCCCGCGTTCCGAGAATGCGATCAGCGTACCGGCAAGCGGCTGGCCTTTCGGCACGAAGACGAGCCCCTCCAGCCCCTTGTTGTTGGGAAGCTTGCGTGCCGCCGGCGGCAGCGCAATCACCTCGCCGCGCGAGCGGGTAAAGCCCTTGGCGAAATCGAAGCGCAGCACCTGGTTGACCCGCTCGAGACCGACATAGGCGAACGAGCCGTCGAGCGCGAGCGATTCCGAATCATACCAGCCGCGGGTCGCGGTGATCGGCCTGCCGTCGGCGCCGAGCAGCGGCGCCGCTTCGACATCCTCGAGCCCGACCATCTCCCGGCCGCGATAGACGATGCGGCCGGTGAACCAGCTGCCCTGGTCGCTGACCGCGATGAAGCGTTCGCCCTTGGCATCGAGCCGTAGCGCGGAGAGGCCGCCGAAGCCGGAGAACGACGAGGTCAGGATCAGGCCGCTGCGATATTCCAGCGCGCCGAACCGCGTGCGCGCGCGGTCGCGGATATCGAACGACGGCATCGGCCGCGCGTTGACGTCGATCGAAACCGGTTCGTTGACCCGGTAGGGGCTCGGCCTCGCAGCCGGCCTCGACGTTGCCGGCGGCTGGGTCGCGCTCTGCGCCTGCGCAAGACGCGGCAATGCGGCGACCGACAGCCCCGCCGCCATACCCTGGAGGAAACGGCGGCGGCTAGGGGATGAGCGCATGTCTCACGAGTGGAGGCGGCGCCGGACGCCCGGCGCGGGCGCCGAGCCGTGAGTCTCGCTGAACAGCTCGGCGAGCTTTTCGGTAATGGCGCCGCCGAGCTCTTCGGCGTCCACGATGGTCACGGCGCGGCGATAGTAGCGCGTCACGTCGTGACCGATGCCGATCGCGATCAGCTCGACCGGGGAGCGGGTCTCGATCTCGTCGATGATGTGTCGCAGATGCCGCTCGAGATAGTTGCCGGGATTGACCGACAGCGTGGAGTCGTCGACCGGCGCGCCGTCGGAGATCATCATCAGGATGCGGCGCTGCTCGGGGCGCGCGAGCAGGCGCTTGTGCGCCCAGTCGAGCGCCTCGCCGTCGATGTTCTCCTTGAGCAGGCCTTCGCGCATCATCAGCCCGAGGTTTTTCCGCGCGCGACGCCAGGGTGCGTCAGCCGACTTGTAGATGATGTGCCTGAGATCGTTGAGGCGGCCCGGATTGGCCGGCTTGCCGGCCGCGAGCCACGCTTCGCGCGACTGCCCGCCCTTCCAGGCGCGCGTGGTGAAGCCGAGGATCTCGACCTTGACGCCGCACCGCTCCAGCGTGCGCGCCAGAATGTCGGCGCAGGTGGCGGCGACCGTGATCGGGCGGCCGCGCATCGAGCCGGAGTTATCCAGCAGCAGCGTCACCACGGTGTCGCGGAAGGTCGCCTCCTTCTCATGCATGAAGGACAGCGGATGATAGGGATCGGTGACGACGCGCGACAGCCGCGCCGGATCGAGGATGCCCTCCTCGAGATCGAAATCCCAGGCGCGGTTCTGCTGCGCCATCAGCCGACGCTGCAAGCGGTTGGCGAGCCGCGCCACGATGCCCTGCAGATGCGCGAGCTGCTTGTCGAGATAGGAGCGCAGCCGCTCGAGCTCGTCGTGATCGCAAAGGTCTTCGGCGGCGATCACCTCGTCGAACTTCGGCGCGAAGGCGTGATATTCCGGACCGCGCGGCTCGTTCTGTCCGCGCGCATTCGGCCGCGTCGCCTCGCCCGGCGTCTCGTCGTCGCCGAGCTCGCCGTCGTCGAACGTATCAGACGTGGAGGCCTGCGCGCTCTCCATCGCGCTTTCGCTCATCTCTTCCGCTGACGTCTGCGCCTGGTCGGCGCTCATCTCCTGCGCGGCATCGGAGTCGGGCGAGCCCTCGGCGCCGGACTGATCGCTCTCGCCGTCCTGGTTCTCGTCCTGGTCGTCGTCATCGTCCGAATCCATGTTGCGGTCGTCGCCGAGATCGAGCGCCGACAGCAGATCATGGACGAGGTCGCCGAACCTCGCCTGGTCCTCGGTGAAACGGCTGAGCTTGTCGAGCCGCGAGCCGATCTTGTCCTCCAGGGTCGGACGCCAGAGATCGACCATCTTCTTGGCGGCCGCGGGCGGGGCCATGCCGGTGAGACGCTCGCGCACCAGCATCGCCAGCGCATCCGACAGCGGCGCGTCGGCGCGATCAGTGATCTCGTCATACTTGCCGCGATGGAAATGATCGTCGAGCATCGCGGTGAGGTTCTTCGCAACGCCCGCCATCCGCCGCGAGCCGATCGCCTCGACGCGCGCCTGCTCGACCGCCTCGAACACGCCGCGCGCCTGCGGATTACCCGGCATCAGCTTGCGATGCACCTTGGGATCGTGACAGGCGATCTTGAGCGCGATCGAATCGGCGTGGCCGCGCACGATCGCCGCATCACGCTTGGTCATCTTGCGCGCCGGCTCCGGCAGCCGCGCCTTGCCGGGCGCGAGCCCCGGGCGCTCGGCGGCGAAGGAGACCTCGAGCTCCGGCTTCTTGGCGATCGCCTTCAGGCACGCCGATACCGAGCGCTTGAACGGCTCGGTCGGCGCTTCCTTGGATCCGGGACGGAATTTGATGTTGGAGGTTGTCATAGCGATTTCGTAAACCAATGGCGCGTTACGCCGCCGGGATACCCCTCAATCGAACCGAACTCTTTATATCCGTTGGCGCGGTAGAAGCCCGGCGCCTGGAAGCTCATCGTATCCAGATAGGATCGCGTCGCTCCGAAGCGCCGCGCCTCGTCCTCGATCGCCTTGATCAGCTTCGCGCCAAAGCCCTTGTTGCGAAACTTCTGCTCCATCCAGAACAACTGGATGAACAACACCGCGGTCCAGACCTCGCCGACGATGCCGCCGACAATCTTGTCGCCTTGCCGCAGCGAGATGGCGAAGCGCTTGTACTTCTGCTTCCCCATCTTCTCGTTGTTGTAGTGGAGCAATCCGCCGAGCACCGCTTTCTTCGTCTGTGTGACTGTGCGCTCGACGGAGATTTTCGGCATGGACTAGCTGAGCGCCACGTTGACCGAGGATTCCGGCAGCTCGACGTTGAAGCAGCGCTGGTAGAACTCGGCGACCAGCGGCCGTTCCAGCTCGTCACACTTGTTGAGGAAGGTGACGCGGAACGCGAAGCCGATATCGCTGAAGATGTCGGCGTTCTCGGCCCAGGTGATCACCGTGCGCGGGCTCATCACCGTCGACAGGTCGCCATTGGCGAACGCGTTGCGGGTGAGATCCGCCAGCCGCACCATCTTGTTGACGATGTCGCGGCCTTCCTGGGTGCGATAGTGCTTCGCCTTCGCCAGCACGATCTCCACTTCCTCGTCATGGGCGAGGTAGTTCAGCGTGGTGACGATCGACCAGCGGTCCATCTGGCCCTGGTTGATCTGCTGGGTGCCGTGATAGAGGCCCGAGGTGTCGCCGAGGCCGACCGTGTTGGCGGTCGAGAACAGGCGGAACGCCGGATGCGGCTTGATCACCTTGTTCTGGTCGAGCAGCGTCAGGCGGCCGGAGACTTCCAGCACGCGCTGAATCACGAACATCACGTCCGGGCGGCCGGCGTCGTATTCGTCGAACACCAGCGCGATATTGTGCTGCAGCGCCCAGGGCAGGATGCCGTCGCGGAATTCGGTGACCTGCTTGCCTTCCTTGACCACGATCGCGTCCTTGCCGACGAGGTCGATACGGCTGATGTGGCTGTCGAGGTTGACGCGCACGCAGGGCCAGTTGAGGCGGGCCGCAACCTGCTCGATGTGGGTGGACTTGCCGGTGCCGTGATAGCCGGTGACCATCACGCGGCGGTTCTTGGCAAAGCCGGCGAGGATCGCGAGCGTGGTGGCGCGGTCGAAGCGGTAGTCGCTGTCGACCTCCGGCACATGCGGATCGACTTCGGAATAGGCGGGAACTTCCAGGTCGCTATCGATCCCGAAGACCTGCCGGACCGACACCTTCATGTCGGGCAAGCCGACGGGTTCCTGAGCTTTGGTCTGGACGGCGGTCGTCATTCATCCTCCGAGGTCCCGGGCGTTCCCGAAACCAGATTAATCGTTTGGCTGCGGATGGGGTGCTACGCATAAGCCTAGCAGAGAGCAACGGTTGGCAGAAGCCCGCGAGCAAATCAAAGTTCCGTTGTTCTATCATAAAGATAGGAGCGAAACTCGGTTTTTGGAAGGCTGCCCTGCAAATCCCGCCGTACTTTCGCCGCAGCACCACGACGGCCGGCCCGGGCCGGGCACTTTTCAGCCCGGCGGGGAGTTGTTAGCTCTCAAATCGATAACACCGCCACATGGGAATTTTGTGACTTCATTCCTTGACCCTTTGATCGCGTTCGTTTCGGCCCACGCCTGGCTTGCCTATCTGACCCTGTTTCTGGCCGCCCTGCTGGAGGCGGTGCCGGTGGTCGGCTCCCTGGTGCCGGGGTCGACCATCATCCTGGCGTTGAGCGCGCTGGTGCCGGGCGGCGAATTGAAGCTGTTGCCGGTGCTCGCCGCGGCGGCCGCCGGCGCGATGCTCGGCGACGGCACCGCCTACCTGATCGGCCACCGCAGCCAGCGCGAGATACTGTCGGCCTGGCCGCTTTCCAACTACCCGCGCGTGGTGGCGCAGAGCGAGGCCTTCTTCAACCGCTGGGGCGTGCTCGCGGTGTTCTTCGCCCGCTTCGTGCCGCCGATCCGCGCCTTCGTGCCGATCACGGCCGGCGCGCTCGGCATGCCGCCGGCGCGCTTCTACGCGGTCAACATCCCCGCGATCCTGCTCTGGGCGCCGGCGCATGTGCTGCCCGGCGTGCTCGCCGTCACCGCGCTGCATGACTATGCCGGCCTGCCGCATCATGGCCATGTCGGCAAGCATCTCTGGATGTTTGCGGTCGCGGGCGGCGCCGTGATCCTGGCGCTGGCCGTCTGGACCATCCGCCGCCGGCATGGCGGCAGCCTGATCGAACCGGCCAAGCCGGCGAAATAATTCCTTTCACTTGCGCATGATCTTCTCGGAAAACCGGTCTCCACTTTTCCGGATCATGCGCTAGATGCTGTTGGTCGTTCCCGCCCGCCCGGGTGCCGGACCGACATAGCGCGCGCGAGGCCTGATCAACTTGCCGAGCTGAAGCTGCTCGCTGGCATGCGCGATCCAGCCGACGCTGCGCGCCATCGCGAACAGCGCAAGCTCGCTGCCCGCGGGCATCCGCAGCGCATGCACCAGCACCGCCAGCGCGTAATCGATGTTGACGAATTCGCCCGTTGCCTCCGCGATCCGCTCCGGCACTTCCCTGGTGAATTTGCGCGGCGCGCCGGCCCGCGTCAGCGCTTCGAGCAGCGAGATCGCACGCGGATCGCCCTTCTTGTAGACGCCGTGCCCAAAGCCGGCGAAACGCTCGCCAAGCGCGACCCGCTCACGAACCACCGGCGCAACGTCATTGTCGAGCATCGTCTTGACGAGGCGCGAGGCGAGCACGCCGGCACCGCCATGCATCGGTCCCTTCAACGCGACGAGACCCGCGATCACGGCGTCGTACAGATTGAGCCCGGTCGATGCCGCGCAGCGTGCGGTGAAGGTCGACGCATTCAGTTCGTGATCGGCGAGCAGCACCAGCGCGCGGCGGATCAGGTCGGGCGCGTGCTTGTTGCCTGGCGTCCAAACCTGCGCCACCTGCTCGTGCAGCGGCTCGTTCGATGGCGCAGCGTTCAGCATGGTCGCGACCAGCAGCCGCAGGATGCGGCCGCCGACCATGGCGCGGCCGTCGGGCGCGCGCGTGAAGGCGCCGGGATCGGCACTTGCCGCCAGCGCCAGCACCGCCACCGTGCGGTCGATCGGCTGGGCGCGGCGCGCGGCCTCAGCGATCGCGCGCATTTCGTCCGAGAGGTGCGGGCAATTGTCCGGCGCGAACGGATCGACGCCGGTGACATCCCACAGCAGCGTCGCGGTGTGCTCCAGCGTGTCGCGCTCGGCGAGCTCGACGCAGTTGACGCCGCGATAGATCGGGCCTTGCTCGGTGATGGTTGCGATCGCCGAATCCATCACCGGCAGGTCGGCGTCGAAATTACGGAAGCCCCGCGGCTCCGGCGACGGCACGCGGCGCTCCTTCAACCCCCTGATGTCCTCGGCGCGGTAGCGGTGGCTGCGCGAATCCGGCGACGGCTCTGAGCGGATTAGCCCGCGGCTGACATAAGCGTAGAGGGTCGCCGGCGAGATCGCGAGCTCGGCGGCGGCTTCGCGAGCGGAGAGGTAAAGCTCGGCGGATTTTTTCATATTGATTTATATAATCAAGATTGATCAACTCGTCGAGAGGCCTGACCTTGAAGGGGTGAAGCAAGGAGATCAGGCCATGAATATGCACCTCACCAAGAGCCAGATCGGTCTGGACGGCGTTCCTGCCGCCGAGACCGTGTTGAGCCATGTCGACGGCGAGCGCGGCGAATTGATCATCGCCGGCGAGCACGTCGCCGACCTCGCGGGCAAGTCGAGCTTCGAGGGCGTCACGGCGCGGCTGTGGAACGGCGCCACCGGCAAGTCGCTGAGTGAAGCCAATGTCCGCGCCAGCCTCGGCGCCGCCCGCGAACGCGCCTTCGCCCGCCTGCCGGACCTGCTGCCGGCGACGCGCGGCATGTCGATCGTCGACGGCTTCCGGGCCGCGATCGCAGGCCTCCGCGGCGAGAGCGGGCTGGAGCACGAGGCGACCATCGTCGGCGCCTTCCCGGTGATCGCCGGCGCGCTGGTCCAACACGCCAAGGGACACGACCCGATCGCGCCGGACCCGAATGCCGGCCACGCCGCCGACACGCTGCGGATGCTGCTGGGCCGCAAGGTCGAGCCGCGCGAGGTGGCGGCGCTCGACGCCTATCTCGTCACCGTCTGCGACCACGGCATGAATGCGTCGACCTTCACCACGCGGGTGATCGCCTCGACGCAGGCCGACCTGTTCGCGGCGATCACCGGCGGCTATTGCGCGCTGACCGGCCCGCTGCACGGCGGCGCACCTGAGCCGGTGCTCGAAATGCTGGACGCGATCGGGACGCGCGAGCGCATCAAGCCCTGGGTCGACGGCGCGCTGGCGCACGGCGAACGGCTGATGGGGTTCGGTCACCGCGTCTATCGCGTGCGCGACCCGCGCGCCGACGTGCTGAAGATCGCGATCGAGCGCCTCGAGGCCAGTGGCGCCGACCTGCCGTTTGCCGGCGAGGTCGAGGCCTACATCCGCGAGGCGCTGCGGAAAAAGAATCCGGAGCGGCCGCTCGAGACCAATGTCGAGTTCTTCACCGCGATCCTGCTCGACGGGCTGGAAATCCCGCGGCAGGCGTTCACGCCGATCTTTGCCACCGCGCGCGCCGCCGGCTGGACCGCGCACGCCCTGGAGCAGCGGCGCACCGGGCGCCTGATCCGGCCGAGCTCGTCCTATGTCGGGACGGTGCCGAAGGGGTGAGAACTAAGCCGCATCAACGTTTACGATGGCGGAGCCACACACTCCGCCGTCGTCCCGGCGAAGGCCGAGACCCACACGCCGCGGCCCATCGATGGGGCAATCGGGCAGACATCTTGTGCAAACGATAACGGCCGGTGGTTATGGGCCCCAGCTCCGTGCGCAACTGCGCACTAGGCAGGGGCGACGAGGACGAGAGACTTCAGGCCTCGCGCACCACGGTCTTCAGATAATTGTACGCCTTGATGATCTCGATCAGGCGATCCTCGGTGGAGCGGTCGCCGCCATTGGCGTCGGGGTGGTGCTGCTTGACCAGCGCCTTGTACTTCGACTTGACGTCTTCGAGCGTCGCCTCGGCCCCGAGCCCCATCACCTGCAGCGCCTTGCGCTCGGCGTTCATCACCTTGCGGGTCTCGGGCTTGGGCTCCGCGCCACCGGGTCCGGGGCGCCAGCGGCCGCGGCCGTTGAGCTCGGAGAATACGTGGAACGGATCGGAGGCGGCATCGAGACCGCTCTCGCCCTTCTTGCCGTTGTTGGCGCCCATCTTCCAGGTCGGACGGTGGCCGGTCAGCGCGTCCTTCTGGTAGCGCGCGACGTCGTCAGGGTTCATACCCTGGAAGAAATTGTAGGACTGGTTGTATTCACGGACGTGGTCGAGACAGAAGTGCCAATACTCGCGTGAATTCTCGCGGCCTTTCGGGGCGCGATGCGCGCCCTTGTTCTGGCAACCCGCCCACTCGCAGGTCACGGCCTGCTCGCCGGCCTGCGCCTGGCGCTTCGCACTGACCTTGGTCGGCTTGATGCGAATGGAGTCGAAGAATTTTGATGAATCGATCGGCATGTTCTCTTTGACTACGCAATGCACAAATCTTCAAGTCTTGACATTGCGCGGACCTCGTTTCCCGCTTGCACCATTGACGAAAAGCTGTCGCGAACCTAACTCCGCCGCCATGAGCACCAAAGACGCTATCATAAACAAGTTGCGTGAAGCTTTCTTGCCGGAAAGCCTCGACGTCGTCGACGAGTCACATCTGCATGAGGGCCACGCCGGCCACAGGCCAGGCGGGGAGACGCACTTTCGGGTATATATTGTGTCTCCGGCCTTCGAAGGGAAGAGCCGGATCGAACGCCATCGCATGATAAATGCGACGCTGGCGCAGGAACTCGCCGGCTCGGTGCATGCGCTGGCGATCCACGCCCACGGCCCCGGGGAAAAGCCGCGCTAGTTCGCGCTTGCCTCAAGACGAAGCGGTGGTTTTCCTCTATGAGAACAGGATGGACCTGCTCCATAGGTGAGCAGGTGAAACTACGGATTGCACCGCCACGCATGATATGGGGCCATTGATGATCCGTTGCTGGCCACGTTTCCGGTCGATCGTCACCGCCGGCCTGCTCCTGATCTGCGCGATGCGCCCGGCCTCCGCGCTGGACATGCCGAGCCCGTTCGTCCAGGAGGTGCTGATCAAGAGCATCCTGGTGTCGCTCAACGATGCGGTGGCCGCGAACAATTTCACCGTGTTCCACGCCAAGATCTCAAAGCCGTTCCGCGACCAGTTTCCACCCGACAAGCTCAAGACCATCTTCAAGGATCTGGTCGACAAGCATGCGGTGTTCGACGCCGTGGTTGCCAAGCCGATCGTTCTCGACGAGGACGCCAGGATCGACGACAAGGGCGTGCTGCGACTGAAGGGACATTTCGACACCACGCCCAAGCAGGTGAAGTATCAGCTCGGCTTCATCCCCTCCGACGGCGCCTGGAAGCTGTCGGGTATCTCGATCGATATCGAGTAGCACTGGGGCAGTCGCCAAACCGTCATCCTGAGGTGCGAGCGGAGCGAGCCTCGAAGGATGCACGGCCCGGCTGGTGGCCGTCGACCCTTCGAGACGCGCGCGATGCGCGCTCCTCAGGGTGACGGTACCGGCAGCCTAGCCAACTCGAACTAGAACGCCGTCCCCGCCCGCTTCGGCTTCTTCTCCTCCAGCTCGGTCTCGCGCGGGACGGCGACGATGCGCAGCGCGGTGATGCGGTTGCGCTCGCGGCGGAGCACGCGGAAGCGGAAGCCGTGGAAGGTGAAGCTCTGGCCGCGCTCCGGGATCGAGCGCGCCTCGTGGATCACGAGGCCGGCGACGGTGGTCGCCTCCTCGTCCGGCAGGCGCCAGTCCATCGCGCGGTTGAGATCGCGGATCGGCACCGAGCCGTCGACCACGACCGAGCCGTCCGGCTGCGCCCGCACGCCGGCAACGACGACGTCATGCTCGTCGGAGATGTCGCCGACGATCTCCTCCAGAATGTCCTCCAGCGTCACCATGCCTTCGACCTCGCCATACTCGTCGACCACGAGGGCGAAGTGGGTCTTGCGGCGACGGAACGCCTTCAGCTGTTCGGAGACCGGACGCATCTCCGGCACGAACCAGGGCGGCAGCGCGATCGCGGAGGCATCGATCGCCGACATGTCACCCTCGTTGGCGCGCATCGCGCGCAGCAGGTCCTTGGCGTGGAGCACGCCGACGATGTTCTCCGGCTTCTCCCGCCACAGCGGGATGCGGGTGTATTCGCTCGCCAGCACCTCGCGCACCAGTTCCTCGGGCGGCAGGTCGGCGTTGACCATCGTCATCTCGGTGCGATGGACCATGACGTCGGAGACCTGCAGCTCGCTGAGATCCAGCAAGCCGCCGAGCATGTCGCGATCCTGCTTCTCGACCTTGCCCTCGTGATGCAACAGATCGACCGCACCGCGCAGACGTTCGGTCGGCGACAGCACCGCCTGATGCGCCCCGACCTTGATGCCGAGCAGCTTCATCAGCGCCAGCACGATGGTCTCGATGATGGTGAGCAGCGGCCCCAGCACGAAGATCGTCAGCCGCATCGGCCGCGCGACCAAAAGCGAGATGCGGTCGGGCGCGTTGATCGCGATGGTCTTGGGCAGCACCTCTGCAAACACCACGACCATCACGGTCATGACAGCGGTGGCATAGAGCACGCCGACGTCGCCAAACCAGGCGGTGAACACGCCGGTCGCCAGCGCCGAGGCGCCGATATTGGCGATGTTGTTGCCGAGCAGCAGCGCGCCGATCATGCGCTCGCGCATGTTGACCAGCTTGGAGACCACACCGGCATCGGTGTTGCCCTGCTTCGACAGCCGCAGCATGCTGGCGCGCGAGGCGCCGGTCAGCGCCGTCTCACTCGCCGCGAAAAACGCCGAGATGAACAGGCAGAGCAGCACGATCGAGAAGGTGAACCATCCCACTGAACTGATCCGTGGCTAGAGCATGATCCGGAAAAGTGTGTAGCGGTTTTCCGAAAGGATCATGCTCAAATCAAAAAGATAGAGCGGGATGACGATCCGAAGGAGAGGCATCCCGGTCTAGGCCTTCAGCTTGGCTTGCAGGAAGTCGCGCACCGGCTGCGGCTCGACATTGTTGGCGATCACGGCGCGGCCGACGGCCTCCAGCAGGATGAAGGTGAGCTTGCCGCGCTTGACCTTCTTGTCCTGCGCCATCAGCGCCAGCAGCGCGTCGGCGTCGGCAAGGCCTTCCTGCGCGAAGCCTGCGATATCCTGCAGGCGCGTCGGCAATCCGACCGCGGACAGATGACGCGCGATGCGCCCCGCATCGTCGGACGAAATCATGCCGAGTTGCGCCGAGAATTCCGCCGCCAGCACCATGCCGACCGCGACGCCCTCGCCGTGGAACAGCCGGTCGGAGAAGCCGGTTGCGGCTTCCAGCGCATGGCCGAAGGTATGGCCGAGATTGAGCAGCGCCCGCTCGCCGGTCTCTCGCTCGTCGCGCGAGACGACGCCCGCCTTGGCGCGGCAGGAGGTTGCGATCGCGTGCTCGCGCCCGGCGCCGCCGGCGAAGATGTCGGTGTGGTTCTTCTCGAGCCAGGCGAAGAAGGCTTCGTCGCCGAGGATGCCGTATTTCGCGACCTCGGCGTAGCCGGCGCGGAACTGGCGCGGCGACAGCGTGTCGAGCACCGAGGTGTCGGCGATGACCAGCACCGGCTGGTGGAATGCGCCGATCAGGTTCTTGCCCTGCGGCGAGTTGATGCCGGTCTTGCCGCCGACGGAGGAATCGACCTGCGCCAGCAGCGAGGTCGGCACCTGCACGAAATCGACGCCGCGGCGCAGGATCGCGGCCGCGAAGCCGGCGAGATCGCCGACCACGCCGCCGCCGAGCGCGATCACGAGGTCATTGCGCTCGATCTTCGCCGCGATCAGCGCCTCGCTGACCTCGGTCAGCGTGGCATAGCTCTTCGAGCCCTCGCCCTCCTCGACGACGATCCGCGACGTCGGCACCCCCGCGGCGGCGAGCGACGCCTCGGTCGGCTCCAGCCAGTGCTTGGCGACGGTGCGGTCGGTGACGATGGCGGTACGCACGCCGGGCCGCAGCGCCGCGACACGCTCGCCGAGTGACTGCAGCACGTCGCGGCCGATCACGATGTCATAGGCGCGGTCGCCGAGCGCGACGTCGACGGTAACTGAGGCGGAATGTTTCAAGGGCGCAGTCATGAGGTCGCGTTCAATCCATCACAGGTGGTTGCTCGTCGGCCGGACGCGCACCGCACAGATGCGCATGCAGGGCCTCGAGGCATTCGTCGACGATGCGGTCGTGCGGCACGTCGCGCGAGGCAATCGTCAAATCGGCGGTGCCGTAGACCGGCTCGCGCTCGCTGAGCAGGCGGTTGACGGTCGCTTCGGGGTCAGGGGTGTGCAACAGCGGACGATCGGCGCGGCGGCGCACCCGGCGCATGATGATATCACTGTCGGCCTTGAGCCAGATCGAGATCGCGCGGTCGCGGATCCGGTTGCGGGTCTCCTCGCGCATGAAGGCGCCGCCGCCGGTCGCCAGCACGACCGGGCCATTGCCGAGGATGCGGGCGATCACCCGCGCCTCACCGTCGCGGAAATACGGCTCGCCCTTGCTCTCGAAGATCTCCGGGATAGTCATGTCCGCCGCCGCCTCGATCTCGGTGTCGGCATCGGTGAACGGCAGCTTGAGTCGCGCCGCCACCCTCCGGCCGATGGTCGACTTGCCGGCCCCCATCATGCCGACCAGCACGATCGACCTCGTCCCCAGCGCGGCCGCGATGTCGGCCTCCAGGGTCGGGTGGGTAGGCGCCGGTACGGCTGCGTCGGACATCAAAAAGCTCGGATATTGGGACGAATTGTTCAGAATTCGAGCCACCTATACTACCCCCGGCGACACCCTTACCAGCGACTCTTGCAACCGCGCGGGGAACATGTTGGATGATTTCATTGGTTAATTCGCCGCCCGAGTCGCCTCCATGCCCAGCCTGTTCCGCTTCCTGACGGTCGTCGCCGTGATTTTCGGGATCGGCTACGGCATCGTCTTCGCGCTGGCTAATTTCGTGCACCCGAAACCGCGGGAAATGACGGTGACCATCCCACCGGATAAGTTCCTCAAGAAATAGACGCTATGATTCCGGCATGCCCGCTGCTGCCAAAAATCCCGCCAAGACCCTCGCCAAGTCCTCCGACGCCAGACTGACCGCGTTGTTCCTCGACATGCTCGCCGCGGAACAGGGCGCCGGCGCCAACACGCTCGACGCCTACCGGCGCGACCTCACCGATTTCTCCGACTACCTCGCCCATGCCGGCGCCGATTTCACCAGCGCCGACACCGAGACGCTGCGTGGCTACCTCGCCGACCTCGATGTCAGAGGCTTCAAGTCGACCAGCGTGGCGCGGCGGCTGTCGGCGATGCGGCATCTCTACCGTTTCCTGCTCAATGAGCGGGTCCGCACCGACGATCCGGCCGCGATCCTGTCCGGCCCGAAGCGCGGCCGCGGCCTGCCCAAGGTGCTGTCGATCGCCGACGTCGACCGCATGCTGACCCGCGCCAAGGAACTGACCCAGACCGACGTCTCGCCGGCGCAGCGGCTGCGCGCGCTGCGGCTGTATTGCCTGCTCGAGGTGCTCTACGCCACCGGCCTGCGCGTCTCCGAGCTGGTGTCGCTGCCGGTCTCGGCGGCGCGGCGCGACGCGCGGATGATCGTGGTGCGCGGCAAGGGCAACAAGGAGCGGCTGGTGCCGCTGAACGACGCCTCGCGCCAGGCGATGGCGGACTATCTCGCCGCGCTGGAAGTGATGCAGCCGAAGGCGAAGAAGGCCGCGCCGGCGAAATGGCTGTTTCCGTCCTCCGGCGAGAGCGGCCATCTGACCCGGCAGCATTTCGCCCGCGATCTGAAGGAGCTCGCGAGCGCCTCCGGCCTTGCGCCGCGGCTGGTCTCCCCGCACGTGCTGCGTCATGCGTTTGCCAGCCATCTGCTGCACAATGGCGCGGACCTGCGCATCGTGCAGACCCTGCTCGGCCACACCGACATCTCGACCACCCAGATCTACACCCATGTGGTCGAGGAGCGGCTGAAGAGCCTGGTCCGCGACCTGCACCCGTTGGCGGAGAAGTCCTAGGGATCCGTAGATGGGGTAACGGGCCGGCCGCCCGCTCGCTACGGCGCAATTTGGAAGCGCGCTCGCGAGCGGCCTGTTGGTTGGAAGGCGGTCGTCCCTCAAACTGATGGTGTTCAACGGAGTCGGGCAAGCCCGCTCCAAGCATCATTAAGGGACGACCATGTACCACTATGCAGGAATTGACGTGTCTTTGGAATGCTCGAGCGTTTGCCTTGTCGATGGGACAGGCAAGATTTTGCGCGAGACGAAGGTTGCGAGCGAGCCGGCGGCGCTGATCGCCTGGTTCCGGTCGCTGGGTCTGGTACTGGAACGGATCGGGCTGGAGGCAGGCCCCTTGTCGCAATGGCTGTATGCGGGTCTGCGAGACGCAGGGCTTGCGGTCGAGCTGCTGGAAACGCGGCACGTTCGCGAAGCCTTCAAGTCGATGCCGGTGAAGACGGACCGCAACGATGCCCGCCGGATCGCGCAGTTGATGCGGCTCGGCTGGTTCCGGCCGGTGCACTGCAAGTCGGTCGCGGCGCAGGAGACCCGCGCCATCCTGACGGCGCGCAAGCTGCTGCAATCCAAGCTTCGCGATGTCGAGAACAGCCTGCGCGGCATACTTCGCGGTTTTGGCCTGAAGGTCGGTGCGACCACCGAGCGCACGTTCGCCGGACGCATCCGCGAGCTCGTGACCGGCCATCCCGGACTGGAGTTGGTCGCGGCGGCGCTGCTCCAAGCCCATGCGGTGCTGCTGCGGGAGTTCAAGAGCCTGGACAAGCACACCCAGAAGCTCGCCAGGACGCATCCATCCGCCAAGCTCCTGATGACAACGCCGTCCGTTGGTCCGATCGTGGCGCTCACCTATGCCGCGGCGATCGACGACCCGAAGCGCTTCCGCTCCTCGAAGGCCACGGGAGCCCACTTTGGGCTCACCCCGAAGAAGTACCAGTCCGGTGAGACCGACTACACCGGCCGCATCAGCAAGATCGGGGATGCCTCCGTGCGCGAGGCACTCTACCAGGCAGCTCACGTCATGCTGACCAAGCCGGTCAAGAATTGCTCGGCATTGAAGAGCTGGGCGATGCGGATCGCCCGGCGCGCAGGCATGCGCAAGGCCAAGGTAGCGCTGGCTCGCAAGCTCGCCGTGATCCTGCATCGCATGCTCGCCGACACCAAACCGTTCAACCCGATGACCAAGGCCATCTAGCCAGGAGCAGCAATCGGTTCCGGGCGGGCCACGACACCAGGCTCTCCCCGAGCGAAGTCCCTCCGCTGGGACGATGGATCCGGTCAGGCCGCCATCCGGGAAGTGGCTCACGACCACGCAATCCGTAGATTGGCCGGCCGGCTCCTCAATGCACCCCATCAGGCGACGGCCTTCGCGCCGATCCCGTACAGAAGCAAGTGCCCGGCGAGTGGATGACGCGAAAAGGGATTGACTAACCAAGGCCCGTTACAGAAGCCCGGATGAAGCGCAAGCGAAATCCGGGAATGGAATATCGGTCGATATAGCTCCCCGGATTGCGCTTCGCTCCATCCGGGCTACGAGCAATCCGCCTTGACTTCCGCTTCGTCTCCGCAGAAAGAGCGTCACCTGCTTGCGATCCCGAAGCGTGCATTCCACCCGGATGCGCGTTAACCGTTTGAAGTTACAAAGCTTCTCTTTCCGACGCCGAAACCGCTTCGCCCCTCGCACCGTTCCTCCCTATATTGAGTTGATGCCCGACCCGATGCGCAGCTATCTCGACTTCGAAAAACCCGTCGCCGAGCTTGAATCCAAGATCGACGAGTTGCGTGCGCTTGCCGCGAGCGGCAGCGACATCGGCGACGAGGTCGCGCGGATCGAGGACAAGGCGGCGCAGGCGCTCACCGAGCTCTATTCCAATCTGACGCCGTGGCAGAAGACGCTGGTGGCGCGGCATCCGCAGCGGCCGCACTTCACCGATTTCATCGGCGGCCTGATCACCGAATTCACCCCGATGGCCGGCGACCGCAAATTCGCCGACGACGAGGCCCTGGTCGGCGGCTTCGGCCGCTTCCGCGGCGAGAGCATCTGCGTGGTCGGCCAGGAGAAGGGCGCCACCACCGAGAGCCGCATCAAGCACAATTTCGGCATGGCGCGGCCCGAAGGCTACCGCAAGGCGGTGCGGCTGATGGAGATGGCCGACCGGTTCGGCATTCCGGTGCTGTCGATCGTTGATTCCGCCGGCGCCTATCCCGGCATCGGCGCCGAGGAACGCGGCCAGGCCGAGGCGATCGCCCGCTCGACCGACGCCTGCCTGTCGCTCGGCGTGCCCAATGTCGCGATCGTCACCGGCGAAGGCATGTCCGGCGGCGCCATCGCCATCACTACCGCCAACCGCGTCCTGATGATGGAGCACGCGATCTACAGCGTGATCTCGCCGGAGGCGGCATCCTCGATCCTGTGGCGCGACGGCACCAAGGCGCAGGAAGCCGCCAACAGCATGAAGATCACCGCCCAGGACATGCTGCGCTTCGGGGTGATCGACCAGATCCTGAAGGAGCCCTCGGGCGGCGCTCATCGCGACCCGGGCGCGATGATCGCGACCACCGGCGATGCCGTCGCCCAGGCGCTCAACGACCTACGAAATCTTGATCCGGACGCGATTCGCAAACAGCGGCGCCAGAAATTCCTCGATATCGGCCGCAAGCTCGGCTGAGGCGCCCAAACCGCCCGATTTTTCGTCCAAATCGACCAATTTTGCCGTAATTGGGCCCCGAGCCGGGTCTTTAACATTCCTTGAACCATGCCTGCTACCGTGAGGGCTGTCCGCCCCGGTTCAGGTTGCGAGCAGGGGTCGTCGAAGGCTAATATTTTACACAATGGCTTCAGGGCATATTCGCCGTGTTGGGGTCGCGAAAATCGCCCGGTGGGTGTGGAGCTCGGACTTGACTCATCGCACGCTCGTACGCGCGCTTCTGACCTCGGCGGTCCTCGCCGCAGGCGTCATGCTCGCCGGTTGTGACAGCGACCAGATCTCGCTCGCGCAGAACGCCAAGGCCAACCAGCCGGTCCCGCCAAAGCTCGTCGCTGCCATGACCGAAAAGGACATGGACATGCAGTCGCCGATCCTGGTGCGGCTGTTCAAGCAGGAGGCCGAGCTCGAGGTCTGGAAGCAGAACCGCTCCGGCCAGTTCGCGCTGCTCAAGACCTATCCAATCTGCCGCTGGTCGGGCGACCTCGGTCCGAAGGTCCGCGAAGGCGACCGCCAGGCGCCCGAAGGGTTCTACTCGATCAACCCGAGCCAGATGAACCCGCAGTCGGCCTATTACCTGTCGTTCAACACCGGCTATCCCAACGCCTTCGACAAGGCGCTCGGCCGCACCGGCTCGCAGCTGATGGTGCACGGCGATTGCTCTTCGCGCGGCTGCTACGCGATGACCGACGAGCAGATCGCAGAGATTTACTCGCTCGGCCGCGAATCCTTCTTCGGCGGCCAGAAGGCGTTCCAGCTGCAGGCCTACCCGTTCCGGATGACGCCGGTGAACATGGCCAAGCACCGCAACAATCCGAACATGCCGTTCTGGAAGATGATCAAGGAAGGCTACGATCATTTCGAGGTGACGAAGCAGGAGCCGAAGGTCGACTTCTGCGAGAAGAAGTATGTGTTCGACGCGGTGAAGGCGCCGGGCGCGACACGCGATCCGGTGTTCGACGCCTCCGCGAAGTGCCCGGCCTATGTGATCCCCGAGGAGATCGCGAGCGCCGTGCACGAGAAGGAGCAGAAGGACGCCGCCGAGACCGCCAAGCTGGTATCCAAGGGCACGCCCGTTGCGCGCCTCAACACCGGCATCGACGGCGGCATGAACGCGATCTTCGCCTCGAAGATTCCGGAAGGAAACACCGGCCTCTCCGAAGGCGGCGACAGCCAGGCGCTGGCCTCGATGTCGCTGGCGCGCGCGCCCGGCACGATCCCCGGTACGGTCAATCCGCCGAAGCCCAATCTCGCGGTCCAGCAGGAAGAGCCGGTCGTGGCGACAACGTCGTCCACCGCATCGTCGGCCAGCACCCGCGTCGCCTCGGCGAACGCGTCCGACAAATCCGCCTCTGACAAATCCGCCTCTGACAAATCCACCTCTGACAAATCCGAAGGCTTCTTCTCCAGTTTTGCCCGCAAGGTCGGGATCGGCGGCACCGCCGACGCCAGCAAGACGACCGCGCCGGCTCCGGCCGCTGCCGCACCAGCCAAGCCGAAGGTCGCCGAGGCCAAGCCGCAATCGGTGGTTCGCGTCGCCCCCAAGGCTGAGCCGAAGCAGGCCGCCAAGCCCGCGCCGAAGCCGGCAGTGACCACGGCCGCAGCCGCCGCACCGGCCCCGTCGTCGTCGACCCAACTCGCCGGCTCCGCGCCTGTGGTGCAGACCAACTCGTTCGACACCCGCTTCTCGGCGGTGAAGTAGGCGGGGCGCGTCTGCGCGAAGACAGCTCGCTGCCGCTTGTCGCAATGCTGCTGTAGCGCAAACTATTTCCAGCCGTCGTCCCTGCGAAAGCAGGGACCCATAACCACCGAACTTGATCGTGAATGGGATCGTTGGCCCCAGCGTCGCGCAACAACTCTCATTTGGGGTAATGGGTCCTGGCTTTCGCCAGGACGACATTGAGTGTGTGGCGCGGTCTGTGAGTCACACCACAACGTTCTCGCGACATGATTTGTCCGAGCTTTGCTCTTCGTTCCGCTCTCTCCGTTGGCAGAGCGCGCAGGGAGGCCGGGCGCCGATCGCACTCAAGGCGCCGCACCGCCAGCTCGCGGCTTCAAACGCCACGCTCCGTCACGTCGCATGCGCGTTGGCAGGCGACGGGTTACATTCCGTGGCTTTCGAAAACCTTCTTGCAGCTTCGGCTCAGGCTGGCCCGCTTCATCTGAAGACAGTTCTGCACGGCACCGTCATTGCCGAGGTCCTTCCGGCAGAAGCGCTGTGCATCGCGCGTGCACGCGCTCTGTTCCGATGGCGTACCGGAATGCTGCGCCAACGCGGCACCGCTGCTCATCACGGCAGCAGCAACAAGAGCTGCAATCGAAATATAGCGCATTGTGACTTCCTCCCGCGGCCTAACGGGCAGCGGGGGCCCATCGTTCCTTTGGGAACCCGGATTCCATCCTACTTCGGCCGCGGGTCCTCAAGCCCCTTGCCGGGATCTTCCAGATGCCCGGTGCGCGCGAGGTCGACGGCGGCGCCGAGCGCCTGCGCGACATTGCGCACCTGTTCCTGGAAGGCCTTGTCTTCGTCGAGATCGCGATGCGACGTCGCATAGGGCTTCATGTAGCCGACATAGCCATCGATCTCGGCCCTGCCGCCGGCCGAGATCAACTCCATGTCGGTGAGCCAGTCCGCAAGAAAGCGGCGGCATGTTTCCGCACCGACGCTGTCGCCGTGGACCACGATGCCGAAATGCCGGCCGCGCAAATGCTTGGGGTATGGCCAGCCCTTGAGTTCGAGCGCCTTGGCTTCGCTCGCGGTCTTACCGTGGGTCGAGGTCGGATCGAGATTGCCGCCATCGGCGCAGACCAGGCGATCGATCATCGCCTTGAGTCCGGTCGGCGTCTGGTACCAGTTGACGGGCGAGATGATCATGATGCCGTGCGCGCGCACCCACAGCGGATAGATCTCGTTCATCCAGTCGTCGGTTTGCCCGAGCGAGTAGTTCGGATAGCAGCTGCACGGCCAGTGGCAGAGTGCCATCGAGGTGGAGACGCAGGACTTGCAGGGGTGAATCTCCCTGCCGAACTCGGACGTCAGCCGCGACAGATCGAGCACATCGACCGCGAGGCCCATCTCGCGGAAGGCGGCCTCGGCGATCTCGACCATGCGCCAGCTTTTGGACATCTCGCCGGGACACGTGTGCTCGCTGCGCGAGGAGCCGTTGATCAGCAGGATATGCGGCGCTTCGTTTGGATCGTCGTGCCTGCGTTGCGCTTCATCGATGGCATCGCGCGCGGACAGCCAATCGACCGCGAGATCATAGTCGGGATCGGCAAAACCGGGGCCGGCCTTGCGGGTAACCGGCGCCTTGCGCGAATGACGATAGGCGTCCCAGGCGCCGGCGATGATCGTCGCAAGCTCCGTCTGCATGGATTGAAAGACCGGATCGGCAAATCGCTTGCGGTAGCGCCGTTCGAATTCATCGCGCGAAAGCTTGACCGGCGGCATCCCCTTGCGAACGTCCGGCTCCGTCATCGACACCTCTCCCTGCCTACAATCCATCGCCCGCCGTGCATCCCGGTTGGCGCGCGAAACCTCGGGATGAGACCTTGGGATCAAGTCGAGACGGGCAGAGGCTAAAGACCATCGATCTGCATTTGGTTCCTCCGGGCGATGCCTCGCACGCCGGTTAGGACCCATGCCGCGGCTGGCGCGTTGGATGGGAACCTGATCATGCATACGACAGCCCGAGTTCGCGCACGCCGCCAGCGAGGCGCCCCCTTCCCGATCACCATTCGCCCGACCGCGGCGGACGCCATGATCGCGCGTGCGATCGCCCGCAACACCGCACCTGCGCCGGAAGAGATCGCCCGCACACTGACCTGGGGCGCTGACGAAAAGGTCCTGCTTGCGCTCGCCGCCGCAGGCTGGCTCGCCTCGCGCGGGCGCGGCGCCTCGCTCGAGCGCGCCGGCAATCACGCGCTGCTGGTGACGGTCGCAGCATCGCTGCTGCCGCATGGCCTGAAGTTGCTGTTCAACCAGACTCGCCCGGATCGCCTGACCGTGGCCGGCCATGCCAACGGCATCCCGATCTCTGGCAAGCGCGACGACGCCTTCCCATCCGGCCACGCGCTGCATATGGGCGCGCTGGCGTCGGCGGCAGCGACATTGCCCGCCGGCGCGCGCCGCCCAATCCAGGCACTCGCGGTCGGCCTCTCGCTGACGCGCGTTATGGTTCTCGCACACTGGACGAGCGACGTGATCGCGGGATTCGGGCTCGGAGCACTTCTCGAGCGGCTGCTGCGATTGTGGACCGGCTATCCCGGTGACGATCCACCGCGGGGCAAGGCGCGATGAGCGAATATGTCATCCGCTTTCTCGTGGGCGGGGCCGTGGTGTCGGCCTTCGCGATGCTGGGTGACGTGCTGCGTCCGAAGAGCTTCGCCGGGCTGTTCGGCGCGGCGCCGTCGGTTGCGCTCGCCACCCTCGGCATCGCCGTGTACCAGCACGGCACCGACTATGCCGGCCTGCAGAGCCGCGCGATGATGGCTGGCGCCGTTGCGCTGGCCATCTATAGCTTCGTGGTCTGCCAATTGCTGATTCGCGCGAGGCTCCGCGCTGCCCCCGCCACCTTGCTGGCGCTTGTCGTCTGGCTCGCGATCGTCTTCGGCTTGCTGGGCGTTGCCGGAGGACAGGCATGACACCGGTCCGCGTCTCACTGTCCTCGCTCAGGGAAAGCCGGTGGACCGAATATCTGATCCGCTTCGTGCTCGGTGGCGGCGCCACCGTCCTGACCGGACTGATCAGCAGCACGTGCGGCGCCTATGTCGGCGGCGCCTTTCTTGCACTCCCCGCCATCTTCTGCGCCAGCGCCACCCTCATCGAGAAGCATGAAATCCGCCGCAAGCGGAACGCCGGCCTCGACGGCACGTGGCGCGGGCAGCAGGCCGCGGCGCTCGATGCGGCGGGCGCAGCGCTCGGCGCGGTCGGCATGCTGGCATTCGCCATCGTCTTCGCGCTGACGGTGGGCCGCAGCGTCCCGGCCGCCTTCATCGCGGCATCGCTGGCCTGGCTGATCTGCTCGGTCGCGGCCTGGTATGTGCGTCGCGAGATACGATCGGCACGGCGGACGCGGACGCCGGGAGACGGCGTGATCGGCCGCAAGGCCGACCGCCTGCCGCATTGAAGCCTGCTACGGCGCCAGATAGCGCAGCAGTTCCGGATCGCTCCGCACCTCGCTGGCGCCGCCCTGCAGCGCGACGCGGCCGCGGTCCAGCACATAGGCATAGTCGGCGACGCGCAGCGCGAGGTCGAGATGCTGCTCGACGATCACGACCGAGATGCTTTTGGCGAGCTCGATCAGCCGTTCGGTGATCTCCTCGATCACGCCGATCCAGACGCCTTCGGTCGGCTCGTCCAGCAGCAGCAACTTTGGATTGCCGAGCATGGCGCGGCCGATCGCCAGCATCTTGCGCTCGCCGCCGGACAGCGTGCCGGCCGGCTGGTCGAGCCGCTGGCCGAGTTTCGGAAAGATGGCCAGCACGCGATCGACGGCGCTGGCATCGGAATTGAACAGCGAGCCGACGGCGAGGTTGTCGCGCACCGACAGGCGGGCGAACACCGAATGCTCCTGCGGCACATAGCCGATGCCGGAGCGCACCCGCTCCTCGGTGCGGCGGCGGGTGATGTCGCGGCCGTCGAAGAACAACTCGCCCTGCGAGCTTGCGAGCTCGCCGACGATGGTCTTCATCAGCGTGGTCTTGCCGGCGCCGTTGCGGCCGAGCACGGCGACGCCGCCGCGCCAGGGAATGCCGATGTTGACATCGAACAGGACCTGGCTGCGGCCATAACCGGCGTCGAGATGCCGGATATCGAGGAAGGTTTGCTCAGGCACGGCGAAGATAGATCTCCTGGACGCTTTTGTTGGCCTGGATTTCCGCGACCGTTCCCGAGGCCAGCACCTTGCCCTGGTCGAGCACGGTGAGGCGGTCGCAGATGTCGCGGATGAAATCGAGGTCGTGTTCGACGATGACGAGCGAGCAATGCTGCTTGATCGGCTGCAACAGCTCGCCGGTGACGCGGCGCTCCTCGAGGCTCATGCCGCCGGTCGGCTCGTCCAGCAGCAACAGCCGCGGCTTGCCGGCGAGCGCCATCGCGATCTCGAGCCATTGCTGCTGGCCGTGCGACAGCGCCGCGGCGGCATCATGCGCGCGATCGGCGAGCCGGAACTGGGTCAGCATCGTCATCACCTGATCGTGCAGCTTCTTGCGGGTGCGCGACAGCACCAGGTCGAACAGCGAGCAGTGCGCCTGCAGCGCCAGCAGGATGTTGTCGTACAGCGTCAGCGTCGGCAGCACCGAGGTGATCTGGAACTTCAGGCTCATGCCGGCGCGGGCGCGCTCGGTCGGCGTGAACGCCGTGATGTCGGTGTTGATGAAGCTGACCTTGCCGGTGGTCGGCACCTCGGCGCCGGCGACGCATTTCATCAGCGTGCTCTTGCCCGAGCCGTTCGGGCCGATCAGGCCGTGGAACTCGTTCTCGCCGACGGTCAGCGCTGCACCGTCGAGCGCGGTCAGCTTGCCGAACACTTTGCTGATCCCTTGCGCCTCAAGGAGCGGCATTGCCGGTCTCCTTCGGGGCTTTGCCGAAACTGCCGACCCGCTCGCGCTCGCCGAGCACGAAGGAGATCAGCCCGAGCGGCCGGAACATGATGACGAGCAGCAGCAGCACGCCGAGGATGATCGGCCAGACGTCGCGGTAATTGTCGGACAGCCAGAAGCTGACGCCCTCGATGATCACGGTGCCGATCACGGCGCCGATCAGCGTGCCGGAGCCGCCGAACAAGACGTAGAGCACGACCTGGGTCGAGAACACGACGCCCAGCATGTTGGGCCAGACGAAGCCCTCGTGGAAGGCATAGAGGCTGCCGGCAAGACCGGCGATGGTGCCGCCGACTGCAAAGATGATCGCCTTCAGATGCTGCGCCTTGTAGCCGAAGAAGGCGATGCGCTGCTCGTTCTCGCGCAGGCCGGCGAGCGCGAGGCCGAATTGCGAGCGGACCAGGAAGCGGCAGAGCAGATAGACGACCACGAGGATGCCGAGCACCATGTAGTAGTAGATCGGCCCCTCCTCGAACTCGTAGCTGCCGAGGGTGAGCGGCGGGATCGACGGGATGCCGTTCTGGCCGCCGAGATAGTACCAGCCGCGCGCCAGCCGGTCCGCGGCATAGGAGCCGGTGAGGGTGCCGAGCGAGACGAAGATCACGCTCGAGGGATAACGCCCGAGCAGCAGGAAGCCGCCGAGCAGCAGCGACGCGGTGAGCCCGATCAGCGTTCCGGCAGGCAGGATCAGGAGGATCGAGGTGACGTTGAGATCGCGCGCCAAGAGCGCCACGCCGTAGCCGGCGGCGCCGAAGAACAGCGCCTGGCCGAAGCTCATGATGCCCGCATAGCCCCACACCAGGTCGAACGACAGGGCGAACAACGCGAGGATCACCACGCGGGTGGCGAACACCGTCAGATAGTCCTGCAGCACCCATGGCAGGACCAGTGCGATCAGCAGCACCAGCCCTTCCACGATCGGCAGGACCTTCCATCCTGCCGATACCCGTCCCGCCGGCGCGCTTGCGGCCGGTGCACCCTCGCCCGTCACGACATCTGGTTCCTCACCGACGCGTGCGACAGCCTCTCTTGCTCCAACCATGGTCGCTCAGCATTCCTTGGGATCAACGAGACCGTCGCTGCGCGCGACGATCTCATAGTTCCCGCCTTTGGCAACAGCGGTGTACATCTTCATCTTGCAGTGACGCTTGCCCGGCACCATCTCCGCCGGTCCGCCCGGCCCTTCGGCGATCTTGGCGTGGTCGAGCGCGGCCGCAACGGAGTCGCGGTCGACCTTGCCGGCCTCCTTGACCGCCGCCTCCCACAGCTTGAGGCCGCGATAGGTTCCGGTGGCGGCGCTGCCGGCCGCGAACAGGAAGTTGCCGGGGAAATCCTTCTCATAGGCTGCCTGGAGCTTGGCGTCGAACGGATCCTCCTTGGTCAGCACCTTGAAATAGTCGAGGCAGCTCGCAAGGCCCTCGATCTCGTTGGCCTGATTGATGTTGAGCGTGTTCTCGTCATAGTAGACGCAGGCGAGCCGCCCGCCGTTCTTGAGGAAGCCGGCTTCATAGAGCTGCTTGAAGAACGGGCCGACGCCGGGCGGGATCACGGTGTTGAAGACGACGTCGACCTTGTTGGAGATGACGCGGTTGACGGTGGCCGAGAAGTCGACCTGGTCGAGCGGGTAGTATTCCTCGAACACCACCTCGCCGCCGTTCGATTCGATCACCTTGCGGGCGTAGACGTTGAGCGTGTGCGGCCAGACATAGTTGGCGCTCGGCAGCGCGAATTTCTTGCCGCCGTTCTTGATCAGCCAGGGAATGAAGGTGTCGCATTGCTGCGCCGGGGTCGGTCCGGTGCAGAACAGATAGGGCGTGCACTCCTTGCCCTCGTAGAGCTGCGGATAGATGTAGAGCGTCTTGCCGCGCGCCACGATCGGATCCTTGATCGCATTGCGCATCGACGAGGTGATTCCGCCGAGCACCATGTCGACCTTGTCGCGCTGGATCAGCTTGCGGACATTGCCGACCGCGACCGATTCGTTCGAGGCAGTGTCCTCGATATAGAGCTCGAGCGGCCGGCCGAGCAGGCCGCCGCCGGCGTTGATCTCCTTGATCACCATCTTGGCGACGTTGGCGTCGGCGTTGCCGGCATAGGCGATCGGGCCGGTCAGGTCGGTCGCGATGCCGACCTTGATCGGTCCCTCCGCTGCGTTGGCCCAGTCGGGCCTGACCACCCAGCTGCCGACCCCGGTCGCGAGCGCGCCGGTCGCGAACGCGAAATTGCTCATGAAGCGGCGGCGCGTGAGATTGGTGCGATCGAACATCTGACTAAACCCCTTTTCCCGATATGAGGCCCTGTGGGCGGAATTTGATGAAGGCAATGGCGAGCACGAAGACCAGGACGTCGGCGACGACAGGAGACATCACCCAAGGCAGCGCCGCGCTGAGCGTGCCGATCACACCGGCGCCGGCGACCGGACCGATGAAGGAGCCGACCCCGCCGACCATCACGGCGACGAAGCCCTGGATCAGGAAGCGGATGCCGAGATCGGCGAACAGGCTGAACACCGGCACGATCAGCGCGCCGGCAAGTCCGGCCAGCGCCGCGCCGAACGCGAACGTCGCCCCGTAGATCAGGGGCGTCGAGATGCCCGACGCGCGCGCCAGCGCCGGATTCTCCAGCGTGGCGCGGACCCGAAGCCCGAACGAGGTGCGCGCCAGCAAGAGATAGCAGCCACCCATCACCAACAGCGTGATCACGATGATGGTGAAGCGCCAGGCCGAGATGTGGACCGAACCGAGGTCGATCGAGCCGCCGATCGGCTCCGGCACCGTGAGATAGAAGCCGCCGATCAGGCCGCGCACGCTTTCGCGGATGATCAGGCCGAGCGCATAGGTGCCGAGCATCGCCACGATCGGCGCGGCGTAGAAGCGCCGGATTATGAGCGCCTCGAGCACGAAGCCGATCGCGCCGACCACGAAGGGCGCCGCGACCATGCCGGCCCAGACCGGTGCGCCATGGGCGTAGGCCAGATAGGTGACATAGGCCCCGAGCAGGACGAACTCGCCCTGCGCGAAGTTAAAGATGCCCATCATGCTGGCGATGATGCCGAGCCCGAGCACCACCAGCACGATGATCGCGCCGAAGCTCACGATCTCGAACGCCGCGGCAAAAGTGCTAGCCATGTCGTTCGATCCGGCGTTCGATCCATCCAGCCTGCGTCTGCAACAAGCGGCGCCTCACATCTTCTTCCAGTCGCCGGCCTGCTCGAAGGCGTGCGCGGCGCGGTAGATGGTGGATTCCTCGAACATCCGGCCGACCAGCATCAACCCGACCGGCAGGCCGTCGACCATGCCGCAGGGCAGCGACATCGCCGGGTGGTGGGTGATGTCGAACGGCGCGGTGTTGGTGATCATCTCGAGCGCACGGGCGACATAGTCCTCGCGGCTGGCATTGGCCGCCGGCAGCGCCGGCGCCTTCATCGGCGTGGTCGGCAGCAGCAGCAAGTCGTAATCCTTGAACGCCTTGTCATAGGCCGCGGTGAGGCGGCGGGAGATGTTGAGCGCCTTGCCGTAGAAGCGCGGACCGAAATTGTTGTTGATGTAGGTGCCGAGCATCATGAACAGCTTGGTGGTCTCCGACAGCGAGTCCGCCTGGCGGCGCCAGCCGCGATGGAAGTCCATCAGCGAGGTCGAATAGAGGTCGGGCCGGCTGAGGCCGTAGCCGTCGCCGAACATCATGGTCTGGGTCAGGCCTTCGGTGCCGATCGGGGTCCAGATCGCGGGGCCGACCATGTGCATCGGGATCGACACGGTGTCGACCGACGCGCCGAGATCCTTGAAGCGCTTGGCCGCCTCGCGCACGCTTTCATTGACCGCGGCTTCCGCGGTCGGCTGCTCGAAGCCTTCCTTGAGGATGCCGATCTTCATGCCCTTGACGCCCTTGCCCAGCGCCTTGGTGTAATCCTCGACCTTGGGCGCCTTGATGCGCGGATCGTAGCCGTCGTCGCCGGCGATCACCTCGAGCAGCAGCGCGTTGTCCTCCACCGTTGCGGTCATCGGTCCTGTGTGGTCGACGAAGATCTCGATCGGCATGATGCCGGTATAGGGCACGAGGCCCCAGGTCGGCTTCATGCCGTAGGTGCCGCAGAACGAGGACGGCATGCGGATCGAGCCGCCCTGGTCGCCGCCGATCGCCATGTCGACCTCGCCGAGCGCGACCACGACGCCGGAGCCCGACGACGAGCCGCCGGCCGAATAGCCCATCTTGTGCGGATTGTGCACCGCTCCGTAAGAGTTGGTGTGGCTGCCGCCGGACAGGCAGAAGTGCTCGCAATGGGTCTTGCCGGCGATCTCGGCGCCGGCATCGAGCATCCGCGTGACGATGGTGGCGTCGAAATCGGGGATATAGCCTTCCAGCGTCGACGAGCCGTTCGTCATCGGCACGCCGGCCAGCATGATGTTGTCCTTCAGCGCCACCGTCTTGCCCTTGAGCTTGCCGGACGCCGCGCCCTTCACGGTCGACTTGTAGTACCAGGCGTTGCGCGGGTTCTCCTCTGGCGCCGGGCGATAGCCGGGCGTGCGCGGATATTTCACCGCAGGCAGTTCGTCCGGCATCGCGGCGATCACGTTGTAGGCGTCGATCGAGCCCTGCATCAGGCCCCGGAACGAGGCCACATCCTCATCGGTCAGTGACAGGCCGCACTGCTCGGCGACGGCACGAAGTTGCGTTGGCGTGGGAAGGACGACGGTCACGGCGCTCTCCTGATAGCTTTTGATCTTTGGATTTGATCCCTCGACGCAGGTGCAGCGGCGCGCTGCCCGCGCGAACCGCTCACCCCGTTGCTGTATTGAAAACGGAAATATTTTCCTTTTCAAGTATTATTTCGCAAAACCTTCCGGCGACGCTGTCGCACTGCTCAGATCGGCTTGATCACCCTGAAGTCGAGACCGTCGGCTTCGGCAAGATACATCGGCATCCTGGCATGGCCGCTGCGCACCGTGACCGGACCGCGCGGGCCGCGATAGACGAGGTTGTCCGCCGCCGCGAGCAGCGGCCGCATGTCCAGCGTGCCGGCGCGCTTGGCGGCGGCCTCGAGCAGGCAGAACCCTTCATAGGCGGACTCGCTGCACGAGCCGACCGGCGGCGCGAACGCACCGAACATCGCGCGATAGCGGTCCCTGAAATCGTCGCCTTCGCGTGAGCCGACGGAGGGGAAATAGCCGGAGGCGCAGTAAAGGTTCTCGGTCTTGTCGGCGCCGATGCCGAGCAGCGCCGTCTCGTCGAAACAGCCGGCAAAGCGCAGCGTGGTGGCGGCAAGGCCGGCATCGGCGAAGGCGCGGTTGAAGGTCACGCTATCGGTGCCGATCAGCGAGATCAGCACGACATCGGGTTTCGCGGCGCGGATGCGTTCCAGCTGCGCCTCGTGATTATCCTCGCCGACCGGCACGAACTCCTCGCCGACCACGAGCCCGCCGGTCTCCTTGATGTAACGCTTCACCGCGCGGTGCGACTGCCATGGCCAGACATAGTCGCTGCCGATCAGGTACCAGCGCGAGGCGCGCTTCGCCTCGGCCAGCCAGTGGATCGACGGCCGGTTCTGCCAGCGCGGCGTCTCGCCGATCGCGATGACGCCGGGCGTCCGCTCGCCGCCCTCATAGACCGGCGTGTAGATGTAGGGGATCTTGCTGCGGGTGATCAGGCCACGCAACGCGACGCGCACCGCGCTCGTGTGCATGCCCATGATGAGATCGACGTCGTCGGACGCGATCGCCTGCTCGGCGCGGTCGAGTACGTCCTCGATCGGTCCGCCGGCGTCATAGACCGAGAACTCGACCTCGCGGCCGAGGATGCCGCCGCGCCGGTTGATGTCGGCGACGGCGAGCTGTGCGCTCGAGGTCGCGGCCGGTCCCCACATCCCGGGCGAACCGGTGCAGCAGACGAAGCCGGCGATCCGAAGCCGGCTGCGCGCACCGCGCGGACCGAAACCGTCCCGATCCATCGGAGAAAACACCCGATCGGACCGCGCCGACGTCAGGTTCCGGAACAGCAGGGAAGGCGGGCATGGAAGGCCGCCATACCTGTTGCTCAAGGTTCGGGCCATGACGTAGGGCGTCGAATGCACACCTGCTCCTGTCTGGCACCGGCAAGCCGCGCGGCGAGCGCGGCATCGCCCGGTCCATCTAGATCGTCCTGATCACATTGAAGTCGAGACCGTCGGCCTCGGCAAGATAGATCGGCATCTCAGCGCGGCCGTCGCGAAGGGTGACGGTGCCGCGGGCGCCGCTGTAGACGAGGTTGTGCGCTGCGGCGGACAGCGGTCCGATCGACAGCGAGCGCGCCTGGTTGGCCGCCGCTTCGAGAAAGCGCATCCCCTCATAGTTCGACTGCCCGACCGAGCCGATCGGCGGCGCATGCGCCCCGAACATCGCGCGGTAGCTGGTCCGGAAGTCGTCATTGGCGCGCGAATCGATGCAGCCGAAATAGCCGGAGGCGCAGAACAGGTTTTGGGTCGAGTCCGGGCCGATGCCGAGCATCACGGTCTCGTCCATCGCGCCGGCGTAACGTAGCGTGGTCGCGGCAAGCCCGGCCTCGGCGAAGGCGCGGTTGAAGGTGATGCTGTCGGTGCCGATCAGGGTGATCAGCACGACATCGGGCCGTGCTGCGCGAATCCGCGCCAGATGCGGCTCGTGATTGTCCTCGCCGAGCGGGACGAATTCCTCGCCGACGACGTGGCCGCCGGCCTCCTTGATGTAGCGCTTCACCGCGCGATGCGACTGCCAGGGCCAGACATAATCGCTGCCGATCAGGTACCAGCGCTGCGCCTTCTTGACCTCGGTGAGCCAGTGGATCGCCGGCCGGCTTTCCGCGCGCGGCGTCTCGCCGATCGCCATCACCCCCGGCGTCCGCTCGCCGCCCTCATAGACCGGCGTGTAGACATAGGGGATGCGGCCGGCCGTGACCTTGCGCAGCGCGAGGCGCACCGCCGAGATATGCGAGCCCATGATCACGTCGATCTCGTCGAACGCGATCGCCCGCTCGGCGCGGCGCACCACCTCCTCGATCGGGCCGCCGGCGTCGTACATCGACAATTCGACCTCGCGGCCGCGGATGCCGCCGCGGCGGTTGATCTCGGCGACCGCGAGCATGACGCTGTTGGCGGAGATCGGCCCCCAGATCCCGGGCGCGCCCGAGAAGGTGATGAAATTGCCGATTCTAAGCTTGCTGTCGGTGCCGCCGCGGCGCGAGGACCCCGGCTTGACGGTCAAAGCGAGATCGGCCGCGCAGGACGACGGATTTCGAAACAGCAGCGGCGGCGCGACGGGCATGCCGCCATACGCCTGGAAAGAGACCGTCGAGAGCACGCCAACTCCTGTCTGGGAAGCAGTACGCAACGCAGCCAGCGGGCGGTCGCGGCATCCGCCCCTTGGTTGGGGGAATATCCTAGGTGAAAATATTGAATATTCAACAATTGAAGTGCATATAGAAACGGCATGAGTTGCCGGACATTCATTCACCGGGTCAGGAACCAGGTCTCACGCCGTGGCTAAACCGCCGAAAGAAAATTCCCCGATCACCGAACATCTCGCCTACCTGCTGGCGCAAGCCAACCGGGAGATCAACCGGCAGTTGGAGACGCGGCTCGCCAAGGAAGGCGTGCCGGTCGAGCAGTGGCGCATCCTGAAAGTGCTGTCCGACGGCAACGGCCACTCGATGGGCGAGCTTGCGGATGCTGTGCTGCTCAACCATCCGACGCTGACCAAGATGATCGACCGCATGGTGTCGGACGCGCTGGTCTATCGCGTCCAGGATCCCAAGGATCGCCGCAAGGTGCTGATGTTCGTCTCCGACCGCGGCAAGGCGCTGTGCCGGCGGCTCAACTCGCTCGCGGTGAGCCAGGAGGAGCACATCGTCGAGAGCTATGGCGACAAGTCGACCACCGAGCTCAAGCGCCTGCTGGAAAGCCTGATCGGCAGCGCCAATTAAGGCCGCGCCGGCCCGGCGCGCTCCTGCCGAAACCATCGAAAAAAGACCGGCAGGAAATGTCGGGATGCAGCGGTTTGGTGCGTCCTTGGGGCGCGCCCTGCGGCGCAGCCTTCGCGCGCCGTCGCGCAGGCTTCCCCGATCGACAATTAGCGAGGACTTCCCGTCATGACTTCGATCACGCCGTTCCTCTGGCTCGACAACAACGTCCGCGATGCCGTCGCCTTCTACCAATCGGTGTTTCCGAACGCGGAGATCGAGACCGTCAGCGATTTCATGGCGACCTTCGAGCTCGAGGGGCAGCGGTTCCACGCGCTCAATGGCGGGCCGCAGCACAAGTTCAACGAGGCGGTGTCGTTCTTCCTGAGCGTCGAGACCCAGGAGCAGGTGGACTACTTCTGGGAGAAGCTCACCGACGGCGGCCAGGAATCGCGCTGCGGCTGGCTCAAAGACCGCTTCGGCCTGTCCTGGCAGGTGATCCCGACCGCGCTCGGCCGCTATCTCGGCGCCCCCGATCGCAAGGCAGCCGACCGCGCGATGCAGGCGATGCTGAAGATGCAGAAGATCGTGATCGCCGATCTCGACAAGGCCTTCGCCGGCTGAAGGCGCTGCGGCTCGACGGGCGGGCCAGTCGCCCGCGGCGTCGGCGCGCGTGGCGGCTTAAGCGTACCGGCCGTGGCAGTGCTTGTACTTCTTGCCAGACCCGCAGGGGCAGTCCTCGTTGCGGCCGACCTTGCCCCAGCTCGCCGGATCGTTCGGATCGCGGTCGGTGGCAATCATCCCCGGCGCCAGCGAGGCCTGGGCGTAGGTCGCTTCGGTCAGGCGGGCCTGCGCGAACTCGTCCTCGCCGGTGTTGGGATCGAGCTTGTGCGCTTCCATCAGCGGCAGCGGCTGCGGCGGCTCCTCCGGCGGCACGATCTCGACCCGCATCAGCTGCGCGGTGACGGCCTCGCGCAGATGCGCGCTCATCTCCTGGAACAGGTTGAAGGCCTCGGTCTTGTACTCCTGCAACGGATCGCGCTGGCCATAGCCGCGCAGGCCGATCACCTGTCGCAGATGGTCGAGCATGATCAGGTGCTCGCGCCAGAGATGGTCCAGCGTCTGCAGCAGGATGGTCTTCTCGACGTAACGCATCACGTCGGGACCCCATTGCGCGACCTTGGCGGCCATGCGCTCGTCGACATGGGTCTCGATGCGCGTCAGCAGCTCCTCGTCGGCGATGCCCTCTTCCTTGGCCCATTCATCGACCGGCAGATCGACATCGAGCACACGCTTCAGCTCGTCCTTGAGGCCGGCGGTGTCCCACTGCTCGGCATAGGCGTGCTCGGGAATGTATTTGGCGACCACGTCCTCGACGAAGGCATGGCGCATGTCGGTCACGGTCTCGACGACGCTGTCGTCCTTCATCAGGTCGACGCGCTGGTCGAAGATCACCTTGCGCTGGTCGTTCTGGACGTTGTCGAACTTCAAGAGGTTCTTGCGGATGTCGAAGTTGCGCGCCTCGACCTTCTGCTGCGCCTTCTCGAGCGCCTTGTTGATCCAGGGATGGATGATCGCTTCGCCTTCCTGCAGGCCGAGCCGCTGCAGCATGCTGTCGAGCCGGTCGGAGCCGAAGATGCGCATCAGGTCGTCTTCCAGCGACAGGAAGAACTTCGAGCGGCCGGGATCGCCCTGACGGCCGGAACGGCCGCGCAGCTGGTTGTCGATGCGGCGGGATTCGTGACGCTCTGAGCCGATGATGTAGAGGCCGCCCGGCTTCTTCACGGTTTTCGCGGGCTTGTTGCCCTTGGCGGGCTCGACCTCGAAATCCTCTTCCGCCTTCAGCACGATCTCGCGGAAGCGCTCGATGTCGGCCTTGATCTGCTCGATCTTCTTGGCCTTCTCGGCCTCATCGGTGATCCCGGCGGTCTCCTGCTGGATCCGCATCTCGAGCGAGCCGCCGAGCTTGATGTCGGTGCCGCGGCCGGCCATGTTGGTCGCGATCGTGATCGCGCCCGGCACGCCGGCT
Organism: Bradyrhizobium sp. USDA 4504; assembly: GCF_054063995.1. Taxonomy (NCBI): domain Bacteria; kingdom Pseudomonadati; phylum Pseudomonadota; class Alphaproteobacteria; order Hyphomicrobiales; family Nitrobacteraceae; genus Bradyrhizobium; species Bradyrhizobium sp. USDA 4504. The sequence goes on along the minus strand of NZ_JBSSGV010000001.1, from coordinate 7,634,764 downwards.
TCCGCGACGATATAAGCTTCCTGCTCGTGGAAGCGCGCGTTCAGCACCGCGAACAGCTTTGCCGGCTTGCCGGCGCGCGCGGCGGCATAGAGCTTCTCCATGCCGGATTCGGACGTGAAGTCGATCTGCCTGTAGCCGTGCTTCTTCAAGTACTCGGCCAGCACTTCCGACTTCTCGATCGACGCCGTGCCGACCAGCACCGGCTGCAGCCGCTTGTTGGCGCGCTCGATCTCGGCAAGGATCGCGGCGTATTTCTCGTTCTGGGTGCGGTAGACCTCGTCGTCCTCGTCAAGGCGCGCCACCGGCAGGTTGGTCGGGATCTCAACGACCTCGAGCTTGTAGATGTCGAACAGTTCGTCGGCTTCGGTCAGCGCCGTGCCGGTCATGCCGGACAGCTTCTGGTACATCCGGAAATAGTTCTGGAAGGTGATCGAGGCCAGCGTCTGGTTCTCGGGCTGGACCGTGACGTGCTCCTTGGCTTCCAGCGCCTGGTGCAGGCCTTCCGAATAGCGCCGGCCCTGCATCATGCGGCCGGTGAACTCGTCGATGATGACGACCTCGTCGTCGCGGACGATGTAGTCCTTGTCGCGCGTGAACAGCGTGTGCGCGCGCAGCGCCTGGTTGACGTGATGCACGACGGAGACGTTCTCGACGTCGTACAGCGAGTCGCCCTTGAGCTGGCCGGCGTCGCGGAGCAGGTTCTCCAGCTTCTCCATGCCGGCTTCGGTCAGCGTCACCGTGCGCTGCTTCTCGTCGACCTCGTAGTCGTCCTTCTTGGCGAGATTCGGCATGAAGGTGTCGATGGTGTTGTAGAAATCCGAGCGGTCGTCGAGCGGGCCGGAGATGATCAGCGGCGTGCGCGCCTCGTCGATCAGGATCGAGTCCACTTCGTCGACGATCGCGTAATAGTGCTCGCGCTGGACCATGTCCTCCAGGCGGTACTTCATGTTGTCGCGCAGATAGTCGAAGCCGTATTCGTTGTTGGTGCCGTAGGTGATGTCGCAGGCATAAGCGGCCTTGCGCTCGGCGTCGTCGAGGCCGTGCACGATCACGCCGGTGGTCAGCCCCAGGAAGGCGTAGATCTGGCCCATCCAGCCGGAGTCGCGGCGGGCGAGGTAGTCGTTGACGGTGACGACGTGGACGCCCTTGCCGGCGAGCGCGTTCAGGTAGACCGCGAGCGTCGCGACCAGCGTCTTGCCTTCGCCGGTTTTCATCTCGGCGATGTCGCCCTCGTGCAGCACCATGCCGCCGATCAGCTGAACGTCGAAATGGCGCTGGCCGAGCGTCCGCTTGGCGGCCTCGCGTACGGTGGCGAAGGCCGGAACCAGGATGTCGTCCAGCGTCTTGCCGCTGGCGAGCTGCTGCTTGAACTCGGCGGTGCGGGCCTTGAGCTGTTCGTCCGTCAGTTTGACGAGCTCGGGCTCCAGCGCATTGATGGCGTTGACGCGGGATTGATACCCCTTGACCCGACGGTCGTTGGCGGAGCCGAAAAACTTGCGGGCGAGCGCGCCGATCATGCGAAATTCCTGTTCTTCGGTCTCGAGTTCGGTCTTCGTTCAGTGTTGGAATTCAATTTGGAATTCAGTCTTGGATTACAGCCTGAGATGGTCCGCCGGATCGCCTATCAACTCAACGTGACGCGCTACGGTTCGAGCCCCGGCCCGGGGGCTCCTCCGCCAATTGAGTGGGAAACAGGCCATCCTGGGTTCAACGGCGAAAAACGCAGCAAAATAAGCGCTCTCGCCGCTGACGCGGTTGGCCAGAGATATGGCCCGGTCGGGGGGTTGTCAACGCTGGCAAGATGTCAAGGAATTCATCATTTTGACAAGACTTTCGCGTTGCCAATGTAACACGATTGGGCGAGTGTCCGCCCCGCTCGAGCTTCCCCCCTTTGAGACAAGGATTTTGCATGACCACCTCGCCCCCGGAAACCAAAACCGGCCTGCGCCTCGGCCTCGCCACCCTGGCCGCGACGGGCTGTCTTGTCGCAGTGCTGGCTGCCGGCCTCCCGGTCCGGGCCGCGGAATCCGACCCGGTGCTGGCGAAGGTCAACGGCTCGGAGATCCACGCCAGCGACGTGGCGCTCGCCGAGGAGGAACTCGGCCAGAGCCTGCAGCAGATGGACCCCTCGACCCGCAAGGACAACGTGCTGTCCTTCCTGATCGACATGAAGATCGTGTCCAAGGCCGCCGAGGACAAGAAGATCGAGAACAATGACGACTTCAAGAAGCGGCTCGCCTTCACCCGCAACCGCCTGTTGATGGACAGCCTGCTTGCCAGCGAGGGCAAGGCCGCGACCACCGACGACGCCATGAAGAAGGTCTATGAGGAGGCCGCCAAGCAGATCACAGGCGAGCAGGAGGTGCACGCCCGCCACATCCTGGTCGAGACCGAGGACGAGGCCAAGGCGATCAAGGCCGAGCTCGACAAGGGCGCCGATTTCGGCGAGCTCGCCAAGAAGAAGTCCAAGGACCCCGGCGCCTCCGACGGCGGCGACCTCGGCTTCTTCACCAAGGAGCAAATGGTGCCGGAATTCTCCGCGGTCGCCTTCTCGCTCGAGCCGGGCAAGATCTCCGATCCGGTCAAGTCGCAGTTCGGCTGGCACATCATCAAGGTCGAGGAAAAGCGCAACCGCAAGGCGCCCGACTTCGAGCAGGTGAAGGCCCAGATCGAGACCTATGTGACCCGCAAGGCCCAGGCCGACTATGTCGCCAAGCTGCGCGAGGCCGCCAAGGTCGAGCGCATGGACAAGCCGGCCGATGCGGCCGCGCCGGCGGATGCCGCCAAGGACGCGCCGAAGCCGGCCGACAACAAGATGGCGCCGGCGAAGAAGTAAGCTTTGCGACGTCGATAGCTTCAATGCGCGATGGCCGGGCTCGTCCCGGCCATTTTGCTTTTTTAGCCCGTCCTCGTAGCCCGGATGAAGCGCAGCGAAATCCGGGGTCTGTTGCCGCGGAGGGACTCGTCCCGGATTGCGCTTCGCTCCATCCGGGCTACACATTCGTCGCGCTACCGCTTCCTTGAACGATTCATGACAGCGCGTTCGCATCGCAGCCCTCTCCCGCTTCTTGCGGCGAGATGTTATGGAGCGCTTCCCTCCCCGTAGCCGGAAGCTTGCCGATGTCCACCGCCGTCTCCCCCCTCGCCCCGCCCGACTTTCCCGAGATGCCCGTGATCGCGGGTGTGCGGCTTGCGACCGCTGCCGCCGGCATCCGCTACAAGGGGCGCACCGACGTGCTGCTCGCGCTGCTCGACAAGGGCACCGCGGTGGCCGGCGTCTTCACCAAGTCGAAGTGCCCGTCGGCGCCGGTCGAATGGTGCCGCGCCAAGCTGCAGGGCGGCGCTGCGCGCGCGCTGGTGGTCAATTCCGGCAACGCCAACGCCTTCACCGGCAAGACCGGCAAGGCGTCGACCGCGCTGACCGCGCAGATCGCGGCGAAGGCGGTCGGCTGCTCGACATCGGACGTGTTCCTCGCCTCCACCGGCGTGATCGGCGAGCCGCTCGACGCCACCAAGTTCGACGGCGTGCTGGCGCAGCTCGCGGAGACCGCGACCCCCGATCGCTGGATGGACGCAGCGAAGGCAATCATGACCACCGACACCTTTCCGAAGGTCGCCACCGCGACCGTCAAGCTCGGCAAGGCCAAGGTGACGATCAACGGCATGGCCAAGGGTGCCGGGATGATCATGCCCGACATGGCGACCATGCTGTCGTTCATCTTCACCGACGCGCCGCTGTCGGCCTCGGTGCTGCAATCCCTGCTCAAGGCCGGCGTCGAGGACACCTTCAATGCGCTGACCATCGACGGCGACACCTCGACCTCGGACACGCTGCTCGCCTTCGCGACCGGCGCCGCCGCTGCCAACGGCGCGCCGAAGATCTCGCGCGCCGGCGACCCGCGGCTGAAGGCCTTCACCAAGGCGTTCCAGCAGATCCTCGCTGATCTGTCCGAGCAGGTGGCGCGCGACGGCGAAGGCGCCCGCAAGCTGGTCGAGGTCGTGGTCGAGGGCGCCACCACCAAACCGTCGGCACGCAGAATCGCGATGTCGATCGCCAATTCGCCGCTGGTGAAGACTGCGATCGCCGGCGAGGACGCCAATTGGGGCCGCGTGGTGATGGCGGTCGGCAAGGCCGGCGAGCCCGCCAACCGCGACAAGCTCTCGATCTCCTTCAACGGCATCCGCGTCGCCAAGAGCGGCGCGCGCGACCCCTCCTACAACGAGAAAGAGGTGTCGGAGGCGATGAAGGCGCCGAAGGTCCAGATCAAGGTCGCGCTTGGCCTCGGCAAGGCCAAAGACCGCGTGCTGACCTGCGACCTCACCAAGGAATACGTCGCGATCAACGGAGATTACCGGTCTTAATCGCACACCTTCCTACCCGTCATCCTGAGGAGCGCGTAGCGCGTCTCGAAGGATGCACGGCCACGAGAGCGCCGCATAGAGAAACCCTGGCCGTCGACCCTTCGAGACGGCCGCTTTGCGGCCTCCTCAGGGTGACGGTGATAGAGCGTGTGCGCTTCGCTAGCTGCTGATCCGCGCGTCGGCGACGGCCTTCTTGAACAGCGCGTTCATCGCGTCGGCGATGCCTTGCGTCGGGCTGACCTCGAAATAGAAGCCCGGCGACGCGCAGGCCTGCATGTTCTGCGCGATCTGGCTGTTCGGCGACGGGCCGAACGGGCCCTGGTTGAACGGATCGATCCAGGTCATGTACCAGCCGTTGGTCGGCAGCTGCAGGTAAGTCGTGTAGAGCACCGCGATCTTGATGCCGCGGTTCTTGATCGCCGTGCACAGCGCCGGATTGATCGGCGACTGGCAGCGATTGCCGCCGCTGATCGGCTTCAGGCAGCTTGAATTCGGCTCGTCGGCCACGCCGTCGGATACGAAGAACAGGTATTTCATCGGCGCTGCCGCCGTGCCCGGGCCCGGCGCGCTGATCGCGTTGCTGATGGCCGGAAGCACCGTCGAGAACTGGCTGTCCTTGTCGGCGGTGTAGGTATCGTTGTTGCCGTAGACGCCCATCAGGTCGATGTTGCCGGCCGCGGACTTGGCGCTCGACAGGCTGGTCGACAGCGAGAACAGTGCGCGCAGGCCGATCGTCTTCGACGAGGCGCCGAAATCGTAGATCGCCATCCGGTACTGGCTGGCATAGGTCGCGGTGTTCGCGGCCGTGTCCATCAATTGCTGGGTCGCGCTGCGCAGCACGTCGATCCGCGTCGTCACGCCGAGCGTCTTGGCGAGATTGTAGTAGTTGTTGGCGTCGTTGTAGTCGTGACAGGCGAAGGCGCACTTGTCGGACGTGTTGTTGACCATCTTGGTCAGGTCGGCCGGCGTCGCCGCAACCCCCATCGACGGCGAGTTGTCGAGCAGGAGATAGAAGTCGATATAGAGTGGCATGTTCGCGGTCGAGGTCGACGCGCCGGTCACCGTCATCTTGCTTTGTCCGATCACGCCGAGGAACATGGTCGGGACATCGGCGGTGAACTTGACCGTCGAGGTGATGACGCCGCCGGTCTTGGTCATGGTCGGCGTCACGCTGGTCAGCGTGAAGCCGTTCTGGTTGAAGATGTTGCCGTTGAAGATCTTGGCCGCATCGGCTTCGCCCGCCTGGATCTCACCGTCCGAGGTCATGGCGCCGGCGGCGATGAAGCCGGGCGACGCCTTGGCGATCGATCCGACGCTCGCGGCGTCGGCGGCCGATATCAGCTTGCTGCGGATCTGGTTGGCGCGGGAATAGTCGACCGCGCATCCGACCGCGACGACGAGCGGCAGCACAGCGAGGCCAAAGGTCATTGCGATGTTGCCGGAGCGATCGCGACGGAAACGGCTGATGGTCCGGATCAAGGTGCTCATGGGTTATGTCGGCAAAGAATATGATGGGCAGATAAATGAGAACCTTCACCCTGCCGGATACGAATTAAGGCCGGCTTATCGCGATCGCGGAAAGCCGCGCGGGCATAAATCGTTTGGCTGACAGCGCGTTGCTGGTTAATGAAAGCTTGCAGACTGGAAGGAATCCCCCGCCGCATGGCTGACATCAAGCTGACCCTCGTCGTCGCGTGCGCGCTTGTCGATGCCGACAAGCGCGTGCTGCTGGCGCAGCGCCCCGAGGGCAAGGCGCTGGCCGGCCTGTGGGAATTCCCCGGCGGCAAGGTCGAGCCCGGCGAGCGGCCGGAGCAGACCCTGATCCGCGAGCTGCATGAGGAGATCGGCATCACCGTGAGCGAGCCGTGCCTCGCGCCGCTGACCTTCGCCAGCCATGCCTACGAGACCTTCCATCTGCTGATGCCGCTCTACATCTGCCGGCGCTGGGAGGGCATCGCGGCGGCGCGCGAGGGCCAGAACCTCGCCTGGGTCCGCGCAAGCAAGCTGCGCGACTACCCGATGCCGCCCGCAGACATCCCGCTGCTGCCGCATCTGATCGATCTGTTGCTGTGATCCTCTTCGCCTCTTCCGCTTGCGAGGGAGGCGCGCTGCCAAAATATCGAAAACAACCCCATGCAAAGCAGGTGGCGGTGGCAGGCGTTCGACCAGGCGACTTGACACGTCGGGCAACTCACCGGCATAATTCCATTATTCCGAAATCGTGCAAGCTCCCCTCGCCTTTTCCCGCAAGGACAGGGCAATCGCATATGGCCGTTTGAGGCGATCGGAGTTCCCACAAACTCATCATGCCCGGGCTTGTCCCGGGCATCCACGTCTTCGTTTCCACGCGGAGATAAAGACGTGGATGGCCGGGACAAGCCCGGCCATGACGGCGCGGAAGAATCGGTTCATTCCATATGCAATTGCCCTCCTCCGCAAGCGGGAGAGGGAGCCCTTGCGTCGTGCGTCCCTAACGCTTCATCCCCTTCACCGCCGCCTCAAGGCTCGCCTTCGCCGACCCTGGCTTGAGCGGCTTCGGCTGGCTTTCATGCGGCGCCCAGCCGGACAGCCAGACGATGTCGAAGGTGGCGCGGATGCGGCCGTCGGGATCGGCGAAGCGTTCGCCGTAGATCTGCGCCATCCGCAGCATGGTGGCGCGGCGGGTCAAGGTATGGCGGCGCTCGCGCAGCACATTGGTCGCACCCATGCGTCGCAGGTCAGCCATCAGCGCGAACGCGCTTGAATAGCGCACCACGACGCGGTCGACGTCGGTGACCGGCAGCGCGAAGCCGGCCCGCTGCAACAGCGCGCCGATATCGCGCAGATCGGCGAACGGTGCGACGCGCGGCGACGCCCCGCCCTCGCATTCCGCCTCCGCCGCGGCAAAGCTTTGCCGCAGCTCGGTCAGCGTATCGCCGCCGAGCATCGAAGCGAGCAGCAGCCCGTCCGGCTTCAACGCCCGGCGGAGCTGCGCCAGCACGCCCGGCAGATCATTGACGAACTGGAAGGCCAGCGCGGAGACCACAAGATCGAGCGACTCCGGCGCCAGACCGAGCGCTTCCGCCTCGCTGAAACCGATCGCATCGACCGCGGCGACACGCCCGCACAGGACGTCCGCGAGCCCGACACCCGGCGTCCAGACATCGGCCGCCGCCGAAAAGCTGCGCGATACCGCCTGCAAGCGGTCCGCCATGTCTTCGCTGGCACGCTCGAGCAGGAATGTCGCCGCGCCCTCGCGCCGCGCGCGCGCCAGCCGCGCGCCGAGCAAGGCGCGGTCGAACAGGATGGGGGCTGAGGGCGGGTTCGGTGTCATGCCGCTGGTTACGCCGGACCGCCGCCGCAGGCAATGCGCCTTGAGCCGGCGTTGCTCAAACGCTAGCCTCGCCCGCCATGGACGCCGAGGCATCACCGACACGCTCCATTACCGGTCACGTCCAGCGCGCGCTTGGCGCGATCGGGGGCGCGTGGCTGCGCACGGCGCGGCTGGCGCTCGATATCGCGCTGCCGACGCTATGCGTTTCGTGCCGCGAGCCGGTCGATGGCGAGGGGGTGTGCGCGGCCTGCTGGGCCAGATTGTCGTTCATCGCGCCGCCGTTCTGCCCGCGGCTTGGGATTCCCTTCGTCTACGATCCCGGGCCCGGGTTGCTGTCGATGGAGGCGATCGCCAATCCGCCGGCCTACAGCAGAGCCCGCGCCGCGGTGCGCTATGACGATGTCGCGCGCACGCTGGTGCACGCATTGAAATACCAGGATCGCACCGATCTGGCGCCAACAATGGGTCGCTGGATGGCGCGGGCGGGGAAGGAATTGCTCGCCGACGCCGATCTGCTGGTTCCGGTTCCTCTGCATTGGCGGCGCGGCTGGAGCCGGCGCTACAACCAGTCCGGGGCGCTCGCCAAGGTGATCGCGCTCCAGAGCGGCGTCAAAATGGCTGCCGAAGCGCTGCGGCGCATCCGCGCCACCGAGCAGCAGATCGGGCTGTCACGCAAGGATCGCGCCAGCAATGTGCAGGGCGCATTCGGGGTCGCCGATGAACGCAAGGCTGACGTCCAGGGCCGCCGCGTGATCCTGATCGACGACGTCCTGACCTCGGGCGCGACAGTGGACGCCTGCGCACGGGCGCTGCTCCGCGCCAAAGCCGCGCAGGTCGACGTGCTGGTGTTTGCCCGGGTTGTCGATACCCACCGCGCTCCCATATAATCTGACATTCTGGTTCAACCGAGCGCACCATGACCGCTGCCATTGAAATCTACACCCGCCCGGGCTGCGGTTATTGCAGCGCGGCCAAATCGCTTTTGACGCGCAAGAACGCCGCGTTCACCGAATTGAGCGTCGCCAGCAACCCGGCCTATCGCGACGAGATGTATGGCCGCGCCGGTGCCGGCTCGACCTTCCCGCAGATCTTCATCGGCAAGACCCATGTCGGCGGCTGCGACGAGCTCTACGCGCTCGACCGCGAGGGCAAGCTCGACGGCCTGCTCAGCAACGGAGGCGGCGCCTGATGACGGAGAACATTTTCACCGCCGCCATGGTGCAGATGCGCACCGGATTGCTGCCGGAGCCGAGCCTCGAGCAGGGCACGCGGCTGATCCGCGAGGCGGCGGCGCAGGGTGCCAAGTACGTGCTGACCCCTGAGGTCAGCAACATGATGCAGCTCAACCGCAAGGCGCTGTTCGAGCATTTGGCGAGCGAAGAGGACGACCAGTCGCTCAAGGCGTATCGCGCGCTGGCCGCCGAGCTGAAGATCCACCTGCATATCGGCTCGCTGGCGCTGCGCTACTCGCCGGAGAAGGCGGTCAACCGCTCGTTCCTGATCGGGCCCGAGGGCAATCTGCTCGCGAGCTACGACAAGATCCATATGTTCGATATCGATTTGCCCGGCGGCGAAAGCTACCGCGAATCGGCCAATTATCAGCCCGGCGAGACTGCCGTGATCTCCGACCTGCCCTGGGGCCGGATCGGACTGACTATCTGCTACGACGTGCGCTTCCCGGCGCTGTACCGTGCGCTGGCCGAAGCCGGCGCATCGTTCCTCACCGTGCCGTCCGCCTTCACCCGCAAGACCGGCGAAGCGCATTGGCACACGCTGCTGCGCGCCCGCGCCATCGAGACCGGCTGCTTCGTGTTCGCGGCAGCGCAGGCCGGCCTGCATGAGAACAAGCGCGAGACCTTCGGCCATTCGCTGATCATCGACCCCTGGGGCGAGATCCTCGCCGAGGGCGGCGTCGAGCCGGGCGTGTTCCTGGCCGAGATCGACCCCGCCAAGGTCGAGACCGCGCGCAAGACCATTCCCTCGCTGCAGCATGGCAGGCGTTTCGGCATCGCCGACCCCAAGGCCGGCCCGGAACATCTGCACCTCGTCCGGGGTTCGGCATGATCCGCTACACGCTGCGCTGCGAGCGCGGCCACCAGTTCGAGAGCTGGTTCCAGAGCTCCTCGGCCTATGAATCGCAGGAGCGGCGTCACCTGATCGATTGCCCGTCCTGCGGCTCAAGCAAGATCGAGCGCGCCATCATGGCGCCGCAGGTCGTCAGCAAGAAGGGCCGCGAACCGGCCCAGCCGGCGCCGGCCGCGCCCGTCGAGGCAGCGGCGAGCGAGTCGACATCGCTGATGATGGCGCAGGAGCGCGAGCTGCGCAGCAAGCTGAAGGAGCTGCGCGACCACATCGTGAAGAACGCCGACAATGTCGGCGACCGCTTCCCCAACGAAGCACGCAAGATGCATTACGGCGATATCGAGCACCGGCCGATCTACGGCGAGGCCTCGCCCGAAGAGGCCCGCGCGCTGATCGACGAAGGCGTCGAGGTCTCGCCGCTGCCGACGCTGCCGGAAGACCGGAATTGACGCGCAGCGTCATTCCGGGGCACGCGACGCGTGAACCCGGAATCTCGCGCCGCAACCTCGAGATTCCGGGTTCGGTGCTGCGCACGCCCCGGAATGACAATCTGGGAAGAGCATGACTCCCGACTCATTCTCCTCCTGGCAGGTCTGGGCGTTCCTTTCCGCCGTCTTCGCCGCGCTGACCGCGATCTTCGCCAAGGTCGGCGTCGAGGGCATCAACTCCGATCTCGCCACCCTGATCCGCACTGTGGTCGTGCTGATCACGCTGTCGGCCATCCTGTTCGCGACCGGACAGTTCACCCAGTCCGGGCCGATCTCGGCGAAGAGCTGGCTGTTCCTGCTGCTGTCCGGGCTCGGCACCGGCGCGTCGTGGATCTGCTATTTCCGCGCGCTCAAGCTTGGACCTGCGACGCTGGTCGCGCCGATCGACAAGCTCAGCGTCGTGCTGGTGGCGCTGTTCGGCGCTACCTTCCTCGGCGAACGCCCCTCGGCCTATGGCTGGATCGGGATCGCGCTGATCTCCGCGGGCGCGGTGCTGATCGCGGTGAAAGGGTAATTACGCGGCGATCAAGAGCGCGACGCCGATCACGATCAGGACGATGCCGAACACCTCGCGCAGCGAGAACGGCTGCTTGAGCGAGAAATACGCCACGCCCTGCGCGAACAGCACCTCGATCAGCGCCAGCGTGCGCACATTGGCGGCGGCGGTGAGCGCGAACGCCAGGAACCAGAATTGCGATGAGAATGCGCCCATGAAGCCCGCGAACATCGAGGGCCGCCACAGCTTGAGGATCGACCTCAGCACGTCGGGCGCGCGCAACAACAGATAGACCGACAGGATCAGCGTCTGCACGAGGAGGCTCCACATCAGCGTGTAGGAGGCCGCCGTGACAAATGAGACTGAGGGCACCGCGATGATCGCGCCGCGAAAGCTCACCGCCGAGATCGCGAACACTGCGGCGGCGCCGAGGCCGAGCACGGTCGGGCGCAGGTCGGCGAAGCTCTTCTGCCCGCCGGGCCGCAGCGCGGTGATGACGACGCCGATGGTCGCGATCACGATCGCGATCACCTTGGTCGTCGTTAGATGGTCGCCGAGGAAGATGAAGCCGAAGATCGCGGTCTGGATCGCCTCGGTCTTCATGTAGGCCGTGGTGACGACGAAAGAGCGGTCGTTCATCGCCAGCAGCATGAAGCCGGTGCCGACGATCTGGCTGAGCGCGCCGGTCACCAGCCACGGCCAGAACGACGATGACGGCCACGGCACGCGATCGCCGGTCAGCAGCACCGCCAGCGCGAAGAACACCACCGAGAACGGCAGGCCGAACAGGAAGCGGATATTGGTCGCGCCCCAGGTCCCGAGCGGCCCGGTCAGATGCCGCTGCATCGCATTGCGCGCCACCTGCCCGAACGCAGCGACGATGGTGAAGGGGATCCAGAGCGAGGCGATCGTGAACATGGGGGATAAGGAAAGCATGCCGGCGGGAGTACAGGCCCAGCGTGCCGATTGCCGCTGACGCGGTCAACCGAGTGGGCGCATGACAGGCCTGCGCGATGTCCACAAACTTCCGTAGCCCGGATGAAGCGAAGCGCAATCCGGGGCCAGCTCATCCGCGGACGAAGCAGTCCCGGATTACGCTACGCTCCATCCGGGCTACGCATTCTGTGGTCGCAGGGACGACACCTGTTGTGTGGCCGAGACCGTGGTATCTAACTCACACCTCTTCCGCCACCACCATGTAGTTCACGTCCATGTCGGTCGACACGGTCCATTTGTCGGCGAGCGGGTTGTAGACCACGCCGGCCTGCTCGGTGACGGTGAGGTTGACGTCGCCGAGATAGCGCTCGAGCTCGGCGGGGGTGACGAACTTGCTCCACTCGTGGGTGCCGCGCGGCAGCCAGCGCAGCACGTATTCGGCGCCGACGATCGCCAGCGCAAAACTCTTCAAGTTGCGGTTCAGGGTCGAGACCACCATCAGCCCGCCGGGCTTGAGCATGACAGCGCAGCGCTTGATGAAGGCGCCGACGTCATTGACGTGCTCGACCACCTCCATCGCCAGCACGATGTCGAAGCGCTCGCGGGCGTCCATCTCCTCCACCGTGGTGCAGCGGTAGTCGATCGACAGATGGCCCTTGTCGGCGTGCAGCTTCGCGGCAGCGATGTTGGTGGCGGACGGATCGATCCCGATCACCTGGGCCCCTAACCGCGTGAACGGCTCGCACAACAGGCCGGCGCCGCAGCCGATGTCGAGCAGGCGCAGGCCGGACAGGCAGCTGAGGCTCTTGGCGTTGCGCTCGAACTTGCGGCAGGCCGCGTCGCGGATATAGGTCAGGCGCAGCGGGTTGATCTTGTGCAGCGGCGCCATCTTGCCGCGCGGATCCCACCATTCATCGGACAGTTTCGAGAATTTCGCGACCTCGGCCGGATCGACCGAGCTGGCGGAGGCATTGGCGGAGGAACTGGCGGAGAAACCGGAAAGAGTTGATTGCGTGGCCATGATTGCGCGCGCCCCTATCGCGCGGTGATCGAATTGCGGAACGACAGCGGCGCGGCGATGGTCCTGATGGTCTCGATGCCCTCGCCGACGCCGCGGATGGTGACGTCGCCATAGTTGAGCAGGCGCCCCATGATGCTCTGGTTGACGTCGACGCTTTCGACCTTGTCGAGGCTCATCTCGAAGGTGCGCCGCTTGATGAAGCCGCTCTTGTGCACCACGCGGAAATTAGTGACGTCGGTTTCGGTGGTCCAGCGGTGGAACCAGGCCGCGGCGGTCCAGTACAGCGCCGCGACCGCGACCACGGCGGCGGCCGCAAAGCAGGCCATCACGAGGCCGTCGACCGTCGTCATCCGCGACAGGATCAAGAGCGCCAGCACCACGATCCAGGCCCCGATCGCCGGCAGATAGAACATCCAGTGCGCATTGGTGGAATACAGCACCTTCTCGCCAGGCTGCAGGATCTCATCGATATAACGTCCCATCCAATCCGCCTTCGAGTTGCCCCGTGTTACCCGTGCGCCACAACCCGCCCGCAACCGGTCAAAACACCCCCAAAAGACACTCGAGGGCCCCCTACCTACCGGCTTGCCCCCGGGCGCGGCGCTATGTATACGCGCGTTTCGGTCCCCGCGCTTGCGGTTTTCGGCGTGGGTTAACCTACTTATCCTCTTAAAGGAATAGACGCGTCGTCATGGGCCGCCTCGTGATGAAATTCGGCGGTACATCCGTCGCCAATATCGATCGTATCCGCAACGTCGCGCAGCATGTGAAGCGCGAGGTCGACGCGGGCCACGAGGTCGCCGTCGTCGTCTCCGCGATGTCCGGCAAGACCAATGAGCTGGTGGCCTGGTGCACCGATGCCTCGCCGATGCACGACGCGCGCGAATATGACGCGGTGGTCGCCTCCGGCGAACAGGTCACTTCGGGCCTGCTCGCGATCGTGCTGCAGGGCATCGGCATCCAGGCGCGCTCCTGGCAGGGCTGGCAGATCCCGATCAAGACCTCGGAGGCGCATGCCTCGGCGCGCATCCTCGATATCGACGGCACCGAGATCATCACCCGCTTCAAGGAGCGCAAGGAAGTCGCCGTGATCGCCGGCTTCCAGGGCATCAATCCCGACACCGGCCGCATCACCACGCTCGGCCGCGGCGGCTCGGACACCTCGGCGGTGGCGATCGCCGCCGCGCTGCGCGCCGACCGCTGCGACATCTACACCGACGTCGACGGCGTCTACACCACCGATCCCCGCGTGGTGCCGAAGGCGCGCCGGCTCGACAAGATCGCCTTCGAGGACATGCTGGAACTGGCCTCGCAGGGCGCCAAGGTGCTGCAGGTTCGCTCGGTGGAACTCGGCATGGTGCACAACATGCCGATTTTCGTGCGCTCCAGCTTCGACAAGCCAGAGGATATCGACCCGCACGCCAACCAGCCGCCGGGCACGCTGATCTGCAGCGAGGAGGAAATCATGGAAATGCACGTCGTCACCGGCATCGCCTTCTCCAAGGACGAAGCCCAGATTTCCGTGCGCCAGATCGAGGACAAGCCTGGCGTCGCCGCCGCGATCTTCGGGCCGCTCGCGGATGCCAATATCAATGTCGACATGATCGTGCAGAACGTGTCCGAGGACGGCAAGACCACCGACCTCACCTTCACCGTTCCGGCCGGCGACTATAACCGCGCCAAGGACACGATTACCGCCGCCAAGGCCAAGATCGGCTACGCTCGCGTCGATACCGCGACCGACGTCGCCAAGGTCTCGGTGATCGGCAGCGGCATGCGCAGCCATGCCGGCGTCGCGGCCAAGGCGTTCAAGGCGCTGGCCGACCGCAACATCAACATCCGCGCCATCACCACCTCCGAGATCAAGTTCTCGGTCCTGATCGACGCCGCCTACACCGAGCTCGCGGTCCGCACGCTGCACACGCTGTACGGCCTCGACCAGGCGTAGGCGCGACCGGCAGGGGCAGGGCTCGCTCCGCTGTCATTCCGGGGCGATGCGACAGCATCGAATCCGGAATCTCGAGGTTCCGGGTTCGCCGCTTCGCGACGCCCCCGGAACGACGAGACCGAGCACTGGCCGTGCTCCCCAGCCGCGCCCCGGAGTTAGAATTTCTCTTAGCGGGCGCAGCATTGGGCTGACGCAGACGTTATTTGCTACTGGCAGGCGTTTTGCTTGGCAAAGCAAGCCTCGATTGGCTATACGGCCAGTCAGGTAGGCTGTCGCAAACTGTGGCACAGTTTAGTGATCCCGAATCGGCGGGAACTGGCGAGCGGCGACGCCGAATGATTAAAATTGTTGTTTTTGACGAGTTTTGCGCCAACGGCCGGCCGCACCGGTGCGCTGGCTACGTGGGGAGGGACTGAAACATATGCGGAGCGCGTCGGGAGGCCCCCGCATCCTGTTGAGACGGCTCCGCGAGACCATGGCGGAGCAAGTCTCCGCCCAGGAGCGGCTCGACAAGATCGTGGTGCTGATCGCGGCCAACATGGTGGCCGAGGTCTGCTCCTGCTACGTGCTGCGCATCGACAACACCCTCGAACTCTATGCCACCGAAGGTCTGAACCGCGACGCCGTCCACCGCACGGTGATGAGCGCGCATGAAGGCCTGGTCGGCCTCGTCGCCAGCGAGGCGACGCCGCTCAACCTGTCCGACGCGCAAAGCCATCCCGCCTTCGCCTACCGCCCGGAGACCGGCGAAGAGGCCTACCACTCGTTCCTCGGCGTGCCGATCCTGCGCGCCGGCAACACGCTCGGCGTGCTCGTGGTGCAGAACCGCGCCAAGCGCACCTATGTCGAGGAAGAAGTCGAGGCGCTGCAGACCACCGCCATGGTGCTGGCGGAGATGATCGCCTCCGGCGAGCTTGCCGCGCTGGCGCAGCCCGGCGCCGAGCCCGCCGCGCGGCACTCGCTGCACAAGACCGGCGCGGTGCTCTCCGACGGCATCGCGCTCGGCCACGTCGTGCTGCACGAGCCGCGCGTCGTCATCACCAACTACATCGCCGAGGATCTGCCGAAGGAGATCAAGCGGCTCGACACTGCGCTCGCCAATCTGCGCGCCGATCTCGACCGCATGCTGGAGCGCGGCGACGTCGCCGACGGCGGCGAGCACCGCGAGGTGCTGGAAGCCTACCGCATGTTCGCCAACGACCAGGGCTGGTCGCACAAGCTGCACGAGGCGGTCGCCACCGGCCTCACCGCGGAAGCCGCCGTCGAACGCGTGCAGTCCGACACCCGCGCGCGCATGCTGCGCTCGACCGATCCCTATCTGCGCGACCGCCTGCACGACCTCGAGGATCTCGGCCATCGCCTGATGCGGCAGCTGGTCGGCCAGGACCATGCGCCGTCGCGCGAGCAGCTGCCCGACAACGCCATCCTGATCGCCCGCGCGATGGGCCCGGCGGCGCTGCTCGACTATGACCGCAAGCGGCTGCGCGGCCTGGTGCTGGAGGAAGGCACCGCGAATTCCCACGTCTCGATCGTGGCGCGCGCGCTCGGCATTCCCGCGGTCGGCGAGGTGCCGAACGCGCCCGGCATCGCCGACCCGGGCGATGCCATCATCGTCGACGGCATTTCCGGCGAGATCTATGTCCGCCCCTCGACCGAGATCGAATCCGCCTATGCCGAGCGTGTCCGGTTCCGGGCGCGGCGGCAGGCGCAATATTCGGCGCTGCGCGACAAGGCCTGCGTGACCAAGGACGGCCAGCCGATCGAGCTTCTGATCAATGCCGGCCTGACCATCGACCTGCCGCATATCGACGACACCGGCAGCGCCGGCATCGGCCTGTTCCGCACCGAATTGCAGTTCATGGTGAGCCCGAACCTGCCGCGCTCGAGCGACCAGCTCGCGCTGTACCGCACCGTGCTCGACGCCGCAGGCAGCAAGCCCGTCACCTTCCGCACGCTCGACATCGGCGGCGACAAGGCGCTGCCCTATATGGAGACCGTGATCGAGGAAAATCCCGCGCTCGGCTGGCGCGCGATCCGGCTCGGCCTCGACCGTCCGGGCCTTTTGCGCGGCCAGATCCGCGCGCTGCTGCGTGCCGGCGGCGGCCGCGCGCTGAAGATCATGTTCCCGATGATCTCGGACATCGCCGAGTTCGACCAGGCCAAGGCGATCGTCGAGCGCGAGTTGACCTATCTGCGCCAGCACGGCCATTCGCTGCCCGAGCGGATCGATATCGGCACCATGGTCGAGGTGCCGGCGCTGCTCTACCAGCTCGACGAGCTCCTGAAGAAGGTCGACTTCGTCTCGGTCGGCTCCAACGATCTGTTCCAGTTCCTGTTTGCTGTCGACCGCGGCAATGCCAAGGTCTCCGAACGCTTCGACATCCTCTCGGCGCCGATCCTGCGCGCGCTGCGCGACATCGTGCGCAAGGCCAAGGCGGCGAAGAAGGCCGCCTCGCTGTGCGGCGAGATGGCGTCGAAACCGATCGGCGCGCTGGCGCTGATCGCAATCGGCTACCGTTCTCTTTCATTGTCGGCAACTGCGCACGGCCCGGTCAAGGCGTTGATCCTCGACCTCGATGCCAAGAAGGCCGAGGCGATGATCAATCCGCTGCTGGACGCGCCGGTCGGCAGCGTCTCGATCCGCGCGGCGCTGACGAAGTTTGCGGAAACCGAGGGGCTGGCCTTGTAGCGACGCTGCCGTCGCCGCTGCCGCCCTTCCGTACCTTCCGCAATTCGAGATACCGCCATGCTACCCGAAGCCAAACTCGACGTCCTGCTCGCCCATCATGCCTCGCTCGAGGCCGAGCTGCTCGGCGAGGTCAAGTCCGAGCGCTATGTGCAGATCACGCGCGAGCTCGCCGAGCTCAACCCGTTGATCGACGCGGTGAAGCTCTACCGTTCTGCGCGCAGCGAACTCGCCGATACCGAGGCGATGCTGGCGGATGCGGAGACCGACGCCGAAATGCGCAGCATGGCGGAAGCCGAGCTGGAAACGCTGCAGGCGCGGCTCGGCGAGCTCGAGCAGCAGATCCGGATCGCGCTGTTGCCGAAGGACGCGATGGACGACCGCAACGTGATGCTGGAAATCCGTGCCGGCACCGGCGGCGACGAGGCCTCGCTGTTCGCCGGCGACCTGTTCCGGATGTATGAGCGCTTCGCGTCCTTGCAGGGCTGGAAGGTCGAGGTGATTTCGGCGAGCGAAGGCACCGTCGGCGGCTACAAGGAAATCATCGCCGAGGTGCAGGGCCGCGGCGCGTTCGCCAAGCTGAAATTCGAATCCGGCGTGCACCGCGTGCAGCGTGTGCCCGACACCGAGACACAGGGCCGCATCCACACCTCGGCCGCCACGGTCGCCGTACTGCCCGAGGTCGAGGACGTCGACGTCGATATCAAGGACACGGACTTGAGGATCGAGACCATGCGCGCGGGCGGCGCCGGCGGTCAGCATGTCAACAAGACCGAATCGGCGATCCGCATCACCCATCTGCCGACCGGCATCGTCGTGATGATGCAGGACAGCCGCTCGCAGCACAAGAACCGGGCGTCGGCGATGAACATCCTGCGCTCGCGCATCTACGATGCCGAGCGCCAGCGCGTCGAGGCGGCGCGCTCCGCCGACCGCAAGGAGAAGGTCGGCTCCGGCGACCGCTCCGAGCGCATCCGCACCTATAATTTCCCGCAAGGACGCGTCACCGACCACCGCATCAACCTGACGCTCTACAAGCTGCCGCAGGTGATCGCGGGCGAAGCGCTCGGCGAATTGATCGACGCGCTGACCACCGAGCACCAGGCGGCACAGCTCGCCGCGCAGGGCGCAGCGGCCTGACGCGCGCCGCCGCTTGCGCCGGCGGATGCTGCACTCAGTCCTCTTCGGAAGACGGCGAAGACTTCAGCAAGCGGCGCAACGCCGGGCTCGCGACGCGGCGCAGTTCCTCGATGTTCTTCTTCGAGACCGCCTGGAGCTTCTGCTCACCCTTTGCCGTCAGCTTGAGCTGAACCCGCCGCGCGTCATCCGGATCGGCAAGGCGGCTGACCAGCCCGAGCTTTGCCATGCGGTTCATCAGTTCGACGGCGGAGTGATGCCGGATCAGCAGGAACCGGGCGATGTCGCCGACGGTCGGCGGACCGGGATCGACGAAACCCTTGATGCCGAGCAGCGCCTGATGCTGCCGCGGCGTCATTCCGGCCTTCCGGGCGCCCTCCTCGCTGAATGCGAGAAACCTGCGCAACTCGTAGCGAAACTGCGCCAGCGCCCGGTAGTCCACCGTCGCGGCCACGGCCTTGCGTTTGGTTGCGCCGGCGAGCGCTCGTCGTTGCTTTGGTTGCGGCATTCGATCGTCCTGCTGCTGGCTCGCTCCGCCGGACGGCAGACGCCGTGCAACGCTATCAAGCCCGCGCCGGACGCACCATACTACCGGCCGCCCTTCCACTTATGTTTTCAACGGTTTGACGATCGAGCGGCGGGGCCGCGCAAGCTCAGGGCTGCGGCCAGTGATCGTAGGTCGAGCTCAATATTTTCAGCAGCACGATCTGGAACGCGACCGGAATCCGCGGGCTCCTGCGGCGAATGGATTTCTCCAGCGCCTCGGTGATCTCGCTCTTGGTGAGATGCCCGGCCGAGGCACGCGCGACCAGATCGCCCCAGACCTCCGTCAACGACTTGCCGGTGTGATGCGGAGACGGGATCGTTATCCCGCGCGTCTCGGCCCAAGCGATGATCTCGCGCATGGTTTGCCGTCCGCAATTTCGCGCCGTCGCGAGGTGGCGCGCGGTGAGCAGCCGCAGCAGATCGTCCGGCGGCGCCCAGCCCACCTTCGGCGGCACTTCGTCGAGCAGCTCGACCGCCAGTTCCTTCAGGACGTTGATCGCGCGGATGCTCAGGCTGCCCGATTGCCCGGCGGCACCGTGCTCGGACACGGCGTGCTCTCCGGCATTTCCGGTGCGACTTGAAGGCTCCTGGATCATCGCTCCCTCACTTACAGGACCCGCACCCGGTCGGTAAACCTCGATACATCGTAGAACGATATTATTTCTATCGTAGGCCGATATGATTCGACGAAAGGTGACATTGACTAAATATGCCGGTGGGGAATTGTAGCTGTGACAGGCTGCTCGATTGCAGCCGGCGCATCGTGCCGCCGATCGATCCGATCAGGCGACGAGTGAGCATGCGCGCCAACAATCAATATAATTGGAGGATACTGAGCGATGAGCACCAAGGATTTTCGGCCGGGCAGTGCCCCGAACGTTTCGCGCCGCACTTTGCTGCAAGCCGGCGCGGGCCTGATCGGCGGCAGCGTGCTGCCGGCCTCGATCGCATCGCGGGCCTTCGCCGAGGACCACCCGGCGATCGGAACCTATCCCGCGGGCTCGTCGGGCTCTTCGGCGTTCATCGGCATCTCGGTCCCGCGCACCGGCACCTATGCGGTGCAGGGCGAGGATGAGCTCAAGGGCTATCAGCTCGCGATCGAGCACATCAACAGCGGCCACGAGCTGATCAAGAAGATCTCGCCGAAGACCAGCAAGGGCGTGCTCGGCAAGGAGCTGAAGTTCGGCGTCGCGGATTCCGCGGCGAAGCCGAACGAGGCCGTGCAGGCGCAGCAGCGCTTCATCTCCGAGAACAAGGCGGTGATGATCACCGGCGGCACGTCGAGCGCGGTCGCGGTGGCGCTGAACAAGCTGGCGCAGCGCGAGAAGGTGATCTTCGTCTGCGGCATTTCCGGCTCCAACGACACCACCGGCAAGGATTGCGTGCGCTACGGCTTCCGCCAGAACTTCTTCGGCCAGACCGCCGCGGCGGCGATCGCGCCGGTGCTGATCAAGCAGTTCGGCAAGAACAAGAAGGCCGCCTACCTGACGCCCGACTACACCTACGGCCACACCGTCACCAAGTCGATGCAGGACTACCTCGCCCAGGCGGGCTGGACCACCGTCACCAACCAGGTCTCGCCGCTCGGCGCGCCGGACTATTCGTCCTATCTGCTCAACGTCGCGAACTCCGGCGCCGACGTGCTGATCAACGTCAACTGGGGTCACGATGCCGTGCTGTCGACGCAGCAGGCCAAGCAGTTCGGCGTGCTCGACAAGATGAAGCTCGTGGTGCCCTACCAGGTGCCGTTCATCGCCCGCGAGACCGGCGGCCTGATGCAGGGCGTCTACGCCGCGACCGACTATTGGTGGACCATCGAGGACAAATATCCGCTGGCCAAGATGTTCAACGAGGCCTTCGAGAAGAAGTACGGATACAAGCCGGAATGGGGCGCCGAGAATGCCTATGTCAGCTTCGCGCACTGGGCCCGCATGGTCGAGGAGGCCGGCAGCTTCTATCCGCCCGACGTCATCAAGGCCTATGAGAAGGGCGAGACGCTGCCTTCGCTTGTCGGCGACGTCCACTATCGCCCCGAGGATCATCAGTGCGTCCGCCCCGTCGTCATCGTCCGCGGCAAGATGGAAAAGGAGATGAAGAACAAGGAGGACTATTACGAGGTGATCGAGATCGTCCCCGGCGACGGTCTGATGCAGAAGCCGGATGCGTTCGGCTGCCATCTCGGCGACTACACCTGATTAACGTGGGAAGACTCGGCGCCGTGGGCGGGGCGACCCGGCCCGCGGCGCCGCTTTTCTCGGAACGCATCCTCCACTGACCGGGCCAGGTATACGGCTAAGTGAACGCGCGTCATGATCAACTGGCCAAATTTCGTCTCGCAACTTTTCAACGGACTGGCGCTCGGCGCGCTGCTCGCGCTGATCAGCTCCGGATTGACGATCATCTACGGCACACTCGGGGTGCTCAACCTCGCCCACGGCGCCATGTTCATGATCGGCGGCTACGCCGGATACGTGACCTATTCCTACACCGGCTCGTTCATTCTCGCCGTGATCGCAGGCTCGCTGTTCGTGATGGTGCTCGGGATTGCGATGGAGCGGATCATCATCCGCCACTTCTACCACCGCCCGCATGAGGACCAGCTGCTGGTCACGTTCGGCCTCGGCATCTGCTTCGTCGAGATCGTGCGGCTGATCTTCACCAGCCAGTCGCAGGTGGTGCCGCCGCCGGCGCTGCTGCAGGGCATCACCTCGCTCGGCTTCCTGTTCTACCCGACCTACCGGCTTGCGGTCGTCGGCATCGTCGCGGTCGCGCTGGGCGCGCTGTTCCTGATCCTGTACCGCACCCGGCTCGGCATGATCGTGCGCGCCGGCATCGAGGATTCGGTGATGGTCGATTCGCTCGGCATCAACGTCTACCGCGTCTTCATGATCGTGTTCGGCATCGGCGCGATGGCCGCGGGCTTCGCCGGCATCATCAATGCACCGGTGGTGTCGCTGACGCCGGGTGTCGGCGACGACATCCTGGTCGAGACCTTCGTGGTGGTGGTGATCGGCGGCGTCGGCTCGTTTCCCGGCGCCATCCTCGGCGGGCTGATCGCCGGCGAGATCATCAGCATCACCTCGATGTTCAACCCCGGTTACGCCTACGTCATGCTGTTCGCGGCGATGACGCTCGTGCTGGTGCTCAGACCGCATGGCCTGCTCGGCACGCAGGGCCGCGAATGACGACGGATATCTAGATGCTTAAACAGCGCCCATACCTGATCGAACTCCTGACCGCCGCCGGCCTGATCGTCGCGCCCTTCGTGCTGCCGTGGCTCGGCTTCGCGCCCAACACGGTGAACCGGATCCTGGTCTGGGGTCTGTTCGGCCTCGGCTTCGACATCCTGTTCGGCTTCACCGGCCTGCTGTCGTTCGGCCAGTCGGCCTTTTACGGCACCGGCGGCTTCGTCGCGGCCTATCTGCTGACGCGCGCCGGTTTTCCATACGTCGTGCTCGCGCTCGTCATCGGCATGATCGCGGCCGCCGCCACCGGCTATCTGATCGGCCTGATCGCGCTGCGTCGCACCGGCATCTACTTCGCGATGATCACGGTGGCGATCGCCGAGGTGTTCTTCTTCGTCGAGTTCAATCCGCTGTCGGACTTCACCGGCGGCGAGAACGGGCTGCCGGGCGTGCCGACCCCGAGCTTCAATCTCGGCTTCACCACGCTGCACTTCACCACCGGCTGGTCGCTCTATCAGTTCCTGGCGCTGTGCTACTTCATCGGCGTCGTGATTGCGCTGCGCATCGTGCGCTCGCCGGTCGGTGCCGTGTTCAGCGCGATCCGCGACAACCCGCTGCGCGCGACCGCGGTCGGCCACAACATCCACGGCTACAAGCTCACCGCCTTCGTGATCGCCGCCGCCTATGCCGGCTTTGCCGGCGGGCTGCTCGGCGTGCTGCAGGCCTTCATGCCGCCTGACGCGTTCACCTTCGACACGTCGGGGCAGCTCGTGATGCAAACCGCGATCGGCGGCCGCGGCACGCTGTTCGGGCCGCTGGTCGGCGCCGCGGTGTGGCTGTCGCTGCAGGACTTCCTGCAGGCGGCGCTCGGGCTCGGCGCGGCCTGGAAGCTCGTGCTCGGCATCGTGTTCGTGCTGCTGGTGTGCTTCCTGCGCCGCGGCATCATCGGTGGCCTCGCCGATCTTTACCGCCTCCTGACCGGACAGCGCGGCGCCAAGGAGCCGGAGGAGAGCGCACCCGAGGTCGTCGCCGTGGCAAGCGAGCGGCACGCCGCAGCGCCCGCCGCGCCGAAGCCGGTGGCGGCTCGTGCTGGCGGCAATCCGTCCGGCCCGATCCTCCAGGCTAGGGGCCTGACCAAGCGCTATGGCGGCCTGCTCGCCAACAGCGACATCGACTTCACCGTCAATCACGGTGAGCTGCGCGGCATCATCGGCCCGAACGGCGCCGGCAAGTCGACCTTCTTCAAGATGCTGACCTGCGAGGTGCATCCGACCTCGGGCACCATCCTGTTCGAGGGCCGCGACATCACCGGCATGAACGTCACCGACGTCTGTCAGCTCGGCCTGACCAAGAGCTACCAGGTCAACCAGCTGTTCACCGGGCTGACGGTGCGCGAGAATTTGGTGATCGCGGCGCTGTCGGCGCTGCGCGGCAAGTTCAAGCTCGACCTGTTCCGCAGCATCGACAGCATCCCCGGCCTGTCCGAGCGCGTGCAGCAGACGCTCGAGCTGGTCAATCTGACCTCGAGGCCGGACACGCCCGTGTCCGAGCTTGCCTATGGCGAGAAGCGGCGGCTGGAGATCGGGCTGGCGCTGGCAACGTCGCCGAGCCTGTTGCTGCTCGACGAGCCGCTGGCCGGCATGAGCCCGCGCGAGCGCGTCGAGACCGTCAAGCTGCTGAAGTCGATCAGCCAGGGCCGCACCATGATCATCATCGATCACGACATGGATGCGCTGTTCGAGCTCGCCGAGCGCGTCACCGTGCTGCAGGAGGGCCGCGTGCTGGTCGAGGGAACGCCGGAAGAGATCAAGACCAATTCGACCGTCCAGGAGGCCTATCTTGGCGGCGTGCATGGAGTGCTCGCCGCATGAGCCTGCTCGAGGTCAACGGACTGAACAGCTATTACGGGGATTCCCACATCCTGTTCGACGTCTCGATGCACGTCGAGCGCAACGAGGTGGTGGCGCTGCTCGGACGTAACGGCGCCGGCAAGAGCACGACGCTGAAGAGCCTGATGGGCGTCGTCACCCCGCGCCGCGGCTCGGTGATGTTCGACGGCGTCGAGATCTCCGGCCGGAAGAGCCACAAGATCGCGCAAGCCGGCATGCAGCTGGTCCATGAGGAGCGCCGTATCTTCGGCAGCCTGAGCGTCGAGGAGAACCTCGTGATCGCCGGCCTGACCGCCTCGCAGCGCTGGCCGCTCGACCGCATCTACGAGATGTTCCCGCGGCTGCGCGAGCGGCGCGGCAACCGCGGCACCGACCTGTCGGGCGGCGAGCAGCAGATGCTGGCGATCGCGCGCGCCTTGGTACGCGATCCCAAGATCATCCTGCTCGACGAGCCGTTCGAGGGCCTGGCGCCGGTGATCGTGCGCGACCTGATGAAGGCGTGCCGCGATCTCGCCGAGGCCGGACAGACCATCGTGCTGGTGGAGCAAAACCTCGCCGCGACGCTCGCGCTGGCGCAGCGCATCTACATCATCAACAACGGGCACATCGTCCATGAAGGGCCGGCGCAGGAGATCAAGGCGCAGCCCGATGTCCTGCAGCGCTATCTCGGGGTTTAGGGCGCGTCACTTTCTCCGCCGTCATTGCGAGCCAACGGGTCGCGCGAACGCACGCCCGATGACAGGCTCCGCGAAGCAATCCATCGGTCCGCATGCGCGGATGGATGGATTGCTTCGTCGCTACAGCGCAAAATTGCTTTACAAATTTTGTCGCGAGCTCCTCGCAATGACGAACTCGATATTGCGCATGGCCTCTCGGGATAGGGATTACGGCATTCCCGCGTCGGACCGGGCCACCCGCTCACCCACCCAGCGCCGCGATCATCCGCCTGGCGTGATCGGCGAGCACATCCATCTCCGCCTTGACGGTCTGCGCCGGCAGCAGTGCGACGCCGGCCTTCACTGGCATCACATGCATGTGCAGGTGAAACACCACCTGACCGCTGGCGGGCTCGCTGAACTGCTGGATGATGATGCCGTCGGCCGCGAACGCCTTCATCGCGGCGATGGCGATGCGCTTGGCCGACCGCGCCACCGCGGCGAGGTCGTCTTCCGCGATGTCGAGGATGCCGCGCGCGGGCGCCTTCGGAATCACCAGGGTATGTCCCGGCGATCGCGGCATGATGTCGAGAAAGGCAAAGGTCCGGTCGGTCTCGTAGACCTTGAAGCTCGGGACCTCGCCGCGCAGGATCCTGGCGAAGATGTTCTGGTCGTCATAGCCCGTCATGGTCGCGCGTTCCGGATCGCTAGGTTCAGATTCTGACCGTGCGCGCCGGCCGCACGGGGCGCAAGTGATATCGACGCCGCATCGACCATCGGCTAACAACGCGCGATGAGCGAACCCGCAGGACATGGCCAGACCGTCGAGAGCATCAGGCGCAGCCTCACCGCCCGCCTCAAGGCGGCCGGCCACGACGCCGCCGAGCTCGATGCGCGACTGCTGGTCGGCGCCGTGCTGGGGCTCGATCTGACCGGCATGATCACGGGCGCGAAGCGCGCGCTGACGAGGGACGAAGCCGATCGCCTCGAGCACCTCGCGCAGCGCCGCCTCGCCGGCGAACCGATCGCGCGCATCCTCGGCGTCAAGGAGTTCTGGGGACTGCCGCTGCACCTGTCCGCCGCGACGCTGGTGCCGCGCCCGGACACCGAGACGGTGGTCGAGCGCGCACTCGAACTGCTGCGCGCCGACGGGGTGGCCGAGCGCGCGTTGCGGATCGCCGATCTCGGCACCGGTTCTGGCGCGATCCTGCTGGCGCTGCTCTCGGAACTGCCGAACGCGCATGGCTTCGCCACCGACATCTCGACGGAGGCGCTGCAGACCGCGAGCCGCAACGCCACCGCGCTCGGATTCGCCGATCGCACGACATGGATCGAGTGCGACTACGGCCGCGGGCTCGTCGGCGCGTTCGAGCTGATCGTGTCCAATCCGCCGTACATCCCCTCGGCCGACGTCGCCGGACTCGACATCGAGGTGCGCGCGCATGATCCGCGCGCGGCGCTCGACGGCGGTGCCGACGGGCTCGACGCCTACCGCGCGCTGATTTCGCAATCTGCGGGTCTTTTGACCTCAGGAGGATTTCTGGTTGTGGAAGTCGGACAGGGTCAGAGCGGCGACGTTGAAGCGCTGATGACGGCATCCGGGTTATTCCCAACGGGGCCGCCAAAGGCCGATCTGGGGGGCATCCCGAGGGCCGTTTCCGCCCGCCGGCTGCCCCGATAAAGTCCTATTGGAACGAAAAAAAACCTCTTGGATTATCTCCCGGGAACGACTACGTTCCGGGCACAACATCGGTGCTGGCCCCGTAATCCGTTACGGGTGATGACCAGGGTTCAGCAGAGCCCGCCGATCGAAAGGTTCCAGGAACGCAGGTCATATAGAGCGCAATAGCCGAAGCTGTGCTGCTCTCGACCGCCAAGCGAACGAAAGCCTGTTATTGCGCTTGAAGACTTACGCACGAGAACTGAGCCTGTCTCAACGGGCGGAATGATTTGGTCGCTGGCGCGATTGCCGGCGGTTGGGGAACGCGTCTTTGCTGCACGCGACTTTGCTGAACGAGATGGTCGGCGACATCGAAACCACTTCGAACGGTATTGCGATTCCGTGTGCCTAGGCGCGCGCCGAATCGGACTCTGGGAATCGGACTTCTGAGAAATCGGACTGTGGACTGCAATAACTTCAGGGCTGGAATAAAAGGCGACAGATGAGAAACGGTCAGAACAACAAGCGGATGCGCAACCGGAATAACAACAACAATAACAACAACAATAACCGGCGCGGCCAGAATCCCCTGACACGGGTGTACGAATCGAACGGACCTGACATCAAGATCCGCGGCACGGCCTCCCACGTGGCCGAGAAATACGTTCAGCTTGCGCGCGATGCGCGCTCCTCCGGCGATCCGGTGGCAGCTGAGAACTACTACCAGCACGCTGAGCACTACTACCGGATCATCGCGGCCGCACAGGAGCAGTTCCGGCAGAATCAGCAGCCGCCGCGCCCCGACGCCGAGGTCACCCCGACCGAAGACGGCGACGACGACAGCGACGGCTATTCGAGCTTCGGCCAGGAGCCGGGCTTCGTGCCGCAGCAGCAGCAACCTTTCATGCGCGACAACGGCCAGCAGCCGTACCAGCGCGAGCAGCAGCAGCCGCGCGAGCATCGCGAGCGCGACCAGCAGCCGCGTGAGCACCGCGAGCGCGAGCATCGTCCGCAGCCGCAATATCAGCCGCAACCGCAGAACCAGCCGCAGCCCGCGATGGCCGATGCCGGCGGCGTCGATCGCCTGCCCTCGTTCATCACCGGCGGCGCGCAGCCACAGGTCAACGGCGCCTATGAAGGCAATAATGGCGGCGCAGAACGCGGCGAACGGAGCGAGCGCTTTCCGCGCCGCCGCCGCCGTCCGCACGGCCCGCGCCCCGACATGGCGACGCAGCCCGCACCGAGCGACGACTTCAATCCGGGCAACGAGTAATCCTGAAAATCTGTCACCCTCCCTTCACGGGGAGGGTGAATTGTCCGCGTCACGCCTCGGGTCGTGTTACGACTCTGCGTGAGTCGATTTGCGCGTCGCCGTCGAGGACGGCACCAGCACCGGACGCAATGACGGGATCAGCTGCGTGCGCTCGCGACGCGCGGGAATCGCCCGATAGACCTGCTTGGTCGCCTCCACGATATGCACGCCGGCGAACGGCATCGACAGCGCCGCGCCGACCCGCTCCCACGCCATCGCCGAGCGCAGGAACCAGCTGCCCTGCACCGGCGGCATGAACAACGCCTCGCCCCACGACGACGGCGTGAACCAGGTCTGCCGCAACAGCTGCGTGATCTGCGCCCGCGAATAGGGCCGGCCATGGCCGAACGGCGTGGCGTCGGTGCGCGTCCAGACGCCGCGGCGGTTCGGGATGATCGCGATCAGCCGCCCCGACGGCGAGAGCACCCGCCACACCTCGCGCAGCAACCGCTCCGGGTCATCGGACATCTCCAGCGCGTGCACCAGCAGCACGCGGTCGACCGCGGCATCCGGCAGCGGCATCGAGAATTCGTCGATCAAGGTGGCCAGCGCCGGCCGGCCGGTCGGCCATTTCAGCACGCCCTGGGCCGCCGGCATGAAGGCAATGCAGCGCTCGCAGGACTCACGGAACAGGCCGAGATAGGGGGTCGGATAGCCGAGGCCGAGCACGCGCTGGCCTTCCGCGTTCGGCCACCGCGCGCGGATACCCCGGTTGATCAGCTGCCGCGCCACGATGCCGAGGCGCTGCGAATAGAAGTCGCGCAGGTCGATGACGTCCATGGTGTTTAGCCTAACACGCCCCCTGCTGCCCGGGTGCGCCGAAAATTGCATTGCCGCCGGAGCGTTAACGCCATATTTCACCCCTATATTGGGCGCGTTAAAAGCATGACCCGGGAAAGTCGATACCGGTCTTTCGAATACATCATGCTTTGAAAATGTCCGTCCCGTTTGTTCGTGGAGATATCATGACCGCCGAAATTCGCACCTTCAGCTGCCTCACCGACAATTTCGGGTATTTGATCCACGATCCCGCGACCAAGGCGACCGCGTCGATCGACGCGCCGGAAGCCGGCCCGATCATCAAGGCGCTGGAGCGCGAGGGCTGGACGCTGACCGATATCCTGATCACCCATCACCATGGCGACCATGTCGGCGGCGTCGCCGAGCTGAAGCAGAAATATGGCTGCCGCGTCGTCGCCCCGCACGACCAGTCGGCCAAGATCGCCAATGTCGATCTGCGCGCCGCCAATGCCGATGTCATCAAGGTCGGCAGCCTGCTCGCGCGCGTCGTCGAGACGCCCGGCCATACGCTCGACCATATCTCCTACGTGTTCGACGGCGAGAAGGCGGTGTTCGCCGCCGACACGCTGTTCTCGATCGGCTGCGGCCGGGTGTTCGAAGGCACCTACCCCATGATGTGGGATTCGCTTTTGAAGCTGCGCTCGCTGCCGGACGATTTCCGTCTCTATTGCGGCCATGAATACACCGCCTCCAACGTGAAATTCGCGCTCACCATCGAGCCCGACAATGCGGCCCTGCAGGCGCGCGCAGCAGAGGTCACAAAACTGCGCGCCGAGAACAAGCCGACGATCCCGGTGCTGCTCGGCGACGAGAAGAAGGCCAACGTGTTCCTGCGCGCCGACGAGCCGGCGGTGGCGGCAAAGCTGCACATGAAGGGCGCCGACCCGGCGCTGGTGTTCGGCGAGCTCCGCGAGCGCAAGAACAAGTCGTGATGGCCGACCTCTCGGCGGCCGACATCATCGCGCGGCTCGCGCTGCAGCCGCATCCCGAAGGCGGGCACTATCGCGAGACGTTTCGCGACGCGCGCTGCGACGCCAATGGCCGTGCGCATTCGACCGCGATCTACTTCCTGCTGGCGCGCGGCGAGCGCTCGCATTGGCACCGCATCGACGCCGTCGAGATGTGGCACTATTACGCCGGCGCGCCGCTGACATTGCGGATCGCGCAGGACGGCGGCCCACATTCGATCACGCTCGGGCCGGATGTGGCGCGCGGCGAGCAGCCACAGGCAATCGTGCCGGCGGACACATGGCAGGCCGCCGAAAGCAGCGGCGACTGGACGCTGGTCGGCTGCACCGTCGCGCCGGGATTCGAGTTCGCGAAGTTCGAGCTGGCGCCGAAGGGCTGGGAGCCCGCTTCGTAAGAGCTTTTTCCCGTCATCCCCGCGCAAAGGCTTTGCCTTTGTCGCTGCAGGTGCGAGCCTTGCGGCGCAATTGCGCCGCTGGGCGAGCCTCGAAGGATGAATCGGCCACAGACGGGGCCGTCGCCCCTTCGAGACGGCCGCGCTGCGGCCTCCTCAGGGTGACGGTGAAACAGTAGCAACAACCCTCTTCGTAGGATGGGTAGAGCGCAGCGAAACCCATCAATTCCTATCTACTCTGCGGGATGATGGGTTTCGCTTCGCTCTACCCATCCTACGTTCTTTTTCTCAGCACCATGTCCTTTGCCGCGATCAGCCCGCCGCCGGCGATCAGGATCGCGGCGATCGCGATATTGGCGCTGGGCTTGGCGAAGCCCGCTGCGATCAGGAACGCGGTCGAGAGCAGCGGCGTGGCATAGGAGGCGGCACCGAGCACGCGGATGTCGCCGCGCTTCATGCCGATATCCCAGGCGAAGAACGCGGCCCCCACCGGACCGATGCCGAGCGCGACGACGGCAAGCCACTGCAGCGGCGTCGCGGGCCACACCGTCGTCTCCACCATCATGTGCACGAGCGCCGCAAGCACGGCGGTCGCGAGGCAGAAGCCTGCCACCGCATCGGTCGGCACCGCCTTGAGCCGGCGCGACATCACCGAATAGGACGCCCAGACGAACGCCGCGACGAAGGCGGCCGCGAAGCCTGGAATCTGCTCTTTTGTGAAGGCGCCGGTGTTGCCGGCGAACAGCAGCACGGTGCCGGCGAGGCCGAGCAGCGCGCCGACGATGTGATGCACCGCAAGCCGCTCGCCCGGCAGCAGCGACGAGAACAGCACGATCAACAGCGGCCAGAGATAATTGAGCAGCCCGGCCTCGGCCGGCGGGGCGAAGCGCAGCGCCAGGAAATACAGCGCGTGATAGCCGAACAGCCCGCCGACGCCGACGACCCAGGCGACAAGCGGTTGCTTCAACGCGCCGAAGGCTGATGGACGCAACAGGAAGCTCGCGAACGCCACCGCGGCGCCGATCGCAAAGGTCATGGCCGCGAGCTGGAACGCCGGGATCGTCCCGGTCGCGACCGTCATGACCGACAGCAGCGACCACATCAGGATGGCGGTCAGTCCGACAAGGGTGGCAGTTCGGGTCGTCATCTCAATTCAATCCGTCGTGGCCGGGCATGACTATCCAAAGGATGGCGGTCTGAAGCCGCTCGCCGATGTCCCGGCCGGCCACGTCTTCCTTCGCGTGTGGCGCGTTGTAAAGACGAAAATGCCCGGCACAAGGCCGGGCATTCGCTACTTGATTGTGCGCGCCTGCGACGCGACGACGCTACTCGCGTCAGGCGTGATACTGGCCGCCGTTCACCGTCAGCGTCGAGCCGGTGATGAAACCGGCATCGTCGGCGGCGAGGAACACCACGGCCCGCGCGATCTCTTCGGGTTCGCCGAGCCGGGCGACCGGAATCTGCGGGATCACGTTCTTCTCGAGCACGTCCTTCGGCACCGCCTGCACCATCTCGGTGTTGATATAGCCGGGGCAGATCACGTTCACGGTGATGCCGCCCTTGGCGTTCTCCAGCGCCAGCGCCTTGGTGAAGCCGATGTCGCCGGCCTTGGCCGCCGAGTAGTTGACCTGGCCGAACTGGCCCTTCTGGCCGTTGATGGAGGAGATCGAGATGACACGGCCGAACTTGCGGGCGCGCATGCCCTCGATCACCTGGCGCGTCATGTTGAACAGCGAGCCGAGGTTGGTGTTGATCACGGCATTCCACTGCTCGACCGTCATCTTGTGGAACGCGGTATCCTTGGTGATGCCGGCATTGTTGACGAGCACGTCGACCGAGCCGAGATCGGCCTCGACCTGCTTGACGCCAGCCGCGCAGGCGTCGAACGAGGCGACGTCCCACTTGTAGACCGGAATCCCGCTCTCCGCCTTGAACTTCTCCGCCGCGGCGTCATTGCCGGCGTAGCTCGCCGCCACCTTGTAGCCCGCCGCTTTCAGCGCCTTGCTGATCGCAGCTCCAATACCGCGCGTTCCGCCCGTCACCAATGCAACACGTGCCATGTCCGTTTCCTCCTTGGCCGTCTTTCATAACCGGATAACTCCGGCCTACGCACTCACTCAACAAAGCGCGATGAGATCAGGTTGAATTGTCATCGCGCTTTGGCTCCCTTTTTTGAGCATGGTCTTCTCGGAAAACCGCTTCACACTTTTCCGGATCATGCTGTCGAAACAAAAATGCCCGGCGCAAAGCCGGGCATCTTATTTATCAGCTCGCTTCGCGGTTGACAGATGATCTTTTCATCACCTAACCGGCCTCGCTGCCTTTTGTTCAGTCGCGTGCAACGCACATAGCGATGCCCATGCCGCCGCCGATGCACAGCGTCGCGAGGCCCTTCTTGGCATCGCGCTTCTGCATCTCGTGCAGCAGCGTCACCAGCACGCGCGCACCCGACGCGCCGACCGGATGGCCGATCGCGATCGCGCCGCCATTGACGTTGACCTTGGCCGGATCCCAGCCGAGGTCCTTGTTCACCGCGCAGGCCTGCGCGGCGAACGCCTCGTTGGCCTCGATCAGGTCGAGGTCGGCGATGTTCCAGCCGGCCTTCTTCAGCGCGGCGCGCGAAGCGGGGATCGGGCCGGTGCCCATGATCTTGGGGTCGACGCCGGCCTGGCCCCATGACACGATGCGGGCCAGCACCTTCTTGCCCTGCTTGGCGGCTTCCTTGGCGGTCATCAGCACGACGGCGGCGGCGCCGTCATTGATGCCCGAGGCGTTGCCCGCGGTCACGGTGCCGTCCTTCTCGAAGGCCGCGCGGAGCTTGGCCATCGCGTCGAGCGTGGCGCCGTGGCGCGGATACTCGTCGGTGTCGACCACGATATCGCCCTTGCGGGACTTGATGGTGACCGGGACGATCTCGTCCTTGAACTTGCCGGCCTTCTGCGCCGCCTCGGCCTTGTTCTGCGAACCGACCGCGAACTCGTCCTGCTGCGACCGGGTGATCTGGTATTGCTTGGCGACGTTCTCGGCGGTGTTGCCCATGTGGTAGCCGTTGAAGGCATCCCACAGCCCGTCCTTGATCATGGTGTCGATCAGCTCGAGCCCGCCCATCTTGACGCCGCCACGCAGATATTGCGCGTGCGGGGCCATGCTCATGGATTCCTGGCCGCCGGCGACGACGATCGAGGAATCGCCGTTGAGCAGCGCCTGGTAGCCGAGCGCCACCGTGCGCAGGCCCGAGCCGCAGAGCTGGTTGACGCCCCAGGCCGGGCTTTCCACCGGGATGCCGGCCGCGATCGAGGCCTGGCGGGCCGGGTTCTGGCCCTGCGCGGCGGTGAGGATCTGGCCCATGATGACTTCGGAGACCTGACCGCCCTCGACGCCGGCACGCTCCAGCGCCGCCTTGATGGCGATGGCCCCGAGGTCATGGGCCGGCGTGGTGGCGAAAGCGCCGTTGAAGCTACCGACGGGGGTGCGGGCGGCGCTGACGATGACGACATCGTCTGACATGGACATCTCCTATTGGTTGTAGCTGGGTTTCTCGACGGCGGGCGGCCGATTTGGCGGGCCTGTCTCTTGACGGCTATCCTGTAAACCTCGTTGAGACATGTCAATCGCACTGTCGGGCAAATCGCGCCGCGACGCACTCAAAATGACGCCCTTGGCACTTTCCTGAGCAAATCCTATGCTTTGGAATTAACCGCACAGCACAAAACTGTAGCCGAACCGCTTTGAAAATGCTTACCTTTGCTGCGATGCGTTGCATTTTGCCCTGCGGCGATGCCGTAGGGTTCCAGGTTCTTCGGTGTTGAAGTGAGAGCCCATGGCAAAATCTGAACAACCGACCACGATCAAGAAATACGCGAACCGGCGGCTCTATAATACCGGGACGAGCACCTATGTCACGCTCGAGGATCTCGCGGCGATGGTGAAGGAAGGCGAAGATTTCCTCGTCTATGACGCCAAGACCGGCGACGACATTACCCGCTCCGTGCTCGCGCAAATCATCTTCGAGCAGGAAAACAAGGCCGGGCAGAACCTGCTGCCGACCACTTTCCTGCGCCAGCTGATCCGCTTCTACGGCGACAGCATGCAGATGGTGGTGCCGAAATATCTCGAACAGTCGATCGAGACGCTGACCAAGGAACAGGAAAAATTCCGCAAGCAGATCGCGGGCGCGCTGAGCGGGACACCGTTTGCGCCGCTGGAAGAACAGGTCCGCCGCAACATGGAGCTGTTCCAGCAGACCTTCTCGATGTTCAAGCCATTCGTGCCGCAACGCGGTGGCGGCGAGGCCGACAAGGCGCCGGAGCCCACGCCCGATGACGGCAACATCGACGATCTTCGCCGCCAGATGAAGGACATGCAGGAACGCCTCGAGCGCATGTCGCAGCCGACGAAGAAGGACGAGTAGGTCTCGTTCAGGTCCGCTGCCGGCCCGGCCGGACCTCCGGCCGCCATCACTTCTGAAGTCCTGACGGCGGCTCTCGCCGACGTCGGGCGGTCTCCGTCTGGTCGAGCATACCCTCGCGGGCGCGTCTATGCAGGCCGGCGGCAGACGAGATCGATTTCGATCAACGCATCATAGGCGAGACCGGTGACGCCGACGCAGGTGCGGGCCGGCAGGCGGTCGGACGGGAAATAGCGGCGATAGGTCTCGTTCATCGCCGCATAATCTTCCTTGAAGCGCGTCAGATAGATGCGCGACATCACGATATGCTCGAGGCCGAGATCGAGGCCCGCAAGCACCACGCGCAGATTCTCCATCACCGCGCGGGTCTGCGCCACGATGCCCTCGGGCAATAGGCCGGGTGCGGCCGGCGTATCCGGCATCTGGCCGGTGACGAAAACGAAACCATCCGTCTCGACCGCGTGGCTGAACGGCGCGACCGGCTTCGGGCCGCCGGATATCATGTGAAATTGCAACGACGTCTCCTCGCCTGCTCTCTGATGGATCATGATGCGTTTCTACGGAATCGCATCATGATCTCATGTCTTTGTTCGAGCACGATCTTTCATGCTCTAGTGTCCCGAATCCGAAGTTCGCATCATTTGCCGCACCTTCGGAGCGAACTTCGGATTCGATAAGGACACTAGCAAACTTATGATTCTAGTGTGCTTTATCAATGCGAAGTTCGTGAAAGTGGCTGCCGCGAAATCGCACGAACTTCGCATTCAGCACACTAGTTTTGCGGCGCGTGATCGAAGACGCGCTTGCTGAGAATGGCATGGACGCCCCAATTGCCGTCCACCACCTGCGTCACGCCGAAATCCACCGCCACCGACATCAGCGCGATCGCCTCGTCCTCGGTAAGGCCTTTGATGTTCATCAGGAAGCGGCGCATCTTGCGGAACGCATCCTTCATCGCGAGATCGAGCGACGAGGTCGCGTAGACCTCGCTCTGCCCCTTGGCGCCGAATTCGGCGAGATAGTTGGGATGACTGAAGCCCATCAGCACCCAGTCGGCTTCGGTCTCGATCAACGGATAGGTAAGATCGGCGAAGGGCTGATTGGTAAGCTCGTTCTTCTTGTGCAGGATGACCTGGAACGTGCCGGTCATCGAACATTCGATGGCGGTGCCGCCGAGTTCGCCGTCACCCTGCGCAGCATGGGGATCGCCGACTGACAATAGCGCGCCCGGCACCGACACCGGCAAATAGACCGTCGAGCCCTTGCCGAGCCGCCAATTGTCGAGATTGCCGCCGAAATATGCGGGCGGGACGGAATCGACAAGCTCGGCCTCGCGCGGCGCAAGCGCGATGACTCCGAAATGCGGGCGCAGCGGAATGCGGATGCCGTCGAGCACGTCGTGGCGGCGCCGCACCGATGACGGCGGGATCGGGATGCCCGGATAGTCGTAAGTCTTGTGCAGCGTCCCGAACGGATCGGTCTGCGGCTCCCAGCGATAGGAATACAGCGCACGGGCATGCGGCGCGTCATCGTCGTCGACGATCTCGTAGATCGTCACCGCCTCATGGGCGTTCTGCTCGGCAAGGAACTCCTTGTAGTGATAGCCCCACCAGGCCGCGACGCTGCTGCCGAACACGCGGCCCTCGAAGTCCGGATTGCGGCTCGCGCGCGGCGCGATGTCGAGGATGCGGATTTCCAGTACGTCCCCTGGCTCCGCATCCTTCACGGCCACCGGCCCGGTGCAAATGTGAACGCCGAATCCCTCACCGGCGCCGCGGCCGTAGATCGAGGCATCGAGCGGGCCGGCGCCGCGGCGATCGACGTTCTTCCGATCGCGCGTCCAGTGGAACACGCTCTCCGCGCCTGGATCACCCTTGATCATGCGCTCGGGATCGTCGGAGGCGTGCTGGGTCAGCGTCTCAATGGTGATGGTGTCGCCGGAGCCGATCTCGACCTGCGGCGGCAACGAATGGCTGAAATAGCCCCAATGCACGCGCGAGGCATCCGCGGCGAGATGGTGATGGCGCGGCGCGTCCGCGATCTCCACGTCATGGGCGTTGAACGGCGCAGCCGTCCTGCGCACCAGCGCTGCGCGCCGGCTGCACATTTGCGCCAGCGCCTGTTGAGGCCAGCCGCGTTGCACCGTGGCCGCGGATGCGGTCTGCCGCTCGGCTTCATGATGGCGGAATTCGCGCGGCGACAGACCGAAGCGCTGGCGAAACGCGCGGCTGAAATGGGCAAAGTCGTTGAAGCCGACGCGGAACGCGATCTCGGAAATCGAACGATGCGCCTCGGCGGGATTCGACAGATCGGCCCAGGTGCGCTGCAGCCGACGTTCGCGCAGGTAATGCGTGAAACTGGTGCCGGCCCCCTCGAACAGCTTTTGCAGATAGCGTTCAGAAATGCCCTCGGCACTGGCGATTTTGACCGGCGTCAGATCGGGTTCCTCGAGGCTGCGTTCGACGGTCTGGCACAGGCGATGCAGCGTCGCTGCCTTGGAAGCGCCGCCGCCGCGATCGCCCGCCGTCTCGCCGTGCTGACGCATGAAGGTCGGCAGCAGATCGGCGAGACTTCGCGCCAGCGCCGTCCATTCGACATCGGACAGCGCGTCGAGATCGCGCGCGGCGAGCTCCATCATCTGCGCGAATACGCTGCCAAAGCCGCCGGGCTGGAGCACCCGCACCTCGCCGCCTTGCAACGTGGCGCGATGGCGATGTGCCGGTTCGGACGTCACCGACAGCACTACCGCGCGCATCTCGCGCTGGAACGACACGCTCCAGTCCCCTGCGCGTGGCAGCAAGAGAAGATGCCGCGCAGCAACGATCTGATAACCGGTGGTCGTCTTCAGCGCCACCCCGTCTTCGAGCGGCAGCAGCACCAGCGGATGATCGGCC
This sequence comes from Bradyrhizobium sp. USDA 4504, assembly GCF_054063995.1. Classification (NCBI taxonomy): domain Bacteria; kingdom Pseudomonadati; phylum Pseudomonadota; class Alphaproteobacteria; order Hyphomicrobiales; family Nitrobacteraceae; genus Bradyrhizobium; species Bradyrhizobium sp. USDA 4504. Next base: position 7,597,584 of record NZ_JBSSGV010000001.1, on the reverse strand, counting down.
ACAGCATCCGTGCGCGGCGACACCGATTGTTGCCCTGCCGAAAGCCTGGCCAGCGTCACGCCCTGAAAGCTGCGCCGCACCGCGATGGCATGGCCGGCATGGGTGCTCGTGGCGACCGTGGGCTGCAAGCCGACCGACGCCAGGACGTCCCGCCACGCCTCGGGGCGGTCGCCTTCGGAATAGGATTCACTAGTGAACGGACGCAACCTCATGCATCGACCTTTATGGCCGAAGCGAAGCAATCTCCGTGCCATCCTCAAGGATGACACGTCCTGCTCAGCGGCCGGCGCGTGATCAGTCACACCGGAACACGTTCTTGCGGATGGTCCCGTGCACGCCCCAATTGGCGTCGACCACCTGCGTCACGCCAAAATCTGCCCCCACCGACATCAGCGAGATCGCCTCGTCCTCGCTGAGCTTGTGCACCGTCATCAGGAAGCGCCGCATCTTGCGAAAGGCGTCGCGCATGGCGCGGTCGAGGCTGGAGTGATTGGCGATTTCGAGCTGCGCATTGGCGCCGAGCTCGGCAAGATAGTTCGGGTAGGTGAAGCCGTAGACCGACCAGGCGTCGGGGGTTTCCAGCATCGGATGCGTCAGTCCTTCGAGCTGTGTGCCGCCGAGATCGCGATGCTTGTGCAGGATGAATTCGAAATCGCCGGTGAGCGAGGTCTCGATCGCAGTGCCGCCGAGCTCGCTGTCGCCTTGCGCGGCATGCGGATCACCGACCGAAAAGAACGCACCGGGCACCGCAACCGGATAGAACATCTTGGCACCCTTGCCGACGCGCCAGTCGTCGATGTTGCCGCCGGTATAGCTCGGCGGGATCGAGGAGACGAAATCCTGCTCAGACGGCGCGAGGCCCATGGTGCCAAAATGCAGCCGCGCGGGCACACGGACATTGCTCAGAACATTCTCACGCTTGACGACGGTGGCGTGATCGACGCGGACGCCGGGATAATCGATGGTCGGGTGCACGATGCCATCAGGATCGGTCTGCGGCGTCCAGACATAGTTGTAGACCGCTTTGGCGAAAGGCTCACCCGACGCGTCGAGCTCGAAGATCGTCACCACTTCGCGCGGCTTCGGCTCTTCGATCAGGTCGTGATAGTGAAAGCCCCAATTGGCCGCGACGTTGGAGCCGAAGCATTTGCCGGCATGGCAGGCCTTGCAGGCCGGCCTCGGTCGCACGTCGAGAATGCGAACCTCCAGCACGTCGCCCGGCTCGGCGCCTTCGATCGCCACCGGACCGGTGAGCAGGTGCACGCCGACGCCTTCGCCGGAGCCGCGGATGAACGGCCCTTCGATGGGCCCCGAACCGCGCCGCACCACCGCCTTGTGCTCGCGCGTCCATTTGAACACGCTCTCGGCACCCGGATCGCCCTCGATCATGCGCTCGTAATCGTCATTGGCGTGATGCGTCAGCGTCTCGATGGTCGCGCGGTCGCCGGACTTCAGCTTCAATGCCGGCGCCACGACCTTGCTGAAATAGCCCCAATGCACAGTCTTCGCAGATACCGGCAGCAGATGATGTTTCACGCAGGGGTCCTCACGCGGATGGAAACGGAACGGGTTCTATTCATGCGACCTCGGCCTCCATGGCATTGAGGAAACGCTGCGCGACCGGATTGCGCGGATTGCTCAGCACCTCGTCGGCCGGGCCTTCCTCGACGATCGCGCCATCCGCCAGCAGCACCACGCGATCAGCGACTTCACTGGCGAAGCGCAGTTGATGGGTTGAGATGATCATGGTGAGGCCGTCTTCCACCGCGAGGCGACGGATCACTTCAAGGACCTCATTGACGAGTTCGGGATCGAGCGCGGAGGTCGGCTCATCCAGCAACAGCACGCTGGGATTCGGCGCGATCGCACGGGCGATGGCGACGCGCTGCTGCTGGCCACCGGAGAGATGCCGCGGCAACGCATCGGCGCGGTGGCTGAGGCCGACGCGCCCGAGCAGTTCGGTCGCCCGGCGATCCGCATCGATGCGCGACACACCATGCACCCAGCGCAGCGGCCCGGCGATGTTCTCCTTCGCGGTGAGGTGACCGAACAGGTTGAACTGCTGGAACACCATACCGACACCGACCTCGGCGCGCGCCTGCGCCAACAGTCGCGGCGACAGCGCCTTGCCGCTATCGCTGAAGCCGAGCCGGCGACCGCCGACCTTGATGCTGCCGTCGTTCCAGAGTTCGAGATTGTTGATACAGCGGAGCAGCGTGCTCTTGCCGGAGCCGGACGGCCCGAGCAGGGCGACCACCTCGCCGATCCGCACCGTGAGATCGACGCCGGCGAGCACCATTTGCTTGTCATAGCTTTTGCGCAATGCGGCAACATCGACCGCCACATTGTTCCGCTTAAGGATCTCGTTGCGTTTGGCGCGATCGACACGCTCGGTCTGCGCCCGCGGCGGCGGCAATTCGGCGACACCGGCATCGGGCAAGATCTCGGGCGGCGCGTCCTCGGCCGCAATCAACGGATCATCGAGTCCCTGCGCGCGATACCCCGGCATCATCCGCATCAGCTTGATCTGCTTCGATGCGCGGTCGAGATCGAACAGCCATTCGAGGAACAGCTGGATGCCGGCGATCGCCGCGGTAAGGAACAGATAGATCAGGCCCGAGGCGAAGAAGATCGAGAAGAAATCGAAAGTTGCCGACGCCATCTGGGTCGAACGCAACGTCAGCTCCTGCACGGCGATCACCGACGCCAGCGAGGAATTCTTCAGCGCGCTGACGGTCTCGTTGCCGAAGGCGGGGATCATCGAGCGGATCGCCTGCGGGGCGATGATCCGGCGCATCAGGACGCCGGGCGTCATGCCGAGCGCCTGCCCGGCCAGCACCTGGCCGCGATCGACGCCGAGCACGCCGGAGCGCAGCATCTCGGCGATGAACGGAGCTTCGTTGCAGGCCAGCGCGAGGCCGGCGGCGAGAATGGCCGGTAGCTTGATGCCGATCTGCGGCAGGGCATTATAGGCGAACACCATCTGCAGGATCAGCGGCGTGCCGCGAAAGATCACGGTGTAGACCCGGGCGAAGGACGCCAGCGCCCTGAAGCGGCTGAGTTGCATCCACGCCAGGATCACACCGAGGATCAGGCCGCCGAGCAGACCGAGGGCGGTGACCTGCAAGGTCGCCTGAATGCCCTCGATCATATACGGCATGGTCAAATAGTGGAGGAACAGCTCCATGGAGCATGTCGTCCTTTTGCCGGTGCTGGGGCCTACTTGACCGTCAGCAGACCGGGCTCGATCAGGTTCTCCGGATCGAGATTCCACTTCTTCAGCAACGCGAGCTGATCGCCCGATTTGTAGATCTCGGTCAGCGCCGCCTTCACGGCATCGCGGAAGGCCGGTTTGTCCTTGGGCACGCCGATGCCGACCTTGTACGGGATCGTCACCGCGATAGCTTTTTCGAGCTTGTCCGGATAGGCCTTCACCGCATTGTCGACGGTGTTGACGTCGTTGACATAGGTGTCGGCGCGTCCGGCCAGAATCGCCTGGATGCAGTTGGCGTTGTTGTCGTAGAGCTGAATGGTCGGCTCAGGCTTGCCCTCCTTCTTGCACTCCGGCACGAGCGCCTGGATCAGCGGAACTTCAACGTAGCCTGTGTTCTCGGCCGCTGCCGCACCGCACATCGAGGTGTTGATGCCGGAGATCTTCTTCGGATTGCCCTTGGCGACCAATACGCCGTCGAACACCTTCGAATAGGTGATGAAGTCGGCCGCCTTGGCACGCTCTTCCGTGGCGTAGATGTCGGAGATCACAATGTCGGCCTGACCACTGGACAGCGTGGTCAGGAGTGCGGCGAAGGTCACCGCCTTGTAGGTCAGCTTGAAGCCGAGGCATTCGCCGATCTGCTCGCCGAGATCGATATCGAAGCCGACATATTTGCTCGGATCCTTCGGATCGATCGACTCGTAGCCCGGCGTATGCGGATTGATTGCGTTGACGAGGGTCTTGCCCTTCCAGTCCGGATACTTTGCCTGCAGCTCCGCACAGGCGGCCGGCGCAGCTGCCCTGGCGTCGGTTGGAGCACCGACGCCCACAACGAGCAATGCCCCTAACGCTGCGATGTGCATGAGTTTGTACGCGCGCGGAAAAGATAACGTGACCATTCGATCCTCTTTCGACGTTGTCATGGCGCAAGCCACGGTCCAAACCTCGAAGAAGTAAACGGCGGTCTCCGGCGGAAAACTTGTCTGGGGACGCACAATTAATTGGATGAACTCCCGCCAAACCTTGGGCAGGACGCGCTCATATTTTGAGCAATCCCTTTCGCGGGTATCACGACCGATATTGTGAAACGGCCTATGGCCGCTTCAGCCCGTGGCGGGCACGGGCTTCTCCGCCGACGCGTTCCACGGGCGGTCCGGCGAGGCGAGGCCGATCAGGCGGCCCTGGATGAAGTCGCAGCCCCATTCGCGCAGCATCACGGCGGCTTCCTCGTCCTGCACCCATTCGGCGACCGTCTTGATCTCGAGGCGGCGGGCGAGATCGATCAGCGTCTGCACGAAAGCGCGGTCGTCGGCCGAACGCACGATGTTCTGCACGAAGGCGCCGTCGATCTTCACGATGTCGACGCCGAGCTTGCGCAAGTTGCGGAACGAGGTGTAGCCGGCGCCGAAATCGTCGATCGCGATCCGGCTGCCGAAGTTCTTCAGGCGCGTGACAAAGCCGCGGACGTCGTCGATATCCTGGATCGCCACCGTCTCGGTGATCTCGACGATCAGCCGCTCGCCGACGCCGGGATGCGCGCGCATCAAAGATTCGATGGTGGCCCACCAGTCCGGATCCATCGTGGTGTCGGGCGAGATGTTGAGGCTGAGCTGTACGCCGGGAGCGGCAGCGAGCTCGGCGATGGCGAGCTCCAGCACACGGTGATCGACCAGCCGGATCAGGCCGAGCCGCTCGGCGACCGGCACGATATCGGGCGCGAGCAGCGCGCGGCCGTCGTCCTGCTCCATCCGGACCAGGCACTCGTAGAACGCGGGCTGCCGCAGGCGCGCATCGACCACGGGCTCGAAGCCGATCACGATGCGGCGCTCGTTCAGCGCGGTGACGATCTCGTCGGTGACGCGGATGTTGACGCGGCGCTGGGCGTCGCGCTCGACATTCGGCTTCCACAGCGCGAACGATCCGGCGCGGCGGCTCTTGGCCGCATCCAGCGTCTCCTGGGCGCGATTGACCGCCTCCTCCGCCGACCTCGCATGGCGCGGAATGGTGACGGCGCCGATCGACACCGTCACCGACACCGGGCCGGACTTGGTCGGCACCACCTCGTCGCGCACCGCGGCGAGGAAGCGCTCGGCCGCGACATTGGTATCGTCGACGGTGCAGTTGCGCAGGATCAGGCCGAACTTGTTGCCGGAGAAGCGGCCGAGCATGTCGCCGCTGCGCAGCCGCGCACGAATCCGCTTCGCGACCTCGGCGATGACGGCGTCGGCGACATCGAAGCCGAAGGCATCGTTGACCCGCGCGAGGTGATCGATGCCGATCAGCATGAAGGCGCAGGAGGAGCGGAAGCGCGCGCACTCCTCCATCGTCTCGGCGAGCGAGGCGATCAGATGGGTGCGGTTGAGCTCGTTGGTCAGCGGATCGTGCCGCGACAGCTTCAGCAGCTGCTCGTCGCGGGCGTGCCGTTCATTGTTGATGCGGACGACACCCTGCACGCGCGCCGGCCTGCCGTCGGCGCCGGCAAACCAGCAGCCGGTCTCCTCGATCCAGATCACCGGCGCCGAGGTGACGGCCCGCACGCCATATTCGATCCGGTAGGGAACGCCCTCCCCGCCGCGTACCGGCGCCGGCGCGGACTGGCCCAGCGCATCAGTACGAACCGAGCGCGATGGCTCGATCAGCTTTGCAAGCTCGGCACCGCTCGCCAGCGCCGCGACCGGGATATCCGGGAAGACCGCCGCCACATTGTCGCTCCAGGCGATCGCATCGCTCGCGAGGTCCCAGGCGAATGTCGCTTGGCCGAGCGAGGCGAGGATGCTGGCAGCTGGCGGGACAGGGAGCATCGAACATGTCTCGATTTGGGACGGCGCCCGGTGATTCTACACGCTCTCAAGATAGTGGTTCCGGCGAATCCAACGCTAGGTGAAGTTGATAAATAATCTGGAAACCACGTTTTCGACTGTCCGGGAACGAACTGGGGACGGCGGGCATGACCCTTGCCACAGGGGTGTTGCGGAGGGCCGCAACGTCCCAAACTATGACGCTCCAACGGGTCGCAGACGATGCCGGATATCGATCAATCGGAAATCCTCGACGGCGATGCTGCGGCGGCCAGCACGGCGCTGGTGCCGCTGGCCGCGACCACCCATTGGGCGCCCAAGATCCCGCTGCCGCATGCCGATCCGTCGTTTGTGGCTCACCTGATCGCGACCGCCGCACACGAGCCGCAGACGCGCGGGCAGCGGCGTGGGTCATTGGCCGACGCGCAGAGCGCTTACGGCCCGCATGTCGACGAACGCCGCAGCGTGGCGCGGCGGACCCGGCAGATCATCTAGGAAAATATCAGCGCTGCGGCGTGTCCGACGGCGGATGGCCGCCCGGCTGCAAATCCGGCGAGGTCACCGTCGGCTTTGGCGCGGACTGATCGAGCAGCACGGATTCCGCAACCGACGTCGCCGAGGGGACCGGTGCGGCCGGTGGCGGCGCGGCAGGCGTCGGTGCTGCGACAGGCGCGGGCTCAGGCCGGGGTGCCGGCTCCGCTACGGGTGCAGGTTGCGGTGCCTCAGCTGCCGCAGGGTGCGCCCTGCCGGCGCTGGGCGCCGGTGCGACCACCGCACGGCGGCGGGTGCGCAGCGCAATTCCGGAAATGAAATCGACCAGCGCCAGCAGCGTGAGCAGGCCATAGGTCGAGTTGCCGAATTTCGGCCAGAGCACGAATTCGGCAGCGGCGGCGCCGAACACGATCAGCGACAGCAGATGGTCGGTGAGATATTTCGCGCCGGGGCGCGCGCCCTTGATGACCTCGAGCAGCAACAGCAGTACGGCGGCGGCGAGCAGCATGTCGCTGAGCGTGATCTGCCACTGCTCGCCCGACAGCAATGTCAGCCTGATCAGCGGGTCGGTGAACGACACGCCGGGCATCAGGAAAGCGATGATGTTGTAGACCGCGAGCGGAACGAGCAGCAGCGGAAAACCGACCATCGGGGCTTGCGCCTTATTCAGGGAGAACCAGCAATGCGGCGATGCTCATTGGCCTCGCCGCGGACGCGCCCGTCTTGGCCGCACTCGTTGACCGAATTCAGGCGCCGCGCCGCATGGCTGCGGCGCGTAGGCCGAATGTCCGATCAGGACTCTTTCTTGGCCTTCAGGACCTGGCGGCCCTTGTACATGCCGGTCTTCAGGTCGAGGTGGTGCGGACGGCGCAGTTCGCCGGAGTCCTTGTCCTCGACATAGGTCGGGGTCTTGATCGCATCGGCCGAACGGCGCATGCCACGGCGCGACGGCGAGGTTTTTCTTCTGGGAACGGCCATGACGGTGTCCTCTAGGGGTGTTGCGGAGGCATCGTCCGAAATGGGGACGAGCGCACAGCGCTTCAAAGCGCCAGCTGCGATGCCGGTAAGGCCGCGCTTATAGAGGAAGGCACTGCGTAAAGCTAGGGCCGGAGACAGCAAAAAGCGTCCGAAATCGGCCTCAGGAGCCGCGATTTTCGCGCCAGCAGCGCGTCACGGAGTTGGCCCGGACCATATAGGTGGCGGACAGCCTGCGGACCCCCGGGCCGGGGTTCCGGGCGCTCCTCTTGACCGGATTCGGCAGGATCGCGGCCAAAAGCGCGGCCTCGCGGGCTGACAGCCCAGCGGCGGACCGGCCGAAGGCATATTGGGCGCCGGCTTCGGCGCCGAACTGGCCGGACGGGCCCATTTCCGCGATATTGAGGTAGATTTCCAGGATCCGCTGCTTGGGCAGCACGAGATCGATCCAGAGCGCCAGCGGCAGTTCCAGCCCCTTGCGGATCACGCTGCGGCCGGACCACAGGAACAGGTTCTTGGCGACCTGCTGGGTGATGGTCGAGCCGCCGCGGGCCACCTCGCCATCCTCGGCGTCGTCGAGCACCTCGCGCAGCGCGCCCCAGTCGATGCCCCGATGCTTGCAGAAATGAGCATCCTCCGAGCCGACCACGGACCGCACCAGATAAGGCGACATCGCGCCGAAATCGATCCAGTGCCGCGTCACCGGGGCCCCGCGCAGGGTCCGCCACGCCATCAGCGCCGAAACCGGATGGCCGGTGCGATAGAACGGCGCCACCAGATACGGCAGCAACAGCAGCGCCAGCAAAAGCAGCAATAAAATTCGGACGATGCGCAAAACAGGGGTTTCCGGGGAGGACCATTCCAGGAAGGATTTGGGACCCGCCCGCCAGAACACGGCCGGCGCCGTCGACGTCTGCGGGATAATTCACGGTTTTTCCAGCACTTTTAAGGCGCATTCCGTCGCAGGGCGGGAATTGACGAAGCCGATGCCATCAACGATTGTCCGGCCGAAAATCGATCTGGAGCAATTCTTCTGGAGCAATTCTTAATGACGACCGGTACTGCAGAGTTTTCCAAGCGGCTGGACCAGACCGCGGAGGATACCGAAGCCCTGCTCGCCAAACTGCTGTCCGACGCGACCGAAAGCGATGAGATCGTGCGCCCGAAGCGGCTGATCGAGGCCATGCGCTATTCGAGCCTCGGCGGCGGCAAGCGGCTGCGGCCGTTCCTCGCGGTCGAGAGCGCGGCGGTGTTCGGCATCCCACGCGAATCCGCGCTGCTGGTCGGCGCCGCGCTGGAATGCATCCACTGCTACTCGCTGATCCACGACGATCTGCCGGCGATGGACAATTCCGATCTGCGCCGCGGCCGCCCGACCCTGCACAAGGCCTATGACGACGCCACCGCAATCCTCGCCGGCGACGCGCTGCTCACCATCGCCTTCGACATCATCACCCGTGATGCGATCCACAAGGACGCCCAGGTCCGCCTGCTGTTGACCCGCGCGCTGGCGCGCGCCTCCGGCGTCGGCGGCATGGCCGGCGGCCAGATCCTCGACCTCGCCGGCGAAGGCCGCTTCGGCGACCGCGAGCCGGTCGATGTCGCGCGCCTGCAGCAGATGAAGACCGGCGCGCTGCTCCGCTTCGGCTGCATCGCCGGCGCGATCCTCGGCCAGTCCTCGCAAAAGGAGTACCAGGCGCTCGACGATTACGGCAAAGCGCTCGGTGAAGCCTTCCAGATCGCCGACGATTTGCTCGACGTCGAGGGCGACGCCGCCGCGCTCGGCAAGCCGGCCGGCGCTGACGCCGCGCTCGGCAAGACCACGTTCGTCACCCAGCTCGGCATCGATGGCGCCAAGCAGCGCGTCCGCGATCTCCTCGCGCGTGCCGACGCCGCGCTGTCGGTGTTCGGCGACCGAGGCGACGTGCTGCGCGCGGCCGCCCGCTTCGTCGCCGAGCGCAAGAACTAGCCGAGAGCACAGCGCGAAATGAACAAGGAGATCGACGACCGCCTTGTTCGCTTCCGCAAGCTGCCGCTGCCGGTCCGCGTCGTCGTGGGCCGGCCGCGCACCTTCGGCTCGATCGCTTTCGGTATCCTGGCTGCGCTGCTGGTGCCGGGAGCACCGCGCATCGTCACGCGCCTGCTCGCGGGCTGGGATGCCTTCGCCGCGCTGTATCTCGTGCTGGCCTATGTGATGATGCTGCGCTGTGGCGTCGCCCATATCAAGCGAAGCGCCATCCTGCAGGACGACGGCCGTTTCCTGATCCTGCTGCTGACCGCGTTCGGCGCGCTGGCGAGCCTCGCCGCCATCGTGTTCGAGCTCGGCGCATCAAAGGGCAGCCCGGCCGGACTGGCGCTGGCAATCGTCACCATCACGCTGTCATGGGCCTTGGTGCACACCGCGTTCGCGCTGCACTACGCCCATGAGTATTACCGAGGCAAGACGCCCGGCGGATTGCAGTTTCCGAGCGGCGACGAACATGCCGACGCCGATTACTGGGACTTCGTCTATTTCTCGTTCGTGATCGGCATGACGGCGCAGGTCTCAGACGTCGGCATCACCGACAAGATCATCCGCCGCACCGCGACCGTGCACGGCATCATCTCGTTCGTGTTCAACACCGCGCTGCTCGCCCTGATGGTAAACATCGCCGCGAGCGCGATCTAGTCGCGCCGCCTGATGAGATGCCGTGCGCAGGGCGGTCGGCAAGGGCTACAAGCAGCACGCCGATGACGTCGTGCGAATTTATTCCCCGCCTTGCGTCACGTGCTCCTGATATTGCGGCAGATCGTCCGATATCGCGTACCACGGCGCCTTGGAGCCGACGAAGATATGGGCGGTCGGCCGGATCGCCGGCGCATCGCGCAGCGTACCCATCGCGACATGGACATAGGCGCCGCCGCGGACCTGCGAATAGAGCAGCGAGCCGCAGCGGCCGCAATGCGCGTCGTGGGTGAGCTCATCGCCATAGATCAGGAGCCCATCAGCGCCGCCGACCACGGTGAATTTGTCGCGCGCGATTCCCGCGAACGGCTTGAACGCCGATCCCGTGGTGCGCCGGCAGTTCGAGCAGTGACAATTGAGCGCATAGGCAAACGCGTCGGCCACCTCGTAGCGCACGTCGCGGCAGAAGCATTCGCCGGTCAGGATATGTTCGTTCGAATTTGCAGATGCGGTCACAACTCGTCCCTCACGCAGAATTTTGTCGCCGGCCATGGCGCAATCTAGCGGTTCATGGCTAAATCCTAGCATTGTGTCTCTGACAGTCCATTCCGTCATTCCGGGGCGCGACGAAGTCGCGAACCCGGAATCCAGAGGTTGTGGATCGAGATTCCGGGTTCTCGCTTCGCGAGCCCCGGAATGACACTGAGTGAATCACGCGTCAGAGACGCAACACTAACAGATCAAACCCTGCCGGGAGGACCAACCAATGAGCCAAGATCGATCCAGCGTCGAAAGCGTCGTGCAAACCTATTTCGACGGTCTCTACGAGAGCAATGCCGACAAGCTCGCCGAGGCTTTTCATCCGAGCGCCGATTTGCGCTGGGTGGAGAAGGGCGAGCTGAAGGTCCTGACCGTGCCGGACTGGCTTGCCCTGGTGCGCAAGCGCACCTCGGCGAAGGCCGAAGGCAAGCCGCGCGAGGATTTTATCGTCACCATCGACCGCTCCGACGACAACACCGCCTTCATCAAGGTGCGCTGCCAGCTGCCGCCGCGCTATTTCACCGACTATCTGGTGGCGATGAAGCTCGCCGACGGCTGGCAGATCGTCTCGAAGTCCTACCGCTACGACCTCAGGGATTGATCGATCGGGCGCAGCGCGCCCGCGAAGGCTTTGTGACACACCCTCCGCGGTCCGGCTCCGGCCGGACCGCATTGACTGGCACCGGTTTCCGGGCGAATTGAGCCCGTTATGGAAGCCAAATTTCAGATTTTTCTCACTTTGCTCGGCGTGCTGGCGGGAACCGCCCTGGTGGCGCGGCGGACCGATATCGCGCCCGCGATCCTGCTGCTGCTGGTCGGCATCGTGCTCGCCTTCGTGCCGGGCATGCCGTCGCTGGAACTGCCGCCCGAGCTGGTGCTGCTGGTGGTGCTGCCGCCGCTGATCTATTCGGCGAGCGTCGCGATGAGCTGGCGCGAGTTCAAGGCCAACCTGCGGCCGATCATCCTGCTGTCGGTCGGCTGCGTGATCTTCACCGCCTTCATGGTCGCGACCGCGACCCATTATCTGATCGGCCTGCCCTGGAGCATCGGCTTCCTGCTCGGCGCTATCGTCGCGCCGCCGGACGTGGTCGCCCCGCTGGCGATCGCCCGCAGGCTCGGCATGCCCCGCCGCATCCTGGTGGTGCTCGAGGGCGAAGGGCTCGCCAATGACGCGACCGCGCTGATCCTCTACCGCTTCGCGCTCGCCGCGATCACCACCGGGCTGTTCTCGCTGCCGAAGGCGACCGGCACCTTCCTCGTCATCGTCGCCGGCGAGATCGCGTTCGGCACCGCGGTCGGCTGGCTCAGCCTGCGCGCCCGCCGCCGCGCCAGGGATCCGCAGGTCGAGATCACGCTGTCGCTGATCACGCCCTACCTCGCCTACTGGATCCCCGAGCATTTCGGCGGCAGCGGCGTGATCGCGACCGTCGCCTGCGGCCTCTACATGAGCTGGAACGGACCGCTGTTGATCTCGGCCGCGACGCGCCTGCAGGGCATCTTCTTCTGGGACTTGATCATCTATCTGATCGAGGGCCTGCTGTTCCTCTTGACCGGCTTCCAGATGCGGTCGCTGTACGAGAAGTCGAAGTCGTTCCCGCTGCACGACATCCTCACCGCGACCGTGCTTGTCGCCGTCATCGTGATCGTGGCGCGCTTCGTCTGGGTGTTTCCCGGCACCTATCTGCCGCGCTGGATCAGCCGACGCGTGAGCGAGCGCGATCCGCTGCCGTCGTGGCGGGCGGTGTTCGTGGTCGCCTTCACCGGCGTGCGCGGCGCGGTCTCGCTCGCCGCGGCGCTAGCGCTGCCGCTGACATTGCCGAGCGGAGACGCCTTCCCGTATCGCGACCTGATCCTGTTCGTCGCCTTCGGCGTGATCTTCGTGACGCTGGTCGGGCTCGGCCTCACTCTGCCACCGGTGGTGCGCTGGCTCGGCCTCGCCAGGGACGGGCGCAGCGAGCACATCGCCGAGCACGAGCAGGAGATCGCGGCGCGGCGCGAGGCGCTGAACGCCGCGCTGAAGTCGCTCGATGCCATCACCGACGACCGCGAGCTTTCCGACGAGGTGATCAAGCTTTTGCGCTCACGGCACGAGATCCGGATCAACCAGCTGCCCGACTCGCTCAATCCCGACACGCACGACGTTTCCGCCACCGGCACCGAGCTGACGCGGGAGCTGATCGCCTCCGAGCGCAAGTTCATCCACATGCTGCTGCGCGACGGCAAGATCACCGACGAGACAAGGCGCCGGATCGAGCGCGACCTCGACCTCGAGGAAGCGAGCCTCGCCAACCGCGAGTATCGCAGGATTCCGTTGTAGCGCGTGTAGCGCGCGGTATCCCTCCCCACGTCGTCCCGGCGCAGGCCGGGACCCATAACCACCGTCGCTGGCTTGGCGAAGGTTCGGGCCACAGCGCATCTCAACAATATCCAACGGTGGTTATGGGTCCCTGCTTTCGCAGGGACGACAGCAGAGATTACTCCGCCGCGGCGTTCTGGCCGGGACCGCCGACGAAGCCGGCGGGATCGCCGAACCGCTCGATCATGACGGCGGTGAGGTCCTTGGTCTTGCTGGTGACGCAGGCGCCGGAGCGCACGGTGTAACGGTCCTGATGCTGAGCATGCGGCGGCGCCTCGCCCTTTTGCAGCGCGCGGGCCGCCTCCATGACCAGCTTGCGGAAATGCATGATGCCGAGATCGGTCGGGCCGAGATGCTCGCGGGTACGGTCGGCGATCGGGCCCTGGCTGTCCTGCACCGCGGCGTCCTGCTCGGAGACGCCCTTGATGCCGGTGTAGCTTTTGGTCCGCTGCAGCTTGCGGTCGATCAGATAGTCGTTGGCCTTGTTGCGCAGCGGCACGTAGTTCTCGTCGACGACAGCCATCACGCCGTTGCCGTTGGCGTAGCCTTCGCGCTCGGCATCGGTCAGCGGCCGGTGGGGATTCCACGCATAGGTGTAGATCCAGCAATTGGTGTCGGTGACCGGCACGAAGGTCTGGCCGAACATGTTCTCGCCCGGCATCGAGCTCGGCGCGTAGCTGTGGAACGGCATCAGGAACTGGGCGATGCGCCAGTAGATGTTGTCGCTGCCGGTGAGCCGTCCGCCCGCCACCGTGAGGCCGGCCTCATGCGGATTGATCTTGATCACCGGGCGCGGGTCCTCGGCGATCCAGCGCATGTGATCGGTCGCGACCCGGGTCAGCGGGTTCACGAAATGCTTCTTGATGTCGAGGATCTCGTTCTCCTCCTTCTCGAAGGAGAGATGCGCGAAGGTGAAATGCGCGGTGTCGATCGAGCCTTCCACCGCCTGCACCCAGTTGCAGTCCTGCCACTTCTTGGTGACGAAGCGGTGCGAGGCCGGCAGCAGCGCCATCTCCAGCGCCGGCAGTTCTGGCATCTGATCGGCCGGGCCCATATAGGCCCAGATCATGTCGCCCCATTCGCGCACCGGATAGGACTTGATCCGGATCAGGTCCTTTGCGTTGAGGTCGGGATACGAGGTCGGCATATCGACGCAGCGGCCGTCGGTATCGAACTTCCAGCCGTGATAGACGCAGCGGATGCCGCATTCCTCGTTGCGGCCGAGCCAAAGATTGGCGCCGCGATGCGGGCAGTACTGGTCGATGACGCCGACCACGCCTCTGGTGTCGCGGAAGGCGAGCAGCTCCTCGCCCATGACAACGATCTTCTTCGGGTCGCTGTCCGGCTCCGGCAGTTCCTCGGACAGCAGCACCGGAATCCAGAACCGCCGCAGCAATTCGCCCATGCCGGTCCTCTCACCGGATTCGGTGAGGAATTTGTTGTCCTCGGCGCGAAGCATGGGCGGTCTCCCGATGGCATTTTTTCAGTTCGTAGTCCGTAGGATGGGTGGAACCAACGCAGCACGCAATTCCTCACACCGGCCGCTCTCCCTTCACGGTCACGCGGGTGCCGGAGCGGGTGTGCGGCCAGTAATCCCACATCGCGCGGTGCTGGGCGCAGCGGTTGTCCCAGAACGCGATCGCGTTCTCGGTCCAGCGGAAGCGGCACTGGAACAGCGGGTTCTCGGCGTGCTGGTAGAGATAGGCCAGCATGGCGTCGCTCTCGTCGCGCGGAATGCCGACGATAAAGCGGGTGAAGCCGCGATTGACGTAGAGCGATTTCTTGCCGGTCACCGGGTGGGTGCGGACCACCGGATGCTCGGCGCGAGGATATTCCCGCTTGTCGGCGACGCCGTAGTTCGCATACAGGCCACGATAGGTCTGCTCGCCGTCATGCAGCGCGGTCAGCCCGTCGAGATAGGCCTTCATGCGGTCCGACAGCGCCTCATAGGCGGCGTACATGTTGGCGAACAGGGTGTCGCCGCCGCGCGGCGGGCACTGCTTGATGTAGAGGATCGAACCCATCGGCGGCTCGAGATCGCAGGACACGTCGGTGTGCCAGCCCTCGCCATTCGCGCGTGGCGAATCCTTGTCGGCATAAATCTTCATCAGCGCCGGATCGCCCTCGTTGGGCGCGGCCGGATGCACATGCAGCTCACCGAACTTGCGGCCGAAGGCGAGATGCTGGTCGGGACTGATGTGCTGGTCGCGGAAGAAGATGACGAGGTTTTCGGCGAGCGCGCGATGGATCTCGTCCATCTGGCGGTTGGAGCGCGCATCGTCGCCGACCAGCTTGCCGATATCGACGCCGGAGATCTCCGCGCCGATGATCGGCGTCAGCTTCTCGACGCCGATGGTCTCATAGGGCTCGGATTGGTCGGCGAGGTGGCGGTAGCGTGGACCCTGCTTGCCGGACAGCGAGCTCATGGGCGTTCTCCCAATCATTCTTGATTGGGAGCATCGTAGCGCGCATCGACGGAAGCGCAATCTGCGCCTCAAACATATCTGTCGTCCCGGACAAGCGCAGCGAAGCGGAGCGCAGATCCGGGACCCATAACCACAGGATCGGGTTTTGCGGAGGCTGGTAACCCGCATCTCGCGCCACAACCACGTCCTGTGGTTATGGGTCCCGGCCTTCGCCGGGACGACGGTTGAGTGTGGGTCACGCGCGGAGTGAAACTACTCCGCGGCGCCGGCATGCTCCGGCAGCTTGGCGCCGTTGCCGTAGCGCTGGTCGATATAGTCGATCACCAATGCCTTGAAGTCGGCGGCGATGCCCGGACCGCGCAGGGTGCGGAACTTCTTGCCGTCGACGAAGACAGGCGCGGCCGGCGCTTCGCCGGTACCGGGCAGCGAGATGCCGATATTGGCATGCTTGGATTCGCCCGGGCCGTTGACGATGCAGCCCATCACCGCGACGTTGAGCTGCTCGACGCCCGGATACTTGGTCTTCCAGGCCGGCATCTCGTCGCGGATGAAATCCTGGATCGAGCGCGCCAGCTCCTGGAACGTGGTCGAGGTGGTGCGGCCGCAGCCCGGGCAGGCCGCAACCAGCGGCACGAAGGTACGGAAGCCCATGGTCTGCAGCAATTCCTGCGCGACCTGCACTTCCAGCGTGCGATCGCCGCCGGGCTCCGGCGTCAGCGAGATGCGGATGGTGTCGCCGATGCCCTGCTGCAGCAGGATGCCGAGCGCGGCCGAGGAGGCCACGATGCCCTTCGAGCCCATGCCGGCCTCGGTGAGGCCGAGATGGATCGCATAATCCGAGCGGCGCACGACTTCCTGATAGACCGCGATCAGGTCCTGCACGGCCGACACTTTGGCCGACAGGATGATCTTGTTCTTCGGCATGCCGAGCTCTTGCGCACGCGCGGCCGACAGCAGCGCCGACTGCACCATCGCCTCGCGGGTCACCGCGCGGGCATCGCGCGGATTCGCAGACGCCGTGTTCTCGTCCATCAGCTTGGTGAGCAGCTCCTGGTCGAGCGAGCCCCAATTGGCGCCGATGCGCACCGGCTTGTTGTTCTTGTTGGCGATCTCGATGATGTCGGCGAACTGCGTATCGCGCTTGTTCTTGAAGCCGACATTGCCGGGATTGATGCGGTACTTGTCGAGCGCCTCCGCGCAGGCCGGATATTCGGCGAGCAGCTTGTGCCCAATATAGTGGAAGTCGCCGATCAGGGGCGTGGTGATGCCGCGCTTGCGCAGGCCGTCACGGATGTGCGGCACGGCAGCGGCGGCTTCCTCGCGGTCGACGGTGATGCGGACCATCTCGGAGCCGGCGCGGGACAGCGCGGCAACCTGGGCGATGGTGCCGTCGACATCGGCGGTGTCGGTGTTGGTCATCGACTGCACGACGATCGGCGCGCCGCCGCCGACGGCGACGTTGCCGACCATGACCTGCGTGGTTTGGTGCCGCGGCGCGGGGCCGGCGACGTCGTCTTGCGGCAAAATCTCGGGCTTGTTCATGGCGTCTCGAATATCAGGTTTTGGTGACATTCACCAAGGGGGCGATGGGCCTCGCGCGCGGCGGGCCAAACGATCATGTTTCGGAGTGAATTCAGTAGCTTATGGCGCCGATTGAGGCCAAACGCAAGCCATGCAGCGGCGTCCTGCATGCCCAGCTATATTGGACCGGATTGGGGTGAATCAAAGGGCAAAGTGACAGCTTTTCATGTGATCTGGCGCATCTTAGCATCCCGTTAAACACACACCGGGAGGACGCAAAATGGCCGGCAACAGCGAGCTGATCACCACGGCGGAACTTGCCGAGATCCTGACCCGGCCGGATCTTCGCCTGTTCGACTGCACGACCTATCTGGAGCCGGCCCCCGCCGGCAGCAACGCTCCCTATATGGTCGTCTCGGGCCGCCAGACCTTCGAGGCCGGCCACATCCCGGGCGCCAATTTCCTCGATTTGCAGGCCGAATTCTCGGATGCCCATACCCATCTGCGCTTCATGATGCCGCCGACAGCGCAGCTCGAAGCCGCGTTCGGCCGCCACGGCATCTCGGCGGGCAGCCGCGTCGTGCTCTATTCGATCGGCACCGCAATGTGGGCGACGCGGTTCTGGTGGATGCTGCGCTCGCTCGGCTTCGAGGGTGCCGCCGTGCTCGACGGCGGCATCGACAAATGGACTGCCGAAGGACGCGACATCGAGACCGGACTTGCCGGCGGCTATCCGCCGGCGACGTTTCCGGCGCGGCCGAAGGACGGCATGTTCGTCGACAAGCATGACGTGCTCGCCGCGACCACGGAGGGCGACACCGTCATCGTCAACGCGCTCGGCCCGCAATTCTACAAGGGGCTGGAGCCGAGCCGTTACGGCCGACCCGGCCGCATCCCCGGCAGCGTCAGCGTGCCGGCGGCGACCTTGATCGATCCCAAGGCCAAGACGTTCGTGCCGCTTGAGGAGGCCGAAGCAATCTTCGCAGCGCAAGGCATCACCAGGGACAAGCGCGTCGTCGCCTATTGCGGCGGCGGCATCTCCGCGACCATCGACCTGTTCCAGCTGCATCGGCTCGGCTACGACAATCTCACGCTCTATGACGGCTCGATGGGCGAATGGGCGAAGGATGAGTCCCTGCCAATCGAGAGGGGTTAGTGGGGAAGCGCGATGTCTCCTCCGTCGTCCTGGCGAAGGCCAGGACCCATAACCACCGCGTTTGGTGATGAACGGGATTGTGGCCCCAGCGGCGCGCAACAATTGAGATTTGGGGTAATGGGTCCCGGCCTGCGCCGGGACGACACTGAATTTGTTGCGCCGCTCGTGAGTCATACATCCGCATTCTCGCGACATGAATCGTCGGAGTCTTGAGGCGATCAAGCCGGCTTCTTGACGATCTCAAGGCCGCGGGCCGCCAACTCCTTCAAAATGCTCCGTGCCAGATGGGAGCACTCATCCGGCTTGATCCAGCACGCGCTCCGCCAGTCCGGATCATCCTCCTTGGAGTATGCGGTGAACGCGGAGCGAATACCGGCTTCAATTGCATCGATGGCATCGATTGGCATCAGCGCGCCTCCAACGGCATCCCTCGCATGGGAGCCTTCGTGGAGGCGATGTTGACGTAAATCGATACCGTCCGCAATTGCGCCTGAAGGCCACAATTGTCCGCTCAGCAATAGGGAAACGTAAATCTTCGCCGCTAGAGTGCCGCCGTCTGCCGGAGATGGTCGTGCATCCCACCGCGTCGATCGCCACCTGTTTCAGGAAGTTCGCTGATTTCACCGGACGGGCTTCGCGTGCCGAGTTCTGGTGGTTCTTCGGCTTTTGTCTGCTGCTCCTGCTCGCAGCCCATCAGCTCGACAAGACGGTCTACGCCGCCGTCGCAATAGCGCTGCCGCTGTTTGCCGTGACGGCCCGGCGCTTCCACGACAGTGGCCTGACCACCGGCCTTGCGGTGTTCTTCGCCGTTGCGCCGTTTGTCATCTTCTACTTCTTTTCCGCTGTCCAGGATCGCATCGAGGCATGGTTTGGCGTGCACGTGCCGTATGGATTGATCGCCGCGATCCCGGCGATCTGCGCCTTTGCTTTCTCTGCCTTCTGCTTCCTCGCCGCACTCGGCCGCCGAAGCCTGCAGACCGCTTCGACGGCACGGGCGAGGTCCGGCGTCGATTCATCGGAAGCAAATCCGGCCGTGCTCGCCAGGCAAGAGGCGGAACGCAAGGTCTCCGGTTTTTCCAAAGCCGTCATGGCCGTATTCGCGATCCCGGCGGATGGCGGGGCGTCGGCCGGCGCCGACAAGACCGACCCCGGCGTCACCGCCGCGTGCGGGATGGTCGTCGATCTCTGCGCGCGTTACGGACACGGCATCACCTCACCGCCATTCAACGCGCTGTTTTCCGGATCAGGGGCGCGACTTGAGGCCGCCGGCTGGCACGCCCTACCGGACGGCGGCGCGGAGATCGACCTGAACCATCGCGCAAGCACCAGCATCGTGCGCAATTGCGCAGTTGAACTGCGCAAGGACGCGGGACAGACCGACATTGCCGGCCTGCTGCGCAAGGAGAAAGAGCAGTTGCAGGCGGCCGAGACGGCGACGCCGGAACAGGATCGGACGACGGCCTATTACGCGCTCGACGGAGCGGGCGCAGCCGGATTCATTGCGATCGAGAAGCTGCGTCAAAGCTACAACACCTATTTCCGAATCCGCATCTGCCTTGCCGAAGGGGATGGGCGCGCCGCGATGGAGACCCTGCGATCGTCGACGCTCTACCAGGCATTCCGCCACGCGTTCTCCGATGGCGCGCCGCCCTATCCCGCGTTCGGCCAGAGAATCATCAAGGGCTATCAGCCGATCCTCTACCGGGACGGGCTCGGCATCTCACTCGAGGTCACCGATCTCGGAGCCGGGAGCACAAAAATGCTTGCCGGCCGCGGGCTGCATCTTCCGCCGGTCTACGTCGATTTCGAGATGCATGAGCGGATGATGTAACGGGATTGCGCTCCGGTTGTCTGCGGCATTCCGCTCCTCTTTGCTCGTCATCCTGAGGCGCGAGCTCTTGCGAGCCTCAAAGGATGAACGGCCCGGGTGCCGGCTGGGCCGTCGTGCTTCGAGACGCGCGTTCCGCGCTCCTCAGCATGACGGGGAGAGAGTTGAGCGCACGGCACCCAGGATAACCTCACGCCGGCACGTTGGGATCCGGCGTCACCTTCGGGTCGGGCTTGTTGACGAGATAGAGCCCGGCGATCACCAGCAGCGCGGCGACGCCGAACACCGCCGTCAACGTGTCGTGCATGATGAAATAGGCCGCGACGACGCCGAACAGCGGCGTGACGAAGGTGAAGGCCGACAGCTTGCTCGCGGAGTAGGTTTTCACCATC
This sequence comes from Bradyrhizobium sp. USDA 4504, assembly GCF_054063995.1. Classification (NCBI taxonomy): domain Bacteria; kingdom Pseudomonadati; phylum Pseudomonadota; class Alphaproteobacteria; order Hyphomicrobiales; family Nitrobacteraceae; genus Bradyrhizobium; species Bradyrhizobium sp. USDA 4504. The sequence goes on along the minus strand of NZ_JBSSGV010000001.1, from coordinate 7,577,221 downwards.
GCAAACCAGATGACGAACGTGCAGCCCACCACCCAGACCGCCTGATAGGCGAGCAGCGAGATCGACAGCGCGCTCGGCACATGCTCGATGCGCTCGCCCGCGATCCAGGCGGCGAGGCCAAGGATCGGAATCGAGATCGCGACCTGGTAGCCGAGCGCCTTTTCCGGCGCCGCCTTGCGCAAGCCTGTGCCCTTGGCGACCAGCGTGGTCGCCGCCCACAGCGCGCCGCCGCCGACCACCATGAGGTCGCCGAGCAGCACCTTGGCATCGACGTTCGGCTGCGGCACGCCGATCGCGAGCGCGACGCCGGCAAAGCTCAGCGCAAGCCCGCTCCACTGCACGGTCGAGAGACGCTCGCCGAGGAACTGGTGCGAGCCGAGCGCAACGAAGAACGGCGCGGTGTAGAGGAACACCGAGGCGCGCGAGGCCGAGGTGAAGACGAGGCCGGTGAAGATCAGCACGAACTCGCAGCCGAACATCAGCCCGGCGATGATGCCGGGGACGAGGGTGCCGTCGCGCTCGAAGAATTTGACGCCGCGCAGGTGGCCGACGATCAGCATCACCGGCAGCGCGCCGGCGGAGCGGATCATCGCCTGCAGCATCGGCGGCACGTCGGGCAGCGCAAGCTTGACCGCGAGCTGGTTGAAGCCCCAGCTCACGCACAGCATCAGCATCACGGCGATGGCGCCGGGCGGCAGCCCGTGTCCGACGCTGACGGGCCTTGTGACGCTGGCGGAGATCGCTTGGGTCGACATGTTTCCTCGCGGGCCGGCTTGGTGCCGTGTTGTTAATTGCCGGTTGGGCTCCCTCGCCCCGCTCTTGCGGGGAGAGGGTTGGGGTGAGGGGCCGTCGCCGCAAATTCGATAGAGGCGAGCGTGCGGAGAGTCCCCCTCACCCGAAATTCGCTACCGCGAATTTCGACCTCTCCCCGCAAGCGGGGCGAGGTAGCTCGAAAGCAGTGCGAGTTAGCTGAAACCATCGCGCCATCTACGTCTTCTGGCAATGCGCGCAGGTGCCGGCGATCTCGACGACGGAGAGTTTCGGGATGAACCCCGAGGCCCGCGCCGCCGCGGTCAGGCTTTGCGCGACGGGGGCGGCCGGGATCTCGCCGACCGAGCCGCAATGGTCGCAGATCAAAAACGCCACCATCGAGGTCTCGTCATGGTCATGCGCGCAGGCGAGGAAGGCGTTGCGGCTCTCGATGCGGTGGACGAGGCCGTTCTCCATCAGGAAGTCGAGCGCGCGGTAGACGGTAATCGGTGCCGGCCGCGGCATCGTCTTGGCCAGCTCGTCGATCACCTCATAGGCGCCGAGCGGGCGATGGCTCGACAGCAGCGCCTGCAGCACCTGACGGCGGATCGGGGTGAATTTCTGGCCGCGGCGCGCACAAACCTGCTCGGCATGCGCCATCGCGTCCGCGGCGCAGCGGCCGTGATCGTGGTCGGGGGCAGGAAATGTCGGCTTTGCCAGGCTCATTGCCTCGATATGTAGCATTTGCGCGGCCGTTCCCAAAGCCCGGCTCCAAACCCCGGTCCGTCGCCGCGTTGCAGCCATGCCCGCAATGCGGGGCAGCCTCGCATTAACCCGGCATGCAGAAATCATAAGCAAGCTTATTATATCCCAAGCTTATGGAGGCAGGATCGATGCGCGGTTCGGTGGACACCGACTTCTTGTTTACGCTGGGCGAAGTGTTCCGGTTGATCCGGGTCTATGCCGACAAGGAGGCCGCACGCTACGGCATCACCCGCGCGCAATGGGCCGTGCTGTCCAAGGTGGAACGCCAGGAAGGGTTGAAACAGACCGAGCTCGCCGAGCTGCTCGAGGTGCAGCCGATCACGCTGACGCGGCTGATCGACAAGCTCTGCGACAATGGCTGGATCGAGCGCCGCAGCGACGAGAACGATCGCCGCGTCAACCGCCTCTATCTGAAGAAGGCCGCGCGCCCGCTGCTCGGCAAGCTCGCCGGCCTCCGCTCCGAACTCACCGCGACCGCGCTCGAGGGCATCAGCCCCGCTGACGCGTATCGCCTGCTCACCCAATTGGAATCGATCAAGGAAAACGTTCGCAATGCCGTCCAGACCCCAGCCGGCGAGCCCTCCCGAAAGGAACAGCGCTATGGCTGAACCCGTCCTCAAACTGGCCCCCGAGCAGAAGAGCAATCCGGGCGAGCCTGCGCCGTCGGGCAAGGCCAGCCGCGCGCCGCGCCGTCGCCTGATGGCCGGTCTGCGGCGCTATCGCCGCACGCTGCTGCTGGTCGTGCTGCCGACGCTCGCTGCGATCGGCGGCATCGTGTTCTATCTCAATGGCGGCCGCTATGTCGGCACCGACGACGCCTATGTCGGCGCGCAGAAGGTGCTGATCACGCCGGAAATCTCCGGCAAGATCGACAAGATCGTCGTGAAGGAAGGCCAGCACGTCAGGAAGGGCGACGAACTGTTCGAGATCGACCCCGTGCCGTTCCGCCTCGCGGTGGCGCAGGCCAAGGCTGCGCTCGACCAGACCAGGACCACCTATGACAACCTGGTCGACAACATCAAGATCAACGGCAGGATGCTGGAATTCGCCCAGCAGAGCATCGAATTGAAGAAGCGCGACGTCGAACGCAAGTCGACGCTGGCCAAGCAGAATTTCGGCTCGCAGCTCGACCTCGACAACGCGGCGAATGCGCAAGTGACGGCCGAGAGCCTGGCGCAATACATCAGGCAGCAGATCTCCAAGGACAAGACGCAGCTGCTCGGCGATATCGACCTGCCGATCGAACAGTTCCCGCCCTACGCCCAGGCCAAGGCCAAGCTCGACGACGCCCAGCGCAATCTCGACCACACCGTGCTGCGCGCGCCGATGGACGGCGTCGCGACCCAGGTCGACCAGATCCAGCTCGGCCGCTTCGTCGCCGCCGGCTCGCCGGTGTTCTCGATCATCGACGTCGACCATCCCTGGGTCGACGCCAATCCGAAGGAAAGCGACTTCACCTATGTCGCGGTCGGCCAGCCGGTTGAGCTCGACGTCGACGCGTTCCCCAACCATCGGTTCAAGGGCAAGGTCGGCTCGCTGTCGCCCGGCACCGGCGCACAGTTCGCGATCCTGCCGCCGCAGAACGCGACCGGCAACTTCGTCAAGGTGGTGCAGCGCGTGCCGGTGCGGATCTATCTCGACGAGAACGATCCGTTCGTGAAGAAGCTGAAAGCCGGCATGAGCGTCTACGCGACGATCGACACCAACCACCGCCGCACGCTGGCCGGCCTGCTCGGGCTGGCGCCGGCCTCGGCGCACCCGGACCACGAGTAGAGAGAAGAAGCGGTCGATCATCGACCGCAGAGACAGTGCGCCCCCTCTCCCGCTTGCGGGGGAGCGGGTTTCCAACGCTCGAACAGGACCGACCTGAATGAATGCACCGTCACCATCCGCCGTACCCGGCATGCGCCGGAACATGGTGACGATCTGCGCGATGACCGCGACGATCATGCAGGCGCTCGACACCACGATCGCCAACGTCGCGCTGCCCTATATGCAGGGCTCGCTGTCGGCCTCGCAGGACCAGATCAACTGGGTGCTGACCTCCTACATCGTCGCGGCCGCGATCATGACCGCGCCGGTGGGCTGGATCGCCAACCGCTATGGCCGCAAGCGCATCTTCATCATCTGCTCGGCCGGCTTCACCGTCGCCTCGGTGTTCTGCGGCCTGGCGCAGGACATCAACCAGATGGTGCTGTTCCGCCTGCTGCAGGGCGTGTTCGGCGCGGCGCTGGTGCCGCTGTCGCAGGCCGTGATGCTCGACTCTTACGCGCTGCATGAGCGCGCGAAAGCGATGTCGATCTGGGGCATGGGCGTGATGATGGGCCCGATCATGGGGCCCTCGCTCGGCGCCTGGCTGACCGAGACCTATTCCTGGCACTGGGTGTTCTTCGTCAACCTGCCATTCGGCGCCATCACCGTGCTCGGCCTTGCCGTCTTCATGGACGAGACCAAGCAAGACCTCAATCTGCGCTTCGACTGGTTCGGGTTCGGCGCGCTCGCGGTCGCGATCGGTTCGCTGCAGCTCGCGCTCGACCGCGGCGAGCAGCTCGGCTGGCTGGAATCCAACGAGATCATGATCGAATTCGTCGTCTCCGCGATCGGCTTCTACTATTTCTTCGCCCATTCGCTGACGACCAGCCGGCCCTTCATCCAGTTCGCGCTGTTCAAGGACAAGAACTTCCTCGGCGGCTGCGTGTTCATGACTGTCATGGGCCTCGTGCTGTATTCGACCATGGCGCTGTCCTCGCCCTATCTGCAGAACGTGGTCGGCTACCCGATCATAACCGCGGGCCTGTTGTTGGCGACCCGCGGCGCCGGCACCTTCGTCGCGATGATGCTGGTCGGCCGCATGATGCGCTACATCGAGGCGCGCACGCTGATCATCTCCGGCCTGGCGCTGACCGCGGCCTCGCTGTTCCAGATGACCGGCTGGACCGACATGACGCAGGCCAACGAGATCATCGTCGTCAGCGTGATCCAGGGCTTCGGCTTCGGCCTCGTGTTCGTGCCGCTGTCGACGGTGGCGTTCATGTCGCTGCCCAACCATCTGCGCACCGACGGCACCTCGATGCTGACGCTGTTGCGCAACGTCGCAAGCTCGATCGGCATCTCGATCGTGATCGCGCAGCTGACGGAAGGCGGACGGCGGATCTACGCAAAGCTGTCGGAGCAGATCAATCCGTTCAACCACGCGCTGCAGATGCCCGACGTATCGGGCATGATCAACCTCAACACCGATGCCGGCCGCGCGATGGCCGACAAGATGGTGGCGGCGCAGTCGCAGATCATCGCGTTCTCGCACGACTACCAGCTGGTGATGCTGTTCATCCTGGTCTCGATCCCGCTCGCGCTGATGATCGGCTCGACCAAGGCCACGCTGCGCGCGCAGTCGGCGCCATCGGATCATGCCGCGGTGATGGAGTAGGTTTTCGCCCTACGTTCTCCGAGTGTCGGGGCGATTGGTCACACCGTCATCCTGAGGCGCGAGCACTTGCGAGCCTCGAAGGATGCACGGCCCCGTTGGTGGCCGTCGACCCTTCGAGACGCGCTACGCGCTCCTCAGGGTGACGGTGAAAGAGTGAGGACGCCCCCTCCGAAAGCGCAAGACGCCGCAGCCGCAAGCCGCGTTGACTTTCCGACCTTGCCTCCCAATACTCCGCGAAAACAAGCAGACCCGTCATGCAACTGACGATTTCAGGGGAGGACGCGATGCCGACTTCACGCAGGACGCTGCTGAAGACTTCAGCGGCTGCCGCCGCTGCTTTCAGCTTGGATTGGACACGGGCGCAGGCGCAGGCCGAAACGGTCCGGATCGGTGTGATCTACGACCTGACCGGCCCGTTCGCCGCCGGCGGCTCGGTCGCCTCCTCGATCGGCACCCAGATCGCGATCGACCTCGTCAACGCGAAGGGCGGCATCGGTGGCAAGTACAAGATCGCGCCGGTCAACGTCGATTCCCAGAGCAAGCCTGATGTCGCGATCAACGAGGCCAATCGCCTGATCGACCAGGAGAAGGTCGACATCCTCAACGGCGTGTTCGCAAGCTCCCACGCGGTGCCGCTCGCCGCCAAGGTCGAGCAGCAGAAGCGGATCCTGTGGATCACGACCGCAGTCTCGACCGCCGTGTTCAAGGACAAGAACCTGCAATACGTATTCCGCGCGCAGATCCATTCCGACCAGTACGGCCAGGCGTTCGCGAGCTTCATCAACGAGCACGCCAAGGCCAAGCTCGGCATGGAGCCGAAGGACGTTAAGGTGGCGCTGATCCATGAGGACGGACCCTATGGCGTCGGCGTCGCCGCCGCGGACGAAGCCTTCGCCAAGGAGGTCGGGCTCCAGGTCGCGCTGAAGGAGGGCTATTCCGCCTCCGCGCCCGATCTCTCGGTGCTGGTCACCAAGCTGAAGCGCGCCAAGGCCGACGTGATCTCGCATGCCGGCTACAATCCCGACATCACGCTGTTCCTGCGCCAGGCACGCGAGAGCGGGCTGAAGTTCAAGATGCTGTTCGGCGCCGGCGCGGGCTACAGCCAGCTCGACAAGCTGCGCGCGACCTTCGGCGCCGACATCGACAATTTCTGCAACATCGATCCGGTGCCGGCGCAGCTGCTCGATCCCGCCAAGCTCACGTCGGGAATCGGCGACCTCACCAAGACCATGGTCGCGCGCTACCGCGAGAAGACCAATGCGACCGAAGTGCCGCCGCACTGCTCGATGGGCTTCAACCAGACCTGGATCCTGCTCAACAATGTGCTGCCGGTCGCCAAGGAGAAGTACGGCGGCTTCGATCCCGAGGCGATCCGCAAGGCGGCGCTCGACGTCGACATCCCCGCAGGGGGCACCATCCAGGGCTATGGCGTGAAGTTCTATCCGCCGGGCACGCCGCTGTCCGGCCAGAACGAGCGCTCGACGCCGGTCGTGATGCAGAACGCCGGCGAGCGCATCACCGTGGTGTGGCCGACCAATATCCGCACGCAGGATCCGGTATTCCCGCTGCCGAAGGGATCGGTCTACGCGGCGTAGCGTGGCGACGAGGCGAGACTGCCGCCGCATCGGGGCTGCGCTCCCTCGCCCCGCTGTTGCGGGGAGAGGGTTGGGGTGAGGGGCTTCTCTCCGCGAATGCGATCGCGATGAGACCTGTACCCCCTCACCCGGATTGCATCTGGCGATGCAATCCGACCTCTCCCCGCAAGCGGGGCGAGGTGAGGTGAGATGTCGCCTCGCCGCTCGAGCGAATGACGCGGTGACAACCTCTCATCCGGCGCGCTGTGCGCGCCACCTTCTCCCACAAGGGGAGAAGGGAAGAGCAGCCGCGGGGTAACCAAAAGGAGTGCGACGACGTACCAGACTCACATGCTGCTCTCGACTCCGTCATCCTGAGGTGCGAGCGGAGCGAGCCTCGAAGGATGGACGGCCCGGCATACGCACTATGGGACGAGAGCAATCACGCTGCTCCTCCCGCGCCGTTACAACACCACCCGCCTGCCCTCATCCGCCGCCCAGTAGCCGGCGTAATTTACCCTGGTCGTCTCATACGCCAGCGCGAGGTCCGCGAGGGGCTGCCGCCCGGTCGCGACGCATTCCATGAAATCCTGGATCTCCTGCAGGTAGCCGCGGGTCCATTCCTCCTCGAGGCAGACATATTGCCAGCCGGTTTTGCGATCGACCTTTTCGGTGATGTAGACCGAGGCGAGCTTCTCCTCGCTCGTCTGGTAGCTGGTCAGATGCGTGTTCGGGGTGATGTTGGCAAACAGTGAGCCGCCGCTCGTATAGGTCTCGATCAAATTGCGCACGCCGCCCATGATCATGTCGCCGGAGAACACCGTTGCCTTGGTGCCGTCGGAGAAGGTTGCGGTCAGCGTGCCCCAATCCTCGACATCGACAGGATTGGCCTTGATGTAGGCGCGCTCCTCGGATTTAAGGCCGGCGGTGACATTGCCGACGTCGCAGGTGACGCTGGCGACCGTGATGGTCTCGCCGCGCGCTTTGGCCTCGACCTGCTTGAGATAGAGCACCGCCGACAGGGGATGACAGCCCATCCGGATCAGCGAGCCGCCGCCGGTCATCGCCCACTCGGCGGCATGCGCCGCATGCGAGCCGGAATGGCTCTCCTCGCCCTTCATGAACAGGATCTTGTCGCCTGTCGCGCGGATGATCTCCGCGGTCTTGGTCACCGCCGGTGCGTAGATCCAGTCCTCCGCATACATGAAGAGTTGTCCGCTTCGCTCGATCGCGGCGCGGGTCACCTCCATCTCCTCCATCACCCGCTGGTACATCAGCGCTTTCGGCACATGCCTGCCGATCGGCGCCTTGTCGCCGTCGCGGCCAAAATAGCCGCTGAACGGCTTCTCGCAGATCACGTGCTTGCCGGCCTGCATTGCCTCGACGATCATCGCGGCGTGAAGGTTCGGCGGCGTGCAAATGTCGATCACGTCAAGCTCGCGGTCGGCGATCAGCTCGGCGAAGCTGCGATAGGCGTTCGGGATTGCGTGCTTGCGGGCGAACGCATTGACATGATCGCCGCGCGCCGCGACCGCCCTCACCTCGACGTCGACGCCATAGACGCGCCGGTAGGCAACCATATGCAGCTCCGACACGAAGCCGCAGCCGGCCAGCCCGATCCTGATTTTTGTCATTTTGTGTCTCCGCCCCTCAGGCGGGCGCAGAGTAGCGTGCGGCCATCACCGCGTCGAACGCATTTGCCATGACGTCCGTCGAAGGCATCATTGTCGTGAACAATTCGAACGCGTCCGCTGCTGCGTAGATCGCAAGATCGCGCCCGGTCAGAACTTTGGCGCCCTTGGCCTTGGCCGCCAACAGCAGCGGCGTCCACAGCGGCGTGTAGACGGCGTCGGCGACCCACATCGACGGATGCAACAAGCCGTCCGGCACAGGACTGTCGCGGCTCGGCAGCATGCCGACCGGCGTTGCGTTGACGACGCCGGTCGCGCCATCGACCGCGCCCTCGACGCTGGCGACACCACGAACCGCATGACGGCTGGCCAACTGACCGGCCAGCCGCGCGACCTTCGCGGCATCGGCATCGAAGATGCGGAACTCACCAACGCCGAGGATGGCGAGCGCGAAGGCGATCGCCTTGCCGACGCCGCCGGTACCGATCAGCGCGATCGGGCCGCGCGGCGCTGACGCAAGCAGCGGCGCGATTGCGCGCGCAAAGCCGGTCGCGTCGGTGTTGTGTCCGACCAGCCGCGTGCGATCGACGACGATGGTGTTGACCGCGCCGATCGCACGCGCATCGGGTGCGAGGTCGTCGAGCAGCTCGACCACCGCCTCCTTGTAGGGAAAGGTGACATTGACGCCGGCAAAGCCGAGCCGCCGGATGCCGTCGAGCATCGCGCGCAGCTCGTCGCGGCCGGCGCCGTTGACCTCGATGAGCTGGTAGTGGACGCGAACGCCGAGCGCTGCTGCGGCCGCTTCGTGCATGGCAGGCGCCGCCGAATCATCGGATAGCCAATCAGCCCCGTCAGGAAACGGTCGCGCATTGTCCCTCACGTCAGTCGCGTTCAGCTCATGCGGTCGAGCCGAGCATAGCTGTCTTCCATGCCGTGCTCCATGCCGGTCGCGAGCATCGCTGCGCGCGTTTCGGCATCCGGCAAGGTCATCCGCATCGTCATCAAGGTGCCGTCGCCGTCGGGCGCAAAGCGCGTCTCGACATGATTGTCCGGCGTCGGATCCGGCAGATGCATGCGCTCGACATGCACGATGCGGCTGAACGGTTCGAGCGCGAGATATTCGCCGGTCAAATGAAAGCCGCCGCCCTTCCCGTCGGTCCATTCGTAGCGGATCCTGCCGCCGGGCTTCGCCTCGCTGATGCAGACCGGCATGGTCCAGCCGTCGGGACCGAGCAGCCATTTCTGCAACAGCTCCGGCTCGGTATGCGCCCGATACACCGCCTCCGGCGGCGCGACGAAGCGCCTGGTCACGACGACATAGCGGTCGCCTTCGGTCTTCAGCGTCAACTTGCTCATGGGGATACCCTTCACTGCTCAGGCTTCATTGTGGCCAGCACACCGTCCAGCCGGTCGTAATTGGTTTCCAGCGCACGGCGCAGCATGCCGAGCCATTGATCGATCTCGGTAACCGCTGATGGCGCCAGCCGGCACGGTCGCTTGGTGCCCTCGATCCGCCGCACGATCAGGCCGGCGCCCTCGAGCACCTTGAGATGGCGGGAGATCGCGGGCTGGGTCATGTCAAACGGCTCGACTAGCTCCATCACAGTCGCCTCGCCCAGCGCGAGGCGCGCCAGGATCGCCCGGCGGGTCGGGTCGGCGAGCGCGGAAAAGGCGGCGTCGAGGTTGGCCATGCTTTATCTCTCATCGGTTATATAATAACCTTATTATATAACCGATGCCGCATGTTCAAGCCAAATCCGCTGCGGCGAACGCGCGCAGCGGATTTTTCGGCCGTCCCCCAAAGTTGGATTGGCGCGCCGCTGGCGGCGCGCAGCTAGACGTCGAAGAACACGGTCTCGTTGTCGCCCTGCAGATGGATGTCGAAGGTGTAGACGCTGCCCGCGCCGGCCTTGCGCCTGGCTATCAGCGTCGCGCGGCGCTCCGCCGGCACCAGCGCGAGCGTAGAATCAGCGGCGTTGCTGGCCTCGTCGTCGAAATAGATCCTTGTGTAGAGATGCAGCAGCATGCCGCGCGCGAACACCGCGAGCCCGATATGCGGCGCCTGCGGCTTGCCGTCGGCATCCGGCACCAAGCCCGGCTTGATGGTGTCGAAGGCGTAGCCACCACTCTTGTCGGTGCCGCAGCGGCCAAAGCCCTTGAAGCTCGAATTGGGCAGCGCGCGCGCATCCTGCGGATCGGAGAAGCGGCCCTGGCTATCGGCCTGCCAGATCTCCAGCATGCAGTCCGGGATCACGGCGCCGTCGCCGTCATAGACCTTGCCCTCGACGCGGATGCGCTCACCCGAGACGTCAGGCGTCAGAAGGTTGTTGGTAAAAGCGTCGTTCCATTCATATTCGCCGTTCGGCGTCAGGCCGTACTTGAAATAGGGGCCGACGGTCTGCGAAGGCGTGATTCCATCAGGACGCGGGTTCGACACGTTACTTGGTCTCCATCGGCGTGGCACTCTGCCCGCGCAGCACGATATCGAAGCGGTAGCACAGCGCCCATTCCGGCTTGGTGTTCTCGAGATCGAACGACGAGATCATCCGCGCCCGCGCCTTCTCGTCCGTCACCGAGTTGAAGATCGGATCGAACGGGAACAGCGGATCGCCCGGGAAGTACATCTGGGTCACCAGCCGCGAGACGAACGAGTGGCCGAACACCGAGAAGTGGATATGCGCGGGCCGCCACGCGTTGTGGTGATTGCCCCAGGGATAGGCGCCGGGCTTGATGGTGATGAACTTGTAATAGCCCTTGGCATCGGATTGCGTCCGGCCGGCGCCGGTGAAGTTGGGATCGAGCGGCGCCGGATGCTGGTCGACGACATGGATGTAGCGGCCGCAGGCATTGGCCTGCCACAGCTCGACCAGGGTGTTGGGCACGCCGCGGCCGTCCTCGTCGAGCACATGGCCGTGCACAATGATGCGCTCGCCGAGCGGCTCGCCTTTCGCCTGGATGGTGAGGTCGTTGTCGTGCGCGCGCACGGTCTCATGACCATAGACCGGGCCGGTCAGCTCCGAGAGCGTATGTCGCATCGGGACCAGCGGCTTTGAGGGTACGCGCTTGATCGCGCTGCGGTACGCAGGCGACAGGCGCGCGGGATGGACGCTGTTCGAAGCGACCGGGTAGATCAACGTCATGCGCTTTCTCCAGACCGGATTGCCGCCCGCGCCGGATATCAGGCCGGCGCCTTGAAATCGTAGGAGATGCGCCCGGCCGGCAGAAAGAACAGCGCGATGACCGCGCCACCCCTGACCTCCGGATAGTGCCGGCTGCCGGGATCCGGCGCGGTCCAGCCCGGCCCCTGCCAGCCCTGCAGCCCCTTCAACTGCGCGCCCTTGTCGAGGGGAACGACGAGGTTGAGCTCGCCATAGGGGTGACCATGATATTGCCCGCGCAGCACGTCGTGATCGTCCTCGTCCTTGATGCGGCGCGGATCGGTGCTGTTCATGTAGACCGCGGTGATGCTGAACTGGAACGTCTCGGGGACCGGCTCGAGGATGCGGCTGCGCCGATAGTTCGGACCTTCCACCTCCTGGTTCGCCGCCCAGCCCTCCTCGACTCCCATTTTGATGAGGCGGGCGAGATCCTGGTACAGCGCGCTGTCCTCTCCATAGGTCTCGTTGAGCCATCGCTCCATCGCCGCGCTCGGCGTCATGTCCTTGACCTCGCGCAGAAACGGAATGCTGCGTTCGATAAGCTGTTCCCGGCTTCCCATGACTCTCTCCTGTCTAATCCTCGAAACCCTTGAAGGAGGCGAATGCCTCCAGTTCCGCGCGCGGCATCAGCCGCGTGCGCGACCGCTCCCTGGGGTGGCCCATCGAGATCCCGCAGGCCACCATCTGCTCGGCGGGCATCGACAGCAGCGGACGCAAGATCCGATGGAATCTGGCGAAGGTCTCCTGCGGACAGGATTGCAGCCCGCGTCCGACCGCCGCCAGCATCACGTTCTGGATGAACATGCCGAGATCGAGCCAGCTTCCCATCGCGAGACGCCGATCGATGGTGACGATCAACCCAACCGGCGCGCCGAAGAACATGAAGTTCTTTGCGGTCTGCCGGCTCCTCGCCGCAGCGTCGCTTTGCGCGATCCCGAGCGAGTCATAGAACAATCGCCCGAACTCCTGACGACGGCCGAGATACGGCTCGGGGAAAGCGCTGGCGTAGTATTGATATTCGGAGACGTGCTCGTTCGGCTCGTTCTCATACGCATCCAGCAGCGCAGCCGACACCTCGGTCTTGGCGGCGCCGGCGAGCACGTAGACGTGCCAGGGCTGGATGTTCGCGCCGCTCGGCGCGAACCGCGCCACGCGCAGGATCTGCTCGATGGTCGATCGGGAGACCGGACTGCCGGAGAACTCGCGGCACGACAGCCGGCCGGCGATCACCTCGTCGATTGGATTGCGTGCGGCTCCGCACGCCACATCCCGGTCGATCACGACTTCTTCACGAGCGAGCATCCGCCGTCCTCCATCGGTCTGAAGGCCTCTTCACCCGGGATGGTGGCCAGCAGCTGGTAGTAGTCGAACTGGTATTTCGACTCTGCCGGCGACTTGACGCGGAACAGATACATGTCGCGGACCAGCCGGCCGTCGGGACGGATCCTGCCGTTGCGGGTCATGAAATCGTTGACCGGCAATTCGCGCATCTTGGCCGCGACCGTCGGCCCATCAAGCGTGCCGGCGGCTTCGACCGCCTTGAGGTAGTGCATGACAGCACCATAGGTGCCGGCGTGGATCATGGTGGGCACTTTCTTCGTCTTCTCGATGAAGCGCTTCGACCATGCCCGCGTCTCGTCGTTGAGGTCCCAGTAGAACGCCGAGCTCAGCATCAGGCCTTGCGCACTCTGCAGCCCAAGGCTGTGAATGTCGGCGATGAAGACGATCAGGCCGGCAAGCTTCTGCCCGCGCGTCACCCCGAACTCGCCGGCCTGCTTCACGGCGTTGATGAAGTCGCCGCCGGCGTCGGCGAGCGCGATCACGTCGGCCCTGGAGGCCTGCGCCTGCAGCAGGAAGGACGAGAAATCGGGCGTGTTGATCGGGTGTTTCACGGCGCCGACCACCTTGCCGCCGGTCGTGTCGATCACCTTGCGGCTGTCGGCCTCGAGCTGCGCACCGAGCGAATAGTCGGCCGAAAGAAAGAACCAGGACTTGGCGCCGAGGCGCGAAATCGCCTTCGTAGCCCCCTGCGACAGCGCGTAGGTATCGTAAGTCCAGTGGATGCCGGTCGGCGAGCACTCGTCGCCGGTCAGCCGGGACGTTGCCGCGCCGGTGGCGAGAAACAGCTTCTTCTTGTCGCGCGTGATGCCCTGCACCGCCAGTGCGACCGCGGAATTCGGGACGTCGAGGATGGCTTCGACGTTGTCGTTCTCCAGCCAGCGCCGGGCAATCGCCGAGCCGATATCCGCCTTGTTCTGATGATCGCCGGCAACGATCTCGATCGGGCGGCCGAGCACCTTGCCCTTGAAATCGTCCACCGCCATTTGCGCCGCGACCACCGAGCCCTGGCCGCCATTGTCAGCGTACAGCGACGACATGTCGGTCAGCACGCCGAGCCTGACCGGCCCGTTCTGTGCAATCGCCGACGTCGCCGTCGCCACCAGCATCAACGCCAGTCCGATTGATTTACGCGCGCCACTTCGGGCCAACATCACCCAGGCCTTCATCGCTTTTCTCCTCCCAACCCGGCGCCGGCAATCTTGGCCAGAACGCCGCGTTGCGGAAGTGAAAGTCTTGCAGAGTGATCCTGAACCGGCTTCAGATGGCAGGTGGTGACGACACGGCTATACGCTCGTGGAGAATCCGCTCGGTTGCATCCGCCAGACGCCTGGCCTTAACTGCCGTCGATCGCGGAATTTTGCCGAGGCGAGCGATCTGCCATAGACGGGGACTCTCAACGTGTCCGTTTCCTTCAAGACCCTGGATCTGAATCTGCTCAAGGTATTCGACGCCGTCATGGAGGAGCGCAGCGTGCTGCGGGCCAGCCAGAAGGTCGCGCTGAGCCAGTCCGCTGTCAGCCACTCTCTGGCGCGGCTGCGCGAGATGCTGGATGACGACCTGTTCGTGCGCACGGCCACCGGCATGCAGCCGACCGCGCGCGCGTTGACGATGGCGCCGCAGGTTCGCCAGGCGCTGCGATCGCTGGAGGCCGCGGTCGAGCTGCCGACCTTCGCTCCAGCAGCCTCCACCAAGCCGTTCACGCTGGCCGCCAACGACTTCACGACGATGGTGCTGGCGCCGCCGCTCCTGAAGATCCTGGGCCGGGAAGCTCCTGCGATCGACCTCACCATCAAGCCGGTGACGCGGATCGATCTTGCCGAGCAGATCGACCTCGGCCGCATCGACGTCGCGATCGGCGTGTTCTCGTCGCCGCCGAGCCGTTTCCGCACGGCGCTGCTGTTCGAATATAATGATGTGCTGATCGTCGGCAAAAGGCGCAAGCTTGGCCGGCTCGACAAGGCAAAGCTCGCGACCTTGCCGTTAGTCGTGGTGTCCTTTGGCGGCGAGCAGGAAGGCGCGATTGGCGGCTTCATCTCCGAGCGTGGACTCGCCAGGCGTTCGGAGATGTACGATCGCCCCGCGCTCGAACGGGCGCTGTCCGACAGCGACCGGCCGCCGCGGATCGCGGTCTCGCTGCCGCACTTCCTTGCCCTGCCCGCACTGCTGATCGATTCCGAGTTGGCTGCGATCGTCCCGCGGCCGCTGGCGCGTGCACTCGAGCAGGCACATGCGATCACGACCTATGAACTGCCTTACACCACGACGCCCGTGGAGGTTCGGCTGCTCTGGCACGAACGCGTCGAGGACGAGCCTTCGCACGAATGGCTTCACGAGGTGCTCCGGCGCGCCACCGAAGAGCTGCGGCGCGGCGGCTAGCGGCCGGGCTAGACGTCGAAGAACACCGTCTCGTTGTCGCCCTGCAGATGGACGTCGAAGGTGTAGACGCTGCCCGCGCCGGCCTTGCGCCTGGCTATCAGCGTCGCGCGGCGCTCCGCCGGCACCAGCGCGAGCGTAGAATCAGCGGCGTTGCTGGCCTCGTCGTCGAAATAGATCCTTGTGTAGAGATGCAGCAGCATGCCGCGCGCGAACACCGCGAGCCCGATATGCGGCGCCTGCGGCTTGCCGTCGGCATCCGGCACCACGCCCGGCTTGATGGTGTCGAAGGCGTAGCCACCGTTCTTGTCGGTGCCGCAGCGGCCAAAGCCCTTGAAGCTCGAATTGGGCAGCGCGCGCGCATCCTGCGGATCGGAGAAGCGGCCCTGGCTATCGGCCTGCCAGATCTCCAGCATGCAGTCCGGGATCACGGCGCCGTCGCCGTCATAGACCTTGCCCTCGACGCGGATGCGCTCACCCGAGACGTCAGGCGTCAGAAGGTTGTTGGTAAAAGCGTCGTTCCATTCATATTCGCCGTTCGGCGTCAGGCCGTACTTGAAATAGGGGCCGACGGTCTGCGAAGGCGTGATTCCATCAGGACGCGGGTTCGACACGTTACTTGGTCTCCATCGGCGTGGCACTCTGCCCGCGCAGCACGATATCGAAGCGGTAGCACAGCGCCCATTCCGGCTTGGTGTTCTCGAGATCGAACGACGAGATCATCCGCGCCCGCGCCTTCTCGTCCGTCACCGAGTTGAAGATCGGATCGAACGGGAACAGCGGATCGCCCGGGAAGTACATCTGGGTCACCAGCCGCGAGACGAACGAGTGGCCGAACACCGAGAAGTGGATATGCGCGGGCCGCCAGGCGTTATGGTGATTGCCCCAGGGATAGGCGCCGGGCTTGATGGTGATGAACTTGTAATAGCCCTTGGCATCGCTCTGGGTGCGGCCGGCGCCGGTGAAGTTGGGATCGAGCGGCGCCGGGTGCTGATCGACGACATGAATGTAGCGGCCGCAGGCATTGGCCTGCCACAGCTCGACCAGGGTGTTGGGCACGCCGCGGCCGTCCTCGTCGAGCACATAGCCGTGCACGATGATGCGCTCGCCGAGCGGCTCGCCTTTCGCCTGGATGGTGAGGTCGTTGTCGTGCGCGCGCACGGTCTCATGACCATAGACCGGCCCGGTCAGCTCCGAGAGCGTGTGCCGCAGCGGGATCAGCGGCTTCTGCGGCGAACGCTTCACGGTGGAACGATAGTCCGGCGACAGCCGCGCCGGATGGGCCGCAAGCGATTGCAGCGGGTACAACAAGGTCATGGCGAATTCCTCCGCGGCCCACGCGCCCGGTGAGCTCACGTCAGATCATTATAATGCATAACCAATTTGGGGAAGGGCTGTTTTCAGCCCCTCCAAACCATTGGCTTAATTAAGTTTTTCGATCGCGACCGCAACGCCCTGACCTACTCCGACGCACATAGTTGCCAAGGCAAGCTTCCCGCCCCGCTTCTCCATGCCGTGCACGGCGGTCAAGACCAGCCGCGCGCCGCTCATGCCGAGCGGGTGGCCGAGCGCGATCGCACCGCCATGCGGATTGACGAAATCGGCGTCTTCCTTGACGCCGAGCTGGCGCAGGCAGGCGATACCCTGCGAGGCGAAGGCCTCGTTGAGCTCGATCAGGTCGAAGTCCGACACCTTGATGCCGAGGCGTTCGACCAACTTCTTCGTTGCCGGCACCGGACCGATGCCCATGATGCGCGGCGGCACCGCGGCCGAGGCAAGGCCGAGGATTTTTGCGCGCGGCGTCAGGCCGTGCTTCTTCACCGCGGCTTCGGAAGCGAGGATCATCGCGGCGGCGCCGTCATTGACGCCGGACGCGTTGCCCGCGGTCACTGTGCCCGGATTGCGCACGATCGGCTTCAGCTTGGCGAGACCTTCGAGCGTGGTCTCCGGACGCGGATGCTCGTCCTTGTCGACGGTGATCGGGCCGGCCTTGCCGCCGGGCACTTGGATCGGAACGATCTCCTCGGCGAAATAGCCCGACGCAATCGCCGCGCCCGCACGCTGCTGCGAGCGGATCGCCATCGCATCCTGATCGGCGCGCGACACCTGGAATTCCTCAGCGACGTTCTCGCCGGTCTCTGGCATCGCATCGACGCCGTACTGCGCCTTCATCAGCGGATTGATGAAGCGCCAGCCGATTGTGGTGTCGTAGATCTCGGACGAACGCGAGAAGGCTTCCGCGGCCTTGCCCATCACGAACGGCGCGCGCGTCATCGATTCGACGCCGCCCGCGATCGCGAAATCGATCTCGCCGGCGCGGATGGCGCGGCCCGCGGCGCCGACTGCATCGAGGCCGGAAGCGCAGAGCCGGTTCAGGGTCTGGCCGGGAACCGACTCCGGCATGCCGGCGAGCAACAGCGCCATGCGCGCAACGTTGCGGTTGTCCTCGCCGGCCTGGTTGGCGCAGCCGAAATACACCTCGTCGACCTCGTTCCAATTGAGCGTCGGGTGCTTGGCCATCAGCGCCTTGATCGGGGCCGCGGCGAGATCGTCGGCGCGCACCTTGGCGAGCGAGCCGCCGAAACGGCCGATCGGGGTCCGGACGGCATCGCAAATGAACACATCACGCATTGAATCTCTCCCTGAATGCCGCGACTTAGCGCTGGATCGGCTGGAACTTGAGATCGGTTTTAGGAGCGTGCCCGCGGCAGGTCAATTGATGCGGCTGCGCGCCCCGCACGCATTGCCGTGAGGGCTGACATAATTGGCACCGTGGACAGGGTGGAAAACCCCGACCTCGCGGATAGGACCGCGCGACGAAATTTTGTAGTTTCCGCCCCCTCATGACAGTCCAGCAGCCCATCCCCGTTCCGCCCGAGCCCGCTCCTGCCGCCGAGGCGCCGTCGCGCGTCACGCCGATGATGGAACAGTATCTGGAAATCAAGGCCGCCCATCCCGGCCTGCTGCTGTTCTACCGGATGGGCGACTTCTACGAACTGTTCTTCGAGGATGCGGAGATCGCCTCCCGGACGCTCGGCATCGTGCTGACCAAGCGCGGCAAGCATCAGGGCATGGACATCCCGATGTGCGGCGTTCCGGTCGAACGCTCCGAGGATTACCTGCATCGCCTGATCGGCGCCGGCCATCGTGTCGCGGTGTGCGAGCAGACGGAAAATCCCGCGGAGGCCAAAGCCCGCGGCAACAAGAGCGTGGTCCGCCGCGGCGTGGTGCGGCTGGTGACGCCGGGCACGCTGACCGAAGACACCCTGCTCGACGCCCGCACCAACAATTACTTGATCGCGATCGCGCGCGCCCGCGGCTCGGCCGGTGCGGATCGTCTTGGCCTTGCCTGGATCGACATTTCGACCTCCGAATTCATGGTGACGGAGTGTGCGACCGCGGAGCTCGCGGCGACGCTGGCGCGCATCAATCCGAACGAGGCCATCGTCACCGATGCGCTCTACAGCGACAGCGAGCTGGCGCCGACCTTGCGCGAACTGCCGTCGGTGACGCCGCTGACCCGCGACGTGTTCGACAGTGCCACCGCCGAGCGGCGACTCTGCGACTATTTCGCGGTCGCGACCATGGACGGCCTGTCGGCGATGTCGCGACTGGAGGCGACCGCCGCGGCCGCGGCCGTCACCTATATCGACCGCACCCAGGTCGGCAAGCGTCCGCCGCTGTCGCCGCCGGCGCGCGAGGCCGCCGGCACCACGATGGCGATCGATCCGGCGACCCGCGCCAATCTCGAACTGACGCGCACGCTCGCCGGCGAGCGCCGCGGCTCGCTGCTCGATGCGATCGACTGCACCGTCACCGCGGCGGGCTCGCGCCTCCTGGCGCAGCGCCTTGCCGCGCCGCTCACCGACGTCGCCGTGATCGCGCGGCGGCTCGATGCCGTCTCGGCCTTCGTCGCGGATTCCGCGGCGCGCGAGGACGTCAGGACCGTGCTGCGCGCGGCGCCCGACATGTCGCGCGCGCTGGCGCGGCTCTCGGTCGGCCGCGGCGGCCCGCGCGACCTCGCCAGCCTGCGCGACGGCATCCTCGCCGCCGACCAGGCGCTGGAGCTGCTGGCGCAGCTTTCCAATCCGCCGGCCGAGGTTTCGACCGTGATGGCGGCGCTACAGCGTCCCTCGCGCGATCTGGCGCAGGAATTCTCCCGCGCACTCGACGAGCAGCTTCCGCTGATCAAGCGCGATGGCGGTTTCGTCCGCGAGGGCTATGAGGCCGCGCTCGACGAGAGCCGCAATTTGCGCGATGCCTCCCGCCTCGTCGTCGCCGCGATGCAGGCGCGCTATGCCGAGGACACCGGCATCAAGACGCTGAAGATCCGGCACAACAACGTGCTCGGCTATTTCGTCGAGGTCACCGCGCAGCACGGCGACAAGCTGTTCGCGCCGCCACTGAATGCAACCTTCATTCATCGCCAGACGCTGGCGGGGCAGGTCCGCTTCACCACCGCAGAGCTCGGCGAGACCGAGGCCAAGATCGCCAATGCCGGCGAGCGCGCGCTCAATCTCGAGCTCGAGATCTTTGAACGCCTGAGCGCGATGGCGCTCGCGGCGAGCGATGATCTGCGCAATGCCGCGCATGCCTTTGCGATGCTCGACGTCGCGACGTCATTGGCCAAGCTTGCGATCGACGACAATTACGTGCGGCCCGATGTCGACGGCTCGCTCGGCTTTGCGATCGAGGGCGGACGGCATCCGGTGGTCGAGCAGGCACTGAAGCGCGACGGCCAGCCGTTTATCGCCAATGCCTGCGACCTGTCGCCGGCGCCGGGCCAGAAATCCGGTCAGCTCTGGCTGATCACCGGTCCGAACATGGCCGGCAAGTCGACCTTCCTGCGCCAGAATGCGCTGATCGCGCTCTTGGCACAGATCGGCTCTTACGTGCCGGCGTCGCGGGCGCGGCTCGGCATCGTCGACCGGCTGTTCTCGCGCGTCGGCGCCGCCGACGACCTGGCGCGCGGACGCTCGACCTTCATGGTCGAGATGGTCGAGACCGCGGTGATCCTGAACCAGGCCAGCGAACGGTCGCTGGTGATCCTCGACGAGATCGGCCGCGGCACGGCAACGTTCGACGGGCTGTCGATAGCCTGGGCCGCGATCGAGCATCTGCATGAGAGCAACCGCTGCCGCACGCTGTTCGCGACGCATTATCACGAGCTGACCGCGCTCTCGGCGAAACTGCCGCGGATGTTCAACGCCACGGTGCGGGTCAAGGAGTGGCAGGGCGACGTCGTGTTCCTGCACGAGGTGCTGCCGGGCTCGGCCGACCGCTCCTACGGCATCCAGGTCGCAAAACTCGCCGGCCTGCCGCCGGCCGTGATCACGCGCGCCAAATCGGTGCTGGCAAAACTCGAAGCCCAGGACCGCGGCCAGACCGCGCGTGCCTTGGTCGACGATCTGCCGCTGTTCGCCGTCCCCTCCCGCGCCGCCAGTGAGGACAAACCGCCGAGCGAGGCCGATCTGCTGGTCGAGGCCGTGAAGGCGCTGCATCCCGACGAGATGTCGCCGCGCGAGGCGCTGGATGCGCTGTATGCGCTGCGGGCAAAGCTGCCGAAAGCGTAGGTGCTGTCGTCATTCCGGGATGTTCCGAAGGACCAGACCCGGAATCTCGAGATTCCGGGTTCGATGCTTCGCATCGCCCCGGAATGACGGCGTCAACGTTTTACTTTCCTCCGCCCGATCTGCCACAGCACCAGATTCCAGACGATGCAGGTGGCGAGCGCGCAGCATAGGCCGATTGGCGAGCCGAGTTGCAGCACCGCGACGTGCAGCACCGCAACCCCGAGGCCAAAGCCCATCAAGCCCCAGGCGCTGTTGGCGAGCACGGCGGCGGTTGCGGGGCCGCCGATGCGCGGATGCAGAATCAGCATCATCGAGGAGAATACGATCGGAAACAGCGCCATCACGCCGGTGACGCGCGGGCCGACCCAGCCTGACGCCGTGACCACGGTGCCGACCAGGCTTGCGACCAGCGCGGCGCGCAGCGGAATGTCGTACCAGCGCCGCGCGATCAGCGGCATTTTCGCGACATGCCGATAGGGCCTCAGCAGCGGGATGCAGATCGCAAAGGTGATGGCGTTGACGATCAGCCCGGCGACGAGCGACCACTCGAACTGGCGGATGATGGTGGCGAGCACCAGCCACACCGCGATCGCGCTGCCCGCGCTGATCCACATGCTGAAGCGCTGCGCCAGCACGGCGTAGGTCAGGCCCATATAGATCGTGGCGGCGTTGACCGGCAGGCTCGCCAGCGCCCCCTCGGCGATGAAGGCGGCGTCATGGTCGAGCGCGAGGAAGGTGTAGGACGGCCCGGCCGAGATCGGCAGGGTTGCGATCAGCGCGCCGATCACCGGTCCCGAACGCTCCGTGATGATGGACGCGCTGACCACGAATGCGGCCGCAACCGCCATGCGCAGCACGAGGATCAGGACGAAGTGGAGTTCGGGGGACATTTGTTCCGTCGTCCCGGCGAAGGCCGGGATCCATAACCACGACTGTTCGTGTGGAACGAAAGCCGTCGGACAGCGCGGCTTGAACCGATGGGACACGGCGTATGGGCCCCGGCTCCCGTGCGCAATTGCGCACTAGGCCGGGGCGACGCGCTAAACCCGCTGCATCGTGACCGAAACCTTCGGGCCGTTCTTGATGGTCTGATAGACCACGCAATAGCGCTCGGTGAGTTTCAGCAAGAGATCGAGCTTGTCCTGCGGCGCGTCGGTGCCGATCTCGAAGCGGAGGCGGATCTCGCGGAAGCCGACCGGGGTCTCCTTGTCGACGCCGAGCGTGCCGCGGAAATCGAGATCGCCCTCGGCGAAGACATTGCCGGGCTTCAGCGGCACGTCGATCGCGGTGGCGACCGATTTCAGCGTGACGCCGGCGCAGGCGACCAGCGCTTCCAGCAGCATGTCGCCGGAGCAAAGCTCGAGCCCGGAGCCGCCGGTAGCGGGGTGGAGGCCGGCGATCGCGAGCGCACGGCCAGTCTCGACCTTGCAGGCGATGCTCTCATTGTCGATCGATCCCTTGGCCTTCAGCGTGATCACGGCGGCCTGGGGGTCGGTCTTGTAGCGCTCCTTGATCGGAGCCTGCATTGCGCGGAGTTCGGCGGAGTCCATGGGTCTGCTCCCGGCTATTCTTCTTAAAGCGCGATGAGACTCAGGCTGAAATCGTCATCGCGCTTTAGATTCTTGTTTTAGCATGATCTTTTCGGAAAACCGCTTCACACTTTTCCGGATCATGCTCTAGCCGATGTAAGGCCTTAAGGAGCGGATGTCACCACCACATCGCCTCGCCGGCGCTGGATTTGTCGGTGACGTCCCGCACCGAACGGTCGAGCGAGCGGTCGAGCGCGGTCAGCACGCGGCGCTTGAAGGTGTCGAACAGCTCCGATTTGCGGTCGCGCGGCCGCGCCAGGTTGATGGTAATCTCCTCGAACAGCCGGCCCGGCCGCGGCCGCATCACCAGCACGCGGTCGGCGAGCACCACGGCCTCGTCCACGTCGTGGGTGACCAGGATCAGGGTCGGCCGCGTGTCGGCCCACAGATCGAGCAGATGATCCTGCAGATCGCGCCGCGTGAAGGCATCGAGCGCCGAGAACGGCTCGTCGAGCAGCAGCACTTCGGGCTGCGGCACCAGCGCGCGGGCTATCGCGACCCGCTGCGCCTGGCCGCCGGACAATTCGCGCGGCCAGGCCGCGGCCTTGTCGGCAAGGCCGACGCGGGCGAGCGCCGCCACGACGCGCGCGCGCCTCGCCTCGGCCGGAAGGCCGGCGAGGCCGAAGCCGATATTGTCGGCGACGCTGAGCCAGGGCAGCAGCCGTGGCTCCTGGAAGATGATCCCGATCTTGGCGTGCGGCGATGATATCACCGCATTGTCGAGCGTCACGCTGCCTGAAGAGGCGCGATCGAGGCCGGCGATGGCGCGCAGCAGCGTCGACTTGCCGCAACCCGAGCCGCCGATGATCGCGATGATCTCGCCGGGCGCAATCTCGGCCGAGAACCGCTCCAGCGCGTGGACACCGTTCGGATAGGTCTTGCCGACGTCCTTGAGAGCCAGCATCACTGCCCTCCCCGCGCGCCGAACGCGTCCTGCCAGCGCAGCAGCGGTGCGGCGGCGACCTCGATCAGCCAGTCGGTGAGCTTGCCGAGAATCGCGAAGATCACGATCGCGGCGAGGATCTGCGCCGGCTTGCCGAGCTGCTGGCCGTCGAGCAGCAGATAGCCGAGGCCTTCGGACGCGCCGATCAATTCGGCCGCGACCACGAACATCCACCCCAAACCGAGCCCGACCCGCAGCGCCACCACATAGGCCGGCAGCACGGCGGGCAACAGGATGCGGCGGATCATGGCGGGTCCGGACAGGCGGAACACGCGCCCGACCTCGACGATCTTGCGATCGACCGACAGGATTGCGCCCATCACGCCGAGATAGATCGGAAAGAACACGCCGACCGCGATCAGCGCGACCTTCGAGGTCTCGAAAATGCCGAGCCAGAGCACGAACAGCGGCACCCAGGCGAGCGAGGGGATCGCGCGCAGCGCCTGCACCGTCGGATCGAGCAGCCGCTTGGCGAAATCCCAATAGCCGGAGATCGCGCCCATGATGGTCCCGGCGACGACACCGAGCGCAAAGCCCGCGCCCACGCGCCACAGCGTCGCGAGGATATGGCGCGACAGCTCTCCGCTCTTGGCGAGCTCGACGATGGTCTCGAACACCTTTGACGGAGGCGGCACCAGGCGGCCGTTGGAATAGCCGAGAGAGACGACGAGTTCCCAGCCCAGCGCCAGCGCAATCGGCAGCACGAGCCCGAGCACCGGGCGCGCATAGCGTGACCACCGCCCAGGTGCACCGGGCGGGGCCGTCTGTTCCAGCGCGGGCAGGTCAACGGTCATGGCCATAGCAACAACTATTCTTCCAGCGGGATTGCAAGGCGGAGCGCGCCTAACTCCATCCACGTCGTCCCGGCGAAGGCCGGGACCCATAACCACAGGGCGTGGTAATCAAGCGAGCTGGGGCCACAGCCTTGTCCAACAATAGAGCCCTGTGGTTATGGGTCCCGGGTCGCGCTTCGCTTGCCCGGGACGACGAAGGTTAGTTTGACGACGGAGGTTAGTTTAACGACAGCGGTTAGTTGGTGGGCAGCGGGACCTGATCGTCGACCAAGGAATCCAGCGCGGCCTTGACGTCGGTCTTGGCGTCGATCACGCCCGCCTGCTGCAAGGCGAGGCCGGCGGCGAGGATCGATTCGCGCTGGGCACTGCCGATCCGGCTGTGGGTCAGCTCGGTGCGCTCCTTGAGCTGCTTGTCGACCACGGCGTCCGGCAGCTTGGTGACGGCGATGAAGGTCTTCTTCAGCTCGTCATAGTTGGCCAGCGAATATTTCCGCGCTTCCTCGTACGTCGCGAGCACGCGGCGGACGATATCCGGATGCGCCTTCAGGAACTCCTCGCGCACATTGAGGATGCCCCAGGTGTTGGCTTCCGCCTTGCGGTAGAACAGCTTTGCACCGTCCTCGACCTCCGCCTGCGCCATCATCGGATCGAGACCGGCCCAGGCGTCGACGTCGCCGCGGATCAACGCGGTCTTGCCGTCGGCGTGCTGCAACAGCACCGGCGTGATGTCCTTTTCGGTGAGACCGGCGCCGAGCAGCGCACGAACCAGGAAGATGTGCGGATCGGTGCCACGCGTCACCGCGACGCGCTTGCCCTTGAGGTCGGCGACGGACGCGATCCTGGAGTCCTTGGTCGTGACCAGTGCGGTCCATTCGGGACGCGAATAGACATAGATCGACTTGATCGGGTTGCCGTTGATCTTCGCGACCAGCGCCGCCGAACCCGCGGTCGAGCCGAGATCGATCGAACCGGCGTTGAGGAATTCGAGCGCCTTGTTGGAGCCGGCCGACTGCACCCAGACGATGCTGATGCCGTCCTTGGCGAATTCCTTTTCCAGGAGGCCCTTCTGCTTCAGGACCATCGACACCGGATTGTAGGTCGCCCAGTCGATCCGGATCTCCTTCAGCGCGTCGGCGGCGCGCCCCGCGCCGGGCAGCAAGGTCGAGACCGCGAGCAGCGCAGCGAACGTGCGCCGGGAAAATTTTTGCATTCGTCGACCCCCTCGATCAGTTTTATGAAACAATCTTTTATTTCAATGAGTTAGCCTTGCGGTCAACGAGAAAATCTCTACCCTTTACGGGATGGCGCGAGAACGATCTTGCTCGAAGCGCCGCCATGAGAGCATGGAGCTGCTGTCGTTATACTTTGGTCAGTGACAGCAACGGCTCCGTCCGATATCGGATGAACCTATGGACAGCGTCGTAGCCGAGGCCCGCCCTGAAGCGGATGATCGTTTCGAGACCGAGCGGATCACCGCGGCGGTGAATGCGCTTGCCGAACGGCATGCCGGCCGCGAGGACCAGTTCCGCGCCGCGATGGCGCAGCTGCTCAAGGCCGAGCTGATCGCGGCGCGCGCCACGGCGCAGGCGCTGCTGCTCAAGGACCGTCACGGCCGGCGCTGCGCCGAACGGCTCTGCTTCGTGCAGGACGAGATCATCCGCATCCTCTACGCGGCGGCGACCCGCCACCTCTATCACTCGCCGATCCCCTCGGGCGCCGAACGCATGGCCGTGGTGGCGACCGGCGGCTATGGCCGCGGGCTGATGGCGCCGGAGTCCGACATCGATCTGTTGTTCATCCTGCCCTACAAGCAGACCGCCTGGGGCGAACAGGTCGCTGAAGCGATTCTCTATTGCCTCTGGGACATGGGGCTGAAGGTCGGCCACGCCACCCGCTCGGTCGATGAATCGATCCGTCAGGCCCGCGGCGACATGACGATCCGCACCGCGATCCTCGAGACGCGCTTCCTGACCGGCGACCAGCCGCTTTATGACGAGCTGGTCGAGCGCTTCGACAAGGAGGTGGTGCAGGGCACCGCGTCGGAATTCGTCACCGCAAAGCTGGCCGAGCGCGAGGAGCGGCATCGCCGCGCCGGCCAGTCGCGCTATCTGGTCGAGCCCAACGTCAAGGACGGCAAGGGCGGCCTGCGCGACCTGCACACGCTGTTCTGGATCGCCAAATACGTCTACCGCGTGCGCGAGACCGACGAGCTGCTGGAACGCGGCGTGTTCGACTCGCAGGAATACCGCACCTTCCGCCGCTGCGCCGACTTCCTGTGGTCGGTGCGCTGCAATCTGCACTTCTTCGCCGGACGCGCCGAGGAACGGCTGTCATTCGACATGCAGCGCGAAATCGCGGTCCGCCTCGGCTACACCTCGCATCCCGGCATGCAGGACGTCGAGCGCTTCATGAAGCATTACTTCCTGATCGCGAAAGACGTCGGCGACCTCACCGCGATCCTGTGCGCCAAGCTCGAGGAAGAGCACAACAAGCCGGCGCCGGTGCTGAGCCGGATGGTGGCGCGGCTGCGGCCCGGCACCAAGCGGCGGCGGGTTAACGGCAGCGACGACTTCATCGTCGACAACAACCGCATCAATCTCGCCGCGCCGGACGTCTTCAAGCACGATCCGGTCAACCTGATCCGGATCTTCCGCCTTGCGCAGCAGAACAACCTCGCCTTCCATCCCGATGCGATGCGCACGGTGACGCGCTCGCTGAAGCTGATCAACACCCAGCTGCGCGAGAACGATGAAGCCAACCGCCTGTTCATGGAGATCCTGACCTCCGACAATGCGGAGATCGTGCTGCGGCGGATGAACGAGACCGGCGTGCTCGGCCACTTCATCCGCGCCTTCGGCAAGATCGTGTCGATGATGCAGTTCAACATGTACCACCACTACACGGTGGACGAGCATCTGCTCCGCTGCATCGGCTACCTGCAGGACATCGAACGCGGCGGCAACGAGGAGTTCACGGTCGCCAGCGACCTGTTCCGCAAGATCCGCCCCGAGCACCGCCCGGTGATCTATATCGCGACGCTGCTGCACGACATCGCCAAGGGCCGGCCGGAAGACCATTCGATCGCCGGCGCCAAGGTGGCGCGGCGGCTGTGTCCGCGGCTCGGCTTCTCGGCGGCCGACACCGAACTGGTGGCGTGGCTGATCGAGGAGCATTTGACGATGTCGACGGTGGCGCAATCGCGCGACCTGTCGGACCGCAAGACCATCGAGAATTTCGCCGCCGTGGTGCAGTCGGTCGAGCAGATGAAGCTGCTCACGATCCTGACCACCGCCGACATCCGCGGCGTCGGACCGGGCGTGTGGAACGGCTGGAAGGCGCAGCTGTTGCGCACGCTGTATTACGAGACCGAACCGGTGCTGACCGGCGGCTTCTCCGAGGTCAACCGCGCCCAGCGCATCGCGGTGGCACAAGCCGAATTCCGCCGTGCTTTCACCGAATGGCCGGAGGCGGAGCTCAACGCCTATATCGGCCGGCATTATCCGGCCTACTGGCTCAAGGTCGAGCTGGCACGCAAGATCCGCCAGGCCCGCTTCATCCGCGCCAGCGAGCAGGCCGGCCACAAGCTTGCGATCAATGTCGGCTTCGATGAGGTCCGCGCCGTCACCGAGCTGACGATCCTGGCAACCGACCATCCCTGGCTGCTGTCGATCATCGCAGGTGCCTGCGCGTCGGCCGGCGCCAACATCGTCGACGCCCAGATCTACACCACGACCGACGGCCGCGCGCTCGACACCATCTCGATCTCGCGCGAATACGACCGCGACGAGGACGAGGGCCGCCGCGCCACCAGAATTGGCGAGATGATCGAGCACGTGCTGGAAGGCAAGCTGCGGCTGCCCGAGGCGGTCGCCAAGCGCACCGTCCGCAGCAAGGCGCGGCCGTTCATCGTCGAGCCCGAGGTGACTATCAACAACCAGTGGTCCGACCGCTACACCGTGATCGAGGTCTCCGGCCTCGACCGGCCCGGCCTGCTCTACCAGCTCACCACCGCGATCTCGAAGCTCAACCTCAACATCGCCTCGGCGCATGTCGCGACCTTCGGCGAACGCGCCCGCGACGTGTTCTACGTCACCGACCTGCTCGGCGCCCAGATCACGGCACCGACCCGGCAGGCCGCGATCAAGAGCGCGCTGCTGCATCTGCTGGCGAGCGAGGACCAGGCGGCGAAGCCGGCGGCGTGAAACGCCGCACCAGAGCCTGATGAAGTCAGGCTGGATCGGTCTCGCGCCACGCTGGCTGCACCTCTCCCGCTTGCGGGTAGGGCAATCGCATATCGGCTCGATAGCTCCACAAACTCGTCATGCCCGGCCTTGTGCCAGGCATCCGCGTCTTGGTTTCGCGAAAAGGCGTGGGTGGCCGGGACAAGCCCGGCCATGACGGCGCGGGAACAGCGGTGCTGGAGCCATTGCGATTGCCCTGCCTTTGCTGGGGAGGCGCGTTGCCAAAATATCGAAAACAACCCCATGCAAAGTAGCCGGCAGTGGCTGGCGTTCGACCAGGCTACTTGACGCGTCGGGCAACTCAGGGATACTCTTCCAATAATCCGAAATTGCGCAGATGCACACTCACCCCTGGGTGCAAATGTCATTTGCGTCCTTCTTTAACGCTTCCACGTCGTCACGGCCGATGGCCTGCGATAGCCCCGCCCTTTCGGGGAGCGGGCGCACCGCCTTCGCGGCCGCCATTCGACCTAATCTCACCGTGCCTTAGCCGAACAGCCGCATCAGCAGGGCCTTGCCGACCGGCGCGGCGCGCACGCCTTGGAAAGCGCGGACATATTCGCCGGCATAGAATGCGCGCACGACATTGACCCGGGTCGCGACCGCGTCCTCGAAGCGGACGCCGAAGCCGTCGCGGGTGCGCCGGACCACAGTCGCGGCGACGTTCTGTCCGTAGACATTGCATTTGATCAAGGAACCGATGGCGGGCGGGACGGGATCGATGAAGCGCGCACCGGAGATCGAGATATCGGCCATCCGGATCAGCCGCATCTCGCTGTCCTGATGGATCAGGATCGGCTCGTCGCGCTCGAACCGCTCGGCCTTGCGGCGCCGCGGCTGCTCGATGCAGATGAAGCACACGATCGCGAGCACGACGCAATTGTACAGGCTCCAGGCCAGCGCCAGCCCGCCATAGGCGATGTTTTCGCCGCGCAGATGCAGGATGAAGGCGTAGGCGATCGCAAACAGCGTGATCAGCAGGGCGGCACCGTAGAGCCGCAGCAGCGGCCACTCGATGAAGCGGCGGTTGCGGTCGCCGCCCTTGGCCGTCACCTTGAATTTGTGGCCCTGCGGCCTGGCGAGGCCGGTCACGACCGCCTTCAGCACCGCGGGCGCCGCGATGTATTGCGACACGTCGGTCATGATCGCGAGCGAGCGGCCGCGCGAAATCCAGGCCATCGTGAAGGCGTGCCAGACATAGAACGGCAGGAAATATTTTAGCAGCTCGAACAGGTCGGCATGGACCGCCTTGATCCCGAACAGCAGATAAAGCCACGGCACGACCAGGCCGAACACCTTGGTGCCGTAGACCGCCGCCCAGCTCATGAAGGCGTCGACCAGCGACAGCCGGTCCATGAAGGCGAGCTTCGATTGCCGCGAGAACGGCCCGCTGCGGCCGCGGAAGATCTGCATGAAGCCGAGACACCAGCGTCCGCGCTGCGTGATGTATTCCTTCAGTCCCTCCGGCGCGAGTCCGATGGTCAGGCGCTCGTTCAGATAGACCGTGCGCAGTCCCTTCTCCTTCAGCCGCAGTGTGACGAGGTAATCCTCCGTCACCGAATCGGTCGGGAAGCCGCCGATCTGCATCAGGCCGGAGAAGCGGATCAGCGACGAGGTGCCGCAGCAGAATGCCGTGTCCCAGGCATCCTTGGCCGGCATCAGGATATCGAAGAAGAAGCGCTGCTCGTCGGGCCACACATCGGTCGCCGCAAGATTGGTCTGGATCGGATCCGGGTTGATGAAATGCTGCGGCGTCTGCACGACGCCGACGCTGCCGTCCTGCATCAGGCTCATCGCCCGGGTCAGGAAGTCCGGCATCGGGACGAAATCCGCGTCGAGGATCGAGATGAACTCCGGCCGCTCGGCCAGCCCGGAAACGTGCTGGAGCGCATGATTGATGTTGCCGGCCTTGGCGTGGCGGTTGTCCGGACGGGCCAGATAGTTGCAGCCGAGCTCCTGGGCGAGCCGGCGCAGCCAGAGCCGCCGCCCATCGTCGAGCACCCAGACGCGGTAATTGGGATAGTTGAGCCCGGTCGCGCCGATGATGGTGCGCTCCAGGATCGCTTTCTCCTCGTTGTAGGTGCAGATGAAGACGTCGACGAGCGGCGCGTTTGCGGGCAGCTTCGATCGGCGCAGGATCGAATTGACCTCGGGTGAGCGGTCGATCGTGCGGCTGAGGAACAGCAGCGACAGGCATACCGCGATCATCGAGGCCGCCTCGGCCAGCATGAAGGGATAGCCGACCAGCGCGTCGGCGGTGAGGCCCGGAGGCGGCAAGGTGTGGGTCACCCGCCACGCGAAATAGTGGACCAGCAGGACGAACGACATGCCGGTCATCATGACGCGGGCCAGGGTCTGCTCGCGGCGGAGCAGGGGTAGGATGGCAAGGCAGGCGCCGAAGGCGACCAGCCCGGGCGCAAATGCCGCCATCATGACTTTGCCACGTCCGCGTTGAACACCACGCGCCCGGTGCGGCCGACCGCGCAATCCTTGCCCGTGGTATCGAGCGCCGGCATCGAGACCGTGACCCGATAGGGTTCCTTGTTCAGCGCATCCGGATTGATCGCAAGGTTCGCGGGCGCGCCCGACGCGCCGGTGAGATTGACGATCTCGCCCTGCAGCGCGGCGCTGCCGTCATTCGGCTCGAAGCTCGCCTGCTCGCCGAGTTTCAGTCCGTTGTAGACGCTCTCGGTGACGTTCGCCGTGACCACCGCGCCGCTGCAATCGAGCAGCTTGAGCAAGGGCTGCCCGGCCCTGACGTCCTCGCCGGGCGACGTCATCATCTCCCAGATGCGCCCGCCGACCGGCGCCTTGATGTCGGCTTCCGCCCGGTTGACGTAGTGCAGCTGCTCGGCTGCGATCTCGTGGGTCAGCCAGTCGATCTCGGCGTCGGCATGCGCCAGATCGGCGCGCAGATCGCTAACGCGCTGGCGCATCTCCTCTTCGCGCTGCACGGAGCTCGGCCGGTCATTGTAGCTGTCGCCGAGATAAGTGCCATTCCTTGCCGCGGTGAGCTCGACCTTGGCGGCGTCGAGACGCCGTCGAGCGCCGATTTCGGTCTGCTGCGAGATCGCCTGCTCGCGCGTCAGGCGGGCCATTTCGACCGTCGACACGCTGCCCGACTTGATCAGCGACGACGCCCGCTCGACGGCGGCCACGGCCTCCTCCCGCCGTGCGGCGGCGGCCTCGATCGCGGTCTGGATTTCGGCGATCCGGGCCTCGAGCTGAAGGATGCGGCCGTCACGGAACTGGCCGGCCTGGCGGGCAAGATCCTGTTGCGCCGTCTCGGCGGCCGCAAGCTTGGCGGCCAGACTCGGGCGCTCATTTTCCAACCGCGACATCTGTCGCCGGAGATCATCGAGCCGGGCGCGATCGCCGCGTGCGTTAACGACGTGAAGGATCGCATCGCCCTCGTGAACCACGCTGAGCTGCGTGGATTTCTGCGGCTTCGCGCTCACGGTGCCGTCGATCGGTGAGCGCAAGGTCACGATCCTGGCGTTGACCACGGCCTCCACGCTCGAGGTCTGCAACACAGCCCTGAGCGGCAGCCATCCGAAGACGGTGACGATGGCAAGGCCAATGCCGACCTTGAGCAGGCGGCGAACCATCCGGCCTGAGCCTGCGGGCGCTTCGGGATGGGGAGCGCTATCGCTGGCCGGCGCGTCATGCTCCGGCTGCAGCCGTTCCTGCAGATCGCGCTGCAATCCCCGTGCGCCGTCGGCCTCATTCCTGGTGACGGAATTATTGTCTTCGGGAGGCGGCTTGTGCTGCTGTGCCTGATTCATAATGACCGGCCCCTGATCTGTCAGTGCGCGAACCAACGCACAGCTCTGCAGAGCGATGCCGTTGCCGGACAGATCCAATAATCAGGTGCTTCAAAAGCGGCTAAAGCGAACCGGGCATCTTTCGAAAAAATTGCTGCAATTTGCCGCCGTCGGGAGCCTGGCGCGGGAGCCGCGCCGTCGACCTGCTCCGCCCATCATTGCGGTGCGCCATTGCGCAGCCGAGGGCGTCTGCAGAACTGAGCCCGGAATCCATCAGGGCCGGGGCTAGGCGGGGAATGGATTCCGGGCTCTCACGGAGGCTGTGATCGGACCCGTCTTGCGCGACCCAGGCGTGAGCAGCCAGCGCTTCGGTCCCGGCAGCCTGCCGGACTTGGAATTCAGGGCCGGCTACCGCCCTGAGTCTGGCGCGTCGAATTGCGGCTGCAGCGCCGCCAGGCTCGCTCCCAGCAAGGCCAGGTAGCTGGCCTGACAGACCACCACGCCCAGATCGAATGCGTCCAGCAGATCGATCCACGGGTTGTCGGTCAGCGTGCTTGCTGTTTGCCTGCCACCAACGATAACGGAAGGCTGGAAGCTGCGATCGCGTCTCTGAGGCCTTGCCTCGTGGTCGACGTCGTCGGAGCAAACGATCAGATGCAGGCGCGCGCTGGGCATTTCAATCTCCGTCACTGATTGGCGATTGCTGAACCCCGGAAATCTCTGCCGTCGTCGAGTTGCCCAATAAGCGTAGTCACCGGGATGGAACGGGCCATTGAACGGAGGTTGATCCGACCGTTACATTCGGTGGGGACGACTCATACTTGAGTTTAGGTCGCAACCTGGACCTGAGCGCGCTCAACGGCTTCGCTTTCTGCGCGATCCCACGGGCGTGGACCGCCAAAAAGGCCGGCGTCATCCCGCCCGGGCGGCAAGAAAGCTGCTAATATACAGTCTATTGGGAGGGCGACGTTGTCGCCGCTGATGGTAGCAGTCACCTAGCGACGCAGCGCGGCCCATGATGATGGCCAAGTGCTGGGCTGCCGATGATCCGCGACCCGACCACGAAGTCCTGGTCGGCCGAGCAATGGCTGCTCGGCGGCATGGTGCTGGCCTTGGCGACAACCTGCATCGGGCTGTTGCTAGGTCCGCAGCCGGCAGCTTCCGCCCATCTGGTTGCCCTGGCGCTGCTCGTCGCGTCGCTGACCGCCGCATTGCTGATGATCCGCCTGGTGGGCCGTTCGCAAAGGCGGATGGAAGCCATGTTGCGCGGCCGAGCCAGCAGCGAGGAGCGCGCGATGGAGGCGCTGCGCAACAGCGAAGCGCAATGGAAGGAGGTATTCGAGCACAACCCGGTCATGTACTTCATGGTCGACGCAACGGGGCTCGTGCTGTCGGTCAACACGTTCGGCGCGGCGCAGCTCGGCTACACCGTCGACGAACTGCTTGGACAATCGGTGCTGCGGGTCTTTGCCGCCGAAGACCGGGACATGGTCCAGCGCAACGTCGCGACATGCCTCGACAACATCGGCCAGACCCACAATTGGGAAATCCGGAAGGTCCGCAAGGACGGTTCACGGATTTGGGTTCGTGAAAACGCCAAGGCGGTGCGGCGGCTGGGCGATCAGCTGATCGTGCTGATCGCATGCGAGGACATCACCGAGCGCAAGCACGCCGAAAATGCGCTGCAGCAGAGTGAAATGTACCTGACCGAAGCCCAGCGATTGAGCCACACCGGCAGCTTCGGCTGGCACGTCGCCAGCGGCGAGATCATCTGGTCGGAAGAGACGTTCAGGATCTTCGAATTCGACAGGGCTCCTTCCATCACACATGCCACGGTCCTGCAGCGCGTCCATCCGGATGATCGCGCCCGCGTGCAACGGACCATCGACCGCGCCTCGCTCGACGGCAAGGACTTCGAACACGGCTACCGATTGCTGATGCCCAATGGGGCGATCAAATTTGTTCACGCCAGGGCGCATGCGGTGACGAATCTTTCGGGCGACACCGAATTCATCGGAGCGGTCACCGACGTGACCGCCCGCAAGCGAGCCGAGGCGGAGTTGCACGAAGCGCAGACCAACCTCGCACACGTCACGCGCGTGACGGCGCTCGGCGAGCTCGCCGCATCGATCGCCCATGAAGTGAACCAGCCGCTTGCCGCCGTGGTCACCAATGCCGCGGCATGCCTGCGGTGGCTCAACCGGGCGGCCCCCGATCTGAACGAAGCTCGCGGCGCGGTCAGGTCGATCATCAGCGACGGCAACCGGGCGGGCGAGGTCATCCAGCGCGTCCGCGCGATGGTGAACAAGACGACCGATCAGAAGGCGCCACTCGACGTCAATGAAGTCATCAACCAGGTGATCGGGCTGGTGCAGCATGAACTGCAGCGTCACCTGGTATCCTTGCAGCTCGACCTCGCTCCCGCGCTCCCGTCTGTCGTCGCCGACCGTATCCAGCTGCAGCAGGTCATCCTCAACCTGGTCCTCAATGGTATCGAGGCCATGCAGCCGGTCACGGACCGGCCGCGGGAACTCGTAATCCGGACGCGCCATGACGAGGCCGGGCAGATCGTGGTCACGGTCACCGACTGCGGCGTCGGAATCGCGACCGAGAATGCCGAACGGCTGTTCGACGCGTTCTACACCACCAAGGCCAGCGGCATGGGAATGGGGCTGTCGATCTGCCGATCGATCGTCGAAGCCCACCGAGGCCGCCTGTCCGTGACCGGAAATAGCGGCCCCGGCGCGACATTCCAGTTCACCTTGCCACTGCACGAAGAGGATCATGCATGGTGACCGGGCGCGCGGCATCGCCTTCTGGTCTGGCAAACGCCGAGGATCCCATCGTCTTCGTCGTCGACGACGACGCATCCGTGCGGGACGCGCTGAGCAATCTGTTCCGGTCCGTCGGCTTGCGGACCGCAGCATTCGGCTCGGCCCATGAATTTCTGCAGCGCAAGCCTCCGGATGTCCCGAGCTGCCTGATCCTCGACATCCGGCTGCCCCGGCTCAGCGGCCTCGACTTTCAGGGGGAGCTGGCGAAGGCGGGCATCGATATTCCGATCATCTTCATGACCGGCCACGGCGATATCCCGATGACGGTCAGGGCCATGAAGGCCGGCGCTGTGGACTTCCTGACCAAGCCATTCCGCGATCAGGACATGCTGGATGCCGTCACGACGGCGATCGAGCGCGACAGGAGTCGTCGCGATGAGGCCAAGGTTCTTGCCAACCTGCGCGCCGCCTTCGCGACCCTGACGCCGCGTGAACGCCAGGTGATGACGCTCGTCACGGCGGGGTTGATGAACAAGCAGGTCGCCGCCGAAATCGGTGTGGCCGAGATCACAGTGAAGATACACCGCGGGCACATCATGCGGAAAATGGCGGCAAAGTCGTTACCCGATCTGGTCAGGATGGCACAGATGCTCCAGATCGGACCGGCAGCCGGCGGGGCGCAAACCTAAGTATGATTCTCCGGCCCCGATTGGCGACGCACTGTGGTCCCCACATGATGCACACGCCAGAGGCCCTTCCGGCCCGGGATAACCTCCTTGCCCAACCCGCCAGTGATATCAATCATCGACGATGACATGTCGGTTCGCACCGCGACCGACAATCTCGTCAGGTCGCTAGGCTACGCGGTCGAGACCTACGCGTCGGCCGAGGAATTTTTGCACTCGCCCCGCCTGAATGACACATCCTGTGTGATCGCGGATGTCAGGATGCCGGCCATGAGCGGGCTCGACCTGCAGAGCCACCTCATTGCCAGCGGACACCGCTTTCCGTTCATTTTCGTCACGGCGTTCTCGGTCGAAAGCGATCGCGTCCGGGCGCTGAAGGCTGGAGCGATCTGCTTTCTGAGCAAGCCCTGCGACGGGGACGTCCTGATCAAATGCCTCGATACCGCCCTCAGGCAGCACAGCGCGGCGCCGGGTGCGTGAGTTGGATCAGCCATCACCAGGCCGGCTATACGCAAGGATGATGCCACAAAACATCTGGACAAGTTGCGCATGGACGGCGGCGGCGCGAGATTTCGCATCGTCGTCCTTCGGGAAGATCGACGGCGAGGACAGCACCAGACATTTTGATTGGCAAATGGCAATTCCTCGGAGGGAGGTCGCCATGCGTGCGGAACCGCGC
Organism: Bradyrhizobium sp. USDA 4504; assembly: GCF_054063995.1. Lineage (NCBI taxonomy): Bacteria > Pseudomonadati > Pseudomonadota > Alphaproteobacteria > Hyphomicrobiales > Nitrobacteraceae > Bradyrhizobium > Bradyrhizobium sp. USDA 4504. The sequence goes on along the minus strand of NZ_JBSSGV010000001.1, from coordinate 7,541,159 downwards.
TGCGCCCAGTGTGACAGCGAAGAGCCCAAGATCATCTGTTTGCGAAATCCGGCGGGCGAACGCTACTGCGGACGCCTCTGCCTCTACAAAGGCCAGGAGGACTTCATCCGCTGGCTTTGGCGCGCGAATGCGGAGGCAGCGTCATGACAGCTCGTTGCGGAAATCCGGCCTGCAAGCGGCCTTTCGGGCTGATCCGGCATAATTGGTATTTTGAGCAGTTTTGCTCGACGAAGTGTCGCGAGATCCACAAGCGGCAGCTGGAGCGCAACAAGGCCTATTGGAAGTGGCTGTATCCCTTCCCCAGAACCGGCGCCCCATCGAAAAAGCCGATCTGACGACGTTGGCCAACAACGCGCAAGGAGTCTCACATGACGACGGTCGATGCGATGCTGGTAGGAGCGATACTCGCGTGGGTGCCTTCGCTCGTCGTGTTCCTCTATGTCGTGCGCGATCTGCGTAACATGCCCAGCGAAGATCTCGATTGATCGCCACACCGGCGGCCGAAGCGGATTGCTGGATCGTTGTCTTGACGCGCCTCTTCACGCGAACCGGTTCCCACTCGAAAACGCTCTAGACCTCCACGCCCTCGTGGCGTAGCAGCCAGCGCTTGCGCTCCAGCCCGCCGCCATATTTGACCAGTGAGCCGTTGGCGCCGATCAGGCGATGACATGGCACGACGACGCTGATCGGGTTGGAGCCGTTGGCATGGCCGACCGCGCGCATCGCATTCGGCGCGTTCAGTTTCGCCGCCAGCGCGCCGTAGCTCATGGTGGTGCCGTGCGGAATGTTCGGCAGCGCGTGCCAGACCTTCTGCTGGAACGGCGTGCCGGCGACGCGCCATTCGACATCGGTGAGACGATCGAGATCGCCCTTGAAGTAATCGCCGAGCGCCTTGCGCATCGCAACCGGCGCGTGGCCGTCCCGCAGCGTCACGGCGCCATAATGCAGCCGCAGCAGGTCGAGCATGCGCCCTTCATAATCGTCCCAGTCGAGCGCGCGCAGCACGCCGTCGTCATCGGTCACCAGCAGCGCGGTGCCGATCGGGGTCTTGAGGCGGTCGAGGTTGAAGGTCTGTGGAGTCCTGCGGTCGGCCATTGTCATATCTCGGGCAAGCAGATCGGCCAGCATACAATTCACCGCCCGCATGCTAGCGTCCACCCGAATTCTGGGTAGAGCGTTTTTCGAGCGAAGCGGAGACCGGTTCGCGTGAAGAAAACGCGCCAAAACAAGAATCTTGAGCTTCGATTCTGATTCAATCAGAACCGAAGCTTTGGGGGGCCGCAATATGTTGTTGCTTGGCAATGTTCTGGTCGCGGTGGTGGCCATGCTGCACGTCTATTTCCTTGTGCTCGAGATGTTTCTCTGGACCAAGCCGCTCGGGCTGAAGACGTTTCGCAACTCGATCGAGAAGGCAAACGATTCCGCGGTGCTCGCCGCCAATCAGGGGCTCTATAACGGCTTCCTCGCCGCCGGACTGATCTGGGGCCTCGTACATGGCAATCCGGCCTTCGCGTTCCAGATCAAGACATTCTTCCTGCTCTGCGTGATCGTCGCCGGTGCCTATGGCGCCGCCACCGTCAGCCGCCGCATTCTTTATGTGCAGGCGGCTCCCGCTGCGTTGGCGCTGATCCAGCTCTGGCTGGCCTAAAGCGCGGGCGCGCTTTTGTTTTCTTGAGCATGATCCGCTCGGAAACCGCTTCACAGTTTTCCGGACCATGCTCAAACGCGACATCGCGCGCAGGGTGCATCGTCTTGCAATGGCCCAGCCGTTCCTCCATCATCCCGTGCAACGGTGACATCCGCCGGCCTGAGCTTGCGGACAAGATCACCGGCAACAGGGAGGTCACGGACATGAGAAGCGTGCAATTGCTCGCTGCGACGGCGCTTGCGATCGCGTTGTCGGTTACATCGGCCACCGCGCAGAAGAAATACGACATCGGCGCGACCGACACCGAGATCAAGATCGGCCAGACTGTGCCGTTCTCCGGCCCCGCATCCGCCTATGCCGGCATCGGCAAGACCCAGGCGGCCTACATGAAGATGATCAACGATCAGGGCGGCATCAACGGCCGCAAGCTGAACCTGATCCAGTATGACGACGCTTATTCGCCGCCGAAAGCGGTCGAGCAGGTGCGCAAGCTTGTCGAGGGCGACGAGGTGCTGTTCACGTTCCAGATCATCGGCACGCCGTCAAATGCCGCCGTGCAGAAATATCTGAATGCCAGGAAGGTGCCGCAGCTGCTCGCCTCCACCGGCGCCTCGCGCTTCTCCGACCCGCAGAACGCGCCGTGGACGATCGCGTTCAACCCGAACTACCAGTCCGAGGGACGCATCTACGCCAAATACATCCTGGCCAATCACCCCAACGCCAAGATCGGCATCTTCTACCAGAACGACGATCTCGGCCGCGACTACATCACCGGCCTGAAGAGCGGGCTCGGCGACAAGGCCGCCAGCATGATCGTCACCGAGGTGTCCTACGAGCTGACCGACCCGACGGTCGATTCCCAGATCGTGAAGCTGAAGGCCGCCGGGGTCGATTTGGTCTATGACGCCTCGACACCAAAATTCGCCGCGCAGGCGATCCGCAAGATCGCCGACCTCAACTGGAACCCGGTGCACATCCTCGACATCAATGCGAGCCCGGTGTCGGCGACGCTGAAGCCGGCCGGTCTCGACATCTCCAAGGGCATCATCTCGACCAATTACGGCAAGGACCCCGCCGACCCGCAATGGAAGGACGATCCCGGCGTGAAGGCCTATTTCGCCTTCATGGACAAGTATTATCCGGAAGGCGACAAGCTCAACACCGTCAACACCTACGGCTACTCGACGGCCGAGCTCCTGATCCAGGTGCTCAAGCAGTGCGGCGACGACCTCACCCGCGAGAACCTGATGAAGCAGGTGACCAGCCTGAAGAAGTTCGTGCCGAGCCTCGCGCTGCCGGGCATGTCGATCACGACGGGGCCGAACGACTACCGCATCAACAAGCAGATGCAGATGATGAAGTTCAACGGCGAGCGCTGGGAGCTGTTCGGCCCGATCATCGAGGACACCGGACCGGCGGGCTAGCCGCGGTCGGGACGAGACTTCACTCACTCTCCCCGTTCTTACGGGGAGAGGGTCGGGGTGAGGGGCTGCTTCCGCGCACCGCTGCATTAGCTGCCCCCGCGGAGACTCCCCCTCACCCGCATCGCATCTTCGATGCGATGCGACCTCTCCCCGCAGGCGGGGGCGAGGTAAAGCCGGGCCCCAACCTTCGCGCCGCTCCACCCACCTTTTCGCAACGCCCCCTACTTTGGTTGACTGAAATCGCTCACCTTTTCGGCAGTGCTCGTCTTGCGTTGCAATAACGGTTCCTCCAGTATCCCGGCCCAGCGATGGCGACCGCGGGACCTTGAACCCGCGGACAAGATCATCGGCCAACCATCAGTCACGTGAGGGAAACAGCACTATGAGGAACGGGATTTTCCACTTGGTCACGGGAACGGCGCTCGCGATCGCGCTGTCAGCAACGTCGGCCTTTGCGCAGAAGAAGTACGATCCGGGCGCGAGCGACACCGAGATCAAGATCGGCCAGACCGTCCCCTTCTCCGGACCGGCCTCCGCCTATGCCTCGATCGGCAAGACCCAGGCGGCCTACTTCAAGATGATCAACGATCAGGGCGGCATCAACGGCCGCAAGATCAACCTGATCCAGTATGACGACGCGTATTCGCCGCCCAAGGCCGTCGAGCAGGTGCGCAAGCTCGTCGAGAGCGACGAGGTGCTCTTGACCTTCCAGATCGTCGGCACGCCGTCGAACGCCGCCGTGCAGAAGTATCTCAACGCCAAGAAGGTGCCGCAGCTGTTTGCCGCCACCGGCGCTTCGAAGTTCACCGACCCGAAGAACTTCCCCTGGACGCTCGGCTTCAACCCGAACTACTTCGTCGAAGGGCGCATCTACGGCCAGTACATCCTGAAGGAGCATCCCAACGCCAAGATCGGCGTGCTCTATCAGAACGACGACCTCGGCAAGGATTATCTGAACGGCATCAAGGCCGGCCTCGGCGACAAGGCCGCCAAGATGATCGTGGCCGAAGCCTCCTACGAGGTCTCCGACCCGACCATCGATTCCCAGGTGATCAAGATCAAGGACGCCGGCGCCGACCTGTTCTTCTCGGCCTCGACGCCGAAGCAGGCGGCGCAGGCGATCAAGAAGATCGCCGAGCTCGGCTGGCACCCGATCCACATCGTCGACATCAACGCGACATCGGTCGGCGCCGTGCTGCAGCCGGCCGGCCTGGAAGCCTCCAAGGGTCTGATCAGCACCAATTACGGCAAGGATCCGGCCGATCCGCAGTGGAAGGACGATCCGGGCATGAAGCGCTATTTCGACTTCATGGCCAAGTACTATCCCGACGGCGACAAGAACTCGAACTTCAACACCTATGGCTACTCGACCGCCCAGTTGATGGTGCATGTGCTGAAGCAGTGCGGCGACGACCTGACCCGCGACAACGTGCTGAAGCAGGCGACCAACCTGAAGAATGTCGAGCTCGACATGGCGCTGCCCGGCATCAAGGGCAACACCGCGCCGAACGACTATCGCGTCAACAAGCAGCTGCAGATGATGCGCTTCAACGGCGAGCGCTGGGAGCTGTTCGGCCCGATCCTCGAGGACGCCGGCCCGGCCGGCTAGTCGGTCGCGCAGGTTTGAAATGCAATCGGCGGCCTCCAAGCCGCCGATTTGTTTGCGGGGATGTCCTATCACCGTCACCCTGGGGAGCGCGAGGCGCGTCTCGAAGGGTCGACGGCCACCAGCGGGGCCGTGCATGCTTCGAGGCTCGTTCCGCTCGCACCTCAGCATGACGGGGATGGAGATCGCCGCGACCCATCGATTTTTACGCGCCTACTTCGGAATCTCGCCGAAATTCTTCCCCACCGGCAGCACGGCATGGCGGATCAGGCGGGAATCGTCCACCGCGGCCTGGCGGTGCTTCACCGCCTCGCGATAGACCGGATCGCGGATCATCTCGACGAAGGCGGCGACGCTTGGATATTCCGCGATGAAGCAGTGATCCCAGCGCTCCTCCTGCGGTCCGATCAGCATCAGCTCGAAGCGGCCTTGCCAGACGATGCGGCCGCCGAGCCGTTCGAACACCGGCCCGCTCTCGCGGCCATACGCCGCATAAGCCTCCGCGCCGGTGGCCTTGCGGCCGTCGGGATAGGCGGCCCATTCGCGCAGGCGCACCAGGTTGAGCATGTGGATCGGGCCCGGCCGGTTGTTGTCCCGGAACTGCGCGAAAACGTCCTTGGTCGGATCGATATGGCCCATGCGGTGCTCCTTCGTTTCTTGTTCCCTAGCGCGATCGCTCTATCGCGCTCTTCCATCCTGTTTGAGCATGATCTCCGCGCAAACGCTCCGCGTTTGTCGCGAGGGAAAACCGGTGCCCACTTTTCCTGATCATGCTCCTTATGTAGCACGCGCTGCCTCACCTCCTAATGCCCCGTTAAGCTTTGCGTAACCGCCCCTTAAACCGGGAACGCTAGCGTGCGTCCCTGTCAGGGTGTGAGCGTTGCGGATGGCGTGGGGACGGAAAAAAGGCGGTGCGCGCAAGGAGCCGCTGTTCGGGCTTCCGGCCGCGCTTGCCGACCTTCGGCTGTCGCCGTCCGATCGCATTCCCGGAGGCGGCGACGACAAGCCCGCCAAATCCAAACCCAAGAGCACCGACAAGAGCAGCGATTCCGGTAGCGAGAAACCGCGCCCGTCGCGCAGCGGCAGCAAGCGGCGCAGCAAGTCGCGGGGCTTTGGCATCGGCCGCCTGTTCTATTGGACCGCGGTGCTCGGCCTGTGGGCCGGCATTGCGGTGATCGGTGTCGTGGTGTGGGTCGGCGCGCATCTGCCGCCGATCCAGTCGCTGGAGATTCCCAAGCGCCCGCCGACGATCCAGATCGTCGGCATCGACGGCAGCGTGCTGGCGCAGCGCGGCGAAATGGCCGGCGCCAATATCGCGTTGAAGGATCTGCCGCCCTATCTGCCGAAGGCCTTCATCGCGATCGAGGACCGCCGCTTCTATTCGCATTACGGCGTCGACCCGGTTGGCATCCTGCGCGCGGCGGTGACCAACCTCCTGCACCGCGGCGTCTCGCAGGGCGGCTCGACGCTGACCCAGCAGCTCGCCAAGAACCTGTTCCTGACCCAGGAGCGCACCATGCAGCGCAAGCTGCAGGAGGCCGAGCTCGCGCTCTGGCTGGAGCGCAAGCATTCCAAGAACGAGATCCTCGAGCTCTATCTCAACCGGGTCTATTTCGGTTCCGGCGCCTATGGCGTCGAGGCCGCCGCGCAGCGCTATTTCGGCAAGTCGGCGAAGAACGTGACGCTGCCGGAAGCCGCGATGCTGGCCGGCCTCGTCAAGTCGCCGTCGCGGCTGGCACCAAATCGCAACCCTGAAGGCGCCGAGCAGCGCGCGCAGGTCGTGCTGGCGGCGATGGCCGATGCCAAGTTCATCACCGAGGCGCAGGCCAAGGCCTCGATCGGTCAGCCCTCGATTGCGGTGAAGCCGGCCGGCGCCGGCACCGTGAACTATGTCGCCGACTGGATCGGCGAAGTGCTCGACGATTTGGTCGGCCAGATCGACCAGGACATCGTGGTGCAGACCACGATCGATCCGAAGCTGCAGAATGTCGCCGAAGCCGCCATCATCGATGAGCTCGCCGCCAAAAGCGTGAAGTTCAATGTCAGCCAGGGCGCGCTGGTGGCGATGACACCGGACGGCGCGGTGCGCGCCATGGTCGGCGGCCGGAACTACTCGGAGAGCCAGTACAATCGCGCGGTCACCGCGAAGCGCCAGCCGGGCTCGGCGTTCAAGCCGTTCGTCTATCTCACCGCGGTCGAAGCAGGGCTGACGCCGGATACCATCCGCACCGACGCGCCGCTCGACATCAAGGGCTGGAAGCCGGAGAACTACACCCACGAATATTTCGGCTCGGTGACATTGACCCAGGCCCTGGCGATGTCGCTGAACACGGTCGCGGTGCGGCTCGGCGTCGAGGTCGGCGCCAAGAATGTGGTGCGCACCGCGCACCGGCTCGGCATCTCCTCCAAGCTGGAGTCCAACGTCTCGATCGCGCTCGGCACCTCGGAAGTCTCCGTGATCGAGCTGGTCGGCGCCTATGCGCCGTTCGCCAATGGCGGCTACGCCATCTCGCCGCATGTGGTGACCAAGATCAAGACCAGTTCGGGCAAGCTGCTCTATGACCGTCCGACCGATCCGCCCAACCAGGTGATCGAGCCGCGCTATGATTCGATGATGAACAGCATGATGCGCGAGACGCTGATCTCGGGCACCGCGCGCAAGGCGGAGATCCCGGGCTGGACAGCCGCCGGCAAGACCGGCACCAGCCAGGATTATCGCGACGCCTGGTTCATCGGCTACACCGCCAAGCTCGTCACCGGCGTCTGGCTCGGCAATGACGACAATTCACCGACCAAGAAGGCGACCGGCGGCGGCTTGCCGGTCGAAGTGTGGACCCGCTTCATGAAGGCGGCGCATCAGGGCGTGCCGGTCGCGGCGATCCCGAACTCGCAAGGCAGCTGGGGGCCGGCGAACCTGATGCAGATCTCGTCACAGGTCACCGCGCCGTCAGCGCCGGCGGGACCGATGCAGATTCAGCCACCGATGCAGGCATCGCAACCGCCCGCGCCGGTACCATCCGGCGGTTACTATCGCCCGCCACCGCCGACGCCGGCCCGCGCCTCGGCGCCACCCAACCCGAACGCGCGGCCCGAGGCTGCGGCTGGACTGGACGGCTGGCTGGCGGATCGGTTGTTTCGGTAGAAGTCGGTAGGCGGACGGATCGCGTTGCTCCGTAGCCCTGATGAAGCGAAGCGTAATCCGGGACCAGTCACGCCATCGATGAAAGCTGCCCCGGATTACGCTTACGCTCCATCTGGGCTACGCACTCAAGCCGTCATCCCCCGCGAAGGCGGGGGATTCAGTACGCCTCAGCCCCTGGATTGAAGACAAACGCCTCTGGAATACTGCATCGCCCGCTTTCGCGGGCGATGACAGCAACGTTCGGGGCGAACAGCGCGCCCTACTCCTGGATCCCGTAGCGGTGCAGGTCGTTGCCGTAGGTGTCGAGCCAGTTCTTGGCGCGCGTTACCGACGCGCAGACTTTGTCGACCACCCGCCAGAACCGCGCCGAGTGGTTCATCTCGACGAGATGGGCGACCTCATGCGCGGCGAGGTAATCGAGCACGAAGGGCGGCGCCAGGATCAGCCGCCATGAGAACGACAGCGAACCCGCCGAAGTACACGAGCCCCAGCGGCTGGACTGATCGCGGATCGAGATCCGGCGTACCCGCACGCCGAGTTCCGCGGCGTGAAGCTGCGCCGCCTTCTGCAGGTCCTTGCGCGCCTCGCGCTTGAGGAAGTCGTGCACGCGGCGATCCATGTACTCGACGCCGCCGGCGACGCAAATGATCCTCTCGCCGCTGTCGCGCGTCTCGGTCCACACCGTGCCGCGCTCGCCCGAGCGATGCACCAGGCGATGCGGCACGCCGCGCAACGGCACCACGGTGCCGGGCTGGAACGGCGCGGCCTTCGGCAAGCGGCCAAGACGGGCGGCGATCCAGCCGCCATGGAGATTGGCGAACTCCTTGGCTTCCGGAATCGTGCCGCGCGGCGGCATCGTCAGGATCGCTTCACGATCGGTTGGATGTATCCTGAGTGTGTAACGGCGCGCGCGCCTATGCCGGCGCAACCTGACGGTGAAGAACTGGGAGCCGTGTCTGACCAATACGGTCGCGGGTTCGGCAGGCCGCCGATAGAGGAGCGCGCGAGTAGCCATTTCTGAGAGTCCGGGGAGCAGGAGTTCGCCCGAACTTTGCCATATCCGCCGCCAGGGAAAGCGCTCGGCGCAAAAACAAATCATTTGCCCAATATACAGGGGTTGGCCGTTAATTGACCTCTACCGGCAGGGGCTGGAACCGGAATTTTTCCGATGAATCAAGGTTACGAAAAAGGCCCAAAGAATGAAATTACATTCACCCTTTGGGCCTTGCCCGATTTTGGATTCTTTTAGTTAAATCAGCGACTTGCGTGACCGCGAAAATCGCGGCCGGGGCGATACCTATTCGGCGGCGGCGACCAGCGAAAGCCGCGTATTGGCCGCCGAAACCATGAAATCGGAGATCCGCGGCACGATTTCGGACCGGAAACGCGAGCCGTTGAACACGCCATAGTGCCCGACGCCCTTCTGCACGTAATGCACGCGGCGATGGTTCGGGATCGCGGTGCAGAGCGCGTGCGTCGCCTCGGTTTGGCCAAGACCTGAGATGTCGTCCTTCTCGCCTTCGACCGTCATCAGCGCGACGCGGCGGATCTTCGACGGATCAACCGGCTTGCCGCGATGGGTCATCTCGCCCTTCGGCAGCGCGTGCTTGACGAAGACGAGGTCGACGGTCTGCAGGTAATATTCGGCGGTGAGATCCATCACCGCGAGATACTCGTCATAGAATTCGCGGTGCTTGTCGACGAGATCGCCGTCACCCTTGACCAGATTGGCGAACAGCGCCTTGTGCGCGTCCATGTGCCGGTCGAGGTTCATGCTGATGAAGCCATTGAGCTGCAGGAAGCCCGGATAGACGTCACGCATCACGCCCGGATGCGGGAACGGCACCTTGGTGATGACATTGTTGCGGAACCACTCGATGCCGCGCTCTTCGGCGAGGTTGTTGACCGCGGTCGGATTGCGCCTGGTGTCGATCGGCCCGCCCATCAGCGTCATCGACAGCGGCACGAACGGATCGTTGTTGGCTTCCATCACCGAAACCGCTGCCACGACAGGCACGGAAGGCTGGCACACCGCGATGACATGCATATTGCCGCCGAGCGCGTGCAGCATCTCGATCAGGTAGTCGACATAGTCCTCGAGATCGAACCGGCCAGCCGCGAGCGGCACCATGCGCGCGTCGGCCCAGTCGGTGATGTAGACCTCATGGGTCGGCAGGAACGCCTCGACTGTGCCGCGGAGCAGCGTCGCATAGTGACCCGACATCGGCGCCACGATCAGCACGCGCGGCTGCGGCGAGCGCAGCGGGCGCGTCAGCTTGCGATCGAAATGCAGCAGGCGGCAGAACGGCTTTTCCCAGATCGAACGGACCTCGACCGGAGTGCGGATGCCGTTGACCTCGGTCGTCGGCAGGTTCCATTCCGGCTTGCCGTAGCGGCGCGTGGTGCGCTCGAACAGCTCACAACCGGCGGCGATCGACTTGCCGAACTCGGTGTGGGTCCACGGATTGAGCGGGTTCTGAAACAGGATCTTGGTGGCGTCGGTTACCGCGCGCACCGGATTGAGCGACGCATGCGCCATCTCGTACATCCAGTACAACGGCGTCGTGAGTGCCGGGCTGCCTTCCGCCGCTAGTGGCGGGGCACCGCCAAATTCACCGATGGGCATAGTATTTTCAGACCCCTGTTTTGCGCCGCAGCATACTGACCAATGCGTAACAATGCGTCAATGCGCCGCGAGCCGAATCTGGGGGCGATATCGGGCTAAAAGGCCGAGAATCCACGAGAAAGTGACATTTATTCACCACCGCCGAGCAGCGACCCGTTGCGCTTGGCGCTCTGCAAAAGGGCAAGGAAGATCGCAAAAGAGGCAGCGAACAGGAACGCGTTGATGACCAGCGCCCACGCCATCAGGTCGGCGCGGAAGACGTGATCGATCAGAAGCGAGCGCATGCCTTCGAACACATAGGTCGGCGGCAGCGTCCAGGCGACAGCTTGCAGCCAGGCCGGCAGCACCTCGACCGGATAGTAGATGCAGGCGAGCGGCATCACCGCGAACATCAGCGTCCAGACGATGCTTTCCGCCCCTAACCCGTTGCGCAGCACGAGGCCCGAGGCGAACACGCCGACCGACCAACTCGTGAAGATCAGATTGCAGAAGAACGCGATCAGCGGCAGCCCGATGGCGTAGAAGTTGAAGCCGAAAAAGAACAGCGCCAGCAGCGTCATCGGGATCACGCCGATGGCGAGCCGGATCAGGCTCATGATCATCAGCGAGAGCAGGAATTCGATCGGCTTCAGCGGGCTCATCATCAGGTTGCCGAGGTTGCGTGCCCACATCTCCTCCAGGAACGAGATCGAGAAGCCGAGCTGCCCCCGGAACAGGATGTCCCACAGGATCACGGCACCGATCAGCGTGCCGCCCGCCTTGGCGAAGAAGCCGGATGCCTGCGAGATGTAATTCTGCAGGAAGCCCCAGGTGATGATCTGCAGTGCCGGCCAGTAGACCAACTCCAGGAGCCGCGGCCATGACGACATCAGGAGATACCAATAGCGCAGCACCATCGCGTTGATGCGTTGCAGTGAAATGGTGTGCTGGTGCTGGCTGACGAGTTCGCTCATGGTGTGTCCTCTGGCGCGCCCTCCCGCACCCGGCCGCGCGCCACGTCGAGAAACACCTCTTCCAGCGTGTCGCGGTTGTAGCGCGCCATGATCCGGTCGGGGCTGTCGTCGTCCTCGATCTTGCCGCGCTTCATGATGATGACGCGGTCGCAGAGGCGCTCGACCTCCAGCATGTTGTGTGACGCCAGCAGGATGGTCGCGTTATGGGTCTTGCGATAGGTCTCGAGATGCTGCCGCACCCAGTCGGCGGTATCCGGGTCGAGCGAGGCGGTCGGCTCGTCGAGCAGCAAGAGGTCCGGCTCGTTGATCAGCGCCTTCGCCAGCGCCACGCGGGTCTTCTGCCCGGCGGAGAGCTTGCCGTTGGAGCGGTCGAGGAATTCCTTGAGATCGAGATCGTCGGCGAGCTGGTCGATCCGCTCACGCAAACGCTGCACGGCATAGAGGCGCCCGAAAATGGTCAGGTTCTGCCGCACCGTGAGCCGCATCGGCATGTCGACGTAGGGGCTTTCGAAGTTCATCCGGCCGAGCACGTCGTAGCGCTGCTCGGGGATTCGTGCACCGAGCACCTCGACGCTGCCCGAGGTCGGCAGCACCAGGCCCATGATCATCGCGATCGTCGTGGTCTTGCCGGCGCCGTTGCCGCCGAGCAGGCCGGTGATGCTGCCGCGCGCGATGCGGAACGAGATGTCGTCGACCGCGCGGGTGGTCTTGTAGACCTTGACCAGATGCGCAACGTCGATCGCGGCCGACTCGCCTTGTTCAGCCGCCGGAGCTTGCCTCTGACCTGTCCCGACCTGTTGCATATGGCCGTCATTGAGCCATTGCGACAATAAGCGCAAGGCTCGGCGGTAATTAAAGGCTTGGCGGTAATTAAAGGCTCGCCCCGCATCGTTGCGCTAAGTCGCGAATTTGTGCGCCGCCCACGGCACAGCTAAGGTCCCGGGATGACCGACGTCGCTTCCGATTTCCGCCAACCCCGCCGCTACGTCCGCCTGGATACGATCCTGCGGCTGCGCTGGCTCGCCGCGCTCGGCCAGCTCGTCGCCATCTTCATCGTGGCGCAGGGACTGGAATTCGACGTTCCGATCGTCCCATGCGTCACCATCGTGACGTTCTCGGCGCTGCTCAATCTGGCGCTGCAGATCGCCTTCAACCCGATGCAGCGGCTGGAGCCGGCCTATGCCGCCGCCCTGCTCGCCTTCAACATCGTCGAGCTCGGCGGGCTCCTGTACTTCACCGGCGGATTGCAGAACCCGTTCTCGTTCCTGTTCCTGGCACCGGTCCTGATCTCGGCCACCGTGCTGCCGATCCGGCTGACGATAGCGCTCGGCTGCCTTGCGGTCGCCTGCGCCTCGGCGCTGTTCTTCTACCATCTGCCGCTGCCTTGGGACGCCGACGATCCCTTGGTGCTGCCGCCGATCTATTTGATCGGCGTCTGGCTTTCGATCCTGCTCGCGATCGGTGTCACCAGTCTTTACGCATTCCAGGTGACGGAGGAAGCGCGCCAGCTCTCCGATGCGCTGGCCGCGACCGAACTGGTACTGACACGCGAACAGCACCTGACTCAGCTCGACGGCCTCGCCGCCGCCGCCGCGCATGAGCTCGGAACGCCGCTGTCGACGATCTTCCTGATCTCGCGCGAGCTCGAGAAGACGGTGCATGACGCGGCGATCGCCGGCGACCTCAAGACCCTGCGTGAGCAGGCGCAGCGCTGCCGCGACATCCTGAGCAAGATCGCGCAATTGTCATCGAGCGGTGCGCCGTTCGACACCATGAAGCTGTCGACCTTGATCGAGGAGGCGGTGGCGCCGCATCGCGATTTCGGCATCAACATCAAGGTGCGGCTTGCTGTCGCAGCAACGCCTGAACCGGTCGCCGCGCGCAATCCGGCGATCCTCTATGGCGTCGGAAACATTCTCGAAAATGCGGTCGATTTCGCGCACCAGACCGTCGAGGTGAACGCGTGGTGGAACGCCGAGACCGTTGAAGTCGTCGTCTCCGACGACGGTCCGGGCATCGCGCCCGACATGCTGAAGCGGATCGGCGAGCCGTATCTGTCGCGTCGCCGAGGTGCGGATGAGGCCCAAAACCCACGTGGGGGCCTCGGTCTGGGCGTTTTCATCGCAAGGACGCTGCTGGAACGCACTGGCGCCAAGGTGTCGTTTACCAATCGCACCTTTCCCGATCACGGCGCCGTGGTGCAGATCGTCTGGCCGCGCGAGCGCTTCGAGGAAGCCGCGCCTGGCGACGAAACCGAATCCTAAGAACGATTCTTAATCGCGACCCTGGCATTACGGATGCATTGCTCTTTCCGGACAAGCACGCGACTTTCGGCTGCCTTGGCAGCGCCGCAGTAGGACCCCATATAATAGGGGTCTGCCACAGGGAAAAATGGATCGTGAACGCCATCACTGAACTGAATGACCATGCCGACCGCTCGCTCCTCATCGTCGAGGACGACAAGCCGTTCCTGGAACGCCTGTCGCGCGCGATGGAGACGCGGGGTTTCGCGGTGAAGTCATGCGACACGGTATCTGATGGTCTCGCCGAGATCGGCCGCGCCGCGCCCGCTTTCGCAGTCGTCGATCTTCGCCTCGGCGACGGCAACGGCCTCGACGTCGTTTCGGCGTTGAAGCGCAAGCGCCCCGAGGCGCGCGCGATCGTGCTGACCGGCTACGGCAACATCGCCACCGCCGTCACCGCGGTGAAGATGGGCGCCGTCGATTATCTCTCGAAGCCCGCCGACGCCGATGACGTCGTCGCCGCGCTGCTCGCGACCGGCACCGAGAAGTCCGAGCTGCCGGCCAATCCGATGTCGGCGGACCGCGTGCGCTGGGAGCACATCCAGCGCATCTACGAGATGTGCAACCGCAACGTCTCGGAGACCGCGCGCCGCCTCAACATGCACCGCCGCACCTTGCAGCGCATCCTCGCCAAGCGCGCCCCGCGGTAAGCGATACTTCATTTGCTTTCGCGATGGCCGGGCTCCTCCCGGCCATTTGCTTTTGTAGGGTGGGCAGCTTCGTAGGATGGGTGGAGCGAAGCGATACCCATCCTCTCTCCCGGTGTCCCGAAGCTGATGGGTTTCGCTTCGATCTACCCATCCTACGGAATCCAACAAGCTGTCCGTCACCCTCAGGAGCGCGCCCTTGCGCGCGTCTCGAAGGGTCGACGGCCACCAGCCCGGCCGAACCATCCTTCGAGGCTCGCTCCGCTCGCGCCCCCGGCGACAAAGGCGAGGCCTTTGCGCGGGATGACGGGGCAACAGCATGTTATTCGCTAAAACTCGGCGTGCCCCTGCGGATCGACCAGCCGGTTGATGCGCTGCGCCGCGGCCATGGCAAAGCGCACCGTCATCGCCTTGCGGGTGGCCGCCGGCAGCCGATGCTCCGGCGCCTCGCAATGCAGATGCGCGCCATAGGCGTCGGCGATGATCAAACCGGTGTCGACGGGAAAGATCTCGCACGGCAGATCCTGCGTGAAGGCGAAGAACAGCCGGTCGCAATGCATCCGGTAATCCTGCCATTTCTGGTCGGCGCGCAGATCCTCGACCGATGACTTGATCTCAACGATCCAGATCTCGCCGCGCTCGTTCAGCGCGACCAGATCGGCTCTTCGGCCGGACGGCAGCGGCAATTCGCTGATGCAGGAAAATCCCAGCGATCTCAGAAGCCTCGCCGTGCCGCGCGCGATCGCAAGCGCAGTCTCCGACTGGCGTCGGTCGGGCGCGGGCACAAGCGCGATCTGGCGGGCGGATGAGTCCATAGAGCGAAGATTAGCCGATTCCACGAGCGCATGATCCGGAAAAGTGGAAGCCGGCTTTCCGCGGAGATCATGCTCCCACCGATAGAGCGCGGCAGCGTCAGGCCGGCACGGAGCGTTGTCCGGCTCCGTTGCGGGACGGCGCTCCACAGGAACCCGTCGCCGCCTCACCGCTTATCCTCCCGGCCGCCGCCACAGGTGGACTGGTGAGGATTGCCTGGTGATCGACGACCTCTGGTACAAGAACGGAGTGATCTACTGCCTGTCGGTTGGCACCTACATGGATGCCAACGGCGATGGCATCGGTGATTTCAGCGGTCTGCTCCGGCGCCTGGACTATTTGCACGGGCTCGGCATCACCGCGATCTGGCTGATGCCATTTCAGCCTTCGCCCAACAGGGACGACGGCTACGACATCTCGGATTATTACGACGTCGATCCGCGCTACGGCACGCTGGGCGATTTCGTTGAATTTACCCATGGCTGCCAGCAGCGCGGCATCCGCGTCATCATCGACCTCGTCGTCAATCACACCTCGGATCAGCACGACTGGTTTCGATCGGCGCGCAGCTCGAAGGACTCGCCGTACCGCGATTGGTATGTCTGGTCGGACAGGAAGCCCGCCAATGCCAACACCGGCATGGTGTTTCCCGGCGTTCAGAAATCGACCTGGACGCGCGACAAGCAAGCCGGCGCCTGGTACTTTCACCGCTTCTACGATTTCCAGCCGGACCTCAACACATCGAACCCGCATGTGCAGGCCGAGATCCTCAAGATCATGGGGTTCTGGATTCAGCTCGGCGTCTCGGGCTTCCGCATGGACGCCGTGCCCTTCGTGATCGCGACCAAGGGCGCCTCCAGGCGCAAGCCGGTCGAGCAGTACGACATGCTGCGATCGTTTCGGGAATTCCTGCAATGGCGCCAGGGCAACGCGATCATCCTCGCTGAAGCCAACGTATTGCCCGAGACGGACATGGAATATTTCGGGCGTGACGGCGACCGGATGCACATGATGTTCAACTTCCATGTCAATCAGCATCTGTTCTACGCGCTGGCGTCGGCGGATACGAAGCCGTTGGCGAAGGCACTGACGGCGACCAAGCCACGGCCCGCGACCGCACAATGGGGCTTGTTCCTGCGCAATCATGATGAACTCGACCTCGGCCGCCTGTCGAAGCCGCAGCGCGAAACGGTGTTCGAGGCATTCGGTGCCGACAAGAGCATGCAGCTCTACGACCGGGGCATCCGGCGACGGCTTGCGCCCATGCTGGGCGGCGACCGCCGACGCATCGAGCTCGCTTACAGCGTGATGTGCACGCTTCCCGGCACGCCCGTGATCCGCTACGGCGATGAGCTCGGCATGGGCGACAATCTCGACCTGCCCGAACGCGGTTGCGCGCGCACACCGATGCAATGGTCGACCGAGCCACACGCCGGCTTCACCGAGAGCGATCGGCCATGTGTGCCCGTCATCGACAATGGACCGTATGGCTATGAGCACGTCAACGCGGCCAAGCAACGGCGCGACCCCAATTCGATGCTGAACTGGACCGAGCGCATCGTCCGCATGCGCAAGGAAGTCCCCGAGGTCGGCTGGGGAGATTTCAAGGTTATCGCAAGCCGCAATCCCGCCATCCTGATCATCCGCTACGACTGGCGTAACAACTCGGTGCTGTTCGTGCACAACTTCGCGGAAAAGCCGCTCGAGATATCGTTCAACGTCGGTCTGCCCGACGACGCCGGCAAACTCCTCGTCAATCTCCTGACCGAGGACCACAGCCGCGCCGACGAGGCCGGTCGCCACAAGCTTCTGATCGAGGCCTACGGCTATCGCTGGTATCGGGTCGGTGGGCTCGACTATCTGCTCAAGCGCAGCGACATCGATACCATGGAGCCCCGCACCCGGCGTCAATCGTCCTGATGTGGTCCGAGGATCACGCCCTCATTGGGGCGCAGATCGAGCACGCCTTCGACCTTCTCGCCCTGCCGGTCCATCAAGGTCGACAGCAGGACCTCATTGCTGAAGCCGATCGCGCTCGAGGAGACCGACGCGGCGGCCGCGCCGAAGTTCAGCGCGATCACGGCGACGCCCTCAGTGCTGCGCCGCCGGTAGAGCAGCACATCACCGTGCGCCGCCACCGGCTCATAGCTGCCATGGACGAGCTGCGGCAGCCTTCGCCGCAGCGCGATCAGCGCCTTGTAGAGATTGAGGATCGACGTCCTCTCGGCTTCGAGACTTGCGACATTGTCGCTGGCAAAATCCTGCGCCAGCGGCAGCCACGGCGGAGCCGTCGAGAAGCCGGCATGGCGCTCGGCGCTCCATTGCATCGGAGTGCGGCAGCCGTCACGGCCGACGCCGATATCCGGCACGTTCTTCTCGAAGGGGTCGCGCACCTGATCCGGCGCAATCGCAACCTGACGCATGCCGATCTCGTCGCCGTAATAGAGCGTAGGCGTGCCGCGCAGCGTCAGCAGCAGCATCGCGGCGACCGGCGCCTGCGCCGGCCCCACCCGGCTCGCCACCCGCGGCCGATCGTGGTTGCCGAGCACCCAGTTCGGCCATGCCCCCGGCGGCAGCGCCTTTTCGTAGTCGGCGATGATCATCTCGACCGATCGCGCGCTCCACAAGGTCGACAGCAGCGCAAAGTTGAACGGCATCTGCGCGCCGCGCAGATCGTTGCCGTAATAGGCGACCAGCCGATGCAGCGGCAGATAGATCTCGCCGATCAGCACGCGGTTGTCGAATTCCTCGGTGACGCCGCGCATCTCGGTGATGACGGTGTGCACCTCGAGCTGATCGGTCGAATATTGCGTCAGCAGCTTCTCGTGCGGCGGTCGGCCCGCGCGATAATGCGGGTTTGTCGGGTTATCGCGGAAGTCGGCATCCTTGATCAGGTGCCAGATCACGTCGACGCGAAAACCGTCGACACCCTTGCGCAGCCAGAAGCGCATCACGTCGTAGATCGCGTCCCTGACCTCGCGATTGCGCCAGTTGAGATCGGGCTGCTGCGCGAGGAAGGCGTGATAATAGTATTGGCCTGAGGCCTCGTCATACGCCCAGGCGCTGCCGCCGAACTCGGACAGCCAGTTGTTGGGCGGGCCGCCGTCCGGCGCCGGATCGCGCCAGATGTACCAGTCGCGCTTAGGGTTATCGCGCGAGCTCTTCGCCTCGATGAACCATTGGTGCTGGTCGGATGTGTGGTTCGGCACCAGATCGAGGATCAGCTTGAGGCCGGAATCGTGCGCGGCCGCGACCAGCGCGTCGAAATCCTCCATCGTCCCGAACAGCGGGTCGATGCCGGTGTAATCGGAGATATCGTAACCGAAATCGGCCATCGGCGACGGGAAGATCGGCGACAGCCAGACCGCGTCGACGCCAAGCCGCGTCAGATAGGGCAGCCGCGTGATGATCCCCTTGAGATCGCCGACGCCGTCACCGTCGCTATCCGCGAACGAGCGCGGATAGACCTGATAGAAAATGCCGCGCCGCCACCAGTCCCTGCTGTCCTGATCCATCCCGTCCCCCCAAGCTCGCAGCCCGGCCCAGGCCGCTCCGCGCCCGGAGTGGCCGATCGGCTCAGGGATGACGCACAATTCGGGACGGAAAGATGGCCGGATTCGGCCGCTGTAGCCCGTTCAATGCCGGGCCATCGCCAGCTGATAGATGGTGATCAGCACCTCGAACAGGATCAGGAAGACGATGATCAGCTCCAGCCGCAGCGAGCGGCTGGTGTCGATGATGTCGGTCAGCACCTGCGCGGTTTCGGCGACGACTGCGAGCTTGCGGTTCAGCGACTCCGCACGCTCCTTCAATTCATACTCGTCCTCGAGCCGTGCGTAGAGGCGCTCGAGCTGCGGCTTGTCCCAGAGGATATCGGGCTTCTCCGACACTTCCACCGGCCCGGCCACGCGATGCCGCACCAGCAGCGCGTTGCCGATGTGCTTGAGGATCGCAACGCGGCCGCGATGGACGCGGCCGCCCTTGGCGAGCTCACGCGCAAGCGGCTCGGTCGTGTCGAAGACTGCCCGGACCTCGCGCTCGTGCCGCGCCAGCACCACGCTTTTCGCCAACGCCTCGCCGACCAGGATCAGCCGCTCCGGCGAGAGGCCCTGCAGATAGATCGGGCCGCCCGGCGGAATCTGATCCTCCTTCTCGGCGGCGAGCTCGATGATTGCGATCTCCTCCTCGCGCCGCGTGAACAGGCCGGTCATGCGCGACTGCAGGCTGCGCAGGAATTCATCCTCCTCCAGCGCATTGAGGCCGATCAGCACGACGACGCCGTAGCGGAACAGGATCGCCACGCCGTTTTCATTGACGCGAAACGCCAGCGGCGTCGTGGCCAGCACGTCGCCGCGCTCGAGGCCCGACGTGTTGATGCGATCCGCGACGAAGAAGGCGCGCGCGGTGGTCCGGGGTCCGCCGAGCGGTGATTTGGAAGCCTGGGTCATGAAGTTCCGGACTGCGAGGACTTGAATCATGATCGAGAGCAGCCGCGTACCGGCCCGCTCACGAACTTCTTCTGCTGGAGGTGACCTTATCACGGTCCGTTTTGGGATCACACGCCGGGGCAGCCGCATTTCCAGCGCGTGTTGACGGCGTTTCCCGGAAGCCTATGGTGCCCCCATGAACGAGACAACCGACACCAAACCGAAGGCCGGCGCGATCATCGTGCCGGTGACGCTGTTCGAGCAGAACTGCACCATCATCTGGCACGAGCCCACCAAGAAGGCCGTGGTGATCGACCCGGGCGGCGACGTGCCGAAGATCCAGGCCGCGATCAAGCAGACCGGCGTGACGGTCGAGAAGATCTGGCTGACCCACGGTCATATCGACCATGTCGGCGGCGCCGCCGAACTGCGCGACGCGCTGCAGGTCAAGATCGAGGGCCCGCATATCGCCGACAAATATCTGCTCGACAATGTCGTCTCGAGCGGCGCGCGCTTCGGCATGACCGGGGTGCGCAATTTCGGGCCTGACCGCTGGCTCGATGAGGGCGATCAGGTCTCGATCGGCGACCTCACCTTCGACATCCTGCACTGCCCCGGCCACTCACCGGGCAGCGTGGTGTTCTTCAACAAGGAGCTGCGCTTCGCCCATGTCGGCGACGTGCTGTTCGCCGGCTCGGTCGGACGCACCGATTTGCCCGGGGGCAGCCACCCGACCCTGATCCAGTCGATCAAGGACAAGCTGCTGCCGCTCGGCGACGATGTCGGCTTCATCTGCGGCCATGGCGCCGGATCGAACATCGGCCAGGAGCGGATGACGAATCCGTTCCTGACCGGCGAGATGTAGCTACTTCATCAGCCCCGCGGCGGTGAGCGCCCGCGTGATGACGCCGCCGACATCGACACCCTTGCTCCGTCGCTTGCGCGGCCGATCGCTCTTGCGGCCGGATGCCACCTCCGGCTCGGCCGCGGGCACCGGTACCGTCATCGAGACCGTGTCAGCGCGCTCGCGCGGAATTCCGGTCGGCGCGATATGCGGCTGACGGACCTTGTCGGTCAGGCCGAAGAAGCTCGCGATGTGATAGGAGGAGGAGATCCCGGCCTCGATCAGGAACGCGCCCTCCACGCCATAGCGCTCGTCATTGTCGGCAAGCCCGAGCGGCGTGCCATGCGCCATGTCGGCGATGGTGTAGGACTCGACCAGCGTTTCGCCGTCGGCGTTCCACCACACCTCGCGCGGATGGCCGTCGACATCCGCCTTCGACATCGCGGCAAGCGGCAGGCCGTGCACGTCGAGCCACTGCCGCACGATTGCATCGGCATTGCCGGGATGCACGGTGCGGTCGGCACTGCCGTGCCACACCGAAATCTTCGGCCAGGCGCCGCCATGCGTCGACGCGTTGCGCACCAGACCGCCGAGCTCGGGCGCGGAGAGCGCGCTGCCATGCATCATCGCGTGCAGCGCTTCGCGCAGATCGGTGGCGACGCCGAACGGCAGGCCGGCGATGATGGCGCCGGCCGCGAACACATCCGGATAGGTCGCGAGCATGACCGAGGCCATCGCGCCGCCGGCGGACAGACCCGTCACATAGATGCGGCGCGGGTCGATCTCATGCGTGCCGACCAGATGCGCGATCATCTGCCTGATCGACGCGGCCTCGCCCTGCCCGCGCGCGATGTCTTGCGGGTTGAACCAGTTGAAGCAGGTGTTGCCGTTGTTCAACGCCTGCTGCTCCGGCATCAGCAGTGCGAAGCCGTAATGCGCCGCAAGCGCCGACCAGCCGGCACCGAGATCGTAGGACGCTGCAGTCTGGCCGCAGCCATGCAGCACCACGACGAGCGCGGGTGACCGCGCCAGCTGCGCGGGCACGAACGAGAACATCTTCAGATCGCCGGGGTTGACGCCGAATTCGGTCGTCTCGACGAGCGGCGTCGGCACGGCCGGCGCGAGTGCGCCAAGGCCGCTGAACGCGTTCATCTTCGGCAGATGACGCAGAAATTCGACGTTGTTGATCAGGGACAACAGCAACTCCTGAGGTGATTTGGTCTTCTGTGTCACCCGATCAGATAATTGCTGCACTGCAAAATGAAAAGGCCGTGTGCTGTCTTTCCCTGCGGAATTTGTGAGAATCGGCGTTAATGCGTGATCGCGCTGCGAGCCGGCCGAAATAGTTGCCATAGCACCTTGTTTGAGCACCAACTTTTCAGGAATGCGCGCCGCGTGGCGCCGGATTCACGCCGTGGCGCGGCGCATCCATGACAGAAATGCGGCTGAAATTGCGATCGACAGCACAAACAATGCGCATGCCGCAAACAGCGCCAGACGTGCTGACATCGTACTCTCGATTGCGAAGAAGACTGCGCCGATCGCGGCAACGCCGGCCGCGTTGCCGATCTGCGTCGTCGTGCCGTACATGCCGGAGCCGGCACCGGCGCTGGCGGGCCGCACGCTCGCGAGCACCGCGCTCGACAATGGCGCCATGACAAGCCCCTGGCCGTAGCCGAAGATCATCAGCGCCAGCGCGAGCAGCAGTGCCGACGGTGCCGCGACCACCTCAATTGTCGCGACGAGCACGGCGAGACCGACGATCTGCAGCGCACAGCCCTCGATCAGCACCAGCGTGCCGCGATGCCTTGCGCGCACGCCGCTGTGACGCGAGGCAACCACGAAGGTCAGCGCCAGCGGCACGAACACCAGCCCGGCCTGTAGCGGCGGAATCTGCAAGCCCTTCTGCATGAACATGGTCATGATCAGGTAGAACGACAGGTTGGCGAAGAAGAAGAAAAACACCGCGACCAGGCCGCGCATGAAGGCGCGATCCGACAGCAGCGACAGATCGATCAGCGGCATGCCGCCGCGGCGCGCGACGGACCGCTCGAGCCGCACGAAGGTCGCGATCACAGCGATGCCCACGGCCATCACCAGCCAGACCCATGCCGTCCAGTTGAGATCATGGCCAAACAGCAGCGGACCGATCAGGCACAGCAGGCCCGCGAACAGCACGATCGCGCCCGGGATATCGAGCCGCGTGCCGGCCCGGCGCGGCACCGTCGGCATGATCTTCAATGCCGCCGCGATGATGACGACGCCGCACGGCACGTTGACGAAAAACACCGCGCGCCAGCCGAGCCCGGCGAGGTCGAGCGTCACCAACACGCCGCCGAGCATGAAGCCGGCGGCGCCGGCGAGCCCCAGCACGATGCCGTAGATGCCGAACGCCCGCGCGCGGGCGGCGCCCGAGAACAACAGATGCAGCGTCGCCAGCACCTGCGGCACCATCAGCGCCGCGGTCGCACCCTGCGCCAGCCGGGCGATGATCAGCTCTGGTCCGGACTGCGCGAGACCACACCACAGCGAGGTCACCGAGAATCCGGCGACGCCGGCGATGAACACGTTCCTGGTGCCATGGATGTCGCCAAGCCGGCCGCCGGTGACCACCAGCGTGGCATAGGCGATCAGGTAGATCGCGATCACGGCCTCGATCTCTGCCGGCGTCGCGTGCAGCTCCGCCGCGATCGTCGGGATCGCGACGTTGACGATGAAGGCATCGACCCCGAACATGAATTGCGCCGACACTACGATCGCCAGCACCCACCAGCGGCGGGACGTGTCCGCTCGCGTCGAAACGATCTGGTGCATGTCCTGTCCTGCCCGAAATGACGTTATAGCGGACATCAGCAGATTCCGGTCATCGCTTCGATTACCTGCGAGGTAAGCCCGGGATCACAGACGCTCGAGCCCCGGCTGCCAATTTGCGTTGACGCGCTAGGAAACATTCCGGACGGCGGCAATCGCCGCCGATTTGCGCAACAACCATGCGACCGCCGCAACCCCCGAGCATTGCCTTGCCCCGGGCCACCCCGTAGGTTGGCGGAAAGCCCCCGATAACAATAGTCCGGAGAGAACGACCCATGGCGCGCCTCAAGTTCGGAGCCTTCCTCGCCCCGCATCACCCGATCGGCGAGCATCCGATGCTGCAATTCCGCCGCGACCTCGATTTCGTCGAGCAGCTCGACGCGCTCGGTTACGACGAATTCTGGTGCGGCGAGCACCACTCCTCGGGCTGGGAGACCATCGCCTCGCCGGAAATGTTCCTGGCCGCCGCCGGCGAGCGCACCAAGCGCATCAAGCTCGGCACCGGCGTGGTCTCGCTGCCCTATCACCACCCCTTCAACGTCGCGCAGCGCATGGTGCAGCTCGACCATATGACCGGCGGCCGCGCCATCTTCGGCTCCGGCCCCGGCGCGCTCGCTTCCGACGCCCACACGCTCGGCATCGACCCGATGACCCAGCGCGATCGCCAGGACGAGGCGATCGCGGTGATCCGCCGCCTGTTCAACGGCGAGCGCGTCACCGCCAAGACTGACTGGTTCGAGATGCACGACGCCGCGTTGCAGATCCTGCCGCTGCAGGAGGACATGCCGTTCGTGGTGGCCTCGCAGATCTCGCCGTCGGGCATGACGCTCGCCGGCAAATACGGCATCGGCATCATCTCGCTGGGCTCGATGTCGACCCAGGGCTTGATGGCGCTGCCGCAGCAATGGCAGTTCGCCGAGGATGCCGCCAAGAAGGCCGGCACCACGGTGAGCCGCGCCAACTGGCGCGTGCTGCTGTCCTGGCACATCGCCGAGACCCGCGAGCAGGCGCGGCGCGAGGCCGGTGCCGGGCTGATGCGCTGGCACAACGAATATAACGTCGGCACCCTGATGCGGCCGGGCCTGACCGCGTTCTCCTCGCCCGATGAGGCCGTCGACAAGACCGCGTTCGTCGAAGGCGCCGCGTCCACCATCGGCACGCCGGATGATCTGATCAAGATGATCAAGAACCTGGTCGATGTGTCGGGCGGCGTCGGCTCGATCATCGGCTTCGCGCACGACTGGGCCAATCCGGAAAATACCCGCCGC
Source organism: Bradyrhizobium sp. USDA 4504 (assembly GCF_054063995.1). Classification (NCBI taxonomy): domain Bacteria; kingdom Pseudomonadati; phylum Pseudomonadota; class Alphaproteobacteria; order Hyphomicrobiales; family Nitrobacteraceae; genus Bradyrhizobium; species Bradyrhizobium sp. USDA 4504. The sequence goes on along the minus strand of NZ_JBSSGV010000001.1, from coordinate 7,516,647 downwards.
AGCTGGGACATGGTCGCGCGCTATGTCGTGCCCGAGATCAATGGCTATATCGACGGCCTGCGCAAGTCGCGCCAGTTCCTGATCGACAACCGCGCCGTGTTCGAGCGCGCCGGCCAGGCTGTCATGGCCAAGATCATGCAGAACGACAAGGCCGCCGCCGCCCTCCAGCAAACCGGCCCCGGCCGCGTCGCGATCCCCGCCGTGAACGCACCGGATCTTACTAAGGCCGCGGCGAAACAGAAGGCGTGATTTGTGATCCTTCCTGGAGGAAGAAAAAGCGCTGGAGGAAGAAAGAACGCCAGCTCGCGCCACACCCACCGCCGTCGTCCCGGCGCAGGCTGGGACCCATACGCCGCGGCGGGTGTTGTGAAAGGGGCTCGTCCTTCCAGCATTGGGCAACAATCACCATTCGTGGTTATGGGTCCCGGCCTGCGCCGGGACGACGGTGGGGATGGTTTGCGCTTCAAACGCCAAACAATGCGGCGTCATCACCCGCACATGCCGCGTGCGAGTGAGACCATTCGGGTGTGTCAAGGTCGTAAGCCCGATGACCGCGCGCAACCAACTCTTCGATCGCGGACGATTTCCCCGTTCCAGACATGCCCGTGATCAAGACGCGCTTCATGCATTTTCCTCGCCCTGAGGGAATCGGCAGCGCACGCTATGGATTACTCCCGCCTTCGCCAATGCTTCTGCGGACAAGTCGCTCCACTCGCAATGACGGATGCTGCTACCCCGCGCCCTGATCGAACGCCTTGCGCAGCGCGACGTAGCCCGCCTGCTGCTGGCTCCAGTTGCGGCCGCCGGTGATGGCGCCGTCGATGACGAGGTCATGGCCGTTGATGAAACTCGATTCGTCGCTTGCCAGGAACACCGCGGCATGCGCGATGTCGTCGGGCAGTCCGGCGCGCGGGATCGGCTGCGCCGCCTTGTAGACCTCGCGCATCACGGCCGCGGTCTTCTCCGCCGCTTCCGTCGACAGCCCGAGCGCCTTGCCGAAAATGCCGGTAGCGATCGCGCCGGGCGAGATCGAGTTGACGCGGATGCCGGACTCGCCGAGCTCCATCGCCACGCATTTGGTGAAATGAATGACCGCGGCCTTCGCGGCGCCATAGACCATCGACGACGAGAAGCCGGCGAGCCGTCCGGCGATGCTGCCATTGTTGATGATGCTGCCGGAGCCCTGTTTGCGCATGTAGGGCGCGGCATGCTTCATGCCGAGCATGACGCTGCGCACCAGCGTCGCCATCGCGGCATCGAACCGCTCGACGTCGAGGCCTTCGATGCCCCCGGTCTGCGCCGGGCCGCCGGCATTGTTGAACAGGCAGTCGATCCGGCCGAACTTCTCAACCGCAAGCGCGATCAGCGCCTGCATCTGTTCCTCGACCGTGACGTCGGTCTGACGGAACACGCAGGTCTCGCCGAGCTGTTGCGCCAGTGCCTCGCCCTCCGGCGCGCGGCGTCCGGCAATCACCACCTTCGCGCCCTCCGCGACAAAGATCTCCGCCGTGCGCAGCCCGATGCCGCTGGTCGCCCCTGTGATCACCGCGACCTTGCCGTTCAGCCGTCCCATGTCGGTCCCCTCAACTTACGTATGATGTTGCGGATATTCCCCAGCTCCTGCTGCCAATACAAGTACTTGCAAGCCGCCACGGTCGCGAGGTCCGCCTGTGGCCAGAAGGCCACTACTGCGGTTTTTCGGTCGCAGCGGCCTTATTTTGGGTCGCCTGTTCACGTGAACTGGAACGACCGATGGCGAAGTGGATCGACGATTTCAGGGCGTGTTGGCGGGGCGATGCCCAGCCGTCGGTGCGGCTTGCGGTCGCCTTCGCGGTGCTTTGTCTCGTTTTGGCCACGGCCGCGCGCTTCGGGCTCGCCCAGATCCGGCCGGATGTGTTCTTCACGCCCTATTTCCCGGCGGTGTTCTTTGCCACCGCCCTTGGCGGTTTCCGGATCGGGATCGCGACCGCGCTGGCGAGCGGCCTGCTCGGCGTCGTGCTCAATTTCAGCGGCGCGCACGCCGATCCGGCACGCTTTGCGCTGCTGATGATCTTCTGGGTTGTGTGCGGCATCGCGATCTGGGGCGTCGAGCATTACCGTTCCCTGGTCGCACAGCAGCGCGAAGTTTCCAAACGGCTGATCGAGGAAGAGCAGTACCGCAAGGTGGTGGTCGACGAATTGCAGCACCGGCTGAAGAACAAGTCCTCGACCATTCACGCCGTGCTGCATCAGGCGCTGCAGGACCGGCCCGATGTCTGGCAGCGCATCGACCATCGCATCCGCGCGCTCTCGGCAACCGACGATCTGATCGCGCGGGTCGACGGCTATGGCTGCGATATCAAGGATTTGCTGCGCTCGGAACTCGGGCCCTACGGCCACGTGCGGTTCAACCTCAATGGCGAGCAGCTGTTCCTGCCCGCCAAGCTCGCCGTCTCGCTGGCGCTGATCTTCCATGAGCTCGCAACCAACGCCGGAAAATACGGCGCCTTCTCCTCGCCGCGCGGATTTTTACAAGTGTCATGGACGGTCGACGACGGACGTCTCAACGTGATCTGGGACGAGACCGAGGGACCAGTGGTCGAGACGATCGGCGAAGCCGGCTTCGGCACCAAGCTGCTCAAGTCGGCGCTGCGGCCGTTCGACGGCAAGACCGAGATCAGTTACCTGAAGACCGGTGTTCACTGCACCATGCAGTGCAAGCTTCCGAGCTGTTGATAAGTCGGCTTTCCGGCACACGCGCATGTGTTGATGCAACCGCGCGCAGCGCAATCGCTTTCACCAGCGGTCGCGGCCGACATTGATACTCTGTTAATGACGATTGCCGCGACGGCTTGCGAAAGCCGTCGCGGTCTCATTCTGTCACGGCATTTCGCAGGTCCGCTTAACCAAAACTACAACGGACTTTGCCAAGGTCGGCGCATGCACAGTCTCACCAGACACGATTTTCAGGCGGGCGCGGCAGTGCCCGGCCAAGACGATATTTCCGGCAATGAATTGCGTATCCTGCGCGACCTTCTCCAACTCCTTCCGGCGGGAGTGACCGTCCAGGACGAGCAGGGCCAGATCATCCTGGTGAATGAAGCAGCCGCGAGCCAGCTGCAGCTGGCCGCCAGCGCGAGCCAGCCGTCCCCGGTCGACGAGCGCCACGCCGCCAACCTGGACCTGCTGCGCAGCGGCCGTCCGGTGGTGCTCGAGGAAACGCTCTCCTGCGGCGCATCCAAATACGTGTTCCTGACCTCGCACCGGCCCGTCCGGATCGCCGGTCGCAATCTCCTGATCTCGACCTCGACCGACATCAGCGAGCAGAAGGCGTTCGAGGACCAGCTGTTCCGCTCGGCCTATTACGACGAGCTGACCGGCCTGCCGACCCGCCGGGTGATCGAGCACCGCGTCAACGGCTTGATCCGCGACGATTCGCAAGGCCATTTCGCGCTCGCCTTCCTCGACGTCGACAACTTCAAGCACATCAACGACTATTACGGCCACGCGATCGGCGATGCGCTGCTCGTTGAGCTGTCGAAGCGACTCGGCCACGCGCTGCGCGACACCGATATCCTGTCGCGCATCTCCGGCGATGAATTCCTGCTGCTGCTCAACCCGATCAGCGGCAATGACGAAGTCGCCGAATTCATCCATGTCATGCAGGAGCGGCTGAAGGCGCCGTTCTTCATCGAGGACTCCGAGATCTTCGCCTCGACCTCGATCGGCGTCAGCCTCTATCCGATGCATGGCCGGAGCTACGAGGCGCTGCGCCAGAATGCCGATATCGCGATGTACCGCGTCAAGAACAACGGCAAGGGCTCGACCGCGTTCTTCGACAACAGCATGGAGCGCGAGGCGCTGGCGCGGATGAAGATCGAGCAGTCGCTGCGGCTGGCGATCCTGGAAAAGCGTTTCTGCTGCGCGTTCCAGGCCAAGGTCGATATCCGCACCCAGGAGGTGAAGGGCATCGAGGCGCTGGTGCGGCTGCGCGACGACGAGGGCGTGATCCAGGCGCCGGGCACCTTCATCGATCTCGCGGTCGAGCTCGGCCTGATCGACGAGCTGACGTTCCTGGTGCTGGCGGAGATCGTCAAGTCGATCGACCTGATCAACGACACGTTCGGTCCGACGGCGACGATCAGCATCAATGTCGCCGCCAAGCAGGCCTCCAACCTCGAATTCATGCGCCGGTTCGCGCGCGCGCTCGAGGAGACCGGCTTCCCCAAACGCTTCATGATCGAGGTAACCGAGGACGCGTTCGTGACGCGGTCGCATTTCCAGGACCAGATCCTGCCGATCCTGCGCGGCATCGGCGTCGGCATCTCGATCGACGATTTCGGCATCGGCTATTCGTCGCTGTCGGCGCTCGCCGATATCACCGCCGACGAGATCAAGATCGACCGCTCCTTCATCACCGACATCCATCAGCGGCCGCGCAGCCAGGGCATCTTGCGCGCAATCGAATCGCTGAGCGAGGCGCTCGGCATGACCGTGATCGCCGAGGGTATCGAGTCCTACGAGGAACTCACCTATCTGCAGGCCGCGACCAAGATCCGCTATGCCCAGGGCTATTACTTCGCCAAACCGATCTTCCTCGAGGATTTGAAGCCGGCGACGCCGGTCGCCAGCGAAACGCGCGCCAGCATGGCCGCGCGCCCCGCCCAGGAAGGCCGCCAGGGCTATTCGCGCGCCAGCGGTTTCCGGCGGTAAGCGCGCGATGTGACTGCGCTCCCTCTCCCGCTTGCGGCGGAGGGTTGGGGTAGGGGTTTCACCACGAGTCAAAACTGGGGAGAGAGCCCCCACCCGCCGCGCGCTGCGCGCACGTCGACCTCGCCCGCAGGCGGGAGAGGTAAGAACGCGAGACCACTGCAGACGCCCTACTTCTCCAGCACCGCCAACGGCTGCACGCCGTTATTCGCGGGACCGGCCTGCATCGTGATCAGCATCATCGAGACCATGTCGTAATAGCCCATGATGGCGATGATATCCGTGATGCCGCGCTCGCCGAATCTATCCAGCGCCGCCTTGTAGACAGCGTCGCTGACCTTCTTGTCGCGATAGAGCGCGATGCCGAGATCGTACAGCGCGGCCTCGTCGTCCTTCATGCTCTCGGGCCGCGTGCCCTTGGCGATCGCGTCCGCGATTTTCGGATCGAGCCCGCCCTTGATCGCCAGCGGATGGTGCGCGGACCATTCATATTGCGCGGTCCAGTGCCGCGCCGTGATCAGGATCGCCATTTCGCTGAGCCGCGCCGGCAGCGAGGTATTCCACCGCAGATACTCCGACAGGTTCGACAGCTTTGGTGCCAGATCGGGATTGCGGATATAGGCGCGGTAGGGCGGCGCGGTGAATTTGCCATTGCGCGGCGGCGCGCTGATCATGTCGGCCCAGGCCTTTTGCGCCGGCGACAGCTCCTCCGCCTTCAGCGGCGCGAAGCGCACGGCGTCCTCAGCCCGCACGGCCGACACCGACAATGCCAGCGCCGCCAAGATCCCTGCTCCGAATATTGTTCTCATTGTTGTTCTCCCTTTTCGGTGCAGGCGTCTTTGCGCCCTGCCCGGTCGCGCGAGATTAATTGCCGTCGCGATGGATGCAATGAGATGCCAGCTGTCGTTCGGTGCCAGCCGCCGGTGAAGCGCCTCGTCACGGCAGGCGCGCGGTTAGGCCACACCTACCGCAGCCCCGGGCGGCGGCGTATATAAAGAGCAGTCCCAAGCGGCGCGAAGGTGTCAGCCATGCAGCCTGTATCTATCCTCCTGAACATCCTCTGGATCCTGATCGGCGGCGCGTGGATGGCGTTCGGCTGGCTGGTCGCCGCCGTGATCATGGCGGTGACCATTATCGGGCTGCCCTGGGCGCGCGCCGCCTTCAACATCGCCGTCTACACGCTGCTCCCGTTCGGCTCGCGTGCGGTGCGCCGCGATGAGGTGACCGGCACGTCCGACATCGGTACCGGACCGCTCGGCGTGATCGGCAATCTGATCTGGTTCATCCTGGCCGGCTGGTGGCTCGCGATCGGCCATGTGATCACCGCGATCCTGCTGGCGGTGACCATCATCGGCATCCCGTTCGCCTGGGCGCATCTCAAGCTTGCCGGCATCGCGCTGTGGCCGATCGGCAAGGTGATCGTGCCGGCGTGACGCTGGTCAGGCCGTCGACGGCTAGTGTCCCGAATCCGAAGTTCGCATCATTTGCCGCACCTTCGGAGCGAACTTCGGATTCGATAAGGACACTAGCAAACTTATGATTCTAGTGCTTTATGAATGCGAAGTTCGTGAAAGTGGCTGCCGCGAAATCGCACGAACTTCGCATTCAGCACACTAGAGCCAATCCTTCGTGGTCTGGCTGCAAGCCTGGTAGTCGCGCCGCCAGACGAAGCCAGCGCCACCACACGGCGGGCGCGGGCGCGAGGTGGCGGGACACTCATTCCTGACCCGCGCGGCGGTGCCCCAGCCGTCGATCACGCAGGCACCTCGTGAGGTCCTGTGGCAACCGTCACCGCATCCCTCTGCGGCGTTGGCCGGGGTCAAGCCGAGGAAGGCACCGGCTGTCAGAAGCGTGATCAAACCTGCTCTCATGATGTTCTCCATCGAGCTGTCGGTCGTGCTGCTCCATTCGCGGCACAAGCGTAGGCGATCTCTGTGCCGCTTGCCACCGTCTCCGCGCACAAATTCTGGTGTCGGGGGGCTCAGCGCGCTGCTTCGCAGCCGGGGATGTCGAATACGGCGGTCAGGCCGCAGGGCGAATTGAGCATCTTGCCGCCGGCATGGCCGACGCCGGGCACATCCCACACGCTGTGGTTTGGCGCGCCGCCGTCGCGGGCCTGCATCACGGCGGCATAGGAATGCCCGCACGCGTAACGGTACGGCCCCTCGGCTTCCGCCATGCAGGATTTGTCGAGCGCGGGATGATTGGGGTTGGTGTCGAGCGTTCCGAGCAGATAGATCACGCGGCGCGCGACATAGGCCTGCTCCAGCGCAGCCGGCGAAGGCTCGGTAAGATAGGGCGGGCGGTCGTCCATACCGAATTTCCAGCTGTTGTAGCCATGGCAGTTCGCCGCGATCGCGGGCTCCGGCCGCTCCTTGGTGAAATAGGCGTAGGAGGACGGATTGGCGACCACATAGCGCACGCCGATGCCCTCGCGCAGCAGCAGCTGATCGCCCTTCACCGCGATCGCATAGCGCTGCACCACCTGGCCGCCGCCGGAATGACCGAACACGACGACCTGCTGCAGGTTCGGAAACAGCTTGCGGTCGCCGAGCTTCGCCAGGATGGCATCGAGCGCCTCGAACGAGCTCGCCGCGCTCGGCGCGAGCGCAGGCTCGCCGCCCTGCCAGCCATAGAGGCTCCAGCGCAGCGTCTCCGCCGGCAGCTTGAAGGCCTCGACGTCGGACTCGATCAGGAATTGCGGCGCGATGCGGCCTGCGCGCTCAGCGCCGCGCGAAAATAGTCGTCGGCATTGCGCAGCACGCCATGCAGCACGAGCACCGCGCGCGTAACATCCGGCAGCGGGTTGGACCAGTCGGCCGAGAGGTAGAGCGGAAAGCTCGCTTTGCCGACGGCAATCCGCGCATTGGCGATCTCCTTGACCGGTTTCCGGTCGCGCTCGGTCTGTGCCTGCGTCGCGGACGCCGCGGGTCCGTGCGCCGCCGCCACGACGAGCAATGCCGCGGCCGCAAGCCAGGCCCGGTGATGCATGGTTCGACTCCGTTGCTGCCGCGAGCTCGGCTGGATCATGGCGCGTCCGGCGCAGATTCACCCGTGAATTTTCGGAAAGCTTCCGCACCCGCACCTCAGGCCACGAGCCGTCCATGATTGTTGGCGGCGAGGATCGGGCGGATCAGGCGGCCGAACCGCTCGGCCTCCTCGTCGTGCAGATAACCGGACAGGCAGAAGGAGTGGCAACCGGCATCGATGAACTGCTGCAAGGTCGCGGCGCATTGCGCGGGATCGCCGACCACCGCGATGCCGGCGCCGGGCCGCACCTTGGTGATGCCGGTCCACAGATGCGGCATCAGGAGATCGCCGTAGTCGCGCGCGAGCTGCTGCACGCGCTGGTTGGCCTCCGAGCGATTGTAAAGCGTCTTCATCTCCTGCTTCTGCCGCTCGGTGGCGTGGCGCACCAGCTGGTCGGCCGCCTCCCAGGCATCCGTCTCGTTCTCGCGGCAGATCACCTGCAACCGCATGCCGAAGCCGATCGCATCCCCGCGGTCATGCGCCCGCGCCATCCGCCGGATCTCGGCGATATTCTCCGCGATGCGTTCCGGCAGGTCGCCCCAGAACAGATGAACATCGGAATGCTTCGCCGACACCTCCCAGGCCTGCCGCGAGCCACCGCCGAGATAGAATTTCGGGAACGGCTGCTGCAGCGGCCGCGGCCTGATATGCGCGCCGGAGATCGTGTGAAACCTGCCCTGGAAATGCACCGGGCCGCGCGTCGTCCACAGCGCCTTGAGGATCGAGACCTCCTCCTCCATCAGCGCGTAGCGTTCCTCTTTGGCATAGCGCACGCCCTCGGCCTCGACCTCGCTCTCGTTCTGGCCGGCGATCAGATTGATGCAGATCCGCCCGCCCGACATCTGGTCGAAGGTCGAGATCATCTTTGCCATCAGCACCGGGTTGATATAGCCGGGCCGCGCCGCAATCAGCGGCTTGATCCGGCTGGAGCGCGCCGCCATGAAGGCGCCCGTGATCCAGGCCTCCCAGCACACCGAGCCTACCGGGATCAGCAGATACTCGAAGCCGGCGTCCTCAGCGGCCGCGACCACGCGCTCGCAGAGTTCCGGCGAACCGGCGATCTGGGCCTCCATCAGCCCATAGGCCGTGGTGTCGCCATGCGTGGGCAGATACCAGCCGAATTCCAGCGGACGCATGGGCAAACTCCCTCGAAAGACGGCCTTTTTTCGCGGCCTGTCATATTGTCGGGAGGCAGTTTACAGCCCTTAACCAGTTGGACAACGCCGTTGCCGACGCGGAGCCAATCAGCTAAATGAACCCCTGCACGCACCCGTAGCTCAGCTGGATAGAGCGTTGCCCTCCGAAGGCAAAGGTCACACGTTCGAATCGTGTCGGGTGCGCCATTTCCGCTTCGTTGCCGCCGATCAACCGTAGCCTTTGCTGCGATTCCCCCAGCTTAGGGGATTCTTTCCATAACGTTGGGCCGGTTTTTCTCGAGCCAGGCGACGGCCTCGGGTCCATCGACGACACACTCGAAGGTTTCCCAGGTTGGGTCTTCCAAAGACTCCAATTGCAGTCGCTTCGCCGCATACTCAATGAGGTCGTGGAGGCGTTCGTATCCTCGTCTGTGCTCGAGGGAATCTGCAATCGCAGTGCTGGTCCATCCTCGTTGAGCCAAATCGATAATGCTCGGAGCGTCAGCCTCGCTGAACCACGGTGTGGCATCGAACTCGATGCAGCGAACATTGTCGGCGGTATGACAAGTGGCGTGGATCATTGGATTCCTCCGTTTACCGGCTAGCTACCTGCGCCAGCATCGCGCTTCTCACATCGCTGCCTCGCACGCCCTCAGGCCTTGACCAAGTCCCCCAGCAGGTTCGCCGCCACCGTCAGCTTGGCGAGGGTCAGGCCGCTGGCAGCGATCTCCTCCACCGAGCGGCGGATACGCGTCGCCTCGGGGTGAGCCGCGAGCCAGGTCTCGACGGCCTGCTGGCCAGACTGGCCGGTTGCCAGCATATCGGCGGCCAGTCTCCTTTCGGCGCCGGCGATCTGCTCGACGGCGCGATCGATGGCCATGCGTTCGAAATAATCGTTGGCCGGCACACTGCGTGCGGCGGCGATGATGCGGTCGAGACGGAAATTCGCCTCGGCGGCGTAGAAGGTCGCAGCGGCATCGCCGATGGGGCGCGTGGTGCGCTCGGCAACCGTCACGATGTCGGGAGCCGAGACCAAAGCGTCAAGATCGGCGAGCTCTCCGGCGAGGCCGGCCGGGACACCGGCGTCGGCGAGTTCCTGCCGCCGCTTGACGCGCGCGGCTTGCAAGTCCGGCGGCAAGGCAGTGTCGAGCCCGGCGACGATCTGGCGGATCGCCGGGCCGAAGCGCGCGACGACGGCCTCCAACCCGTCCTTGAAATCGGCATTGCGCACGTACCAGACCATGCGGGAGAGCAGGAGATCCTGCACTGAAGCGTAGAGGGATAGCTGCAGCTGCCCGTCGATGCAGGCGTCGAGCGCGTCGATCGCATCATTGAGCCACTTCAGGCCGTAGCATTCATCGACCGCCACATAGGCCATGACGATGGTCGGGATATCGGCGTCGGTCTCGTCGATCAAGCGCACGACGCAGGCCGGGCCGCCGCGATTGATCACCGCATTGGCGAGACTGGTCGCGATGATCTCCCGCCGCAGCCGATGCAATCCGGCGGCGGTCGGGAATTTGTCCTGAACCTCGCGCGGAAAATACTGGGAGAGTTCGCGGGCGAGATAGGGGTCATCGGGCACGCTGGTGACGAGCAGGTCATCGTAGAGGGTCAGCTTGGCGTAGGCGAGCAGCACGGCAAGCTCCGGCCGCGCGAGGGACTGGCCGCGCCGTGTGCGCTCGGTGAGCGCGGCGTCGTCGGGCAAGAACTCCACAGCGCGACTGAGCAAGCCGCGCTGTTCGAGCGACTGCATCAGGCGAGTGAGGAAACCGGTCTCGGCCACACCCTTGCGCTCGGCCAGCGACAGCGCCAGCGTCTGCAGATAGTTGTTGCGCAGCACCAGCACGCCGACCTCGTCGGTCATCGCGGCAAGCAGGCTGTTGCGGTCAGTGGGACTGAGGCGTCCCTCGCGTTCGGGACGCGCCAGCGCGATCTTGATGTTGACCTCGACGTCGGACGTGTTCACGCCGGCCGAATTGTCGATGGCGTCGGTGTTGAGCTTGACGCCCTTCTGCGCCGCTTCGATGCGACCGCGCTGGGTAACGCCGAGGTTGGCCCCTTCGCCGATCACCCGGGCGCGCACGTCGCCACCCGCGATGCGGATTGGATCGTTGGCGCGGTCCCCGACCTGGTCGTCGCTTTCCCCGGAGGAGCGGACATAGGTGCCGATGCCGCCAAACCACAACAGGTCCGCGCGAGCCTTCAGGATCGCCGTCATCACCTCGAAAGGCGTGGCTTGCGGCTTGTCGAGATCGAGCAGCGTGCGCACTTCCGGCGCAAGCGGGATCGCCTTGAGCGAGCGCGAGAACACGCCGCCGCCCTGCGAGATCAGCGACTTGTTGTAGTCCTGCCAACTCGATCGCGGCAGATCGAACAGGCGCTTGCGCTCGGCGAAGCTGGTCGATGGATCGGGTGAAGGATCGATGAAGATGTCGCGATGATCGAAAGCCGCCACTAGCCTTGTCGCCGGCGAGAGCAGCATGCCATTGCCGAAAACGTCGCCCGACATGTCGCCGACGCCGACCGCGGTGAACGGCATGGTCTGAATGTCGGTGCCGAGCTCGCGGAAGTGGCGCTTGACCGCCGTCCAGGCGCCGCGCGCCGTGATCCCCATCTTCTTGTGATCGTAACCCTGGCTGCCGCCAGATGCGAAGGCATCGCCGAGCCAATGGTTCTTCTCGGCCGAGATCGCGTTGGCAACATCGGAGAAGGTGGCGGTGCCCTTGTCGGCGGCGACGACGAGGTAGGGGTCGTCGCCGTCGTGGCGCACGGTGGATTCGGGCGGCACGACGATGTCGCCGTCGAGATTATCGGTGAGTTCGAGCAGCGAGCGAACGAAGATGCGATAGCTTTCGGTGCCCTCCGCGAGCCAGGCGTCGCGCTTGGAAGGCGGCGGCAGGCGCTTGGGCACGAAGCCGCCCTTGGCTCCGACCGGCACGATCACGGCGTTCTTGACCTGCTGCGCTTTCACCAGGCCGAGGATCTCGGTGCGGAAATCCTGCGGCCGGTCGGACCAGCGCAAGCCACCGCGCGCAACCTTGCCGAAGCGCAGGTGGATACCTTCGACACGAGGGGAATAGACGAAGATCTCGTAGAGCGGTCGTGGAGCGGGCAAGTCGTCGATCCGGCGCGCCTCGAACTTGAAGGAGATCACCGGACGCGGGTGTCCATCCTCGCCGATCTGCCACAGATTGGTGCGAACGGTAGCCTGCACCAGATTGGTGAAGCGGCGCAGGATGCGGTCTTCATCGAGCGAGGCGACGGATTTGAGCTGTTCCTCGACCTCGGCAAGCAAAGCCGCCTCGCGCGCCGCGCGCTCGGCCTCCGTCAAGGCGAGGCGCGGATCAAGGCGGGTCTGGAACATCGCGACCAGACTGGCCGTGATCGCGGCGTTCTTGCGCAAGGTCTCCCACATGTAATCCTGGGTGAACGGAGCGCGGATCTGGTGCAAATAACGCGACAGCGCCCGAATGGTCGAGACTTCCCGCCAACTTAGGGCGGTGCGCAGGATCAGGCCGTTATATCCGTCAGATTCGGCGCGATCGGTCACCACCGCCATGATCGAGGCTTCCAGGCGATGGCTGAATTCCGGGTTGATCTCGATGGGCAGGCCGTCACTGGTCTCGATCGTCATGTCGTGCAGCCAGACCGGCGCAGGCCTGGTACCGGGCACGACCTGATAGGTGCGTTCGTTGACCACACGCAGGCCGTGATTTTCGATCACCGGCACGCGGTAGGATAACGACAGCGGTACGGCGTCCGAAAACACCTTCAGGCCGAAGCGCCTCGGATCGTCGCCTTCGATGCGGTAAACCGAAATCGTCACCGGGCGCGCCGGCGTCAACTTTTCGACGGTCGTGATATCGGCGATCGCCTGTTCCGCGCCGAACACCTCGGTATAGCCGCCGCTGAAGGCCTGGGCATATCGGTTGGTGAGCATGCGCGCCCGCATGCCATCGGTCGACGCGGTAAGCGCGGCCTTCAGCTTGTCGGCCCAGGTCGCGGCAATGGCGCTGATCCCGGCTTCGAGCAGGGCGCGGTCGACGACGGGCGTTTTGCCTTCATAGCGTCCGATGATGAAGTGGACGCGCGCAAGCGCCCCTTCCGGGAATGATACGTAGGAGGCGGACAGCTTCCCTTTGTAGGCCTGCGCCAAAAAGGCTCCGACGCGCGTGCGGACGTCGGTGTCGTATTTGTCGCGCGGAATGAAGGTGAGGATGGAGACAAAGCGATCGAACTTGTCGACCCGCGGCAGCGCCCGGACGCGCGGACGCTCGTAGAGGATCAGGATCTCGATGACGAAGTTGTAGAGCGTGTCGACGTCGATCTGGAACAGCTCGTCGCGCGGATAATCTTCGAGAATATGCATCAGCGCCTTGCCGGAATGACCGTTCGGGTCGAAGCCCGCGCGCTGCAGCACCCGCGAAACCTTGTGGCGAACATAAGGGATCTGCCGTACCGAGCGAGTATAGGCGCCCGAGGTGAAAAGGCCGACGACGCGCAACTCGCCTTCGAGCCGGCCGTCGGGCGAGTAGAGTTTGATGCCCACATAATCCATCCGGGTGCGGCGATGGACGCGGCTGGAGACATTGGCCTTGATGACGATCAGCAGGGTCGGCTCGTGCATGAACTCGCGGATTTCCGGTGTCATCACCACCATTTCGCTGCCGCGACGCAGGACCTTCACGTCCGGATCGCGCAGAATGCCGAGGCCTTCGCCGGTTGTAATGTCGTCCGACGCGTCGCTGTCGGGCGAGAAGCGATATTTGCGCACGCCGAGGAAAGTGAAATTGTCCGCGCAGAGCCATTGCAGGAACTGATTGGCTTCGGCGAGTTCGTCGATCGGCAGCGGCGGCGGATTGGAAGAGAACGTCTTGATCGCTTCCTCGACACTGTCACGCATGACGCGCCAGTCGGCAACGCAGGCGCGGACATTGTTCAACGTCCTGGTCAGGCCGTCGATCAGCTTCTGGCGATCGGAATCCGCATCCAGGCGGGTGATGTGGAGATGAATCAGGCTTTCGCGCGCGCCCTTTGCTCCGTCCGGCAGTGCTTCCCCGTAGAATCGCAGCAGCTTGCCTCCATCGTCGCGCTCCACCGCGATGATCGGGTGAGCGACCAGGGTGACCTCGAGGCCCTGATCGGCGAGCTCCGCCATGGTGGAATCGAACAGGAAAGGCATGTTGTCGTTGAGAATTTCGAGCACGGAAATCTCGCGTCCGTTCGGCAACGTCGGATTGACGACGCGGATATCGGCGCTGCCGGCCGTGCGCCGCTGCACGTGCTCCCAGGCCTGCTCCGCCAGCAGGGCAAGCGAGGCGGCATCGTAATTGGCGAGATCCTCGATATTGGTGTAGCCGAACAAGGGCTCGGCAAAGGCCCGGGGGCTCTTGCCCGCTGGCACGCTGCCCGCTGCATCGCGGATCAGGGCTGCCCGGGCCTTGTCGTCACGCCACGCCATAATGTCCTCCATTTGCCGTGCCGTCCGATCGCAGCCGCGACCATCCGCTTGATTCTGGAGTGCATCTCTTCGTGCGTCGCGATCGAATGCTACGCGAAATCCTAGCTTCGACGGCTGCCGACGACAATACTACGATCCCGCAGCGAACGGCGCACGCTGTCGTGAGGCGTGCTGAATTTCGCTTGCGACAGCGGGTGGGCCGAAGACGGTGGCCGAACGACTGGGGCAGGAAAAATCACATGCAATTTCAATTATGTAATGGGTTCGCGCCACCGTTCGGCAGGGATGTCGTATCAGACGGTGGCAGTCAGCGACGGCGGGCAGCGACTGCGCTCAGGTCAGGTCTTTCGGCATCGTGATGCCGAAGCGGAGAATCTGGCGATGGATGGTCGAACGATCGACGCCGCGTTCGCGTGCCACCTGCGAGACATTCCAGCGATTGTTGCGCAACGCCGCAAGTAGCGCATCGGCTTGCCGCGACGTCGCCGCTCTGCCACGTACCGGCTTTCCGGAGATATCCTCACCCAGGGGATGAGCGATCCGGTCCGGCAGATCGGCAAGATCGATCGTGCCGTCGTTCGACAGCGCGCAACCATGATCGAGCGCATTGATCAGCTCGCGGATGTTGCCGGGCCATTGGTACTTGAGCAGCGCGCTGCGCGCGCTTGCCGTCAGCGCATAGTTGGCCTTGTGCTCCGTCGAAAGCCGATGCAGGGATTGATCGATCAGCCACTCGATATCGGTGCGCTGACGCAGCGGAGGCAGCGCAAGCACCGCGCCGTTGAGGCGGAAATAGAGATCCTCGCGGAACTGCCCCGCCTTCACAAGCGCGACGAGGTCGCGATGGGTGGCAGCGATGACGCGGACATTGAGCGGGACCGGCCGGGTGCGGCCGACCGGGGTCACCTCGCGCTCGGCGAGCACGCGCAACAGGCGCGTCTGCGACGAGATCGGCATGTCGCCGATCTCGTCAAGGAACAGGGTGCCGCCGTCGGCTTCGAGCACGAGGCCCTTCTTGCCCTTGGCCGCCGCTCCGGTGAAGGCGCCTGCCTCGTGGCCGAACAGCTCGCTCTCGATCAGGCTTTCCGGCAGCGCGGCGCAGTTGACGGCGACGAACGGTCTGCCTGCCCGCGCACTGACCGAATGCAGCGCCTTCGTCAGGTGCTCCTTGCCGGTGCCGGTTTCGCCGGTGATGAGCAAGCCCATCTGGGTGTTGATGAGCTTGGCGGCGCGCGTCACCACGTGATGCATCGCGGGATCGCCGCGGAACAGGTTCCGTAGTGGCGCCGGAAGCGCCGACTCACTGCGGGAGGACGCCGGCGCCGCCAGCTTGTTCGGGGGCGGCAAGGTCTGCGCGAACAGCGTCGTGCCGCTGTTGGCTAGTCGTAGCGTGCGTTGGCCGGTGGGGCGCGAATGGGCGAAGCGCGGCAGATCGTCGATGGTGCATTCGAAGATGTCGGACACGCCGAAGCCGTCGGCCCGCAGGCGAAGGTCCGGACGCTTGGCCAGTTCGCGGGCGAGCAGCTGCCTTGCGCGATTGTTGAAGCCGATGATGTGGCCGCTGCTATCGACGGCCATCACATAGTCCGGATCGACATCGGCGAATTCCGCGGAGCCGGACAGCTTGATGATCCATTCCTGCCGGAAACGGTTCAGCAGATTCGCATTCTCGATCTTGTGAGCAAACGACTTGACCAGTTGCAGCGCCAGGAACTGGCTGGCCTTCGGTTCCGGCGAGCGCAGCGCGGAGATATCCAAGACCGCAGCGAGCTTGCCGCTGGGATCGAAGACCGGCGCGGCCGTGCAGGTCAGCGGAATATGGGTGGCGTCAAAATGGTCGGATTGATGCACCGTCAGGGCTTCTTCGGTCGCGATGCAGGTGCCGACTGCGCAAGTGCCGGCATGCGGCTCGTTCCAGTCGGCGCCGAGATAGAGGCCGGCCCTGCGAAGCGTGTTGTTGAATGTCGGGTCGCCGATGAAATCCACCGTGATGCCCCTGGCATCGGTGAGCAGCAGCACATAGCCGAGTCCGGCGATCTGACGATACAGCATCTCGACGCCGAAGCGCGCCGTGTGCAGGAACTCGTCCATGGCGTCGCGATGCTCGCGCAGCCGCCCGGACGTTACGATATGAGCGTCGCGCAGCACCAACGGATCGAGCTTGTGTTCGGAGACGCATCGCACCCACGACTGATGGATGATTGCGTCACGCGCGCTGCTCTGGCCGTCCGCAACGCGAACCAGCTCGTCGATGTGCGCAGCCCGCTCCGTCGTCACGGCTGATGCTCCTGGATGTTTCCCCGCACGTTGTTGCGTCGAGTGTCACTCGGATTGTGCCGCCGATCAAGTTTGTTGCGTGCAACACCTGTTGCATGACGCAACAAGTGAGGCGGCCTGGCGCCGACAGCTAACGCGAGGAAATGCCGAGCGTTTTTCGAGATTCGCCGCAATGGCATGAGGCTTGCTGACACGGTGGTCGAGGCAAGATTCGACCTCGCTAACAAACGCGCCGGACCCACGACGCAAAGGCGATCGACGCCGGCATATGGGAGAATGAAACCATGCTCACGAAGGCCCCGGACGGAAAGATCACCGCGCTGCTCGACGAGTTCAACGTCGCATTGTCGTCGGGTGACATCGAACGCGCGATCGCGCTGTTCCAGACCGATTGCTACTGGCGCGATCTGGTCACCTTCACCTGGAACATCAAAACCATGGAAGGCAAGGATCAGATCCGCGACATGCTTCAAGCGCGGCTTGCGGATAGCAAACCGTCGGGATGGCGCATTGCCGATGGCGAAGCCGCGAGCGAGGCCGGCGGCATCATCGAGAGCTGGATCGAATTCGAGACCGATGTCGCGCGCGGCTATGGTCACCTGCGCATGAAGGATGGACGCATCTGGACCTTGCTCACCACCATGGCCGAGATCAAGGGACATGAGGAAAAGTCCGGCTCCACCCGTCCGCTCGGCGCCAAGCACGGCCATGGCAAGGACCGTAAGAGCTGGCGCGAGGAACGTGACCAGGAAATCACCGAGCTGGGTCATGCAAAACAACCCTATGCGCTGATCATCGGCGGTGGCCAGGGCGGCATCGCGCTTGGCGCGCGGCTGCGGCAATTGAACGTGCCAACCATCATCATCGAGAAGAACGAACGCGCCGGCGATTCCTGGCGCAAGCGATACAAGTCGCTCTGCCTGCACGATCCGGTCTGGTACGACCATCTGCCCTATATCGACTTCCCGAAAAACTGGCCGGTGTTCGCGCCGAAGGACAAGATCGGCGACTGGCTGGAGATGTACACGAAGGTCATGGAGCTCAACTACTGGAGCTCGACCACGGCGAAGTCGGCCAAGTATGACGAGAAGGCCGGGGAATGGACCGTCGTGGTCGAGCGCGACGGCAAGGAGATCACGCTCAAGCCGAAGCAGCTCGTGCTGGCGACCGGCATGTCGGGCAAGGCGAACTGGCCCACCTACAAGGGGCAGGACATCTTCAAGGGTGAGCAGCAGCATTCCTCGACCCACCCGGGGCCGGAGAAATATCGCGGCAAGAAGGTGGTGGTGATCGGCTCCAACAACTCCGCCCACGATATTTGCGCGGCGCTATGGGAAGGTGGCGCCGACGTCACCATGGTGCAGCGCTCGTCCACGCATATCGTGAAATCCGACACGCTGATGGATATCGGGCTCGGCGCGCTCTATTCGGAGCAGGCGGTGGCGAGCGGGATGACCACGCGCAAGGCCGATTTGATCTTCGCCTCGTTGCCCTACAAGATCATGCACGAATTCCAGATCCCGCTCTACGAGCAGATGCGCGAGCGCGACAAGGATTTCTACGCCGCGCTGGAGAAAGTCGGCTTCATGCATGATTGGGGCGACGACGGCTCCGGCCTGTTCATGAAGTACCTGCGCCGCGGTTCGGGCTATTACATCGACGTCGGCGCCTGCGATCTCGTGATCGACGGTTCGATCAAGCTCAAGAGCGGCAAGGGCGCTGCGGTGCGGGAACTGACCGAAACCGGCGTCAGGTTCGTGGACGGCAGCGAACTCCCCGCCGATCTCGTCGTCTATGCCACCGGCTATGGCTCGATGAACGGTTGGGCCGCCGACCTGATCTCGAAGAACGTCGCCGACAAGGTCGGCAAGGTCTGGGGTCTTGGTTCCGATACCACCAAGGACCCCGGCCCGTGGGAGGGCGAGCAGCGCAACATGTGGAAGCCGACCCAGCAGGAGGCACTTTGGTTCCACGGCGGCAATCTGCACCAGTCGCGGCATTACTCCCAGTATCTGGCGCTGCAACTGAAGGCGCGGATGGAAGGCATCCCAACCCCGGTCTACGGCTTGCAGAAGGTTCATCACCTCGGTTGATCGACCGGGCGATAACGAGGTGTCGGGCGGATCGTCGTGCGATCCGCCCCCCGACAGATTGGATGGAGATCGAACTGTGCCGATCGCCGTCCAGCTTCGGGCCGATGCCTGCGAGACAGCCGGCACCGATTGCCTTCCCGGTTGACCACGATACTGGCCGGTCTGCCAGCTTCCCGCAGACCGGCCTCGCCTCAATGATGAGCCGACACGCTCTTCATGCATTGGGACAAGAGATCGGCACCGGCAAAGTGGCCTACATCGCCCAGGCTGATCATGCCAACCATCCGCTTGCTCTTGTTGATCACAGGCAGTCTGCGAATCTTCAGCGTTTCCATGTGATGTATAGCTTTCGTCAGATCGTCGTCTTCCCGGCAGCAGTGGATGCCTTCGGTCATCACATCCCGCGCTGTGGTGCGCGCAGAGTTGAAGTCCTTGCTCGCGAGACCTTTGCAGACGAGGTCGCGATCCGTCACCATCCCGATCAGACGATCGTCTTGCCCGATCGGAATGCAGCCGATGTCGTGCCCTTGCATCAATTTCGCGATTTCGGTGATTGGCGTGTCGGGGCTCACCCAATCGACGCCCTTGTGCATCACGTCCTTGACTTTCATGGAGGACCTCCCGTCCAAGGCAGCACCCCCTCGCTCGCAATTATACAACAGAGCTGGCGCGACTGCATGCGTGCTGCGCCTTAAGGCACGATGAAACCGGGTCGAAGCGTTATCGCGCTCGAGCCCCTTGCTTGAGCATGATCTCCGCGCAAGCGCGTTCCTCCCTTGCCTCGGGGAAGAGCCGCTTCGCACCCCTCCGGATCATGCTCCAGTCGGGGCGCACAGATAGATGGTCCCGCTGTCACGCCGCCTCAGTCATGCGCACTGAAGCTGCCATGCAGGGAACCGGCGGTCAGGCGTGCGAATTGCGCACGACCGAGATGAAGCAACGTCTCATGATCGCCGGCTTCGATATAGATCTCGGGCTGCATCCGGATGCTGTCATCAACGATAACGTCGAGCCCGTAGCAGCTACCGGCGGCGGGAACCGCCCCGTGCGTACAGTCCGTGAACAGCCGATCGATCTCGCCTTCAGCGGCCATGGCGATATCGTCACCGAATCTCGCCCTGAGATCCGCCAGCCTGAGGTGATGCGATGCCGGCAGCACGGCGAGCAGGTACCCGTCGTTGCGGCGCAGCACAATGGCCTTGGCCAAGCGATCGCCCGAGACGTGACAAGCCTGGGCGGTAAGGGCTGACGACATCGTCAGTACGTGCGGGATTTCGTCGTACTCGATGTTTTCTGCAGCGAGATAATTGTGCAGTTTGGAAGAAATGGTCATGGCGTCACCTCCGGTGCGACATGCAACCATCCACCGTGGTCCTGCCCGCCGCACGATGAGCGGCTGCGTGGTTCTCAAGACAGAACATAGGTCTTGTCGCAGGACACTGCAATTCGATCCCTAACGGGGGCGCCGCGCCAAGTTCAAGTTCCGGGCCTTGTCCAGATTGCGGGCCTCGGCCAGCGCCGCCGCGCTCGGCAACAGGGCCGACGCAAGGTCGGCCTCGGTGAAATCTGCGCCGGCGACATTGGCGTCGGATAGGTCGGCTCCCGCAAGGTCAGCTCTATGGAGGCTGCAGTTCGCCAAATTGGCATTCTGCAGTTGCGCAAATTCGAGATCGGCGCGCGAGAGATTGGCGCCGCTTAAATCCGCGTTCCGCAGATCGGCGGATTTGAGCACGCCACGCATCAGGCCCATCGATTGGTTGCGCATATCAGCGCTCAGATCGGCGCCCGCAAGCCTGGCCCCGATCAGGCTGGCACCGGAAAGATCGGCGGTTATCCGAGCGCCGCTCAAGTCGGCGCCGCCAAGCTTGGCGCGTTGCATCTGCGTGCCGAGCAGCGATGCCTTGACGAGGGACGCCCCTGTCAAGTCTGCGTCGATTAGCCAGGCCTGGTTCAAGATAGCCCGATCGAAGCGGGCGCCTTTCAGATTGGTCTGGTTGAGCTTTACGAGATGAAGGTTGCCGCCGGAGAAGTCGAGGCCCGAGAGATCGAGGTGCGACAGTCGCTTTCCATCCAAATCTGCAGTGCGTCCGTCCCCTTGAGGGATCGATTTGAGGAGCGCATCGACCTCGGCGCGCGTCATCTCCGACGCCGTCATTTCCGGACTGTTGAGGTCGACACTCCGCAGCATGTCCTGCGACACGGCGTCAGTCGAATCAACCAGCACCGCCGCTATTGACACAAAGGCAAATGCGAGACGAAACGACATCGCCGTCTCTCCGCCGCTCAGAAACCCGGTATTGTCTCTTGTATTCTCCGGGTTGGCCGCGCCGTCAGGTTAGCTGGCCGGCTCCGGCCTATGCCAGAGTATGAAACCGGATATCGATCCTGGCAATGCCAGTGACCGTCTCAGCCGGAGCAGGACGAGGCGAACCAAGCCAGGCGCGGAATATGGTCGGGCACCTTCATGCCGCCGGAGGAATGGCGCCGGCTCAACCCGAGGCCTTGTCCCGATTGACGGGACGCCGCCAACACCTCGCGATGCATCACCGAGCCAGTTAACGCAGGATCAGCCGGCCGCGCTCGTCAACTAGCGCCGGAAAACGGGCCGCGAGAGTAGCGGTGAGCGGCGCATTCTGCTCGGCCACTTGAAACGTCATTCGGCCGAGCCGGTAGCCCGCCCCGAAGGCGGCGGCGAGATTGTCGGACGAGACCACGACAACGGATTTAGGCTTGCTCGTGTCGGTGAACGTCACCAGCGTCGGATAGTCCTTCGGGCGCAGGACGCCGGATGGCTTGGCTTTGACAGCCGCGCTCATGGTTCTCGCGTTGTCGCCGGACGGAAGTGGCGGCGCCAGCTCGCGATAACCGAGAACCTGGACGACGATATGCGTCATGCTGCTCAGATAGCTGTAATTTCGATCGTAGTTCGTCGCGAACAGAACCTTTCCGTCGCCAAGATCCACAAATGGGGCTTCGCCGTGCATGGTGAAGCCACCACCCCAGTCGGAACCACCGGCGCCCGGCATCGGGATCAGGAATTCCCGCTCAAGGCGCAGTTCCATCACTGAAGAGCCGGACTTCAACCCGCCGGGGGTTTCGACCTCGATGGTCAT
This sequence comes from Bradyrhizobium sp. USDA 4504, assembly GCF_054063995.1. Taxonomy (NCBI): domain Bacteria; kingdom Pseudomonadati; phylum Pseudomonadota; class Alphaproteobacteria; order Hyphomicrobiales; family Nitrobacteraceae; genus Bradyrhizobium; species Bradyrhizobium sp. USDA 4504. Next base: position 7,494,845 of record NZ_JBSSGV010000001.1, on the reverse strand, counting down.
CCGGTAGCGCAAAGATGCCTGCGGCGTACTGCATCGGACCAACAGCCACGCCAATGCAATGGCCATGACGGCAAGAATGACAGGCCGTTTCAAAAGGACACCTTTGCGCAGCCAGCAATCGGATATTGGCCGTCTTTCGCTTCGCTGATCATTTGGCTGCCACCGGCAACCGCCTTTGCGGCGGATCTGTCAATTCGATACATCCACCCGCACATGTTTGAAGTCGTACCGTTCAAGATCGGAGCGGGAGATCGAGACGACGAGGTCGCTGACGTCGCCGCATCTGAAATGCGTGAGATTGTTGCTCGGAAATTGCAGCAGCATGACCGAGTTCGGCTTGTCTTCGATAAAGTCCGCGCACCAGCCGCGCGGGGCGCCGCCGATCTGGAGCGTGGCTTGCTCGGCGTCGAACGCCCAGTCGGTCTCAAGCGGATGCCGGGCCGCCGGGATCACTGCATCGGGATCGTCGGCGTAAAGCTGCTTGGCGATTTCGGAGCGCAACACCCTGTACCCCGTCGACCAAAACTCCGGCAGCGCCTGATCGGCCGCACGCTCATCGAGCAGCCGATAGAGCGCGGTCCACTCGTCGGGCACGAACGCGGCCTCGCTCTGGCGATCGCGGATCCTGCGCATGACCGCTTCCAGCTCTGCGACGAGCGCCTCGGCCTTCTGCTGCCTGCTCCGTGCGATGGCGGGCCTCTGGCCCTCGCTTGCCTCGGCCGTTCCGAACCTGCGCAATTGCTCATGCGCCCAGTCGCGCTCGCTCTCCGCGCGCCCGCGGGCGTCTGCCCAGCTTTCGGGCGGCGGCAGCCCGCGACCATGCGCCATCGTCGTCTCGAGCGCCGCGGCGTTGTCGATCCAGAACGCGTAGTACAGTTTGCGAATCCCGCGAACCCGCGCCGCATAGGCTTCCCAGTCCTGCGGAAACTTCTCCCTGTATTCCAGCCAGCCGGCGAGATCGGCTGAAACGCCCCTGTCGGGCGACGGCATCCGTACGTCGGCCTGAATATCTCGTTCAAGGTCCTGAATGAGCCGAACCAGCCCGGCATATCTGCGCCCTTGCTCGGTATCGGGCGGAAACAGAGGCGCTTTCGATTTCACCCAGATCGGCGCCAGAAAACCCTCGCCATTGGCGAGCTCGATTTCCGACTTGTCGAGCGCCGCAACGAAGCTGCCGCCACGCTGCAAGGTGATCTCGTTGTGCAGCTCCCTGATGCGCAGGACCAGTTCGGCGTGGGACAGCCAGCTTTGCAACGAGAATGGCTGCTCCGCTTCGGAACGTGCCAACGCCTCGCGCAGCCGTTCCGCTGTTTCAGCGAGTTGCTCGAACGCAGTCACCAGCTCCTTGCGCGGCTGCTTGAGCCGCGCTTCCTGCTGCCGCGCCGCGTCGGTCAGACGCGCCGCCCACGCCCTCGATTGGGCAAGCACCTCCTGCACGAGCAGTTCGAGCGTTCTCCAATCGATCGGCTGAAGCTCCCACGATGCGATGGCGAAAACTGCATCGGCAGAAGGATTGCGCCGCAGCCGGTTTGGAACGCAGCTTTCGCCGTCGACGGGATGCACGAAGTCGAGCGGCCATCTGGGCGGCGGTGCCAGCAGCCCGTCATACTTGTCATCGACCCAATACAGACCCGTGGCGCTCTTCTGCCAGGCGCGTTCGTTGCGACGTTGCGGTCCGAGCGTCGGTTGATGGATCACTTTCACGTCGATACGGCCGGACACGGCTGCGAAAAATGCCAGCCACCCCGCCCTCGGACCGACGCCGCCCCACAGGCTGGGCGGCAAGGACGCGCAATTGATCTGGCAAAGAAACTGATACGGCTGGCCGTCCCTGCTGGGCCATTGGAAGGGATCAGGAAGTTCTGGATTGCCGCCGATCCAACCGATCTCGGCTGCCGCCGGACAAGCCGGAATCGCAGCGCGCAGCCAGACTGCATTCTGGTCATGCGCGGCCGGGTCCTCATCCGAGGCCTTGGCAAGCATCTCCAGATTGTACGTTAGGAACTTGGCAATAAAGTCCTTCATCGCGCGCCGCTCCTCAACCTGGGCCGGAATATTGGCGTCGATTCAGGATTGCGTCATCCAAATTCTGTATCTTGGAAAGCGAGTTCTTAATTCCTGCGGACGGGCGCGCTTGATCAGGTAAAGGCCAGGACTGTGCTACGCGCCATTTCGCCGCACGTTGGGCGGCGCGGCGCGACCGCAGCGGCGCCGCTCACATCGACGATCGCACGAACGTCCGTCCAAAGTCGCCGAACGCGCCATCGACCGCTGACCTCTCGAGCCGATCGTCGCTCCAGCCGAGCCATTCCGTAAACACCTCGCCTGTGTGTTCGCCGAGCATCGGCGGCGGCGTGGAAGGTGGCGGCGGTTCGTCGCCGAACCGCGTCGGCCTCGCGATGAACTTCACATCTCCCGCCGCCGGATGGCTGATGGTCTGGACCATTCCCCGCTGCGTGAGTTGAGGCGTTTCGCAGACCTCGCCGACCGACTTGATCGCGCCGCACGGAATGCCCGCCGCGCCGAGCGCCTGCAGCCAGTCGGCGCGACTTCGCCGGGCAAAGATCGGCGAAAGGATCGCGACGAGCTCGTTGCGGCTCGCCGCACGCTTCGGAGCGGTTGCGAAGCGGATGTCCTCGCGCAGCTTCGGACGGCCGACGACGCCGCAAAACGCCGCCCAGAACTTGTCGTTCGCGACCCCGACATTGATCCAGCCGTCACTCGCCTCGAACGGTTCATACGGGCTGATGGTCGGATGGACATTGCCGCGGCGCTTCGGGCTTTGTCCCGAGGCGAAGTACATGCCGGCGTTGAACGTCAGCAGCGACGCCATGGCGTCGAGCATGGAGACGTCGACCCGGCCGCCCTCGCCGGTGCGGCTCTTGCGCATCAGCGCGGCCAACACCGAATGCGACGCATAAAGGCCCGTGACGAGGTCCGCGATCGACGTGCCGACCTTGGTCGGCGGTCCGTCCGGATCGCCGGTGATGTCCATCACGCCGGATTCGCCCTGCAGAATCAGATCGTAGCCGGGGCGCGCGGCGTCGGCACCGGTGCGACCGAATCCCGAAATGCTGCACAGGATGATGTCGGCCTTTCGGGCGCGCAGCGCGTCGAAGCCGAGCCCCCATTTGTCCAGGGTGCCGGGGCGGAAGTTCTCGATGACGACGTCTGCGACGGATGCAAGATCGAGCACCGCGTCGCGCCCAGCCGGCGACTTCAGATCGATGGCGCAGCTTCGCTTGTTGCGGTTCACCGACAGAAAATACGCACTCTCGCCGCCGACGAAGGGGGGTCCGTAACGGCGGCTTTCGTCGCCTTGACGCGGATCCTCGATCTTGACGATGTCGGCGCCGAGATCGCCGAGCTGCATCGTGGCAAACGGGCCAGAGACCACCCGGCAGAGGTCGAGGACCCTGATGCCCGACAGCGGCTCGCGATCAGACGATCGCATCGGCGAGGTCCTTCATCGACGGCACCAGGATATCGGGCTGATGCGGCGTGATGCCGAACGGGCGGCTGCGCCGATCGATGAAGGCCGTCCGCATGCCGGCGGACTTGGCGCCGATGCAGTCGAAGGCATGATTGGCCACGAACAGCACCTGCGCGGGCTTCACGCCCATGATCTCGGCCGCTTTCGTATAGGTCGCGACATGCGGCTTGAACGAATTGGCTTCGGCCACCGAGATCACGCGATCGAACGGGACCTTGTGGTACTGCTTCGCGGTCTCGAGCATGTCCGGATCGCCGTTCGAGAGCACGACGAGCTTGTACTTGCGTTGCAGCCGCGCGAGTGCGTCCGGCACCTCTGGAAACGGCAACAGCTTCTCGATCTCGCCCACGAGGTAGCGCACATCGTCCATCGTATAGTCGATCTTCGCGCGGTCCATGACGTGGGCAACCGCGCGGTGCCCGATCTCGCGATAGGGCGTGTGCTCGCGATGCAGCAGCGCATCGATCATCGAGTTCTCGAAATGCGTGCGACGCCACCACGTGACGAAGGAATTCGGATCGCCCTTCCAGCCCTTCTTCTCGAGGAACGGCGCCGCGATCCTGGTCAGGCCGCCCTGCATGTCGACGACCGTGCCGTACTGGTCGAACATGCAGATCTTCACGTCGCGCTTGATCGTCTCAAAGCTCATTGGTGCCTCCTTGGTCCTGATCGATTGATACGCGCTGCGCCATCATGGATGAAATGGATTTGTTATCTCTCGTCATTCACGATATGAATGATGAATGAACCTTCGATCCATCGACCTCAATCTGCTCGTCGCGCTGGACGCATTGCTGACCGAGCGTCACGTCACCAAGGCGGCAGACCGGGTCGGCCTCAGCCAACCCGCGATGAGCAATGCGCTTAACCGGCTGCGCGCGATGTTCAAGGACGAACTCCTGGTGCGGACCACAACCGGGATGAAGCCGACGCCCCGCGCCACCGAACTGGCGGAGCCGCTGCGCCAGGTTCTGCGTCAGGTCGAGCGCGTGATGGCGAGCGACGCCGGCTTCGATCCAGACCGGACCGAACGCACCTTCACGATCAGGATGTCGGACATTCTCGCATGCCTGCTGCTGCCGCGGCTCGCCGCAACGCGGCCGCCGGAGGGCCGAATTTCCTACAACACGATCCATCTGCCGCCCGCCCTGACGATCGATGCGCTGGAGCGGGACGAGATCGACGTCGCGGTGAGCATGGGGCTCGAGCATTCCGCATCGATCCGTTCGGAAACGCTGCTGCGAGACCGCATGGTCTGCCTGATGCGACGCGGACACCAGATCAAGCGCGCACGGCTGACTTTTGAGCGCTTCATCGCGCGGGAGCACATGAAGGTCTCGATGAGCCCGACCGATCTTCGCTTCGTCGACGACGTGCTCGCCGAACGCGGCCATCGAAGACGCATCGCCCTGAACGTGCCGCATTGGCTGGTCGTGCCCCATGTCTTGAAGAAGACCGATCTGCTCGCGGTGATGCCGAGGCACCTCGCGACCGTGCTGATGGACGATGATCTGAGGATGGAGGAACTGCCGTTCGAATCCGCGCCGTTTGACTGGATGTTGTACTGGCACCGCAGATACGATCAGAGCAACGCCAACGGCTGGCTCCGCGACCGGATCAGGGCGGCGTGCTCCGACCTGAACTAGGCGCCGAGGTCCGCCGGCCTCCGCGCCATGGGCGATTGACGTGCTGCCTCGGCGTCCGTGACGGCCGATGCGTCCTCTAAAGAGCGCCCCTTGGTCTCGAAACCGAACACGAGGAAGACCACGGCTCGGAAGACGAGGATGCCGGCCAGGGTCGTCAGCACGCCGGTCAGCCCCTGCCAGGCGAAGGTCGCAACCACGACGTATTGAACCAGCGCGGTCGCGATGCGTCCGGATGTGGCGCAGATCGCCGTGCCGCGAAGCCGATACCGCGTCGGAAACAGTTCGGGGACGTGCATCGCGAACCCGGTCGCCAGCATCACGTAGATCGCCGTGATCAGCAGGAAGCCCACACCCGCGAGCGCAACACCATCCGGCATGTATGGATAGGCGATACCGAGCGCCGCTGCCGCAATCGACGAACAGACGATCGACAGCCTGCGTCCGAGCCGGTCCGCCAGCACGAGCCCGATCAGCGATCCGACCGGGCCGCCCAGCGCCATCACCGTGGTGTAGCCCAGCGAGGAAACCACGCTGTGGCCGCCCTTGACCATGAAGGTCGGCAGCCAGCCGATGAACCCGTAGAGGCTGAAGCCGACGACGATGTGCAACAGGCTGCCGAGCAGCGTGCGCGCGAGATACGGCGGCTGGAACAGACGCCAGACCGCGCCGGGAGACTCCTGCACCGGCGCGCGGGCAGCGACGGCAGGCAGTGTCGCCTTGCGCGCGGCCTCGACTTCGATCGCCGACAGGATCTTCTCGGCTTCATCGGCGCGTCCGTTGGCGGCGAGCCAGCGCGGCGATTCCGGCATCGACTTGCGCAGAATCCAGACGACCATCGCAAGGCAACCGACAAGGCCGAACATGTAGCGCCATCCAAGCGTCGGGATCACCCACAGGCCGACCATGGAGGATACGAACAGCGAGAAATTGGTGATCACGGCCAGCAGCCCGATCCAGCGTCCACGCGAGGAAGCCGGCACGAATTCCGTCAACGTCGCGTAGCCGACCACGATCTCTGCGCCGAGGCCAATGCCGATGATGAAACGCAGGCCGATCAGGACCATCATGTTCGGCGCGAAGGCCGCGGCGATCGAGGCGAGGCCAAAGATCGCGAGGTTCATCTGATAGGAGAAGCGGCGGCCGAACCGATCGCCGAGGATGCCGGAGCACCACGCGCCGATCGTCATCCCGACGAAGGTCGCGGAGACGAATGCGGCGTTGAGCTCGAGCGTCGACCAGCCTGCCTTGAGCACGGCGCCCAGCACGCCGCCGGCCAGATAGATATCGAACGCGTCGAGGAACATGCCGGCGCCGATCAGGGCCAGGATGCGCCAGTGGAATCCGCAGATCGGTAGCCTGTCGAGGCGCGCGCCCGCGTTGATGTCGATGTCGGCGGATCGCGCCATGCCAAACCTCCCTGCCCGGCCTTTGGCAGCCGGATGCTCCGGGCACCGATTGATGACGCGCAGGGGGTCGTCGTCCAATTCAAATCGAAAATTCGACTATTTGGCGCAGTGATGAAGCTGACGCGACCGCACCGTCGCGTTCCATCCTGACACCGAGCTGACTTGCATTCGCCGTCGTTAACGATCCCGCCGTCGCGCGAACTCGAAATCACGGTGTCAGCACAAACATTCACAACGGGTTCATGTCGCCGCCACTATTCGACTCCAACGCTGGGGGAAGAAGATTGGAGTATGTGCCATGCGCCGCATCGCCGGACTGCCTTTCGCCTTGGCTCTCAGCCTCTGCTGTCTCTCACCGCTCGCGCCAGCACGCGGGCAGCTTGCCATCGGCATCACCGTCAATGCGGCGCCGCCGCCATTGCCGGTCTATGTCCAGCCGCCGATCCCCGCGCCCGGCTACATCTGGACTCCGGGCTATTGGGCATGGAACGACGACACCGGTTACTACTGGGTGCCCGGCACATGGGTGCTTCCGCCTGCGCCCGAATTGCTGTGGACCCCCGGCTATTGGGGCTGGAGCGACGGCGCCTACGCCTTCCACGCCGGATATTGGGGCGCGACCGTCGGCTTCTACGGCGGCATCTCTTATGGCTTCGGCTACACCGGCGTCGGCTATGAGGGCGGCTACTGGCGCGGCGGCAGCTTCTTCTACAACAGCTCCGTCAACAACATCTCGAACGTCTCGGTCACCAACGTCTACAACAAGACCGTCGTCAACAACACGACCAACGTCAGCTACAACGGCGGCACCGGCGGCACCACGGTGAAGCCGACGCCGCAGCAGCTCGCGGCCCAGAGCGGGCACCACATGGCCGCGACCGGCGAGCAGACGCGACACGCGGAAGCGGCGATGAAGAATCCGGCGCTGACGCTCACCAACAACCATGGTCATCCGGCGGTCGCGGCGACCGCGCACGCAGCACGGTTCAGCGGCGCCGGCGTGGTGGCCGCGCGCCCGGGCAAGCCGATCGCGGCGCCGCCGCCCCGACATGCGCAACCCACGGCCGCACACGCCTTGCCAACGGGACATGCTCTCCCGACGGGGAATGCTCCGCCGCCAGGACATGCCCTGCCGACAGCAAATGCTTCGCCGGCCGGACACGCTCTACCGACGGGGAACGCTTTGCCGCCGGGACACGCCTTGCCGACTGCGCATACTCTCCCCGGTGCCGGCGCACATCCCGCACCCGCGCCGCACGTCGCTCCGCCGGCGTCAAGACCGCAGCTCGTGCAGCATGCACCGCCGCAGCCACGCGCGGTCGCGCATCCACCGGCGCCGCGCGTCGCGCAAGCGGTTGTGCATCGGCCCGCGCCCCCGCATGTGTCACGACCGGCGCCGCGGCCTCATCCCGCTGCGAGGCCGCATCCGGCGGCACGCCAGCACTCATGATCGGGCTCATCGGCGTGCCTGCAAGGGCACGCCGATGTCGTATGAGACCCCATCGCGCGCACCACGACCGCGATGCGATCATCATCCCTGACTTTTGGGCGCGAAGCGCGCCGTCAAGCCAGCGCGTCGGCCGCACAGCTGATCCCGTCGTAGATCTCCTCGAGATCCGCCTCGGTGACGCAATAGGGCGGCATGACGTAGATCGTGTTGCCGAGCGGCCGCAGCAGCAGATTGCGGCGTTCGAAGAAGGCCTGAAGCTTTGGGCCGATGCCGGCGAGATAGCCCGCATCGCTCGCCTTCAGATCAAGTGCGGTGACGGTCCCGGTGCGGCGGACGTTCTCGAAGCGCGCGTCGGCACGGAACGCGGCGAGCAGACGCTCCTGCATCGCAGCCACCGCGGAGACGCGCGCGCCTGCACCGTGTTGCCAGAGCTCGAGGTTTGCTTTTGCAGCAGCGCAGGCGACCGGGTTTGCCGTGTAGGAGCTGGAGTGGAAGAAGGTGCGCGAACGATCACTGGAATAATGTGCGTCGTAGATCTCCGCACGGCACAGCGTCACCGCGAGCGGCAGCGAACCGCCGGTGAGGCCCTTCGAATAGCAGGCGATATCGGGCCTGACGTCCGCCTGCTCGCAGGCGAACAAGGTGCCGGTGCGGCCCCAGCCGGTCATCACCTCGTCGGCGATGAAAAACACGCCAGCGGCTGCGCAGATGCGTTTCATTTCCTTCAGCACCCAGGGCGGATACATCAGCATCCCGCCCGCACCCAGGATCAGCGGTTCGACAATGAACACTGCCGCGGATTCCTTCCTGCACGCGGCTTCGAGCGCGTCGAGCGTCGTCTGTTCATAGCCAGGCGCCGGAAACGGGATCGACGCGACGTCGAACAGCAGCGGCTCGTAAGCCCTGTTGAAGACGCCGCGCGCGCCGACCGACATCGTCCCGACCGTGTCGCCATGGTAGGAGTTTTCCATCACGATGATCTGCGTGCGCGTCGCGCCGATATTGTGCCAGTAGCCGAGCGCCATCTTCAGCGCCACCTCGACGCTGGTCGAGCCAGAGTCGGAGAAGAACACGTAATCGAGCCCGTCGGGCGCCAGCTTCAACAGCTGCGCGGCGACCTGCTCGGCCGGATCGTGGGTATGGCCCGCGAAGATGATCTGGTTGAGCTGCTCCGCCTGGTCCTGGATCGCGCGCACGATGTGCGGATGGCAATGGCCGTGGGTCACGACCCACCAGGATGCGATCGCATCGATGATGCGGCGATCATCCGCGGTGTAGAGATAGGCGCCCTCCCCACGCACGATCCTCGTCATCTCGCCGTGCAGCGCGTGCTGGGTGAACGGGTGCCAGATCGGCGACTTCCGAGCGGATGTCATGGATTGAAATCTTCCCGCCGGAACGACGCCTTGAACGCTGCCTGCAGCGTGTCTGCCGCAAGCGGAGCAAGCCAGGGCAACCGGCCTAGCCGGCGCACCTGCCCGATCTCGCAGATCGCGCGCTCGCTCTCGGGATTGCTCTCGCCGATGAATGCGATCCCGTGAATGTCGATCCCGCGCGTGCGCAGCGCCTCGACCGACAACAGCGAGTGATTGATGGTGCCGAGCGCGGTGCGGGCGCACAGCACGACCGGAAGGCGCCATCGCGCGAAGATATCGATATAGAGCGTGTTGCCGTCGAGCGGCACCATCAGCCCGCCGGCGCCCTCGATCACCAGCGGACGGTCCCCGGCATCGGGCACGCCGAGCGCGGCAGCGTCGATGCGCACGCCGTCGAGTGCGGCAGACTGATGCGGCGAAGCCGGCGTTCGAAGCCGGTAACGTTCCTGCACGATGCGATCCGCCGGGAGCCCGCCAAGCCGTGCGACCAGTTGCGCATCGGTTTCCTCCTCGAGGCCGGCCTGAACCGGCTTCCAGTAGCGCGCGCCGAGGAAGCCGGCGAGGCCCGCGCAGAACACCGTCTTCCCGATCCCGGTATCGGTGCCGGTGATCACGATCCGGCTCGTCATCGCGACCAGCCTTTGGTCTCGTCGACCAGCGCGTCGAGCAGCGCGCGCACGTCGTCCTCGTCGACATTAAGGGTCAGCGCAATCCGCAACCGGGCAGAGCCTGCCGGCACGGTCGGCGGCCTGATGCCTCTGATATCGAAGCCGCGCGCCTGCAGCGCAGACGCCAGCTGCATCGCACGCGCATTGTCGCCGACGATATAGGGCACGATCTGCGAGCGCGACGGGCTGCGCCAACCGCGCAGGTCGAGCTCGCGATGCGTGAACGCGACCAGTTTTGCCAGGCGCTGCTGATGCAGGGGCTCCTGCTGCAGGATCAGCAGCGCCTCGCGCACGGCGACGGCCACAAGTGGCGACGGTGCAGTGGCGAAGATGAACGGGCGGCAGCGATTGACCATGAAGTCGCGCAGCACGGTCGAAGCGGTGACCAGCGCGCCGGCGGCGCCCAGCGCCTTGCCGCAGGTATGAACGATCACGAGGTTCTCGCGCCCCTCATAGGACGCCGTCAGCCCACGCCCCTGCTCGCCATAGACGCCGGTGCCATGCGCCTCGTCCACCATCAGGAACGCGTCGTGCCGGTCCGCGATGGCGACGAGGTCGTCGAGCGGCGCGACGTCGCCATCCATGCTGTAGACGCTTTCGACCACGATCCAGGCCCGGCCCGTGCCGCCCTCGGCACGCCAGCCGCGAATGGTGTCTTCGACCGACTGGGGATCATTGTGCGCGCTGATCCGGAATTCGGCCCGGCCGGCCCGCGCGCCTTCATGGATGCTGGCGTGCACGAGAGAATCGAGCACCAGGAGATCGCCGCGCTGCGGCAGCGTCGTCAGCACGGCGAAATTGGCGACATACCCGCCGCCGAAGAACAGCGCCGTCTCGGCTCCAAAGAACGCGGCGGCTTCGGCCTCTAGCCGTTCGTGCTCCTCGCAATTGCCGCGCAGCAGCCGCGACCCACCGGCGCCGATCGGTGTGCCGGCCCCGAGCGCGGCCGAGACCGCATTCTTGATGCGCGGCGCGTTCGCGAGCGCCAGATAGTCGTTCGAGACGAAATCGATGCCCGCGCGCGGCTTGAGACCGCGCAGCCGATCGTCCTTGCTCAGGGCGTGCAAGGCCGCGGCGTAATCAGCGACCTTGGCCGCATGGATTGCGCTCATGCTTCTCTCTCAGATTTGTAGTTGGTCGCGCGGCGAATCCCGCCGCGCGCGTGCCGGAGGTGCGCTCAGGCGAGGGCGGAGTTGATGCCGAGCCGGTCCAGCAGATTGGCGTCGCGATCGCGCTGCGGGTTCTTGGTGGTCAGCAGTACATCGCCGATGAAGATCGAATTCGCGCCGGCGAGGAAGCACAGCGCCTGCAGCTCGTCGGTCATGTATTGCCGTCCGGCCGACAGCCGCACCACGCTCTTCGGCATCATGATCCGCGCGGTGGCAACCAGACGCACCAGCGCGATCGGATCGGGCCGTTCCGCGGTGTCGTTGACCGGCACGCCCTTGACCTCGTTCCACAGATTGATCGGAACGCTCTCCGGATGGCTGGGAAGATTGGCAAGCAGCATCAGCATGCCGAGCCGGTCATCGACCTGTTCACCCATGCCGATAATGCCGCCGCAGCAGACCTTGATGCCGGCGTCGCGCACATGCGCGAGCGTATCGATGCGATCCTGCAGGGTGCGGGTGGTGATGATCTTGTCGTAGAACTCGGGCGAGGTGTCGACGTTGTGGTTGTAGAAATCGAGGCCGGCGTCGGAGAGACGCTCGGCCTGCTTTGGCGTCAGCATGCCGAGCGTGACGCAGGTTTCCATGCCGAGGCCCTTCACCGCGCTGACCATGTCGCAGACCTGATCGAGATCGCGGTCCTTCGGACTGCGCCAGGCCGCGGCCATGCAGAAGCGGGTTGCGCCGGCATCCTTGGCGCGCTGCGCGACCGCGACAACTTCATCCCGCGGCATCAGGCGGGTGGCCTTCAGGCCGGTGTCGTAATGCGCGCTTTGCGAGCAGTAGCCGCAGTCTTCCGGGCAGCCGCCGGTCTTGATGCTGAGCAGGCTCGCGGTTTCGACATGGTTCGGATTGAAGTTGGCGCGATGCACGCCTTGCGCCTGAAACATCAGATCCGCGAACGGCAGGTCATAGAGCGCTTCAGCCTCGGCACGGTCCCAGGTCTTGCGGGGCGCTGCGCTGGTGCGGCTGTCGGTCCGTTCGATTTCCACGACATCAACCATATGGCTTGCTTTCTCGTTTGCTGTGGATCATAGATAATCTGGTATATTATCTATGATCTGTGGACTTAGAACGATGCTAGCCGAGCCCGAACGCGCGCGCACCCGTTTTTACGATAGATAATCTATGACGAGCGAAGGCGCGAACACGACCACCGCGGGGCGCATCGCCGAAGCGATCGGCGAGCGCATCATCAACTGCGAATTGCTGCCGGACGCGCCGCTGCGGCAGGATCATGTCGCGCGCGAATTCCATTCGAGCCACGTGCCGGTGCGCGAGGCCTTCAGGCAATTGGAGGCGCAGCATCTCGTTGTTGCGGTGCCGCGACGCGGGGTGCGGGTCGCGCCGCTCGACACCAGGTCGGTGAAGGAAATCGCCGAGATGCGCGCCGCGCTCGAGGTGGTGGCGTTGCGCAATGCCGCCCCCAGGCTCACATCGGCCCATCTGGCACGGATCGAACTCGCCATGATCCAAGGCGACAATGCCGAGACGGTGCAGGATTTCGAGATGGCCAATCGCGCCTTTCACCATGCGCTGGTGGCGCCGTGCGCGATGCCGCGGCTGCTTGCCAGCCTCGACGGCCTGCAGCTTGCGAATTCGCGACTGGTGTTCGCGATGGCGCGCAACGCCGGCTGGCGGCCGCGGCCGAGCCAGGATCATCGCGTGATCCTGCAGGCGCTGCGCGCACGCAACATCGAACAGGCCTGCAGCCTGCTGGCGCGGCATATTCAGACTATCGAGCGGCTTGCCCTGCCGGCAGCGTGATCACTTTGCTCCGAATCGAGCGGCGGACTCCGGTTCACCTCGCCCCGCGTGCGGTCGCGTGCGGGGAGAGGTCGGAACGCATCGGCAGATGCGTTCCGGGTGAGAGGGGGAGTCTCCGCGAGAGTATCTGTCTCCGCGTGTGCGGAGGCAGCCCCTCACCCCAAACCCTCTCCCCGTAAGAACGGGGCGAGGGGACGCGCCGCCTTTGCGACCGCCATTCAATCTAATCCCATCACTCTCTAAGCGATCGCGACGATCTCCAGCTCCTGATCGCCCGAGCCTGCGACGTCGCCCAGGGCTTTGCCCATCAGCGACCTCGCTACCGGCGAGACAAAGGAAATCGAGCCTGCCTTTGGATCGGCTTCGTCCTCGCCGACAATGCGATAGGTCTGCACCCGCCCGTCGGCGCGGCTGAAGGTCACCGTGCTACCGAAGGCAACGGTTTCGGTGGAAGCAGGGTCAGGCACGACCTGCGCGGTGCGGAGCCGCTCCGTGAGATAGCGCGCGTCGCGCAACGGAACCGCCGACTGCCGCCGCCGTTCGTTGACGTCGTCCAGCTGCTGCGCGGCCTCTAGGGCCTCGCGTGCCGCCTGGAGCTCACGCTCCAGCGCCTTGCGTCCTGCTTCGGTCACCAGGTTGGGATGCGGCGAAATGGGGCGGTCCGGCAACAGCGTTTCGGACGCGGTCTCGGCACTTTCTTCCTTGGTGAAGGCAACGCTCAATCCAGAACTCCATCGATGAGGCCAGCAGCATAGACCCGCCCCACGCGCCTCCCTAATGCGCGAAGGGATTAGGCAGTATCTAATGCGAGGCAGGCTGTTCCGCCTTGGTCCGTCTGCCGAAGCGGTTCTTTACACCCTCGCGCCAGCCCTGGAAGGTGACGAACAGCATCGGCACCAGGAAGATGCCGACCGAGCTTGCGGCGAGCATACCGCCGAACACCGCGGTGCCGACCGCACGGCGGCTGATTTCCGCGGCACCAGTCGCGACCACCAGCGGCACCAGGCCGAGGATGAAGGCAATTGATGTCATCATGACGGCGCGGAAGCGCATTTGTGCGCCCATCGTCGCGGCCTCCGCGATCGGCTTGCCGGCCTCGCGCTGCTCCTTGGCGAACTCGACGATCAGGATGCCGTTCTTGGCGGCGAGCGCGATCAGCACCACGAGGCCGATCTGACCGTAGAGATCGAGGTTGAGGCCCGCGAGCTTGATCGCAAGATAGGAGCCGAACACGCCGACCGTGACCGATAGCAGCACGGGAATCGGGATCGTCCAGCTCTCATACAGCGCGACCAGGAACAGATAGGCAAACAGCACCGCGAGGCCGAGAATGATGCCGGTCTGGCCGGAGGCCGCCTGCTCCTGATAGGCCGTGCCGGTCCACTCGTAGGAATAGCCGGAAGGCAGCGTCGACTTGGAGAGCTCGGCCATCGTCGCGATCGCGGTGCCCGAGGACACGCCCGCCGCCGGGCTGCCGTTCACGGTGACCGAACGATAATTGTTGTAGCGCGTGATCACCTGCGGTCCGGTCACGATGCGCAGGCTTGCGATCGAGCGGATCGGCACCATCTCGCCGCCGCTGTTGCGCACATAGATCTGCCAGATGTCGGGAATGTCGCGGCGATCGGTGGCATCGCCCTGCACATTGACCTGCCAGGTGCGGCCGAACAGGTTGAAGTTGTTGACGTAGATGCCGCCGAGCGTGGCCTGCAGCGCGGTGAAGACGTCGGCCATGTTGAGGCCGAGCGCCTGCGCCTTGGCGCGATCGATATCGAGATAGACCGACGGGTTGGTCGCGGTGAAGGTCGAGAACACGCGGGCCAGATTCGGATTGCGGTTCGCCGCGCCGATCAGCCCGCCCATCACGCTGCTGAGCGAGGCCGGATCCTGCCCTTCGAGCGCCTCGAGCTGATATTCGAAACCGCCGGAGGTCGAAAGCCCGATGATCGGCGGCAGGTTGAATGGCAGCACCGAGGCCTGACGGATCTGCGATCCCCCGACGAAGGTCTGCCCGATCGCAGCCTGCACCGAGTCGGTGACAGCCTTGCGATCGGCGAACGCCTTCATGCGCGCCACCATGAATGCCGAATTCGGCTCGCTGGCACCGTCGAGCAGCGAGAAACCGATGATCGACAGCACATGGTCGATCGCCGGATTCTTCTTCAACAGCGCCTCGACCTGCTTGGTGACCTCGCTGGTGCGTGCCACCGACGCGCCGTCGGGCAATTGCACCGCGATGAAGAAGGCGCCCTGATCCTCCTCGGGCAGGAAGCCGGTCGGCGTGATCTTCGACACGCCGAACACCGCGCCGGCAAACACCAGCACCGCGACCAGCGACAGCACCGCCACACGAACCAGCCGTTGCACCACGCCGGCATAGCGGTCGCGCACCCAGTCGATGCTGCCGAGCACCCGTCCCATGATGCCGCGGCGCGGCCCGCCGTGGCGCAGGAACACGGCGCACAGTGCCGGCGACAAGGTCAGCGCATTCAGCGCCGAGATCACCATCGCGGCGCTGATCGTCACCGCGAACTGGCGGAACAGCGTGCCGGAAATGCCGGGGATGAACGCGATCGGCACGAACACCGAGAGCAGCACCAGCGAGATCGCGATGATCGGCGCCGTGATCTGCGCCATCGCCTTCTTGGTGGCGTCGGCCGGCGATAGCTCCGGCTCCTCCTCCATGACGCGCTCGACGTTCTCGACCACGACGATGGCGTCGTCGACCACGATGCCGATCGCCAGCACCATCGCCAGCAGCGAGACTGTATTGGCCGAGTAGCCGAGCGCCAGCAGCACCGCGAACGCGCCGATCAGGCTGACCGGAACCGCGACCGCCGGGATCACCGTGGCGCGCAGATTGCCGAGGAACAGGAACACCACGATCACGACGAGCACGAAGGCTTCGCCGAGCGTCTTCATCACCTCCTTGATCGTATCGGACACGAAGGTGGTGGAGTCGTACTGTACGAGATAGGTCAGCCCCGGCGGAAACCGCTCCGACAGCCGCGCAAGCGTGGCCTGCACCGCCTTGGCCGTGGTCACGGCATTGGCGCCAGGCGCGAGATAGATGCCCATCGGCACGCCGGGATTGCCGTCGATCCGCGACTCCGAATCCATGTTCTGCGCGCCGATCTCGACACGAGCAACGTCCCTGATCCGCAGCACCGAGCCATCCGGATTGGCCCGCAGCACGATGTCGCCGAACTGCTTGGATGTCGTCAGGCGGCCCTGCGTCTGCACATTGAACTGGAACTGCTGGTCATTGCTGATCGGACGCGCGCCGATGCGGCCGACCGGCGCCTGCACGCTTTGCGCCCTGATCGCGGCGATCACGTCCGACGGCGCCAGGTTGAGGCTGGTCAGGCGCTGGGTGTCGAACCAGATCCGCATCGAGTAGTTCAGCTTCGCGAACAGCGAGGCCTGTCCGACACCAGGCGTGCGCGAGATCGCGTCCAGCACGTTGATGATGGCGTAGTTGGTGATGAACAGCGGATCCTGATCGCCGCTCTTGCTGTACAGCACGATGAATTGCAGCACCGCCGAGGATTTCTTCTGCACGGTCAGGCCCTGCGCCTGCACCTCGGTCGGCAATTGCGCGAGCGCGCTCTGCACGCGGTTGTTGACGTTGACGGTGTTGATATCGGGATCGGTGCCGAGCGCGAACGAGACCGTCAGCGTGTAGCTGCCGTCATTGCCGCTGGTCGACTTCATGTAGAGCATCTTGTCGACACCCACGACCTGCGCTTCCAGCGGCTGGGCGACGCTCGATTCGACCACTTCGGCCGATGCGCCGGGGAATACGGCGGAGACCGTGACCTGCGGCGGCACGATGTCCGGAAACTGCGCGACCGGAATCTGCATCAGCGCCAGCGCGCCCGCGATCGTGATCACGAACGCGATGACGATCGCAAGCCGCGGACGATCGACGAAGACGGCAGAAATCATGGGTTATTGCCCGTCGATTTCGGCGCGCTGCTCGCGCCGCCATCCGCCGAAACCTTCATGCTCGACTGGATCAGCGCGCTGACGGGCCCCGGCGCCACCACCTCGCCCGGCTTGACCTTCTGCAACCCCTCGACGACGACCTTGTCGCCGAGCGAGATGCCGCCCGTCACCGCCGCAATCGTTGCGGTCGATTGCCCAAGCTGGATCCGCCTTTGCTCGGCCTTGTTGTCCGCGCCGACGACATAGACATATTCGCCTTGCTGGTCCGACAGCACCGCCGAACGCGGGATCGCGAGCACCTCGACCGGCTGCACGCCTTCGAGGAGAACGGTCACGAACTCATTGTCGGTGAGTTCGCGGAGCGAGCCGCCGGCCGCGACGGAGGTATATGTCGGCGGATTAGGGATGGTGCCGCGCAGGGAGATGGTATCGGTGTTCTGCGCGATCGTGTTGTTGACGAAATTCAGCTCGCCGGTCTTGTCGAAGAGCCGGCCGTCCGGCAACCGCAGGCGGATGACGACGGCCTTGAAGCCGCCGCGCGTCGCATAACGGTCGCGCAGATCGAGCGCCTCGCGCACCGGCACGGGAAAGGTGACATACATCGGGTCCTGGCTGACGATGGTCGTCAGAGTTCCCGAGCTCGGCGTCACGACGTTGCCCTCGGTGACCGCGGTGCGTCCGATCCTGCCGTCGATCGGCGAGTGGATCATGGTGTAGTCGAGATTGATCTGGGACAGGTCGACCTGCGCCTGCGCGGCCTGCACCTGTGCCTCGAGGCTCTGCTGGTTGGCGACCGCCGCATCAACATTGGATTGCTGGCCGGCCGGGCCGCCCATCAGGGCCTTGGCGCGATCGGTGGTCAGCTTGGCGTTGACCAGCGTCGCCTGCAATTGGGCGACCTGTGCCTTCTTCGATGCGAGATCGGCCTCGAACGGTCCGCGCTCGAGTTGATACAAGAGATCACCGGCCTTGACCTCGGAGCCCTCGACAAAGTTCCGCTTGTCCAGGAACGCGGTCACACGCGCCACCACGTTGACGCGGTTGGGGGCTTCGATGCGTCCGAGAAATTCATTGGTTTCGGTGATCGGCCGCTTCACCGCCTCGAACACGCCCACGGCAGGAGGCCCGGGCGGCCCCGCCTGGGCATGGGCCGCCGATACTCCCGCCGCCATTAGTCCCGCCGATACGAGAAACTCTGCCAAGCCACCGAGCATGCGTTCCGTACCACTCATGCAGTCCAACCCTTCGGCTACCAACAGACGCTACGAGACGGATATGACGTCGAGTTCCCTCAGACCCGAAGGTCAGGATGGGCAGTGCGTTGCAGCAGATCATAACGCGGCCAATCCGACAATGCTGTAAGCTGATCGCGATCGTTGCGCCGATCCCGACGACAGCCAGCTTTGTGAAGCGCTGCGACGCCACCATGACACAGCCATTGCGGCCGCGCGGACCGGCTCAGTGCATGCCGCCGTCGCCGAAAGCTCCCGTCAATGTGATCCCACACGAGCGCACTCTCGGTACCCTCGAGGTCAGGCTGCGCTCACAACGCGATGGCGTTCTTCAAGCGAGAGGTGTCTTGATAGGCTGGCGACGCCAGACGTTCGGATAGCCACGGCCGCGCGCGCTTGCCGCTGACCTCGTGCACACCGTCGAAGATATCCATGTCGATCAAATGCGGATGGCCTGACGATGCGTAGACCGACTGCATTTGAGAAAACTTTTCATCCCGCCCAAGTTCCAGCGCGTTTGCACCGTCACGGCTCCCGATCTCGACGAACAGCGGGCACGGGCAGAGCAAGTACGCCAGCTCCGCGCCGGCGTACTTGGCGCGGCCGTTGCTGAAATGAATGTAAGCCGCGAGTTCGACGCCGAGATTCCTGGTGATCACGGATGACATCAGGAACTTCTTCTCGTCGCGCATATATCCGGACACGACAGTCGGCCGCATCTGCCCCGTCGCGGCTTCCAGATGCAGCGCGAGAAAGGCGCCCCAGGACACCCCGTAGACGCCGACATTCAAACCCGACACGCCGGTGAGCTTTCTGCAAACGATTTCGCCGGCGTCGAGCGATGCGCATGACACGTTGTGGGCGGAGATGCCGTGAGATGCCAGCATCGCGGCGATGTTGTTCTGGCTCTCCTGATTTCCGATCTGGACGATGTAAGGACACCAGACGACGTAACCGTCCCGACATAGCCGTTTGCCGAGCGCGTTCATGTAGTCCTTGTCGGCATCGTCGAAGCAGCGCTCCGGCGTGCTCGCCATGCCGTGGCCGAGCAGGATCAACCCCTTGAATTCTCCGTCGGGAATTCCAAGACATCCGCGCACCGGCACGCCGCATTCCAGATCGAACTCGACCTTCACGACCGAGAAGCCATCCGCCGGCGCGCGCCAGAGCACCCGGATCTCGTCACGCGACGGCCGATAAAGCCGCCGCGCCCGGAACAGAGATCGCATCTCTCCGCGAATCTCCGAACCGGTTGCGACCGCATGCAGCCTGCCGCTTGCCGCGATATCGAACAACGACCGGCAGAACTGATCGTAGCCAAGGGTCGGCAAGTCGACATTCGCGCATGATCCCTGGCAATGGCCCAGCGCCAGCCTGTCGCTGCCGGCCCGCGACGAGGGGCCGACCAGCGTCATCAACAATCCGGAAAGCGCCCTGCGGCTGATCATCGGCCCTCCCCGAGCCGACGATGGCTCGCATGAATGTCAGAGGTGGCCGCTTAAAAAGCGCGATCAGACCCGGTTTGAATCGTCATCGCGCCTTAGGCCGCCCGTTAGGCATGATCCTTTTCGAAAAACCGCTTCGCACTTTTCCGGATCATGCCCTAGCTGGCGCCACGGATTGCGCGGATACAAATTAAAGGATGTTCATGCTCGAACGATCGCGTGCAACGTTGCAAATGTGTGACGCCGGCGGGCTTGGCGCAGCGCCAGTCATGCCAATCCGGTTTCGGGATGCTTCGGAATGTTTCCATCTGTCACGTAGCTTCGATTTTGCCGCGCGCGGCGATGATCGTCAGGCCCTGATTATCGAGTCTTCATCAAGTCTCTATCAAGTCATGGGGCCGCCCCGCCGACCTGGCATCGAGCTTCGCCTCCGTCGTCCGTGCGCCGGCGGCCGCGCGCCGGATCGCAGCCGAGCGAGCGAGACCCCGGCCGCCGCGCGAAAATCGCGAAGAAGAGGCGGCGAAAACGTCGGAATTCCCCCTGATGCGCGTGAACGCGCACCGGAATAACCCGGACTCGTGGCTCGGGCTGAATTGCTTTACGCAATATTTCCGGGGTCGCCGGGTTTATCTATTGGGCAACAACGGTTTTTGGGATGACCGATGGCGAACGACCTGCACGAGCATCTGATTGAACTGGCCTATGAGGCCGCGGTCGTCCCCGAATTGTGGCCGAATGTCCTGCATCAGGTCGGCGCGATCGCGCGTGCGCGCGGTATCGTGCTGTTGACGGCGGCCCCGCACGACGTCCGCTGGGTCGCGTCCCCCGACATGCACGACGACACGGTGGCCTATGTCGAAGGCGGCTGGCACGAGCGCAACGGGCGATTGCCGCGCCTGCTCGCGGCCAACCATGCCGGCTTCCTGCGCGACATCGATGTGTTCGATACGCCCGAGGAGGTGCAGCAGGATTTCCAGATCCGCGAATTCTTCCGCCCGCGCGGGCTCGGATGGGGCGCCGGTACTGCGATCCCGGTGCCGAGCGGCGACGTGCTGATCTACAGCGTCGAGCGCGAATACCAGCACGGGCCGATCGAGCGGGAAGCAATCGAGCAGCTCGACGCGCTGCGGCCGCATCTGGCGCGTGCCGCGCTGCTGTCGGCGCGGCTCGGGATGGAGCGCGCCAGGGCGGCGACCGAATCGCTGGCGATGCTCGGCCTGCCCGCGGCAGTGCTGCGGCGCGGCGGCCGCCTGATGGCAGCCAACACGCTGTTCGACCGCCTGGTGCCCGACGTGATGCAGGATCGCGGCGAGCGCCTGACGCTGGCGGCGACCACTGCCGATGCGCTGTTCGCACAGGCGCTGGTCGCGCTTGATCAGGGACTGATCAGCGTGGAGGTGCGCTCGGTGCCGATCGCGGCGCAGGAGGATCGGCCGCCGCTGATCGTGCATCTGGTCCCGATCCATGGCGCGGCGCGTGACCTGTTCGACCGCGCGGCGGCGATCGTGATCGTGACGCCGGTGGTGCCGGCCGAGGTGCCGACCGCGGAAGTGCTGCAGGGCCTGTTCGACCTGACGCCGGCGGAGGCGCGCGTTGCGCGCGGCATTGGCGAGGGACGCACCGTCGAGGCAATCGCCGGCGCATTCGGCATCTCCCGCGAAACGGTGCGCAACCAGCTCAAGGCGGTGCTGGCCAAGACCGGACTGGGCCGGCAGGTGGAGCTGGCCAGACTGCTCGCCGGCGCGAAGGTGCCGCCGGGGTCGTCAGGAGACTAGCGCACGCCGCGCAAGCCTCGGTGCAGGGGTCGATGCGATCCTCCGGGAATTCGCAAAACGATCGCATGTTCAAACGGTGCCGGTTACGCTAGGGGTAGCGTCCCTCCCTCCGTGCGCCCGCCCGGCGCATGTCCAGTCAATGAGTGCAACTGAATGGCCGAAGCCGACCTCGACGCCGTCATCCGGCAAACCGCAAAAGCGCAGACCAAGGCCGTGATGGCGGCTGCCAAGAAACGCCAGGCCGCCTGGGTCTCTCGCGCCGCCAAGGCCAAGGACAAGGAGACCAAGGCGCGCTTCCGCTTCCTGGCCAAGAGCACGATGCTGAACGCAACCGCGACCGCCAAGCGGTTGCAGAATTCGGCCGAGAACGCCGCGGACGCCTATGCGCGCGCCATGAAGAAGGCGATGGAAGAGCCGCCGCCGGCCAAGAAGCCCGCGAAGAGGAAAACCGACGGCTAGTCGATGCCGCGTTACGTCGCCCTGCTGCGCGCGGTCAATGTCGGCGGCACCGGCAAGCTACCGATGACCGAGTTGAAGGCAATGTGCGTCGACGAGGGATTTGCCGACGCGCAGACCTATATCGCCAGCGGCAATGTCGTGTTCTCCTCGAAGCTCGGCGCGGCCAAGGTCAAGGCCACGCTGGAGCGGCGGCTGCAGGCCTATGCCGGCAAGCCGGTCGGCGTCGCCGTCCGCAGCGCGGACGAGATCGCCGCGGTGCTGAAGGCCAATCCGTTTCCGAAAGCGCCGCCGAACTATACTGTCGCGATCTTCCTCGACGAGCCGCCGCCCAAGGACGCCTTGAAGGGCATCAAGGGCCAGCAGGACGAAGAGGTGCGGCTCGGCAAGCGCGAGATCTATGTCGCCTATGGCAGCGGCATGGGCCGCTCGAAGCTGAAGATCCCCGCCGCCGCCAAGGGCACCGCGCGCAACATCAACACCATCGCGAAGCTCGCCGAGCTGGCGGCGGGTGACAACGAGGGTTAGTTCGCCCATTGAAATCCGTCATCCTGAGGAGCGCGCACTTGCGCGCGTCTCGAAGGATGCACGGCCCGGCTGGTGGCCGATTCATCCTTCGAGGCTCGCTCCGCTCGCGCCTCAGGATGACGGTCAAGCAGTCTGACAGCTAACTCTCCCGCACCGCGAATCCTTCGGCGCTGAGCCTTGCCAGCACCTCCTCCAGATGGGCGCGGTCGCGGGTTTCGATCACGAGCTCGAGCAGCGTCGCCTTCGCCGGAAGATCGGAGAAGGTGCGCTGATGCGAGACCTCGATGATGTTGGCGCCGGCATCGGCAAGCAGGATCGACACCGCCGCGAGCTGTCCGGGCCGGTCGACGATGTCGAGCGCCAGTTGCGTCAGTCGTCCCTCGCGCGCGAGCTCGCGGGTCAGGACCGAGGCAATCAGCCTGGTGTCGATATTGCCGCCGGTCAGCACCAGGCCGACTGAGCTGCCCGCAAAGCGCTTGGGAGCTGCGAGCACCGCCGCGAGACCGGCGGCGCCGGCGCCTTCGACCACCGTCTTTTCGATCGAGATCAGGGTCGCGACCGCGCGCTCGATCTGGTCCTCGCTGACCAGGATGATGTCGTCAACGAGCTCGCGCACGATTTTCGTGGTGATCTGCCCGGGCGCCTTGACCGCAATGCCCTCGGCGAGGGTGTCGCCGCGCATCGGCAGCTGCTCGCCTTTGACCGCATTGTACATTGACGGATAGAGCTGGGCCTGCACGCCGACGACCTGGATCGACGGCTTCAGTGCCTTCGCGGCCGTGGCGATGCCCGAGATCAGCCCGCCGCCGCCGATCGGTACCACCAGGATATCGAGCTCCGGCACCGTCGCGAGCATTTCAAGTCCGATCGTGCCTTGCCCTGCAATGATCAGCGGATCGTCATAGGGATGGATCAGGATCAGGCCCTTCTGCGCAGCATGCGAGCCAACGAACGCGAAGCATTCTTCCAGCGTCTGCCCGGTGATGATGACCTCGGCGCCGTGCCGCCTGGTGTTCTCGATCTTCACCATTGGCGTGCCGATCGGCATCACGATGGTGGCGGGGATGCCGAGCCGCTTGGCGTGATAGGCCACGCCCTGGGCGTGATTGCCGGCCGACATCGCGATCACGCCGCGCTTCCGTTCCGCGGGCGAAAGCGCCTGCAGACGATTCAGCGCGCCGCGCTCCTTGAAGGTCGCTGTGAATTGCAGGTTCTCGAATTTGAGGAACAGGCGGCAGCCGCAGATCTCGCCCAGCGTGCGGCTCTCGTTGCAGGCCGTGACCATGACCGCATCCCGGATCACATCCGCGGCACGGCGTATGTCGGCAAGGGTGATGGCGGCGGTGTCGGAAGGCTGCGGCATCGGGTTTCGCTTTGGTCCGTTTCGTCGGACGGAACCTAGCGGGTTTCGGCGCCGAACACGACCGCGTTAGCGTGCGGCTAACACCCGTTCCTCCGCCCTCGCCGGCCCGGCCGGCTGAACTTCATCGCATTTCGGGCATACCAGCGCGGTGCGGAAATGCTTGTCGAGCACAATGGTTCGCGTCCTGCCGCACTGGCAGCGCATCGGCTTATCCATGGAAAACCGGCCCGGGTTCGAGATGCAAGGAGAGCGTGCGCCTGGCTACCCCGGTCCGGTTAACCCAATATGACTTGCCGCCGGATAATTTGTCGCGCGGCTAAAAGAGACCGGCGCTGAGATCGAGGCCGTAGCCTGCCCTGAGCGCCGCGACGAGCAGGACCGCCAAGGCGAACAGCAGGAGATGCCGGGCGATGCTGCTCCGAAGCGAATTGGCCGGAAACGCGCGTGCGATCGATTGAGCCAAAGCAGTCATTTGCGACCTCCAGAGCCACGTCCCGAAGGTAGGTCGCGTGCAGCGCAGTGAGGTTCAATGCGGCTCGCGGATCGGCCGGCGGCGCGCCAATGTGCTCTGTTCGGGATCACTCGGTGCCCGCACCCGATTCTTGAAGCGGTGACCGACCACGATCAGCCTGCCCTCGGCGCGGATTACGGTATCGGCCGATGGCGCGGACGGCAGATTGTCTTGCGTGACCGCTTCCAGTGCACGCAGGAACTCGCGACCGGCCGATGTGATCTCCCAGCCTTCGACGTCACGGAGCACATAGCCATGGCTAAAGATGTCGAGTTCGGGGACCCGCGACGCCAGACGTTTGATCCGCGCATGCCAATCGTCGCCGCTCGATGAGAGCACGGCGAGATCGTGCTTAAGTGAATTGATTGTGGCTTTGCCGCGGACGTGACTGGCCAATATTTTTAAGATCGCAACCTGTATGCTCAACTCGACGCCTCGACCGCCACGGTTCTTTTTGTTCTGCGCAGCCGACCTGGAAATTATCGCGCTGATGACTGAGGCGTCCAGTCATCAGCGTCAGATATCCAGAACCCGACAAGACGGTATCGACTTACGCCGCGCGTGATGGGCCGACGCGGCGCTCGGGCCGGTGCGACGACATCGATTCCTCCTCCATATCCTGCGGCGCGCCCCAAAATTCCTGCACGGTGGGCCCGTTCTTTAACCTCTTGTCGCGCAGGAAGCCGAGGATTTCGTGCGGCCAGACCCGGCGGCCCATCTGCGTGTACCAGCGCATCGCGTGACGAAGTCCGGCGTCGCGGTGGAGCAGCACGCGGAGCAGCGCCTTCGGGCGGCACTGCAGCACCATCTCGGTGAACTTGAACCAGAGCAGCACGCGCCATGGCGGCATGTGCCGGGTCGCCAGCACCTGATGCTTGTAGTCCCAGAGCCTGCGATCGGTCTGGATGACGCGCCGCTCCGCCGCGAGACGGAAATACGGCGTCCAGCGATGCGGCGTGACGTAGAGCATCTGGATCTGGTCGGGATCACAGGACAACAGCTGCCTGAGACCACGCCAATGATCGCGATCGGTCTCCTCCTCGAAGCCGACCACCCACGTCGCCATCGACAGGATGCCGTGCTGGCGCATCAAACGGATGGCTTCGCGATCGATCGTGGTGGTCGCGCCCTTGCGGATCAGCTCCAGCGTCTTCTCGTCGGTGTTCTCCATGCCGAGCAGGAAGCGCTGCCAGCCCGCCTTCTTGTAGAGATGCAGGATATCGGCGTCGCGCACGATGTCGTCGGCGCGGGTCGAGCCGACCAGGATCAGATCGACATCCTCCGCGATCAGGGCCTCGAGAAAGGCCCGCCACGCCTTCTTCGAGACGGTCGGATTCTCGTCGGCGAAATTGATCACCTTGACGCCGTGCTCGCGATGGAGCCGCGCCAGCTCCTTCGCAAAGCGCACGGGATCGCGGTGCCGCCACCGCGTCCAGAAGCCGCGCTGGCCGCAGTAATTGCACAGATGCGGACAGCCGCGCGAGAACTGCACGACGACGGCGCACAGGCCGCCCCAATAGCTGTAGCGCGCGTGATCGATCAATTCCCAGCCGACGCGATAGGCATCGAGATCACGGATGACAGGCGCAGGCGGCATCACGCGCGGCCCGTAATCGTCGCGAAATGCGATGCCGTTGATGATGCGGAGATCCTCGCCGGCCTCCAGCGCCCGCATCAGACGCCGCGCCGTCTCTTCGCCCTCGCCGCGCACGATCGCGGTGACGTAGCGCTCCTCGCGCAGGATGTCGCGCCAGTGATAGGTCGGAAACACGCCGCCATAGACGATCCGCACACCGGGCACGGCCTTGACGATCGCCTGCGCCACCTCGGCGATGACCGGATGGCCCGACGTCGAGCCGGAATGGCCGAACAGCACCGCATCCGGTGCAAATCTCGATGCCTCCGCCACGATGGCTTGGACCGGCATCGGCCCGAACTCGGCATCGATAAGACCGACGTCGTGGCCGTCATCGATCAGGGGGCCGCCGATCGACAACAGGCCAAGTGGCGGCAGATGGTCGTCGGGGATCCGGCTGCCGATCGCCGGGTGCGGCACGTTGATGAGAAGAATGCGCATGGATGATCGCTCCCGCTTTGGTTGGCGTGATCGTTCGTCCCCGCATCTTGAGAGAGAGAGCCCAACCCCCCGGCCGGGCTTTAGGAAGAGAGCAGTTGGCGCGGCTTGACGCGTTAGAGGTTCGGCACCTCCGCCGGCGCGATCGCGGTCAGTCCGCCGAAGCGGCGCTCGCGGCGATGGAAGGAGCCGAGTGCGTCGGCGAGATCGTCGGCATCGAATTCGGGCCACATCCGCTCGGTGAAATGCAGCTCGGCATAAGCGCCCTCCCAGAGCAGGAAGTCCGACAGCCGCTTCTCGCCCGAGGTGCGGATGATCAGGTCGACGTCGCGCAGCCCGGCCTCGCCGGTAATGAGATCGGAGAACGTCTCGCGGCTGAGCTCGCCGGCGCCGGCCGCGCGCGCGGCGGCGTTCAGGATGGCGTCGCGCGCCGAATAATCGATCGCGATGCGCAGATGCAGCGTGGTGCCGCCGGCGGTCTCGGCCTCGGCGCGCGTGATCGCGGCGGCGATTCCGTCGGGCAGCCGGTCGCGGCGGCCGATCACGGTGAGGCGAACGCCGTTGCGCACGAGCGCAGCGATCTCGTTGGCGAGATAGAAGCGCAGCAGGCCCATCAGTGCCGCGACCTCGGCCTTCGGACGGCGCCAATTATCGCTCGAGAAGGCGTAGAGCGTCAGCGTGCCGACGCCCTGGTCCGGCGCGGCCTCGACGATGCGGCGGATCGCCTCGACGCCGGCCTCGTGTCCGCGCAGCCGTGACAGGCCGCGCCGCGTTGCCCAGCGGCCATTGCCATCCATGATGATGCCGACATGGAGCCTGAAGGCGGCTTCCGGCTTGAGCGCGACGTTACTTTGCATCACAAAGTCTCCGGACAAAATGAGATGGTTCAAACCGGCTGGATACCGAGGCGGCCAGCTGCGCGGTCGTCCTTGCCGGCGGCCTTTTCTGCCGTGCCGGCGGCCCTCTCGGCCGTGCCGGCGGCCTTGGCCGCGTCACGCACCAGCTGCTCGAGCACGGCGAGATAGTCGAGGAAGCGGCGACGACCGCTCTTGGTCAGGCGGCAGGTGGTGTGCGGACGATTGCCTTCATAGCCCTTGATGACGTCGACGAGACCGGCCTCCTGCAGCACCTGGAGGTGCCGGCTGAGGTTGCCGTCGGTCAGGCCGCAGAGCTGCTTGAGATCGGCAAAGGCGAGCCCCTTCGGATGCGCCATCAGCGAGGTCAGCAGGCCGAGCCGCGCCTTCTCGTGGATGACGCGGTCGAGGCCGTCATAGGCGAACGGCGCGGTGGTCAGGTCAGTCTTCGGCATCATGGCCTCCGGAAGCGAAATAGAGCAGCGCTGCGAGCAGCAACTGGCCGATCGCGAATGGCAGTCCCATGGTCCAGGGCGACAGCGCGTGGCTCTGGCTTGCGATCAAGAGCACCGTGAAGCCCGACAGGAAATACCAGGCGCCGCCGAGCGCGATCGTGCGCGGCAGCAGGCGGACCGAAGCGAACACGCCGAGGCTGACCAGCACCTGCCACAGGCCGGGCAGCATCCACAACGTCTCGGGCGCGAACTTCCATTGCAGGATCGCGAGCAGCACGCCGGCGATCGCCGCGGGAACGAACTGCTCGATCGCCTGCTGGACCATCGCGTCCGCAAGGCCGGAATGATGCCGCCGCGAGCGCGCCTGCATCTCGATCCAGATCAGCACGGCGGAGACCAACGCGGCCGCCGCCCAGCCTGCGAGGAACGCGATCGGATGAGCGGTGGGATCGGCGAGCCAGAGATATTGCGCAAGCGCCGTGACCAGCGCGATGCCGCTCGTGGCGGCGACGGTTGCCGGACCGTAGCCGCGGAACGCCGTTCCGGCCGCAATCTGGCTGCGGATGGCGAGGATATCGGCCAACGCCTTGTCGAGGTCACGCATGATTCGCCCGAACTTTGTATTGCAAAGTATACGGGATCACCAAGTAAACGCAAGCGGCATCGCGCGGCTTGCCGAGCGTGATATTTAACAGCCGGTTACTGCGCGGATTGCGGCGAAACCGTGCCGCGTCAGACCTTCACCAGGCTGGCGAAGCCGCCATAGATCATCCGCTTGCCGTCGAACGGCACGTCACCCATGCTCATCGATGCCAGGCGCGGATCGGCCATCACCTTGGCGTTGATCCGGTCGCGCTGGGCGCGCGACTTGTAGGTGATCCAGGCAAACACGACGGTTTCGCCGGCCTTCAGTTTCACGCTCTGCGGAAACGAGGTCAGCTTGCCCGGCTTGACGTCGTCGGCGACCCATTCGCGATAATCCAACGCGCCATACTCGCGCCAGACCTTGCCGGCCTTCTTCGAGAGTTGCGCATAGGCTTTGAGTTTCTTCTTCGGCACGGCGACGATGAATCCATCGACGTAAGGCATTGGGCGGTTTCCTGCTGTTTGGGCTCCCTCTCATTGCGAGCGCCAGCGAAGCAATCCATCTCTCCAAACGCTGAAGATGGATTGCTTCGTCGCTTCCACGCAAAATTGCCCTGCAATTTTGTCGCGAGCCCCTCGCAATGACGATCAGCTGTGACAGCAGGATGCCTGAACCGGCGCCGGTTGGTACTGGTCACGTAGCCGCACCCAATCCATCGGATAGGGCAATCCTTCCTCGTGGCGGCCGAGTGGCGTCAGGTCGAGATAGTGATAGGCGGCATTCATCATGTCGAGGCCGCGCGCGAAGGTCGAGTAAGTGTGGAACACGCTCCCTGTCTCATCGCGGAAGAACACGCTGATGCCGGGCAGTTCGGGACCATAGAGCGGCGTCGTTCCATAATTGTATTTCGCGTTCCCCGCATCGATCTGCGCTTGCGTGAACGACACGCCGTAATCGTAGTTGAAGTCGCTCTCTCCCGAGGAGACCCAGTCGAAGGTCCAGCCCATCCGCGCCTTGAATGCGTCGAGCTTGACGAGCGGCGCCCGCGAGATCGCGATCATCGTGGTGTCGCGCGCGGCGAGATGCGGAACCATGCGCTCGAAACCGTCGGCCCAGAACGAGCAGTTCTTGCACGCCGCGTCCCACTCCGGCGCGAACATCACATGCTGCACCACGAGTTGCGGCCTGCCCATGAAGAGATCGCCGAGCGTCATTTTGCCGCCCGGCCCGTCGAACACATAGTCCTTGTCGACCTTGACCCAGGGCAGTTCGCGGCGCTGCCGGCTGAGCGCTTCGCGGGCCTGGGTCAGTTCCTTCTCACCGGCCATCAGCGCCTTGCGGGCTGCGATCCATTCTTCACGCGAGACGATCATGTGCTGTTGCATGGGATGCTCCTTTGCAGGTCAGGCGTCGACGAAGCTTTCCAGATTGCCGAGGAATGCGGTCCAGCCGCGCTGGTGGTTGTCGCGGGCGGTCTCATCGACGAACTGCGCGTGATGGAAGGTGAGCAACGTACCGCCGGCATCGGGCTTGATCGATATCGTTACCTCGGATTCGCGTTCGGGCGTCGAATGCCAGGCCCAGCTGAACACCAGCTTCTCGTTCGGCACCACCTCACGATAGACGCCGCCGACCTCGTGATATTCGCCGTTGGTGCCGATGAATCCGATGCGATAGCGTCCGCCGACGCGGACATCGAGCTCCGCACGCGTCGTGGCCGGCTTGACCCCACCCGGTCCGAACCACTGCGCTAGATTTTCCGGCTCGGTCCACGCGGCGTAGACTTTTTCCGGCCGCGCGCGGAGGCGTCGCGTGAGGGTGAGGCTTGGGCGCGCGGCGAGGCCGGCGTCGGCGGCGACTGCGGATTGGTTTGCCATGGTTCTTCCTCCACAAAGGCGGCAAGGCGATCGAGATTGTCGGACCAGAATTGCGCATAGCGATTGAGCCAGTTCATCGCCTGCTCCATCGGCCGTGCGGTGAGCCGGCACGCCACCGTGCGGCCGGTCTTTTCGCGCGCGACGAGACCCGCATCGGTGAGCACGTCGAGATGCTTCATGATCGCCGGCAGCGACATCGCGAATGGCTGCGCCAGCTCGCTCACCGACAGGCTTTCCTGGTCGCCGAGCCGCGCCAGCAGCGCGCGACGGGTGGGATCGGAAAGCGCCGCAAAGGTGCGGTCCAGCGTCTCATCCTGATACTTAACCATGTGGTTTAGTATAGGCGCAAACGGCGTGACGTCAAGTGCGCGGCTTCACGATCACGTCAGCATGGACCCGACGCGAGGGACGAACGTCAGGAACAGTGGCGACAGACTGCCTTGCGGTGATGCCGCAACGCTAGTCGGGATAAACGGTCCGGTGCCGACGCTGATAGCGGCCCGGTGGTGGCGGCGGCGGTTCGCTGAACAGGAAGCGCGGATTCTCGCCGCAATAGAGATAGCGGCCGGACACGCTCGCGAGGCATTGCTGGTAGGTCCGGTAAGCGCATTCGCCGGGATAACCCAGGCTCGGGCCCTGCGCGCACCATGGGTAGTCATAAGGATCGGCGGAAGCGGGCGTGATACTCGCCGCGCCTGCGAGCGTCATCGTTCCCAGAACAAGCATTGCCAATCCCGATGCGCGCATGATCCGGCTCCTCGGACGCCGCAGTTAGCCAGGTGCGGCATCTTTGATAAGGTTCCTGAAGGTCATTTTATTCCGCGTCAAGGCCGACGAAACCGGCTTCGGCCAGGGACCGGCTGTACCACGCGGGCCACGTTTGTCCCGCGCGATCCAGCATCGCGCCTCTTGCGAGGCCTACTCGACCTTGAGGCCGGCGAACTCGACCACCTTCTTCCACTTGTCGGTTTCGGCCTTGATGTCGTTGCCGAAGGCTTCCGGCGTCTGGATCAGCGGATCGCCGCCGAGCTCGACCAGGCGCTTCTTCATGTCGGGTTCGGCGAGTACGGCGTTGATCTCGGTGTTGAGCCTGGCGATAACTTCCTTCGGCATGTTCTTCGGCGCGCCCATGCCGAACAGCGCGCTCGCCTCGTAGCCCTTTACGGTTTCGGCAACCGACGGAACATCGGGCAGTTGCGAGGATCGCTCCGTTGACGTCACAGCCAGCGCGCGCAGCGCGCCGGAGCGGATGTGCTGGATGATCGAGGGCATGTTGTCGAAGATCACCTGCACCTGGCCGCCGAGCATGTCGGTGATCGCGGGCGCGGCGCCGCGATACGGCACATGCTGCATCTTGCAGCCGGTCATCGCCATGAACATCTCGCCGGAGAGATGCACCGAGGTGCCGTTGCCGGAAGAGGCCATGTTCACCTTGCCGGGATTGGCCTTCACATATTCGATGAACTCGGCGACGGTCTTGGCCGGTACGTCCTTGTTGACGGTCATCACGTTCGGCACGCGATTGAAGGAAGCAACCGGCGCGACGTCGCGCACGAAGTTGAACTTCAGATTGGCGTAAAGCGAGGCATTGATGTAATTGGCCGGATTGACCAGCAGCACGGTGTAGCCGTCCGGCTCGGCGTTGATCGCTGCCTCGGTGCCGATATTGTTGCCGGCGCCCGGCTTGTTCTCGATCACGAATTGCTGCCCGAGCCTCTCCGACAGCCGCTGCCCGACCAGGCGCGCGATGATGTCGGTGGCGCCGCCCGGCGGATAACCCACGATCCAGCGCACCGGCCGCGCCGGATAGTCGGCAGCGGAAGCGCGGCCGATCGCGAATGTCGAAATCCCCGACCCGATCAGGCCCAGCGCGGTACGGCGTGAAATCATGAAGTTTCTCCCAATCCAGCAGGGTTTGGCGCCCTGCCCGTTTCTGTTGCGTTGCGTGCGGCGCGGTTTTAACAAACAATGCCTGAAGCGACCAGTGCGACACGTGCGCCGCCGACCGCGACGAAAGACTAAGCTTCGGCTCTGATCGCACCAGAACCGGCGACCACATCGCTCGAAAGCACTCTGGACCGAAGAGGATCGATCATGTCCGTCAAGGTGAATGGGCTCGACCATCTCGTGATCAACGTCACCGATGTCGTGCGCTCGGTTGCCTGGTACAGCAGGATCCTCGGCATGGAGGTGAAGGTGTTCGACCCGGGCAAGGGCAAGACACCGCGCACCTCGCTGGTGTTCGGCAACCAGAAGATCAATGTGCGGCCGCGCGATGCCGACAAGGTGGACTGGTTCACCGCCGATCACGAGGCGGCCGGCAGCGACGATCTCTGCTTCCTCACTTCGAGCACGCCCGAGGAAGTGGTCGCACATCTGAAGGCCAATGGCGTCAGAATCGAGGAAGGCCCGGTGGCCAAGCAGGGCGCGCGCGGCACGCTGCGCTCGGTCTATTGCCGCGACCCCGACGGCAGCCTGATCGAGATCTCGTCGTACGAGAAGAACGCGACGTAGCTTTCGTTCGTCCTTGCGAACCGGCGCGGCGTGCGAATGCGCGCCCGATGACGGATGCCGCGAATAAATCGATCTCTTCCGTGCGGCGGAACAGATTGCTTCAGCGCAAAACCGCTTTGCAGATCCCGATTTGCTCTCGGCGCACGCCGATGGCAGAACTGCTCCAACCAAGATCAATGGCGGCCGGCAAGGCCGCGCGGGAGGACATATGAGCAATTCAAAAGCAGTGCCGGGCGTCGTGGGACCGTTTGCGGGGCTCGACGTGCCTTGGCTGCTGCGGATGCGCGCCGAAGTGCGCCGCGACCATCCATTCCTGATCTGGGCGCCGTTCGACACGGCGGCACGGCGCTGGAGCTACGGCGAATTCCATGAGCGCGTCGGCGCGCTGGCTGCGGGCCTTGCGAAGCGCGGCATCCGGCAGGGCGACTATGTCCTGATCCATCTCGACAATTGCGTCGAAGCGATCATGTCGTGGTTCGCCTGCGTCGAGCTCGGCGCCATCGCCGTCACCACCAACACCCGCTCGGCCGCCGCCGAGATCGAATATTTTGCCGGCCATTGCGGCGCGGTCGCCGCGATCACCCAGCCGGCCTATGCCGAGCTGATATCAGCCAACTGCAAGGGCCTGCGCTGGATCGCGGTGACCTCGCACGACGCCGGGCAAGCGCCGGCACAAACGCCCGCGCACGGCGACAGTTTTGACGCGCTGTTTGCCGACAGCGCCGACCGGCCGCGTCGCCCAACCGATCCGCTCGCCCCCTGCAGTGTACAATACACCTCCGGCACCACGTCGCGGCCGAAGGCGGTGCTGTGGACCCACGCCAACGCGCTGTGGGGCGCCAAGATCAACGCCGCGCATCAGGATCTGCACGCCTTTGACGTGCACCAGACCTATCTGCCGCTGTTTCACACCAACGCGCTGGCCTATTCGATGCTGGCGAGCCTGTGGGTCGGGGGCACCTGCGTGATCCAGCCACGCTTCTCGGCGAGCCGCTTCTGGCCGGTGGCGCTCGAGCATGGCTCGACCTGGACCTCGACGATCCCGTTCTGCATGAAGGCGCTGCTGGAGCACGAGGTGCCGAAGAAGCACAAATTCCGGCTCTGGGGCACTGCCGTGAACGAGCCGCCGGCATTCGCGATGTTCGGCATCAAGATCATCGGCTGGTGGGGCATGACCGAGACCATCACCCACGGCATCATCGGCGAGGTCGATCAGCCCAACACGCCGATGTCGATCGGCCGCGCCGCGCCGGAATACGAAATCCGCATCGTCAATGACGACGGCGCGCCGACCGGCGTCGGCGAGACCGGCAACCTCCTGATCAAGGGCATCCCGGGCCTGTCGCTGTTCGCCGAATATCTGCACAACGAAAAGGCCACGCGGGAAAGCTTCGACGAGCTCGGCTACTTCATCACCGGCGACCGCGTCACGATGCTGGAGCGCGGCTACGTCAAGTTCGGCGACCGCTCCAAGGACATGCTGAAGGTCGGCGGCGAGAATGTCGCGGCCTCCGAGATCGAACAGGTGATCGCGGTGGTGCCGGGCGTACGCGAAGCCGCCGTGGTGGCGAAGAAGCATCCGATGCTGGACGAGGTGCCGGTCGTCTTCATCATCCCGCAGGCCGGCGTCGCCAAGCTGCCCGTCGACCTCCACGACAACGTCATGGCCGCTTGTCGCGCAGGCCTCGCCGACTTCAAGTTGCCGCGCGAAATCCGTTTCGTCGACGAGATGCCGCGGTCGACGCTGGAGAAGGTCGCGAAGGCGGAGCTCAGGAAGATGGTGGAGTGAGGCGGACTTGATCGCGTCATTCCGGGGCGATGCGTTAGTATCGAACCCGGAATCTCGAGATTCCGGGCCTGGTCCTTCGAACCATCCCGGAAGGACAAGTACTCAATTCACCTCGAACCGGATCGGCAGCTTCTTCGGGCCGTTGACGAAATAGGCCTGCGTCATCTTCACCTCGCCGTCGAGCGACAGCGACTTCAGGTGCGGCAGCAGCTCCTCGAACAGGATGCGCATCTCGAGCTTGGCGAGGTACTGACCGAGACAGAGATGCGCGCCATAGCCGAACGCGACATGGCGGTTGGGCTTGCGGTCGCTGCGGAAGCGATCGGGGTCCTCGAACACCTCCTCGTCGCGATTGCCCGAGGCGTAGCACAGCATCAGCCAGTCGCCCTTGGCGATCTTGCGGCCGCCGAGCTCGGTATCTGCGGTGGCCGAGCGCATGAAATGCTTGACCGGCGTCATCCAGCGGATCGACTCGTCGACCAGGCCCGGAATCAGGTCCGGATTGGCCTTCACCTTGGCGAATTCCGCGGGGTCCCTGGCCAGCGCCCAGATCGCGCCGGCGGTCGATGATGAGGTGGTGTCGTGGCCCGCGGTCGCGACGATCATGTAATAGCTGGTCTGGTCGTGCTCCGGCATGTACTCGCCGCCGATCTTCGCGTTGGCGATGACGGTGGCGAGATCGTCGCGCGGGTGCTGGCGGCGATCCTCGGTGATCTTGCGGAAGTAGGCGGAAAAGTCGGCGATGATCGCCTGCAACATCGCGGAGACCTGCTCCGCGCTCAGCGCGTCGCGGACGCGCGCGGTGTCGGGATCCTGCGGCCCGAACAGTTCCTGGGTCAGCTTGAGCATGCGCGGCTCGTCCGCCTCGGGCACGCCGAGGATCTCCATGATGACGTGCAGCGGATAGCCGAGCGCGACATCCTCGACGAAGTCGCAGGCGCCGCCCCTCGCGAGCATGCGTTGCACCGTGGCGCGCGCGATCTCGCGGACGCGGGCCTCGAACTTGCCGAGATTGGCCGGCATGAACCAGCCTTGCGTCAGCGCGCGATATTTCGGGTGGTCTGGCGCGTCCATCTGCACCAGCGAGCGCACCAAATTGGGCCCGCCGGTGATCTTGCGAACGCGCTCCTCGAGCGCCTGCGTCGTCAGGGTGGTCGGCCGATCGGCGTTGTGGAATAGCTCGTTCTGCCGGCTGATCGCCTGGATATGCGCGTGCTTGGTCACCACCCAGAACGGATCGAACTTCTCGGGCCGCGCGATGCCGAGCGGGTTGTTGGCGCGCAGCCAGCGATAGCTGTCGTGGATGCGGTCGTCCGCATAGGCGACGGGATCGACGAGGGTTGCCGCGATGTCGGCGGGGATGTCGAAATCCCCGGTCGTTGCCGTATCCATGATCGTCCTCACCCGTCGGAGCATCGGTCTTGCCGATGATCACCGGAATCTAGGCGGAGGTAAGGAGCGCGACTTGCGTTGATTGGCTAGAGCCATCGCCTCAGCCGGCATTGCGACGACGAAGCGACGAAGCAATGACGGGGTTGAGGGCTCAATAATGCCCGAACGCCACCGGGCGGAACGCCTGCAGCAATTGCTGGTCGAGCTTGCCGCCCATCTCCTCCATCATGGAGAATGCCTTGGCGTGGGTGAACTGCAGGCGGTAGGCGCGCTTCTCGACCAAAGCGGCATAGACGTCGACGATCGTGGTGACGCGGACGATGTCGCTGATCTGGTTGCCGCTGAGGCCGTTCGGATAGCCGGTGCCGTCGAGGAATTCGTGGTGATGCAGGATCACGTCGAGCATTTCCGGCGGGAAGCCGCCCTGCGCGGACAGCGCCTCGTAGCCGCGGCGCGGATGCTCGCGCATCTCGGCCATTTCCTCCACCGTCAAGGCGCCGGGCTTGTCGAGCAGCGCGACCGGGACGAAGGCCTTGCCGACGTCGTGCAGCAGCGCGGCGCGGGCGAGCCGGCGCTGATCGTCCTCACGCATGCCGAGGTGCTGCGCGAACGCAACCGCAAAACCGGTCACGAACAGGCAATGGCGATAGGTCTCCTGGTGATGGCAGCCGACCGTGGTCAGCCATTCGCGCAGCGAGTTGTGCTTGATCGCCTTGAGGATCTTGTTCTCGGCGGCGACGATGTCCTCGAACTTGAGCGGCTCCCCGGCGCGCATCCGCTCGAACATCTTGACCATCACGCCGTGCGCGGCTTCGACGCCGCGGTTGAGCGCCTTGCCGCGATCGGTCTCGTCATAGCCGCTGTCGTCGGGGAATGCGGCGCGGATGCGCTGCAGGATGCCGCGCGCATCGAACGGCCGCGAGATCGTGTCGGTGGCGCCGAGCGCCCAGGCCTGCATCGAGGCGTGATGCAAGGCGTCCGCCAGCACGAACAGCCGCGGCATCTCGCGATAGGCGTCGGCCTGCAGCTTGGCGCGGACGAGTTGCACGGCTTCGGGCGAGCGCAGATTGATGTCGACGACGATGCCGGAGAGATCGCGGGCCGGCTGCTCGGGAATGTCAGAGGTCGGAACGGTATCGACCTCGCCCACCGAGCGCAGGATGTTGGCGAGCTCGTTGCTCTGATCGCTTCGATCTGACGCCAGCAGGAGGCGGCGCTTCGAAGTCTGGTTGTTGGCTAAGGCAGTCATGGCATCCCCGTCGCGGTAACGACCGACGCCGGACGCTACCTGACGATGCGTTCCCTCCGGCTTAATGGGGATGCTGAACGGCGGCTGAGCGCAATGGATACAATTAGAGCGATCGCCGAATCCGCCAGCAAAATCAGGCCGGCCGGAAATCGATGCAGTTGCGCAGATCGGCGGTGAATCATGAATTTCTGCGGCGTCAAAGTTGATGCCGTCACTGCCCGGCCGACGCGCGGAGCAAAGAAAAACGCCGGAGAGCTCGTGCTCTCCGGCGTTCTTGTTCGTTCAGGCCGTTACGCCTTCATCGCCGCCTTGACGGCTTCCGCGGTGATCGGCAGGCCGCGGACGCGGGCACCGACCGCGTTGAAGACGGCGTTGCCGATCGCCGGCGCCACCACCGTCACCGCGGGCTCGCCGACGCCGGTCGCCTTCTCGCCATTGGCGATGACGTTGACCGCGACTTCCGGCAGCTGGCTCATCCGAAGCGGCGTGTAGCTGTCGAAGTTGGTCTGCTCGATGCCGCCGTCCTTCAACGTCGCCTTCTCGAACAGCGCCAGCGACATGCCCCACAGCGCCGCGCCCTCGACCTGGGCGCGGATGCCGTCGGGATTCACCTGCGTACCAACGTCGGTCGCAACCGTCAGCTTCTTCACCGTCACCTCGCCCGACGGGGCGACCGCGACATGGGCGACGCAGGCGGTCCAGCTCGCCGTGGCGCGCTCCTGCGACGACACGCAGGCCACCCCCATGCCTTCGCCCTTGGGCAGCTGCTTGGTGCCGTAGCCGGCAAGCCCCATCGCAGCGAGCAAGGTGTTGCGGAGACGCTGCGCGCCGCCGTCATTCTTGCCCTTGCCGTCGAGCAACGAGATGCGCAGCTGCGCCGGGTCCTTGCCGGTCGCATGCGCGATCTCGTCGATCATGCTTTCGACCGCCCAGAACGTCCAGCCCGGCGCCACCGAACGGAGCTGACCCGACGGGGTGGCGTTGTGCGCCATCTCGTTCTTGATCGCCCGCACATAGTGGTTGGGCACGGTGTAGAAGAAGTCCGCTCCGTTCACGGTGAAGGAGTCGAGCGGACCCTTCTTGTCGACCGACGGTGTGAGGAAATCGGGGATTCCCCAACGCGCGGTCGGCCAGGCCGAGACCACGTCGTGGCTCATCGCGACGATCTTGCCGTCGCCATCCATGCCGGCTTTCACCTTCTGGTAGGTCAGCGGACGCGAGAAATCCATCGTCATGTCGTTTTCGCGCGTGTAGATGACCTTGACCGGCTTGCCGACGGCCTTCGCCGCCTGCACCGCGGGCACCATCATGTCGGCGTCGAGACGCCGGCCGAAGCCGCCGCCCAGCCACATCTGGTGCATCACCACGAACTTCGGATCGATCCCGGCTGCGCCGGCCGCAATCGCGCCGGAGCGCGTCGCGAACTGGTTGCCGGAATAGATGTGCAGGATGTCGCCCTTGAACTCCGCGGTGGCGTTCATCGGCTCCATCGGAGCGTGGATGTTGATGTTGGTGGTGTATTCCGCCTCCAACACCTTGGCCGCCGAGCCGAAGGCCGCCTTGGGATCACCGTCCTTGACGAAGAACTGGCCGGAATCGTCCAGTCCCTGAAGCCGCTTGGCTTCCGTGAGCAGCGATTCGCTCGACAATTTTGCGTTCGGACCGCCGTCATAGCTGATCTTCAGCGCAGCCGCGGCCTTCTTCGCCTGCGCATAGGTGTTGGCGACCGCGACGACCCAGCCGGTCGTGGTTGTGGTCTTGTCGTCGAGGGTGACGGCCTTGATGAAGCCGGGCAGCTTCTTGGCCGCGCTATCGTCGACCGACTTCACGGTGGCGCCGTACCGCACCGGCGGCGTGACCAGCGCGCCGTAGACCATGCCCGGCACCATCACGTCGATGCCGTACTTGGCCGTGCCGTTGGTCTTCGACGGGATGTCGAGTTGCGGCACCGAGACGCCGATCATCGTGTACTGGTCGGGCGTCTTCAGCTTGATCGCCTTCAGATCATCCGCCGTGAAGGTCTTGGTCGCCTTGCCGCTCTTCACCACTTCGGCGAACGACATCGACTTCTTCGACTTCGCATGGCTGATCCTGGAGTCACGTACCACCAGCTCGCCGGCCGGCACGCCCATGGAGGCCGCCGCCGCCTCGGTCAATGCAATGCGGCCGGCTGCGCCGGCGCGGCTCATCGCGTCGAAGTTCATCATCGTCGACCAGCTGCCGCCGGTGATCTGCGCGCCCAGCACGGGATCGTTGAACTTCGGATCGTTGGAGGCGAGTTGAACCCGCATGTCCTTCCAGTTCGCGCCGAGCTCTTCGGCCACGATCTGCGCCATGGTCGAGGCGACGTGCTGGCCCATGTCGGCCTTGCCGCAGGTCACGGTGACGAGACCGTCGGGCGCGATCGAATACCAGACGCTCGGCTCGAAGTTGGCGGGCGCGGGTGCCGCGAGCGCCTGGTCGATGCCGGACCCGGCGTAGCCGAGCACGAGGCCGGTTGCAGCGGTGCCGACCAGGAAGGAACGGCGGCTGAGATCGGTCGTCTCTGGCGCGAGGTTTTTCACGTGCTTGTTCATGTGGCCCTCCGCTCGGATCCGGTGGCCGATGCGGTGCGCATGTCGGACGCAGCGCGCATGATCGCCTTCTGGATTCGTGAATAGGTCATGCAACGGCACAGGTTGCCGTCCATATGCGCGACCACTTCTTCCTTGGTCGGGTTGGTATTCTTCGACAGCAGCGCCGCCGCCTGCATGATCTGGCCGGACTGGCAGTAGCCGCATTGCGGCACCTGCTCGGCGACCCAGGCCTTCTGCAAGGGATGATCGCCCTTGGCGGAGAGGCCTTCGATGGTGGTGATCTTCTTGCCGACGGCGTCGGCGACCGAGGTCTGGCAGGACCGCACCGCTTCGCCGTTGACGTGAACCGTGCAGGCGCCACACAGACCGGCGCCGCAACCGAATTTGGTGCCCGTCATCTGCAATTGCTCGCGGATGACCCAAAGCAGCGGCGTGTCATTGGCCGCCTCGACGGACATATTCCGTCCGTTGATATTGAGATTTGGCATCTCTCTCCCCTTCCGGTGTAGGAAGCCGCTTACGGCGGCAACTCACTGTTGGGTCTTGGCCGGCGCCCACCGGGTAAGCGACAGTTGCCGAAACAATGATCCGGTTCCCGGCTGGAGGCAATCCAATTTGGAATTGCTCGAAAAGAATAAATTTCCGAAGATGCCTGTTGTGCGATGCGGCAACGGCATGACGCTTTTTGCAATGCCAGCGTTCGTGTCTAATCGCCAGGCGCTTGCTCAAAGCGTCGGCAGCAAGCACCGGCAACGCCGTCCGATGACAGCGGCAAGAGAAACACAAGGAGCCCGTCAATGGCCAAGCTCAACCGCAACGGCGTCGAGATCTACTACGAGATTCACGGCAGCGGCCCGCCGCTGATCCTGACCCACGGCTATTCCTCGACTTCGGCGATGTGGCAGGGCCAGATCGAGGCGCTGTCGCAGCGGCACAAGCTGATCCTGTGGGACATGCGCGGGCACGGCCAGTCCGACTATCCCGACGATCCCGATGCCTATAGCGAAGCGCTGACGGTCGGCGATATCGCCGCTCTGCTCGACGCCGCCGGCGCCGACAAGGCGATCGTCGGCGGGCTGTCGCTCGGCGGCTACATGTCGCTCGCCTTTCATCGCGCCCATCCGGAGCGGGTGCGGGCGCTGCTGATCATCGACACCGGCCCGGGCTTCAAGAAGGACGACGCCCGTGAGGTCTGGAACAAGCGCGCCCGCGAGACCGGCGACCGCTTCGACCGCGAAGGGCTCGAGGTGCTTAGATCGTTGAGCGCCGAGCGCGCGTCGGTCACCCATCGCAACGCCAGGGGCCTCGCGCTCGCCGCGCGCGGCATGCTGGCACAGCGCGATGCACGGGTGATCGAATCGCTGCCCGGGATCCAGGTGCCAGCACTGGTTGTGGTCGGCGCCGACGACACGCCGTTCCTGGCGGCGTCCGACTACATGGCGGCAAAAATCCCCGGGGCGCGGAAGGCGGTGATTCCGAACGCCGGCCATGCCGTCAACATCGACCAGCCGCAGGCCTTCATCGCCGCGGTGCTGCCGTTCCTGGATGGCCTTGAAGCCGGCGCGCCGGGAAAGCCCGCGCCATGAAGACAATCGCCGTTGCCTTGTTGCTGACTGCGGCGACGACAGGGGCGAGCGCGCAGAAGCTGCCGTTCGTCACAGCCCCGTCCACTTTCACTGCGACGTTGTCGAACACCACGCCGCTGGTGTTCGGCATGGGCGTTGCGGACGCGCAGCGCGCGCTCGGCACGCCTTTCACCTATGTCAGCGGACGGCCCGGCAACGAGATCTTCCTGACCTTCCGCGACCTCGGCGGCAGCGGGCTGTTTCCGCACCACGACCGCCTCTTCCTGCAATTCCGCAAACACCGGCTGACCGGCTGGAAGGCCGACTGGGGCGAGAACTGGATGTGGCGCTAGAGCATGGTCCGGAAAAGTGCGAAGCGGTTTTCCGAAACGGCCATGTTCAAACGAAGAGCCAAAGCGCGACGACGATGTCATCGCGCCTCATCATCGAGAGCTTCATGCACCCCCCAAACTGACAAGGATGGACCATGGGACAAGACATCAAACTCAAAGCTTCGGACGGATTTGAACTCGGCGCCTACCGCGCCGATCCTGCCGGCGCGCCGAAGGGCGCGGTCGTCGTGATCCAGGAGATTTTTGGCGTCAATCACCACATCCGCTCGGTCTGCGACCGGCTGGCGAAGGAAGGCTATGTCGCGGTTGCACCTTCGATCTTCGACCGCATCACGCCGAACTTCCAGAGCGGCTATTCCCCCGACGAGATCGCCGAGGCGCGGAAGTTCGTTGCCAATCCGGACTGGGCCGCGATGCTGCGCGACAGCCAGGCGGCGATCGACGCGGTGAAGCCGGTCGGTCCGGTCGGCATCATCGGCTTCTGCCTCGGCGGCAGCGTCGCCTATGCTGCCGCCACCAAGCTGGCCGGGCTGTCAGCCGCGGTCGGCTATTACGGCGGCGCCGTCGTGCGCTTCGCCGACGACAAGCCGGCGGTGCCGACGCAGCTACATTTCGGTGAGAAGGATGCCGGCATTCCCCTGAGCGATGTCGAGACCATCAAGTCGAAGCGGCCCGAGGTCGAGGTCTTCATCTATCCCGGCGCGCAGCACGGCTTCCATTGCGACGAGCGCGCCAGCTACGACAAGGCAAGCGCCGACATCGCCTGGCCGCGCAGCATGGAGTTTTTCGCAAAGCATCTGAAGAAGTGACGCTGCAAGCGTCATTCCGGGGCGATGCGCAGTATCGAACCACAGATGCGCAATTGCGCATCGGGGAATCTCGAGGTTCCGGGTCTGGTGCTAACGCACCATCCCGGAATGAAGAAGGACACTATCCTTCTTCAGAACCAGCGCTCGCCGACGAATACCGTATCGCCCGGGCTCATCGGCGTGCCCAGCGGCACCACAAAGCGCCCGGAGCCGGACGCATCGGTGTGGGTCAGCGTCACGCTGTCGCGGCGGGCACGCGGCGAGAAGCCGCCGGCAATCGCGACCGCGCTCTCGACCGTCATGTTCGGCACGTAGGGATATTGGCCG
The DNA here is from genome assembly GCF_054063995.1 of Bradyrhizobium sp. USDA 4504. Classification (NCBI taxonomy): domain Bacteria; kingdom Pseudomonadati; phylum Pseudomonadota; class Alphaproteobacteria; order Hyphomicrobiales; family Nitrobacteraceae; genus Bradyrhizobium; species Bradyrhizobium sp. USDA 4504. The sequence goes on along the minus strand of NZ_JBSSGV010000001.1, from coordinate 7,452,192 downwards.
GGGGCCTGGACTTCGCCGAGGATGAAGAACGGACGATAGGACTCGATCTCGACCGCCACCGAAGGCTCGCGGATATAGCCGTTGCGCAGCCGTGCCGAGATTTCGCCGGCAAGCCCGGCCGGCGTGCGGCCGCGCGCCGGCACCGAGCCGATCAGCGGCATGGTGATCGCGCCCGCGGCGTCGATCGCATAGGAATTGGTCAGGCCTTCCTGGCCGTAGACCACCACGCGAAGCTTGTCGCCGGGGCCAAGGTGATAGCCGTTGTCGTAACCGGCGGGGGGTCCACCCGGGGAGGCGGCGGCATAGACGACCGGGGCGGCGGCCGGTGCGGCATAGCCATAACCAGGGGACGTGCTGGCGAAGGCGGAACGCAATGCGCTGATCGCACCGCTGCCGCCTGCATCGGCAACCGGAGCGGGTGCGTAGGCCGGGCCGTAGGTGACGGCATCGACGCCTTGCGGGCCGACGGCGACGGGACCGGACGTGCTCATGCAACCAGACAGCGCGAGCGCAGCCACAACGGCAGTGATCGGCAATCGTAACGCGCGTGCAACCGGCACCGGACCTATCCCTCAACGGCGAGACAGGCCCAGTCTTGCACCACTTATGGTTAACAAAGGGTTTTCGAGGATCGAGCGGGAGGCCGGAACAGCCGGCCTCCCATTGGCTTGGAGCCGTGCCCGGGAAGAGCGCAAACCGGCTTTCCAGAGCGAGCTCTTTCTCAACAAGACGATCAGGCGGTGACGCCGACGCCGATCGGGCAGGACACGCCGGTGCCGCCGAGCCCGCAATAGCCCGCCGGATTCTTGGCGAGGTATTGCTGGTGATAGTCCTCGGCGAAGTAGAATTCACCGGCTGGCGCGACCTCGGTGGTGATGGCGCCGAGGCCCTTGGCGGCAAGCGCCTTCTGATACATCGCCTGCGACTCATCGGCGGCTTTGCGCTGCGCGTCGCTGAACGTGTAGATCGCGGAGCGATATTGCGTGCCGATGTCGTTGCCCTGGCGCATGCCCTGCGTCGGGTTGTGGCTCTCCCAGAACGTCTTCAGCAGCCTCTCGTAGGAGATCTTCTTCGGGTCGAACACGACCAGCACCACTTCGGTGTGGCCGGTGCGCCCCGAGCATACTTCCTCATAGGTCGGGTTCGGCGTGTGGCCGCCGGCATAGCCGACCGCGGTGGTGTAGATCCCCTCGCCGAGTTCCCAGAACTTGCGCTCCGCGCCCCAGAAGCAGCCGAGCCCGAACACCGCCTGCTCGAGGCCTTGCGGATAAGGCGGCTGCAACTTGCTGCCATTGACGAAATGGGTGATCGCGGTCGGGATCGGCGTCGCGCGGCCCGGCAACGCCTCGGCGGCGCTTGGCAACGCAGTGGTCTTGCGCATGAACAACATGGACACCTCCAGGCGGGACATCGGCCGACGCGGCAACGGCCTGCGGGCCGGCTGTCACCTATATATGTCCTTACGCGGATGATGGCAGCCCCGTTACGGGGCGGTGCAGCCAAGGAGGGCTGCCGACAAGTCAGTCGCGCGCGTAGCCGATCAGGGGCTTACGCGGCCGGAACAGGATCATCAGCAGGATGCCGGCAATGCCGAGCACCGCGAATACCGGCTGCTCCAGAAGCAGGCGGATCACGTCATTCCAGAGCCAGGGCGCGAAGCGATCCACCCAGGCATGGAATGCCTGCTGGCTCGACTGGTGGATGTCGTTCCAGAACTGGCCGAACTGGGTGAACCGCAGGCTCTGGTCGGCGACGTAGCGGGCCCCGTCATAGACCATGAAGATGAAGCTGCCAGCCAGCAGCAGAAGGCCGATCAGACGGAAAAAGCCGCGGATCATGCGTCACCCTAACTCCCAGTCGCGCCCCACGCGTCGTCAGGCCTTACCGGGCGCCCCCCGGAAATTCAACCTCTTCAGCGGCTTATCCGGCCCCCGCAGGGACGATTTCGGGCCCTTTTGGGGTCCCGAAAGCGTTGACGCTTAAGCCCGCGCCATCTATAAGACCGACCGATGGCGGCGGGCGCAATCCTGCCGCCGCTGTTCTTTGGACAGTGTCGCATGCGGAGGCAGCATTTTGCGCTCTTCGCATGGCCGCCTCAAGGACACCCAAGAAAACCACCTTGGACAAATACATCAGAGTTGAGATTTGAACCGGCCGGTGCGCGCAAGCCCGACCACCGAGCGATCACCGCCGAAGGACAGTTAGAGAACCATGGCCAACACCACCTCCGCCAAGAAGGCGACCCGCAAGATTGCCCGCCGCACCATCGTCAACAAGTCGCGCCGCACGCAGATGCGTGGCGCGGTGCGCACCGTCGAGGAAGCGATCAAGAGCGGCGACCGCGAGGCGGCACTGAAGGCGATGAGCCGCGCTGAGCCCGAGCTGATGAAGGCAGCACAGCGCAACATCATTCACAAGAACCTCGCGAGCCGTAAGGTGTCGCGCCTCACGCAGAGCATCGCCAAGCTCGCGAAGTAACGGCTTGCCACCAGAGCTGACTGGAAAACACATTTGTCACGAAGCCCGGCTCGCGCCGGGCTTTTTGTTTTTGTCTCGACTTTTGTCGTGGAAGTTTCATAGCGCGAGAACACTTCGCGTTGCCGCGCAACGAACTGCGTGTCATGTTTCGTCGCGTCCGTAGTTCTACCGGCTCGACATGCTTAACGCGCCACACTCGCCCACAGATTGTTCTTCGCTAAGCTAGATAGATGGAATAGCGCGCGAGCATTTCGCGGACGAAACTTGCGAAGCGGGGTTACCCTGCAAAAGTAATCGAGAAAAATGACGTCTCGCGAATTACTTATGCACATAGCGTTGGACAGCGATTGGAAAAATGACCGGCGCGAGACCAAATGTAAATTTTCTATGAAAAATTTTTGGTATTGCACCGTCGTTTGTGACACGCGTGAATCTGTGCGCTGATTCAAAAACTTGCTTTCGCAACTCAGCATCGGCAACGCCGCAACAGTCGCGAAGAGTCTCGATCCCCGTCGAATCCACGGATTGTCAGAAAATCAGCTTGGTGTATTTATTTCTTGTTCGCGACGCCCACGGCTCTCCAGATCAGCGCGGTTTGAGACCCAGGGGCGGACGCACAAATCGGCGGCGGTGTGTGCGTTAGCGACGCTTTCCAAGCGAAGCTAGATTGACAACTCATAGCGATATGAGGACAGACGACCTGTGTCAAAAATTCTCCGGCGATGTCCCCGGCAATTTGGGGGATCGAACAAGAGAGACCAGGACGTCAGTCGGAATCTGGCAGCGGGAACGCGGAGCGAGTGAACGGGTTGACGACGACACGGCGGCGGCGAAGCGCCGGGCATTTCGGTGTTCGGTAGCAGCAGTTCGAATTTGAAGACACGAGCAAGCTGACAACTTGCCGCGATACGTCGCGGCGGGAGGGGGAGGTCATATGGCTTACGGTATCATCACTGCAGTCGAACCAACGACAGCCGAAGCGCAAATTTCCAGTGGTGCCGTAATCAACCCCTCGGACGTCAGCTCCCACCCGAAGCGTCCGTCGAGTACGCGCTGACCTCGCGGGGCGCATCTTCTCCAAACAGCTGATCTGTCGGGTGGCGCATGGACGCCACACGGGAGAGCTTTGTCCGGAGCAGACCGCGCCCGCTAGAGGTCGCGCCGCGGCAGGAAACCTGCACGGCGCTTTCGCAACGATTATCTCTCAGACTTGGAAGTACGAAGGCAATGACGAACACGGAACAGGATCGCTGGTCGCGGGTGAAGGGACGTTTGCGGACGAGCGTTGGCGAGGACGTCTACACGAGCTGGTTCGCTCGGATGGATCTGGAGAGCGTGCACGACGAGAGCGTGCATCTGTCGGTTCCGACCCGGTTCCTCAAGAGCTGGATCCAGGCGCACTATGCCGAACGCGTGCTCTCCTGCTGGCAGGCCGAGATGCCCGAAGTGCATCGCATCGACCTCACCGTGCGCTCGGCAATCCGCGCGACGGCTCCGGTGAAGGAAACGGTTGCGCCCGTCGAAGTGCGCCGCATCGAGCGCACTGACGGCCGGCTCGTGCCTGAACTGCGCTCGGTTGCGACCGCGCCGGTGTCCGCGAGCCACGACGCGCTCGGCGGCTCGCCGCTCGATCCGCGCCTGACCTTCGCCAGCTTCGTCGTCGGCAGGTCCAACACGCTGGCTCATGCGGCGGCCCGCCAGGTCGCGGAAGGTCGCCGCGGCGATCCCGTGATGTTCAACCCGCTCTACATTCATGCCGGCGTCGGCCTCGGCAAGACGCATCTGCTGCAGGCGGTGACCTGGGCCGGCAATTCCGGCGGCGAGCGCAAGGTGCTGTATCTCACCGCCGAGAAGTTCATGTACGGCTTCGTCGCGGCGCTGAAGACGCAGACGGCGCTGGCCTTCAAGGAGGCGCTGCGCGGCATCGACGTGCTGGTCATCGACGATCTGCAGTTCCTGCAGGGCAAGTCGACGCAGGCCGAGTTCTGCCACACGCTGAACGCGCTGATCGATGCCGGCCGCCAGGTTGTGATCGCAGCCGACCGTCCGCCGTCGGATCTGGAAAGCCTCGACGACCGCGTGCGCTCGCGGCTCGCCGGTGGCCTCGTGGTCGAGATGGGCTCGCTCGGCGAGGAACTGCGGCTCGGCATCCTGAAGTCGCGCGTCGCCGCCGCCCGCGCCCACCATGCGAGCTTCGATGTACCGGAGGAAGTGCTCGACTATCTGGCGCGCACCATCACCCATAACGGCCGCGACCTTGAAGGCGCGATCAATCGCCTGCTGGCGCACTCCAAGCTCAACAACCAGCCGGTGACGCTGGAGATGGCCGAGCGCGAGGTGCGCGACCTGATCCGCCCACAGGAGCCGAAGCGGATCAAGATCGAGGACATCCAGCGCGTGGTCGCCCGGCAGTACAATGTCAGCCGCTCCGACTTGCTGTCGTCCCGCCGTACCGCCAATGTGGTACGCCCGCGCCAGGTCGCGATGTATCTGGCGAAGACGCTGACCTTGCGCTCGCTGCCGGAGATCGGCCGGCGCTTCGGCGGCCGCGACCACACCACGGTGTTGCACGCCGTGCGCAAGATTGAGGCACTGGTCGCCAAGGACACGGCGCTGTCGGAGGAAGTCGAATCGCTGAAGCGCCAGCTGCAGGAATAGGGCCGCTTCATCCGGCCGGATCGTTCCATAGCCCTCCCCTCGCCAAAGGGGAGGGCTAAACTTTTTTCCGACCCAAAACGTGGGGAACGGGGCTCGTTTCGCGCCCGTATCGCTTGCACCGGCCGCCCATCCGCGCCACCTTGCGGTCCCCCCGTGGGTTTGATCAAATCCGGTATTGATCCGGCTTTTCGGGTTTCCAATGCCGCGGCGCTGCCCTGAACGGCCGCCCGGCTTTTCCATCTGAGGGATCTGGCGGGTATTGCAATGAAGGTCACCGTCGAGCGCGCGCAACTCCTGAGATCGCTGGGTCACGTTCACCGCGTGGTCGAGCGCCGCAACACCATCCCGATCCTCGGCAACGTGTTGATCCGCGCCGAGGGCGCCAAATTGTCGCTGAAGGCGACCGACCTCGACCTCGAGGTGACGGAGACCTTGGCCGCCGAGACCGGAACCGCCGGCTCGACCACGGTGCCCGCGCACATGTTCTACGACATCGTCCGCAAGCTACCCGACGGCTCGCAGATCGTGCTGGAAGCCGACGGCGACCGCTCGGTGCTGGCCGTGCGTGCCGGCCGCTCGCGCTTCACGCTGCAGACGCTGCCCGAGAGCGACTTCCCGGGCCTTGCCGCCGGCGACATGACGCATTCGTTCTCACTGCCGGCGTCCGACATCAAGCGCCTGATCGACCGCACGCAGTTCGCGATCTCGACCGAAGAGACCCGCTACTACCTCAACGGCATCTATCTGCACGCGGCCGGCAGCGCCAAGGCGGCGACCCTGCGCGGCGTTGCGACCGATGGTCACCGGCTGGCGCAGATCGACCTCGCGCTGCCCAAGGGCGCAACCGGCATGCCCGGCGTCATCGTCCCGCGCAAGACGGTCGGCGAGGTGCAGCGGCTGATCGAGGGCGACGACGCCGAGATCTCGATCGAGCTGTCGGACGGCAAGATCCGCTTTACGCTCGGCAATGTGGTGCTGACCTCGAAGCTGATCGACGGCACCTTCCCGGACTACGGCCCGCGTCATTCCGCAGAACAACGACAAGGAACTCGTCGTCGACAAGAAGGATTTCGAGGCCGCCGTCGACCGCGTCTCGACGATTTCCAGCGAACGCGGCCGCGCGGTGAAGCTCGCACTGTCCGCGGGCAAGCTGGTGCTCTCGGTCACCAACCCGGATTCCGGCAGCGCCACCGAGGAGCTCGAGGTCGAGTACGCCTCCGACGCGCTCGATATCGGCTTCAACTCGCGCTATCTGCTCGACATCGCCGCCCAGATCGAGGGTGAGGTCGCAGTGCTGAAGCTCGCCGATCCCGGCTCGCCGACCCTTGTGCAGGACCGCGACAGCAAGGGCGCGCTCTACGTGCTGATGCCGATGCGGGTGTGATAACCCTCTCTTCACGAGCAACTGCACCCTCTCCCCTTGTGGGAGCGGGTGGCGCCGCAGGCGCCGGGTGAGGGGTTGGTGCCGCGAACGCCGCACCATCGACCGACCGATGAACGCCTCCGCAGCTTCGCAAAGAAGATGCGCCGGGAGCCGACTGACGCGGAAGCGAAGATGTGGCGCCTGCTGCGCGATCGGCGCCTGTCGCACTTGAAATTTCGAAGGCAGGTTCCATTTCGAAATTACATTCTCGACTTCGCGTGTTTCGAGAAGCGCCTCGCCATCGAGATCGACGGCGGTCAGCACGCTTCGTCGCCGCGTGATGCATCCAGGACTGACGCGCTTGCGGCGGAAGGCTTTCAGGTCTTGCGCTACTGGAACAATGACGTATTGCGGACGCCCGGGGCGGTGCTGGAAGACATTGTCGCCAAGCTTGCCGAGCTGTGAGATACCCCTCACCCGTCGCCTCACTTCGTGAGACGCCACCCTCTCCCACAAGGGGAGAGGGGAAGGAAGAGAAATGACCCCGTCCCGCATTCACCGCCTGTCGCTGACGCATTTCCGCAATTACCGGACGGCGACGCTGCAGGTCGCCGGCGACATGGTGGTGCTGGTGGGGCCGAACGGCGCCGGCAAGACCAATTGCATGGAAGCGGTCTCGTTTCTGTCGCCGGGCCGCGGCCTGCGCCGCGCGACGCTGGAGGACATCGCCGACAACCAGGGCGACGGCTCCTGGGCGGTCTCCGCCGAAGTCGAGGGCGCGCTCGGCCTTGCGACGCTCGGCACCGGTATCGATCCGCCGACCGGCGACGCCGGCAGCGCGAGGCGCTGCCGCATCGACCGCGAACCGGTGGGGTCCGCAACCGCGTTCGGCGATCATCTGCGCATCGTGTGGCTGACGCCGGCGATGGACGGCCTGTTCATGGGCGCCGCCTCGGAACGGCGGCGCTTCTTCGACCGCCTGGTGCTGGCGATCGATTCCGAGCATTCCAGCCGCGTCTCCGCGCTGGAGCGATCGCTGCGCTCGCGCAACCGGCTGCTCGAGGTGCGCAACTATGACGACCATTGGTGTGATGCGATCGAGCGCGAGACCGCCGAGCTTGCGGTCGCGGTCGCCGCATCACGCGGCCAGACCGCCGCCAAGCTCGCCGTGATGCTGCGCGAGCGCGGCGCGGCCTCGGCCTTCCCCTCCGCCGAGATCATGCTCGACGGCTGGATGGAGAATGCGCTGCTGCAGGAGCCTGCAACGGCGGTGGAGGACCGCTACCGCGAGATCCTGCGCGCCAGCCGGCCGCGCGATGCCGCCGCCGGGCGCACGCTCGACGGCCCGCATCTGACCGATCTGCAGGTGGTCTACGCGCCGAAGAACATGCCGGCGCGTGACGCCTCGACCGGCGAGCAGAAGGCGCTCTTGATCGGGCTGGTGCTGGCGCACGCCACGATGGTCGCGGAGATGACCGGCATCGTGCCGCTGCTGCTGCTCGACGAGGTCGTCGCCCATCTCGATCCGAACCGCCGCAAGGCGCTGTTCGACGAGCTCGCCAAGCTCGGCGCGCAGGTCTGGATGACCGGCGCCGATCCCGCGGCGTTCGTCGATATCGGCCCGCGAGGAGAGATTTTCGACGTCGAATCCGGCCGCGCCACGCGGCGCGGCTGATTGGCTAGTCTAGGGCAATCTGAAGCGATGGCGCCGTCGCAGAGCGCATTGCCAAAATATCGAAAACAACCCCATGCAAAGTGGCCAGCGGCGGCAGGCGTTCGACCAAGCAGCTTGACACGTCGGGCAACTCAGGACAATATTCTAATATTCCGAAATTACGCGAGCATCCCTCGCCCCGGTTCGCCCTGCCCAGCGGGGAGAAGCGAACCTCCGAAGTCGCTCCAATTCAGCTTGGTCTCATCATGTTTCTGGCGGCGCAGAATCGGCCTCGATAGGGGCTCCGAATCCGCCACCGAATCGGGCTTTTCAAAGCCCTCGGAATCCGCCTTTGAAAGCCTTGAAACAGGCCTAAAAAATCCTATTTATTCAATAGTTTGTAGATGGAGACTTTGCGCTAGGCGCAACCCCTCTTTCATGGCACAAATAGCGGAATCAGCGCCTCATATTGCGCGGCTGATTCGGATATCCTCGAAGGCCTCACATGACTGAACCTGCCCGGCAGACCCCTGCCGAATCTGAGCATCCCGTTCCGGCCGAATATGGCGCGGAATCGATCCGGGTGCTGAAGGGCCTCGACGCCGTCCGCAAGCGCCCCGGCATGTATATCGGCGATACCGACGACGGTTCCGGCCTGCACCACATGGTCTACGAGGTCGTCGACAACGCCATCGACGAGGCGCTGGCGGGCCATGCCAGCCGCGTCCTGGTCACCCTCAACGCCGACAATTCCGTCACCGTGTACGACGACGGACGCGGCATACCGGTCGGCATCCACAAGGAAGAGGGCGTCTCGGCAGCCGAGGTCATCATGACCCAACTGCACGCCGGCGGAAAATTCGACCAGAACTCCTACAAGGTTTCCGGCGGCCTGCACGGCGTCGGCGTCTCCGTCGTCAACGCGCTCTCCAGCAAGCTCGCGCTGCGGATCTGGCGCGACGACAAGGAGCACTACATCGAATTCGCGCACGGCGATGCCGTGGCGCCGCTCAAAGTGGTCGGCGATGCCCCAGGCAAGCGCGGCACCGAGGTCACCTTCCTCGCCTCGGTCGAGACCTTCAAGAACATCGAATATGATTTCGCGACGCTAGAGCACCGGCTGCGCGAGCTCGCCTTCCTCAATTCCGGCGTCAACATCGTGCTCTCCGACATGCGTCACGCGGTCGAGAAGCGCGAGGAGATGCACTATTCCGGCGGCGTCGAGGAATTCGTCAAATATCTCGACCGCAACAAGAAGGCGATCGTGCCGGCACCGATCATGGTGCGTTCGGAAGCCAACGGCATCGGCGTCGAGGCGGCGCTGTGGTGGAACGACAGCTACCACGAGAACGTGCTGTGCTTCACCAACAACATCCCGCAGCGCGACGGCGGCACCCATCTGGCCGGCTTCCGCGGCGCGCTGACGCGCCAGGTCAACGGCTATGCCGAGGCCAATGCGAAGAAGGAAAAGATCGCGCTGACCGGCGACGATTGCCGCGAAGGCCTCACCGCGGTGCTGTCGGTGAAGGTGCCCGATCCGAAATTCTCGTCGCAGACCAAGGACAAGCTGGTGTCCTCGGAGGTTCGACCGGTGGTCGAGAACGTCCTGAACGAGGCGCTGGCCGCCTGGTTCGAGGAGAATCCGAAGGAAGCCAAGGAGATCGTCGGCAAGGTGATCCAGGCCGCCGCGGCCCGCGAGGCTGCGCGCAAGGCCCGCGAGCTGACCCGCAAGAATCCGCTCAGCGTCTCCTCGCTGCCCGGCAAGCTCGCCGACTGCCAGGAGAAGGACCCGGCCAAATCCGAACTGTTCATCGTCGAGGGCGACTCGGCAGGCGGCAGCGCCAAGCAGGGCCGTAACCGCGAATTCCAGGCGGTGCTGCCGCTGCGCGGCAAGATCCTCAATGTCGAGCGCGTCCGTCCCGACAAGATGCTGTCGTCCGAGCAGATCGGCACGCTGATCACCGCGCTCGGCACCGGCATCAGCGACGATTTCTCGGTCGACAAGCTGCGCTATCACAAGATCATCGTGATGACCGACGCCGACGTCGACGGCGCCCATATCCGCACGCTGCTGCTGACCTTCTTCTATCGTCAGATGCGCTCGATCATCGATGGCGGTTATCTCTATATCGCCCAGCCGCCGCTCTATAAGGTCTCGCGCGGCAAGTCCGAGCAATACCTGAAGGACGAGCGCGCCCTCGAGGACTACCTGATCTCGACCGGGCTCGACGAATGCGTCTTCAAGCCGGCCTCCGGCGACGACCGCTCGGGCCGTGATCTGCTGTCGCTGGTCGAGGACGCCCGGGTCATCCGCTCGGTGCTGCGCAACCTGCATAGCCGCTATAATCGCGCCGTCATCGAGCAGGCCGCGATCGCGGGCGTGCTCAATCCCAGGATCACGAGCGATATCGCCACCGCCAATTCGGCGGCCGAATACATCGCCAAGCGGCTGGACGCCGTGGCCGAAGAGGTCGAGCGAGGCTGGATCGGCACCTTCACGGAAGGCCAGGGGTTCCAGTTCGAGCGCACCGTGCGCGGGGTCAGGGAATTCGCCGTGATCGACGACGCGTTTCTCGGCTCGGCCGACGCCCGCAAGCTCGATGAATACGCGACCGAACTGCAAGAGATCTACGTGCGCGCGGGCAAGCTGCGGCGCAAGGATGCCGAGCAGATCATCCACGGCCCGATCGACCTGTTCGAGGCCGTGACCGACGCCGCCCGCAAGGGCATCTCGCTGCAGCGCTACAAAGGTCTCGGCGAGATGAACCCGGAGCAGCTCTGGGAGACCACGCTGGACACCGAGGCGCGCTCGCTGCTGCAGGTGAAGATCAAGGAGGTCGACGAGGCCGACGATATCTTCACCAAGCTGATGGGCGACGTGGTCGAGCCGCGCCGTGAGTTCATCCAGGACAATTCGCTCAGCGCAACCATCGACATCTAGGTTCCGCGCACGGCCAAGCGGGTGTGCGCTTTTCGGCGCCGTCGCGGCGCTACCTTTCGTGTGGAAGCTGCGCCGCCAGTTGTGTTACGGTGCCGCACGGCCGTTGATTCCGTTGCGGAATTTCCAATGGCCCAGTCTGAATGATGCGTTAGGGGACATTCCGCGTGCCGCCGATCCAATACATCGTCGAAGGCGGCCGCCGCCTTTCGGGCACCATCGAGCCGTCGGGCAACAAGAACTCCGCGCTGCCGATCATCGCCGCGGCACTGCTCACCGAGCACCCGGTCACGCTGACCAACGTGCCGCGCATCCGCGACACCGAAACGCTGGTCGAATTGTGCCGCTCGGTCGGCGCCACCGCCGAATGGACCGAGCGCAACACGCTGCAGATTCATGCCAGGGAGATCCGCGCCGCCGATCTCGATCCGGCGCTATGCGCGCGCATCCGCGCCTCGATCCTGCTCGCAGGCCCGCTGCTCGCCCGCTGCGGCGAGGTCGCGCTGCCGCCGCCCGGCGGCGACGTGATCGGCCGCCGCCGGCTCGACACGCACTTCCTGGCCTTCGAGCAGCTCGGCGCCACCGTCACCGCGACGCACCGGCTCGAATTCCGCGCCACGCGGCTGAAGGGCGCCGACGTGTTCCTCGACGAGCCCAGCGTCACCGCGACGGAGAACGCGCTGGTCGCCGCGGTCGCCGCCCGCGGCACCACCTATCTGCGCAACGCGGCCTCCGAGCCGCATGTGCAGGACCTCGCCAATTTCCTGATCGCGCTCGGCGCCAGGATCGAAGGTGTCGGCACCAACACCATCATCGTGCACGGGCCGGCAACGCTCGGCAGCACGACTTTCGCGATCCAGCCCGACCATATCGAGGTCGGATCGCTGATCGGGCTCGCCGCGGTGACCCGCTCGCCGCTGCGCATCGCGCGCGCCGGCGTCGAGCATCTGCGCTCGATCCGGATGGGCTTTGAGCGGCTCGGCATCGTCTGCGGCATCGAGGGCGACGACCTCGTCGTACCGTCCGGCCAGACCATGAAGATCCAGGACGATTTCGGCGGCCATGTGCCGAAGCTCGAGGACCAGCCCTGGCCGGCCTTCCCGGCCGACCTGATGTCGATCGCGATCGTCACCGCGACGCAGTGCGACGGCGTCATCCTGATGCACGAGAAGATGTTCGAATCCCGGATGTTCTTCGTCGACAACCTGATCGCGATGGGTGGCCGCATCGTGCTGTGCGACCCGCACCGCGCGATCGTCGCCGGCCCCAGCCGGCTGCGCGGCGCGCCGATGAACTCGCCCGACATCCGGGCCGGTATGGCGATGCTGCTGGCCGCGGTGTGTGCCGAGGGCACCTCCACCATCAACAACGCCGACCAGATCGAGCGCGGCTATGAGCGGATCGATGAGCGGCTCAACGCCCTCGGCGCCAAGATCAAGCGGATTCCCGCGCGATCGTGATTCCCTGCGGCAGCTTGGCCATCCTTCCGGCCGGTTTGCCGTGCTAAGCGTGCCGTCATGACCTGCATCGACAAGATCGACCCGGCCGCGCCGAACGCGGCCGTTGTCGTCCCTCGCAACCTGTTCACGGCCGAGCTCGCGGAAACGCTGAAGCTCGCGGTGCCGCTCGCGCTGACGCAGCTCGGGCAGATCGCGATGATGACGACCGATCTCGCCTTCATCGGCCGGCTCGGCAGCGAAAACGTCGCCGCCGCGGCGCTGGCGCACACCGTGTATTTCGTCAGCTTCACCATTGGCATGGGCATGATGTCGGCGGTCTCGCCCCTGGCCGCGCAGGCGTTCGGCGCGCGCAACCCGCGCGTGATGCGGCGCGCGCTCCGCGTCGGCCTGTGGGCCGGCTTCTTCATGGTGCTGCCGCTGATGGCGCTGCCGTTCCAGGGCGAGCGCATCCTGCTTATGCTCGGCCAGACCCAGGTCACCGCGCATCTGGCGCAGCAATATCTGTTCGGTCTCGCCTGGGGCATCCTGCCGGCGCTGTGGTTCATCGCGCTCCGCGGCTTCATGAGCGCGGTGAACAGGCCGGAGCCGGTGCTGTGGATCACGCTTGCGGCGATCCCGGCCAATGCGCTGATGGTCTACCTGTTGCTCTACGGCAAATGGGGCATGCCCGAACTCGGCATGTTCGGCGCCGGGCTTGCGACCACGATCGTCAATCTCGGCACCTTCCTTGCCGGCGTGTGGTTCGCGGCGCGCCGCCGCCCGTTCCGCAAGTACCACGTATTCAGCCGCGTCTGGCGCATCGACTGGCCGCTGATGGGCAAGCTGGTCGCCGTCGGCGCGCCGATCTCGATCGCCTTCCTGCTGGAATACGGCCTGTTCGGCGCGGCCGGCCTGCTGATGGGGCTGATCAGCACCACGGCGCTGGCCGCGCACCAGATCGCGCTGCAGATCGCGGCGATCCTGTTCATGGTGCCGTTCGGCGTCAGCATGGCCGCTACCGTGCGGGTCGGTCAGGCCGTCGGCCGCCGCGATACCGACGCGGTGCAGCGCGCCGGCTTTGTCGCGATCGCGCTCAGCGGCATCTTCATGAGCATCATGACGTTCGCGGTGATCCTGGCCCGCTTCGAGATCGCGGCGCTGTTCCTCGGCGAGGCCTCCGATACCACCGCGCAGCTCACCGCGGCGCTTCTGTTGATTGGCGCGACCTTCTTCATCGCCGACGGCATCCAGACCACCACCGCGGGCGCGCTGCGCGGCATGAACGACACCCAGGTGCCGCTGCTGTTTGCCATCATCAGCTATTGGCTGATCGGCTTCGCGTCGGCCTCAGCGCTCGCCTTCTGGGTCAAGCTCGACGCCGCCGGTGTCTGGATCGGGCTGTCGCTCGGGACGGCGGTCTATGCGACCCTCCTTGTCTTGCGTTTCCGCCTGCTGGCACGCAGACTGGGCAAATGAGGGTCGACGAGGTCACGCCGAACGTGGATTCCGCCGCGCTGCTCGCCGGCGCGCAGTTCGTCGACGCGTTCCGCATCGCGACCGCGCGCCCCGACCTCGATGCGCGGCACGCCGCCGAGGCGATGGTGGCGCGGCAGCCGCGCTGGATCGAATGGCTGCTTGCCCTGCGTAATTTCATCGTCGCGCCGCTTGGCCTGAAAACCTCGGGCGCAGCCGACGGCGCGACACGCGATATGATCGGCATCTTTCCGGTGGTCAGCGAGACGCCGGAGCGGCTGGTCGCGGGATTCAACGACAAGCATCTCGACTTCCGGCTCGTCGTCGACGTCGCCTCCGCGGGAGCTGTGCGCAGCATTACCGCGACCACGCTGGTGCTCACCCACAACTGGTTCGGGCGCGCCTATCTCGCGGTGATCCTGCCATTCCATCGCCTGATCGTGCCCGCGATGCTGCGCAAGGCCGGACGCTGAAGTAGTACTCGATCTCAAGCCGCGCTCTTCTCCGGCGTGTCGGCGACGATCTTCTCGGAGGCGTCGGCGTTGGTGCACCAATTGCCGTGGCAGCGCTTGAGGTCGTTGAGATTCTGCCGCATCTGGTCGAGCGAGAAGCCGAGCGCGTAGAAGCGCTCGGCGGCATCGACCGGCAGGCCGCGGATCAGGCCATCCCTGCGCACCGCGGCGACCTCCTCGCTATAGGCGTGCAGCGCCGCATCGACCGGCGCCATGTCGGCCGGGCCGCTGCCGGCGCGCAGAGCGGTCGCGACCGCCACCATGTAAGTCACGATCGCCTTGCTGACGTCTGCCAATGGGCGCGCCAGCCTCGCCTGGATATCGGCCGGCAGCGGCACCACGCAGGCCCGCCCGATCATCACGACGTCGTGCCGCAGCCGCTGGATTGTCCGCAGCAACGGGCCGGTGTCCGGTCCTGATGACAGATGCATGGAGCGCTCGCGCTCGGCCTCGAGGCCGGTCGCGTGCAGATTGGTCACCGCGGTGCCGATGCCGTCCTGGATCCGGTGCAGCGCGTCGTTGTCGAGGCCGCGGGTCAGGCCGGCGAGCAATTCGGCGAACGCCGCCGACAGCAGTTCCAGCAGCTTCGATCCGTTGACCCTGATCTGGCTGATCGCGCGCGACGGCAGCACCAGGAACGAGATCAGAAGCCCGGTGAGCGCGCCGACCGTCACCTCGAGGACGCGGTCGATCGCGGAGTCCAGCGGGTTGGAGTGATGCATCGTCGGCAGCAGCAACACGATCACCGCCGTCACCGTCGCCGAGTTCAGGCTCGGATTGAGCGCGGCGATGAAGGCCAGCGGCACGATCGCCAGCACCAGCAGCGCCAGCAGGCTGCCCTCGCCGGAATGCGGGATCAGCACCGCGATCGCGCCGCCATAGACGGCGCCGCCGATAGTGCCGAGCATGTAGTCGCGGCTGGCCTTCAGCGAGCGGCCGACGCTCATCTGGGTCACGATCAGCGAGGTCAGCACCGCCCAGAGCGGCAGCATCAGGTTGAGCGCCAGCGCGATGGTATAGGCCGCCACGCCGGCGGACGCGATCCGGACCGCCAGCGCCAGCTGCGTCTTGCGAGCCCAGAGCTGGTCGAACATGCGTTTTGCGAAGGTCCTCATGCACCGTGATCCGCAATCAAAGGAAAGGCCCGTGTTACATGACTTGAAGCTAACCGACCTGAAGCTAACCGACCTGAAGCTAACCGATCTGGAGCATGGCAGCTGCCCGCGGCGGCAAGGTGGCTTGAAAGGCCTGACCTGCCCGCCTACCCTGCGCCGCAAAATTGAGGAAACACGATGGCCCACGAAACCGCAACGCTCGCCGCCTATGTCGCCGACCTGAAATATTCCGACATTCCGCCGGAGGTGCTGGAGCGCGCCAAGGTTTTGACGCTGGATTTCCTCGGCAGCACCATCCGCGCCCGGCGCGATGCGGAATCGACGCCGTCGCTGATGAAGATGCTGGAGGCGCTGGCGCTCGACGGCAAGGGCGAGGCCACCGTATTCGGCGACACCAAGACCTGGACCCCGGCGGTCGCGGCGCTGCTCAACGGCGCGCTCGGCCATTCGCTCGACTTCGACGACACCCATGCCGATTCCTCGCTGCATCCGAGCGCACCGGTGGTGCCCGCCGCGTTTGCGGTCGGCGAGATGGTCGGCGCCTCCGGCCGCGACGTGCTGACCGCGATCGTCGCCGGCTATGAAGTGTGCTGCCGGCTCGGCAACGCACTCGACCCGACCTCGCATTACGCCCGCGGCTTCCATCCGACCGCGACCGCCGGCACCTATGGCGCTGCCGCGGCGGCGGCCAAGCTGTTCGGCCTGTCGAAGGAGCAGATCGTTTCCGCGTTCGGCGTCTCCGGCAGCCAGGCCGCGGGCTCGCTGCAATTTTTGGTCAACGGCGCCTGGAACAAGCGCTACCAGGTCGGTGCCGCCGCGATGAACGGCGTGATCGCCGCGACCCTGGCGCGCAACGACTTCATCGGCTCGAGCGAGTCGGTCGAAGGCAAGCACGGCCTGCTGGTCGGCTACAGCGACGATGCGCATCCGGACAAGGCGGTGGCGGACTTGGGCCACACCTACGAGACGCTGAAGATCGGCGTGAAGCCGTATCCGAGCTGCCGCTACACCCACGCCGCGATCGACGCGCTGATCGCGATGCGGCGCGAGCACAACCTGACGCCGGACCAGATCAGGAAGGTCGAGATCGGTCTGCACCGCAACGGCATCACGCTGACCGGCGACGCCGCCACCAAGCGCCACCCGACCTCCGTGGTCGGCGGCCAGTTCTCGATGTTCTTCACCGGCGCGATCGCGCTCGACCAGGGCCATTTCGGCTGGGACGATTACGACCGGCTGGGCGACAAGGCCATCGACGCGCTCGCCGACAAGTTCGACGTGGTGCAGGACGACCGGCTCGAGGTCGGCCGCACCCATCCGTTCGGCGCCCGCGTCTCGATCACGACAGATGACGGCACCCATGAGCGCCTCTATGCCGATCCCTCCGGCGAGCCGACCTCGTTCCCCGACGCAAAGGCGATGCAGCAGAAGTTCCTGACGCTGGCCCGCCCGGTGCTCGACAAGCGCGCCGACCAGCTCGCCGACGCCATCCTGACGCTGGAGCGCTTCGATCGCGTGGAGAAGGCGACGCAGCTGGGAAGGCAGTAAGCAGGCCGTCGAGGCGCAGGCTGCACGCCACGCCCACAGCTGTCGTCCTGGCGAAAGCCAGGACCGATAACCACCGCATTTGATCATGAAGGGGATCGTGGCCCCAGCGTCGCGCAACAAGTCTCATTTGGGGTAATGGGTCCCGGCCTTCGCCGGGACGACGACGGCGGGGATGCGTCGTAATTCAAGAAGTCAAACAGCGCGGTGTCATCGCCCGCGTGGCGAAATGGATTCCGGGCTCATGCTTCGCATGCCCTGGAATGACGGCGCGTCCTACTCCGCTCCATCGATAATCACAAAATCCCCCTCTGAATATTTCTGCCGGATCACCTTCGCGGCCTGATATTCCGGGCAGGTGTAGCATTCCATCGCGGTGGCGCGGTCCCTGAATTCGATGACGAAGTTGCGCTGGCGCGTTGCGCCTTCCATCACCTCATAGGGGCCATTGCGCACGATGAAATTGGCGCCGTATCTGACGAATACCGGCATCGCGGCGGCGAGATATTCGGGATAGCGGGCTTCGTCGTGAACCGTGACGTGCACGATCCAGTAGGCTTTCGGCATGATGGTCTCCGGTTGACGCGTGCTTCAAGAAACTATGGCGCGCCTCCTCGCGAGATGCGCCACAGCATCAGAAAATTCCGGAGGCCGAGATTCAATTCACGATCGCGCGGGTGTTGTGTGACATGCCGGTCAATTGCCGCCCGCGAGCCGCGCACTTGCAGACGTCGCTGTGACGACGTCACGGACCAGATCGAACACGCCGTCCGCCTCGGGCGGCATGTTCGGCGAGCGGCCGAGGCGGACGATGACGAGGTGCTGCGACGGCACGATAATCACATATTGCCCGATCGTGCCCTTGGCGAAGAAGGCATCGCGCGGCCAGCCGTGCTCGACACGGAAGCGAGCGCCAAAGCTGTCGCCGAGATTGGTCCAGAAGCCCGCGCCATAGCCGACCCAGGCATTCGGCGTCGGCGATGCCGAGTATTTCACCCAGCCCTCGGGCAGGATACGCTTGCCGCCGGCCACGCCGTCATTGAGATAGAGCTGACCCAAGCGCGCCCAGTCGCGCGCGCTCGCCATCATCGCGCCCGATCCTTCCGGCGTGCCCGCAGCATCGAACTGCATCACGACATTGCGCATGCCGAGCGGTCCGAACAGCTCCTCACGGGCGAAGCTCATCACATCAGCCGCATGCCCGCCGGCGGCGTTGCGGATCAGGTGCGAGAGGATCAGGTAGTTGCCGTCGTGATAGTTCCAGACCCGGCCGGGCGCGCTCTCCAGCGGAGCGCTCTCGGCGAAGGCGGCCATATCCGATTCCATGAACTTCATGCGGTTGACCGGCTCGAGCACGGATGCCAGCGACGCCTGCAGCGAACTGCCGAGTGCGAGGCCCGCGGTGTGGCGCAACAGCTCGTCGACCGTGATCGCGTGGCGCGGATCGTCAGGATTCCGCCAGGCCGCGATTGGGACCGGCTGGTCGCGCGTCAGCCTGCCCTCGCGCACCAGGATTCCGATCAGCGCCGAGATCACCGATTTGGTCGCGGAGAAACCGAGCAGCGGCGTGTCGGTGCCAACGCCGGCGGCGTAGCGCTCGGCGACGATGCGGCCGTCCTTCATCACGACGACAGCGCGGGTGCGGCGGAACGGCGGCTCGGCCGGCTCGGCAAAGGCGCGGTCGAGCGCAGCCGCAAGCTGCGGGGTTTGCGGCGCGACGAGCGCGGGGCCGGCGATCTCGGGCAGCAGCGCGGCCTGCGGCCTCAAAGGCGGCAACGCAGTCTCGCCCAGCGTCTCGTCATGTTCGAGCGTGCAGCCCATGCCCTCGCGATAGACCGCATGGCTGCGGCCAAGCCCGAACAGCGTGGACGTCCTTGCGGTCGAGGTCGACCTCGGTGTCCATCGCCCAAGTGATCAGGCCGGCCCCCGGCATCGCGTCAGTGGTCTCGGTCAGGTTTCGCCTGGGGTCGAGCCCGCTGACGAAGGTCTCCGAGCAGATCACGTTGGCGACAAAGCCGGTCGCGACCTCAGGCACATCGCGGGCGCGGGCGGCGGACAGCGCCAACGCACCGAAGGCGGTGGTGGCGGCGAGAATGAGAAAGAGCTTTCGACGGGTCACGGGATCCTCCGGCATGGCGCAACGGGCGCGTGGCCGGATCGGGCCGCCGGGGACGGGAGAGCGCTCGCCGGATTTGGAAATCGGGCTGGTCGAGGATTGGAGGCGACTGGTCGATTCTGGAATTCTACAGCGATTACAAGGGCCTGTAATCGCGACGCCTCTTACCTCCTCCCCTTGTGGGAGAAGGTGGCGCGGACGAAGTCCGCGACGGATGAGGGGTCTCTCTCTATCCGAGGAGACAAACCCCTCAGCCGGCTTCGATGCTACCGCATCGAATCCACCTTCTCCCACAAGGGGAGAGGGTGCAGCGGTATCCGCCGCAAGCAGGACATCTACACCGCGCTTGCCTTCAGCTTCCGGTACTCCGTCGGCGTCACGCCAGTGGTCGCCTTGAAGGCGCGGTTGAAGGGGCCGAGCGACTGGAAGCCGGCGTCCATGGCGATGGTGATGACCGGGACTTCGGCCTGGGAAGGATCGGCGAGCGCCGCCTTGGCCTCCTCGATCCGGTGGTTGTTCAAGAAGACATTGAAGTTGCGGTAGCCGAGCCGCTGGTTGATCAGCCGTCGGAGACGATATTCAGGGATTTTCAACCGGGTCGCCAGCGCGCCGATGGTGACGTTGTCATGGCGGTAGATCCGCTCGTCCGCCATCAGCCGCATCAGGGCATCGACCAGCTTGCGGTCGGCCGCCTCCTCGGCCGCGGCCGGCTTCGTCGGCACGACGGCCTCCGCCGGCACCGTGAACAGGTCGGCGCCGTCGACGCGCACCATCGCCCAGGTGATTGCGGCCACGATGGCGGTGAGCACGGCCGCGTTCACCAGGTTGGCCCATTCCACGGTCACGCGGCTGCCGGCATAGGCAATCTGCAGCAGCGCGTTCATTCCGCCGTACAGCGCAGAGGCGGCGACGATGAAGACGCGGACACGTCGGCGGCGCTCGACCAGGTCCGCCGACCACGATCCGATGGTTTGCGCCACCGCGAGCGCAACGAAGACGAGCGTGAGCGAATTGACCATGATGATCGCGATCCGCGCGTGACCGGCGGGTGCAATCCACATGCAACTGACGAAGCTGTAGGCCACGACCGCGGCCCAGATCAGGCCGTGCCACCAGCGCAGCTGAAACGCGTCATCGAACAGCGCGCGCGTGAACAGCCAGAACACCACGATATCGCCGGTCGAGAGCGCGATCAGTGGCGCATGCCAGTCCGAGACCGGCGGCCCGGCACCGATCGAGGCGGTCACCGCATGCGCGGCCGAACCGAGCGCGAAGGCGGCCGCAAGGCGCCCGGAAAGCGCCTTGCGAAAGTCAGTGAGCAGCAAGGCGGCAAGCACCAGCAGCAGCGCCACGCTGGCGCTGCGCAGGCAGAGTTCAAGTGCGGCCCAATCTGAAGCAGCCGATGTCATCGCCGAACAATCGTCGGTCGGACATGCTTTTTCAAGATGGCTCACGCTGCCAGCGCTGGCGCGACGTCACCCAGATATCGACCACATCGCCCTCGAGCTTGCCCGGCCCCTCATTCACGGCACCTAGCCGCCGCGCCACGGCCTGGGAAGCTGCGTTGGCCGGATCGATGCAATGGATAATGCGGTCGACCGTGAAGTTCGCGAACACAAAGTCGATCGCGGCACGCGCCGCTTCCACCGCATAGCCCTTGCCGCGATGCTCTTTGGCGATGCCCCAGCCGACCTCGAAGCCGGGCCATTCCGGCGGATAATACGGGCCGACGCGGCCGATGTAGCGGCTGGAAGATTTCTCCTCCACCGCGAACATGCCGAAGCCGTATAGCGCCCAGTGGCCCGAGATGACGGCGGCATTGCGCCAGCCCTTCAGCGCCGACGTGACCGGCTGATGATCCGGCGTGATGAAGCGCGCCGTCTCGGGATCGGACAGCATTTTCGTGTTCTCAGCGACATCGGATGCGCGCCACGGCCGCAGGATGAGCCGCGCGGTCTCGATCACGGGACCATCGACCTGCAGCAGTCTTGCGCCTGGCTTGATCAGAGAAACCATGACTGTCTCCGGTTTCTAAGTTTGAACTTGCTGCCATCGAGAGCAGGTGCAAGCCACAAGTAATTCGTCGTCCCTGCGAAAGCAGGGACCCATAACCACCGATGTGTGTTGCTAGCGAAAGCTGGGGCCGCGGCCTTCGCAAGACTAGCATCGGTGGTTATGGGCCCCGGCTCGCGCGGAGCCTGTCATCGGGCGGCGCTTCGCGCCGACCCGTTGGCTTGGCCGGGACGACGGATAGAGAGTATGATCACGGCAAAAGAGTATCATCGCTACACTACTGTAAGGAGTCCGACATGAGCTGGCAGCCCTCGACCGATCCCGAACTCGGCGATCCAAAGACCTGCGACGCGCTGGATCTGATCATCGTGCCGCGCACCCGCGATCTCGGTGACGGCTTTGCGGTGCGCCGCGCGCTGCCGCACGGCAAGCGCCAGATGGTGGGACCCTTCATCTTCTTCGACCATTTCGGGCCGGTGCAGTATCTCGCCGGCAAGGGCATGGACGTGCGGCCGCATCCGCATATCGGGCTCGCCACCGTCACCTATCTGTTCGACGGCAGCATCATGCACCGCGACAGCGAGGGCAACATCCAGGAGATCCAGCCCGGCGCGATGAACCTGATGACCGCGGGCCGCGGCATCGCGCATTCCGAGCGCACGCCCGACGTGCAGCGCCGCGACGGCCAGAAGATGCTGGGCCTGCAAAGCTGGATCGCGCTGCCTGCCGGCAAGGAGGAGATCGCGCCGTCGTTCCAGCACTATGGCGCGGGCGACCTGCCGATGATCTCCGAGCGCGACTTCACCGCGCGCATCATCGCGGGCTCGGCGTTCGGCATCACCTCGCCGGTCAGCATGGTCTCGCCCTGGTTCTACACCGAGGTGACCGCGAAGGCCGGCACCTCGGTGCCGCTCGACCCCGATCACGAGGAACGCGCGATCTACCTCGTCGACGGCGAGGTCGAGATCGCGGGCGACCGCCACGAGGGGCCGCGGCTCCTGATCTTCCGGCCCGGCGACCGCATCACCGTCAAGACGCTGCGGCCGACCCGCATGATGTTCCTCGGCGGCGACGCCCTGGAGGGGCCGCGCCATATCTGGTGGAATTTCGTCTCGTCATCCAAGGAGCGGATCGAGCAGGCCAAACAGGACTGGAAAACCGGCCGTTTCGCGCAGGTTCCGCACGAACACGAGTTCATTCCGCTGCCGGAGTGAGCTAATTCCTGTGATAATCTCGAGCCCGCACGGCCGCGTGCGGGCGCTCGTCTTTGCAAACCACCTATTTTGAAAAGCCACCTAGAAAGATCACGCCATGACCGCGATGCTATCCAGCGATTTGCCCCTGCCCCGGATCGGCCGCGGCAAGGTGCGCGATATCTACGCCGTCGGCGACGATCGTGTGCTGCTGCTGACCACCGATCGCATCTCGGCATTCGACGTGGTGATGGCGGAAACCATACCGATGAAGGGCGCGGTGCTGACCCAGATCAGCGCCTGGTGGTTCCGGCAGCTCGAGGGCACCGTACCGCATCACATGATCAGCGCCGATGCCGACGAGATCATCCGCGCGGTGCCTGAACTGAAGGACCATCGCGCCGACATCCTCGGCCGCGCGATGCTGTGCAAGCGCACCACGGTGTTTCCGATCGAATGCGTGATCCGCGGCTACATGTCCGGCTCGGCCTGGAAGGAATACGCGGCCGAGGGCACGCTTGCCGGCGAGAAGCTGTCGGCCGGCCTGGTCGAGAGCCAGAAGCTCGAACCCGCGATCTTCAGCCCGGCGACCAAGGCCGAGGCCGGCCATGACGAGAACATCACGGTTAAGCGGGTGCGCGAGATCGTCGGTGCCGACGTCGCCGCGACGCTGGAGAAGATGGCGCGCGACGTCTATGGCTACGGCGAGCAGACCAGCCGCGCCCGCGGCATCATCATCGCCGACACCAAGTTCGAGTTCGGCCGCGACAAGGACGGCCGCATCATCCTGATCGACGAGGTGATGACGCCGGATTCGTCGCGCTTCTGGGCGGTCGATGCCTACAAGCCCGGCCAGCCGCAGCCGAGCTTCGACAAGCAGCCACTGCGCGACTATCTCGACGTCGAGCGCCGCGCCGGCCGCTGGAACGGCGATGCGCCCGCTCCGCCGCTGCCAGCGAGCGTGGTGGATGCGACGAGCAAGCGGTATCTGGAAGCGTATCGCCGCGTGACGGGAAGCGAGCTGAAGGTTTAGCTGCACCGTCGGCGCGTTCGCTCTTTCACCGTCACCCTGAGGAGGCCGCAACGCGGCCGTCTCGAAGGGTCGACGGCCCGGCTGGTGGCCGATTCATCCTTCGAGGCTGGCTCCGCTCGCACCTCGGGATGACGGGGAATGAGCGGTGCACGCTTCGCTTTTGCCCACCCTGCGGAATTGCGCTGTCTGTCGTGGGATTGCAACGAACTCACCTCTGATGCCACTCTCCGGGCACAACAAGAACAGCCCAGGGAGCGCCCCATGTCCGATGCCGATACCGTGCTCGTCGAGCGCGACGGTCCTGTCACCATCATCTCGATCAACCGTCCGCACAACCGCAACGCCGTCGATGGCGCCACCGCGCGCAAGCTGTATGACGCGTTTCTCGCCTTCGATGCGGATGCGAGCGCATCCGTCGCGGTGTTCACCGGCACCGGCGGCTATTTCTGCGCCGGCGCCGATTTGAAGGCGGTGGCGGCGGGCGATCCCGAGAAGAAGCGCGAGGTCGGCGGCCACGACACGATCGCGCCGATGGGACCGAGCCGGGTGCGGTTGTCGAAGCCGGTGGTCGCCGCGATCGAAGGCTTTGCGGTCGCCGGCGGCATGGAGCTCGCGCTGTGGGCCGACATGCGCGTCGTGGCCGAGGACGCAACCTTCGGCGTGTTCTGCCGCCGCTTCGGCGTGCCGCTGATCGATCTCGGCACCATCCGCCTGCCGCGACTGATCGGCCATTCGCAGGCCATCGACATGATCCTGACCGGACGCCCGGTTGCCGGGCCCGAAGCCCACCGCATGGGACTCGCGAACCGATTGGTGCCGAAGGGTGAGGCCCGCGCCCACGCCATTGCGCTCGCCAAGGACATCGCGAGATTCCCGCAGAAATGCATGCGCGCCGACCGGCTGTCGGCGCTGCGGCAGTGGGACCTCGACGAGGAAGAGGCGATCAGGAACGAGATGCGCGGCGGGCTCGACGTGATAGCGTCAGGCGAAACGCTGTCGGGCGCGGCGCGCTTTGCCTCCGGCGTCGGCCGTCACGGCGCCTTCGGCACTGAGAGCGGCCACGGCTGAAGATTACGTCTCGCTAGCCTTCTCCTTTTCCTGAAAGGGGGAAGGTCGGGATGGGGTGAGCCGCAGGCGATGCCGTATGCGGAGAGAGCTGATCCCCACCCGCTTGCTCTGACGAGCAAAGCGACCTCCCCATTTCAGGGGAAGGTAATGCGGAGAGACTCCGGATTTCGCTTCGCTTCATTCGGGCTACGAAGGCGAGAACTACAGCGACCCGCGGCTTTCGCTCGCCGCAAGCTGACCCATCAGCGCCTTGTCGTCATAGCGCGCGAGCGAAAGGCTGCGGGCGAAGACTGGCACGGGCGCGCCGACCACAGCGCGGGCGCAGAGGTCGCCGGTGGCGCGGGCGCCCATCGTGCCGTAGCCCGACAGCGCGGTGGCGAGGAACACGCTTGGCGTCTTCGCCGCCCCGATCAGTGGCCAATTCTCTCTCGTCATCGGATAGTAGCCGCCGTAATGCACGCGGTCGCGCGGCAGCGCGCCGAGATAGTGCGCGAGCTTTGGCTGCAGCCGGCTCGCCGCGCGCAGCACGACTTCGGGGAAATAGGGATTCAGTTCCGGCTCGCGAACCGGCTCGGTGATCTGTTCCGCGTTGAACGCCCAGCCGAGCTTGATCCACTCGCCGTGATCGCCGCCGTCGGGCCGGCAATGGATGCTGCCCGGCATGCCCCCCACCCCAACCGTCTCCCCGCAAGAACGGGGAGAGGGTGCGCAGCGGCAGTTGCCGTCACGATACGGCCTAATCTCGCTACACTCTCAAAGGTAATGACGGCGATCAGACGCCGGCCATCATCACGTATTTGATCTCGACATATTCCTCCATGCCGTGGCGCGAGCCTTCGCGGCCGAGGCCCGATTCCTTGACGCCGCCGAACGGCGCCACTTCGGTCGTGATCAGGCCGGAGTTGACGCCGACCATGCCCGACTCCAGCGCCTCGGCGACGCGCCAGACGCGGCCGATGTCGCGCGAATAGAAGTAGGAGGCAAGGCCGAACGGCGAGGCGTTGCACATCGCGATCACGTCGGCCTCGTCCTTGAAACGGATCACCGGCGCGAGCGGGCCAAAGGTCTCTTCGTGCGAGACCAGCGCGTCCGGCCGCACATCCGACAGCACCGTGGGCTCGAAGAAGCTGCGGCCGAGCGACGAACGCTTGCCGCCGGTGACGATCTTGGCGCCGCCCTTCACCGCATCGGCAATGTGCCGTTCGACCTTCTCGATCGCTTCCATGTTGATCAGCGGCCCCTGCGTCACGCCCTGCTCCGTGCCGTCGCCGATCTTCATCTCCGCGACCTTCTTCGACAGCTTCGCGACGAACGCGTCGTAGATCTTGTCCTGGGCATAGAGACGGTTGGCGCAGACGCAGGTCTGGCCCATGTTGCGATACTTCGAGACGACGGCGCCTTCGACGGCGGCATCGATATCGGCGTCGTCGAACACCACGAACGGCGCGTTGCCGCCGAGCTCGAGGCCGAGCTTCTTCACGCCGACCGACGCCTGCCGGTACAGGATCTTGCCGACCTCGGTCGAGCCGGTGAAGCCGACGAAGCGCACCGCCGGATGCTCGCACAGCACCTTGCCGATCGGCGGCGCATCACCGGTGATGATGTTGAACACGCCCTTCGGCACGCCGGCCTTCTCGGCCAGCGCAACGAGCGCGAGCGCGGACAGCGGCGTCTCGTTGGCGGGCTTCAGCACCACGGTGCAACCGGCCGCCAGCGCCGGCGAGACTTTGCGGGTGATCATCGAGTTCGGGAAATTCCATGGGGTGATGGCGCCGCAGACACCGATCGGCTGCCGGATCGCGAGCAGACGCGCGTCCGGACGCTGGGTCGGGATCGTCTCGCCATAGACGCGACGCGCCTCTTCCGCGAAGAATTCGACATAGGCGGCGCCGATATCGACCTCGCCGAGCGCTTCCGCCAGCGGCTTGCCCTGCTCGGAGGTCAGGATCAGCGCAAGGTCCTCGCGGTTGGCGATGATCAGATCAAACCACTTGCGCAGGATGTTGGAGCGCTGTTTCGCGGTCAGCTTGGCCCAGGCCGGAAACGCGCGCTCGGCGGCCTCGACGGCCTTGGTCGCGTCATCGGCGCTCAGCTGCGGGATCTTGATCAGCTCGACGCCGGTCGCCGGATTGTTGACGGCGAATTCGGGGCTGCCGACCCAGGCGCCATCGATATAGCAGCGGTCGCGCAGCAGCGAGGGGTCCTTCAGGCGGCTCTGCAGGGAGGATGCTGCGGATTGGGTGGCGCGTGCGGCGACGGGCGGGGTCATGGCGTTACTCCTGTCATTTCTGGAATTTCTTGGGGGTGTTCGCCGCCTATATAGGCGGAAAGCCGCTGCGATGCACCGGCGCCGGGCGCGACCCTGCTTGGACGCAAACGCGGCGCGATTGTTGGAGGGTTGTCATTCCGGGGCGGCTCTAAGAGCCGAACTCGGAATCTTGAGATTCTCGGTGCGCAGTTGCGCACCTGAGGGTTCGATGCTGCGCATCGCCCCGGAATGACGGCTCTGATCAGACCGCGCCGCCGGACATATAGGTTTCACGACGCCCGATCATGCGCTCGGCCGCGGCCTTGGCGTCCGCCTTGGTCGAGGTCGCGCAGGTCCGGTATTCGAGGTCGGCCTGCGCCCGCGCATCGCGGCGGCCGAACCAGGATTTGGCGCCGGTCTGCAGCAGCGCCAGCGCCCGCGCAACATTCGCGACGGCCTCGAACGAGTGCAGTGCGCCGGTACCTGCGTAGCGGACTTCGTAGAGACCTGGGCTGATCGGCGCTTCGATATTCTCGCCGCGGCCCGGCCGCGGATAGCGCTTCCATTCACTCCATGTCGAAATCATTGCTGCGCCCCCGCAAGGCGGGAAATGACGAATCTTTTCGTCAAATCCGGTCCAATCCGCCGCACCGTTTGTGCAGCGATCTGAATGCGTTAATGCAAATAATCAGTTACGAAAATCATTCCTTGATCACGTTACCGTGGCCACCCGCGAAGGTCACCGGGACTTGCTCGAAGTCCCCTGCAAAATCTGCGCGCGTGGTGAACGCCTCCCGACCAAGGCCGTTCCTAGCGGCCGGCCTTCACGACATCGCGACGTCGTCGCATCGCGCCCGCCTTGCGGGAGCGGAAAAGCGGGAGGATGATCCGCCCACTTCAAAACAATAAACCCCACCGGAGGAAGCCCCCAATGCAGAGCAAGGCTCAGATCGATCAGGTATTGCGCCAGAAAAGCGAGGCAAAGGAAATTCCCGGCGTGGTCGCCATCGCGGCCACCGGCAAGGACGTGATTTATGAAGGCGCGTTCGGCAAGCGCGACCTCTCCAAGAGCGATCCCATGACGGCGGACAGCGTGTTCTGGATCGCCTCGATGACCAAGGCGGTGACTTCGGCGGGCGCGATGCAGCTCGTCGAGCAGGGCAAGCTCTCGCTCGATGAGCCGATCGGCAAGCTGTTGCCCGATCTCGCCGCGGTGCAGGTGCTCGACGGCTTCGACGCCAAGGGCGAACCGCAGCTGCGGCCGGCGAAAAAGCCGATCACGCTGCGCCAGCTCATGACCCACACCGCCGGCTTCGCCTACGACATGTGGGACGGCAACCTCGGCAAATATCTGGAAAAGACCGGCACGCCCGGCATCATCACCTGCCTGAATGCCGCGCTGAAGACGCCGATTATGACCGATCCCGGCACGCGCTGGGAATACGGCACCAATATCGACTTTGTCGGCAAGGCAGTGGAGGCCGCATCCGGCAAGAAGCTCGATGCCTATCTGCGCGACAATATGTTCGCGCCGCTCGGCATGAGCGACACCGCCTTCAAGATCTCCGACGACATGCGCAAGCGGCTGGTCGGCATGCATGCCCGCGGCGAGGACGGCACGCTGGCGGCAATCCCGTTCGAGCTCGAGCAGAATCCTGAATTCCACATGGGTGGCGGCGGCCTGTATTCGACCGCGGCCGACTACATCAAGTTCTGCCAGATGATCCTCAACAAGGGCAAAGGCAACGGCAATCAGGTGCTGAAGGCCGAGACGGTCGCGACCATGGGGCAGAATCACATCGGCGAGCTCACCGTCGGCAAGATGACGACGGCCTTGCCGATGTACACCAACGATGTCGATCTCTATCCCGACATCGTCAAGAAATGGGGCTTGAGCTTCCTCATCAACACCGCCAAGACGCCGGAAGGCCGCAGCGCCGGCAGCCTCGCCTGGGCGGGCCTTGCCAACACCTATTACTGGATCGATCCGTCGCGCGACGTCTGCGGCGTGATCCTGACCCAGCTGTTGCCGTTCGCCGACAAGCACGGCCTGGAAGCCTTCGCAGGCTTCGAGAAGGGCATCTATGCCGGGCTCGACGCCGGCAGCGGGCAAAGGGCGGCGTAAGGCTCGATGAGATAAGTCGTACCAACCGTGACGGGACTCCTCTCCCTCTCCCCGTTCTTACGGGGAGAGGGTTGGGGTGAGGGGCTGCTTCCGCGCAGACGGTCGCAATTGGACTCGCAGAGACTCCCCCTCACCCGGATCGCATCTTCGATGCGATCCGACCTCTCCCCGCACGCGGGGCGAGGTGAAGCGGAACCCGTCGCCGCCACAATCGAAAACCATACCCGCCATAGGTCGGGCCTGTCCCATCGGCGCCAAACGACTAAGATCGCGCAAAAAGCGTGACGACATGAACACGACCACGAGGAGGACGAGCTTGGCACCCACACCCAAGGGAGACAGCAAGGCAGACAGCTATGTCTGCGGCATTTCCGATACGCCGCTGCTCGGTGAAACCATCGGCCGCAGCCTCGACCGCGCACGGGCGCGCTGGGGCACGCGCGAGGCGCTGGTCTCGCCCAGCCACAATGTGCGCTGGACCTGGAACGAGTTCGCCGAGCGCGTCGATGCCTTGGCGGCGGGCTTCATCGCGCTCGGGCTGCAACGCGGCGAGCGGATCGGGATCTGGTCGCTGAACCGGCCGGAATGGACGCTAACGCAATTCGCCGCCGCGAAAGCCGGACTGATCCTCGTCACCATCAATCCGGCCTATCGCCTCAGCGAGCTGGAATTCGCACTCGGCAAGGTCGGCTGCGCCGCGATCGTGACGGCGACCGCATTCAAGACCTCGGCCTATATGGAGATGCTGAACACGCTGCTGCCCGAGCTCGCGAGCTCCGAGCCCGGCCATCTGCGCTCGGCGCGGCTGCCGCAACTGCGCGCCGTGATCCAGATCGGCGGACCGGCGGCGCCGGGCACCATTCTGTTCGATGCGGTATCGCAGATGGGCGGCGATCGCCATCGCGAGCAGCTTGCGGCGCTCGGCGAGAGCCTGCAATTCGACGATCCGGTCAATATTCAATTTACGAGCGGCACCACCGGCTCGCCCAAGGGCGTGACGCTGACCCATCACAACATCCTCAACAACGGCTACTTCACCGGCCTCGCCATGCGGCTGACCGAAGCGGACCGCATCTGCATTCCGGTGCCGCTCTATCACTGCTTCGGCATGGTGATGGGCAACCTCGCCTCGGTCACGCTCGGCACCACCATGGTCTATCCCGGCGAAGGTTTTGATCCGCTGGCGACGCTGACCACGGTCGCGCAGGAGAGATGCACGACGCTGTACGGCGTGCCGACCATGTTCATCGCCGAGCTCGACCATCCCGACTTCGCGCGCTTCGATTTGTCGTCGCTGCGCACCGGCATCATGGCCGGCGCGCCCTGCCCGATCGAGGTGATGAAGCGCGTCAACACCGAGATGAACATGCGCGAGGTGACGATCGCCTATGGGATGACCGAAACCAGCCCGGTGAGTTTCCAGAGCGCGACCGACGATCCCTTGGAGCGCCGCGTCTCGACCGTCGGTCGCATCCATCCGCATGTCGAGGTCAAGGTCGTCGATCTCGACGGCAAGGTGGTGCCGCGCGGCGAACGCGGCGAGCTCTGCACCCGCGGCTACAGCATCATGCTCGGCTATTGGGACGAGAAGGAGAAGACATCAGACGTGCTCGACGCCAATGGCTGGATGCACACCGGCGATCTCGCCGTGATCGACGACGAGGGCTACTGCAACATCGTCGGCCGCATCAAGGACATGGTGATCCGCGGCGGCGAGAACCTCTATCCGAGGGAGATCGAGGAATTCCTCTACCGCCATCCGAAGATCCAGGACGTGCAGATCTTCGGCGTCGCCGACGAGCGCTATGGCGAGGAGCTGTGCGCCTGGGTCAGGATCAGGCAGGGTGAAACGCTCACCGCCGACGAGGTCCGCGCCTTCTGCCATGGCCAGATCGCCCACAACAAGATCCCGCGCTATGTCGAGTTCGTCGAGGAATTCCCGATGACGGTGACGGGGAAAATCCAGAAGTTCGTGATGCGCGACGCGGTCGAACAGCGGCTCGGGCTCAAGGCGGCGAAGACGGCGTGATCTCTCTTCTCCCTCGCCCCGCTCTTGCGGGGAGAGGGTCGGGGTGAGGGGCCGCCTCCGCAAACTGGATGAAGATGAGTACGCGGAGACTCCCCCTCACCCGGATCGCATCTTGCGATGCGATCCGGCCTCTCCCCGCAGGCGGGGCGAGGCGAGAAAGAGCGGCGCCCTTAAACCAGCAGCCCCTGCTGCTTCGCCAGATCCTGCAGCGACACCAGCGGCCGGGCGCCGATGTGCTGGATCACCTCGGCGGCGGCGAGCGCGCCGAGCCGACCGGCATTCTCATGGCCGACATTGCGCACGAGACCGACGAGGAAACCGGCGGCGAACAGATCGCCGGCGCCGGTGGTGTCGACCAGCCTGTCGATCGGCGAGGCGGGCGCCGAGACGACGCTGTCGCCTGATATCACGACGCAGCCCTTCTCGCTGCGCGTGACGACGCCGAGCTTGGTGTCCTTGCCGAACTGCTTCAGCGCGGTGTCGAAATCCGAGGTCTGGTACAGCGAGTGCAGCTCGGACTCGTTGGCGAATACCAGATCCACCACGCCCTTGCGCATCAGATCGACGAACTCGTCGCGGTAGCGATCGACGCAGAACGAATCCGACAGCGTCAGCGCGACCTGGCGGCCCGCGCCATGCGCGATGTCAGCCGCCTTCACGAACGCGTCCTTGGCGTTCTTCGGATCCCAGAGATAGCCCTCGAGATAGATGATGCTGGCGGCTGCGATCTGGTTCGGATCGATATCGTCCGGCGTCAGATCCTGCGCGGCCCCGAGATAGGTGTTCATGGTGCGCTCGCCGTCCGGCGTCACCAGGATGTAGGAGCAGCCGGTGGCCGGTCCGGTCCTGGCCGGCGCGGTGTCGAACGCCACGCCGGCGGCGCGGATATCATGGACGTAAAGCTTGCCGATCTGGTCGTCCTTGACCTTGCCGACATAGGCGGCGCGGGCACCGAGACTGCCGACGCCGACGATGGTGTTGGCAGCCGAGCCGCCCGACATCTCGGTCGCCACGCCCATGTCGCCGTAGATCGCGGTGGCGCGCGCCTCGTCGATCAGTTGCATCGAGCCCTTGGTCATGCCGTGACGGGCAAGGAACCCCTCGTCGGTCTGCACCAGCACGTCGAAGATCGCGTTACCGATCCCAAGAACGTCGTATTTTGCATCAGCCATAGACCTGCCCTGTGTTAACGCCACCCAACAAGAGTGGCGGCCTATCACGTTACGCCTCGGGGCAGCAAGCGAAGCTGAACCTGCCTGTTCCCCGTCATCCTGAGGAGCGCGCAGCGCGTCTCGAAGGATGAACGGCCCGGCTCTGGCCGATTCATCCTTCGAGGCTCGCTTCGCTCGCATCTCAGGATGACGGGTTTAAGACGGCACCACTGGAAGCTATACCTGCTACTGCTATACAAGCCTCATGTTCCGCTCCTTCCTCACGGTCTCCTCGGGAACGCTGGCCTCGCGACTGCTCGGCTTCGTGCGCGATTCCGCGATCGCGGCGCTGCTGGGCGCGGGACCGGTGGCGGATGCCTTCCTGGCGGCATTCCAGCTTGTGAATGTTGTGCGACGGCTGTTGTCCGAGGGCGGACTGAATGCCGCCCTGGTGCCGGCCTGGCTGAAGGCACGCGATGCCGGCGGCTTGGAGGCGGCAACCGCCTTTGCCGGCCGCGTGCTCGGCACCGTCAGCGCCGCGGTGATCGCATCCGCGCTCGTCATCGGCCTGCTGATGCCGCTGGTGATCGCGGCGATCGCGCCGGGTTTTGTCGGCCGCGACACGCTGCAATTCGCCGTCGACGATGCAAGGCTGATGCTGCCCTATCTCGCCTTCGCCGGCCCGGTCACCGTGATGATGGCGCTGCTCAGCGCCCAGGGACGTTTCGCGCTGACCGCGTTCTCGCCGCTGTTGTTCAACATCGCGCTGATATCGGTGATGGCCGTGCTGCTGGTGCGGCAGCAGGAGCCGGCGCAGGCCGCGATTGTCATGGCGGCAACGATCGGCGTCGCCGGCTTCCTGCAACTGTCGATGCTGGCGCTGCGCGGCGCAAGGCTCGCCTCGCCGCTCCGCGTGTCCTTCGATCCTGACATGCGCGGCTTTCTCGGCCGCGCGATCCCCGGCATGGTCGCGAGTAGCGCGCCGCAATGGCTGATGGTGGCAGGCGCGGTGATCGCATCGACCTCGCCGTCGGCGGTGTCCTGGCTCTATTTCGCCAACCGCCTGCTCGAGCTGCCGCTCGGCATTGTCGGCGTCGCCATGGGCACCGTGCTGATCCCGGAGATGACGCGCGCCGTGCGCAGCGGCGAATCCAGCGCAATCGCGCATGCGGAATCACGTGCCCTCGAGCTCGCGGTCGGGCTGGCGCTGCCGGCGACGCTCGGCCTGATGGTGCTGAGCGAACCGATCGTGCGGATGCTGTTCGAGCACGGCGCGTTCACCGCCCAGGATAGCGCGGCAACCGCGCAAGCCTTGATCTGGCTGACGCTGGCCTTGCCGGCGCATGTGCTGGTGAAGGCGCTGTCGCCGGCATTCTTCGCGCGCGAGGACACGCTGACGCCGCTGCTCGCGACGCTGAAGGGTATCGTGGTGACGATCGCGGCGGCCTTTCTGCTCGGGCAGATTTTCGGTGCGAGCGGAATTGCCGCAGGCATCGCGCTCGGCGCCTGGAGCAACGCGCTGGCACTGATCCGCAAGGGGGCCGCGACCTTCGGCTTCTCGATCGATGCCGATGCGCGCCGCCGGCTGCCGCGCATCCTGGCCGCGGCGCTCGCGATGGGCGCCCTGCTCTGGTTCGCGGAGGGCGGGCTGCCGTCGGCCGGTAGCCACGGTTTCGTGCAAGCAGCCTCCCTGCTCGTGCTGATCGCGGCAGGTATCGCCGCTTACGGGCTGTTCTTGCAGCTTTTCGGCGTCACCGGCTGGCGCGAGGCGGTTAACGCCGTCAGGCAAAGGCGCCCCGCCTGACTTGCGCGCGCGGAGCTTAAGTGGCAAACGACGCGGCAAAACTAGCCATTTCCGGGAATTAGACCATGGCGTTCGTTGAACGGGTTTTCTCAGGCGTCCAGCCGACGGGCAATCTGCACCTCGGCAACTACCTCGGCGCCATCGTCAACTTCGTGAAGATGCAGCAGACCCACAACTGCATCTATTGCGTCGTCGACATGCATGCGATCACGCAGGGCGTCGAGGTCTGGGGCGGCCCGGCCGAGCTCGCCCGCAACACCCGCGAGGTCACCGCGGCCTTCATCGCCGCCGGCATCGATGCCAAGAAGCACATCGTGTTCAACCAGAGCCAGATCGCCGGCCATGCCGAGCTGACCTGGATCTTCAACTGCGTCGCGCGGATCGGCTGGCTGAACCGCATGACGCAGTTCAAGGAGAAGGCAGGCAAGGACCGCGAGAACGCCTCGGTCGGCCTCTACGACTATCCGGTGCTGATGGCCGCCGACATCCTGCTCTACCGCGCGACCCATGTGCCGGTCGGCGAGGACCAGAAGCAGCATCTGGAGCTCTCCCGCGACATCGCGCAGAAGTTCAACAACGATTTCGCTGATTCAATTCGTGGTCATGGTTTCGCCGACGGCCTGTTCTTCCCGCAGCCCGAGCCGCTGATCACGGGGCCGGCGACGCGGGTGATGAGCCTGCGCGACGGCACCAAGAAGATGTCGAAGTCGGATGCGTCGGACAATTCGCGCATCAACCTCACCGACGACGCCGACACCATCGCGCAGAAGATCCGCAAGGCGAAGACCGATCCGGAGCCGCTGCCGTCCGAGGAGAAGGGTCTGGAAACCCGCCCCGAGGCCGACAACCTGGTCGGCATCTACGCGGCGCTGGCCGGCATCTCCAAGCAGGAGGTGCTGACGCAGTTCGGCGGCGGGCAGTTCTCCAGCTTCAAGAACGCGCTGGTCGAGGTTTGCGTCGCGAAACTGGCGCCGATCGCCTCCGAGATGAAGAAGCTGGTCGCCGATCCCGGCCATGTCGACGCGGTCCTCGCCGACGGCGCCAACCGCGCCCGCGGCATCGCCGACGAGACCATGCGCATCACCAAGGACATCGTCGGCTTCATCCGCCCGCGCTGACGCGCGAGGCAGGAACTGCGCGCTCCCTCTCCCAAACGGCGAGGGAGTATGGCACCATGGGTTGGTTTGGTTCAGCACCGGGACATGCATGACCACCCAGCGACGCAGCTACGAGTCAGGTCACAAGCCGAAATGCCTCGTCATCGTTGACGACACTGCGGAATGGGACCGCGCGGTCTACTACGCCAGCCGGTGGGCGATCCGGGTCGGCGGCGGCGTCGTGATGCTGCGGGTGATCGAGACCGAGGACCAGAACCAGCAATGGCTCGGGGTCGCCGACATCATGCGCGCGGAGGCGGAGGAGGCCGCCAACGAGGCGCTCGACCGCGCCGCCGGCCGCGCCAACGGCATCGCCGCGATCACCCCGGAGCGGGTGATTCGAGAGGGCGACCCGATCGAACAGATCCTCGACGTGATCGACAAGGACGTCGATATTGCAGCGCTGGTGCTGGCCGCCAACCCGGGCGCCGAGGGGCCCGGGCCGATCATCACCACCATGGCCAAGACCATGGGGGCATTCCCGATCCCGGTGACCATCGTGCCGGGCGGCCTGACCGACGCCGAGATCGACGCCCTGTCCTAACGCGTTACCGGCGCCGGACCCGCTTCCGGGCATGGGTATGCGCCTGGAACCGCGGTTTTGCGGCTTGATCGCGGGCTTTTTAGTTGCCATCTGACTCCTTGATTTGACGCGTTTTCTTCGCGAACCGGTGTCACTTCGCTCGAAAACGCTATAATGGAACCCAACGCGCCGGCCTTGAACCGGCGACGCCGGAGACAGCAGATGTTCATTCAGACCGAAGCCACGCCGAATCCCGCCACGCTGAAATTCATTCCGGGCCGCACGGTGCTCGACAGCGGGACGATGGAATTTTCCTCGCCCGAGTCCGCCGCGCGCTCGCCGCTCGCCGAACGGCTGTTCGCCGTATCCGGCGTCACCGGCGTGTTCTACGGCGGCGACTTCATCACCGTGACCAAGGCGGACGGCGACTGGCAGCACCTCAAACCCGCGATCCTCGGCGCGATCATGGAGCACTACATGTCCGGCGCGCCGCTGCTCGCCGACGGCACCGCCGGCAGCGACGACGCCCGCGATGAGGAGGACGAG
Organism: Bradyrhizobium sp. USDA 4504; assembly: GCF_054063995.1. NCBI lineage: Bacteria > Pseudomonadati > Pseudomonadota > Alphaproteobacteria > Hyphomicrobiales > Nitrobacteraceae > Bradyrhizobium > Bradyrhizobium sp. USDA 4504. The sequence goes on along the minus strand of NZ_JBSSGV010000001.1, from coordinate 7,416,011 downwards.
TTCTTCGACGAGGCCGACGCCGAGACGGTCGAGCAGATCAAGGACCTGATCGAGACCCGCGTGCGTCCCGCGGTTGCCAATGACGGCGGCGACATCACCTTCCGCGGCTTCAAGGACGGCATCGTCTACCTCAACATGAAGGGCTCCTGCGCCGGCTGCCCGTCATCGACCGCAACCCTGCAACACGGCATCCAGAACCTGCTCCGGCACTTCGTGCCCGACGTGCAGGAAGTCCGGCCGATGTGATGGAGCGGCGAATGGCGAGTGGCGAATCGCGAATAGCATTCTCCGCAAGACCCCTGTTCGCCATTCCCTATTCGCTATTCGCCCTCCCATGATGATTCTCGCCATCGATACGGCGCTCGACGCCTGCTCCGCGGCGGTGCTCGACACCACCTCCGGCAATACAATCGCCATTGAATCGCAGGCGATGCAGCGCGGCCATGCCGAGGCGCTGATGCCGCTGATCGCTCGGGTGATGAAGGAGAGCGGCATCGGCTTCGCCGGGCTCGACCGCATCGCCGTCATCACCGGCCCCGGCAGTTTCACGGGCCTGCGCGTCGGCCTCTCGGCGGCGCGCGGCCTGGCGCTGGCCGCAGAAAAGCCGGTGGTCGGACTGTCGACGCTCGCCGCCTACGCTGCGCCTGTCGTCGCCGAGAATGGCGCGGCTGCGATCCTGTCGGCGATCGATGCGCGGCATGATCACGTCTATTTCCAGCTGGTCGGCGGCGACGGCAGTCCGATCATCAAGCCGAAGGTGGCGCCGATCGCGGAAGCGCTCGAGGCCTCCCAACACGGCGCGCTGCATCTGGTCGGCAACGCCGCCAATATCCTCGCCGAGCGCTGGCCCGCCGACGCCGCCCCGCCGGTCAAGGTCGACCGGCAGCCCGCGCCCGATATTACCTGGGTCGCCTGGATCGGCGCGGCTGTGGATCCTGAAACCGCGCCGCCGCGACCGTTCTATCTGCGTGCGCCCGACGCCAAGCCGCCGAAGGACCGGCTCGAGATCAGCACGCCGCGATCGACATGATCGGCTGGCTGTCACGATGGTGGGGCGGCGGTCCGCCCGCGGTCGAGCCCGCATCGCTGCGCGATGCGGCGCGACTCGCGCAATTGCACGGCGCGTCGTTTCATCGCGGCTGGGGCGAAGGCGAATTCGAGGCGATGCTGACCGAGCGCAACACGCTGGTGCACCGGCTGCGGCAGGGACGCAAGGTGATCGGCTTTGCCGTCTCACGGATGGCAGCGGACGAAGCCGAAATTCTGTCGATTGCGATCGATTCCAATCAGCGCGGCCGCGGCCTGTCGCGCGACCTGCTGCTGACCCATCTCGGCCATCTTGCCGGCCGCGGCATCCGCACCATCTTCCTCGAGGTGGAAGAGAACAATCAGCCGGCGCGACGGCTCTATGAAAAGGCCGGATTCGGCGTGATCGGCCGCCGCGAACGCTACTACAAGCAGCCCGGCGGGGAACATTTGAACGCGCTTCTGATGCGGCGCGACTTGTCGTAACATCGGCGCGATGGCAGAACAGCGCCCTGCTCTGCCATCCAAGGCTCAAGGACTGGCCAAGGACCTGCCAAGGACCCATGACGACGGTGAAAATCACGCCTGCGCAGAAGAATACCGGCATCGAGGCGCGCTGCGCCGCGACCGGCATGCGCATGACCGAACAGCGCCGTGTGATCGCACGCGTGCTGGCGGAGGCCATGGATCACCCTGACGTCGAGGAGCTCTACCGCCGCTGCGTGGCGGTCGACGACAAGATATCGATCTCGACCGTCTATCGCACCGTCAAGCTGTTCGAGGATGCCGGCATCATCGAGCGCCACGACTTCCGCGAGGGCCGCGCGCGCTACGAGCAGATGCCCGAGAGCCATCACGACCACCTGATCAATCTGCGCGACGGCAAGGTGATCGAGTTCACCTCCGAGGAAATCGAGAAGCTGCAGGCCGAGATCGCGCGCAAGCTCGGCTACAAGCTGGTCGATCACCGTCTCGAGCTGTATTGCGTCCCGCTCGACGAAGACAGCAAGTCGTAAGCCGGGTGAGTTTCGACCTCGTCATCTTCGATTGCGACGGCGTGCTGGTCGACAGCGAGGTGATCTCCTGTCGCGCGCATGCGGAGACGCTGACGCGGCACGGCTTTCCGATTACACCCGACGGCGTGCTGAAGCGCTTCCTCGGCGTGTCCGACCGCGAGGCGCGGCGGATCGTCGAGAGCGAGATCGGCCGCGCGCTGCCCGAGACCTTCGAGGCCGAGGTCAAGCACGCGACGCTGAGCTTCTATGCCGACGATCTCAGCGCGATCGCGCATGTAGGCGAGGCGATCGCCGCGCTCGGCTTACCGAAATGCGTGGCGTCGAGCGGCACGCCGGAAAAGATCCATCACGGCTTGACCTGCGCCGGGCTCTACGACCAGCTCGCGCCGCATATTTTCTCCGCCACCCAGGTCAAGCGCGGCAAGCCGGCGCCCGATCTATTCCTGTTCGCGGCGGCGCAGATGGGCGCCACCCCCGCGCGTTGCGTCGTGATCGAGGACAGCGTAGCCGGCGTCACCGGCGCCCGCGCCGCCGGGATGACCGTGCTCGGTTTTTACGGCGGCAGCCACTGCACGGCGGAACATGAGGGGATGCTGCGCCAGGCCGGCGCGGCCGTCACCTTCGCCGATATGCGGAAATTGCCCGATTTGATCGCCCGGGTGGGGGCCACGGCGAGCGCTGACTGACCCTGCGAGGTCATTCCGGGGCGCGACCGAAGGGAGCGAACCCGGAATCTCGAGATTCCCCGGTGCGCAATTGCGCACCTGAGGTTCGATGCTGACGCATCGCCCCGGAATGACGTCCAGACCGCTGGATTTTCCCCGGTTTAAGCTATATTTCAGCCTCGGCGCCCCGATGGCGCCGTTTCCATTTTTCACTCTCAGGGTTCCATGACGACGCCGCGCAAGCTGCACATCAAGTCCTATGGCTGCCAGATGAATGTCTACGATGCGCAACGCATGGCGGACACGCTGGCCGGCGAGGGCTTTGTCGAGACCGCGAGCGCCGAAGACGCCGACCTCGTCATCCTCAACACTTGCCACATTCGCGAGAAGGCGTCGGAGAAAGTCTATTCCGAGCTCGGGCGGCTGCGCGTCGCCAAGGACGAGGCCGCGCGGGCGGGCCGCGAGATGAAGATCGCGGTCGCCGGCTGCGTCGCGCAGGCCGAAGGCGCAGAGATCATCCATCGCGCGCCGACCGTCGACATCGTGGTCGGGCCGCAGAGCTATCATCATCTGCCCGAGCTGTTGAAGCGCGCCAAGGCAAACGGCCGCGCGCTGGAAACGGAATTCCCGGTCGAGGACAAGTTCGGCTTCCTGCCGCAGCCGAAGCCGGATGCGATCCGCGCCCGCGGCATCTCCGCCTTCGTCACGGTGCAGGAAGGTTGCGACAAGTTCTGCACCTTCTGCGTGGTGCCCTACACGCGCGGCGCGGAAGTCTCGCGTCCGGTCGCCAGGATCATCGACGATGTGAAGCAGCTCGCCGACAATGGCGTGCGCGAATTCACGCTGATCGGACAGAACGTCAACGCCTATCACGGCGAAGGTCCCGACGGCCGCGTCTGGCCGCTCGGCAAATTGTTGCAGCGGCTGGCCACAATTCCCGGCGTCATGCGGCTGCGCTATTCGACCAGCCATCCGCGCGACGTCGACGACGCCCTGATTGCGGCACATCGCGATTTGCCCGAACTGATGCCGTTCGTGCACCTGCCGGTGCAATCCGGGGCGGACCGGATCCTTGCCGCCATGAACCGCAAACATACCGCCGATGACTACCGGCGCGTCATCGACCGGTTCCGCGCCGCGCGGCAAGACATTGCTTTTTCATCAGATTTTATCGTGGGCTTCCCCGGAGAGACCGCGGAAGAATTTTCAGCCACCCTCGCGCTTGTCACGCAAATCGGGTACGCTGCGGCGTATTCATTCAAGTATTCGCCACGGCCGGGCACGCCGGCGGCGGAGATGCGGGAGACAGTGTCAGCAGCCGAGATGGACGAGCGCTTGGGGCGGCTTCAGGAATTGATCGACAGCCAGCAATCGGCCTTCAACCGGGCTGCGATTGGCACAACGGTCGATGTGCTGTTCGAGCGCGCCGCGCGCAATCCGGGCCAGATCGTCGGCCGCACCGCCTATCTGCAGCCCGCCCATGTGATGGCATCGCCCGACATCATCGGCCAGGTCCTCCCGGTGAGGATCGACAGCCTCGAGCGCTACAGCCTGATCGGCGAGCTCGCGACGCGACCCGTGCCCGGCCTCATTTCGCAGACCATTGGAGCCTGAAATCCTTGCCCAAAAGCGCATCGGATTCGTCTTCGCTCGCTCCCAGCCGCAAACCTGACCGCGACATGCAAATGCCACCTGAGACCCGGCCCCCTGAAACTCAGGTCGTCATCGATTTCGACGACAACCGCGCGGCATCCGCGCTGGTCGGCCCCTACGGACAGAATCTGGCGCTGATCGAGCGGCGGCTCGGCGTCGTGGTCGATTCCCGCGGCAATCATCTCACCATCGCAGGCTCCCGCGACGGCTGCGACGCGGCGCGGCGCGTGCTGGAGACGCTCTACGCGCAGGCCGTCGAAGGACACGACCTCGATCAGGGCGAGGTCGAAGGCGCGATCCGCGCCGTGATCGCACAGGGCTCGCTGTTCGAATTCGACAACAAGACCGCCAAGCCGACCTTCGAGACCATCAATCTGCGCAAGCGTCCGGTGCGCGCCCGCACCGCGGCGCAGGATTCCTACATCCGCGCCCTGAAGCGGCATGAGCTGGTGTTCGGCATCGGCCCGGCCGGCACCGGCAAGACCTGGCTCGCGGTAGCCCATGCCGCGCAGCTGTTCGAGCGCAAGGAGGTCGATCGCATCATCCTGACGCGGCCCGCTGTCGAGGCCGGCGAGCGGCTCGGCTTCCTGCCCGGCGACCTCAAGGAGAAGGTCGATCCGTATCTGCGCCCGATCTATGACGCGCTGTACGATCTGATGGACGCCCGCGTCGTCGAGCGCGCGCTGCAGGGCAACGAGATCGAGATCGCCCCGCTCGCCTTCATGCGCGGCCGCACCCTGACCAATGCCGCCATCATCCTCGACGAGGCGCAGAACACCACGACGATGCAGATGAAGATGTTCCTGACGCGTCTCGGCGAGAACAGCCGGATGATCGTCACCGGCGACCCGTCGCAGGTCGACCTGCCGCATGGCCAGGCCTCGGGCCTCACGGAAGCCGTGAAGCTGCTCGACGGCGTCGAGGGCATCGCCCAGGTGCATTTCAAGGCCGAGGACGTCATCCGCCATGAATTGGTGGCGCGCATCGTGGCCGCCTATGAGGGATTGCCGCAAAAGCCGGCAAACGCCAGATCTTGAGACCAATAGCTTCGGCCGCGAGCCCGCACGATGCGGGATCCGGCCATAACGCAGATTTTGAAACCAACGTGTCCGCTTTTCCTGCCACCGAGGTTCTCGTCACCGCCGAATGCTGGCAGGCCGAGCCCAATGCCGACGCGGTGATCCACCGCGCCATCGAGGCTGCCGCTGAAATCGCCGATGCCGATGTCGCCGACGCCGAGCTTGCGGTGATGCTGACCGACGATGCCGGTATCCGCACGCTGAACGCCAACTGGCGCAGCATCGACAAGCCGACCAACGTGCTGTCGTTCCCGGCGCTGCAGCCCGAAGGCGCCGGCGGACCCGACGATGCCCCGCGCATGCTCGGCGATATCGCGATCGCCTATGAGACGACTCGGCGGGAAGCCGATGAAGAAGGGAAACCGTTCGACCATCATTTGAGCCATCTCGCGGTGCATGGCTTCCTGCACCTGATCGGTTACGACCACGAGAACGATGACGATGCCGAGGACATGGAGGCGCTCGAGCGCGAGGTCCTCTCTTCCCTCGGCATTCCCGACCCCTATGCGGATCGGACCGCCTGACATGCCGGATTCCGAACCGACCCACGACAACCCGCGCAACGTGAGCAACCTGCCCGCCGTGGTGCATGAGGGCGAGGTGCAGCGCCCGGCGGCCGAGGGCTGGCTGGTGCGCGCGATCCGCACCCTGTTCGGCTGGAAGGCCGGCTCGGTGCGCGACGATTTGCAGGTGGTGCTCGACGCCTCGACGCCCGACGATGTCGGCTTCTCGGCGATCGAGCGCACCATGCTGCGCAACATCCTGTCGCTGAACGAGCGGCGGATCGCCGACGTCATGGTGCATCGCGCCGACATCGTCGCGGTCAAGCGCGACATTCCGCTCGGCGAATTGATGAGCCTGTTCGAGAGCGCGGCGCATTCGCGGCTCGTCGTCTACAACGAAACCCTCGACGACCCCGAGGGCATGGTGCACATCCGCGACCTGCTCGCCTTCATGACCGCGAGAGCCCGCGTCACCGACGCGACCAAGACGAAGCGCAAGAAGCCGTTCCCGGCGGGGCTCGATCTGCGCAGCGTCGATCTCGCGCTGCCGCTGTCGGAAGCCAACATCATCCGCAAGCTGCTCTATATCCCGCCGTCGATGCGCGCGATCGACCTGCTGGCGCAGATGCAGGCCTCGCGGATCCATCTCGCTTTGGTGGTCGACGAATATGGCGGCACCGACGGACTGGTGTCGATCGAGGATATCGTCGAGCAGATCGTCGGCGAGATCGACGACGAGCACGATTCCGACGAGCCGCCGTCCATCGTGCGCCAGCCGGACAGCTCCTTCATCGCCGATGCGCGCGCCAGCCTCGACGATGTCCGCTCGGTGATCGGCGAGGATTTCGTGATCGGCGACGCCGGCGAGGAGGTCGAGACGCTCGGCGGCTACCTCGTATCGTTCGTCGGACGCCTGCCGGTGCGCGGCGAGGTGATTTCGGGACCCGGCAATTACGAGGTCGAGGTGCTCGACGCCGATCCGCGGCGGGTCAAGCGCGTGCGCATCAGCGCGCGCAAGGAACGGCCGACGCCGCGCAAGGAGCGCGAGCGGCGCCGCGAGCAGGCGCCGGACTCCGGAAACCCGCAGGCGAATGACAACCTGCCGCCGCCCGGCGAGGGAGCCGGTCCGCAGTGAGGCTGTCCGACAAGCTCCGATCGATCGGCCTTGCAATCATCCTGACCTGGGGATGGAAACGCGCCGTCCTCGCGCTCGCGGCCGGCGCGCTGTCTGCGCTGGCGATGGCGCCGTTCAACGCCTGGCCGGTTCTGTTTCTCACCTTTTCCATCGCGGTCTGGCTGATCGACGGCAGCGCGGCCGGCCGCTGGCGCGGTCTGCCTGCCGCGGCGCTGTCCGGCTTCTGGTTCGGCCTCGGCTATTTCGTGCCGGGACTGTACTGGATCGGCTACGCCTTCTTCGTCGATGCGGACACCTTCGCCTGGCTGACGCCGTTCGCGGTGCTCGGCCTGCCTGCCTATCTCGCTTTGTTCACCGCGTTCGGCTTCGCGCTGGCGCGGCTGATCTGGCCGCGCGACGCCTCGCGCGTGCTGGCGCTCGCGGTCAGCCTGACGATTTCGGAATGGCTGCGCGGCCATCTCCTCAGCGGCTTTCCGTGGAATGCGTTCGGCTACGCACTGACCGAGCCGCTGGCGCTGGCCCAGACCGCGTCGCTGATCGGGCTCTGGGGCATGACGTTCCTGGCCGTCGCGATCTTCGCAAGTCCGGCCGTGTTGATCGATGGCGCCTCGCGCGGCCGCAAGCCGTGGCGCGCGCCGGTGGCCGCGGTGCTGGTTCTGGCGGCGATGCTGGCGTTCGGCGTGGTCCGCCTCGCGCAGCAGCCGACCAGGTTGGTCGACGGCGTCAAGCTGCGCATCATGCAGCCCGATCTGCAGCAGGACGCCAAGTTCAACTACTCCGCCAAGGCGGCGGTGATGCAGAAATATCTCACCCTGTCGGATCGCGCCTCCGGGCCGCACGCCACCGGCGTGAAGGATGCCACCATCCTGATCTGGCCGGAATCCGCGTTTCCGTTCTTCCTGACCAAGGAAGCCGACGCGATGGCGCAGATCGCCGACCTGCTGCCGAAGGGAACCGTGCTGATCACCGGCTCGGTGCGCGCGCCCGATCTGCCGCCCGGCGTCCGCGTGACGCGCGCCTATAATTCCATCTACGTCATCGACCACGACGGCAACGTGCTTGCGGTCTACGACAAGCTGCATCTTGTCCCGTTCGGAGAATATCTGCCGTTCCAGGACTGGATGGAGAAGCTCGGCTTCGTGCAGCTCACCAAGGTGCAGGGCGGCTACATTCCCGGCACGATTCGCCGGACGCTCGATATTCCGAATGCACCGCGCGCCCTGCCGCTGATCTGCTACGAGGCGATTTTTCCCGGCAATGTCGTGAGCCGCGACGACCGTCCCGGCTGGATCGTCAATGTCACCAATGACGGATGGTTCGGAATCTCGACCGGCCCTTACCAGCACCTGCAACAGGCCCGGCTGCGCACCATCGAGGAAGGCCTGCCGATGGTCCGCGCCGCCAACACGGGCATCTCGGCCGTGATCGACCCGGTTGGCCGGATCGTTGCACAACTCGGGCTCGGCATCGAAGGCGTGCTCGATGCCGGCCTGCCGGCAGCCATCGCGCCGACGATCTATGCGCGTGTCGGGAACGTCCCCGCCGCTGTGATTGTGATCACAGCCCTGGCGTTCGTGTTGCGGCGGCGGTTTGTGAGGCGAAAACCCTGACGGCTGCATATCGCCGGTTGTCGCGAACCCGAAAAAACGTCGAAATTTACCTCAGTATGATTCCACCAGTTGACAGATCGACCGTGCACTTCGCATTGTACGGGTCCACGCGAAATCACAAGCCAAGTCAGCCCCTTTGCGCAAATTGTCCGCATTTCGTCCCGATCCTCCTTGCAGGATTTGACGGCACCGGCGCCTGAGGCATACTCCACTTCCAACTTGCCTCATCCACGGGCGCGCAATCCCTTAGGAGAGTTGGAGATGTCCACCAAAGCGCCCAATCCTGTTGACAAATATGTCGGCAGCCGCGTCCGTATGCGACGCATCATGCTCGGCATGAGCCAGGAGAAACTGGGCGAGGCGCTAGGCCTGACGTTCCAGCAGGTGCAGAAATACGAGAAGGGCACCAACCGCGTCGGCGCCAGCCGGCTGCAGCAGATCTCCGAAATCCTGCAGGTGCCGGTCTCCTTCCTGTTCGACGGCGGCCCGAGCGGGGTCAAGACCGCCGACGGCTTCAGCGAGGGTGCCTCGCCGACCTACGTCTCCGATTTTCTGGCAACCGCCGAGGGCCTGGCCCTGACCCGCGCCTTCACGCGGATTGCGGACGCCAAGCTCCGCCGCAGCATCGTCGAACTTGTCGAGCAGATCGCGGCGCGCGAGGCGGCCGAGCAGGCCTGATTCAGCCATATCCGTTTGAGAGATCGTCAAATCTGGAATATGCCATTCCGGCGCGCGCCAACGCGATGAGCTCAGCTTGAGCATCATCGCGCTTGAGCGCCTCCTTTGAGCATGATTCCTGATCGTGCTTCGGCGCGTGCGCGCAATGACAAAGCGAACTCACAGGCGACGACAACAGCATGTCCAGCAATCCGTTCGAAACCGCCGTGATTCTCGACGGCATCCGCCGCTGGGTCGAGATCGAATCTCCGACCGAGCGGCCCGATCAGGTCAACAAGCTGGCTGATCTCGTCGCGTCGGGCTATCGCGACCTGCCGGCCACGGTGGAGCGCATTGCGGGACGCGACGGCTGCGGCGACCACCTGGTGACGCGCTCGTCCTGGGGCCAGGACGCGCCGGGCATCCTGGTGCTGAGCCATCTCGACACAGTTCATCCGATGGGATTCATCGAACGGTTACCATTCAAGGTCGACGGCGACAGCGCCTTCGGCCCCGGCATCTACGACATGAAGGGCGGAGCCTACCTCGCCCATCATGCGTTCAGGCAGGTCTGCGCCGACGGCGCGCGCCCGCCGCTCGGCATCACCCAGCTCTACGTATCGGACGAGGAGATCGGCAGCCCGACCTCGCGGGCGCTGATCGAGGCCGAGGGCCGCAAGGCGAAATACGTGCTGGTGACCGAGCCGGCGCGCGACGGCGGCAAGATCGTCACCGGACGCAAGGGCGTTGCGCGTTTCGACGTGTTCATCAAGGGCGCGCCGGCCCATGCCGGCACGCGCCCCGAGGACGGCCGCAGCGCGATCCGGGAGCTCGGCAATGTGATCCAGGCGCTGGAGGCGATGAACGACCTGAAGCGCGGCGTCACCGTCAATGTCGGCGTCGTCCGCGGCGGCACCAAGCCGAACGTGATCGCCGAGGAGGCCTATGCGGAAGTCGACATGCGCGTGCCGACGATGGCCGACGCCGACGAGCTGGTGCCGAGGATCCTCGGAATCACCTCACGCACCGAGGGCGTCAGCGTGAAGATATCGGGCGAATTGAACCGTCCGCCCTATGAGAAAAGCAACGCCGGCGCCGCGCTCTACGAGCACGCCAAGGGGCTGGCCGCCGAGCTCGGCTTCGAGCTGGTGGATGTGTTCACCGGTGGCGGCTCCGACGGCAATTTCACCGCGCCACACACGGCGACCCTCGACGGCCTCGGCGTCGACGGCAAGGGCGCGCATACCCATTACGAGCAGCTCTACATCTCGTCGATCGAGCCGCGCGCGCGGCTGCTCCACCGTCTCTATCAAACGCTGCGATGACACCGGCTCCAGGCGACCGCGGCGATCGCGATTCCCCCGACGACGGCGCGATGGCGCATGCGCGCGGCTCGTTCTTCGGACGGCGCAAGGGCCACAAGCTGCGCCCGCATCAGGCCGACCTGATCGACACTCTGCTGCCGCATCTGGCGGTCGACATCTCGGCGCCCGCGCCCGAGGCGCTGACCGAGTTGTTCGATGACGGCATCGAGAATGTCAGGCTCGAGATCGGCTTCGGCGGCGGCGAGCATCTGATCGCGGAGGCACAGGCCTTTCCGGCCACGGGCTTCATCGGCTGCGAACCCTATGTCAACGGCATGGCGAAGATCCTGACTCAGATCGAGGCGCTGAATATCGGCAATATCCGCCTGTTCGCCGGCGACGCGGCCGAACTGCTGGCCTGGGCGCCGACGCGTTCGCTTGCGCGCATCGACCTGATCCATCCCGATCCCTGGCCGAAGCGGCGGCACTGGAAGCGGCGCTTCGTGCAGGATGCGACGGTCGCTGCGATGACACGATTGCTGCCGCCGGGCGGCGAATTCCGCTTCGTCAGCGACATCGACGACTATTGCGCCTGGACGCTGGCGCATCTGATGCGCTCGCCCGACTTCGCCTGGCTCGCCGAGCGCGCGATCGACTGGCAGCAGCCGTGGCCGAACTACACAATGACGCGCTACGGCGCCAAGGCCGAGCGCGAAGGGCGCAAGGCGGCGTATTTGAGGTTCAAGCGCTTGCCTTGACGCCGTCATTCCGGGGCGTGCGAAGCACGAACCCGGAATCTCGAGGTTCCGGGTTCAATGCTTCGCATCGCCCCGGAATGACGGATATCTTCACGCCTGCCCCGCCAGCCGCGCCTTCCTGACGTCGGTCGCCTCCCACACCATCCGCTTGCCGCGCTCGCGGCCGAGCAGCTCGATCGGATCGTGATTGTCGATGTGGCCGAACTGGCCCTTGTAGACGCTGTAGCCACACAATTCCTGCAGCCGGCGCGGAAAGCGGGCTGCGGTCTCGCGCGGAATGCCGAGCTGCAGGTTCTCCTGCTGCCGCATCCAGCCCCAGCAATAGGCGCAGGAGAAGGCAAAGCGCCTGGCGTCGCTGCTGTTGGCGCCGCCACCATGCCACAGCGCGCTGTCGAACAGCATCACGCTGCCGGCCGGCATGGTCGCGGTGACCGCGTCGTACTCCTTGCCGTATTCGGGCGACGAATCGAATTTGTGGCTGCGCGGGATGATCCGCGTCGCGCCGTTATCTTCGCGGAAATCGGACAGCGCCCAGATCGCATTGATCGTGATCGGAATGTGCGGCCGCGGCAACGGGATCAATTGGGTGTCTTCGTGAATCGGCTGCGCTTCCTGGCCGGGCCCGAGCACCAGCGAGCAGAACGACGACAGCAGGCATTCCCTGTCCAGCACGCGTTCGACCACCGGCAGCACGTTGTCATGCAGCGGCACCTCCCAGAACAGATCGTCATAGGTCAGGAGGTTGTTGATGCGCAGCGTCTTGAAGCCTTCGAACGACGTCCTGGCAGGTGCGAGATTGCGCTCGCTCTCGATTCTCAGCACCGCCGCCTTCAACCCCTCGACCAGATCGGGCGAGGCGGCGCGCTCGATCACGGTGTATCCGTCGTCGCGGATCCGCGCGGCGTGCGTTTGGATGTCGGCGTCCGTCAGCATGGCAATCTCCCTGTTGGCGCTGTGTCGCGCCTTGCGGAAAGCATAGCGGGCCGACGCAATTTTTGGGAAGTATTTTGACGCAGCTGATTCAGCTCGTCATTGCGAGCGAAGCGAAGCAATCCATGGTTCGGCGCGGGGAGATATGGATTGCTTCGTCGCTTCGCTCCTCGCAATGACGGGGAGAGAGACCGCCACGACCGCGTGAACTAGCGCGACTTCCAGAACTCCACGACGCGCTGCGCCGTCGAGGGCATCAGGCGCACGAAATTCACCCGCGCACCTTCGATATCGGCAGGAGACGGCACGCGGTTGGGCCCGAGCCGCATCAGGATCAGGGCGCGCACGGTCGGCCATTCGAAGCCGATCGTCTTGCTGGCGATCAGGATCGGATCATAACGGTCGCCGGAGATCAGGCGATCAAGCGTGACGATTTTCACGCCGGCCATCGCGGCGAGCGCCGCCACGCATTCCTCATATTTGAAGGCCTTTGCGAAGCCGGCCACCGCGGCCTCGTTCAATTCGCCGGCGCGATGCAGCGCCAGGATGGCGCGCTGCGCGGCCGTGAAATCGCGGCCCTCGACCTGAACGATCACGCCCTCGATCTCGGTCATCGCCAGCTTGATCTCGGCCTGGCGTTCCGGCTTGGCGACGGCATGCAGACGGCGGCGGATCACGTCGATCGAGCCGGCGAGCAGGCCCTTCAGATGCTCGGGCGGAAGATCATCGCGGCGGCCGATCCGCAGCGTCAGCACGCCGTCCTGGCTGGCGCGTTGCACGAGCGTCGTGAAGGAGGCGTCCGAGAACGCCGCGCCCGCATTGCCGGCCGCGCATCGGATGACGTCGCGATCGCCGCGTCGGACGAGGACGTCGGTCAGCGCAGTCGAGAGCTTCGATCGCTCGGCCATCGCGAGCAGATGGCCCTGGCCCTTGGCATTGGCGATCTCGACCAGCACCTTTTCGTCAATCACCGGCGATCGGCGCAGCAGCGGCCCCGCGATCGCGACCTCGTCGTCGCGGGCGAGCTGCCCGACCAGATGCCGCGGCGCGTTGGCGAGCAGCGCGAGCCGTTCGGCGAGATCGACCCGCGCGGCAAGCTCGGCATGCGGGACCAGGCTGGTCAGCACCCCGTCGAACAGGTCGATATGGTCGGGACGGAAGCTCGCGGCGCCCTGCAGGAACAGCTCGCCGAGCCGCCGCGCGGCCTCGGCGCGGCGCTTGGGGTCGCCGCGGCGAACGATATCGTCGAGTTCCGGGATCAGCGCAGGGGCTGTCGTCATGGGCCTTGTCCAACCGGCGACTTCTGCCGATTTTCGGCAATCTATGGTCTCGTTCGTAAACGGAGGGTTAGATCAATCCGGCATCCGGAGAGCCGTAAAATCGCCTCCCGCCGGACCCGGGGGCCTTGCCGGACCCGGGCAAAAGAGCTATATCCAGCGCAACTTATGGTATCTCATACGATCGCGTAGGAGAGTGGGCCCCCCGGGACCCGCTCTTTTTTATTACCTGACGGGACCCAACGAGGCCGGGTCCGGTTTGGGTAGCGTTAGCGGCCCCTTAAGGCCACCTGAACAACACAACAGACCTCGGCAGCCTTTAAGACCTTAGACAGCCTTTGACACTGGATATGACCGAACCGACCGCCACGTCCGTGGACACCGAACTGCTCGCCGAGCCGCGTCTCGTCGTCGAGCCCGGGGTCGCGGCGCGCGTCGCCGCGGTCGCGGTCCCGGTGCTGCAGGGCATGGGCTATCGCCTGGTGCGCATCAAGGTCTCGGGCGATGCCGGCTGCACCGTGCAGATCATGGCGGAGCGACCCGATGGCTCGATGCAGCTCGAGGATTGCGAGGCGATCTCGCGCGCGCTGTCGCCGGTGCTCGATGTCGCCGACCCGATCGAGCGTGCCTACCGGCTGGAAATCTCGTCGCCCGGCATCGACCGCCCGCTGGTGCGCCGCTCCGACTTCGAGCGCTACACCGGGCATCTCGTGAAGATCGAGATGGCGGTGGCGCATCAGGGCCGCAAGCGGTTTCGCGGCGTGCTTGCCGGCGTCGAGGGCGATGCGGTGCGCATCAGGCGCGACGATCCGCGTCCGGACGAGGACGCCGAGGTTCTCCTGGTGATGGAGGACATCTCGGACGCGCGGCTGGTGCTGACCGATGAGCTGATCGAGGAATCGATGCGCCGCGGCAAGGCCGCCGAGCGCGAGCTGCGCCGCGAGCTCGGCCTCGCGCCGCCGCAACCGGCCCACGCCAAGAAGAGCGATCCGGCGAAGAGCCAGAAGCCGAAACCCAAGCCTGGTGATAAGCCTGCTCACAAGCCCGGCAAGAAACCGGCTCCGACTAACACCAAAAAGCACCGCCTGGCGGCCGAGCGCGCGCGCCGTGGCGAGATCGATCCATCCGAAGGAGACTAAGCCATGGCAGTCAGCGCCAACAAACTCGAACTGCTGCAGATCGCAGACGCAGTTGCGCGCGAAAAGTCGATCGACCGCTCCATCGTGATCGCGGCGATGGAAGACGCCATCGCCAAGGCCGCGCGTGCCCGCTACGGCAGCGAGACCGACGTCCATGCCGAGATCGACGCCAAGAAGGGCGAGCTGCGGCTGACCCGCCACATGCTGGTGGTCGACGTCGTCGAAAACTCGTCGAACCAGATTTCGCTGCACGACGCGCAGCGCGCCAATCCGGGCGCCCAGGTCGGCGACACCATCGCCGACACGCTGCCGCCGCTGGAATATGGCCGTATCGCCGCGCAGTCGGCCAAGCAGGTGATCGTGCAGAAGGTGCGCGAGGCCGAGCGCGACCGGCAGTACCAGGAATTCAAGGACCGCATCGGCGACATCGTCAACGGCATCGTCAAGCGCGTCGAATATGGCAGCGTGATCGTCGACCTCGGCCGTGGCGAAGCGATCGTGCGCCGCGACGAGATGCTGCCGCGTGAAGTGTTCCGCAACGGCGACCGCGTCCGCGCCTATATCTTCGACGTCCGCCGCGAGACCCGCGGTCCGCAGATTTTCCTGTCGCGCACCCATCCGCAGTTCATGGCGAAGCTGTTCGCACAGGAAGTGCCGGAGATTTACGACGGCATCGTCGAGATCAAGGCGGTCGCCCGCGATCCGGGCTCGCGCGCCAAGATCGGCGTGATTTCGCGCGATTCCTCGGTCGACCCGGTCGGCGCCTGCGTCGGCATGCGCGGCTCGCGCGTGCAGGCCGTGGTGAACGAGTTGCAGGGCGAGAAGATCGACATCATCCCGTGGTCGCCCGACATCGCGACCTTCGTCGTCAACGCGCTGGCGCCGGCTGAAGTCGCCAAGGTCGTGATCGACGAGGACCGCGAGCGCATCGAGGTCGTGGTTCCCGACACCAACAACCAGCTGTCGCTGGCGATCGGCCGCCGCGGCCAGAACGTTCGCCTCGCCTCGCAGCTGACCGGCTGGGACATCGACATCCTGACCGAGCAGGAAGAGTCGGAACGCCGCCAGGCCGACTTCGAGAACTCGACCCGCGTGTTCATGGAAGCGCTCAATGTCGACGAGGTGGTCGGCCAGCTGCTCGCCTCCGAAGGCTTCACCTCGGTCGAGGAACTCGCGCTTGTCGATGTCAAGGAACTCGCGGGCATCGAGGGTTTCGACGAGGAGACCGCCACCGAGCTGCAGACCCGCGCCCGCGAATATCTGGAACAGCTCGAGGCGGAACTGGAAGCCAAGCGCAAGGAACTCGGCGTCGAGGACGCCATGAAGGACGTGCCCGGCATCACCGGCAAGATGCTGGTCAAGCTCGGCGAGAACGACGTGAAGACGGTCGAGGATCTCGCCGGCTGCGCCACCGACGATCTGGTCGGCTGGACCGAGCGCAAGGAAGGCGGCGAGCCGACCAAGCATGCCGGGTTCCTCGACGGCATCGAGATTTCGCGCGACGAGGCCGAGGCCGTGATCATGCAGGCCCGTCTGAAGGCCGGCTGGATCACCGAGGCCGACCTCGCCAAGCCTGCCGAGGAGGCCGAGGCCGCCGAAGCAGAAACGACGGCTTCGTAAGGAGATGCCCCACGGATGCTGGCTCAGGCTGACCCCGATCTCGACGATGGGCCGCGGACGCAGAAGTCCGCGACCACGCGGATGTGCGCGGTCAGCCGCGAGGTGCGTCCGATCGACGAGCTGATCCGGTTCGTCGTCGCGCCCACAGGCGAGGTGATCCCGGATATCAAGCGCAAGCTGCCCGGCCGCGGACTCTGGGTTTCCGCGTCGCGGCGCAGCGTTGCGGAAGCGGTCCGCCGTCACCAATTTAGCAAGGGATTCAAGCGCGACGTCCGCGTCGCGCCGACCCTTCCCACCGATACCGACACCCTCCTGGTGCGCAGCGTCACCGAGGCCCTGGCAATGGCCGCCAAAGCCGGTCAGGTCGTTTCGGGCTTCGGCAAGGTCGAGGACGCACTCAACCGGAACGAAACTGCAGCCCTGATCCACGCTTCCGACGGCGCGGCGGACGGAATCCGCAAATTGGACGCGATCGTGGGGCAAAGGGGCGAAAAACGTGGTGAATCGCCGGTAATCCCCGTCGTCAATGTTTTGACGTCGGAAGAATTGGATTTGGCACTTGGGCGGTCAAATGTGATACATGCTGCGCTGCTCGCGGGCCCGGCGAGCAAGACGTTCCTGTCGCGCTGCCAGATGCTGGTCCGATACCGGATGGCCGACGACGACAAGACCGCCGAAGCGGCCAGAAATTCCAGAGCGTGATCCGGGAAGGCGGACGCCGTCTTTCCGACCGGTCATGCTCAGCAAACGACGACACGTTGAAGGATTTGTGCGGCAAACGCACAGCGAAACGAGATTAGGACTGCTGAATGGTTGATACCAAGACCCCTGGCGACAAGACTTTGAGTGTCCCGAGCAAGACGTTGTCGCTGAAGCCGCGCGTCGAGACGGGCACCGTGCGCCAGAGCTTCAGCCACGGCCGGACCAAGCAGGTCGTGGTCGAGAAGCGCGGCAAGCGTCGCGTCGGTGGCGATGGTCCCGGCGAGGCGCACGCGCCGGAACCCGTGGTTGCAAAGCCTGCGGCGCCGGCCGCCAGGCCGCCGCTCGGCCGCCCCTCAGGCCCGCCTCCCGGCCAGCAACAGCGTAACACCCGCTCCGGCGTGGTGCTGCCGACCCTGACCGAGGACGAGCGTTCCGCGCGCGCCAGCGCGCTGGCCGACGCCCGTCAGCGCGACATCGAGGAGCGCCGCCAGGCCGAAGAGGAAGCCAAGCGCCGCGCCGTCCGCGAGGCTGCCGAGAAGGCAGAGCGCGAGGCCGCCGAAACCCGCCGCAAAGCGGAAGAGGAGCGCCACCGCCACGAGGAAGAGGCCAAGCGCAAGGCCGAGGTCGAGGCCAAGCGCCGCTTTGGCGAGGGCGAAGCCAAACCCGGCGCTCCGGCCACAACAGCGGCCAGGCCTGCGACAGCCGCACCTGCGTCTGCTCCGCCTGCCCGCGCGCCCGCAGCACGCCCGACCACCACGACAACCGCGCGCGCACCAGCCTCTGCGCCGCGGCCGGCGGCAGTTGCGGCCGGGCCGGACGAAGACGAAGGTCCGCGCCTGGTGCGCCGCCCCGGCGGCGCCGTGCGCCCCGCCGCGGCTCCGAAGACCACCCACAAGCCCGGCCCGCAGAAGGAGCGCGGCCGCCTCACTCTGACCACTGCGCTCAACGCCGACGACGTGCGCGAGCGTTCGATCGCCTCGTTCCGCCGCCGCACCCAGCGCCTGAAGGGGCATGCGTCGAACGAACCGAAGGAAAAGCTGATCCGCGAAGTCACCATTCCGGAAGCGATCACGATCCAGGAACTCGCGAACCGCATGTCGGAACGCGCGGTCGACGTCATCCGCATGCTTATGAAGCAGGGCGCGATGCACAAGATCACCGACGTGATCGATGCCGACACTGCGCAACTGATCGCCGAAGAACTCGGCCACAGCGTCAAGCGCGTCGCGGCGTCCGACGTGGAAGAGGGCCTGTTCGACGTCGTCGACAATTCCACCGACACCGAGCCGCGCTCGCCGGTGGTCACCGTCATGGGTCACGTCGACCACGGCAAGACCTCGCTGCTCGACGCGCTGCGCCACGCCAACGTCGTATCGGGCGAAGCCGGCGGCATCACCCAGCATATCGGCGCCTACCAGGTGCTGTCGCCCGAGAGCGGCACCAAGATCACCTTCATCGACACACCCGGCCACGCCGCGTTCACCGCGATGCGCGCCCGCGGCGCCAAGGTCACCGACATCGTCGTGCTGGTGGTCGCGGCCGATGACGGCGTGATGCCGCAGACGATCGAGGCGATCAATCACGCCAAAGCGGCCAAGGTGCCGATGATCGTGGCGATCAACAAGATCGACAAGCCGGATGCGCGGCCGGAGCGCGTGCGCACCGAGTTGCTCCAGCACGAGGTGCAGGTCGAATCGCTCGGCGGCGACGTCGTCGACGTCGAGGTTTCGGCCAAGAACAAGACCAATCTCGACAAGCTGCTCGAGATGATCGCGCTGCAGGCTGAAATCCTCGACCTGAAGACCAACTCGGAGCGTCCGGCGGAAGGCACCGTGATCGAAGCCAAGCTCGATCGCGGACGCGGTCCGGTCGCGACCGTGCTGGTGCAGCGCGGCACGCTGCGCGTCGGCGACATCATCGTGGCCGGCGCCGAGATGGGCCGCGTCCGCGCCTTGATCTCCGACCAGGGCGAGAATCTCGAAGAGGCCGGCCCTTCGGTGCCGGTCGAGGTGCTCGGCTTCAACGGCCCGCCGGAAGCCGGCGATCGTCTCGCCGTGGTCGAGAACGAAGCCCGCGCCCGTCAGGTCACGAGCTATCGCGCGCACCAGAAGCGCGAGAATGCCGCGGCCTCGATCTCGGGCATGCGCGGCTCGCTCGAGCAGATGATGTCGCAGCTCAAGACCGCGGGCCGCAAGGAGTTCCCGCTGATCGTCAAGGCCGACGTGCAGGGCTCGCTGGAAGCGATCCTGGGCTCGCTCGAGAAGCTCGGCACCGACGAAGTCGCCGCCCGCATCCTGCATGCCGGCGTCGGCGGCATCTCGGAATCCGACGTCACGCTGGCGGAAGGCTTCAACGCCGCGATCATCGGCTTCTCGGTCCGCGCCAACAAGGAAGCGGCGGCCGCGGCCAAGCGCAACGGCATCGAGATCCGCTACTACAACATCATCTACGACCTCGTGGATGACATCAAAAAGGCGATGTCCGGCCTGCTCGCGCCCACGCTGCGCGAAACCATGCTGGGCAACGCGCAGATCCTGGAAGTGTTCAACATTTCCAAGGTCGGCAAGGTCGCGGGTTGCCGCGTCACCGACGGCACCGTGGAACGCGGCGCCAATGTTCGCCTGATCCGCGACAACGTCGTGGTGCACGAAGGCAAGCTGTCGACGCTGAAGCGCTTCAAGGATGAAGTGAAGGAAGTGGTCGCCGGCCAGGAGTGTGGCATGGCGTTCGAGAACTACGGCGACATGCGTGTCGGCGACGTGATCGAGTGTTACCGCATCGAGACGATCCAACGCTCTCTGTAAGTCCAAATCTTACGAAGCGCAGATCTTGCTAGGCGTTGGGTCCATTTAACTGAAAATGCGACGGCGTGGCCGGACTTTAGTCCGGCCACCAGCGCATCGTCCGATTGAAAGCAAAGCAAGGACATTGATGCCCGCGGCCACGGCTGGCGGGCGCGACGGTTTTGGAAAAAGGTCATGCCCCGTCAAAAGAAGAGTTCCAGCCCCGGCGGATCGCAACGTCAGCTGCGCGTCGGCGAAACGGTTCGCCATGCAGTTGCCGAGATTCTGTCACAGGGTGAGGTTCACGATCCCGATCTGGAAGGCCACATCATCACCGTTCCCGAGGTGCGTATGTCGCCGGATCTGAAGCTCGCCACGATCTACGTGATGCCGCTCGGCGGACGCGACACCGACACGGTGATATCCGCGCTCGAGCGCAACAAGAAGTTCCTTCGCGGCGAGATCGCGCACCGCGTCAACCTGAAATTTGCACCCGACATTCGCTTCCGCGTCGATGAGCGGTTCGACGAGGCGGAGCGCATCGAGAAACTACTGCGGACACCTGCGGTGCAGCGAGACCTTGCACCCGATTCGGACGACGAGTGATGACTGTGATGACGACCAACAGCGTTATCGACGCGAAGGATACCGACGCGCGCGACGCTGAGCGGGATGCTTTTGCCGGCCATCGCACCGACGATGCGCGCCGCACCAACAACGACCCGCGCCAGAAGCAGGGCAGGCAGAACCAGCAGCCGCGCCGCGACAAGCGCGACGTCCACGGCTGGGTGGTGCTCGACAAGCCGATCGGCATGACCTCGACGCAGGCGGTCGCGGTGCTCAAGCGCCTGTTCCAGGCCAAGCGCGCCGGCCATGCCGGCACGCTCGATCCGCTCGCCTCCGGCGGCTTGCCGATCGCGCTGGGCGAGGCCACCAAGACGGTGCCGTTCGTGATGGACGGCCGCAAGCGCTACCGCTTCACGGTGTGCTGGGGCGAGGAGCGCGACACCGACGACACCGAGGGGCGGCCGGTCAGGACCAGCGAGAGCCGGCCGACCGCCGATTCGATCCGGGAACTGTTGCCGCGCTTTACCGGGGTGATCGAGCAGATCCCGCCGCAATATTCGGCGATCAAGGTGCAGGGCGAGCGCGCCTATGATCTGGCGCGCGACGGCGAGACTGTGGAACTGAAGCCGCGCCCGGTCGAAATTCACGAATTAACCCTTGTGGAACATGGCGATAACGGCCAGTCCGTGTTCGAGGCCGAGTGCGGCAAGGGAACCTATGTCCGGGCGCTGGCCCGCGATATGGGCCGGATTCTGGGCTGTTTTGGCCATATCTGCGCCCTGCGGCGGACCCTTGTCGGTCCGTTTACCGAACGGGACATGATTCCGCTGGAACAGTTGGAGGCTTTATGCAATAGAGCCGCGTCTGGCGAGGGCAGCCTCGCCGACGCGCTTTTGCCCGTTGAGACCGCGCTGGACGACATCCCGGCACTGGCCGTCACACGGGCTGATGCGGCAAGGCTCCACAGGGGCCAGGCCGTTTTGTTGCGCGGACGGGATGCGCCCAATACCAGCGGCACAGTCTATGTCACGGTGGCAGGCCGGCTTCTCGCGCTTGCCGAAATTGGCAATGGCGAACTCATCCCCAAGCGCGTGTTCAACCTGAACGGACTGACTGCCGGTCCGGCTCGCAACCATGAAAGTAACTGACGATGTCGATTACCGCCGAACGCAAAGCGGAAGTCATCAAGACGAATGCCAACAAAGCCGGCGACACCGGCTCGCCCGAGGTTCAGGTCGC
Source organism: Bradyrhizobium sp. USDA 4504 (assembly GCF_054063995.1). Taxonomy (NCBI): domain Bacteria; kingdom Pseudomonadati; phylum Pseudomonadota; class Alphaproteobacteria; order Hyphomicrobiales; family Nitrobacteraceae; genus Bradyrhizobium; species Bradyrhizobium sp. USDA 4504. Next base: position 7,394,348 of record NZ_JBSSGV010000001.1, on the reverse strand, counting down.
GATCCTGTCGGAACGCATCAATAACCTCACCGAGCACTTCAAGAGCCATGTGAAGGACAACCATTCACGCCGCGGCCTCCTGAAGCTCGTGTCGACGCGTCGTTCCCTGCTTGACTACATCAAGCGCAAGGACGAGGCGCGCTACAAGGCGCTGCTCGAAAAGCACAACATCCGTCGTTGATTTGAGAAGCACGCGCGCGAGGGTTCGCGCGCGTTTTCGCATGGTCGTCCGTGAACTCGGGCTTTCGAATTGTCGAAAGATGATCATGCGCAGCATGGCAGTCGCGCCATGCACACTAGCGTCCAGCAGCAATCCGGCCGCTGGACCGGGCAAGATGCCCAGATGACCGAAAGGATGGACGCCATCCGAAATCCAGGGACCATGGCAGGATCGCCGGATGCTGATCGCGACAGCGCATCAGTGTCTCGCCGTCTTGGCATGGTCTTTGTGTTTCAGGGCGCCGTGCTTTCGTGAAACCATGAAAGAAAACCGAAATGTTCAATTCGCATTCCGTCGAAATCGACTGGGGTGGACGTCCCCTCAAACTTGAAACCGGCAAGATCGCCCGCCAGGCTGATGGCGCCGTGATGGCCACCTACGGCGAGACCGTGGTGCTTGCCACCGTCGTCGCGGCGAAGGCGCCGCGCGAGGGCGTCGACTTCCTGCCGCTCACGGTCGACTACCAGGAGAAGACCTACGCTGCCGGCCGCATTCCCGGCGGCTACTTCAAGCGCGAAGGCCGTCCGACCGAGAAGGAGACGCTGGTCTCCCGCCTGATCGACCGCCCGATCCGTCCGCTGTTCGTCGACGGCTGGCGCAACGAGACCCAGGTGATCGTCACCGTGCTCTCGCACGACATGGAGAACGATCCGGACATCGTGTCGCTGGTCGCCGCCTCCGCCGCCCTGACGCTATCGGGCGCGCCGTTCAAGGGCCCGATCGGCGCCGCGCGCGTCGGCTTCGCCAATGACGAATACGTGCTCAACCCGACGCTGGACGAGATGACCGAGACCCAGCTCGATCTCGTCGTCGCCGGCACCGCCGACGCCGTGCTGATGGTCGAATCAGAAGCCAAGGAGCTCAACGAGGACGTGATGCTCGGCGCGGTCATGTTCGGCCACCGCCACTTCCAGCCGGTCATCAACGCGATCATCGAACTCGCCGAGAAGGCCGCCAAGGAGCCGCGCGAAGTCACCACGATCGACAATTCGGAGATCGAGAAGGAGATGCTCGGCATCGCCGAACAGGAGCTCCGCAAGGCCTATGCGATCCCGGTCAAGCAGGAACGCTATGCCGCGGTCGGCGCCGTCAAGGAGAAGGTGCTGGCGCACTTCTTCCCGGAAGGCCAGGAGCCGAAATACGACAAGCTTCGCGTCGCCGGCGTGTTCAAGGAACTGGAAGCCAAGATCGTTCGCTGGAACATCCTTGACACCGGCAAGCGCATCGACGGCCGTGACGCCAAGACCGTGCGCAACATCATCGCCGAAGCCGGCGTGCTGCCGCGCGCCCACGGCTCGGCGCTGTTCACCCGCGGTGAGACCCAGGCGATGGTCGTGACCACGCTCGGCACCGGCGAGGACGAGCAGTACATCGATGCACTGTCGGGGACGTACAAGGAAACGTTCCTGCTGCACTACAACTTCCCGCCCTACTCGGTCGGTGAAACCGGTCGCCTCGGCGGCACCAAGCGCCGCGAAATCGGCCACGGCAAGCTCGCCTGGCGCGCGATCCACCCGGTGCTGCCGCCGCACCACGAGTTCCCGTACACGATCCGCGTGGTCTCCGAGATCACCGAGTCGAACGGCTCGTCCTCGATGGCCTCGGTGTGCGGCGCCTCGCTGTCGCTGATGGACGCCGGAGTGCCGCTGAAGCGGCCGACCGCCGGTATCGCCATGGGCCTGATCCTCGAAGGTCAGCGCTTCGCGGTGCTGTCGGACATCCTCGGTGACGAGGATCATCTCGGCGACATGGACTTCAAGGTCGCCGGTACCGACCACGGCATCACCTCGCTCCAGATGGACATCAAGATCGAGGGCATCACCGAAGAGATCATGAAGGTTGCGCTTGGCCAGGCCAAGGAAGGGCGCATCCACATCCTCGGCGAGATGGCCAAGGCTCTGACCGCGGCGCGCGCCGAGCTCGGCGAATACGCACCGCGCATCGAGACCTTCAAGATCGCCACCGACAAGATCCGCGAAGTGATCGGCACCGGCGGCAAGGTGATCCGCGAGATCGTCGAGAAGACCGGCGCCAAGGTCAACATCGAGGACGACGGCACCGTGAAGGTCGCCTCCAACGATGGCGAGGCGATGAAGGCTGCGATCAAGTGGATCAAGTCGATCGCCTCCGATCCGGAGGTCGGCCAGATTTACGAGGGCACCGTCGTCAAGGTGATGGAGTTCGGCGCGTTCGTGAACTTCTTCGGCGCCAAGGACGGCCTCGTCCACATCAGCCAGCTCGCGTCCAACCGCGTGCAGAAGACCTCCGACGTCGTCAAGGAAGGCGACAAGGTCAAGGTCAAGCTGCTCGGCTTCGACGATCGCGGCAAGACCCGCCTGTCGATGAAGGCTGTCGACCAGGAGACCGGCGAGGATCTCGAGGCCAAGCAGAAGACCGAAGCGCCGGCTGCGGCGCCGCGCGAAGCTGCCGGCGAGTAAGCCAGGGCAAATCGATTGTTACCAAATCGACTGTTACGAAAAGGGCGGCCCTGTGGCCGCCCTTTTTGGTTTGCCGAGATGGGCGCAAATCAATCTCCGCTGATCGGCATGCGCGGTTTTGACCCGGCATTGTGACCGGATTCGCTGGAACCCGTTCACAACTCGGGCCTAACATCAGGAAGCTTTCCCAGCACGGAGAACCACGATGTCCTCGATGTCCCGACGCCATTTGATCATCGCAGCAGGCGGCATCGCCGCAGCCGCAGCCGCATCGCGCACGGCATTCGCGCAGGCCACGGCGCAGGTCCCAGCCGGACCGTTCAAGATCGATCCGCTGACCTATCCCACCAATGCGCTGGAGCCGCATATCGACGCCAAGACGATGGAAATCCATCACGACCGGCATCATCAGGCCTATGTCACCAACCTCAACAATTTCGCCAAGGACAATCCGCAGATCGCCGAGAAGCCGGTCGTCGAGGTGCTCGCCAATCTCGGCAGCGTGCCGGAGGCGATCCGCACCGGCGTGCGCAACAACATGGGCGGCCACGCCAACCACACCATGTTCTGGCAGATCATGGGACCGAACGGCGGCAAGGCGGACGGCGAGGTGCTCGCCGCGATCGATCGCGACCTCGGCGGCATGGAAAAATTCCAGACCGATTTCAACGCCGCCGGCGGGCGCGTGTTCGGCTCCGGCTGGGTGTTCGTCACCGTGACCAAGGACGGCAAGCTCGCGATCGAGACCCGGCCGAACCAGGACAATCCGATCATGGACGGCAAGCGCGCGCTGCTCGGCAATGACGTCTGGGAGCACGCCTATTACCTGACCTATCAGAACCGTCGGCCCGATTATCTCAAGGCGTGGTGGAATACGGTGAACTGGAAGGCCGTGGCTGAGCGCTATGCGGCAGCAAAGGCCGGCACGCTCGGCGTGTGAGCCGCCGGGCTCGCCGGTCGCACACAACTACGCTAGAGTTGAAAGCTCCGCGAGGCGCTCGCGGGCTTTCACCTTTATGCACCCACAGCGTCGCGCCGCCGGCGTCGAAGGCGATAGGGAACAATGACGCTGCCGATCATCCGCCCCGCTCGTCCCGACGAACATGACGCGATCGCGCGCGCCTGGATGGCGAGTTGGGTTTCGACCGGGCTCTCACAAGCCAGCGACAACCTGTTGAACGATCTGCGTGTCCGCCTGCCGCGCGAGATCGCTGGTGGCTGGAGCCTGTTCGTCGTCGACGATCGCGGCGCCATCGCCGCCATGCTTGCGCTGCACCTGCCGACCTCGCTGCTCGATCAGCTGATGGTGGTCCCCACCTATCAGGGCCGGAGCCTGGGACGCGAGCTGCTTGCCTTCACGCGCCGGCAGATGCCCGACGAGATCTGGCTGAAATGCGTCCGGGAGAACGAGAAGGCCTGGCGCTGGTACGAGCGCGAAGGCTTCATCTTCGAGAAGGAAGCGCCCCATCCGGTCACCGGCTTCATGATGAAGCACTATCGGTGGATGAGAACAAACCGCACATCGGAGGCTAAGCCATGATCAAGGTGTACTGGTCGCCGCGCTCGCGCTCGTTCTCAGCCATCTGGCTGCTGGAGGAATCCGGCCTGCCATACGAACGGGTGCTGACCGACATCAGCACCGGGGCGCAGAAATCGCCCGATTTTCTCAAGATCAACCCGATGGGCAAGGTGCCCGCGCTGACCGACGGCGACGCGCAGCTCGCCGAGGCCGCCGCGATCTGCGCCTATATCGCCGACCGCTATCCCGAGACCAAACTCGCGCCGGCAGCGACGGACCCGAAGCGGGCGCGCTATCTGCAGTGGCTGTTTTTCTCGCCGAGTTGCATCGAGCCGGCGCTGATCCAGCTCTTCACCAAGCTCGAGGTGCCGACCAGCACCGCGGCATGGGGCAACGCCGCGCAGGTGTTCGACGTGCTCGACGCCGAGCTGCAGAAGGGGCCATGGATCCTCGGCGATCAATTCTCCGCGGCCGACATCGCGATCGGCGCGGGACTGAACTTTGCGGTGCGCGTGTTCAAGATGGTGCCGTCGCGGCCGTCATTCGAGGCCTATATCGGCCGCTGCGTGGCCCGGCCCGCGTTCCAGCGCGCAGAGAAGATCGCGGCGGGGTGAGACATGTAGCCCGGATGAAGCGCAGCGAAATCCGGGGCTCTCTGCCACAGAGGGACTGTCCCGGATGCGCTGCGCTCCATCCGGGCTACGAAGCTGTGATTGCGATGTTTCCCGAACGGCCTAACCCGGCACGACGCGGGGATCGACATCCTGCGTATAGTCGACGCCGTCGATGCCGAAGCCGAACAGGCGCAGGAACTGGCTCTTGTACTCGCCGAGATCGGCCAACTCGCCGAGCGTCTCGGTGGTGAGCAGTGGCCAGCGCCGCGACACTTCCGTCTGCACTTCGGGCGAAAGCTCCCAATCGTCGACCCGGACGCGCTGCGCGTCATCGAGCTCGACGCCCTTACCGAGCTTCGTCCGGAACAGGCGATCAATCTGCTCGATGCAGCCTTCGTGAAGCCCGAGCTGCTTCATCACCTTGAACAGCACGGTGCCATAGAGCGGCACCACCGGAATCGCCGAGCTCGCCTGGGTGACCACGGCCTTCAGCGCGACGACGCGGGCGGCGTCCGCACCGAGCCGGCCGCGGATCGCTTCCGCCTTGCTGTCGAGATCGACCTTGGCGCGGCCGAGCGTGCCGTTCCAGTAGATCGGCCAGGTCAGTTCGCTGCCGATATAGGTGTAGTTGAGCGTCTGGAAGCCCGGCGCCAAAACGCCGGCATCCGCGAGCTGGTCGATCCAGCGCTTCCAGTCGTCGCCGCCCATCACCGCGACGGTGGCCGCGGTTTGCTCCTCGCTGGCCGGTTCGAGCGTGGTCTGGAACACCTCGCCGGTCTCGGTGTCGAGCGTCTTGATCTCGACCGGGGCGCCCAGCGGCTTGATCACCGAACGATAGGTCTTGCCGGTGTCGGGATCAGTGCGGACCGGAGCGGCCATGCTGTAGACCAGGAGGTCGAGCTGCCCGAATTTCTCGCGCACGCGCTCGATGAAGGTCGCCTTCAGCTCGTCGGAGAAGGCGTCGCCCTCCAGCGTGAGCGGCGAGCGTCCGACCTTCTGGGCCTCGATCTCGAAGGCGCGGTTGTTGTACCAGCCGGCGCTGGCGCTTCTCTTTTCCGACGGCTCACGCTCCAGCGACACGCCGATCGTATCGGCGCCGCCGGCGAAGGTCGCGACGATGCGGCTCGCGAGGCCATACCCCGTCGAGCAGCCCAGCACGGCAACGCGCTTCGGGCAGTCGGCGACCGGACCCTGCTTCAGAACATAGGCGATCTGTTCGCGGACATTCGTGGCGCAGCCGACGGGATGTGCCGTCGTGCAGATGAAGCCTCGCACGCGCGGTTCAATAATCATTCCCACCCCATTCCGGATCGTTGCAATGTTCCCATTCGCTGCCCGCGGATGTCCCTCAGCAAGCGAGGAGAGGCGAAATCACGCGTCAAGCCGCCTGAACACCAGCGTCGCGTTGGTACCGCCGAAGCCGAACGAGTTCGACAGCACGGTGTTGAGCTTGGCGTTGTCGATGCGCCTGCGCACGATCGGCATGTCGGCAAACACCGGATCGAGTTCGGTGATATGCGCGCTCTCGCAGATGAAGCCGTTGTTCAGCATCAGCAGCGAATAGATCGCTTCCTGCACGCCGGTGGCGCCGAGCGAGTGGCCGGTCAGCGCCTTGGTCGCCGAGATCGGCGGGCACTTGTCGCCGGTGCCGAACACCTTGCGGATCGCCTCGATCTCCGGCGGATCGCCGGCGGGCGTCGAAGTGGCGTGCGGATTGATGTAGTCGACCGGCGTGTTCACCGTCGACATCGCCATGCGCATGCAGCGCTCGGCGCCCTCGCCTGACGGCGCCACCATGTCGTAGCCGTCGGAGGTTGCGCCGTAGCCGACGACCTCGCCATAGATCCTGGCACCGCGCGCCTTGGCATGCTCGAGCTCTTCCAGCACCACGACACCCGCGCCGCCCGCGATGACGAAGCCGTCGCGGTTGAGATCGTAGGGACGCGAGGCGGTGGCGGGCGTGTCGTTGTATTTCGAGGACATCGCGCCCATGGCGTCGAACAGCACCGACAGCGTCCAGTCGAGTTCCTCGCAGCCGCCGGCGAAGATGACATCCTGCTTGCCGATCTGGATCGTCTCATAGGCGTTGCCGATGCAGTGGTTCGACGTCGCGCAGGCCGACGAGATCGAATAGTTCACGCCCTTGATCTTGAACCAGGTGGCGAGCGTCGCCGACGCGGTCGAGGACATGCCCTTCGGCACTGCGAACGGACCGACCCGCTTCGGGCCCTTGGCGCGCGCGATGTCGGCGGCCTCCACCAGCGTGCGCGTCGACGGACCGCCGGATCCCATGATGATGCCGGTGCGGATGTTGGAGACTTCGTTTTCCTCGAGGCCCGAGTCGCGGATCGCCTGTTCCATCGCAACGTGATTCCACGCCGCACCTTCGGCAAGGAACCGCATCGCGCGGCGATCGATCACCTCGGCAGGATTGAGTGTCGGCGCACCGTGCACCTGCGAGCGGAAGCCGAGTTCGGCGGCCTTCTCCGCGCGCGAAATGCCCGACTTCGCCTCGTAGAGGCTCGCAAGCACTTCCTGGGTGTTGTTACCGATGGACGAGACAATACCCATCCCCGTGATGACAACCCGCCTCATGTTCGCCTCGCCCTGCCTTTATGTTGCCGCATGATGATCCTGCTCAAGATGGAGCCGTGCCCTGCTTGAACAACCCGACCTTCAAGTCCTTGGCGCGATAGATAATCTCGTCGTCCATGGAAAGCCACCCGTCGGCAATTCCAAGCACGAGCTTTGACCGCATCACGCGCTTGATATCGATGTTGTACACAACCTTGCGCGCTTGCGGCAGCACCTGTCCGGAGAACTTCAGCTCGCCGAGGCCGAGCGCGCGGCCACGACCTTCGCCACCGATCCAGCCGAGGTAAAAGCCGACCATTTGCCACATGGCATCGAGGCCGAGGCAGCCCGGCATCACCGGATCATTCTTGAAATGGCAGCCGAAGAACCAGAGATCCGGTTTCACCTCGAGCTCGGCGCGCACCAGCCCCTTGCCGAACTCGCCGCCATTCTCCGAAATCTCGCTGATCCGATCGAACATGAGCATCGGCGGCAGCGGCAACTGGGCGTTGCCGGGACCGAAAAGCTCGCCCCGCCCGCAAGCCAGCAAATCCTCGTATTCGTAACCGCCGCGCCGATCCAGCATCCTCTTTCCACCTCTGATGTCCCGATGAGCGCTTTGCTTGGTCGGACCTTGATCTACCCACGGGAACCGGAATAACCCGTCCCGCATCTTGGCGCTACCTGGGTACGCTACGGCCTGTTATCTCTGCCGAAAGCGCATATGTGGTCCGCGCGCTCTCTAACATAGCGCCAACTGGGCGGCAAAGCGGCATTCCGAGGATAAATGACCGCTTCTCCTTAGGTTTCTACCGCAGCTTGGATTCGTTCTAGTTGCGAAAAACTTGCATCTGATAGGCATCCTTTTTATATTTATGAGGAATATTGCCTGAGTTGGGTGCATAGAGTGGATATGAACGAGGAAGTACCGGCTGTGAACGATGATGCCGTGCACCCGGCTGCCCGGGGCGCTGGGCACCACCCTGCCCTGACCGGCTGTCCGTGGCATGACGTCAACGAAATGTTGCAGTCTGCCGGTCTGCGGCCGACCCGTCAGCGCATGGCGCTGGGCTGGCTGTTGTTCGGCAAGGGTGCCCGCCACCTGACCGCTGAAATGCTGTACGAGGAAGCCACGCTGGCCAAGGTTCCGGTGTCGCTGGCGACCGTCTACAACACCCTGAACCAGCTGACCGACGCCGGCCTGCTGCGCCAGGTCAGCGTCGACGGCACGAAAACCTATTTCGATACCAACGTGTCGACGCACCACCACTTTTATCTCGAGCATAACCACGAGTTGGTCGACATTCCCGACCCGAACCTCGTGCTGTCGAAGATGCCCGACGTGCCCGAAGGCTACGAGATCTCCCGCGTCGACATGGTCGTACGGCTGCGCAAGAAGCGCTGAACCGTCTTACCGTCGATTTGAGTTGTGATGGCCGGGCTCGTCCCGGCCATTTTCATTTGCGGTCGGGGAAGCTCAATCAACCTTCTCGTCGGCGTAGACGCCCCACAGGCGCTGCTGCTCGATCCAGCCGTCGAACCCGCTGCCGGTGACCCGGCACCAGTTATTGGCGCATTTCTTCACCTGCGCGACGACGCCGGCCTGTAGGCGCGCCGCGATCGCGCTGGTGGCGTCGGGACGATCGTAGAGCGAGGCCAGATCGTCCTTGTTCTTCATGGTGACGACGGCGGTGCGGCGCCCGGACAGCAGGGAATGATAGACCCAGCCTTCGGCGCCCTCGGAATCGCGCACCCGGCGCCAGTTCTCGAACTCGGCGGTGATTTCGACCGGCAGCCCCGACCGCGTATAGACCCAGGCGACGTCATTGTCCTTGGTCGGGCCGGCCCGGACGTTCACGTGATCCGACTTCAGGCTGACATAGCGCGGGATCGGCAGGCCGCTGGTGGTGGGGCTCAAATCCTTGGCGGAATGTCCGGGCATGACCGACGCGCTCAGCATGCTTCCGACCAGCGCCACCAATGAACTGAAACGCCAGAACGCCACCATCAACTCGTCTCCTGCCGAAATGCCCAACCCGCACTCGGCGAATTGCAACCCAAACCACGCCCGAAGGCCCCTGCGCCTGCGCCGTTCGCTCCCGCACTGCAAGTCCGAGGGGTTCTTGTCTTGGCCCGGCCTTCTGCTAGAGAGGACGGAACGCCTGAGAGCCAGAACACCCGAATTTGCCCGTCGTTTCGCCTTGGCGAAGAGCCGGGGCAAGCATCGGGGAACCCTAGGAAACGCGAAGGAAACGCCGGGACAGCGCGGCTATCAGCAGTGTCGAACAACCGGGTTAATGAGGCCTCAACGGTTTGCTTTTTGGCAAGCCGCGCGTCATGAAAGCAGGACATGTCGGTGAAGAAAAAGCCTCTCGTCGTCGTCACCCGCAAGCTGCCGGACTCGATCGAGACCCGGATGCGCGAGCTGTTCGACGCCAGATTGAATCTCGACGACACGCCGATGACGCCGGAGCAGATCGCCGAGGCGGCGCGAACCGCCGACGTGCTGGTGCCGACCGTGACCGACATGATCCGCGAGGACGTGATCAATCAGCCCGACTGCAAGCTGAAGATGATCGCCAATTTCGGCAACGGCGTCGACAATATCGATGTCGCCGCGGCGCATGCCCGCGGCATCACGGTGACCAACACCCCGAAGGTGCTGACCGAGGACACCGCCGACATGACCATGGCGCTGATCCTGGCGGTGCCGCGGCGCCTGATCGAGGGCGCCTCGATCCTGACCGAAGGCAGGCAGCACTGGGCGGGCTGGTCGCCGACCTGGATGCTCGGCCACCGCATCGGCGGCAAGCGCCTCGGCATCGTCGGCATGGGCCGCATCGGCCAGGCCGTGGCGCGCCGTGCCCGCGCCTTCGGCCTGCAGATCCACTATCACAACCGCCGCCCGGTGGCGCCCATGATCGCCGAAGAGCTCGGGGCGACCTATTGGGAAAGCCTCGACCAGATGCTGGCGCGGATGGACATCATCTCGGTAAATTGCCCGCACACGCCGGCCACCTATCACCTGCTCTCGGCGCGGCGGCTCAAGCTGATCCGGAAAGAGGCCTATGTCGTCAACACCGCGCGCGGCGAGGTGATCGACGAGGACACGCTGATCAAGCTGATCGAAGCCGGCGATATCGGCGGCGCAGCCCTCGACGTCTATGAGCACGAGCCCGCGGTGAACCCGAAGCTGGTGCGGCTCGCCAAGGCCGGCAAGGTGACGCTGCTGCCGCATATGGGTTCGGCCACCATCGAAGGCCGCGTCGAGATGGGCGAGAAGGTGATCATCAACATCCGAACCTTCCTCGACGCCCACAAGCCGCCGGATCGCGTGCTGCCGAGCATGCTGTAAGCGCTCGTAGCCCGGATGGAGCCAACGGGTCGCGCGAACGCGCGCCCGATGACAGGCTCCGCGCAATCCGGGACCGCTTCTTTCCATAACCTCCCCTTGAAAAGGGGAGGTCGCTTTGCTCGCCAGAGCAAAGCGGGTGGGGATCATCTCTCTCCACGAGCGACGGTGCGTGTGGCTGGACCCCCCATCCCGACCTTCCCCCTTTCAGGGGGAAGAAGAGAGATCTGTAGCCCGGATGGAGCGCAGCGAAATCCGGGGCCTGTATCCGCGGACAGGCCGCCCCAGATTACGCTTCACTCCATCCGGGCTTCTGTAACGGGCCTTGGTTAGTCAATCCCTTTTCGCGTCATCCACTCGCCGGGCACTTGCTTCTGTACGGGATCGGCGCGAAGGCCGTCGCCTGATGGGGTGCATTGAGGAGCCGGCCGGCCAATCTACGGATTGCGTGGTCGTGAGCCACTTCCCGGATGGCGGCCTGACCGGATCCATCGTCCCAGCGGAGGGACTTCGCTCGGGGAGAGCCTGGTGTCGTGGCCCGCCCGGAACCGATTGCTGCTCCTGGCTAGATGGCCTTGGTCATCGGGTTGAACGGTTTGGTGTCGGCGAGCATGCGATGCAGGATCACGGCGAGCTTGCGAGCCAGCGCTACCTTGGCCTTGCGCATGCCTGCGCGCCGGGCAATCCGCATCGCCCAGCTCTTCAATGCCGAGCAATTCTTGACCGGCTTGGTCAGCATGACGTGAGCTGCCTGGTAGAGTGCCTCGCGCACGGAGGCATCCCCGATCTTGCTGATGCGGCCGGTGTAGTCGGTCTCACCGGACTGGTACTTCTTCGGGGTGAGCCCAAAGTGGGCTCCCGTGGCCTTCGAGGAGCGGAAGCGCTTCGGGTCGTCGATCGCCGCGGCATAGGTGAGCGCCACGATCGGACCAACGGACGGCGTTGTCATCAGGAGCTTGGCGGATGGATGCGTCCTGGCGAGCTTCTGGGTGTGCTTGTCCAGGCTCTTGAACTCCCGCAGCAGCACCGCATGGGCTTGGAGCAGCGCCGCCGCGACCAACTCCAGTCCGGGATGGCCGGTCACGAGCTCGCGGATGCGTCCGGCGAACGTGCGCTCGGTGGTCGCACCGACCTTCAGGCCAAAACCGCGAAGTATGCCGCGCAGGCTGTTCTCGACATCGCGAAGCTTGGATTGCAGCAGCTTGCGCGCCGTCAGGATGGCGCGGGTCTCCTGCGCCGCGACCGACTTGCAGTGCACCGGCCGGAACCAGCCGAGCCGCATCAACTGCGCGATCCGGCGGGCATCGTTGCGGTCCGTCTTCACCGGCATCGACTTGAAGGCTTCGCGAACGTGCCGCGTTTCCAGCAGCTCGACCGCAAGCCCTGCGTCTCGCAGACCCGCATACAGCCATTGCGACAAGGGGCCTGCCTCCAGCCCGATCCGTTCCAGTACCAGACCCAGCGACCGGAACCAGGCGATCAGCGCCGCCGGCTCGCTCGCAACCTTCGTCTCGCGCAAAATCTTGCCTGTCCCATCGACAAGGCAAACGCTCGAGCATTCCAAAGACACGTCAATTCCTGCATAGTGGTACATGGTCGTCCCTTAATGATGCTTGGAGCGGGCTTGCCCGACTCCGTTGAACACCATCAGTTTGAGGGACGACCGCCTTCCAACCAACAGGCCGCTCGCGAGCGCGCTTCCAAATTGCGCCGTAGCGAGCGGGCGGCCGGCCCGTTACCCCATCTACGGGACGTGGGTAGTCACACGCGACAGCCCTGCCGTCGCAGGGGCGCGCTGCCAAAATATCGAAAACAACCCCATGCAAAGGAGCCGGTGCGGCCGGCGAGGCGCATGCTGTAATCACGCATTCGGTGTCGTCCCTGCGAAAGCATGCGAAAGCAGGGACCCATAACCGCAGGGCCTCGTTGTTGCGAGGGCTGTGGCCCCAGCGCTGCAAGGCAATCCGCATTTGTGGGTACGGGTCCCGGCTCAAGGCCGGGACGACGATGTGGCGAGGTCCTGCTCTACTTCTTCCGTCGCGCCTGCTTGCGCCAGTCGGCGACGAACGACACGAACGCAGCGAGCGCCGGCGGCGGCTGGCGACGGCTCGGATAATAGAGGAACGGTCCGTCGAATGGCGGGCACCAGTCGTCGAGCACGCTGACCAGCGCACCGGATTTGACGCCGTAGCGGACATAGCCCTCGAACGTCGCCCAGTAGCCGACGCCGTCATGGACCGCGCGCAGCGCGAGGCCGAGATGGGTCGCGGTCAGCCTGGCCGGCGGCGAAATCTTCACCACGCGGCCGTTCTTCTCGAACTCCCAATCGAACATCACGCCGTTGCTGAAGCGGCTGCGGATGCAGGGGTGCGCCAGCAGATCTTTCGGATGCATCGGCCGGCCGTGCTTTGCGACATACGCGCTGGACGCCACGATCGCGTAACGTTGCGGCGCGCCAAGCGGAACCGCGACCATGTCCTGTGCCAGGTGCTCGCCGTAACGCACGCCGGCGTCAAAGCCCTGCGCGACGATGTCCACGAACGCACTCTCCGCAACGACGTCGAGCTCGACCCGCGGATATCTGGCGAGGAACGGCGCGATCATCGGCGCCAGCACCAGATCGACCGCGGGCGGCGGCGCGTTGATGCGCAACCGCCCCGACGGCTCGGCGCGCAGGCCGCGCACCTCGGTGATCGCATCGGCGACGTTGACCATGGCCGGCGCGACACGGGCAAGCAGCCGTTCGCCGGCCTCGGTCAGCGCGACGCTGCGGGTGGTGCGGTTCATCAGGCGGACGCCGAGCCGCTCTTCCATGTCGCGCAGGCGCTGGCTGAGGCTGGAAACCGAGACGCGCTGCTCGAGCGCCGCACGCCGGAAATTGCGCGTGCGCGCCACCGCCACAAAGGCGTCGAGATCGCGAAGGTCGAAATCCTGCATTGTTCGATATAGTGAACAAGCCATTCGCGATTGTCCAGCTTATCGTCCGAAACCGTCCGGCCCATATCACCTCGGCATTTAGCGACGGATTTCCGCCGCCAACGTTCGAGGAACATCCACATGGACACACGCAAACTCGGCTCAACCGGGCCCACCGTCGCGGCCCTCGGCCTCGGCTGCATGGGCATGTCCGAGGTCTATGGCCCAGCCGATCGCGGCGAGAGCATCGCCACGATCCATGCGGCGCTCGATGCCGGCATCACGCTGCTGGATACCGGCGACTTCTATGCCATGGGCCACAACGAGATGCTGGTGCAGGAAGCCCTGAAGGACGTCGCGCGCGACCGGCTGACGATCAGCGTCAAGTTCGGCGCGCTGCGCGGCCCCGCGGGTGAATTCGCCGGAATGGACACCCGGCCGGCCGCGACGAAGAATTTTCTCGCCTATTCGCTGCAACGTCTCGGCACCGACTACATCGACATCTACCGCCCGGCACGTCTCGATCCCAACGTTCCGATCGAGGAGACGATCGGCGGCCTCGCCGATCTGGTGAAGTCCGGCTACATCAGACATATCGGCCTGTCCGAGGTCGGCTCCGACACCATCCGCCGTGCTCACGCCGTGCATCCGATCGTCGATCTCCAGATCGAATACTCGCTGATCGAGCGTGGCATCGAGCGCGATATCCTGACGACCTGCCGCGAGCTTGGCATCGGCATCACCGCCTACGGCGTGCTGTCGCGCGGACTGATCAGCGGCCACTGGTCGAAGGAGTCCGGCAAGATCGGCAGGGACTACCGGCTGATGACGCCGCGCTTCCAGGGCGCGAACCTCGATGCCAATCTCGCGCTGGTCGAGCAGTTGCGCGCCGTTGCCGCCGAGATCGGGGCGACGCCGGCGCAGGTCGCGATTGCCTGGGTCGCGGCGCAGGGCAAGGAGATCGTGCCGCTGGTCGGCGCCCGCACCCGCAACCGTCTCACCGAAGCGCTCGGCGCGACCAGGCTGACGCTGACGCAAGCTCATCTCGCAGCGCTGGCGAAAGCCTTCCCGCCGGATATCGCTGCCGGCACGCGCTATGCGGCCGAGCAGATGGCGCATCTCGACAGCGAGAAGCCGGCCAGCAGATAACGGCAGCAATCAGGTGCGATGGGCGCTGAGGTCAGTGATGACAGGCCCATCGCCATTGAGCGGGTTCTGCGGATCGCGCGCGTAGCGCAGGGTTTCGAACCGCATCGCGCGCGCATCCACCATCAGGAGGCGGCCGACCAGGCCCTCGCCGAAGCCGACGATCTCGCGGATCGCCTCCAGCGCCATCATCGATCCCAGGACGCCGGCGAGCGCGCCCATCACGCCGGCCTCGGCGCAGGCCGGCACCGTGCCCGGCGGCGGCGCCTCCGGAAACAGGCAGCGATAGGTCGGATTGAACTCGCCGTCCGCATTCTTCTCATGCGCGCGGATCGTGGTCAGCGAACCGTCGAACTGGCCCAGTGCGGCCGTGATCAGCGGCCGCTTCGCGAGGAAGCAGGCATCGGCGACGAGATAGCGGGTCTCGAAATTGTCGGAGCCGTCGAGCACGAGGTCGTAGTTCGCGCTCAGCGCCATCGCATTGTCGGCGGTGAGCCGCATCGAATGCGCCTCGAACGTCACATGCGGATTGAGCGCATGGATCTGTGCCGCCGCGCTGTCGACCTTGCGCTTGCCGATATCAGACGTCGCATGGATGATCTGGCGCTGCAAATTGGAGAGCGAGACGATATCGTCATCGATCACGCCGAGCCGGCCGACACCGGCGGCCGCCAGATACATCAGCACCGGCGCGCCGAGGCCGCCGGCGCCGATCACCAGCACGGAGGCCTGCTTCAGCGCATTCTGGCCGGGGCCGCCCACCTCGCGCAGCACGATGTGGCGGGCATAGCGTTCAAGTTCGTCGGCACTCAGCATTGTCTCATCTATCCTACCCGTGACCCTCATGGTGAGGAGCGCGGCACGCGCGTCTCGAACCATGAGGCCCGGTCCGTGGCCTCATCCTTCGAGACGCGGCTGACGCCGCTCCTCGGGATGAGGGTTGACGCGCTCCCTGAACCCAGGCGCGGTTGTTGCCGACCAAGCAGATGTGCTTAATTGCCTGGACGTCAATGGTGTCAGTCATTCCCCCCGGATTTGTCATGAGATCGGTGCTTTCGGCAACATTGATGGCCGCTTCCATTACGGTCACAGGGATGGGCATGGCGCAGGCCCAGATGACGCCGCCCTCGACGGCGGGGGCGAAGCCGAAAACCGTGGCGACGGTGCCGATACGCCCCGGGCTGCAGAAGCCGGAGGATACCGCTGGCGCGATGGCGCAGGCCGAGCGGCTGGCGCTGCAATCCGACCTCGCCTGGGTCGGCGAATATAACGGCGCCATTACCGGCGACGTCAGCGAGCGCATGGTCAATGCGATCAAGGAATTCCAGAAGAAGCGCGGCGGCAAGCCGACCGGGGTGCTGAATCCGCAGGAGCGCGGCGTGCTCGCCGACACGGCGCGGCGGAAGCAGGAAGGTGTCGGCTGGCGGATCGTCACCGAGCCGGCCACCGGGGCGCGGCTCGGCATTCCCACAAAGCTGGTGCCGCAGCTCACCAGCGACGCTTCTGGCGCCAAATGGACCTCGCCGACCGGCACCGTCCAGGTGCTGCTGACCCGGCGCAAGGAAGCAAGCCCCGCCACCGCAAAGCTTGCCGAGCAGGAAAGGAAGGAGCCGGCCGGGCGCACCATCGACTACACCGTGGTGAAGCCGGATTTCTTCGTGCTGTCGGGCATGCAGGGCCTGAAGAAGTTCTATCTGCGCGGCACCTTGAAGGGCGACGAGGTCCGCATCCTCACCATCCTCTATGACCAGGCGATGCAGACCACGGTCGAGCCGGTGGTGATCGCGATGTCGAGCGCCTTCAACGCCTTTCCGTCCGCCGTGCAGGCCGGTCCGCCGCCGCGCAAGACCGTCGAATATGGCACCGGCGTAGTGGTCAGCGACGACGGCGCCATCGTTACCGATCGCGTGGCGACCGACGACTGCATCACGCTGACGATCCCGGGCTACGGCAATGCCGATCGGGTCGCCGAGGACAGGGATCACGATCTCGCGCTGCTGCGCATCTATGGCGCGCGCGGGCTGAAGCCGCTCAATATCGCAGGCCAGGCGACGCAGACCGCGCTCGACATCACCGGGATTGCCGATCCGCAGAACCAGGGCGGCGGAGCGGCCGCGAGCAACGTGAAGGCTTCGGCCGCACAGATCGGCGGCGGCGATCAGGCGCTGTCACCGGCGCCGGCGCTCGGGTTCTCCGGCGCAGCGGCGACCGATAGCGGCGGCAGGTTTGCTGGGATCGCGGTGCTGAAACCCGTCATCGTCGCAGGCCCCGCAAACGCGGCGCCGCCGGCGCAGGCCGCGCTGGTGCCGGCCGACACGGTGCGCAGCTTCCTGAAGGCGCATGGCGTCACCGCGTCGGGCGACTCGGCAGACGCCAAGGCGGCCGTGGTCCGCGTGATCTGCGTCAGGAAGTAGAGCTACCTCGCCCCGCTTGCGGGGAGAGGTCGGATTGCATCGCCAGATGCAATCCGGGTGAGGGGGTACAGGTCCATCAATGGACACCACCTCGTGGAGTGAGCCCCTCACCCCACCCTCTCCCCGCGAGAGCGGGGCGAGGGAGCCTAACCAACCTCACCTCAACGCAAAGCGCACCCCGGCGCGGGCGAGGCCGCCGGCAATGCCGACCGGGGTGCCGTCGGCGCGCCAGCAGGCTGCGCCCGACATCGTGCCGTCGGCGTGAAACTGGATCGCGTTCATGCCGCCGGCCACCGTCGGCACGACCTGCACCTTGTGGCCCTTGGCTGATAGCGCGGCGCGGACAGCCTCCGGCACCGCCTGCTCGACCTCCAGCGCATTGCCCTCGGTCCAGACCCGCGGCGCCTCGACCGCCTCCTGCAGGCTCATGCCGTGGTCGATCAGATTGATCAGCGCCTGCATCGCGCTCGGGAAGATGCGCTTGCCGCCGGGCAGGCCGAGCGCGTAGGCGAGCTTGCCGTCGCGCAGCGCCATCATCGGCGACATCGAGGTGGTGACGCGCTTGCCGGCGGCCAGCGACAGCGCGTGTCCCGGCCGCGGATCGAACAGGTTCATGTAGTTGTTCGGCACGGTGCCGAGGCCCGGGATCAGGATCTTGGCGCCGAACAGATTGTTGATGGTCTGGGTGGTCGCGACCACATTGCCCATCGCATCCGCCGCAGTCATGTGCGTGGTGTGCGCGCTTTCGAGCTGGGTGACGCCGGCGCTCCAGGCTTGCGCGCGGTCGGGATCGATCGCGCGGCGGCGCTCCTCGGCATAGGCCTTCGAGGTCAACCGCTCCACCGGCACGTTGATATAGGCGGGATCGCCGCTCGCGGCCGCGCGGTCGGCAAAGGCGATCTTCAGCACCTCGGCAAGATAATGGATCGTCTCGGTCGTGCCGAAGCCGAGCCGCGCGATGTCATAGCCTTCGAGGATGTTGAGCATCTGCGTGATATGCACGCCCGATGCCGCGGGCGGCGGAGGCCCGAGGATTTCCCAGCCGCGGTAGTCGCAGCGGATCGGCTGCCGCTCGACGGTCTTGTAGGTCGCGAGATCCTCCTGCGCGATGAAGCCGCTGCTCTTTTTCATGTAGTCGACCAGGATGTCGCCAAGCGGCCCCTGGTAGAGCGCGTTGTCGCCATGATCGGCGATGTATTTCAGCGTCTCGGCATATTCCGCCTGCACCACGCGCTCGCCGGGCTTCAGCGGCGTGCCATCAGGCAGATAGATCGCCGAGATCGGCTTGTCCTTCAGCATCTCCTCGGCGCCGTCGGTGATGCATTCATGCAAATAGGGCGTCGCCGCATAGCCGCGCGCGGCGTGCTTGATCGCGGGCTGCATCACATCGGCAAGGCTCATGGTGCCGAAGCGGCGCAGCGTTTCGCACCAGGCTTTCAGCGAGCCCGGCACCGCGACCGCTTTCGGCCCGTTCAAATTCTCGTTGCCGACGGTGTCGAACACGTCGTGCGCCGATCCTGGCTTCGAAGTGTAGGTGTCCGGCCGCACCGCGTTCGGCACCGTGCTCTGGCCGTCGATGAAGCGATGGCTGCCGTCGGCGAGACGAATATGCGCCATGCCGCCGCCGATGATGCCGATCATCATCGGCTCGACCACGGTCAGCGTGAACAAGGTGGCGATCGCCGCATCGATCGCATTGCCGCCGGCAGCCAACATCTCGGCGCCCGCGCTCGATGCCAGCGGATGATTGCTCACCACCATGCCGCGGCTGCTGGTGGCCGGCTGCTTCTCGCATTGAAAACTTGTCGCGGCGCGGTCGCGCCAGGCGTCATTCATCGACATGCCGTTCATCGCCATTGTGTTCTCGTTCTTGATGGAGCGATCGCAGCCATGTTCTCCGGCCGCGCGTGCACGGTCAAGCCGCCGCGATTTTCCTCGCGGCGGTATTCGCAAATAAGGTCACGGCTTCGCGCGATCGCGCAACCAGGTCTCGCGCGTCACCTTCCACTTCTCCGCTCTGGATTCGCCATTGTGGTGCGGAAGCTCGACGAAGCCGACGAATTCGGCTCCGGTCTTCTGCTTGACCCGGCGCGAGCCGACGTTGGACGGCGCGTTGCAGACATGGAAGTGATCGAGGCCGAGCGCCAGGAAGGCGAAATCGTTCACCGCCGCGATCGCCTCGGTCATGAGGCCCTGATTCCAATACGGCTCAGCGAGCCAGAATCCGCGATTGCCCTTGCGGCCGTCGGCGCGCGGCCGGAAATTGATGTTGCCGATCGCCTCGCCATCGCGGGCACGCAACACCAGTGCCCATTGATAGCTTTCCTCTCCGGCCGCGATCTTGTCGAGCTCGCGCCTGATAAAGCTTTCCGCGCCGTCGCCGGGATAAGGCCACGGCACCACCGTGGCGAGAGTCTTGATCACATTCCAATTGTTGAAGTGACTCTGGATCGCCGCGGCATCCGACAGCGCAAGCGGCCGCAGGATCAGGCGTGGCGTCTCGATGCGCGGGGTCTCGAACATTGCTACTTCTGGCACTTCGGGCACCAGAACGTCGAACGGCCGTTCTGGGTGAAGCGCCTGACAATACCTTCGCAGCCCGACGTACGGCACGTCTCGCCCTCGCGGTCATAGACCTGGAACGAATGCTGGAAATAGCCGAGATCGCCGTTGGTCAATCGATGGTCGCTGATCGAGGAGCCGCCGGCCTTGATCGCCTGGTTGAGCACCGAATGGATCGCGTCGACCAGCCGCCTGGCGTGGTCGGTCGGCTCGCCCCCGGCAACGCCCTTGCGTTGTCCGGACTTGGTCGCGAGCGTCGCGGCCAATCGCCGCGGCGACAGATGCGAACGAAACAGCGCCTCGCAGACATAGATGTTGCCAAGTCCCGCCACCACGCGCTGATCGAGCAGCGCGGCCTTCAGGCTGGTCTTCTTGTTGTGACAGGAGCGCGCCAGCATCGCCGCGTCGAACTCGTTGCCGAGCGGCTCGGGACCGAGCCCTTTCAGGAGCGGTTCATCCTCGATCGCGTTGCGCGCGATGATCTTCATATAGCCGAAGCGCCGCGGATCGTTGAAGACGACGGCCGCGCCCGACGACATGTGGAACACCACGTGATCATGCACGCGATCCTCGCTGCGCGGATGGTGGAATTGCCCCGGCGTCGCCGCGCCGTCCTGCTTCAGCACGCGGAACGAGCCCGACATGCCCAGATGCATCAGCAGCACGTCGCCGGAGTTCAGGTCCGCCATCAGATATTTGGCACGGCGGCCGAGCCCGGTGATGGTCCGGCCCTCCAGCCGGGCGATAAAGTCTTTTTGAAACGGAAACCGCAAATCCTTGCGGCGAGCCTCGGCCTTGAGGATCGTGGACCCCTCCATGGCCGGTTGCAGGCCGCGGCGGACGGTCTCGACTTCGGGTAATTCCGGCATGGCAGGCATTCACCTTTTGGAAGTGACGTGATAGCGCCATTGCGGCCGCCGCGCTATGGTTTGGCTGGAGCGTTTTTCGAGCCAAGCGGCTACCGGTTCGCGTGAAGAAAACGCGACCAAAAAGGGTAAGAGTTCTGAGTGATGGATCGGCCGGATCAAACCACCCATTTCGGCTTCAGGGATGTGCCCCTGGGCGAGAAGCAGACGCTGGTGAACGACGTGTTTCACAGCGTGGCGTCCCGCTACGACCTGATGAACGATCTGATGTCGGCGGGCCTGCACCGGGCCTGGAAGGACGTCATGATCACGATGCTCGATCCGCCGAAGGGCGACCGGCCGTTCGCGCTGCTCGACGTCGCTGGCGGCACCGGCGACATCGCGTTCCGGGCCGCCAAGACCGCGGGCGCGGGCTTTCATGCCACGGTCTGCGACATCAATGCCGACATGCTCGCCGTCGGCCGCGAGCGCGCCGCGAAGCAGCACCTCGATGACCGGGTGTCGTTCGTCGAGGGCAACGCCGAAACGCTGGGTTTTGCCGACCGCGCGTTCGACGCCTACACCATCGCATTCGGCATCCGTAACGTGCCGCAGATCGACCTCGCATTGCGCGAGGCCTATCGCGTGCTCAAGCCGGGCAGCCGCTTCCTGTGCCTGGAATTCTCCACCGTCGACGTGCCCGGCCTCGACAAGATCTACGATCTGTTTTCCTTCAAGGTGATCCCGCCGCTCGGCCGCGCCGTCACCGGTGACGCCGAGTCCTATCAATATCTCGTCGAGTCGATCCGCAAATTCCCGCGGCCGAACGCGTTCGCCGAGATGATCGGCGCCGCCGGCTTTGCCCGCGTGAAGTGGCAGAGCCTCTCCGGCGGCATCGTGGCGCTGCATTCGGGCTGGCGTTTGTGATCTCTGCACTGACCCACATCACGCGCCTCGCCCGCGCCGGTTTCGTGTTTGCGCGCGAGGGCGTGTTCGGCGTCGTCGATCCCGCGCTGGTGCCGCCGCCCGGGCAGCTCGCGCTGAAGCTGGCGCGGCTGATCGAGCGCCGCTCCGCCAAGTCAGGTCCGCGGTTGTCGCGCGCACTGACGCGGCTCGGACCGGCCTATCTCAAGCTCGGGCAATTCCTCGCCACCCGGCCCGACGTGGTCGGCGTGGCGATGGCGCGCGATCTCGAAGCCCTGCAGGACCGGCTGCCGCCGTTCGCGCAGGAAGCGGCCGAAACCGTCATCACGCAATCGCTGGAACGGCCGCTGCCGCAGGCCTTTGTGCATCTGGGCCCTGCGGTTGCCGCGGCCTCGATCGCGCAGGTGCATCGCGGCGAAATCGAGCGCGACGGGGTCCGGCATCAGGTTGCGGTCAAGGTGCTCCGGCCCAACGTCGCCGCGCGCTTCCGCCGCGACCTCAGCGACTTCTTCTTTGTCGCGCACAAGGCCGAGGCGCATTCCGCCGAGGCGCGGCGCTTGCGCCTGATCGAGGTCATCAACACGATGTCGCGCTCGGTCGCGATGGAGATGGATCTGCGGCTCGAGGCGGCCGCGCTGTCCGAGATGGCCGAGAACACCCGCGGCGATCCGGACTTCCGCGTCCCCGCGGTGGATTGGGATCGCACCGCGCACAGCGTGCTGACGATGGAGTGGATCGACGGCATCGCGCTGAACGATCACGTCCGGCTGGCGCAGGCCAAGGTCGATTTGCCCGATCTCGGCCGCAAGGTGATCCAGAGCTTCCTGCGCCACGCGCTGCGCGACGGCTTCTTCCATGCCGACATGCATCCCGGCAATTTGTTCCTCGACGAGGCCGGCCGGCTCGTTGCCGTGGATTTCGGCATCATGGGACGGCTCGGGCTGAAGGAGCGGCGCTTCCTGGCCGAGATCCTGCTCGGCTTCATCACCCGCGATTATCGCCGCGTCGCCGAGGTGCATTTCGAGGCCGGCTACGTGCCCGGCCACCATTCGGTGGAGAATTTCGCGCAGGCGATCCGCGCGATCGGCGAGCCGATCCACAACCGCACCGCCGAGGAAATCTCGATGGCGAAGCTGCTGACGCTTCTGCTCGAGGTCACCGGCCTGTTCGACATGCAGACGCGCCCCGAGCTGATCCTGCTGCAGAAGACCATGGTGGTGGTCGAGGGGGTGGCGCGCGGCTTCGACCCGAAGCTCGACATCTGGAAGATCGCCGACCCCGTGGTGCGCGAATGGATCACGCAGAATCTCGGCCCGGCCGGCCGCATCCAGGGCGCGATCTCAGGCGCGGGCGAGCTCGGCCGCATCCTCGCCAACTTGCCGTCGATCGCCAACCGCGCCGTCACGGTGCTCGAGCAGCTGGAGACCATGACGCTGGAGGGCCACATGCTGTCTTCGGACTCGATCGACGAAATGGCCCGCGCCGAGGCCCGCAAGGCGCGGGTGCAGACCGTCGGCCTCTGGGTCATTGCGATCGCCTCCATCGCGATCTTTTTCGCGATCCGGGCACACTGATTGCAATGCATGCACCATGTGATAGCATCGCTATCATATTTATTTGAGCATGATGCCTGAGGGCACGCCATGGCCAGCCTGACCATCCGCAAACTCGACGACACGCTGAAGGCCTATCTGCGGCTGCGCTCCGCCAGGAACGGCCGCTCGGTCGAGGAGGAGGTCCGGGTGATCCTCCGGGACCTCGCAGACGGCGGTACGGAGCCCTCCGAGGCGCCCGGCCCAGGTTCCGCGACAGTGGCAGCCCCTGCTCCACGGGCCGCCAGCGTGGCCGGCGAGCCGCGCGTCACCCTGATCATCGGCGGGGGGATTGCGGCCTACAAGGCGCTGGATCTGATCCGGCGACTCAAGGAACGGCACATCCAGGTCCGCTGCGTGCTGACCAGGGCGGCCCAGCAATTCGTCACCCCGCTCGCCGCCAGCGCGCTGTCGCATGAGCGCGTCTACACCGACCTGTTCGACGCCGAGAGTGAGTTCGACGCCGGCCATATCCGCCTGGCGCGGGACTGCGACCTGATCGTGGTGGCGCCGGCGACCGCCGACCTGATGGCCAAGATGGCGCAGGGCCATGCCGACGACCTCGCCACCGCCACCTTGCTGGCGGCCAACCGGCCGATCCTGCTGGCGCCGGCGATGAACCCGCTGATGTGGAACAATCCGGCCACCCGCCGCAACGTGCTGCAGCTCCGCCGCGACGGCGTCCACACCGTCGGCCCCAATGCGGGCGAGATGGCGGAAGCCGGCGAGGCCGGCGTCGGCCGGATGGCCGAGCCGACCGAGATCGCCGCCGCCGCCGACCGCATGCTGCGCCCGCCGCAGCCACGTCCGCTAGCCGGCAAGCGGGTGCTGATCACCGCGGGCCCGACCCATGAGGCGATCGATCCGGTCCGCTACATCGCCAACCGCTCGTCCGGCAAGCAGGGCTTTGCCATCGCCGCCGCCGCGCGCGCCGCCGGCGCCGAGGTGGTGCTGGTGACCGGCCCGGTCGAGCTCGACGACCCCCAGGGCATTTCGGTCATGCGCGTGGAGTCCGCGCGCGACATGCTGCACCGGGTCGAGGCGGCGCTGCCGGTCGACGTCGCGATCTTCGCCGCCGCGGTCGCCGACTGGCGGGTCGCCACCGAGGGCAGCCAGAAGCTGAAGAAGACCGCGGCCGGCATGCCGCCGCTGCAGCTGGTCGAGAACCCCGACATCCTCGCGACAATTTCCAAGCTGAAGGAGCAGCGGCCGCCGCTGGTGATTGGGTTCGCCGCCGAGACCGAGCATCTGATCGAGAACGCCAAGGCGAAGTTCGCGCGCAAGGGCTGCGACTGGATCGTCGCCAACGACGTCTCGCCGGCAACCGGGGTGATGGGCGGCGACCGCAACACCGTTCACCTGCTCTCGCGCGAGGGCAAGGACGTCACCGTCGACTCCTGGCCTGTCATGACCAAGGAGGAAGTCGCGACCGCGCTGGTGTCGCGCATCGCAAGAGCGTTTTCGAGCGAAGTGGTCACCGGTTCGCGTCAAGAAAACGCGACCAAACAAAAGGATTAGAGCATGATCCGATTCAATCGGATCATGCTCTAGAGCCGTAGGAACCGCATCGTGAGCGCCACCATCAAGGTCGAAGTCCATCAACTGCCGCACGGCGCCGATCTCCTGCTGCCGATCTATCAGACCGCCGACGCGGCCGGGCTCGACCTGCTCGCGGCGGTGCCGCAGTCGGCGCCGCTGCTGCTGCTCCCGGGCCGCTACGAGATGGTTCCGACCGGACTGACGATCGCGCTGCCGCCGGGCTACGAGGCGCAGGTGCGGCCGCGCTCCGGCCTTGCCGCCAAATACGGCGTCACGGTGCTGAACTCGCCCGGCACGATCGACGCCGACTATCGCGGCGAGATCAACGTGCTGCTGATCAACCACGGCCATGAGGTGTTCTCGATCCGGCGCGGCGAGCGTATCGCGCAGATGGTGATCGCGCCGGTCACACGGGCCGAGCTGGTTCCGGTCGACGTGCTGCCGGCGACCGGGCGCGGCAGCGGCGGCTTCGGCTCGACCGGACGCTAGTGCGCGACGACTTCACTCGAGCGGCGGCGCCACTTCACCTCGCCCCGCGTGCGGGGAGAGGTCGGAACGCATCGTCAGATGCGTTCCGGGTGAGGGGGAGTCTCCGCGAACGCAGCTATCACCGGATATGCGGAGACGGCCCCTCACCCCAACCCTCTCCCCGTAAGAACGGGGAGAGGGAGCCAAGCGCCTTCGCATCGGACAAGTGTGCGGACGAGCTCGGGAAGATCACGCTTCGTGCGCGCTCTCCGCACCAATACGGAGTCAATTCGCGTAAAATCCGCCCCACCCGGCGGCATTTTTTCACAGGGGATTCTGCGTTCACGGTCTGGACTCTTACTCGCCGAGTCCCGTTGGGACTATTCTGTCTTGATTCGAGCACGACGGGGGGTCTTCGTCGGGCTGTCTGGTCCTGCTTGGGCATGATCGGCGGACAAACGTCGTACGTTTGCCGTGAGGGAACACCGGTCTCCTCTTTTCCGGATCATGCCTTAAGGTTTGTGCGTTCTGGGGCAACATATGTCGGGCGTAGTCGCGGCAATGCGTCGAACCCTGCTGTCATGCACCTCACTGGCGCGCGACGGCATGATTGGGCTCGCCATCACCGCATTGCTGCCAGCCCGCACCGCGTTTGCCGCCGAGAGCCCGGTCGCCCAGGCGATGTCGGATCATTTCGGCTTCAATCACCAGGAGGTCGCGGTCCTCGCGACGTCGCTTGCGCTGGTCGGCTTCTCGGCCGTCGCCGCGATCCTCTTGATGCGCACCCGCGTGCGCGCGACGAGGAACGAGGAACAGCTGCAGTCCGAGATCACGGACCTGCAGGCGCAATCGGACCGGCTGCGCGCGCTGCTGTTCGTCGAGCCGCAGGTCCTGATCTCCTGGGCCGCGGGCGACAACCGGCCACAGATCTCGGGCGACATCTCGCTGGTGATGTCGCAGGAAGGATCGCCGCAACGCGTCCTCGCCTTCGGAACCTGGCTGCCGCCCGAGCCGGCGCTGCAGATGGATCACGCCGTCGACGCGCTGCGCGAGAAGGGCGAGGCGTTCCTGCTCAACCTCTCGACCTCGGCCGGCCGTGCCATCGAGGCGATGGGCCGCGCGATCGGCGGCCAGGCCATCGTGCGGATCCGCGAGCTCGGCGGCCTGCGCCGCGAGCTCGCCGAGTCCAACCTGCGCTACAAGGCGCTGCAGGAGGAAACCGAGCTGCTGCGCGATTTCGCCGCCGCCGCGCCATGGCCGATCTGGGCGAAGAGCCTCGAGGGCAATCTGCGCTATGCCAACGCGGCCTATGTCCGCGCCACCGAGGGCAAGAGCGTGTCGGACGCGCTGCAGCGCAATCTCGAACTGCTCGAAAGCGACCAGCGCGGCGAATTGACCCGCGCGCTGAACGACAATGCCAATTATGCCGCGCGGCTGCCGATCGTCGTCAGCGGCGAGCGGCGGATCTACGACGTGCAGGCGCTCAAGCTCTCCGGCGGCAGCGCCGGCATCGCGATCGACGCCAGCGAAGCTGCGGCGTTGCGCGCGGCGATCGCGCGGATGGTCGAAGCGCACCGGCGTACCCTCGACCAATTGTCCTCGGGCGTCGCGGTGTTCGATGCCGACCGGCGGCTCACCTTCTACAACGAGTCCTATCGGCGGCTGTGGGGCCTCGATCAGGCTTTCCTCGACGGCAACCCCGACGATTCCAGCGTGCTGGACCGGCTGCGCGCCAACCGCAAGCTGCCCGAGCAGCCGGATTTCCGCGCCTGGAAGGCCAAGCTGCACGAGGCCTATCGCGCGGTCGAATCCGAAACCTATACCTGGTTCCTGCCCGACGGCCGCGCCATCAGCGTCGTCACCACGCCGAACCTCGAGGGCGGCGTCACCTATCTGTTCGACAACGTCACCGAGAGCCTCGACCTCGCGCGCCGCTACGACCGCCTGACGCGGGTGCAGCGCGAGACCCTGGATAATCTCGGCGAGGCGGTCGCGGTGTTCGGCAGCAACGGCCGCGCGGAACTGTTCAACCCGCCCTTCGCCAAGATGTGGAAGCTGCCGGCCGACGCGCTGCAGGGCGAGCCGCATATCGAGGCGGTGGAAGCACTGTGCCGGCCGCTGTTCGACGACGCCCTGACCTGGCGGACGCTGCGCGAGCAGATCACCGCGATCGAGAACCGCGCCCAGGTCGCGCTCAAGCTCGAGCGCAAGGACGGCAGCGTGCTGAATTGCATGACCATCCCGCTGCCCGACGGCAAGACCCTGCTCGCCTTCCAGGACATCACCGACACCGAAAATGTTGAGCGGGCGCTGCGCGAGCGCAACGAGGCGCTGGAAGCCGCCGACCAGATGAAGGTGGATTTCGTCCACCACGTCTCCTACGAGCTGCGCGCACCGCTCACCACCATCATCGGCTTCGCGCATTTCCTCAGCGATCCCTCGACCGGACCGCTGACGCCGAAGCAGGCCGAATATCTCGACTACGTCACCAAATCGACCAACGCGCTGCTGGCGCTCACCAACAACATTCTCGATCTCGCCACCATCGACGCCGGCGCGATGAAGCTCGAGCTCGGTCCGGTCAATATCGGCCAGGCGATCGAAGGCGCCGCCGAAGGCATCCAGGATCGCCTCGCGACCGACCGCATCACCCTCAAGGTCGATATCGAGCCCGACATCGGCGCCTTTGTCGGCGACGAGCGGCGCGTGGTGCAGGTGCTGTATAATCTGCTCGCCAACGCGGTCGGCTTCTCGCCGCACGACGCCACCGTCACGATCAGCGCCCACCGCACCGAGCACAGCGTGGTGTTTGCGGTGACCGACGCCGGTCCCGGCATTCCGGCGGAGATGCGCGACAAGGTGTTCAACTGGTTCGAGAGCCATTCGCACGGCTCGCGGCACCGCGGCGCGGGCCTTGGCCTGTCGCTGGTCCGCTCCTTCGTCGAACTCCATGGCGGACGGGTGCGCGTCGATTCGACCGTAGGCCACGGCACGACCGTGACCTGCGACTTCCCGATCGACCAGACCGCACACCGCAACGCTGCTGAATGACGGCGACCTCGACATTCTCGGTGGCACTCGCGAACGAGACCGCGACAGCAGAGCTGATGGCCGACCTCGCGCTGCTGATCGGCGCCGGCGACGTCATTACGCTGTCCGGCGATCTCGGCGCCGGCAAGACCACGGCCGCGCGCGCGTTGATCCGCTATCTCGCCGACGACGACGCGCTGGAGGTACCGAGCCCGACCTTCACGCTGGCGCAGAGCTACGAGCTGCCGTCGTTTCCGCTGGTTCATGCCGACCTCTACCGCATCAACGACGCCGGCGAGCTCGAGGAGATCGGGCTGTCGCCGCTGCCCGACGACATCGTGGCGCTGATCGAGTGGCCGGAGCGCGCGCCCGACGCGATGCCCGCCGACCGCATCGATATCGCGTTCAGCCATCGCCCGGCGCTCGGATCGGCGGCACGCGCGGCCGAGATCACCGGCCATGGCAAGGGCGCGGCGAAGGTCGCGCGGCTCAACGAGCTGCGCCAGTTCCTCGACCGCGCGGGCTTTCTCAATGCCCGGCGCGAACGCATGCCGGGCGATGCCTCGACGCGCTCCTATGCGCGGCTGCGCAACGACGACGGCACCGTCATCCTGATGAACTCGCCGCGCCGTCCCGACGGCCCGGCGATCTACAGCGGCCAGTCCTACAGCGCAGCGGTGCATCTCGCCGAAGACGTCAGGCCGTTCGTCGCGATCGGAAACGGCCTGCGCAAGCATGGTTTCTCGGCGCCCGCGATCCGTCACATCGATCTCGGATCCGGCTTCCTTATCACCGAGGATTTCGGCGCCGAGGGCGTCATCGAGGGCGACCCACCGCAGCCGATCGCCGAGCGTTACGAGGCCGCCGTCGACATGCTGGCGGCGCTGCACCGCGAGGTGCTGCCGGAGCAATTGCCGCTGACGTCGGACGAGAGCTACGACATCCCGGTGTTCGACATCGACGCCTGGCTGATCGAGATCGGGCTGATGCTGGAATGGTACCTGCCAGACCGCGGCGCGCAGCCGAGCGAGGAGCTTCGCGCCGAATTTCTCGGGATGTGGCGCGGCCTGCTGGAGAAGCCCGCAGCCGCACCGCAGACCTGGGTGATCCGCGACTTCCATTCGCCGAACATCATCTGGCTTGCCGAACGCACCGGCATCCTGCGCGTCGGCGTCATCGATTTCCAGGACGCGCTGCTCGGCCCCGCGGCCTATGACGTGGTGTCGCTGCTGCAGGATGCCCGGATCGATGTGCCCGAGCAGCTCGAGCTGTCGCTCTTGACCCGCTACATCAAGGCGCGGCGCGCGACCGATGAAAGCTTCGATCCGGCCGGCTTCGCCGAGCTCTATGCGATCATGTCGGCGCAGCGCAACACCCGCCTGCTCGGCACCTTTGCGCGACTCAACCGCCGCGACGGCAAGCCGCAATATCTCAAGCACCAGCCGCGGATCTGGACCTATCTCGAGCGGTCGCTGGCTCACCCCGCGCTGACCAGCTTCCGCATCTGGTACAAAGCCAACGTCCCTCCTCCAGTACCGTAGTTTACGGGTTATTAGCCTCGCCTCCCCTAAGGTTGCGGAGCCCGCACCTGATCCATGGCGCGGCCGGATCTGGAGCGGGACCACACGATGGGGACGGAACGACGCAAGGGCGATCGTGTCACGTTTGAGCGCGGCATAGCAGCGCACATGATGGGCATCGACGGCACCTGGCGGCGCGACTGCACCATGGAAGACGTGTCGGAGACGGGCGCCAAGCTCTCCGTCGACGGCTCGGTCGAGGGCCTGAACCTGAAGGAGTTCTTTCTGCTGCTGTCGTCCACAGGATTGGCCTATCGCCGCTGCGAGCTGGCATGGGTCAATGGCGACCAGATCGGCGTCAACTTTCTCAAACAAGGCGACAAGAAGAAGAAAACCGCCAGACGCGGCACGCAAGCTGCCGACGTCTAGGCCAGGGTCGTCATTGCCGTCTTGCGGCCGTCATGTCTCGTGACTATGGCGTCTGATTGATGTGCTTGCCGAATCGCCGTGATATGATCGGCGCATGAGAGATGATGACCGAGAATATCCGGAAGATGCCCGTCACTCCCCATAAAGCCATGGTGCTCGCTGCGGGCCTCGGCGTGCGCATGCGCCCCCTGACCAACACGATGCCGAAGCCGCTGGTCAGCGTCGCCGGCCAGCCGCTGCTCGACCATGTGCTCGACAAGCTCGCCGGCGCCGGCGTCAGCGAAGCGGTCGTGAACGTGCACTATTTGCCTGACCAGATCATCGAGCACGTCAAGCCCCGCAGCCGTCCGCGCGTGATCATCTCCGACGAGCGCGACCAGGTGCTCGGCACCGGCGGCGCGGTAGTGAAGGCGCTGCCGCTGCTCGGCGATGCGCCGTTCTATCATCTGAACGCGGACACGATGTGGATCGACGGCGTGCGCTCCAATCTGGCGCGGCTCGCGGAAACCTTCGATCCCGCGCGGATGGATATCCTGCTGCTGATGGCGCCGACCGCTACGAGCATCGGCTATGGCGGGCGCGGCGACTATTCGATGTTGCCGGATGGCGCGTTGCGCAAGCGGCGCGAGCACCAGGTGGTGCCGTTCGTCTATGCCGGCGCCGCGATCATGTCGCCTGCGCTGTTCGCCGACGCGCCGGCCGGCGAGTTCTCGCTGACCAAGATGTTCGACCGCGCCAACGAGCAGGAGCGGCTGTTCGGCCTGCGCCTCGACGGCGTCTGGATGCATGTCGGCACTCCGGACGCGATCCAGGCTGCGGAAGAAGCTTACCTGGAAAGCGTCGCGTAGGCGGCGCCTTCGTCAGCCATCGGCGTCGATCGCGAGCACCGCGAAGCTCGCAAGCCAGTGTTCACCCATATAGTCGCTGGCGATATACGGCAGGCCGGCGTCGAGATGCCGGCGCGCGGCATCCTGCAGGATCGGACGGCGCGCATCGGCCGCCGGCAACGCACCGGCCAGCGCCCGCCAGCACCATGCGCGGCTGAGATTGAGCCCGTCGAGATGTGCCAGCTTGCCATCCGAGCGATCGGTGACCGTGGCGGGCCGGAACAGGGTTGCGGGTTCGCGCAGCTCGAGCCGCGGCAGGAAGCGGTCGAACCAGGGCAGGAAGTCACCCGGTGCCAGCAGCCGGCGCATGCACTCCGCTTCGATCAGCGCGGACGACTGGAAGTCATCACCGCTCGGCTCACCCCAGGCGGGGCAGTCCTGATCGGCGCCGTACCAGCGCAGCGCTGTGTCGCGCAACAGCGCACTGAGCGCATCGTCCTGTGTCACCGCGGCGTAGTCGGCTGCCATGCGCAGTCCGAACGCGGTGTTGAAATGGGTGCCGACCCGCACCGGATAGGTGGCGAGCGGCAGGAAATCGCGGTAGCGCTGCGCGAAGATCTCGGCGAGCGGAGCGATCCGATCGCGCCAGTTGGTGTTCTCGACGAGCGAGAGCTCTGCGGCGAGCTTCAACAGCCAGCCCCAGCCGTAAGGCCGCTTGAAGCCGCGCGCGGTCGGGGCGGCGAGATAGCTGCATTCGGCCGCGATCTTCTCCGCAACGAACTGCGCGTCGAACAGCGCGCGGATATCGTCCGCCGCCTCGGATGAGGGATAGCGGCGCAGCAACCGGGCAAGCATCCAGTAGCTGTGGACGCAGGAATGCCAGTCGTAGCTGCCGAAGAACACCGGATGCAGCTCGCGCGGCGTGCGCGCATCCTGCGGCCCCGCCAGCACGTGATCGGGCTTGTTCGGATATTCGCGCGTGACATGGCCGAGCGCGATGCGCGCGAAACGGACGGCGAGGTCTTCGGTCAGGATCGTCGCGCTCATGGTGAGGCATTCTCCTTGCGCTCGCGGCGAACAAGCATCTCGATCAGCCGCGGCGTCATATAGATCGGAAACTGCGTGGCGGCGAAGAACAACGCCGTCATCGGCGACACCGCGGCGCCCATCGCCGACCAGACCAGTCCGACATTGCGGTTGCCGAGAACGAGGCCACTTGTCAGCCGTGCAGCCAGATTGCCCGGCGTGAGCAGCGCGCCACACAATTGCAGGGCAAGATTGCAGGCGAAGGCAAGGCCGACGCAGGTGAACGCGGCGGCCGGTTGCGCTTCGATCTGGGTGCGCACCCCGGCCATGGTGGCGATCGCGAACAGCAGCAGCGAGGCCAGCACGAGCGCGTCGATGATGCGCGCATGCTGCACCAATCGTGCAGCGGCCTGACGGCGCAACAGCAACGCCAACGCGCCGGCGCCGCCAACCAGGAAGACCAGCCGCGTCGCAAGCGCCAGCGGATCGAGCGCGAGACCGGCAAATCCCGCGGCGATCAGCGGCACGGTAACCGGCGCCAGCGCCATCGACAGCAGCGTCACGGCAAGCGGAATGGTCGCATCGAAGCCGAGCATGCGCGCGACGGCCGCCGTGCCGCTCGACGGTGGCGCACACACCGACAGCACCAATGCGACGATCAGCTCGGGTCGAAAGCCGGCGCCGCGCGCGGCAAGGCCGACTGCAAGCGGGCTCGCCAGCATGGCCAGCGCCGGCAACAGCAGCCAGACCAGCGGCCGCTGCAACGCGCGCCGGAACGCCGTGCCGTCGACCTGGAGGAAGGTGCCGAGCACCAGAACGAAGATCGCCGCCGCCATCAGCGGGCGGGCGCCGTCCGCCAAGGCGGGGAAAGCCAATCCTGCCAGCACGCCGATGATCAGCAGTGTCGGCCCGCTTGGCACCAGCCTCGCAAATCTCGCCAAATTCCTGGGTCCCGTCGTCATGTCCGGCCAATGAGCATAGGCCGGGGCAAATCATTGTTGAAATCGATTATTCTTATAAGCATTATTGCTATAATGAATTTATCCGCCGTCGATCTCAACCTGCTGGTCGCCTTCGAAGCGCTGATGGAGGAGCGCCACGTCACCCGGGCGGCCGAGCGCATCGGGCTCGCCCAGCCGTCCATGAGCAGCGCGTTGCGAAGGCTGCGTGCGCTGTTTGCGGACGAACTGTTCCTGCGTGCCGGCGCGGGCATGCAGCCGACCGAAAAGGCGCTGGCGCTGGCCGGGCCGATCGGCGACGCGCTGCGGCAAATCCGGAGCGCGCTGGTGCCCGATCAGGGCTTCGATCCGGCGATCGCGCGACGGCGCATCACCATCGCCGCGACCGACTACGGCGATCTCGTCGTGGTGCCGGAATTGACCCGGCTGCTGCGCATCGAAGCGCCCGGCATTGACCTTGCGGTGCGCCCGCTCACCGATGCGACGGTGGCGCTGGCGAAGCTGGAGCGCGGCGAGCTCGATGCCCTGATCGGCGGGCACCTGCCGGACTCGCCGCGCTGTGTCCGGCACCGGCTGTTCGAGGAACGCTTCGTCTGCGTCCGCGATACCACGCGCACGAACCGATCGGAGCGCCTCAGTCTGGAAGATTACGCGACCTTGCCGCACGCGCTGTTCTCGGCGGCCGGCGGCGATGGCCTGCCGAGCGTGATCGACGCGCTGCTGGCGCGCCATGGACTGAAGCGACGGGTGGCGGTGACGCTTGCGCATGTGGTGGCCGTTCCGTTCGCCGTGGTCGGCACCGATCTGATCGCCACGATGTCCGAGCGCATCGCCCGGCGCTTCACGCATCTGGCCGACATTGCCGTCGTCGCGCCGCCGATCGACATCCCCGCCTTCGCGATCGACCTGATCCATACGAGCCGCGCCGCCCGGGATCCGGCGCTGCGCTGGTTCCTGGATGCCGCCGATCGCTGCGCCGGCCGATTGCGATATTGAGCGGTGACGGTTCTCCGACAGGGGTGGCTAACGACGGTCGCCGCTCCCTATATTGGCGCCGGATTCGAATCAGGCAGCCCATGCGCGTCTTCAGTGTTCCCGTTTCTGCGCCGTTCCTGCGGACCGTCATCTCGGCGCTGGTCGATGGCCGGCTGGTCGCGGGATTCGAGGCGCAGAGCGATCCGGCAAGGCTCGCCAACGCCACGCTGTATCTGCCGACCCGCCGTGCCGGGCGGCTGGCGCGGGAAATCTTCCTCGATGTGCTCAAGTCGGACGCCGCCGTGCTGCCGCGCATCGTCGCGCTTGGCGACATCGATGAGGACGAACTCGCCTTCGCCGACCAAAGCGAGGACGTCGGCGGCGCCGCGCCGCTGGAGATTCCGCCAAGGCTGGGCGAGCTCGAGCGCCGGCTGACGCTGGCGCATCTGGTCGCCGCCTGGGCGAAGACGCCGGTATCGGCGCCGCTGGTGGTCGGCGGGCCGGCCTCGACGCTGCAACTCGCCGGCGATCTGGCGCGGCTGATGGACGACATGGTGACGCGCCGCGTCGACTGGCGCGCGCTCGACCGCCTGGTGCCGGACCAGCTCGACAAATACTGGCAGCACTCGCTCGACTTCCTGCGCATCGCGCGCGACGCCTGGCCCAGCTACCTCAAGGAGATCGGCCGGATCGAACCCGCCGCGCGCCGCGATCTGCTGATCGAGGCGGAGGCGGCGCGGCTGACCGCGCACCACGCGGGCCCGGTGATCGCGGCCGGTTCGACCGGCTCGATGCCGGCGACGGCGAAATTCCTGCACGCGGTGGCGAAGCTGCCGAACGGTGCCGTGGTGCTGCCCGGGCTCGACACCGATCTCGACGAGGACTCCTGGGACACGATCGGCGGCGAGCGCGGCGACGACGGCAGGTTCGTAACGCCGCCCTCGTCGAACCATCCGCAATTCGCGATGCACGCCTTGCTCGACCGCTTCGGCATCACGCGCCGCGACGTCGAGAGCCTTGCCGAGCCGGCGCCGCTCGGCCGCGAGGTGCTGGTGTCGGAGACGATGCGTCCCTCGACCGCGACCGCGCAGTGGCACGACCGGCTGGAACGGCCGGAGATCGTGGCGCGGATTTCCGCCGGGATGACCAACCTCACCGTGGTCGAGGCGCCCAATCCGGAAATGGAGGCGCTGGCGATCGCGGTTGCGATGCGCGAGGCGCGGCATCTCGGCAAATCGGCCGCGCTGGTGACGCCGGATCGCGCGCTGGCGCGCCGCGTGATGGCGTCGCTGACGCGCTGGAAGCTCGAGTTCGACGATTCCGGCGGCGATGCGCTGATCGAGACGCCGGCCGGCGTGTTCGCCCGCCTGACCGCGGAGGCGGCGGCCAAGGGGCTGGAGCCGCCGACGCTGCTCGCGCTGCTCAAGCATCCGCTGTTCCGGCTCGGCGGTTCGCGTGGCGCGCTGCGGCGCGCGATCGAGGTGCTGGAGATCGCGCTGCTCCGCGGCACGCGGCCGCAAGCCGGGACCGGCGGCCTCGCCCGCGACTTCGCGCGCTTCCGCGCCGAGCTGGTCAAACTGCACGGCGGCGAGACCTCGTCGCTGCACGCCATGGAGCCGCGCGCCCGGCTGCGCGACAACGAGCTCAACCGGGCGCAGGACCTGATCGCCAGATTGCAGGCGGCGCTGGCGCCGCTCGAAGGCATGGCGTCGTCAAAACCCTATGATTTCGCGGAGTTGGCCGCGCGCCACCGGGAGGCCCTGATCGCGCTGTCCGGCGACCAGAACGGCGTTGCCGTCGTGTTCGAGGAGCGCGCCGGTGCGTCGCTGGCGTCTGCGTTCGACGAGCTGCTCGCCAAGCAGCAGCCGAGCGGGCTGATGACGCCGCTCGCCGATTATCCCGAGGTGTTCCAGACCGCGTTCGCCGACCGCATGGTGCGGCGGCCGGAATCGGCGCGCGCGCAGCTCAACATCTTCGGCCAGCTCGAAGCACGTCTCACCGAATCCGATCGCGTCATCCTCGGCGGCCTGGTCGAGGGCGTCTGGCCGCCGGCGCCGCGGATCGATCCGTGGCTGAGCCGGCCGATGCGGCACGAGCTCGGGCTCGATCTTCCCGAGCGGCGTATCGGGCTTTCCGCGCACGACTTTGCGCAGCTGCTCGGCCATGACGAGGTGATCCTCACCCACGCCGCAAAAGTCGGCGGTGCGCCGGCGGTCGCCTCGCGCTTCCTGCATCGGCTCGAAGCGGTCGCCGGCGAGGCGCGCTGGAAGGCCGCGACATCGGCCGGCGAAACTTACGTGCAATATGCCGCCGAGCTCGACCGGCCCGACAAGGTCGAGCCGATCCCGCAGCCGGAGCCGCGGCCGCCGCGCGAGGCACGTCCGCTGAAGATGTCTGTCACCGCGATCGAGGACTGGCTGCGCGATCCCTACACGATCTATGCGCGCTACATCCTGCGGCTCGATCCGCTCGACCCCGTCGACATGCCGTTGTCGGCGGCCGATCGCGGCTCGGCGATCCACGAGGCGCTCGGCGAGTTCACGCAGGTCTATGCCGACGCGCTGCCTGCCAACACCCTGCTCACGTTGCGCGAGATCGGGGCCAAATATTTTGCGCCGCTGATGGAGCGGCCCGAGGCGCGAGCGCTGTGGTGGCCGCGCTTCCAGCGCATCGCAACATGGTTTGCCGAATGGGAGCAGGCCCGGCGCGGCCAGATCGAGGCCATCAAGGCCGAGATCCGCGGCGAGATCGGCATCCCGCTCGACGATGCCAGGACCTTCACGCTCTCGGCGCGCGCCGACCGCATCGAGCGGCGCGATGACGGCAGCTTTGCGATCCTCGACTACAAGACCGGCCAGCCGCCGACTGGCAAGCAGGTGCGCATGGGCCTGTCGCCGCAGCTCACCCTGGAAGCCGCGATCCTGCGCGAGGGCGGCTTCGCCGACATCCCGGCCGACTCCTCGGTCGGCGACCTCGTCTATGTCAGGCTGAGCGGCAACAATCCGCCGGGCGAGCAGCGTTCGCTGGAGCTGAAGATCAAGACCAACGACACGCCGCAGCCGCCCGATGAGGCCGCCGACAGCGCGCGGCGCAAGCTCGAGGCCCTGATCCGCGCCTTCGACGACGAGCAGCAGGCCTACACCTCGCTGAACCTCTCGATGTGGGCGAACCGCTACGGCGCCTATGACGACCTCGCACGCATCAAGGAATGGTCCGCCGCCGGCGGCCTGGGGATCGAGGAATGGTGAAGGCGCCCCGTCCGATTCCGCCCGCCGTGCGCGACGCGCAGGCGCGCGCGTCCGATCCGAAAGCGTCGACCTTCGTGTCGGCCAACGCCGGCTCGGGCAAGACCCATGTGCTGGTGCAGCGCGTCATCCGCCTGCTGCTGTCGGGAGTGCCGCCGGAAAAGATCCTCTGCATCACCTTCACCAAGGCGGCTGCCGCGAACATGGCCGAGCGCGTGTTCACGACGCTCGGCCATTGGGTGACGCTCGACGACGCCGGGCTCGACGCCGCGATCCGCGAGGCCGGCATTGCCCATCCTTCCGCCACGTTGCGGCGCGAGGCGCGCAAACTGTTTGCCTGCGCGCTGGAGACCCCCGGCGGCTTGAAGGTGCAGACCATCCACGCGCTGTGCACCCGCCTGCTGCAGCAGTTTCCGTTCGAGGCCAACGTGCCGGCGCGCTTTGCCGTGCTCGACGACCGCGACCAGAACGAGATGATGGAGCGCGCCAATCTCGCGGTGTTCCTCGAAGCCTCGCGGATTCCCGACAGTCCGATCGGCCGCGCGCTGCGGACGGCGATGGCAAATGCCGCCGACGTCACTTTCAAGGAGGTGGTCCGCGAGGCCTGCCTCAGCCGCGACCATTTCATGGCCTGGACCGATGCCGCCGGCAACGCCGCGGCCGCCGCAGCGCAGATGTCGGCCGCGCTCGGCGTCTCCGCCGATGATCGCATCGAGGAGGTCGAGCGCGAGATCGTCGACGGGCCGAACCTGCCGCGCGCGAGCTGGAAGGAGATGGCGACGCTGCTCGATACCAGCAGCAAGGCGGATCAGAAGCAGGCCGAACGGCTGCGGAGCGCGCTGACCTTCACCGGTGCAGCGCAGGTCGACGAATATCTCGGCGTCTTCCTGACCGATGAACGCGCCCCGCGCGCGTCTGTCGTCACCAACAGTTTCATCAAGAAGAATGCGGTCGCGGGCCGTCGGTTCGAGGCGGAGATCGACCGTCTCGGTCCGTTGATCGAGCGCCGCCGCGCCGTGGTCGCGCGCGACCGCACCGAGGCGCTGATCCACATCGCGACCGCGGCCGCCGCGCACTACCGGCGCGAGAAGCTGGAACGCGGCCTGCTCGACTATGACGATCTGATCGACAAGACGCTGGCGATGCTCGACCGCGTCTCGTCGGGCTGGGTGCATTACAAGCTCGACCGCGGCGTCGATCACGTGCTGATCGACGAGGCGCAGGATACGAGCCCGCGGCAATGGGACATCGTCGCGCACATCATCTCGGAATTCACCTCCGGCGCCGGCGCGCGCGACGGCCTGGTGCGCACCGTGTTCGCGGTCGGCGACGAGAAGCAGTCGATCTTCTCGTTCCAGGGCGCGGCGCCGCGCGAATTCGACCTGCGCCGGCGCGAGCTGAAGCGGCGGTTCGAGGAAGCCGGGCTGAAATTCGACCCGGTGTCATTCACCTATTCGTTCCGCTCGGGGCCGGTGATCCTGCATTCGGTCGACCATGTGTTCCGCGAGCAGGAGATCTTCCGCAGCATTCATGCGATCGAGAACGGCTACCCGATCCACAACGCGATGGCCGATGCCGGCCCCAGCCAGATCGAGCTCTGGGATCTCGCCGTGGCCGACGATCGCCAGGATATCGAGGGCTGGCGCGCGCCGTTCGACGGCGTGTCGGTGACCAGCCCCGAGGTGAAACTGGCGCGTCGCATCCAGGCCGAGATCAAGCGCCTCGTTGCCAGCGGCACCATGACCGGCAGCACCGGCGGACGGCGGCCGCTCAGCTACGGCGACATGCTGATCCTGGTGCGGCGGCGCGGCAACGCCTTCGACGCGGTGATCCAGGCGCTGAAGCACGCGGGCATCCCGGTCGCCGGCGCCGACCGGCTGAAGCTGACCGAGCACATCGCGATCATCGACCTGATGAACCTCGCCGATGCGCTGTTGCTGCCGCAGGACGATCTCGCGCTGGCGGTGGCGTTGAAGAGCCCGCTGTTCGGCCTAGACGACGACGATCTATTCAAGCTGGCGTACCAGCGTCGCGGCTCGCTGCGCGAGGCACTGGCCGCGCAGGCACCCACCGATGAGCAATTTTCGGCCGCGCTGCGCCGTCTCGAACAATGCGAGCGCCGCTTCACCCAGGAGACGCCGTTCGCGTTCTACGCCTGGCTGCTCGGCGGCGATGGCGGGCGGGCGCGCATCCTGCGCCGGCTCGGCCATGAGGCGAACGACGCGCTCGACGAATTCCTCGAGCTTGCGCTGAGCTATGAGCGCAAGGCGCCGGCCTCGCTGCAGGGCTTCGTCGCCTGGCTGCGCGCCGCCGACACCGAGGTGAAGCGCGACATGGAGATTTCGCGCGACGAGGTCCGCGTCATGACCGTGCACGGCGCCAAGGGCCTCGAGGCGTCGGTGGTGTTCCTGGTCGACACCACGACCTCGCCGTCGGACACGCAGCGGCTGCGGCTGATCCATCTGCCGCAGGGCAATGCCGCGCCGAACGCGCCCGGCGTCGTGGTGTGGGCCGGCAAGAAGGCCGAGGATCCGCCCGGCGTCGCCGAGGCGCGCAAGGCGATGCTCGGCGACACCGAGGACGAGTATCGCCGCCTGCTCTATGTCGCGATGACCCGCGCCGCCGACCGGCTGATCGTCGGCGGCTGCATGCCCGGCAACATGAACACGGTGCGGAAATCGTCCTGGTACGATCTGATCACCAAGGGGCTCGCCAATTCCGGGCTCAAGCTCGAGGAGCTGGAGACGCCAGGCGGCAAGGTGATGCGCTATTCGCGGCCGGATGACGTCGCCGATCTCACCGGTGCGACAGCGTCAGCGGCCGCGGTGCCGATCGCATTGCCGTCCTGGCTGCGTGCTGCGGCCGCACCGGAAGCATCGGCGGCGAGCATGCTGCGTCCGTCAGATCCGGCTGATGACGACAGCCATCCGATCCGGACCGGCGAATCGGTGCTGCTGCGTGCCCGCGCCCTGCAACGCGGCACGCTGGTACATCGCCTGCTGCAGTCGCTGCCCGACGTCGCGCTCGAGCGGCGGCGCGCCGCCGCGCTCGGCTACCTCGCGCGCAATGCCGACGGCTGGA
The DNA here is from genome assembly GCF_054063995.1 of Bradyrhizobium sp. USDA 4504. Classification (NCBI taxonomy): domain Bacteria; kingdom Pseudomonadati; phylum Pseudomonadota; class Alphaproteobacteria; order Hyphomicrobiales; family Nitrobacteraceae; genus Bradyrhizobium; species Bradyrhizobium sp. USDA 4504. Next base: position 7,354,133 of record NZ_JBSSGV010000001.1, on the reverse strand, counting down.
ACGAACAGGAGCAGGTCGCGCTCGCCGATCAGGTGCTCGGCCTGATCGCCGATCCGCGCTTTGCCGCGGTGTTCGCGCCGGGCAGCCGCGCGGAAGTCTCGATCGTCGGGCGGCTGGAGCGGCCGGGCCAGCCGAAGGCGCTGGTGTCGGGCCAGATCGACCGCCTGGTGGTGACGCCAACCGACGTCCTGATCGTCGATTTCAAGACCAACCATGCTCCGCCCAAGACGGCAGCCGAGGCGCCGCGGGGCTATGTCCGGCAGCTCGCGCTATACCGCGCGGTGCTCGCCAGGCTTTATCCCCAGCTGCCCGTGCGGGCCGCCCTGCTCTGGACCGAAACGACTGAAATCATGGAGATTTCCGCCTCCGCGCTGGACGCTGCCCTGGCATAAGTTCATGTCGGCGTGAGCACGCTTGACCCGGCAAGGGGGCGTTCATAGGTTTGACCCATGCTCCCGGGCGCGATTCCCAACCGCGCCCTTTTGTCTCAACCGAACGAGGTATTCACATGGCCGTTGGCAAGGTTTCTGACGCCGATTTCGAAGCCGAAGTGCTCAAGGCGACCGGGCCGGTGGTCGTCGACTTCTGGGCCGAGTGGTGCGGCCCCTGCCGCATGATCGCGCCCGCTCTCGATGAGATTTCCGGCGCGATGGGCGACAAGGTCAAGATCGTGAAGCTCAACGTCGACGAGAGCCCGAAGACGGCGTCGAAGTATGGCGTGATGTCGATCCCGACCCTGATGATCTTCAAGGGCGGCGAGATGGCGTCCCGTCAGGTCGGCGCCGCGCCGAAGGCCAAGCTGCAGCAGTGGATCACCGCTGCGGTCTGATCCCGCTTCTTCTGATTAATAAATTCGTGCACGGCCGGCGGATTCGCCGGCCGTTTGCGTTGGGACCGTGTGTGTTGCGTTTGAAGGTCCCGGCACTTGCCCTCCCCGCGTCAAAAGCCCGCTTCCAGGTCCACGCCGCTCGTCGCGATGGAGGCGCGCTCGGTCGATGCCATCCCGCGCGGGAAGGAGTGGCAGTACGAACCCAAGTGGGACGGCTTCCGCTGCCTGCTGAAACGCGAAGGCCGCAAAGTCGACCTGCGCTCGAAATCCGGCGAAGATCTCGGCCGCTATTTCCCGGAGCTGGTCGCCGCGGCGCTGAGCGTGAAGGCAACGTCATTCGTGCTCGACGGCGAGATCGTGGTGCCGCACGGCCGAACGTTCTCCTTTGACGATCTCCTGCAGCGCATCCACCCTGCCGCCAGCCGGGTGACGCGGCTGGCACAGGAAACGCCCGCCTTGTTTCTGGCGTTCGATCTCTTGGCCTCGCCAACCAGGAAGAAGCTTTCCGGCCAGCCCTTGAGCGAACGACGACCGCAGCTCGAGACGTTCGCCAGGTCGCAATTGAAATCCAATTCCAGCGTTCGGTTGTCTCCCGCGACGACAAGCTACGCGCTTGCCGGGAAATGGCTGGCGCGATCCGGCGGCGGCTTCGACGGCGTGATCGCCAAGCGCCTGGACCTGCCATATCAGGCCGGCAATCGCGACGGCATGCAGAAGATCAAAAGGTTCAGGAGCGCCGACTGTGTGGTCGGCGGCTTTCGCTACGCCACCAACAGGACCGGCGGCCGCCAAGTGGTCGGCTCGCTGCTGCTCGGCCTCTATGACGACGACGGCTTGTTGCATCATGTCGGCTTCACCTCCGCAATCAGGCAACAGGACAAGGCGGCGCTCACCGACCGTCTCGAGCCGTTGATTGCAAAGCCCGGCTTTACCGGGAATGCGCCGGGCGGCCCGAGCCGGTGGTCGACCGAGCGCTCGGCGCAATGGTGTCCGCTGAAGCCGAAGCTCGTGATCGAGGTCTGCTACGACCATTTCAGTGGCGATCGTTTCCGCCACGGCACCTCGATCCTGCGCTGGCGTCCGGACAAGGCGCCGAAGCAATGCTCGTTCGAGCAACTGAAGCAGAAGGCGGCCGACCCGATGAAGCTGTTGAGGGGATAACGGCACTGCCGTTGCGGTGCAGCGAATTGGAACCCGGACAGGCAGTCCATGTTGAGGGATCAAATGGCCCTCAGGAGGGACCCATGTCGAACCCCAGATCAACCGCGCAGGTCGCGGGACATCCTATCCATCCGATGCTTATTCCATTTCCAGTCGTATGCTTTGTTTTGACCTTCGTTGCCGATCTCGCTTTCTGGAAGACGGGCACTGACTTCTGGGCCAGCGCCTCGCTCTGGCTGCTTGGCATCGGCTTGATCATGGCCGCGCTCGCCGCCATCGCCGGCGTGATCGATCTCCTCGGAGACGATCAGGTCCGCAATCTTTCCGATGCATGGCAGCACGCCGGCGGCAATGTCATCGCGGTGCTGATCGCGCTCTACAACTGGTATTTGCGCTTCGAGCACGGCGCATCCGCCATCGTGCCGACCGGTCTCGCGCTATCGTTCATCGTGGTCCTGATCCTGCTGTTCACCGGCTGGAAGGGCTGGGAGATGGTCTATCGCGAGCATGTCGGCGTCTCGGATGAGGCGCATATCCATTAGGCAAGTCAGCGAATCCATCCCGTCGCCAGCGCCGAGGCGAGTTCGGCCTGGCCGTGCTGCCGCGCCAGCGCCGCCATTGCTGCGTGGTCGTAGGGGATGTGGCGGAAGGTTACGTCCCAGCCACCATCGACCTGTTCGAGGATCGCATAGCGCGCATCGGGCGAACCGGCCTCGACGACATGCGGATGCGGCTTGCCGGCGCGATAGCCGGGCGAGCCGACGCTGCCGGGATTGACGATCAGCCGGCCGTCGCGAAGTCGCATGGCGCGCGCGGTATGCGTGTGTGCGCAGAGGATCAGCGATTGCGGCACGCCGGCCGCTCTCGCCTCGATCGCTTCCAGCGGGGACATGCAGACTTCGCCGCCCGGCAGCACCGTCTCGAGCCAGTAGGTCTCGTCATTCTGGGGCGTTGCATGACAGAGGAAAACTTCGTCGCGATAGATCGAATTCGCCGGCAGCGTGCGCAGCCAGTCGAGATGCCGCGGCTCGAGCTGGGTATAGGTCAGCCGCTCCCAGGAGCCCATTTTCTCATGCGGGCGGTCGATCAGGTAGCGGTCGTGATTGCCGAGCAGATGGACCGCATCGAGCGCCATCAGCGTATCGATGGTGGGGCGGGCGTCGAGCGGCCCGCTCACCATGTCGCCGAGGTCGACGATGTCGGAAATGCCCTGCGCGCGGATGTCCGACAGTACGGCTTCGAGCGCGAGATGGTTGCCGTGGATGTCGGCGATCGCAGCAAAACGCATGATGCTCGTCCTCCCTCATGCGCACCGCATCCGGGACGCGTCACCTGTTATGCAGGAGGCGTGCCGTTGGCCGCAAGCACGGGACCGGCCAGATACAGCGAGCCCGTGATCAGGATGCGCGGCGGCACCTCGTAGGCCAGCGCAGCAAGCCGCCGCAAGGCGGCGTCGACGCCATCAGCGATCTCGACCCGCATGCCGAGCGCTCGCGCGGCGTCAGCCAGTCTGTCCGGCGCCATGCCGTTGTCGCGGCCGGGCACCGGGACCGCGATGATGTGGCGGGTCAGTCCGGCGAAATTGGCGAGGAATGCGTCGGCATCCTTGTTGGCCATCATCCCGACGATCACCACCAGCGGCCGCGACACGCGCTCCTCGAGATCGCCGAGCGCCGCGGCCGCGACGCGCCCGCCCTCGGCATTGTGTCCGCCGTCGAGCCAGACCTCGGAGCCCTGCGGCCCCTGGCCGACCAGCGCGCCGGAAACCAGCCGCTGCATTCGCGCCGGCCATTCCGCGTTGACGATGCCGGCTTCAAAGGCCGCGATGTTGAGCTTGAATGCGTCGATCGCGCGCAGGGTCGCGATCGCAAGGCCCGCATTGTCGAACTGGTGCCGGCCAAACAGTTTTGGCGCGGCGAGATCCAGCAGGCCGCGCTCGTCCTGATAGACCAGCCGGCCGCGCTCGACGCCGACATGCCATTGCTGGCCGGCCGCATGCAGCGGCGCGCGCATGCGGTTCGCCTGCGCCTCAATCACGGCCATCGCATCCGGCGCCTGCTCGGCACACACCACCGGCACCTTGCGCTTGATGATCGCAGCCTTCTCGCCGGCGATTGCCGTCAGATTGTCGCCGAGGAATTCCATGTGGTCCATGCTGACCGGCGTGATCACCGAGGCGAGCGGCGCCTCGACCACATTGGTCGAATCGAGCCGGCCGCCGAGCCCGACCTCGAGCAATGCGACGTCGGCCGGATGCTTGGCGAACAGGCAGAACGCCACCGCCGTTTCCATCTCGAAGATGGTGATGGGACTATCGGCGTTGATGCGCTCGCAGTGCTCGAACGTCTCGCGCAGCTCTTCGTCGCCGACCAGCTTGCCGCCGCCGACGGCGCCCAGCCGGTAGCATTCGTTGATCCGCACCAGATAGGGCGAGGTGAAGACGTGCACGCGCAGGCCGGCGGCTTCGAGAATCGCGCGCAGATAGGCGATGGTCGAGCCCTTGCCGTTGGTGCCGGCGACATGGATCACCGGCGGCAGCTTGCGCTCGGGATGATCGAGCCGCTCCATCAGGCCGCGCATGCGATCGAGGCTGAGATCGATGCGCTTGGGATGCAGCGCCGATATCCGCGCGATCAACGCCTCGAACGAGGCTTGCGGTGAGGTGGCGCTTGCGGTCACGCGTGCGGCGCGGCCGGCACCGTCTCAGGCGCCGTGACGATCTGGGCCGGCTCGGTGACCGCGGCCTTGGGCTTCGATGCGGATTCAAGCGCCGGCGCCTTGGTCAGCAGGCGGCACAGCCGCGCCAGCGTGGCCTTCATGTCGTGGCGGTGCACCACCATGTCGACCATGCCGTGCTCGCGCAGATATTCGGCGCGCTGAAAGCCGTCCGGCAGCTTCTCGCGGATGGTCTGCTCGATCACGCGCGCGCCGGCAAAGCCGATCAGCGCACCGGGCTCGGCGATCTGGATGTCGCCGAGCATCGCATAGGACGCGGTGACACCGCCGGTGGTCGGATTGGTCAGCACCACGATGTAGGGCTGGCGCGCCTCGCGCAGCATCTGCACGCCGACGGTGGTGCGCGGCATCTGCATCAGCGACAAGATGCCTTCCTGCATCCGCGCGCCGCCGGATGCGGCGAACACGATGAAGGGCGACTTCTTCTCGACCGCGAGTTCGAGCCCGCGCACCATGGCTTCACCGGCGGCCATGCCGAGCGAGCCGCCCATGAAATCGAAATCCTGCACGGCGACCACGACGCCGGCACCTTCTAACTTGCCGTAGCCGACCTTGATCGCGTCGTTCAGCCCGGTCTTGGTGCGGGCGTCCTTGATGCGGTCGACATATTTGCGCTCGTCGCGGAATTTCAGCGGATCCGCCGTCACCTCGGGCAGCGCGACGTCGAACCAGGTCTCGTTGTCGAAAATCGACTTCAGCCGCGCCACCGCGCCCATGCGCATGTGGTAGTTCGAGCCGGGGATCACGAACTGGTTGGCCTCGACGTCCTTGTAGAACACGAGCTGCCCGGAATCCGGGCACTTGATCCAGAGGTTTTCCGGCGTCTCGCGCCGCAGGATGTTGCGGATCTTCGGCCGGACGACGTTGGTGAGCCAATTCATGGTTCGCTCCGAAATGCGGATCGGTTCCGCACCAGCTGGATATATGGCGGGCCGGGCGAGCCCGGCAAGCCGCCATCGGCGGCCTTGTTGCCGCAAAATGTGGCTTATTCAGCGGCCTGCTTGGCGCCCCGGACCCCCTGCGCCAGCGCCGACACCAGGTCCGCCACCGCGCTCACCGTCTTCGGCGTCGCACGGCCCTCGGCATCGAGATTGGCACGCACCACATCGACGATCGCGGTGCCGACCACCGCGCCGTTGGCGTTCTCGGCGATCGCGCGCGCCGTCTCCGGGGTGCGGATGCCGAAGCCGACGCAGACCGGCAGCTTGGTGTGCCGCTTGATGCGGGCCACGGCCTCCGCGACCACCTTCGAATCGGCCGTCGCGGCGCCGGTGATGCCGGTGATCGAGACGTAATAGACAAAGCCCGAGGTGTTGGCGAGCACCGCCGGCAGCCGCTTGTCGTCGGTGGTCGGCGTCGCCAGCCGGATGAAGTTCAGCCCGGCCTTCATCGCGGGGATGCAGAGCTCGGTATCTTCCTCCGGCGGCAGGTCGACGATGATCAGGCCGTCGACGCCGGCGGTCTTGGCGTCGGCCAGGAAGCGGTCGACGCCGTAGATGTAGATCGGATTATAGTAGCCCATCAGCACGATCGGCGTGGCGTTGTCCTCCTTGCGGAAGTCGCGGACCATCGCCAGCGTCTTGCGCAGCGTCATGCCGCCCTTGAGCGCGCGCAGACCGGCGGCCTGGATCGACGGGCCATCGGCCATCGGGTCGGTGAAGGGCATGCCGATCTCGATGACATCGGCGCCGGCCTTCGGCAGCGCCTTGAGGATGTCGAGCGAGGTCTTGGCGTCGGGATCGCCGGCCATCACGAAGGTGACGAAAGCGGAGCGGCCCTGCTGCTTCAGCTCGGAGAAACGTGCGTCGATACGGGTGGTCACTTCTTCCTCGCCTTCAAGATGTCGCCGACCTGCGGCACGTCCTTGTCGCCGCGGCCCGAGAGGTTGACCACCATCAGGTGATCCTTCGGTCGCTGCGGTGCGAGCTCGGACAGTTTCGCGATGGCGTGCGCCGATTCCAGCGCGGGGATGATGCCCTCGAGCCGCGACAGCAGCTGGAATGCGGCCAGCGCCTCCTCGTCGGTCGCCGAGAGATATTTCACGCGGCCGGTCTCGTGCAGCCAGGCGTGCTCCGGGCCGATGCCGGGATAATCGAGGCCGGCCGAGATCGAATGCGCTTCCTCGATCTGGCCGTCGGCGTCCATCAAGAGATAGGTGCGGTTGCCATGCAGCACGCCGGGACGGCCGCCGGCCAGCGAAGCGGCATGCAGCTGCGTCAGTCCGTGACCGGCAGCCTCGACGCCGAAAATCTCGATCAAGGGATCGTCGAGGAACGGATGGAACAGGCCCATCGCATTGGAGCCGCCGCCGATGCAGGCGATCAGCGAATCCGGCAGGCGGCCCTCGGCCTCCTGCATCTGCTTGCGTGTCTCGTGGCCGATGATCGACTGGAAGTCGCGCACCATCATCGGATAGGGGTGCGGACCCGCCACCGTGCCGATGCAATAGAAGGTGTTGTGCACGTTGGTGACCCAATCGCGCAGCGCGTCGTTCATCGCGTCCTTCAGCGTGCGCGCGCCCGACTGCACCGGGACGACCTTGGCGCCCAGCATCTCCATGCGGATCACGTTCGGCTGCTGCCGCTCGACGTCGACCGCGCCCATATAGACCACGCATCCGAGCCCGAACCGCGCGCACAGCGTCGCCGTCGCCACGCCATGCTGGCCGGCGCCGGTCTCGGCGATGATGCGCTTCTTGCCCATGCGGCGCGCGACCATGATCTGGCCGAGCACATTGTTGACCTTGTGCGAACCGGTGTGGTTGAGCTCCTCGCGCTTCAGATAGATCTTGGCGCCGCCGAGATGCTCGGTGAGCCGCTCGGCGAAATAGAGCGGCGAGGGCCGGCCGACATAATCCTTCAGATAGACATTCATCTCGGCCTGGAACGCCGGATCGGCCTTGGCGTCGGCATAGGCTTTTTCGAGATCGAGGATCAGCGGCATCAGCGTTTCCGCAACGAAGCGTCCGCCGAAAATGCCGAAATGCCCGCGCTCGTCGGGACCGCTGCGGAAGGAATTGGGCAGGTTTGGATTCATCGAACCATCAGTTCTTCTTGCCGGCTTGCGGCGCTGTTTCCGTTCCCTCGCCCCGCTCTTGCGGGGAGAGGGCTGGGGTGAGGGGTTTCTCCAATTGCTCGATCATCGTTGCAGCGCCCCTCACCCGCCCGCGCGTTGCGCGGTCGACCTCTCCCCGTGAACGGGGAGAGGTGAAGAAGGCTGGATTGCGCGCGCGGCGCGGATGAAGGCGCGGATCAATTCGGGATCCTTGACACCGGGCATGCGCTCGACGCCCGACGAGACATCGACGCCGCCGGCGCGCGTGACGCGGACGGCTTCAGTGACGTTGTCGGCGTTGAGCCCGCCGGAGACCATGTAGGGCAGCGCAAGATCGAGATTTTCCAGCACGTGCCAATCGAAGGGCGCGCCGAGGCCACCCGGCCGCGTGGCATCCTTCGGCGCGCGGGCATCGAACAGGATGCGATCGGCGACACCGGCATAACCCGGCAGCGGCGCAAGGTCGGCCGACGTCTCGACCGGCAGCGCCTTCATCAGCGGCAGGCCGAACTTCGCCTTGATGTCGCGCAGCCGCGCCGTGGTCTCCTTGCCATGCAATTGCAGGATATCCGGCCGCAGCGTCTCGACGATGTTTTCCAGGATCGCATCGTCGGCATCGACGGTGAGGGCGACCTTGACGGCGCGGCCCTTGGCGCGGCTGCCAAGCTCGCGCGCGGTCTCGAGGCTGATGTGACGCGGCGACGGCGGAAAGAATACGAACCCCACCATATCGGCACCGCCTTCAAGCGCGACGTCGAGCGTCTCGCGCGTGGACAGGCCGCAGATTTTGACGAGCAGGGGCATGGTCTCGAAACAGGTCTCAAAACGGGTTGTCGGGCGACCGGAACCGGGGTGAACCCTGGTCCGGTGGGGCGGGTTCTACAACGTCGCGCCCTGCTTGTCTCGCCCGGCGGCCCCGTAAAAGCCGAGTTGCGCCGGGGCCGAACGGCGCTGCGCGTCGTCCCGGGAGGCGGCGGCCTTGAGGTCGGCGAGCTCGGCGCGGACATGGCGGGCGTCAGCCTCGTGCTGCCGGGCCGCGCGGCGCCAGCGCCCTTGCTTGAACCAGGTTCCGATGCCGCCCGCGAGCACGCCCAGGATCGCGGAGGCGATGATGACGACGAACAACGGCAGCGTGACCGCAACCGTCGGGGTCACCGAATTGAAGGGATCAAACGACACCGTCACCCAGTGACGGTTAGCGACTGCAAAAATGATGAAGATCAGACCGAGCGGAACGACGACCACTGCCGTGAAGAACTTTCGCATGACCATCTCTCGCAGCGATGGAGCAAATGCGGGCATATCGCCCGCAACACGGCAACGCCTGACGTCGCGCCTTAAGCATCAGCCTTGGGCGCATCGACCTTGGCGGCGCCCGCCTCGGTCACGTCGCGGTTGAGGCGCTCGCGCATTTCCTTGCCGGTCTTGAAGAACGGCACGCTCTTCTGGTCGACCGGCACATGCTCGCCGGTGCGTGGATTGCGGCCGGCGCGCGCCGGGCGGTGCTTCACCGAGAATGCGCCAAAACCGCGCAACTCGACACGGTCGCCACGTGCCAGCGCTGCGACGATTTCATCGAGAATCGCATTCACAATGTTCTCGACATCCCGCTGATAGAGGTGCGGGTTGTGCTCGGCGATACGCTGAACAAGTTCGGATTTGATCATCGAAAGTGGGATCCGGGCTCTTGCGGAAACCCATTTCCGTGAAAATGCCGTGCACTGTCAAGACGCTAAATCGATTTAGGGCGTCGTGAAATCACGTGACAAATAGCCCAATTGGGGCATGCGGCGATTCCCGCAAAGCGGGAATAGCCTGACGAGCACGCCTTTGGCAGCCGATCAGTTGGTTCCAGCCGGGCTCCACAGCGCCAGCATGCCGTCAAGCCCGAACCGGTCGACCGCCTCGGCCACGCCGCCCTGCTCGATCCGCCGCGCGATCGCGCCAAGACCGAACGCATCGAGCGTCACGGACGCCGCCGTGCGCAGGAAGGTCAGGTCGCCGAACCGCGGATTAAGCTTGTAATTGCGCACCGGCAGGTCGCTTTTGACCTTCTTCTCGGCAACCAGCCAGGCGATCGCGGTCTTCTCGTCCCCCAGCTGATCGACCAGCTTGAGATCGACCGCCTGCCGGCCGGTGAAGACGCGACCGTCCGCGACCTTCTCCAGCAGGTCATCGTCCATGCCGCGCCGTTGCTTCACCAATCCACGGAACCATGCATAGGAGTCCTTGACGAGACCGTCGATCGCGGCGCGGGCCTCCGGGCTGGTGGGTTCGAAGCCGTTGGGCGCGGCCTTCAGCGGGGAAGATTTAATCTCCTCCATCTTCACGCCGACAGTCTTGAGCAACTCCGAAACGTTCGGATACTGGAACAGAACGCCGATCGAGCCGACCAGCGAGGTCTGCTGGGCGACGATATGATCGGAGGCGATCGCCGTGATGTAGCCGCCCGAGGCGGCCAATCCCTCGACCACGACGACAAGCGGCTTCTTCGCCTTCAGCTGCATCAGCGAGTCGTAAAGCTGCTCGGAGCCCGCGGTGGTGCCGCCGGGCGAATTGATGTGCACGACAACAGCCGCATAGCTCGACTTGCCGAGCCGCTCCAGCGCCTCGACGCGATCCTGGTCGCTGCGGATCAGTCCGTCGATATTGACCCGCGCGATCGTGTTCGATGTCGAAAAGGTGCCGCGTCCGCCGGCGGCGACCACGCCCACGCCGACGATGGCCGCGATCGCAATGACCGCGGCGGCGACGCGCCAAAAGGTCAGTTTGCGCCTGATGCGGCGACGATCGACGATCACGTCCGAATCCAGCGACATCCGATCTCTCCAGAAATGGTCAGCGCAATCCGCGCGTTTTGCAGTCGCAGCGTCACTATCAGCTTAGCCAAATACATCAATTGCGACGCAATATGAAGAAAACAAGGCCCGGTATTCGGAGGCACTCGTAGCCCGGGTGCACGTGCGCTTCATCCCAGCCGCGCCCTAACCTCCCCTTGAAAAGGGGAGGTCGCTTTGCTCGCCAGAGCAAAGCGGGTGGGGATCTGCTCTCTCCGCAAACAGCATCGCCTGCGGCTGACCCCCATCCCGACCTTCCCCCTTTCAGGGGGAAGGGGAAGACAAATCCGTAGCCCGGATGAAGCGAAGCGTAATCCGGGAGGCTTCAGCAGCACGGATAGAAAGTCCCGGATTTCGCTTCGCTTCATCCGGGCTACGGATGCCCCAAAGCAAAGGGCCCCGGCTTGCGCCGGGGCCCCGATTGTTCGCCTCAAATCGCGCGAACGCTTACTTGTCGGTGCCGCGGTTCTTCAGCGCGGTGCCGAGGATATCGCCAAGCGTCGCACCCGAATCGGAGGAGCCGTACTGCGCGATGGCTTCCTTCTCTTCGGCGACTTCCAGCGCCTTGATCGAGACCTGCACCTTGCGGGCCTTCTTGTCGAACTGGATGACGCGGGCATCGACCTTCTCGCCGACGGCGAAGCGCTCGGCGCGCTGGTCGTTGCGGTCGCGGGCCAGCTCGGACCGCTTGATGAAGGTGGTGAACTCGGTGCCCGAAATCCGGACCTCGATGCCGCTCTCCTTCACTTCGAGCACTTCGCAGGTCACGACCGCGCCCTTCTTGACGTCGCCCGGCTCGGCGAAGGGGTCGCCTTCGAGCTGCTTGACGCCGAGCGAGATGCGCTCCTTCTCGACATCGACATCGAGCACCACGGCCTTGACCATGTCGCCCTTCTTGAAGTTGTCGATGACCTGCTCGCCCGGAAGCTTCCAGTCGAGGTCGGAGAGGTGGACCATGCCGTCGACATCGCCCTCGAGACCGAGGAACAGACCGAACTCGGTCTTGTTCTTGACCTCACCCTCGACCACCGAACCGACCGGGAACTTCTCGACGAAGACTTCCCAGGGATTGCGCATGGTCTGCTTGAGACCGAGCGAGATGCGGCGCTTGACCGAATCCACTTCCAGCACCTGCACTTCGACTTCCTGCGAGGTCGAAACGATCTTGCCGGGGTGCATGTTCTTCTTGGTCCACGACATCTCGGAGACGTGGATCAGGCCTTCGATGCCCGGCTCGAGCTCGACGAACGCGCCGTAGTCGGTGATGTTGGTGACGCGGCCGGTGAAGCGGGCACCCAGCGGGTACTTGCCTTCGATGCCCTGCCACGGATCATCCAAGAGCTGCTTCATGCCGAGCGAGATGCGGTGCGTCTCGTGGTTGATCTTGATGATCTTGACCTTGACGGTCTGGCCGATGGTCAGCACCTCGGTCGGGTGGTTGACGCGGCGCCAGGCGATATCGGTCACGTGCAGCAGGCCGTCGATGCCGCCGAGATCAACGAACGCACCGTAATCGGTGATGTTCTTGACCACGCCGTCGATCACCTGACCCTCTTCGAGGTTCTGCACCAGCTCCTGGCGCTGCTCGGCGCGGGTCTCTTCGAGAACCGTGCGGCGCGACACCACGATGTTGCCGCGGCGGCGGTCCATCTTGAGGATCTGGAACGGCTGCGAATTGTTCATCAGCGGCGCAACGTCGCGGATCGGACGAATGTCGACCTGCGAGCGCGGCAGGAAGGCCACCGCACCGTCGAGGTCGACCGTGAAGCCGCCCTTTACCTGGTTGAAGATGACGCCGTTGACCTTTTCGTTGTTCTGGAACGCCTTCTCGAGCTTGCCCCAGCTTTCCTCGCGGCGCGCCTTGTCGCGCGACAGCACGGCTTCGCCGAGCGCATTCTCGATACGGTCGAGGAACACCTCGACTTCGTCACCGACCTTGAGATCGCTTTCACGGCCGGGGCCGGCGAACTCACGCAGCGCAACGCGACCTTCGGTCTTCAGGCCGACGTCGATGACGGCCATGTCCTTCTCAATTGCAACCACCTTGCCCTTGATGACCGAGCTTTCCTGCAAATTGCCGCCGGCAAAGGACTCATCAAGCATCGCCGCGAAGTCATCGCGGGTGGGAGTATAGGAAGACGCAGAATTCGAAACCATTTGTTCTCCAGATGCGGGATCTCGCCGGCCGTTCGGGTTGATGGGCGCACCGTGCGTGAAGTGTCGGGGTTCCGCAAACCCTGACGACCGCTCATTGCAGGAGGTGCAACAGCGGGCCGGCAGCAAGACTGCACGTTCGGTACGTATGATTGATCCGGAGCCTGAAACGAAAATATCGACTGCAAGACCTGGGAGCGGGCGTTCCTCCAGATGCGGCGTTGGTTTCGTTTGAGGAATAGCTCAAACCCATCGCCGGCCCGCTCAGACACGGCCTCGACATCGTCGATGCTGCTCCGAACGGCGCTGATATAGCCCTGCATGCGACTTTCGGCAAGCAGGAAATGCCCAATTTTGCTGGGTTTTCGGGCCGAGAGCGCCGCGGCGGCCCGCGATTCTAGCGCCTGGCGCGCGCCGCCTCGACGATGGCGATGGCGGCGCGGACGCCGGCCTCAATGTCCAGATTTGAATTGTCCAGCGTGTGGGCGTCCGGAGCCGGCCGCAGAGGCGCAATCGCCCGGTTCTTGTCTCGCTCGTCGCGCTTGAGGATGTCGGCGAGCACCGCCTCTTCGTCGGCGTCCTCGCCGCGGGCGCGCGCCTCCAGCGTGCGCCGCCGTGCCCGCACGCGGGGGTCGGCGACCACGAAGATCTTCACGTCGGCATCCGGGCAGATCACAGTGCCGATGTCGCGTCCATCCAGCACCGCACCGGGCGGATCGGCGGCGAACTGGCGCTGGAAGTTCACCAGCACCTCGCGAACCTGCGGAATCGCCGACACCACGGAGGCGGCATCGCCGACCTTCTGGGTCTTCAGGATCGGATTGCCGAACTTTTCGGGGTCGAGCTCGAGCGCCGCGGCCACGGCCAGCACCTCGTTGCTGAGCTCGGCACCAGCTTGAATCATCGCATAGGCCACCGCACGGTAGATCACGCCGGTGTCGAGATGACGATAGCCGTAGTGGTGGGCGAGCCGCTTGCCGAGCGTGCCCTTGCCCGAGGCGGCGGGTCCGTCGATGGCGATGATCATGCGAAATCAGCTCCGAGCGCGCGCATCATCGGGATGAAATCCGGAAAACTGGTGGCGATGAAGGCGGTATCGTCGATTTTCACCGGCCGATCGGAGGCGCAGCCCATCACGAGCGCCGACATCGCGATGCGGTGATCCATATGCGTGGCAACGAGGCCGCCGCCTGGAACATGGCCGCGGCCCTCGACGATCAGATCGTCGCCGGAGACCTCGACCTTGACGCCGTTGACCCGCAGCATGTCGGCGGTGGCTTCAAGGCGGTCGGATTCCTTGACGCGCAGCTCCTGCAGGCCGCGCATGGTCGTGGTGCCCTCGGCGAAGGCGGCCGCGACCGCCAGCACCAGATACTCGTCGATCATCGACGGCGCGCGCTCCGGCGGCACTTCGACACCCTTCAGCTTCGAGGCGCGCACACGCAGCTGCGCCATCGGCTCGCCGGCATCGCCGCGCACATCGCTCTCCTCGATCGAGGCGCCCATCTCGCGCAGCGTGGTGAACAGGCCGGTGCGCAGCGGATTGGTCATCACGTCTGAGAACACGACATCGGACCCTTCGACGATCAGTGCGGCCACGATCGGGAATGACGCGGAGGACGGATCGGCGGGCACCACGACGTTGGCGCCGTGCAGCTCGGGCTCGCCGTGCAGCGAGATTCGCCTGCCGTGGCTGCCTTCCTGCTCGGAGGAGATCTCGGCGCCGAAATGCTTCAGCATCAGCTCGGTGTGGTCGCGGCTTGCCTCCTGCTCGATCACCGTCGTGATGCCGGGCGCGGAGAGCCCCGCCAGCAACACCGCGGACTTGATCTGGGCCGAGGCGACCGGCGTCTTGTAGACGATCGGCACCGGATAGCGGGCGCCGTGCAGGGTGAGCGGCAGCCGGCCGCCCTCCCTTATGTCGCTGGTTCGGGCGCCCATCAGCTCCAGCGGGTCGAGGATGCGGCGCATCGGCCGCGAGCGCAGCGAGGCGTCGCCGTCGAAAATGGCGGCGATCGGGCAACCGGCCACCGCGCCCATCACCAGCCGGCAGCCGGTGCCGGAGTTGCCGAAATCGAGCGGCGCGGCAGGCTGGGCGAAGCCGCCGACCCCGACGCCGGACACCGACCAGGTAAACGGCGCCGACCGCTCCACTTTGGCGCCGAGCGCGCGCATGGATTTGGCGGTATTGAGGACGTCCTCGCCCTCCAGGAGGCCGGAAATGCGGGTTTCGCCGACCGAAAGCGCCCCCAGGATCAGGGCGCGGTGGGAAATCGATTTGTCGCCGGGAACGCGGACCGTGCCGGCCAGGGGGCCGCACGCGCGCGATTCCAGCGAGGTCGGGGTGTCAGAATGGGCCAAGATTGTGTCCTCTCGCGTCGCGGCAGGTATCACATAGGCAACACCGCGTCACGCGCCCGTCAAATGCGCGCAGACCGCTATTGACAGCGGCTCCTCAACTAGCCAAGTGAAGCTCCGTTTTTCAGGAAAATTCTGGGATTACCACGTGGCCAAGTCCGAGCTCGGAACCAAGCGCATTTGCCCGACCACGGGCAAGAAGTTCTACGACCTCAACAAGAATCCGGTGATCTCGCCCTATACCGGCGAAGTCGTGCCGATCGCGCCGATCGCCCCGCCGCGGGGCCGTGGCGCCACCGTCAGTTCGCCTGCGACCGCAGCCGACATGCCGGAGCCCGCCGAGGCCGAGGAGATGGTCTCGCTCGAGGAGGCCGATGCCGAGGAGAACACCGGGAAGGTCAAGGCCCAGGTTCCCGAATCCGAGGACGATATCGAGGTCGATGAGACCATCGACGACGATGACGACGACGATTCGACCTTCATCGCCGACGAGGAAGAGGGCGATGAGGACGTGACCGACATCATTGGTGACGTCGGAGGCGACGAAGAGACTTGAGATCGGCGCCGATCTATGATCAACGGTGCTGCCGCGCGAGTCGTCCAGGCCGCGCGGACCGGGATCGATCCCCCAGGATCATCCCAACTGGATAAGGGGCCATAGCTCAGCTGGGAGAGCGCTTGCATGGCATGCAAGAGGTCGGCGGTTCGATCCCGCCTGGCTCCACCAGCCTTCGCGAGCTTCGGCTCGGCAAGCCCGGATAGTCCATCGTAGCGAAGTGAGCGAAGGCTGCCGCGGCGTAGCCCAAAGGGCGGAGCCGGGCTCTCTCCGAAATCCGAATGCGTTAGCATCCACCCCATCAGCCGTGTGTTGGGGGGAACAGATGAAATACGTTTACATTCTCGAGAGCCTTGATTGCCTGCACTTCTATGTCCGGATTACCGATCTGCGGGCTAGACTGGCTAAGCACAATGCCGGGGAAGTGCCCCATACATCCAAATTTGGACCGTGGCGGCTCAAGACCTACGTCGCTTTCAGCGACGAGAAGCAGGCCGTCGCTTTTGAAAATATCTGAAGTCCGCATCCGGCCGCGCCTTCGCCAAGAAGCGCCTCTAACCGCCCCGACCGCCCCTACTCCCCCAGCACCGCATTCAGCCGGTCGCGCAGCGCGACGATCTCGTCCTTCATCGCCATCAGTTCGCCGACGGTGCAGTCCGAGGCCGCGAGGATCGACTGCGGCACGGCCTTGGCCTTTTCGCGCAGCGCGTGGCCCTGCGGCGTCAGCGCGATCAGCACCACCCGCTCGTCCGCGGTGCTGCGGGTCCGTTTGATCAACTCCGCCGCCTCCAGCCGCTTCAAGAGCGGCGTCAGCGTGCCGGAATCCAGGAACAGGCGCTCGCCGAGGTCCTTCACCGCGACGTCGTCGCGCTCCCACAGCGCCAGCATCACGAGATACTGCGGATAGGTCAGCCCGAGCCGGTCGAGCAGCGGCTTGTAGACGCGGTTGAAGGCATGCGCGGTCGAATAGACCGCAAAGCAGATCTGATTGTCGAGCCGCAGCGCCTGATCCGCGGCCGTCGGTTTCCTGGCCATGATTCCCATCGAATCCATCTCGTTTCCGGGTCATTCTGGGCTCACGGGACCGCGGATTCAATTGCGAACAATTAAATGTGAGACCGCATATTTTATATTGTGCGCAATCTATTTGCGTGCAATACATACGTCATCGAATTCAAGCCCAACCCACCGATGTCTGTGAACGTGCTCTACAAGACCAGCGCCAAGGCAACCGGCGGCCGCGACGGCCATGCGGCGACGCTCGACGGCGCACTCGACGTCAAGCTCACGACCCCGAAGGAGCTCGGTGGCGGCGGCGGCGCCGGCAACAATCCGGAGCAGCTGTTCGCGGCCGGCTATGCCGCCTGCTTCATCGGCGCGATGAAGTTCGTGGCCTCGCAGGGCGGCCCCAAGGTTCCCGCCGACGCCTCGGTGACCTCGACGGTCGGCATCGGCCCGCGCTCGGAAGGCGGCTTCGGCCTCGCCGTCGAGCTCGCGGTGTCGCTGCCCGGCCTTGCGCGCAACGATGCCGAAGCGCTGGTCGAGAAGGCCCACCATGTGTGCCCCTATTCCAACGCGACCCGTGGCAATGTCGACGTCAAGCTGAGCGTCGTCTAATTCCACATCACGCAATGGTCCGCCGCAACACGTGGCGGACCATTGCTCTTTCAGCGGCTGGTTCGCTTGGCGAACGCATGCGCCGCCTGCTGCATGGGCCTGCGCCGACGGAAGCATTGCTGCCCCGGCTGAAGACCGTTAGCTCTGGGACCCTCGTTATCTGATCCCAACTGAGCGAAGGTTGCTTCCATGAATACCCCAGCGGCTACGGGCGCGATGACCGGCCTGCGCGTGATCGATCTGACGCGCGTGCTCGGCGGTCCGTATTGCACCCAGATTCTCGCCGACCACGGCGCCGACGTGATCAAGGTCGAGCCGCCCGCCGGCGACGAGGTGCGAGACTGGGGTCCTCCCTTCCACGAAGAAGACGCGGCCTATTTCGTCGGCATCAACCGCAACAAGCGCTCGATCGGCCTCGACCTCGCTTCCGAGGGCGGACGCGCGGTGCTGATGAAGATGCTCGAGACCGCCGACGTGCTGATCGAGAATTTCAAGCCCGGCACGCTCGACAAATGGGGCATCGGCAACGACGTGCTGCGCGCGAAATTTCCGCGCCTCGTGCATTGCCGGATCTCCGGCTTCGGCGCCGACGGCCCGCGCGGCGGCAATCCCGGCTATGACGCGATCATCCAGGCGATGACCGGCATGATCGCGGCGACCGGCTCGCCGGAGAGCGGCCCGATGCGGATCGGCGTGCCGCTGGTCGACATCACCACCGGGCTCTACGCCACGATCGGCATCCTGATGGCGCTGTCGGAGCGGCAGCGCTCGGGGCTCGGCCAGTTCATCGAGACGACGCTGTACGAGACCGGGCTCGCGATCATGCATCCGCACACCGCGAACTACTTCATGCACGGCAAGCCGCCGTCGCTCACCGGCAACGAGCATCCCAACCTCGTGCCGTACGCGATCTTCCCGACCAAGACCGACAACATCTTCATCGGCGTCGGCAATGACGGAACCTTCCGCAAGCTCGCCAAGGAGATCGGCAAGCCCGAGCTCGGCACCGACCCGCGCTTTGCCCGCAACAAGGACCGCATCGCCAACCGCGATGCGCTCCGCGTCGAGCTGGCCGCGGTGTTCAGCCAGCACGAGGCCGAGCCGCTGTGCAACCGGCTGCTCGCCGCCGGCCTGCCGGCTGGCCCGGTGCAGAAGATCGACCAGGCGCTGACCAACCCGCACACCATTCATCGCGGCGACGTCATCGAGAAGGATTGGTACAAGGGCGTCGCCTCGCCGATCCGCCTCGAACGCACCAAGCCGAACCTGCGCCGGACGCCGCCGAAGTTCAGCCAGCACGCCGCGGAAGTGCTCGGCGAGTTCGGCTACTCGAAGGACGAGATCAACGGCCTGGTTGAGAAGGGCGTGGTCTGCGGTCCCCAGCGCAAGCGCTAAAGGCGTTTTCGAGCCTGTCCCGCACGCGATGCGGGATGCGCACCGGTTCGCGTCAGGACAAAGCTGGAGCGTCGGCCCGTATCGAACCGGCCGACGCATCAACACTGCGGTGCAACGTCGCGTTTGGCGCTGCACCGCACGGAGCCGGCTGCGGTCTTCGCCTTTTTTACCGCTTCCCTTCGCTTCGGCTTCCCCCCTACCATGACTTTCGTTTATACGGTCATTTGAACGTCATCCGGCGCTGATAACGCGCGCAACGAAAGATGATGTTCCAATTGGGAGGGGTTTTGATGTTCTTTCGACGACTAGGCGCTGCCGCGGCAGCCGCTGCCGCGCTTGCATTCGCGTCGCCCGCGTTCGCGGTGACCGAGATCCAGTGGTGGCACGCGATGACCGGCGCCAACAACGACGTCATCGTCAAGCTGGCCAACGACTTCAACGCCTCGCAATCCGACTACAAGGTGATCCCGACCTACAAGGGCGGCTACGCCGACACCATGAACGCCGGCATCGCCGCGTTCCGCGCCGGCAACGCGCCGCATATCATGCAGGTGTTCGAGGTCGGCACCGCGACGATGATGGCCGCCACCGGCGCCGTCAAACCGGTCTACAAGCTGATGGCCGACGCCGGCGAGAAGTTCGATCCGGGCGTCTATCTGCCCGCGATCACCGGCTACTACTCGACCTCCAAGGGCGAGATGCTGTCGTTCCCCTTCAACTCGTCGTCGACGGTGATGTGGATCAATCTCGATGCGCTGAAGAAGGCCAACATCGCGGAGATTCCCAAGACCTGGCCGCAAGTGTTCGACGACGCCAAGAAGCTGAAGGCAGCCGGCTATAACACCTGCGGCTTCTCCGGCTCGTGGGTCACCTGGGTCAATCTCGAACAGCTCTCGGCCTGGCACAATGTGCCGCTCGCCAGCAAGGCCAACGGCCTCGACGGCTTCGACACCGTGCTCGAATTCAACGGCCCGCTGCAGGTCAAGCATCTCGAGAGCCTCGTCGAGCTGCAGAAGGACAAGACCTACGACTATGCCGGCCGCACCAACACCGGCGAAGGCCGCTTCACCTCGGGCGAATGCCCGATCTACCTGACCTCGTCGGCGTTCTTCGGCAACGTCAAGGCGCAGGCCAAGTTCAACTTCACCGCGGCGCCGATGCCGTATTATCCCGACGCCAAGGGCGCGCCGCAGAACTCGATCATCGGCGGCGCCTCGCTCTGGGTGATGGGCGGCAAGTCGGCAGAGGAATACAAGGGCGTGGCCAAGTTCCTGACCTTCCTCTCGGACACCGACCGCCAGGTCTGGATCCACAAGGCCTCGGGTTATCTGCCGATCACCAAGGCCGCCTACGCCAAGGCCAAGGAAGAAGGCTTCTACAAGGACCAGCCCTATCTCGAGACCCCGCTGCTCGAGCTCACCAACAAGGAGCCGACCGCGAATTCCCGCGGTCTGCGCCTCGGCAACATGGTGCAGCTGCGCGACATGTGGTCGGAGGAGATCGAGCAGGCGCTGGCCGGCAAGAAGACCGCCAAGCAGGCGCTGGACGCCGCCGTCGAGCGCGGCAACCAGATGCTGCGGCAGTTTGAAAAGACCGCCGTCCGCTGACATGATGCCTTCGGGCATGAACCGGACAAGCGCGAAGCGGTTTTCCACCATGCCCAGACGACAAGCTAAGGCGCGATGACGATCCAACCTCATCTCATCGCGCTTTAGGGCGATCAACCGGCGGGCCGCATCCGCGGCCTGCCCTTCTTCCGAGCCCATGCAAAAGCAAGCGATTTTCCAATCAAAGCTGTTGCCTTACGCGCTGGTTGCCCCGCAACTCGCGATCGTCCTGATCTTTTTCTACTGGCCGGCCCTGCAGGCGGTGATCCAGTCCTTCCTGCTGCAGGACGCCTTCGGTCTCTCCACCAGCTTCGTCTGGTTCGAGAACTATCTCGAGCTGTTCAAGGAGCCGGCCTATTTCGAGGCGATCGTCCGAACCTTCGTGTTCTCGTTCGCGATCGCGGTCTCATCGCTGTCCTTCGCGCTGCTGCTCGCGGTGATGGCTGACAGGCCGCTGCGCGGCTCGACGCTGTATCGCACGCTGCTGATCTGGCCCTATGCGGTGGCCCCGCCGGTGGTCGGCGTACTCTGGGTGTTCATGCTGCACCCCTCGCTCGGCGTGCTGTCGCGCTATCTGCGCGCCATGGGCATCGACTGGAATCCGCTGCTCGACGGCGACCAGGCGGCGGCCCTGATCATCCTCGCCGCGGCCTGGAAGCAGATCTCCTACAATTTCCTGTTCTTCCTCGCCGGGCTGCAGAGCATCCCGAAAAGCGTGATCGAGGCCGCCGCGATCGACGGCGCCCGGCCGATGCGGCGGTTCTGGACCGTGATCTTCCCGCTGCTGTCGCCGACCATCTTCTTCCTCTTGGTCATCAACATCGTCTACGCCTTCTTCGACACTTTCGGCATCATCGACACCATGACCCGCGGCGGTCCCGGCAAGGCGACCGAGACGCTGGTTTACAAGGTCTATACGGACGGCCTGCTCGGCGGCAATCTCGGCTCGTCGGCGGCGCAGTCGGTCATCCTGATGGTCATCGTCGTCATGCTGACGGCGATCCAGTTCCGCTTCGTCGAACGCAAGGTGACCTACTGATGGTCGAGGAGGAAGGCTTCCAGCGCTATCTGGCTCACGCCATCCTGTGGATCGGGATCGCGATCGTCGCCTTCCCGGTCTATCTCGCGCTGGTCGCCTCGACCCAGGACAATGCCGTGATCGCCAACGGCCAGATGTCGCTGCTGCCCGGCGGCCATTTCCTCCAGACCTACTACCAGACGCTGTTTGTCGGCACGAGCGGCTCGACCCGCGAGCCGGTGCTCCACATGATGCTGAACTCGCTGGTCATGGCGCTCTTGATCGCGGTCGGCAAAATCGCGATCTCGATCATCTCGGCCTACGCGATCGTGTATTTCCGGTTTCCGTTCCGGATGGCGATCTTCTGGATCATCTTCATCACGTTGATGCTGCCGGTCGAGGTACGCATCTATCCGACCTACAAGATCGTCGCCGATCTGCATCTGCTCGACAGCTATGCCGGCCTGTCGCTGCCGCTGATTGCGTCGGCCACCGCGACGCTGCTGTTCCGCCAGTTCTTCATGACCGTGCCGGATGAATTGCTGGAGGCTTCGCGGATCGACGGCGCAGGCCCGTTCCGCTTCTTCTGGGATACGCTGCTGCCGCTGTCGCGCACCAACATGGCCGCGCTGTTCGTGATCCTCTTCATCCTCGGCTGGAATCAGTACCTCTGGCCGCTGTTGATCACCACGCGCGACGACATGCAGACCATCCAGGTCGGCATCCGCAAGATGATCACGACGACGGACGCGCTGACCGAATGGCCGATCGTGATGGCGACCGCGTTGCTCGCGATGCTGCCGCCGGTGTTCGTCGTCGTCGTGATGCAGAAACTGTTCGTGCGCGGATTGGTGGAGACGGAAAAGTAATGGCTAACGTCACGCTGCGCAGCGTCCGCAAGACCTATCCCGGCGGCTTCGAGGCCATCAAGGGTGTCGATGTCGACGTCGGCGACGGCCAGTTCTGCGTGCTGGTCGGCCCATCCGGCTGCGGCAAGTCCACGCTGCTCCGCATGGTCGCGGGGCTCGAGACCATCACCGGCGGCGAGATCGACATCGGCGGCCGCGTCGTGAACCAGGTCGAGCCTGCTGATCGCGACATCGCGATGGTGTTCCAGAACTACGCGCTCTATCCGCATATGAGCGTCTACAACAACATGGCCTACGGCCTGCGCAACCGCGGCATGGCCGAGGCCGAGATCAAGACCCGCGTCGAGGAAGCCGCGCGCGTCCTCGAGCTCTCGCCGATGCTGGAGCGCAAGCCGCGCCAGCTTTCCGGCGGCCAGCGCCAGCGCGTCGCGATGGGCCGCGCCATCGTGCGCCAGCCAAAAGTGTTCCTGTTCGACGAGCCGCTGTCGAACCTCGACGCCAAGTTGCGCATCGCGATGCGGGTCGAGATCCGCAAGCTGCAGCGCCGGCTCAACACCACATCGATCTACGTCACCCACGACCAGCTCGAGGCGATGACGCTCGCCGACATCCTCGTCGTCATGAACGGCGGCCAGGTCGAGCAGATCGGTAATCCGCTGGACATCTACCAGAAGCCGGCGACCACCTTCGTCGCCTCCTTCATCGGCGCCCCGCCGATGAACCTGATGCCGCTGCGCGCGGACGAGCTGAAGTCCCAGATCACGGGCGCCGACGGCGCCGGCATTGTCGGGATCCGGCCGGAGGATTTCGTGATCTCGAGCGAGACCGCATCCGGCGGCGTCGCGCTTGGCCTTACGGTCGAGGCGATCGAGCATGTCGGCGCCGAGACCTTCGTCTACGGCAGCCGCCAGCGCGAGGAGCAGGGCGTTGCCGCCAATCCGGGCGAGCTGCCGCCCGGTGAGGTGATCGTCCGGGTTCCCGGCGTCTCGGGTCCCGCCATCGGCGAGCGGATCCGGGCCGTCGCCCCCCGCGACAAGCTGCATCTCTTTACCGCCGATGGCCGCAAGCGCGTCGGGGAGTAACCGATCGGGAAGAATTTACCCCCATGTTGCGGGCGTTTAGGCTGGTTTCGGGGCTGCTTGAACGCTATCCAGATCGCCCCCATATCCCTCACTGACCGGAGGCCAGACGGCCCGCCGGTTGCATGGGGCGCCGCAAGGGCCCCTCAAAGTCGCTTCGAGAGGACTTTGTAATGTCTCGTGTTCCATCGTTGTCCAGTCCGTTCCTTCTGGGATTCGACGAGATCGAGCGTGCGCTCGACCGCGTCGTGAAGGGCGCCGACGGCTATCCTCCGTACAACATCGAGCGGTGCGACCGTACCAACGGGCAGCCTGAGCGGCTGCGCATCACGCTGGCGGTGGCGGGCTTCACCCGCGACCAACTCGATGTAACTATTGAGGAAAATCAGCTCGTCATCCGCGGCCGCCAGCAGGACGACAAGGCCCGGCAATACATCCATCGCGGCATCGCCGCGCGCCACTTCCAGCGCACCTTCGTGCTGGCGGAGGGGATGCATGTGCTGGGCGCGGATCTGAAGAACGGGTTGTTGTCGATCGACCTGGCCAGGCCGGAACCTGAACGGGTCATTAAGACAATCGCTATCAATGAGCACGAATAATAGAAACAACGAGCGGACTCGACCGCTTATCTGACTGAGGAGTCGAGACCATGAGTGAACTGAGTACCACCACCATCGAATCCGAGAGCGTCACGCCGGAAGCGCTGGCCCATCTGGGCGAAGGTCATATCGCCTACGTGAAGCAGGTCCGCTCCGAGGACGTGCCGGATCTCTTTCCGCAAGCGCCGAAGATCGCGCCGGGCCTCAAGCTGTTCGCACTGCACGCCGCCGACGGCACGCCGATCATGCTGACCGACAGCCGCGAAGCCGCGGTCGCAAATGCGTGGAGCAACGAGCTGCAGGCCGTCAGCGTCCACTGACGCAAATCTACGGCTGAATTCAGCATCCGCGAATTCAATGCGCGGGCCTGCTTCGTCACCGAGGGGGCCTGCGCATTTTTTATGGCGATGAGGTCGACGTGGCGAGCATCGGGCCCATGCTGAGCTGCACCTCGCCGGGCACGTTGTAGTCGCGCATCAGCATGCGGTTGTTGCGCAGCCCGCAGGCTTCCCGCTGCACCACGAACATCCAGAGCGCATGGCCGGCCTCCCGCACCAGGAGGCGCCGTGCCTGTTGTGTTGACGTCGATGTTTCAGCGCGCGGATGGGCGGCATCGAACTCGCGCAGCCTGGCGAGTGCCTGTTCCAGCGCGCGGCCCATGCGGCCGAGCGCACTCGCCCTCTCTTCGGCGAGCTCGTAAGCGAGAACGTCGACGGGAACGCGATCAAGGCGAAAATCGCGGGACATCAGTCATCCCTGGTTCGTTGCGCGCGTCCGTCTTCCGGCGTCATCGGCTGGTTGTCAATAGGTGCTCGTGTCTTCGATCGCCAAGCGAAAGCTCGCTCAACTTGAGCAATTCATTGCGCAGCCTTGGGCAGCGGACCATGGCCGCGGCTCCATTTCGCTCCGTGCATTTCCGTGCTGTAATAAGTTCCCGCGAGAAGCACTGCGACAAGGAATTTCCAGCACGAATCATTCGCCGCCAAATCGATTGAAGGAGATGCGACCATGCAGAAGAGCTCGCTGATCAATCTCGTTGCTTCGGTGTCGATTTCCGTCCTCGCGACAGGTGTCGCGATTTCCGCGCAGGACAAGTACAGCCTGCAGGTGCCCAACGGTCTCGCGTTCTCCGAGTTCAGGGGATACGAGGACTGGCCCGTGATCGCGATCAGCGAGAACGAAGGCGTCATCGCCGCGATCCTGGGCAATCCGGCGATGATCGGCGCCTTCCGGGAAGGCATACCCGGCAATGGCAAGCCGTTCCCGGACGGCGCCAAGATGGCGAAGATCCACTGGATCCCGAAGAAGCAGGAGGCGTATCCCGGTCAGCCGACGGTGCCGGGCGCGCAGCACGACGTCGACTTCATGGTCAAGGACAGCAAGAGGTTCGCCGACAGCGGCGGATGGGGATACGGCGCGTTCGAGTATGATCCCACCTCGGATGTGTTCAGGCCCGCCACCACGGCGGACAATCCGCCCCAGGAAAACGACGCGAAGTGCGGCCATGCGTGCCACACGGTGGTACAGAGTCGCGACTACGTGTTCACCGAGTACGGCAAGAGGTAGACACCGGATCGCACGGGCTAGCGTTGCACCAGCCGCGCGCGGATGTCCGGCTTCAGCACCTTGCCGACCTTGGAACGCGGAAGATCGTCCCAGACCTCGATCTGCTTCGGCGTCTTGATGCTGCCGATCTGCTGCTTGACGAAGGCGGCGAGCGCGGTCCCATCGACAGTGTGGCCGACGCGCGGCTGCACCACGGCGACGATCCGCTCGCCCCATTTGTCGTCGGGCAATCCGATGACGGCGCAATCCTGCACCGCCTCGTGGGCGCGCAACGCGTTCTCGACCTCGATCGAATATACGTTGAAGCCGCCGGTGATGATCATGTCCTTGGCGCGATCGACGATATAGAGATAGCCGTCGCCGTCGATGTAGCCGATGTCGCCGGTGTGGTGCCAGCCATGCGCCGAAGCCTCGCGCGTGGCCTCGGGGTTCCTGTAGTAGCCTTCCATCACCAGCGAGCCGCGTACCACAATCTCGCCGCGCGATCCCGCCGGCAACAGCTTGCCGTCGCCATCCATGATGCCGGCCTGCACCAGCGGGCCGATCCGCCCGGCCGACGAGAGTCGCTCCATCGCGATGGTGCCGTCCGGATTGTAGTGATCGGCGGGCGGCATCATCGAGATCATCATCGGCGCCTCGGTCTGGCCGAACAGCTGCGCCATCGGCCCGATCCGCTTCAAGGCTTCCGCTAGCCGCGTCGCCGAGATCGGTGCCGCGCCGTACCAGAAGCATTGCAGCGACCTGCGATCGGCCGCGTCGAGCCCGGGATGATCGAGCAGCATGTAGATCACGGTCGGCGGCAGGAAGGTGTGGGTGACGCGGTAGCGCTCGATCAGCGCCAGGAACTCGCCGATGTCAGGGTGGTGCATGATCACGACGCGGCCGCCCAACGTCATGATCGGGAAACAGAGCACGCCGGCGGCATGCGTCAGCGGCGCCAGCGCGAGATAAATCGGGCGGCCCTTGAACGGATAGCCCATCAGAGTCAGCGCGGTCATCGCCTCGATGTTGCGTCCCGACAGCATCACGCCCTTCGGCTTGCCGGTGGTGCCGCCGGTGCCCGGGATCATCGCGAGATCGTCGATCGTGGCGCGCTGATAGACATCGTCGGCGAGCCCGCCGAGCCAGCGGTCGAATGACGGCGCGAATGGCAGCTCGGCGTCGAGACAGACCAGCGCGCGCAGCTTGGGTAGGTCCTGCCGGACCGCGTCGACCATCGGCGCAAAGCTGGAATGAAACAGCAGCAGGCTGCAATCGAACTGATCGAGGATGAACTTGTTCTCGGTCGCCTCGTTGCGCGGATTGATCGGGCACCACACGGCAGCCGCGCGCGAGATGCCGAACACGCAGGCGAAAGCGAGCGGATCGTTGCCGGACAGGATCGCGACCTTCTCGCCGGGAGCGATGCCCGACCGGTCGAGCCCGCGCGCGATCCGGTAGCTCAGCCGCTGCACCTCGCCATAGCTGAGGTCGCGTCCGTCCATCGTGAGGCATGGCGCGTCAGCGCCGAGCGAGGCACCCTTATCGAGATAATCGATGAAGCGCATGGCAGGTCTCGCGCAAGGGGCGGGTGACGCGCTACTGCGTCACCCGCGGAAGGTGCGTTTTCGAGCAAAACGAAAACGCTTCAGGGAACGGAGTGTTGAGCCCCGATCCGGGCGGGGCTCAAGCTCAATCATGCACGGTCAGGACCGGCTTGCCGACCAAGCCGAAGCTGCGCAATTGCCCGAGCAGCTCGCGATGACCGAACGCCTGACAGCCGGAGGCGAAGCCTACGCGCTTGGGCGGCTGCTGCAGCAGGTGCGCGGCAGCATAGGCCTGCAACATGCCGGTCTGCTTGTAGTTGCTGTTGCCGTAGATGACGCAGTGCGCGCGCCCCAGCGGGCCGGAGGCATACACCGAATCCAGCGACTTGTTGACACGCGGGTTCTCGCGCGGCGGCATGGTGTTCATCACGCCGGCAGCGGTCTGTGCCAGCGCGGCGTAGCGCTCGTCGGGCTTCATGTCCTTGGTCGCCTCCAGCGCGGCGGCGACGATCTGCGGCACGCCCAGCATCAGCGCGCGATTGAACACGCCGCCCAGCACCTTCACGTTGGCGACGCGCGGATCCTGCTTGAACCACACCGGGTGCGACGTGCCGCCCCACGGCAGCGCCAGCGCCAGCTCGTGTTGGCCGGGGATGGCGAGGTTGTAGAGGCCGGCATCGGGCTGATGCTCGACGTACTTGTTCTGCTCCAGGTAGTAGGCCTTGGCCATCGCGGCGTTGACCAGGATGGTCTGCGTCGAGGCGATGGTCGGGCTGCCGCCCCAGAACACGGCGATATCGAGTGTGTCGAGGCCGGGCGTTTCCAGGCACAGCTGCGCGGCGATCTCGCCGGTGGTGTACATCTGCGCGGTGCCCGGCGCCAGCAACAGGCCGGCATTGGCGAATTTCGTGCCAAACTCGTGCTCGAGCGTGATCAGCCAGTCCTGCTCGCCGGTCGTATCCGTATAGTGGCACCTGGCAGCCAGGCAGGCCTGCACCACCTCGCCGCCGAACTTGGCGAAGGGGCCCACGGTGTTGAGCACCACCGAGGCGCCCTTGAACAATTCGGTCAGCGCGGCCACGGTGTGCGGCACCGACACGACCTCGTAGTCGGCGGTCTCGATGCCGGCCACGTTCGACTTCATCGCGGCGTTGAGCTTCTCGGCGCTGCGGCCAGCGGCGATGAAGGGGATGTTGTACTCGCGCAGATATTCGCAGACCAGCCGGCCGGTATAGCCGGAAGCGCCATAGACGATGACGGGCTTCTTGTCGCTCATTGCGATCCTCCGAAATGCTTGTTGTCGGCTTTGTTGCTACATGCCCATGCCGCCATCGACCGGCAGGCCGATGCCGGTGATGAATCGCGCATCGTTCGAGCACAGGAACACGGCGGCGTCGGCGATGTCGGAGACCTCCGCGAGCTTGCCGAGCGGCGTCTGCTCCACTACCGAACCGACAGCGGCGTTGACGTCGGGCGCGAGACCGATCTTCACGATGTCGTTGGCGAGCTGCAGGCCCATGTCAGTCGGGATCAGGCCTGGATAGATGCAGTTGACGCGCACGCCATAGCCGAGCTTGCCGGCTTCCATCGCGCCGACCCGCGTCATGCGGTCGACCGCGGATTTGGTGCCGGAATAGACCGCGATGCTCGGGAAGGCGATCGTCGCCGCGACCGAAGCGATATTGACGACCGCGCCGCCCTTGCCCGCGGCGCCGCCCGGCCGCATCGCGCGGAAGGCGTGCTTCATGCCGAGCACGGTGCCGACGATGTTGACGTCGCACATGCGGCGCGCGTCCTCGGCCTTGATGTCGGCGACCAGCGACGTGATCTCGATGCCGGCATTGTTGATCAGGATGTCGAAGCCGCCGAGAGTTTCGACCGTCGCTGCGGCGGCCCGCTCCCATTGCGCATCGTCAGTGACGTCGAGCTTGACGAAGCCGGTCTTGACCCCGGCCTTGGCGATCTCGGCGGCGCTGGCCTTGCCGGCGTCATCCAGAATGTCACCGATCATGACCGCGGCGCCGGACCGCGCCAATGCCTGCGCGATCGCCGCGCCAATCCCCCGGGCGCCGCCGGTGACCAGGGCTTTCCTGCCTTCAAGGCTCTTCCCACTCATGACGTAGTCCTCCCTTTGCTTGCCGATTGATGGTGGTGCTGACAGAGGCAGCGCGGGCCGGGGCCTGCGCATTTGGAGCGCAATGGTGATCGCGGCCGGCGTCGGCAGGGCGCAGCGTTGGCGCGCCCCGGCGGTGCATTTCCTCCTGGTTCGTCGATTGGTCAGCCGTCTTGACGGTTGTCCAAATTATTTCGCCAACCCTCGTCCAGGAACTTGACACTTGTCAAGTCTGAATTTGACAAGTGTCAAAGAGGATGGTTGTGAAGAGATGGAGCGCGCCGCGGTCGCCGCGGTATAGTTGCTCGAGGGAAGAAGCAGAGGGAAGGCACGGAATGGCGCGGCAAGCGACAGGAGCGGCCCAACGGGTGGCTGTAGCGGCCGAGGCGCTGCGCGACGAGAAGTTCAACGCGCGGCGCGTCGAGCTCGCGGAGGCCGCGCTGGAGACGCTTGGCGAGCTCGGCTTCGCGCGCACCAGCCTGCGCGAGATCGCGCAAAACTCCGCATTCACGCACGGCGTGTTTCACTACTACTTCAGCGACAAGCTCGATTTGATCTGCTGCTGCGTCCGCCACTACAAGGCGAAATGCGTGACGCGCTATGACGAGGTGGTGACGACAGCACGCAGCCGCGACGAATTGACCGAAGGTTTTCTCGCCAAGCTCGCGGCCACGCTCGAAAACGAAGCGCGCATGCATCGGCTCTGGTACGATCTGCGCTCGCAGGCGATGTTCGAGCCGGCGTTCCGCAAGGACGTGCTCGAGATCGACAAGAGCCTGGAAGCGATGATCTGGCGCATCGCCACGCGCTACGCCGAGCTCGGCAACAAGCGGCCGGCATCGTCACCGGCGGCGCTGTACGCGCTGTTCGACGGCCTGTTCCAGAGCGCGCTGCTCCGGCATCTCGCCAATGACGAGAAGGCAATCCCCGATCTGCTCGACGAGGTTCGCCGTCTGCTGCCGACGATCTGCTGAGAGGTTTGCGAACGCTCCGTAGCCCGGATGGAGCGCAGCGTAATCCGGGACTGAACTATCCGCAGTTAGAGTAGCTCCGGATTGCGCTTCGCTCCATCCGGGCTACGGACTACTCCAATGAAGCCTTGAGCGCCAACAGCGCGGCCTTCAGCGGTGGTAGATCATCCTTGACCGCTTTCCAGATGATCGTGGCGTCAACGCGCTGGTAATCATGCCGCAAGATGTTGCCTATGCCTGCGATGTCTTTCCAGCGGACATTCTCGTGCTGAGCCTTTAACTCGCTGCCGAGGTGGCGGCTCGCTTCCGAAATGACTTCGATTCCGCGTTCAATTGCGGAGCGCAGCAGCCACGAGCGCTCGTAGTCGCGGATGGATTTTCCTGCCAACGCCTTTTCGATGCCACGGATGCTTTCGAGCATGTCGTGGATACGAAGCAAGGGGGAGCGCACGATCATTCAGAAAACCCGCGTTGCCTCCGCCTCGATCCGCTCTCGAATCAGTGGATGAAGTCCTTTGCGTGTGGTGAGATCGACTTCGACGCCGAGACTCTCTTCGAGCAGTCGCTTGGTCGCGACCAGGTCGAGAGCATTGAACCGGCTGCGAGGATCGTAGTCCACGAAAAGATCAATATCACTCCCTGCACGAGCCTCGTCGCGCGCAGTCGAACCAAATAGATACAGCGAAGTCGCCCCGAGTGCCTTGATGGCATCGGCCTGGTCACGGAGCTTCCTGAGGGCTTCGGTTCGCGTCATGAACGAACTATACCACGGGCCGCCAAGCGCCCGCAAAATCGTACGGCAGGCGGACTTACGCCGCGCTCGCCGGCGGCAGTGCGAGCACCGAGTAGATCGCCTGGGCGTCGCGTGAGGCGCGCAGCTTCTTGGCGACGTCCTGGTCGCGCAGCAGGCGGGCGATCCGCGCCAGCGCCTTGAGATGGTCGGCGCCGGCGCCTTCCGGTGCGAGCAGCAGGAAGATCAGGTCGACCGGCTGGCCGTCCATCGCCTCGAAATCGATCGGGCGCTCAAGGCGGGCGAAGAAGCCGAACAGCTTCTCCAGCTTGGGCAGCTTGCCGTGCGGAATGGCGACGCCATAGCCGACCGCCGTGGTGCCGAGCTTCTCGCGCTGCAGCAGCACCTCGAAGATGGCGCGCTCATTCTGCCCGGTCAGCGCGGAGGCACGCGCGGCGAGTTCCTGCAGCGCCTGCTTCTTGCTGATGACTTTCAAAGCCGGGAGAATCGCCTCGGGTGCGACCAAATCGGTAATCGGCATTGGGACGTTCCGAGGTGAATGACCGTCAGGTTGCGAAATAGGCTTTACAGCGGCGGCGTCAAGAAGATGAGGTGGGATGCGGGCTTAGCCCGGGTCCGGTTGGCAGGGCTTCTACTCCAACGTATCGGCGGTGCCAACACCTGCGAACCCTGTTCCGCCCCCCTTGTTCCTGGAGGCGGCGGACCATAAGCAGGGCCGGCTTCGGACGTCAATGCCATCTGCCAACTATCCTCAAGGGCTCACCGCCGGCGGATCGACCCAGCCGACATTACCGTCCGTACGGCGGTAAATGATGTTCAACCGGCCGCTGCCGCCATGCTGGAACACCAGGCAGGAGGCGCCGGTCAGATCGAGCTCCATCACGGCTTCGCTGACCGACAGCCGCTTCAGCGCGGTGGTTGCCTCGGCAATGATCACCGGGCTGTATTCGGTGACCTCGTCCTCGTTCTCGGGCGCCTCGATGACGTAGCTCGGCGCGTCGAGCCCGACGCCGTTCAATTCGGCGAGCGCGGCCGTCGCGGCATAGGTCTTGCGGGCGGAGCGATCCTTGAGCCGGCTCTTGTAGCGGCGCAGGCGCTTCTCGATCATCAAGAGCGCGGCGTCCGCGCTGGCATAGGCGTCGGTGGCGTTGGATTCGGCTTCCAGCGTGATGCCGGAATCCAGATGCAGCGCGCAATCGGTTCGGAAGCCGAAGCCATCCTTGCTCAGCGTGATGTGACCCGAATAGTTGCCATCAAAATACTTTCGCAGGACCTCGTCGGTGCGCTCGCTGACGCGCGCGCGAAGCGCCTCGCCGATGCTGATGCTCTTTCCCGAGATTCGAAGGGTCATTTGATGCCTCAATTGCTGGATGCCTCGATCACTCTTGCAGGAGCATGATGCTTGCTGGGCTTCCGGTTACCTCCCCTTCTGGACGACGCTCGACCTGGAAAGATTGAGACTATCCCGATTTGGCGCGAACGCAACGAGCGCATGGCCCGGTCCGTACCCGAACGGGGTCACGCTCAAGAAGTAACCTAAACGGAGGCTGTATCGCGCGACCGGTCGGACGAGGAGGAAGGAGCCGAAAGGGCATTACCGAGCATGCTCTGTTTGTCACGGCGGCGCTGCACCGAGGATGGTATCCGCATCGCCTCGCGATACTTCGCGACGGTACGGCGGGCGATATCAATGCCCGAGGCGCGCAAACGTTCCACGATCGTGTCGTCGGACAGGATCGCCGACGGGGCCTCGCCGTCGATCAATTGCTTGATGTGATGACGCACCGCTTCGGCCGAATGCGCCTCGCCGCCGTCGGCCGACGCGATCGAGGCGGTGAAAAAATACTTCAATTCAAAACTGCCGCGATTGGTCGCCATGTATTTGTTGGCGGTGACGCGCGACACCGTTGATTCATGCATCTGGATCGCGTCCGCGACCGCCTTCAGATTGAGCGGCCGCAAATGCGCGACGCCATAAGTGAAGAAACCATCCTGCTGGCGGACGATTTCGGTCGCGACCTTCAGGATGGTGCGGGCGCGCTGATCGAGCGCGCGGACCAGCCAGGTCGCGTTCTGCAAGCAATCGGTGAAATACGACTTGTCACCGTCCTTGCGGATCGTCTTCGACAGTTCAGCGTAATAGGTCTGGTTGACCAGCACGCGCGGCAGAGTGTCGCTGTTGAGCTCGACATGCCAGCCGCCGTCGGGACCCGGACGCACATAGACGTCGGGCACCATGGTTTGCGTTCGCGCGGTGCCGAACTTCAGTCCGGGCTTCGGGTCGAGCCGGCGGATCTCGGCGATCATGTCGGTGATGTCTTCGTCGTCGACGCCGCAGAGCTTTCGCAAGGCCGCGATGTCGCGCTTGGCGAGCAGGTCGAGATGCTCGACCAGTGCCTGCATCGCGGGATCGTAGCGATCGAGCTCGCGCAGCTGGATCGCGAGGCATTCGCTCAGGTTTCGCGCGCATACGCCGGGCGGATCGAACTTCTGCAGCACGGCGACGACCTCGTCGACCGCTTGCTGCGACGCACCGAGCCGCTCGGCGGCCTGGCCGAGATCGGCCGGCAGGTAGCCGGCGTCGTCGACCAGGTCGATCAGATACTGCCCGATCATGCGCTGCGCCGGCGCCGAGAACGCGACCGCGAGTTGTTCGGCGAGGTGGTCGGCAAGCGTCAGCTCGGCGGCCACGAAAGCTTCGAGATTGTACTCGTCGTCGCTGGAGGCGCCGCCGCCCCATTCGGTGTAGACCGATGGCGGTGCATCCTGCGCGGCGCGCGCCGCCGCCTCCGCCGGCTCCTCGGAAAACACGTTGTCGAGGCGGGTATCGAGCGTCTGCTCGATTTCGGCGCGGCTGCCGAGGTCGCGGTTCAGCCATTCCTCCTGGCCGGGATCGAAGCCGGCCTCGCCGCCTGGGCCTGCGGCCATGTCGGAGGCGTCGCCATCGTCCCCATAGCTGCTGGAACCGTCGGAATCGCCGTAGTCCGGCCGCTCCATGGCGGGCTCGCCCGCCACCGGCGGCTCCGGTCCGTCGGCCGCCCGCTCCAGCAGCGGATTGCGCTCCAGCTCTTCCTCGACAAAGGCCGACAGATCAAGGTTCGACAGTTGCAGCAGCTTGATCGCCTGCATCAGCTGCGGCGTCATCACCAGCGACTGCGACTGGCGGAACTCTAGTCTTTGGGTCAGCGCCATGGAGGCAAGAACGATCCTAAAAGTTGGCTCGATTCTTGCTTATATTAGTCCGAAGCCCTTGTACACGGCTTGACGGATTGGAAAATAGCGATAACCGCGATCAGCAAAAGTGGACGCTCCGGTTTTGCGTCCGATCGCGCGTCAAATTCTTTAATTAGCGCATGATCTTATCGCCAAACCGCTTCACATTTGGCGGATCATGCGCTACAGGCGGAATTCCTCGCCAAGGTAAAGCCGACGTACATCGGGATCATTAACGATCTCCTCCGGGCTTCCCTCAGTCAAGATTTCACCGGCATAGACGATATAGGCGCGGTCGGTCAGCCCGAGCGTCTCGCGGACATTGTGGTCGGTGATGAGCACGCCGATGCCGCGGTTGGTGAGATGGCGGACGAGGTCCTGGATGTCGCCGACCGCGATCGGGTCGATGCCAGCGAACGGCTCGTCGAGCAGCATGTAATTGGGGCGCGTCGCCAGCGCGCGCGCAATCTCGACGCGGCGGCGCTCGCCGCCGGACAACGCAATCGACGGGCTCTTGCGCAGCCGCGTGATGTTGAACTCGTCGAGCAGCGAATCCAGCTCGTGCTCACGCTTCTTCTTCGAGGGCTCGACGACCTCGAGCACCGCGCGGATGTTCTGCTCGACCGACAGGCCGCGGAAGATCGAGGCTTCCTGCGGCAGATAGCCGATGCCAAGGCGCGCGCGCTGATACATCGGCAGCTTGGTGACGTCGTGGCCATCGAGCTCGATCGCGCCGCGATCGGCCTTGATCAGCCCGGTGATCATGTAGAACACGGTGGTCTTGCCGGCGCCGTTGGGCCCGAGCAGGCCGACCGCCTCGCCACGGCGCACATAGATGCTGACGCCGCGCACGACCTGGCGGCTGCCGAAGCTCTTTTCCACGCTATGCACAGCCAGATAACCCGGCCGCTTGATCAGCTGCGGCGCGGCGGGAGCGCTGTTCCTGGCCGGCCTCGCACGCGCCGGCGCTGCTGCCGGTTGGGATCGCGGCAGCTCGACGCCGGGAGCCGACGCGGCGCGCGCCATCGGCGGCGCGTCACGCACTGGAGACGTCAGCATCTCGCCGAACTGGTCATCGAGCGCCGTGATGTCGTCATGCGAGCGCGCAAATCCGGTACTGCGTTTCGCAGAGCGCCGCCGGAACATGCCGAGAAAATCCACCATCCCCGCTTCGCTTCAGCCTTTCACGGTGATCCCGCGACCTCGCCTGCGCATCGATCGATTCGCGTGCGAAGCCGCAAGCATGAGCCGGAAATCTGAATACCGGCCTTCCCGCGCGACAAAAGCGGACGCGTTTGCGCGGAGATCATGCTCGAACAACACGGCAAAGCGCGATCACCCGCGCCTTGAATGAATGGATGCCCCTGTCCCGGCCGACATATTCCCCTCGAGGCGCATTGTTCGGCCGGGCCGCTGCAGTAGATACAGTCTCGCCCCGCCGGCTTCAACCACGCGGCCGCAGAATATTATCTAACTGATTGATTCTGCTTGACCTTACGTGAAGCTTACTTGGACTTGCCGCCCGGAAGCAGCTGCATCGGCGACGGGGCCGGGGCTGAGCCGGGGGCGGCCGGCGTGCCGCACTTGCCGCTCTGTCCGCCCGGCGACTGGATGAACAGGCCCTGCACCTTGCCATTGTCGGCTTCGACGCGCGAGACGCCGGTGGTCATGTCGACCAAAAGGCGGTCGCCGCGCAGCACATTCTGGCACTGGGTCAGCACCACCTGGCTGCCGCCGCCGCCAAGCATCGTGATCAGATTGGTCTTGGTGTCGAAGATCGCGGTCTCGCCGGTGACGACCTGATCCTTCTGGGTCACGACGACATTGCCCTTCGCCTCCAGCCGCTTGATCGAGGAGGCGCCGCCGGGGCCCGGGGTTGCCGTCTGCATCGGCGCGGCGCCCTTGGCGTTTGCCCCCTTGGTGCCGGCCGGGGCGGGCGCCGGCGCCTGGGTCGATTTATCCTCGTAGAACACGACCAGCGTCTTCGACGTCATGGTGGTGTCGCCCTGCACGACCTTCACATTGCCGGCGAAGGTCGCCTCCTTTTTCTTGTCGCGCATTTCGAGCGAAGCAGCCTCGATCTGGATCGGCTGGTCGCGGTTCTGCGAGAAGCCCTGCATGGCGTTGGGCACGCCGCTCATCGAGCCCTGCGCGAACGCGGCACTCGCGGAGAAAAGCGCGAGCAGGAACGCCGCAATTGCCATGCCGTGCGGAAAACGTCTCATCATCAAAATCATTTCGTGTTGGCGGATTTGCGCGGCTTCGGCGGCGGCGGCGGTGGAGCGGGCTCGGCAGGCGGGGCAGCATTGTTGTCACCAAGCTTGTCGAGATTCATCACGACATTGCCTTCGAACCGCACCAGCTCGCCGCTGTTGTAGATCCGGAGCCTGTCGGCGGTCAGCGTGCCGTCGAGCAGCTTGACGTCGACATGCTCGTCCGACGACACGTTGCCCTTGTTGATGTCGACGAAGGCCTGCGTCAGCCTCGCCTCATAGCCGGTGGACGACTGCAGGAAGATGTCCTGGCGCAAGTCGAGCAGCTGCTTCTTGTTGTCGAAGAAGCCGGTGCGCGCATCCATCGTCACCGTCGACCGATCCTGCTGCGCCACCTTGGCGCGGATCGTCTTCAGCTCGACATGGTCGGGATCGGTGACATCCTGGATCGCCGCCTTGGCCCACATTTCGTAGGGCCGTCCGTCGTTGGAGAAGCCGGAGATATGCGGCGCTTCCATCGTGATCTTGGTGCCGGACACGACGAGGTTATCCATCTCGAGCGGCAGCTTGGGGATCAGGTCGTGGAACGGATTGAAGAGTGCGATGTAGATGATCACGGCCATCGCCAGCCCGACCATCGCGGGAACCGCGACGCGCAGAATCCGCACCATGCGACTGTGCCGCGCGGCGGCGGCAAAGCGCGCCTCGAGGCCCGTGACATAGGCTGGATTCTGAACCGAATTCACCTGAGCTCCAGAGGCGCGAAACTGCCCCTATTCTAGCCGGAGCCGCCCGAATATGCAGCCCGGACCTCACCTCGCGCCCCTGCACCGGACCACGCGTGAACAGTTTGGCCGAAACGGGGCGGAACTGCCCCGGCCGCGACGAATTCGGCGCTCATCATGAATGGGCGAAAATGTCCTCGGCCTCCCAGCCGTCGAGATCGAGCCTGGCACGGGCGGGAAGGAAATCGAAGCAGGCCTGGGCGAGATCGGTCCGTCCCTCGCGCGCGAGCATGACATTCAACTTGTCGCGCAGCGCATGCAGGTGCAGCACGTCGGAGGCCGCGTAGGCGAGCTGGGCCTCGCTGAGGCTTTGCGCGCCCCAGTCGCTCGACTGCTGCTGCTTCGACAATTCGACGTTCAGCACCTCGCGCACCAGATCCTTCAGGCCGTGGCGATCGGTGTAGGTGCGCGACAGCCGCGAGGCGATCTTGGTGCAATAGACCGGCGTCGGCATCACGCCGAACGTGTTGTAGAGCACCGCGACGTCGAACCGTGCGAAATGGAAGATCTTGGTGATCTTGGGATTGGCGAGCAGCGCCTTCAGGTTCGGCGAATCGGTGTGGCCCTTCGGAATCTGGATCACGTCGGCGGTGCCGTCGCCGTTCGACATCTGCACCACGCAGAGCCGGTCACGGTGCGGATGCAGCCCCATGGTCTCGGTGTCGATCGCCACCGAATCGGTGTAGCGGGACAGATCGGGCAGGTCGCCGCGATGCAGGCGGATGGTCATGCTGTCAAAAACCTCGTCGAATCGCTGTCGGAATAAACTACCGTCCAATCCGCCGACAGGCGAGCATGCGCCAGTCTTCGGATCGCGCATTGGTATCGGGGCCCGTCAGGGCCGGACACGAGCAGCGGGAATCCTTAATTGTTCCGGCACAGATAGTTCAGGGTGTACCGCCATTGTGCAGCGGAGACAATGGGTTGCTGTCCCCGCCGCGCGCCCCCCACGAGGGCGCGCCATCATTGCCAGCTGACGCGGAGGCCGAAGCGGCCAGTGATGTCCTCGCGATGGAGGCTGTCCACCGAGGTCGTGTAGTCGGCGCTCGCATAGGCGCATCGTGCGATTGAGCTGCGCGGAGACGCCGGCACCGATCTCGACGGCGGTGCCGCGGCTTTGCACGCGATCAGGTCCGTCGTCGCGAAGGCGATGCTGCGGTCGTTCGCGGCCGTGTGCCAGAGATTGGCCTCGAGATACGGACGCAGTTCGGTCGTGCCGGCGACGAAGGTTGAGGGAATGCGCACGCCGAGCCGCCCGGTCAACGTATCGGCACTGCCGAGCGCGACGCTCGAAAACATGTCGTTGAAGCTGTCGAACGACTGGCGCTGCCATATCAGCTGCACCTGCGGCTCGATCGCGAGAAAACTGTTCAGCGGGATCGGCGCGCCGGCTTCCAGCGATGCAGCGACGCCGGTGCCCGACACCCGTGCGCCGACCTGACGATCCGACTGCGGGCTTGCGCCGAAGAAGCTGCCCATCAGCACGGCGTCGACATACCAGCCCGACGGGCCGACATGGGTCCAGTAGCCGCCGATATTCTGGCTGTCGATCGAGAGCGTGCCGGTGCGGACGTCGTTCAGGCCGAGCGCGAAGCCGCTGATGTTGCCGCTGGCCCAGCCATACGCATAGAAGAAGCCGGCGCGATCATGATGCTCGGGCGCGGACTGGAAGCGCAGGATGTCGACGCCGACCTGCACGCCGGCCATGGTGCCGTCGAAGGCGGGGCTGACCGTGCCGGCCCAGCTCTGCGAGCTGTGCGAGCCATAGGCACGCGCCCACGCCGCCGGCTGTTCGCCGCCGCTGGTCAGCAAGGCCTGATCGCCCTGGCGCTGATGGAAGGTGCCGAGCGTCGCCAGCCCGAGCTTTTGCGCCACCTGCGGCAGCGCCGAATAGACCGACACCTCCTCACGGTAGAGCTGGACCGGCGCGGCGCCCGCCGGCGGCGGCGTCAGCGACGACAGATCCTCCGCAGGCAGCCCCGGAGGCGGCGGCACCACGTTGGGCGATAAAGGCGGCGCCGGCGCGGGCGAGGCCGTGCCGGGCAACAATGTCGAGCGCAGATACCAGTTGTCGGCGCTGCCGGCGGAGACGCCGCCGCGGAACAAGAGATATTCGTGCGCGCCCGCTACGACGGCGTTGGAGAGGCCGAACGCGCCCGCAGCCGTGGTGCCGCCGTTGACGGCCTGCACCACCATGATGCCGTCGGCGGTGGTCAGCGCGCCCGCGCCGCCGGCATTGGTGACGGTCACCGCGGTCGAGCCCGACGCATTGCCGCCGGAGATGACGAGCCGATCCGACGGCGACCCATCGCCGCCGAGCACGGTGCGCAGATAGAGCCCGCCGCCATTGCCGACATAGTTGCCGGCAATGGTCAGGCTGTTCGCCGCGGTAGCGCCGCCATTGGTCAGGTTGATGACGCCGGCTTGGTGACGGTGATCGGCGGGCCGCCCGGAAACGGCGCGATCGACGGATTGGCGCCGTTGCCCGCCAGCAGGCTGGTGCCGGCCGCGATCGACACATTGCCGGTCAGCGACGTCTGCAGCGTCAGCGAGCCGCTGTTGACGAAGGTGTTGGCGAAGGTGCCGGTGCCGGCCCAGGTCCAGTCATTGCCCTCCATCGTCAACGTCTGGAATCGCGCGAACGCATTGTTGGCCGTGCCGCTGCCTTGCAGCCGCACCTGGTTGTTGCCGCCGCCATCGGCAAGCCCGACGATCTGCGATCCGGTTTGCAGGATCAAATTCACCGCACCGCCGCTGCCCGCGAGCGCCGTACCGCTGTTGCCGGCGATCAGGCCGGCATTGACGATGGTGGTGGCGCCGTTGAGCGTGCGGATCGCGGGTCCCGCCTGGCTGATGATCTTGCCGCCGGCGAGGTTCTAGATGCGGGCGGTGAACGACGATCCGGCGGTGTTGGAGAACACGCCGTCGGCATTGACGCCGCGCGCCTCGATCATGCCGCTGTTGCGCAACACGCCCGCATTGCCTTGCATGAACACGGTGTTGTTGGCGCTGCCGCCCGCGTCCCCACCGGTCGTGAGCAGCGTGCCGGTATTGGTGATGGTCGCAAACTGGCCGGCGGAGAAGATCGCACGGGCGCCTGCGCCGGCCGTGGTGATGGTGCCGCTATTGGTGAAGGTGTTGCTGTCGCCGGTCTGCACATAAAGGCCGTGCGATTGCGGGCCCTGGGAGGTGATCGTCCCGGTATTAATCAGCGTGTTGTTGTGTGCTGCGTGAGACCGGTGATGGCAAGGCCGCGCGAGGTGCCGCTCTGCGTCGTGATCGTGCCGTTGTTGATCAGCGTGTTGCCGTTGCTGCTGGCGGCGATCACATTGCTGCCGGCGCCCGAGGTCGTGATCACGCCCGACGCGCCGTTGGTGAAGACGTTGCCGTCGCCGCTGCCGAAGATGCCGGTGCCACCGCCGCTGATGGTCAGCGTGCCGTTATTGGTGGCGGCACTGCCGGAGACAAGCCCGATCGCGGTCGCTCCGGCGCCGGGCGTGATGCCGGCGCCCTGCAGCACGTTCACGGTGACGTTCGAGCTGCCGGCAGCGGCCTGCACGCCGGCCGGCGAGGGATTCGGCGCTGCGGTCGAGCAGGTTACCGTCTGCCCGCTCGCCGGCGCGAGACTGTCGCAGGCGGCAAACGCCGGCGACGTGGACAACAGGCAACCGCCACTTAGAGCCGTGCACGACAGGATCGCCGCGAGCCGCGAGGAAACCATGCCCTTACTCCAACGTCGGCGCGAAGCCGAGCCCCCGGCCTCCCGCCACCCCCGCCCCGCTCTCAGCTCCGCCGATCGCTCCATTCAAACTTGAAACGATTTGCAGCGACCTGTTGCGCGGTCGCCACAGACGGAACCATGAGATGCATCCGCATGATTCACATCCTTGACGTGCGCACGCTTTCAAGGTTGTGAAGTACAGCATTCACCCGTTGCAGTTATCGACCGACACAACCGGAAACAAAATCGCCATGGCGTCTCGGGTGCGCCGCTGTCCCCATTTTCTCGCCAAGTTCGACGTGGGCACGCGGCCAAGTCGGGGCCAAGTCATTGCCGCGACGCGTTCAATTTCGAGGGAACTGTTGCCCGCGCGCCCCATGAAATCGGGCCGCGCCGACCCTATTTGTTGCCAGCCCGAACCCGCCGTCCCAAATGAAATGAGCCTTATGTCCGACCAAACCATCGCCGCGCCGATCGACGACCAGCAGGAGCGCGGCTTCTCGCGCTACCAATCGTTCCTGATCGCGCTGCTCGCCTTCACGCAATTCACGCTGATCCTCGACTTCATCATCATGTCGCCGCTCGGCGCCATCCTGATGCCGTCGCTGAACATCACGGCCGGGCAATTCGGCGTCGCGGTCTCGGCCTACGCGTTCGCGGCCGGGATTTCCGGCGTCCTCGCCGCCGGCTTTGCCGATCGCTTCGACCGCAAGCGGCTGCTGCTGTTCTTCTATGTCGGCTTCATGCTCGGCACCGTGCTCTGCGCGCTGGCGCAGAATTTCCACGTGCTGCTGCTCGGCCGCATCGTCACCGGCGTGTTCGGCGGGGTGATCGGCTCCGTCGTGCTTGCCATCGTCACCGACCTGTTCCCGCTGCAACAGCGCGGCCGCGCCATGGGCATCCTGCAGACGGCGTTCGCCGCGAGCCAGGTGCTCGGCGTCCCGGCCGGCCTGTTCCTGGCCAATCACTGGAACTGGCACATCTGCTTCGTGGCCATCGTCGGCCTGTCGATTGCCGCGATCGCGGCGATTGCGATCGCGATGCACCCGGTCGATGCCCATCTCAAATTGCAGCACGACAGCAATCCGTTCCGCCATCTGATCGCGACCGTCGGCCAGCCGCGCTACACGCTGGCCTTCCTGGTGACCACGCTGCTCGCGACCGGCGGCTTCATGCTGATGCCGTTCGGCAGCGCCTTCACGGTGCATAATCTCGGCATCGACATCGTCCACCTGCCGACGATCTATCTCGTCTCGGGCCTGTTCAGCATCATCATCGGGCCGCTGGTCGGCCGCGCCAGCGATGCGTTCGGCAAATATCCGACCTTCGTGTTCGGCTGCGTGGTGTCCGTCATCATGGTGCTGATCTACACCAACCTCGGCCACGTCTCGCTGCTGACCGCGATCCTGGTCAATGTGCTGATGTTCATCGGCATCTTCTCGCGCATGATCCCGTCCCAGGCCCTGATGTCGGCGATTCCCGACGCCAGCCAGCGCGGATCGTTCAGCGCGATCTCGGCCTCGGTGCAGCAGCTGTCGGGCGGGCTGGGCTCGGTCTTTGCGGCGGCGATCATCGCGGAAAATCCCGACGGTTCGCTGCTGCATTTCGACCGGCTGGGCTACATCGTCGTCGCAACGACCATCATTTCGATGATCGCGATGTATTTCGTGCAGCAGCCGATCGCGCGACGCGCGGGCCGACGGATCGTGTGACGGCAGGGGCCGCTCGTTCCGGCTACGCAGGCTTCGGCAGCTACATTTGAAGCGAGGAAACGAGAGGAATTGCGCAGAATGCTTTGTCAAGCAAGGCCTTGCGAAGGCGCTGCGCAACACCGCGGAGCTTCGGGTGGTGTTCCACCAGCCGCTTGGTGCGGTCCACCGCGGACATCACTCCGGCGGCCTGTCGGCCGAGCCTGGTGAGCGGAATGAAACTGTCGAACAATGGCTCGTCGTCCTTGCAGAACAGCCGCTTGTACTCATGCGAGCCGAGGCCGAAGTCGAAGGCGCGATAGTGCCGGCCGGCAAAATGATGGATGATTTCCTGCATCAGGAGCAGGCCGGGACTGAATTTCGCGTTGTCTGACAAAGTGTAGGTGTTGAACATCGTCGAGAAGCGGTGGCCATCGGCAGCCAAGGC
Organism: Bradyrhizobium sp. USDA 4504; assembly: GCF_054063995.1. NCBI lineage: Bacteria > Pseudomonadati > Pseudomonadota > Alphaproteobacteria > Hyphomicrobiales > Nitrobacteraceae > Bradyrhizobium > Bradyrhizobium sp. USDA 4504. Next base: position 7,311,269 of record NZ_JBSSGV010000001.1, on the reverse strand, counting down.
GAAGATCGCGATCACTTCCTCGTCGCATTCGAGCGCATGGATTTCGATGACACGGCCGCCGTGGGACAGCCTTGTCGTGCAGGCGGCGCGGATGAATTTCTCCACGGCGCGTTCGGCGAACACGTTGGACACCTTCCGCTCGGCCAACCGCTCCGACTTCACGCGGAAAAACCAGTCGAGCAGGCGGGCGATATCGGCATCAGTGGAGGCAACGTGATAGCGGTAGCCGGTCAGCTCCGGCAGTTTGCGCTGCTTGAGCTTCATGCGGCGGGAGGGATTGCCGGTCAGGTTCGCGGCCGTTGCGCCCGGCTCGATTGTGCGCATCGGGCAGTTCAAGACCAGGGGCTCATGAGGCAGCAGCGCCAGCGGGTTTTGCACGCCGCGCCACTGCGCCGGCTGCTGGCGCAACGCCAGCACGTCGACTTTGTCACGCTTGGCGAGCATCGCCATGAATGCGTGGAGATCGGCCTTCGTGGCACCCAAGGCCAACCCACGCTCCCACAGGCCCATATTGAAGTTGCGTGCTCGCCGCCCATGAAGCTCGCGCGGCGCACGCCGAGAGCCGTTTGCAGGGCGAGCGGCAGCAAGCCCCGTGGTTGGCCATCGCCGTCACGCGCGATGACGATGAAAGGCGACAGGCCCGCGCGCTCACCGACCTCACGCTGCCACGGGGCGAGGAAGTCGAACCGCTGAAAGGGCGTGATGGAATGACTCGAGTTCTCAAGACTCCGCCAGATCATCTCGGCGGCGTCGAGATCTTGGACGACGTCGACGGCGGCGATGCGCGCTGATTGAGCTCGCGCCGTCCGGCTTTCGATCGCGATCATCGCCAAGCTCTGTCGTGGTGCATAGTCGGAGCGCGGCTGGGGCCGTCCAGTCGGCGCCCGATCTGAGCGTAATTCGATGTCGGGACAAAATTGGCAAAATGCCGCAGGACGAGAGAACTGGGATTACCTCCATCGTTTATTCGTTGGTCATGAAGCTGTCGCTTCGCGCGACGCGCGGGCCGACGGATCGTGTGACGGCAGGGGCTGCGGCGGCGATCGCCGGCGTTCTCAAATTCCCAGCATCGGCCGACGTGTTCAGCCAATCGCAAACATGTCGGCACGCTCAATGATCAGATCGCGGAATAGTCTCGCGCGGTGCGACATCCAATGCGGGTCAGGATAGACGAGATGCATCGGTAGCGATGGTACCGCATAATCCGGCAGCAGATGAACAAGCCGGCCTGCGGCGATGTGTTCGACGGCGCACCAGCTTGGCAGGACCGCGACGCCGAGCCCCTCAACCGTCGCGAGCGTCATCACGTCGGCGTCGTCGCAGGTCATGGACGGCGCGATCTCGACCACATGGCGGCCGGTCTCGGCTTCGAACGTCCACTGATTCCGCGGCGACAAGCGTGAATACGTTACGCTCGGCATGCGGCGCAGATGGTCGGGGAGGAGCGGGGCTTGATGCCGTGCGAGCAGTGAAGGGGCCGCCACCAGGAGGCGCTTGATGGTGCCGACGCGCCGCGCCACCAGCGAGCTGGAGTTCAGCATTCCGATCCGAATTGCCAGCTCCGTCCCGGTCTCCACCAGGTCTACGAACTGCTCGGTGAAGCTCGCATCGAGCCGCACGTCGGGATAGCGGCGAAGATACTCTGCGAAAATGCCGCGGAAAAAGTAGCGACCGAACGAGGTCGGCACAGTGATCCGCAAGGTCCCCGACGGACTGCGAACCCGGCTCTGCGCCGGCGTGCTGGCACTTTCCAACAGCGCGACGATATCCTTGGCGAGCTTGAGCACGCGATCGGCCTACGGCGTCGGACGAACCTTGCGCGTGGTGCGGACGAACAGCCGGCAGCCGAACTCCGCCTCCAACAACGCCACGCGCTTGCTGATGGCCGGCTGTCCGAGGCCCAGATCGCTCGCGGCCTGGCTGAAGCTGCCGGCCTCCATCACGCGAATGAAGGTTTGCAGCGCATCGATTCGATCCATGCATTCCTCCCAGGAATTTGTAATATTCTTATCATTCCCTACATGGACACAGTCGATCCGGTCTAGCCTCTCGGTAACCAGGGAGGATCAACAATGAACAAATCGATCGGGATCGTCGGCGCCGGAATCGGGGGCCTGCATCTGGCTCTTTATCTCCAACAGCATGGGATCCAGGCGACGGTGCTGACCGACCGCACTCCGGAGCAGTACGCCTCGGCGCGGCTGATGAACACGGTCGCCCATCACAGCGTCACCATCGCGCGTGAGAACGAACTAGGCGTGAACCATTGGGATGACGCCGCCACGATCTACCACCACCACGACCATTTCTTTAATTTCCCAGGCAACGGGCTGCTGTTTCGCGGCGCGTTCAAGAAGCCGAGCCGGGCAGTGGATTACCGCATGTACCTGCCCGCGCTGATGAGGGATTTCGAGCATCGCGGCGGCAGCATCGAATATGCCAGCATCCAGGACGACGACATCCCGGCTCTGGTTTCACGCTTTGACCTTCTCGTCGTGTCGACCGGCAAAGGTGCGCTCGGGCGAATGTTCGCCCATCGGCCGGAGTTGTCCCCCTACAGCCAGCCACAGCGCCTGCTCTGCGTGGGCCTCTATGACGGCGTCGATCACGGCAGCCCGGACGGTGACGACCCGCGCGGTGTCACGCTCTCGGTGTCGCCCGGACATGGCGAGATGATCGTCATTCCGACGCTGTCATTCAGCGGCATGAAGACGGCGCTCCTGATGGAGAACATTCCCGGCGGCGACATGGCCGATCTGGTCTCGCTGAGCTACGACGCGGACCCTGCAGCCTTCCGCCAGACAATTCTCGACAAGCTGGAAAAGCATCATCCGCACACCTACAACCGGATCGACACCCATCGCTTCGGGCTTGCCCAGCCGCTCGACCTGCTGCAAGGCGCGGTGGTGCCGACCGTGCGGCAATCGTCGGTCGCCTTCGATGGTGAGAAATTCGCCGTCGCGCTGGGCGACGTACATTCAGTGGTCGACCCGCTGATGGGCCAAGGCGCCAACATCGCCTCCTACGCCGCCTTCGAACTCGGCAAGGCGATCGTGGAAACGGTGGCCTTCGACGCACGCTTCGTTGAGGAGGTGGATCGCGCCCGCGAAAATCGCGTGTTCGCGGCTGCGCGCTGGACGAATCTGATGCTGCGGCCGCCGTCCGAGGCGATGGGTCGGCTGATCCTCACCATGGCGCAGGACCGAGAACTCTGCGACGAGTTCACCGATAATTTCAACTACCCGGAGCGTCAGTGGGATCGTGTCGCGACCGACAAGCGCATCCACGCTTGGATCGACAGGCGCGCGCCGCTCGCTGCCTGACGCAACAATGATCGCGAGCCGGCCGTACGGTCCACTTGCACCAGGCCGCGACTGCGTGCCGACAAACCATCTCTCGAACCACACGCCGAAAGGCGCGACCTCTTGCGGTTTCGCCATGGAGCGCGATCGATGAACCCGCATCCCGATCCGGCGAGCTTCCGGGCGGCCGCTGCGCGATTCCCCACAGGCGTGACAGTCGTGGCGAGCATCGACCGCGACGGCACTCCGGTCGGCATGACGGCCAACAGCTTCACGACCGTCTCCACCAAACCGCCGACCGTGCTGGTCTCGGTGATGCGAGGGCGGACCTGGCAGGCGATCATGGATTCGAAGCGTTACGCCGTGAATGTCCTTCACGCGGAAGATCTCGCACTCTGCGCGCACTTCTCCGGCAGGCCGCAGGCCGAAAGCTCGCCATCGCTGGTCAACCGGGAAGAGTTTCCCGTCCTGTCGCAAGCGATCGCCCAGTTCGCTTGCGACGTGGTCCGGTCAATTGACGTCGCCGACCACACGCTGTTCATTGGCGAGGTCCGCTGGTGCCGGCAGCGAGACGGTTCCCCGCTCGCCTTTTATTCCAGCCGATTCTGCAACGGGCTCGGCATGACGATCGAGCCCGCGGAGGCAGTCGCCTATCCCGCCGACGGATGGGCGATCTAAGGCGAAGCGCGAAGCCTTCGCGCGACGACCCCTGGAGAACCCGAAATTTGCGGCGCACTGGAGCGGTGGCGCCACGGGGGAACGATCGCAAGCGCCAGCTGAGCAGGGTGCCTGCCAAGCTCGTCAAGCCCGTCCTGAGATGGTGGAATGAAGATCGGGGACAGAGTCGAAGTCGTGGCGATTCCAGATTCGCTACCGGAATACACGGGAACGCGGACATTCTTCACGAGGTGTCTCGGCCGCCATTTTCCGACCGTCGATCTCAAGGGAGAACTGGTCGAACTCGAAGTCGGCGAGGTGGTCGAGGAGTCCAGCTACATGCACTCGATTTGGATCGAACGAGAATACGTCCGTCGCGTCTAACGACGAGAAATGAGGGCCAACGGTAGAATCGCTGTCTCGCCTCTACCCTCGCTGGGTGATGGCTTGCCCGCACCCACCCCCCGGATACTGAGCGATTTCAATCGCTTAAAAGGGGGTGGTGCCCAGGAAAGGACTCGAACCTTCACGGCCGTTAAGCCACTGGCACCTGAAGCCAGCGCGTCTACCAATTCCGCCACCTGGGCATGTGGAGCGGCTTAGTAAGGATCGGTTGCGCGCTTGTCAAATTCGCGATTGGAAATTCAAATACCCTGTACAGGATAAGGCCGATGGCGTATCGCCAGACGGTTAACCTACGTCAATCGCTCTCGAATCCCACAGGAATCACCCCATGGCATCGAACCTGGACACGCTGGTCACGGTCTTCGGCGGATCGGGTTTTCTGGGGCGGAACGTGGTCCGGGCGCTCTGCAAGCGCGATTACCGCGTCCGAGTCGCGGTGCGGCGGCCCGAGCTAGCCGGCCATCTGCAGCCGCTCGGCCGGGTCGGGCAGATCCATGCCGTCCAGGCCAATGTGCGCTACCCGGCCTCGGTCGAGGCGGCGATGCGTGATTCGCATATCGCCATCAACCTGGTCGGCATCCTGGCCGAGGGCGGTGGGCAGAGCTTCGATGCCGTGCAGGTGAAGGGCGCCGAGACCATCGCCAAGGCGGCGGCCGCGGCCGACGGGCGGATGGTCCATGTCTCGGCGATCGGGGCCGACGCGGATTCGCCCTCGAGCTATTTCCGCGCCAAGGCGGGCGGCGAGGCAGCGGTGCTGGCGGCGTTGCCGTCGGCCACCATCATGCGGCCGTCGCTGCTGTTCGGGCCCGAGGATCAGTTCACCAACCGCTTTGCGGCGCTGGCACGGATGTCACCGGTGCTGCCGCTGGTCGGCGGCGGGGTCAACACGGTGCAGCCGGCCTATGTCGGCGACGTCGCGGACGCCGTGGTCCATGCCGTGGACGGCGAGGCGAAGCAGGGCGCAGCTTACGAGCTCGGCGGGCCGGAAGTGCTGACCATGCGCGAGGTGATGCAGATCATCCTCAAGATCACCCAGCGCGATCGCATGCTGGCGCCGCTACCGTTCGGCCTCGCCAAGTTCCAGTCGTACTTCCTGCAGTTCGCGCCGGGGCCGTTCACGCTGACGCCGGACCAGGTCGAGATGCTGCGTTCGGACAATGTGGTGTCCGACGCCGCCAAGGCCGCCGGCCTGACCTTCGCAGGCCTCGGCATCTCGCCGGATTCGATGGAAGCGATCGCCCCGCAATATCTCTGGCGCTTCCGCGCGACGGGTCAGTTCCAGAAGAAGAGCGCGTAGGCAGCTCTCTCCACCTGTCGTCCCGGCCAAGCCAACGGGTCGCGCGAACGCGCGCCCGATGACAGGCTCCGCGCGAGCCGGCACGGCACCACTACGTTTTTCCCACGCTACCAAGCCCTTCCCCGTCATCCCCGCGCAAAGGCTTTGCCTTTGTCGCTGGAGGTGCGAGCCTCGAAGGATGAACGGCCGGGATCGGGGCCGTCGCCCTTCGAGACGGCCGCTTTGCGGCCTCCTCAGGGTGGCGGTGATGGGATGGTGTCCGTCGCGCCTTACCGTCCCATCGCCAGCGCGATCAGGCCGAGCGTGCCGACGATCACGCGCCACCAGGCGAAGAAGGTGAAGCCGCGGCGGGTGACGAAATTGAGGAAGGCCCGCACCACGATCATCGCCGTGATGAACGACACCACGAAGCCGACCGCGATGACGCTGAGATTGTCGGAGGTGAAGTCGGCCCGGTTCTTGTAGAAATCATAGGCGAACGCGCCGACCATGGTCGGGATCGCGAGGAAGAACGAGAACTCCGCCGCCGAGCGCTTGTCGGCGCCGAGCAGCATCGCGGCCACGATGCTGGCGCCCGAGCGCGACACGCCGGGAATCATCGCCAGGCACTGCGCGACGCCGATCCAGAAATACATCAGCAGCGGGAAGCGGGTCGCATCGTCCTCGTACACCTTGAGATCGAGCTGATCGACCCACAGCAGCACGGCGCCGCCGACGATCAGCGTGAAGCAGACCACCCACGGATTGAACAGGAACTCCTTGATGTATTTGCCGGCGATCAGGCCGATCACGACCGCGGGCAGGAACGCCACCAGCACGCCGATCACGAAGCGGCGGTCGTCGGGATTGGTGAACATTCCGAGCGCCACGCGCCACAATTTGACGAAGTAGAGCGCAAGGATCGCGAGGATCGCTCCGAGCTGGATCAGGATCGCAAAGCTCTTCCAGAAATTGCCTTCGCCCAGATTGAAGAAGCGCTCCGCAAGCAGCAGGTGGCCTGTCGAGGAGACTGGCAGGAACTCCGTGACGCCCTCGATGATGCCGAGAATCACCGCCCGCAGCATATCCGTCATCATGTTGTGGCCTGCCCTGTGTGGAAAACGGGATTCTTCTCGCTTATTCGTACATTGGCCGCAATCGCAAAAAATCGTCAAACAATGGGTTACCCGGCCGATTTGCTGAGCTATAGCGTTTTTGTGACCCGCACCATCTGCGGGGATGGCTACCGGTTTGCGTGCTGACGCGACATAGAGACGACCGGAACTAGTCTGGCCAAAGCACAGGTCCAGACCGCACAGGTTGATGATTTCTTAAGCGCCGCGAAACTACCAAGGGCTTCATGTACACGCTGTATCACCATCCGTTCTGTCCGCATTCGCGCTTCATTCGGCTCGTGCTCGGCGAGTATGGGCTCGATTTGCGCCTTGTGGAGGAACGGGTGTGGGAACGGCGCGAGGCGTTCCTGGCGCTCAATCCGGCAGCCACCACGCCGGTGCTGATCGCCGAGAGCTTTCCGCCGATTCCGGGTGCGCCTGTGATCGCCGAATATGTCGACGAGACGCACGGCCTCGATGCCGGCGATCGGCGGCTGTTGCCGACGTCGACGGCCGAGCGCGTCGAGGTGCGCCGGCTGATGGCGTGGTTCAACGAGAAATTCTTCGAGGAAGCCTCCAACCCGCTGGTGACCGAGCGGATCTACAAGCGGTTCATGAGCGAGGATAATGGCGGCGGCCCGCCGGCGCCCGACATCATGCGCGCCGCCAAGGTCAATGTGCGCTACCATCTGAGCTATATCGGCTGGCTGGCGAAGACGCGGAACTATCTCGCCGGCGACCGCCTGACCTACGCGGATCTCGCCGCCGCGGCGCATCTCTCGGCGATCGACTATCTAGGCGACGTGCCATGGAGCGAGGACGACGCGGCAAAGTCGTGGTACGCGCGGGTGAAGTCCCGCCCGTCGTTCCGCCCGCTGCTCAGCGAATGGCTGGCGGGGGTGCCGGCGTCGCGCACCTATGTGGATCTCGACTTCTGAACCCGGCGGTCAGGCTCTCCCCTTCCGATCTCAAGGCAGCGCTTCAGCGCGAGGCGCATGCGCTCGGCTTCGACGCCGTCGGCTTCACCGCGCCTGATGCGACCAGCGAGCCCGGAAAATATTTCCTCGAATTCCTCGGCTCCGGCGGCCATGGCGACATGGACTGGCTCGCGGCCAATCCGGAGCGGCGCACCGATCCGCGCGTGCTGTGGGGCGGCGTGCGCTCGATCATCATGCTCGGCGTCAATTACGGGCCCGACGACGACCCGCTCGACATCCTTGCACGCCGGTCGCATGGCGCGATCTCGGTCTATGCGCAGGGCGACGACTATCACGACGTGATCAAGAAGCGGCTGAAGGTCCTGGCGCGCTGGCTCGCCACGATCACCGGCGATGAGGTGAAGGTGTTCGTCGACACCGCCGCTGTCATGGAGAAGCCGCTTGCCCAGGCAGCCGGCATCGGCTGGCAGGGCAAGCACACCAACCTCGTGTCGCGCGAATTCGGCTCGTGGCTGTTTCTCGGCGCGATCTATTCGGCTACCGAGCTGCCGCGCGATGTTGCCGAGGCCGATCATTGCGGCAGCTGCCGCGCCTGCCAGGACATCTGTCCGACCGCGGCGTTCCCCGCGCCCTACAAGCTCGATGCGCGGCGCTGCATCTCGTATCTGACGATCGAGAACAAGGGTCCGATCCCGCACGAATTCCGCAAGAGCATCGGCAACCGCATCTATGGCTGCGACGATTGTCTCGCGGTGTGTCCGTGGAACAAGTTCGCGCAAGCGGGGCGCGAGCAGAAGCTCGCCGCGCGCGATGCGCTGCGGGCGCCCGCGCTTGCCGATCTCGCACGGCTCGATGATGCCGCCTTCCGCGCGCTGTTCACAAAGTCGCCGGTCAAGCGCATCGGCCGCGACCGCTTCATCCGCAATGTGCTGATCGCGATCGGCAACTCCGGTGACGCAAGCCTTGTCGGCGAAGCGCGGCGTTTGCTCGACGACGCGAGCCCGCTGGTGCGCGGCGCCGCGGTGTGGGCGCTGTCGCAACTGACCGCCCGCGAAGCATTCGCGGCGCTGGCGTCGCGGGCTGGCGGCGAGCGCGACGTCACCGTGCAGCAGGAGTGGCGCGCGGCCACCGCCTCTTGATTTCATCGCGCCATTCCCGTCATGGTCGCACGCCATGACAAACCAGCCCTTCTTCACCAGGCACGGCGACGGCTTCATGCCGACGGCCGTTGCGAACGGACCGTGGAGTCCGGAATCCCTGCACGGCCGCGTCGTGATCGGCCTCCTCGCCTTCGTCATCGAGGAGCGCCACGGCTCCGACGAATTCGTCCCGGCGCGGCTGACGGTCGACATGTTCCGGCTGCCCAGCATCACGACGCCGATCGAGGTGACGACCAAGCTCGTGCGCGACGGCATGCGCATCAAGATGATCGAGGCCGAGTTTGTCTCTGGCGGCACCAGCATGGCGCGCGCCTCCTGCCAATTGTTGCGCCGGACGGAAAATGCCCCCGGCAATGTGTGGTCGCCGCCGAACTGGAACGTGCCGGCGCCATCAGACATTCCGAAGCCGACCGATCCGAGGCTCGGCATGAACGGCAAATGGGAGACGCGGCCGATCGTCGGCCATATGGGCTCGCTCGGCGAGCGCCGGCTCTGGATGAGCGAGGTGCGCGAGCTCGTCGCGGGCGTGAAGATGACGCCGTTCGTCCATGTCGCGACCGGCGCGGATTTCGCCAGCCCCTTCGCCAATGCCGGCGACCAGGGGCTCGGCTACATCAACAGCGACGTCACGATCTATCTGCATCGCTTGCCGGTGACCAACTGGATCGGCTTCGAGGTGGTCAACCATCACGCCACGGACGGCATCGCGATCGGCGAATGCTGGCTCTATGACGAGAAGGGTCCGATCGGCACCTCCACGGTGGCCGCGCTCGCCCAGCGCAAGCCGATGACCAATCCGCCGCCGCCATGATTGTCATTCCCCGGTGCGCAATTGCGCACCTGAGGGCGATGCGCAGCATCGAACCCGGAATCCATCGGGCCGTAAAGACCAACGGAGAAATGGATTCCGGGTTCGCGCTTCGCGTGCCCCGGAATGACGACGGGGGGATTGAGGCTTAGACTAAGCCAGATGCCGCTGCATCTCCGGCCGCGCTTTCAGCTCCGCGCCCTGCTTGCCGACGATCTTGGCGATCCGCTTCGGCGCGAAGTTCAAATCGACGAAGGCCGGCGCGGTGTTGGCGACCTCGTGGTACTCCGTGATCTTGCCGTCGCGCAGCCGCATGATCGCGACGCCCTCGAACATCGCACGCGCGCCCTTGGCTTCCGGCAAGGTCGAGCGGTAGCTGAACGTGTAGCGCGCGTAGAGCGTCGTGCCATCGCTCACGGGATCATGCATCACCCAGCGGAAATCGGTCGCGGTCCGGTAGAACCAGTCGTCGATCATCTCGCCGATTTTGCCGTGGCCCTTGAAGGCACCGTAGAACACATCGTGATAGACGCCGTCCTCGGTGAAAAGGCTAGCGAAGGCCTTGCCGTTGCGCTGTTCGACCGCGTCGCAGAACGCGCGCAGCATTGTTGTCGTGTCCATTGGTAGTCTCTCCCGGCTCCTCGCTTCTTCTTCCCTCTCCCCTTGTGGCAGAGGGTGGATCGAATGAGCGAGAGCTCATTCGAGACGGGTGAGGGGTCTGTGTCCGCGGAGAGAACCCCTCATCCGGCGCGGACATCGTCCGCGCCACCTTCTCCCACAAGGGGAGAAGGAAAAAAGCTTAGCCGATCTCCGCCACCGCGGCGATGATGCGGGCGATGTCCTGCGGACGCGACAAGCGGTGGTCGCCGTCCTGGATCATGGTGAGCACGACATCTTCAGCCGGCAGGCGGTGCACCAGCGCGAAGGCGTGCTTCCACGGCACGTCGGGATCCTGCGCGCCCTGCAGGATGCGCACCGGGCAGCCGACGTCGATCTTGCTTCCGAGCAGCAAATGTTTGCGGCCCTCCTCGATCAGATTGCGTGTGATCGGATAGGGCGTGCCGTCGCCATAGTCGGACGGACGCAGCCACATGCCCTTGGCCTCGATCTCGGCGCGGACCTCCGGCGAGAAGGCCTTCCACATCAGCTCCTCGGTGAAGTCGGGCGCCGGCGCGATCAGCACGAGGCCGGCGAGCTGTGCCTTCCCGTTCCCGCGCCTGGCAATCTCGCGTGCGAGCAGCAGCGCCATCCAGCCGCCCATCGAGGACCCGATCACGACCTGCGGCCCACTGCAGAACTGCGAGAACACGGCCACGCTCTCCTCGAGCCAGCGGCCGATGGTGCCGTCGGCGAAATCGCCGCCGGATTCGCCGTGGCCGGAATAGTCGAACCTGACGCAGCCGCGGCCGTGCTCGGCCGCCCACGCATCGAGCGCCAGCGCCTTGGTGCCGGCCATGTCGGACTTGAAGCCGCCGAGCCAGAACAGCCCGGGATTGCTGCCGGCACGGGCCCGCACCGCGATCCGGCGCGCCTCGCTGCCCTCGCCGACCTCGATGAAGGCAGGTTCCTGTTCCGATGCGGCGGTTTGGCTCATGGTTCGGTCACTCGCGTGTCAGGCATCTGCTTTTCAATTGTCGCGCGGCACCGGTCAACGGCTGCGACCCCTGCCTTGCGGAGCAGACGAGCCCGCTATATGTGCCGGGCGTGGCCAAAATGCCTCGCAATTGGCGGTTTTGCCGCTTAAGAAGCGAGTTCGCTTGCCCGTTGCAGCATCTTGCTTCAAAATATCCGCCTTCCCTTTCACAACTTTGGAGAGTTACCCATTCGCCGTCCCAATAGAGCCCCGCCCACAGTCGCCAAAGAAGGGCCGCGCACCAATGACGAGATTCGCAACGCACAGATCCAGCTGATCGATGCGGAGGGTGTCAATCAGGGCACCGTCGAAACCATGGTGGCCATCAAGATGGCCATGGAAGCCGGCATGGATCTCGTCGAGATTTCGCCGAATACCAGCCCTCCCGTCTGCAAGATCATGGACTACGGGAAGTACAAGTATTCCGCGCAGAAGAAGGCTGCCGAAGCTCGCAAGAAGCAGAAGGTCGTCGAGATCAAGGAGATCAAGCTCCGCCCGATGATCGACGATCACGACTATGACGTGAAGATGCGCGCGATGCAGCGCTTCTTCGAGGAAGGCGACAAGGTCAAGATCACCTTGCGCTACCGCGGTCGTGAGATGGCGCACCAGGAGATCGGCACCAAGCTGCTGGACAAGGTGAAGGCCGACGTCGCCGAATTCGCCAAGGTCGAGCAGGACGCGAAGTTCGAGGGCCGCCAGGTCGTGATGGTTCTGGCGCCACGCTAGTTCGAATTTGTCGCTTTGTTGAAATGAAATGGCCCGTCAGGCGATCTGGCGGGCTGTTTCGTTTCCGTAGCCCGGATCCACCTCCCCTTGAAAAGGGGAGGTCGCTTTGCTCGCCGAGCAAAGCGGGTGGGGATCTGGTGCCCCCGCAGACGGGATCGCTTGCGGCTGACCCCCATCCCGACCTTCCCCCTTTCAGGGGGAAGGGGAAGACGGTTCCGACCCCGATTTCGCGCCGCAAACGTTGCAAAACCGCCGATCCTCTGTCATAAGCCGGGCCTTCGCCGCCCGGCTGATCAAGGGCTGCCGTGGCGACGTCTGGTGCAGGTTCTTTCAATTCGGAAAAAACCTTAGCACTTTCAACGCTCTAACGAGCATTTTAGCCGGCCGGACGCCTCTCGGGGCGATTTTCGTGCTGTGCGACAGGAGAGCCAAATGCCCAAGTTGAAGACCAAGTCGGGCGCTAAAAAGCGCTTCAAGGTGACCGCCACTGGCAAAGTCATGCACGCCCAGCGCGGCAAGCGCCACGGCATGATCAAGCGGACGAAGAAGCAAATCCGTCAGCTCCGCGGCACCCGCGTGCTGTTCAAGACCGACGGCGACAACGTCAAGAAGTACTTCTTGCCGAACGCCTGATCGCACCGATCGCTTGAACCCTCGCCGCGACTGCGCGGCGCCCCGTCACCTCTTCCAGATCAAGGATTTCCGTCATGTCTCGCGTCAAACGCGGTGTGACCGCTCACGCCAAGCACAAGAAAGTCTACAAGGCCGCCAAGGGCTATTACGGCCGCCGCAAGAACACCATCCGCGTCGCCAAGCAGGCCGTCGAAAAGGCCGGCCAGTACGCCTTCCGCGACCGCAAGCGCAAGAAGCGCACCTTCCGCGCGCTCTGGATCCAGCGCATCAACGCCGCGGTCCGTCCGTTCGGCATGACCTACAGCGTGTTTATCAACGGCCTCTCCAAGTCGGGCGTCGTCGTCGACCGCAAGGTGCTGTCGGATCTCGCGATCCACGAGCCGGTTGCGTTCCAGGCGATCGCCGAGAAGGCCAAGGCCGCGCTGGCCGCCTGAATCCTGGCGGGGCGGCCCTAACGCGATTTGGGGCCCGCCTTCAGCGCCTTCTGCGAATAGCGCTGGGCGACGATCGCCCGGCAGAACGCCGTGAACGAGCGGTACATGGTGCCGCTTTCGTGGTCGTATTTGTGGTCGCAGCGCTTGAGCTGGCCGGCATAGGCCTTCTTCTGCGACGCTCCGAGGCCGGACAGGAAGTCCCCCTCGCACCTCTTCTCGACCACGGCGCCGAACTGGACGTCTCCGCTGGCGCCGTATTCGCACGCCTCGAAGATCTTCATCGCGCGGTTGCAGCTCGGCGCCTTCTGAAGCTCCGCGATGATGTCGTCCATCTGGGTCGATTTGGCGGGACATTCCTCGGTCGCGGCATGCGCCGTGGTGAGCATCAACAGCACCGCCGGCACGGCCAGGCAAGATCGCAGCAACATCGCGTGGGCCTCCTTGAACTCCCCTTGGGTAGCCCGGCCTCCGCGCGGGGTTCAATGCTGCCGGCCACCGGCTCGAAATGACCGGCTTTTCGCTTGACGTTACCGCCTTCGGGCGGCGACAACCCAGCCGAATTTTGGCGCATGGTACCGGTTCGGGTAGCGGTTCTTCCCACCGGATCATGCTCCGCTCAAGCGCAGGAATTGACCGTGTCCGACCTCGCAACGCTCGAACAATCCATCCTCGACCAGATCGCCTCAGCCGCTGACGAGGCCGCCCTCGAGGCGGTCCGCGTCTCGGCGCTCGGCAAGAAGGGCTCGATCTCGGCCTTGCTCGCCACCCTCGGCAAGATGTCGCCGGAGGAGCGCAAGACCGAAGGCGCGAAGATCAACCTCGCCAAGGATGCGGTGACGCAGGCGCTCGCGGCCAGGCGCGACGTGCTGAAAGCGGCCGCGCTCGATGCGCGCCTCGCCGCCGAGACCATCGACGTCACGCTGCCGCTGCGCGAGGCGCCGGCGGAGACCGGCCGCATCCATCCGTTGAGCCAGGTCTGGGACGAACTCACCACGATCTTCGCCGACATGGGCTTTGCGGTCGCCGAAGGTCCCGACATCGAGACCGACGACTACAACTTCACCAAGCTGAACTTCCCCGAAGGCCATCCGGCGCGCGAGATGCACGACACCTTCTTCTTCAACCCGAAGGAGGACGGCTCGCGCATGCTGCTGCGGACCCACACCTCGCCGGTGCAGGTGCGCACCATGCTGACCCAGCAGCCGCCGATCCGCGTGATCTGCCCGGGCCGCACCTATCGCATCGATTCCGACGCGACGCACACGCCGCAATTCCATCAGGTCGAGGGCCTCGTGATCGACAAGGGTTCGCATCTCGGCCACCTCAAATGGATCCTGCACGAGTTCTGCAAGGCGTTCTTCGAGGTCGACCACATCAACATGCGGTTCCGGCCGTCGTTCTTCCCGTTCACCGAGCCGTCGCTCGAGGTCGACATCCAGTGCCGCCGCGACAAGGGCGAGATCCGCTTCGGCGAGGGCGAGGACTGGCTGGAGATTCTCGGCTGCGGCATGGTGCACCCCAACGTGCTGCGCGCCTGCGGCCTCGATCCCGACGTCTACCAGGGTTTTGCCTGGGGCATGGGCATCGACCGCATCGCGATGCTGAAATACGGCATCGCCGACCTGCGCCAATTGTTCGACAGCGACGTGCGCTGGCTCAGCCACTACGGCTTCAAGCCGCTCGACATCCCGTCGATCGCGGGAGGGCTGAGTACGTGAGTCAGGTTCTCCTTGACCTACGTCGCGCTCTCTCCGACAGCGCAACGTCCTTCCGAGCAAGTGGCTTACGCCTCTCCCCAATCCTCCCCCGCAAAGGGGGAGGGAGCCCTGCCGCCGTCGCAAGCACGCTAGTCAACACCAACAAGAACCGAGGCATGCAGCCGTGAAGTTCACCCTCTCCTGGCTGAAGGAACATCTCGAGACCGACGAGCCGCTCGACAAGCTCGCTGACAAGCTCACCATGATCGGGCTCGAAGTCGAGAACATCGAGGACAAGGCGAAGGCGCTCGCGCCGTTCACCATCGCGCGCGTGATCTCGGCCGAGCAGCATCCGAATGCGGACCGGCTGCGCGTGTGCATGGTCGACACCGGCGACGGGGCTGAGCCGGTGCAGGTGGTGTGCGGCGCGCCGAATGCGCGAGCCGGGCTGATCAGCGTGTTCTCGCCGCCCGGCACCTACATCCCCGGCAAGAACATCACCCTCGGCGTCGGCACTATCAGAGGCGTCGAGAGCCGCGGCATGCTGTGCTCGGCGGCGGAATTGCAGATCTCCGAGGATCACGACGGCATCATGGAGCTGCCGGCGGACGCGCCGCTCGGCAAGGGCTATGCCGACTGGGCCGGGCTCGGCGATCCCACCATCGAGATCAATTTGACGCCGAACCGGCAGGACTGCACCGGCGTGCACGGCATCGCGCGCGATCTGTCCGCCGCCGACATGGGCAAGTTCAAAGACCCCGGCATCAGGCCGATCAAGGGCGAATTCCCCTGCCCGGTCGAGGTGAAGGTGGAAGACGCCACGCTGTGTCCGGGCTTCGCGCTGCGGCTGGTGCGCGGCGTGAAGAACGGCCCGTCGCCGGAATGGCTGCAGAAGCGGCTGACCTCGATCGGCCTGCGCCCGATCAACGCGCTGGTCGACATCACCAACTTCATGACCTACGACCGCGCCCGCCCGCTGCACGTGTTCGACGCCAAGAAGGTGCAGGGCAACCTCACCGTCCGCCGCGCCAAGGACGGCGAGACGCTGCTCGCGCTCGACGGCCGCACCTATACGCTCGACAGCAACATCTGCGTGATCGCCGACGAGCACGGCGTCGAATCGCTCGCCGGCATCATGGGCGGCGAAGCCTCGGGCTGCGACGACAACACCACCGACGTGCTGATCGAATCGGCGCTCTGGAACGAGATCAACATCGCGCAGACCGGCCGGAAGCTCGGCATCAATTCGGACGCGCGCTATCGCTTCGAGCGCGGCGTCGATCCGGCCTTCATGGTGCCCGGGCTCGAGCTCGCGACCAAGCTGGTGCTGGCGCTGTGCGGCGGCACGCCGTCCGAGAACGTCGTGGTCGGCAAGCAGTTCGGCGAGGATCGCGTCATCGACTTCCCGCTCAGTGAAGTGAAGCGCCTCGCCGGCATCGAGGTGCCGCTGGTCGAGGTGAAGCTGATCCTCACCCGGCTCGGCTTCATGCTGGCCGGCAACGGCCCCGTGGTGAAGATCGCGATCCCGTCCTGGCGCACCGACGTGCACGGCAAGGCCGACATCGTCGAGGAGATCGTGCGCATCGTCGGCGTCGACAAGGTGCCGATGACGCCGTTCGAGCGCGGCGAGGAGCCGCGCAAGCCGGTGCTGACGCCGATGCAGCTGCGCACCCGCCGTGCCAAGCGCGCGCTCGGCGTGCGCGGCATGGTGGAAGCCGTGACCTGGTCGTTCATCACCAATGACGCGGCAAAACTGTTCGGCGGCGGCCAGAGCGAGCTCGTGCTTGCCAACCCGATCGCGGCCGATCTTTCCGACATGCGGCCGAGCCTGCTGCCGGGCCTCGTCGCGGCGGTTCAGGCCAACATCAATCGTGGCTATCCCGATGTGGCACTGTTCGAGGTCGGCCAGGTGTTCCGCGGCGACCGCCCGGAGGACCAGTTGGTCGCCGCCTCCGGCGTGCGCCATGGCTTCGCCTCGTCGAAGGGGATCGGGCGGCACTGGGCCGGCTCGGCTGCGGCGGATGCGATGGATGCCAAGGCCGACGCCTTCGCCGTGCTGGCGGCCGCCGGCGCGCCGATGCAGGCGCTGCAGATCGTCCCCGGCGGTCCGGCCTGGCTGCATCCGGGGCGCTCCGGCACCATCCAGATCGGCCCGCAGAACGTGCTCGGCACTTTCGGCGAGCTGCATCCGCGTGCGGCCGAGGCGCTCGGCGCCGACGGCCCGATGATCGTGTTCGAGGTGATCCTCGAGCGCATCCCGCAAGGCAAGCAGCGGGCGACGCGCGCCAAGCCGGTGCTGGAGCTCTCGGCATTCCAGCCGGTGTCGCGCGACTTCGCCTTCATCGTCGATCGCAGCGTCAAGGCGGGCGACATCGTCCGCGCGGCGCAGAATGTCGACAAGAAGCTGATCACTGATGTGACCGTGTTCGACGTCTACGAAGGCAAGGGCATCGACCCCGACAAGAAGTCGATCGCGATCGCGGTGACGATCCAGCCGCGCGAGAAGACCATGACCGACCAGGAGATCGACGCGGTCGCCGCCAAGGTCGTCGCCGATGTGACCAAGAAGACCGGCGGCACGCTGCGCGGGTGATGTGAACCACAGGCGGTCTATTGCACCGTCACCCTGAGGAGGCCGCGTAGCGGCCGTCTCGAAGGGTCGACGGCCCCGCCTGTGGCCGTGCATCCTTCGAGGCTCGCTCTGCTCGCACCTCCAGCGACAAAGGCGAAACCTTTGCGCGGGGATGACGGGTCTGAGTAGGGGCGCTTTGAGTTGCCAGCCAGCTAGTCGAATCTCGTTATCCTTTCATGACCTCCTTCAGCCTGATCCCCTCCGACATCTCGACCAGCATCGCGCTCGCGATTTGCGCGATCGCCTTCGTGTCGGGCACGGCGCGCGGCTTCTCGGGCTTCGGCTCGGCGCTGATCTTCATGCCGCTCGCGAGCAGCGTCGCGGCGCCGCGGCTGGTGGCGGCGCTGCTGCTCGTCATCGACTTCATCGCCGCCACGCCGCTGCTGCCGAACGCCTGGACCCACGCCGACCGCAAGGCGACCGCGGTCATGGTCGCCGGCGCGCTGGTCGGCGTCCCCATCGGCACCTATTTCCTGACCGTGCTCGAGCCTGTCACGACGCGCTGGATCATCTCCTGCTTCGTCGCGGTGCTGCTCGCACTGCTGCTGTCGGGCTGGCGCTATCACGGCAAGGAGCACGTCGCCCTCTCCGTCGGCGTCGGCGGCCTCTCCGGCTTCTGCAGCGGCCTCGCGCAGACCGGCGGCCCGCCGATCGTCGCCTACTGGCTGGGCCGCCCGATCTCGTCGGTGATCTCGCGCGCCAATATCGTGCTGTTCTTCGGTGCCTCGGACTTCTTCTCGCTGGTCAGCTACTGGTTCACCGGCCTGATCACGATCGAATCGGTCAAGTTCTCGCTGATCGTCGGCCCGATCTACGGCATCGGAGTCTGGTTCGGCGCCGCGCTGTTCGGCAAGGCGAGCGAAAATGTGTTTCGCGCGATCTGCTACGCGCTGATCGCGGCTGCCGTCATCGTCGGCCTGCCGGCGCTTGATGGCATCCTGCGCGGCGGCTAGGGTCGCAGCACAAAAAAGAGACCAGGGAGACACCGATGATCGATCGCCGCAACGCATTGAAACTGGCGCTCGGCAGCGCCGCCGTGCTCGCGGCACCGGGCGTGCGCGCGCAAACCGACAAGGCGCGGACCCGCATCGTGTTCCTCGGCACCAAGGGCGGGCCGCGCGTCGGCAACGGCGCTTCGAACCCTGCCAATCTCGTCGTCGTCAACGATACCCCGTTCGTGATCGATTGCGGCATGGGCGTCAGCCGCCAGCTTGTGCGCGCGGGCGTGCCGATCCCGCAGGTCAAGTACATCTTCATCAGCCATCATCATTCCGATCACAATCTGGAATACGGCAATCTGTTCTACAACGCCTGGGCGGCCGGCCTCTCGACGCCGATCCATTCGTTCGGCCCCAAGGGCATCGAGGCGATGACCAAGGAATATTGGGAGCTGAACAAGTTCGACGTCGAGACCCGGATCGAGGACGAAGGCCGCCCGGACCCGCGCAAGCTGCTGATCGCGAAAGACATCAGGGACGACGGTGTGGTGCTGAAGACATCGGACGTCACCGTGACCGCGTTCCGCACGCCGCATCCGCCGATCACGGATAACTTCGCCTACAAGTTCGAGACCCCGGACGGCACCATCGTGTTCTCCAGCGACACCGCCTACAACCCGAAGCTCGCCGAATTTGCCAAGGGCGTCGACGTGCTGGTGCACGAATGTCTCTATGTCCCCGCGGTCGATCGCCTGGTCGCCACGACCAAGAACGGCGCCACGCTGAAGAAGCATCTGCTCGACAGCCACACCTCGACCGAGGACGTCGGCCGCATCGCAGCCGCCGCCGGCGTGAAGACGCTGGTGCTCAGTCACTTCGTCCCCGGCGACGATCGGCAGGTCACCGACGATGACTGGACGAGGGACGTGAAGAAGAACTATTCCGGCCGCATCGTGGTGGCCAAGGATCTAATGGAGCTGAAGCTGCCGGTGTGATCGGACAAATCATGTCGCGAGAATGCGGATTCATGACCACCTGCTGCGCAACATACTCGGTGCCGTCCCTGCGAAAGCACTAGTGCATCTACACGTTTGTCGGGCCATTTGCGAGGATTTGGAAGCGGGCCATTCCGGTGTGGAAGGTGATTGGTCCAGGTGGACGGTGGGAGGCGTAGCCGGTCCATCCGCCGAGTTTTGCGATGATCCATGCCGCCCAAGCAAGAGTGTTGGGGCGATGGTGGTTTTTCTGAAGCTCGGTGCGACCTTTCATGGTTTTGTTGATGGCCCTGAGCGTCTCGATCTCTTCTGCGGTGAAGACAAATTCAGCCGGCAATTCTTCGCCACTGTTGCGGGCCTGAACGAGTTGAATGACGATACATGCCGCTCTGGTGGCGACCGCCACGAGCTTGATCAGGCCTTCGGCGCTCTCGATCTGACTATCCTCGATGCGCAAACCCTGGCTCTTCAGCGAGCGAAAGAGTTGCTCAATGATCCAGCGCTGGCGGTACCAGGAGACGATCTGCCAGGCGTCTTTAACGGTGGCGACCGGATGAGTGGTCAGGAGCAGCCAGCGAATGGGCTCCGCACCTCTCGGCGGATGCAACTCGACCACTTCTACGAAGCTGAGTTTGATGCCCTCCGCCAAGTCGGTGACGCCGGGCCTCTGCGGCCGCTTGAGCACGACGGTTCCGAAGCGCATCGAGAGATGGGCCTGCCGGCCGCGCCGATCC
The DNA here is from genome assembly GCF_054063995.1 of Bradyrhizobium sp. USDA 4504. Lineage (NCBI taxonomy): Bacteria > Pseudomonadati > Pseudomonadota > Alphaproteobacteria > Hyphomicrobiales > Nitrobacteraceae > Bradyrhizobium > Bradyrhizobium sp. USDA 4504. The sequence goes on along the minus strand of NZ_JBSSGV010000001.1, from coordinate 7,291,183 downwards.
ATTCGCTGCGGCAGATCGATCACCGCGTTGTCGCAGAAGCGGCTCCGCTCGACCGCCTGATAAAGTGTGTCGCCATCGACCAGCGCATGGTCGTGCATGGCACGCGACAGAAGATGGACATTCTCAGCTGGCGTCAGCGCCCAGTGAGCAAAGAAATCCCCCTCGCGGTCGTTGACGACGGTGATCATGCGGGCATCTGCCAGGACGTCGCGGCCTTGCTCGGCGGCCGTCACCCAGCGCGCCGACTCCTTGTCGGCCAAGGCGCGCCGCTCATGCGGGATTTTTACCTTGCCTTTGCGCGTCCAAACGTTGCCGCCAGTAAGGCCAAGACAGACCCCGCTGTCGGCATCCACCGCCATCATCGCATGCAACAGCACGCCGCGAGCATTGCCCTTGCCGACTTTGCCCAGCCCGCGCCGCCGTCCCGCCTGGGTCTGGAACTTGACCTCGCTCGTATCCTGGATCGCCAGCACATGACGCCCGCTGACCGCAGTCCGCGTCTGCGTGTTCCAGCCCTCAATCAATTTATCGATCGTGACTTGGGGGTTGTTCACAAACCGCCAGAACGTCATATTGGCAGCCCAATCGCCCCGGGCCATCTGGCGCAAGCAGACGCTGCGCGTGCAAAGCATAGCCCGGAGAAGCGTCGCCCCCTTTTGTCGAGACGAACGTCCCCGAACTCACCCAAAGACAAATCCGGCTGCATCGCTGGCGCTCCTTCGAATCAAAGCGCCAGTGAGAGAATCATACAACATGCTGCAGAGACGCCACTTCTTGCTGCACCGAGTCAATCTGTCGCGCCCCAAAACCGTGTAGACACGCTAGTGCTTTCGCAGGGACGACATCTGTCGTGCGGCAGCACTCGCCACCAAATCAAATCATCGCACACACGACGGTAAGGCCGGCCGCGCTCAACCGTCACCTCACCCGACCGTCAATTCATCGCCCCGGAGCGAGGCGACGTGCGGCGCTTGTGTTTTGCGGCGGGCGCTGCGGGCGCCGGTGTCGCTTCCTTCGCCCCGCCGATCCTGCGCAGCGCGGCGTCGGCGGCGCGCTCGCCGCTGTCCCAGGCGCCGTCGATGGTGCCCCACAGCGTCTCATGGGTGGCCTCGCCCGCGAGATACATCGCGCCGATCGGCTCGGCCAGGATTCGGCGCGAGAATTGTGCGCCGGGTGCAGCAGCCGACATCGCGCCCATAATGAAGGGCTGCGCATTCCAGCGCGTCGCGCTGGTCTTCTTCACGGCGGCGCCGACCTCGCTGCCATAGAGCTTGGTCAGCCATCCCACTGCGAAAGCCGACATCGCCTGCTCGCCCTGCGCCGACAGGTCGCGGCCGAACGAGCCTGCGACGTCGATCGTACACAGCGAGGAGCCTGCAATATTGCCGTAGAGCAGCGCCGTCTTGGTCGAATTGCTCTGCTCGATGATGACGTCATCGCGCGACAGTCCGAGCGGATTGCCGGGGATCTGCAGCGCGATGCGATCGTAGCTGCCGAGGCTGAGCTTGGCGGCGGCATCGAGCGCGCGCTTCGGAAGCTCCGGCGCGAATTTGATATTGCCGCTCGCGAGCACGTTGCTCGACACCGTGACGATGGCGGCGCGCGCGGTGATCTTGCCGGAGGGCGTCTCGACCATGACGTCGCGATTGCTCCACAGGATACGCTGCGCCGGCGTCGACAGCGCCAGCGGCAGTCCTTCGCCGAGCTTTGCGATCAGCGCGCCGAGCCCCTGCCGGCAAGCGATCGCGGTGTTGCGATCCTGCGCGCGCACCTTGTCGACGGCGGAGAGATCCTTCAGATCCTTGCCGCAGAAATTGGGCCCGAGCAGGAATTCCGCGGTGCCGGCCCAATCGCCGAGATCCTTCGGCATCGCAGCGGCGCAGGCGATATCGGCCTTGCGCCCAGCGTCGTCGATGGCGCGATTGGCGCGCACCAGCGCCGCCAAAAACTCCTCGGTCTCGCCGGGGCGGGCATAGCGCCGGCCGATGCGAATCTTCTGCCCCGCAGGCGCCGTGACGATGTCGAGGCCCGCGGAGCGGGCCAGCCGGATCATCGGATTGGTCTCGGGATTGTGCATCCAGCGCGCGCCGCGGTCGAACGGCACGCCGAATGTCGATGCATCGGTCTGGCAGCGACCGCCGACCTGGCCCGCCGCCTCCACCACGATCACCTTGCGGTTGGCGGCAACGATCCGTCGCGCCGCGGCAATGCCTGCGGCCCCTGCGCCGATCACGACGATGTCGGCCTCGCGCGGCGGCGGCGCCGCAAGCACCCGGCCGCCCAGCGCAGGCACCAGCGCGAAGGCTGCGGACGCCGACAGGAAATCGCGGCGGGTCACGGTCATGACATAGCTTCTGGCATGGTTTCCGGGGACTTGCGGAGAACGGGAACGCTTCGCGAACTGTGCCGCATCTCACCGACCGCAGCAACCATCACGGTAAATCAATCATGATTGATCCGCCGATGGCATGAACTAAATTGCAACAGCTTGCGACCATGATTAAGTGAAACACAAGCGGTCATAGAACCGCTGGGGGAAATCCATGGGCGTAATGCTCGATACCGTCGGTAAATGGATCGCGGGGTACCTGCAGAAGGAAGTCCCCGGTTACGAGCCGTTCACGCCGAGCGACCCGGACCATCTGCGGAGCATCATGCAGCCCGGCGACGTGCTGCTGGTCGAAGGCAACAACCGGATTTCCGGCATCATCAAATACCTCACGCAGTCGACCTGGTCGCACGCCGCGCTGTTTGTCGGGCCGATCGACGGCGCGTTCGAGCCTGACGGCGAACAGCATGTGCTGATCGAGGCCAATATCGGCGAAGGCGTGACCTCCGCGCCGCTGTCGAAATATCTCGCCTACCACACCCGCCTCTGCCGTCCGGTCGGACTGTCGTTCGAGGACCGCACCACGGTGTGCCGCTACGCCATCAACCGCATCGGCTTCGGCTACGACACCAAGAACATCGTCGATCTCGCGCGCTATCTGTTTCCGCTGCCGATCCCGCAGCGCTGGCGCCGCCGCATGATCGCGTTCGGCTCCGGCGATCCGACCAAGATCATCTGCTCGGCGCTGATCGCGCAGGCGTTCGACGCCGTGCGCTATCCGATCCTGCCCAAGATCACGCGCGCCGCCAGCCGCAAGGCGCGCCGCGAGATCCTGCATATCCGCGATTCTTCGCTCTACATGCCTCGCGATTTCGACATCTCGCCCTATTTCGAAGTCGTCAAACCCACCATCGTGCACGGTTTCGACTATACGGCCCTGCACTGGGCCGACAAGCAGAAGCCGCTCCAGGAGGTGGCGGGCGAATTCGGTGTGTTTCCAGAACGTAAGTCGCCGCCGCTTGTTCCTGAAGCGACTGACGAAGAGACGGCGCTTCCGGCTGCGGAAATGACCGCGGAAGGTCGCGCGCCGGTGTGACGATCAGAACGTTGCCGCAAGCGTCAGCCGAACGGCAAGCGGCTCGGCAGGATGCACATGGCGGTCGGCGACGCCATCGATCGGCTCGCCCGGCAGCCGCGACAGATAGTAGTATTCGATCTGGTTGGTTTGCGCGTTGAAGAGATTGAGGACGTCGAGCTGCAGCCGCATCCCGTTGTCGAATTTGTAGCCGGCGCGGGCGTTGACGATGAATGACGACAGCGAGCGCACGCTGTCATCCTCGATCAGCGGGCGCGGGCCGAAATAGCGGGCGCGCAGGCTGCCGAACCAGCCGGTCTCGCGGCCGAAGGTGACGCCGCCGCTGGCGACCCAGGCCGGCGCACCCGGAATGAAATTGCCGGCCGGATCGACATCCGTGAAGCGGGCGCGGGTATAGGCGAGGTCGAAATCGAGGCTCACCCACGGCAAGAGCTTGTACTGGTTGGTCCACTCGACGCCGACGCGCCGGCTCGGCCGGCTCGGCTCGGTGGTGCCGGCATCGCCGACGAACAGCAGCTCGGAATCGAAATCGAGCACGAACACGGCGAGCGACGAGGTGAGGCCGTCGATCGCCCTGGTGCGGATGCCGAGTTCGGCGCCCTTCGAGCGCACCAGCAGCGGCACGCGCTCGAGCGGCGTCACCTTGTCATTGGGATCGACGGTGATGGTCGCGCCCCTGATGTCGTTGGAATGCAAGCCGAAGCCGGCATTGCCGTAGAACTCGGTCCTGGACCAGGGGCCGAGCACGATGCCGGCCTTCGGGCTCGTCATCGCCGCCTGGGCGTTGCCGGAATTCTGCGGCGTGTCGCTCAGCACATGGCCGGCAAAATAATCCTCGCGGATGCCGACCGTGGTGCGCAGCCAGTCGGTCCAGCGCGCGGTGGTATCGGCCCACAGCGCGACGCTACCCTCCTGCACCTGGTCGTTGCGCACGCTGGACAGGATCTCGCGCTGCACGGTCTTGAACAGACCGACATTGATGTCGTCGTAGCGGGTCTGCACGCCGACCCGGGTCTGCGTATCGACGCCGGCGAAACGAAGGTCGAAAGCATGGCTGGCGTCGAGGCCATAGACGGTGCGCCTGTCGGTCTGGCTGAACTGGTCACCGTTGACGGGGTCGTCGAGGAAATAGGTGAAGTTGTTGTCAAGCTGCAGCGACGAGCGGATCACATAGGCGTTGAGCTTGCTCTGCCCGTAGTCGCTGGACTGCGCCCAGTTGCCGGACAGGCTGAAGCGGCTGGCGGTGCCGCCATCGGTCGGATCGAGCGTGCCATAACGGCCGATCAGGCCCTGGTCGATCGCACGTTGCGCGACCTGGTCGGTCGAATTCCAGCCATTGGAATAGGCCATCGCGGTCAGCGAGAAGCCGTCGGTCGCGGTACCCTGGCTATAGCGCAGTACGCCGTTGAGCTTGCGAATGTCGTCGGGCACGTCCCACGGGCCATTGTATTTGTTGGCCTCGAAGGCTGCGAGCAGCGTGCCATCGCCGGCCTTGGCCGAGCTGGCTGTCATCGCGCGCAGATAGCCGAAGCTGCCAACCGTCAGCTCGGCGATGTTCTTCGGCAGTGCGTTCAGATAATTGATGTCGACCGCGCCGGCGGAAGCGAAGTCGCCCTTGTCCGCGTAGTATGGACCCTTGCGGACATCCATCGACCGGATCAGCTCCGGGATCAGGAAATTGATGTCGGCATAGCCCTGGCCATGACCATGGGTCGGCATGTTGACCGGCATGCCGTCGACGGTGATGGCGAGGTCAGTGCCGTGATCGAGATTGAAGCCGCGCAGAAAATATTGATTGGCTTTGCCCTCGCCGGAATGCTGAGTGACGATCAGACCCGGCACCACCTCCAGAACTTCGCCGACGCGCGAGATCGGCCGCGCATTCACCTCGTCGCCGCTAATCTGCCGCGCGCTGGCGGCGGTCGGTTGCAGATCGGACGCGGACACGGTCGCCGAGCCGCCGGTGATTCCGTCGCTCGCAGCGGTGGGTTGACTTGGTTGGAGCGCGGCAGGCTTGCGGCCGCCGCTGGCGACATGGCGCGGACGCCGGGACGGTCTGGCGTGCCTGGGTGGCGCCTGGTCCGGCGACGTTACCGTCACCGGCGGCAACTGGCCGGGCACGGTGGCGACCGCCTGCGCTTCGGCGGCCGGCGCAAATGCTGCAATGGACGCGGCGGCGGGAAATATCCGCCATGCAGTACGACGCAACGCCCATGCCCCCGCATGATACCTGTTACAGTCACGCGACGACCGCACCAGTCCAACCAACCTCGGCAAAGCGACGCTAGCAAGCACAGTATGACGTTACAAGAAAAATGTCATACCGCCAGGCAATCGAGCCACCACGGATAATCCATGCAACGCATCACCATCACCATCGAGGATGACCTGCTCGCGGAGATCGACGCCGCCGCCGAGGCGCGCGGCTATCAGAACCGCTCCGAGATCATCCGCGATCTCGCACGCGCCGGCTTGCAGCAGAGCGCGGAAGAGGCGCCGTCAGGGCAATGCGTCGCGGCGCTGGTCTATGTCTACGACCACGCCGCGCGCGATTTGTCGAAGCGGCTGGTGCAGAATTTCCACGGCCATCACGACCTGTCGCTGGCGACGCTGCATGTGCATCTCGACGACGACAGCTGCATGGAGGTGACGGCGCTGAAGGGTGCCAGCAGCGAGGTCCGCCATCTCGCCGATCACGTCATCGCCGAACGCGGCGTGCGTTACGGCCGCGTGGTGATGATCCCGACCGCCCCGGACAAGAAGCCGCGCAAGCGGGGGCACGGGCACGATTGAGAGCGTGTCGTCTCGTAGCCCGGATGGAGCGCAGCGAAATCCGGGAAGCTCCGTCTGCGGGCGAGGCCCCGGATTTCGCTTCGCTCCATCCGGGCTACGCAATGAATACGCTACGCCGCCCTCGCCTTGGTGCCGCGCGGCAGGCCGGCGCGGGCGAGACCGCCATAGAGCGCCTCGTTCGGCATCTCCGATTTCAGGATCGCGCGCACCTCGACCAGGCGATCGAGATCGATGCCGGTCGGAAATCCCTTGCTCTCGCAGAGAAAGACGAGGTCCTCGAACACGACATTGCCGGTGGCGCCCGGCGCGAACGGGCAGCCGCCGAGGCCGCCGAGCGAGCCGTCGAGCACGCGGGCGCCCTCATCGAGCGCGGCGGAAGCATTCGCGATGCCCATGCCGCGGGTGTCGTGCAGATGCACGCAGACCGGCTTCGATCCCGCGATCTTCACCGCGCCCCGCGTCAGCTCGCCGACCTGCTTCGGCCCGGCATAACCCACCGTGTCCGCAATCGCGACCATGTCGACGCCGACCTCGTAGAGCTTCTCGGTGAGGCGCAGCACCTCGTTCGGATCGACGGGACCGACGATCGAGCAGCCCAGTGCCATCGAGATCGCGGCATTGACCAGCGGCTTGTGCGCGCTGGCATCGCGCAGCTCGCAAAGCCGCTTGATGTTCCCGATCGCGGATTCGCGCGAGCGGTTGGCGTTGGCCTGGCTGTGCTCCTCGGTCGCCGATACCACCGAGGCGATCTCGGCAACGCCGGTGGCCAGCGCCTCGTTGACGCCGCGCTCGTTCAGCGCCAGCGCGACGCCGTGCGCCCCGGGCAGCGCGGCGATGGAGGCGACCACGTCGCGGACATCGACGAATTGCGGGAAGGTCTTGGCCGGCAGGAACGAGCCAACCTCGAAATGCCGTACGCCGGCGGCGTATTCATCGCGCACCCAGCGCTGTTTCGCCGCGGTCGACGGGAACGTCTTCACGAGTTGCAGCCCGTCGCGCAGGCCGACCTCTCGCAGGCTCACCTTGTCGCTCGGATAGATATCGTGGACACGGGTCATGTCAGCCTCATGCAGCGTTTCCGGTTGATGAAATCGTCTGTTGTGTGAGCTCGGCGCGCACCGCTTCGGTATCGGCGCCGAGCACCGGCACCTTCAGACCTTCGCCGATATTGCGGCCGTTCCATTCGAGCGGCAGCGCGGGGACGCGGAACGGCTTGCCGTCGGCGTTCACGTTGTTGACCAGCCCGCCGGGACGCAGCACATGCGGATCCCCGAGCAGATCCTCCGGCCGGTTGATCGGCGAGAAGCAGATGTTAAGCGCGTCGAGCCTCGCCGAGAGGTCCGCCACGTTCCAATCCTTGATCACCGCGGCAACGCGCGGAATGATCCGGTCGCGCGCCATGATGCGGTCCGTGGTCGAGCGCAGCGTCGGATCGTCGGCGAATTCCGTGAGGCCGAACTCGCGGCAGAAGCTCTGCCAATGACCTTCGGTGACGACGCCGATGAAGATGCGATCGCCGCCGGCGGTATCGAAGATGTCGTAGATCGGCCAGGCATGCTCGCGTTCCGGCATCGAGCGCGGCTTGCGTCCGGTCATCTCGTACTCGACCATGTGCTGGGCGACCAGGAACAGGCAGTTCTCGAACAGGCCGATGCGGATGTCAGCGCCGCTCCTGTCGCCGCCACGCTTCTGATAGAGCGCGGCGAGGATCGAGATCACCCCGAACATGCCGCCCATGATGTCGTTGGCGGAGGAGCCGACGCGCTGCGGCTTGTCGCGCGTGCCGGTCATCGCCGCGAGCCCCGACATCATCTGCACGACCTCGTCGAGCGCCGGCCGATGATCATAGGGACCGGACAGAAAGCCCTTGTGGCCGGCGATGATCAGCTGCGGATATTTTTGGCGAAGCTCCTCGGCGCCGAGCCCCTGCTTGTCGAGCTGGCCGTCGCGAAAATTCTCCAGGAACACGTCGGCGCTGGCAAGCAGCCGGTGCATCGTGTCGCGGTCCTCGGACTTGGCGAAGTCGAGCACCACGCTGCGCTTGCCGCGGTTGAACAGCGGGAAGAACGACACTCCCATGCCGCCGAGCGAACGGGTCTTGTCGCCAGCGGGCGGTTCGACCTTGATCACCTCGGCGCCGAGTTGCGCCAGGATCATGCCGCAGGTCGGCCCCATCACCATGTGGGTCATCTCGACGACCCTCACGCCTTCCAGCGGCAGTCCGTTCCCGGTCATCGGTTTCTCCGTGCTCGTTGCGCTCTTGTTCTGACGCGTTTCTTCACGCGAACCGGTATCCGCTTCGCTCGAAAACGCTTTGTGATCGGCGCAGGTTAGGCTTCCGCACGCTATCTGAAAAATATAATCTGTCGAATAGAGTATTCGTGGTTCTAGAACGCTGAACCCTCATGGATTCGCGCCAGCTTCGCTATTTCATCGCGGTTTACGAGCAGCGCAACCTGTCGCGGGCGGCGGATCAGGCCAACGTCGCGCAATCCGCGCTCAGCCACCACATCGCTAATCTGGAAGCTGAATTCGCCACGCCGCTGTTCGAGCGCAAGCCACGCGGCATGGAACCGACCGCGGCGGGCGAGCGGCTCTATGAACATGCCCGCATCATCCTGCGCGCGATGGCGGCGGCCGAGCGCGAGATCAAGGAAGGCGCCAGCGTGATCGCCGGCGATATCTCGATCGGCATGGCCAATTCCGGGATGAAGGCGATCGGCGTGCCGCTGATGCGCACCGTGCTGACGAAATATCCGAACCTGAAGCTGTCGCTGACCGAGAGTCTCTCCGGCGCGACGCTGCTGCATCTGCTGAGTTCCGAGGTCGACCTCGCGCTGGTCTACAATCCGCCGTCGGAAAAGGACTTGGTCGCCGAGCCGGTGCTGGAGGAACAGATGTTCTGCGTCGGCACCGAGAAGCTGATCGGGAAGAAAACGCCAATCACCTTCGAGGAGGTGACGCGGCTGCCCCTGATCCTGTTGCGGTACGGACTATCGGCGCGCGCGCTGCTGGATGATCCCGTGCTGCTGAAGCGGCTCGAGGCCAATGCGATCATGCATCTCAACTCGACCAGCGGCATGATCGGCGCGCTGACCGCGGGCTTGGGCTGCACGATCGCGACGACGCATTTCGTCAGCGAGCCATTGAAGGCACGATCGCTGGTCGCGCGCGAAGTCATCGAACCAAAACTGACCCGCACGCTCTATCTTTGCCGCTTGCGCAACCGCCCAATGACTTACGTCATGGAGGAGATGTGCCGCCTGATCCGCGCCCTGATCGCAGACCAAGTGGGCCGCGGCGCCTGGGAGGCGACGCTGCTGATCTGAATGTATGACCCAGTGGTTGCACAGGTTCAGTGTCGTCCCTGCGAAAGCAGTGACCCATAACCACCGAACCGCAAAGTTGCGCACCAGTGGGACGACGAGTCCCTTTCACGACACCCGCCGCGGAGTATGGGTTCCTGCTTTCGCAGGGGCGACAGTTGAACAAGCCGTTTGAAAGGTGAATCAATGCAACCCTCCCCCCTGAGTTCGAAAATATCGAACGATTCCTTCGATATGTTCGTCTGGATTTCTGGCTCCCGGCTGCCAAACATGCGCGACCGGCACGCCTTCGCAAGAAGGGCGGCCGTTGCACCATTCGGGGAGGACCATCATGAGCGCCGTCGAACTCGGCTCGGTCGCCGATCTCGCCACCACGACAAGCGGACCCGACCAGATTTCGCGACGGCTCGAGGCGCTGCCCACGTCCGGCTACGTCTGGCGGCTGGTGATTCTACTCTCGCTCGGCGGCTGCTTCGAAATCTACGACCTGTTCTTTACCGGCTATATCGCGCCGGGCCTTGCCCGCAGCGGATTGATGACCACGACGACGCAGGCGTTCTTCGGCTTCTCCGGGATCGGCGCCTTCGTCGCGGCGACCTTCGCCGGCCTGTTCGTCGGCACGTTCTGCCTCGGCTTCCTCGCCGATCGCTTCGGGCGCAAGGCGGTCTTCACCTGGTCGCTGCTGTTCTACAGCGCCGCATCCGTGATCATGGCGTGCCAGACCACACCCGGCGGCCTGCTGCTGTGGCGCTTCATCGCCGGGATCGGGATCGGCATCGAGGTCATCACCATCGACGCCTACATCACCGAGTTGGTGCCGAGCTGGATGCGCGGCCGGGCGTTTGCGATCAACCAGGCGGTCATGCTGTCGGCGGTGCCGATCGTCGCGGCACTCGCGTGGTGGCTGGTGCCGCTCTCGCCGCACGGCATCGACGGCTGGCGCTGGGTCGTGCTGATCGGCGCCGCCGCCAGCATGATCATCTGGGTGCTGCGGCTCTACGTTCCGGAAAGCCCGCTCTGGCTGGCCCGCCATGGCCGCGCTGCCGAGGCCGAGACAATCATGCGGACGCTCGAAGCCGCATCGCCGACGGCGGCGCCGCGCCCGACCGCGACGGCAGCGATGGCGCCGGCAGGTGCGCCGGCCGAGACCGGCTATGCCGACCTGTTCAGGCCGCCCTACGCCTCGCTCGTCGTGCTGTTCATGATCTTCAATCTCTGCCAGGCATTCGGCGTCTACGGCTTCTCCAACTGGGTTCCGGCGCTCTTGGTGCAGAAGGGCATCAACGTCACCAAGAGCCTGCAATATTCCTTCATCATCGCCTTCGCCTATCCGCTCGCGCCGCTCTTGGCCGCAACCTTCGCCGACCGCTTCGAGCGCAAATGGATCATCTGCGGCGCGGCCACCGCGATCTCGGTGTTCGGTCTCGCCTTCTCGCAGCTCACCGAGCCGGTGCTGCTGATCGCCAGCGGCGTGCTGGTGACGGGGGCCAACATGACGCTGTCCTACGCCTATCACGCCTACCAGACCGAGGTGTTCCCGACCGCGATCCGGGCGCGCGCCGCGGGCCTCGTCTATTCGATGAGCCGGCTCAGCGCGACCTTCTCCGGCTTCATCGTGGCGTTCATGCTGAAGGAGGCCGGCGTCGGCGGCGTGTTCGGCCTGATCACCGCGGCGATGGTCATCGTGATCATTGCCATCGGTGTCTGGGGACCGAACGTCCGCGGCAGGCCGCTCGACGCCTAGAGCATTTCGCTCGAAAACGCTCTCGCCGCGGCACAAACGGCACTTGCCGAAGCCATATTGGGTGTCTACCTCTCGCGGGTCATTTGTGCAGAGGTAACCCAGTCATGTTAGCCGCCGCCGTCAAGGCGCTTTCGCAAATCCTGTCGCCGCCGATGCGCTCGATCCTGTGGCGCTCGATCGGGCTTGCGCTGGTGCTGATCACCGTGCTGGCGATCGGATTGCAGCGGCTGCTGAGCTGGTTTGCCGACTATGGAGAGGTCTGGGCCGAAGGCATGCTCGGCCCCAATTTCCATTCCACGCTGCACGTGCTGTCCTGGATCGTCTCGATCTCGGCGGGCCTTGGCGTCGTGCTCGGCGGCATCTTCCTGATGCCGGCGATCACCTCGCTGGTGGCGAGCCTGTTTGTCGACGACGTCGCCGACCATGTCGAGCGCGAGCATTATCCGGCCGACCATCCCGGCGTGGCGCTGCCGGTGACGCTCGCGACGATCGAGGGCGTCAAGACCGCGCTGCTGACGATCCTGGTCTATCTGGTCGCGCTGCCGTTCGTGCTGTTCGCGGGCGCGGGCTTCATCATCTTCTTCCTCGCGACCGCCTGGCTGCTCGGCCGCGAGTATTTCGAGCTTGCGGCGATGCGGTTCCGCTCGCCTGATGACGCCAAGGCGATGCGCAAGGAGAACGCGGCGACGGTCTTTACCGCGGGCCTGTTCATCGCTGCCTTCGTCTCGATCCCGATCGTCAATCTGGCGACGCCGCTGTTCGGCATGGCCTTCATGGTGCACATGTACAAGCGGCTGTCGGGCCCGCGGCGCGAGTTGATCGAACCGGCGCGGCGAACCAACGTGTCCTCGGTCTAGGTGGTATCCGGAAGCTCGGGCAGCGATGCCGGCACCCGATCGCTTGCGAAGGGCACGAGCAGCAGTCCGACGATCGCCACGCAGGCGAGCATCGCCCATGCTTCGTTCACGGTGAGTGCGAGCGACGCCCGTTCGACCAACGGCCGGATGAATGCCACCGTGGCGTCGTCCGGCAGACCCGGCGGCCGGTCGATCAGCAACTTCGGATCGAGCCCGATCGCCTGCGCCGCAGTGACATCCCCCGCCAGCAGGCGCAGGCGGAAATCCTCGCCATAGATCGGGCTTCGCCCATAGAGGATGGTATCGATCAGGGCGATCCCGATCGCGCCGCCCAGATTGCGCATCAGATTGAACAGTCCGCTGGCGTCGGCAATGTCCGCCTCCGGCAGGGCGCCCAGCGCAATGCGCGTCGGCGGTAGCAGGCAGAACATGATCGCGACGCCACGCACGACCTGCGGCCAGAACATCTCGCCAAAATCCGCCGTGCGCGGCTGAATGGCGCTCCAGCCGAGGCCGAGCGCGAACAAGGCGAAGCCCGCGCCGGTCAGCCGCCGCGCGCCGACGCGGCTTTCGAGGATCGCCGCAAGCGGCGCGGCGGCGAGCTGCGCAACCCCCGTGACCAGCATGATCGTGCCGATCTCGAAGGCGTCATGGCGGCGGACGAAACCGAGGAATACCGGCATCAGATAGGTCGATCCATACAGGCCAATGCCGAGGCAAAAGCTCAGTGCGCAACCGATCGCGAACGGACGCCGCTTGAAAAGCGTCAATTGCGCGATCGGATCCACCGCGCGGAGCGTGCGCCGGATCAGCAATGCCATCCCGGCAATGCTTCCGATCAGCAGGCCGAGACCAGGCATCGACGCCCAACCGCGTTGCGGCGCTTCCTTCAGACCAATCATGAAGCTTGCGAGCGTCGCTGCGAGCAGGACAAGCGACCATTTATCCAGTCTGGAGAACGCCCGAAGCTGCACGCCTTCCCTCGGAAGCAGCAACGGCGTGACCGAGGCCGCCACCGTTCCCGGAACCAGATTGATCAGGAACAGCCATGGCCACGACCAGGTCTGCGTGATCCAGCCGCCGACGACGGGTCCGACGGTCGGCGCGAGCACCGCGACGACGCCGCCGATCGTGGTGGCCACCGGATGAAGCCGCGCCGGGAACAGCGTGAACACGGCGGAGAACACTGCGGGGATCAGCACGCCGCCGGAAAATCCCTGCAGCACGCGAAACGCCAGCAGCGCGGCAAAGCCGCCGCTGAGGGCGCAGCCGACCGAGGCGGCAGTGAACAGGCTCACCGCAAGCGCGAACAGCCATCGCAACGACAGCGCATGCGTGAAGAGGCCGGTCAGCGGGATCGCGATCACCTCCGCGATCAGATAGGCGGTCTGGATCCAGCTCATCGCCGCCGGCGAGATCGCTAGCGCGCGCTGGATCGTCGGCAACGAGGTTGCGACGACCTGGATGTCGAGAATCGCCATGAACATGCCGAAGCACATCAGGAGAAAGCCGGTCCAGGTCGCAGCCGATGGGCCGTCGGTTCGGTGATCCGCCTTGCTCATGGCGTGCTTGTGCGCGGCCAATCGGAGACGGAGAGCGCGCGGTTCTCGATCCGAATCCGGACCGCAAGCACCGCGAGATTGAGGAGGGTAAAGATCAGCGCCAATCGCGGCAGGTGGAGCGCGAGGGGAAGAAGTGCGATTTCACCGACCACGACGGCGTAGTTTGGATGCGGGAAATATCGGTACGGCCCGGATGCGATCAGCGGCGCGCCCGGCAGCACGACGATTCGCGTGGTCCATCGCGGCCCCAGCGCGACGAGGATCCATATCCGCAAGCCTTGCAGCACCAGGAAACCCGCCAGCGCGGCCAGATTGACGTCCTGGTCGCGGCCCCAGATCCACAGCGCGGTCAGCCAGCCGGCGTGAACCAGGACAATGAGCGGGTAGTGATTGGCGCCGACCTCGACCGCGCCTCGTGCGAGAAGCCGCTCGGTGTTGCGACGTGACAGCACGAGCTCGCCGAGACGCTGCAGCGTGACCAGCAAGAGGATGACCGACGCGAAGCTCACGCCGCGTGCCTGAGCGCAACGCAGCTGAGCGTGAAGCCCGGCCCGAGCGCCGTGAGCAGCGAGCGCGGCGGCAATCCCTTGGCGCCGGCTCGTTCGAGAACAAAGAGAACCGTCGGGCCCGACATGTTGCCGCAAGCCGCGATGACGTCGCGTTCGTGATCGAGCGTGCCCTGATCGAGCGCGAGTGCCCGCTCCAGCGCGGCGATGACCTTGGCGCCGCCGGGATGGCAGAGGAAGCGGTCGATGTCATCGGCGGTCAGCTGCATCCGCGCCAGGATTTCGGCGACGGCTGGTCCAACATGGTCGCGGACGAAATCCGGAATGGTTCGCTGAAAGACCACGCCGAATCCTTCCGGATCGACCGTCCAGCCCATGATGTCGAGCGTATCCGGCCACAGCTTTTCGCCCATCGCCTCGATCCGCGTCGCGCCACCGTCGCCGGCACGCAGCACGATCGCGGCCGCGCCATCGCCGAACAGGCTGGCCGCAACGATATTTGCCTTGGTGAGCTCGTCGTGCCGGACCGCGAGCGTGCAGAGTTCGAGCGCAACCAGCAGCACGTTCGCTCCCGGCCGCGCTTCGGCCAGCCGCGCCGCGATCGACAGGCCCGACACGCCGCCCGCGCAGCCCAGGCCGAACACCGGCACGCGCGACACATCCGTCCGCAGACCGAGCTTGCCGGCGACGCGCGCCTCCAGCGTCGGCGTGGCTATACCCGTCGAGCACACCGTGACCACGATATCGATGTCCCCGCCGGTCAGGTCGGCGCGCGCAATCGCCTTGCGGGCCACGTCGACGTACAGCGTCTCCGCGCCCTCCAGGAACGCCAGCGTTCGCTCCGGCCAGCCGCGCCGTTCGAGATACCATTCGATCGGCTTGACGCCGTAGCGATGCTGGATGCCGGTGTTGGCGAACAGGCTGGAGAGCGTCTCGAATTCGGCATAGCGATCGGCGAGGAGATTGCGCGCGGCCTGCAGGACCTGTCCCTGATGGAATAGATGCGGTGGAACCGCCGTCGCCAGGGAAACAAGCGCGGCCGTCTGCTTTATCTCGATCATCATGGCTCCATTTCCCCCGCTCTTGGAACCGCGCGATGAGCAAAATATTTCAACACGCCTGCGACATCGCGCGAGCGCCGCATTCACTATAAATTGACCCGGCGCCGATATCCGCGCCGCCTCTTCGAAAATCAGGAAGCGGTGACGCCCAGCCTGCGCATCGCGCTCTTCACCAAGCCGAGCGGCGCCGGCGACAACGGGCCCTGCGGCGCGCGCGTGATGAAGGCGACCAGGACCAGCGCCAGGATCGCGAGCCAGAAGCACAGCCAGAAGCCGTCGATATAGGCGAGCGTGTTGGCCTCGCGCTGCACCAGCGCCGCCAGCGTGCCGACGGCGCGCCCCGTCGCCGTCCCAATGCCGTGGCCGGAAAATTCACCCGCCAGCCGCTTGAGCAGGTTCACGACGTCGATATCGCCATTCTGGACGTGCTGTCCGAGATAGTTCGAATGGATCTGCTCGCGGACCCGCAGCCAGGTCCCCATCAGCGCGACGCCGATCTCGGCGCCGCCGAGGCGCATGATCTGGATATAGGCCGCGAACGCCGTCGCCCGCGACGGATCGGAATTCGACAGCGCCATGATGATGATCGGCAGCAGCGTGAACGCCTGCCCGATCGAGGTGAGCAGGACGATGCCGACAAAGTCCTCGCGCGCCCAGACGTGGCTCAGCTGCGTGCCCCAGAGATTGGCGGCTGCGAACGCCGAGAAGCCGAGCACCACGACGATGCGCGGATCGAGGTGGCGCAGCAGCAGGATCGAGATCGGCACCAGCACGAACATCGGCGGCGCGCCGTAGGTGAACAGCAGCACGCCCGACTGCTCCGGCCGCAGCGCGCCGACGGTGCCGAGGAAATTCGGCACCAGCGACGAATTCGACAGGCTGGTCAGCGTGTACAGCAGGATGACGACCAGCGAGAGCCCGATATTGCGCGAGAACAGCACGTTGAAATGCGCCCAGGGCCGGCGCGCGATCATTTCGTTGATCATGAAGGCGACGATCAACAGCCCGCCGCCGATCAAGAGCGCCATCACTGTGCCCGACGACAGCCAGTCCAGCCGGTTGCCCTGATCGAGCCCGGCATAGACCATCGACACCCCGGCGCCGAGCAGCAGCATGCCGCCCCAATCGGCATGGTGCAGCAGGTCGCGATTGACGGGTTCTTTCGGCGTGCCGAGATACACCATCAGCCCCATCAGCGGCGCGATCACCACGCCCTGCCAATACAGCCACTGCCAGCCGAGATGCTCGACATAGAAACCGACCAGCGAGCTTGACGAGTCGAGCGCGAAGCCGACGCGGATCGAGTACATCGCAATCGCCGGCAGCCACCATCGGATCGGCAAATTGCGCAGGATGATCATCAGCGTCGCCGGCACGAAGGTGCCGAGCAGCATGCCGTGGGCGATGCTGAGCGCGATCAGCGTCGTGTAGTCGCGCACGAACGGGATGGTCAGCGAGACCACCGCATAGACCAGGCTCGGAATGCCGAGCACGCGGCGCAGGCCGAACACGGTGGCAAGCCAGGCCACCGCAGGCGCGACGAAGATCTGCGAGCCGATGGCGGCCGTCGAGAGCCAGGCGCCCTCGTCGAAGCTGAGCGAGAACGCGCCGCGCAGATCGGGCAGGCCGACCGAGGTCAGGCGGCTGTCGAAATTCGCCAGAAACGCGCCGAGCAGCACGGCGACGACCGCGAACAGCGGATAGCGCGCGACGTCGCCGCGCGAGACCGGACCACGGTCGCGGTCGTCACTTTCCGCCATTGGCGACCGCCTGGCCGGTGTCGATCCGCGTGACGACCGACATGCCCGGCAGCAGGCGCTCGAGCAAGGGCTGGCCCTTGTCGAAGTGGATACGCACCGGAATGCGCTGCACCACCTTGGTGAAATTGCCGGTGGCGTTATCGGGCGGCAGCAGCGCGAATTGCGATCCGCTTGCCGGCGCGATGCGCTCGACGACGCCGCGCAGCCTTTGGCCCGCGAACGTATCCACGGTGACCTCGACCGGCTGGCCCGGCTTGACGTTGGTCAGCTGGGTCTCCTTGTAGTTGGCGATCACATAGACGTTCGGCAGCGGCACGACGTTGATCAGATTGGCGCCGATGTTGACGTAGTCGCCCGGCTGCACCTGGCGCTCGCCGGTGACGCCGTCGAACGGCGCAACGATCTTGGTGTAGCCAAGCTTGAGCTTGGCCGATGCCAATAGCGCCTTGGCGGCGTCGAGGTCGGCGGCACGCTGCTTCTTGGTGCCTTGCAGGACCTCGAGCTGATGGCGCTGTGCCGCGATGACAGCGCGGCTGGCGCGCACGTCGGCCTCCGCCTTGGCGTAGGATGCGGTCGCCTGCTCGAGCCGCTGCCGCGTGCCGGCGTCGGTTTGCGACAGCGACTGCTGACGCTCTTCCTCCTGACGTGCCAAGGTCTGCTGCGCCTCCGCGGACAGCCGCGCAGCTTCGGCCTGCGCGATGGTTGCGTATTGCAGCTCGACCTGGTTGTTGAGGTTATCGAGCACGGCCTGCGCACCGACCACGCCGGCCTCGGCCTGCGCCACCTGCGCCTGATAATCGGCGGGATCGATCTGCACCAGGAGATCGCCGGCCTTGACGCGCTGGAAATCGGAGACGGCGACGGTGAGCACCTCGCCGGACACGCGGCTGGAGAGCTGGGTCAATTCGGCGCGCACATAGGCATCATTGGTGGTCTGGATCGTGGCGCTGCCGACCCAGGCATCCCAGCGGCTGGTCGCCACCGCGACGAACACCAGCGCGACGAGCACGACAAACAGCGGAATCGCGAAACGGCTCCAGAAGCCGCTTGCCGAAGGTTGCGCCTTGGCAGGCGCCGCAGCAGTCGCGGTCTGGCTGGCGGGTGACGGACCATCTTCAACCTGCTCTGCCACACCGCACTCCCTCAATCACCCACCGGAACAGCCGACGAACCTATCACGCGGACCGGCATCCACTTCGCTCGAGAACGCCCTGATAGCACATGACGACGATCATGCCTCAGACGGTCTTTTCCGGCCACCGGCAGAGATCATTGATCAGACACACGTCGCAACGTGGACCGCGGGCGAGGCAGGTGTAGCGGCCATGCAGGATCAGCCAGTGATGGGCGTGCAGCATGAACTCGGTCGGGATCACTTTTTCCAATCCCAGCTCGACCTCGAGCGGCGTCTTGCCGGGCGCGAGCCCGGTGCGGTTGCCGACGCGAAACACATGGGTGTCGACCGCCATCGTGTGCTCGCCGAACGCCATGTTGAGCACGACATTCGCGGTCTTGCGGCCGGCGCCGGGCAGCGATTCGATCTCGGCACGCGTGCGCGGCACCTTGCCGCCGAACTCGGCGATCAGCTTCTGCGAGAGCGCGATGACGTTCTTCGCCTTGTTGCGATAGAGCCCGATGGTCTTGATGTAGTCGCGCACTTTGTCCTCGCCGAGCTCAAGCATCTTGTCCGGCGTGTCGGCGACCGCGAACAGCGCTCGCGTCGCCTTGTTGACGCCGGCGTCGGTCGCCTGCGCCGACAGCACCACCGCAACGAGCAGCGTGTAGGGATTGAGGTGCTCGAGCTCGCCCTTGGGCTCGGGATTGGCTTTGCGGAACCGGTCGAAGGCCTCGTAGACCTCCTCCGATGTCCATGGCTTTGACTTTACGGTTCGCTTGGCGGCCTTCTTTGCCCCGCGTTTGGGCAGCAGCCTTGCCGCATTCGCAGGCTTCTTCTTCGGTGCGGAACGAACGCTTGATGTGCTGGCGCGTTGAGAGCGGATGATTTTGGCCATGAACCGGATATACTGATAGGCCATGACCGCAGGCAACGACTTTGATCCGGGCGAAGACCGCAGGGCCAATGATCTCGCGGCTGATGCCGCTGAGGCCGAGCCCAAACTGTTCTCGGCATTGCTGACGCCGCACCGCTCGCTGAATCGCACCGGCTTTATCGTGCTGATGTCGTTCGTCACCGTGGTCAGCTTCATCGCCGGCGCGGTGTTCTGGTGGCTCGGCGCCTGGCCGATCTTCGGCTTCTTCGGCCTCGACGCGCTGGTGATCTATTGGGCGTTCAAGGTCAATTTCCGCTCCGCCAAGGCGAGCGAGGAGATCACCGTCACACCGTCGGAACTGCGGGTGCGCAGGATCAGCCATCGCGGTCATGTGGCCGAATGGGTGCTCAATCCGCTCTGGGTGCGGTTCGAACAGATCTCGCATGAGGAGTTCGGTATCGAGCGGCTCTATCTGGTCTCCCGGGGCCGCCGGGTCAGCGTTGGCAGCTTCCTCGGACCGGACGAAAAGGCCAGCTTCTCCAAGGCCTTGACGGCGGCGCTCAACGCCGCAAAACGCGGCCCGACTTACAACCCCATCCACTAGTGTGCTGAATGCGAAGTTCGTGCGATTTCGCGGCAACCACTTTCACGAACTTCGCATTCATAAAGCACACTAGAATCAAAGGTTTGCTAGTGTCCTTATCGAATCCGAAGTTCGCTCCGAAAGTGCGGCAAATGATGCGAACTTCGGATTCGGGACACTAGTCGAGCTTACTTTTGAGCATGATCTCGTCGGAAAACCGGTCCCCACTTTTCCGGATCATGCTTGTCAGAAATCGGGTGGTTTGGACGCGCCATGGCTCCTAAATCAGACACCATGATGACACTCGCCATACACGACCAGCGCCTGGCCAAGCCGGGCCTCCAGAGCGCCGCGCTGCGCGACTATGACTCGGTTCGGCGCGCCATCGCGTTCATCTCGGAGCATTGGCGCACACAGCCGACCATCGAAGCGATGGCCGATGCCGCCGCCGTCACGCCGGATGAATTGCACCATCTGTTCCGCCGCTGGGCCGGGCTGACGCCGAAGGCCTTCATGCAGGCGCTGACCCTGGACCACGCCAAGAACCTGCTGCGCGATTCCGCCAGCGTGCTCGATGCGGCACTCGACTCCGGCCTGTCAGGGCCGGGACGGCTGCACGACCTGTTCGTCACGCATGAGGCGATGTCGCCGGGCGAATGGAAGACCGGCGCCGGCGGCATGACGCTGCGCTACGGCTTCCATCCCTCGCCGTTCGGCACCGCGATCGTGATCGCGACGGATCGCGGGCTTGCGGGGCTTGCCTTCGCCGATCACGGCGACGAGCAGACCGCATTCGCCGACATGAAGCGGCGCTGGCCGAACGCGAGCTATGTCGAGGACACCGACGGTACCGCAGCATTGGCGCAGCGCGTGTTCGATACAAGGTTGTGGCGGGCGGACCAGCCGCTGCGCGTCGTCTTGATCGGCACCGACTTCGAGGTGCGGGTGTGGGAGACGCTGCTCAAGGTCCCGATGGGCCGCGCGGTCAGCTATTCCGACATCGCCTGCAAGATCAACAGCCCGAAAGCCTCGCGCGCGGTCGGCGCCGCGGTCGGCCGCAACCCGGTGTCGTTCGTGGTGCCCTGCCATCGCGCACTCGGCAAAAGCGGCGCGCTGACCGGCTATCACTGGGGCATCACCCGCAAGCAGGCGATGCTGGGCTGGGAAGCCGGCCAGGTGGGGTTGCACTAACCTCTATCTCGTCATTACGGGATGGTCCGAAGGACCAGACCTCAGGTGCGCAATTGCGCACCGGGGAATCTCGAGATTCCGGGTTCGATGCTGCGCATCGCTCCGGAATGACAACATCAAACCTCTACCCCGCGAGATCGACCTTTGACGCTACGGTGGAATCGGCATTGAGCCGATAGATCACCGGCGCGCCGGTCGCGAGTTCGCGCTTGAGGATCTGCTCGGGCGTCAGCTTCTCCAGCACCATGATCAGCGCGCGCAGCGAATTGCCGTGGGCGGCGATCAGCGTGCGCTGGCCGCGCAGCACACCGGGCAGGATCTCCTGCACGTAATAAGGCAGCGTGCGCGCCAGCGTATCCTTCAGGCTTTCGCCGCCGGGTGGCGGCACGTCGTAGGAACGGCGCCAGATCAGAACCTGGTCCTCGCCCCACTTCTTGCGGGCGTCGTCCTTGTTGAGGCCGGAGAGATCACCGTAATCGCGTTCATTGAGCGCGAGATTCTTCGTGGTCGGCAATCCGGTCTGGCCGATCTGCTCCAGCATCAGCTTCAGCGTGTGCTGCGCACGGGTAAGATCGGAGGTGAACGCGACATCGAACGACAGGCCCTGCGCCTTCAGCTTGCGGCCGGCCTCGTTGGCTTCGTTGACGCCCTGCTCGGTGAGATCAGGGTCCTTCCACCCGGTGAACAGGTTCTTCAGATTCCAGTCGCTCTGACCGTGACGAACGAGCACAAGGAGACGATCACTCATTTCAGATTCCGTTTTCGCTTAGCCTGATTTCATTCCGTCGAGCGGTGTCAGTCGCTCAACCCGAGGACGTCGGCCATCGAATACATGCCGGGCTTCTTGCCATGCGCCCACAGCGCTGCCTTCAGCGCGCCCTGCGCGAACAGCGCGCGATCTTCTGCATGGTGCGAGAGCGTGATGCGCTCGGAGGGGCCGGCAAAGATCACGCTGTGATCGCCGGCCGCGGTGCCGCCGCGCAACGAGGCAAAGCCGATATCGCCCGCGCGCCGCGCGCCGGTGAGACCATCGCGGCCGCGCGCCGAATGCTGATCGAGCGCGATCTTGCGTCCCGCGGCCGCGGCTTCGCCGAGCATCAAGGCGGTGCCCGACGGCGCATCGATCTTGGACTTGTGGTGCATCTCGAGAATTTCGATGTCAAAGCTCTGGTCGAGCGATTGCGCGACGCGCTTGACGAGCGCGGCGAGCAGATTGACGCCGAGGCTCATATTGCCTGACTTCACCACGATGGCGCGGTTGGTCACGCTGCGGATCACCGCATCGTCGGACGGCGACATCCCGGTGGTGCCGATGACGTGAACAAGGCCGCGCTCGGCCGCGATCGCGACGTTGGCGATGGTCGCGGCCGGCACGGTGAAATCCAGGATGCCGTCGGCGCCGGCCGACATCGACCACAGATCGGCCGACAGCTTGACGTCATTGGCGGGGAGGCCGGCGAGCACGCCTGCGTCCTTGCCGAGCAGTTCCGAGCCCGGCGCTTCCAGAGCGCCGACCAGCACCGCCCCCGGGGTTTCGGAAATCACCCGGGTCAGCGTGCGGCCCATCCGGCCGCCGGCTCCCGCAACAATCAGACGCATGTCAGCCATGGCTCACCTCTCCACGCGATATAGCGAGCCAAGGCTGTTCCGGCAACCGAACCGGCTACCCGATGTGCGGACTATGGGCTGTCGTACCCCTCGATGATGATGAGGTCGGCGATCGAATGCGGCTGCCGCACCTTGATGTTGGCTTGGTATTCCGGCGATTGGTAGCAAGCGAGCGCGGTCGCGTAATCGGGGAATTCGATCACGACATTGCGGGAGCGGCTCTGTCCCTCCACGCCGGTGAACTTGCCACCGCGAACGATGAACTTGCCGCCGAATTTCTGGAAGATGGCGGGGTTGGCCGCCATGTAGGGCTTGTAGCCTTCCTCATTGTGAACGTCGACGCGTCCAATCCAGTATCCCTTCGCCATCTCTGTTCTCCCTCTTGTTGTTCAGGCGAGCGCCTGGGCGATTTCGGCGTGAATGGCTTCGGCTGATGCCTTCGGGTCGGCGGCTTCCATCACCGGACGTCCGACCACGAGATAGTCGGCGCCGGCGGCAATGGCGCGAGCCGGCGTCATGATGCGCTTCTGGTCGCCGGTCGCCGAGCCTGCGGGGCGGATGCCCGGGGTCACCAGGTTCATCTGGTCGCCGACGATCTTGCGCAAGGCGGCGGCCTCCTCGGGCGAGCTGACGAGGCCGTCAACGCCAAGCGCCTGCGCCTGTTTGGCGCGCGCTTCGACGAGATCGGAGACGTTGAGGCGATAGCCCGCCGCATGCAGATCGGTGTCGTCGTAGGAGGTCAGCACCGTCACCGCGAGGATCTTCAGGCCGGAGCCGGCGCGTGCCTCGACCGCCGCCTTCATGGTCTGCGGGTAGGCATGCACGGTGAGGAAGGTCGCGCCAAGCCCGGCGACGCTTTCGACCCCGCGCGCGACGGTGTTGCCGATGTCGTGCAGCTTCAGATCGAGGAAGACCTTCTTGCCGCTGCCTGCAAGCTGCTTCGCCAGGATGAGGCCGCCGGCATAACCGAGCTGATAGCCGATCTTGTAGAAGGTGACGGCATCGCCGAGCCGGTCGATCATCGCCTCGGCGCTGGCGACGGACGGCAGATCGAGCGCCACGATCAACCGGTCTCTTGGAGCGATCCTGGCTGGCTGCATGTCACCTCACATCATGCGTTGGGATTGGTCGATCAGCTGCCGCACCAGCGCCTGCATCGCGTCGATGTCGGCTTGGTGCTTCAGATGATCCATATCGTCATAGGCCTGCTCGGCGAATGACAGCGCGAGCTGGTTCGGGATCACGGTGGCGCGGCACGCCGACAGGATCAGGCGCAGCGCCGCGAGCGCGCGGGTGCCGCCGAGCCGGTTGCCGGATGCGGCTGAGATCGCGAACGCGCGGCCGTGGAACACCTGACCTCGCACCTCATGCGGATCCTGCACGCGGCTCACCCAGTCGATCGTGTTCTTCACCAGCGCCGGCACCGAGGAATTGTATTCCGGCGTCACGATCAGCACGCCATGATGGGCGCCGATCATCCGTTTCAGATTCACGGCATGCTGCGGCACGCCGGATTTCGCCTGCAGGTCGCCATCATAGATCGGCAGCGGAAAATCGCCGAGCGAGATGCGGGTGACGTCGGCGCCGGATTGCGCCAGTTCGTGCGCCAGCACGGCAGCCAGCTTCGCATTGAGCGAGCCTGACCGAAGCGATCCGGGGATCACGAGGATTTTCAGCGCGGACATTTTGAAATCGCAGGTAAGGCGCTCGCCCGGCGCGACGGCGCCGGGTGGTCAGCCCTTGCGATACACCCAGACCCGCGCGGGCGGAAGGTTCATCCAGATCCGCTCGGAGGCCTCTGTGGACACGCCCGGCAGCGACTTCGGAATCGGAGGCACCACCGAATAGGTGAACTGAATGAACGGCGCGCCGGGTGCGAGCGCCAGGAAAGCGTCACGGACCAGCCTCAGGCGGGTCAGCATCGGCTTGGTGACGAGCGGCAGGCCGGAGACCACGGCCGAGGCGGGAGATTTCAGCACCTCCCACAGCGTATCACGGAGCGTATAGGCGTCCCCCTGGACGACCCTGGCGTGCGGATAACGTTCGCGCAGCAACGCGCAGAAGCCGGGATTGTATTCGACCAGGACGAGACGCTTCTGGTCGACGCCGTGCTCGATCAGCGCGTTGGTGATCGCCCCGGTGCCGGGTCCAAGTTCGACGACCGGCCCCTCGGCGTCGCGATCGACATATTGCGCCATGGTGCGGGCGAGCAACCGTCCGGACGGCATCACCGCGCCCATATGCAGCGGCTTCTCCATCCATGAACGGAGAAATCGAACCTCGTCGTCGAGACGGAGGGGCTTCTTCGACGCACGCACGGACGATTGCAAAGGCATGTCGCTACCAGGCGGGGACCGCACAATCGAGCGGTTGTCAGAAAACAGTCACAAAGACGTATAGATCGAAGTCGTTACGGTCAAGCATAACGACTGCGGCTAGACGGAGCGATTGCCAAAGAAGTCCTTGACCTTAGAGAAGAAACCCGCTGCCTCCGGCTGGGTTGCGCCGGACGACAGCTTTTCGAACTCCATCAGCAGTTCTTGCTGCTTCTTGGTCAGATTCTGCGGCGTTTCGACCACGACCTGGACATACATGTCGCCGGTCTGGCGCGAACGGAGCACCGGCATACCCTTTGATGCGATGCGGAATCGCCGGCTGGACTGGGTGCCGGCCGGCACCTTCACCTTGGTCTTGCCCTTGTCGATGGTCGGCACTTCGAATTCGCCACCGAGCGCTGCGGTCACCATCGAGATCGGCACGCGGCAGTGCAGGTCGGCGCCGTCGCGCTGGAAGAACGGGTGCGTGGTCAGCGACAGGAAGATGTAGAGGTCGCCGGGCGGTCCGCCGCGGACACCGGCCTCGCCTTCACCGGCGAGACGAATGCGGGTGCCGTCCTCGACGCCAGGGGGAATGTTGACCGACAGCGTGCGCTCGCGCGTCACCCGGCCGGAACCGGCGCATGAGGTGCAGGCATCCTCGATCATCTGGCCGCGACCCTGACAGCCGGGACAGGTCCGCTCCAGCGTGAAGAAGCCCTGGGCCTGCCGGACACGGCCGGCGCCGCCGCAATGCGAGCAGGTCTTCGGCTTGGTGCCGGCCTTGGCGCCGGTGCCCGAGCAGGATTCGCAGGTGACCGAGACCGGAATCTCGATCTGCGCGGTCTTGCCCTGGAAGGCCTCCTCGAGCGTGATCTCCATGTTGTAGCGCAGATCGGCGCCGCGCTCGCGGCCGCCGCTGCGGCGCTGCCCGGCCATGCCGAACAGGTCCTCGAAAATGTCGGAGAAGGATGAGGCGAAGCCGGCGCCGAAGCCGGGGCCGCCACCGCCCATGCCCTGCTCGAAAGCGGCATGGCCGAAGCGGTCATAGGCGGCGCGCTTGTCGCCGTCCTTCAGCACCTCATAGGCTTCGTTGATTTCCTTGAACCGGACTTCGCTGGTGGCGTCGCCCGGATTCTTGTCCGGATGCCATTTCATCGCGAGCTTGCGGAAAGCCGATTTCAGCTTGGTCTCGTCCGCGTTCCGCTCAACCTCGAGGGTCTCGTAATAGCAGCGCTTGGTGGACATCCTTCAATTCCGTCCGAAGTTCATCGCGATCGCCAAAGATTGCGCCGACGATTGCGTCAAGGATTGCGCCTGTCTGGAAGATGCAGCGATCGCCTTAAAGAAAAATGACCCCCACTCCTCCGAGACGCGGCGCGTGCTCATTGGTGTGAGGGTCATGATCGCAAATCCGCGCTTAAGCAGACTTCTTGTTGTTCTTGTCGTCGTCCACCTCGGTGAACTCCGCGTCGACAACGTCATCCTTAGCAGCGTCCTTGGCCGCATCGGCCTCGGCCTGCTGCTTGTACATGGCCTCGCCGAGCTTCATCGAAGCCTGCGCCAGCGTGTTGGTCTTGGCCTTGATCGCCTCGGCGTCGTCGCCCTTCAGCGCTTCCTTGAGGTCGCTGACGGCGTCTTCGATCGCGCGGCGCTCGGTGTCGGCGATCTTCGAACCGTGTTCGGCCAGAGCCTTCTCGGTCGAGTGAACCAGCCCGTCGGCATGGTTCTTGGCGTCGACAGCCTCGCGGCGCTTCTTGTCCTCGGCCGCGTTGACCTCGGCGTCCTTGACCATCTTGTCGATGTCGGCTTCGGACAGACCGCCGGATGCCTGGATCCGGATCTGCTGTTCCTTGCCGGTCGCCTTGTCCTTGGCCGAGACGTTGACGATACCGTTGGCGTCGATGTCGAAGGTCACCTCGATCTGCGGCATGCCGCGCGGAGCCGGCGGAATACCCATCAGGTCGAACTGGCCGAGCATCTTGTTGTCGGCAGCCATTTCACGCTCGCCCTGGAAGACCCGGATGGTGACAGCGCCCTGATTGTCTTCGGCGGTCGAGAACACCTGGCTCTTCTTGGTCGGGATCGTGGTGTTGCGGTCGATGATGCGGGTGAACACACCGCCCAGCGTCTCGATGCCCAGCGACAGCGGGGTCACGTCGAGCAGCAGCACGTCCTTGACATCGCCCTGCAGCACGCCGGCCTGGATCGCAGCGCCGATCGCGACGACCTCGTCGGGATTGACGCCCTTATGCGGCTCCTTGCCGAAGAACTGCTTCACGACTTCCTGGATCTTCGGCATGCGGGTCATGCCGCCGACCAGCACCACTTCGCCGATCTCGCCGGCGGTCAGGCCGGCATCCTTCAGCGCCTTGCGGCACGGCTCGATGGTCTTCTCGACGAGATCGGCCACCAGCGCCTCGAACTTGGCGCGGGTCAGCTTCATCGTCAGATGCTTCGGACCGGTCTGGTCAGCCGTGATGAACGGCAGGTTGATTTCGGTCTGCGTGGTCGACGACAGCTCGATCTTGGCCTTCTCCGCAGCCTCCTTCAGGCGCTGCAGGGCAAGCTTGTCGTTGCGCAGGTTGATGCCCTGTTCCTTCTGGAATTCGTCGGCGAGATAGCCAACCAGGCGCATGTCGAAATCTTCACCGCCGAGGAAGGTGTCGCCGTTGGTCGACTTCACCTCGAACACGCCGTCGCCGATCTCGAGGATCGAGACGTCGAAGGTGCCGCCGCCGAGGTCGTACACGGCGATCGTGCCGGACTTCGACTTGTCGAGACCGTAGGCGAGCGCGGCAGCCGTCGGCTCGTTGATGATGCGCAGCACTTCGAGGCCGGCGATCTTGCCGGCGTCCTTGGTGGCCTGACGCTGCGCGTCGTTGAAATAGGCGGGAACCGTGATGACGGCCTGCTCGACCTTCTGGCCGAGATGCGCCTCAGCGGTCTCCTTCATCTTCTGCAGAATGAAGGCCGAGACCTGCGAGGGCGAATAGGTCTTGCCATCGGCTTCGACCCAGGCGTCGCCGTTCGATGCCTTGACGATCTTGTAGGGAACGAGCTTCTTGTCCTTCTCGACCATCGGGTCGTCATAGCGGCGGCCAATGAGGCGCTTCACCGCAAAGAACGTACGCTCGGGATTGGTCACCGCCTGGCGCTTCGCCGGCTGGCCGACGAGGCGCTCGCCATCGTCAGTGAAAGCAACGATCGACGGCGTCGTTCGCATGCCCTCGGCATTCTCGATCACCTTGGCGTTCTTGCCATCCATTACGGCGACGCACGAATTCGTGGTGCCGAGGTCGATCCCAATGACCTTACCCATGGTTTTGATATCCTCTTTGCTACGGCAGGTTGGTTGGGCCCTGACGGCGCTCCGTACCGAACCCCCAGACGTTCACATACTCGCGATATTGCGACGGTGAGCCTGATATAGGAGAGAGGGTCCTGCCCGCAAGGACTGGACGCAACGTTGAGGCCTGAAAAGACTGACGTTTGAAAGATTGTGTCAGCCCGGCCGCAGCGCCGGTTCAAGCCCGATCCAAGTTAACAAATCGGCAATGATGCGGCCCGCTGGCGACCGCGAACATCCGCTGCACGACGTCCGCGCTGTTGAGTGAACACTCACAAACGTCGTATGCGGAAGCGGGCGCAGGCCGAGGGCGCGCTGTTTGGCCGCTGGTGGCCGATCGTCGGAAACGTGGGGAAACTGGAAAGTGCCGGCCAATCGGGACGAAAAGCCCCTGGAATCGGGCCTGCAGGCCCGGAGCGCGGCTTTGGCGGCCTGTTGCAGGGTCATCAAAACCGCTAAAAGCGGTCCGACTGAAAGAGGCCATCCAGCCCTGCACCGGCCCCGTTGCGCGGCCACCAAGCAAAACCGGTAGATCCCCCATGACGCCTTTTCGACTTCTCGTTGCGGTTGCCTTGCTGCTTGCTGCCACCTGTCGTGGCTTTGCCGCCGACGTGGTGTTTCCGCCGGGCGCGCATGTCGGGATGAAGCCGCTGGTGGGCCTCAACCGCGCCAAGTCGTTCATCGGCTTCGAGACCGAGGACCAGGGCGTGAAGGTCTTGATCGCCGATCTGCCCGCGGACGCCTACAACGAGGTCGTGAGCGCCTTCAAGGCCAACCCGGCCGGTAGCGGAAACATCAAGCCGGAGAGCCTCGAGACGCCGGCGGGCCTCGCCTATTACACCGTGGAGAGCGCGCGTGACGGCACCACCAATGTGCGGCGCTACTCCATGATCCTGCCGGGACCGACCTTCTCCGGCTATGTCGCGGTCCAGGTGCCGGAGAACGCGAGCAAGATCTACACCGACGACGCCGTGCGGCAGATGTTCGCCACCGCCCAGATCCGCAACGAGGTGCCGGTCGACGAGCAGCTAAGCATGATGCCGTTCAAGGTCACCGAGCTGAGCAGCTTCAAGAATGTCCGCATGCTGGCGCCGGGCGCGGCGCTGCTGATGGCCGACGGCGACGACAAGGGCCTTGAGACCAAGCCCTTTATGCTGCTTGGCATCATCGGCTCGGCCCCGGCCACACCGGATGATCGCGGCCGCTTCGCCCAGCAGATCGCCACCACGATCCCCGGCGTGCGCGACGGGCGGATCACCATGTCCGAACCGATCCGGATCGACGGCCAGCCCGGCTTCGAGACGCGCATCGACGCCGTCAGCGGCAAGGACAATACCCCGGTGACCATCGTGCAGTGGCTGCGGTTCGGCGCGCAAACATCGATGCGCATCATCGGCAGCTCCCCGCGCACCGATTGGGAGAAGGCCTTCCCGCGCTTCCGCGCGGTGCGCGACGGCATCCAGCCGCGCGGCTGACAGGCCCGCCGAAAAATCGGACTTTCGCAGCTCCACGAACGGAACTAGCCTCCTCGTGCAATTATCAAAGCGAGGAGGGGCGCGATGCCGGATCGACGACAGGTTGTTGCAGGCCTCGGTACGCTGGCGCTTGCCGCGCTGGTTCCAAAACATCTCTGGGCGGCTGCGATCAAGCCCGACGACGGCTCCGCGCTGCTCGTGATCGACGTCCAGAACTGCTTCCTGCCCGGCGGCAGCCTTGCCGTGAAGGACGGCGAGCAGGTGGTGCCGGTGATCAACCGGATCGCCAAGAGCTTTGCCAATGTGGTGATGACGCAGGACTGGCACACGCCCGGACACATCTCCTTTGCCTCGACCCATTCCGGCAAGAAGCCGTTCGAGACCGTCGACCTTGCCTATGGCAAGCAGGTGCTGTGGCCCGACCACTGCGTGCAGGGCACCGACGGCGCATCGCTGTCGAAGGAACTCGCGATCCCGCAGGCCGAGCTGATCATCCGCAAGGGTTTTCACAAGGACGTCGACAGCTACTCCGCCTTCACCGAGGCCGACGGCAAGACCACCACCGGGCTCGCCGCCTATCTCAAGGCGCGCAACGTCGAGCGGGTTTTCGTGGCCGGGCTCGCCACCGATTTCTGCGTGGCATGGACCGCGCTCGATGCGCGCAAGGCCGGCTTCGAGACCTATGTGGTGGAAGACGCCTGTCGCGGCATCGACACCCAGGGATCGCTCGCCAAGGCCTGGGACGACATGGCCAAGGCCGGCGTCAAGCGCATCCAGTCCTCGGATATCGCGTAAGACGCAGCCTCGCGAGATTCGCATGGCCGAGCCTGCGTCACCTCATGCATTCGATCTCGCGCAGCGCCTGCCGTCGCCGCGCATGGCTGGCCTGATCGTCCGGATCACCGGTTATCGCGAGACCGCAACGGGCCGGTTCGCGCAGCGGCAGACCGCGCCGCTGATCGTCCCGCTGATCATCAGTTTCGGCTCGCCGTTCCTGATCGCGCTGTCGCGCGAGCCCGGTGCGGCCGATCGTCAGCTCAGCTTCGCCGCCGGCCTGCATGCCGGGCCTGTCTACATCGAGTCCGACGGGCGCGCCGCCTGCGTGCAGGTCGATTTCACCCCGCTCGGCGCCTACGGCTTCTTCGGCGGCGCCGTGACCGACCTGGTCGGGCGCATGGTCGATATCGACGATGTGCTCGGCCATGATGGCCGTCGTCTGCGCGAACAGCTCGGCGCCGTGACCTGCTGGCAGCGCCGCTTCGACCTGATCGAGGCGTTCGTGCTGCGCCGCGCCGGCCACATGCCGTCTCCCGAAGTCGCGTTCGCCTATCGAAAACTGGCGCGTTCGGCCGGCGCTATCAGCATCACGGCATTGGCCGACGAGATCGGCTGGAGCCGCAAGCATCTGGCTGGCCGGTTTCGGTCCGAACTCGGCCTCGCCCCCAAATCGCTGGCGCGCATGATGCGGTTTCACCGGGCGAGCCGGCTGGCGCAAAGCGGCGCAGCGCTTGGCTGGGCGGGGATCGCGGCGGAAAGCGGCTATGCCGACCAGGCCCATCTCGCCCGCGAGTTCGTCGAATTCGCAGGCGAACCGCCAACCGCCTGGGCGCGCCGCCGGGCGCTGACCGACCGCCGGCTGGTTCACGCCGGCGATGGGCTGGCGGACTGGTAACAAACCTTCAAGCTAACGCCGCGTTGCCCCGTGCAGGATGGCGCCGTCAGCCAAGGAGATGAGCGACCATGACGCACGACATCGAACCGCCCCGCATCTACCCGACCCTGCGCTGCAAGGATGCCGAGGCGATGACCAATTGGCTCACGACGGTGCTTGGGTTCACCGAACACGTCGTCTACCGCGATGGCGGCGTGATCCATCACGCCGAGCTCGCCTATGGTTCCTCGATGCTGATGCTGGGCCAGAGCCGCGACGACGCATATGGCAGGCTGGTCGGCGACCTCGACAACCGCCGCACCGACTCGATCTATATCGCCGTCGACGATCCCGACGCGCTGTACGCGAAGGTCAAGGCTGCCGGAGCGAAGATCGAGATGGAACTGCGAAACACGGATTATGGCAGCCGCGACTTCGCCTGCCGCGATCCGGAAGGAAATCTCTGGAGCTTCGGCACCTATTGGCCGAAGGCACACGAGAAGCCGCGACCGTGAGCCCGCGCAATCCGCGAGCTCACAGACGGGTGTCCGGGATCGGACGGATCAGGCGGTGATGTCGGCGGTCGGGGCGGCCTTGGCGCCGCCCTTGGAGACGCCGACCAGCGCCGGACGCAGGATGCGCTCGCCGATCATGTAACCGGCCTGCACGACCTGCACCACGGTGCCCGACGGCACCGACGGATCGGGCACCTCGAACATCGCCTGCTGGAAGTTCGGATCGAACTTCTCGCCGATCGGGTCGAACTTCTTGACGCCGTTCTTCTCCAGCGCGTTGAGCAGCGAACGTTCGGTCAGCTCGACGCCTTCGATCAGCGCCTTCAGGCCGGGATCGGCGGCTTCCTTGGTCTCGGCTGGCACCGCATCGAGCGCGCGCTGCAGGTTGTCGGCGATATCGAGCACGTCGCGGGCAAAGCCGGTGATGCCGTAGGTCTTAGCGTCGGCGACCTCGCGGCGGGTGCGCTGGCGGAGATTCTCCATCTCGGCCAGGGTGCGCAGCGTCCGGTCGCGCGCCTCGGCGAGCTCCTTGGTCAGCGCCTCCGCCGATCCGGCCTCGGGCTCGTCAGGCATGATGTAGGGTTTCGAGACCACGGGCTCACCCGTCGGCGCCGAATTCTCGGTGTTGTCATTGGCCCGGTTCGGATCGGTCATGGCTTGCCTTCTCGAAAAGTCGCGTCGGTTCAAATCTTGGGGATTGCTTGCCGGGATATCGTGCTTTGGCCGGCGAAAATCAAGCGCAACATACCGGTCTCGGGAACAGGAATCTCCGGCTTGGGTGAAGAAAACCCGTCAAATGAAAGCGAAATCGCCCTCCGGTCAGCCGCCCAGCATCTTGCTGACGATGCGCGCGGCATAATCGACGGTCGGGATCACCCGCGCATAGTTCAGCCGCGTCGGTCCGATCACGCCGAGAACGCCCACGATCCGCCCCTGGGCGTCGCCGTAGGGCGCGATGATGGTCGAGGAACCCGACAGCGAGAACAGCTTGTTCTCCGAGCCGATGAAGATCCGCACGCCCTCGCCGCGTTCGGCGCGGCCGAGCAGATCGATCACCCCGCGCTTGGTTTCGAGATCGTCGAACAGCGACTTGATGCGCTCGAGATCGTCGAGCGCGTGCAGGTCCTCGAGCAGATTGGCGTGACCGCGCACGATCAGCTGGCGGTCCTCATTCTCGCCGCCGGACCAGCTCGCGATGCCCGCCGTGACCACCTTTTGCGTGAGCTGATCGAGCTCGGCGCGATTTTGCGTCAGTGCCGTCTCGAGCTCGAGCCGCGCTTCGGCCAGCGTCCGGCCGCGGATCCGCGCATTGAGGAAATTGGTCGCCTCGGTCAGGGCTGAGGATGGAACACCCGGCGGCAGTGCCAGCACGCGGTTTTCGACCTGGCCGTCTTCGCCGACCAACACGACCAGCGCCTTTTCCGGCTCCAGCCGGACGAACTCGATATGCTTCAGCCGTGCATTCGACTTCTGCGTCAGCACCACCGCCGCGGCGCGGGTCAGTCCCGACAGCCGCGTCAAGGCTTCGCCGAGCGCGGCCTCGACGGATTGCGCGCGGCCGACGGCCGCAAGCTGGGTCTGGATCGACTGACGCTCGGCCTCGGTGAGGTCGCCGACCTGCATCAGCGCGTCGACGAAGAAGCGCAGCCCGAGTTCGGTCGGCAACCGGCCGGCGGAGGTGTGCGGCGCATAGATCAGGCCGAGTTGCTCGAGATCCGACATCACATTGCGGACCGAGGCCGGCGACAGCGGTAATGCGATCAGGCGCGAAATGTTGCGCGAACCGACCGGCTCGCCGGTTGCGAGATAGCTTTCGACGATTTGACGAAAAATGTCGCGCGAACGCTCGTTGAGCTGGGCGAGCCCGGCATGCGGCGCGATCAGGCCAATCGGATCGTGGTGAGTCACACTCCAGTCCCTCACAATTGCTGCATAATTTGTCGATCCGGGAGGCCGATGACAAGCATGCATTCGGCCCCCTCGTACCGGACCCCACCGGGGCCGAAAACCCTCGCCAAAACCCTTGCCGCTGCCCCTTCCCGCTCCTACAAGCACGGCCAGCCAATTTTCTCGGATTTCTGGAGGATTTCATGCGGCCAAGCCGCCGTGCACCCGACGAACTGCGTCCCGTGTCGCTGGAACGCGGCGTCGTCAAATATGCCGAGGGTTCCTGCATGGTGAAGTTCGGCGACACCCATGTGCTGGTGACCGCCACGCTGGAAGAGCGATTGCCGCCGTGGCTGAAGGGCCAGGGCCGCGGCTGGGTCACCGCCGAATACGGCATGCTGCCGCGTGCTACCCTGGAACGCACCCGCCGCGAGGCCTCGGCCGGCAAGCAGGGCGGCCGGACGGTCGAGATTCAGCGGCTGATCGGCCGCTCGCTGCGCGCGGCCGTCGATCTCGAGGCGCTCGGCGAACGCCAGATCACGGTCGATTGCGACGTCATCCAGGCCGACGGCGGCACCCGCACCGCCTCGATCACCGGTGCCTGGGTGGCGCTGGCCGACTGCATCAACTGGATGAAGACCCGCAACATGCTGAAGACCAACGTGTTGCGCGACAATGTGGCGGCGATCTCCTGCGGCATCTACCAGGGCACGCCGGTGCTCGATCTCGACTATGCCGAGGATTCCGAAGCCGACACCGACGCCAATTTCGTCATGACCGGCGACGGCCGGATCATCGAGGTGCAGGGCACCGCCGAGAAGACGCCGTTCTCGGAAGGCGAATTCCTGGCGCTGATGGCGCTGGCGCGCAAAGGTGTCGCGCGTCTGGTCGACTTGCAAAAGATCGCGGTGGCGTAGTCAGATTGGTCATGCACCGCCGAATCACCGGAAGGCTCGTCATCGCCACCCATAATCCCGGCAAGCTTGCCGAGATGCGGGAACTGCTGGCGCCGCACGGCGTGGAGGTGGTGTCGGCCGGCGAGCTCGACCTCGCCGAGCCCGAGGAGACCGGCGACAATTTTCGCGCCAACGCGGCGATCAAGGCGATCGCGGCAGCGAAGGCGACCGGACTGCCCGCCTTCGCCGACGATTCCGGCCTCGTGGTCGATGCGCTCGACGGAGCGCCCGGAATCTACTCGGCGCGCTGGGCCGGCGAGGGCAAGGACTTCATGGCGGCAATGACGCGGATCGAGCGGCTGCTGCAGGAACGCGGCGCCACCGCACCGGACCGGCGCAAGGCGCACTTCGTGTCGGCGTTGTGCGTGGCCTGGCCCGACGATCATCTCGAGCAGGTCGAGGCCCGCGTCGATGGAACCCTGGTCTGGCCGCCGCGTGGCACCGCCGGCTTTGGCTACGATCCGGCCTTCCTGCCCGACGGCTACACGCGGACCTTCGGCGAGATGACCAGCATCGAGAAGCACGGCCTGCCGCCGCTCGGGCTCGGCCTGTCGCATCGCGCCCGCGCCTTCGTGAAGCTCGCGGAGATCTGCCTTGAGCCACGCTGACCGAGAAGCCTTCGGCGTCTACGTGCACTGGCCGTTCTGCCTGTCGAAATGCCCGTATTGTGATTTCAACAGCCATGTGCGGCATGCGCCGGTCGACGAGGAGCGTTTCGTGCGCGCGTTCGCCCGCGAGATCGAGACGACGGCCGCGCGCGTGCCGGGGCGGCAGGTGTCCTCGATCTTCCTCGGCGGCGGCACGCCGTCGCTGATGCAGCCGAAGACCGTCGGTGCCGTGCTCGATGCGATCGGCAAGCACTGGCAGGTGGCGCGCGATGTCGAGGTCACGCTCGAGGCCAATCCGACCAGCGTCGAGGCGACGCGCTTTCGCGGCTATCGCGCAGCCGGCGTCAACCGCGTCTCGCTCGGCGTGCAGGCGCTCGATGACGCCTCGCTGAAAGCGCTAGGCCGCCTGCACACCGCGCGCGAGGCGCTCGACGCGGTCGCGATCGCGCGCTCTGCGTTCGACCGTTACTCGTTCGATCTGATCTATGCCCGCCCCGACCAGACGCCGCGGATGTGGGCCGATGAACTGAAGCAGGCGATCTCGGAAGCGGCCGAGCATCTGTCGCTGTACCAGCTCACGATCGAGGAAGGCACGCCGTTCTTCGGGCTGCATGCCGCCGGCAAATTGCAGACGCCGGACGAAGCGACCGCGCGCGCGCTCTACGACGTGACGCAGGAGGTCTGCGCCCGCGAAGGGTTGCCGGCCTATGAGATCTCCAATCACGCCCGCGCCGGCGCGGAGTGCAAGCACAACCTCGTCTACTGGCGCGGTGAGGAATATGCCGGCATCGGCCCCGGCGCACATGGCCGGCTCGACATCGATGGCGTCAGGCACGCGACCGCAACCGAGCGGCGCCCCGAGGCGTGGCTGTTGAACGTCGAGGAGCGCGGTCACGGCGTCGTCAGCGATGACAGCCTCAACAGCGAAGAACGCGCCGACGAGTTTCTGCTGATGGGGCTGCGGCTCGCCGAGGGCATCGATCCCAAGCGCTATGCGAAGCTCTCCGGCCGCCAGCTCGACCCGCACCGGATCGCGATGCTGCGCGAGGAAGGCGCGATCGCCGTCGACGCCGACGGACGACTGCGGGTGACGACGTCGGGATTCCCGGTGCTCGACGCGGTCGTTGCGGATCTCGCCGCCTAGAACCTATCCCGTTCCGATTGAATCGGAACGAGGCTCTAGATTCTTGTTTCGACGCGTTTTCTTCACGCGAACCGGTATCCACTTCGCTCGAAACCGCTCTAGGTGCACGCTGCCAAATATCGAAAACAACCCCATGCAAAGGAGCTGGCGGGTGCCGGCGCTCGACAAGGCAGCTTGACCGCCCGACGAAAATCAAGCGCCAAAGCTCTTCGGCGAGCCTGCCACCGGCGTGCTGCCGCCTGAGGCCACCTTCATGACCGCAAGGCCACGCTCATTGGTGCCGTCGGAGCGGAAGCGGAACAGACCGTCGATACCGGCAAAGCCGGACGGATTGGTCAATGTCTCCGGCGCAAAGCGCTGCGCCCCTTGCGTGCGCGCGAGCGCCGCCATCAGCGCCACGGCATCATAGGCAAGCGTCGCGGTGCGCACGGGCTCGCCGCCATATTTGCCGCGGTAGCGCCCGGCGAAGCTGCGGAAGCCGGACGGATCGGGCGCGGCGTAGAGGCCACCCTGCAAGACGGGGCTCGCGAACACCCGCGGATTGTCCCACAGCCCGGTGCCGAGCAGCTGGATGTTGCGCAGATTGGCGCCGGCTGCGGTCAAGGCATCGGCGGTCGCGACCACCGAATCACCATCGTCGGCGATCAGCAGCGCATCGGCTTGGCCGAGCGCCTGCGCCACGGTTCGCGCCGGCGTCGCGCGATCGGCGCCATATTTCTCGAATGCGACGACGCGGCCGTTCTTGCGGCCGACCGCCTGCTTGAACGCGGCCTCGACCACGTTGCCATAGGCGTTGTCCGGCACCATCGCGGCGAACGAGCGCTTTCCGATCCCCGCCGAGTAGTCGACGATGCGGTTGATGTCGGACTCCGGCAGGAAGCTCAGCAGATAGACGCCGCGCCCGGCCACGCTCGAATCGGTGGAGAACGCGATCACCGAGGTTCCGCGCGGCCGCGTCAGTTGCGCGACGGCCGGCACCGAGCCTGCGAACAGCGGTCCCAGAATGATCTCGGCGCCTTCGGACAGTGCCTGCTGGGCACCCTGCGATGCGCCCTGCGGGCTGCCGCCATCGTCCTTGATCAGGAGCTGGATGTTCGGGTTCTGAAATTCCGCCAGCGCCATTTCGGCCGCGTTCCGCATCGACTGGGCGGCAAGCCCGGCATTGCCGGACGCCGACAGCGGCAGGATCAGGCCGATCTTGACCTGCCCGGTGCCGACCGCCTGCGGCTGCTGCTGCGGGCCGGCAGGACCGCCTTCCTGGTTGCCGCCGAACGGGCTGGAAAACTGGCTCAAGCTTTGCTGCACGCCGGAACAGGCCGTCAGCAGCGGCGCGCCCACGATGAGGCCGAGCGCGGTCCGCCGGGTGGTGCCCGACGGCGGGGACTTGCGGTGATGCGGGCCTTCCATCGTCTCTCTTCTCTTGGCCGACCGTGATCAGCCAGGACTCCATCCAGCTCTGATGAGGCGGGTGGATTCAGGCATATTCTCGGCGAATAGTTAACTAAAACAAAAGGATTATGGCCCCGCGGCGCCCTTGCCGCGGCCTCCATTTCCCCCGTCAGCCAGCGTTCCGTCACCGCCGTTTGCGGATGTGGCGCAAGCGCCGCCATCCCTCTAGATTGGCATTATGCGCGCAAAAGCCAGTTCCCTCCACAGTTCGGATGCCACGACAGGCGCTGCGGCCAGAACATTTTCGATCGGCGGCCAGCAATTGGCCGCGCCAAGGGCAGCACCCGGGCTCCATCTGGTCGCGACCCCGATCGGAAATCTCGCCGACATCACCCTGCGCGCGCTGGAAACGCTGGCCGGTGTCGACGTCATCGCCTGCGAGGACACAAGGATCACGCGCCGGCTGACCGAGCGTTATGCGATCGCCGCGGAGCTTGCGCTCTACCACGAGCACAACGCGGCCCAGGCCCGTCCAAAAATCCTGGAGCGGCTGGCGCAGGGCGCCGCGATCGCGCTGGTTTCCGACGCCGGCACGCCACTGATCTCCGATCCCGGCTTCAAGCTGGTGCGCGACGTCTGCGCCGCCGGGCATGCCGTCATCGCGGTGCCGGGGCCATCATCGGTGCTGACGGCGCTGTCGGTCGCGGCATTGCCGACCGACCGGTTTTTCTTCGAGGGATTTTTGCCCGCCAAGGAGCACGCGCGCCGCGCCCGGCTCAACGAGCTGGCGAGGGTCGATTCGACGCTCGTGATGTTCGAATCCGGCAATCGCGTACAGGACACGCTGCGCGATCTCGCCGCGATCATGGCCGGCCGCGATGCCGCGATCTGCCGCGAGCTGACCAAGCTGCACGAGGAGATCACGCGCGCGCCGGTCGCCGCGCTGGCGGCAGGCGCGGACGCGCTGGAAACGCGCGGCGAGTTCGTGCTGGTCATCGGACCGCCGGCCGATGATGCCGGGGTGATGGACCAGGATACGCTCGACGATCTGCTGCGGGCGCAACTCGGCCGCGGCAGCGTCAAGGATGCGGTCGCCCATGCGGTCGAACTGTCGGGCCGGCCGCGCCGCGAGGTCTATGCCCGTGCCCTCGAGCTTGCGAAGACCATCGGGGACGGCAATGGCGAAGACTGACAGCGCCTCGCCCGAGCGCGTCGCGGCGTTCCGGACCGGCATCTCGGCGGAGAGCCGCGCCGCAGCGCTTCTGATCGCCAAGGGCTATCGCATCCTGGCACGACGCTTCCGCACCCCCTTTGGCGAGATCGACCTGGTGGTGCGCCGGCGCAATCTGCTGGCCTTCGTCGAGGTCAAGGCCCGGGCCAGCCTCGACGACGCCGCCTATGCGGTGACGCCGCGGCAGCAGCTGCGCATCATCAATGCCGCCCAGGCCTGGCTGATGGCGCATCCCGAACATGCCGAATTCGAGCTCAGATTCGACGCCGTGCTGATTGCGCCGAAGAGCCTGCCGCGCCATCTGTTAGCGGCATTCGACGCCAGCCCTAATTAACCTCAAGACCTCGCGGGACACGCTTATGAAATTGAAGATCGCCGTCCAGATGGATCCCATCGCGCGCATCAATATCCGCGGCGATTCGACCTTTGCGCTGCTGCTCGAGGCGCAAAAACGCGGCCACGACATTTCCTACTACACGCCCGACAAGCTGTCGCTGCGCGGCGAGGAGCTGGTGGCGCCGGTGCAGCCTCTCACCGTGCGCGACGAGGTCGGCAATCACTTCACGCTGGGCGAGCCGAAGCGCGAGGCGCTCAACGGCTTCGACGTCGTGCTGCTGCGGCAGGATCCGCCGTTCGACCTCGCCTACATCACCTCGACCCATTTCCTCGAGCGCATCCATCCGAAGACCTTGGTCGTCAACGACCCGGCCAGCGTGCGCAACGCGCCGGAAAAGCTGTTCGTGATGAATTTCCCGCAGCTGATGCCGCCGACCCTGATCTCGCGCGATCTCGACGAGATCAACGCATTCCGCGACCAGCATGGCGCCGTCGTCATGAAGCCGTTGCACGGCCATGGCGGCGCCGCCGTCTTCCGCGTGATGCCGCAGGACATGAACTTCGGCTCGCTGTTCGACATGTTCTCGGTCACGTTCAAGGAGCCCTGGGTGATCCAGCGCTTCCTCCCCGAGGTGAAGCATGGCGACAAGCGCATCATCCTGGTCGACGGCGAGTTCGCCGGCGCCGTCAACCGCGTGCCGGCGGCGGACGATCTGCGCTCCAACATGGTCCGTGGCGGCGCAGCCACGGCGACCGAACTCTCGGATCGCGAGCGCGAAATCTGCGCCACGCTCGGACCGGCGCTGCGCGAACGCGGCCTGCTGTTCGTCGGCATCGACGTGATCGACGGCAACCTGACCGAGATCAACGTCACCTCGCCGACCGGCATCCGCGCAATCCAACGGCTCAATGGCCCCGACGTCGCGGCGATGATCTGGGATACCATCGAGAAGAAGCGCGCCGCGAAATAATCCTCCCTTGTGCGCCGCACAGCTGGCTGAAATTTTAGCCAGCGTTCGATCGCGCATGCGTTCTCCTTATTCTTCTTGCCAGCTTGCGCGGGCGAGGGCAGCATCCGCTTGCCTGCGTCAGGTCAAGCAGCGGGTCAACGCGCGGGCACAACGCGAAAATCTTATAAAAATTCTGGAGGAAGACGTTATGACGCTCAATGTCTCACGACGATCCTTGCTCGCGCTCGGTGCCGGTCTCGGCGCCAGCACCCTGCTCGGGGGCACCGCACAGGCACGCGCGCCAAAGCTCGGCACGCAGACACCCTACTGGCACCGCTTCATGCTCGGCGAAGCCGAAGTGACCGTCGTATCCGACGGGCCGCTTCCGCTCGGCGACCCCTCCGGCACCTTCACCGGTGTGCCGAAGGAGGAGGTGAAGAAGATGCTCTCCGACAACTTCCTCTCGCCCGACAATGTCGTGCTCGAGCAGAATTCGCCGATCGTCAACACCGGCGACAAGCTGATCCTGTTCGACACCGGCATGGGCACGTCGCAACTATTCGGCAAGACCACCGGGCGGCAGCAGAAGAGCATGCAGGAAGCCGGCATCAAGCCGGAGGACATCGACGCCGTCGTGCTGTCGCACGCGCATATCGATCATATCGGCGGCATCGTCGGCGCCAACGACAAGCCGTTGTTCCCGAATGCGCAATACTACATCGCGCAGAGCGATCTCGAGTTCTGGACCGACGAAGGCAAGATGGGCAGCCCGTTGAAGGATTTCATCGTGCATGCCCGCAAGAACCTGCTGCCGGTGCGCGACCGCATCGTGTTCTTCAAGGACGGCCAGGAATTCCTGCCCGGCGTGACGGCAATCGCAGCGCCCGGCCACACCGTGGGCCACACCATCTTCATGGTGAGCTCGGGCGGCAAATCCTTCGCCTTCCTCGGCGACCTCTCGCATCACGCGGTGCTGCTGCTGGAGCGTCCGCGGATGGAGTTCTCCTACGACACCGATCCGAAGCAGGCGGCGGCGTCGCGGGTCAAGCTGCTGGAAATGCTGGCCGCGAACAAGACGGCCGTGATGTCCTATCACTTCGCCTGGCCGGGCTACGGCCACGTCGCCAAGGCCGGCGAAGGCTTCCACTACTATCCGGAGCCGATGCAGATGAACCTGTGACGGACTGATTGCGAAGACGGACTGCCTCGGGAGCGGCCGCCGCCGCTCCCGAATGCATTTGCCGCCCGGTGTAAGGAGTGCACGGGGCGCCCGGCCTATTCCGCCGGCGCAAGGCGGCTCGCGGAGCGAGTGCGCATCGTCTCTCGCGCGCCAATCCGCGCACGACGTTTGCGCCACCAGATCACGACGCCCGTCACCGACAGCGTCGCAACCACCAATCCCATCAGCGAGATCAGGATGCGCCCGGGCAGGCCGGCGATCCGGCCGGAATGCAGCGGAAACTGCATCTGCACGAACACGTCGGCCGCTGTGCCGACCCATGGCAGCCGCTCGCCGAGCGGACGGCCGTCCTCGCTGTCGTAGTAAAGCTGCGCCGGCCCGACGCCCGCGGCGCCATGTTCGTCGCCCGGCTCGAAGAATGCGACCGCATAGACGCCATGCGCCGGACCATAATTGATCGAACCGGCCGGTGTGGTCCAGCCGCGCGCCTTGCCGTCGGCCGCGGCGCGCGCGGCGATCTCCGCATAGGTGATCCTCGGCTCGATCGGATCGTCGAGATGACGATATGGTCGCTGCTCGTAGGGTGTCGGCGTGTAGTTGGACACGGTCTTCATCAACGGCGAGAACACCTCGAAATAGAGGTTCAGCGAGAATGCCGTGAATGCGATCACGAACAGCAAGGCCCAGGTCCACAGGCTGAAGGCGCGATGAATGTCGAAATTGATTCGATAGGCGCTGCCTGAGGTCTTGATCTTCCAGGCCGGTGCCCAGCGGGTCCAGAAACTCTTGCCGCGTGCGGCCGGTATCGCCGCCGCCCGCTGCGCCCTTGCGCGCCGCCGCGACGGCAGGGTCAGGTAGAAGCCGACGAAACAATCGATCGTCCAGATCACGGCGATGACGCCGAGGAAGCGCATGCCCCAGCGATCGCTGCCCCAGAATTCAGGGATATGCATCGTGTAATGCAGCTTGTAGAGGAATGAGACGAAGTTTTCGCGGGTCACCGGCCAGACCGCGCCCCAATAGCGGCGTCCGAGCTCGGCGCCGGTGTTTGGATCGAGAAAGACCTGGTTGTAGTCGAGCGCGTAGCGCTTGCCGGTCGCCGGATCGATCCGCGGCAGCACGAAGAACCACAGCGACTCGCCTTTCTCCGCCGTCATGAACATGTGGACGACGCGGGCGCGATGATCGCGCTGCTCGATCAGCCGGGCGAGCTCGACGGACTGGATCGCCGGTCCGGAGCTCGTCACCTCGAACAGCTTCCTGTTGAGCACATCGTCGATCTCGTGGTCCCACGAGATGATCGCGCCGGTGATGCCCGAGAAGAACAGGAAGGCCGCGGTGACAAGGCCCGCCCAGCGATGCAGTCGTCCGAAGATGGGTCTCATGGGGATTTCAGCAAGTTGTGGGGTGATCACCAGCGATAGGTCAGCTTCGCGATCGCCTTGCGGCCCTCCGCGTAGAAGCAGCTGGTGTTGCCGTAGCAGGCTGCCACGTAGCGCGTATCGGCAAGGTTGGTGACGTTGAGCGAGAGGCGATAATTGTCCCTGGTATAGGCGACGAGCGCATCGACGACCGTCGACGCCGGCACCTTGAAGGTGTTGGCGTCGTCACCGAACGT
Organism: Bradyrhizobium sp. USDA 4504; assembly: GCF_054063995.1. Lineage (NCBI taxonomy): Bacteria > Pseudomonadati > Pseudomonadota > Alphaproteobacteria > Hyphomicrobiales > Nitrobacteraceae > Bradyrhizobium > Bradyrhizobium sp. USDA 4504. The sequence goes on along the minus strand of NZ_JBSSGV010000001.1, from coordinate 7,248,172 downwards.
CGATCCGACATAGCGGACGCCGGCCCCGAACTGGACGCCGGCGAGCGGGCCGCCCTGAACGGTGTAATCGCCCCACAGCGAGAAACGGTTGAGCGGCACCGTGGTTGGCGCCTTGCCGACATTGACGGGATCCTTGGTGACTTCAGCGTCGACATAGGCGTAGCCGCCGCGGATGTTGACGCCCTCGACCAGCGTCGCGGTGCCCTCGAGCTCAACGCCGCGCGACCTGACTTCGCCGGTCTGCTCGGCGAAATAGAACGGCGGGGCGTAGGTGACGACGTTGGACCGGGTCAGGTCGAAGGCGGCCAGCGTGATCAGCGCATTGATGCCGACCGGCTGGTACTTGACGCCGATTTCGTACTGCACGCCGGACTCCGGCTTCAGCAGCTCGCCGGCGGCATTGGTGCTCAGCACCGGCAGGAATGACTCCGAATAGCTGAAATAGGGCGCGATGCCGTTGTCGAAATTGTACATCACGGCGGCGCGACCGGTGAATGCCGAGGCGTCGGTCGACGTCGACGTTTTCGCGAGATTGTTGTCGAGGTCGGTAGTGACGAAATCCTGCCGCCCGCCAAGCAGAAACGACAGCCGGCCGAGCCTGATCTGGTCCTGCAGATAGAGGCCGGCCTGCGACTGCTTGATGCCGGTGTCGTCATACGGTCCGTTGTTGGTCCAGCTGTTGGTATAGACTGGCGCGAAGACGTTGAGCTTGCCGGTGCTGTAGCTCGAGGCCATGTCGCGGAACGAGGTGTTGCGGTAATCGACGCCGAACAGCGTCGTGTGGCTCAGCATGCCGGTGACGAACTTGCCCTGCAGCTGGTTGTCGACCGCGAAGGAATCGATCGTCGAGCTGCCGCCGGCGCCGCCGCGCGACAGCAGGCCCGCGGCTTCGTCGGCCGCCGATGCATAGCCGGTGCCGTAGAAGCTCTTCTGCTCGTTGTGCATCCACGAATAGCGCAGGTTCTGGCGGAAGGTCAGCGCCTCGTTGAAGTCGTGCGACAGCATGTAGCCGACCGAGGATTGCTCGGTGTCGAACTGGTTGAAGCCGGGCTCGCCGACGAAGCGCGTGTTCGGAATGTAGCGGCCGTTATTGGCCCAGACGGTGCCGGACGGCGGCAGGAATTGCAGGCCCCAGCCGGTGCGTTCCTTCTGGTAGTTCGCGAGGAAGGTGATCGTGGTGTCCTCGTTCGGCTTCACGGTGACGGCGGGCGCGATGAAGACGCGATTGTCCTTGGTGTAGTCGACCTGGGTCTCGCCATCGCGCGCGACGCCGGTCAGGCGCCACAGCACCGTTCCTTCCTTGTTGGCGCGGCCGCCGATGTCGAACTCGCCCTGATAGCGGTTGAAGCTGCCGCCCGACAGCGACACTTCCCCGAACTCGCGTGCAGTCGGCAGCTTGCTGACATAGTTGAGGATGCCGCCGGTGCCACTGCCGCCGAACATCGCCGAGGATGGCCCCTTCAGGACCTCGAGGCGCTCGGCTCCGTACGGATCGAGCCCGAGGAAGTGCACATAGTTGCTGCTCGGCAGCCGCAGGCCGTCGAGATAGAGGCCCGGCATCGTCATGTCGAAGCCGCGGATCTGCAGGCCGCCGAAGCGGGTGTCCGAGCCGCCATTCACGTCGCCGCTGACGCCTGCGGTGTAGCGCAATGCCGCGCCCACCGATTCCGCACCCTGGTTCCTGATCTGGTCGGTCGTGACGACCGAGATCGATTGCGGGATTTCGATCAGCGGCGTGTCGGTCTTGGTCGCCGTGCCCGAACGCGTGGCAACGAACCCGACCACCGGACCGCCGGCTCGCTCGCCGGCGCCGGCACCGGATCGTGCCGCAGCTGGCGTCGTCGCCTGCTGGGATCGAGCCACACGATTGGCGCGGCTCGCGCGTGCGGCCACCGGACGACGAACCGGTTTTGCATTCGCAGTGATCGCGCGCTGCTGAGGCGCGTCCACGCTCACCGGCGGCAGTTCCGATTGCGCGTCGGCGCGTTCGGTCGCGACTCCTGCGGCAAGGACGGCGGCGGTACATAGACCGATCGTTCGCAGCGCTGGATGTTGACGGGTGGAATGCGAAACAAGTCGACCGATCACGCGAAGGCGCCCCTGATGTCAGCCTGGATGGATTTGTGATCCGGCTCTACAGCGCGGGGCTCGCGAGTACAGACCTCGGCAGTTGGAATAGATCGAGACTGCGCGCGCGATCAGCGTGCGATCGCTGAAACAGCGGGGAAATCGACGACGCGCTGCGACAATAAGCGCGCGATGCTCGTCGTGCTGGAATGATTCTTGAGAATGATTCCTGCAGTTGTCGACGATGCGAGCTGTGTTCGATCGCGCGAGGCGCGCGTCATGGCGCCGACGCCCGACGCCTCCGCGCCGGCCGGAAACGGATGCGCCGCGCGGTGAACTGGTACCGGGCGACCAGCCCTCGGCGCCGCGAATGTTCCTGTAATGTTCTTGCACTTGCCGCCCGGTTCCGCTACCTTCGATTGCGGAAGAATAGGGGCAGCATGGTCCAGCGCGTTTCCACCGTCGCATTCGAGGGGATTGAAGCCCGCGCGGTCGACGTGCAGGTGCAGGTCGCGCCGGGATTGCCGGCATTCGCCATTGCAGGGTGTGAATGCCAACGCTATAGGGCGGTGGCAATCAGTATCACACGGAGATTGCAATGGAATTGGGGAACACCATCACCAGCATCGGGCTCAGGTCCACCGTTAGGCTCGCTTGGGGCATAGCACGAGCAGCAAGGGCAATGGGAGCCCTTGGGGAGCGCGTTGAGCTGGCTGCGGACCGGCAGGCTCACAGGAGCCGGGTGGACATGGCCAAGGTGCTTGAGCCCCTGATTTCCGACGCCAGAGCCTGAGGCAGCGCCATGGACGCCCCTGTGCGCACCGAGGCCCAGACCAAGGCCTACTCTTACGTTCGCTTCTCGACACCATCGCAAGCCGCTGGAGCAAGCCTACAGCGTCAGACTGAGAAGGCGGCCAAGTATGCCCTTGACCACGGGCTTACTCTGGACACCGAGTTGAACATGACGGACTTGGGCGTGTCTGCCTTCAGAGGCAAGAACGTGCGCACAGGGACGCTGGGCCGGTTCCTGGAAGCGGTCGAGAGAGGCTACGTCGAGCGCGGCAGCTACCTGCTGATCGAGAACATGGACCGGCTCTCCCGGGCCGACATCGTCACTGCGCAGGGCCTGTTCCTGCAGTTGGTCGGAAGTGGCATCAATCTCGTGACGTTGACGAACGGTGAAGCGTACTCGGCCGAGCGCCTACAACGAGAGCCTGAGGCAATCTTCTTGGTCGTGTTGGAGCTGATCAGAGCCAACAAGGAGAGCGTGCGCAAGGCACAGCTGATCGGTGACGCCAAGGCGCGGAAGAAGAAGCGACTTGCGGAACATGGCCTTGAGGGCAAGCCGTACACTCGACAGACCCCTGCGTGGATCACGTGGTGTGAGGAGGAGAAGCAATACACCTTGATCCCGGAGCGAGCAGACATCGTGCGGGAGATGTTCGTGAGGATGGACAAGGGCGATGGCCTTACACGGATTGCCCGAGACCTCAATCTGCGCGGTGTGCCTACATGGGCGCGGAGCGGAAACCAGAGAACCGCTGATCACTGGAGGACCAGCTACATCCGCAAGGTGCTCACGAGCAGTGCGCCAATCGGTACGTTCACGCCGCACACCACGACGCATGATGAGACCACGAGGGCACGCCGTGACGAGCCCATGACCCCCGTGGAGAACCTGTTCCCTGCTGCGGTCGATGCCGACACGTACTGGAGAGTTCACCGCAAGCTCAGCACCAAGGCGCCCCGAGGGCGTAATGCCAGACGGCCGCCCAAGTCCATCGTGTCAGGTATCGTGTTCTGCGCCACATGCGGGCACGCGGTGACGCGGGTGACCAAGGGCGACTACGTGTACCTCGTGTGCTCCAGAGCGAACATGCGGGCTGATGGGCATCCCTATAAGGCGGTGCGATATGAAGCCGTTGAGAAGGCCCTCCGGGGGAACGCGCGGCAGCTTGTCAAGGATGCGCCCCGAGGGAAGAGCACTACCGAGCTGGAGAGGAAGATTGAGACGCTGCAGGCGGATGCCGACGCAGCTGAGCAAAACACCTTTGACTTGGCGGACCTCGCTGCGCGCGAGAACAGCCCAGCAGCAAGACGCAGACTTTCCGACATGGAACGACAGCTGAAGGCGTTGCAGAAGCAGTTGCGTGACCTAAGAACCCAGAGGGACACCCTGACCACCGCCAGCGTGAAGGATCGCCTCAAGGCGGTGGAACGCGCGCTGACTGGCAAGGCGGACGTGGTGGAGGTCAACGAAGTTCTCAGGGACGCCATACGCCGCGTCGTGCTTGATCCTGAGCAGGGGCACCTGTGGGTTCGTTGGCACCACTCGGAGGAGATACAGGACATTCTGTGTGTCACGAGGCACATGGATTGGACAGAGATGCGAGAAACGACACCGCCAATGCACGCGTTGTTCCCAGAGCAGGCGACAGACCGAACGTAAGGACACCCAGTGGCCACCCAAGCTATCAAGACCAACAAAACCGTTCCCGAATGGGATAAGCCCGCCCGCATCCGGCGGGCAGACGTAAGAATGCCCGATGACAGCGGCATCACAGTGGAACAGTTGCAGGCTCAGATTGATCGAGCGTCGTCGACACCTCAGGGACCAGTATCCCAGACGGTAGACCGGAGCGCGATCCTCCTCGCAGAGAACGTGTTCCAGTGGCGCGGGGATCACAGCAGGGACCAACTGCCACGCGAGAACCACATCCACACTCTGGCCAAAGCCATCAGGGAAACGAACAAGCCATTGGAAAGCCTCTTGGTGCTGCCGGTGGGCTCACAGTTCTACGTGATTGATGGTCATCATCGTCTTGCAGCCTACGATACCGCTGGGTGGACCAAGGGCATTCCGGTGGAGGTCTTCAAGGGCACCCTTGCCGAAGCGCGTGTGCGAGTGCGTGTTTCGGCAATTTCCGGACAGCAATTTCGGTAATTCGCGGACAGCGATTTCAGTAATTCCGGGACAGGGATTCCGCTAAATCGCGGACAGTTGCGGGAGGTTGGTTTTCGGGAGCGCCGTTCAGGCAATGTTCTCTCTCAAGCTGAGTTTGAGAGGGGCAATGCCGAGACGGAAGCAAGCGAAACGAACCACTGTGAAGGACCTACGATCGATCCTGAGGCTGACGTACGAGCAGGACCTGTCGGTTCGGGAGATCTCGGAACGGCTGCAGATCAGCAAGAGTTCGGTTGCCACCTACCTGCTGCGAGCGCGTGAAGCGGGTTTGAGCTGGCCGCTGCCGCCGATTTACGAGAGCGAGGCGGCCTTGCAGCGAGCCTTGTTCCGGCGGGTCGGGCGCCCCCCGCAGGACTTGAGCGAGCCTGAGTGGCCACGGGTGGCGCAGGAGCTCAAGCGCAAGGGCGTGACGCTGACGCTGCTGTGGCAGGAATACCGGACGGCGCATCCCGACGGCTATGGTTACACGTGGTTCTGCGAGAAGTTTGACGCCTATCGGCGCCGGGCGAACCCGACCTTCCGTCATCGCCACGCGGCGGGTGCAGTGATGCAGACCGACTATGCCGGTCCGACGGTGGAGGTGATCGATCCGCAAACCGGCGAGATCCGTCAGGCGCAGATATTTGTCGCGGTGCTCGGGGCCTCGTCGCTGACCTTCGCTATGGGGAGCTTCGGTCAGCGACTACCAGATTGGATCGAAGGCCAGACCCGAGCCTTGTCGTACTTCGGCGGAGTTCCCAAGGCGATCGTCTGCGACAATCTGAAGGCCGGGGTCGTCAAGGCGTTGTGGTTCGAGCCGACGCTCAACCAAACCTTTGCCGCCATGGCCGAGCACTACGACACGACGATTTTGCCGACCCGCAGCCGCAAGCCGCGCGACAAGGGCAAGGTTGAAGGCGCGGTGCTGATTGTTGAGCGCTGGATTCTGGCACGGCTGCGCCATCGGCGGTTCTTCAACCTGACCGATCTCAATACTGCGATCGGCGGTCTGCTGGAGGAGCTGAACCATCGGCCGATGCGCCATATCGGCAAATCCCGCCGGCAGCTGTTCGAGGAGATCGAGCGCGCTGCGTTGACGCCGCTGCCGGGCGAGCCGTTCGAATACGCCGAGTGGAAAACGGCGAAGGTCCACCCCGATTATCACGTCGAAGTCGACAAGACCTTTTACTCGGTGCCGCACCGGCTGATCGGCCGTCGGGTGGACGTCCGGCTCACCTATCGAGCCGTCGAGATCTTCCAGGATCACACGCGTGTCGCCAGCCATGTGCGCCGCTCTCAGCGCGGCGGCCATGTCACCGTGAACGAGCACATGCCCAAGGCCCATCAGCGTTATGCCAATATGACGCCGGCGAGCTTGATCAAGATGGCAGCGCGGATCGGCGTCAACACCGCCACTCTGGTCGAGCGGATGATGCGTGAGCGCCCGCATCCCGAGCAGGGTTATCGCTCCGCCATGGGGATCATCGCCCTGGCACGGCGCTACGAGCGCGATCGGCTCGAAGCGGCCTGCGAGCGGGCACTCGTCATCAACGCGATCAGCTACTCCTCGGTGAGCGCGATCCTCAAATCCGGGCTCGACCGCGCGAGCCCTGCTGCCGCACCCGTCAAAGCCACCCCCTCGCACGCCAACATCCGTGGTGGGGGCTATTATCAATGAAGGAAAGGAACATCGCGATGCTGACCCACCCGACCCTCGAGCAGATGCAGGCGCTCGGCCTTGCCGGAATGGCGGCCGCTTACCGGCAACTAGCCGAACAGGACAATGCCGCCGATCTCAGCCGGGATGAGTGGCTCGGCCTGATGCTCGATCGCGAAGCCGCCATGCGTGCCGACCGGCGCCTGACCAATCGGCTGGCCGCAGCCAAGCTGCGCTTCGTCGACGCCTGTATCGAAGACGTCGACTTCGCTTCCCGCCGCGGCCTTGACCGGCGCAACACCCTGCAGCTGGCGCAAGGCGCCTGGCTGAAAGCCCATGAGAACTTCATCATCACCGGCCTGACCGGGACTGGCAAAACCTGGTTGGCATGTGCCTTCGGACGCCAGGCGGCCAGGCTCGATCATTCCGTCCTTTATTTGCGTATGCCGCGCTTGTTCGAAGACCTCGCCATGGCCCGTCTCGATGGTCGCTTCCCGCGCCTCATCGATAAGCTTGCACGTGTCCAGTTGCTCATCCTCGACGATTGGGGCACCCACACCCTCAATGACCAGCAGCGCCTTGATCTCCTCGAAATCTTCGAAGAGCGCTACAGGCGCAAATCGACCTTGATTACCGCTCAGCTGCCCGTTGCCCAATGGCACGACATGATCGGCGAGCCAACCATCGCAGATGCTATCCTCGACCGGATCATCCACAACTCCCACCGTATCGCCCTCGAAGGCGACAGCATGCGAAGGAAAAAAGCCGCGCGCCCCTTGACCGACGTCGAAAACAGCGAAACGAATATCAACTGACTTCAACAACCAGGCAACCAAAAGCCAGCGCCGCCACGCTGTCCGCGATTTAGCGAAACTGCTGTCCGTCAGTTAGCGAAACCGCTGTCCCGTTTTTGCGAAATACGCATGCGAGCACTCTCCAGTAACACCAAAGACAAGCTGCCCATGACCACGCCAGCCAAGAGTGAGGCTGCTTGGCGGATTACGAAGGAGGACCTTGGGGCACTCACTGCGGCTCAGATCGTCGAACTAACCGGCATCTCGATACGTCAGGTGCGCATCATGCGAAAGGTTTGGCGGGAGCTAAATGAACGGGAGGGCCTCGACCGAGACTCATTGAGCATGCTGACGTGGAACAAGGCGCGTGCCCTCTGGGAGGGCAAGGAGATTGAGGGCGACTTCGATCAGGAGGGCTGGAAGGAAAGGAAGGCGCAGGAGATGGTCGATTTGATCAGGCGGACCAACGTTGCCAACAGCCTCCTTCAGGACGCGGAGGTCACCGCACTTGCCTTGCAGAGGCTCCACGAGGGCCTCCCGGCGACCCTGATCGAACTGTGGGCGGTAGACCATCAGGAGCTGATTTCGGACCTCGCCGAGCGAATCGCCAATCCGCCGGACGACATTTCCTTCTGAGGGTGCAGATACAGGGCGTGCAAAATGCACCCTTGCTCGGTGAATTAGGAGTAACATAGCACCTAATTTGTAACTAACCGGATTCCGACCACGAGCGCCGCCGAAGGAGGCGGGACGGGTTAATCCATACGGACAGTTAGCCCGCTTCGGGCTTGAGCTTTGCGAGGTGGACCAGCTCCGAAATGACCTTCGCGAACGGCACCCGTTGTTCATCTATGTCGCGCTGTCGGGTCACGTAGGTTGGATGGTGAGCGGCAGTATCTCCCAGCTCCTTTATTTTCATGAGGGTGGCGGCGGCGCCCCGAGCGAGCTTCACGTGTCGTGTCGCTGATACTTGAGCAATGATCTTTTCCAGGGTCACGTAATCACCCTTTGCATCTTGGATGGCTTCTCGTGCACCCGCCGCCTCGAACGCCAAGATGAGCAAACATTCTTCCAGCCGTCTGGATAAAACGGCGCACGCGTCATAGAAGCCGAAATGATAGCTGCCATTGATTTGCTGCACGAGGGACTGAAGATACTGCCGCGTACCCTCAACGATGTCCGCAGGTAGCAGGTGGTCATCAATCTTTGGTTTGGGGACGGAGCCCGCCAAAACGGCGTACTTGGTCGAGAGCTGCGGAATCGCTGCCAGACGGAGTTTCACGGTGCCCGCGAGCTTGCCACGTATGATATTCCGATCATCGCGCAACTGACTTCCTAAGCGCGAAGAGTTGACCGCCCCGCGCAAGGACAGGTCGTGCATTAGCTTCGCCAAGTCGGCAGGACGCTGCTCTGGTTGGTTCTCAACTTCGGTATAAAACCACAACAGAGCGATGGCGCAGCCCTTTTCGGACAACCCCAATCGCGCGAGACCGTCTGCGAATATTGATAGTTTAGTCTTCATCTTCAGCGGCGAGCAGCCAACTTTCGAAATCCGCGCGGGCCTTCGCGGTCAGTTGGTAGGCGGCAGGGGCGCCACCGCGACTACGGGCCCGATCCGTCGTTAGCTTCTTCATGTTGCTCTTCAGAACGACAGACACTGCGGATAACGTGATCCGGACACCGAGGGCGCTCAACAGCCGATGTATGTCACCTGACGTCAGCGGCTGATTAACGAACCAAATCGCAAACGCCACCTTGTTGTAGCGCTGTCCCGATGCGTGCAAGATTTTTTGCTCGATTTCAGAGAAGTGCTCATTCTCTTTCACTTGATTGGCGATGGCATTTACATCAAGCGAGCCATCGAGCGTATCGGCTTCACTGTTCGCGCGTTGACTGGGCTTGCGCCGAGTCTTCGCGGCCCCATTCACGCGTGCTGGAGGAGCAGAAGAGGCTGCTTTCAACTGCCACCAGCGTTCAAGTAGTTGATCAACGTCGCCTCGAGACCCTTCTATCTCGATTTCCGCGTCTCCTGACCGAAGGCGGACCTTAAGGCTACTGCTCATTGTTGAGCCCCCCGTTTCCGACCATGGCATATCATAGGTAGAGCAATCGGCGCAGTTCCCCCATTTGGGTAGCCAACAGCTTTGTTTCGGACAGCCATTTCGAGTTGCGACGCTGCAGTGGTGACTTGGGCGGTGGCCGACCCCTTAAAGCCGAGCAGTTTGAAACTGGACTGCTGGGGTCGACCAGTAAGGGGCCCGGTGTCGAAACGGGGCCCCATTTTTCTGCGTGGGCTCGCAGCGGCGTCTCGGACGCGGGGATGCGCCGGTCCCGCACCAGACAGAGCAAGACCGGCGCGATACGCTACGCCTTGGGGCACTCAGGGAGCGACAGCAGATTGTTCGGCTGCTCTCCATCGGCCGTCGTCTTCAGGTACTTGTTACCAAATCGGCTGACTGCGACGACAACCCAGACAGGGTCAGCATTCGGAGGCTTCACCCAGAAGTCCCATTGTCGCGTCTCAATCAGGACAATGGCGTCCTGTTGAGTGATGCGCCAGCCACCACCAGCAGTTCCGCCCACGTGCGTAATGCGCTCGTGTGGATTGTGGCGGTCGCTCTTGTTGATGCAGCTGATCTGGGCGGTCTGCGTTTTTATAGTGAGGTTCATCAATATCACCTGTGTCTTGCGAGACAGGCTTGACCACTGGCTGTATCTCTGACTCTATCAGAGTTGCGTAACGACCAATGTCCCGCTTCACCTGTCTCGCGGGTTAGTAGCGGACCAGAACTGCAGAAGCCGTTGGACCCTTGGCCGGGTTTGGCGGCTTCGTTCGTTCAGTTCCCCCGCAGGGTGATTGTTGATCCCGATTCCGTCAAGCCTTAGTCGGGCTTCTCTCACCATACCGCTATATATGGGGGAAAAGCGGGATAACCTCCTTTCAGAGTTGAATTGGGCGCACTTACATCGGTCTCGGCAAGAAGTCCGAATCAGCGTCTTTTTGTCATTGACAGCCAGCATTCGCAATAGTAGGCCTGCCCGACAAGGCGGTGTCGGAAGCCCGCGAACGCGTGCGTTCGGCGCTGATCGCCTCCGGCCTCGCGCTTCCCGCCCGCCGCATCACCGTCAACCTCGCACCCGCCGACCTGCCCAAGGAGGGCAGCCATTACGACCTGCCGATCGCGCTCGGCCTGATGGCGGCGATCGGCGCGATCCCGCCGGATGCGCTGAACGGCTTCACCGTGCTCGGCGAGCTCGGGCTCGACGGCTCGCTCGCGCCGGTGGCGGGCGTGCTGCCCGCGGCAATCGGCGCCAATTCGCGCGACGAGGGATTGATCTGCCCGGCCGCCTGCGGCTCGGAAGCCGCCTGGGCCAGTCCGGACATCCAGATCATCGCGGCAGATTCGCTGATCCAGATCGCCAACCACTTCAAGGGCACGCAGGTGCTGTCGCGGCCGCAGCCGAAGGTGCATGAGCGCGAGGAAACGCTTTTGGACCTGCGCGACATCAAGGGCCAGGAGAGCGCGAAACGCGCGCTCGAGATCGCCGCCGCCGGCGGTCATCATCTTCTGATGATCGGCTCGCCCGGCGCCGGCAAATCGATGCTGGCGGCGCGACTGCCCTCGATCCTGCCGCCGCTGTCGCCGTCGGAGCTGCTCGAAGTCTCGATGATCGCCTCGGTTGCCGGCGAGATCCGCGACGGCGCCCTGACCGCGCGACGCCCGTTCCGCAGCCCGCATCATTCCGCCAGCATGGCCGCGCTGACCGGCGGCGGCATGCGCGCCAAACCGGGCGAGATCTCGCTGGCGCATCAGGGCGTGCTGTTCCTCGACGAATTGCCGGAGTTCGATCCGCGCGTGCTGGATTCGCTGCGTCAGCCGCTGGAGAACGGCGAGGTTTCGGTGAGCAGGGCCAACCACCGCGTCACCTATCCGGCGCGCTTCATGCTGGTCGCAGCCATGAACCCGTGCCGTTGCGGCCATGCCTATGAACCCGGCTATTCCTGCAAGCGCGGCCGGCTCGACCGCTGCACCGGCGACTACCAGATGCGGATCTCCGGCCCGCTGATGGATCGCATCGACCTGCGGATCGAGGTGCCCGCCGTGACCGCGGCCGATCTGATCCTGCCGCCGCCGGCGGAGGGATCGGCCGAGGTTGCCGCCCGCGTCGCGGCCGCGCGCGACATCCAGCTCGCGCGCTATGCGGCTGCCGGCATGCCGCATGTCCGCACCAATGCGGAAGCGCCGAGTTCGCTGCTCGAGACCATCGCGCAACCCGACGCGCATGGGCAGAAGCTGCTGCGCGAGGCCGCCGACAACATGCACCTCACCGCGCGCGGCTATCACCGCGTGCTGCGGGTGGCGCGCACGCTTGCCGATCTCGACGGCGCCGAGACGATCGGCCGGCTACATCTCGCCGAAGCGCTGTCTTATCGTGCATTGGCCGACGATTTGCGCCGCGCGGCGTGATCTCCGCCGGCTTCCGGCCGGTGCCCGCCGCGTCAACGTGACAGTAACCACTCTCATTTACGCTCCGCAAACCATAAGCACCGCGATCGGCGGCAAGCTTGGGTCGAGCGAGTTGTGTCATGTTGCGTTTGAAGATTTTGACCTCGGTGGTCCCCCTTGCCGTGGCCGCGGTCCTTGCCCGCGCCGAATTCCTGCCGGGCCCGCGGCCCTGCATCGAGGTGGGCGGCGCCACGATGCAGATCGCATCGATCCCCTGGCTGGCGCAGCTTCACGTCAGCTTCACTGACGACCCCAGCCAGGCCACCGTCCGGGTCCAGATCGCCGACAGCGCCGACGCCGCCGACTTCACCGTGATCGACGACATCGACGACGCCGAGGCCGGCGCCTGCGAGAGCAGCGCGACGGCGCAGCTGATCGGGATTTCCGGCGATGCCTCGGCAACCGGCCCCGTCATCTATCTGACGCGTGATGCTGGCCCGTCCGACTACCGTGTCTTCGTGCAATCGAAGACGTTCTCGGTGCGGGATGCCGCGGCCTTGATCGTCAGCGCCCGCGGCGGACACCGCCGACTTGAAGCCGCATCGCCCGCACCTGACACGCGCGTCCCGAACCGGGTCATGGCGGAATTAACCTCCCACTAACCCTGTTCTGAGGGCAGCGCGAAATGGCCACCAATTTCAAGCACTTTGCAAGCTGGCCGACGCATCGTCAGCGCCAGATCAAGCTGTCTCAGGGTCACCATTGATGGGGCGTTTCTTCCGGATCAAGTTGCGCCTTCGCCGCTTCCTCCGGCGCCATTCCTGGCTCGCGACGATCGTGCGCTCGTTCACGATCTTCTCCGTCGCGTTTGGCAGCGCCTTCGGGTTCATTTCGGGCGCGCTCTCGCAACAGAGCGGCTACGATCCCAATGCATTCGCGATCGGGGTCAGCTTCCTGTTCGCGCTCGCCTGCCTTTGGATCGTGACGCTCGGCATCCGCCTGCGGCTGATGCGCAAGCGGCTGCGCACCATCGCCATGCACAATGAAGCGATGGCCGACCGCAACTGGGAACTGCAGGAGGCCGAGCAGCGCGCCTCTACCCTGTTCGAGGCGCAGGACGATTTGATCGTGCTGCGCGACCTCGACGGGCTCATCACCTATGCCAACGATGCCTATTGCGAGCTGGCGCAGAGGCCCCGCAGCGAATTGATCGGCAGCACCGCGACGCTGAAGGTGCTCGAACAAGGCGACACCGCGCTCGAATCCAACGGCACGCGGGTCTACGACCAGAAGATCGAGGGACCGCTCGGACCGCGCTGGATCGCCTGGCGTGAAGGCCTCGTGCGCAACGATGCCGGCGCGCCCGCGGAAATGCAGAGCGTCGGCCGCGACGTCACCGACCGCACCGAGAGCGAGCGCGCGCTCGCCGAAGCGCGCGATCAGGCCGACGCCGCCAACCGCGCCAAGTCGCGCTTCCTTGCGATGGCGAGCCACGAGATCCGCACCCCGCTGAACGGCATCATCGGCATGAGCGGATTGCTGATGGATACGCAGCTGACGTTGGAGCAGATGACCTACGTCAAGGCGGTCAAGACATCCGGCGACGCGCTGCTCGCGCTGATCGAGGAGCTGCTCGATTATTCCAAGATCGAGGCCGGCAAGATCGATCTCGAACACCGCGCGTTCGCGCTGTCCGGCCTGATCGAGGACATCACCGAGCTGCTGGCGCCGCGCGCGCAGACCAAGGGCATCGAGATCGCCGCCTATGTCGACGAACGGCTGCCGATGCAGGTGACCGGCGACGCCGCGCGGCTGCGTCAGGTGCTGCTCAATCTCGCCGGCAACGCCATCAAGTTCACCGCGACCGGTGGCGTGGCGCTGATCGTCGAGCCCGGCATCTGGCCGAACGAGATCAGCTTCCTGGTCCGCGACACCGGCATCGGCATCGCGCCGGAAGCGCAGCAGCGCATCTTCCGGGAGTTCGAGCAGGCCGACGACCGGATCGCGCGCAGCTATGGCGGCACCGGCCTCGGCCTCTCGATCAGCGACCGCATCGTCAAGCGGATGGGCGGCCGCATCACGCTCGCAAGCACGCCGGGCGCCGGCTCGACCTTCGAGGTGTCGATCCCGCTCGTCGCCGCCGATACCGGCGAGGCCAACGGCTTCGCCGCGCCCGACTTGACGGGACAGTCGATCATGCTGGTGGCGCCACACAGCATCGAGGTCTCGCTGATCTCGCGGCGGTTGCAGCGCTGGGGCGCACAGACCTGCATCGTGTCGGATGCCAACGTCGCCGAGGCGCTGCTGCCGGAGCGGAGCTGGCATGCGGTGCTGATCGACCACACGCTTGGCACGCCGACGATGGAGGCGTTTGCCGACGCCTCCCGCCTCCATGCAACCCATCGCATCGTGATGTTCACGCCGGCGACGCGGCAGGACCTTTCGGCTTCCGAGTCAGCCATGTTCACCGGCTACCTGGTGAAGCCATTGCGCGCGTCGTCGCTCGCCGCGCGCCTGACCGCATCGCCGGAAGTCGCTGCGCCGAGCCTTGCGATCGAGGCGGCCGCCGAGTCCGCGCCCACAGCGCTTGCATCCGCGCTGCCGGACAAGGGGTTCTCGATCCTGGTCGCCGAGGACAATGAGATCAACGCGCTGTTGATGCGCTCGCTGCTCACCCGGCTCGGCCACAACGTGGTCATCACCACCAATGGCGAGCAGGCGATGGAGTCCTGGCTGTCGGCGACCTCAGCCGGCACGCCCTATGATCTCGTGCTGATGGACATCCAGATGCCGCGCCTCAACGGCATCGAGACCACCAAGCAGATCCGCACCCATGAAGCGGCACAATCCGTCCGCCGGACCCCGATCCTGGCACTGACGGCAAATACGCTGGTGGAGGACCGCTATGCCTGCTTCGAAGCCGGCATGGACGGCTTTCTGATCAAGCCGCTCGACCGCGAAAAGCTGGAAGAAGCGCTCGCGGGCCTCGCCGCCGCACGGCACATTGCGGCGTAGCAGCCAATACCTCGGTGTCGTCCCTGCGCAAGCAGGGACCCATAACCACCGAAGCCAGTTTTACGCCCGCTGGGGCTACAGCGCTGCAAATCACAGACACCTGTGGCTATGGGTCCCCGCGTTCGCGGGGACGACAGCTGTGATGTGGCGCGTTCGCTGGAATGCGGTGCCGGCTACAGCCGGCGCAGCGCGACCGACTGCACCACGTGGTCGGCGCCCTTCTTCAGGATCAGCGTCGCGCGCGGGCGGGTCGGCAGGATGTTGTCCTCGAGATTGGCGAGGTTGGTGCGCTCCCAGATCGCGATCGCGGTCGCCGTTGCTTCCTCGTCCGACAGCGGCGCGTAGCGGTGGAAGTAGGACCTCGGATCGGTGAACGCGGTGTCACGCAGCGCCAGGAAGCGCTTGATGTACCACTCCCGCAGCACGGCCTCGTCGGCGTCGATATAGACCGAGAAGTCGAAGAAGTCGGAGACGAACGGCACCGCCTTGCCGTCGCGCGGCAGCCGCCCGGTCTGCAGCACGTTGACGCCCTCGACGATCAGGATGTCCGGCTGGTCGATCTCGACCCATTTGTTCGGCACGATGTCGTAGGTCAGATGCGAATAGACCGGCGCGCGCACGCGGCGCCGCCCCGCCTTGATGTCGCTGAGGAACGACAGCAGCGTCGGCAGGTCGTAGCTTTCCGGAAAGCCCTTCTTCTGCATGATGCCCTGCCGCTCGAGCACCGCGTTCGGAAACAGGAAACCGTCGGTCGTGATCAGATCGACCTTCGGCCGCGGCGACCAGCGCGCCAGCAGCGCCTGCAGCACGCGAGCCGTGGTCGACTTGCCGACCGCGACGGATCCGGCGACACCGACGATGTAGGGCATCTTGCGGTCGCGGATGTTGAGGAACTGGCGCTGCGAGTAATACAGCCGCTGGGTCGCATCGACATAGATCGAGAGCAGCCGCGACAGCGGCAGGTAGATGTCCTCGACCTCCTGCAAATCGAGGCGATCGTGCATCGAACGCAGGCGATCGAACTCGCCGGGCTCGAGCGTCATCGGCGTATCGTCACGCAGATGCGACCATTGCTGGCGCGTGAAGATGCGGTAGGGGTTGTACTGTTGATCTGGTGCCCGGATGTCCATGAGGCTGCCCCTCTCGATGCGCTCGATCATTTGCGCTAGTCGCGCTTGCGCGACGCCTTCTCTTCCAGTCCCGACATCGAGGTGCGCTTCTCCAGCGCGGCCTCGACGTCCTCCAGCTTCACGCCGCGGGATTTCAACAGAACCAGCAGGTGAAACACGAGATCGGCACTTTCGGCGATGAGGTGATCGCGGTCATTCTCGACCGCGGCGATCACGGTCTCGACCGCTTCCTCGCCCAATTTCTTGGCGCAATGCTCCGCGCCCTTGTCGAGCAGCTTGCGGGTGTAGGACGCCTCACCGCCCGTTGCAGCGCGGGCGTCGATGGTGGCGGCCAGATCGTGGACCGTGAAACGCGACATCAACTCAACTCAAGCATGCACAGCGGCACCGCACGGGTACCATCCCTTAGGTGGGGACTTAGCATTTTTGTGACAAGGAGTCCCAGCTCTCCCTGTTTGAGCGTGGTCTTCACGGAAAACCGGTTTCCACTTTTCCTGACCACGCTCACGCTAGGGATCGAGCCGCATCGGCAGGCCGGCGCGCACCATGTGATCCTTGGCCTGGCGGATAGTGAATTCCCCGAAGTGGAAGATCGACGCGGCCAGCACGCCGGTGGCGTGACCCTCGCGGACGCCGTCGACCAGGTGGTCGAGATTGCCGACACCACCGGACGCGATGACCGGTACGGGGACACTGTCCGCGATCGCCCGGGTCAGCGGCAGGTCAAAGCCCTGCCTGGTGCCGTCCCGGTCCATCGAGGTCAGCAGGATTTCGCCGGCGCCGAGCGAGACGACCTCCTGGGCGTACTCGATGGCGTCGATCCCGGTGGCATTCCGTCCACCATGGGTGAAGATCTCCCAGCGGTCCGAGCCGCCGGCGCGCTTGACCCGCTTGGCGTCGATCGCGACCACGATGCATTGCTCGCCGTATTTCTCGGCCGCTTCCTTGACGAATTCGCGCCGGCTGACGGCCGCTGAATTGATCGAGACCTTGTCGGCGCCGGAGCGCAGCAGGGTCTTGATGTCGTCGACGGTGCGGACGCCGCCGCCCACGGTCAGCGGCATGAAGCAGGCTTCCGCCGTCCGCCGCACCACATCGAGCATGATGCCGCGGTTTTCATGGGTGGCGGTGATGTCGAGGAAGGTGAGCTCGTCGGCACCGGCGGCGTCATAGGCGATCGCGGCTTCGACCGGGTCGCCGGCGTCGCGCAGATCGACGAAGTTGACGCCCTTGACCACGCGCCCGTCCTTGACGTCGAGGCAGGGGATCACGCGAACCTTGAACATGACCTCCTCCTAAGCGCCGCGGATCAGCTGAAGGGCGGCGGCCGGATCGAGCCGTCCGTCATAGAGCGCACGGCCGACGATCGCGCCGGCCAGCTTCTTCGCACGCGGCTCCAGCAGCGCCTTGACGTCGTCGATCGAGGCAAAGCCGCCGGAGGCAATCACTGGAATCGAGATGCGGTCGGCGAGCGCGATGGTGGCGTCGAGATTGAGGCCCTTGAGCAGACCGTCGCGGGCGATGTCGGTGAAGATGATCGCGGCGACGCCGGCATCCTCGAAGCGCTGTGCGATCTCGAGCGCGGTCACGTGCGAGGTCTCGGCCCAGCCTTCGACCGCCACCTTGCCGTCGCGCGCATCGAGACCGACCGCGACGCGGCCGGGGAATGTGTTCGCCGCGCCCTTCACGAGCTCAGGATCGCGCACCGCGGCGGTGCCGATGATGACGCGCGTGATGCCCTTGTCGAGCCAGGCCTCGATGGTCTTGAGGTCGCGGATGCCGCCGCCGAGCTGCACCGGCATGGTGACGGCCTTCAGCATCGCCTCCACCGCATGCGCATTCATCGGCTTGCCGGCGAAGGCACCGTCGAGATCGACGACGTGGAGATATTCGAAGCCCTGCGCGGCGAAGCTCGCCGCCTGCGCCGCCGGATCGAGATTGAACACGGTGGCGCGCGCCATGTCGCCCTGCTCCAGGCGCACGCACTGGCCGTTCTTCAGATCAATCGCTGGAAAGAGAATCACGGCTTCCACTTCAAGAAATTGGCGATCAAAGCGAGGCCGAAGCGCTGGCTCTTCTCGGGGTGAAACTGGGTGCCGATCGCGGTGTCCTTGCCGACGATCGCGGTCACCGGCCCGCCATAGTCGGCGCGCGCGAGCACGTCCGCCTCATTGGCGGCGTTGAGGTGATAGGAGTGCACGAAATAGGCGTGACGTCCTTTCGGCCCGAGCGGCAGCCGCTCCAGCACCGGATGCTCGCGCACCATGTCGAGCGTATTCCAGCCCATATGCGGGACCTTCAGGCTCTCGTCGCGCGGCTCGATCTTCTCGACATCGCCGCCGATCCAGTTGAAGCCCTCGGTGATCACGTGCTCCTTGCCGCGCGTCGCCATCAGCTGCATGCCGACGCAGATACCGAAGAACGGCCGGGCCTTGACCCGCACCGCCTCGGTCAGCGCCTCCAGCATGCCGTCGACCGCGTCGACGCCGCGGCGGCAATCGGCGAACGCGCCGACGCCGGGCAGCACGATGCGATCGGCGCGATACACCGCATCGGGATCGCGCGTCACCTTGATGGCTTGCGGATCCTCCATGCTGCGCGCGGCGCGCTCAAAGGCCTTGGCCGCCGAATGCAGATTGCCGGAGCCGTAATCGATGATTGCAACGGTCATCGCGTTCCTCCTGGCTCTGGAAACAATCCGATGATGCCGCCTTGCGGCATCGACGGGGGTTTTGAGAATGACTGACCCGGAACGTCGCGGGTCGGCGGCGGCGCGCCGCGATCGACGGAGCGCTGATCGTGGACGGCGCCGCGATGCCGCGCGGTCCAGCGCGCGAAGAAGCGGCGCTCGGCGGCCTCCGCATCGTCGCCCACGACGATGTCGATCTGGCGCCACCTGCGCCGCGACAGCGTCCAGCGCTGCAGGGTCGCGGCCTCGAGGCCGAGCAACACCATCAGCACCAGGTCGACGAAGAAGATCGCGCTACGGCCGACGCCAAGCTTGGCCAGCGCGTAATCGATCACGAAAGTAAGAACGAACCAGCCGATCAGCGCCAGCCAGAGCCGATGCCAGGCCAACCAGATCACGCCCGCAACCGCGGCCCAGAAATGGAAGCCGTCTCGCACGAAGACGAACTTGTCGGTCGCCGCGAGATCGGCGCCGTTGGCCACGGGGGCATGCACTGTATAGACCGGCATCGAACGCTCCGCCGAGGATGGACTCTTAGTTAAAGCACGATCTTTCGGAAAACCGGCATCCACTCTCCCGGATCATGCTCCAGAGATCAGCCGCCGAGCTGACCCTTGGTCGAGGGCACTTCGCCCTGGGCACGCGGATCGATCGCAATTGCCGTCCGCAGCGCCCTCGCCAGACCCTTGAAACAGGATTCGGCGATATGATGGCTGTTCTCGCCATATAGGGTCTCGACGTGCAGAGTCACGCCGGCGTTCATCGCGAAGGCGTTGAACCACTCGCGCACCAGCTCGGTGTCGAACTCACCGATCTTGTCGCGCGGGAATTCGGCCTTGAACACCAGCACCGGGCGGCCGGAAATGTCGATCACGACGCGCGAGAGCGTCTCGTCCATCGGCATGTGGATCGAGGCATAGCGGGTGATGCCGGCCATGTTGCCGAGCGCCTGCTTCACGGCCTGCCCGAGCGCGATCCCGACGTCTTCGGTGGTGTGGTGGTAATCGACATGGAGATCGCCATCCGCCTTCACCGTGATGTCGATGCGCGAATGCCGGGCCAGGAGGTCGAGCATATGGTCGAAGAAGCCGATCCCGGTCGAAACCGTGGATACGCCTGCTCCGTCGAGGTTGACCGTCACCTCGATGTCGGTCTCCTTGGTCTTGCGCTTGATGGTTGCGGTGCGCATGAAAATTGAGCTTTCCCGTGCCGAAAACGCCGGTCTTTTAACAGGCTGATGTCACCTTCGCTACTGCGGGATGACCTCGAAACGCCCCAACTTCCGGCCATGGTGACCGGAAATCGTTGTCGATCTGGTTCTGCCGCGCTTTCCTCACGCGAACCGGTGCCCACTTCGCCTGAAAACACGCCGATTTCGTCCCGATTGTAACCCCCTGCCCGACCGCCTAAATCTGCCCGGAAGAGAGGTAACCTATGCAAGCATCCCCAAATGAGCTGCCGGTCTGGCATGGCACCACGATCTGCACGGTCCGCAAGGGCGGCAAGGTGGTGATTGGCGGCGACGGGCAGGTCTCGATCGGCCAGACCGTGATCAAGGCCAATGCCAAGAAGGTCCGCCGGATCGGCAAGGGCGACGTGATCGGCGGCTTTGCCGGCGCCACCGCCGACGCCTTCACCCTGTTCGAGCGACTGGAAAGCAAACTGGAGCAATATCCGGGGCAGCTCACCCGGGCGGCCGTCGAGCTCGCCAAGGACTGGCGGACCGACCGCTACCTGCGCCGGCTGGAGGCCATGATGATCGTGGCCGACAAGGACGTTTCCCTGGTGCTGACCGGCACCGGCGACGTGCTGGAGCCCGAATCAGGGGTCATGGCGATCGGTTCCGGCGGCAATTACGCCCTCGCCGCGGCCCGCGCGCTGGTCGATACCGACAAGGACGCCGAGACCATCGTCCGCCGCGCCCTGGATATCGCCGCTGATATCTGCGTCTACACCAACCGGAACGTGACGATCGAGACGATCGGCGGCTGAGCATGGCCAGCCCCTATCATTTCCGCCCGATGACGCCGGCCGACCTGCCGCTGGTCAAGCAGTGGCTGGCGTTGCCGCATGTCCGGGAATGGTGGGGCGATCCGGCCGAGCAATATGCGCTGGTCAGCGGCGACCTCGATGAGCCGGCCATGGACCAGTTCATCGTCGCAACCGATGCGTCCGATTTGGGCTACATCCAGTGCTACGACCTGACGGCGTGGAATTCCGGCTTCGGGGTCCAGCCTGAGGGCACGCGCGGGGTCGACCTCTTCATCGGCGAGCCCGACATGATGGCAGGTGGCCACGGCTCGGCGCTGATCCGCGCCTTTGTCGATGACCGGCTGGCGCAGGGCGCGCCACGCATCGTCACCGATCCCGATCCGGCCAATGCGCGCGCGATCCGCGCCTACGAGAAGGCGGGTTTTCGAAAGATGGGTATGGTCGACACGCCGGACGGGCCGGCGCTGCTGATGGCGCGCGACGCATGACGATCGCGCACAAGCCCATCACCGGCGTTTCAGCGCGGCATTGGCTGGCGATCGCGGCAGCACTGCTCGTGCTGCAAGCAGCGCTGCTTTATGCGATGGGCCGTCTTCCGATCTGTGCCTGCGGCTACGTCAAGCTCTGGCATGGCTCGGTTCAGAGCTCGGAGAACTCGCAGCACATCGCCGATTGGTACACGCTGTCGCATGTGCTGCATGGCCTGCTGTTCTACGGTCTGACCTTCCTCCTGTTGCCGCGCCTCGCCTGGCCCGGGCGGCTGATTGTCGCGATGCTGATCGAAGGCAGCTGGGAGCTCGTCGAAAACTCCAACTGGATCATCGAGCGCTACCGCGCCGGCACGATCTCGCTGGACTATTACGGCGACACCATCGTCAATTCGGTGTCGGACACCCTTGCGATGGTTGTCGGCTTCCTGCTGGCGCGCAAGCTGCCGATCGCGGCGACCGTCGCGCTCGGCGTGTTGTTCGAAACCGTGCTGCTGCTTCACATTCGCGACAATCTGACACTGAACATCATCATGCTGATCCACCCGTTCGAGGCGATCAGGCAGTGGCAGGCCGGGCCGCCGATTCTTTAGGGGACCATGCCTTGGGGGACTGCCGCTTGCCGAGACCGCGATTCCAACCTAGCTAGAGCCAATGACTCACTTCTCTCCCCGTGAAATCGTTTCTGAACTCGACCGCTTCATCGTCGGCCAGACCGACGCCAAGCGCGCCGTCTCGATCGCGCTGCGCAACCGCTGGCGGCGGCTGCAGCTCGCCGGTTCCCTGCGCGAGGAGGTTCTGCCCAAGAACATCCTGATGATCGGGCCGACCGGCGTCGGCAAGACCGAGATCGCGCGGCGGCTGGCCAAGCTCGCCGGCGCGCCGTTCCTCAAGGTCGAGGCCACCAAGTTCACCGAGGTCGGCTATGTCGGCCGCGACGTCGAGCAGATCGTCCGCGACCTCGTCGAGGTCGCGATCGCACAGACCCGCGAGCGCAAGCGCAAGGACGTTCAGGCCCGCGCCCAGCTTGCCGCCGAGGAACGCGTGCTGGACGCGCTGGTCGGCCCGGGATCGAGCCCGGCGACGCGCGAGTCGTTCCGCAAGAAGCTGCGCGCCGGCGAGCTCAACGACAAGGAAATCGAGATCGAGACGCAGTCGGGCGGCAGCGGCATGCCGATGTTCGAAATCCCCGGCATGCCCGGCGCCCAGATGGGCGCGATCTCGCTCGGCGACATCTTCGGCAAGATGGGCGGACGCAGCAAGACTCGCCGCCTGACGGTGGAGGGCTCGCACGAAATCCTCGTCAACGAGGAATCCGACAAGCTGCTCGACACCGATCAGCTGGTGCAGGAGGCGATCAACGCGGTCGAGAACAACGGCATCGTGTTCCTCGACGAGATCGACAAGATCTGCGTGCGCGAGAACCGCGCCGGCGGCGACGTCTCCCGCGAGGGCGTGCAGCGCGACCTGCTGCCGCTGATCGAGGGCACCACGGTCTCGACCAAGCACGGCGCCGTCAAGACCGACCACATCCTGTTCATCGCCTCGGGTGCGTTCCATATCGCCAAGCCGTCGGACCTTTTGCCGGAGCTGCAGGGCCGCCTGCCGATCCGCGTCGAGCTGCAGGCACTGACCCGCGACGACATGCGCCGGATCCTGACCGAGCCGGAGGCGTCGCTGATCAAGCAATATGTCGCGCTGATGAAGACCGAAGGCGTCACGCTCGACATCACCGACAATGCCATCGACGCGCTGGCCGATGTCGCCGTGGCGGTGAATTCCACGGTCGAGAATATCGGCGCAAGGCGGCTGCAGACGGTGATGGAGCGAGTGCTGGACGAGATCTCCTTCACCGCGCCCGATCGCCACGGTGAGACCATCCAGGTCGACGCCGACTACGTCACCAAGCATGTCGGCGACCTCGCCAAGAACACCGACCTGAGCCGATTTATTTTGTAGGCGGCCACCATAGTCGTCCCGGCGAAAGTCGGGACCCATAACCCCGACAGTCCGCGGTGACAAAGACTCGGGCCGACATTCCTTCTAGAACTACCTTCGGTGGTTATGGGTCCCAGGTCGCGCTTCGCTTGCCCGGGACGACAAGAGTGGGCGATCGATGAATCTGCGGGTGTGGCAAAACCCCTGGCGCCTGATGCTGGCTGTCAATGCGGCGGTGCTGGTCGGCGTGTTCCTGCACAAGATCGCGCTGCCGCCCTTCGTTCCCTACATCCATCTGCTGGTCGACTATCATTACGGCTTCACCAAGCGCGCGCTGGTCGGGGCGATCGTGTCGCTGTTCACCGACAAGGTGCCCGTATGGCTGGTGTTCGCGCTGGCCGGCGCGATCTGGCTGGTGACGCTGGGGCTGTTCATCAAACTGTTCCGCCGCACATTCGGCTTCAACGACGCGCATTGGCCGTTGTTCGTCTTCATCGCGGGCTCGCCGTTCTTCCTGAAGAACTTCATGCACACGCTCGGCCATTTCGACATCTATGGCTGTGCGCTGACGATCGTGCTGCTGCTGATCCCGGCGCGCTCAGTGGCGTATGTGCTGATTGCCGCGCTGTTCTCGATCCTGCTGATCCTGGTCCATCACATCTTCGTCTTGATGTATGTGCCGACCATCACGGCGATCGTGGTGCTGCGCTTTTATCTGGTGCAGGGCGTGACGCCGCGGAACGCCGTCTTCGGCATCGCAGCGCTCGCAGGGATCGGCATCCTGTTCCTGGTCGCGCAATTCGCTGGCACGGTCGACGTGCCCTATGACGAATTCATCCGTCATCTGCAGAGCCGGATGGCCGATCCGTCACGCACCGACCTGCTTCAGTTCGGCTACATCTGGTACCAGCCGCTGTCGAAGGAGTTCGCCGACACCTGGGCGCGCATGCCCTCGAACATCCTGGGCGTTCCGGTGTTTGCGCTGCTGATCTGGCTGCACACGCCGCTGTGGCGCTATTTCGCGCGACTGATTGGCGCGCTCGCGAGTGAACTGCATCGCCGGATCGTGCTCGGAGCGCTCGTTGTGATCAGCGCCGGCTATTTCGTGATGTTCGTGACCGTGTTCGACTATTCGCGCTGGATCTCGAACTGGGCGGTCTGCATGTTCCTGATGCTGCATGCCACCAGGATGCTGCCGGCGTCGAAGGACGTGCCGGCGATCCCGTCGGACGACCGCAAGACGACGATATCAGGCTGGATCGTAACGCTGATCCCGCGCGTCGGGATCGTCCGCCCGTTTTAGCTTTAGGCTCGCGCGCGCCGGACACGCACGTAAAGCGCGCCCTCGCCGCCATGGCCGACATGCGCTTCCTCGAAGCCGACAACCAGCGAGCGGAATTCCGGCAGGCTGAGCCATTCCGGGACCTGGCGGCGCAGCACGCCGCGTTCGGAATCGAGACCACCGACCTTGCCCTTGCCGGTGATGACGAGCACGAAAGTGAGCCCGTCGCTGTGCGCGCGCTGCAGGAAGGTGAACAGCACGCGATGCGCGCGCAGCTGGGTCATGCCGTGCAGATCGAGCCGCGCATCGATCTCCTGCCGGCCGCGCGAGAGCTTTGCACGTTCGCGACGGCCGATCGGCGCCAGCGGCGGCGCGTGCGGGCGTTGCGCCGGCGCAGCCTTGACCGCTGTCGCCGGCTTGACCGGGATGGGTTTGGCAATCGCGTGATGGGTGGCCGGGTCAGAGGCGGCGGCGGGGGCCTTCGCGGCGACCGGCCGCTTGCGCAGTGGCTTGACCTGCTTTGCCACGCTCTCCCAGAGCGCGCGCTCCTCTTCGCTCAGCGCGCGCTTGCGCCGCGACGGCGCGGACAGATCGGGGAT
The DNA here is from genome assembly GCF_054063995.1 of Bradyrhizobium sp. USDA 4504. NCBI lineage: Bacteria > Pseudomonadati > Pseudomonadota > Alphaproteobacteria > Hyphomicrobiales > Nitrobacteraceae > Bradyrhizobium > Bradyrhizobium sp. USDA 4504. The sequence continues at coordinate 7,223,129 of NZ_JBSSGV010000001.1, read as the reverse complement.
CGGCGCGGGTCGTTTCATTGATCGCGGTAATGGCGATAGCGCCGGAAGCGCCGCTTCTCCGGTTGCGGAATATCGGGCCGGGCGACCGGCAGCGGCACCGGTTCTGCCACAGGTGCGGCCTGCGCGACAGGGGTCGTCGCTGCCGGCGTTGCGGGCGCGACATCCTTCGCGGCCGGGTTCCTGGCGGCGCTATTGCCTGAGTCTTTCACCGCGCTTCTGGCGATGCCGGCGGTCGGCACATCCGCAGCCTTCGCCGCCGGCTTGTCCTTCGGCGGCTCGGTCTGCGGAAACAGCTTTGCGATCTTGGCCGAGGGCCGCTCATCCGGGAGAGGCAGCTTGTGGCCGCGCGCGACAGGGTCGAGACCCCTCGGCACCAGCATGACGAACTGCATGTTGTGCCGCAGGCGGCCCGAGACCTTTCCAGCTTCCGCGCCGGCGCCGAAATAAAGATCGGCGCGCGCCGGGCCGACGATCGCAGAGCCAGTGTCCTGCGCGATCATCAGCCGGTGGAACGGCGTCTTCGACTGCTCGGATTCGATCGGCAGCTCGCCGGCGATGAAGAACGGCGTGCCGTAGACATGCAGCGCCTTGTCGACCGCGATCGAGCGGCCCGGCGTCAGCGGCACGCCCTGCGCGCCGACGGCCTCGTCCTTGTCGGACAGCGGAACCTCGCGGAAGAAGACGAAGGAGCGGTTTTGCCGGCGCAGGTCCTTGGCGCCGTCGGGGTTCTGCTCCATCCACTCCCTGATCTTCTGCATCGACATCTGATCCTTCGGGATGATGCCGCGGTCGATCAGGACGCGTCCGACCGGCGTATAGGGATAACCATTATGCGCGTCGTAATTGATGCGCAGCGTGATGCCGTCCTCGAGCTTGATCCGCGCCGAGCCCTGGATCTGCGCGAACAGGAGATCGGTCTGGCTCTTCAGCCAGCAGATCTCGAGCCCGCGGCCGGCGATCGCGCCGTCCTCGATCTGGCCGCGGTCGTAATAGGGCACGAGCTTGCGGCGGCCGATCTTGCGATACACCGCGCCGCCATTGGGCAGCCCGACCGAATTCTGCGTCTTGCCGCGCACGAACAGGTTGGACGGACGGCGATAGACCGGCACGTTGTAGACGTCGGTCTGGGTCCGCGATCCATCGAGCACCGGCTCGTAGTAACCGGTGACGAAGCCGGCGTCCTCGCCGAGCCGCGAGATACGCAACGGCACGAAATTCTGCTCGAAGAAGTCCTTCGCCTTGACGCCGTCGCTCAGCGCGAGTCCCTTGGCGATCCGGCAGGGATCGCGCAGCGAGCTCCCGAGCGCTTTCGAATCTGCAGGCGCACCCTGCTGGGCCGCGATCGGCTTGCAGCTGGTGCGAAACGCCTTGTAGGCCGCGAGATGATCGTCGGCGCTCCAGCCGGCGACGTTGGACCAGGCGAGCGGCTCGTACTGGCTGCCGCTGACCTGCAGCGGCATTTCCAGATTGGGATAGGGGATCGGGTGGCTATGCTCGTGTCGCGGCGGAGGGTGCCGGCTTGATCTGTAGCGCGCGGCAATCGCTGCGGTGGAGCACAGCACCGCGAGCGCGCAGCACGCCACCGCGAGCCGCCCGTAGCTGAGATGCTTAGTGAGCGCTTCCAGTGCCAACCAGCTTCCAATTCGGATCGCGGGAAGTCGAGTCGCGGGCGAATGTCCAGATATCGGTGATGTCGGCGACCTTGTCCGGGCTGCCGTCGACGATGGTGCCGGCCTTATCGCGCGTGACCGAGATCATCTGCGACACGAAGCGGACGGTGAGCTGGGTCGAGCGGTCGCGCGTCTCCGCGCTGACGATCTCGGCCTTGTCGATCGAGACGAACCGCGTCTCGGTCTTCTGCTCGTGCTTCTCGCGATCCTTGATTGCGGCCTCGAAGCTTTCATAGACCTCGGTCGACAGCAGGTCGCGCAGCGCGCGGCGATCGCCATTGGCGAACGCCAGCACGATCATTTCATAGGCCGAGCGGGCACCTGAGAGGAAATGCCGCGGATCGAACGAGGAATCCTGGACGGCCACCGCGTCGAGACCCTGCGCCAGCGCCGTGCCGGGCTCGGCGATGCCCTTCCAGCGTTCCGTGGGCTCGACCGGCTCGGTGGGCGCCGCCGAGGCCGGCTGGTCGATCACCGATCCGGGGATCGGAACGACGTTGTTGTCCTGACCGCGCTGCACGACGTTGGGCGCGGCGCGATCATAAGGCGGCCGCTCGCTTCCCGTGCGCTGTCCGAGAACGCTGCGCAGGCGCAGGAAGATAAACACGGCCAGCGCCAGGAAGATGATGGTGTAAATATCCACGTCGAATTCGCTTTCTGGTCTCTGCCGGCAACGGGCCGGCCGTCAAAGCGTTCCCGGTCGGGAACAGCAGAGATCACATCACCGATAGAGTCCGAAGATGTAGGCACGAAACTATGCCCGGCCAATGGCGCTTTTTGGCACGGGTATTGTAGCGCGTTTTGACCCCCGGGGGAAACCGTTCCTTTTCAGGAAATCGCGCATCTTCAATAATTTAGGAAGCTGTTAAGAGATTGTGCAGGCTTGCGCGCGCTGCCCTTTGTCGGGAGAATTCGCCGCCGGCCCGCCCTTTCGTCGTCCTTGTGGACCGAGCCGGGCCTATGATAGCCACTCGCCCGGCATCGGCATTCTCAACACCTTAACGCGTGCCGTCGGACATTCTGTCCATCGAGCGCTGCTCCAGGAGACATTTTCATGACCAATGGCAACGGCGCCCCCGTCGAACAACCCGCTCCCCAGCTCAACGTACTGGCGCAGTACACCAAGGACCTGTCGTTCGAGAACCCGAATGCGCCGGCTTCGCTCGGCCAGCAGCAACAGCAGCCGGCGATCAACATCCAGATCAACGTCTCCGCCAACAACCTGTCGGAGAACGAGTACGAGGTGATCCTCTCGATCGAGGGCAAGGCCGAGACCGCAGGCAAGGTGATGTTCAGCTTCGACCTCGCCTATGCCGGCGTCTTCCGGATCGTGAATGTGCCGAAGGAGAACCTGCACCCGCTGGTCATGATCGAGTGCCCGCGGCTGCTGTTCCCGTTCGCACGCGAGATCGTCGCGACCGCGGTCCGCGACGGCGGCTTCCCGCCCTTGTTGCTCGACCCCGTCGATTTCCTCGGTCTCTACCGCCAGAACATGGAGCGGCAGGCGGCCGCCCAGGCCGCTCCCGGCGTCAAGCCGAGCTGAGTTCTAAACTCGAAAAAATGTAACACGCGCGGAAGTGTGATCCGTCATCCTGAGGAGCCCGCGCTTGCGGGCGTCTCGAAGGATCGACGGCCCGACTGCGGCCGCGCATCCTTCGAGGCTCGCTCCGCTCGCGCCTCAGGATGACGGGGATAGAGCGCAATAGGGGCTCAAGCCGCCGGTGCTGCAGCAGGCGCTGGCGGCGGCAGGTAATCGTTCCAGATCGGCTTGTCGCCGAGCGTGGCAATGAAGGCCCTGTGGGCCTCTCGATCGGCGTCACTGACCCGCGCGAGTAGCGGGGTTTCGCGCTGCCGCCGCGGCGTATCACCACTATGGCCGCCCGCGCGCGCATCCGACGTTTCCGATGCCAGGATCAGCTGCGACTGCCGCGCGCCGATCAGATCGATATAGACCTCGGCCAGCAGCTCGGCGTCGAGCAAGGCGCCGTGCTTGGTGCGGCGGGAATTGTCGATCTGATAGCGCGAACAGAGATCGTCGAGCCGGTTCGACACGCCGGGATGCTTGCGCCGTGCCAGCAACAGCGTATCGACCAGCTGGTCCTTCGGGATCGCCTTCCGCTTGATGCGGTCGAGCTCGGCGTTGATGAAGCTGATGTCGAACGACGCGTTGTGGATCACCAGCGGCGTATCGCCGATGAAGGCCAGGAACTCGTCGACCACTTCAGTGAACAGCGGCTTGGAGGCCAGGAACTCGGTCGACAGCCCATGCACGGCGAACGCCTCCGCCGGCATGTCGCGCTCGGGATTGATGTAGACGTGGTAGGTCTGTCCCGTCGGCATGCGGTTGAAAATCTCGACGCAGCCGATCTCAACCAGCCGGTCGCCGCGCAGCGGATCGAGGCCAGTGGTTTCGGTATCGAGAACGATTTCGCGCATGACGTGAATGAATCCGAAAAGGCGGGCGAATCAGGCGCGCCGCTTCGGCATCTTAACAACCTCGGCCAGAATGTCGCGGATACGCGCCCGCACCGGATCTAGGCCGTGCGAGGTATCCACTATGAAATCCGCGCGTTTGCGCTTCTCGGCGTCCGGCATCTGCTTGGCGATGATGGCGTCGAGCTTGGCCGCATCCATCGTGCCGCGGGCCAGCACCCGCTCGCGCTGCAGTTCCGGCGAGGTGGTGACGACAACGACGGCATCGACACGCTTCTCGCCGCCGGTTTCGAACAATAGCGGCACGTCGACAACGACGATCGGGTTACCGGCGGCTTCCGCATCGGCGAAGAATTTCTGGCGCGACGCGCCGAGCATCGGATGCACGATCTGCTCGAGCTGCTTCATCGCAGCAGGATCGTGTACCACGCGCGCTGACAGTTTCGCGCGATCGACCTTGCCGCCGGCGGTGGTGCCGGGAAAGGCGGCCTCGATCGCCGGCGCGGCTTCGCCTTCGTAGAGCTGATGCACGGCCGCATCGGCGTCATAGACCGGCACGCCGGCCTCCATGAACAGTTTGGCCGTGGTGGATTTCCCCATCCCGATCGAGCCGGTCAGTCCAACTATTAACATCGGTTCAGCATCTCTCCCGTCGCCACGCCTCACACCGCGAGCAGTTTCTCAGCACGCAGGAACGCAAGCAGCGACAATAGCGGCAGGCCGAGGATGGTGAAATGGTCACCTTCGATCCGCTCGAACAGATGCACGCCGAGGCCCTCGAGCTGGTAGGCGCCGACGCTGGTCATCACCGCCTCCCCGGCATGGTCGAGATAGCTCTCGATCTCGTCGGCGGCGAGCCGCCGCATCGTCATGCGGGCCACACCCACATCGCTGAACAGGACCTTTCCATCGCGTGCGACCGAGACGGCGGAATGCAGCTCATGGGTCCGTCCGGCGAGCAGGCCGAGCTGCTCGGCCGCCTGCGTGCGGCCGGCGGGCTTGCTGAACATCCGTTGCCCCAGCGCCAGCGTCTGGTCGGCGCCGACGACATATTGACCGGGCCTCTGCCTGGAGACGAACAACGCCTTCTCGCGCGCCAGGAGCGATGCGATCTCGCCCGGGGCCGAAAGGCCGGAATTCTTCTGCACCGCGCGTTCATCGATGTCGGCCGGCAGCGCCTCGAAATCGAGGCCGGCATTTTCAAGCAGCATCTTTCGCGCGCGGCTCTGCGACGCGAGGATCAGCTTCTGTGGGCCGCGCCAGATGCTCATGACGTGGGAATCATTCCGACGGCCGCGCGCGCTGGCGGTCGTTGAAGAGTTTCATCACCGCGGCCGCGGTCTCCTCGATCGAACGCCGTGTGACGTCGAGCAGCGCCCAGTTGAATTTCGCGCTGAGGCGCCGGGCAAAGGCGACCTCGTCGGCTACCGACTGCTTGTCGATGTAGGTGTCATTGTCGCGGTCGCCCATCGTGAGCAGGCGGTTCTGCCGGACCTGGATCAGGCGCTCGGGCGTCGCATGCAGGCTGACCACCAGCGGCTTCTTCAGGGTCTCGAGCTGGTGCGGCAGCGGGATGCCCGGCACCAGCGGCACATTCGCCGTTCGGATGCCGCGGTTGGCGAGATAGATCGAGGTCGGTGTCTTCGAGGTGCGCGATACCCCGACCAGCACGACATCGGCCTCCTCGAGGCCTTCGACATGCTGACCATCGTCATGCATCATCGTGTAGTTCAGCGCATCGATGCGGCGGAAATATTCCGCGTTCAGCACGTGCTGCGCGCCGACGCGCCCGGTCGTCGCGGCACCCAGATACGCCTCGAACAACTGCATCACCGGCCCGATGATCGACAGGCTCGGAACGTTGATCTCCTTGCACTTGCCCTCGAGCCGGCCGACCAGATCCTTCTCCAGCAGCGTGAACAGGACGATGCCGGGCGATTCCTCGATCTCGTCGAGCACGCGATCGAGCTGCTTCTGGCTGCGCACCAGGGGGTAGACATGCTCGACCGCGGTCACATTGGCGTATTGCGCGGCGACCGCGCGCGCCACGGTGATTAACGTCTCGCCGGTCGAGTCCGACACCAGATGCAAATGGAAGTAGTTGGAGGTCGTCGGCACCAGAGCCCCTGTCTATCCTGTGAATCCCTGTGGAGGTCGAGGAGAAGAATCCGGGTCCATGGCCAGGCCCCTGTATATCTCGCCCCCTTCTTCACAGCACGTCGCAAAAGGATAAGTCGACGTCATGGCGGAGATGATAGTGAAGCAGTGTGGATTTGTCTCTTCATAAGCTGGCCATAGAGGCGCACAACCAATTGAGTCCTGCGACAGATTCCGGATATCCGCCGCCGCCGACCGGAATGTTGAGGGATGTGAACAAGCGCGCAGCAACCGCTGGACCGGATTGCATGAGTCAAATTCACTGCCATTAAGACTCAAACCTTAGATTCTAAAATTAATTAGGTTTAGGAGAGCCGTGTGTGCGGATATGTATCCGTCCCTCGCCGGCGAAGCCTTGCGCGCAGCGCTGAGCCCTCCCGAACTGTTCCCCGAAAGGCATCACTGCGATGTTCGACTGGATCAACGCCCTGCCGATCTATGCCTGGGTCAAGGCCCTGCACATCGTCGCCGTGATCTCGTGGATGGCCGGCATGCTCTATCTGCCGCGGCTGTTCGTCTATCATTGCGAGGCCGAGGTCGGCTCCAGGCAGTCCGAGACCTTCAAGATCATGGAGCGGCGGCTTTTGAAGGGGATCATCAACCCCGCGATGATAGTGACCTGGCTGGCCGGGCTTTTCCTGGTCTGGGCCGGACACTGGTACCTATCCGGCTGGTTTCACGTCAAATTTGCGCTGGTGCTCGCCATGTCGGGTATCCACGGCTTTTTGTCCCGCTGCGTGAAGGATTTCGCCGCCGACCGGAATCAACGAACCCAGAAATTCTATCGTATTATCAATGAGGTGCCGACGGTTCTGATGATCCTGATCGTGATCATGGTGGTGGTGAAGCCGTTCTAGACATCACGATGGTCAAGACGCATGCTTCAGTCCTTCTTGCGAAGGACGAATCGATTTTCTATATAGGATTTATCCCACCCCACGCAGGCGGATGTGGTCGCGTTCCGGTTCTTTTCGGACCGGCGCCGCATCAGGTTTGAAAGCCCAAACGGCACTTTCCTGGCTGAGACCTGCGGACCTTCCTTTGGCGTCCGCTTTTTCCAGAGCCACCTCGCACCCCTTCCCTACCTACTTCCTCACAGGACGACCCCAATGCGGGAAATCAAACTCCAGGACCTCAAATCGAAAACGCCGGCCGAGCTCGTCTCGTTCGCGGAAGAGAATGGGGTCGAGAATGCCAGCACCATGCGCAAGCAGGAGCTGATGTTCGCAATTCTCAAGCAGCTCGCGATCGCCGAGACCGACATTATCGGTGAGGGCGTTGTCGAGGTGCTGTCCGACGGCTTCGGCTTCCTTCGTTCGCCCGACGCGAACTACCTGCCCGGTCCCGACGACATCTACGTTTCGCCGTCGCAGATCCGCCGTTTCGGCCTGCGCACCGGCGACACGATCGAAGGCCATATTCGCAGCCCGAAGGAAGGCGAACGCTATTTCGCGCTGCTGAAAGTCAACACGCTCAATTTCGAAGATCCGGAAAAGTCGAAGCACAAGGTCAATTTCGACAACCTCACGCCGCTGTTTCCCAATCAGCGTTTCCGCATGGAGCTCGAGGATTCCACCAAGAAGGACCTTTCCGCCCGCGTGATCGATATCGTCGCGCCGATCGGCAAGGGCCAGCGCGCGCTGATCGTGGCGCCGCCGCGCACCGGCAAAACGGTGCTGATGCAGAACATCGCGCACTCCATCACCGCCAATCATCCCGACTGCTATCTGATCGTGCTTCTGATCGACGAGCGTCCGGAAGAAGTCACGGACATGCAGCGCTCGGTGAAGGGCGAGGTGGTGTCGTCGACCTTCGACGAGCCTGCGGTGCGTCACGTCCAGGTCGCCGAGATGGTGATCGAGAAGGCCAAGCGCCTCGTCGAGCACGGCCGCGACGTCGTGATCCTGCTCGATTCGATCACGCGCCTCGGCCGCGCCTACAACACCGTCGTGCCGTCATCCGGCAAGGTGCTGACCGGCGGTGTCGACGCCAACGCGCTGCAGCGGCCGAAGCGCTTCTTCGGTGCCGCGCGCAACATCGAGGAGGGCGGTTCGCTGACCATCATCGCGACCGCGCTGGTCGATACCGGCAGCCGCATGGACGAAGTCATCTTCGAAGAGTTCAAGGGCACCGGTAACTCCGAACTGATCCTCGACCGCAAGGTTTCGGACAAGCGGACCTTCCCGGCGATCGATATTGCCCGTTCCGGCACCCGCAAGGAGGAGCTGATCACTGATCCGCAGGTGCTGAAGAAGATGTACGTCCTGCGCCGCATCCTCAATCCGATGGGCACCATGGACGCCATCGACTTCCTGCTCGACAAGCTCCGCAATACGAAGAGTAACTCGGAATTCTTCGATTCCATGAACACCTGAGGCCACGGCCGAAAAGAACAGGCGCTCCGCACAAACGGGGCGCCTTTTTTCATGCTGCTGATTTGCTGCAGCGAAGTGCAGCATAAAGGGAGCGGCTCCCCCCACTAACTTTTCATTTAACTATCTGAATTTATTTATATTTATATCGTAGCTTTGTGAGCTAGCTGACGACACCCGCAGCAAAATTGCTGCGCGGCTGCTTGCAGTGAAACCAGACGATGCTGCGCTGCAACATTCTGAGGAAGGCGTGCGAAATCGAAGCGGCATTGCCTTTGCCGATTTGCTGGAAGAAATAGGCGATGCATCCACGCGACCAGACTATTTTCGCGTTATCCTCGGGGCGGCCGCCGAGTGCGATCGCCATCGTCAGGTTGTCTGGCCCAATGGCCGAGTCGGTCATTGCAGGACTGGCGGGCAAGACGCCGGTGCCGCGGCTGGCGACCCGCGCGCTGCTCCGCGATTCGAACCATCAACCGATCGATGACGCGGTCGTGCTGTGGTTTCCAGGCCCGGCCAGTGCCACCGGCGAAGACGTCGCCGAATTTCATGTCCATGGCGGACGCGCGGTGTTGGCGGCGATGTTCGATGCGATCGCGGCATTCGACAATGTGCGGCCGGCCGAGCCGGGCGAGTTCACCCGGCGGGCCTTCGAGAACGGCAAGCTCGACCTGACCGAGGCCGAGGGCCTCGACGACCTGATCCACGCCGACACTGACCGTCAAAGGCGCCAGGCGCTGCGCCAGCTGAAGGGGTTGCTCGGCGACCGCGCGCGGGACTGGCGCGAGCGGATCATCGCGGCGTCGGCGCTGATCGAGGCCGGCATCGATTTCTCAGACGAAGGCGATGTGCCGGCCGAGCTGATCGGGTCGGCGCTCGAGAAAATCCGCGCGCTGCATGATGAGATCAAGCAAGTCCTTGCAGGGCAGGGGCTTGGCGAGCGGTTGCGCGACGGCCTGGTGGTCGCGATCGCCGGTCCGCCGAATGTCGGCAAATCAACCCTGATCAATCAGCTCGCCAAGCGCGAGGTCGCGATCGTCTCGCCGCATGCCGGCACGACCCGCGATGTGATCGAGGTGCAGCTCGACCTCGACGGCTATCCGGTGACGGTCATCGACACCGCCGGCATTCGCGAGACCGACGACCCGGTGGAGCAGGAGGGCGTCCGCCGCGCCCGCGCCCGCGCCGCGGAGGCGGACCTGGTGCTGTGGCTGGCCGACAGCGGCGATGCAAAGGCGGGACATGGCGGAGCGACGCCGACCTGGCTGGTGCGAAACAAGATCGACCTCGTCAGGACCATGACGGGCGAGGGCGGCAGTTACCCCGAATTCAGGATCTCGGCTGCTCGTGGCGATGGGTTGTCAGAGCTGATCGCCGCGCTGGTCGGGTTCGCTCAGGACTATTTTGGAACCAGCGAAGGCGGCTTGATCAGTCGGACGCGGCAGCGCGGATTGTTGCAGGAGACGGTCGAATCCCTTCAGCGCGGCATCGACGTGGTCGGGCAGGGCGAAGAACTGGCGGCAGAGGAACTCCGGCGGGCCGCTTTCTCACTCGGTCGTCTGCTCGGCCGGGTGGATGTTGAAGACATCCTAGATGTCATCTTCCGCGAGTTCTGCGTCGGGAAGTAGCGGGCGCCCATCTTGTTTCACGTGAAACATGGTTTCGATCTGGTTAAGGAACCCTCATCCTGTTTCACGTGAAACAATTGCCAATCATACAGCCGCACTGTTTCACGTGAAACGGTCCCATCCGTCATTGCGGGCGAAGCGAAGCAGTCCATATTTGCCTTTGCCTCGGGCTTCGGTCTCAGAGCGGCGATCCCAACTTCGTTCTTCCGGCTTTCATGACTCCACGATAGAAGTCCCGGCATGACTTCCAGGGCAGACTCATTTGACGTCATCGTCATCGGCGGCGGCCATGCCGGCTGCGAGGCCGCGAGCGCTTCTGCCCGGATGGGCGCAAAGACCGCCTTGGTGACCCATCGTTTCGCGACGATCGGCGCGATGTCGTGCAATCCCGCCATCGGCGGGCTCGGCAAGGGCCATCTGGTCCGCGAAGTCGATGCACTCGACGGTTTGATGGGCCGGGTTGCCGATGCCGGTGGCATCCAGTTTCGCATGCTCAATCGTCGAAAGGGTCCGGCGGTTCGGGGCCCCCGGGCCCAGGCCGACCGCAAGCTCTATGCGGCCGCGATGCAGGCCGCGATCGCCGAGACCGCGAACCTCAGCGTCATCGAAGGCGAAGCGGATGGACTGATCGTCGTCGACGGTCGCGTGACCGGCATTCGTCTGGGCGATGGCTGCCGGCTATCGGCGGGGGCGGTTGTCATCACGACCGGGACCTTCCTGCGCGGTCTGATCCATCTCGGCGAGAAGAACTGGCCGGCGGGCCGGGTCGGCGAGGCGCCGGCCATGGGCCTGTCGGCTTCCTTTGAACGGGCAGGGTTTGTGCTCGGCCGGCTCAAGACCGGAACGCCGCCGCGCCTCGACGGCACCACGATCGACTGGTCCGCGGTCGAAATGCAGCCCGGAGACGAGCCTCCGGAGCCGTTTTCGGTCATGACTGACCGGATTACGACCCCGCAGATCCAGTGCGGCATCACCCGGACCACGCCGGCGACCCACGAGGTGATCCGGGCCAATGTGCATCGCTCGCCGATGTATTCCGGCCAGATCAAGAGCTCCGGACCGCGCTATTGCCCCTCGATCGAGGACAAGATCGTCCGCTTCGGCGACCGCGACGGTCATCAGATCTTCCTGGAGCCGGAAGGGCTCGACGACACCACGGTCTATCCGAACGGCATCTCGACCTCGCTGCCGGAAGAGGTCCAGCTTGCGATCCTCGCCAGCATCCCGGGCCTCGAGCGGGTCAAGATGGTCCGGCCGGGCTATGCGATCGAATACGACCACGTCGACCCGCGCGAGCTCGATCCGACCCTGCAGACCAAGCGTCTGCGCGGGCTTTTCCTGGCCGGCCAGATCAATGGCACCACGGGCTATGAGGAGGCCGCGGGGCAGGGTGTTGTCGCCGGACTCAATGCCGCGCTCGCTGCCGGCAGTGCAGATCCGATCGTGTTCGACCGCGCCGACGGCTATCTCGGCGTGATGATCGACGATCTCGTGACCCGCGGGATCACCGAGCCGTATCGCATGTTCACTTCGCGCGCCGAATATCGGCTGACGCTGCGTGCTGACAATGCCGACCAGCGCCTGACCGACAAGGGCATTGCGCTCGGATGCGTCGGAACGGCGCGCGCCGAGCGCCATCGGACCAAGATGGCGGCGCTGGAGGCGGCCAAGCGGCTGGCGAAATCGCTCGCGATTACGCCGAATGAGGCCGCCAAGCACGGGCTCGCGCTCAATCGCGACGGCCACCGCCGGTCGGCCTTCGAGTTGCTGGCTTACCCCGAGATCGAGTGGCCCGCGGTCCGGGCCATCTGGCCGGAGCTGTCGGCCATTGACCCTGCGATCGCGGTGCATCTCGAGATCGATGCCAAATACGATGTCTATCTGAAGCGCCAGACCGCCGATGTCGATGCCTTCCGGCGTGACGAGGGTCTGGTTCTGACCGACGTCGACTATGCCGATGTTCCCGGTCTTTCGAACGAAGCGCGCGTCAAGCTGCAGAAGGCGCAGCCGCGGACGGTCGGGCAGGCGGGCCGGATCGACGGCATGACGCCGGCGGCATTGGGTATCCTGGCGGCCTATCTGCGGCGCGAGGCGCGACGGAAGACTGCGAAGGCCTCTGCCTGACGTTTCACGTGAAACGGCGGCGGCCCTCGTCATTGCGAGGAGCGGAAGCGACGAAGCAATCCATCGCTTCCTCACGCGGCACTACGGATTGCTTCGCTTCGCTCGCAACGACGAGCTCGACCGGCATTCCAGAGAATGGCTTCAATTTCGCAATCCGCCGAACTCAGTGTCTCCGTCAAGGACAAGGCCGCGGCGCTCGCGCTGACGCCTGTTTCACGTGAAACAGAGGCACGGCTCGACCGCTACGTCGCCCTCCTCCTGGCGTGGCAGGCCAAGACCAATCTCGTCGCGCCATCGACGCTGCCGACCCTCTGGACCCGCCACGTCTCCGATTCGCTGCAGCTCCTGAGTCTGGCGCCGACGGCGAAGTCGTGGGTCGATCTCGGTAGCGGCGGCGGCTTCCCCGGCGTCGTGCTGGCCTGCGCACTGGCCGAAACTCCGGGCGCGTCGATTCATTTGGTTGAGCGAATCGCCAAGAAGGCGGCATTCTTGCGCGAGGCGATACGGGTGACGGGCTCGCCGGGGACGGTGCACCTGGCTGATATCGGGGATACTGTGGATAGAATCCCGGGGCCCATCGATTGCGTCACCGCGCGGGCGCTGGCTCCGTTACATCAACTCATCGGCTTTGCGGAGCCGTGGGTCAAAAAGGGCGCCAAGGCGCTGTTTTTGAAGGGTCAAGATGTAGAGGCTGAATTGACCGAGGCCACTAAATATTGGATTATTGAGCCAAAGCTACACTCCAGCCGGACCGGCGGACAGGGCTGGATCGTCGAACTCGGGTCAATCGAGCGGCGCTAGGGGACTCCGCGAGAGCAAATGGTATTTTGGTATGACTGTGATGGACGAGGTTTATCAAGAGGATAAGGCGTCCCAGCCGCCTGGCCATCCGCGCATCCTGTCGCTCGCCAACCAGAAGGGCGGCGTCGGCAAGACCACCACAGCGATCAATCTTGGGACCGCACTCGCTGCGATTGGCGAGCGCGTCCTGATCGTCGATCTCGATCCGCAGGGCAACGCCTCGACCGGCCTCGGCATCGATCGCCGCAACCGCAGCTGCTCGACCTACGACGTCCTGATCGGCGAAGCGCCGCTGCGCGATGCCGTGGTCGCGACCGCGGTGCCGCGGCTGCACATCGCGGCTTCCACCATGGACCTCTCCGGCCTCGAGCTCGAGCTCGGCACCACGCCGGGCCGCGCGTTCCGGCTGCGCGATGCGATCGCAGGATTGAACAACAATGTCTCGCCGGAAGCCGACTACACCTACGTGCTGATCGACTGCCCGCCCTCGCTCAATTTGCTCACGGTGAATGCGATGGCGGCGTCGGACGCGATCCTGGTGCCGCTGCAATGCGAGTTCTTTGCGCTCGAAGGTCTGTCGCAATTGCTGCAGACCGTGGAGCAGGTGCGCTCGACGCTCAATCCGAACCTGTCGATCCACGGCATCGTGCTGACCATGTTCGACTCGCGCAACAACCTCTCCAACCAGGTCGTTGCCGACGTGCGCCAGTTCATGGGCGACAAGGTCTACGACACCATGATCCCGCGCAACGTGCGTATCTCCGAGGCGCCGTCCTACGGCAAGCCGGTTCTGGTCTACGACCTCAAATGTGCCGGCAGCGATGCGTATCTCAAGCTCGCCACCGAAGTGATCCAGCGCGAGCGCGAGCTGCGCACGCATTGATGTTGCGTAGGATGGGTAGAGCGAAGCGAAACCCATCACTCTCATTGCGAGCCGCGATGGGTTTCGCTTCGCTCTACCCATCCTACGTTTCTTTTGAAATTCAAGTCTGGAGTACTGCGTGTGAATCCAAGGGAGCTCGCAACAATGGCCGATGAAGCGCGTTCGCGACTGGGGCGCGGGCTGGCAAGCCTGATCGGAGATGTCGGCGGCGAGGCGGCCGCGCATGTCGAGCGGCCGCGCACCCAGCGCAAGGTGCCGATCGAATTCCTCAAGGCCAACCCGCGTAACCCGCGGCGCACCTTCGCCGACACCGAGCTCGGCGAGCTTGCCGATTCGATCAGGCAGCGCGGCGTGATCCAGCCGATCGTGGTGCGTGCGATCAAGGGCGCGCAGGACCGCTACGAGATCATCGCCGGCGAGCGCCGCTGGCGCGCCTCGCAACTCGCCGGCCTGCACGAAGTGCCGATCGTGCCGGTCGAGGTCTCTGATTCCGACGCGCTCGAGATCATGATCATCGAGAACGTCCAGCGCGAAGACCTCAATGCGATGGAAGAGGCGCAGGGCTATCACGCGCTCGCCGACGAGTTCAAACGCAGCCAGGAAGACATCGCCAAGATCGTCGGCAAGAGCCGCAGCCATGTCGCCAACATGATGCGGCTGACCAAGCTGCCCGTCGAGGTGCAGGCGCTGATCTCGAAAGGCGATCTCTCCGCCGGCCACGCCCGCGCGCTGATCGGCGTGCCGGATCCGCTCGCTGCAGCGAAGCGCATCGTCGCCGAGGGTCTCAACGTTCGCCAGGCCGAGGCGCTGGCGCATGAGGAGGGCGTGCCGGAGCGCAAGCCGCAGAAGGCGCGCAGTGGCAGCGCGGCCAAGGTCGACAAGGATGCCGACACGCTGGCGCTCGAGAAACGCGTCAGCGATGCGCTCGGCCTTGCCGTTACCGTCAGCCATCGCGATCCCGGCGGCACCGTCCAGATCAGCTACCGCAACCTCGAGCAGCTCGACGAAGTGGTGCGGCGGCTGGAGGGCGGCTAGCGGTTTCGTCATTCCGGGCGCGCGTCAGCGCGAACCCGGAATCTCTTTTTCCACATCTCTGGATTCCGGGTTCATGCTTCGCATGCCCCGGAATGACTTCTTCAATTTACCCCCGCCGCTTCGCATTCGCCGCGATCGAGAGCAGCGCGCGCTGCGCGATGACGGCGGCGAGCGAGGCCTGCTTGCGCATGTCGAGTGCCGCGGTGGCGAGCTGATCGATCACGTTCACCAGCCGCGGCGGCGTGAAATTGCGCAGCGCGATCTCGACCGCGGGTTTGCGCGAGAAGTGCAGCCGCGGGAATCCGCCTTCGAGCACGGCTGACGCCGGCGTGCCGTCCGCGATCGCGAGCGCTGATTTGTGCAGCCATGCCGCCTGGCGCTGCGCGGCCGAGATGATCACGCCGGGATAGGTGCCGGCGACCATTGCCTTGGTGAACTCGCTTTCGACCAGCGCGGCGTTGCCGGCGAAGGCGCCGTCGACGATCGGGTCGAGCTTCAGCTCGGAGGCGTCGGACACCACGGTCATGACGTCCTCGAGCGTGATCTCGCCCTTGCCGTGCGCGAACAGCGCCAGCTTGCGCAGCTCGTTGCGCGAAGCCATGCGGTCGCCGCCGAGCAGCGACATCAGTACCGCGCGCGCATCCTGTGCGAGCCGCAGATTCGATGCGCGCAGCTCGTCCTCGATCAGCTTGGTGAGATCGCGCTCGGTGTCGGGATAACAGCCGATCGCCACCGCATTCTTGGCGCGCTCGCAGATCTTGCGCAGCGGCGATTCCGGCCTGAGCTCGCCGGCCTCGATCACGATGCGGCAATCCCTGAGCGCCGTGGTCTCGGTCAGCGTCTCGACGCCACTCGAGAAGTTGCGCGAGCCGGCGCGGACGCGGATGGCGCGGCGGCCGCCGAACAGCGGCACCGTCATGGCCTCGTCGACCAGCCGCGACGGCTCGGCGGCGAGCTCGTCGCCATCGAGCCGCACCAGCGAGAATGGATCGTTGGGATCGTCGACCGCGGAGGCCATCAGCGCGTCGGCACGCTCGCGCACCAGCCCGAGGTCCGGGCCGTACAGCAGGATGATCGGACGGCCGGCGTCAGGCCGGGCGAGGAAGCTGTCGATCTCTTTTCCGCGAAGCGCGACCATCTCGCCTTAAACTGTCATTCCGGGGCGCCTCGTCAGAGGCGAACCCGGAATCTCGATCCATCATCTCCAGATCCCGGGTTCGCGCCGGTGGCGCGCCCCGGAATGACCTCCCGCCTCAGGTTCCGGTGGAGAAGAAGGAGGCGAGGCGGGTCTGGATGTTGTCGGCGATCTCCTGCGCGGCGCGGTCCTCGGCGTCGCGGAAGGCGCGGGCGCGGGCGAAGCGCTGGTAGGAGCCGGGCATGTCATAGGACACGCGCGAGAACGTGGTGCCGGTCATCACAGACTTGTTCGACGCAATCTCGATCAGGTTGAACTGGGCGTCGATGGCGTAGTTCTCGCTGGTCGGCAGCGCAGTGGCCGGATCGATCATCAGCGAGGAGCGGCTGGTGTTGAAGCGCAGCACCAGCCGATGCGTCGGCGGCATGCCGGTGGCGGTGCCGTAGAGCTTGAAGGCGAGGGCGTTGCGGACCTCGACGCCAACCCGGGCCTCGCGCGAGGCGTTCGGCTTGTCGACCGGCGGAACCTCGACGCCCATCAGCTTTTCGCGCAGCGCGGACGACTGGCCGTCGAGGGTACGCTCGGCATACATCGGCTGGAAGCATCCGGCCGTCAGCGCGGCCAAGGCAGCCACGGCCACGAGCCGGGCGGCGATCCTGATCCTAGCCGACAACATTGACGATCCTCATGGGCACCACGATCACCTTGCGGACGGGTTTGCCGCCCAAGGCCGCTTTTACCGCATCGAGCGCCAAAACGGCAGCCTCTATATCCGCATTTTGGGCCGCCCGTGGCACGGTAACATCACCTCGTTTTTTACCGTTGACCTGGACAACCAGGGTCACGCTGTCTTCGACCAGCAAATCGCGCTCGATTTGCGGCCAATCGGCCTCGGAAACCAGCCCGGTCTGGCCCAGAACCACCCAGCACTCCTCGGCCAGATGCGGCATCATCGGCGAAAACAGCTGCACCAGGATGGTCGCCGCCTCCTTGACGGCCCAAGAAACTTCTGGAGCCAGGTCCGGCGCCGGCTTGTCGCCCTTTGCCAGCACCTCGGACAGCGCATTGGCGAACTCGCGGATATGGGCGAGACACACGTTGAAATGCAGCCGCTCGATCCCGGACGACACCTTGTCGAGCGCGCCATGGGCGGCCTTGCGCAGCGCCAGCGCCTCGGCTCCGAACGTGGCCGGCCGGGCCGCCGGCGCCGTCTTGGCAATCTCGGCCGATTCGTTCACCAGCCGCCACAGCCGCTGCACGAAGCGTGAGGCGCCCTGCACGCGCTCGTCGCTCCAGATCACGTCGCGGTCCGGCGGCGAGTCCGACAGCATGAACCAGCGCGCGACGTCGGCGCCGTAGCTCGCGATGATGTCGTCGGGGTCGACGGTGTTCTTCTTCGACTTCGACATCTTCTCGATCGGGCCGATCGCGACGTCCTCGCCGGTCGCCATCAGCACCGCGCGGCGGCCGTTGCCGCCAACCTCGATCTTCACCTCGGCCGGCGTGACCCAGCTGCCGTCGGCCTTCTGGTAGGTCTCGTGCACCACCATGCCCTGGGTGAACATGCCGGCGAACGGCTCGCTCATGTCGACGTGGCCGGTGGCCTTCATCGCGCGGGTGAAGAAGCGGCTGTAGAGCAGATGCAGGATCGCGTGCTCGACGCCGCCGATATACTGATCGACCGGCATCATCCGGTTGGCGACCGCAGGCGTGGTCGGCGCGGTCTCGTTCCACGGGTCGGTGAAGCGCGCGAAATACCAGGACGAGTCCACGAAGGTGTCCATCGTGTCGGTCTCGCGCACGGCCTTGGCCCCGCACTTCGGGCAGCTGACGTGCTTCCAGGTCGGGTGATGGTCGAGCGCGTTGCCCGGCTTGTCGAAGCTGACATCCTCCGGCAGCGTCACCGGCAGCTGGTCGTCGGGCACCGGCACCACGTCGCATTTCGGGCAGTGGATCACCGGGATCGGGCAGCCCCAGTAGCGCTGGCGCGAAATGCCCCAGTCGCGCAGGCGGAAATTCACCTGCCGCTCGCCGACCGGCGCATTACCGCGGACTTCGCTTTCCAGCCGCTTGGCGACCTCTTCCTTGGCCGCTTCGATCGTCATGCCGTCGAGGAAGCGCGAATTGATCATGCGGCCGTCGCCGTCATAGGCGACGTCGGTGATGACGAACGTCTTCGGGTCCTGGCCCTCGGGGCAGACCACCGGCACATTGCCGAGATTGTACTTGTTGACGAAGTCGAGGTCGCGCTGGTCGTGCGCCGGGCAGCCGAAGATCGCGCCGGTGCCGTATTCCATCAGCACGAAGTTCGCGACATAGACCGGCAGCTTCCAGCTCGGATCGAACGGATGCACCGCCTTGATGCCGGTGTCGAAACCCTGCTTTTCTGCGGTGTCGATGATCGACTGCGCGGTGCCGATCTTCTTGATGTCGGCGATGAACTCCGCGAGCTTCGGGTTCTTCGCGGCAGCCGCTACCGCCAGCGGATGATCCGCCGAGATCGCCATGAACTTGGCGCCGAACAGCGTGTCCGGCCGCGTGGTGAAGATCTTCAGCTCGCTCTCGCCGGCCGGCGTGGTCGCCGCATCCAGTGCAAAGCGGATCAACAGGCCCTCGGAGCGGCCGATCCAGTTGCGCTGCATCAGCCGCACCTTGTCGGGCCAGCGCTCGAGACCATCCAGCGCTTCCAGGAGCTCCTGCGAGTACTTCGTGATCTTGAAGACCCACTGGCTCATCTCGCGCTGCTCGACGACGGCGCCCGAGCGCCAGCCACGGCCGTCGATCACCTGCTCGTTGGCGAGCACGGTCATGTCGACCGGATCCCAGTTCAGCTTGCGCTTCTCGCGCTCGGCGAGGCCGGCGCGCAGCATGTCCAAAAACATCTTCTGCTGATGCTTGTAGTAGCTGGGGTCGCAGGTCGCGAACTCGCGCGACCAGTCGAGCGACAGCCCGATCGACCGCAGCTGCTTCTTCATCGCGGCGATGTTGTCGTAGGTCCAGGCCTTCGGCGCCACCTTGCGCTCGATCGCGGCATTCTCCGCCGGCAGGCCGAACGCGTCCCAGCCCATCGGGTGCAGCACGTTGTAGCCCCTGGCGCGCATGAAGCGGGCCAGCACGTCGCCGAGCGTGTAGTTGCGGACATGGCCGATATGGATGCGCCCCGACGGATAGGGGAACATCTCGAGCACGTAGTATTTCGGCCGCGGATCGTCGTTCTTGGAGGCGAAGATCGCCTTTTCGTCCCACAGGCGCTGCCAGCGGGGCTCGGATTCACGGGCGTTGTAGCGTTCGGCGGTCATGAAATCGCAGGGATTTTGGGTGGCTCTGGGTGATTTTCGGGCCCCGTCCGGGGACGGCGGACTAGGCCACAAAAGCGCCTGCGCGGTCAACGGCTTGGGGCCTCCAAACGTCCCATCCCCTCGCGCAGCCGCCCTGCCGCTGTCGCAGGGGGGCGCCGTCTGCAGCCTTCTCGACGTCCTGGCGAAGGCCTGGACCACAGAGCTTTGTCGAGGAAGGGATCGTGGCCCCAGCTTCGCGCAATAATAAACGGTGGGGGTAATGGGTCCTAGGCTTCGCCAGGACGACGCTGAATATGCGGCGTCGCCGAATATGCGGCGTCGCCGATGGTCATGGTTCCGCGCTCATGGCGCGGCTCGATCACGCACGATCTCAACTCGCCAGCGCCATCCCGGCTTCGTCCAGCGTCTGCAGGAAGCCGTGCTCGATCACGGCATTCCTGCCGCGGCGCTTGGCGGCGTAGAGGGCGGCATCTGCAGCTTCGATCAGGTCGCCGGGGCGCTGGGTCTCGTTCGGTCTGGTCGTCGCGACGCCGACGCTGACGGTGACGACGCAATGGCTCGAGGACGCGTGCGGCACGGCGAGGCCGAGCACCGCGGTGCGCACGGTCTCGCCGATCGCGAGCGCATGCGCGGCGTCAGTGTTCGGCAGCAAGAGGCAGAATTCCTCGCCGCCATAGCGGCCGGCGAAGCCCATGGTGTCGGCGGCGATCCCCGACAGCACTTCGCCGATTCGGGTCAGGCAGGCATCGCCTTCGGGATGGCCGTAGGTGTCGTTGTAGAGCTTGAAGTGATCGACATCGATCATCATCAGCGACAGCTCGCATTCATATTGCTGCGCCCGCATCCACTCGAAGTCGAGCCGGCTCTGGAAGCCGCGGCGATTGGCAAGGCCGGACAGCGCATCGATCGAGGCCATCACGGTGAGACGATCGTTGGAGGCGACCAGCTCGCGCTCGCGCTGGCTGAGCTGCGCCGCCATCGCGTTGAAGGCACGCGCCAGCGGCACGAATTCCGCCGGCAGCTTGTGCTTGGCGACGCGCGCCGACCAGTCGCCCTCGCCGAACCGCCGCGCCATGCCGGTCATCAGCTCGATCGGATGGATGACGAGTCGCTCGGCGCCGACCAGGGCGCCCAACAAGACGAAAAGGCAGACAAATCCAAGCTGCAGATAGGCGGTGCGGATCTCGCGGTTGATCGCCGCGGTCACCTTGGCCTCGTCCATGCTCACGATCAGCCGGGACTGCGTGCCGGCGATGCGCGCGAAGCTCAGCGTGCGCTGTGCGCCGTCGGACGCGGTGAACGACACCGAGCCGGACGGCTCGTCATAGCTCAGCGCCTTCTCGGCGATCGCTGCCATCAGCGGGATGGTGTCGAGCGAGCGGCCGATCAGGCTCGCATGATCGGCGGGCGCGGCGATCACGACGCCGGTAGAGTCGACCAGCACGGCCGACATGCCGGGCTGGCCGCCGAGATTGGCCATGATCTGCGACAGCCAGTCGATATTGATGCCGGCGACCACGACGGCATCCTGCTCCGGATTGATCGCGGCCACCGGATACGCGGCCATCATCATCGGGCGGCCATTGGTCCTGCCGCGCAGATAGTCGCTGAACACGAAGTCGCGGTTGTCCTGCGCCTTCTTGAAATATTCGCGGTCGCCGACATTGAGGCCGACCTGGACGTTGAGGGTCGAGCACTGCACCAGCCCGTCCCTGGAGACGAACATGATGCTGCGGATCCAGGGCAGCACCGTCGGCAGGCTGGCGCGCAGCACCTCGCAGCTCTGCGCGATGCCGCCGGAGGCGCGGATATAGGCGGCGGATTTCAGCATGGTCTCGACCGAGGAGACCACCTCGCGCTGGGTTTCCGCGGCATGCGCGGTGAGGCTGGCATAGCCGGCCGCGGCCTGCGCGATCTGCTTGCTGCGGGAATCCTCCAGCGTGCGGACGCGGTCCAGCATCAGGGGCGCGACCAGCATCAGCGCAAGCAAGGCCAGCCGGGCACGAATTCCCAGAACCTTCTTGAGCCTGACCCGGTTGCGGTTGAAAGTGACGCCCGACATTCTATTCCCTTGCCCGTGCGCAAGTTAGAATGCAGGGCTTCAAAAAGCCTTTCCCGAATTTGGTAAAATTCGAGCCAACCCCCCGCACCTGTCAGAGAACGGCACAAGCATGACGCAAAGCCCGACCACGCCGTTACCGGCCGATTCACCACATGGCCTCGCCGCCGTCGAACGCGAGATCGCCCATGCCTGCAAGGAAGCGCGGCGCGACCGCATGTCGGTGACCTTGATCGCGGTGTCGAAGACGTTCGCGGCCGACGCAATTTTGCCGATTATCGGCGCCGGACAGCGCGTATTTGGCGAAAATCGCGTGCAGGAGGCCAAGGGCAAGTGGCCGGCGCTAACCCAGGCTCATCCGGGATTGCAGCTGCATCTGATCGGACCGTTGCAGTCGAACAAGGCCAAGGAGGCCGTCGCGCTGTTCGATGCGATCCATTCGGTCGATCGCGCCAGCATTTGCGAAGCGTTAGCCAAGGAAATCAAAAATCAAGGCAAGCACCCGGAACTGTTCGTCCAGATCAATACCGGCGAGGAGCCGCAGAAGGCCGGCGTGGCACCGCAGGACGCAGATACCTTCATCGCGGCATGCCGTGACACCTACGGCCTGCAGATATCAGGACTGATGTGCATCCCGCCGGTCGACCAGGCGCCGGCGCCGCACTTTGCGCTCTGCGCCAAGATCGCCGCGCGCAACGGGCTGACGAATCTCTCGATGGGCATGAGCGCGGACTTTGCCGTCGCGATCCAGATGGGGGCCACCCATGTGCGGGTGGGCTCGGCGATCTTCGGGACGCGGACGGTGCCGCATAACTGACTGTCGTCCCGCTGCTTTCGAAAGCAGGGACGACAGCGGTGTGTGTGGCGCGTGCGCGGCCTACACGAACCGCACCGACACTTTTCCGATCGCGCCAAAATCGGCGGCGAATTTATCGCCGGCGGTGATCGGCAGCGGGGGATGGCAGGTGCCTGTGGTGACGACTTCCTCTGCCCGCAAGGTCAGCCCGAGCGCGCGCAGCTCGTTGGCGCACCAGGCGAGCGCTGCGCAGGGATCGCCGAGCACGTTCTTGCCGTGGCCGATATAGCGCTCGCCGCGCAGCGTGATGACCGGGCGGTCCTCGACCAGGTCGATCGCGCGCCAGTCGGCCGAGGTTGCGGGTCCGAGCACGAACAGATGCGCGCAGGCATTGTCGGCGATCAGCTGCGCCTCGCCGGCGGCGACAAAATCGGCGAAACGCGAATCCGGAATCTCGATCGCCGGATGCAGCGTCCCGACGGCCTCCAGCACCTCCTGCACGCTGTACGGCGTCGTGCGCGGCGCGAGATCGCGCGCCATGCGGAAGGCGTATTCCGGCTCGCCGACGCGCATCTCGTTGCCCTGCATCGACGCGGTGCCGCCATCCGGTATCACCGTCTCGGCAAGGATGCGCCCGGCGAGCGGTCCGGCGACATTGATGTGCTTCTGGCCGGCCGCGCTGGTCGCCGCGATCTTCCAGCCGAACAGTTTTTTGCGCGACGTCTTTTCCAGTTCGGCCTGCACCGCATAGCCCTCGGCGCGATCGCGCGGCCGAATGGCGACATCGAGCGCTGCGAGCTTGGTGCCGGCGTGCCAGTGATCGTGCAGGACCTTCGAGGCGGCGGCGATCTTGTTGTTGTCGAGCATGCTGTTTCGCTCCCCGCGGGAATTATTTTCTGGTGTGCACGATCTCAGCACAAACGCGTCGCGTCTGTCGCGCGGGAAAAGCGATGTTCAGCCATTCGACAACTCTAGCCGATGATGATCCTGGTCTGCGGCGACATCCGCCGCAACAACCGCAGCATCGAGGCCTTCGTCATCGAGACGCAGCCCGCGGTCGGCGAGAAGTTCGGCCGCGCCAGATGCAGGAACACCGCGCTGCCGCGGCCGGCGACGCGCGGCGCGGCGTTGTGATCGATCTCGACAATGAAGTCGTAGAGATGATCCTCGCGGGTCAGGCGGTCGCCGCCCTGCTCGCGGTCGAGCCGGATCGGCTGGTTGTAGTGACGGTCGGCGGGGTCCTCGCACCAGGCGTCCTCGCGGCGGATCGGCCGGGTCGGCAGGAAAGTCGCCGGACGCTGGTGCCGGTCGGCGCGCCACCAGAGCTGGCGCGGATGGAAGACGCCGCGCGGCGTGCCGCCGTCGCCCTCGCGCTTGTTGGCGAGGATTCCGCCGCGTCCGAGCGCCACCGGCACGGTCCAGCCGTCAGCCGACAGCCAGCCCCGGCGCGGGTCGCCGGCGGCTGCTCGGACCTCGATGATGGAGAGCGGTCGATCACGTTTGGCTGTCATATAAGTGATTGAAATAGCTGACCTTCCCTTAAGAATCGTTCCAAACTGAGCTTGCCTTGGAGGTTCAGAACATCCTATTTCCCGGCATTACAGGACATTCACGTCCTGCCCCGCCGGATTTGAGGTAGACTGCGTTGCCTTGTGAATCGGTAACAATCGCCTACCTGAACACATATCTAGCCGATGTTACGGCCATAAGCGTCCTCTGCTTCTGACCGCCCGCCCCCGAAGGATTGTACCTATGGCCAATGCCCGCAAGATCTTGATCGTGGATGACGATACCGATCTGCGCGATACGCTGGTCGAGCAGCTGTCGCTGCACGAGGAATTCGAAGCCTCCGCAGTCGACACCGGCGCCAAGGGCGCCACTGCCGCCAAAGCCAATTCCCCCGATCTGGTCCTGATGGACGTCGGCCTGCCCGACACCGATGGCCGCGAAGTGGTCCGCTCGCTCCGCAAGGGCGGCTTCAAGGCTCCGATCATCATGCTGACCGGCCACGACACCGATTCCGATACGATCCTGGGGCTCGAATCCGGCGCCAACGACTATGTGGCGAAGCCATTTCGCTTCGCGGTGCTGCTGGCCCGGATCCGGGCGCAGCTCCGCCAGCACGAGGCCAGCGAGGACGCGGTGTTCTCGGTCGGTCCGTACTCGTTCCGGCCCGGCTCGAAGATGCTGACCGGCGCCAATGCCAGGAAGGTGCGGCTGACCGAGAAGGAAACCGCGATCCTCCGCTTCCTCTACCGCGCCGGCCAGATGCCGGTGTCGCGCGAGACGCTGCTCCAGGAAGTCTGGGGCTACAATTCCGGTGTCACCACCCACACGCTGGAAACCCACATCTACCGCCTCCGCCAGAAGATCGAGAAGGACGCCGCCAACCCGGAAATCCTGGTGACGGAAGCCGGTGGCTACAAGCTGGTGCCGTGATACGCTTTGCGCTCAACGATTCGTGAAATCGAGGCGCACCGCGGTTACCGGACCTGAATGTCGATCGATGATGACGTAGCCCTGCTCGAGCGGGTCCCGACAATGCGTCTGTTGGGCGAAAGCTCCTTGCGCATGCTGGCGATCGGCTCCGAGCAACGTGATTTCAACGCAGGCGACGTGCTGTTCAAGGCCGGCGACGCCGCGGACGCCGGCTATGTCGTGCAGCGCGGCACCTTCCGCGTCGAGGAAGGCGGCGCCGAGATCATCGCCGGTCCCGGCGCGCTGATCGGCGAGCTCGCATTGATCGTCGCGATGAAGCGGCCATCGACCGCCACCGCGCTGGAGCGCGGCTCGGTGATCCGAGTCGCGCGTAGCTTGTTCCAGCGCGTGCTGGAAAGCGATCCCGCCGCGGCCCTTCGGCTACGCGACGAGCTCGCGCTGCGCACCAGCCAGCTCGCAAGCGATATCCTGATGGCGGGCGGGAAGCTGAGTACGTGATCTTTCCGCGCGTCATTCCGCAAGTTCATTGAACCGTCACCTGAGGTGCGAGCCTTGCGGCGCAATTGCGCCGCTGGGCGAGCCTCGAAGGGTCGACGGCCACCAGCCGGGCCGTGCACCCTTCGAGACGCGCGTTCCGCGCTCCTCAGGATGACGGGTCGAGGGTCGGCGGCGCACTTAAACCTCCATCACCGCCGTCACCGGCACGTGGTCCGACGGGCGCTCCCAGCTGCGGGCGTCGCGGGTGATCTTGAAATCGCTGACCTGATCCTTCAGCGCGCGCGAGACCCAGATGTGATCGAGCCGTCGGCCGCGATCGCCGACGGTCCAGTCCGCCGCGCGGTAGCTCCACCAGGTGTAGACCTTTTCCGACATCGGGATCCGCTCGCGCGCGATGTCGAACCATTCGCCATGCGCCTGCGCGGCGAGCAGCTTCTCGGTTTCGACCGGCGTGTGCGAGACCACCTTGAGCAGCTGCTTGTGCGACCACACGTCGTTCTCATGCGGCGCGACGTTGAGGTCGCCGACCAGGATGTGGCGGTCGTCGCCGCGCGGATGCAGCGGCTCGCAGGCCTTCATCTCGTCGAGGAATTGCAGCTTGTGCTCGAATTTCCGATTGAGCGCGGGATCAGGAATGTCGCCGCCGGCCGGCACGTAGAAATTATGCAGCACCAGCGGCTTTGACAGCTGCGCCTTCTCGCCGAACGACACCGAGATGTGCCGTGAATCGATCTTGTCGCAGAACGTCCTGATGTCGGTCGTCTCGAACGGCAGGCGCGAGACGATAGCGACGCCGTGATAGCCCTTCTGTCCGTTCAGCGCGACGTGTTCATAGCCGAGCCGCTTGAAGCGTTTCAGCGGAAACGCATCGTCGATGCATTTGGTCTCCTGCAGGCACAGCACATCCGGCCGCGCGCTCTTGATGAACTTGGCGACGGTGTCGATGCGCAGGCGCACCGAGTTGATATTCCAGGTGGTGACGGAGAACCGCATGAGAGGTGCGTCTTAGCACGGTTCTCGGTGCGGATTTCAATTGTCCACAGGGAGGCTCCCACCTCGCCCCGCTTGCGGGGAGAGGTCGGATCGCATGGAGCGAAGCGCAATGTGATCCGGGTGAAGGGACTCACCGCGTACTCGCGTCTTTCGGATTCGTGGAGGCAGCCCCTCACCCAACCCTCCAAGAGCGAGCTTCGCTCGTCTCGACCCCGCAAGAGCGGGGCGGGGGAGAAGGAAAGGCGATCAGCCCGGCGAGGTGCCGGGATAGGTCGTGAAGTCGATCTTGAACAGCGCCGGATCGGGCTTCTGCGTCGCGTCGAGATTGTAGACCGCAACTGTCGTGTCGTAGCCCTGCGGGTCGGTAACGGTCCACTGCTTGAGCTTGCCGTCCTTGGCGCCGATCATCAGCAGGAAGCGGCTGGTGCCGACCAGCGCCTGCTTTTCCTCGATCGTGATGCTGACGAACACGTCGTCGGCGGTGACGCTGATGACGTTGGTGTCCTTCATCAGGTCGATGCGGTCCGACAGCAGATAGCGCAGCGGGGTCTGCGACAGCGGATAGACGTCCTGGGTGGCGAGCCTGCGGTCGCGCACCGCGACCGAGGAGCCGTCCGCGATCACCTCGATCGGGCTCGGATCGTCATATTCGAAGCGCAGCTTGCCGGGCTTCTGGATGTAGAAATCGCCCTTGGTCTTGGTGCCGTCGGGGCCGACCTGGACGAAATTTCCGACCAGCGTTTGCAGCGACGAGAGATAGGCCGAGACCTTGGCAGCCTGCGCCTTCTGGTTGGCGTCGAAGGTCTGGAAGATGTTGGCGGGCACGTTGCGGCGCGGATCGGGAATCACCGGGTTCGGCGGTGCCTGGGTGGCGCCCGTCGTCGTCGGACCCTTGTCCGCATTGGTCTGCGCGCCGGCGTCCTTCTTTGGCGCAGCCTTGGATCCGGCGTTGGGCGCGGGCTTCGGGGGCGGCGCATTCTGCGCAGTCGCAGCGCCGGCGATCGCGGCGGTGACGAGAAGAGCGAGCGCAGTGCGCGTGCCGCGGTCAATGAGGTGTTTTGCCATCAGATATGTCAGGTCTCTGTTCGACGCTCGTCCCGCTGCGCCGGATTTTATCCCGCCTCTTCCGAGGGAGATATGGTTTTTCCGTGATGATCGTCCCCGATCAGAACTGGCCTTCTTCCTCCCCGACCAGGATTTCGCGCTTTCCGGCGTGATTCGCCGGACCGACGATGCCCTCAAGTTCCATCCGCTCCATCAGCGAGGCCGCGCGGTTATAGCCGATCTGCAGCCGGCGCTGAATGTAGGAGGTCGACGCCTTGCGGTCGCGCTTGACGATCGCAACCGCCTGCGTGAACAGATCGCCGCCGCCGTCGCCGCCCATGCCGGTGGCATCGAACACGGCGCCGTCCTCGTCGGTCGGCTCTTCCGCGGTGACGGCTTCGAGATACTCCGGTGCGCCTTGCGTCTTGAGGTGACGCACGACCTTCTCGACTTCCTCGTCCGAGGCGAACGGTCCGTGCACGCGGCTGATGCGGCCGCCGCCCGCCATGTAGAGCATGTCGCCCTGGCCGAGCAGCTGCTCGGCGCCCATCTCGCCAAGGATGGTGCGGCTGTCGATCTTCGACGTCACCTGGAAGGCGATCCGGGTCGGGAAGTTCGCCTTGATCGTGCCGGTGATGACGTCGACCGACGGACGCTGCGTGGCAAGGATGACATGCAGGCCGGCGGCGCGAGCCATCTGTGCGAGGCGCTGCACCGCGCCTTCGATATCCTTGCCGGCGACCATCATCAGGTCGGCCATCTCGTCGACGATGATGACGATGTAGGGCAGCGGTTCGAGGTCGAGCTTCTCTTCCTCGTAGATCGCCTTGCCGCTCTCCTTGTCGAAGCCGGTGTGGACGGTGCGCGTCAGCTCTTCGCCCTTGGCCTTGGCTTCGACGAGGCGCGCATTGTAGCCGTCGATGTTGCGCACGCCGAGCTTGGCCATCCGCTTGTAGCGCTCTTCCATCTCGCGCACGGCCCATTTCAGCGCCACCACCGCCTTCTTCGGATCGGTGACGACGGGCGTCAACAGATGCGGGATGCCGTCATAGACGGAGAGTTCGAGCATCTTCGGATCCACCATGATCAGGCGGCATTGATCCGGCCGCAGCCGGTAGACCAGGCTCAGGATCATGGTGTTGATCGCGACCGATTTGCCGGAGCCGGTAGTGCCGGCGATCAGCATATGCGGCGTGCGCGCCAGATCGATGATGACGGGGTCGCCGCCGATCGTCTTGCCGAGGCACAGCGGCAGCTTCGCAACCGAATCGACGCTTTCCTTGGCGACCAGAAGCTCGCGCAGATAGACCTTCTCGCGATGCGCGTTGGGCAGCTCGATGCCGATCGCGTTACGGCCGGCGACGACCGCGACGCGGGCCGACAGCGCGCTCATCGAGCGCGCGATGTCGTCGGACAACCCGATCACGCGCGACGACTTGATGCCGGGCGCCGGCTCGAGCTCGTACAGCGTGACCACCGGGCCGGGATTGGCCTTGACGATCTCGCCGCGCACGCCGAAGTCCTGCAGCACGCCCTCGAGCGAGCGCGAATTGGCTTCGAGCTCGGCCTTGCTCAGCGGCTGTCGATCGCTGGCCTTCGGCGCACTGAGCACGGAGACCGAGGGCAGCTCGAACTTGTCGGAATTCTTCTTCTTCGGCTCGGCCTTCTTGCGCGGGGCGCGGGCGGCGGGAGCTTCGTCCTCCTCGTCCTCCTCTTCCTCATCGTCGTCGAAAGCTTCAGCCTCGTCCTCATCATGGTCTTCATGCGCGGGCGCGATCGAGGGCGCCGGGCGGCCGCCGCCGATATTCGGCTCTTGGCGCTCGAACGCAGCGCTGCGGCTCTGGGCTCCGCTCGAGACCAGCGATTTGTAGGCGGTGGTCAGCAGCCAGCCGAGCCGCGCTTTGGCGCTCATCAGCGCATGGAACAGCCAGCCCAGCGAGACCGAGCTGCGGTCGTTGTCTTCTTCCTCGACGAACGGCTCGTCGTCGTCGGAGATCGGCGTCAGCTCGTCGTCCTGCTCCTTGGCACCCCAGCCGCAGGCGAACAGGAAGCTTGCCGCCATCGCGACGAACAGGATCAGGCCGAGCACGACGCGATAGATGAAGCCGGGCGGGCCGAACACGACGGCCGGCGCACGCAGCAGCGCGTCGCCGACCACGCCGCCGAGCCCGGTCGGCAGCGGCCATGCGGTGTTGTGCGGCCAGCAGCTGGCGAAGCCCGCCGCGATCACCGTGCACAGGATCCAGCAGCCGAGCCGCAGCGCCTCGCGGTCGAACGGGCGATGCGTCAGCATCCGCCAGCCCCACACCGCGACCGGCAGCAGCAGCATGATCGCGCCGAGACCGAGAATCTGCATCAGGAGGTCGGCGCCGATCGCGCCGGGATAGCCGAGCACGTTGCGGATCGCGCGCGAGGTGGCGTGGCTCAGCGACGGATCCTGCACCGACCAGGTCATCAGCGCCGCCGTGATGGCGCCGGACAGCGCGATCAGGCCGAGCCCGGTGAGTTCGCGCAGCCGTCGCGCCAGCGCCTCGCGGAGCGAGAGCGGCAGATGGCCGACCAGGGGGATGACACGTTCGATCGCTGGCATACTCAATCTTCGCGCTTCGCGATTAACCCAGGGTTTCGACCAGGCGATGCATCGCCTCGGCCGTCGATTCACTGTCGGAGACGAGCGCAAGGCGGATATAGCCCGCGCCCGGATTGGAACCGTCGTTCTGCTGGCGCGCCAGATAGCTGCCGGGAATCACGCGCACGCCGGCGTCGCGATAGAGCCTGACCGCCGCAGCCTCGTCGCCGCCGCGCTCGGAGACGTCGAGCCAGACGCAGAACCCGCCGGCGGGACGCTTGTAGCCGTAGCGGTTGCCGAGGATCTGGTCGGCGAAATCGAACTTGATGCGATAGAGCCGGCGGTTCTCCTCGACATGCGCCTCGTCGCTATAGGCGGCGACCGCGACATGCTGCAGCGGCACCGGCACCTGCGGTGCGGCGACATTGCGCAGCTCGTGGAATGCGGCCAGAAACTTCCTGTCGCCCGCGGCAAAGCCGACGCGCATGCCCGGCAGGTTCGAGCGCTTCGACAGCGACTGGAACGCCACGACATTGCTGAAGTCGGGACCGGCGCATTCGAGAATGCTGCCCGGCGCCTCGCGGGTGTAGATTTCCGAGTAGCACTCGTCGCTCAGGATGATGAAGCCATAGCGATCGGCGAGCTCTTTCAGCCGTGTGAAGTAGGCGCGCGAGGCGACCGAGCCCTGCGGATTGGCGGGCGAGGCGATGAAGAACGCGACGGTGCGCGCCAGCGTCGCCTCGTCGATCGAATCGAGGTCGGGCAGGAAACCGTTAGCGAGCGTGGTCGGCAGGTAGATCTGCTCGCAGCCGGCCGCGCGGGCGCCGGCGCCATAGGCCGGATAGAACGGGTTCGGCATCAGGATCGCCGGCCGGCCCTTGCGCGGCGCGACGTAGCGCGAGGCTGATATCGCGGCAAAGAACAGCCCCTCGCGGCTGCCGTTCAGCACCATCACCTCGCTCTCCGGATCGACCGGTCGCGGCAACTGGAACCGGCTTCCCAGCCAGGTCGCGACGGCGCGGCGGAACGGTTCGATGCCCTTGGCGATCGGGTATCGGCCGAAATCGGCGGTATGTTTTGCCAGCACCGGTCCGACGAAATCGGGCACCGGGTGCTGCGGCTCGCCTAATGACAGCGTAATCAAGGGCTTGGCGGGCTGATACGGCGCCAGCAGCTCGGTCGTGCGCAGGAAAGGGGAACGCTCGGCCTGGCCGGCGGATGCGACATCGCCGGCGCCCTGCGCCAAGCCGGATGAGGCGGTCATTGCCATGATTGAAATGCCAGCACTTTCACTGCGGTCGGAGGGTAGGGGCGCCGACCGTAAACTGATCAAGTCACCATAGATAGGGCGAGGTTAAGACGCGATTAACCATCGGCGGTGCGGCACGATCGGCCGACGCGTGATATCCGCGCTGATCCCAAGGCACCGCATCGAAATTGCTCCGAGACATGATCCACCGCCGCGCCGTCCGGGCGCTCATCATCACCGGCGAGCGCGAAGTCCTGCTGATGCGGATTCGCTCGCCGCACGGCGGCGACTGCTTCTGGATCGCGCCGGGCGGCGGCGTCGAGGGCGACGAGACGGCTGAAGCGACGTTGCAGCGGGAACTGGCCGAGGAGTTGGGGCTGATCGATTTCGAGCCCGGGCCCGCATTATGGCGGCGGCACCACACCTTCAACTGGGGCGGCAGGCGGATTTCCCAGAAAGAGGAATACCGGATCGTTCATGCGGATCGCTTCACGCCGGTGATGGCCGACGAGGCCGAGGCGCGCGTGCTCGATTGCTTCCGCTGGTGGTCGATCGCCGACCTACCCGGTGCGAGCGAGCGCCTGACGCCGCTGTCGCTTGCCGACATCTTGGAGCGCTATTTGTGCAACGGCGCGCCAAGCGAGCTGCCGGATGAGGAAGTTTTGATCGACTGACGCGGCTCCATGGCGTGACCCACAACTTGTCATGCCCGGGCTTGACCCGGGCATCCATCGACTAAGCCAGAGTCTTGCGAAGCGGGATGGATGGCCGGGGCAAGCCCGGCCATGACGATTCCAATTTTCCGGTCCATCCGGGCTACGCGCGCGATGGGTGACGGCTACCGCGCCGGCAGCTTCTCGAACGACGGCTTGCCATCGGGCACATGGTGGAAGGTCTGCTTGTCGCAGGTGTAGATCGTCATCTGCGGGGTGAACACCGAGGGGTCGTCGAAGGTGCCGACCTTCAGGATGGTGGCGGGCAGGCCCGGCACCTTGGTCACGAGATGCGTGCCGCATTCCGGGCAGAACTCGCGGGTCACGGCGCGGTCGAGATCCTTGCGGGTGAACTGCTTGGGCTCGCTGGCGGTGTATTTGAAGCCGGTGGTCGGCATCGCCATGAACATGTTCGGTCCGCCGCCCGTGATGTACTGGCATTCGCGGCACAGGCACTGCGCCGCCATCATCGGCTCGCCCTCGGCCTCATAGCGCACGTTGCCGCAGTAGCATCTGCCTTGCACCTTCATGACGTCCTCCCGCTTTCGTTGTTTGTAGCCTGTCATTCCACAATGGCAGGCAATTCCGACAATATTTTCTCAAGCAGCGGAAAAAAGAAAGGGGCCCCAGCTTGCGCTGGAGCCCCTCAACGGTCCGGACATTGCCGGGTATGTGCCCGAACCGTAGTTCTGGACCCGGCCCCGGAGGGAGCCAGAGTCCCGGGAGAACTCACATGTTGTAGGCGCGCTCCGTGTGCTCGGTGATGTCGAGGCCTTCACGTTCGGTCTCGACGTTGGCGCGCAGGCCGACGATCACGTCGACGATCTTGTAGAGGATCGCCGAACCGATGCCCGACCACACCAGCGTGGTGCAGACGCCCCAGACCTGCGAGATCATCTGCGCCGCGAAGTCATAATCGGCGACCTTCGGCGGGATCGCGGTGTAGTCGATGATGCCTGCACCGCCGAGCGCCGGGTTGACCAGGATGCCGGTGCCGAGCGCGCCGACGATGCCGCCGACGCAGTGGACGCCGAACACGTCGAGCGAGTCGTCATAGCCGAGCGCGTTCTTCACGACCGTGCAGAAGAACAGGCAGACCACGCCGACCACGAGGCCGAGCACGATGGCGCCCATCGGGCCGGCATAGCCGGCCGCCGGGGTCACCGCGACGAGGCCCGCGACCGCGCCCGAGAGCGCGCCGAGCAGCGAGGGATGGCCCTTGATGATCCATTCCGCGAACATCCAGGCCAGCGCCGCCGCGGCAGTGGCCACGAAGGAGTTGGTCATGGCGAGCGCAGCGCCGCCATTGGCTTCGAGGTTGGAGCCGGCGTTGAAACCGAACCAGCCGACCCAGAGCAGCGAGGCGCCGATCATGGTCATGGTCAGCGAGTGCGGAGCCATCAGCTCCTTGCCGTAGCCGGTCCGCTTGCCGATCAGCAGCGCGCCGACCAGGCCGGCGATACCCGCGTTGATGTGCACGACGGTGCCGCCCGCGAAGTCGATCGCGCCCTTCTTGAAGATCCAGCCGGCATCGGCGTTGATCTCGTCGAGCTTGGCCTGCGCCGCGGTCTTCGCCGCGCCGTCAGCCGCAGCGGCGAGCGCCTTGGCGGCATCCTGGATCGCGTCCGGGCCCGGCCAGTACCAGACCATGTGCGCGATCGGGAAATAGATCAGCGTCACCCAGAGCGGGATGAACAGCGCGATCGCCGCGAACTTCATGCGTTCGGCGAAGGCGCCGACGATGAGGGCCGGCGTGATCGCCGCGAACGTCATCTGGAAGCACATATAGATGAGTTCCGAGATGTTGGCGTCGACCGAGAAGGTCGCCGCCTTCGAGTCCGGCGTGACGCCCATCAGGAAGGCCTTGGAGAAGCCCCCGATGAAGTCGGAGCCGCCGGTGAAAGCGAGGCTGTAGCCGTAGAGGGCCCAGAGCACGGTGACGAGGCAGACCGTGTAGAACACCTGCGCCAGCACCGAGAGCATGTTCTTGGAGCGGACCAGGCCGCCATAGAACAGCGCGAGGCCCGGGATGGTCATCAGCAGCACCAGCACCGTCGAGGTCAGCATCCAGGCGTTGTCGCCCTTGTTGACGGTCGGCTCGGCGTAGGCGGCGGTCGCGGCGAACAGGCCGACTGCAAGGGCCGCCAGTCCCGCGCCATAGGGACGCTTGAACGTCATGTTATTTCACTCCTGAGGTCTTAAGGTTTGAGCGCGAAATCAGAGGGCCGCGGCATCGGCCTCGCCGGTGCGGATGCGCACGGCGTGTTCGAGGCTGATGACGAAGATCTTGCCGTCGCCGATCTGGCCGGTCTTGGCGGCGGAGGTGATGGCGTCGATGGTCTTGTCGACCTGATCGGAGTTGACCGCGACCTCGATCTTGATCTTCGGCAGGAAGCTCACGGCATATTCGGCGCCGCGATAGATTTCCGTGTGACCCTTCTGACGGCCGTACCCCTTGACTTCCGTCACCGTGAGACCGTGAACGCCAATGGCGGTCAGGGCGTCACGGACCTCTTCCAGCTTGAATGGCTTAATGATCGCCATAACAATTTTCATGAGTCCTATCCCCGCTTGGGCCCGGTGCGAATGAACACCGGGAGTTTCGACTGAGGTTCACCACGCGGAGGACATCCACTACGCGGGCACAGCCTGGAGCCTTAGAATCAAATGCCGTGCCAAACGGCCGGAGCTCGCTAATGGATTATGAATCCGGACCTTTTCCCGCTTTACGGGTGGGAGGTGCCCCTGCGCTATTCCGCCGCGCCTAAAATATGGTCAGACCTGTCTAGAACGCAGGCACGGCTAACTCCGGACACAATTCTGCTCAGCCGCGGGGCAGCAGGCGGTATCCGGCGAGGGCTTCCGGGCTCGCCCCGCGGTCCGCGAACACCCTCTCGATCATTTCGCCATTGGCGTCTGTCGGACCATTGCGCGATGGGAATTTGATGTTGGGCTTCATCGGCTTGTTTGGGTTCCCACCCGAAACGGGACCGGCGCGAAGACAGTTGCGGGCATCCTCGCCGCGTCGTTCTGCGCGAAGCGGACAAGGGCTCGCATCAGGTACGCCCGACCGGACAGCAATGCTGGACTTTTGCCGGCGCTCGTTACCGATCGTTAGCTGTCTGTAACATTGTCGTTCCGGCGTTAACGCCGCGGTTGCCGTCGTTGCGCTATTGCCGCCGCATAAGAACTTCAATGACAGGTGGGGCAACCAATGATTGATCGTATCCGCGCGCTGCTCGAGCAGCAGCCGATGATTTCGCTGGATTTCAACACAATCACCGACGACACGAATCTCTATGACGCAGGGCTGACATCCTTCGCCACGGTGCAGGTGATGCTGGCGCTCGAGGAAGAGTTCAACATCGAATTTCCCGAAGCGATGCTCACGCGACGGACCTTCTCGTCGCTCGCCAACGTCGCGGACGCCGTTTCACGGCTGACACAGCGGACGGCGTAAGACCATGAGCGTGGTGAGAAAGATGGAGCCCGTGCCGGCCTCTGCCGCCACGCCGGCCGAGCGCATGCGTCGGGTCGCCAAGGTCGCGGCGCAGCAGGTCGATGCGGTAGACCGTGAGGGCCGCTTCCCGGCCGATACCATCGAAGCATTGAAGCGCGAGCGCCTGCTCGGCGTCGCGATTCCCGTCGAGCATGGCGGGGAGGCATTGGGCACGATGGAGATCGCGGAGCTGATCGTTCAGCTCGCCCAGGCCTGCGGCTCGAGCGCCATGATCTACGCCATGCACCAGATCAAGACGTCGAGCTTCGTCAGCCATGGCGGCGCCAGCGACTGGCATCTGGCCTATATGCGCCGCATTGCGGCGGAGCAGTTGCTGATGGCCTCGGCGACCACGGAAGCCGGCATCGGCGGCAATCTGCGCAATTCGATCTGTGCGGTCGAAGTGGCAGACGGCCGCTTCTCGCTGACAAAGGAAGCAACCGTTATTTCCTACGGCCGCCACGCCGACGCGATTCTTGCCACGGCGCGGCGCGCTCCCGACGCGGCAAGCTCCGATCAGGTGATGGTTGTCATTCCCGCGGACCTGAACCGCACGCTGGAGCGCACCTCCGTATGGGATACGCTCGGAATGCGCGGCACCTGTTCGGACGGTTTTCATCTCGTCGCGCACGGTGACGCGGCGCAGATTTTCCCCAAGCCGTTCTCGGAGATCGCGGCACAGTCGATGCTGGCGAGCTCGCATATCTTCTGGGCGGCGACCTGGTTCGGTATCGCCACCGATGCCTTCAATCGCGCGCAAGCATTCGTCAAG
This sequence comes from Bradyrhizobium sp. USDA 4504, assembly GCF_054063995.1. Classification (NCBI taxonomy): domain Bacteria; kingdom Pseudomonadati; phylum Pseudomonadota; class Alphaproteobacteria; order Hyphomicrobiales; family Nitrobacteraceae; genus Bradyrhizobium; species Bradyrhizobium sp. USDA 4504. The sequence continues at coordinate 7,186,961 of NZ_JBSSGV010000001.1, read as the reverse complement.
GCTGCGGCGCGCAAGCAGGCGGATGGAAGTCTGCCGCCGGGCGCGCTTCGGCTCGCCGAGGCGGCCGCCCTGCTTCAGGAGATGAAGGGTCATCTCACGGCCGCCATTGACCGCTTCGATGCGGCCAAGGGCAATGACGACGCGCTCTCCTCGATTGGCTTTACCGCCGAGATCAACGCGCTGAAGGTCGCCGCGAGCGAGAAGGCCGGGGCGATCGTGCGGCTCGCCATGCTGATCAACGGCATCGTCGGCTACAAGAACGGCACGCCGTTCAGCGTCGGCAGACACCTGCGCGATGTGAGCTCAGCGCCGCTGATGATTTCGAACGACCGTATTCTTTCCAACACCGCGACGCTCCTGCTGATGAGCCGCTTTGACACCAGCCTGAGAGGTTGAGATGGACGCCAAGACGTTCGATGCCAAGAGCCTGCTCGACACCCTGTTCGACAAGAGCATCCTGTTCAAGACCGGAGTAGACGGGCTTTATGGCCGCTCCGGCGTTTTCGAAGACGTGATCGAGCGCTTTGAGCGGCTCGTGACCAGCATCGGAGCGCCAGACAAGGCAACCCGCATCCACTTCCCGCCGGGCATGAGCCGCGCCACGCTTGAAGGCAGTGGCTATATGAAAAGCTTCCCCCAGCTTGCAGGCTGCGTGCATTCCTTCATGGGCGGCGAGCGCGAGCATGCGCAGCTTCTCGGCATGATGGCTGCGGGAGAGGACTGGACCGAACTGCAGCAAGCGACCAACGTCGTGCTGACGCCAGCCGCCTGCTATCCGCTCTATCCGACCGTTGCCGCGCGCGGTCCGGTGCCCGATGACGGTGTGCTGTTCGAGCTTTCCTCTTACTGCTTCCGTCATGAGCCTTCCAAGGATCCCGCGCGCATGCAGCTGTTCCGCATGCGCGAATTCGTCCGCATCGGTACGGCCGAGCAGGTGTGCGCCTTCCGCGAAAGCTGGCTGGAGCGCGGCAAGGCGATGATCGAATCCCTCGACCTGCCCTGCGAGGTTGATCTCGCCAACGATCCGTTCTTCGGTCGCGGCGGCAAGATGATGGCCAACAACCAGCGCGACGAGGGACTCAAGTTCGAGCTGCTGATCCCGGTGACCAGCATCGAGAAACCGACGGCCTGCTTGTCCTTCAACTATCATCGCGACCATTTTGGCCAGACCTGGGGCCTCAAATTCGCGGATGGCAGCCTGTGCCACTCGGCCTGCGTCGGCTTCGGGCTGGAGCGCGTGGCGCTCGCGCTGTTCCGCCATCACGGCCCTGAGGTCGAGGCATGGCCGGCTTCCGTGCGCGACACGCTTTGGGGCAACTGAAATGCAGAGTGCCATCGCCGGGCTCGATCCGGCCGACTACAAGCCGCACCGGCTACACGATCCGGAGCGGCGATGGCCGCAGACCAACTGCTATGTCGATCTTCTGATCGAAGTCATGCATGCGAACGGGAATGACCCGGTCGCTGCGCTCGGCTTCACCGTGGCGCAGGATTTCGAAGGCGACCAGTTCACGTTCTTCAAATTCCCGACGGCCGACCTGCAGCGATTGGCCGGCCTGGATATCCAGGAACTGTCCGTGTTCGATCGTCTGGAGGCGCACGTTCTCAACCAGATCGAGCGCGGGCGGCTGCCGCTGGTCGAGGTCGATGCCTTCTACCTGCCCGACACGAAGGGCATCACCTATCGCAGTGGCCATTCCAAGACGACGATCGGCGTCAACGTCCTCGTTCCCGGGCGCCGCCACATGGCCTACTTCCACAACGACGGCTACTTCGCCCTGGACGGCGAGGACTATGACGGCATTTTCGGGCAGCGCAACGGCGCGCCGGCCGGCGGCCTGCCGCTGTTTCCCTATGCCGAGTTCGTCAAGTTCGACACCACGCGCCCCTCGCGCGATCCGGTCAGTGCAGCCACGGAAATCCTCGCGCAGCATCTGCGGCGCAGGCCGAAGCGCAATCCGCTCGATGCCTATGCGGCCGTGTTCGGCGGCCATGCCGAGGCACTGGCTGCCCGGTCACCGGAGTATTTTCACATCTACGCCTTCAACACGTTGCGGCAGGTGGGCGCCAATTTCGAACTCCTCTCCAGTCATCTGGAATGGCTGGGACGGCACGGCGAGACCGGTCTGGCCGAGGCGATCGAAGCCGCCGCGGCAATCGCCGAGGGCGCCAAGGTCATGCAATTCAAGCTCGCCCGCGCCATGGCCCGGCATCGGTTCGATGGGCTCGCGGACGCCATCGGGCCGATGGCCAAGGCCTGGCAAACGGTGATGAACGCTCTGGATGGTCGCATGGCGGATCTCGCCAGCAAGGCAGCGTAGGACCGGCCCGCCGGTCATGGGAATGCATGTGTATGGACGCTTTGGTGTCGACGACCGACACGGCCGAGCCTCTGGACAGCGGCTGGTGCATGGTCGTCTCGCCGGCCGGCGCGTGGGCGTCTCCGGCGGCGATCGACGGCAGCGCCGAATGGCTGGAGGCGGCGTGCCCCGGCACGGCCGCTGCTGCGCTGGAACGGCTTGGCCGCTGGGACCGCAACCATCCCACTCCGCTGCACGACCAGGACGTCTGGTATCGTCGCCGGCTCGACGTCACCGGCCCGGCCCGTCTCGTATTTGACGGCTTGGCGACGGTTGCAGAGGTCTGGCTCGACGATCGCCTCGTGCTGTCCTCGACCTCGATGTTCGAGCGCCATGATGTGGCCCTGACGCTTGCCGGCGGCGAGCAACTGGCCATCGCATTCCGCAGTCTCGACCGCCATCTGGAAACCCTGACCGGTCCGCGTGCGCGCTGGCGGCCGCGCATGATCGACGATCAGCGGCTGAGGCTCGTACGGACCACGCTGATCGGCCATATGCCGGGTTGGTCCCCTGGCTTCGACATCGTCGGACCATGGCGACCGATCAAGCTGATCCGCGATACCAACCGGCGAGGCGTGCGCGATGTGCAAATGCAGGCCGACCTCGCCGGCACAACAGGGCATCTTTCCGTCGCGATCACGCTGGACGAGCCGTTTGATGACGCGCCGGCCATGGTCGCCTGCGCGGGCGCTGTCGCCGCATTGACCTCGGAGACAGCGACGCGGCTGACGGCGAAACTGGATATTGCGAACGTTGGGCCATGGTGGCCGAGCAGCCATGGCGATCCGGCGCTGCACGAGGTTGTCGTCACGCTAGGCTCGATGCGAGTAGCGCTCGGCCGCGTCGGCTTCCGGCATATCGAGATCGATCGCGGCACCGACGGACGCGGCTTTCGGCTGGTCGTCAACGGCGTATCCGTCTTTTGTCGCGGCGCGGTGTGGACGCCGTCCGACCCGGTGCGGCTGCCGTCCTCACGCGAAGAGATCACGCGCGACCTCGATCTTGCACGACGGGCGGGCGTCAACATGCTCAGGGTCGGCGGCACGTTCGTCTACGAGAGCGACGCGTTTCACGAGCTCTGCGACGAGATGGGCATCCTGGTCTGGCAGGATCTGATGCTCGCCAATTTCGACTATCCGGCGAAGGACGAAGTCTGGCAGGCGTCGCTCTCGCGCGAGGTCGGGAATTTGCTCGGGCGGCTCAGGCATTCGCCGTCACTCGCCGTTCTGTGCGGCGGCAGCGAGGTGGCACAGCAGGCGGCGATGATGGGCATGCCGATGTCGATGGATCCGACGCCCTGGTTCGACAAGGTGGTGCGCCCCATCGCTGAAGCGAAGCGTCCCGACCTGGTGCTTGTGACGTCATCGCCATCCGGCGGCAACCTGCCTTTCACGGCTGATGGCGGGCCGATGCATTATTACGGGGTCGGCGCCTATTGCCGGCCGCTGGATGACGCGCGCCGGGCCGAAGTGCGCTTCGCGAGCGAATGTCTTGCCTTTGCCAATGTGCCTGACCAGGCAACGCTGGATGCGCATCTGCCGGTGCCGCCGGTGCACGATCCGCGCTGGAAGGCGGGTGTGCCGCGCGACGTCGGCGCGTCGTGGGACTTCGAGGATGTGCGCGAGCACTATCTGGAAACGCTTTTTTCCGTCGACGCGCGCCGGCTGCGCATCGAAAATACCAGACGCTATCTCGAGCTCTCCCGTGCGGTGACGACCGAGATAGTGGAGCGCACCATCGACGAATGGCGCAGACCCTGTTCGCCGACGGCGGGAGCGCTGCTGTTCTTCTGGAAGGACTTGCGGCCGGGCGCGGGTTGGGGCGTGGTCGATTCGACCGGCCGGCCTAAGCCCGTCTGGCACGGGCTGAGGCGGGCATTTGCCCCGCTACGGCTGATCCTGAGCGACGAGGGCGTCAACGGGCTGACCGTCCATGCCGTCAACGATACCGCGCAGACCGTTCGGGCGACATTATCGCTGACCTGTCTGCGGGACGGCGTCACGCCGGTGGTGTCGGCGCGCCAACCGATCAGCGTGCCGGCGCACGGCGGCCTGTCGCTTTCGGCCTTCTCGGTACTCGGCGCCTTTTTCGATATTTCCTACGCCTATCGCTTCGGGCCGCCCGGCCATGAAGTCACCGTTGCAAGGCTGGAAGGCGACGACGGGAAGGTCTTTGCCGAGGCCTTCCATGTGCTGCCGGGTGTCATGACCGCGCAGCGCGACGTCGGCCTGACTGTGAGTTTGGTGCGTCGGAAGGACGCGTGGCGGCTGCGGCTGGCCTGCAAACGCGCGGCCTACCACGTCTCCGTCCAGGACGATCGGTTCGTTCCAACGGAGAACAATTTCCACCTGATGCCGGGCATCGAGCGGGAGGTCGGCCTTGACGGTCCGTCCCTGGCGACACCTGGCGGCGCGGTGACAGCGCTCAATGCCGATCGCGACGCGAGCTACGAGGTGCCGAGAGCGGAAGAATTGGAAGTCGTGCGGACAAGGGAGTCCGCCGGGAGCATGACATGAAACCAGTTGTCTTTGCCGATACCATCGGCTGGCTGAACGTAGCGAAGGGGCGGCGGGGCGTTGTCATCGCCGGCGCGCATGGTCATGAGGATCTGTGCAGTCGCCGATTCCTGAAGCTGTTGTCCGACAGGGCGGCCGCGGCGGGCCTGCCTGTCCTGCTGTTTGACTATCCCGGTTGTGGCGACGCTGCCGGCGACCATTCGGCGCCGGGCCGGGTGATGGCCTGGACCGCAAGCATCGGCGCGGCGATCGACCGGTTGAAGCGGGATTGCGGCGTGGAGGATGTCATCCTCGCCGGCTTCCGTCTCGGCGCGCTGCTGGCCCCGCTCGCTGCGGCGGGGCGGGACGACGTGGCAGGCCTTGCGCTGCTTGCGCCACCGAGTTCCGGAAAAACCTATGTGCGCGAAATCACCGCGATGTCGCGTGTGATCGATGGGTCGCTCGCCAAGAGCGCCGCAAGCGACGCGACGTTCGCCGAGGGCCGCGAGGTCGTCGGCTTCCGGCTTTCGCATGAGACGCTCGCCGATCTATCGAGGCTGGATTGGCGGCGGGCCGTCGCGGCCCTTCCGCCCCTGCCGATGCTTTTGATCGCGAACGGAAAGCCGTTGGCAGGCTCTGAAATCCGCGACGGTCGAACTTCTTTCGAAGGCGCGACAATCGCGGAGTTCAAGGACTATCACCTGCTCATGTGCGACCCGACCGCGAACCGGATCCCGGCCGACGTTGTCGATTGCTGGGCGGATTGGTTGTCCGACCGGGCCGTCGCCGGCGTAGCTCAGGGCGTCGAGTCCCTGACCGGCCACGAACTATTGGAGGGATCGCACTACACGGAAGAGCCGGTTGTGATCAGGCAGGCGCCATTGATCTGTGGCGTGCTGACCCGGCCACGTGACGGCCATGCTGCGGCCGATCCGGTCATCTTCCTCAACTCCGGCGGCGTGCCGCATGTCGGTTGGGCGCGCGGCACGGTCGAGGCGGCGCGCGAGCTTGCCGCCGCCGGCGTGGCGTCGCTACGCATTGACCTGCCGGGCCTCGGCCTGAGCGACGATGCCGGGAGCAATCGTCTGTTCCTCTATGATTCCCGCACCCGCTTCGACGTCGGCGCGGCGATTGACTGGATGCAGCGGGCGGGCTTTGCCAAAGTCGAGCTTGTGGGCATATGCTCGGGCGCCTTCCAGGCCTTTCACACTGCGCGCGCGGACCGCCGCGTCCGCGCCCTGACCATGATCAACCCGCTCTGCTTTGCCTGGAACAGTTCCTACGCGCTGGAGCTTACGGCCTGGAAAGCATACGAAGCCTCCAAGGCGAATCGCGGAAGCCAGCCGCAGATCGGGCCGGAGGAGGGGTCTGCGATGACAACCAGGTCCGCCTGGAGGCTGTCAGTGTCAGATAGCGCCAGGCGGCTGGTGCGGCGCGGATTGGAAGCCGTCAAGTCGACGCTGTCGGCGATGCATCCGTCCGCCTTGCTTGGTCGTAACCGCGTCGAGCGCTGGATGCGCGAGCTTTGTAGCCGCGGCGTGCGCGTCCTCATGGTCACCTCGGACGGCGATCTCAGCCTGCAGGAGATCGCACGGCATTTCGGTCAGGACGGCAAACGGCTCACAAGTATCCCTGGCGTCACGCGGTTGACGCTGCCGAACGCCGACCATTCGCTGACGCCTCGTCATGCGCGGCGCGCTGTCGTCGCGCGCCTGATCGACCACCGCGGCGGCGGCAGGCGCGGAGGATCGAGCCGTCCCGATGCCGTGCGGGTCACGGCGCAGCATGCCGAGGTGAAGCCTAAATCGATGGCGCTGTCATGAAACGGCTTGGCCGCTCGAGCTACGAAGATCAGCGCGGCACCGGATCATGTTTTTCGGCGGCGTCGCGTTCGGCGAAGACCTTGTCGATCAGTCCCCATTCGAGCGCCTGCTGCGCGGACATGAAGTGATCGCGATCCAGGGTCCGTTCCACGTCGGCTTCGGTGCGCCCGCAGTGCTGCGCATAGAGCCGGATGATGCGCCGCTTGGTCTCCTGCATCTCGGTGGCATGGATCAGGATGTCGGACGCCTGGCCCTGGAAGCCACCGAGCGGCTGATGCACGTGGAGGCTCGCATTCGGCAGCGCGGCGCGGTGACCGGGCTCGCCGGCCATCAAAAGGAACGACCCCATCGAGCGCGCCGTGCCCATGCACAGCGTGTGCACCGGCGCCTTGATGAACTGCATGGTGTCGTACATCGCAAGCCCGCTGGTGATCACGCCGCCATAGGAGTTGATGTAGAGGTTGATCGGCTTGTTGGGGTTGTCGGCTTCGAGGAACAGCAGCTGCGCGCAGACCAGGCCGGACATCGCATCATTGACCTCGCCGTTCAGGAAGATGATGCGCTCGCGCAGGAGCCTGGAATAGATGTCGAAGGAACGTTCGCCGCGGCTCGACTGTTCGACGACCATAGGGACGAGTTGCATCATGTCGCGCATCGGCGACCTCCATTGCTGCAGGTGATGAAGTCTCGGTAGGTGAGGTTGGGGATCAGGCCGCGCGCATCATTGTGCGGTTGTTGCTGTTGGCCGGTTGCGGCTGTTTTGCCCTGATGTCGCAGGCTTGCTGGACGATGCGAAACCTTGTGCCGCCGGCCTCGTTCGGCTCGATCCGGAAGGTGACATGGCTTTCGCGAAACGGCGGCTCGGACTCGCGCAGCCGGAAGCGCACCTCTTCGCCAGCGATCGATGACAGGGGTTCAGCGTCCGCGAGATCGCAATCCGGGAGCCAGCGTTCGCGCAGAGCCGGAATGGTCACCGCGCGCCATACTTTTTCAGGCGGTGCATCGAGCTCGTATTCGAGCATCAGGTCGGCGTCGGCATGATCAGGCTCAACTGTGTCGCTCATTGATCCATGTCCTTCAGCAGATCGGAGAGCGCTTCGATGCGCTTCGGCCAATAGGCGCGGTAGCGGGCAAGCCAGGTCCCGATGCTGGCGATGCCGTCCGGGTCGACCTCATAATTCACGAAGCGGCCCTGTCGCTGCTCGCGCACCAGCCCTGCCGCGCGCAGCACCGCCAGATGCTGCGACATTGCCGGTTGGCTGATCTCAAGTCCGTCGCGCAAGGCGCTGGCGTTCAGACTGCCGCCGGCCAGCTTCTCAAAGACCTTGCGGCGGGTCGGATCGGCCAGCGCCTTGAAGATGTCGGTGTCGACCATGACGACACATAAGCATACACTTATGTGTCGTGCAAGCCCGAACCTTGCTCGCGCCGTACTTCGTGACGTCGCGGCGCTCGGGTCCTTTGCATGGGGTTGTTTTACAAATTCGCCCTCGCGGTGGCCGGTGTCGTCGTCCTGGCCCCGTGAGTCCGGCTGCCACCGCCGCCTCGGCTACTTACTGCAGCGCCTCGCCATGCTGGGAGATGTCGAGACCTTCGAGCTCCTGCTGCATCGAGACGCGCAGCGGGACGAAGGCGCTGACCAGCTTGAGCAGCACGAAGGTGACGCCGCCGCACCAGACAAAGGTGACCGCGACGCCGTAGAGCTGGATCAGCAGCTGCTTCGGATTGCCCTCGAGCAGGCCGGGACGTGCCGCCGATCGCCGAGGCCGCGAACACGCCGGCAAGCAGCGTGCCGGTCAGGCCGCCGATGCCGTGCACGCCGAACACGTCGAGCGAGTCGTCATACTTGAAGCGATGCTTCAGCCAGGTGCAGGCCCAGAAGCAGACCAGGCCGGCAATGATGCCGATGACGACGCCGTGCCACGGCGCGACGAAGCCGGATGCCGGGGTGATGGTGCCGAGTCCCGCGACCGCACCCGAGATCATGCCGAGCACCGACGGCTTGCGGCGCGTCGCCCATTCGATCGCGCCCCAGGTCAGCGCGCCGGCGCAGGCCGCAAGATGGGTGGCGGTGATCGCCATCACCGCGCGCGAATTGGCCGCGAGCGCCGAACCGCCGTTGAAGCCGAACCAGCCGACCCAGAGCAGGCCGGTGCCGACCACCGCGAGCGACAGATCGAACGGCGAAAGATTGTCATGGCCATAGCCGTGGCGGTTGCCCATCACCTTGGCCGCGACCAGGCCGCTGATGCCGGCGGAGAGATGCACCACAAGACCGCCGGCGAAATCCAGCACGCCCGTTGCAGCGAGGAAGCCGCCGCCCCACACCCAATGCGCCAGCGGCACATAGGCGAAGATGAACCAGCCGATCGAGAACAGCACATAGGCGGAGAACCGCATGCGGTCGGCGACCGAGCCTGCGACCAGCGCCACCGTGATGATCGCGAACGTCATCTGGTACAGCATGAACAGCGCTTCGGGGATGGTCTTCGCCGCCGGATTGATGCTGTCCATGGTGATGCCGGCCAGGAACCAGCGATCGAGCGAGCCGAGCCAAGGACCGTCGCCGACGAAGCTCAGCGAATAGCCGAAGGTGACCCAGAGGATCGAGACGAGCGCAACGGCGGTGAGGCTCTGCGCCATCGTCGCCAGCACGTTCTTCTTGCGCACCATGCCGGAGTAGAACAGCGCCAGTCCGGGGATCGTCATCATCAGCACCAGCGCGGTGGCGACGATCATCCAGGCGGTGTCGGCGGCGTTGACGCCGGAGCTGGATGCCGAATCTTGCGCGAAGGCCGGCGTGGCTTGCGCGAACAGGATTGCAGCAGTGATCGGCGCAGCTGATATCGCTGCACGAAGAGCTCGTGCCCCCATCATCATTCCCCGGCGGTCGTCGTTTCTTGGTGTGCGGTTGTGGCTGCGCCGGCGTCGTTGCCGGCGATGATCTCGATCGTTTTGTTTGGGCATGATCTCCGCGCAAACGCTTTCCGCGTTTGTCGCGAGGGATCAGGCTCCAGGGTTCAGAGCGCGTCGTTGTCGGTCTCGCCGGTGCGGATGCGCAGCGCATGATCGATCGGCGTCACGAAGATCTTGCCGTCGCCGATCTGGCCGGTGCGGGCGTGCTCGGTGATGACGCTGACCGCCTTGTCGGCGAGCTCGGTATCGACGGCGATCTCGATCCGAAGCTTGGGCAGGAAGTTCACGACATATTCGGCGCCGCGATAGATCTCGGTGTGGCCCTTCTGGCGGCCATAGCCCTTCACCTCGGTCACAGTCATGCCGTGGACGCCGATCGCGGTCAGCGCCTGGCGCACCTCATCGAGCTTGAACGGTTTGATGATCGCGACGACGAGTTTCATGGTTCAGGCCTTCATTCCCTTGAGGTTTTCCGTGTGCGCCCGTCCCGGAGCGGCACTTGCCGTCCCGCGAGCCGGCACCTGCTGCCTCCCGGAGCGGCAATTTGCCATCCCTGAGCGGCACTTGCGTCCGCCAAATCTGGCAGCTTTCTGGGCAAATGGCATAAAAAACTTGCAGGCTGAAGCGGAAAACATGCGCAGCGCGTGTGCTCCCTCACTGTACGGAATGGAAACGCTCGGCCACAATGTGGCTTTCCCGCCCCGGCCAGCGCTCTTGCTGGTTCGTTTCGCCTATCGCGTGTCCCTGTGCGCGCGCCCCGAGGAAACAAGAAATGTCGAACCGAAACTGGTTTTATGCATCCGAAGGCCAGCAAAAGGGCCCCCTGCCTGAAACCCAGCTCCGCGACCTGATCACCCGGGGCACGGTGGGGGCCGACACCCTGGTGTGGACCGAGGGCATGGCCGGCTGGCAGAAGGCCGGGGAGATTCCGGGCCTCGTCCCGAGCGCCGGCGCGCCGCCGGTATTTCCGCAAGCCGGCGGACCGCCGCCGGTGGTGGCGTCCGGAAGCTATAGCGGCGGCACGCTGTCCGCCGACTTCCCGATCTGGGGCCTGTTCGGCCGCAGCCTCCTGATGTTCATCGGCCAGATTCTCGTCATCCCGGCGCCGTGGACCGCGACCGGCCTGTACCGCTTTGCGATCCCCTATATCCGCGTGCCGGGCCGGCCGCATTTCGCCTTCACCGGGCAGCCGCTCGACATCTGGTGGGTCTTCATCGTGCTCGGCCTTCTGACCTATGCCGGCGCGGCCGACAGCAACATCGTGACGCTGCTCTCGCTGCTGTTGCAGGGCTTCCTGAGCTGGATGATCCTGCGCTGGATCATCGGCCATCTCAGCTCGAGCGGCCAGGACCTGCCGATCTCGTTCAAGGGCAGCCCGGTCGCCTATGTCGGCTGGTACGTGGCGATGGTGGTCTCGGCCATCACCATCATCGGCTGGGCCTGGGTGCTGACCGCCTGGATGCGCTGGATCTGCCGCAACATCGACGGCACGCGTCGCGAGGTCAGCTTCAATGCGTCCGGCATCGAGGTGCTGTGGCGAACCATCGTGTTCACCATCGCCTGCGGCTTCCTGATCCCGATTCCGTGGGTGCTGCGCTGGTACGGCAACTGGTTCGTCTCGCAATTCGCGCTGACCGAGCGCGGTGCCTACGCCGGCCAGTAAGCGCGACCGCATCGTGCCGACCGGCTTTGTTCGAGCGTGAGGCCTCCGGAAACCGCTCCGCGCTTTTTCCGGATCGCGCTGTGAGCGCTACGCCTTTCGCTCGCGCACCGATCCTTCCTGCGCGACGGACGCCACCAGCGTGCCGTCGGGCTTGAAGATCAGGCCGCGTGTCAGGCCGCGGCCCGACTGCGCGCTCGGCGAATCCTGCGCGTAGAGCAGCCATTCGTCGGCGCGGAACGGGCGGTGAAACCACATCGCGTGATCGAGGCTCGCAGGCATCATGCGCTTGTCGAACAGCGTGCGGCCGTAGCGCGCCATCACGGCATCGAGCAGCGAGAAATCCGACGCATAGGCGAGCGCGCACAGATGCAGCGCGGGATCGTCGGGCAGCTTGGCCGCGGTGCGGATCCAGACATGGATGCGGCCGTCGTCGATCTTCTGGCCGAAATAACGGCCGAGCTCGACCGGGCGCAGCTCGATCGGCCGGTCGCTCTCGTAATAGCGGCGGATGAACTCCGGCATCTCCTTGAACATCGGCTGCTTCGACACTTCCTCCGCGGTCAGCTTCTCCGGCGGCGGCACGTCGGGCATCTTCTCCTGATGATTGAAGTTGCTCTCCTCCTCGGCATGGAACGACACCATGATGGAGAAGATCGCGTTGCCGTGCTGGATCGCGGTGACGCGGCGGGTGGTGTAGCTCTTGCCGTCGCGCAGCCGCTCGACCTGGTAGATGATCGGGATCTGCGGATCGCCGGGCAGAATGAAGTAGCAATGGATCGAGTGCGGCAGCCGGCCCTCGACGGTGCGGCAGGCCGCCACCATTGCCTGGCCGATCACCTGGCCGCCGAACACGCGCTGCCAGCTCGTCTTCGGGCTGTTGCCGCGGAACAAATTCACCTCGAGCTGCTCGAGATCGAGGATGGACAGCAGGTCGATCAGGCTCTTGGACATCGGCGGCTTTCGGTTTGACTTGAACGGTCATTCCGGGGCACGGGCAAGCGTGAACCCGGAATCTCGAGATTCCGGGTTCGATGCTGACGCATCGCCCCGGAATGACGTCCGTTAGGTTCGTGACCTTGTTTCTGGCCCCTGTTTCGCCCAGCTATTATCAGGTAGCAAGCATAGTCTGAGAGCGTGAGGCGCGTAAGGGAAGGGCAATGCCGGCACAGCGAAGTATTGTCATCTGCGGGGGCGCATTTGCAGGGTTGGCGCTGGCCGTGGCGCTGCGCCAGGGGCTCGGGCCCGACATCCCGGTCATCGTGGCCGATCCGGCGCTGAGCCAGCGCCCGAGCCGCGATCCGCGCGCGACCGCGATCGTGGCGGCCTGCCGGCGGCTGTTCGAGACCCTCGGCGTCTGGGGCCAGGTGGCGCCGACGGCGCAGCCGATCACGGATATGGTCGTGACCGACTCCAAGCTGGAGGACGCGACGCGCCCGGTATTCCTGACCTTCGCCGGCAATGTCGCGCCCGGCGAGCCGTTCGCCCATATGGTCGAGAACCGCTATTTGATCGATGCGCTCGCGAGCCGTGCCGAAGCCGAGGGCGTCGAGCTGCGCGCCGCCGCGGTGTCGAGCTTCGCGTCGCGGCCCGACGGCGTCAGCGTTACGCTGGCCGACGGCACCGTGATCGATGCGAGCCTGCTGGTTGCCGCCGACGGCGCCCGCTCGAAGCTGCGCGAGCGCGCCGGGATTGCGACCCATGGCTGGGACTACGACCAGTCCGGCATCGTGGTCACGGTCGGGCACGAGCGCGAACATCACGGCCGCGCCGAGGAGCATTTCCTGCCCGCCGGGCCGTTCGCGATCCTGCCGCTGACCGGTAATCGCTCGTCGCTGGTGTGGACCGAGACGCGCAACGATGCCGCGCGCATTGTCGCCTTGAACGAAGAGCAATTCCACGCCGAGCTCGAGCAGCGCTTCGGTCTGCATCTCGGCGAGATCAAGCCGCTCGACAAGCCGCGCGCCTTCCCGCTCGGCTATTTCGTCGCGCGCTCGTTCATCGCCGAACGGCTGGCGCTGATCGGCGACGCCGCGCATGTGATCCATCCGATCGCGGGGCAGGGGCTCAACATGGGCCTGAAGGATGTCGCTGCGCTCGCCGAGGTCGTGGTCGATGCGGCGCGGCTCGGCATGGACCTCGGCCAGGCCGACGTGCTCGAGCGCTACCAGCGCTGGCGCCGCTTCGATACGATGGCGATGGGCGTCGCCACCAACTCGCTGAACTTCCTGTTCTCCAACGAATCGACGCTGCTGCGCACCGTGCGCGACATTGGCCTCGGGCTCGTCGATCGCGCGCCGCCGCTGAAGGAGATGTTCATCCGCCAGGCGGCGGGACTGTCAGGCGAGGTGCCGCGGCTGCTGAAGGGCGAGGCGCTTTAGCCCTCGTAGCCCGGATGAAGCCGACGGGTCGCACGAATGCGCGCCCGATGGCAGGCTCCGCGAAATCCGGGGCAGACTATCCGGAGTGACACTTTCCCGGATTGCGCTGCGCTTCATCCGGGCTACATCGTCTTCAATCGATCTTTCTCGCCTCTTCCGGCAGCATGATCGGAATGCCGTCGCGGATCGGATAGGCGAGCTTGGCCGAGCGCGAGATCAGCTCCTGCCGCGCGGCGTCGAACTCCAGCGGCCCCTTGGTGATCGGGCACACCAGGATTTCCAGCAGTTTTGGGTCGGCGGTGCTCTCGAGATGGTCGGTCGTGGAATTCATGGGAGTCTCCGGCTCGCCGTGATGTAGCACATCCAAATAAGCGCTGTCAGCGCTTGGCCATCCGCAGCAGTTCATCGATCGCGGCCTGCTGACGCGGCTTCGGCAGCGCCTGCTCGGACAGCGCGTAGCCGATGAACGCCCAGTAGAAGATCTGCGCGCGGCCGCGCGCCACGTCGTCCGGGAATCCGGCCTGCCGCAGCAGGGTTTCGATATAGCCGATCCGGCGCTCGTCGACCTCGAGCACGACGGCGCGCGCCACGGCATCGGCGGTGGCCCAGCTGCGCACCGCGCGTTCCAGCGCCAGCCGCGCCGAGAAGGCACGGCGCAGCAACAGCGCCAGCGCGTCGCCGCCCTCCGGAATGGTCTCGAGCTCGGCGATCACCTGCTCGGCCGCGACCTCGCGCCAATGGGTCAGGATCGCGGCGCGGTAGGCGCCGATGTCGGCGAAATGCCAGTAGAAGCTGCCGCGCGAGACGCCCATGGCCTTGGCCAGCGGCTCGGCCTTGAGCGCCGTGAAGCCGCGCCGCGCCAGCGTCTTCAGGCCCTGATCGAGCCAGTCCTTGACCGAGAGCTGATCCGTCATGGTTCCCCGTCCCGCCGCCACCATACACAAGTGTATTGACAGGCGCCAGCGGCCGGTATCATATCCATACAGTAGTGTATGGAGGCATCGCGATGCGTGATCTTCTGCTGCAGGGCGCCGGCGTCGTCGCCATTCTGGTCAGCCTGATCCATGGCGTGCTCGGCGAGACCAGGATATTCGCGCGCGCCACCGTCGAGCCGCCGCGGCTGCGGCTCTTGCTCCGCCTGGTCTATCAGGCCGGTACCGTCGCCTGGATCGGCGGCGGTGTGCTGCTGATCGCTGCGCCCGCGATGGCCTCCGATGCCGCGCGGCACTGGATCGTGGCGACGCTCGGCGTCGTGTTCGGCATCGCGGCGCTCGCCAACGCGGTGGCGACCCGCGGCCGCCACTTCGGCTGGATGGCGATGAGCGCCGTGGTGGCGCTCGCCGCCGCCGGCTATTAGCGAGGGCGACCATGACGACTGATCGCATCAGCCTCAGCATCGCCGATGGCGTCGCGGACGTCAGGCTCAACCGCCCCGACAAGCTCAATGCGCTCGATCCGGCGATGTTCGCCGCGATCGCCGAGATCGGTGCGCAGCTTGCGGACAACCGCAAGCTCCGCGCTGTGGTGCTCTCGGGCGAAGGGCAGGCCTTCTGCGCAGGCCTCGACATGGAGCGGCTGGTCGCAACGACGGAGGGCGAGTCCATCCTGCCCTTTGCCGATCTCGGCCGGCGGACCCACGGCATTGCCAACTTTGCGCAGCATCTGGTGTGGCTCTGGCGCGAGCTGCCGGTGCCGGTCATCGCCGCCGTTCATGGCGTTGCGTTCGGCGGCGGCTTTCAGCTGATGCTTGGTGCCGACATCAGATATCTCGCACCCGGCACGCGCCTTGCGATCATCGAAGCCAAATGGGGGTTGGTGCCCGACATGGCCGGCACGCAGCTGATGCGTCATCTCGCGCGCGAGGATGTGGTCCGTGAACTCACCTACACCGCGCGCATCTTCTCCGCGGAGGATGCGCTTGGTCATGGCTTCGCCACCCGCATCGTCGAACAGCCGCGCGAGGCCGCGCTGGAGACGGCGCGCGCGATCGCGGACCGCAGCCCGGATGCGATCCGCGCGGCCAAGCGGCTGCTCAATCTTGCAGCCGATCGCGATGCGGCGACCGGACTCGCGGCCGAAACGGCCGAACAGGCGCTTCTGCTCGGCTCGCCCAATCACATCGAGGCCGTCAGAGCGAATCTCGAACGGCGACCCCCGCAATGGAGTTTTACATGACGACTGGCCCGGGCTTCGATCTCGAACGTCTCGTTGCGACCAATGCGTCGGCGGCCTTCAATCGGCTTGCCGGCTTCGAGGTCGTCTCCACCGGCACCGGCACGGTGGAACTGCGGATGCCCTGGCGCGACGATCTCACCCAATATGCGGGTCACCTCCATGCCGGCGTGATCGCGGCGCTGCTCGACGCCGCCTGCGGCTTTGCCGCGGCGTCGATCGCAGGTTCCGTCACCGCATCGCATTTCTCGATGAATTGCCTGAAGCCCGCGCTGGGCCGCTGCTTCATCGCCAGAGGAACCACATTGCGTGCCGGACGCAGGCAGGTCTTCGCGCGCGCGGAACTTTTTGCGGAGAACGAGCAAGGTGAGACCTCGCTGGTTGCAACCGGTGAAACCGTGCTCGTTCCGCTGCCAGGCTGAGCCGCGCGGATCGCGCATCGTTGTGAAATTTATGGAGCCATCAATTTCGGTGCGGAATCGGCTTACGCGCGGATAACCATGCCACTGAAAGTTGCAGAATATTATCGAGAAGACAATTCAATCAGCCTAGCCTGTGCGCACGGACAACCATGGACCGACGCATGTTTCGTGTTCTTACGTGCCTTTCAGGTGAGCATGACTGGCGGCTCGTTCTGCTCGCCGGACTGGTCTGCTTCGTTGCCAGTATTGTGGCCGTCAATATTTTTCATCGCGCAATTGCATCGCAGGCGAGGACCCGGCTGATCTGGATTGCGATCGCGGGAGCCGCCATCGGCTACGGCATCTGGGCAACGCATTTCATCGCCATGCTGGCCTATGAGCCGGGAATCCCGACCGGCTACGGTATCGTCCTCACCGCGCTGTCGCTCGCCGCGGCGATGATGCTGACATCCGGCGGCCTCGGGCTTGCCGCCAGCGACTCCAGCCGCTGGCGCGCGCCGGTCGGCGGCGCCGTGATCGGAGCCGGGATCGCCAGCATGCACTATCTCGGGATGTGGGCGCTGGAAGTACCGGGCCACGTGGTCTGGTCGTTCGATCTCGTGGCGGCCTCCGTCGTGCTCGGCATGCTGTTCGGCTACGCCGCGCTGGCGATCGCGGTGCGCCGTCAGGACCGCTGGATGTCGCTCGTCGCTGCGCTGCTGTTGACGCTTGCGATCGTGTCGCATCATTTCACCGCGATGGGCGCGGTCGAGATCGTTCCGGATCCGTTGCTGGCTCCGGCGGCCCTGTCGCTCTCGCCTGCCTTCCTCGCCATCGTGATCGCCGGTGTGGCGCTATCGGTGCTCGGGATGAGCCTGGTCGGCGTGCTCGCGGATCGCCGGCTGGCGCTTCGCACCCGCCGCTTCGAGGAGATCATCAGCCAGCTTTCGTCGGCGCGACAGCAGGTCGAGGCGTCGCAGAAGGAGCTGGAGGAGCAGAGGTTCCGGCTGGATACGGCGATCAACCACATGGGCGAGGGCCTCTGCATGTTCGATGCGGAGAAGCGCCTCGTCGTCTGCAACGATCGCTACGCCAAGATGTACCGGCTGCCGCCGGAATTGCTGCTGCCCGGCACGGCCCATCGCGCGATCATCAGGCATCGCATCGCCAACGGCATTCTCAAGGGCGAGACCAGCGACAGCGCCGCGACGCAGGTGCTCGCGACACTGAACGCGCTCCCGGCCGGCGAGATCAACAGCCGGGTCGACGAGCTCGCCGACGGCCGGCTGATCTGCGTGACGCGGCAGCCGATGCCCGGCGGCGGCTGGGTGGCGACGCATCGCGACGTCACCGAGCAGCGGCGCTCCGAGGCCAAGATCACCTATATGGCGCAGCATGACGCGCTGACCGATCTGCCGAATCGCGTGCTGCTCAAGGAATGGATGGAGCGCGCGCTGTCCGGTGCCCGGTGCGGCGGACCGAGTCTTGCGGTGCTGATGCTCGATCTCGACCGCTTCAAGGACGTCAACGACACGCTCGGGCATCCGGCGGGCGATGCGCTGCTGAAGTCGGTGGCCGCGCGCTTGCGCAGATCCGTCAGCGATACGACGCTGGTTGCGCGGCTCGGCGGCGACGAGTTCGCGGTGATCGACCATGTCAGCGATCCGGTCACGGAAGCGGGCCTGCTCGCCGAGAAGATCAGGAAGGCGCTCAGCGAGCCGATCGATCTCGGCGATCATCGGGTGACCACCACGACCAGCATCGGCATTGCGATCGCTCCGCGCGACGGCACCGATTCGGACGAGGTGCTGCGCAGCGCCGATCTCGCGCTTTACTCGGCCAAGAGCGGCGGGCGCGGCTCGTTCCGCTTCTTCGAGCCGGAGCTCGATCGGCTGCTGCAGGCCCGCCGCAGCCTCGAGCGCGACATGCGCAGTGCGCTCGCCAATGGCGAGTTCGAGCTGCACTATCAGCCGTTCATCCACGTCGCGAGCGGGGAGACCTGCGGCTTCGAGGCGCTGCTCCGCTGGCACCATCCGCAACGCGGCATGGTATCTCCGGCGCAGTTCATTTCGCTGGCGGAAGAGACCGGCCTGATCGTGCCGCTCGGGGAATGGGTGCTGCGCACCGCGTGCGCGGAGGCCGCCAAATGGCCCGACGACCTCAAGATCGCGATCAACCTGTCGCCTGTGCAGTTCAGGAGTCCGGAGTTGGTCCCGGTGATCGTGCACGCGCTGGCGAGTGCCGGAATTTCGCCGAAGCGCCTCGAGCTCGAGGTCACCGAAACGGCCATCATTCAGGACAGCGAAGCGGTGTTTACCGCGCTTAGCCAACTGCACGATCTCGGGGTGCGGATCGCGCTCGACGACTTCGGCACCGGCTACTCGTCGCTGAGCTTTCTGCAGAAGTTTCCGTTCGACAAGGTCAAGATCGACCGCAGCTTCGTGTCCGAGCTCTCGGGCGCGACCGACGAGTCGCGCCGGATCGCGCGCGCGATCGTGCGCTTTGCCGTCAGCCTCGGCAAGACCACGACGGCCGAAGGCGTCGAAACCAGGGAGCAGCTCGACATCCTCCGCGCCGATGCCTGCGTGGAAGTGCAGGGCTTCCACTTCAGCCCGCCGGTGCAGAGCGAGAAGGTCGCACAGATGATCGGCGGGCGAACCCCGGCAGCGGCCGAACGGCCTACGGTCCGTCTTGCAATGGCGGGTGCCGCGTCCTGATCGATGGGCTGCGCCGGGCGGCCCGATACGCATGAGGCTTAAGGCCGCAGCACGCGGTCAAAACCGATCTGCGCGTGGAGCGCAAAGGTGTTTTGGCGACCGTTAGAATTCCTCTAAAGCCAGCCGTCGCGGCGCTTCCTTGACTTGGCAATCGCGTCAGCATTCGTCACGCATGTGCCCTGCGCGAAGGCGTTGTGGGTAAGATTGTCAACGGAGGGGATATGCGCGTGAGAGTGACTTTGAGCGCTGCGCTTGCAGCATGCGTCCTTGGGAGCGTTCTTGGGCTGACCGGATCGGCGGCGCTCGCCGACGGCTACAAGAATTGCACCAAGCTCGACAAGGCGTCGTGGAAGCCGGCAAGCGAGGCCGAAGCCAAGGCCAAGGCGCTCGGCTACGAGGTGCGCCGGTCGAAAATCGAGGGCTCCTGCTACGAGGTGTACGGCGTCAAGGAAGGCAAGCTCTACGAGCTATTCTACAGCCCGGAAGACCTCAGCCTGAAGCACACGATCGCGAAGTGAAGCAGGCGCGATGACGGAGGCGGCGCGGGGCGCCCGCGGCGCGACCAGCCTGCAGGTCTGGGACCTGCCGCTACGGCTGTGGCACTGGGCGCTCGCCATCCTCGTCCTGGTCGCTTGGGTGACGCCCAGCACCTATGACCGGCTGCACCGGCTGGCGGGTTATTCGGTGATCGCCCTGCTGGCGTTCCGGCTGATCTGGGGCTTTGCCGGCACGCGCTACGCGCGTTTCGGCAGGCTCGGCGTCCGCCTGCGCGCCGCGCCGCGCTACATCTGGAATCTCCGGCGCGGCATCACCGGGCGCTACATCGGACTCAATCCGGCGGGCACCGTGATGCTGGTGGCGCTGCTGTTCCTGCTTGCGATCTCGACAATCACGGGCGTGATGGAGGTCACCGTGACCTTCTTCGGAGTCTGGTGGGTCGAGGACACCCACGCCTATGCCTCGGATGCGGTCATGGTGCTGGTCGGGCTGCATGTGCTCGGCGTCGTCGTGGTCGGTTTGCTGCAGCGTCAGAACCTGGTGCGCGCGATGTTCACCGGCCGCAAGCAGCTGCGCAATCGTTCTTAAGCTGAAGCCGCAACGGAAGTTTACCTCTCCCCGACGGGGAGAGGTGGACGATCGCGGGCCGAGCCGATCCAAACAACAAACGTCTGATCCCGGTCGGTAGCTACTGCACCGGCGGGTCGCCCGAGGTGCGCTTCTTGGCGAGGTCCATCTCGGTGACCGCGATCAGGATCTCGGCGCGGGTCTTCAGGTCCGGCGCCTCGAGCATCGCCTGCTTCTCGGCGGGACCATAGGGCGACATCATCGCCAGCGCATTGACCAGCGCCTCGTTGGGCGCGGACTCGATACCTTCCCAGTCGACCTTCAGATTGTTGGCTTCCAGGAAATCGGCCAGCACTTCGAGCAGCGCCTTGCGGTCGACGGCCTCCTCACCCTTGCGCGCCGTGAAATCGCCGACGAAGGAGAAGAAGTCGACCTTGCACTGCCGGTACGGCGTCTGCACGGTCAGCTCCTCGACCACCTTGAAGCGCGCGACGCCGGTCAGTTCGAGGATGTAGCGGCCGTCGCCGGATTCGGCGAGCTGGGTGATGCGGCCGACGCAGCCGATCCGGAACAGGACCGGCTTCGCCTCTTTCTGCGAATGCGCCACGTCGGGCTGGATCATGCCGATCAGGCGATGGCCGTCGCGCAGCGCGTCGTCGATCATCGCGAGATATCGCGGCTCGAAGATGTTGAGCGGCATCTGGCCGCGCGGCAGCAGCAACGCGCCGGGCAGCGGGAACACCGGGATCACCTCCGGGAGCTCGCCGGGCCCGCGATATTCGGCATTGATCGGCATCTGCGGTCCCGCTGCTGTGACGGGCGTGCTTTACGAGAACAGGATGGTCGACAACCGCTTGCGCCCCTCGACGGTTGCCTCATCGGTGCCGCCCCACGCCTCGAAGAACTGCACCAGCTGCTTGCGCGCGCCGTCGTCGTTCCACTTGCGGTCACGCCTGACGATGGCGAGCAATTGCTCGGTCGCTTCCGTGCGCTTGCCCATCGCATTGAGCGCGGTGGCGAGATCGAATCGGGCCTGATGATCGAGCGGGTTTGCGGCGACTTTCTGTTCCAGCTCCGCGACCGGGCCGACCGCTTCCGCCTGTTCGGCGAGATCGATCGCCGCCTGCACCGCCTTCACCGCGGCGTCGTTGCGCTTGGATTCCGGAACCATCGCCAGCGTCTGCTTGGCCTGCTCCATCGCACCCGACGTGACGTAGCACTTGGCGAGGCCGGCGAGCGCCGCGATGTTGGTGGCGTCGTGCGCCAGCACCTCGGCATAGATCTGCGCGGCCTGGGCGGCGTCGCCCTCGGCAAGCACGGCGTCGGCCTCGGCCAGGATCTCGGTGAGATTGGGCTCGCCGGCGGCCGGCACGCCCTTGGTGATCTTCTCGATGAAGGCGTTGACCTGGCTCTCGGGCACCGCGCCCATGAAGCCGTCGGCGGGTTGGCCGCCCACGAAGGCGATCACGGCCGGGATCGACTGGACGCCCATCTGGCCTGGGATCTGCGGATGCTCGTCGATGTTCATCTTGACCAGCTTGACCCGGCCCTTGGCGTTACGAACCGCCTTTTCCAGGATCGGCGTGAGCTGGCG
Source organism: Bradyrhizobium sp. USDA 4504 (assembly GCF_054063995.1). Lineage (NCBI taxonomy): Bacteria > Pseudomonadati > Pseudomonadota > Alphaproteobacteria > Hyphomicrobiales > Nitrobacteraceae > Bradyrhizobium > Bradyrhizobium sp. USDA 4504. The sequence goes on along the minus strand of NZ_JBSSGV010000001.1, from coordinate 7,165,377 downwards.
GCAGGGACCGCACCACGGCGCCCAGAAGTCGATCATGACCGGCTGACGGCGCGATTCCTCGATGACGTCCTTGACGAAGGTCTGGGTCGTCGTCTCCTTGATCAGATCGGGCGCTGCCTCGGGCGTGGGGCCGCCCTGCTCCATTATCGTCACGTTGTCCTCGCCTGCTTCTGAGGTCGGAAATCCGGTGGGCGTTCTAGCACGCCCGGAACGGCACGTTCAGCCGTTCTGTCAGCTAGAGCATGATCCCGGAAAAGTGGGAACCGGTTTCCGGGATCATGCTCCGTAAATGGCAGTCAGCCAGCAAAATTCAATCGCTTGGCCGCCTGTCCCGTTCCATCGGAGATCGGGTGGGCTGGGTGCCGCGGAACGGCCGATGATGGCGATCCGTCATGACATCAGGGGAGCGCCCGTGGCAAAGGCCTATTACAGCACGGTGTTCGAGCAGCCGGCCGGCGAGGTCTGGAAAATCATCCGCGATTTCAACAATTACCCGGTCTGGGTCCAGGGCGCGGGGGCGAGCCAGATCGAGGACGGCAAATCCGGCGATACCGTCGGGGCCGTGCGCAATGTGCTGTACCGGGGGCGGCGGATCCGGCAGCGGCTGCTCGCGCAGTCCGACGTCGAGCGCTTCCAGACCTACGAATTCGTCGACACCCCGACCCTGCCGGTGACGGATTTCAGTGCGATCCTGCGGGTAACCCCGGTGATCGACGGCGACCGGGCCTTTATCGAATGGTGGGCCGTGTTCGATTGCGACCCGACCCGCCGCGTCGAGCTGACGCGGACGCTGACCGGCTGGTTCGAGACCTGGCTCGAATCGCTCCGGGACGAGATTGCCCTGAGGCCGGTTCCGGCGGAAATCTAAAAAGAAATCGGCGGCGCAGCCGGTTTCGGCCGATTCGGGGTCAATTTTTAGAGAAACCGTGCGATTTCGTGAGGTTCGGACCGCGCTCTTGTGTTGCATTCACAGACAGCTTTTGGCATAGGTCTGCCGTTGCCGGCGAGCGATCGCCGCCATTTCGGATGCGGGTGTAGCTCAGTGGTAGAGCACGACCTTGCCAAGGTCGGGGTCGAGGGTTCGAGCCCCTTCGCCCGCTCCAAAACTTCTCGCTGACCGAGCTGACAGTCTGATGAAGGCCCGCTATTGGCGCGGGCTTTTTGCTGTCCGGCCCGAGGTCGCGTCTCCACGGCGCGATTGCGAGGTCAAGATGCCGCGGCCCGCCGTGGCGGTTTCCGGCCTTTGTTAACCGGCAAACGTTGCATTCTCAAAACTGATAGAAATCTGTGGTTGTGTTGGCGCTGGAATGGTTGCCGCCGGTTTTGCCGGCGCGGCAAGCGCGTGAACGATGTCGATCTGTTGGAAGCCGGCTCCGGGTTAAGTCGCCGCTTGGCTCGCGCAAACGTCGCTGCGCTGGTCGTGCTGGTCGGCGTCTGGACATGTTCGGGCGCATCAGCGCAGCAATTGCCGAGCGACTCGGCGTATGCCCCGGCGCCCAGCTTCTCTCCCATGCCTGGCTTTGGGCCGGCGCCTGACTTCGAGCCGGCCGAACGGCCGCGAGCGCGGGTCTACATCACGACGCGGTCGCACCGGGGCGGCCAGCAAAACTTCTGCGTCAGGACCTGCGACGGCCGCTTCTTTCCGTTGCCGCGCGTCAGCGAGACGGCGGACGTCAAGGCATGCGAGGCGGCCTGTCCCGCCGCCGAGGTGAATCTGTACTCCAGCTCCGATATCGACAGCGCCAGAACCGAAGCCGGCGAGACCTACAAGGCGCTCGCCAATGCATTCCGCTTCCAGCGCGAGATGGTGCCGCAATGCTCGTGCAGCGCCGGCGCGTCCACCGGCCTTTCGCCGATTGCGATCGAGGACGACATGACGCTTCGCACCGGCGACATCATCGTCGCCGATGACGGCTTCAAGATCGCGGCGATCACGAGCGGGCAGCGGCGCAGCGTGTTGTTCAGGCCGCTGTCGAAGGCCAAGGCGCAAGCGCTCGGTCTGGCGCGCCTGTCGTCGCGATAGAGGCGATCACGAGCGTTAGCTTCATTCGAATATCACGCTGCGGTGCAGAATGCCTTGTTATCAGGCAGGCTGCTCAGGAAAATTTCGTCTCAAATATCGTCTCAACTAGTTTTGACGCAGCGCACACCGGCGGACGCGCTTTTCAGCGTCGATGGATGTGCTACCATTTTGCCGTCTGACCTACCTCACAGACCGCCACCATCATCTCTCAGGGCGTTCAAAATCAATAACAGGCAAGCTGCAACGGCTTGCGTAGGGGAGTGACGCGATGAAATCCGCTTTCAATCGATCAATACTTGCGTTCGCGGCGATCGTGCTGCTGGCGGGGACGACCTTCGCCAGTGCGCAGCAACAGACAGACAAGAATCGTGCGCTGAAGAAGTACGAATCGGGCACCAAGGAATTCTGGACCCATCCGCCGGACGACTGGTTCCTCGGCGACGAGACCGAAGCGCAGAAGGGCCTTGCCCCGCCGTCCGGTCCGCCGACCGGTGCGTCGGATTCCGAGCTCGCGACGATGATGAAGAAGATCAAGCTGCCGCCGGGCTTCAAGATCGAGGTCTATGCCTCGAACGTGCTCGCCGCGCGGCAGATGGCCTGGGGTGACAAGGGCACGCTGTTCGTCGGCTCGTTCGGGCTCGGCAACGTCTATGCGATCAAGGACAACAACGGCAAGAAAGAGGTCAAGACCATTCTCAAGGGCCTCAACATGCCGACCGGCCTCGCCTTCCGCGACGGCGCGCTCTACGTCATCGCGGTCGACAAGCTGATCAAGTACGACAACGCCGAAGCCAATCTCGACAATCTCGGCAGCGGCAAGGTGGTGTATGACGACATGCCGTCCTACGCGGCGCATGGCTGGAAATACATCGCCGTCGACAAGGAAGGCTGGTTCTACATTCCGTTCGGACCGCCCTTCAACATCGGCATTCCGCCGACCTCGGTGTCGCAGATCCGCCGCGTCGATCCGAAGACCGGCAACGCGGAAATCTGGGCGCTCGGCGTGCGCAACTCGGTCGGCGGCGACGTCGATCCACGCACCGGCAAGTACTGGTTCACCGAGAATGCCCGCGACTGGATCAGCGACGATCTGCCGAGCGACAAGCTCAACATGATCTCGAAGATCGGCGAGCACTTCGGCTATCCCTATTGCCACCAGGGCAACCTGCCGGACACCAAGTTCGCGATGGGTCACAAGTGCTCGGAGTTCACCCCGCCGGTGTACAATCTCGGTGCGCACGTCGCGCCGCTCGGCATGAAGTTCTATACCGGCAGCCAATTCCCGGCCGAGTACAAGAACAGCATCCTGATCGCCGAGCACGGCTCCTGGAACCGGCATAAGTACCAGGGCGGCCGCATCGTGAAGATCACCGCGAGCCCTGACGGCAAGAACGCCAAGCAGGAGATCTTCGCCGACGGCTGGATCGAGGGTGACCAGGGCTATCTCGGCCGTCCCGCCGACATCCTGCTCGACAAGGATGGCTCGATTCTCGTCGCCGACGACTGGGCCGGTGCGATCTATCGCATCAGCTACAGCAAGAAGTAACGGTTGAAACAATGCGGGGCTGCGGTGGCCGATCAGGCAGCCGCAGCCCCGTTTACGTGGTTCGGCAAGCCCAACGACGGAACAGACTCGTCATGCCCGGACTTGATCCGGGCATCCATCCAAACAAAAACCCTTCTGCAAGCCAGATGGATTACCGGGCCAGGCCCGGCAATGACCCGTGGAGAAAACTGGCAATGCGTGTTGCGTCCTTTGCAATCCTGTTCGCGGCGGTGATCGCAGTTGCGTCGTCCGCCAATGCCGCCGATGTCGCCGCCGGCAAGGCGAAGGCCGAAATCTGCGCCGCTTGCCACGGCGACAACGGCATCTCGCAGACCGAGAACATTCCCTCGCTCGCCGGCCAGCTCGACCAGTACGTTCAATGGCAGCTGGTGTTCTTCCGCGCCGGCGCGCGCAAGAACGAGCAGATGCAGCCGATCGTCGAGCAGCTCAACAACGACGACATCCGCAATCTCGGTGCCTATTTCGCGTCGCTGACGCCGTTCAAGGGCGGCAAGGACGACAATCCGGACTTGTCCGAAAAGGGCAAGCAGGCCGCCGCCGGCCGCCGCTGCGCCTCATGCCATGGCGATACGTTTGCCGGTACCAAGGCGGTGGCCCGCATCGCCGGCCAGCGCGAGGAATATCTCGTCAAGGCGCTGCACGATTACAAGTCGGGCCAGCGCTCCGGCGGCGCCCAGGCCGCGATGGCCGATGTTGCCTATCCGCTGAGCGACGAAGAGATCACCGCGCTCGCGCATTATCTGGCGCATTTGTAGGTACGAAAAATGTGCGTAGCCCGGATGGAGCGCAGCGCAATCCGGGGCGCTCTATCTGCCGCGAGATGATTCCCGGATTTCGTTCCGCTCCATCCGGGCTACAAGATCACCCAGCCCGCTGCTTCTCATACGCCTTGAGATGCGTGTAGGCCGTGCGCAGCTTCGGCACCGGGATCTTGGCGGCGTCGGCGCGCACGATCAGGTCGCCGATCACGTGATCGGCCTCGACCGGCAGCCCCGCCTTGATGTCGCGGAACATCGATGCGGTCATCGGCGAGCCCTCGGTGGTCAGGAGCCCGCGGGTGCGCTGGAAGAACGGTCCGCCCGGGCCATGGCCGGCGTCGGCGGCGATCGCGCTGCATTCGTCGAGGATGCCGAGCAGGAAATCCTTGCCGCCGGGCGCGGCCAGGATGTTGCCGACCGAGGTCCGCATCAGGCTGGTGGAGGCGGCGAGCGAGGCCAGGAACACCCACTTCTCCCACATGTCCTGCATCACATGCTCGCTGGCGTTGGCGCCGTTGATCGCCGAGAAAGTTTCAGCGATCGCGCGCACCCGGTCAGACAGGCCGCCGGCGCGCTCGCCGAAGCCGAGCGACTGCATCGGCTGCAGCTGCACCACCTCGCGCTTCTCGTTCAGCGTCGCCGCGATCGCGCACAGGCCGCCGAGCACATGCTGAGCTCCGAACGTCTTGTCGAGCGTATCGAGATGCAGCATGCCGTTGAGCAGCGGGATGATCGCGGTCTTGTCGCCGACGGCGGGCGCAAAGGACTTGATCGCATCCTCGAGATCGAACGCCTTGCAGCTCAACAGCACGACGTCGAACTTGTCCGACAGCTTGTCGGCCTGCACGGTCGGCGGGTTGTTCAGCGTGACATCGCCGTTCGGGCTCTTGATCACGAGCCCGGCGGAGGCGAGCTCGGAAGCGCGGCGAGGGCGCACCAGGAAAGTGACGTCGCGGCCGGCCTGAAGCATCCGGCCACCGAAATAACCGCCGATCGCACCGGCGCCGACCACGAGAACGCGCATGGGAATTTGTCCTTCTTTGTTGTTGCCCGAGGAGGCGAGCGAATAGGGAGTAGCGAATAGATAAGGATACTGTTCGACTATTCGCTACTCGCTATTGGCCATTCGCTCATCTCACTTTCCCGATACCATTTCCTCGACTTCGCGCAGCTGCTCCTTGCCGAAGAAGATCTCGTTGCCGACGAAAAAGGTCGGCGAGCCGAACGCGCCGCGCTCGACGGCGGATGAGGTATATTCGATCAGCTTGGCCTTCACATCCGCGTCCTGTGCGCGGGCGAACAGTTTCGCGGCGTCAAGGCCGGAGGAGGCGATGGCTTTACCGGCGACCTCAGGATCGTCCATCTTCTTGGGCTCGACCCACATGTGGTGGAAGGCGGCCTCGATATACTTCTCGAACACGCCCTCAAACTGGGCGGCGACCGCCGCGCGCATCAGGTTCAGCGTATTGACCGGGAAAAACGGGTTCCAGGTGTAGGGCTTGACGTTGAAGCGCTTGAGAAAGCGTTCGGTCTCGATCTTCTGAAACTCCGGCTTGTTCCTGACGCCCGCCAGCGTCTCGGCCGGCGACTTGTTGTTGGTGGCCTTGAAGATGCCGCCGAGCAGGATCGGGACATATTCGAACTTGACGCCGGTGCGCTTTTCGATTGCCGGGATTGCTTCATGGCTGAGGAAAGCGTTGGGGCTGCCGAAATCGAACAGGAATTGCGGATTTTGGCTCACGGCGGTCTCTCCCTCGGCCTGTCTAGTTTGGGCTTATTTAGCATGGACCGGCTGTCGCAGGCGCCATCTGTAGAATATGATAGTCATCATGTGAGCCGCGGCGCGCGATGTCAAATCAGCCGCTTGATGGTCTGCTTGCGCCATACCAGGGCGTAATAGGCCATCTGCAGCACGAACATGGTTGCGAAGGTGACGGGATAGGCGATCCAGATGCCGCTGACTCCGATGGAGCGGCTGAGCAGGATCGCGACCGGCACCTCGACCACCGCGATCGCCAGCGTCGAGAGCAACAGCGGCATCCACACCGTGCCGCCGGCGCGCATCGCGCCCGAGAACACCGTCGCCATACCGAACAGCACCATGCTCCACAGCACGATGTACAACAGCTGCTGCGCCAGCCTGAGCACGGCATTGTCGACGATGAAGAAGCCCATCAGCGGCCGCGCGAAGAGATAGCCGAGCACGACCAGCCCGCCGGTCAGCGCGAGATTCATCTCGATCCCGGTCCGGACGATGGCGCCGACCCGGGCGGAATCGCCGCGGCCGATCGCCTGCGCGCCGAAGATCGACACCGATATCGCGATCGAGATCGCCGGAAACTGCACATAGCCGATCACCTGGTTAACCGCGCCATAGGCCGCGGTGGCGTCCGAGCCGAAGCCGTTGACGAGGCCGAGCAGCACCAGTTCGGCGAGCGAGACCACCACCATGCCGATCGCGGTCGGAATGCCGAGCCGCAGCACGATGCGCAGCAGGGCGCCGTTCGGCCGCATCGCGCGCAGGAACGCGGCGTCGAAGGCCAGCGCATGGCGGTGCCGCAGCATATGGACATGCAGCCACAGCAGCGTGACCACGCCCGAGACCGCGGAGGCGACCGCAGCGCTGGCGACGCCGAGCATCGGCAGGCCGAGCCAGCCGCGGATCAGCGCCGGCGTCACCACCAGGCCGATGGCGGTCGAGACCGTCAGCGCGACCAGCGGCGTCACGGTGTCGCCGACGCCGCGCATCATCGCCGTCAGCAGCAGGAATGCGAAGGTTATGGGCATCGTGATCATCATGATCCGCGCATAAGCCACGGCAGCGTCGAGGACGTCGGATGGCGTCGCGAGCGCGATCAAGAGCGGGCGGGCGAACAGGCCGCCTGATATCGCGATCGCCAGCGCGAGCAGCAGCGTCACGGTCATGGTCGTGCCGGCGACCGCTTTCACCCGGTCGGGCTCGCCGGCGCCCCAGGCCTGGCCGATCATGACCGAGGCGCCGGCGCTCAGGCCGATCACGAAGGAAATGAAGAAGAACATCACCGGAAAGAACACCGAGACGGCGGCGAGCGCGTCGACGCCGATCATCTGGCCGAGATAGACGCCGTTGATGGTGCCGAACAGCGACTGCAGCACGTTGCTGAGCAGCATCGGCGCGAGGAAGGCGAGGAAGGCTTTGCGCAGGGAGCGAGGGTTGGACACGTTCAACTTCCAAAAATTGCGACGTCAGGGACGGCGGCGGACGAGGGGCTGCGGTTCAGTTCGATCAGAACCGAATCGCCGGCAGGCCGGGCCGCCATCCATGTCACTCGAAACCAGTCAGTCCGCTTGATCGCTATAGGCGAGCCGGATCGCGTGATCGCGGATGTCGGCCGGCCAGTCCGCGATCAGCGTCGCAAAGCGGCGCCGGTCGTGGGCGAACAGCGCGCGGATCGCATCTTCATAGTTCGGCCGGTTGCCGGCCATGACAGTCATGAAGCGATAGGCGGCGTCCTGCGCGCTGCGCGTGCGATCCTTGTCGCCGCTCGCGCGGCGCGCCTCGTCGACCAGCTTGCGGATCGCAACCGATGCACCGCCCTTCTGCTGCGCGAGCCAATCCCAATGCCGTGGCAACAGCGTGATCTCGCGCGCGACGACGCCAAGCTTCGGACGTCCCGGGCCGCGCGGCGCGGTCGGCGTCGGCTCCTCGTCGCGCGCAGGTGCGGGCTGCGGCAGCCGCGCCAGCACGTCGTCGACCGAGCCGCGGAAATCGATATCGACCAGCGCCGAGGTGCGGCCGTTGAACACCAGGATCGCGGCGTCCTTGCGTTGGTCGAGGTGTTGCTTGGCGGCGCGCGCAACCTCCGGGAGGTCGCCGGCCCCGATGCGGTGCTCGCCTTCGAAGGCGACATAGGCAGGATTCATGGTAGACCTCTCAGATTGCGCGACATACTGCCCGGGTAATTCTTGGCAATCGCGGCGCGTGGATCTCGACTTTCTGGTTTCCCGCTGGCACCAAACGCCGCCCGATTGCGCTGATCTTTCAGAGGATGCCATGCTGACGGTTCATCACCTCAACAATTCCCGCTCGCAGCGCGTGCTGTGGCTGCTCGAGGAATTGGGCGTGCCCTACGAGATCGTGCGCTACCAGCGGCAGCCCGACATGCGGGCGCCGAAGGAGCTGCGCGCGATCCATCCGCTCGGCAAGTCGCCCGTCGTCACCGACAACGGCCACACGATCGCGGAATCCGGCGCGATCCTCGAATACATCATCGCGACCTACGGCAACGGGCGCCTGATCCCGCCGGCCGATACGCCGGAGCGGCTGCGCTACACCTATTGGCTGCACTACGCCGAGGGTTCGGCGATGACGCCGCTGCTGCTGAAGCTCCTGTTCACGCTGATGCCGAAGCGCGCGCCGGCGCTGCTGCGGCCCTTGGTGCGCAAGGTATCCAACACGGCGCTGTCCACGCTGGTCAATCCGCAGCTCAAGCAGCACATGGCCTATTGGGAAGGCGAGCTCGGCAAGAGCGAATGGTTCGCCGGCAGCGAGTTTTCCGGCGGCGACATCCAGATGAGCTTTCCGCTCGAGGCCGCCGCGGCGCGCGGCGGGCTCGAGGACGGCCATCCCAAGTGTGTCGCGTTCCTGGAGCGTATTCACGCCCGCCCGGCCTATGCGCGGGCGCTGGAGAAGGGCGGGCCGTACCAGGTCGGCCGGTAAATTCGCGGTCATCGCGGCAGCTCGACCCGCGGCAGCAGCCGCGAATCCGCCAGCGCCGCGGTGCGGTGTCCGATGCCGGCGAGGTAGGCCTCCGCCACCGCGAAGGCGAGGAACGCGCCACGGCTCTTCTGCCGGATCAGCATCGCGCGGTCCCAGCGCTCGCCCTCGGGCCCGATCAGGAACGGGCGGCCTTCACCCCTGAACAGGATGTCGCCGCCGCTCTTGCGCAGATGCGGGAGCGTGTGCGCGACATAGCGGTCGTAGGCCGCAGCTCCCGCGATCGGCCGCGGCGGGGCGAGCTCCGGGCTTTGCGAATAGTCGGCGATCGCGCGGAAGCGCAGCAAATTGAGCATCACCAGCTCGCCCGCGATCTCGCGCTGGGCAAAGTCGCGCCCGGCGTTCCAGGTCGGCTCGAGATAGCAGGCGGCGGTGTCCATGTCGGTGTCCCATCGAAGGTTGATGGCACTTTTTACCCGGGCATAATTGCTTTGTCAATAATACCCGGATATAAATAGCCCGACAGAACGACAGGAGTCACCATGAAGACCGAGGACCGCAAGCAAGCCATCGCCGACTACAAGAAGCGCGCGAGCGTTGCCGGCGTATTCGCGATCCGCTGCCGCGCGACCGGTGAGGTTTGGGTCGGGCAGGCGCTCGACCTCGACAAGATCGAGAACCGCATCTGGTTCACGCTGCGGATGGGCAGTCATCGCAACGCCGAGCTGCAGCGCGCCTGGTCGGGGCATGGCGCGGACAATCTCTCGCTCGAAACGCTGGAGCGGATCGAGGACGAGGAGCTCGCCTATGTGCGCGACACGCTGCTGAAGGAGCGCGTGCAGCATTGGCGCGCGGAGCTGAATGCGTTCGCGGTGTAGCCTAGTGTGACGGCAGCGGCTGCACGGTGACGCCGGGCGGCGGCACGTCGTCGTCGGGCACGAAGAAGTCCGACATCAGCGGCACCGAGGGATCGACGCGGTAGCGCTCGAAGTCGCGGACGCCATTGGCATAGAGCACCTTGTCGTCGATGCAGAAATGCCCGGTGAATTCGCGCGACGGCCGGGTGATGATCGCGTAGGCCGCATCGCCCATGATCTCGGGCGTGCGGCTCGCGCGCATCATGGCGTCGCCGCCGAGCAGATTGCCGACCGCGGCGGTCGCGATCGTGGTGCGCGGCCACAGCGCGTTGACGGCAATGCCGGCCGATTTCAATTCGCCCGCGAGCCCGAGCACGCACATGCTCATGCCGAACTTCGCCATCGTGTAGGCGGTCGAGTGCTCGAACCATTTCGTCTTCATGTCGAGCGGCGGCGACAGCATCAGGATGTGCGGATTCTCCGCCTTCTTCAGGTGCGGGATGCAGTATTTCGACACCATGAAGGTGCCGCGGGTGTTAATCCCCATCATCAGGTCGAACCGCTTCATGTCGGTCGCCTGCGAATTGGTCAGGCTGATGGCGCTGGCATTGTTGACGCAGACGTCGATGCCGCCGAACTCGGCGACGGTCTGCTCGATCGCCGCCATCACCTGCGCCTCGTCCCTGATGTCGCAGAGCACCGGCAGCGCCTTGCCGCCGGCGGCGCGGACCTCGTCGGCGGCGGTGTAGATCGTGCCCTTCAGCTTCGGATGCGGCTCGGCGGTCTTCGCCGCGATCGCGACATTGGCGCCGTCACGCGCGGCGCGCAGCGCGATCGCCAGCCCGATGCCGCGGCTCGCGCCCGAGATGAACAGCGTCTTGCCTTTGAGCGACGTCATGAGAATGGCCTCCAGTTAGGGACGCACCATTGTCAGGCTCCCTCTCCCCTTGGGGGAGCCCGAGGCGAGCGAAGCTCGCTCTCGAGGTTGGGGTGAGGAGTATCTTTCCGCCTACCCATCCGCATGCAGCACGCGGCCGCGGGTTTCCGGCAGCGCGTAGGCGGCAATGAAGAACACGCCGTAGGCCGCCACCGCGAAGATCGCGATCGCGTTGGCGAGCGTGGTCGTGGTCGACAGCGCGCCGACCAGGAACGGGAACAGCGCGCCGATGCCGCGGCCGAAATTGTAGCAGAAGCCCTGGCCGGAGCCACGCAGCCGGGTCGGATACAGTTCGGTCAGGAACGCGCCCATGCCGGAGAAATAGCCCGAGGCAAAGAAGCCGAGCGGGAAGCCCAGCACCCACAGCACCTCGTTGGACAGCGGCAGCTGGGTGTAGAGCAGCACCACTGCGATCGCGCCGATCGAGAAGATCAGGAACAGGTTGCGCCGGCCAATCCGGTCGGCGAGCCAGGCGCCGACGAGATACCCGATGAAGGAGCCGATGATCAGCGTCGCGAGATAGCCGGTCGAGCCGACCACCGAGAGCTTGCGCTCGGTGGTGAGGAAGCGCGGTACCCAGAAGGTGATGGCGTAATAGCCGCCCTGCATGCCGGTGCCGACCAGGGAGGCCAGCAGCGTGGTCTTCAGGATCGGTCCGTGGAAGATCTCCCACAACGCGGCGGGGCCGCTGCCAGAGGCCTGCGCCTGCGCCATGGTCGCGGCGGAGATTTCCGGCTCGGTGACGTAGCGGCGCAGGTAGAACACGAGCAGCGCCGGCAGTGCGCCGATCACGAACATCCAGCGCCAGGCGTTCTCCGCCGGCAGCACCGAGAACAGGATCGCCTGCGCCAGCACCGCGAGGCCCCAGCCGACCGCCCAGCCCGACTGCACCGAGCCGACCGCACGTCCGCGATACTGCGGCCGGATCGCCTCGCCGATCAGCACCGCGCCGGCGGCCCATTCGCCGCCGAAACCGAGCCCGAGCAGCGCGCGGGCGATCAGGAGCTGATCGAAATTCTGCACCAATGCGCAGACCAGCGAAAAGAACGAGAACCAGACGATGGTGAGCTGCAGTGTCTTCACCCGGCCGATCCGGTCGGACAGATAGCCGCCGAGCCAGCCGCCGACGGCCGAGGCCAGCAGCGTCACGGTGCCCGCGAGGCCGGCGGTGCCGGGGTCAACTTTCCAGAGCGTGATGATGGTGCCGATCACCAGCGGATAGATCATGAAATCCATGCCGTCGAGCGTCCAGCCCGACGCGCAGGCCCAGAACGTGCGCCGCTCCTGCAGGTTCATGTCGCGATAGAAGGCGAGGAGGCTGGTGTCCTCGATCTCTGCGACTTCCATTGACTTGGATTCGGCCGTGCTCATGCGCGTTCCCCGGAGAAATCTTTCACCGGCTGTTTGCGATCCGCGGCCGGAGGTGCGCGGACCGCCAATCTATCGCGATGTTGCAGGCGGGGCAAAGCCGCGTTTGCACGCCTTAGGTGCGGATCATCCTTTAGTACCCCGCGGCCTCCGAGCCGCGCGTGCGCGGATCCGGCGCGCCGAGCAGACCGTTGGTCGTGACGAGGATCGAGTTCGCGGAGGAGTAGCCGAGCGGCTCGACCAACTTGTGGCCCTTGGCCTTCAGCTCGGTCAGCACCCCGTCGGGAAAGCCGCGCTCGATCCGAACCTCGTCGGGCAGCCATTGATGGTGCATGCGGGGCGCGGCGACCGCGGCCGCGATGTCCATCTTGTAGTCGATCACGTCGACGATGATCTGCGTCACGGCGGAGATGATGCGGCTGCCGCCGGGCGAGCCCGTCACCAGCACCGGCTTGCCGTCCTTCAGCACGATGGTCGGCGACATCGACGACAGCGGACGCTTGCCGGGTCCCGGCAGATTGGCCTCGAAGCCGACCAGGCCGAAGGCGTTGGAGGCGCCGGGCGCTGCGGTGAAATCGTCGAGCTCGTTGTTGAGCAGCACGCCGGTGCCGTCGGCGACGAGGCCGACGCCGTACGGGAAGTTCAGCGTATAGGTGTTGCTGACGGCGTTGCCGCCGGCATCGACGACAGAGTAATGCGTGGTGTTGTCGCCTTCGTGCGGCTGCTTGGCGTTGCGCACATCGGTCCAGGGCGTGGCGCGGGCAAGATCGATGGTGGCGCGCTGTTTGGCGGCATAGTCCTTGTCGATCAGCAATTGCGTCGGCGCGTCAACGAAGGCGGGATCGCCGAGATAGCGCGCGCGATCGGCATAGGCCCGCTTCATCGCCTCGATCATCACATGCAGCGAGGCGGCCGAGCCCTGCTTCATGTCGGACATCGGAAAGCCTTCGAGGATGTTGAGGATCTCCAGCAGCACGACGCCGCCGGAGGAGGGCTGCGGCATCGAGACGATGTCGTAGCCGCGATAGCTGCCGCGGATCGGCGTGCGGATCACCGGCTGGTAGGATTTCAGATCCTCGAGCGTAAAGATGCCGCCGGCATTCTTGATGCCGCTGACAAGCTTCTCGGCAACCGGACCTTCGTAGAAGCCGCGCGGGCCCTGTTCGGCAATATCAGTCAATACGCCGGCGAGATCGCCCTGGATCAGGCGGTCGCCCTCGCGCAGCGGCGTGCCGTCGGCGTGCGAGAATGTTTTGGCCGAATTCGGCCAGCGCGACATGCGGCGATACATGTCGTTCAGCGTGTCCGATGTGTCGTCGGTGACGATGAATCCGTCACGCGCGAGATCGATCGCGGGCTTGAGGATCTGCGCCAGCGTGAACTTGCCGGAGCCGTATTTCTCCAGTGCGAGCGCGAGACCCGCGACCGTACCGGGCACGCCGATCGCGAGCGCGGAGTTGCGCGACTTGTCGGGATCGGGCTTGCCGTCGGCGTTCAGGAACATGTCGCGGGTAGCGGCCTGCGGCGCAGTCTCGCGATAGTCGATCGCGACATCCTCATTGCGCCCGGCGAGATGGATCACCATGAAACCGCCGCCGCCGATATTGCCGGCGCGCGGATAGGTCACCGCCATCGCGAAGCCGGTGGCGACCGCGGCGTCGACCGCGTTGCCGCCCTGTCGCAGGATGTCGGCGCCAACTTGCGCAGCCAGCTTCTCCTGCGCCACCACCATGCCGTTTTCGGCGTGAATGCTGCGAATCGTGTCCGCGGCTGAAGGTTCATAGAAGCGGCGCTGGACCTGGCCGAGGGCGGGCGTCGCGATACCAATCACCAGGAGAGCGGCAAACAGCCGTCGCGACATCGTTGCCGTCAGCGCCATCGAAATGTCCTGCCCTGTTCATCGCCGTATCAGTCAAACCGGCCCATGCTATATGGGAGCGGATTGGAGCGGCAAAAGCCTGCCTGTGGTTCGAGTTGGGAATATCTTTCGCGATGACGGCAACAATGCAGACGGGCGCCGGTGACGCGAAGGCCACCACCAAGGTTTATCCTGGCCGCGCCGCCGTCATCAGCTGGATCTTCTTCGACTGGGCTGCGCAGCCATATTTCACGCTGATCACGACCTTCGTGTTCGCGCCTTATTTCGCGCGCTTCGTCGCGCCTGATGCCGCGAGCGGCCAGGCGCTGTGGGGCTTTGCCACCGCGGCGGCCGGACTTGTGATCGCGCTGCTGTCCCCGGTGCTGGGGGCAATCGCCGATGCCAGCGGCCGGCGCAAGCCGTGGATCGCGGGCTTCGGTGCGCTGCTCGTGATTGGCGCCAGCGCGATGTGGATCGGCAAGCCCGGCAATCCCGACATCATCCCGGCGCTGCTGCTCGCCTATGCGATTGCGAGCGTCGGTGTCGAGTTCGCGACCGTGTTCAACAATGCGATGATGCCGACCCTGGTGCCGCCGGACCGGATCGGGCGGCTGTCAGGCACCGGCTGGGCCACCGGCTATGTCGGGGGCATCCTGAGTCTTGTTCTCGTGCTCGGCTTTCTTGCCGCCAATGCCGAGACCGGCCGCACGCTGTTCGGCTTCACGCCGCTGTTCGGTCTCGATCCCGCCATGCATGAAGGCGACCGCATCACCGGTCCGCTGACCGGGTTGTGGTTCATCATCTTCGTGACGCCGATGTTCCTGTTCACGCCGGACTATCCGACGAAGCGCCCGATGCGCGCGGCGCTCGGCGAAGGCCTGCGCGAGCTCAGGCAATCGTTGTCGAGCCTGCCGAAGCAGAAGTCACTGGCGCGCTTCCTGCTGGCGAACATGATCTACACCGACGGGCTGGTCTCGCTGTTTGCGTTCGGCGGCATCTATGCCGCAGGCACGTTCGGCTGGGACACGATCCGGATCGGTACCTTCGGCATCATCCTCGCGGTGGCCGGCACGTTCGGCGGCTGGATCGGTGGCAAGCTCGATGATGCATTCGGACCGAAGCGCGTGATCACCGCCAGCTTGCTGATCCTGCTGTTTGCGATCGTCGTGATCCTCACCGTGAACAAGGATTCCGTCCTGTTCATCCAGGTCGTGCCGCCGGTGCCTGGCGGTCCGTTGTTCGCGGGCGCCGCCGAGCGCGCCTACATCGTGCTGGGCTGCCTGATCGGCGCCACCGGTGCGCCGCTGCAGGCCGCCTCGCGCTCGCTCCTGATCCGCCTCGCGCCGAAGGATCGCATCGCGCAGTATTTTGGCTTGTTCGCGCTTACCGGCAAGGTGACGTCGTTCATCGGCCCGCTCCTGATCGGCGCGATCACCGCGGCGACCGCGAGCCAGAAGGCCGGCATGGCGGTGCTGGTGGCGTTCTTCGTCGCGGGACTGGCGCTATTGGCGAAGGTGCGGGAGTAAACCACCGCCGTCGTCCCGGCGCAGGCCGGGACCCATACCGCGTGATCCATCGAAGGCGCGCTGGGGCTAGTGTCCCGAGTCACAAGTTCGCAATCATAGATTCGCAGTAGATTCGCGTCGCTGTGCCAAGGATGGAGGCAAACAGCGGCGGAGTCTCCAATGGCGGTCCAGCAACTTGCCCCCCTGATATTGAGTGATGATGAGCGGGCTGAACTGACGTCGCTGACGATGCGGCGGAAGACGGCTCAGGCGCTGGCTCTGAGAGCCCGGATCGTGCTGACCTGTGCGGAAGGTGGTCAGAACACGGAAGTGGCGGTCAAGCTCGGGCTGGACCGGCAGACCGTAGGCAAGTGGCGGCGGCGCTTTATGGCACAGCGTGTGGCCGGGCTGCACGACGAGCCGCGTTCCGGCGCGCCGCGCACGATTGACGATGCCCGCATCGAAGCCGTGATCGTGAGGACGTTGGAGAGTTGCCCTGAGAACGCCACTCATTGGAGCTCCCGCGACATGGCCAAGACCAGCGGCCTATCGGTATCGACGGTCCAACGCATCTGGCGGGCCTTCGGGCTCCAGCCGCACCGGATGGAGACGTTCAAGCTCTCGACCGATCCGAACTTCGTGGCCAAAGTGCGCGATGTCGTGGGCCTCTACGTCTCACCACCCGAGCACGCCATCGTTCTGTGTGTGGATGAGAAGTCCCAAATCCAGGCGCTGGACCGCAGCCAGCCGTTGCTGCCGATGCGTCCCGGCCAGGCGGCCCGAAGGAGCCATGACTACAAAAGGCATGGCACCACATCGTTGTTCGCCGCCCTCGATATTGCGACGGGACGGGTCATCGGCAAATGCTACGGGCGCCACCGCACCGCCGAGTTCCGCAAGTTCCTTGACGAGATCGAGGCTGCCGTACCGCGCGAACTCGACGTCCATCTCGTCATGGACAATTACGTCACGCACAAGACCCCAATGATCCGGAGATGGCTCGCCAAAAGGCCGCGTTGGCACGTGCACCTGACCCCGACCAGTTCGTCATGGCTCAACCAAGTCGAGCGCTTCTTCGCGCTCCTCACCGATAAGAAGATCAGGCGCGGCGTCTATCGCAGCGTAGCCGCCCTCAGGGCGGACATCGCCTCGTTCATCGAACGACACAACGCCGATCCAAAACCGTTCCGATGGACCAAATCCGCCGATGATATCCTTGCTTCCATCGAGCGCTTCTGCCGTTACAATGCCCCGGCAAAACAAGCCCCGATGTTGCGAACTTCTGGTTCAGGACACTAGTTGTCCCTCACCAAGCAACATGGGTGGTTATGGGTCCCTGCTTTCGCACTAGCGGGGACGACAGGTTTGTAGCCCGGATGGAGCGAAGCGCAATCCGGGGTCTTTGGTCCGCGGAGAAACCGCCCCGGATTTCGCTACGCTCCATCCGGGCTACAGGTCGTACTCAATGCCGGAAATGCCGCACGCCGGTGAACACCATGGCGATGCCGTGCTCGTCGGCGGCCTTGATCACCTCGTCGTCGCGCATCGAGCCGCCGGGCTGGATCACCGCGGTGGCGCCGGCCTCGATGCAGGCGAGCATGCCGTCGGCGAACGGGAAGAAGGCGTCGGAGGCGACCACCGAACCCTTGGTCAGGGGCTCGGCGAGCTTCAGCTCGGCGGCCGCGTCCAGCGCCTTGCGCGCGGCGATCCGTGCCGAATCGACCCGGCTCATCTGGCCGGCGCCGATGCCGACGGTCGCGAGGTCCTTGGCGTAGATGATGGTGTTCGACTTGACGTGCTTGGCGACGCGGAACGCGAATTTGAGATCGCGCAGCTCGGCGTCGGTCGGCGCACGCTTGGTCGCGACCTTCAGGTTCATGTCCTCGACCACCGCATTGTCGCGGCTCTGCACCAGGAGGCCGCCGGCGACGGTCTTGGCGGTGAGGCCGACCGCGCGCGCGTTCGGCAGGCCGCCGGCGAGCAGCAGGCGCAGATTGCGCCGGCCGGCGATGATCGAGATCGCCTCCTCGGTTGCGTCGGGCGCGATGATCACCTCGGTGAAGATGCCGATGATGGCGCGCGCGGCGTCCGCATCGAGCGTGCGATTGACCGCGATGATGCCGCCATAGGCCGAGGTGGAATCGCAGGCCAGCGCGCGGGCATAGGCGGTGGCGAGATCGGGGCCCTCGGCAACGCCGCAGGGGTTGGCGTGCTTGACGATGACGCAGGCCGCGGTGCGCTGCGGATCGAACTCGCCGACGCATTCATAGGCCGCGTCGGTGTCGTTGATGTTGTTGTAGGACAGTTCCTTGCCTTGCAGCTGGCGTGCGGTCGCAACGCCCGGCCGCTTCTCCGGCGTGGCATAGAACGCTGCGGTCTGGTGCGGGTTCTCGCCATAGCGCAGCGACTGGATCAGCTTGCCGCCGAAGGCGCGGAAATCCGGCGCCTTGGTGTCGAGCTGCACGGCAAACCAGTTCGAGATCGCGGCGTCATAGGCTGCCGTGCGCGCATAGGCCTTGGCGGCGAGCCGCCGGCGCAACTGAAGCGAGGTCGCGCCCTTGTGCGCGGCGAGCTCGTCGAGCACGGCAGAATAGTCGTTCGCCTCGACCACTACGGCGACGTCGTCATGGTTCTTGGCTGCGGCGCGGATCATCGCGGGACCGCCGATGTCGATGTTCTCGATGCACTCCTCGAAGCCGGCGCCTTTGTCGACGGTGGCCTCGAACGGATAGAGGTTGACGACCAAGAGGTCGATCGGCGCGATGCCGTGCGAGGCCATCGCCGCGGTGTGTTCCTTGTTGTCGCGGATCGCGAGCAGGCCGCCATGCACCTTCGGGTGCAGCGTCTTGACCCGGCCATCCATCATCTCCGGAAAACCGGTGAGCTCGGAGACGTCCTTGACCTTCAGCCCGGCCGCCGCGATCGCCTTGGCGGTGCCGCCGGTCGAGACCAGCTCGACGCCATGGTCGGCCAGCGCCTTGGCGAAATCGATCAGTCCGGTCTTGTCGGAAACGGACAACAGAGCGCGGGTCACGCGGCGAAGCTGCTCGGTCATATCGGAAAATCCCTGGCTGTTAAGGCAGCCGGGTAGCATGGTTTTGTGCCGTACGAAACCGGTACATGCGCCTGATTCCCCGCAAATTGAGGGTGGTCCGGTATTCTTTCCCCGTCACGCTGAGGAGCGCGCAGCGCGTCTCGAAGGGTCGACGGCCACCGGCGGGGCCGTGCATCCTTCGAGACGCCGCTTCGCGGCTCCTCAGGATGACGGGTTGGAGGACTCACCCGTCCTACAGCGGCAGTTCCGGCTCGCGGCGGGCGTTGCGGCGCGCGGTGGTGGCGGAGGCCGAGGTCGAGGAGCGCACGAAGCTCCAGCGGATGGTGCCGGCCTGCCTCGCGTCCTGCCGGATCACGATCTGGGAGGTGCGGCGCGGGCCGTCATTGCCGGCCAGGAACACGCTGTCCTCGAGATCGACCTTGTCGTCCATCGCCTCGAAGGTCCAGACGTCGCGGTTGGGCAGCACCAGCATCACGCCGCGGGCATCCGACAGCCGGCTCGCCTTCACCGAGGGATGCAAATGGAAGCGCAGCGCGAAATCGGCCTCGCTGCCCTTGATGCGGCCGCCCGGCGCCGGCGACAGCGAATCTTCGCCCTCCAGCCGCGTGCCGTCCTGCGAGACCATCAGCACACGGCGGTGGATCACGCCGAAGCGCGAGAGATAGCCGTCATGCGAGGCGGTGAGCACGTCGCCGTCGGGAACGGCTTCGCGGTAGCTCTCGACATTGCTCGGACCGCTGGTGATGGGCGCGCCGCGGAGCAGCCGCTTCATCGCCGACAGCTCGACGAACTGGCATGACGAGGCGTCGCGATAGGTCAGCGTCGAATGCGCCGCGGTGGAGCGCGCGAACGGCCGCCAATTGTCGCGGCCTGTGCTTGGCATGCCGCAATTGACGACAATGCGGCTCACCCCGGAGGAGAGCTCGAACGACAGGCAGCCGGCATGCGCGTCCTGGCTGACGCTGGCCGGCGGCGGCGGGCCGGTATCGATGATCAAGGCGGTGTTGCCGGCATCAAGCCGCTGAAAGCCGGTATGCGGCATGCTCGCCATCGGCACGCCGCGGGTGTCGTCATAGGCGAGCAGCGTCGCGACGAGATCGGACGGCGCGGTGCTCATGCCGTTGAACAGCGCGAAGCTGCCGTCGCCGTGCCGGAAGAAGCGCAGCATCGGCATCATGCGGTCGATCGCGTTGAGCAGCGCCGGCGGCGGCGCGATATTCCGTGCGGCAAAGGTCTGCCGCAGCGGCAGGAGATCGCTGAGCAGCTCGACCAGCGCGCCGGGATTGCGCGAGATGTGGCCGCCATCGGGCAGGATCTGGCGCTGCAATTCGTCGGACAGCTTGCGCGTCGCCGATTTGATGTTGCGCGCCTGGTTGGCGAGACAGAGCGAGGCGTAGCACAGCGCGATCAGCACCTGCAGGCGCGGAACGCCGTCATTGTCGAGCGTCGCGTGGCGCAGATAGCGGATCTCGCGCGCCAGCCCGCGCAGATATTTGCGGTAGAATTTTCCGTCGGTGTCGCCGAGCACCAATGGAGCCTGCGACAGCAGCGAGATCACCCGCCGCGCGCGCACATCGGCGCGGCGCTCCAGCGGCCGCTTGCGGGCCTGGTTGGAGATCCAGTCGTCGACCAGCGAACGGGCGTTGGCGCGGGTCAGCGCGGTGTCGGCGGCGCGCAGGTGGCGCAGCCAGCCAAAGCCGAGCAGGGCGGCTTCCCAATCCTCCGACGGTGGCTCGAGATCGAAGATCGAGCGGCCGTGGCAGGTGACGATCTTGCCGGCGAAGACGAATCGTCCGGCATAGATCTCGGCCGCGCGGGTGGCGTCGGCGGTCCGCAGATCGTGCGGGGCGATGACCAGCCGGTCGGTGCGGCCGGGCCAGAGCCGCGACAGCGCAATCGTGCTCCCGCTGGCGCGTGCGAGCATGCTGCGGGCAAAGCGGCCAGCAATCAGCGTCGAGATGCGTCTGCTTTGAGCGACCGACACGCCTAACCTTGCGGGGAGGGAATTTTCAACGAATCCTTATTTAGTCCGGAAACGCGGCCAAGACACCTGCCAAGACACCTGCCCAGGCACCTGCCCAGGCACCCTCTTGATACCGCACGAATCACTTCGAGCTTAGAGGACTGAAGTTTAAAATCAGGATTTAACCAGCCGGGCCGCGTAAAATCCGTCCAGCCCGCCGAGCCGCGGGTCGGCATTGGGCAAATGGCTCGGCAAAGTGCGCAGATCGCCGTCGGCGGTGATGATGTCGTCGAGGCCGGCGACCTCGCTTGTCTCGACCGGCGCACGGCGCAGGCCTGATTCGCTCGCCAGCAGCGCGGCGATCGCGTGCTCGCCTTCCTCCGGCTCCAGCGAGCAGGTGCAGTAGACCAGCGTGCCGCCGGGCTTCAGCAGATTGGCGGCTTTTTGCAGCAGCCGCTTCTGCAGCGCCGACAGCGCGGCGATGTCGCCTTCCTGCCGCAGCCAGGCGACGTCGGGGTGGCGGCGGATGGTTCCCGTCGAGCTGCAGGGCGCATCGACCAGGATACCGTCGAAGCTTGCGGCCTCGGCGGGCCATTCGGCGGCGTCGGCAATGACGGTCTCGGCCTGCAAGGCCAGACGCGTGAGATTGTCGCGCAGCCGCGCCACGCGCGCCGGCGAGCGGTCGACCGCGGTGACGTGCGCGCCGGCCAGCGCGAGCTGGGCGGTCTTGCCGCCGGGCGCGGCGCAGAGATCCGCGACCGCCTTGTCCTTGATGTCGCCGAACAGCCGCACCGGCAGCGCGGCGGCGGCGTCCTGCACCCACCACTGTCCTTCGGCAAAGCCGGGCAGCATCGTGACGGAACCCTGCAGCAGCGTGCGCACGGTTCCCGTCGGCAGCGTCTCGCCGTGCAGGCGGGTCGCCCATTGCGCCGCGTCCGACTTCACCGTCAGATCGAGCGATGGCTCGTGGCCGAGCGCAAGCGCCATGTCGCGCGCGGTAGCTTCGCCGTAATGCGCGTTCCAGCGCGCCAGCATCCATGGCGGCAGGTCCAGGGTCTGCATGCTGATCTCGTCGATCAGGCCCTGGCCCTCGCGCGCGCAGCGGCGCAGCACGGCGTTGATGAGCCCGGCATATTTCGCGGCGCGCCGGTCGGACTGCACCAGCCGCACCGAGAGATCGACCGCGGCATGGTCGGGCACGTCCATCCAGAGAATCTGTGCCGCGCCGATCAGGAGCGCGCTCTGCGCGCGCGGCGCATCGGTCGGGATGCCGCGATCGAGCAGGCGCGACAGCAGATGGCCGAGCGTGCCGAGCTTGCGCAAGATGGTCGACACCAGCCGGCGCATCAGCGCACGGTCGCGATCGGCGAGCGATTTCAGGCCGGGATGCGCGCCGGCGCCGTCGAGCTGGTCGTCGAGCGTGCGGTGCTTGTGCAGCACGCCATCGAGGATGTCGGCCGCGATGCGGCGAGCCGCGAGACCGGGGACTTCGGCAGGTACTGCAAATCTTGAAGGAGGCATGAAGCGGAGATATCTCGAAGGTGCTGAGTTACATTCGGCTCATGCCCATCAACTCCATACCACCTCTGGCATGCGAATATGCCAAATGTAAGAATCGCCTTGCGGGATTTCGTGATCGTGATGTCGTCACTGAGCCAGTACAGAGATACGGAATCCGCAGGCAGAAAGTTTTGCCATGTCTGATAAATCGCCGTTGTCATCGCCGCTGGAGGCCGCGCCGCGCAAGCCGCTGACGCCAGCCGCGCAACGCGCGCTCGCCGAGGCCGCGGCGCGGCGCAGGGCTGCAGAGGAGGCGGCCGCGCAGAACGCGGCGGCGCGGCCGAAGGAGTTCCAGGGTCCGAAGGGGCCGGAACCGACGCGTTACGGCGATTGGGAGACCAAGGGCATCGCCTCGGACTTCTGAGAGCCTTGCCTGACGGCTCGACTCGCGCCAGTCTGGGAAAATGTCCCCATACGAAAGAATAAATGCTTATCGTGGGACGGGACGTCCGCCCTTCCGAAGATCACCTTGGGGCCGCCGCGTCTCGGCGGCGCTGCCATGGGTGTTCGTGCTCGGCATTGCCGTCGGCAGCACGCTGCCGATCCGACAATGGGTGCATCTGCCGCCGCATTGGTCGCTCGGCAGGTCGCGCGACACCGACGTGATCTGGCAGCGGGCCGGCGCGCCCGACATCAGGCACAACGTTGATGTGATCAGGACGATCGACGGCGACACGTTCGAGGCGCGGGTGCATTTCTCGCCGGGCCCGGATCTGTACACGCGAGTCCGGCTGCGCGGCATCGATGCGCCGGAGCTGAAGGCGTCCTGTGCGCGCGAACTGCAGATGGCGCAAGCGGCGACGGTGGCGCTGCGTGACCTGCTCGGCCAGGGCGACGTCGCGATCTACAATGTCGGTCCCGACAAATATCAGGGCCGTGTCGTCGCCGACGTCGCGACCAGGAAGACCGACAACGTCTCGGCCGCGCTGCTCGCGGCCGGTCATGCGCGGGCCTACAATGGCGGGCACCGGTTCGGCTGGTGCGGATATTTCGCGCGCTAGGCGACAGCTCAAACCAGGCTGGGCAAACAAAAGCCGCGCATCTGCGCGGCCTTGCTTTGGACGAGGCGCTGTGCCTGATCAGCGGGTGACGACGACCGTCGTGCCAATCTCGACGCGCGAATAGAGGTCGGTGATGTCGCTGTTGAGCATGCGGATGCAGCCGTAGGAGACGAAACCGCCGACCGAGCCCGGCACGTTGGTGCCGTGGATCGCATATTCACCGCCGGCCAGCGTCATCGCAGCGACGCCCATCGGGTTATGCGGCGAGCCGCCGGCGATCACGTTCGGGATGCTGGGCTTGTCGCGCTTGACCTCGGCGGGCGGCGACCAGGCTGGGTTGCGATATTTGCCGTCGATCTTCGTGGTGCCGGCCCACTGCTTGCCGGACTTGCCGACACCGACCGGATAACGCATCGCGTGGCCGGAATCGAGAATGAGGTAGAGCCGCCGTTCGTTGGTCTTCACTACGATGGTGCCTGGCTCATAGTTGTCGGCGTGTATTCCCACCATTTCCGGCCGGGCTTCGGCCGCCTGCGATATCAAAGCAACCGCACCAAGGGTGGCAGCCAGCGCCACCGCAAACTTCCTCGACATCAACCTCTCCACTTCCCAACAGCTCCCGCAAGGAAGCCAAAAACGAAGATGCAGAGCCCTTGAAAAACCGGGCCTGCCGGTCTCACGCACGCAACATTAACTGCGTGTGTTAACCGGGTGGTTTCACACCGGCCGCGAGACACGTCTTGATGGCGGGAGAGAATGAAAAGTTCGGATTAAAGTAAATGACATGGAAACAACACTTGGCCACAAACGCGCCTCAATCGCGCCTTGCCTATGACAATCCCGTGAAGCGCCCGTTGCAGGAAACGGGAAGGGCCGCGGCGGTGATCGCGCGCGGCCCTTCTTTGGTCTTCTGATCCTTGCTGCTGCTGGCCTTACGCCGGCGCGCCCTTCTTGTTCTGACGGTTCTGCACGAGGTCGTCGACCACGGCCGGATCGGCCAGGGTCGAGGTGTCGCCGAGGCTCGACGACTCGTCCTCGGCGATCTTGCGCAGGATGCGGCGCATGATCTTGCCGGAGCGCGTCTTGGGCAGGCCGGGCGCGAACTGGATCAGGTCCGGCGAGGCGATCGGCCCGATGTCCTTGCGGACCCAGGCGACCAGCTCCTTGCGCAGCGCTTCCGTCGGCTCGGTGCCCTTCATCAGCGTGACATAGGCGTAGATGCCCTGGCCCTTGATGTCGTGCGGATAGCCGACGACCGCGGCCTCCGAGACCGCCTCATGCGCGACCAGCGAGCTCTCGACCTCGGCGGTGCCCATGCGATGGCCGGAGACGTTGATGACGTCGTCGACGCGGCCGGTGATCCAGTAATAGCCGTCGGCATCGCGCCGGCAGCCGTCGCCGGTGAAATACTTGTTCTTGTAGGTCGAGAAATAGGTCTGCTCGAACCGCGCGTGGTCGCCATAGACCGTGCGCATCTGGCCTGGCCATGACCTGGTCAGGCAGAGATTGCCCGAGGTCTCGCCGTCGAGCGTCTTGCCGTCGGCATCGACGATCTCCGGCACCACGCCGAAGAACGGCCGTGTCGCCGAACCGGGCTTCAGCTTGGTCGCGCCGGGCAGCGGCGTGATCAGGATGCCGCCGGTCTCGGTCTGCCACCAGGTGTCGACGATCGGGCAGCGGTCGTCGCCGACCACGCGGTAATACCACTCCCAGGCTTCCGGATTGATCGGCTCGCCGACCGAGCCGAGCAGGCGCAGCGATTTGCGCGAGGTCTTCTTCACCGGTTCGTCGCCACCCTGCATCAGCGCGCGGATCGCGGTCGGCGCGGTGTAGAAGATGTTGACCTTGTGCTTGTCGACCACGTTCCAGAAGCGCGAATTGTCCGGATAGTTCGGCACGCCCTCGAACATCAGCGTGGTCGCGCCGTTACAGAGCGGCCCGTAGAGAATGTAGCTGTGGCCCGTGACCCAGCCGACGTCGGCGGTGCACCAATAGATGTCGCCGTCGTGATAATCGAACACATATTGATGCGTCATCGACGCAAACACGAGGTAGCCGGCCGAGGTGTGCAGCACGCCCTTCGGCGTTCCGGTCGAGCCCGAGGTGTAGAGGATGAACAGCGGGTCCTCGGCGTGCATATGCTCGGCCGGGCATTCCGTCGTCACCATGGCAGCGGCCTCGTGATACCAGAGGTCGCGGGTCGGGTTCATGTCGATCTTGCCGCCGGTGCGCTTCACCACTACGACCCAATCGACGCCGCCGGTCTTGGCGATGGCGGCATCGACATTGGCCTTCAGCGGCACTTTCCTGCCGCCGCGCAGGCCCTCGTCGGCGGTGATCACCACCTTCGAGTCGCAGTCCTTGATGCGCTGCGCGAGGCTGTCCGGCGAGAAACCGCCGAACACCACCGAATGAATGGCGCCGATCCGCGCGCAGGCCAGCATGGCGTAGGCCGCTTCCGGAATCATCGGCAGATAGATCGTGACGCGATCGCCCTTGTTGACGTTCCGCGTGCGCAGGATGTTGGCCATCTTGCAGACTTCGTCGTGCAGCTGGCGGTAGGTGATGTGTTTGGATTCGGAGGGATCGTCGCCCTCCCAGATGATCGCGGTCTGGTCGCCGCGCTTGTCGAGATGGCGGTCGATGCAGTTCCAGGCGACGTTCAGCACGCCATCCTCGAACCATTTGATCGAGATGTTGCCCGGTGCGAAGGAGACGTTCTCGACCTTGGTGAAGGGCTTGATCCAGTCGATCCGCTTGCCGTGCTCGGCCCAGAAGCCGTTCGGGTCCTTGACCGAGTGCGCATACATCTCGCGATATTTGGCGTCATCGATATAGGCGCGCTTGGCCCAGTCGGCCGACACGTCATAGATCTTCTCGGACATCATTTTCCTCCACTCATTGCCGATCGCGCACGACGCGACGGCAAGCCGTCTTGATCATTGCCGCGATTATGCGTTGCCGCATTCCGGCCCGGCAAGGAAAAAGGACTGTCACTTTCGTCGCGTTGAAGCCGCCGGATAGTCCGCCGGCTTCCGCTTGTGATAGGACGGCTTACCGCAACGCATCGACGAGAGAAACCTATGCGCCATCGCTTGCTCGGGGTCACTGGTCTCTTGGTCGTAGTGGTATCGTTCTCTGCGCGTTCGCGTCGCTGCAGTGGTGCCGCGTGCGACGACGATGCGCTGACGCCGATTTTGATCGACGGCTTCGGGCACAATTGAACGAATTGTCGGACGCCGCCGCGATGAGCTGCGTCAACACGTTCGTGACCGAATAATCCTTGATTGCGGCCAGCGGTTGGACCGTCCCGTGGCTGCCGAGCTCGAGCCGCGCCCCGGCGAGAGCGGCGCGCGAAAGGGCAAGGTCGCTGACCTGATCTGGGGGACCGCGGTGGACCTCCGGGCGTTCAAACGCCGGTTTCCGGCACCGCGCTCGCGTCATTTTGTCCGATCCCGGGCAGCCCAAAATCAACGTTAGCGGGCGAATGGCACCCATGAAAGGTAATTTAATACAGTCAATAACTGATTCGCGACTCGCAATGTCGGCCCCGACGCCCTAAATCGCGTTTCCGAGGCCAGACGGCCCACCGGAACGAAGCCCGAAGCAACGGCATTACCGGGAGAACAGCGGAACAAGGCGTCTTGCGAGAGTAATGATGGATCAGCAGAATATCGCGGCTGTGCGGCCCGTTTCCGCCGATCCCGCTGTCGCCTTGGCAAAGGCACTGGGCCAGTGGCCGTCCAAGCCGCCGCGGGCCAGGCTGCAGCCGCCGGCAAAACTCAAGCTCGACGCGCCCGCTGCCATCAGAACGACGGTTGAAGAACTGGCGCGCGATCTGGGCCTGCGGCTCGGCGACCAGAACGAATTGACCATCCGCCGCATCAAGCGCGGCAAGACCTATTCATTCGTCCGTGCCAATGGCTCGCGGGTCCGCGATGCGCGCACCATCCGCCGGCTGCACGCGATGGCGGTCCCGCCGGCCTATCGCCAGGTGCGCTATTCCAGCGATCCGAGCTCGCATCTGCAGGCAGTCGGCCGCGATGCCGCGGGCCGGCTGCAATATCGCTATCACGCTGACTGGGAGAAGGTTCGCGAGCAGCGCAAGGCGCATCGCCTCGCCAAGCTGGTGGCCGCGCTGCCGAAGATCCGGCGCAAGGTCTCGGCGTTTCTGTCCGGCGACGAGCCGACGCGCGAGTTCGCGCTGTCGGCGGTGATCGAACTAATCGCGCGCACCGCGATCCGGCCTGGCAACGAATCCTATGCGCGCCTCAACGGCACCCGCGGCGCCACCACGCTCTTGAAGTCCAACGTCACGCTGGAAGACGACTCCCTGGTGCTGACCTTCAAGGCCAAGGGCGGCAAGGCCGTGCGCAAGGAATGCGATGCGGCCAAGCTGGTGCGTGCGATCGGCATCCTGCGCGGCGTCCCGGGCAAGCGCATGTTTCAGTATTACGACCGCTCCGGCGTGGTACGGGCCGCCTCGACCACGGCGGTGAACGCGTTCCTGCGCGAGATCGCCGGCATCAAGATCTCGCTGAAGGATTTCCGCACCCTGATGGCGTCGGCCGTCGTCGTGGAATCGCTGTCCCGGATCACGCCGGCCACCAGCCAGCGCGGCCGCAAGCGCCAGGTGCTGGATGCGATCCGTGCCGCCGCCGACCAGCTGTCCAACACGCCGGCGATCTGCCGCAAGAGCTATGTCCACGACACCATCGTCACAGCCTTCGAGGACGGCATCCTCGAACGCTTCGCCGCGACGATGGGAGGCTACCGCACCCAGTCCAAGCGCGAGCAATTGCTGGCGCAGGTGGTGATGGCGGCCGGGGCGTAGGTCCCGCAAGCCGTCGTCCCGGCGAAAGCCGGGACCCGTTACCACAGCCGCCTGTGATTAGAATTCGCTGTGGCCCCAGCTCGTTTCAGCAATCGACATTTGGGGTAATGGGTCCCGGCCTTCGCCCGGCCTTCGCGGGGACGACAGTAGAGTTGGACGAGACATCACAGCCCGCCCATCTTGCAGACGTACTTCCACTCCTCCGCGGTCACCGGCTGCACTGAAAGCCGCGAATACTTTACCAGCGCCATGTCGGCGAGCTTCTTGTCCGCCTTGATCGCGGCCATCGTCACCGGCGTCTTCAGCGGCTTGTCGGCCTTGATGTCGACGCAGACGAACTTGCCGGTCTTGTCGGTCGGGTCGGGATAGGCTTCCTTGATGATCTCGGCGATGCCGACGATCTCTTTGCCCTCGTTGGAATGATAGAAGAACGCCTTGTCGCCCTTCTTCATGTTGACGAGATTCTGCCGTGCCGTGAAGTTGCGCACGCCGGTCCAGGCTTCGCCCTTCGCGCCCTTGGCGACCTGATGGTCCCACGACCAGACCGACGGTTCGGATTTCACCAGCCAGTAATTCATCGCAACTCACCCCGTTCGATTGCGCTGCAATCTACAGCGACGCGGATGCCCGCGACAAGCACGGGCATCTGATCCCGGCGCGGCACCTACTGTTTCAAATATCGATCGAAGAACCTGGCGATGTCGGTGAACGTCTCCTTCGTCTCGGGCGCGTCGACGTTGAACTGGTACTGCGCGTGCGACTGCCCCTCATAGACATTGAGATCGGCGATCACGCCGGCGCGGCGCAACTTGCGATGCGTGCGAACCGTGTTGCTGAGGAACAGATCGCGCGTGCCCGATGTCAGGATGGTCGGTGGGAAGCCCTTGAAGTCACCATAGATCGGCGAAATGTAGGGGTTCTTCAGGCTGGTGCCGTTTGCATAAAGCTTCGCCGCGCGGCCGAGCCAGCCGTCCCAGGTCACCAGCACATTGTCGACCCATTCATTGCTCGCGTAGCTGTCGCCGATCTTGTCGATATCGGACCAGGGCGTGCCTGGCGCGATGGCGGCGGGCAGCGGCAGCTTCTCATCCTTCGCCCGCAACACCATCGCAAGCGTCATCGCCCCACCGGTTGAGGTGCCGAAGATGGCCAGCCGGCGGTGCTCGTGCGATTTCAGAACTTCCTTCCAGACCGCCATCGCGTCGT
The DNA here is from genome assembly GCF_054063995.1 of Bradyrhizobium sp. USDA 4504. Lineage (NCBI taxonomy): Bacteria > Pseudomonadati > Pseudomonadota > Alphaproteobacteria > Hyphomicrobiales > Nitrobacteraceae > Bradyrhizobium > Bradyrhizobium sp. USDA 4504. The sequence continues at coordinate 7,136,189 of NZ_JBSSGV010000001.1, read as the reverse complement.
CCATCGCGGCCGGATAGGGGAAGTCCGGCGGCATCCGGTAGTCGACCGAGAGGACCTTGAAGCCGCCAAAGCCGGCCATCATGATGGCTTCCGGCAACGCGGCTTCGCCGGGACCGAACACGTAACCACCGCCATGGACGTGGATCAGCAGGCGTCGCCTGTTCTCGAGCGCGATCTTGTTCGGGGTCACGATGTAGCAGTGCACGCCGGCAAGCCTGGTTTCCTCGACCTTGACGCCGAGCTTCGCCTTCAGCGCCGGAATACCCGCGATCAGAAGCTTGGCGCGGCGATCGATCAACTCCTTCCATTCCGCAGGGGTTTTGGGGTCGGCATTGAAATGCGGCGGATAGGGCGCGCCGATCATTGCCTGCATCTCGGCAGACACGTCGGCGGTTGGATTGCCGATCGATTTGAGTGGCGCGACCCGCTTGCCGTTGTCGGCATTGGCGGCGGCCTCGCTCTTGGCAAGGTCGTCGTAGGTGGCGGCCGTTTGGGCGTGGGCTATGGCGGATGAGGCGGTGAGGGCGACGGCGAGGCTGATCGAAAGGATGGCACGATGCGGTTGACGCATGGGTTTTCCCTTGGGATCCGTTTTTCGATTTGTTGGACCGGGATCCGACGGTTCGCCGCCACGCTAGTATGCCGCGCACGTATCGTGAAGCTCCGCCACGCGCGACCGTGACGTGCGTTACTCCGCCTTGAACGGCCGCGTCAGCAGGCCTTCGATCGCTGCGTCAATGGTCAGCCGGTCGCCCAGGATCGCGGCGACCGCGTTTGACACCGGCATGTCGACCTTCTGCGCGGCGGCGAGCTCGCACAGCACCGGCGCGGTGAACGCGCCTTCGGCGAGCTTGCCGATCGGCGCGGCTTCGCCGCGGCCGAGCGCGAGGCCGAGTGCGAAATTGCGCGATTGCGCGGTCGAGCAACTCAGCAGCAGATCGCCCAATCCCGACAGGCCGGCGAGCGTCTCGGCGCGGGCGCCGCAGGCGCGGCCCAAGCGCGCGAGCTCGCTGAAGCCGCGCGTGGTCAGCGCGGCGAGCGCGGAGGCGCCGAGATTCTTGCCGACCACGATGCCGGCGGCGATCGCCAGCACGTTCTTGGCCGCGCCGCCGATCTCGACGCCACGCACGTCGGTGGTGTGATAGGGCCGGAAGGTCGCCGAGCCGAGCGCCTGGACGAGCGCGCGTGCCAGCGCTTCGTCCCTGGTGGCCAGCGTGACGGCGGTGGGCAGTCCGCGCGCGACGTCGTCGGCAAAGCTCGGCCCCGACAGGATCGCGGGGACCGCGCGCGGCGCGGCTTCCGCGATCACCTCGGTCATGAATTTATGCGTGCCGTGCTCGATGCCCTTGGCGCAGGCGATGACAGGCGTGTCGGGTTTGAGATGCGGCGCAAGATGCCCGACCGCCGCGCGCAGATGCTGCGCCGGTGTCACGGCCAGGATGATGTCAGCGAGTGCCGCGACGGCGATATCCGACGTCACGGCGATGCCGGGATGAAGCTGGACACCAGCCAGCCGCGGATTGACCCGCATCGCCTGGATCTGCGCGGCATGCTCGGCATTGCGCGCATACAGCGTCACCTTGCGCCCGGCGCGCGCCGCGACATCGGCCAATGCCGTGCCCCAGGCACCGGCTCCGATCACGCTCACTGACATATGCGCCGGCATCAGGCGGGCCTGCCTTCGCTCCCTCTCCCCGCTCTTGCGGGGAGAGGGTTGGGGTGAGGGGCTTTATCCGCGAGCGAGCCGAGTGTTGAGACCTGTACCCCCTCACCCGGATTGCTGCGCAATCCGACCTCTCCCCGCAAGCGGGGCGAGATGCGACGGTGCCTGATGCGCGCCCCGTCGTACATTGTTCAATATCCGGCGCGGCTGTTGGCGTGGCCGGCCGGCGCCTTGGCGTTGGCGTCGAGCAGCCAGCGCGCGCGCGGCGGCGCCTCCATCGTGTCGGTGAGGCCAAGCGCCATCCGCTCGGCGCCGGCCCAGGCGATCATCGCGCCATTGTCGGTGCAGAGCGCCGGCGGCGGGATGATCAGCGTGGTCTGCGCCTTCGCCGCAACCTCCTGCAGCGCACTGCGGATCGCATGGTTGGCGGCGACGCCCCCGGCCGCGACCAGCGCGCGCGGCGTGCCGAACCGCTCCTGAAACAGCTTCAGGCCGACGCTCAGCCGGTCCGCGGTCGATTCCAGCACCGCGGCCTGGAAACTCGCGCAGAGATCGCTGACGTCCTGCGGCTCGAGCGGCTCCAGCCGGCTGGCTGCATTGCGCACCGCCGTCTTCAGTCCCGACAGCGAGAAATTCGCATCGGCGCGGCCGAGCATCGGACGTGGAAAGCCAAACCGCGTCGGGTCGCCGCCGGCGGCCGCGCGCTCGACCTCCGGTCCGCCGGGATAGGGCAGCGACAGCATCTTCGCCACCTTGTCGAACGCCTCGCCCATCGCGTCGTCGACCGTGGTGCCGAGCCGCACATATTCACCGACGCCGACCACGGCGACGATCTGGGTGTGTCCGCCCGAGGCCAGGAACAGGCAATAGGGAAATGCCAGCGCGCAGGTCAGCCGCGGCGTCAGCGCGTGCGCCTCGAGATGGTTCACCGCGATCAGGGGCGTATCGTGCACCATCGCGATCGCCTTCGCGGTGGTGAGACCGACGATGACGCCGCCGATCAGGCCGGGGCCCGCGGCTGCCGCGACCGCCGACAATTGTCCGTAGCCGACGCCGGCCTCCTTCATCGCGGAGGCGACGATGCCGTCGAGCAGGTCGACATGGGCGCGCGCCGCGATCTCCGGCACCACGCCGCCGAAGCGGGCGTGCTCGTCGGTCTGCGAGCGCACGACGTTGGAGAGGATTTTCGCCTGCCCGTCAGCCTGGCGCTCGACCACGGCGGCCGCGGTCTCATCGCAGGTGGTCTCGATCCCCAGCACCAGCATCGGCGGTTCGTGTCCCAATTTCGGTCCTTGTGCTACGAGCATGATCCGGACAGGCCGGAACCGGTTTCCGGCAAGATGATGCTCATCAAAATGTCCGCTCCGGGGTAGCATTGCGAGGTCTTAAAGTGCAATCGGTCGCCAACGTCCAATTTATACGGCTGGAGGCCTGAAACCCTGACAATCCTTGTCACACGACCGCATCCGGACAATGACGCGACGCTCGCGACGCTGCGCCAGCGCGGCTTTGACGCCCTGTCGGCGCCGGTGCTGCGCTTCGAGCCGGTGCCGTTCCGCGGCGACGACGGTGCGGATTATGATGCCGTCATCCTGACCAGCGCGAATGCGCTGCGCGCGGTCGACCTCGCTGCCAGCCCCTTGTTGCGGCTGCCGCTGTTTGCGGTCGGGGCACACACCGCCGATGCGGCGCGCGCCGCGGGCTTCGACAAGGTGATGGTGGCGAAGGGCGATGCAGTCTCGCTGCGCAAGCTCGTGCTCGCACGGGTCGACGCCGGCGAACTGCCGGCATCGGCGACGCTGCTCTATCTCGCCGGCGCCGACCTGTCGCGCGATCTTGCGGGCGAGCTCGGCGAGCGCGGGCTCAGCGTCGTCACCCACACCACCTACCGGATGGCGCCGGTGGCCGGCTTCCCGAGGGAGGTCAGCGACGCCTTCATGGCGAACCGGATCACCGCGGTGCTGCACTATTCCCGCCGCAGCGCGCAGGCCTTTCTGGACACGGTCCGCGCCGACGGGATCGAGATCTCGGCGCTCGCCTTGCCGCAATGCTGCATCTCGGCGGCCGTCGCCGCGGTGCTCCATGACGCCGGCGCGACCAAGGTGGTGGTGGCGGCGCGGCCGGACGAAAACGCCCTGCTGGAGGCGCTCAGCCGCACCCTGCGACCGAGACCGGAATAATTCTTTCGTCTGACCATGATGTTAGGCAATGCTCGGTTATTCGGATCGTGCTCTAAGAGCCTGGGCCGATTCTGGTACAATATGCGGCCAATAGTTTTGAGGACCCCCCGCGATGGCTGAAGAAAGGCCAGACGACCCAGGATCTTCGCCGGATTCCCGGCCCAAGCGCGCGCCGCCGACCATCGATCTTCAGGCGACCGAAATCTCCAGCGAACCGTCGAAGGCGGAGGGGGCCGAGGAAGCCGCCAGGGAGACGGACCAGGATGCCGGCAAGGATGCTGCCAAGGCGTCCGCGGACGCGGCGACGCCTGAGGCCGAGCCCCAAGGCGACGCCGCAGCGCAAGCGGAGCCGCAGCCCGAGACCGCCTCCGCGGCGCCGGACGCCGAACCGGCGCGGCCGGTATCGCCCTGGGTGGTGGCTCCGATATCCGGCGCCGTCGCGGCGGCGCTGGTGATCGGGGTTGGCTGGCTGCTCGGCTGGCCCGTCGTGCAGCCGGTTCCGGCGCCGCAACCCAGTGCCGCCATCGACGAGCTCGGCACGCGCCTGAGTGCGCTGGAATCGAAAGCCGGCAGGCCGGTCGCGGCGGCCGCCGATCCCGCGGCGACGGCGCGGCTGGAGGCGCTCGACAAATCGATCGCCGCACTGCGCACCGAACTCGCCGCGACGCGGGCGCAATCCGACAAGCTTGCGGCGGCGGTCAATGACGCGAAAGCCGCGCCGCGCGATGGCGCGGCTGCGGCTGATCTCTCCGGCATCACGGCGCGCATCGAAAAGGTCGAAGGTGCGGTCAAGGCGCAGGGTGCTGCGATCGCGAGGCAGGACGGCAAGATCGCCGACACCAAGGCCGAGGCGAAGGCCGACGATGTGCCGCTGCGCCGCGTCGTCGCGGCATCGCTGCTCGACGTCGCGGTGCGTCACGGCGATCCCTATGCCTCCGCGCTCGAGGCCGCGAAGGCGCTGTCGGACGATGCCGAGGTGCTGAAGCCGCTCGAGACGTTTGCGAGGTCAGGCGTGCCGAGCCCGAACGCGCTGTGCCGCGAGCTGATCGAGATCGTGCCGAAACTTGCGCCGCCTCCGCCGGAGGCTGCGGCGGCCAGCGCCGGGCTGGTCGATCGTCTGAAGGCCGGTGCCTCCACGCTGATCCAGATCGAACGGACCGACGGCACGGGGACCGATCGCGGCAGCATCGTCGCGCGCGTGACATCGGCCGCCCTGCATAATGACCTCGCATTGACCGAGCGTGAATTGAAGTCGCTGCCGCCGGCGGATCGCACGGCGGCGCAAGCCTGGCTCGCCAAGGTGGACGCGCGCCGCGCCGCGCTCGACGCGTCGCGTAAATTTGCCGACAACGCCATGGCGGCGCTCGCCACGGTCAACCAGTAAGCCTTTGCAATAGGTCTTTGATGATCCGGATCATTCTGTTCCTGCTGCTGATCGCGCTCGCTGCAGCGGGTGCGGCCTGGTTGGCCGATCAGCCCGGCGATCTCGTGCTGAACTGGGGCGGCTTGCGCTTCACGTCCAAGCAGCCGATGTATCTGCTCGGCCTCGTCGTCGTCGTCGCGATGGTCGCCGGCGTGATCCTGCGCGGGCTCTGGAAGATTCCCTCGCACATTCGCCGTGGCCGGCGCGAGCGGCGTCACGCCCGCGGCCGCCACGCCATCACGCAAGGCCTGCTTGCGATCGGGCATGGCGATTCTTCGGCGGCGCGCGCGCATGCCGAAGTGGCGCGGCGCCACGCCGGAGGCGATCCGCTGGCACTGCTGCTGCACGCGCAATCGGCGCAGCTCGACGGCGACCGCGACGGCGCGCAGCGCGCCTTCCGTGCCATGGCCGAGCGCGAGGACACGCGGCTGCTTGGATTGCGCGGTCTGTTCATCGAGGCGCAGCGCGCCGACGATCCGGTGGCGGCCGTGATGATCGCCGAGGAAGCGCTGAAGATGTCGCCGTCGTCGTCATGGGCCTCGCATGCGGTGCTCGGCTTCTGCTGCGCCAAGGGCGATTGGGCCGGCGCGCTGTCGATCATCGACAACAACCAGAGTGCCGGATTGATCGACAAGGCGACCTATCGGCGGCAGCGCGGCGTGCTGCTGACGGCGCGTGCGCTGGAGTTCGAGACCGTCGATCGCGACCTGTCGCGCGCGAGCGCGATGGAGGCGGTCAAGCTGGCGCCGACGCTGATCCCGGCCGCCGTGCTCGCGGCGAAGTTCGAGAGCGAGGCGCATCAGGTGCGCCGCGCGATGCGCATCGTCGAGACCGCGTGGCTGGCGCAGCCGCATCCCGATCTCGCCGACGCCTATTCGCATGTGCGGCTCGGCGATTCCGCGCGCCAGCGCCTGGTGCGGGTCGAGACGCTGGCGGCGAAAACGCCTGGACATATCGAGGGCGCGCTGGCGATCGCGCGCGCCGCGATCGACGCCGCCGAGTTCGCCAGGGCGCGCGCGGCGCTGGAGCCGTTTGTCGCGGCGCCGACGCAACGCGTCGCGCTGTTGATGGCCGAGATCGAGCGCACCGAGCATGGCGACAGCGGCCGGGCGCGGGCCTGGACCCTGCGCGCCGTGCGCGCGCTGCACGATCCGGTCTGGACCGCCGACGGTTATGTCTCGGACCGCTGGCGTCCGGTCTCGCCGGTCACCGGCCGGCTCGACGCCTTCCAGTGGCAGACCCCGGTGGCGGCGCTGCCGTCCGACAAGGGCCATGCCATCGAGCCGTCGCCCTTCGAGGAGGCGATGCTGGCGCCGCGCCGGGTCGAGCCGCCAAAGGAAGTCGCCAGCGAGCCGGCGGACGCCAAGCCGGCCGAGCCGGTCGAGGTGAAGCAGGTCGAGGCGAAGCCAGTCGAGCTCAACCCCTTGGAGCCGGCCGCGCCGACGGTGCAGGATAACGCCCCGCTGCCGGCGGCCATCGAGGCCGGGCCCGCCCCGGCCTCGGCCGAACCCGCCGCGCCGGAACCGGCTCCCCCTCCAGCCGCCGAATCGGCGCCCCCGGCGCCGGCCCCCTTGTTCCGGTCCCGGACCGACCTGCCCAAGGCCGCACCGGCGCCCATTCCGGCCGTAATCCCGATCATCCGGGCCCCTGATGACCCCGGGGTCGACGAGGACGGTCCGGTCGACGAATTTGCGGAACAAATCGGCCCGCCCAAGGCCCAGGTGGGCGGTTGGCGCGGATTTCTGTCACGTTTGGGAAGCTAATTCGGGGTTAGGTTAACGGCTGTATGGTTCGATACCCGCGTTGTCCTTGCCAATCGGGGTCATGCCCGATATCAGGTGGCCGCGTGATCCGGCCGTTGCCGAACGGTTCGCCGCAATAGCTCAGTTGGTAGAGCACGTCATTCGTAATGACGGGGTCGGGGGTTCGAGTCCCTCTTGCGGCACCATTTCCCAGCCAGAAGTGAAGCTTGCTCCCAGCGCGCATCAAGGCGCCCGGATACGACTTGCTCAGAGCGTCGAACCCCTCGCTCGCGCCGGTAGACCAAGTTCTAGAGGCGCTATTTCAAGGGGTTGGGCAGATGCTTCCGAAAATCGCCCACGTGATAATCATAGGGCTCTCTGAAGAAGAGCGCGGCAAGCTCGATGAAAGCACCCGCAAGGTACTTCACTTCAGCGATCCTTCCTGGGAATACAAATCGTACGGCTGCGACACCTTGCAGGAAGCCGCGGCGATCGCGAAAGACATGGCGCGAGTCGATATCGTTTATGTTGCGGGGGGAGCTGAGTCCGAATCCATACCGTACGAAAAGTTCGGTCTCGAACTTGACTACGAGATACTAGGGGAGCTGATGGAAAATCATTCCAGCAAGCCGGTGGTCAGCTATGCGAGGCCTGATCGGCCGAACAAGCTCGCAACAGCGATCTTTGCGCTTTGGCGTGACCGCAGCAAGTCAACCTCAGCTTGACGGCATCGATGTTCTTCTCAACCGGGCTCGCTCGGGCCGCCCGCTGAAGCCTAGATCCGCACCCCACACAATCCGCTCATGATCGCGATCGCGACCAGCCCGCCTATCGCGAGCCCGGTTGCCCAGATCCGGTTGGCAACCGCCGTGGCAACGCCGTGCGCGATCAGAACGCCGCGTAATCCCGACGTGAGATGCGCGAGGACGAAGAAGACGCCGAGCGCGTAGTGCGGCACCAGGCGAATGCTCCAGGCGTCGTGGATCAGGCCGGTCGGTGCGCCCGACGCCCAGGCCCAGTTGGTGTCGATGTGGTGCACGGCGCGCGCCGAGACCAATGCGGAATTCAGATGGGTCACGATGAACGCCGCGAGGTAGACGCCGGAGCCGATCTGAAACACGCGGTATGCATCCGCAGGCGCCGGGCTCCAGCGCCAGGCGAGCCGCATCCCGACGGCGACCTGGAACAGCATCAATACGACGAGGATGGGCTCCACCACGGACGACCGATAGACGGTGCGCCCCGCCTTCATCACGGCGGCATGAACATCAGGTCCGAGCCAACCCAGCAGATGATTGGTGAGATGGAATGCGACGTAGAAAAGGATGATCGCTGCGGCGACGCCATGTGTCACGCGCCATTTGGCGATAGAGGGCGCAATCGCGGCTGATGGTGCCGCACGTTGCGCCTGCTCGCCGCCGAAAAGCACATAGAGGCACGCGACGAGCCAACCCGCGACCCAGACAATCTCGTCACTGACAGGGATGTGCAGCAGGCCGAGACCGACGCCGGTTAGCACGAACAAGGGCGGCGCGGCGATGCCGAGGTAGGCGAGGCGCCGGGTGCGCAGCGCGAACGATGACGGTGCGGCCTTGGTCATCCAATGAGCGCAAGCCAGAGCCAGCAAGGGCGCGGCGGTCGCGGCCAACAGGCAAAGCGCCGCCAGGGCCAGTCGCCCAAACGACATCGGACCAGCAGCGGGAGAGACCGCGAGGTGAAATGCATCGAGCAGGAACGGATAGGCCATCGCTCCAGCCGCCGGGATCATCGAACGCAGCTTTTCGGCGGCCGTATTCGCCAAGCCATCGTCGCCCGACCGTACGCGACCTTGTTCGAATGCACTCACAAAACTCTCCAGGGTTCGGGCATCGTGCAAGAGAGGGCCAGACCGACGAATCTATTCCCGAGTCATCGTCGAAGGCGCGGCACACAGGCTGGTGCTGTGGATGCTGGTGTGTACGAGCGCGGCGTTGCGCCGAGACCCTGTTTCAAGGTTCAAAAACTACAGCGATACGGGTCCACCGATAGGACCAAGTTCCAACAATCCGACTGGACCACGCCAAGGCTCTTTTCAGCGTGCCCTAAAATCCAGTTCCAGGATGAAGGCAGATTCGCCTAGCGGATTCACGGGTTGATCTTGTAAGCAGGTTGCCATGCAAAACACGGCCAAATCGCGGGCCGGAAGCGGACAGGGCGAGCGGCCAGATTCGCGGATCGCCGTCTCTGCCTCGAAGCTCGCCACCGCCGATCTCAACAACCTCATGCGGGCACTTGAGATCGATGTCGTCGCGCTCACCGAAATGCTGATTCCATCAGGCCATCGCGCCGAGATGGGGACGATCGATGCACCGGCGGTCCATTACACCATTAGTGGTAGGGGACGAATTTCGATCGGCGATGGGCCTTGGATGTCGCTCGAACCCCATCTCCTCATCATCAAGCCTCCGAGCACCCCGTTCGTAATCGAAGTCGACGGAACCAGCGGCCCGAAGAGGCTCATCTCCCGCGATTGCTGGAAGCAGCATGACAGCGTGTTGCGTATCGCAACACCGACCGAGCAGCCCGAGATCATCCAGATCTGCGGCTTCTTCAACGCATCCTTCGGACAATCCGTCGGGTTGTTTCGCGAATTGCGCGAGCCCGTGATCGAGAAGTTCGAGCCGACGGACAAGATCGACCTGAAGCTTCGCGAAGCGGTCGGGGAGCTTTGCGTGCAGGAAATCGGTATGGGCGCCATGACGGCGTCCCTGCTAAAGCAGGTCATCATCGCTCTGGTGAGGCGGTCGATGAAGTCCTCCCGCAGCTGGACTGATCGGTTTTCGATTCTCGCGGATCGGCAGATCACGCGTGCATTCGGCGATATGGTGGCGCGGCCGGGGGCCGCTCACACGGTTCAGAGCCTTGCGCATAGCGCGGGTCTGAGCCGGTCGGCATTCATGGCGAAGTTCTCGGAGATCTTTGGCCGTTCGCCGATGGCCATCCTTCGGGATCTCAGGATGCGGCAGGCGGCGCTCGATCTCACGACGACATCAGCCCCGGTCGATGTTGTGGCCTACAACGCCGGCTACGAAAGCCGGTCAAGTTTCGTGCGAGCATTCCGCAAAGCCTACAACGTTGATCCTAGCGAGTACCGGCTGCGCGTGAAGAACGCTGGGAGTGATAAGGGCACTTGAGCCAAGTACCGCCTCCGAGGCACCTCTCCCGTCAAGTGTGCGATCTGGATGGGCGTGCCAATAGCGACTCCGCTCATCGATTGAAACTGTTCGTCGGGCTATCAGCGTTGGCTGAACTCGCTGCCCGACCGAAGAAAAAACTGGAAACAGCAAAGGCCGAAAGCAAGCCGCGTGGGCTCGTGCATACCCGACGCTGCGCCCCAACCGGGCTCTTTCCCGTTCCCTAGCCAGATTCGCGCACACTCGGCGCACTGATCCTCGGCGTTGGCGAGCTCTGGAGTCCAGAATGCGTGTGCGCGCGTCCAGGAACGCCCGTCGCGGGTTTCATCGCGCCGGGACCAGTGGCAACGTGGCTTTAGGAAATGCGCCGCGTCGATGGCATCGATTCAATATCCAAGGTCATGGAGCCATCGAGTTTCGCCTTCCGGTTTTCGTTCGTCTGAAAAGGAGTTCGGAAGATGATGAGCTGCCACACTCAGGCAGGTGCACGATGAAGGCAATCGTTGTGACGGACCAAGCGGCGGGAACGGCCGGAATGAAGCTGGTGGAGCGGCCCGAGCCGCAGGCCGCGATAAACGACGTCGTCGTTGAGATTCATGCGGCGGGATTCACCCGGGATGAGCTGACGTGGCCCCCGACTTGGACCGATCGCCGCGAGCGTGACCGAACACCGTCGATCCCTGGCCACGAGTTGGCTGGAGTGGTCACCGCCCTCGGCTATGGCACGGCGGGGCTGTCGGTGGGACAGCGGGTATTCGGTCTCGCGGACTGGTATCGCGACGGCACCTTGGCGGAATATGTGGCCATCGAGGCGCGCAACCTCGCGCCGCTGCCGGGCGATGTCGATTTCACGGTGGGCGCGGCCCTCGTGATGCCAGGCCTTACCGCGTGGCAGGGGCTGTTCGATCACGGCCGGCTTCGGGCGGGGCAGAGCGTCCTCGTGCACGGTGCCGCCGGCGTCGTCGGTTCGATGGCAACCCAGCTCGCACGTGAGGCCGGTGCTTACGTCATCGGTACCGGACGCGCTGCCGGCCGTCAGACGGCTCTCGACTTCGGCGCACAGGAGTTCGTCGACCTCGACAACGACACTCTGGAAGATGTCGGCGGAGTCGATCTGGTGTTCGATGTGCTTGGCGGCGACATCGCGAAGCGGTCCGCGCGCCTGATTCGAGCCGGAGGAACGCTCGTGACCATCGCCGGTCCGACTGAGGCACGGCCCGCTGACGGCCGGACGATAGACTTCGTCGTCGAACCCGATCGCGCCCAACTGAGTGAGATTGTCCGGCGGGCGCGTGACGGACGTGTGCGGACAAACATCGGCAACGTGGCTGCCCTCGACGATGCCGTTGCCGCCTTCAACCCGACCGAGCGGATCAGCGGGAAGACGATCATTCGCGCTCGTCCGTGAGCGGCGCGCGCCTATCGATGAATGCGGCCGGCCCGCTCTCAAAGAGAGCGAAAGCACTCTCGCGCCTCAACCTATCCCTTCACTTATAGGACCAACCATGACCAATGCTGTTATCGAATGTATCCTGAGCCGCAGCTCCACCAAGTATTACGACCCTGCCGCCACCCTGAGCGACGACCAGATCCGAGAGCTCGTGCGAATCGGCACCGCCGCACCGACATCCTTCCACATGCAGAACTGGCGCTTCATCGCCGTGCGCACGCCTGAAGCCAAAGCCCGGCTGAGTCCGATCGCTTGGAATCAACCCACGATCACCGACGCAGCCGTTACCTTCATCGTCTGCGGCAAGTTGGCCGATTCCAGCGTAATACCAGAGCGCCTGGCGCCGCTGGTGGAATCGGGCGTCATGCCGGCGAAGATGGTGCCGGAATGGGAGATCCCGGCGCGCAATCTGTACATGGAGTACCCACAACGCCAGCGCGATGAAGCGCTACGAACCGCCTCCTTCGGCGCGGCAGCGATCATCTATGCGGCCCGCTCGCTAGGCCTGGGTTCGACGCCGATGATCGGTTTCGACGCCGAACCGGTGCACCGCGAGTTCGGATTGGCGAAGGACGAAGTGCCGGTCCTGCTGTTGGCCGTGGGGCCGGAGCGTCCGGGAAACTGGGCGCAGAAGCCGCGCCGTCCGGTGGCCGATGTGCTGGACCTGGTATAATACGATCTACGGAGATTACTGATGGCTCGAAATGCATTGCCAACACCGGCTCAGGTGCCGGCAGCTTCGAAACCGACTCTCGATGGATTCACCAGGAACATCGGGTTCACTCCGAATATGATGACGACCTTCGCGCTGAGCCCGATCGCGTTCAACGCATGGGCTACACTGCTCAGCTCTTTGAGCAAGGCGCTTGACGTGAAGACACGTGACAGCATCGGCCTCGCTGTCTCCGAAGTGAATGGGTGCAACTACTGCCTGACGGTTCACAGCTTTACGGCCGAGCATATGGCCAAGCTGCCGGCTAACGAAATCATTCTCGCTCGGAAGGGTCATGCCAGTGATCCGAAGCGGGACGCCGCTCTCCAGTTTGCGCGCAAAGTCATCACAACCCGCGGCAAGGTCGGTGACGCCGATATGAAAGCCGTCCGGGACGCTGGCTACACAGATGCGAACGTCATGGAGATCGTCGCGCTAGTGGCCATGTACTCCCTGACGAACTTTTTCAATAACGCGTTCGATCCCGAGCAGGATTTTCCTGCCGTTGCGCCAGCTGGCTCGATCTGAACTCTATCCGATCGCATCAGCGTTTCCGAAGATGGTTGGAGGTTTCATGTGATGGGAGCGTGAGACGGGACAATACATCTCGGCCGATCCGAACGCCCGCTGCGCCCGCGCCGGGGCGAAGGTGAGGATGCGCCTGGCCGGCACCATCGAGCAACCCGGTCAACGTTCCGGTGCTCCCGATCCGAACCACGAATGGAAACAAGCCGGTAGATGCTGCGTCGAGGGCCTCAAGCCTTCGCCGTCTTGCAAAAGGAGGGCTCCAGAGGGCTATGGAGTAAAGATAGTTCTCATCTTCACCTGGTGCGGCGCACCAGCCCTCAAACGGTCAGTCTGGAGACGGCATCCGCCAGCTCCTTTGCATGGGGTTGTTTTCGATATTTTGGTTGAGCCGCAGCCACCGGGCGCGATGGTGCCACTCTCGAAGGCGCACGGGCGTTCAACGTCGTCCGGCCGTGTCGGATCAGCAGAGGGTGGCTGCGATCAGAAAGCGAAGCGCCCCTGGATCGGGTCCAGGGGCGCTTTGCGTTGAGAGTGCGTTCGCGGGGTTACTCGGCGACCGTCTGCACGACGTTGCCGATCGGCCGGCCCGTTGCGATCGGCTTCTCGGTCTTCGCCATCATCGCGTCGTATTCGGGCAGCGTCTCGAGCTGGGTCTTGGCCTTCATCCAGACCACCTTGTAGCCGCCGGCCTTGAGCTTGCGGAGCAGCGTCGGCAGCGCCTGCGCGGTGTGCTTCTGCAGGTCGTGCATCAGGATGATGCCCTTGTGCTCCTTGTCGAGCTTGGTCATCACGTTGTTGATCACCTCGTCCGCGCTCTTGGACTTGAAGTCGTTGGAGTCGACGTCGACCGAGAACATCGCGATGTTGCGGGTGCCGAGATAGGCGGTTGTCGCCGGGGTGTGCGCCAGCGCCGGGAAGCGGAAGAACGGAGCAGGGTTCGCGCCCAGCGCCAGCTTGACCGCGCTAAAACCCTTCTCGATCTCGTCCTTGGCCTGCTGCTCGGTCAGCTTCTTGCTGGCGAGATGCGCATGCGACCAGGTATGAGCGCCGATGGTGTGGCCGGCGGCGGCGACCTGGCGCAGGATGTCCGGGTGATAGGTGGTGTGCAGGCCGATCGGGAAGAACACCGCCTTGGTGCATTCGTCAGCCAGCGCCTTGAGCACGGCCGGCGTGGTCGGCCACGGACCGTCGTCGAAGGTCAGCACGACCTCCTTGTCGGTCAGGAAGTCATACTGCTTGTACTGCAGGAAACCGAAGCCCGGGCCGCCATTGGTGTCGACCACGACGGTGCGGCTGATGCCGAGCGCGTCGGGGTTGGCGCATTTGGGCGCGGCCGCGACGGGGGCCGGCGCCGGCGCCGGGGCAGGAGTGGCGGCCGGGGCCGCGGCCTGGGTGGCATCGGCGCGCTTCGACAGCGCGGCGGTCGTCTCGACATCGTCCCTGGCGGCCTGTTTTGCCGCCGCAGGCATCGGATCGGCCTTGGCCGCAGCCGTGGTTTGCGGAGGAGCCGCGTCGGCACGCGGCGAGGAGGTCCAGAACCACACGCCGGCGATCACGATCGCCGTTACAACACTGGCCAGCATCAGGCCCAACGCACTACGCATCGCTACACACTCTCTCGGAACTTAAGGATACGCCACAGCCGTAACGAGCGATTAATGCCAACAAGGTCTTAACGCGATCCCAACAAGGCGCCGGAAGGACAAGAAAAAGCGGGCGTTACCATGCGTGATGACCGTCACAGTCGGTTTCAAGCTTCTTCGCGGCACGGAAACGCTATAGAACCGGCGTCGCATTCCCTGGAGCCGTTTCCGCTCCGATGAAATCGGAACGGGGCTCCGGATTCCTTATTTGACGCGTTGTCTTCACGCGAACCGCACCCCTTCGCGCGAAAACGCTTGAGAGGCTTTGAGAGATGACCCGATTTCTGCTTGCCGTCGTTCCGCTGGTTCTGTTGACGTCGGCCGCCTCGGCGCAGCAGCAGGGGCGCGATGCCTGCTCGCGCGATGCCTCGCGGTTCTGCCGCGCCCATCTCGGCGAGGGCGATCAGGTCGTATTGGCGTGCCTGAAGGAGCATCGCAGCCGCCTCAGCAAGGCCTGCCAGCAGACGCTCGCCGATCACGGGCAGTAGACCCATCAGCTGTCATTCCGGGGCATTGCGGAGCGATGAACCTCAGATGCGCAACTGCGCATCGGGGAATCTCGAGCTGATGATCTCCAGATTCCGGGTTCGCGCTATTCGCGCGCCCCGGAATGACAATGGAGTGACTACGTACTGCTGCCCGCTGCGGTCGCGACCACCGGGATCACCTCCTTGGCGGCGCGGTCCGGGGTCTCGTCCTTCCAGCGCACCGATCCGAACGGACGCTCCAGCATCCGGCGCACGCGGATCGGCTCGGCGCCGATGTGGAAGTCGGCGGCCTTCTGATGCAGTTCGCGCTCGATCTGCGTGGCGCGGTTGCGCTGGCGCAGGAAATCGAGCCAGGTCGGGCAATGATAGCGCTCGGTCCACAATTCGGGATCGGCGATGTCGCGGGCGATCGACCAGCCATAGGCGCCGTTGCGCTGGCGGCTGAGCTGCACGTCCTGCATCACATTGTGGAACGCGCGGGCGTTGTCCTGGGCCACCCGGTATTCGATCTCGACCACCAGCGGGCCGCTGCGCCCGCTCAGTTGCAGCCGCACCTCGGGGTCGGCCAGCGCATCCGTCGCGTCCTCGTTGCGCGCGCCGATCGGCGGCATCCTGAGCCAGATGCCGAGCAGCGGCGACAGCAGCATCAGACCGGCGGAGATCAACAGCGCCATCTCGACGCCGCCGACGTCCGTGATGCGGCCCCAGCACCAGCTGCCGATCGCGATGCCGCCGGCGATCGCGGCCTGGAAGGCCGCCAGCGAACGTCCCGCGACCCAGCGCGGTGCGGAGAGCTGCACGCCGATATTGAACAGCGCGATCGCCAGCATCCACACCGCTCCGGCAACCACCAGCGCGGCGGCGGTGATCACCGGCTGCTTGCTCACGGCAACCGCGGCGATCGCCGCGCCCATCGTCAACGCACAGACGCGGATGGCGGCTTCGCCGCTGAGCCGGCTGCGGATCTCGCTGATGTTGAGCGCGCCGATCACCGCGCCCATGCCGAAGGCGCCGAGCATGATGCCGTAGGTCTGCGCGCCGCCATGCAACAGATCACGCGCCACCAGCGGCATCAGCGCCGAGACCGAGCCGCCGATGATGCCGGTCACCATGGTGCGGGTCAGCACGATCTTGATCGACGGCGAATTGGTGATGTAGCGCACCCCGGAGACGATGGCGCGGTTCAGCCGCTCGCGCGGCAGCCGCGACGGCTCGCTGACGCGATTCCACAGGAACAGCACGACGAGCAGCGGCAGATACAGCACGGCATTGGCGGCGAAGGCGGCCACGGCGCCCGCGGACGCGACCACGATGCCGCCGATCGCCGGACCAAAGCTGCGCGCGATGTTGTAGCTGATGCCGTTCAGCGCGACCGCCGCGGGCAGCGTCTCCGGCGGCACCTGTTCGCTGACCGAGGACTGCCAGGCCGGGCCGAACAGCGCCATGCCGCTGCCGACGACGAAGCACAGCGCGAGCAGGATGTTCGGCGTTACCAGATTGAGCCAGGCCAGCACGGTCAGGCTGGTGGCGCCGGTCAGCGCGATCGCCAGCGACACCAGCGCGACGATGCGGCGGTCGTGCATGTCGGCGATGGCCCCGGCCGGCATCGAGATCAGCATCACCGGCAACATCAAGGCGGTCTGCACCAGCGCGACCTTGTCGGCCTCCGAGGTCATCTGCGTCATCGCCCAGGCCGCGCCGACGCCCTGGATCAGGATGCCTAGATTGGAGAGCAGGCTCGCGAGCCAGATTCGCCTGAAGATTGAATGCCGCAACGGTGCAGTGATACTGTCGGGGCGATCACGCGGTTCGGTCATATCCAGTTCCGGTTGGCCTGCTATGGCTTGTTGGACGATTCCGGCTGCACCAACTGATGCCCGCGAAACGCGTATCCTGTCCAGCGATTACGGCATCCTTGGCGGGGATAGGGTACAGCTAAAGCACTGAAAGACCTGAGGAAGGCCAAGGGCAGGTCAAGGGAAGGTCGGGGGAAGGGGCTAATGGCACTGTCGCGGCGGAGAATATTGCAAGGGGCCGGCGCCCTGTCCCTCTTGGCCAGCCGCCTCGGCGCCCCGGCCTCGGCTCAACCGGCGCCCGCCGGTGACACCCCGCCGATTCTGTTCGTGCACGGCAATGGCGATCACGCCGCGCTCTGGATGACGACGCTGTGGCGGATGGAATGCAACGGGGTGCCGCGCGAGCGCATGGCCGCGATCAATTTCACCGATCCGCTGGCACGCACCGACGACAAGATCGAGCAGGCGAGCCGCTCCTCGACCGAGGACCAGCGCCGCGAGCTCGCCGAGGCGATCAGGGAGCTGAAGCAGAAGACCGGTGCGCCACGGATCGCACTGGTCGGCAGTTCGCGCGGCGGCAATGCGATCCGCAATTACATCAAGAATGGTGGCGGCGGCGACATCAGCCACGCGGTGCTGTGCGGCACGCCCAATCACGGTGTGTATGCGTGGGACGACGGGCTCGGCAACGAGTTCAACGGGCGTGGTCCGTTCCTGCGCGGACTGAACGATGGCGACAGCGAAGTGACTGTCGGCACCCTGTTCCTGACGCTGCGCAGCGACGGCCTCGATAAATATGCGCAGGCCGACGGCCGCTTCGCCGGCAAGCCGGGCACGCCGACCAACGTCACGACGGACGGCCCGGCGCTGAAAGGCGCGACCAATCTGGTGCTTGGCGCGGTCGATCATCGCGAGACCGCCTTTCATCCGCGGGCCTTTCGCGAGATCTACAAATTCATCGCAAGGCACGAGCCGTGGCGGATCGAGATCGTGCCGGAGACCGCGGTGAGGCTGAGCGGCCTCGTCACAGGCATGCCCGGCGGCGTGCCGACCAACCGGCCGGTGCCGGGGGCCACGGTAGATATCTATCATGTCGCGGCGGAGACCGGCGAGCGCATCGGCGGCCCGCTGCACAGCTCGCAGACCGGCGCCGACGGTCGCTGGGGTCCGGCGCAGGTCGACCCGTCGTGGCCGCTCGAATTCGTGCTGACATCACCTGGTACGGCGACGACGCACATCTATCGCTCGCCGTTTCCGCGCTCGTCCGAGATCGTGCATCTGCGCGCGGCGCGGCCGCTGGGACCGGCCGATGCCGGCGCAGGCGCGGTCGTGCTGATGTCGCGGCCGCGCGGCTATTTCGGCCTGCCGCGCGATATCGTGCTGTTCGACGGCAAGGAGCCGGCCGATGTAAAGCCGGGCGTGCCGACCGATTCGGTGACGACGATGCGGCTGGCCGCGGACGATGTCGGCCGTCCGGTCGCCGCGATCTTCAACGGGGAGCGCATCGTGATGCGGGCCTGGCCGGCATCGGAAAATCGGATTGCGGTCGCCGAGCTGACTTATTAGGTCTGGTGGAGGGTCCGCGCGCCTTCTTGGCGCCGGGATCGCATGGCCGGATCGGCCGTCGCGTGAGGCAGGAAGCGAGGACCATGAGCATAGCCGAGGTCTACGATATCACGGTCACGCGGCGGCCCCTGGTCCCGCCGGCCCCGCCGCGCGCGCCGGACGACATGGGCGCGTTCCAGCGCATGCGCGTGATGCGCAACTCGCCGATCGAGACCTGGGGCCAGCGCGCCTATGAGGACGACATTGTCCAGGGCCGTTTTCTCGGCCACTCGAGCTTTATCCTCAACACGCCGGATGCGATCCGCCATGTGCTGGTCGACAATTACGAGAACTACACCCGCACGCCGGCCGGCCTTCGCGTGCTGCGTCCGATGCTCGGCGAGGGGCTATTGATCGCCGAAGGGCGGGCGTGGAAACATCAGCGCCGCACGCTGGCGCCCGCGTTCACGCCGCGCGCGGTGACGACGCTGGTGCCTTACATGATTGCGGCGGTCGACGAGACCATCGCCAAGCTGAAGTCGGCCAGCGGCGGCCCGGTCGATCTGCGCGAGGCGATGCAGCGGATGACGCTGGAGATCGCCGGCCGCACCATGTTCTCGTTCGGCATGGATCGCCACGGCGCCGCGCTGCGGGATTTCGTGATGGAGTATGGCAACACGCTGGCGCGGCCGCACATGCTCGATCTGGTGCTGCCGTTGAACTGGCCGACGCCGCAGGATTTCCGCCGCGCCCGTTTCCGCAAGCGCTGGACCGCGTTCGTCGGCATGCTGATGGCCGAGCGACGTGCGGCCGGCAAGGATGACAACGCGCCGGCCCGCGACCTGTTCGACCTGATGGGCGCCGCGCGTGATCCTGAAACCGGCGAGGCCTTCACCGATGCCCAACTCGGCGACCAGGTCGCCACCATGATCCTGGCCGGCCACGAGACGACTGCGACCGCGCTGTTCTGGGCGCTCTATCTGCTGGCGCTCGATCCCCTGACCCAGGAACAGCTGGCGGCAGAAGTCGGGAGCGCGGCGACGTCTGGCGCGCTCGACATCGAGCGGCTGAAATTCACCCGCGCGGTGATCGACGAAACCATGCGGCTTTATCCGCCGGCGTTCCTGATCGCGCGTGCGGCAGGCGGTCCCGATACCATCGCGGGCCGTCCGGTCAGGAAGGGTGACGTAATCCTGATCGCACCGTGGCTGTTGCACCGGCATGAGAAGCTGTGGCGCGATCCGAACGCGTTCGTGCCGTCGCGTTTCATGACGGGAACGCCGCCCGATCGGTTCGCCTATCTGCCGTTCGGGGTCGGCGCGCGGGTCTGCATCGGGGCGCATTTTGCGTTGGTCGAGGCGACGCTCGCGCTTGCGAAGATTGTCGGCGCATTCCGCGTAGCGCTGGCGGACAAAGATCCGGTGCTGCCGATCGGCGTGGTGACGACACAGCCGAACCGTTCGCCGGTGTTTACGATCAAGCCGCGCTGATCTTGCGCGGCGGTGTCCCAATGCTCATCTAGGGGCTCACCATGAGCGATACGCAGGCCCATTTCGCAGTCCTCAGGCAGACGACCGATCCGGCCGTGGTCGATGCGATGCAGCAGTTGATCGCGGACGGTCATGATCGGGATCTCAACCGTATCAATCTGCTGGATTTCTCGAGCCGCACCGGGCTCGACCAGGAGAAGGTGATCTCCGGTTTCCTGCATGCGTCGCGGCTCGGCCTGTTCGACATGAGCTGGAATGTGCTGTGCCCGGGCTGCGGCGGCGTGCTCGATGCGCATTCGACGCTGAAGTCGTTGCGCCATGACGACTATAATTGTGCGCTGTGCGCGGCCGGATACGAAGCGTCCGTCGACGATCTGGTCGAGGTCGCCTTCACCGTCAGCCCGCGCGTGCGCCGCATCGGCGCGCATGATCCGAATACGCTGCCGATCTGGGAATATGTCCGCCAGATGTTCTGGAGCTCGGGCATCGAGCTCAACGAAGACTCGCTGGAGCGCCTGCTCAAGGAGGTGACGCTGGAATCGCTGGAGTTGCCGGCCGGCGAAAAGGCGCTGCTGTCGCTGCAATTGCCGAAGCAGTTCCTGATCGTGTTCGAGCCGGTGACGCACTCGGCGCATTTCTTCGACGTGCAGGGCGAGCCGACCACCGAGCGCCAGCAATTCTCGATCGTGTTCAACAAGCTGCAGGCGCCGACCGGCACCACAGTGCTGCGGCCGGGGCCGCTCCGGCTGTCGCTGGACAACCAGACCGACACCCGCGTGCTGCCCGCTGTTTGGGTAGCGGCCGATGCGCTGCATGAGCTGCTCGGCAAGCGCAAGCCGATCCTCACCGCGAAGCGGATGCTGTCGAACCAGACCTTCCGTGATGTGTTCAAGGCCGACAACCTCACGGTCGACCAGCGGCTGAAGATCACCGCGCTCACCTTCCTGTTCACCGACCTCAAAGGCTCGACTGCGCTCTATGAACGGGTCGGCGATCTCGCCGCGTTCGATCTGGTGCGCGCGCATTTCCACGCGCTGCTCGAGATCATCGCTTCCGAGCACGGCGCCGTGGTGAAGACGATCGGCGATGCCGTGATGGCGACCTTCATCCGGCCAGAGCATGCATTGTCGGCGGGCCTGCGCATGCGGGCGGCGATGAAGCAGCTCAACACCGCGCGCGGCAAGGAAGATCTGATCGTCAAGATCGGCATCCATGAGGGGCCGTGCCTCGCGGTGACGCTCAACGAGCGGCAGGATTATTTCGGCCAGACCGTGAATATCGCAGCCAGGGTGCAGAGCCTGTCGACGTCGCAGGAAATCCATTTGACCCAGCCGGTGATGGAATCGGCTGAGGTCGCGGGCATCCTCGATCGCGCCGCGATCAAGCCGATCCAGAAGGAAGCGGCACTGCGTGGCATTGCCGACAAGCTCGTGGTGTACGAGATACCGTAGTTGAGCACATCGTCATTCCGGGATGGTCCGTCAGGACCAGACCTCAGATGCGCAATTGCGCATCGGGGAATCTCGAGATTCCGGGTTCGATGCTTCGCATCGCCCCGGAATGACTCAATCCATGTTGCCGAAACGTAATGTCGCAGCGGGAACCTGCGCGGATTGCACCGGTTCTGTTTCCACGCCATATAGATTTCAACGGAGCGGGATCCGGAAAAACTTGATAGCCGGATAGATCGCGCTCAAATCAGGCAGACTTCATTCCACAGAGAGAACGATGCTCGACGGACTTCGCCAATTCATTGCCGATATCGTTTCCCCCGACGCCCAGGCCGACCGCACCTTCGATGACGGCGACTATCGCCTGGCGGCGACGGCGCTGCTGGTGCATGTCGTCTCGCTGGATGGCGAGCCGACGCCTGCCGAGACGCGCAAGCTGCACGGCCTGATCGAGAGCCGTTTCCAACTCGATCGCGGCGCGGCCGACAAGCTGATCGCCTCTGCCATGCGCGTCGAGGGCGAGGCCGTCGATCTCTATCACTTTACCAGTGTGATCATGCGCTCGGTGAACGAGGAGGGACGCCTGCGCATCGTCGAGATGATGTGGGAGCTGGTCTATGCCGACGGTCAGGTCAGCGAGTTCGAGGACAATGTGGTCTGGCGCGCCGCCGATCTGCTCGGCATTTCCTCGCGCGACCGCATCGATCTCAAGCATCGGGTTGCCGAGAAGCAGGCGGCGCTGCCAAAGGGCCCCTGGGGCACGGCGGACGCCGCAATCTGACGCGATTGCCCGCGCCGGCGGACGCATCGTCACCGGTATCAGGGATGACGAAATTTTAATGTCCGCCGCGATTGTGGGCGATCCGACTGAAAATCTGGCGTTTCACCACAAAACCAGTACCTCGCCGCTGTCCACAAGCTTACACACGGCTTGCGTCCCACCGCATGCCTATGCTCTCGTCGGCTTGTTGGGGACCTCACTAGAATTTGCAGTAAGAGTTTGAAACGTGACCGAGCGTGTGACGCTGATAACCGGGGCATCGGCGGGCATAGGCACCGAACTGGCGCGCGTGTTTGCATCGAATGGTCACCGTGTGGCGCTGGTGGCGCGGCGCGCCGACCGCCTGAAGGCGCTCGCCGACGAACTCGGGGCCAAGGGCGGCGCAGCGCCGATTGTGATCCCCTGTGATCTCCAGCACGCCGATGCGGGCGACCGGATCGCGCAGGCCCTGACCGACGCCGGGGTCGAGGTCGAATTTCTCGTCAATAATGCCGGCTTCGGCCTGTTCGGCCGCGCCATCGAGCGCGACCGCGCCGAGCAGCTCAACATCATCAATGTCAATATCCGCGCGCTGACCGATCTGACGCTGCGCTTTGCCGACCAGCTGATCCGCAACCGCGGCGGCATCCTCAATCTCGGCTCGATCGCCGGATTTCTGCCAGGCCCCGGCATGGCCGTGTACTACGCCAGCAAGGCCTATGTGTTGTCGTTTACCGAGGCGTTGCGCTGTGAGCTGGCGCCGCAGGGCGTGCGTGTCACCGTGTGTTGCCCGGGCCCGGTACCATCGGAGTTTCAGGATCGCGCCGGATTTGCCCCTGGATTCGATTCCGCCATCCTCAACGTTTCACCGGAAGAGGTGGCCCGTCAGGCCTATCGCGGGTTGATGGCCAACAAGCGCGCGGTGCTGCCCGGCACCTTCATCAAGCTGGTGCCGTTCCTGCTCCGGCTGTTTCCGCGCGACTTCATCCTGACGGCGGTCGGCGGATTCCAGCTCCGCAAGCGCTAGCTGCCCTGGAAAGCCCACTCGTTGCCGCTAAGGCTGTTTCTGGCCCGCGATTTGCTTCGCCTGGCTGTGCGCAAACTCACACGATGTTAACGACCACTTAGCTATGATCGCGCCTTACGTGCCGAAACTTTAAGCAGAGGCAATGTCGTTCCGGACTGACCAGAGCCGTGTCGTGGTGCCCTTCGCCAGCCGAAGGCCGGCCGCGGTCACGCCCAGAGATCAGGTCTTGGATCAGATCTCGGCTCAGGTCTCGTTGCGGCCGGTGCTGATCGTGCTGCATCAGGAGACATCGACTCCCGGCCGGATCGGCAACGCCCTGCGCGCGCTGGGCTACCGCCTCGACATCCGCCGCCCGCGCTTCGGCGACGCGCTGCCCGAAACGCTCGATGCGCATGCCGGCGCGGTGATCTTCGGCGGTCCGATGAGCGCCAATGACGGCGACGACTACGTGCGGCGCGAGATCGACTGGATCGCCGTTCCGCTGCGCGAGCAGCGTCCGTTCCTGGGCATCTGCCTCGGCGCGCAGATGCTGGCGCGGCAGCTCGGCGCCGAGGTCGCGCCGCATCCGCAAGGCCGTGTCGAGGTCGGCTATTATCCGGTCAGGCCGACCGAGGCGGGCCGCGCGCTCTGCCCGGGCTGGCCGGCGCGGGTCTATCACTGGCACGGCGAGGGATTTCAATTGCCGGCCGGCGCCGACCTGCTCGCGGCGGGCGACGATTTCCCGGTGCAGGCGTTCCAGTTCGGCAACGCCTTCGGCCTGCAATTCCATCCCGACGTGACCTACGCGATGATGCATCGCTGGACCACGCGCGGTTGTGCACGGATGGATTCGCCGGGCGCACAACCGGGTCATCTGCACTTCGCCGAGCGTGCTGTGCACGATGCCGCCGAGCGCGCGTGGCTGAAGCATTTCATCGACGGCTGGATCGCGCGCGTGCCGCGACGGCAGCTGCTGCAGGCCGCGGAATAGCCGCCACGCGGAATTTCGCGCCGGCTTTTCATTCTGGTGAATGTGCTACTGTCGGTCGCCGCGCGCAGGCCGCATCGCCGCGCGTATCAATAACGACAAGGCACAGGGAGATCGCCGTGAGCTACGAGCACATCCTCTATGAGGTCAGCGACAGGATCGCGACCATCACGCTCAATCGCCCCGATCGCATGAATGCGTGGACCGCGATCATGGAGCGCGACGTGCGCCACGCGATGGAGGCGGCGGCCGACGACGACAACGTTCGCGTCATCGTGCTGACCGGCGCGGGCCGCGGCTTCTGCGCCGGCGCCGACATGGACGCGCTGAAGGGAATCGATCCCAACGAGGTCAGGCGCGGCGAGAACATCCCGTTCGACATGAACCGCCGCGCCGACTGGCAGACGCGCTACGCCTACTACCCCGCGATCAGGAAGCCCGTGATCGCGATGCTCAACGGCGCCACCGCCGGCATCGGCCTGGTCCACGCGCTCTATTGCGATTTGCGCTTCGCCGCTGACACCGCGGTGTTCACCACCGCCTTCGCGCGGCGCGGCCTGATCGCCGAACACGGCATCAGCTGGATGCTGCCGCGCATCGTCGGCCACGCCAACGCGCTCGATCTGTTGATGTCGGCGCGGCGGGTGTCGGCGGAGGAGGCGCTGCGCATCGGCCTCGTCAACCGGCTTTCCTCGCCGGAGAAGCTGCGCGAGGAGACCTATGCCTACGCCCGCGACCTCGCCGATTTCGTCTCGCCGAGCGCGATCGCTGTGATCAAGCGCCAGATCTACGACGTGCCGTTCCAGACGCTCGCCGAAGCCACCATCGATGCCAACCGCGAGATGCAGATCGCGCTGAAGGGCAATGATTTCAGGGAAGGCGTCGCGAGCTTTGTGGAGAAGCGGCCGCCAAGGTTTACGGGGACGTGAGGGGGCTAACGGACAAAGTCCGTCTTCGCCCTTTGGGCTTCGCCGGACACCACGCTTCGCCCTCCAGGCTCCTGCGCGGCTGCGCCACGCGTAGCCCGAAGGGCGAAGCGTGGTGGAGCCAGGCGGGATCGAACCGCCGACCTCGTCATTGCGAACGACGCGCTCTCCCAGCTGAGCTATGGCCCCATCGCGGCCGGGTGTTGCTGAGTATCCCGGCCGTCAGTCGGGCGCCATTTACAGTCCCGCCCAAGGTCAAGTCAAGAACGGTGAAGGCGCGGTTTTCGGCCCGTCCCGCAGGGAACTTCCCTTGTTTGCGGGGGGATGAACCGATATCTAGGGCGTGATCCCGACCCGGCGGACCGCGCGAGCGCCCAGCGCATAGCGGTTTTCCGAAACGATCCCGCTCAAACAAGAAGCGCGATGGCGGCTCAGTCCGGTCTCGTTGCGCCTCAATCGGTTGTCTTACCCGCGAGCCCCCCTCATATGCGCGCTGTTCTCGACATCGTCATCATCATCCTCGACCTCTATGTCTGGCTGCTGATCGCCTCCGCCATCCTGTCCTGGCTGGTCGCCTTCAATGTGGTCAACACGCGCAACCAGTTCGTTTCCGCGGTGGCCGAGTTCCTCTACCGGATCACCGAGCCGGTGCTGCGGCCGATCCGCAACGTGATGCCGAATCTGGGCGGGCTCGATATTTCACCGATCATCGTGATCCTGATCATCATGTTCATCCAGCGGGTGATCGCCTATTACATCTATCCCAACGTGATCTGACCCTTTCTCGACGGGGCCTTGATGGATCCGTGGCGCTATTCCACCGAGGGCATCAGCATCGCGCTGCGCGTGACGCCGCGCGGCGGCCGCGACGACATCGACGGGATCGAAACGCTGGCCAACGGCCGTTCGGTGGTGAAGGTGCGGGTGCGCGCCATCGCCGAGGGCGGCGAGGCCAACCGTGCGGTGACTGAGCTGCTGGCCAAGGCGCTCGGCGTGCCGAAGGCCAGGGTTAAGCTGCTGTCCGGGGCCACCTCGCGGCTCAAGCAGGTCGCGGTGGACGGCGATCCGAAAGGGCTCGGCGATACATTGAGGAAGCTGACGGCGGCCAAGCCGAACCAGCAGACAAGGGACTGACATGACTGCCCGCATCATCGACGGAAAAGCCATCGCCGCCGAGCTTCGCGCCCGCGTCGCCGACGAGGTCGCCCGCGTCAAGCGCGACCACCAGCTCACGCCGGGGCTCGCCGTCGTGCTCGTCGGCCATGATCCCGCGAGCGAGGTCTATGTCCGCAGCAAGCACACCCAGACCCAGGCCGCCGGCATGGCCTCGTTCGAGCACAAGCTGCCGGATGATGTGTCGCAGGCCGATCTGCTGGCGCTGATCGCGCGGCTCAACCGCGATCCCATGGTGCATGGCATCCTGGTGCAGCTGCCGCTGCCGAAGTCGCTGCACACCGAGACCATCATCAACGCGATCGATCCGGCCAAGGACGTCGATGGCCTGCACCCCAACAATGCCGGCCGGCTCGCCGGGGGCTTGGCGGCGCTGTCGCCCTGCACGCCGCTCGGCTGCATCATCCTGACCAAGAGCGTGCACGCCTCGCTGGAGGGCATGAACGCGATCGTGATCGGCCGCTCCAATCTGGTCGGTCGTCCGCTGGTGCAATTGCTGCTGAACGAGAACGCGACGGTGACGATCGCGCATTCGCGCTCGCGCGATCTGCCAAAGCTCTGCGCCCAGGCCGATCTGGTCTATGCCGCGGTCGGCCGGCCCGAGATGGTGCGGGGCGACTGGCTGAAGCCGGGCGCGACGGTGATCGATGTCGGCATCAACCGCATTCCGGTGCCCGGCGGCAAGCCGAAACTGGTCGGCGATGTCGCGTTCCAGGAAGCCCTCAATGTCGCCGGCGCAATCACGCCGGTGCCCGGCGGCGTCGGGCAGATGACGGTGGCGTGCCTCCTGGTCAACACGCTGCGCGCCGCCTGTGCGATTGCCGGCTTGGCGGCGCCGGCGGTGTGAAATGCTCCCTCGCCCCGCTCTTGCGGGGAGAGGGTTGGGGTGAGGGGCCCCTCTCCGAGATGGGACTGTCGAAAGACCTGTACCCCCTCACCCGGATCGCATTCCGCTCCGCTACATGCGATCCGACCTCTCCCCGCAAGCGGGGCGAGGATAGTCACTTCTTCTTCGCGCGCTCGATGCCTTCGAGGATCAGCCTGCGGGCTTCGTCGGCGTCGCCCCAGCGTAG
Organism: Bradyrhizobium sp. USDA 4504; assembly: GCF_054063995.1. Taxonomy (NCBI): domain Bacteria; kingdom Pseudomonadati; phylum Pseudomonadota; class Alphaproteobacteria; order Hyphomicrobiales; family Nitrobacteraceae; genus Bradyrhizobium; species Bradyrhizobium sp. USDA 4504. The sequence goes on along the minus strand of NZ_JBSSGV010000001.1, from coordinate 7,108,979 downwards.
CACCTTCACCCACTTGCCCTTCTCGAGGTCCTTGTAGTGCTCGAAGAAGTGCTGGATTTGCTGCAGCGTGATGTCGGGCAGGTCGCTGTAGTTCTGCACCTTGTCGTAGCGCTGGGTCAGCTTCGATGACGGCACCGCGATGATCTTCTCGTCGCCGCCGGCCTCGTCCTCCATCAGGAGCACGCCGACCACGCGGACGCTCATCACCGCGCCCGGCACGATCGCGCGGGTGTTGACGATCAGCACGTCGCAGGGATCGCCGTCGCCGGACAGCGTGTGCGGGATGAAGCCGTAATTGCCGGGATAGCGCATCGGCGTGTAGAGGAAGCGGTCCACCACGAGCGTGCCGGCTTCCTTGTCCATTTCGTACTTGATTGGCTCGCCGCCGACGGCAACCTCGATGATGACGTTGACGTCGTGGGGCGGATTTTTTCCGATCGATATGGCGTCGATACGCATGGATTGCTCCGCGTGGCCTTTGGAAGTTGAGAACGATGTGATTTTTTGGTTGGCGCCGCCGGGCCGCGAAACGGCTCCCGGCCCGGCCTTGGGGCCGGGCTGGCCGACGCGCGCAGCGCTGGAGGCTGGTTTAGCCTTGCTGCAGCTGCGAGAGAAGCAGGATTTTCAGTTGGCCCAGGCGAAAGCGACCTTGTCGAGCGACTTGGGCCCGAACCGCTCCGAAGAGCGCGCCACCATCCGGCCGCCCAGCGCACGGTAAAACTCGGTCGCCGGCTCGTTGTCGGAGAGCGCCCAGATCACCATGCTCTTGAGGCCGCTCTGCATCAGGTCGCGGCGGGCGGAGGCGAACAGGCGCCGGCCGAAGCCAAGCCCCTGGAATTCCGGCCGCAAATAGAGCTCGTAGATCTCGCCTTCGAAATGCAGGCTGCGGGCGCGGTTGCGGCCGTAATTGGCGTAGCCTGCGATCCGGTCGCCGAACACCAGCACGCTGACGCGGCTGCCCTTGCGGATGGCGCTGTCCCACCACTGCGGGCCGCGGCGATTGATCAGCTTTTCGAGTTCGGCGCCGGGGATGATTCCCTGATACGCCGAGCGCCAGGCTTCGTCATGGGTAGACGCCACCGCCGCCGCGTCTGCAGCTTTGGCCGGCCGGACCTCGATTAGCGTTGTGCTCATGCCTGTAATCAAAGCAAGTCGGCGGGCCGCCTTCAAGGTCCATCGTTAATTATCGGTTAATCTGTGGATTTTTTGCATCAGTGTCGTGAGAACTTGTTCCGAAAGAGGACACTTGCCGGAGTTCAAGCGGCCAACCGCCGATCCGGAGCTGTGCAAAGCGTGGATCGCGAGCGCAGTATGACACTGCCATAGTTGGAAAAAGCTCATTCGGGGGCTGATTCGCGGCCAGGATTCTGCGAGCGAATCCAGACGCGATGTGGGTACTCCGACCGCGCCACGCCTGCCCCGCCGCAGTGGATTTTCGCGCCCGACCGGCCTATGGCAGCGGCGGTATTTGTGCGCGCCGAAGTTGGCCTGATCACGAGCGGACTGCGATGACGCTCTACTTCCTGATCAAATATCTGCACGTGCTCGGGGCCATCGTGATCCTGGGCACCGGGACCGGCATCGCCTTCTTCATGCTGGCGGCGCATCGCACGCAGGATGTGGCGTTCATCGCGCGCACGGCGGCGACCGTCGTGATCGCGGACATGATCTTCACGCTGAGTGCCGTGCTGCTTCAGCCGGTGAGCGGCGGACTGCTGATGCTGTTGTCGGCAACGAGCATCACCGAGCGCTGGCTGGCGATTTCGCTTGCGCTCTATGTGCTGGCCGGCGTGTTCTGGGTTCCCGTCGTCTTCATGCAGATGGAGATGCGCAATCTTGCGCAGGCGGCCGTCGAAAAAGGTCTTCCGCTGCCGCCGCGTTATTTTGCGCTGTTTCGCCGCTGGATCCTGTTCGGTATTCCCGGCTTCGGCTCGGTGATGATCATCCTCTGGCTGATGATCGCGAAACCATTTTAGCGCAGTGTCGTCATTCCGGGGCGATGCGAAGCATCGAACCGCAGATGCGCAATTGCGCATCGAGGAATCTCGAGATTCCGGGTTCGCTTCGCACCCCGGAATGACGCCAAATAGTCTGGGGCCTCATGAGTGACGACGCATCACACAACATCCTCGTGCTCGGCGCCTCGGGCCTGATCGGGCGCACCATCACCGACGATCTGAGGGCGCGCGGCTTTCACGTGATCGGGGTCGCGCGGCATTTCACGCCGGCGCAGAAAATCAGCGCGACCGACATCGAGCTGCCTGTCATGTCGATGGATGCCGCGGCGCTGACGCAGCTGCTTCGCACGCACGAGGTCAACATCGTCGTGAACTGCCTCGGCGTGCTGCAGGATGGTCCGGGCAGCGACACAAGCGCGGTGCATTGCGACCTCGTCGCGCGGCTGTTGCAGGCGATCCGTGACAGCCACCGCGTCATCCGTCTCGTCCACATCTCGATTCCCGGCACGGCCGAGGCGGACCGCACCGCCTTCAGCACCACCAAGCGCGAGGCCGAGCGGCTGATCGCGGCGTCCGGGATTCCCCATGCGATCCTGCGTCCGGGCTTCGTCATCGCGCCGTCGGCTTATGGCGGCAGCGCCATGCTGCGCGCGCTGGCGGCGCTGCCGGTCGATCTGCCGGCCGAGGAGGCGGCGACGCCGTTCCAGCCGGTCGCAGTCGAGGATATCGCCGCCACCATCGCCTGGCTTGCGGCGCGCGATGTCGCCGATGAAGCGGTGCGATCGGTGACATGGGACCTGATGCAGGAGCAGCCGATTTCGCTCGGCGGCGTCATCGCCCAGTTCCGCCGGTCGTTCGGCACGGCAAAGCATGTCCGCATCGCGACGCCGCCGGTCCTGATCGATCTCGGCGCCCGCCTCGGCGATCTCGCGAGCCGGCTCGGCTGGATGCCGCCGCTGCGCTCCACCGCGATCGCCGAACTGCGCCGCGGCGTCACCGGCGATCCCGCAGGCTGGATGCAAGCGACCGGCATCGTGCCGACGACAATCGCGCAAGCGGTCGGCGGCCGCCCCGCGACCATTCAGGATAAATGGTTCGCGCGGCTGTTCCTGATCAAGGCGCTGATCTTCGCAAGCCTCGTGCTGTTCTGGGTCGCATCCGGCTTCATCGCGCTGGTGATCTCCTATGACGCCGCGGCGGGCATTTTGCGTGCGCACCATTTCCCGGCGGCGCTGGTCGGGCCGGTGACGGTGTTGACCAGCCTGATGGACATGAGCATCGGGGTGCTGATCGCGATCCGTCGCACCGCGGCGTTCGGTCTGATCGCAGGCATCGTCGCCTCGCTCGGCTACATGGCGGGATCGGCGATCCTGACGCCGGATCTCTGGATCGAGCCGCTCGGCGCGCTGGTGAAGACGGGACCTGCGATCGTGCTGATGCTGGTCGCGCTGTTGATCCTGGATAACCGGTAGCGTTTTCGAGCGAAGTGGGAACCGGTTCGCGTGAAGAAAACGCGTTGAGGGAATCGAGATGAGCAGTTGGCCCGACGACGACGTGATCCTCTATGACGGCGTCTGCATCTTCTGCTCGCGCTGGGTCCGCTTCGTCATCGCCCGCGACACGGCACGCCGCTTTCGCTTCACGCCGATCCAGTCCGGCTACGGCACGCGGCTGGCGAAGAGCTTCGGCATCGATCCTGACGACCCCGACACCAACGCCGTCGTCCATGGCGGCGTCGCCTACATGAAGTCCGACGCGGCGCTGACGGTGCTGAGCCATCTGCCCGGCTGGCGCTGGACCCGCACACTGTTCGCGGTCCCCAAGCCGCTGCGCGATGCCGTCTACAGCCTGATCGCCCGCAACCGCTATCGCATCTTCGGGAAGTACGAGACGTGCTTCGTGCCCGACGCGGATATGCGGGCGAGGGTGCTGGAGTGAAGTCTGGTCGTTCGGACCATCCCGGAATGACCAATCTGACGGCTACCCCTTATGCGGAAATCCATCCGCCACTTCCCTCGCCGCCCGCTCGCCCGAGTCCCGCGCGCCGTGCGCCGTCGAGAAAAACTCCGGCGACGTCGCTTCGCCGGCGAAGAACAGCCGCCCGTCGACCGGCGCGGCCAGCACGGCGCGCTTGTCGGCGTGGCCGGGCAGTGCGTGCGAGTAGGAGCCGCGGGCGAACGGGTCATGGGCCCAGCGGGATTCGCTGAGCGGCTTCAGCTTGCGGCGGAAATCGCTGCCGAGAAAGGAGACGATCTCGTCGATACTGTGCGCGGCGATGGCGCCGTCGCCGGCATCTTCAAGCTGTCGCGCAAAACGGCCGCCGAAGAAACCTTCGATGCAGGGCTGGCCGAACGGGCGGATGTGATAGGTGCCCATCTCGGTGCGCATGGTGGCGCCGCGCAGATTGCCTTCCTTCGGCAGCGCCTCGGGCTCGGCGAGCGCCAGCGTCACCTTGTCGGCAAGGCCGAGCGGCAGGCCGCGCGCGGCGTCGAGCTTGTCCGGCAGCGCAGGTAAAAAGCGGATCGTCTGATCGGCGATCAGGTTGGTCGGCACGGTGACGATCACCTTGTCCGCCTCAAGCGCGCCGCGCGAGGTCTCGATGCGGATCCGCTTGCCGGAGTGATCGATCAGGCTGACCTCGCAGTTCAGCGCCACCGGCACCTGCGCGCCATAGGCCGCGACCAGCGCGCCATAGCCGCGCCGCACCCGCCAATTGACGTCGGTGTCCTCATAGGCGTCGACGTCGAGGATCGAGACCTGGTCGAGCTCGCAACCGTTCACATAGGTGGAGATCGCATCGATCATCGGGTTCCAGCGGTTGCCAGGCTCGAGGTACAGGCTGGCCGGGCAGTCCTTGCCGTGCCGCGCCGCCTGCTCGATGCGGTCGTAGAATTGGTCGAGTGCGTGCGTGAAGTCGTCGCGAGCGGCCTGCGGGAACGCCTCGCCGTAGGCGCGCTCGCGCCACGGCGGCAAGTCCTTGTTGAGCTCGAAGTTGAGTTGCCGGGCGATGCCGACAAAGCTGTTCCGGTCGGCCGAGTGCAGCCAGCCGCAGCCGACGTCGAACACCACGTCAGGCGCGGCCTGAATCGTATGCGCGCGGCCGCCGAGGCGGTCGCGGGCTTCCAGCACGATCGTGGAGAGGCCGGAGTCCTTCAGCGCATTCGCGGCACCGAGGCCGGCGGCGCCGGCGCCGATGATGGCAACATCGACCGTGGAGGGAGGGGAAGTCATGTCCCGGCTCTAGCACGTCCGCCGCCGGGCCTGAAGCCGCCACATGCATGACTGTCATCACCCGCGCAGGCGAAGGCGGGTGATCCAGTATTCCAGAGACAGTAGCGATTGAACTGATGGGCCGCGGCGTACTGGATGCCCCGGTCGAACCGGGGCATGACAGCTTACGCCACCGCTTCCTTGGCCTTTTCGGCGCGCTTGCGGTCGTTCGGGTCGAGGTGCTTCTTGCGCAGTCGGATCGACTTCGGCGTCACCTCGACGAGCTCGTCGTCCTCGATATAGGCGAGCGCCTTTTCCAGCGTCATCCGGATCGGCGGCGTCAGGCGCACCGCCTCGTCCTTCGAGGTGGTGCGGATGTTGGTGAGCTGCTTGCCCTTCAGCACGTTGATCTCGAGGTCGTTGTCGCGGGTGTGCTCGCCGACGATCATGCCCTTGTAGACCTTCCAGCCCGGCTCGATCATCATCGGGCCGCGGTCTTCCAGCTTGAACATCGCATAGGCCACCGCTTCGCCCTGGTCGTTGGAGATCAGGACGCCGTTGCGGCGGCCCTGGATCTCGCCCTTGTAGGCGGCATAGCCGTGGAAGATGCGGTTCATGATCGCGGTGCCGCGGGTGTCGGTCAGCAATTCGCCCTGGTAGCCGATCAGGCCGCGGGTCGGCGCGTAGAACACCAGCCGCAGGCGGTTGCCGCCGGAGGGGCGCATCTCGATCATCTCGGCCTTGCGCTCGCTCATCTTCTGCACGACGACGCCGGAATGCTCCTCGTCGACGTCGATCACGACTTCCTCGATCGGCTCCTGCCAGGCGCCGGTCGCCTCGTCCTTCTGCAGCACGACGCGCGGGCGCGACACCGAGAGCTCAAAGCCCTCGCGGCGCATGGTCTCGATCAGGATCGCGAGCTGCAATTCGCCGCGTCCGGAGACTTCCATGGAATCCTTGTCGGCGGCCTCGACGACGCGCAGCGCGACATTGCCCTCGGCCTCGCGCATCAGGCGGTCGCGGATCATGCGCGAGGTCACCTTGTCGCCCTCGGTGCCGGCGAGCGGCGAGTTGTTGACGATGAACGACATCGACACCGTCGGCGGATCGATCGGCTGCGCCGGCAGCGGCGTCTCGACGGTGGGATCGCAGAAGGTGTCGGCAACGGTGCCCTTGGTGAGGCCCGCGATCGCGACGATGTCGCCGGCCTCGGCCTCCTCGAGCGGGGTGCGCTCAAGGCCGCGGAAGGCGAGGATCTTGGTCAGGCGGCCGCTCTCGATCAGCTTGCCGTCGGCGGACAGCACCTTGACCTGCTGGTTCGGCTTGATCGAGCCCGAGGAGATGCGGCCGGTGATGATGCGGCCGAGATAGGGGTTGGCCTCGAGGATGGTGCCGATCATGCGGAACGGACCTTCCTCGACCTTCGGCGGCTCGACGTGGCGCACGATCAGGTCGAACAGCGGCTGCATGCCGAGGTCCTTCGGACCCTCCGGGCTCTCCGCCATCCAGCCCTGCTTGGCCGATCCGTACAGGATCGGGAAGTCGAGCTGCTCCTCGCTGGCGTCGAGCGCCGCGAACAGGTCGAACACCTCGTTGATGACCTCGGTCGGGCGTGCGTCGGGACGGTCGACCTTGTTGATCACGACGATCGGCTTCAGCCCGATCTTGAGCGCCTTCGACACCACGAACTTGGTCTGCGGCAGCGGGCCCTCGGCGGCGTCGACCAGCACCAGCGCGCCGTCCACCATGTTGAGGATGCGCTCGACCTCACCGCCGAAGTCGGCATGGCCGGGGGTGTCGACGATGTTGACGCGGATGTCCTTCCACTGCACCGAGGCGGCCTTGGCCAGGATGGTGATGCCGCGCTCGCGCTCCAGGTCGTTGGAGTCCATGGCGCGCTCGGTGACCTTCTGGTTCTCGCGGAAGGTGCCGGATTGCTGCAGCAGGCGGTCGACGAGGGTGGTCTTGCCGTGGTCGACGTGGGCGATGATGGCGACGTTGCGAAGGTTCATGGCTCTTCTTCTGGTCGTGCAATGGTCAGATGCGCGATCTCGCCGGACCAGTTTGGCCGGCCGCTCGCTCGCGTGGCCCATTCGGGCCCGGATCACGCTCATACCCAAGAAATTTGACGGGGACGCATCACCCCAAAAAGGAAGCCCGGTCAGAGGACCGGGCACCTTGCGCGTTGCGGCGCAATATAGTCAGAAAACGCCAAAAAACAATGATTTATTGGCTGTTTGGAGGGCTGATTTTGGTTCCAAAGGCGGGTTTTGAGGGGCTTTCAGGTCCTACTTCCGGGTAATCGCGAACACGATCAGGCCAAGCCCACCCAGCGCCACCATCATCACGAACATGGTGATGGGGTCGCCGCCGGCCCCGGCGCCCATCTTGGCGTTGAGAATGGCGCACAGGACGCCAGGGATCAGCAGGATCACCCCTACCACCAGCATGAGGGCGGTCAGGCAGCCGTTGCGCTGTCTCTGTTCCGGGTTTTGCAGAAAACTGCTCACGATACCCCGGACTAGCGTCCCTTAATCGCGGCGCGGATCAGCATCACGCCGGCGAAGCAGACCGCGAGCCCGAGCAGGATCAGGAAGAGAATGGAGGGATCGGTTTTCGACTCGCTCAGGACGCCGAACCCGAACAGCAGGGCGCAGAGCCCCGGCAGCAGCAGGACCAGCCCGAACAGCACCATGAACGCGGTGGCGCAGCCGCTGCGTGGTGACGGTGGCGGCGGGACGTATTGGTAGGGTGGCTCCGGTGGTGCAGGCGGGATGGGCGGTGGATTGGTCTCGCTCATCGCGGCGCCTCCTCGCTTTGCCGGGCTTCACGATAGGTCTGGCCGGCCAGCGCGGCGCGGATGCCGTCGATCTTTCCGTCACGGTAGAACAGATTGTAGGTGTCGAACGGGATGATCGCGCCGCTTTCGGTGACGAAGTGGATGCAGCTTCGCTTGACGTTGCCGACACAGAAATTGAAGCGGTCGAGAAACTGCACGATGGTGACGCGGAACACGTTCTCGTAGGTCAGCCCCTCCGGCACCTCGAAGCTCGGCAGGCAGCACAGCAATTCGCAGACCCGCTCCGATGTGTTCAGCGGCCCCGACGACAGCGAGAACAGGTCGACAAACTTCTCCCGCAACACCGGATACTTCTCCGGGCTGATGGTGTTGGGCATCACGGCGATGAGCTGCTCCTGCGGGATCAGCGAGGTCAATGGCAGCACCTTGTCGCCGTTGCGCAGGCCGTAGCCGATCGAGATGCTCTCGGGATTGCAGGGCAACGGGATCATGTCGTCAGCGCCGAACACCCCGGTCTCGATCACGCGCCGGCGGATCTCCGACAGCATGATGCGGTCGGTGTCCTTGTTGAAATGCTCGTTGCGGCCGGCATCCTGCACCGGCTGCAGCGTGACGCCGCGGACGCACTTCCAGGTCAGCGCGTGGCGGACGATGTCGCCGGTCTCGCCGTCGTTGATGCCGCGCTTGATGGTCGCGACCAGCGTGGTCGAGACGCCCTCGCGCTCGAGACTCTCCAGTGCCTGTTGGCGGATCTTGCGTAAGTCCGCGCCGCGCAGATTGACCAGCGCCTCGCGCTGCAGCGAATCGAACTGCAGATAGACCTCAAGCCCGCGCTTGTTCTCGGCGAGCTTCGCCACGAAGTCGGGCTCGCGCGCGATCCTGAGGCCGTTGGTATTGATCATGACATGGCGGATCGGGCGGGCACGCACCGCATCCAGAATGGCGAAGAAATCCGGATGCAGCGTCGGCTCGCCGCCGGAGATCTGCACCAGGTCGGGCTCGCCCTCGCTCGCGACCAGCGCGTCCAGCATCTTCTCGATCTTCGCCAGCGGCGTGAAGCTGGTGCGCGCCGGCGAGGAATCCGCAAAGCACACCGGGCAGGTTAAATTGCAATGCTCGGTAATCTCGATCAGCGCCAGGCAGGAGTGCTGCTCGTGGTCGGGGCACAGCCCGCAATCATAGGGGCAGCCGAATTCGGTGTGGCGCTGGAACGCGAGCGGCCGGTCGCCGGGCTTGATGAAATCCTTGCACAGTCGCCAATAGGCCGCATCCGTCGAGACCAGCGTCGACTGCACGCCATGCTGCTTGCAGCGCTTCTCGTACCAGACCTCGTTGCCTGATATCTGGATCTTGGTCGGCACCAGGGTGAGGCAAGTTTCGCATAGCGACTGGGTCTGGCCCCAGAAGATGTAAGGGCGGGCCTTACGCAGCGGCGCGTTCATGCTTCAAGCTCACATTCGGCGCCGTCGCCAGCATGACGGCGGCGTAAATCATGACAAACAGCGACAGCAGGTGAAACAGCGAGAATGGTCCGATCAGCGCGCCATAGGGCTTGATGAATTCCCACAGGAAGCGCTGCAGCCCGTAGTAGAACAGCACGAGGTAGAATCCGTTGGTGATGACGGCGGCATTTCGGTTCAATACGGCCCAGACATAGAATGCCGCGAACCCCGCCATCGCCAGGCTTTCATAGAGCTGCACCGGATGGCGCAGCACGCCGTCGCCGAAATCATGGCCCCAGGGCAGCATGGTCGGCGTGCCATAGGTGAAGTCCTCGAGCCCCGCGAAATAGCAGCCGAGACGGCCGACCGCGACGCCGATCGCAAGCGGCAGCGCGAACCGCGCGCCGGTGCGCAACGAAATCCCGTGTCGCCATTTGTAGAGCTCGATCGCGACGATGCCGCCGGCCAGCGCGCCCTCGACCGAGCGGGCGATGCCGGACATGCCGGAGAACCACAGGTTCAGCGTGCCGAGGATGTAGGCGCCGATGCCGGCGCCGAATACCAGCGCGGCGATGTAGGTGAGCTCGAAGGATTGCCGCGGGAATTGCAGCCCCCGCACCCGGGACAGCCACCACATCGCGATGGCCGCCGCGCCCCATGCTGCGACGTCGAAAACGGCGTGAAGTTCAGCCCCACTCATGAGGCGAGTGTAGCGCGGTTTTCGCGGTCCGCGATAGCGGCTTCCCGATTGCAATGGCGGAACGAGGTTATAACCCGTCCGCCTGGGAGCGGCGGGCTGATGGACCACACCGGCGACGCCAGCCCGCAAAACGACAAAGGCTGTAACCGCGCCAGAACGGATATAGCCGATGTTACGGCGTCCATCCGAAGCGCTATATCCGAACTGACGGCTGGGCTTTCGACCTTACCAAGATGACATTCTGTCCGGAGTGCAAAACCCGTCCCGATTGCGCGGAGCGATTGCGATGAGGAAGGCTACGATGGATTTTTCGCGGATGTCGGACGGGATCCGGCTGCATCACGCCTTTCATCGCGACGATGGGCACGATGGTGACGACGAGTCGGGTCCGGCACCGAGCAGCCCGTTTGCAGGGCTCTATGCGCATCCCGCGACGTCGAATTCCCCGCCCTATGACTCTGGCCCAGGCCAATCCGACCATCCCACCGCGTCGGGGGTCGACACGTACGGCCACGTCGGCAACCACACTGCGGCGAGCCTGGATGCTTCGGCAACGAAGCCTGCTGCCGGCGCATCCCATTCCGCGACGGGCATCGTTTCGATCGAGAGCGGGGCGAACACCGCCGGGAACGGCGGAGACGGTTACTTTTACGGAGGTATCATTCACGCGTCCCTGTTGATCTATGAACCGATCAACATTTCGGTGAGTTTGGGATACGGCTCGGCCGCCGTGGCCAACCAGTCCAACGATTTGAATGTCGATCAATCCGCCTTTCAGATCGCCGGCGTCGGCGGACATGGTGGGAATGACAACCTTGCATCGGGGGGCAGCATCAGTGCTTCCCTGGGCCCCGGCGTGATCGGGAGCGGCGACAACGGCGCCGGAAATGGCGGCAGCGGCCATTTCTCGGGTGCGTTGGTGGACGCTCCCGTGGTGATCTATCATCCGATCAATATTGCGGTGGCGAGCTCAGGCGGCACGGCCCATGCAAGTCAATCGAACACAGTCGACATCGATCAATCGGCTACGCAGGTCGCGGGCGTCGGCGGCAGTGGCGGAAATGGCAATGTGGCCGTCGGCGGCAGCATCATCACGCTCGACCCCAGCTGGGGATCAAGCAACGGAGGGAGTGTCTGGGACGTTCAAACGGGCGGGAGTCAGGCCGGCAATGGCGGCGACGGCGCGTTCCACGGGAGTCTCGTGCATTCCTCGATCTTGGTGTACGACCCGATCAACATCGCAGTCGCGGGCTATGGCTCCAACGTTCATTCAGTCCAGACGAATGACGCTAACGTGGATCAATCCGTAGTTCAGATCGCCGCTATGGGCGGGCACGGCGGCAATGGCAACGCCGCGACGGGCGGCCATGCAAGCCTTCTTTCCCACGGCTTGTGGGGCGGCTCCGACACGATTGCGACCGGCTCGAACGGCGCAGGCAACGGCGGCAACGGCTATTTTGCCGGCAGCCTGATCGATGTCAGCGTCGCGATCTATGCACCCATCAATATCGCAATCGCGGGGCCCCATTCGACGGCCGTGGCCGATCAGGTCAACAATGTGCACATCGACCAGAGTGCGGTCCAGATTGCCGGACTTGGTGGGGACGGCGGCTACGGCAATCTCGCGCTGGGTGGCGATCTTTCCGCCCATCTTCTGTCCGATCTTCACCTGTTGGCATAGCGAAACATCGCACCGCTCGCGCAGGCCGGTCGCAAGGTAGCGGACTCCCTGCGCATGCAAATCTCGCGCAGGGGCGCCTCCCGATGTTTCGAGCTCCGATGTTGCGCGACGAATGTCATACTTTCGTACGTAGGTCGACCAAGCCGGATGGTGTCCGATTTGACATCTATCGGCAGCGCGCATCGCCGGATCAGACTCGCCCGTGCGCGTCCGCCTGATCGGGATGGATGATGCACGACAGCCAACACAAGGACGGAGGCTCAAATGTTGCCCAAGGCGATCAGCATCTCGGATTCGATCGAATTCAAATCGATCAACACCGGTGGTCAAAGTGTCGGAAATGGCGGCGACGGTACCTTCAAGGGAGCTATCATCAGCAAGCCGACCCTCAACTTCGATCCAACCAACAAGGCAGAAGGCGCCGATGTGCATGTGAACACCGGCGACCACGTCACTCAGACCGCAGATTGGGACGCCGGCGGCGCAAACGCGACGGCCTCGGTGTTTGCGAAGGCCCATGGCGGAAGCGCCGAGTCGAACGGAAGCCAGAAATCCTACAGCGGCCACGATACCTCCAAGGTATATGCCAATACGGATGCCACTCAGATCAACAAGCTCGCGGTGGACCAGCACCAGGAGGTCCTGGCCGGCATCGGCGGCAATGGCGGAGACGGCAACGCCGCGCTGGGTGGAGAAGTGAGCTTCCACCTCGATACATTCTGACCATCGGCTCGTCCGACCACGGCGGGACCGGCGGCCATTGCTGCCGGTCCCGCAGTTCAAGCCGATGCCCGCCGATGCCCTGCCGATGCGCTTCTTGGCAGATCGCGTTGGCCGTCGGGCAAGTGCGCCGGACTCCGATTTCAGGCGGTGACGATCATGCTGATGCCGCCCATTCGGTTGCCTGTCCTGCCGCAGATCTCGACGCCACTGCACGCGGCCCTTTGGTCCTGTGCGGGACCGCTTGGTCTCGTATTCGCGTATAGCTGCAGCTACAACCTGCTTTTGTTTGCGCCCTCCATCTACCTTCTTCAGATCTATGACAGGGTGTTGTCGAGCCGGAGCGGCGACACGCTGCTCCTGCTCACGCTCATTGTCGCGATCACGGTCGTGGTCGGCGGCGTGTTCGATGCCTTGCGGCGCGCTGTCCTGGGTCGCCTTGGCGCCTGGCTCGACGATCGGCTCCGTCCTTGCGTGCTTTCGGCCAGCCTCGAATCCGCGTTTCGCAGCGATTGGACGCGGGCTTCGGACGCATATCGGGATCTCACCGCGCTGCGCCAGTTCATCGATTCCGGCGCATGTCCGATGCTGTTCGACGCACTCTGGGCGCCCCTGTTCCTCCTGGTCCTCTTTCTCATCCATCCCCTGCTTGGCGTGGTAGGCGCCTGCTGTGTGGCTTTCCTCTTCGCTCTCACGGTTGCCGGAGATCTGGTTACCGAGGACGTTCTGCTCAGATCCGGCGCCGCGCTGTCCAGAAGCTACGGCCGCCTCCAGGCCGCCGCAGGCAACATCCATATGATCCGCGCCATGGGAATGCTCGATAGCGCTGCGCGCGCGATCTATCATGACGCGCAGCAGGCACGCATAGAGCACGATGTGGCAGTCCGGCGAAGCGAGATCGTGATGCTGGTCACCAAGCCGGTCCGCGCGCTGTCGCAGGTGTTGATAATGGGGGCTGCCGCGTGGCTTGTCCTCGAGCACGGAAAGAGTCCGGCGATCATTTTTGCTTCGACACTGATGTTCAGCCGCGCGCTCGCGCCGGTCGAAAGTGCGATCGCAGGCTGGAAGTCACTCAGGACGGCCGTGCGTGCCTGTCAGCGGCTCGACGCGGTTCTCGCCGCGTCCCCCGCCGCCGGACAGCAGGATCCGGAGGTTTCGCAGCGGCAGGCGTCGAGCGGTCTCGTTGTCGACAACGTCGGCGTGAGGCTATCGGGGACCAATCACCTGCTGCTGAACGGTGTCTCGTTCACGCTCGCGAGCGGAGAATGTCTTGGCATTATCGGTGCGTCCGGGTCAGGCAAGTCCCTGCTTGGCCGGGTGATTGCCGGGCTGTCGACGCCAACTCATGGCTGTGTCCTGCTCGACAATACCGACGTCTCGCTGCTTCGCGAGGGCCTAAGCGGTCACCGTCTCGGTTATCTCCCCCAGGACATCGACCTGCTCGGCGATACGATAAGCGATATCATCGCACGGCTTGATGATGCCGATCGGCGGAAGGTCGTGGAAGCGGCCAAGCTGGTCGGAATTCATGAGGCGATCATGCGCCTGCCGAACGGGTACGACACGGTGATTCACCGTGAAAAATCCTTCTCGCGCGGATATCGGCAGCGCCTCGGTCTTGCCCGGGCCTTTTTCGGCGGTCCACGCCTGATCGTTCTCGACGAACCGAATGCCAGTCTCGATTACGGGGGCGAGCGAATGCTGCTGGACGCTATCGAGCGCATGAAGCTCGCCGGTGTCATCCTGGTCGTCGTCACTCATCGTATGGGTCTCCTCGCAGCCACAGACAAGATTGCCATTATGGAAGAGGGGGCGGTCGTCGCTTTCGGCGACAGCGAGGAAATCTTTGAGCGGCACCTGAACCGACCCCAGGTTACATCGCGGATTGCGCCATGATCCGCAATCCTCTCACCATCTGGAAGCTTCCCACGATATCGAGGCTACCCACGATCTGGGACCGGCTCGTGCGAGCGCCGGCAAGCCCCCCGCTCGCCGGACGGCTCGGAGTCGTGGTTACCGCGATCGACGATTTCGAGCCCCTCGAATATCCATGGTGTGCGACCCCGACACCCATCTCTCCGCGTAGACGGCTTCGCGGTATCACGCTGGCGGGCAACCTGCTGGTGCTCTGCTTCATGCTGGGGCTTGGCACATGGGCGTGCCTCGCGCCTCTCGAGAGCGCCGCGATCGCTTCCGGCGTCGTGGAATCAGAATCGAGCCGCAAGACGATTCAGCACCTGGAAGGCGGGATCGTCAGGAAGATCCTGGTTGCGGACGGCGATATCGTGCGAAGCGGACAGACGCTGATCGCGCTGGACGACACACGGCCCGGTTCGGAGGTGCAAAGCCTTCAAGGCCAGTTGTGGGATGCAATTGCTCGTGCCGCACGGCTTCAGGCCGAGCAGCAGAACTTCGAGAGCATCGCAATCCCGAGCGCGCTGGAGCAGGACAGCAAGCGAAATGGGGTGGCCGCCGCCGCGGTATCGGCGCAGCAGTTCATTTTTCTGGCGCGCCGGCAGGTTCATGAGTCGCAGCTTGCGGTCGTTCGCGAACGGAGGCTTCAAGTCGAGAGGGAGATCGAAGGTCTCAAGGCTCAGCAGAACGCTACCGGGCAGCGGGTCGACATCGTCCGGGAAGAACTGGATATGGTCACGACGCTCGTGAACAAGGGACTCGAACGGCGGCCGCGGCTTCTGAACCTGCAACGTGAACTGGCCGACGTTGAGGGGCGCCGCGGCGAGATCACCGCGCAGATTTCTCGCGCCGGGCAGGTCATCAGCGAGCAGCAGGCCACATTGTTCAAGCTCGAGAGCGACAGGCAGAGCGAGATCGCACAGTCGCTTCGTGAAGCACAGAACCAGATGTTCCAGCTCCGCGAACGGTTGCTTGCGGCCAGGGACCAGCTATCGCGAACGGAGGTGAAGGCGCCTGAGGACGGCGCGATAACCGACTTGCGGATCCATACGACGGGCGGCGTCATCGGGGCGGGTGCTCCGCTCATGGAGCTGGTGCCGCGGCAAGACCGCCTCATCGTGACCGCCCGCCTGAGGCCCGAGGACATTGATGTGGTTCATCCCGGCCTCAATGCCGAGGTGCATCTCGTGCCGTACAATCAGCGTCGCGTACCGCGCCTGAAGGGAATCGTCGTGCACGTATCGGCAGACCGGCTACTCGACAAGCGTACCGACCAGCCATACTACGCGACCAAGATCCGGATCGACGATGCGCAGATCGCCGCAAACGACTTCCAGATCGTCCCCGGTATGCCGGTTCAAGTGTTCATCACCACGGGGCGCGGTACCGTCGCACTTTACGCGCTCAGGCCCCTGCTCGACAGCTTCCGCGGTGCATTCAGAGAGGATTGATCCCGCTCAGCGTGACTAGGTCTCCGGCATTGGGGCTGTGCCCGGGTCGTGATCGCGATTCTGCGCGAGCGACCGGCCGCGCCAGCGGAGGACCGCTTCCGTGCGATTGTGAGCGGCACATTTCCTCATGATGTGCTGAATGTGCATTTTGACGGTGCTTTCCGAGAGCTTCAATTTGGCTGCGATCAGCTTGTTGGGCAGGCCGAGCTCCAATTCCGCGAGAACGTGCTGCTCTCGAGGCGTGAGACCGCTCCTGTCGATGGCCGCCCTGGCTGCCTCGTTCATCAGATATGCGGACGCAAGCCCGCGCGCGTCCGGCGGATCGAAACCCGGCATCCTGTTCATCTCGGCGACCGGCAACGGCCTGTAGACGCCGCCGACAAGAACAAGGCGCAGGCCGGCTATGACGACCTCGATTGGTAGCGAGGTGGGAAGAAAGCCGCGAACACCCCGCTGCATCGCGGCTTGCGCGGTCGGCTCGTCGTCATGGTTTGACAGGATTGCGACGGCGGCATTGGGACAGTGCTCGGCCACGAAGGCGAGATCGTCCTCGACCGAGGGATCGCCGATGGGCTTGTCCGCGATGCTCAGCAGCACCAGACGAACGTCGCGGGTTGACATGCAGTCCAGGCCTCGGACTGTTGCCATGTCGAGGATCTCGAAGTCGGCCAATTCCCGCCTGAGGACGTTAAGAATACATGTGCGGGGCAACAGGTGCGGCTCGATGATCACCAGAACCGGTACGTGAAGCGCTCCATTGAGCCGTTTTGAGGTTATGTCGTCCATGATTTCCTCGGAATGAAAAGAATTTCTGCGACAGTCCCATCGATCCGTATTGCGCATTTACCGTTGCGGCATTCATCCTGAATGCATCATCACGCGCAGCCCCGACATCAGGATCGCATCCATTGCGGGATAGCCTGGCGCCTCGGTGGGAAATTCTTTCCGCTCAAATCATTTGGACGCGCGCCGTGGCGCGGTCGACGCATCCCCTATTTGCAGATATTTCGATACGCCGTTGACGCCGCCGACCCCGACTTGCCGTCGACGACATACGCTTCATCCTCCTTCACAAGATACAGAAACGGCCTCCCTCCAGTCTCTCCGCCCGACGCACTTCTTCCTTTCACGCGCCCGCAAATCGTATCCACGGCGCGTCCGAACGTGTTCTTTCGCATGGCGCGCTTCATGTCGCTGAATTCGGCCGATCCCGGATCCTCTATCTGCGCTGCAATCGTGACCTTCGCTTTGGTGAGGACAGGATCTGCCATGTCCGCGGCGTGTTCGGGTGTCGGGACGTTGATCCTCGTCCGCGGGGACGCCGCCTTGGCGAGGTCGGGCGGTCCGTGTTTCTTCGATGATGGTCTCCTGCCGGATTTTGCCGGGGTTGCAGAATTCGATTTGACGATCGCAGGCGCGGGCGCTAACGCCGCCGGCACTGGCTCCGTGGGTCGGGCGACTGCAACCTTGTCGAAACAGGGTCTTGACTCACACCCAAGGAAATCCCCTCGGGAAGGCGCGAACCAGCCAAAGCCGATCAGGATTCCTGCCAGCGCTCCGACAAAAAGCAGTCCCATCCGATTCCCCTCCTCGGGAGCTCGGTTCGCACTCATAACTAGGACTAATTCCGCGCTGGTGATCCTATCTGTTGCGCAAAAGCGTTAAGCGCTCATTAAGCGCGCGGGGTTGGGGCGATAGGACGAACCCCTACGGCGATATCGGGTTCAGCGTCGGCTTCCGGAAGCATGGCGGATGCGACGAATAATGAGTACACACCCTAGTTCTGCGGGTTGTCCTCGCTTGGATACACGCCGCGCAGCACTTCCTCGAAATGATCCTTGACGGCGTCGTTGCACAGGCAAGAGCGCTGCCGCAGCTTGTCCGCGTCGCGGATCACGATCGCGCCGCGACGCGTCTCGAGCACGCCTTCCGCCTTGAAGTTCTGGATCACGCGGCTGGTGTAGCTGCGGCCGACGCCGAGCAAAGTCGAGAGCTGTTCATGCGTGAGTGGCACCATGCCGTTGCCATTGGTGCGCTCCATCGCCGAGATGATCCATTTCGCCGCGCGCTGCTCGATCGAGTGGATCGCATTGCAGGCGGTCGACTGAAAGATCTGCGCCAGCATACAATCGGCATAGCGCGCGAAGATGTTGCGCACGGAGATCGACGTCAGCTTGGCGGCGTCGAGCTTGCTGACCGGCAGCCGCGCGAACGGGCCGCCGAACTTGACGGTGATGCGGGTGTAGGCCGGCAGGAAGCCCTGGCTGACGATGCCGCCGACCGCGCCCTCGCGACCGACCAGGATGGTCTCGACATCGCGGCCGTCCTCATTGGGCACCATGTAGGACGCAAGGCTTGGCCCGCATGGAAAATGCACGGTCTGGACGTCGTCGCCGGGATTGTAGAGCAGATCGCCGGCCGCGGCCTCGACCAAGGCAAGGTGCGGCGCGATCAGTTCGTAATCGGCGGCGTTCAGCCGGCGCAAAAGATTGTTGAACGGCCGGTCACTCGTCCCGGCCAACTCGGTCCGTTTCGTGATCATTGGAAATCCTGAGAACCCAACGCGGACCATAATCGGAAAGTTCCCAGATTTATGTTCACTAGTGAACAGACGCGGCAGCCCGCGATGTGATGGGTTTCACCTCGGGAACAGCCGGCGTGCTTTCAGGCGCCGGTCGCGGGCCAATCCGGCCGGACTGATCCGGTCTTTCATCCATGCTTTAAAAACGGAAACTGGCACGCCATGGACTTCACCCCCAATGCCGGCATGCCCGGTGACGTCCTCGTGGTTGAGGACGATCCGATCATCTCGCTCTATTTCGAGGACACCATCCTCGGCTTCGGCGCCCGGACGGTGCGCACCGCCACGAACGTCGCCCGGGCGCTCGAGCTGATCGCCGAACGCGCGCCGGATTTCGCGCTGCTCGACGTCGGCCTCGTCAGGGGCGAGAAGACGTTCGCCATCGCCGAGCGGCTGGATGCGCTGAAGGTGCCGTTCGCGTTCGTCACGGGCTATGGTGCGGACATCCGGCTGCCGGCATCGCTCGCCGACAAACCGCGGCTGACCAAGCCGTGCTCGGGCGAGGCGCTGGAGGCGGCGCTGCGAAACGGACGTTGACGCATTGCCGGCTTCGGCCTCGCCGTCGGCGCGTTCGTCGTCTACCATCCAGCCTGTCGGATTCGGTGACGCAAGCGCTTCGGGAAAGCGTCATGGTGGTCAGGATTTTTGCCGCGCCCGCAGCCGCGCTCGCTCTCGGGCTGCTGCCAGCGCCGCCGTTCGGCTCGGCCGTCGTCGGTCGCTTCGTGTCGCCAGCTCTCGCTACGCCGGCCGCACTTTCGAGCGAGCAATCGGCCGCGCTTGAGACCTATGACAAAGCCTTGAAGGGCTTCGAGTCGATCCTGCGCCAGCGCCGCGCGCAGATCGATGCCAATCAGCCGCTGCCCGACTTGCCGGGCCAGGCGATCTATCTGGCCCGTGTCGAGATGATGAGCGCCTACAAGGACCTCACCGATGCGCTTCCGTCCAGGATTGGCAGACCCAACAGATTCGGAATCCCCCCGGCCTACTTCAACGCCGACGATGAGCCGCTGCTCGATGAGTACAGGAAGCTCTTCGACGTCATGGAGGCGCCGCCCGCCGGTGCGCAAACATCCGATACGCCATTCAAGGACGTGGTCGATCTGGCGACGGTGATCGCGCGCGCCAAGGGTCTGGATGCCGCCGACGCCGCCGTCGCGGGCCGTATCAGCCTCGGCCTCTTCTTTGCCGAGACGAACGGCAAGCAGAATGCGGGCAATGCACGATCGAACACCTATAAAGGAAGCCTGCAGACCGGCCCGTCCGAGGATCGCGACGGCCGAAGGAAATGGGCTGCCATCAAGGGGTCGATCGCGACGCTCGATCCTGCGCTGAGCCGTCGCGACGACCGGGAAGAGGCGCGGGTCGGCAACCTCGACCACAGGTTCAATCACTGGACCGCCGTGCGGGACGGCCTCATGAACGCACACGCCGAACTTTTCCCGCAGGTCGCGGCGATCCAGAAAGCGCTGCCGGACCCGATCGATCAGATGAAGGTCTTTGAGCTGATCCAGATCATTCCCACGCCGACCAGGGCAGCGCTCAAATCGGGCAACCTCGTCGGCTACAGAATTTCCGATCCCAGGATCATGCGATATCTGCGCAACAACAGCGTCTTCGCGTTCGGCCGGGCCGACCGGGTAAGAACATCCGCGACCTTCCGCGAGATCCTCGATGCGATGTGGCTGTTCAACGCCAAGTTCGAGCAGGCGCTTGCCAAGTTCAAGGAGATCAAGTCGGGCAAGCCGGGCTGAGGAGGAGTCGATCGCTCGGCCGTCAGGGTGGACCGAGCAGCGCCCATCGCGGCTCGCAGAATTCCTTCACGGCGGAAGCAACGCTGCTGCTGATGAGGTTTTGGCGCTCGGGCGAGTCCATCTCGCGTTCCTCGTCCCGGTTGATGATCGAGCCCGCCTCCAGCAGGATCGCGGGCATCGCGGTCTTTCTCAGCACGATGAGTTCATCATTGCTGTAGACGCCGGTATCCTTGTTCAGCAACGGGTGCTGGTAACGACCCATGATGGCCTGGCTGTATTGCTCGGCATAATGCAGGCCCTGGGCCTTCATTTCCCCGGCGACCAGTTCGGCGAACCGGAGGCTGGTCTTGAAGTCCGGATTGTCCCGGGAGACGAACACGGAGTAGCCGCTGAAGCGGTCGCTGAAGTGGCTTTTCTTCCCCTCGAACTCCCAGTCCTCGAGCATCTTGTTGGGCACGGAGTCATGGTGGATCGACATCAGCAGATCCGCGTGCAGATTGTTGGCGGCGGCGACCCGCTTGAAGAGGCTCGGTCTCGCTTTGCCTTCGGTCAGTAGCAGCCTGGTTTCGGTAAAGCCTTCGGCCTTCAACCTCTCCTCGATCAGCCGCGCAAGGCGCAGGTTGAAGGTGAACTCGGCGACATTCCGCGCGCTGATCGCGCCTTCCGATTGCGCGGTATGTCCGACATCCAGCACGATCCGGAACGTCGCGGGATCGCATTTGGCAGCGGCCGGCTTGAGAGCCGAAAGCGGCAGGGTGACTGGCCCAAGGGCGGCCAGCCGCATAGCGCGGTGCCTGGGCGGAGCGCGGTGCCTTGCCAATTTGGCAGCCCTTGTCGCCTTCGCGCGCTTCGGCGACTTGGCATGCTTGGGTGAGCTCCTGAAGAGATCGGGCAGCCAGCCGGCATCGCTGACTTCGATCGGCAGCAGCGCGAACACTGCGATCGCGACGACCAACAAGCGGCGAGGCCGAAACCTCGCAACGCTACCACTGAGCACGCGAAAGAATTCGCAGCGCCTCATGCTCCGCCCCTCCGGGCCCCCAGCATAACGGCTCTGACATCGGTACCGGAAGATGCCGGGGAGGTCCATCCCCGGCAATCGCGTTGCCTCGCCTTGGCGGCAAGGCCGTCAAGACCAAGAGTCCGGTTCCGTCGTGGCTGTGACCGAACTAGTGTCCCGAATCCGAAGTTCGCATCATTTGCCGCACCTTCGGAGCGAACCTCGGATTCGATAAGGACACTAGCAAACTTATAATTCTAGTGTGCTTTATGAATGCGAAGTTCGTGAAAGTGGCTGCCGCGAAATCGCACGAACTTCGCATTCAGCACACTAGACCGGCTTCGGGTCGAGCGTGATCGCCCACAGCTCGGCGTCGACGCGGTCGCGCAGGCTTACCGTCATCTGCCCGCTCTTGCCGTCGATCTTGACGTGGCCGAAGAACTGCATGCCGGCCGACGGCGGCAGGTTCTGGTTGCCTTCGCCCGGCGCCTTGATGAACTTCACCTCGGGGCCGAAGGTGTTGTCGAGCTCGTTCGGACCGAACGTGCCGGCATGCAGCGGGCCGGAGACGAATTCCCAGAACGGATCGAACTCCTGGAACTGGGCCTTGTTCGGGTTGTAGTAGTGCGCGGCGGCGTAATGCACGTCGGCGGTCAGCCACACCGTGTTGACGATTCCCGCGGTCTTGATGAAACGCAGGATGTCGGCGATTTCGAGCTCGCGGCCGCGCGCCGGGCCATCGCCCTGCGCAAAGGCTTCCGAGCCCTTCTTGTTGGCGGCATCGTCATAGACGATCAGCGAGAGCGGCATGTCGGAGGCGATCACCTTCCAGGTGGCGCGCGAGTTGAGCAGCGCGCGCTTCAGCCAGGCCATCTGATCCGGGCCGATGAAATAGGCGTCGGGGCCGTACTGCTCCTGCAGGTTCGGGCCGTTGGGGCCGCGATAGCTGCGCTCATCGAGCATGAAGACGTCGAGATGCGGACCGTAGCTCAGCGTGCGATAGACGCGGCCCGGCTCGACGATGCTCTCGCGCATCGGATACATCTCGTGGAAGGCCTTTGCCGCGCGCGCCGCGAGCACGGTGATGTCGCGCTCCTTGTAGGCCGCCGGCAGCTGTTTCGACAGCGACCAATTGTTGGTCACCTCGTGATCGTCCCACTGCACGAAGATCGGCACCTCGGCATTGAAGGCGCGGACGTTGTTGTCGAGGAAGTTATACTTGTGGGCGGCCGCGGTATTCGTCGAGCGTCTCGGCCACCTTCGCCTTCTCGGGTATAGTGACGTTCTTCCAGATCTTGCCGTCGGGAAGCTTCACCTCGGACGGGATCACGCCGTCGGCGTAGATCGTGTCGCCGGAGTGCAGAAGGAAATCCGGAGCGTGCTTCTTCATCGCGGCGAAGGTGATCATGCCGCCGTCGTCGGGATTGATGCCCCAGCCCTGGCCGGCGACATCGCCGCCCCACACGAAGGAGACGTCGCGGCGGTCGCTCGGCGCGGTGCGGAAGCGTCCGACCACCGGCTCGCCGACGATGTCGATATGGGCGAGGTCGCGGAAGCGGACGCGGTAGAAGATGTCCTGGCCGGAGGGCAGGTTCTCCAGCAGCATCTTGGCGGTGAAGTCGCTCTCGGGCAGCGCCGTGATCGGCGGCAGTGTATGGGCGTCCTTGAACGATTCAGTGGTCGCGACCTCGACCATCATCTGCGCCGGCCGGTCCGCACGCGCCCACACCACGCCGCCGTCGACGCCGACATCGCCGGACTGCACGCCATGGGTGATCACGGGACGGTCGGCGGCGCGCGACAGATAGGGCATCGCAATCACGCCGGCGCCGGCCGCAGCCGCCGTGGAGAGAAAGCGTCGGCGGGTGAGATTTCGCGAGAACCGGATCGTCATAGGGAGCCTCCTCAGGTCACAGCGACAATGCGCCGCAGGCGCGCCAAGACCTAGAAAAATTCCATGACGGAGAGATTACAGCGGCGGGAGTGCGGGACGTAAGGGAAGCGCATCTGTCAGGCTCCCTCTCCCGAGTGCGGGGGAGGCAAGGGGGATTTGCGGATAAAGATTGGCGGCGCCCCTACGCCGTGCCCGCCGCCCTGAACTGCGTCGCAGCCCGTTGCAAATTCTGCGGCATGCTGAACAACAGCGCCTTGCGGTCGGCGACGGCGTTATGAAGCTGCTCGAGCGCGATGTTGAACGCGGTCAGCGTGCCTTCCTCGATCGCGCCGTGCTCGAAGCAGTCCAGCGTGTGGCGCAGGATGTCGTCGGCCTCCGCCTGCATCTGGTCGAGTTCCTCGATCGAATCGCTGTGCCGCGCGGCTTTCAGCATCTCCAGCAGGCGTTCGCGCTGCGAGGTGTTGGTGTTGCGCTCGTCCTGCTTGAGATAGCCGGCGAACCACGCACCGGCCGAGCCCATCGCCGAGAACGCCATCAGACTCCACCAGATGTAGTCGCTGTAGCGGTCGAGGAAGGTTTTTTCCTCGCCGTCGACAAACGCGGCGGCGCCCGGATGCACCGGAATGGTGGCATCCTTGTCGGTGTCCGGCGTCTCGATCTTGGCGGCGAGCGGGAAATCGGTCTTGAGCGACTGCCGGATCGCGAACAATTGCCGCGTGAATGCCGCGACCGTCGAGTCCGACAGGCCCTTCCGCGCAACGATGTGGTGCGAGAAGCTGATCGTCTTCACCTCATCATCGGGCCGGTCAGCGGAGCCGAGCGAGCCGGCGGGGATTTCCGCGGCCTCATAGGCCGGATGGTTCTGCGCGATCGCCTCGGAGGCGTCGATCGCAAGGAAGCTGGGCTCGCCGCCGTCGCGGACCGACGCCGTGATCGCATCGATCGTGATCTTGCTGTTGGCCGGGCCGACGGCGAGATAGGCGTCGGCCTTGAGGTTCTTGATCGCTTCCGCCGCCTCATTGGCCGGGAATTGAACGATCTCGACCTTCATCGGGTCGACGCCGTATTGCGTCAGGATCAGCTTCAGCAGATTGACATTGGCCGGGGTGCGGCCGACGACGCCGATCTTGCGGCCGGCAAGCTGCGCGATCTTGGTGATCCGCGCGGATTTCCGAACCTTGCCCTTGGCGGGCGGAACCCACATCACCACGACATTCTTGCGCAGGGTCGCGACCGCCTGGGCATTCTTCGGCACCTCGAGATCGCCGCGGATGATGGCGAGATCGGCCTTGCCGTCGGCCAGCGTCTGGGCGCTGGCAGTGGCGCCCTCGGTCTGCACCGGCCTCAGCTTGACCTGGGTGTTCTGCTGGTTGTTGAAGGCCTGCGCCAGCGCCTGCACGACCTTGACGTCATCGCTGTTGGCAGGACCGACCGCGATCCGCAGCGTCACCGGACGCACGGCGAAATAATAGCCGGCCAGCAACGTGCCGATGATGGCCAGCGCACCCGCGATCAAAACGAACATCAGCCGCCGCTTTGCCGAACGCAGCGGCTTGGGCGACATGCTGGCGGAGCCGTCTGTCATCGATCTCGCAAACAATCGTCGGGGCTCAATCTCGCAAAACTACCAACGCGCATACATCCTCTATGTGTAGCAAATTACTGAACGGACAGATGTTACAACTCCGTCATGGTTACCAGCGGCGATAGGACGCGATTTCGGCCTTAATTTGGGCGTGGATCCCATCCCGGAGGCCGGTTGTTAGGCTAAAGTCGGCGTCAAACGGGAGGGTTACCATGGTCGAACGGCTGTCAGCGGAAGCAAAGAAGGCCGCCCTTTGGGAACTGGCCGGCTGGTCGGAGATGTCCGGTCGCGAGGCGATCGCCAGGACTTTCGTGTTCAAGGACTTCAACGAGGCCTTCGGGTTCATGGCCCGCGCCGCCCTGGTCGCCGAGAAGAGCGACCATCACCCCGAGTGGAAAAACGTCTACAAGACCGTCGAGGTGGTGCTGTCGACCCACGATGTCGGCGGGGTGACCAAGCGCGATATCGACCTCGCCAAGGCCATGAACGCGATCGCAAGGCAGCTTGGGGTCAATTGACTCTGGCGCGTGGAACCTTGCGCGGGTCCGCCGATGTCCCCAGATTCGCATCGTCCGCCGCCGAACTGGCGCGGCGTCGAGGAACCTTGCGATGACATCGAGCGAACCCGGCGTGGGATTTGGGCCTGCCGATCGGCTGGCGCAGGACCCCGAAAGCGTGCGCCGCCGTTTCTGGATCAAGTTCAAGAAGGTGGTGGCGAGCCTGCCCTTCGCGGAGGACCTGCTGGCCGCCTATTACTGCGCCTTTGACCGGCAGACGCCGCGCCATGTCCAGGCGGCGCTGCTCGGGGCAATCGCCTATTTCATCCTGCCGTTCGATTTCGTGCCCGACATGCTGCCGATCCTCGGCTTCACCGATGACGCCGCAGTGCTCGCAACTGCGCTCCGCATGGTGGCAAGCCACATCACGCCGGAGCATCGCGATGCCGCCCGCGCCGCGCTGAAGCGCGGGGTGCCGGAAGAGGAGTGAGATCTGCCTTCTCCTTCCCCCTGAAAGGGGGAAGGTCGGGAAGGGGGTCAGCAACAGGCGACGCTGCAAGCCGGCAGATTTGGTCCCCACCCGCTTTGCTCTCGCGAGCAAAGCGACCTCCTCTTTTCAAGGGAAGGTTATGATGCATCCCGGATTTCGCTGCGCTCCATCCGGGCTACGAAACTTTCGATCCGTCATCCTGAGGAGCGCGAAGCGCGTCTCGAAGGATGTACGGCCACCAGCGGGGCCGTCGACCCGTCGAGACGCGCGCAAGAGCGCGCTCCTCAGGGTGACGGAGACGGTAGGGAGCGCCATGGTAGTCCGTTCGGCTCCTTCCGGGCTGCGCAATCTCGGTTCAGCTTCCCGGATGCAGGATCACCTTGCCCATCGCCTTGCGGCCGGCGAGCACCTTCAGGGCTTCTGATGTCTGCGACAGCGGGAAGGTGCGGTCGACATGCGAGGAGATCTTACCTTCCGCGGTCCACTGCACGAGCTTCTCGAGGTTCTTGCGGTTCTTGTCCGGATTCTGCCGCGCCCAGGCGCCCCAGAACACGCCGCGGATATCGCAGCCCTTCAGCAGTGCGAGGTTGAGCGGGATCTTCGGAATCTCGCCGGCGGCAAAGCCGATGACCAGGAAGCGGCCTTCCCACGCGGTCGAGCGCAACGCGGCTTCGGCATAGGCGCCGCCGACCGGATCGAACACGATGTCGGCGCCCTTGCCGTCGGTCAGCTTGCGCAGGCCCTCTTTGAGATCTTCCTTCGCATAGTTCAGCGTCAGCTCGGCGCCGTGTTGCTTGGCGAATGCCAGCTTCTCGTCCGACGAGGCGCAGGCAATCACCTTCAACCCCATCAGTTTGCCGAGCTCGCACGCAGCAAGGCCGGTGCCACCGGCGGCCCCCAGCACCGCGAGCGTCTCGCCCGGCTTCGGGCTCGCGCGATCTTCCAGCGCATGCAGCGCGGTGCCGTAGATGATGATGATGCCGGCGGCGCGGTCGTAGTCGAGATTGTCGGGAATCTTCACGATCGAATTCGCCGGCAGCGCGATCTTGTCGCGCGCGCCGTTGTGGCCGCAGGACGCGACGACGCGATCGCCTACCTTCAGGTCAGTAACGCCGGCGCCGACGCTTTCGATCACGCCGGCAACTTCGGCAGCCGGCGAGAACGGGAACGGCGGCTTGATCTGGTACTTGCCCTGGATCATCAGGATGTCGAAGAAATTCAGCGCCGCCGCCTTGATCGCGATTACGGCTTCGCCGGGAGCCGCCACCGGATCGGGCACATCAGCCAGCACGAGATCGTCGGGTTGACAGTATTGCGAGCAGAGGATGGCTTTCATGGACACACCTGAGTTTCGGACGCAGAAAGAGCTGCAAGATCTTGGACTACAAGCTTCATGCCGGATTTGCGGCGGAGCGACAATACAAAGCGGAGGGATCAAACTATGTTTGAAAAAGGCCTGCTAGCAAAAAAGCGCATCCTGATCACCGGCGGCGGCTCCGGCCTTGGTGCTGCGATGGGCTACCGCTTCGCCGAACTCGGCGCCGAATTGATCATCTGCGGGCGGCGCGAGGGGCTGCTGGAGGAAACCGCAGCAAAATTCCGTAGCGAGCTCGACGCCAAGGTTTCCATCGCGCGCTGCGATATCCGCGACGGCGCAGCGGTCGAAGCGATGATGGATCAGGTCTGGCAGGACGCGCCGATCGACGTGCTCGTCAACAATGCTGCCGCAACCTTTATTGCGCAGAGCGAACATTTGTCGTTCCGTGCGGCGGACGCGATCCTCGCGCCGACACTGCATGGCACGATGTACTGCACGCTCGCCGCCGGCCGCCGCTGGATCGACGGCAAGCACAAGGGCGTGGTGCTCTCGATCCTGTCGACCTCGACCATCACCGGCCGCGCGTTCACGGTGCCGTCCGCGATGGCGAAGACCGCCGTGCTGGCGATGACCAAGAGCCTGGCGGTGGAGTGGGGCCCGAAGGGCATCCGCACCGTCGCGATCGCGCCCGGCGCGTTCCCGACCGCAGGCGCGACCGGACAGTTGCGCCCCGAAGGGCGCGGCGAGAGCTGGGCGCATCGCAATCCGCTCGGCCGCGCCGGCGAGCATTCGGAGCTCGCCAATCTCGCGACCTTTCTGATCTCGGATCAGGCCGGCTACATCAACGGCGAGATGGTGGTGCAGGATGGCGGCTCGCACTTACGGAGTTCCGGTGCCGAGGACCTGCTGCAATGGACCGATGCGCAGTGGGAGAAGCAGCGCGCTGCGCGCGCCAAGTGATAACGCGTCGCGATTACGCGCCCGACGGTGAGCGGCGTTCGCCTTTCGGCCTAACTGCCTTCCCAAAAAAGCGTTTCCCGGTTATCCATCCGAGCCGGCGGAGGGGAATCGCCGGGCCATCTTGCAGTCACAATG
The DNA here is from genome assembly GCF_054063995.1 of Bradyrhizobium sp. USDA 4504. NCBI lineage: Bacteria > Pseudomonadati > Pseudomonadota > Alphaproteobacteria > Hyphomicrobiales > Nitrobacteraceae > Bradyrhizobium > Bradyrhizobium sp. USDA 4504. The sequence continues at coordinate 7,080,892 of NZ_JBSSGV010000001.1, read as the reverse complement.
ATGGGGGAACCAGTTGGCCGTGCGGCAGATTCTGACATCACTGGTTGCTTGTATCCTGGGCGGGTTCATCACCCTCGCGCCGGCGCAGGCCGCGCCCAAGAAGGATACGGCCAAGGAAGCAGCCAAGCCGGCGCCTTCGGCCGCGGCGGCTGCGGCCGGCGGCGCGGAGCCGACGCTGATCGGCCAATTCGGGACCTGGGGCGCGTACACGGCATCGCCCAACGGCAAGAAGGTGTGCTTTGCGCTCGCCAAGCCGTCGTCGTCGAAGACCAATCCGGCGAACCGGCCGCGCGATCCGGCCTATGCCTTCATCTCCACCCGTCCGGCGGAGAAGGTCGTCAACGAAGTCTCGATCATGATCGGCTACACGGTGAAGCCGGGCTCCGAATCGACGCTTCAGGTCGGCGGCGGGACCTATGCGATGTACACGCAGGGCGACGGCCTCTGGATCAAGAATGCGGCCGAGGAGGAGCGGATGGTGGAATCCATGCGCAAATCGGCCGAACTGACGGTAAAAGCCGTCTCGGCCAAGGGCACCGAGACGACAGACACCTTCTCGCTGAAGGGCCTGGCGCAGGCGCTCGACCGGCTCGGGCAGGACTGCCGGCGCTAGAGCATGATCCGGAAAAGTGTGAAGCGGTTTTCCGGAAAGATCATGCTCTAAAAATCGACTTAAGGCCTGAAATCGAGGTATTCGGTGGCTTTGCAGCACCGGCTGGAAGGCCTATTTGAGGTTTCATGACCGACACCGTGACCACCCATGCCGTCTCCGGCGCCAGCGCGCTGGTCGAGAAGGTTCCGCTCGAGACCTACGTGCCGCCGGCCAAGCCGTCGCTGATCGGGCTGTCGCGCGCCGAGATCGCCGATCGCCTAGGCGAGATCGGGGTGCAGGCCGGCCAGCGCAAGATGCGCACCCAGCAGCTCTGGAACTGGATGTATTTCCGCGGCGCCAAGAGCTTTGCCGAGATGACCAACGTCTCGAAGGACATGCGCGCCGAGCTCGAGAAGCATTTTACCGTCGATCGTCCCGAGGTGGTCGCCGAGCAGATCTCCAACGACGGCACCCGCAAATGGCTGCTGCGGCTGCCGAGCGGCGACAAGGTCGAGCGGCCGCACGAGGTCGAGTGCGTCTACATCCCCGAGACCGATCGTGGCACGCTGTGCGTTTCCTCGCAGGTCGGCTGCACGCTGAACTGCGCGTTCTGCCACACCGGCACGCAGCGGCTGGTGCGCAACCTCACCGCCGGCGAGATCGTCGGCCAGGTTATGGTGGCGCGCGACCGGCTGAATGACTGGGCCGACCGCGAGGACGGCACGCGCCGCGTCACCAACATCGTGATGATGGGGATGGGCGAGCCGCTCTACAATTTCGACGCGGTGCGCGATGCGCTGCTGATCGTCGCCGACAATGAAGGCATCGGCATTTCGCGCCGGCGCATCACGCTGTCGACCTCGGGCGTGGTGCCGAACATCCAGCGCACCGGTGACGAGATCGGCGTGATGCTCGCGATCTCCTTGCATGCGGTGCGCGACGAGCTGCGCAACGAGCTGGTGCCGCTGAACCGCAAATATCCGATCAAGGAATTGCTGCAGGCCTGCCGCGATTATCCCGGCGCCTCCAACGCCCGGCGCATCACCTTCGAATATGTGATGCTCAAGGGGGTCAACGATTCGCTCGATGACGCCAAGCTCCTGGTGAAGCTGCTCAAGGGCATTCCGGCGAAGATCAACCTGATCCCGTTCAATCCGTGGCCGGGCACTGCCTACGAATGCTCGGACTGGGAGCAGATCGAAAAATTCTCCGAATACATCTTCAACGCCGGCTATTCCTCGCCGGTGCGCACGCCGCGCGGCCGCGACATCCTCGCCGCCTGCGGCCAGCTCAAGTCGGAGACCGAAAAGCTCTCGGCCCGCGAGCGCCAGGCGCTGCGCGCGATGGCGATGACCGATTGAGTGTGACGCCCTCCATGCAATCCGTCATTGCGAGGAGCGAAGCGACGAAGCAATCCATGCCTCGGCGAGCTGCGAGATGGATTGCTTCGCTCCGCTCGCAATGACGGGGAGGTCGTAGCATGGCCCTGATCGGCCGCCTGTTCGTCGTCGCCTTCGGCTTCCTGATGGCCTGCTTCGTGGCAGGGATCATCGTGGTCGTCGCGGTGCTGTATCCCGAGATCAGCGATTTCGGCGGGCAGATCGACCAGAGCGCGATCAACGTTGTGCTCGGCTTCGGGTTCATCTTTATCTCAGGCTTTGCGCTGCTGCCGGCGTTGATCGTGGTGCTGATCACCGAGGCGTTCTTCATCCGGAGCGTGCTGGCCTATGCCGTCGGCGGAGCGATCGTCGGCGCGGCGTGCTATCTCGGCCTGGTTCCGTTCGATCCCGACATGATGCAATTCCATGGCATCGTGCGCCGGCACATGGAGATCATGACCGGGGCCGGCATCGTCGCGGGCCTGGTCTACTGGCTGATCGCCGGCCGCACCGCCGGCGCCTGGCGCGAGCCGGCGCGACCGTTGCCGCCGCCCCCGCCATTGCCGTCGCAACGGCGGCCGCAAACACCGCCGTCATCCTGAGGAACCGTGCGCAGCACGGTGTCTCGAAGGATGGGCCGCAGCAAGACCGCATCCTTCGGGGCTCGCAAGAGCTCGCACCTCCAGCGACAACGGCGAAGCCGTTGCGCGGGGATGACGTCACTTCCCATGCTCATCCGCCTCGGCTAAACCGCGCGCCATGAACCGGACCGGACTTTTCATTGCGCTGGGGCTGGCGCTCATCATCGGCATCCTGTTCGGGATCTATCCCGAGCTCGACCTGAAGCTGGCGGCGCTGTTCTACGATGTGGCGCAGAAAACCTTCCCGCTGAAGCTCGACGCGGTGGCGTCGTTCGCGCGCGATGCGGCGATGTGGATCGCCTGGGCGCTGGTGCTGCCGGCGATCGTGACCATCGTCTGGAAATTCATCCGCCCGGACCGGCCGATGCTGATGTCCGGCCGCGCCGCGGTGTTCCTGCTCACCACGATGCTGCTCTCGGCCGGCGTGCTCACCAATTTCACCTTCAAGAATTATTGGGGCCGGCCGCGGCCGGTGTTCGTGACGCAGTTCGGCGGCGACCTGCAATTCATGCCGTGGTGGGACCCGCGCGGCGGCTGCCCGCGCAACTGCTCGTTCTTCTCCGGCGAGGGCGCCACCGCGTTCTGGACCTATGCACCGGCGGCGCTGACGCCGCCCGCGTGGCGGCCGCTGGCCTTTGCCGGGGCCACCGTGTTCGGCATCGTCACCAGCGGGCTTCGCATGGCCTTTGGCGGCCATTTCTTCACCGATGTGGCGATCGCGGGCCTGGTGTCGTTCTTCACGGTCTGGCTGTTCTACGCGCTGATCTACCGCTGGGCAGCGACCCGGCTGACTGACGCCCAGGTCGATGCCGCGCTGACGCGCCTTGCGATGCCCGGCTACCGGTGGATGCAGCGCTGGCGCCGGGGCGGCAAGGCGGCGTCCAGCCAGACCGAGGCCTGATTTGGGCCTGATTAAAGGCGTGCTCAGCGTTCGGAAATTTGATATCGCCACCCCGGAAACATCATTGATTTCGACCGATTGGACCGTCCCATGAGTACGATTCTGAAAAGCCTGCCCACTGGCGAAAAAGTCGGCATCGCGTTCTCGGGCGGGCTCGACACGTCGGCGGCGCTGCTCTGGATGAAGCTGAAAGGCGCCAAGGTCTTCGCCTATACCGCCAATCTCGGCCAGCCCGACGAGGCCGACTACGACGCGATCCCGCGCAAGGCGGTGGATTTCGGCGCCGAGAAGGCCCGCCTCGTCGATTGCCGCACCCAGCTGGTCCATGAGGGCATCGCCGCGATCCAGTCCGGCGCGTTCCACATCTCGACCGGCGGCATCACCTATTTCAACACCACGCCGCTCGGCCGCGCGGTGACCGGCACGATGCTGGTCGCGGCGATGCAGGAGGACGGCGTCAACATCTGGGGCGACGGCTCGACCTTCAAGGGCAACGACATCGAGCGCTTCTATCGCTACGGCCTGCTGACCAACCCGAGCCTGCGCATCTACAAGCCCTGGCTCGACCAGCAGTTCATCGACGAGCTCGGCGGCCGCGCCGAGATGTCGGCGTTCATGACCGCGCAAGGCTTCGCCTACAAGATGAGCGCGGAGAAGGCCTATTCGACCGACAGCAATCTGCTCGGCGCGACGCATGAGGCCAAGGATCTCGAGAGCCTTGCGAGCGGCATCACCATCGTCAACCCGATCATGGGCGTGCCGTTCTGGCGCGCCGATTGCGACGTCAAGGCCGAGAAGGTCGTGGTGCGCTTCGAGGAGGGGCAGCCGGTCGCGCTGAACGGCAAGACGTTTGCAGATCCGGTCGCGCTGTTCCTCGAGGCCAATGCGATCGGCGGCCGCCACGGCCTCGGCATGAGTGACCAGATCGAGAACCGCATCATCGAAGCGAAGAGCCGCGGCATCTATGAGGCGCCCGGCATGGCACTCTTGCACATCGCCTATGAGCGCCTCGTCACCGGCATCCACAACGAGGATACGATCGAGCAGTACCGCATCAGCGGCATGCGGCTCGGCCGCTTGCTCTATCAGGGCCGCTGGTTCGATTCGCAGGCCTTGATGCTGCGCGAGACCGCGCAGCGCTGGGTGGCACGCGCCGTCACCGGCGAGGTGACGCTCGAGCTGCGCCGCGGCAACGACTACTCGATATCAAACACCGAGAGCCCGAACCTCACCTATGCGCCGGAGCGGCTCAGCATGGAGAAGGTCGAGGACGCCGCCTTCACGCCGGCCGACCGCATCGGCCAGCTGACGATGCGCAACCTCGACATTGCTGACACCCGCGCCAAGCTCGGCCTGTACAACAAGACCGGCCTCATCTCGAGCGACGAAGGCTCGCAGATCTTCCAGCTCGAGAACGACAAGGACTGAGGCGGCACCCTCTCGCCTTGTCGTCCCGGGCAAGCGAAGCGCGACCCGGGACCCATAACCACCGGCCATGGTTATGAAGCACGCTGGTGCTCCAGCGCGCTTCCACGACTCCTCCCTGTGGTTATGGGTCCCCTGAGTTCACAAACGAAGTGCAACACTTCCTTGAGGAGGTGTTGCCATGGGGCGGACTTACAAGCAGCTCTCTCTGGACGACCGATGCGAGATTGCCTGCCGATCGGCCAATGGCAGCTCGGTCCGGCAAATCGCGGCAGCTCTGGATCGCTCGCCATCAACGATCTCTCGGGAACTGAGGCGCAATCGGGGGAGCCAGGTCGGCTACAAGCCGAGCTATGCCCAGCACCAGATGCGAGCGCGGCGCTGGACGGGCGGACGCCTCGAACGGGAGCCCGGCCTGCGCCGCGCGGTGTTGCAACGCCTTCGCCGCGGCTGGTCGCCCGAGCAGGTCGCTGGCCGGCTGGCCCGCGAGTACGGGCGCAAGGTGATCTCCCACGAGACCATCTACCGCTTCATCTATCGCCAACTCAGGCGCACCACGGACTTCAACTGGCGGCGCTATCTGCCGCGCGCCAAGAGCAAGCGCGGCTGCCGCGGCAAGCGGGGCGGCAGCCCCGCAAGCTTCATCGAAGGCCGTGTATCCTTGGCAAATCGGCCGCTCGAAGCGGCCGACCGCAGCGTGCCCGGACACTGGGAGGCCGACCTGATGATGTTCTCGAAATACGGTCAGGCCGTGCTGACCGTGCACGAACGCACCTCGCGGCTGCTGCTCGGCATCCGCCTTGCCAGCAAGGTCGCGCGCGGTGTCGCCCGCCATCTCGTGGGCTTCTTCGCGCCCCTTCCACAAGAGCTGCGCCAGAGCGTTACCTTCGACAACGGCACCGAGTTCGCCGGTCACCTGGCGCTGCACCGCCTCTCGATCGCGACCTTCTTCTGCGATCCCCATGCCCCCTGGCAGAAGGGTGGCATCGAGAACGCCATCGGCAGGATGCGCCGCTTTATTCCCCGCAAGACGGATCTTCTAACCCTCTCGACCGCCAAGTTCCGCCAGTTCATCGCCGCCTACAACAACACCCCGCGCAAATGCCTTGACTACCGCACGCCTGCCGAGTCCTTTGCTCAAGTGTTGCACTTCGAATGTGAATCCACCTCCCGGCCTTCGCCGGGACGACGTGGGGAGAGAGGCCTGCCTACTTCACCCTGAGCGCATCCAGCAGCGAGCGGAACGCGCGCGCGTAATCGGTGCCGGTCTTGCCGATATCCGGCCCCGCGGAGACCGCAACCGCGGCTTCCGTCACCGCGCCGAGCAGCAGCCGCGCCAGCGGCTCGATCGGCTGCTTGGCGATCACGCCGGCATCCATCGCGGCGGCCAGCGCGCGCGGAAACTTGCCGCCGAAATGCTTGGCGTCGATCTCGCGCCAGCGTTCCCAGCCGAGCACGGCGGGGCCGTCGCGCAAGATGATCTGGCCGGTCGGGCCTTTCGAGCACGCCGCGAAATAGCCCTGCGTGCCCGCCGCCATCGCCGCCAGCGGATCGTTCTCGGCGCGCGAGATGCGGTCGAGATCGGCAACAAGGTCGATCGACACCTGCTCGAACACCGCCTCGAACACCGCCTCCTTGGTCGCGAAGTGATGATAGACCGCGCCCTTGGCGACACGCGCGCCGGCGGCGATGTCGTCCATCGTCGCAGCGGCGAAGCCGCGCTCGCCAAAAATGCGCCGCGCCGCCTTGACGATGGCGGCTCTGGTTTTCTCGCGCCGTTCGGCCTGGGTTGCCATGGCGCATCTCTAGCCCAGTTCCAGACGCAAGCCAATTGACTTACCGACTACCAGTCGATAAATACCGACTATAAGTCGGTAAATGGAGAATGCTCGATGCCCTCGCTTAGGACGTTGCAAGCCTTCGCTGACACGGTCGAGTCCAACGACCATGTCGGCGCGATCAGGAACTTCTATTCAGTCGATGCCCGCACCCAGGAGAACGACGGCGAGTGGCGGGTCGGCCGCGAGGCGCTGGCGGCGCGCGAGGCGGCGGTGCTGGCCGCGGTCGCCGGCGTCAAGACCACGCGGCTCGGGCCGCTCCTGCTTGACGGCGATCATTCGGCGATCTGCTGGCGCTTCGAATTCACCGGCAAGGACGGCAGGGTCCGCAGCATGGAGGAGGTCGCCTGGCAGACCTGGCGCGGCGATGAACTCGTCGAAGAGCGCTTCTTCTACGATCCGCAGCAGATGGCGCGCTGAAATCGCGCCGGCCCTTGCGGCAATACGCCCCGGCGCCGCCTCATTGCGCCGTCATCCGCCGCCACTAGCCTCCGCCCCGATGCGCATGATGCGCAAGGGCGGAGCATCGATCATGATCAAGGGAGTTGCCGGCGTGGCCGTCACGCTGGTGTTGTCGGCAGCGCCGGCGTTCGCCCAGACGATCTATCCGATCGATCGCGCCGATATCCTCGTCGGCGCCAAATTCGACTTCAAGGTCGAGCTTCCGGAATTGGTCGATCAAGCAAAGCTCAAGGTCACGCTGAACGGCGCGGACTATGCCGCGGTGTTCGGCCAGGGCGGCACATTCACCGCGCACGAGGCCGGCCGGGAGCAGTCGGCGCTGTTGCTGCGCGATGTCTCGCTCGTCAAGCCTGGGCAGGTCGCCGTCGAAGTCAGTGACGGCACGCAGAGCCGGACCGTGAGCTGGACCGTCTACGACACCGGGGCACGCAAGGCCAGGAACGTGATCCTGTTCATCGGCGACGGGATGTCGCCGTCGCATCGCGTCGCCGCGCGAATCCTCTCCAAGGGAATCGCGAAGGGCAAGAGCCGCGGCAAGCTCGCGATCGACGACATGCCGCATATGGCGCTGGTCGCGACCGCCGGCTCGGACTCGATCATCACCGATTCGGCGAATGCCGCGAGCGCCTACGCCACCGGCCACAAGGCCGCGGTCAATGCGCTCGGCGTCTACGCCGATCGCACGCCCGATCCGCTCGACGATCCCAGGGTCGAGACCATCGCGAGTCTTGCCAAGCGGCGGGCGGGCCTCGCCGTCGGCATCGTCACCAACACCGAGGTCGAGGACGCGACCCCGGCGGCGATGGTTGCGCATACCCGCCGCCGCGCCGCCTATGACGCGATCGTCGCGCAATATTTCGACGCGAAGCCCGACGTGCTGATGGGCGGCGGCTCCGCGAACTTCCTGCCGCAATCCGCGTCCGGATCGAAACGCAAGGACGATGTCGACTATCTCGCGCGCTTCCGCGACGCCGGCTATCCGGTCGCGACGACCGCAGGCGAACTCGCCACGCTCGCGGCCAAACCGGACACCCGCCAACTGCTCGGCCTGTTCGCCGCCGGCAACATGGACGGCGCGCTCGACCGCAAGTTCCTGAGGGGCGGCGGCGTCAGGAAATTCCCCGAGCAGCCGGACCTGACCGAGCAGGTCCAGGCCGCGCTCACGGTGCTGTCGAAACACGAGGCCGGTTTCTTCCTGATGGTCGAGTCCGGCCTGATCGACAAATACGCCCATCTGCTCGACATGGAGCGCGCGGTCTACGACACCATCATGCTCGACAATGCGGTGCGGCTGGCAAAGGACTGGGCGAAAGCGCGCAACGACGACACGCTGATCCTGGTCGTGGCCGACCACAACCATCCGAACAGCCTGGTCGGCACCATCAATGACGACATGGCGGCGACACCCAACGTGCCGCTGCGCGAGCGCGTCGGTGTCTACGAGAAAGCCGGGTTCCCGAATTATCCGGCGCCGGACGCCGAAGGTTATCCGTCACGCGTCGATGTCAGCCGGCGGCTTGCAATCTTCTCCGCCAGCCTGCCAGATCACTACGAGACGTTCCGCCCGAAACTCGACGATCCGAACGAGCCGACCGTGAAGGCCGACCAGCCCGACACGTTCAAGGCCAATGACAAGTACAAGGATGTCCCCGGCGTCGTGCTGCGCTTCGGCAATCTGCCGGCGATGATCGGCGCCAGCGTGCATTCCGGCGAGGACGTCATTCTCACCGCGACGGGCCCGGGCAGCGAGCGCGTCCACGGCTCGATGGACAACACCGAAGTGTTCCGCGTGATGGTCGAGGCGCTGGGACTGGGCGAGGGGAAGTAACGAATGATGAGATTGGGTCGATCAGCATGCCCGCTGTACCTCTCCCGCTTGCGGGGGCGACGCTTCTCCAACCTCCCCTTGAAAAGGGGAGGTCGCTTTGCTCGCCAGAGCAAAGCGGGTGGGGATCTGCTCTCTCCGCAGCCACCGTCACCTGCGGCTGACCCCCATCCCGACCTTCCCCTTTCAGGGGGAAGGAGAGCAAACAAAAATGGCCGGGATCGCTCCCGGCCATTCCGTCATGTCGCGCCGGCTCAGCGCGGCGGCGCGGCCGAGGCGGTGCCGCCGTTGAGCAGCGGGGTGATGCGGCGGACGGTGACGCGCCGGTTGATGCGGCTCGGTCCGTCGGTCTGCTCCTTCGGATATTGAGAGCCATAGCCCTGCGAGGTCAGGTTCTCAGCCGGCACACCGAACTGCTGCGTCAAGAGCTCGGCGGCGGATTGCGCACGGCGGTCCGACAGTGACAGATTGTCGGTGTCGTTGCCGGTCGCATCCGTGTGGCCCTCGATCAGGAACACCTCGCGCGGGTTGCGCTGGATGGCTCGGTTGAGGCCGTCGGCGATCACCTGCAGCCTCGCCGCCTGGTCCGGTGGGATGGTCCACGATCCGGAGTCGAAGTTGATCGTGTTGACGTCGATGCTCGGCATCTGCATGCGGACATTGGGGCTGTAGCGGATCTCGTCCAGCGAGTAGCGCCGTTCGATCCGCTGCACCGGCGGTGCCTCCATGGTCTCGTAGATCACGTCGGGCGACGCGTCCTGCGCGTCGACGATGTAGCGATCGTAGGGAATGTTGACCACGGGCGGCGGGGCGTCGACATAGAAACCACCGACTGCGCGCGGATCGCGATAGCTGTTGTCGATGATGACGACCTCGCGGCCGCCAGTATCCCTGCGGATTCGGCGCAACATCTGGCCGTCGGAGCCGACCACGGTGATGATCTCGCTGCCGTCGGGACGAACCACGACCGTCCGCGTCTCGCCGCCGATCGTCTCGGTGCGGATGTCGCGCGCGCCATAGCGGAAGCGATAGACGTCGTCGCCGCGCACATAGGCCTGGCCGCCGGGATCGCGGATGATGACGCGGTCCGGCTCGGTGTAGATGGTGCGGCCGCCTTCGACCACCTCCTGGCGCTGGCTGTGCAGGTCGGCGATGCTGCCGCCGATGATGGCGCCGGCGACCACGCCGGCACCGACGGCGGCACCGATCGCGAGCGGCTTGATGTTGTCATGGCGCGGTGGCGGCGGCAGCGGCGCTGCGACGGCAGGCGCGGCGCGGAAGGCGGGCGCAACCGTCGGCGGCGCATATTGCGCGCGGCCGGGCGGCGGCGTTGCGGCGGCCGAGCCGGGGACGACCGATGGCGCGGGCGCGCCCATCGCGGCGCCCTGGGCTGGCGATACGCCGGGCGCGACGCCCGGACGTGCTGCCGGCTGACCCGGAGCCGGGGTCGCGCCGGGCGCGCCCATTGCCGCGCCCGGGGTCGCCGGCGTTCCGGGCGGTGTCGCCGGACGTCCCTGCTGACCTGGCGCCGGTGGCGTCGGCGTCGCGCCGGGTGCCGGAGGCGTTGTTGCGGCAGGCGGGGTGCCTGGACGCGCGGGCTGTGCGCCGGCTGCCGGAGGTGTCGGCGTCGGTGTCGCACCGGGAGCTGTCGCGGCGGGCGGCGTGCCCGGTCGTGCCCCTGCTGCCGGAGGCGTTGTCGTTGCCGAAGGCGCGGGCGTTGACGTCGCCGCGGGCGGCGTGCCCGGCGGTTGCTTGGCGCCGCCAGGACGTTCACCGCGTTCGCCACCCGGACGATCGCCGGGACGGCGTTCGGCCGGCGCCGTTGTCGGAGCTCCCGGCGTTGCGGGCGTCGGTGTCGGCGTTGCCGCCGTGGGCGGGGTGCCGGGACGTGCTGCGGGCGCGGCATTCGGCGTGGCGCCGGGCGCCGGCGTCGGCGGTGTGTGCGCGGGTCCTGCGCCGGGCGGCGGCGTGCCGGGTCGCTGCGGTGCTGCGGCCGGCGGCGGTGGCGTCGGATGTGCGGGGGCGGCCGCCGGCGGTGGCGGGGTCGGCTTCGCAGGCGCTGCTGCGGGCGGCTCCGGCCGTGCCGGTGACGGCGATGGCTTCGCGGGTGCGGCCGCGGGCGGCGGCGGTGTGGGATGTGCGGGAGCAGCCGACGGCGGAGGCGTCGTCGGGCGCGCGGCAGGCGGCTCGGGCCGTGCGGGAGCCGGCGGCGGTGCCGGATGCGGTGCGGCTGCCGGAGGCGGCGTCGGCTTTGCCGGTGCAGCTGCGGGCGGCTCGGGCCGGGCAGGGGCTGGAGGCGGGGTCGGCTTCGCGGGTGCTGCGGCCGGCGGAGCGGGATGCGCGGGTGCCGCGGCGGGAGGTGGCGCCTGCGGATGCGGTGCTGCGGCCGGCGGTGCGGGACGTGCGGGAGCACCCGGCGCACCCGGCGCGCCCGGCGCCGGCCGCGCCTTCGGCTTTCCGTCAGGTCCGGTTTCTTCCTTCTGCGCCTGTGCGACGACCAGCGGCGAAGTTTGGGCGTGCGACGCTGAGGTGGCGAATTGCATCACCGTCAGCGCAGTCGTGGCAAGCAGCACGAGACGAAGCTTTGTCATTGTCTAGGAGTCCCCGGCGGAAAGTCTGGGCAGGAAAGCAAAGTGAGAACCGAACAATTCGGCAGGACGATGAACCGCCAGCCGTTAGGCCGGATTGTGGCGAGCCACGAATCATCGGCGAAGTTTATTTCGACATTATAACGGGTTGCGTGTGTGGTTGTTCACCGCGCGTTCAGAAGAAACGCGCCTACACATTTGCAATCGACGTGGAACTTGGGCGCAAGGGCGACTCACCGGCGGCGAGTCGATCTGTCGCAGGCGGCGGGCCGGACGGTCCAGGCGGTCCGCGCACCGGTGATTCGTCAGGTGTCTTGCCGGGCAACTCGTCCGGTCGCGGCGGCTCGCCGGGTTCGCGCACCGGCTCCGGAATCTCGGGGCGCGGACTGCCGGGCGGAATTCCCGGCGGCGGTTCGCTCGGTGTGCCCGGCGTCGTCGGCGGAATCTCGGGAGGCTCGATCGGCATCATATCGAGGCCCCGCGGCTGCCGCCGCCAGATCGCGTCGCGCGCATTGATCGCTCCATCGAAGTTCGAAGCGACAACGGATCGCGCGCCGCGGCGTTCCGATGTTTCACCCGGGCGTGTGGCAGACCGCCTCGATATTGTGGCCGTCGGGATCGAGCACGAATGCGCCGTAATAGTTCGGGTGGTAATGCGCACGGATGCCGGGCGCGCCGTTGTCACGGCCGCCGGCCGCCATCGCGGCCTTGTAGAAGGCGTCGACGGTAGCGCGGTCCCTGGCCGTGATGGCGATATGCACCGGCTTGTTCATTGCGCCTTCGCCGCCGATCCAGAAGTCCGGCTTGCCGTCGGCGCCGAAGCCCGCGGCGGGCGCGTGCCCGGTCACCTCCGCGGGCACTTCCATGATCAGGCCGTAGCCGAGCGGCGCCAGCGCCGTCTGGTAGAAAGCCTTCGCGCGTTGATAGTCGGAGACGGAAAAGCCGATATGGTCGATCATCGCGAGCCTCCCTTGTTGTGTGACGCTACAGACTCGTTGCACCTCCTCCGCAAGCGGGAGAGGGAGCAGATCTCAGAAGCGTAGCCCGGATGAAGCGAAGCGCAATCCGGGGCTGCTCTAGCCGCGGATGGTCTGGTCCCGGATTTCGCTGCGCTTCATCCGGGCAACCTCAGCCGCGGCCAGGTCTCAACTCCGCACCAGCAGCGTGTTGCTGCGCGTCCGGCCGTGCTCGACGTAACCGCGCGCATGCATGTCCGCAATGCAGTCGTCGGTCCACTCGTCCTTCGACAGATGCTCGATCACCACCGCGCCGGGCCACAGCGACTGCGGCGCGTCGCGGAAGAAGCCGATCAGCACGCGGTCCTCGAAACCCTCGACGTCGATCTTGAGCGCATCGACCTTGCTCGCGCCGGCCTCGTCGAGGATGCGTTGCAGCCGCAGCGACGGCACCTTGAACGCCTTGCCCGTCGGCGTGCCGGTGACGATGTGGCTGGCGCCGAGATTGTCGCCGTCGGTCTCGATCATCAGTTCGCCATCGGTCGGGCCGGCGGCCGCCGCAACCAGGCGCACCTGCGGAAAGCCGGAGGCCTGGGTGTTGAACTTGAGCCGCGCATGCGTCACCGGATGCGGCTCGATCGCGATCACCTTGCCACCGGGCCCGACGTCGCGCGCCAGCGCCAGCGCATAGGTGCCGACATTGGCGCCGAGATCGACGAAGGTGCCATCCGCGCCGACATGCGCCCGCAGGAAGGCGAGTTCTTCAAGGTTGTAATCGGGATTGAACAGCGCGCCGCGCTCGGTCGCGCTTTGCTGATGATAAAAGCGGAACGATGCGCCCTGATAGGTCACGTCCAGCGGCCCCGCGCCGAACAGATTGACCAGTTTTGACAGCCAGGGCCGGAACGCGCCGCGCTTCAATCCTGAGCCATGAGCCAGGCGGATGATGGCGGCCTGCGCCGCATTGGGCGCGAAGGCGCCGAACGGCGCCGGCGATATGTCGTTGCTCGGGATCACGCATGGCCTCGTCGAAAGCGCGGCATGCATAGCCGGTTTTGCCGGCAGCGCCAACGCCCGTTACGCCGCCCTGCCCGCTGCCTGCCGTTACCGCAGGAAGCGGCCGAGCAGCCTTCGCTTGCCCTTGCGCGGGATCAGATCGACGTCGCTGACCAGTTTGGCGCCGCCCTTGCGGCGCTCCAGCACGATCTTGCGGCTATGGAACGCTTCGAGCTCGACGCGGTGGGCGACGCTGACGATAGTCGCCTTCGGCAGTTCCGTCGTCACTGTCTCCATCATCTTGTCCTGGCTCTTCTCGTCGAGCGCGGACGTCGCCTCGTCGAGCACGACGATGTCGGGGGCATGCAGCAGCAGTCGGGCAAAGGCGAGCCGCTGCTTCTCACCGCCGGACAGGGTCTGGTCCCACGGCGCGTCCTCCTCGATCTTGTCCTTGAGATGGTCGAGGCCGACCTTGTGCAGGGCACGGCTGATCTCATCGATGGTCCAGTCTTCCGCCGCGCCGGGATAGGCCACCGCGCGCCGCAGCGTGCCCGAGGGCACGTAGGGCTTTTGCGGCAGCATGAACAATCGGCGGTCCGCGTGCAGGCCGATACTGCCGCCGCCCCACGGCCACAGCCCGGCGATGGCGCGCACCAGCGTGCTCTTGCCGGTGCCGGATTCGCCGGCGACCAATAGCCGCTCCCCCGGTTCGATCACCACTTCGGTCTCGCCGACCACGGCGGTGCCGTCGTCCAGTGTGACGGAGAGATCGTTGAGGCTCAGCATGGCCTCGCCCGCGGTCTCGCCGCGCTCGATGCGGCCGAAGCCGTCGCCGGTCTCGGCGCGTTCGAGCCCGTCAAGCGACGTCATCAGCGAGGCGATGCGCCGGGCGCAGGCGTTCCAGTCGGCGAGCCGCGGATAGTTGTCGACCAGCCAGCCGAACGCGGTCTGCACGATGGTGAAGGCCGAGGCCGCCTGCATCACCTGGCCGAGCGACATGCTGCCGTCGAGGAATTTTGGCGCGCACAGCAGCAAGGGTACCACCGGCGCAATGAGGTTAGATCCCTGCGACACCAGCGTCGTGCGCATGTGCTGCCCAGCGAGCCGCGCCCATTGCCGCAACACATTCGAGAACGTCTTGTCGATGCCGTCGCGCTCCTCGGTTTCGCCGCCGAGCAGCGCGATGCTTTCGCCATTCTCCCGCACGCGGGTCAGTATGTAGCGGAATTCCGCTTCCGCCTGGTTCTTGTCCTCGGAGATCTGCACGAAGCTGCGGCCGATCGCCGTGATCGAGCCCGACGCGATCGCAGCATAGATGATCGCGGCAATAACCAGGAAGCCCGGGATGCTGATCGACGAGCCGCCGAGCGTCACCGTCAGCGCGCCGCCGATGGTCCAGAGCACGACGATGAAGGTAACGGCCGAGAGCAGCGCCGACGTCACGCCGGCGATGAAGTCGACCGGAGAATCGGTCGCGATCCGCAGATCCTCCGCGATCCGGTACTCCGGATTCTTGTGATCGCCGTCGACGAGGTTGAGCTGGTAGTAGCGGCCGTTCGTCAGCCAGCGCGACACGACGGCGTTGGTCAGCCAGGCGCGCCAGCGCCGCTGGATACCCATGCGGCCGAACACCTGGGCGACCCCCAGCAGCACGCTGCCGATCGCCAGCGGAAAGAAGATGGCCGTCAGGTGGAAGACACTGGCCGCGTCGCGCTTTTCGATCGCATCGAAGATCGCGCGATTCCAGACATTGATGCCGTACTGAACGGCGACATTGGCGACGATCAGCAGCAGCAGGCCGATCGTGAACAGCCACGCCAGCCGGTCGCCGCTCCGGCCCCAATAGCCGCGCGCGCTGATCCAGAACCGAGTCAGCAAATAGTCCTTGCGCGCCTGTTCGGCTTCTTCGGCCGACAATTCGGGATCGGGTTCGACGATTTCCGGCGGCGGCGGTTCGACATCCTCGCCGCCTTCGGCAATCACCTCGACGAATTCCGACTTCTCATCCCCTTCGCTTGCCGCGGGATCCTTGCGCTCTTGACCGGCCGCCTTTGCGCTCGCTTTCCGAGACGATGAAGTCCTGGCCGACGACGGCCCGTCCGACGATTTGGATTTTGCCTCAGCTTTGCCCATGGCACGATAACGCCAGGCAAATTACCCGGTTCCGCACTGGGACCGGCGGTCAGTCGCGCGGATTGCAACGACTTCAGGGACTGAGGCCCGCGCATGCGGGCGATCCAGTACGCCGCGACCTCTTGATTCAAGCACAGCCGTCTCTGGGACACTGGATCACCCGCGGGTGATGACACCGATATTCGATATCTTGAAACGAGACCTATCCTCATCGTCGTCCTGGCTTTCGCCAGGACGACAACGTGCTTGAGATGTGCCGCGCAACTCACTCCGCCGGCGCCTGATCGCGCTTCAGCCGGCGCGAGCGCGTTGCTTTGTGCAGCACGCGCGCGAGCTGCTCGGCCGAATAGGGCTTCTGCAGCAGCTCGAAGCCGCCGCTGCCCTGCTGCGACAGCACCTGGCTGTAGCCGGAGGCGAGCACGATCGGCAGATCGAGGCGCTGCCGGCGGATCTCTTCCGCAAGCTCGATGCCGCTCATGCCGGGCATCACGACGTCGGTGAACACCAGGTCGAACCGGTCGGCGTCGACGGCGAGCTCCTCCAGCGCGTGGGTGGCGTTGTCCACCAGCACGCAGGTGCAGCCGAGCTGGGTCAGCGTGTCGGCGGCAAACTTTCCGACCTCGGCATTGTCCTCGACGATCAGGACCGATGCGTTGGTCCGATCGACCGAGGGCGCGTCCTCGGTGCGCTGCGCTCGCGCGCCATGCCCGCCGACGACGCGCGGCAGATACAGCGTGAATGTCGCACCCTTGCCGACTTCGCTGGTGACGGTCACCTCGCCGCCGGACTGCTTGGCGAAGCCGAACACCTGCGACAGGCCAAGGCCGGTGCCGTGACCGACCTCCTTGGTGGTGTAAAACGGCTCGAAGATGCGGCCGAACAGCTCCTGTGGAATTCCGACGCCGGTGTCGGTCACCGACACCGCGACGTGGCCGGGCGAGTTCGGCGGCGTGCTGGTCGCGGACGGCAGTCTGTCCACGGCGCGGACCGCGATCGTGAGCCGGCCGACGCCGTCCATGGCGTCGCGCGCGTTCACCGCCATGTTGATGATGGCGGTCTCGAACTGGCCGGCATCGGCGTTGACGAGACAGGTCTCGTCCGGCACCTGCGCTGTGATCTCGATGCGCGCGCCGATCAGGGTTGCGATCATCTCGCTCAGGGTGCGGACATTCTGGCAGGCGTCGAACACCTCGGGCTTGAGGGTTTGCCGCCGCGCGAATGCAAGCAGCTGGTTGGTCAGCTTGGCGGCACGGTTCACGGTGTTGGAGATCGCATCGATGTAGCGCTGCCGCCGCGGCTCCGGCAGGTCCGGCCGCCGCAACATGTCGACCGACGCGCGGATCACGGTGAGCAGGTTGTTGAAGTCGTGCGCGACGCCGCCGGTGAGCTGCCCGAGTGCCTCGAGCCGCTGGCCATGCCGCAATGCCTCCTCGGCCTCGATGCGCCGGTTGGCCTCCTCCTGCAGGCGCTGGGTTCGTCGGAAGGCGAGTGCGAGCAGGCCGAACAGCAGGGCGGTGGCCGGGATCCCGAAGATCAGGTGCTGGGCCATGGTCGACATCCAGCGCGACTGGATCGCCGAGGTTTCAAGGCCGGCACTGACATAGACCGGGTATTCCGCCAGCCGCTGATAGCGCATGCGCCGCTCGATGCCGTCGGCTGGGGATTGGATCGTCATCGTCCCGGCCTCGGGACTGGCTACGATCTGCCGCCCGAGCGGGCCGCTCGGCTGGAACCGGACATCGTGGCCAACGGCAGGGAAATGCGCCAGCACGGCGCCGTCGGTCCGGATCAGCGCCAGGAAGCTGCCCGGCTCGCGGCCGATCCTGGCGTAGAAATTCTCGAAATATTCCGGAAGCACGGAGGCCTGGATCACGCCGGCAAAGCTGCCGTCGTCGCCGTTGCGGCGCCGGCCGACGCTGAAGAACCGCGAGCCCTGATAGGGCGGCCGCGGCGTCAGCACCTCGCCGATATAGGTGCCGATGTCGCCCTGGGCATGGATCCGGAAGTAATCCCGGTCCGAGAAGTCGACGTCGGGGGCCGGCTGCACCAGGCTGTTGACGAGGGCACGGCCGTTGGCATCGAACACCCAGACCGATTTCACCTGGGGAAGCGCCATGGCGACCTGCCGCAGCCGCTCGTGCAGGCTCTTCTCGCGCGCGCCGATATCGGCATCGCCCATGCCGCGGACGACCTCGGTGACCTCGGCTAGGCCCCGATCGATGGTCTCGAACACCTTCAGCGCATGCTCATGGGCGACATCGAGCGTGCGCTGGATCTCCCGGTCGGCGGCCTCGCTGATCGAGATCCAGGACATTGCGGAGGCAAAAACGAACAGCGCCAGCGGAAGGGCCAGCGCGGCGGCCATCATCCATTGCAGCAGTCTCAGCGAATTGCGTTGTGCGGTCTGCACGGGCGCTCCGGCTCCGCGCGGACCATAACGCAAACCGTTGCACGGGAGGAAGCGAAACGGCGCCGCCGGGCGCGGCGCGGACGCCCGTTCGCCATTCCGCGACCCGTCAAGGTTACCGGAGGCCAACCCGGATCGATCAACTCGCAGCCGGCTCGCGTCCGGGGCAGCACGGGGCGGCTGCGGCGCGGCGGCATCACGACCTCGTTAGCGCCTCGCCGGCAGTCAAGCGGAAAATCGGCCTGGATGGCGCTTCCGGGCGCTGTTTTTAGGAGTTCTAAAACCTCTCACGGGCAAACGCTTGACCCTGTGACTACCTGCTGAAAAACAGGCCGCATGACAGGCGATCCAAACAGCTCCCGGGATGATTTGCAGGACGTCCGGCTCGGACATGCGGATCGCGGTTTTGTCGGAAAGATCATCAGGCTCGATGCGCTCGTGACGGGCTCATCGCTGTCTCCGCAGGAGCTGGAGCAGCGCCTGGTCGAGATGGGATTTGTCGAGGGCGCGCGCGTGGAAATCCTGCATGAAGGCACGATACGAAAGGACCCGATCGCGGTGCGCGTCGACAACATCACGATCGCGCTGCGCCGGAGCGAAGCCATGGCTGTGATCGTCGAATGACCGCTGCATCCCTGCGCCTGGCGCTGGTCGGCGCGCCGAACACCGGCAAGACGTCGCTGTTCAACAGCCTGACTGGCAGCCGTCAGAAGGTCGCCAACTATCCGGGCGTCACCGTCGAGCGCAAGTCCGGCGGCTTCGTCACGCCCGAGGGCCGCAGCGTGACCGTGCTCGACCTGCCCGGCACCTATTCGTTGCGCGGCCGCAGCCCGGACGAGGAGATCACCCGCGACATCGTGCTGGGCCGCTTCGACGGCGAGGCGGTGCCCGACCTCGTGCTCTGCGTCGCGGACGCCACCAATCTGCGGCTGACCCTGCGGCTGGTGCTCGAGCTGAAGCGCGTCGGCCGGCCGATGATGCTCGTGCTCAACATGATCGATATCGCCAAGCGCCGCGGCGTCACGATCGACATCGACCGGATGTCGCAGGAGCTGGGACTGCCGATCGTGACCTCGGTCGCGGTCCGCAAGGGCGGCATCGACGAGCTCCTGAAGCGGACCGACGAATTCCTCTCCAAGTCGCATGAGGCGGCGGCCAGCGAATGGACGACGCCGACGATTGCCGACCTCAAGGCGGCGCAGCGCGAGGCGGACCGCATCATCGCGGCGGCGGTGACGCTGCCGACCAAGCCCGACACGCTGACCAACCGGATCGATTCGGTCGTGCTGCATCCGGTCTGGGGTCTCGTGATCCTGGCCGTGATCCTGTTCGTGATGTTCCAGGCGGTGTTCACCTGGGCGCAGCCCGCGATGGAGTTCCTGTCGGACAGCTTCGCCGCGCTCGGGCAGCTGATCCACAATTTGCTGCCCGAAAGCTGGAGCCTGTTGCAGAGCTTCCTGCAGAATGGCGTGATCTCCGGCGTCGGCAGCGTGATCGTGTTCCTGCCGCAGATCATCATCATCTTCCTGTTCATCCTGCTGTTGGAAGATTTCGGCTACATGGCGCGCGCCGCGTTCCTGATGGACCGCATCATGGGCGGCGCCGGGCTGCATGGCCGCGCCTTCATTCCGCTGTTGTCGAGCTTTGCCTGCGCCATTCCCGGCATCATGGCGACGCGCGTCATCGACAATCGCCGCGACCGCCTGACCACGATCCTGATCGCGCCGCTGATGACGTGCTCGGCGCGCATTCCGGTCTACACGCTGATTATCTCCGCTTTCGTTCCAGCGACCACGCTGTGGGGTTTCGTCAATCTGCAGGGACTCGTGATGTTCGGCCTCTACGCCGCCGGCATCACCAGCGCGCTGACGGTGTCGGCGATCGCGAAATTCTTCTTGTGGCGCGATCACGCGCCGGCACCGTTCATGCTGGAATTGCCCGACTACAAGATGCCGCGGCCGAAGAGCATCGCGATCGGCGTGTTCACCCGCGCCAAGATGTTCCTGTACCGGGCCGGCACCACGATCCTCTCGATGATGGTGCTGATCTGGTTCCTGGCCTCGTTCCCGCAGGCGCCGGCCGGCGCCGAGGGGCCGGCGATCAACTACAGCTTTGCCGCGATGATCGGCCATGCGCTCGAGCCGCTGCTGCGGCCGATCGGCTTCAACTGGCAGATCGCGGTGGCGCTGATCCCCGGCATGGCCGCGCGCGAGGTCGCGGTTGCAGCCCTCGGCACGGTCTATTCGATCGAGGGCGGCAAGGAGGCGGCGGACCAGATCGGCCAGGTGCTGGCGCAGAAATGGACGCTGGCGACCGCGCTCTCGCTGCTGGTCTGGTACATCTTCGCCCCGCAATGCGCCTCGACGCTCGCGGTGATCCGCCGCGAGACCGGCGGCGCGAAGTGGATGGTGGTGACGTTCGTCTACATGCTCGCGCTGGCCTATGTCGCGAGCTTCCTGACTTTCACCCTCGCGCAGGCGCTCGGCCTGCATTGATCGGCAACACAGTTTCATCATCTCGACTCGAAACTGCGATAGGTGCATGCAACCAAGCGAAGCAGTAGAGTTGATCGAGGGCGCATGAAGCGGGCGCCTCCGCGTGTTCCCTGCGAGACCATGCAATGTCGACGTACGGCCTGGAGCGGCTATTTTCGCCTCGAAGCATCGCAATCGTCGGCGGCAGCCCGCGTCCGTCGTCGCTCGGCGCGGCGGTGCTCAGGAACATCAGAGCGAGCGGCTTCACCGGCCGCGTCGGCGTCGTCAATCGGAACTATGCCGACGTCGATGGTGCGCCGACCGTTCCCGACCTGAAATCGCTGCCATTCGTTCCGGACCTCCTCGTCATCAGCGCACCGGCGGCTGCGGTTCCGGAGATCGTCGCGGAGGCGGCTTCAGCCGGCGTTGTCGGCGCGGCGATCCTGTCGGCCGGTCTCGGCCATGGCCCGGGCTCGCTCGCGGAGACCGCGGGGCAGACGGCGCGACGGCATGGTATGCGCCTGATCGGGCCGAACTGCCTCGGCGTCATGGTGCCGCGCGCCAAGCTCAATGCGAGCTTCGCCTCGCATCAGCCGTCCGACGGACACGTTGCTCTGATCTCGCAGTCCGGCGCGGTCGCGTCGGCGATGATCGAATGGGCGGCGGAGCGGCGGCTCGGCTTCTCCGGCATCGCGTCGATCGGCGACCAGCTCGATGTCGACGTCGCCGACCTCCTGGATTATTTCGCGCTCGACGACCACACCAGCGCGATCCTGATCTATCTCGAAGCCGTCAAGGACGCGCGCAAGTTCATGTCGGCGGCGCGCGCCGCGGCGCGGCTGAAGCCGGTCGTCATCGTCAAGTCGGGACGGATGGCGCAGGGCGCCAAGGCCGCCGCGACCCACACCGGCGCGCTGGCCGGCTCCGATGCGGTCTACGACGCCGCATTCCGTCGCGCCGGCATGCTGCGCGTCTACGACCTGCGTCAGCTGTTCGATTGCGCCGAACTGCTTGGCCGCGGCTTCGTTCCGCGCGGCAACCGACTGGCGATCCTGACCAATGGCGGCGGGCTCGGCATCCTCGCGACCGACCGGCTGGCCGAGCTCGGCGCGGTTCCTGCGACACTGACGGCGGAGACCATCGAACGGCTCGACAAGGTGCTGCCGCCGGGCTGGTCCTGCGCCAATCCGGTCGACATCGCGGGCGATGCCGATGCCGATCGCTACGTGGTGGCGCTCAGCGCACTGCTCGATGATGCGAACAGCGATGCGGTGCTGGTCGCGAATGTGGAAACCGCGGTTGCGCCGGCCCAGGGGATTGCAGAGGCGGTGGCGCAATGCGTCCGCGACCGCAGGACGAAGCGGAGTGCGGTCGCCGCACTGGTGCTCGCGGCCTGGGTCGGCGCCGACGAGCGCACCGGCGCGATCTTCGAGGCGGCACGGATTCCGCACTTCCCGACCGAGGACGATGCGGTGCGCGCCTTCATGTATCTGGTGCGCTATCGCGAGGCCTCGACCGCGCTCGCCGCAACCCCGCCTGGCGTCGCATCGGTGTTCACGCCGGAGACGGCGGCGGCGCGCCATGTCGTCGTGAACGCGCTGTCGGAAGGGCGCGCCTGGCTCGATCCGGCCGAGATCGTCGCCCTGTTCGCGGCCTATCGTATTCCGATCGCGACGACGCTCGTCGCCAACAGTGCCGAGGACGCTGCCGAGAAGGCGGCGCCGTTCCTCGCCGAGGGACATGCGATCGTGGTCAGGGTGTTCTCGCGCGACATCCGGCACGCCT
Source organism: Bradyrhizobium sp. USDA 4504 (assembly GCF_054063995.1). Classification (NCBI taxonomy): domain Bacteria; kingdom Pseudomonadati; phylum Pseudomonadota; class Alphaproteobacteria; order Hyphomicrobiales; family Nitrobacteraceae; genus Bradyrhizobium; species Bradyrhizobium sp. USDA 4504. The sequence continues at coordinate 7,058,490 of NZ_JBSSGV010000001.1, read as the reverse complement.
CCGATGTCGGCGGCGTGATCCTCGACCTGCGCACGAAAGACAGCGTCGTTGAAGCTGCCCGGACCGTCATGGCGCGGGCACGAAGTGCCCGGCCCGATGCCATCCTGCAAGGCGTGACGATCCAGCCGATGATCGTGCGGCGCGCGGCGCGCGAACTGATCCTCGGCATCGCCGAAGATCCGACCTTCGGTCCGGTGATCGTGTTCGGGCGTGGCGGCCCCGCGGTCGAGGTGATCAACGACAAGGCGCTGGCGCTGCCGCCGCTCGACATGAATCTCGCTCGCGAACTGATCGGGCGCACCCGCGTCTCGCGGCTGCTCGGCGGCTATGGCGATGTGCCGGCGGTCCCGGCGGACGTCGTGCCGCTCACCCTCGTCAAGCTGGCGCAGATGGCGGCCGACATTCCCGAGGTCGCCGAGCTCGACATCAACCCGATGCTGGCGGACGAGAGCGGCGTGCTCGCGCTCGATGCGCGGGTCGCGATCCGCAAGCCGGCGCGGCTGTTTGCCGGCCAAACGCGGCTCGCGGTGCGGCCCTATCCGTCGCAATGGGAAGGTGAGCTTGCGCTGCGCGACGGCTCGCGTGTCACGGTACGCCCGATGCGGCCGGAAGACGAGCCGATGGTCAGCGAGTTCTTCAAGCGCGTCACCGCCGAAGACCTCAGGCTGCGCTTCTTCCATGCGATGAAGGAATTCTCGCACGCCTTCATCGCGCGCCTGACCCAGCTCGACTATGCGCGGGCGATGGCGTTTGTGGCGCTCGATCCGAACACCGGCGAGATGATGGGTGCGGTCCGGCTGCATTCGGACTCGCTGTACGAGAATGCCGAATACGCGATCCTGCTGCAGTCCGATCTCAAGGGCAAAGGGCTCGGCTGGGCGCTGATGCAGCTCCTGATCCACTATGCGCGGTCGGAGGGATTGAAGCGTCTGTCCGGCCAGGTGCTGACCGAGAACACCACGATGATCGGGATGTGCCGCGATCTCGGCTTCACCGTGACGATGGATCCGGACGATCACAGCATCGTCGATGTCGTACTCGACCTCGATCGATCCGGCGTCGATGCGGTCGGCGCCGATATCCTGATCCGGCCTGCTGCGGCTGGCCGCTGATAACAGCGCCAGCCGCGGCTGCAACGGATCAGATCTGGCGTTCGACCAGCTTGAACTTGAGCTCGGCGATCGCTTCGGAGGGGTTGAGGCCCTTCGGACACGCCTTGGCGCAGTTCATGATGGTGTGGCAGCGATAGAGGCGGAACGGATCCTCGAGATTGTCGAGCCGCTCGCCGGTCGCTTCGTCGCGGGAATCGGTGACCCAGCGGTTTGCCTGCAGCAGCGCGGCGGGGCCGAGGAAGCGCTCGCTGTTCCACCAGTAGCTCGGGCATGAGGTCGAGCAGCAGGCGCACAGGATGCACTCGTAGAGGCCGTCGAGCTTCTCGCGGTCCTCGTGGCTCTGCCTCCACTCCTTCTGCGGCGTCGGCGTCGTGGTCTTCAACCACGGCTCGATCGAGGCATATTGGGCGTAGAAATTGGTCAGGTCCGGGACCAGGTCCTTCACCACCGGCTGGTGCGGCAGCGGATTGACCTTCACCGCGCCGCCGGCGCCGACGTCGTGCATCGACTTGGTGCAGGCCAGCGTGTTCTGGCCGTCGATGTTCATCGCGCAGGAGCCGCAGACGCCTTCGCGGCAGGAGCGGCGGAAGGTCAGCGTCGGGTCGATGTGGTTCTTGATCCAGATCAGGCCGTCCAGCACCATCGGACCGCAATCATTGGTGTCGACATGATAGGTGTCGACGCTCGGATTCTTGCCGTCGTCCGGGTTCCAGCGATACACCCGAAATTCGCGCGTCTCGGTGGCGCCGGCCGGCTTCGGCCAGGTCTTGCCGCCGGAAATCTTCGAATTCTTCGGAAGTGCGAATTCAACCATGCTTGCTCGCCTTCGTTCTCAGTAGACCCGCGCCTTCGGCGGGATGTACTGCACGTCATTGGTCATCGTGTAGCTGTGCACCGGACGGTACTCGATCGCAGTCTTGCCGGCCGGATCGATCCAGGTCAGCGTGTGCTTCATCCAGTCCTTGTCGTTGCGGTCCGGGAAGTCCTCGCGCGCATGCGCGCCGCGGCTTTCGGTGCGGTTCGCCGCCGAATCCATAGTCACGACCGCCTGCACGATCAGATTGTCGAATTCCAGCGTCTCAACCAGGTCGGAATTCCACACCAGCGAGCGGTCCGACACCGAGATGTCGCCGACGCCGCCATAGACCTTGTGGATCAGGTTCTGGCCTTCCTGCAGCACGTCGCCGGTGCGGAACACCGCGCAATTGTTCTGCATCACATGCTGCATGCTGTCGCGCAGCTTGGCGGTCGGCGTGCCGCCGGAGGCATGGCGGAAGTGATCGAGCCGGCCGAGCGCGAGATCGGCGGAATCCTTCGGCAGCTCCGGCTGCTTGGCGTTCGCGGTCAGCTTGTCGGCAAGGCGCAGCGCCGCGGCGCGGCCGAACACCACGAGGTCGATCAGCGAGTTGGAGCCGAGGCGGTTGGCGCCGTGCACCGAGACGCAGGCCGCTTCGCCGATCGCCATCAGGCCCGGCACCACCGAATTGTCGTCGCCATTGCGCTTGGTCAGCACCTCGGCGTGATAGTTGGTGGCGATGCCGCCCATGTTGTAGTGCACGGTCGGCACGATCGGGATCGGCTCGCGGGTGACGTCGACATTGGCGAAGATCTTGGCCGATTCGGAGATGCCCGGCAGCCGCTCATGCAGCACCTTCGGATCGAGGTGGTCGAGGTGCAGGAAGATGTGGTCCTTCTTCTTGCCGACGCCGCGGCCTTCGCGGATTTCGATCGTCATCGCGCGCGAGACGACGTCGCGCGAGGCGAGGTCCTTGGCCGACGGCGCATAGCGCTCCATGAAGCGCTCGCCCTCGGAGTTGACGAGATAGCCGCCTTCGCCGCGGGCGCCTTCGGTGACGAGGCAGCCCGAGCCGTAGATGCCGGTCGGATGGAACTGGACGAATTCCATGTCCTGCAGCGGCAGGCCGGCGCGCAGCACCATGCCGCCGCCGTCGCCGGTGCAGGTGTGCGCCGAGGTGCAGGAGGCATAGGCGCGGCCATAGCCGCCGGTCGCCAGGATCGTGGTCTGGGCGCGGAAGCGATGCAGCGTGCCGTCATCGAGCTTGAGCGCGATGACGCCGCGGCAGACGCCCTGATCGTCCATGATCAGGTCGATGGCGAAGAACTCGATGAAGAACTCGGCCGAGTGGCGCAGCGACTGGCCGTACATCGTGTGCAGCATGGCGTGGCCGGTGCGGTCGGCGGCGGCGCAGGTGCGCTGTGCCTGGCTCTTGCCGAAGTCGATGGTCATGCCGCCGAACGGGCGCTGATAGATCTTGCCGTCCTCGGTGCGCGAGAACGGAACGCCCCAGTGCTCGAGCTCGTAGACCGCGTCGGGCGCGTTGCGCACCATGTATTCGATCGCGTCCTGGTCGCCGAGCCAGTCCGACCCCTTCACGGTGTCGTACATGTGCCAGCGCCAGTCGTCCTGATGCATGTTGCCGAGCGAGGCCGAGATGCCGCCCTGCGCCGCCACCGTGTGCGAGCGGGTCGGGAACACCTTGGTGATGCATGCGGTGCGCAGCCCGGCTTCCGAACAGCCGACCACTGCGCGCAGGCCCGCGCCGCCGGCGCCGACCACAACGACGTCGTAGGTGTGGTCCTGGATCGGGTAGGCCTTGCCGTTCGTGGCCGGGCCACCGTTGGTGGCCTTGCCGTTTCCTTCACCGGCCATGGATCAAACTCCCGACGACAATTTGAGGATTGCGTAGATCGAGGCCAATGCGACCGCGACGCAGAAGAAGTTGTTCGCCATCACGCTGGCGATCTTCAGCTTCTCGTTATGGATGTAGTCCTCGATCACGACCTGCATGCCGATCTTCATGTGCCAGGTGCTGGCGACGATGAAGAGCAGCAGGATGATGGCGATTGGGATCGAGCCGAGGATCTGCGCCGCGCCGGCATGGTTGCGGCCGATCAGCGTGATCACCACGACGATCACGGGAACGATCAGCAGCGTCATCGCAACCGCGGTGAGGCGCTGGCGCCAGAAATCGCCCGTGCCGGTGTGCGCGGAGCCGAGGCCGCGGACGCGCTCCAGCGGCGTGCGCATCGAGGAGGGGCCGCTCATCGTCCACCTCCCACGGCGTAGGCAATGATCCAGACCAAAACGGTCAACGCGATGCCGGCGACCAGCGCGCCCCAGGTCAGGGCTTCGCGCTCATTGGCCTTGAAGCCGTAGCCGAGGTCCCAGACGAAATGCCGGATGCCGCTGCAGAGATGGTGCATCAGCGCCCATGTGTAGCCGAACACGATCAGCTTGCCGATCGCGCTGCCGGTGAAGGCCTGGACGTTGGCGTAAGCCGAGGGGCCGGAAGCGGCGGCGATCAGCCACCAGGCCAGCAGCAGCGTGCCGAAATAGAGGGCCAGACCCGTGGCGCGGTGGACGATGGACAGCGCCATCGTCAGCGTCCACCGGTAGGTCTGCAAATGGGGTGAAAGCGGTCGTTCGATCCTGGCGGTCATCGGCGGGCTTTATGTTGTGAGGGACCGCGGCCGGCCCATCGGGGAACGCGGTAGAGGAGTTCTATTTACGGAGTCGGATCACCCCGCGCAACGGCCAAATAGCCTTCGGTCGAACCGAAGTTCATTGTTAGAGTTGCCGAATTCTGGTTGATCCGCAGTGTGGTATACCAGATGCAAGGCCGAGCGAACAAAGTAATGAATCGGGATGCTCGTGGATCGGTTGGCGCGCTCAACTGCCCGCAAACGGGGGTCGCAAGGCGTCGATTTTGCCCCACCGTTCCACCAGATAATCGACAAATGCCCTGATCTTAGGCGATGCGAGACGTGACGGCTGAAGCATCAGATGTAGCGGCGTCGGCGCCGGCTCATGGTCGATCAACAGGCGCGTCAGGCGACCGTCGGCGAGCTCGGACTGCACTTGCCAGGACGGCACGCGGACGATGCCGGCGCCCTCCCGCGCCGCGCTGACCAGCGCGTCAAGGCTATTCATCCAGAGCCGACCGGATATGCGGATTTTGCGACCCGTCTTGCTGCCGTCGGCAAAGCGCCACTCCGCGCTGCCGGGCGAATCGGAAAACACCAGGCAGTCATGCCCGGCAAGATCAACCGGTGTCTGCGGCGCGCCGCGCCGGGCCAGATAGTCCGGCGACGCGCACACAATCATCTGCAGATCGGTGAGCTTGCGCGCTACCAGCTGCGAGTCGCGCAAGCGGCCGATGCGTATAGCCAGATGGATATCCTCCTCGACTATGTCGACGGCGCGGTCGACCAGCAGAAGGTCGACGGACAGCGCCGGATAGCGGCGCAGAAACTCGACCAGCAGCGGCGCGATCACGAGCCGACCGATCAGACTCGGCGAGCTGACGCGGATCCGTCCCGATGGCTGATGCGGGTCGCGCGCCAGCGCCGCCTCGATCTCCCTGATCTCGCCGAGGATCGATTTCGCGCGCTCGTAGAGGATGCGTCCGTCGTCGGTCAGCGCGAGCTGGCGGGTGGTACGCAGTAGCAGGCGGGTGCCGAATTGCTCCTCGAGCGCGCTGATCTGCCGGCTCACCGAGGTCAGCGAGCTCGGCAGCGAGCGCGCGGCCGCCGACAGGCTGCCGCTCTCGACCGCGCGGACAAAGGCCGCCATCGCCGCAAGCCGGTCCAAGCCCGATCCTTCCGCATTTCGCAAGAGAGCCTGCTCATCTGCAGCAATACCCCCGTCTTTCAGAAGGGTCTAGCCTGACGGCTCCACGATTTGAGGAGTTCGACATGGCCTCAACGTCCATCCGTCCAAATTCGCTCGAGCGGCGCGGACGTGCCGGCGCCGACGATCCGGCCATCCTGCTTGTTTTCTCCTGCGTCGGACTGTTAATCGACGTGCTGACGTTGCCGATGCAGGGCGCGACGTCCTCGATCCCACTCCGCTTTGCCTTGATTGCGGTCGCTGCTCCCGTGGCAGCGCTGGTCGCACTGTGGTTGGCCGACCGCACCGAGGCAGGCGCCTCCTGACGATGCGAAGGACATGATGGCCGGCCTCGATCCCAAGGAATTGCTCGAACTTGCGCTGCTGCTGATTGCGGTCGGGGCGCTGTCCGGCTTTCTCGCCGGCCTGTTCGGCATCGGCGGCGGCGCGATCCTGGTGCCGGTGTTCTACGAATGCTTCCGGCTGGCGGGCGTGCCGCTCGAGGTGCGGATGCCGCTGTGTATCGGCACCTCGCTCGCGATCATCATCCCGACCTCGCTGAGCTCGTTCCGCGCCCATTATCGCCGCGGCGCGGTCGATATGGAGATCCTGAAGCGCTGGTGGCTGCCGATCGTGATCGGCGTCGCCGCCGGCAGCGTCACCGCGCGGTTCGCGCCGGAGCGGCTGTTCAAGATCGTGTTCGTGATGGTGGCGTGGTCGGCGGCCGCGCGCCTGCTGCTGGCGCGCGAGACCTGGAAGTTCGGCGACGACGTGCCGAAGGGCTTCCTGATGCGCGCCTATGGCTTCTTCGTCGGCCTGTTGTCGACGTTGATGGGCATCGGCGGCGGCCTGTTCGCCAACCTCTTGATGACCTTCTACGGCCGGCCGATCCATCAGGCGGTCGCGACCTCTTCCGCGCTTGCGGTGCTGATCTCGATCCCCGGCGCGCTGGGCTACGTCTATGCCGGCTGGCCCGCGGCCGCGCGCTTCCCCGACGTCGCCGCGCTGCAATTGCCGTTCGCGCTCGGTTACGTCTCACTGATCGGGGCGCTGCTGGTGATGCCGACCACGCTCGTCACCGCGCCGCTCGGCGTCAAGGTTGCGCACGCGCTGTCGAAGCGGGCGCTGGAGGTGGCGTTCGGGGCCTATCTCTTCATCGTCGGCGGACGGTTCGTGATCAGCCTGCTGGGCGGGCACTGATCGGCTCGTCCTTCAGCCGTACTTCGCTGTGACCCCACGGTCGGAGGTCTCCGACGCCCTCGATCCGATCAGCGTGGGACAGGAATCGCAAGCGTGCTCCGATCATTTCAGGAGCTATCGGCAATTTCAGTTTCTCGCAGTCTGCCATCGCGACCCCTATAATCATCGCGACCTTCTGCCATCGCGATGTCAGGGCCGACATGATGACGTCGTCGAGCGCAGCTTCCGTAGCGCCACGGGGAAGACGCACGTCACTCCACTTCAGTTCGGAGGTCGGGGGAGGCAGTTCTTCGTGAAGCTCCAGCTTCATCAGGTCGCGAAACTGTTCGTAGAGCGGTAGCATCACCTGCCATTCCAGTTCGAGCAGGAGGTCATAAAGCCGGCCATCCAATTCAAGCCGCTCCTGCTTTCCGAGCTCCGCAATCGCGATTCGAGCCTTCTTCATCGCCTCGTGCGCGATGACGAGTTGATCGTTAATCTGGATAGCCTGCTCCCGCTCCATCTACCCCTCACGACGTTCTTGCGGCTTCATCCCTTCGCGTAAATATTCTTATACGTATCCCGCAGAATATTCTTTTGCACCTTGCCCATCGCGTTGCGCGGCAATTCCTCGACGACGAAGACGCGCTTCGGCATCTTGAACTTCGCCAGCCGTCCGTCGAGCGCCTTCAGCACCGCGGCCTCGCTGACATCGGCGCCCTTGGCGCAGACCAGAACGGCGGTGACGCCTTCGCCGAAATCGGCATGCGGCACGCCGATCACGGCTGACTCGATCACGCCGGGCATGGCGTCGATCTCGCTCTCGATCTCCTTCGGATAGACATTGAAGCCGCCCGAGATCACAAGATCCTTGCCGCGGCCGAGGATGTGGACATAGCCCTTGTCGTCGATCTTGCCGAGGTCGCCGGTGATGAAGAAGCCGTCGGCGCGGAATTCGGCCTTGGTCTTCTCCGGCATGCGCCAGTAGCCCTGGAACACGTTCGGGCCCTTGACCTCGATCATGCCGATGGTCTCGCGCGCGAGCTCCTTGCCGGTCTCGGGATCGGTCACCCGCACCGAGACGCCGGGCAGCGCGAAGCCGACCGCGCCGGGCACGCGGTCGCCGTCATAGGGGTTGCTCGTGTTCATGTTGGTCTCGGTCATGCCGTAGCGCTCGAGCACGGCGTGGCCGGTGCGATCAGACCATTCGCGATGGGTGTCGGCGAGCAGCGGCGCCGAGCCCGAGATGAACAGCCGCATGTGCCCGGTGGCGTCCTTGTTCAGGCCGGGATTCTGCAGCAGGCGGGTATAGAAGGTAGGCACGCCCATCATCACGGTGGCGCGCGCCATCAGCTTGATGATCACGTCCGGATCGAACTTCGGCAGGAAGATCATCGAGGCGCGCGCAAACAGCGTCACGTTGCTGGCCACGAACAGGCCGTGGGTGTGATAGATCGGCAGCGCGTGGATCAGCACGTCCTTGTCGGTGAAGCGCCAGTAGTCGACCAGCGAGTACGAGTTCGAGGCCAGATTGTCGTGCGACAGCATCGCGCCCTTGGAGCGGCCGGTGGTGCCCGACGTGTAGAGGATCGCGGCGAGATCATTGTTGCCGCGCGGCACGGTGGCGAATTCCTTCGCCGCCTGGTCGGCGGCCTCGGTCAGCGAGCCGTTGCCGTTGGCACCGAGCGTCTCGACCTTGGCGCCTACCTTGGCGGCGATCGCCTTGATGCCGTCCTGCTTGGAAGGATCGCAGACCACCAGCGCCGGCTCGGCGTCGGTGATGAAGTATTCGAGCTCGTTCAGCGTATAGGCGGTGTTGAGCGGCAGGTAGACGCCGCCGGCGCGCACAGTGGCGAGATACAGCACCAGGGCCGAAACCGACTTCTCGGTCTGCGCCGCGACGCGGTCACCCGGCTTGACGCCGCGCTCAACCAGCACGTTCGCCATCTGGCCTGCGCGCGCGATCAAATCGCCATAGGAGATGCGGCTGCCGTCGAGCTGCTCGATCGCGAGCCGGCTGGGGTCGTCGAGGCCGTCGAACAGGCGGGAAAACAGATTGGCGTTGGTGGTCGTGTTCATGCAAACATTCCCCGAGGGGCGAAGGGCCGGAAGATTTCGGCTGGATTAGCAAAAACGCCCTTCGGAAAGCAACGGAGACAGTTTGCATGACAAATAATGGGAAACGCGTGGCCTGGGTTACCGGCGGCGGTACTGGAATCGGCGAATCCGGGGCGGAATTCCTGGCTGCGGACGGCTGGACGGTGGTGGTCTCCGGCCGCCGCAAGGAAGAGCTCGACCGCGTGGTGGCCAACATCACCAAAAAGGGCGGCAAGGCCGAGGCGATCCCGCTCGATGTCAGCAACAAGGCCGACGTCAACAAGGCCGCCGAGGCGATCGTCGGCAGGCACGACCGCATCGACCTCCTGGTCAACAGCGCCGGCATCAACGTGCCGAAGCGCAGCTGGGCCGACATGGAACTGGAAGGCTGGGACAAGCTCGTCGAGGTCAACCTCAACGGCGTGCTCTACTGCATGCGCGCGGTGCTGCCGACGATGCGCAAGCAGAAGGACGGCTGCATCATCAACGTCGCCTCCTGGGCCGGCCGCCACGTCTCGAAGATGCCGGGCCCGGCCTACACCACGACCAAGCACGCCGTGCTGGCGCTGACCCATTCCTTCAACATGGACGAATGCGTCAACGGCCTGCGCGCTTGCTGCCTGTCGCCGGGCGAGGTCGCGACCCCAATCCTGAAGCAGCGGCCGGTGGTGCCGAGCGAAGCCGAGCAGGCCAAGATGCTGCAGCCCGAGGATTGCGGCCGCACCATCGCCTTCGTCGCCAGCATGCCGGCACGGGTGTGCATGAACGAGATCCTGATCAGCCCGACCCACAACCGCGGCTTCATCCAGACGCCGGCGAACCGGGATTAGATGAGGACCGTCTTCTCCTTCCCCCTGAAAGGGGGAAGGCCGGGATGGGGGTCAGCCGCAGGCTATGCTGTATGCGGAGAGCGCTGATCCCCACCCGCTTTGCTCTGCGAGCAAAGCGACCTCCCCTTTTCAAGGGGAGGTTGGAGCTCCGTAGCCCGGATGGAGCGAAGCGTAATCCGACGGTCTGCCCGCGGAGAGGCTGGTTCCGGATCTCGCTGCGCTTGATCCGGGCTACAAACGACGGAGTCCCGCGCGACTCACTCGATGATCTCGTTCAGCTCTTTCCCGGTATGCTCCGGCACGAACAGGAACACGCCGATCGCCATCGCGATCATCAGCACCGGGATGCAGAGGAACGACAGCGCGAACGAGCCGGTGTGCTGCTGAAGCGCGATCGAGACGAAGGGAAACAGCACGAAGCCGACGAAATAGGCGATCGCCCAGACCACGCCGTTGGCGGCGCCGCGGATGCGGGTCGGGAAGATCTCCGCGGTCAGCGTCGTGCTCGGCCCCCAGAAGCCGAGGAAGCCGAGACACCAGGCGAGCCCGAACGTCCATAGCAGCACGCGGTCTTCGGAATAGACCCAGAGCGTCATGAAGATCGCACCCTCGATCAGGGTGATGATGAAGGTGCGGCGGCGGCCGATCTTGTCGATCAGCCAGCCCACCAAGCACAGTCCAAGGAAGCCGCAGAGCCCGTAGAACACGTAGAACAGGCTGTACTCGGCGGTCGACCAGTGCTTCTCGGTCGACAGATACAGCGGCATCCAGGCGCCGACCGTGCCGTAGATGCAGGTCGAGGCGCAGGCGACGAACAGCGCAACAAGCGTGGCGGGCAGCACGTCGGGCATGAACACCTGGCGGATGCCGACCGACTTGGCCTTGCCGAACCAGGCGCTGTCCTCGGCGCTGACCGTGCCGCCGCGCGCCAGCGTCTCCGAGATGCGCCGCTTGCGGTCCTGCGCGCGCACCCAATAGGGCGATTCCGGGCAGGTGGAGCGGATATAGATCGCAAGCAGCGCGATCACGCCGGGCACCATCACTGCGATGCGCCAGCCGAAATTGGCAGCCACGAGCCCGGTGATTGCGCCGGCGAGCGTGGCGCCGAGGCACCAGGCCGAGCGGGTGATGCTGATGACGCGGCCGCGCAGCCGGGCCGGCCAGGTCTCCGCGACCAGCATCGAGCCCAGCGACCATTCGCCGTTGAGCGCGAAGAACAACAGCGAGCGCGCGATCACGAACACCGCGAAGGTCGGCGACATCGCCGCGACCGGCATCAGGAGCGAGAACAGCGCGATATTGACGGCGAGCAGCGTGCGGCGACCGTAGCGGTCGGCGAGCCATGGCCAGAAGTAAAGCCCCGCGATGCCGACGAACAGCGCGATCTGCATGCCGGAGCGGTACTCCGGCAGGCTCAGCGAAAATTCCTTGATCACCATCGGCGAGATCAGCGCGAAGATCACGCCGTCCATGCCGTCGAAGCCCCAGCCGAGCGCGTTGGCGGTGGCGATATGCCAATGCGTTTTCGTGATCTCGGTTGTGTCCGCAACCGCGCGGTAGTTGGCGTATTGCAGGTGCTTCTGCTCGAGCGGACCGATGTCGATACTTGCATCGTTCACCGCAGGTGCGGCGTGGCCGTCAGCCGTGATGCTGCTCATGATGCCTCCCCGCGGCCGCTTTCTGCGAAGCTGTGCCGCAACCTCAAGCTGAACCAATCAGCTGACTGCGGCAAGCAAATTGCTCGCGGCAGCGCACGCGTCCATTCCGCTGAATGGAATGCATGCCGGGCAGCGCGAGGCGTCGCGTGTACGCAGCGCGCGCCGGCCGGTTTCAACAATCACAAAGAATTATTTCCGGAAACCGTCCGGAAAGCCTGCCGTAGCTCAGCCAACGACGACGCACTGATCAACCAGCACGCGCCGTTGTTGCCCCTTCAACGCCGGCGAAGCCTCGCCGGTCGGCCTACTCATCGGGAGATGAAACCATGTCGAAGCGTATTGCCTATCTCGCCGCCGCCGCCTTCAGCGCGCTTGCGATCACCGCCACTGTCGTGGCGCCGGTCCGTGCCGAGGAAAAGACCGTGATGGTCGGCGGCGCCGCGATGTTCCCGTCGAAGAACATCGTGCAGAACGCCGTCAACTCGAAGGATCACACCACGCTCGTCGCCGCAGTGAAGGCTGCGGGCCTGGTCGGCACGCTGGAAGGCAAGGGCCCGTTCACGGTGTTCGCGCCGACCAATGCCGCGTTCGGCAAGCTGCCGGCCGGAACCGTCGACACCCTCGTCAAGCCCGAGAACAAGGCGACGCTGACCAAGATCCTCACCTACCATGTGGTGCCGGGCAAGCTCGAGGCCTCCGACCTCACCGACGGCAAGAAGCTGAAGACCGCCGAGGGCGAGGAGCTGACCGTCAAGAAGCAGGACGGCAAGGTCTGGATCGTCGATGCCAAGGGCGGCAGCTCGATGGTGACGATTTCCAACGTCAACCAGTCGAACGGCGTCATCCATGTGGTCGATACCGTGCTGATGCCGGCGACGTAACACCTGGCGGCCTGCTTTAGTCCCTCAAAGGACCCGCGACATAGCGAGCCGGCGCCTCGCCGGGCTCGCATTTTTGTGACCATGTGAAGCAGCCTATATCAAACTGATGATGCCTGACCCCGTAACGGAACGCCGGTTCCGGGCGTATAACCTGGTAACGATCACGAGCAGAGACATCCCATGACGAGCCTTGCCGTCAGCGACCACCAGGCAGAGACCGCGACGCCCGCGAAGGCGATCCAGCCGGTCTGGGTGCGCATGGTGCACTGGATCAACGCCTTCGCGATGATCCTGATGATCATGTCCGGCTGGCAGATCTACAACGCCTCGCCGCTATTTAGCTTCACCTTCTCGCGGAGCATTACGCTCGGCGGCTGGCTCGGCGGTGCGCTGCTCTGGCATTTCGCCGCGATGTGGCTGTTGATGGCCAACGGCTTGGTCTATCTGGCGCTGGGTTTCGCCACCGGCCGCTTCCGCAAGAAGCTGCTGCCGATCACCCCCGGCGGCGTGATTGCCGACACCAAGGCGGCGCTGGCCTTCAAGCTGTCGCATGACGATCTCAGCAAATACAATTCGGTGCAGAAGCTGCTCTATGCCGGCATCATCGTGGTCGGCGTCGTCATCGTGCTGTCCGGCCTGTCGATGTGGAAGCCGGTGCAGCTGCATTGGCTGGTGTCGCTGTTCGGCGGCTACGATTTCGCCCGCTACGTTCACTTCACCTGCATGGCGCTGATCGTCGCCTTCCTGGTGATCCATGTCGCGCTCGCGCTGCTGGTGCCGAAGAGCCTGCGCGCCATGATCATCGGACGCTAGGGAGGTAGTCATGGGTCGTCTCCGCAAGCTCCTGATCCCCGGTGTCGACAAGAAGCTGCTCGTGCGCGATGCGGTGAAGACGATGCCGGAGCTGACGCGCCGCCGCTTCATCACGGCGGGCACCAGCCTCGGCGCGCTGACGCTGCTCACCGGCTGCGATGTGGTCGATTCGTCGTCAGCCGAGGAAATGCTGAAGCAGGTGTCGAAGTTCAACGATGCGGTGCAGGCCTGGATGTTCAATCCGGATGCGCTGGCGCCGACCTTCCCCGAGAGCATGATCACCAAGCCGTTCCCGTTCAACGCCTATTACGATCTCGACGACGCGCCTGAGATTGCGGCAGCGGACTGGAAGCTCGAGGTGCGCGGGCTGGTCGAGAACAAGAAGTCGTGGACGCTCGACGAATTGTACAAGCTGCCGCAGGTCAAGCAGGTGACGCGGCATATCTGCGTCGAAGGCTGGAGCGCGATCGGCAGCTGGACCGGTACACCCTTGCGCGATTTCCTCAAGCTGGTCGGCGCCGACACCCGTGCCAGATATGTCTGGTTCCAGTGCGCCGACAAGGACGGCTACAACTCGCCGCTCGACATGCGCTCGGCGCTGCACCCGCAGACCCAGATGACGTTCAAATTCGGCGACGAGATCCTGCCGCGCGCCTACGGCTTTCCGATGAAGATCCGGGTCCCGACCAAGCTCGGCTTCAAGAACCCGAAATACGTGCTCTCGATGGAAGTCACCAACGACTACAAGGGCGGCTACTGGGAAGACCAGGGCTACAATTCGTTCAGCGGGAGCTAACTCGCTGTCGTCCCGGCCTAATGCGCAATTGCGCACGGGAGCCGGGACCCATACCCCGCGGCCGCGGGAATAGGTACGAGGGGAGACGTTCCCTTCCATCGCAACCGCTTGTGGTTATGGGTCCCGGCCTTCGCCGGGACGACGCTGGGAGGGGACCTTCCTCTGAAACGCCGACAGCAGCGCGCCGAGCGCGAGCATCGCGGCCGAGACATTCAACGCGAATGACAGGCTGCCGACCGCGTCGGTGATGGCGCCGACCACGATCGGTCCGAGCGTCTGGCCGATGCCGAAGGCGATGGTCATCGCCGCGATCGCGGTCGGCCAGGCTTGCGGCGGGTAGTTGAAACGCACGAAGGCGGTGGTCGAGCCGACCACGGCGAAGAAGGCGACGCCGAACACCAGCGCCGAGATCGCCAGCAGCAGCGGCGAATGCCCGAAGATCGGCAGGCTGGCGCCGAGGGCGTTGACGCCGAGGATGATGGTGGTGGCGAGCCCGCCGCGGTCGAGCGCCAGCACCCGCCCCCAGACCCAGGGCGTCACGAATGCGCTGACGCCGATCAGGCTCCAGAACGCGCTCTGTGCAGCTGCGCCGCCGCCGCCGTCCCGGACATAGGCGATCATGAAAGTCATGTAGGCGATGTAGCCGGCGCCGAACAGGAAGTAGGCGGCGAGGTAGATCAGGACCGGCATGACAGCGAATTGGGTCCGCACGATGCCGCCGGCGGCGGTGTTGGCGTGGAGCGGCGCCAGCATCAGCGGCACGGTCATGATCGCGGAAAGTAGCGTCATCGCCCACCACACGATCGACCACGAGCCGGCGCCGAAGCCCTGCAGCACGAAGGGCGCGATCAAGCCCGATGCGAGGATGCCGACGCCCGGCCCGGCATAGAACAGGCTGAGCAGGAAATTCGCGCGTTCGGGTCGCGATTGCGCGATGGTTGCCGCGAGCGCGCCGCCGCCGACGAAGCCGATCGCGGCGGCGAAGCCCACCAGCAGGCGGGCAAAGCTCAGCACCACGAAATTGCCCGTGAGGGCGCAAAGCGCCAGCGACAGCGCGCAGGCCAGCGTCGACCAGCGCACCGATGCGGCAAGTCCGAAGCGTTCGATCAGGCGTGAGGCGAGCAGCGCGCCGACCAGATAGCCGGCGGCGTTGATCGTGTTCATGAAGCCGGCGGCCGAATAGGACCAGGCCAGCTGCTCGCGCATGTCGGGCAGCACCAGCGAATAGGCAAACCGGCCGATGCCGAGACCGACCGTCGGTGCGAGCGACAGAATAAGGATCAGCCGCGCGGCATGCGGGTAGGACGGGGCGGGGGCTCTCACAATTCACTCCGGCAATGCCGCCATTGTGACAGGCCGCGGCGGCGCTGCCCAGCGCCGATGCCCGCAACACTGTCTTGCGTATCAGGCAATCAGGCGATCAGGACCAGCGCGACGCCGATCACGGTCAGCAGGGTTCCGCCGACGATCCGCGCGGTGATCTCGACATGCTTGAGCACCACCGCGCTCATCGCCACGGTGACCAGCGGGTAGATCGCGGCGAGCGGCGCCACCAGCGTGATCGGGCCGTTGCGGACCGCGGCGAACAGGCTGAGCGCGCTGAGCCCGTTGCTGATCCCGGTCAGCGCGAACCAGAACCGGCCCTCGCGCGGCGCCTGCACCATGAAGCTGCCCTTGCGGACCCGTTGCACGGTCAGCACCACCAGCGAGGACATGACGTAGCCGACCAGGCAGGCCCATAGCGGGCTCGGCCAGATCGCAAGGCCGAGCTTGGCGATCGGCGGCACGATGCCGCGCACCAGCGCGCTGGTAAGCGGCAGCAGCAGCGCCCAGCTGCGCCAATGGCCGAGGTCGCGCGGCCTCGTCACGGTGATGATGGCGGCGCCCGCGACCGCGACGACGAGGCCGATGAGCTGCTGCGGCAGCAAGGGCTCGTGCAGCAGCACCACGGCGGCGGTGACCGCAAACAGCGGCGCCAGATTGCCCAGCGTCGAGGTGATGACCGGTCCCAGCGCCCGGTTTGACGCAAAGGTCAGGAGCGTCAGCGAGGCCGGGAAGAACAGCCCGATCGCCATGAAGATCGGCAGCGCACGCCAGACCACCGGCTCGCCATGCAGGATCAGCGGCGACAGCACCAGGAATAGCAGGGTGAAAGTGGGCACGCTGATCGCGGCGCCCGACAGCGGCTCGACGGTGCGCAGGCCAAGCTGCGCCAGCACCACCCCGGCGCCGAGGAAAATCGCCGAGGCGAAGGCGTAGACGATGGCTGCGGTCATGAGGTCCGTCTTGTTGGCTTCTAGAGGCGCGGGTTGCCCGTTGGGACCATTCTGGGCCGATCCGAGGTGCCTTGCCAATCCGGCTCCGGCGCTTTAGCACTCCGGCCGGATTTCCCCCGCTCGTCATGCCCGGGCTCGACCCGGGCATCCATCCATCTTCAGAGGCCTTTCGAAGCGGGATGGATTGCCGGGTCATCTGTGCGAGGACGCGCTTCGCGCTCTTGCCCGGCAACGACAACAACGATTAGCTCGAGGTAACACCATGGCGACCCATAAACTGCTGCTTCTCCCCGGCGACGGCATCGGCCCCGAAGTGATGGCCGAGGTGCAGCGCCTGATCGACTGGCTGAATGCGCAGGGCATCGCGAAGTTCGAGACCGAGCAGGGCCTGGTCGGCGGCTCCGCCTATGACGCCCACAAGGTGTCGATCTCCGAGGGCGACATGGCCAAGGCGACGGCGGCGGACGCCGTGGTCTTCGGCGCGGTCGGCGGCCCGAAGTGGGACAGCGTGCCCTATGAGGTGCGTCCCGAGGCCGGCCTGCTGCGGCTGCGCAAGGATCTCGGCCTGTTCGCCAATCTGCGCCCGGCGGTGTGCTACCCGGCGCTCGCCGAGGCCTCGAGCCTGAAGCGCGACGTGGTCGAGGGGCTCGATATCATGATCGTCCGCGAGCTCACCGGCGGCGTCTATTTCGGCGAACCGAAGACCATCACCGATCTCGGCAACGGCCAGAAGCGCGCGGTCGACACCCAGGTCTATGACACCTACGAGATCGAGCGCATCGGCCGCGTCGCCTTCGACTTGGCGCGCAAGCGCCGCAACAAGGTGACGTCGATGGAGAAGCGCAACGTCATGAAGTCGGGCGTGCTCTGGAACGAGGTCATGACCCAGGTCCACGCGCGCGAATACAAGGACGTCACGCTCGAGCACCAGCTCGCCGATTCCGGCGGTATGAACCTCGTCAAGGCGCCGAAGCAGTTCGACGTCATCGTGACCGACAATCTGTTCGGCGATATGCTGTCGGACATCGCGGCGATGCTGACCGGCTCGCTCGGCATGCTGCCGTCGGCCTCGCTCGGCGAAGTCGATTCGAAGACGAAGAAGCGGCGCTCGCTGTTCGAGCCGGTGCACGGCTCGGCGCCCGATATCGCAGGCCGAGGCCTCGCCAATCCGATCGCGATGATCTCGTCGTTCGGCATGGCGCTGCGCTATTCCTTCGACATGGGCGAGCTCGCCGACAAGGTCGATGCGGCGATCGCGGCCGTGCTCGCCAGCGGCCTGCGCACCGCCGACATCAAGTCGGAAGGCACCACGCCGGCCAGCACGAGCCAGATGGGCGAGGCGATCCTGAAGGAATTGCAGAAGCTGCACGCGTGACGGCTCTGCCGTCATTCCGGGGCGATGCGTAGCATCGAACTATGGTGTGCGCTTGCGCACCTTAGAATCTCGAGATTCCGGGTTCATCGCTGCGCGATGCCCCGGAATGACAGCACCAAAAATGAAAATGCCCGGCCGGAGCCGGGCATTTTCGTATCGGCTGCTCGCCGAAATTCTCAGTACAGCGGGAAATTCCGCGGATAGCCGCCGAGATCGGCCGGCGGGCTGAGCGGCTGGCGATCGATCGGGCGGTTGTTGTTCTCACGCGCGAACGAGGGATAACCGATCTCCGGCGGATAGGCGTAGTCGTTGAACTTGCGGTCGCCCGGCAGCACTTCGGTGCCGGCGTCGAGCCACGAGCGCGTGGTGACGTAAACGCGGGTGCGCGGACCCTGCTGATAGACCCGGTTCGGACCCTGCGCGCCGTAGTAGCGGCGGCCATCGCGGTCATACTGCTCCTGCTGCTTGCGTGTGCTCGGGCTCTGCGCGCTGGCTGCGGTCATGCCGAACGCGGTTGCGGTGACGGCAGCCGCGGCAAGCAACACCACGAGCTTGTTCGCGGCAGGGAATTCTAGGGTCATCGCATCCTCGTCATTACGGCCCCGTCGGGGCTGGCGCGTCCGCCGAAATCACTCGGAACACATTGTAGCCATGGTGGGGAGGCCGTCACTAGGTCAATTGCGCCACACCGGCCGAGATAATGCGTGTCCAAGTCCAAAAGTTTCATGAAAACCAGTGCCTTGCCACGGTCTCGCCATCAAAGGGCGCCGCGCAGGCGCGGGTTCTCGCTGCCCATGACCCAGTCGGCCGACAGGGCCGGCGCGCCGGAGGTAACGCAGTCGGTGCGCTTGAGCTCGGCATGCGCGAACAGGGCGGCGAGCCGCGGATCGTTGCCCGCGGCCAGCAGGGTCAGGCGGTTCAGCATGCAGATGATCGCGGCGCGCCGGGCCGGCAGGCTGGCGCCCTGGCAGGTCCAGCCGGAGATCCGGAGGTCAGGCGCGTCGGCCTGCTTGAGGAAGCCGAGGCAGGCGCGGTCGCCGTCCTGCCGCGCCGGGCGCAGCAAGGTGACGCTGCCGAACTTGCTGTCGACGATGCCGGCAGCCTCGAACTCGCGGACGCCGCCCGGGTGGAGCCGCCCGACAATCTCGGTGACCGCAGGCCCCATGGCCTCGCCGCCGGGGCGATAGATTTCCAGCTCGGCGACTGTTGCACCGTTGGCATCGGCCCAACGGAAGGCGTCCTTGCGGCCGCCCTCGGGGTGCCGGAAGATCTCGTAAGTCTCTGTTTTATCTCGCAGATCGAGCCGGCTTACGGCAAAGGCCGGCGCCGTGCGGCCGGCCGGGCTCCAGCCTGCGGCGGCAGGGGCCGCCATCGCCGTTGCGTCGGGCAGTTGCTTCCATAGATAGTTGCCGAGGACGACGAACAGCGCGAGCACGGCGACATAGGCGAACAGCCGGGAGAGCGTCGCGTACACCTCGTCGACGAAGCTCGTCAGTGCTGACGGATTTCTCGTATGATGGGGCGCGGCCGGATCGGCCCGAAATAAACGCATCAAAACGCTCAAAAGCTACGCAACGTTGTCTTGACGGGGTTTCTCGCATAGAAGCGCTGCCTCTTCCCTTTCCGCAGCTTGCGGGGGAACGGGCATTTTTCGTCGGAGAGTGAACGATGGGTTACAAAGTCGCGGTGGTCGGAGCGACCGGCAATGTCGGGCGCGAAATGCTCAACATTCTCGACGAGCGCAAATTCCCCGCCGACGAGGTCATCGTGCTGGCCTCGCGCCGCAGCGTCGGCATCGAGGTCTCCTATGGCGACCGCACGCTGAAGGTGAAGGCGCTCGAGCACTATGACTTCTCCGACATCGACATCTGCCTGATGTCGGCCGGCGGCTCGGTCTCCAAGGAATGGTCACCCAAGATCGGCGCCGCCGGCGCCGTCGTGATCGACAACTCCTCGGCCTGGCGCATGGACCCCGACGTGCCGCTGATCGTGCCCGAAGTGAACGCGGATGCGACCGCCGGCTTCACCAAGAAGAACATCATAGCCAACCCGAACTGCTCGACCGCGCAGCTCGTCGTCGCGCTGAAGCCGCTGCACGACAAGGCGACGATCACGCGCGTCGTGGTCTCGACCTATCAATCGGTGTCGGGCGCCGGCAAGGACGCAATGGACGAATTGTTCTCGCAGACCAAGGCCGTCTACACCAATGACGAGCTGGTCAATAAGAAGTTTCCGAAGCGCATCGCCTTCAACGTCATTCCTCAGATCGACGTCTTCATGGAAGACGGCTACACCAAGGAAGAGTGGAAGATGATGGCGGAGACCAAGAAGATCCTCGATCCGAAGATCAAGCTCGCCGCCACCTGCGTACGCGTGCCGGTCTTCGTCGGTCACTCCGAAGCCGTCAATGTCGAGTTCGCCAATCCGATCACGGCGGACGAGGCGCGCGACATCCTGCGCCGCGCGCCGGGCTGCCTCGTGATCGACAAGCACGAGCCGGGCGGCTACGTCACGCCCTATGAGGCTGCCGGGGAGGACGCGACCTATATCAGCCGCATCCGCGAGGACGCGACGGTGGAGAACGGCCTGTCTTTCTGGTGCGTGTCGGACAACCTGCGCAAGGGCGCGGCGCTCAATGCCGTGCAGATCGCCGAAGTCCTGATCAACCGCAAGCTGATCACCGCCAAGCAGAAGGCGGCATAAAAGCTGCCGCGGGAATACGGCGTCAGGAAGCGCGTGGCATGGCGGAAGCGGAACAACCGGGGACCTATCGGCCCAATCCGACGCTGAAGCGGGTTGAACGTCGTTTCGAGAACCTGCTGTTCAACAGCCGCTGGCTGATGGCGCCGTTCTATTTCGGTCTCGTCATCAGCCTCGCGGCATTGCTGTTCAAGTTCTGCATGGAGCTGTGGCACTTCATCCTGCATGTGCCGGATGCCAAGGAATCCGACATCATTCTCGGCGTGCTGGCGCTGATCGACATCTCGCTGACCGGCAATCTGATCCTGATCGTGGTGTTCTCAGGCTACGAGAACTTCGTCTCGAAGATCGATCCGGAAGGGCATCCGGATTGGCCGGACTGGATGACCAAGGTCGATTTCGGCGGCCTGAAGCAAAAACTGCTGGCGTCGATCGTCGCGATCTCGGCGATTCAGGTGCTGAAGGCGTTCATGAACCTCGATACCGCGTTCGATCCCAGCAAGCTCGCCTGGCTGGTCGGCGTGCACCTGGTATTCGTGGTGTCGTCCTTCATGCTCGCGATCTCCGACCGCTGGGGCAGCGGCCATCACGGCAGCGAGTAGATTACTGGTCTGATTTCAGCTCGTCGCGGACGCTGATGAATTCCTTCGCGACCCGGTCGAGCACGAACAGCGAGCCCTCGGCGACGCCGAAATAGGCACCGTGCAGCTGCATCTCGCCGCTCTCGACGCGTTCGCGCACGAATGGGAACGTCATCAGGTTCTCCAGCGAGCGGAACACCGCGGCCTTCTCGATGCGGACGACGAAGTCCTGCATGGTCTCATGCTCGCGTTGCTCGACGATTTCGCCGGGCTTGATGAACATCTGCATCCATTTGCCGATGAAGTCGCCGGGCGTGAGCGGCTTGATCTTGTCGACGAAGGCGCGGATGCCGCCGCACTGCGCGTGGCCCAGCACCACGATGTTCTTCACCTTCAAAACGGTCACGGCATATTCCAGCGCGGCCGAGACGCCGTGGGCGTTGCTGTCGGGCTGATAGACCGGAACCAGATTGGCGATGTTGCGGACCACGAACAACTCGCCGGGGCCGGCGTCGAAGATCACCTCCGGCGAAACGCGGGAGTCGCAGCAGCCGATCACCATGGTCTCGGGAAACTGGCCGCGCTCCGACAGGTCGCGGTAGCGGGACTGTTCAGTCGGCAGCCGCTGGGTGGCGAACGTCCGGTAGCCGTCGATCAACTGCTTCGGAAAGAATTTCATGGCCTCTGGCTAACCACATGCGGGTAACGGGAACAAGACTTTCGGCGTGTGGCCTGAGATGATACGGCAGCGTCGAAGAATGGTTCCGTCCGATGCCTAAACAATGGACAGTGGCGGAGCCCAAGCCCCCAGGAGAATGTCGATGACCCGTCCGCGCCGCAGCCTGTTGTTCATGCCGGGATCGAATGCACGGGCGCTGGAAAAGGCCCGGACGCTGCCGGCGGACGGCATTATCCTCGACCTGGAGGATTCCGTTGCCCCCGACGCCAAGGCCACAGCCCGGGAGCAGATCGCCAAGGCGGTCGCCGCCAAGGGCTTCGGCAAGCGCGAGATGCTGATCCGCATCAACGCGCTCGACACGCCCTGGTGGGTCGACGACATCGGCATGGCCGGCAAGGCGCAGCCGGACGGGATCCTGGTTCCCAAGATTTCGACCGTCGACGATCTCAACGCCGTCGCCGATCGCCTCAGCGACATCAATGCGCCTGCCTCGATCCGGGTCTGGGCGATGATCGAGACCGCGCGCGCGGTGCTCGACGCCGACAAGCTGGCCGCGGCATCGAAGGATTCCGAAACCCGGCTCGCCGGCTTCGTGTTCGGGCCGAACGACATTGCCCGCGAAACCCGGATCCGGATGAAGCCGGGCCGCGCGGCGATGATTCCGATGATCACGCATTGCATCCTGGCGACCCGCGCGCACGGGCTCGAGATCCTCGACGGGCCCTACAGTGACATCAGCAATGTCGACGGCTTCGCGGAGGAATGCGCGCAGGGCCGCGATCTCGGCTTCGACGGCAAGACGCTGATCCATCCGAGCCACATCGATGCCTGCAACGCGATCTTCACGCCGCCCGAGGCCGAGGTCGCCGAGGCGCGCAAGATCATTGCCGCTTTCGAGAAGCCGGAGAACGCCTCGCGCGGCGCGATCCAGCTCGACGGCCGCATGGTCGAGCGCCTGCACGCCGAGATGGCCAGGCGCACGATCGCGATCGCCGATGCGGTCGCCGCGATGGGGCATTAGCCCAGCGAAGCGTCTTCCTTCTCCCCCCTGTGGGAGAAGGTGGCGCGAAGCGCCGGATGAGGGGTTATCTCCGCTTCCGGGATTCTCCCGTGGGAGAGAACCCCTCACCCGGCTTCGCTTCGCGAAGCCACCCTCTCCCACAAGGGGAGAGGGTGCAGCGGTGTTTGCGTTACGCTCCAAACCTCTCCGCCGCCCACGCGTAGAGGCTGCCCGGGATCGGCGCCTCCTTGCCGCGCCCTTTCGGCGAGATGTGCAGGCCGATGATCCCGGGATCGTTCAGGTAGCGCGAAAAATCCGACGGCTCGAAGAACAGCTTCGGCTCGGCATGCACGGCGTAGAATGATCGCTTCGGCAGCGCGTGCTGCAATTCGCCTGCGCGGCGCGCCAGCGCGGTGAGCGCCGCCGGGCCGTAGATCGCGACACGGATGTCGGCGAGGCGATTGGACTTGCCGCGCAGCCGGCGCATCGCAAAGGTCAGGCGATGGCGCAGCGCCAGCCAGTCCGGGATCAGCTCGTCCTGCTGCATCAGCGCCTCGAACGCGCGCACGATTGGATCGTCGGTCGGCAGATACAGCACGGAGTTGCCGAGCTGCCGCGGCCGCTCCCAGGCAAAATAGGGCTTGGCCGGATCGAGCTCGACGCCCTTCAGCAGCAGCACGTCAGCGTCGAGCCAGAGACCGGCGCGCCGCGCCATCAGCCGCATGCGGAAGAAGTCGCTGAACTGCAGCATGGTCCAGTCGCGCCACGAGCCGTCGGGCTCCGCCGGGCGCAGCTTCTCCGCGAACGAATGCGGCAGCACGGCTTCGGCTCCGGCATTGCCGATTACCGTCGGGCAGGCCGGGAATCGGATCGAAACTGTAGACGGTGACCTTGTGCCCCGCCGCCGCCTGCGAGCGCAGGCAGGTCTGGCGCAGCGCGTCCATCGAGCCGTGCCAGAAGGTGACGATGTCAGGCAGCATGCGCGTCAGCTATCAGCGGGTTTGCGGCGAGCGAATTCGGCAAAGAAAAGCCCCGGCGCCTGACGGCACCGGGGCACGATGATGCGCTGAGCCTCAAGCCCAGGCGCGTTCCTTGAGCTTCGTCTCGTAGCTGTCGATCGACGATTTCTTTTCCATCGTCAGGCCGATGTCGTCGAGGCCGTTGATCAGGCAGTGCTTGCGGAACGGGTCGATCTCGAACTTGACCTTGCCGCCGTCGGGACCGCGGATCTCCTGGTTGGGGAGGTCGATGGTCAGCGTCGCGTTGGCGCCGCGCTCGGCGTCGTCGAATAGCTTGTCGAGGTCCTCCTGCGACACGCGGATCGGCAGGATGCCATTCTTGAAGCAGTTGTTGTAGAAGATGTCGCCAAACGAGGTCGAGATCACGCAGCGGATGCCGAAGTCGAGCAGTGCCCAGGGCGCGTGCTCGCGGCTCGAGCCGCAGCCGAAATTGTCGCCGGCGACCAGCACCTTCGCGTTGCGATAGGCGGGCTGGTTGAGGACGAAATCCGGGTTCTCGCTGCCGTCATCCTTGTAGCGCTGCTCGGAGAAAAGCCCCTTGCCAAGGCCGGTGCGCTTGATGGTCTTGAGGTATTGCTTCGGAATGATCATGTCGGTGTCGACATTGATGATCTTCAGCGGCGCCGCGACGCCTTCCAGCGTGGTGAACTTATCCATCGGTGCTCTTCCCGGGCAAAAAATAGCGGATATCGGCCGGATGTTTATCGCGAATGTGACAGCGGTAAAAGGGCCATTTCTGCAGGGCTAGCCCGCATCGGCCTCAATCGCCTCCATATCGGCGTCGGAGAGGCCGAAATGGTGCCCGATCTCATGGATCAGCACGTGGCGAACGATGTGGCCGAGGGTCTCGTCGTGCTCCGCCCAGTAATCCAGGATCGGCCGGCGGTACAGCCAGACCAGGTTGGGCAGCCGGGCCACGTCGCTATGGCTCTGCTGCGGCAGGCCGATGCCCTGAAACAGGCCGAGCAGGTCGAACTCGCTCTCGGCCTGCATCTCGTCGAGCACCTCGTCGGTCGGAAAGTCGTCGACGCGGATGATCAGGCCCTCGCAGAGGGCCCGGAACGTCTTGGGCAGGCGCTCGAAAACCTCGTGCGCCATGGCCTCCATCTCGGCCAGCGAGGGGGCTTTTTCTGTGGTCCACATGACACTCCTTTAGCGCGAGTGCTATCGGCGGCGCCAGCGCAGTTGACCTTGGCGGCGCAATGGGAGACCGTGCCGCCCACGAATGGGGCTCAAGAATCGAGCTTGGGTGGGCGTAATGAAACGGATCGTGGCGACAGCGCTGTTGGCTGTAGCAGTCGGGCTCTCGCTCCCGGCGACAAAGGCGCAGGCACAGAGCGCGGCGGCTGAGGCGCGCGTCGGCGAGGCGGCACCGGTCGCGCGCACGCGCGTCGTCGAGCGCCGCCGGCTGAAGCGCGTGCCGATCTACCGGTCCCGGCCCGATCATTGGGAACCCGATGTCATCCCGCGCTACAACCCCGGTCCGAACGCCGTGCGCGACTGCACCGCGACCTATGTGCAGGAGCACCGGCCGAGCGGTACCGTGATCACGCCGCGCATGAACTGCTTCTGGCGGCCGGGCTAGTTACGCGTATGTCGGCGCGTTGCGCCGATCATCGCAACAGCCGCGATCAAACCTGTCGCCCATAAACCGCCGCCGCCATCAGCATCCGCGTGCGATGGCTTGCGGTGCCGATGTCGTCGCCCGGTCCTTGGCGGCGAGCGCGACATCGCCGAGCATGATGGAACAGCTGAGCGCCGCGAGGGCTGTTCGAAGCAGCCACCTGCGTGCGCGTTTGTGTCATGGCAATCCTGCAACGGACAGAACGCGAGATACGACCATCGTCTATGTCGTTTGCACACCAACGCGAAAAATCGCGCGCAGTGCCGGAACCTGAAGCGCGCCGGCAGCATTCATGTTCGTGGCGCAGTCATTCACTTCCCATTCACGTCGTCCGCATTCTGCTAGCGATCTGCGTCGCGGCAACGGCGTCGATTCGAAAGCTGAAGCGTTTTCCAGCGGAGCCTGTCCCGCGCGTGATGCGGGACGGACACCGGTTCGCGTGAGGAAAACGCGTCAAGCAGAAGTTCAAGTCGTCGCTGCAAGACGTGACATCAAAGGATCAAGGAGACAATTCATGAAGGCGATGAAGGTTCTGGGGCTCGCGGCTGTCGGTGCCGTGTTGGTGTTGGCGGCGCCGGCCGAGCGTGCAAGCGCGATGTCGCTCGCCACGCCGGGCACAGCCGCCACGGTTCAGGACAACGCGAACCAGGCGACCACGCAGGTACGCTGGGGTGGGCGCGGCTGGCATCGTGGCTGGCATCGCGGACATCACCGCGGCTGGGGGCATCGTCGCCACTGGCGCCGTTGATCGCGCGGCGTATTAGCGCAGTTGAGACACAGGCCCGTGAGCAGCGGGCCTGTTGTCGTTCTCAGCCATCAAACCGGCAGATTCGCGCACGCGAGATGATATCCATCGCAATCTGCAGGAGTTGATCATGATGAGATGGATCGGTGTCGCGGCTGTCGCTTGTACATTCGCGTTGACGGCGCCGGCATCGGCAACCGCCGCGGCATCAGCCCAGCCGCAGGCCGCGGCACCGCAGCGGCAAGTAGGCAAGGCAACGGATATCAGCGCGCAGCGCTATCATCATTACCATCGTCGCCACTATCACTACGGCTACCGTCCTTATTACCGGCCGTACTACCGGCCCTATTCCTATTATCGGCAGTACGGCTCCTATTATTACGGGCGGCCCTATTACTATCGGCCGTACCCCTATGCTGCGCCGGCGCCATTCACCTTCGGCTTCGGGTTCGGCCCGTTCTGGTGATGCACGCAGTCGCGCCGTGCGCGACATCAGCCGTGCAACAAGAGAGCAGCTCTCCGATCGGAGCCGCTCCGTCCGCCTCAGGGCGCGAAGCCCTTCGCCAGCAGCACAATGCCCTGCGCACCCGCCTTGCGATCCCTGGAGATCTCGACATATTCGGGCGACTCCGACCAGGCGCGGAATGCGGCTTCGTCAGGGAATGACATCAGCACCAGCTTGTCGCGATCCCAGCTGCCCTCGAGCACCGCGGGCTGTTCGTCGGCCGACAGCAGGCGTCCGTTGAACTTCTTGAATACGTCGAAGAAGCGCGCCTGATACCGATCATAGGCGGCGCGATCGGTCATCTTGAGTTGCACGATCACATAGACAGTCACTGACGTTTCTCCCGGACGTTTCGCCGCAGCGTTTTGCGCGTTCATGGCGCATTCACTCAGCGATTTCTAGCGTCATGCCGGGAGCGACTGCAATGAACGCAATGAAACCGGCTGCCATGCAGCTTGGTGCTCGTTGCCGTTGTCAGGGAGGTTCAGAGATGAGGGAGAGCTATTTGCGGCGCGGATTGGTGCGCCGTCTCGGCGTTGCGGCGGCCGCTGTCTTCGCATTGTCGGTTGCTTCGCAGCAGCGCGCCGAAGCGCTGTCGCTGGCGAGCCCGGCCGCCGCGCCCGCGGCAAGGTCTGCGGCCGATGCCATGACGACCCAGGTCCGGCACGGCGGTGGCGGCCACGGCGGCGGAGGTTTTCATGGTGGCGGCTTCCGCGGTGGTGGATTCCACGGCGGCGGATTTCACGGCCGCGGCTTCCGTGGTGGCGGCTTCCGCGCCGCGCCGGCGTTCCATGGCGGCTATCGCTATGGCGGCTTCCATCGCCATTATGGTGGCTACCACCGCTTCTACGGCGGCGGTTACCGCTACGGCTATCGGCCCTATTACCGCCGGCACTTCCATCACCGGCGCTTCTTCTACGGATCGTCCTACTATTACCCGGCCTATTATCATCACCGCCGTTGCCGGGTGGTCTGGACCTATTACGGACCGCGCCGGATCTGCCGGCCGTGGTGGCACCACCGTCACTACTGGCGGCCGTATCGCGTCTATTGGTAAAGTTTGAAATGACAGCGGGCGCCTCACGGCGCCCGTCTTGTTGGGTCCCTCTCTTTGCGCGCTGGAGCGTGTTCGAACGAAGTGGGCGCCGCTTCGCGTGAAGAAAACGCGTCAAGAAAGGGGCGTTAGTCCCAGTTCTTCAGCTTCCAGGACTTTATCTTCCACGGCGTCAGGTTTTCCATCCGCCATTGCGTCCAGCGCTCCGGCGGCCAGTGGCTGAGGCGCGAGGTTTCCTTCACCTCGGGAAGCGGATCGATGATGCGCGCCACGGCACGACGGCGCTTCTGGCGCGTCGCGTCGCTGATCATGTCGACGAATTCGGGTTTATCGGCCACGGCACGCGCTCCTTGCGAAGGCTTGTTTTCGCAAGGAGGCAGTGTGCGTGCGCCCCGTTAACGAGCCGTTTCCGAAACGGCTCGAGCTTGAGACGAAGCAATAGCGTTTTCGAGCGAAGTGGCCCCGGTTCGCGTGAAGAAAACGCGTCAAAAAAGAATCTGGCGCGTACCTTACCGCCAGTCGCGGACGTCGACGAAGTGTCCGGCGATCGCGGCGGCCGCGGCCATCGCGGGCGACACCAGATGAGTGCGGCCCTTGAAGCCCTGGCGGCCCTCGAAATTGCGGTTCGAGGTCGAGGCGCAGCGCTCTTCCGGCTTCAGCTTGTCCGGGTTCATCGCAAGGCACATCGAGCAGCCTGGCTCGCGCCAGTCGAAGCCGGCCGCAATGAAGATCTTGTCGAGGCCTTCGGCTTCCGCCTGCTCCTTCACGATGCCGGAGCCCGGCACGATCATCGCGTTGACATTGCCGTTGACAGTCTTGCCCTCGGCGATCTTCGCGGCAGCGCGCAGGTCCTCGATGCGGCCGTTGGTGCAGGAGCCGATGAAGACGCGGTCGAGCTTGATGTCGGTGATCTTCGTGCCGGCGATCAGGCCCATATATTTCAGCGCGCGATGCTTGGAGATGCGCTTGGCCTCATCGGCGATCTTGTCGGGATCGGGCACGAAGCCGGTCACCGAGATCACGTCCTCAGGGCTCGTGCCCCAGGTGACGATCGGCGGCAGCTTGGCCGCATCGAGCCGGATCTCGTGGTCGAAATGCGCGCCCTCGTCGGAGCGCAGCGTCTCCCAGTAGCGCATCGCGGCGTCCCAGGCGGCGCCCTTCGGCGCCTTCGGGCGGCCGCGCAGGAAGTCGAACGCCTTCTGGTCGGGCGCAACCAGGCCGGCGCGCGCGCCGCCTTCGATCGACATGTTGCAGACCGTCATGCGGCCTTCCATCGAGAGCGCACGGATCGCCTCGCCGGCATATTCCAGCACATAGCCGGTGCCGCCGGCGGTGCCGATCTCGCCGATGATCGCCAAGATGATGTCCTTGCCGGTCACGCCTTCGGGCAACTTGCCGTCGACGATCGCGCGCATGTTCTTGGCCTTCTTCTGGATCAGCGTCTGCGTCGCCAGCACGTGCTCGACTTCGGAGGTGCCGATGCCGTGCGCGAGCGCGCCGAACGCGCCATGCGTCGAGGTGTGGCTGTCACCGCAGACGATGGTGGTGCCGGGCAGCGTAAAACCCTGCTCCGGGCCGATGACGTGAACGATGCCCTGGCGCTTGTCGAACTCGTTGTAATACTCGATGCCGAATTCCTTGGCGTTCTCGGCCATCACCCGCATCTGCTCGATGCTTTCAGGGTCGGGGTTCGGCTTCGAACGGTCGGTGGTCGGGATGTTGTGGTCGACGACGGCGAGCGTCTTCTCGGGCGCGTGCACCTTGCGGCCGGCGGCGCGCAGCCCTTCGAACGCCTGCGGCGAGGTCACCTCGTGCACCAGGTGGCGATCGATATAGAGCAGGCAGGTGCCGTCGTCGGCCTCGTGGACCAGATGGTCGTTCCAGATCTTGTCGTACAGCGTGGTCGGTTTGGACATGAGCTTCAGCTCCAGAAGAAATTCAGTGGTGGGATGGCATGAGCGCGTCTTAAGCGCGCGAGCAGGCGAAAGCGTCCAGGCAGCGTTACGCTGCGCGTCTAAGCTCGGACGTTGCCGACGTCGCAAAGCGACCGAAGAAGCGGCCGGGCAGCCGCGAGCGATCGTCGATCACGACGCGCTGGCAGGTCTGGCTTGCTTGATCCGGAACCATTCTAAATTTCTAACACAGGGCTCATAGCGGCGACAATCGATCGATTGCGCGGGCCTGCAAGTCAGATAGGCGCGCCGCAACAAAAAAGCGCGGGGCAGGCCCCGCGCTTTCGGTCACATCCCCTGAGGGAAACGTTACTCGCCAACGGCGGTCTGGCGGTCCTGCTTCTCGACGATGCGGGCCGACTTGCCGCGCAGGTTGCGCAGATAATAAAGCTTGGCGCGACGAACCTTGCCGCGACGCACGACCTTGATCGAGTCGATCATCGGCGACATCACCGGGAAGACGCGCTCGACGCCTTCGCCGTAGGAGATCTTGCGCACGGTGAAGCTCTCGTTGAGGCCCTGACCGGAACGACCGATGCAAACGCCCTCATAGGCCTGCACGCGGGTACGCTCGCCTTCGACCACCTTCACGTTGACGATGACGGTGTCGCCGGGGCCGAATTCCGGGATATCCTTGGTGGCGGCGAGCTTGTCGAACTGCTCTTTTTCGAGCTGCTGAATAAGGTTCATCGAAATCTCCATCGGCGGCGCGCCCAGCCTTTCGCGGGCTGCGCAAACGTCCATCTATCCTGCGCGGGTGCGGATTTGGCCGCCCGTATAAGGCAAAGCGCAGGGTTTGTCACCCGTCTGTCGTGTTTTTTGTCCCTCGCCGAGCGGCTTTTTGGCCGGCCTTGCGGGCCCAGAGATCGGGCCGCCGGGCCGCCGTCAGGGCCTCGGATTGGGCCAGCCGCCAGGCCGCGACCTTGGCGTGATCGCCGGAAATCAGGATTTCCGGGATCTGCCTGCCCTCGAACTCCTGCGGGCGGGTGTATTGCGGGTATTCCAGTAGTCCTTCGGAAAAGCTTTCCTCGGTTCCCGAGGCCTGCTTGCCCATCACCCCCGGCAACAGGCGGACGCAGGCGTCGATCAGGGCCATCGCGGCGATTTCGCCGCCGGACAGCACATAATCGCCGATCGAGACCTCCTCGAGGCCCCGCGCCTCGATCACCCGCTGGTCGATGCCCTCGAAGCGGCCGCAGACGATCAGGGGCCCGGGCCCGGCCGCCAGCTCCGCGACCTGGGTCTGGGTCAATGGCCGACCGCGCGGGCTCATCAAGAGGCGCGGACGGTCAGGCGCGATATCAGCGGCGTCGATCGCCGCCGCCAGCACATCGGCCCGCAGCACCATGCCGGGGCCGCCGCCGGCCGGCGTGTCGTCGACGCTGCGGTGCTTGTCGGTGGCCGAGGCCCGGATGTCGCGCGCTTCCAGCGCCCAGAGTCCGCCAGCCAGCGCCTTGCCGGCGAGGCTCACGCCGAGCGGCCCCGGAAACATGTCCGGGAAAAGGGTCAGCACGGTGGCGCGCCATGGTGTCGCCTGGGCTGTGGTGTCTTGCGATGTCATGGCCTCTGGTTACGGCACCACGGCCGTGAGGTCGAGGCTCTGCATCATCGCGGCCGCGTCCACCGCGCGTCGGAAGTCGGCAAGCTTGAAGGTCGCGACATTGATCTTGCGCAGGTCCAGCAGGCCTTCGGCGGCGAGGCCGGCGATCTGGCCTGGTGCCGTGCGGTCGTACATGAACTGCCCGACCACCTCCCAGTCGTTGGCCAGCATCTCGCGGAACGAGAGTTCGAGCGGCACCTCGGCGCTGCCCATCAGCACCATCCGGCCGCCACGCCTGAGCGCGCGCAGGGAGGACAGTGTGGTCGAGGTGCTCTTGGCGGTGCCGAGCAGATCGAGCGCGACATCGGCGCTGCCGCCAGCGGCGCGGCGGATGACCGCAAGGTCGGCTGCGGCATCGCCGCTGACGACGGCGGGAATGACGCGCGGGCCGAACGCGTCGCGCAACTGCTCGAGCGCGGCCTCCTTGCGGCCGACGGCGACGACGCGGCCCGCGCCCATCGCGACCGCGAGCATCACGCCGCCCGAACCGAAATAGCCGGTCGCGCCGTTGACAATGATGGTCTGCCCGCCGCGCAGGCCGGAGCGCTGCAAGCCGCCGAACGGCACGATCAGTTTTGCGAGCCCGATCAGCTCGGTCGCCGGCTTGTCGTCGAGATTGGCAAGTGGCGTAACGCAGGCGGCCGGCCAGTGCGCGATCTCCGCGAATACGCCGTCGCGCCAGCGCGCCTGCAATGCGAGCGCCTCCGGCGTCGTCACCGTGGCGGTGAGGCCGATCAGGATCTGCGGCGGATCGCGATCCGGCACGTCGCCGCGCAGATGCGGGCTCAGGAACACGCGGTCACCGCTTTGCACGTGCGTGACGTTGTCGCCGGCGGCGACGACGCGCGCGATCGCGTTGGTGCCCGGCACGAACGGCATCGGTGGCAGGCTGTAGGGCAGTGCGCCGGACAGCAGCCTGTTGGTGTAGGACAGCACCATGCCGGCTTCGATCCGCACCACGACGCCATCGGGCGCGGGCATCGGCGTCGTGACATCCTCGAAGCGCAGATCGTTGTGGGCGTGCAGCCGCCAGGCCTTGTGCGTGCTTGTCATTGGGATGCTCCGTGAGACCATTGCTTAAGTAGCCCGGATGGAGCGAAGCGCAATCCGGGAATCACGCAAGCAATGACGAGCGGCCCCGGATTGCGCTGCGCTTTATCCGGGCTACGGGCTAACCCACGTTATGGTCACGCCGTCGTCGGATCGTCAGCGAGATGCCGCGCGAGCGCGACGGCAAGCGGACAAATCGCCAGCGCCGTGAGCGCGGTTGCTGCGGTCGCGAGCGACGGGCCGAGCGCGTCGCCAAGCAGGCCGTAGATAACAGGCGCGATCGCGCCCGATCCGATCGTTCCGGTATAGAACAGCGCGAAGGCGCGCTCGGTCTGATGCGCGGGGGTGAGTTCGGGCACCGTGCCGTAGAGAACCGAGGAGGTGCCGTTGAGCATCACGCCGAGCAGCGGCAGCAGCACGATGGCCGGCGCCAGCGGCAACACCAGCACGGCCACGATCAGCGCCGCCGTACCACCTTCGGTGATCAGCACCGTGCGCAGCGTCCCGACCCGCGCGCCGAGCCATCCGCAGGTGAATTTTCCCGCCGCGCCGCCGATGAAGACCAGCGCCAGCGCAAGGCCGTTGGTCGGCAGCGAGGCGCCCTTGTCGCGCAACAGGAACGGCAGGAAGGTGAGAAAGCCCATCCTGACCGCGGTGTCGAGAATTCCGATCGCGAGCAGCCAATGAAAGCCGCAGCCTGTGCTGGCGCCGCGCGATGCTGATGCCGCCTTGTGCTCGGCGCCCTTGCCGACGGCCGGCATCCAGAGCGCAATGCAGACCGCGACGAGCAAGCCTGCGAGAGCGAGCACGAGCAGCGCGTGCCGCCACGACATGATCACCAGCAGGATCGAGGTCAGGGCCGGGATCGCCGCCTTGCCGAGATCGCCCGAGAAATTGTAGATACCGAGCGGCCCGCGCGCCGCTGCGCCATAGGCGCGCGACACCGCGGCGGAAGCGATCGGATGCTGCGTGCTCGATCCCGCGCCGGAGAGCGCGAGCGCCAGGCCGAGGCCAATGACACCGCCGGAGCATCCAGCAAACGCGTAGCCGACTGCGGACAGCGCCGTGCCCGCGATCAGGATCACCTTGCCGTCGATCCGCTCCGCGATGCGTCCGACCGGAATCTGCAGCCCGGCCATGGCGCCGGCATAGAGCCCGCGCAGCAGCGCCAGCAGGCCGTAGCTCAGCGCGAATTCGGCCTGCCAGACCGGCAGCAGCACGTAGATGACGTCGGTGTAGCCGTCGTGGAGGGCGTGGTTGAGCCCGGTCACGGTCAGGGTGCGGGTTGACCGGGCACGGTCGGGCCGCGTCGTGCCGGTTTCGGCCGACACGCTCATTGCCGCCCTCCAATGCAAGAAAATCTAAAGATTGCGCGGGCGAGCACCAGGAGGGGACCTCAGAAAAGAAAGCTATACAAGGAGCTTGCATGGCAGCATGCGCCGCCAAGGCGCTTGTCACAAATCAGTAATAATCGGATCATACGTTAGAAAATCTTGTATTGAGGGATCATGTTCGTCCCACGCCGCAGCCTGCCGCCGCTCAATGCGGTGCGTGCCTTCGAGGCCGCCGCACGGCTAGGCAGCTTCAAGGAAGCCGCCGCCGAGCTCAGCGTGACCCATGGCGCGGTCAGTCAGCAGATCCGCCTGCTCGAGGAATGGCTGGGCGCGCCGTCGCTGTTTCGGCGATCGGTGCGGCGCGTGGTGCTGACGCCGGCAGGCGCGGCATTGCTGGCAGAGTTCGCGCCCGCGCTCGACCGGATTTCCGCCGCCGTGCAGCAGCATCGCGAGCGGCGCGGCGATCTGGCGGTCGCGGTGTTGCGCGTCAATGCACTCGCGACCTTCAGCCTGCGCTGGCTGCTGCCGCGGATGAGCCGGTTTCGCGCCGAGCATCCCGATATCGAGGTACGCTTGAGCACGTCGAACGATCCGGTGGATGCGTTGTCTGAATCATTCGACGTCGTGATCCGCGGTGGCCCCGACACCTTCCACGGCTTCTCGTCACGCTTCCTGGTGTCGGAGCGGAGATTGCCGGTATGCAGTCCGTCGCTATTGGGGCAGCTGCCGCTCAATGAGATCGCGGACCTCTCCAGGCACACGCTGCTGCATGTCACGTCGATGCCGCGGCTGTGGCGCGACTGGCTCACCGAGGCCGGGCAATCCGCGCTGGAGCCGGCGGCCGCGCTGACCTTCGATCACTTCTATCTGACGATCCAGGCCGCGCTCGATGGTCTCGGCGTCGCGATGGGACCGACCGCGCTGATCGCGGACGATCTCGCGGCCGGGCGCCTGGTGACGCCGTTTCCGGATGTCAGCCTGCCGGCGCGGAGCTACTTCGCTTACTTCCCGGCGGGGCGCAGCAACGATCCGCACAGCGCGGTGTTCTGCGACTGGCTCGAGCAGCAGGGCCGGATGACGGGTTGAAGATTATTTTCGATCAGGCCGCCGACGGATCGTCGCCGTCGATTTCCTTGGGCAGGTCGATCACCACGCGGCCGCCGTCGAGATCGACAGTCGGCACCACGGCATTGGTGAACGGCAGCAGCATCGTCGCGCCCTGCGGCGGGGCGATCTCGATGATGTCGCCGGCGCCGAAATTATGGATCGCGATCACCTTGCCGAGCGGCTGCTCCGTCGTCGTCACCGCGGCGAGCCCGATCAGATCGGTGTGGTAGTATTCGCCGTCGTCGGTGTCCGGCAGCCGGTCGCGCGGAACGTAGAGCTCGAGCCCGTTGAGCCGTTCGGCATCATCGCGGCTGGCGACGCCCTTCAGCGTCACCACCAGATGGTCCTTGGCCTCACGCACATGCGTGACCTCGAACTGGCGCGTGCCGTCCCTGGTCATCAGCGGACCGTAGTCCTTCACGGCCAGCGGATCTTCGGTGAAGGTCCAAAGCCTGACGGCGCCGCGCACGCCATGCGCAGCGCCGATACGGGCGACACAGACCGGTGCAGCCACCGTGGTCGCCGTTCAGCCTTAAGCCTTGGCGGCGGCTTCGGCCTGCGCCTTGCGCTCCTTGCGCGGCACGGCCTTTTCCGGGTTGTTGCGCGGCGCGCGCTTCTTGACGCCGGCGGCGTCGAGGAAGCGGGTCACGCGATCCGACGGCTGCGCGCCCTTGGCGAGCCAGGCCTTCACCTTGTCCATGTCGAGCTTCAGGCGCGACTCGTTGTCCTTCGGCAGCAACGGGTTGAAGTGGCCGAGACGCTCGATGAAGCGGCCATCGCGCGGGAAGCGCGAGTCGGCGACGACGACGTGATAGACGGGACGCTTCTTGGTGCCTGCGCGAGCGAGGCGGATAACAACGGACATTCAGTTCTCCTTCAAAGGTCGATGTGTTCGATTGATTGGCATTCCGCGTCGCGCCGGCCGTATACGAGCCGTCGCGACGAATTCCTCATTTCTTCTTGCCCGGGAAACCGCCGAGGCCCGGCAGCATCGGCTTGCCGGAAAGGCCGGTTAGGCCCGGCACGTTCGGCAAGCCGCCGCGCAGCCCGGCCGGCAAATCCTTCGGCAGATTGGGCAGGCCGCCGCCGGCGCCGCCCTGCATCTTCTCGGCGAGCGCCTTCATCTCCTCGGCCGAGGGCGGCTTCATGCCGCCGCCGAATCCCATCGCCTGCGCGATGCCGGCGAGCGGGCCGCGTTTGCCGCTGCCCATGGCCTTCATCATGTCGGCCATGTTCCGGTGCATCTTCAGCAGCTTGTTGACGTGCTCGACGCTCTGGCCAGCGCCTGCCGCGATGCGCTTCTTGCGGCTCGCCTTCAGGATGTCCGGGTTCTTGCGCTCCTGCCGCGTCATCGAGTCGATGATCGCGACCTGGCGCTTCAGGATCTTGTCGTCGATGCCGGCCGCCGCGATCTGGTTCTTCATCTTGGAGATGCCGGGCATCATGCCCATCAGGCCGCCGATGCCGCCCATATTCGCCATCTGCTGCAGCTGCTCGCGCATGTCGTTGAGGTCGAACTGACCCTTGCGCATGCGTTCGGCGGTGCGCGCGGCCTTCTCGGCGTCGATATTGGCGGCGGCCTTCTCGACCAGCGAGACCACGTCGCCCATGCCGAGGATGCGGCCGGCGATGCGGTTCGGATGGAAGTCTTCCAGCGCGTCGGTCTTTTCGCCGGTGCCGATCAGCTTGATCGGCTTGCCGGTGACCGCGCGCATCGACAGCGCGGCGCCGCCGCGGCCGTCGCCGTCAACGCGCGTCAGCACGATGCCGGTGAGGCCGACGCGCTCGTCGAACGAGCGCGCGAGGTTGACCGCGTCCTGGCCGGTGAGGCTATCCGCGACCAGCAGCACTTCGTGCGGGTTGGCGGCGGCTTTGATCTCGGCCGCCTCCTTCATCATGTCTTCGTCGAGCGTGGTGCGGCCGGCGGTGTCGAGCAGCACGACGTCGTAGCCGCCGAGCTTGCCGGCCTCCAACGCGCGCCTTGCGATCTGCGGCGGCATCTGGCCGGCGACGATCGGCAGCGTCGGAATGTCGAGGTCGCGGCCGAGCACCGCGAGCTGTTCCATCGCCGCCGGGCGGTAGACGTCGAGCGAGGCCATCAGCACCTTGCGCTTGTCGCGCTGGACCATGCGGCGCGCGAGCTTTGCGGTGGTGGTGGTCTTACCGGAGCCTTGCAGACCGACCATCATGATCGGCACCGGCGGCACGGAGTTGATATCGATGGTCTGGCCGTCGGAGCCGAGCGTGGCGACGAGCTCGTCATGGACGATCTTCACCACCATCTGGCCCGGCGTCACCGACTTGACGACGGTGGCGCCGATCGCCTGCTCGCGGACCCGGTCGATGAAGCTACGGACCACCTCGAGCGCGACGTCGGCCTCGAGCAGCGCGCGGCGCACCTCGCGCATTGCGGCATCGACGTCCTTTTCGGTCAGCGCACCGCGCCCCGTCAGACGATCGAGAATGCCACCAAGCCGTTCCGACAGATTGTCGAACAATGCCGTTGTCCTCTTTTACCTCTCCCCGCCTGCGGGGAGAGGTCGCCGCGCATTTGCGCGGCGGGTGAGGGGGTACAGGGCTATCCACACGCACAGTGCGCGGAGAGAGCTCCTCACCCCGACCCTCTCCCCGCAAGAGCGGGGCGAGGGAGAAGGAAATCCAAACACTTTCGCGCCCGAGGGCGCATCGCGCTGTCGGGCGTTGGCCTCTGGCCTCCAGGACCAGTCGGCGGGTCGAAAAGACGGAGCTTTCCGAGAAAGTGGCCGGGTTAAACGCTGCCGGGGCGGCAAAGTCAAGGAAAGTTTCGCTGAAATCCGCTCAGTCTGGACAGTAAGGTACTGAAATCACGTCGATTTGCCCTATTGGTTCCGAATTCGCCGCTGCCACCCATATAACCGGAGCCTGCCTCCTATTCCGGAACCCGCGTGCTGATCACCCGCCGCCGCCTTCTCGCAACCTTGACCGGAGCCGCCGCAGCGATCGGTGTGCCCTCGATCTGGATGACGACCATGAAAACCTACGACGGCCCCGTGTCCGATCATTTCGACGGCCTGCACTTCTTCGATCCGGACGGCTCGCCGCCGAAATCGCTTGGTGAGGTGCTGCGCTGGCAGTTCGGGGGCGGCCGGAAGCGCGCAGTCTGGCCGGAATGGGCGCCGAGCCCCCATGCCGATACGCCGCCGCCCCGCGTCGAGGGCGACAAGGTGCGGCTCTGTTTCGTCGGTCATGCCAGCTGGCTGATCCAGACCGCGGGCCTCAACATCCTGTTCGATCCGGTGTGGTCGATGCGGGCCTCGCCGTTCAGCTTCGCCGGGCCGAAGCGGCACAACGATCCCGGCATCGCATTCGATAAACTGCCCAGGATCGATGTCGTGCTGGTGTCGCACGGCCACTACGACCATCTCGACGTCGCGACGCTGTCGAAACTTGCGGGTGCATTTGGTCCTCGCGTGATCACGCCGCTCGGCAACGACGTCACGATGCGTACGTCCGATGCCGCGATCAAAGCCGAGGCGTTCGACTGGCATCAGCGCGCCGAGCTCGGCAATGGCCTTGCCGCGACACTGGTGCCGACGCGGCACTGGTCGGCGCGCGGCCTGTTCGATCGCAACAAGGCGCTGTGGGCGAGTTTTGTTTTGGAGACGCCGGCCGGCAAGCTCTACATCGTCGGCGATTCCGGCTACGGCGACGGGGGACATTTCCGCCGGGTGGCCGAGGCGCATGGACCGTTGCGGCTCGCGATCCTGCCGATCGGCGCCTATGAGCCGCGCTGGTTCATGCGCGACCAGCACATGAACCCGGAGGATGCGGTGAAGGCGCTGGCCGATTGTGGCGCCGCCCAGGCGCTGGCGCATCACCACGGCACATTCCAGTTGACCGACGAGGCGATCGACGCGCCCGCGATCGCGCTTGGCGAAGCGCTCGACGCCGCCAAGGTGCCGCGCGGGAAGTTTGTCGCGTTGAAGCCCGGGCAGGTGTTCGAAATCTAAATGCTGTCGTCCCGGCGAAGGCCGGGACCCATTACCCCAAATATTAATTGTTGCGCGACGCTGGGGCCACGATTCCGTTCACAACTAAACTCGGTGGTAATGGGTCCCGGCCTTCGCCGGGACGACGTCAATTGGCTGCCTTGAATTACTTCTCCTTGATCGCCCAGGAGACGCTGACATTGACCGTCAGTGTTTCCTCGCCTTGCGCCACCGGCGTCGGCGCGGCGAAGCCTGCCGTCGCCATCTTGGGACGGAACACCGGGACCGGCGCCGAGCCGACCTCCGCAATATTCACGGGTGCGCCGAGCGTGACGCCGGCGGCCTTGGCGTAGATCTCGGCCTTGCGGCGGGCGTCGGCGATCGCCTTTTCGCGCGCCTCGTCGAGCAGCTTCGAGGCCTGCGACACCGAGAAATTGAGCCCGCCGATATCGTTGGCGCCGGCGCCGACCAGCACGTCGATGACGCTGGCGACCTTGCTTACATCGTGCAGCCTGATCGTGACGCGATTGCTCGCATGGTAGCCGACGATGCTGGGCGGGGCGTTCGGCGACGACGGCCCACGATTGGCGAATTGCGGCTGCAGCGACAGCCGCGAGGTCTGAAAGTCCTTCTCCGCGATCCCGGCGCCCTTCAGCGCGGCCAGCACCTTGCCCATCGTCACATTGTTGGCTTCGGCGGCTTCGCGTGCGGTCTTGGCGTCGGTGGTGACGCCGGCGTCGAGCTGCGCCTGGTCGGGCGGCGCCGACAAGGTCGCCTCGCCGGTGACCGAAACCGCCGGCGGAAAGTCGTCATTCGCCAGTACGGGCGCAGCCAGCAGCGTGGTCGCGATCAGGGTGGCGGCGAAGGAGAGGCCAACGGGGAGGCCAAGCGGTAGGCGATGGGTCATCTGGCTCACTTCAGGGGTACGTAGACGTTGATCACAAGCTTGTCCTCCGCGGTCTTCAGCGGATCGGTGATGTATTCCTCGATAAAGGTGTCCTTGGCTTCGAGCTTCTTGTCGTCGAGGTGGTTGGTGATCGCCTCATAGGTGTTGTCCATGTTGTCGTAGGAACCGCGATGGACGAACTTCAGCGCCTTGCCGTCGGGCGAATTGCCCATGCTCATGTTCTTGCCGAGGTTCTTGACGTCCTGATCGACCGGGATCTCGGCGATGAAGGTGAAGCCGGTGTCGTCGGTCGAGGTGTAGACGATCATCGGATTGCCCGATGCCTTGACGCCGTCCTTGTCGAGCAGCGCGGTGAGCTGCTTGAACGCCTCGATCAGGGCGTCGAAGGCGGAATCCCAATTGGCCGTGCCCTTCAGCATCACGACCTTTTTCGGCTCCAGCGTGAACGGCTCGCCGAAGGGATCGGCGGTCTGCACCGGGGCGGCCGGCGCCGGCGCCGGGGTCTGCGCTGCGGCCGGGCTGTCGGCCGGCGACTTGGTCTCGGCCGGCGGGGGCACCGGTGTCGCCGACGGTGCAGGGGCAGGGGTCGGGCTCGCTGCGGGAGCGGGCGAGGCTGACGGCGACTGGGCAGGGGCCGGGCTTGCCAGTGCGATCGCGGCCAAGGGCAGCAGCGCGACCAGGGCCGCGCGGAGCGTGTTGATACGGTTCATTGGTTTTTCTCCATCCCCTGCCTCGAACGGCCGCTCGATCTGTCCCGGCGCGCGGTCCGCGAGGTGCGATATTCCTAACACGCAAGTTCTGCATTCGTCCCATGACAGATGTGTCATGGGGCCATTCAGGCTGGCTAACTGGCCACCACTCGCCATATAACCGGGCAGAATTTGGGAAAATCGATGAGCGCGCTCGCCAATCACGCATTCGCCAAGATGAACGGCATCGGCAACGAGATCGTCGTCGTCGACCTGCGCGATTCAGCGGTACAAGGTCGGGCACAGGTGTCGGCAGCGGAGGCGCGCGCCGTGGCTTCGCCGGCGGGCGGCGTGCCCTATGACCAGCTGATGGTGCTGCAGCCGCCGCGGCTCGACGGCACCGAAGCGTTCATCTCGATCTACAACAATGACGGCTCGGAGGCCGGGGCCTGCGGCAACGGCATGCGCTGCGTGGTGCGGCGGATTTTCGAGAAGACCGGCCAGACATCAGCGACGTTCCAGACCCGCGCCGGCCTGCTCAATTGCTGGCAGGGGCCGGCGCCCGATCTCTATACCGTCGACATGGGCGCGCCGAAGTTCGGCTGGCAGGACATTCCGCTGGCTGAGGAGTTTCGCGACACCCGCTACATCGAGCTGCAGGTCGGGCCGATCGACAATCCGGTCTTGCATTCGCCCTCGGTGGTCTCGATGGGCAATCCGCATGCGATCTTCTGGGTCGACGACGTCAATGCCTACGACCTCGAACGTTTCGGGCCGCTTTTGGAACACCACCCGATCTTTCCGGAGCGCGCCAACATCACCCTCGCCCATATCGTCGATCGCGACCACATCACGATCCGCACCTGGGAGCGCGGCGCCGGTCTCACCAAAGCGTGCGGCTCGGCGGCCTGCGCGACGGCGGTTGCGGCGGCGCGGCTGAAGCGTGCCAATCGCAGCGTCGAGATCACGCTGCCCGGCGGCAAGCTCGGCATCGAGTGGCGCGAGCGCGACGATCACGTGCTGATGACCGGCACCGCCGATTTCGAATATGAGGGCCGCTTCGATCCGGCGCTATTCGCCAGCGTCGCTTGATCGGGCGTGAGATCGGTTATGGGCGTCGATGTCGTCACCTTTGGCTGCCGCCTCAATTCATTTGAATCCGAGGTGATCAGGCGCGAGGCGGAGCAGGCCGGGCTTACCGATGCCATCGTCATCAACAGTTGCGCCGTCACCAACGAGGCGGTGGCGCAGGCGCGGCAGTCGATCCGCAAGTTGAAACGCCAACGCCCGCATGCGCGCATCGTCGTCACCGGTTGTGCGGCGC
Source organism: Bradyrhizobium sp. USDA 4504 (assembly GCF_054063995.1). Taxonomy (NCBI): domain Bacteria; kingdom Pseudomonadati; phylum Pseudomonadota; class Alphaproteobacteria; order Hyphomicrobiales; family Nitrobacteraceae; genus Bradyrhizobium; species Bradyrhizobium sp. USDA 4504. The sequence goes on along the minus strand of NZ_JBSSGV010000001.1, from coordinate 7,017,005 downwards.
AGACGCAAAGCCAGATGTTCGCCGAGATGGCCGAGGTCGATCGCGTCGTCGGCAATGACGAGAAGATGCGCGGCGAGGCGTGGCGCGTGACACGTTCAGCATTCGAGGCGCCGTTCGGCATCGATGCGAGCGAAAAGGTCGCGGTCGCCGACATCATGGCGGTGACCGAGATGGCGCCGCATCTGCTCGGCGGCTTCGAGCGCGGCCTGCCTCGCGTATTCGTGCAGGTGCAGAACGGCTGCGATCATCGCTGCACCTTCTGCATCATCCCCTACGGCCGCGGCAATTCGCGCTCGGTGCCGATGGGCGCGGTGGTCGATCAGGTCCGCGCGCTGGTCGAGCGCGGCCATGCCGAGATCGTGCTGACCGGCGTCGATCTCACGAGCTATGGCGCCGACCTGCCGGGCGCGCCAAAACTCGGCCAGTTGACCCGGCAGATCCTGCGCCATGTGCCCGAGCTGAAGCGGCTGCGCATCTCGTCGATCGATTCGATCGAGGCGGATCGCGACCTGCTCGATGTCATCGCCGACGATGCGCGGCTGATGCCGCATCTGCATCTGTCGTTGCAGTCCGGCGACGACATGATCCTGAAGCGGATGAAGCGCCGGCATTCACGAAAGGACGCGATCGATTTCTGTGCGCAGGTCCGCCGGCTGCGGCCGGACATCGCTCTCGGCGCCGACATCATCGCGGGCTTCCCGACCGAGTCTGAAGCGATGTTCGCGCGTTCGCTCGATCTGGTCGCGGAATGCGATCTTACCTTCCTGCACGTGTTTCCCTATTCGAAGCGCCCCGGAACGCCCGCCGCACGGATGCCGCAGGTCGATGGCGGCGCGATCAAGGAGCGCGCCAGGCGGCTGCGCGCGGCAGGCGAAGCCGCGCTGCTGCGCCGGCTTGACGCGGAAGTCGGCGCGATGCGCGAGGTGCTGACCGAGAGCGAGCGGCAAGGCCGCACCGAGCACTTCCTTCCTGCCGGTCGCGATCGAGAGAGATGTGCCGGGCATGGTACGCGCGATGACTATCCGCGGCCATGACGGTGCGCGGCTCATTGCATCGGGCCGCTGAGAAAGTTCGCTCCCATTGTTCTCCCGGCGCAGGCCGGGGCCCATTACCCCAGATCTCAATTGCTGCGCGACGCTGGGGCCGCGATCTCGCACGGTCACAGAATGCGGTGGTTATGGGTCCAGGCTTTCGCCACGACGACGAATGTGGGGAGCCGCGCATGGCGCGTCCGGAGCAGCGGATCACCTGCATTTCGCATGTGATGATACTGAACCAGCTATTTGACAGGTTGAATCTCTACATGCGCATCGTGCATGACGCACTCAGTGCGTGCGCCCGCCCAGCCTTGCCGGCTGCGACGCGCGAACCTGCCAGAACCGCAGCAGGCGATCGGCGTTTTCGCGGGTCAATTTCGTGAACTGGCTCTTCGCACGGGCGAGCTCGACCGGTCCCATGGAGCCGGTGGTATAGCGACATTCCATCACCGCGGCGGCGGTATCCCAACTCAGGCCTGCCGCCCGGCACGGCACCAGCAGGCCCTCACTGCGCAGGCTTTGCATCAGGGAGCGGATCACCTCGATGTTCGACTGCGCAAGATACGCCAGCGCAACGATGGTCTCTTCATATTTTCGCTGCCTGGCGAAACCGAGCAGTGAGGCTTCGTTGAGCTCGCCGTCGTCCTTCAGCTTCGCGACGTGGTGCTTGGCCGCGGTGAAGTCGCGGACTTGCGACATGTCGCGCTCGACGCCGGCGGCGACCGCTGCGATCGCATGCCGGATTTCTTCGAACAGATAGGGCGGGGCGCGTTCCAGCAGACGGCCGCGAACCTCTTCCGTCGCGCGGCGCAGGAGCTGAAGGCGGAGCTCCGACTGCAGGTCGGCGCGAATGCCGGTCTCGACCGCAAGCACCGGATCGTGCTCGGCCTGCGCGAGGATGACGGCAAATCCGCCCGGCGATACTTTGGCGCCGGGATTGGTGACCAGGCGGTGGCTCACGCTCGCAAAGCGACGCGCCAGAAGCGCGTCAGTGACGACCTCCTTTAGCCACCAGCGGCCGGCGACGGCGAGCAGATGCTGCTCGCTCTTGGTCCGTGCGATCTCGACCAAATCGTCCGCGCTGAGCCGCGACGATTCCTGCAGGATCGGCCGCGCGATCCTGATCTCGTCATTGCTGGCGAGACGGCGAATGATCGCGGGCGGTGCCTGGGCGACCGGTGCGAGCTGCTCGCTGATGTCGGTGAGCGCCATCCGGGCGCTGATGTCGGCGAGCGCGCGCAACTCGATGGTCTTCACCAGACGCTCGAGCACGTTGTCGAACAGCTCGATCTGTTCGCTGTTGAACTTGCCGGCGGATGCGAGGAAAAGGCCGGTGACGCGCCTTGCCGTGGCCAGGCATTTATCGGCGGAGCCGGCGCGTATCGCAGCCTCGACCTCGTCGACAATTGCTTGTCCATCATTCAGCATTGCTCGTCCTGAGCCGTCGCAGCGCGCTTTTCTAAGCTGCCTTCAGGACTAGCGGATGGGCCTGAATGTTCCGTAAAGGATAATTGTCCGTAAAATCACGGAGGCTAAAGCGCGATGAGGTTGGGCTGGATCGTCATCGCGCTTTAGCTCTTTGTTTGAGCATAATCTTTTCGGAAAACCGCTTCGCACTTTTCCGGATCATGCTTAGTCGCCGTTCCAGCCGCAGGCCCTGAGCCGCTCCCGCATGTGTTCGGGTGCCGGCGCGACCACATGCACCGGGTCCTTGTTCCTGGAGATCGGGATGCCGATCTCGCGGGAATGCAGATGCAGGGTCGGCTCACCGAAGCGCGGACCATTGCCATAGATATTGTCGCCGACGATCGGCCAGCCCATCGCCGCCGAATGCACCCGCAGCTGATGGGTGCGGCCGGTGACCGGCTCCATCGCGAGCCAGGTGAGGCCATCGCCACGCCCCAGCACCTTCCAGTTGGTGATCGCCTTCTGGCCATCCGGGTCCGGCTTCTGCCACCAGCCGCGCTCGGCGTTGAGCCGGCCGAGCGGCATGTCGATGGTGCCTTCATCCTCGGCAGGGCCGCCCTCGACCACGGTCCAATAGGTCTTCGAGATCTTGCTGTGCTTGAACAACAGCCCGAGCGAGGCGGTTGCCTTGCGGTGACGTCCCAGGACGAGGCAGCCCGAGGTGTCCTTGTCCAGCCGATGCGCCAGCACCGGCGGCCGCGGCAGGCCGAACCGCAGCGCTTCGAACGAGGCCTCCAGATTGGGGCCGCCCTTGGGACCGCGATGCACCGGCAGGCCGGCCGGCTTGTCGATCACCAGCATCAGGCCGTCGCGGTGGAGCACCCGGCCCAGGATTTCTTCCGCGGTTAGTTGGGGAACATCGATCAATTCGTCGAGACTTTCGTTTATGGGCCGAAACGGCTAACACGTCCGCGCCATGAACGATACCACTGCGGGAACTCCAAAACAGAGCTGGTGGCAGCGGCTGAAGGGCGGCCTGAAGCGGACCTCGAGTTCGATCGGGACCGCGGTCGCCGACCTCGTCACCAAGCGCAAGCTCGATTCGGCCATGCTCGATGACATCGAGGATGTGCTGCTGCGCGCCGATCTCGGTACCGATGTCGCGGTCCGCATTGCGGAGGCTGTCGGCAAGGGGCGCTACGACAAGGCGATCTCGGCCGACGAGGTCAAGGACGTCGTCGCGACCGAGGTCGAGAAGGTGCTGTCGCCGGTGGCGAAGCCGCTCGAGATCGATACCGCGAAGCAGCCGTTCGTCATCTTGGTGGTCGGCGTCAACGGCTCCGGCAAGACCACGACGATCGGCAAGCTGGCCGCGAAATTCTCCGCCGAGGGCCGCAAGGTCATGCTGGCCGCCGGCGACACCTTCCGCGCCGCGGCGATCGAGCAGCTCAAGGTCTGGGGCGAGCGCACCAAGTCGCCGGTCATATCAGGCGCCCAGGGCTCGGATTCGGCGAGCCTTGCCTTCAGCGCGCTGACCGCGGCCAAGGAGCAGCAGCGCGACGTGCTGCTGATCGACACCGCCGGCCGCCTGCAGAACAAGTCCGAACTGATGAACGAGCTGGAAAAGGTCGTGCGCGTCATCAGGAAGGTCGATGCGTCGGCGCCGCACGCGGTGCTGCTCGTGCTCGACGCCACGGTGGGACAAAATGCGTTGTCGCAAGTCGAGGCGTTTCATCGTACGGCAGGCGTCACGGGGCTCGTGATGACCAAGCTTGACGGCACGGCGCGCGGCGGCATCCTTGTCGCGCTGTCGGAGAAGCACAAGCTGCCGGTGCATTTCATCGGCGTCGGCGAAGGCGTCGAGGACCTCGCGCCCTTCGCGGCGAAGGATTTTGCCAAGGCAATTGCTGGAATCGAGGCATGACCCCGACCCGAAGGGCCGCGTTAGCGCAAAGTGGACACCGGTTTTCGGATCGGGTCATGCCTCAAATCAAAGTAGAGAGTTGATGGACAAGACCCAGCCGCATCCGCTGTTCAAGCTGGCGACCGAACTCGGGCCACTGCTCGTGTTCTTTATCGCCAACGCCAAGTACCATCTGTTCGTCGCGACCGGCGCGTTCATGGTGGCGATCGTGGCCGCGATGATCGCATCCTATGTGGTGACCAGGCACGTGCCGATCATGGCGCTGGTGACCGGCGCGATCGTCTTGGTGTTCGGCACGCTGACGCTGGTGCTGCACGACGAGACCTTCATCAAGGTCAAGCCGACCATCATCTACGGGCTGTTCGCGGCCGTGCTCGGCGGCGGGCTGTTGTTCGGCCGGTCCTTCATCGCCATCATGTTCGACCAGGTGTTCAACCTGACGCCGCAGGGCTGGCGCATCCTCACCCTGCGCTGGGCGCTGTTCTTCGCCGGCATGGCGGTGCTCAACGAGCTTGTCTGGCGCACGCAGACCACGGATTTCTGGGTGAACTTCAAGGTGTTCGGCGTGACGCCGCTGACCATGATCTTCGCCATCGCCCAGATGCCGCTGACCAAGCGCTATCACCTTGAGCCGGTCTCGCTGGAGGCGAGTGAGGCCGACGCGGGCGACGTGCGGAAGGGGTGATCAGCACTCTGCTCCCTCGCCCCGCTCTCTTGTCCGCCGAAGCCCGCCTTCGGGCGAAGGCGGATGCGGGGAGAGGGTGGGGTGAGGGTCTCTCCACGGATAGGCTCGGAGTTTATTACAAACACCGTCCAAAGCCCCTCGCCGTAAAGGACGGGGAGAGGTGAGCGCAAGTAACGGCTATCAACTGCCCGCCGCGAGCGCCTTCTCGATCTCGGCCTTGAGCACGCGGTTGACGTTGTCCGGAGTCACCGGGCCGACCAGCTTGTAGACGATGGTGCCCTCGCGCCCGACCAGGAAGGTCTCGGGCACGCCATAGACGCCCCATTCGATCGAGGCGCGGCCGTTGCCGTCGACGCCGACGATGCCGAACGGATTGCCGTAGCGGCCGAGGAAGCGCCGGGCATTCTCGGGCGAGTCCTTGTAGTTGATGCCGATGATCTGGAAGCGCTTGTCCTTGCCGAGCTCGGTCAGCAGCGGCGCCTCGTCGTGACAAGGCACGCACCACGACGCCCAGACATTGACGACCGAGACCTTGCCCTTGAAGGCGGCGGGATCGAGACCGGGGACAGGCGCGCCGTCCCGCACCAGGCCGTCGAGCGCGGGCAGCGCGGTCTGCGGCGCCGGCCGGCCGATCAGCGCCGACGGGATTTTCGAGGGATCGCCACCATAGAGCCGCAGCAGGAACAGCCCGGCAAGGCCGAGGAAGATCAGCAGCGGCAGCACCACCAGCAGGCGGCGGGCTTGCGGCGGGCTGTTGGTCGCCTGATCGCTCATCTTATATCCGCCGCGCTGCGGCCCGAGCGGCGCGTCACGCCGCTGGCCTCGATCTCCCTGAGGCGCGCCTGTTGCCGGCGATAGTCGGCGATGATCCAGACGATCAGCAGCAGCACGACCGCCGCGACCAGCGCATAGGAGGTCACGATAAAGGAGGCGTAGGGACCAAGCGCCATCGTATCACGCCGCTCCAATTTCGTTTGACGCGGTTGCCTGCGAACCGCCGCCCACCTCGCTCGTGAACGAGACGCGGCTCGCCTGCATCATCTGCAGGCTGCGAACGCGCCGGCGCAGGATCTCGTTGCGCATCGCCGCTAGGTGCAAGGTGATGAACAGCAGCGAGAACGCGATCGCCATCACCAGCAGCGGCCACAGGAACGCCTTGTCGAGCGTCGGCCCGCCCGCGCGAAACACCGAGGCCGGCTGATGCAGCGTGTTCCACCAGTCGACCGAGAACTTGATGATCGGGATGTTGATCGCGCCTACCAGCGTGAGCACCGCCGCCGCCCGCGCCGCACGCGACGGGTCCTCCACCGCGCGCCACAGCGCCATCAGGCCGAGATACATCAGGAACAGGATCAAGACCGAGGTCAGGCGTGCATCCCACTCCCAATAGGTGCCCCACATCGGCCGGCCCCACAGCGAGCCGGTGACGAGCGCAAGCAAGGTGAAGGCGGCGCCGATCGGAGCTGCGGCTTTCGCGGCGACGTCGGCGAGCGGATGCCGCCACACGAGGGTGCCGAGCGCGGCCACGCTCATGACGCCCCAGACGAACATCGACAGCCACGCATTCGGCACGTGGATGAACATGATCTTGACCGTCGCGCCCTGCTGGTAGTCGTCGGGCGCCATCGCCGACTGGTAGAGCCCGATCGCGAGCAGGATAGCGGTCACGCCCGCGAGCCACGGCAGCATGCGCGCGGTCAGCGCCAGAAACTTGGTCGGATTGGCGAGGTCGGTCAGCGTCATGGCACCCTGATAATCGTCCGATGTGTCGCAGGCAATCGGCCGATCTCCTCCCGGCGAGATTTGATCGGGCTCATTTCAGTCCAGCCCGTGCCGCAGGCTCGCGGCGGCGGCAAAGGGGCCGATCACGAGGCTGGCAAGTGACAGCGCGCAGAGGATCGAGAATGGTGTTCCAAAGGGCGGGGGGCCCGATATCGCCGCCTGCGAGGCCGCAACCCCGAAGATCAGCACCGGGATCGACAGCGGCAGCACCAGCACCGCCAGCAATAGCCCGCCGCGATGCAGCGTCACCGCCAGGGCCGCGCCGATCATGCCGGTGAAGGTCAGCGCCGGTGTTCCCGCCAGCAGCGTTGCGGCGACCGCGAGCGTCGCGGTGCCGTCGAGATTGAGCAGCAGGCCGAGCACCGGGGTTGCGATGATCAGCGGCAGGCCGGCGGCGATCCAGTGCGCCAGCGCCTTGGCGGCGCAGGCGAGTTCCAGCGGCGTCCGGCTCATCACGATGAGGTCGAGCGAGCCGTCCTCGTGGTCGGCCGTGAACAGGCGGTCGAGCGTGAGCAGGCTCGCCAGCAACGCGCCGAGCCAGAGGATGGCGGGGCCGAGCCGCGACAGCAGCGCGAGATCCGGGCCCACCGCGAACGGCATCAGCACCGTGACGGTGAGGAAGAACAGCACGCCGATCAGCGCGCCGCCGCCGACGCGCAGCGCGATGCGGATGTCGCGCCGGATCAAGGCGCCAAGCGCGCTCATGCCGCGCCTCCCATCCGCAGATCGCGCGCGTCGATGCCGAGCGGCAGGTGCGTCGCCGCGACGATCAGGCCGCCCTGTGCGAGATGGTCACGCATCAGCCCGACGAACAGCGCCTGTCCGGCCGCGTCGAGCGCCGATGTCGGCTCGTCCAGCAGCCACACCAGCCGCCGCACCGAGAGCAGGCGCGCGATCGACAGGCGGCGGCGCTGGCCGGCGGAAAGATAGGCCGCCGGCAGGTGCGCGGCGTGGTCGAGCGCCACGGCGGCAAGGCACTGCCCGGCATCCTTGGTCTCGCCGCCGAGAAATTCCCGCCAGAAGGACAGATTTTCCGCAACGCTCAGCGCCGGCTTCAGGGCGTCGCGGTGGCCGAGATAGTGGGCCTGCTCAGGCAGGCTGAGCTCGGCGTCGCCGCCTTCGAGCGCGACCACACCCTCGGCGGGAACCAATAGCCCGGCGAGGACGCGCAGCAGCGAGGTCTTGCCGGCGCCATTGGGGCCGGTGATGGCGAGTGCCTCGCCTGACGTGGCCGACAGATCGAGGCCGGAAAACACCTCGCGTCCGCCGCGCACGCATTTCAGATTTCGTCCCGAGAGCCGCATGGTTCGTCTTGTCACAGCCCTCTGAAATCTTTCGCTACCGCGTGAGAATTTTTGGGTCGCGCAACGCTGTCGCACGCTTGTCGGTGTGGCGGCGCTTCTAGAAAGGTTCTATAAGCCCGGAACTTGATGCAGCACACACAGTCGGCGGCCGCAACCCACCCCAGGCCATCCCTTGGCCAGTGTCGATCGCCGGTGTTTAGTTACCCTTGCCGGGTATAACTGAGAATTGGGATTCCTCGCATGACCTCGCTCGACAGCTTCAAATGCCGCAAGACCCTGAAGGTCGGCGGCAAGTCCTACGTCTATTACAGCCTGCCCCAGGCAGAGAAGAACGGACTGAAGGGGATTTCGAAGCTGCCGTATTCGATGAAGGTTCTGCTGGAGAACCTGCTGCGCAACGAGGACGGCCGCACCGTCAAGAAGGAAGACATCGTTGCGGTGTCGAAGTGGCTGAAGAAGCGCCAGCTCGAGCACGAAATCGCGTTCCGCCCGGCGCGCGTCCTGATGCAGGATTTCACCGGCGTCCCGGCCGTGGTCGACCTCGCGGCGATGCGCAACGCGATGCAGAACCTCGGCGGCGATGCCGAGAAGATCAACCCGCTGGTGCCGGTCGATCTCGTCATCGACCACTCGGTGATCGTCAACTTCTTCGGTGACAACAAGGCGTTCGCGAAGAACGTCACCGAGGAATACAAGCAGAACCAGGAGCGCTACGAGTTCCTGAAGTGGGGCCAGAAGGCGTTCTCGAACTTCTCGGTGGTGCCGCCCGGCACCGGCATCTGCCACCAGGTCAACCTCGAATATCTCGCGCAGACGGTGTGGACCAAGAAGGAGAAGATGACGGTCGGCCGGAAGACCGGCACCTTCGAGGTCGCCTATCCCGACTCGCTGGTCGGCACCGACTCGCACACCACGATGGTCAACGGCCTCGCTGTGCTCGGCTGGGGCGTGGGCGGCATCGAGGCGGAGGCCTGCATGCTCGGCCAGCCGCTGTCGATGCTGCTGCCCGAAGTGGTCGGCTTCAAGCTCAAGGGCCAGCTCAAGGAAGGCGTCACCGCGACCGACCTCGTGCTGACCGTCACCCAGATGCTGCGCAAGCTCGGCGTGGTCGGCAAGTTCGTTGAATTCTTCGGCCCGGGCCTCGACTATCTCTCGGTCGCGGACAAGGCGACCATCGGCAACATGGCGCCCGAATATGGCGCGACCTGCGGCTTCTTCCCGGTCGACGCCGCGACCATCGATTACCTGAAGACCTCGGGCCGCAAGGCCGATCGCGTCAAGCTGGTGCAGTCCTACGCCAAGGCGCAGGGCCTGTTCCGCACCGCCAAGTCGACTGACCCGGTGTTCACTACCACGCTGACGCTCGACCTCGGCGACGTCGTGCCGTCGATGGCCGGGCCGAAGCGCCCCGAAGGCCGCATCGCGCTGCCGGCGGTGTCGACCGGTTTCGCGACCGCGCTGGTCGGCGAATACAAGAAGCCCGAGGGCGAGCAGAAGCGTTATGCGGTCGAGGGCCGTGACTTCGATCTCGGCCATGGCGACGTCGTGATCGCGGCGATCACCTCCTGCACCAACACCTCCAATCCGAGCGTGCTGATCGGCGCCGGCCTGCTGGCGCGCAAGGCGGCCGCCAAGGGCCTCAAGGCCAAGCCGTGGGTGAAGACCTCGCTCGCGCCGGGCAGCCAGGTGGTGGCGGAGTATCTCGCCAATTCTGGCCTGCAGGCCGATCTCGACAAGGTCGGCTTCAACCTCGTCGGCTTCGGCTGCACGACCTGCATCGGCAATTCCGGCCCGCTGCCGGAAGACATCTCGAAGTCAATCAACGAAAACGGCATCGTCGCCGCCGCCGTGCTGTCGGGCAACCGCAACTTCGAAGGCCGCGTCTCGCCCGACGTGCAGGCGAACTACCTCGCCTCGCCGCCGCTCGTCGTCGCGCATGCGATCGCCGGCACCGTGACCAAGGATCTCGCGGTCGAGCCGCTCGGCATCGGCAAGGACGGCAAGCCGGTGTTCCTCAAGGACATTTGGCCGACCGCCAAGGAGATCAACGCCTTCATGAAGAAGTACGTCACCGCGACGATCTTCAAGAAGAAGTACGCCGACGTGTTCAAGGGCGATACCAACTGGCGCAAGATCAAGACCACGGAAAGCGAGACCTATCGCTGGAACATGAGCTCGACCTATGTGCAGAACCCGCCCTATTTCGAGGGCATGAAGAAGCAGCCGGATCCGGTCACCGACGTGGTCGACGCGCGGATCCTCGCGATGTTCGGCGACAAGATCACCACCGACCACATCTCGCCGGCCGGTTCGATCAAGCTGACCTCACCCGCCGGCAAGTTCCTCAGCGAGCACCAGGTGCGTCCCGCCGACTTCAACCAGTACGGCACGAGGCGCGGCAACCATGAAGTGATGATGCGCGGCACCTTCGCCAACATCCGCATCAAGAACTTCATGCTGAAGGGTGCCGACGGCAATATTCCGGAAGGCGGTTTGACCAAGCACTGGCCCGACGGCGAGCAGATGTCGATCTACGACGCCGCGATGAAGTACCAGCAGGAGAGCGTGCCGCTGGTGGTGTTCGCCGGCGCCGAATACGGCAACGGCTCGTCGCGCGACTGGGCCGCAAAGGGCACGCGCCTGCTCGGCGTGCGCGCGGTGATCTGCCAGAGCTTCGAGCGCATCCATCGCTCCAACCTGGTCGGCATGGGTGTGCTTCCGCTCACCTTCCAGGACGGCACGTCGTGGTCCTCGCTCGGCCTCAAGGGCGACGAGAAGGTCACGATCCGCGGGCTGCAGGGCGACCTGAAGCCGCGCCAGACGCTAACGGCCGAGATCGTCTCCGCTGACGGCGGCAAAAAGGATGTCCCGCTGCTCTGCCGGATCGATACGCTGGACGAGCTCGACTACTATCGCAACGGCGGCATCCTGCATTATGTGCTGCGCAAACTCGCGGCCTAAGGCCCCTTTGTTTGAGCATGGTCTGTCCGGAAAACCGTTTCACACTTTTCCGGACCATGCTCCAACGCGGATTTGTGATCGGTGCCTCACTGCTTAGTGAGTAGCGGCTAAAAAGAAGGCGGCCTATGAAAAGGCCGCTTTCTCGCGTTTTGGGGCACGCAAGTTCAGGGACAGACTTCATGCTCCGTACAATTACGGATGGAAATCATCACGACTGGTTCGCAGTATGACAGCGATGATGGCCTATAACTGTATCTCGCGATGGTCCAGCGCCCTTGGTATCTGCGCAATCGTCGCGATCATCCGCCCCGCCCACGCCGATCCGCGTGCCGTCGTCGAACTCTTCACCTCGCAGGGATGCTCGTCCTGTCCGCCCGCGGACAAGATCATCGGTGACCTCGCGAAGGACCCCAACGTCATCGCGCTGAGCATGCCGATCGACTATTGGGACTATCTCGGCTGGAAGGACACGCTGGCCGATTCCCGTTTCAGCGCGCGCCAGAAGGCCTATTCGCATGTTCGCGGCGACCGCGACGTCTACACGCCGCAAGCCGTGATCAATGGCTCCGCGCATGTGATCGGCAGCGATCGCGCCAGTATCGAGGACGCCATCAAGGACACCGAAAGGAGCGGCAGCGTGATGTCGGTGCCCGTGACGATGACGCTGAGCGGAAAGCAGATCAACGTGTCGGTCGCCGCATCGAAGTCGCCGGCCGTGTCGCGCGGCGAGGTCTGGATCTGCTCGATCTCGAAGTCGGTGCCGATCTCGATCGCGCGCGGCGAGAACCGCGGCCGCGAGATCACCTACCACAACGTCGTGCGCAATCTCCTCAAGGTCGGTGACTGGAACGGTTCGTCCGGGAGCTGGACCGTGCCGCTGGAGAACATCACGCGTGACGGTGTCGATGCTGCGGCGGTGTACGTCCAGGACGGCAACCGCGACAAGCCGGGCCCGATGCTCGGCGCTGCCTTCACCTCACTTCACTAGCGCCTCGCTGCGGTAAGGCGCGATGCGCTGGCTTCCGCCGGTCGCACGCATGTTTTCGTGCAGCCGCATGGCGACAAACCTGCATTCAGTGATCTGCCGAAAGGAAGGCGCCGGTGCTTGGCGCGCGCGTCTCGCTTGCGCAGGCCCCAAAACAAAAAGGACCAACTTTCGTTGGCCCAGTGTTGGGATTTGACTCCCCTGCGAACAGGCCCGATCCCGACGGCCCCGGGGGGCTGGGGGCTGAGGAATCCGGAACCGAAAGGACCGGGCCAACGCAGGGTTTCCTTTTCGCAGGGCAGCGGGGCGGGCGATGGGCGGAAGTGGGGCAGCAATATGATTCCGCTAACGTTCCCGTGACTCTGCGGTTTTTCGGACAATCCGCCGCGCGCGGCGGTGGTTAAGGCCCGGTTGCATTGCGATTGGCCCCTTGCGGGCCCGCGCGCTTAGCGCGATCATGTCACTCTCGTGACGATCCCGAAGAGGGGCCTTCGGAACCCGATCGCCACCGAGGTGACAGGAGGCGCTCGATGAGTTTGATCTCGGAGGACACTGATCCGAGCGGGAGTCGTGCCGCGGCGCGCACCGCCGCCGCGACCCCTCAGCCCAATCGCGTGACTTTCAATCGACTTGAACTCAACCGCATTCTCAATCTCTACGGCCGCATGGTCGCCGACGGCGAGTGGCGCGATTATGCGATCGACTTCCTGAAGGATCGGGCCGTGTTCTCGGTGTTCCGGCGCGCGTCGGAAGTGCCGATCTACCGGATCGAGAAGGACCCCCGGCTTGCGCGCAAGCAGGGCATGTACAGCGTGATTTCCGCGACCGGCCTGATCCTGCGCCGCGGCCATGAACTCGAACGCGTGCTGTTCGTGATCGACCGCAAGCTGTCGCTGGTCTAAGCGCGTCAGGTCAGTCTGCTTGCAGCCCGGATGGAGCCAACGGGCCGCGCGAACGCGCTCGATGGCAGGCTCCGCTCAATCCGGGGCCGTTGAAGCCGCGGATGAGCCTATCCCGGATTTCGCTTGCGCTTCATCCGGGCTACATCACATCTCGCCTCGCCCAAAAGAAAAGCCCCGGCGGAATGGCCGGGGCTTGGATTTGATCGGCTCGCTCGAGGCGCTTAGTCGCGCTGGCCGAGCAGCTGCAGGAGCAGCGTGAACAGGTTGATGAAGTTCAGGTAGAGCGACAGCGCACCAGTGATTGCCGCACGCTCTGCCATCACGCCACCCTGCGAGGCGTAGCCGTAGATGTAGTCGTTCTTCAGCCGCTGGGTGTCCCAGGCGGTGAGGCCCGCGAACACCAGCACGCCGACCACCGACACGATGAACTGCAGCGCCGAGCTCGCCAGGAACAGGTTGACCAGGCTCGCGATGATGATGCCGATCAGACCCATGAACAGGAACGAGCCCATGCCGCTCATGTCACGCTTGGTGGTGTAGCCGTAGAGGCTCAGCGCACCGAACGTTGCCGCGGTGATGAAGAACACGCGCACGATCGAGGTGTGCGTGTACACCAGGAAGATCGACGACAGCGACAGACCCATCAGCGCCGAGAACACCCAGAACAGGAGTTGGGCGGTCGCGGGCTGCAGGCGGTTGATGCCGGCCGAGATGACGAACACCATCGCCAGAGGGGCGAGGATGAACAGCCACTTCAGCGGGCTCACGAACATCGCGTAGCCGAACTGCGTCAGATAGGCGTTGCCGAACTTGGCGACGGCGGCCGACTGGTCGGTCGTCACCGCACCCATGTAGACGCCGAGCGCGGCGAGGCCGGTGATGGCCAGGCCGATGCTCATGTAGTTGTAGATGCGCAGCATGTAGGCGCGCAGACCGGCGTCGACGGCCGCAGCGTCAATGCGCCCGGCGGCCCGGCCGAAAGGAGAAGCGTAGTTGCGGTCTAGGTCCGACATGGTCGAATTCCCGTGGTTGGTCCCGGTGGAGCGCAAGGGATTTGCGGCGCCGGTCGTAAATCTATCTCAGATGGCTCGGTTTGCGGAACATTAATTCCGTGTCATTCAAACCGACTATCCGACCCGATTGGTATGTGGGAAATTAACACATCCGACGCAAGCTTCCACGCGCGGCCGAATGTCGCTCTGCCCTAGCATCATAGGCAAAAACGGCGCTCGCGCCGCTACATTTTGTCACAAATTCCGCAACACTGAGGCCGGCTTCTGGTTTAGCGCGAGCAGCGTCCCGGCGAGCCCCAGTCCGACCGTGACGACCAGCGCGGCGACCACGACCAGCGCGGCGCTGCCGGCCTGCCAGATAAAACTCAGCGTCATCAGCCTAGTCACGATCAGCCAGGCCGCGATCGAGCCGGCGATCACCCCGAACACCGCGGTTGCAAAACCGATCATCAGATACTCCAGCGCGTAGGCGCCGAGCAGTCGCACCCGCGTGGCGCCGAGCGTCTTGAGAATCACGGCGTCATAGACGCGGTGGCGGTGTCCGGCGGCGAGCGCGCCGCCGAGCACCAGGATCGCGGAGATCAGCGTCACGGCGCTGGCGCCGCGGATCGCCAGCACCAGATTGCTGACCACGCTGCCGACCGTCTCCAGCGCCTCGCGGACCCGCACGCTGGTCACCATCGGGAACGCGTCGGCGACCTGCTTGATGATGCGCGCGTCGTCGGCGGAATCGGCGTGTGGTTCCGTCAGGGTCGCGACATGGCTGTGCGGCGCACCCCTGAAGGCATTCGGCGAGAACACCAGCACGAAATTGATGCCGAGGCCCTGCCAGTCGATGTTGCGCAGGTTGGCGATTTTCGCCGGCACGTCGCGTCCGAGCACGTTGACGACGATCTCGTCGCCGATCTTCAACGACAGGCCGTCGGCGATCTTCTTCTCCATCGAGACCAGCGGCGGCCCGCTGTAGTCCGGCCCCCACCATTCGCCCTCGACGATCTTCGAGCCCTTGGGAATTTCGCCGGTGTAGGTCAGGCCCCGGTCGCTCTGCAGCACCCACTCCGAATCGACCGACGGCTTGAGCTGGTCGGCCTTGACGCCGCGCGCGGCCACGATCCGTCCGCGCAGCATCGGTACATCCTCGACGGTCGAGCCGGCGGCGACCTTCGCCAGGAAGGCATTGAAGCGGTCGGCCTCGGTGGAGGGGATGTCGATGAAGAAGAACGACGGCGCCCGCTCCGGCAGGGCGGCCAGGAATTGCCGGCGCAGATTGCCGTCGATCTGGGTGATGGTGACGAGCACCGCCAGCCCGAGCCCCAGCGACAGCACCACCGACGGCGTCAGCGCGCCCGGCCGGTGGATGTTGGCGATCGCGAGCCGCAGCATGGTCATGCGGCTGCGCGGCAGCCGCCGCGCCACCGCCATCAGGAGCTCGGCGATTCCGCGCAGCAGCAGGAACACCGCGATCGACGAGGCGACGAACACGGCAGCGACCCGCTTGTCATAGGCAAGCCCGATCGCGACTCCGATCAGGAGCGCGATCACCACGGCCATCAGCGCCAGATAGCTCCAGCGCGGGCGATGCCACTCGCTGGCGACGGTCTCGCGGAACAGCGCCGCGACCGGCACGTCATGCACCCGGCCGAGTGGCCACAGCCCGAACGCCAGCGCGGTGAGCTGGCCGTAGAGGAAGGACAGCGCGAGCTCGTCGGGATGCAGCGCGGGCACTACCGGCAGCGGCAGCAGCTTGCCGAACAGGCCGACGATGACGAAGGGGAGCGCGGCGCCGAGCACGAGCCCGATCGCCGAGCCGATCCCGGCCAGCACCACCACCTGCGTGCAGTAGATCGTGAAGACGTCGCGGCCGGTGGCGCCGAGCGCCTTGAACGAAGCGATGACGTCGCGGCGCCGGTCGATATGGCTCTTCACCGCGTTGGCGACGCCGACACCGCCGACCAGTAGCGCCGCGAGGCCGACCAGGGTCAGGAACTGGGTGAAGCGGTTGATGGTGCGCTCGAGCTGCGGCGAGGCATTGCTGCGGCTGCGGAGCTCCCAGCCGGCCTCCGGCGCGGCGGTCCGCGCGCCGTCGATCAGCGCGGTGGTGGCGCGATCGTCGTTGGCGCCGTCAGGCAGCTTCACGCGGTAGATCCAGCGCACCAGGCTGCCCGGTTGCAGCAGGTCGGTGGCGTGCAGGCTGGCTTCGCTGACCAGGAAGCGCGGCCCGAGGCCGACGCCGCCGGCAAGCTTGTCGGGCTCGGCCACCACCACGCTGCGGATCTGGTAGGTCGCACTGCCGATGGTGACGCGGTCACCGAGCTTCAGGTCGAGCCGCGCCAGCAACGTCGAATCGGCGGCCGCGCCGTAGACGCCGTCGCGTTCGGCAAGCAGATCGGCGACCGGCATGTTCGGCTCGAGCGTCAGCTCGCCGAGCATCGGATATTTGCCGTCGACGGCCTTCAGCTCGACCAGCGCCAGCTTGCCGTCATTGCTGCGGGCCATCGCGCGCAGCGTGGCCGCGATCGAAACCTCGCCGCGCGTGCGCAGATAGGCGACCTCGTTGGGTTTGGCCTCGCGCGAGATCAGCGAGAATGCGACGTCGCCGCCGAGCAGCGTACGTCCCTCGCGGGACAGGCCGTCGCCAAGGCTCGCGGCGACCGAGCCGACGCCGGCAATCGCCATCACGCCGAGCGCGATGCAGGCGATGAACACGTAGAAGCCGCGCAGGCCGCCGCGCAATTCGCGCAGCGCATAACGGAAGGCAAGCGACGACGCGCGGCCCTGCACCGCGGCTTCGGACGCGATGCTCATGTCGTGGATTGTCCGTCGATGCGGCCGGAGCGCAGCCGCACGACGCGGTCGCAGCGCTGCGCGAGCGCGAGATCGTGCGTCACCAGCACCAGCGTCATGCCGCGCTCGGCGTGCTTGGTGAACAGCAGGTCGACGATCTGCTTGCCTGTCGTCTCGTCGAGATTCCCGGTCGGCTCGTCGGCAACGAGGATCGCGGGATCGGGCGCGAGCGCGCGCGCGATCGCGACGCGCTGCTGCTCGCCGCCGGAGAGTTGCGTCGGATAATGATGCAGCCGCTCGCCGAGCCCGACCGATTGCAGCTCCTGCGCGGCGCGCGCAGCGGCATCGGGATTGCCGGCGAGCTCGAGCGGCACCGCCACGTTCTCCAGCGCCGTCATGGTCGGGATCAGATGGAATGACTGGAAGACGATGCCGACCTGGCGGCCGCGGAAGCGCGCCAGCGCATCTTCGTCGAGGGCATTGAACGAGGTGCCGTTGACGACCACTTCTCCACTGTCAGGACGTTCGAGCCCCGCCATTACCATCAGCAAGGTCGACTTGCCCGAGCCCGACGGGCCGATCAGGCCGATGGCCTCACCCGCTGCCACACGAAGGCTGATATCTTTGAGGATATGGACCCGTGCCGCGCCGGTGCCGAGCGAGAGATTGACGTTCCTGACGGCAATGGTGTCCGGCTCGACGTCGGTCAGTGAAGAGGATTCGATGAGACTGTCCATGGTTCGGTCATATGGCACTTCCGCGTCTGCGGTCGAGGGCCGGTTGAGAATCTTCGTGCACATACTCGTGTTGCTTATGGGCTTGATGACGGCGGCCAGCGCGCAGACGCCAAGGCTGGAGAATGGCCCGGAGAAGGGCCCGGCGAAGCCGATCAAGATGGTGGTTCTGGGCGATTCCCTGAGCGCCGGGTACGGCCTCCCAGGCCCGGCGGCATTCCCGATCCGGCTGCAAAAGGCGTTGGAAGCCAAGGGGATAAAGGTCGAGATGAGCAATGCCGGGGTGTCCGGCGACACCGCCTCGGGCGGCCGCGAGCGACTCGACTGGTCGGTGCCTGATGGAACCGATGCCGTGATTGTCGAGCTTGGCGCCAACGATGCCTTGCGCGGCATCGATCCCGCCGTCACGCGTGCCGCGCTCTCCGACATCATCACAAAGTTGCAGGCGCGCAAGATCGCCGTGCTCTTGTGCGGCATGCTCGCGCCACCGAACTATGGCAGTGAGTATGCAGCGAAGTTCAACGCGATCTATCCGGATCTCTCGAAGACCCTTGGCGTGCCGCTCTATCCGTTCTTCCTCGATGGGGTTGCCGCCGACGCGAAACTCAACCAGGCCGACGGCATGCATCCGACGGCAGCAGGTGTGGACATCGTTGTGAAAAATATCCTGCCCACAGTGGAGGCATTTCTCGGCGCAATATCAGGGCAACGCAGTTGAAGCGCAGGCAGTGAGCCGTGCCGTGTCCGTAGGTTTACGAGCTGTTAACGGGTCATGCTTCGCAGAGTCACATATCTCGGGTACAAATAGGCATCGGTGATTCGTCGCCGGGCCGTTACAGGGTGCGGGCTCCCAAAACCCGCGCCAAGCATCGAGGATTATTGCGATGCCGCGTCTGTTCACTGGACTGGAAATTCCGGCCGATATCGGCCAAACCCTCTCCAGCTTGCGTGGCGGCCTTCCCGGCGCACGCTGGATCGATCCCGAAAATTATCATGTCACTCTGCGCTTCATCGGCGATATCGATGGCATGTGGGCCAACGAGATCGCGACGATGTTGTTTCGGGTAAACCGCAAGCCGTTCGAGGTCAAATTGCAGGGCCTGTCGAGCTTCGGCGGACGCAAGCCGCGCGCGGTGGTTGCCGCCGTCGAGCCGAGCCGGCCGCTGATCGAACTGCAGGCCGAGCTCGAGCGGATGATGCAGCGGATGGGGCTCGATCCCGAGGGCAGGAAATTCACGCCACATGTCACGCTCGCTCGTCTGCATGACGCTTCGAGCCAGGACGTCGCGGATTATCTGTCCGTGCGCGGCTACTTCCCGAGCCGCAGCTTCCTGGCGGACCGCTTCGTGCTGTTCTCGTCGCGCGCGTCGACAGGCGGCGGCCCCTATGTGGTCGAGGATTCCTACGCGCTCTGCGCGTGAGCCTCTTCACCTCGCCCCGCTTGCGGGGAAAGGTCGGATCGCATCGAAGATGCGATCCGGGTGAGGGGGTACGGGTCCGTCGATAGAGCGCGTCGGGTGGTGAGAGCCCCTCACCCCAGCCCTCTCCCCGCAAGAGCGGGGCGAGGGAGAGGAAAGTGCATACCCCACTGGCACAATTCACGGCTTGCAATTTGCCGCACACTAGGGCCGTAAGGTGGGCTCATGCTGTCCACCTCGCCCAGTTCCTTTCTCGAGCTCTACAAATCCCTGGTCGCCTCCGGCGCGATCGAGGCCGATCCCGCCCAGGCCCGCGCCGCCGAGGCATTCGGCGCGCTGGATGAGCGGCTCGCGAGCTACAAGCCGCAGCGCAAGCAAGGCCTGTTCGGGCGGCTGTTCGGCGGCGACAAGGACGACAAGCCGCCGCGCGGGCTCTACGTCCACGGCGAGGTCGGTCGCGGCAAGACCATGCTGATGGATCTGTTCTTCCAGCAGAGCCCGGTCGAACACAAGCGCCGCGCGCACTTCCACGAATTCATGGCCGAGGCGCATGAGCGCATCTACGGCTACCGTCAGCAGATCGCGCGCGGCGAGATCGCGGACGGCGACGTGATCGCGCTCACAGCGCAGGCGATCTTCGACGAAGCCTGGCTGCTCTGCTTCGACGAATTTCACGTCACCGACATCGCCGATGCGATGATCCTCGGCCGGCTGTTCGCCAAGCTGTTCGATCTCGGCACCGTGGTGGTCGCGACCTCGAACGTTGCGCCTGACGATCTCTACAAGGGCGGGCTCAATCGCGCGCTGTTCCTGCCGTTCATCGCGCAGATCTCCGACCACATGGACGTGCTGCGGCTCGATGCGCGCACCGACTTCCGGCTGGAGAAACTCGTCGGCGTCAAGATGTGGCTGGTGCCCGCGGATGACGCGGCCGATGCCGCGCTCAACGCGGCCTGGCGGAAGATGACCGGCAATGCCCCGTGCAAGGCACGCCTCATTCCGATCAAGGGACGCATCCTGAACGTGCCCTGCTCGGCGCACGGCGTCGCGCGCTTCAGCTTCATGGACATCTGCGAGAAGCCGCTTGCCGCGTCCGATTATCTCAGGCTCGCGCACGACTACCACACGATCCTGATCGACCACATTCCGGTGATGGATTACGCCGAGCGCAATGCCGCCAAGCGCTTCATTTCGCTGATCGACACGCTCTATGACAATGCCGTGAAGCTGATGGCCTCGGCCGAGGCCGATCCGGTGTCGCTGTACCTCGCGACCGACGGTGTCGAGGCGATGGAGTTCAAGCGCACGTCCTCGCGCCTGATCGAAATGAGCTCGGAATCCTACCTGGCGCTGCCGCACGGCCGGAAGGACTCCTCGGCGAGCGGCGCGTCGACTGGCCTTGTCGAGACCTGAATTCAGTCTCGATATTTCGTCTTGCGCGCGGTCCGGTTCGGCGCAACTTTTCGTGTCTCCGGGGCGGATGTTGCTGGCATGCCTGTTCGAATTCCAGGCAGGGCCCGCAATCGGGCAGGCCGCGACTTGAATGGATCATTCGAAAGGGATAACCACCCTTGCAACCGACTTCCCTCCCTCCCGTACACAGTTCAAAGGACTGATTTCCCATGGCACGCGACAAGATTGCTCTGATTGGCTCCGGACAGATCGGCGGAACGCTGGCGCACCTCGTCGGCCTCAAGGAACTCGGAGACGTCGTGCTGTTCGATATTGCCGAGGGCGTGCCGCAGGGCAAAGCGCTCGACATTGCGCAGTCGTCGCCGGTCGACGGTTTCGATTCCAATCTGGTCGGCGCCAATTCCTATGAAGCGCTCGACGGCGCCAAGGTCTGCATCGTCACCGCCGGCGTGCCGCGCAAGCCCGGGATGAGCCGCGACGATCTCCTCTCCATCAACCTCAAGGTCATGGAGCAGGTCGGCGCCGGCATCAAGAAGTACGCGCCCGACGCCTTCGTCATCTGCATCACCAACCCGCTCGACGCCATGGTGTGGGCGCTGCAGAAGGCCTCGGGCCTGCCGCACAAGAAGGTGGTCGGCATGGCCGGCGTGCTCGACTCCGCGCGTTTCCGCTATTTCCTGGCCGACGAATTCCACGTCTCGGTCGAGGACGTCACCGCCTTCGTGCTCGGCGGCCACGGCGACACCATGGTGCCGCTGACCCGCTACTCGACTGTCGCCGGCATTCCGCTGCCCGACCTCGTCAAGATGGGCTGGACCTCGCAGGCGCGCATCGATGAGATCGTCGATCGCACACGCAACGGCGGCGCCGAGATCGTCAACCTGCTCAAGACTGGCTCCGCCTTCTACGCGCCGGCTGCGTCCGCGATCGCGATGGCCGAGAGCTACCTGAAGGACAAGAAGCGCGTGCTGCCCTGCGCCGCCTATCTCAACGGCGAGTACGGCGTGAAGGACATGTATGTCGGCGTGCCGGTCGTGGTCGGCGCCAAGGGTGTCGAGCGCATCGTCGAGATCGAACTGGCGGGCAAGGACCGCGAGGCTTTCGACAAGTCGGTCGGTGCGGTGCAGGGCCTGGTCGACGCCTGCAAGAAGATCGCGCCCGATCTGCTCGGCAAGTAATCTCGATTGGCAATGGCCCGATAGGCGGTTTCAATCGCCTGTCGGGTGCAAGGCGATGAAATTCCGGCGGATTTTTTAGTTGCGCGAGCTTTGGTATATGGTATGCCAGTCTCAAGGCTGACGTAAAAGGTCGCCGCACGAGGGTTTGGGAGCGTCTTTCCATGAATATCCATGAATACCAGGCCAAGGCTTTGCTGCATGAATTCGGCGTGCCGATCTCGCGCGGCGTGCCGGTGCTGAAGCCGGAAGAGGCCGACGCGGCGGCCAAGCAGCTGCCCGGCCCGATCTGGGTGGTGAAGAGCCAGATCCATGCCGGCGGCCGCGGCAAGGGCAAGTTCAAGGAAGCATCGGCCGGCGACAAGGGCGGCGTCCGCATCGCCAAATCGGCCGCCGAGGTCGCCGAATTCGCCAAGCAGATGCTCGGCGCGACGCTGGTCACGGTGCAGACCGGTCCGCACGGCAAGCAGGTCAATCGCCTCTACATCGAGGAAGGCTCCGACATCGACAAGGAGTTCTACCTCTCGATCCTGGTCAATCGCGAGACCTCCGAAATTTCCTTTGTGGTGTCGACCGAAGGCGGCGTGAATATCGAAGAGGTCGCGCATTCGACCCCGGAAAAGATCGTCTCGTTCTCGGTCGATCCCGCGACCGGCATCATGCCGCATCACGGCCGCACGGTTGCCAAGGCGCTGAAGCTGACCGGCGATCTCGCCAAGCAGGCCGAGAAGCTGACCGGCCAGCTCTATGCCGCCTTCGCCGCCAAGGACATGGCGATGCTCGAGATCAATCCGCTCGTCGTCACCAAGCAGGGCCAGCTTCGCGTGCTCGACGCCAAGGTGTCGTTCGACAGCAACGCACTCTATCGTCATCCGGACGTGGTCGCGCTGCGCGACGAGACCGAGGAAGACGCCAAGGAGATCGAGGCGTCGAAATACGACCTCAACTACGTCGCGCTCGATGGCACGATCGGCTGCATGGTCAACGGCGCCGGCCTTGCCATGGCGACCATGGACATCATCAAGCTGTACGGCATGGAGCCGGCGAACTTCCTCGACGTCGGCGGCGGCGCCAGCGTGGAGAAGGTCGCGGCCGCGTTCAAGATCATCACCGCCGATCCGAACGTGAAGGGCATCCTGGTCAACATTTTCGGCGGCATCATGAAGTGCGACGTGATCGCCGAGGGCGTGGTCGCCGCGGTGAAGCAGGTCGGCCTCAAGGTTCCGCTGGTGGTGCGCCTCGAAGGCACCAATGTCGAGCAGGGCAAGAAGATCATCCGCGAGAGCGGCCTCAACGTCCTGCCCGCCGACAACCTCGATGACGCTGCACAGAAGATCGTGAAAGCCGTCAAGGGAGGCTAACGATGGCCGATCATCTCGACGCTCCGACACCGCTGGACGAACACCGCAAGCTCGCGGCGTTTGCGGGCGAGTGGAGCGGCGAAGAGATGGTCTATCCGTCGCGCTGGACCGCGGGCGGTCCGGCCACCTCGCAGGTCGTTGCGCGCATCGCGCTCAACGGCTTCTACCTGATCCAGGACAGCGTGCAGACCCGCGACGGCAAGGAGAGCTTCGCCACCCACGGCGTGTTCACCTACGACCGCGACGATCGGGCCTACAAATTGTTCTGGCACGACTCGCTCGGCTACTACCCGCCGTCACCGGCGTCCGGTAGATGGGCGGGCAAGTCGCTGATCCTGGTGCGCGGCTCGCTGCGCGGCAATGCCCGTCACGTCTACGAGGTCGTCGACGACAACACCTACAACATGAAAATCCAGTTCTCGCCTGACGCGGAAGGGTGGGCCGACGTGCTCACCGGCGTGTACCGGCGTATTCACTGAGCATGATCCTGAAAAGTGGTCTCCGGTTTTCCGACAAGATCATGCTCAAACCATAGAGTCCCATCACCGATCGTCTCGCGAAAGCATCTCGAACCATGTCCATTCTGATCGACAAGAACACCAAGGTCATCTGCCAGGGCTTCACCGGCAAGAACGGCACGTTCCATTCGGAAGCGGCGATCGCTTACGGCACTAAGATGGTCGGCGGCGTGGCGCCGGGCAAAGGCGGCTCGACCCATCTCAACCTGCCGGTGTTCGACACCGTCGCCGAAGCGCGCGAGAAGACCGGCGCCGACGCCAGCGTGGTCTATGTCCCGCCGCCGGGCGCAGCCGACGCGATCTGCGAGGCGATCGACGCGGAAATCCCGCTGATCGTCTGCATCACCGAGGGCATCCCGGTGCTCGACATGGTGCGTGTGAAGCGCTCGCTGTCGGGCTCGAAGTCGCGGCTGATCGGGCCGAACTGCCCCGGCGTGATGACCGCCGGCGAATGCAAGATCGGCATCATGCCGGCCAACATCTTCAAGCCCGGCTCGGTCGGCATCGTCTCCCGCTCCGGCACCCTGACCTATGAGGCGGTGTTCCAGACCACCCAGGAGGGTCTCGGCCAGACCACCGCGGTCGGCATCGGCGGCGACCCTGTCAAGGGCACCGAGTTCATCGACATGCTGGAGATGTTCCTGGCCGACGAGAAGACCAAGTCGATCGTGATGATCGGCGAAATCGGCGGCTCCGCCGAGGAAGACGCCGCCCAGTTCCTCAAGGATGAGGCCAAGCGCGGCCGCAAGAAGCCGATGGTCGGCTTCATTGCCGGTGTCACCGCACCTCCCGGCCGCCGCATGGGCCATGCCGGCGCGATCATCTCGGGCGGCAAGGGCGACGCCGGTTCCAAGACCGCGGCGATGGAAGCCGCCGGCATCAGGGTCTCGCCGTCGCCGGCGCGCCTCGGGCATACGCTCGCGGAAATGCTGAAGTAACCGCCGTCCGGCGAGTTCCCTTCGAGGTTTGGCGTGATTTGGGGCGGGTTCTCCTTGGGGAACCCGCTCTTTTATTGCGTTTTGGTGCCGGAATGCCGATCAATAAAAAATGAAAATAAATTCATTTCTTAGTTCTTTTAGGCAGGAATATCTGTCCTAGATAGGGTAAAGGGTATCAATCCAGCCGGCGCACTTCCAGACCGGCATCAGCGCCGTCTCCTACGCGCGAACCGAAAAAATCACCAGGACTGCCCATGTCTCGCCAAGACGCGAACGCCGCTTTTGCACTCTCATCATTCCTGCAGGGGACCAACGCCGCCTACATCGACGACCTCTACGCCCGCTACGAGCAGGACCCGTCGTCGGTCGACGCCGAGTGGCAGGATTTCTTCAAAAGCCTGAAGGACGCCCCGGCCGATGTCCAGAAGAACGCCGAGGGCGCCTCGTGGGGCCGCGACAACTGGCCGGTGACGCCGCGCGACGAGCTGACCTCGGCGCTCGACGGCAACTGGGCCCAGGTCGAGAAGGCGGTCGGCACCAAGCTCGCGGCCAAGGCGCAGGCCAAGGGCGCCGAACTGTCCGATGCCGACGTCCATCAGGCCACCCGCGATTCGGTTCGCGCACTGATGCTGATCCGCGCCTACCGCATGCGCGGCCATTTCCACGCCAAGCTCGATCCGCTCGGCATCGAGGCGCCGCGCGACCGCGAGGAGCTCGATCCGCGCTCCTACGGCTTCACCGAGGCGGACTTCGATCGCAAGATCTTCCTCGACCACGTGCTCGGCCTCGAATACGGCACGCTGCGCGAGATCGTGCAGATCTGCGAACGCACCTACTGCCAGACGCTCGGCGTCGAATTCATGCACATCTCGAACGCCGCGCAGAAGGCGTGGATCCAGGAGCGCATCGAGGGGCCGGACAAGGAGATCTCGTTCACGCCCGAGGGGCGCCGCGCGATCCTCAACAAGCTGATCGAGGCGGACGGCTTCGAGAAGTTCTGCGACACCAAGTTCACCGGCACCAAGCGCTTCGGCCTCGATGGCGGTGAATCGCTGATCCCGGCGCTCGAGCAGATCATTAAGCGCGGCGGCAATCTCGGCGTGAAGGAGATCGTGGTCGGCATGCCGCATCGCGGCCGCCTCAACGTGCTGACCCAGGTGATGGGCAAGCCGCACCGCGCGCTGTTCCATGAGTTCAAGGGTGGTTCGGCCAACCCCGACTCGGTCGAAGGCTCGGGCGACGTCAAGTATCACCTCGGCGCCTCCTCGGACCGCGAGTTCGACGGCAACAACATCCATCTGTCGCTGACCGCAAACCCGTCGCATCTCGAGATCGTCGATCCGGTCGTGATGGGCAAGGTGCGCGCCAAGCAGGACCAGCACGGCGATCCGCCGGATATGCGTATCTCCGTGCTGCCGCTGCTGATGCACGGCGACGCGGCATTCGCAGGCCAGGGCGTGGTGGCTGAATGCTTCAGCCTGTCCGACCTGAAGGGCTATCGCACCGGTGGCTCGCTGCATTTCATCGTCAACAACCAGATCGGCTTCACCACCTACCCGCGCTACTCGCGCTCGTCGCCCTATCCGTCCGACGTAGCGAAGATGATCGATGCGCCGATCTTCCACGTGAATGGCGACGATCCGGAGGCCGTGGTGTTCGCGGCCAAGGTCGCGATCGAGTTCCGGCAGAAATTCCACAAGCCGGTCGTCATCGACATGTTCTGCTACCGGCGCCACGGCCACAACGAGGGCGACGAGCCGGCCTTCACCCAGCCGGTGATGTACAAGAAGATCGCTTCTCACCCGTCAACGCTCGAGATCTACGCCAAGCGGCTGGTCGCTGACGGCGTGTTGACCGAGGGCGAGGTCGAGAAGGCCAAGGCCGACTGGCGCGCGCGGCTCGACGCCGAGCTTGAAGCCGGCGCCGGCTACAAGCCGAACAAGGCCGACTGGCTCGACGGCAAGTGGGCAGGCTTCAAGATCGCCGACCAGGAAGAGGACGCCCGCCGCGGAGTCACCGGCGTCGATGTCGCCGTTCTCAAGGATATCGGCCGCAAGATCACCAAGGTGCCGGACGGCTTCCGCGTCCACCGCACCATCCAGCGTTTCCTCGACAATCGCGCCAAGGCGATCGATAGCGGTGTCGGGATCGACTGGGCCACCGGCGAGGCCCTGGCATTCTGCACGCTGCTGCAGGAAGGTCATCATGTGCGACTGTCCGGCCAGGATTCCGAGCGCGGGACCTTCTCGCAGCGCCATTCAGTGCTGATCGACCAGGAGGACGAGAGCCGCTACACGCCGTTCAACCATCTCGGCGGCGAAGACACCGGCCACTACGAGGTCATCAACTCGCTGCTGTCGGAAGAGGCGGTGCTCGGCTTCGAATACGGCTACTCGCTGGCCGAGCCGAATGCGCTGGCGCTCTGGGAAGCGCAGTTCGGCGACTTCGCCAACGGCGCGCAGGTGGTGTTCGACCAGTTCATCTCCTCGGGCGAACGCAAGTGGCTGCGCATGTCGGGCCTCGTCTGCCTGCTGCCGCACGGCTACGAAGGGCAGGGACCGGAGCATTCCTCCGCGCGCCTCGAGCGTTACCTGCAGATGTGCGCCGAAGACAACATGCAGGTGGTCAATCCGACCACGCCGGCGAACTACTTCCACGTGCTGCGGCGCCAGCTGCATCGCGAGATCCGCAAGCCGCTGATCCTGATGACGCCGAAGTCGCTGCTGCGCCACAAGCGCGCGGTGTCGCAGCTCGAGGAGCTCGGCAAGAACGCCACGTTCCACCGCATTCTGTACGATGACGCGCAGATGCTGCCGGACGAGAAGATCAAGCTGGTGCCGGACGACAAGATTCGCCGCGTCGTGCTGTGCTCCGGCAAGGTCTACTACGATCTCTACGAGGAGCGTGAGAAGCGCGACATCGATGACATCTATCTGATGCGCGTCGAGCAGCTCTATCCGGTGCCGCTGAAGGCGCTGGTGCAGGAGCTCGGCCGCTTCAAGAACGCCGAAGTGGTCTGGTGCCAGGAAGAGCCGCGCAATATGGGCTCCTGGCACTTCATCGAGCCCTATCTGGAATGGGTGCTCAACCAGATCCACGCACCCAACAGGCGTCCGCGCTATGCCGGCCGTCCGGCATCGGCGGCAACCGCGACCGGCTTGATGTCGAAACATCTGGCGCAGCTCAAGGCGCTGCTCGACGACGCACTGAACTAACGACTTTCATTGAAGCCATGCCCCGCGAATGCGGGGCATCCGGTATCCCGCGTCATCCAGCAGAAGTGCTGTCGTCACGGAGTACCGGATCGCTCGCTTTGCGGGCGGTGGCGGACAAGTTTCACGACCGCAAATTTTGCGACCGCAGGGTTATCGAGGAAAAGACCATGACTGAAATTCGCGTTCCAACGCTCGGCGAATCCGTGACCGAGGCCACGATCGGCCGCTGGTTCAAGAAGGCCGGTGAAGCTGTCGCGGTGGACGAGCCGTTGGTGGAGCTGGAGACCGACAAGGTCACCATCGAGGTGCCCGCGCCGGTGGCCGGTACGCTCGGCGAGATCATCGCCAAGGACGGCGAGACGGTCGCCGTCGGCGCGCTGCTCGGACAGATCAATGACGGCGCCGCTCCGGCCGCCAAGCCGGCTGCTGCGGCTCCCGCCAAGGCCGCCGCACCGGCTGCCGCTGCTGCGCCGGCTGCTGCCGCTGCGCCGAAGGCGCCGCCGGCGGATGCGCCGCTGGCACCCTCGGTCCGCAAGCTGTCCGCTGAAAGCGGCATCGATGCGTCCACCGTTCCCGGCTCGGGCAAGGACGGCCGCGTGACCAAGGGCGACATGCTGGCCGCGATCGAGAAGGCCGCCTCGGCGCCGACCCCGGTCAACCAGCCGGCCGCCGCCGTGCAGGTTCGTGCGCCGTCGCCGGCGGACGACGCCGCGCGCGAGGAGCGCGTGAAGATGACCCGGCTGCGCCAGACCATCGCGCGCCGCCTCAAGGACGTGCAGAACACCGCCGCGATGCTGACGACCTTCAACGAGGTCGACATGACCGAGGTGATGAAGCTGCGGGCCCTCTACAAGGACACGTTCGAGAAGAAACACGGCTCGAAGCTCGGCTTCATGGGCTTCTTCACCAAGGCGGTCGTGCAGGGGCTAAAGGACATTCCGGCGGTCAACGCCGAAATCGACGGCTCTGACCTGATCTACAAGAACTACTATCACATCGGCGTTGCGGTCGGCACCGACCGCGGCCTCGTGGTGCCTGTGGTGCGCGACTGCGACCACAAGTCGATCGCCGACATCGAGAAGTCGATCGCCGACTACGGCCGCCGCGCCCGCGACGGCCAACTCAAGATCGACGAGATGCAGGGCGGCACCTTCACCATCACCAATGGCGGCATCTACGGTTCGCTGATGTCGACGCCGATCCTGAATGCGCCGCAGTCCGGCATCCTCGGCATGCACAAGATCCAGGAGCGGCCGATGGTGGTCGGCGGCAAGATCGAGGTGCGCCCGATGATGTATCTGGCGCTGTCCTATGATCACCGCGTCATCGACGGCAAGGAAGCGGTTACCTTCCTGGTGCGCGTCAAGGAGAGCCTGGAGGATCCGGCCCGCCTGGTGCTGGACCTCTAAGGTCGTATCGCGCGCGGCGTCCGATCGGCTCGGGCGCCGCGATCTGTTGGTTGCTCACATTTGGGGATCAAAGTGACGGATAAGGTCGTTGTCATCACCGGCGGCAGCCGCGGCATCGGCCGCGCCGCCGCGCTCGCTGCCGCCGCGCGCGGCTATCGCATCGTGGTCGGCTATGCATCCAACAAGACCGCGGCGGACGAGGTCGTCGCCGCGATCGAAGCCAGCAACGGCAAGGCGATCGCGGTGAAATGCGATGTCGGCAGCGAGCAGGACATCCTGGCGCTGTTCAAGGCGGCCGACGGCTTCGGCACGCTCGGCGCGCTCGTCAACAATGCCGGCATCGTCGGCAAGAGCGGCGTGCGTGTCGACGAGATGTCGGCCGAGCGTATCCAGCAGATGATGGCAGTGAATGTCACCGGCAGCATCCTGTGTGCGCGCGAGGCGGTGAAGCGCATGTCGACCAAGCACGGCGGCAAGGGCGGCGTCATCGTCAACCTGTCCTCGGTGGCGGCGAAGCTCGGTGCGCCCAACACCTATGTCGACTATGCCGCTTCCAAGGGCGCGATCGATTCCTTCACGATTGGCCTCGGCTACGAAGTCGCGAATGAGGGCATCCGCGTCGCCGGCATCCGGCCCGGACTGATCGACACCGACATCCACGCCGCGGGGGGCGAGCCCGATCGCGCGCACCGGCTTGCCCATATGGTGCCGATGAAGCGTGTCGGCACCGCCGATGAAATCGCCAACGCCATCGTCTGGCTGATCTCGGACGAGGCTTCCTATGTCACCAGCGCGATCCTCGACGTGTCGGGCGGTCGCTAGCACACGATCAAGAGCGGGCGGCGGTCTGCCGTCACGATCGCGCCCCGCGCAATTGTCACAGAGCTTAGCTACAGGACCTTCCATCATGGCTTCTTACGATCTCGTCGTCATCGGCACCGGCCCGGGCGGATATGTCTGCGCGATCCGCGCGGCGCAACTCGGCATGAAGGTCGCCGTCGTCGAGAAGGACGCGACGCTGGGCGGCACTTGCCTCAACGTCGGCTGCATGCCGTCGAAAGCGCTGTTGCACGCCTCCGAGATGTTCGAGGAAGCCGGGCACTCCTTCGCCAAGATGGGCGTCAGCGTCCCGGCGCCGAAGCTCGATCTGCCTGCGATGATGAACTTCAAGCAGCAGGGCATCGACGGCAACGTCAAGGGCGTCGAGTTCTTGATGAAGAAGAACAAGATCGACGTGCTCAAGGGGACCGGCAAGATCCTCGGTGCCGGCAAGGTCGAGGTCTCCGGCGACGGCAAGTCCGAGACCGTCGAGACCAGGAACATCGTGATCGCCACCGGCTCCGATATCGCCCGCCTGAAGGGTATCGACATCGACGAGAAGCGCATCGTGTCCTCGACTGGCGCGCTGTCGCTGGAGAAGGTGCCGGAGAAATTGCTGATCATCGGCGCGGGGGTGATCGGGCTCGAGCTTGGCTCGGTCTGGCGGCGTCTCGGTGCGGACGTCATGGTCGTGGAATTCCTCGACCGCATCCTGCCCGGCATGGACGGCGAGGTGGCAAAGCAATTTCAGCGCATGCTCGAGAAGCAGGGCTTCGTCTTCAAGCTCGGCGCCAAGGTCACCGCGGTCGATAGCTCCGGCAAGACGCTGCAGGCCAAGGTCGAGCCCGCCGCGGGTGGCGCTGCGGAAACCATCGAAGCCGACGTCGTGCTCGTCTGCATCGGCCGGGTGCCCTACACCGAGGGCCTCGGGCTGAAGGAAGCCGGCGTCGCGCTCGACAATCGCGGCCGCGTCGAGATCGACGCGCACTTCTCGACCAACGTGAAGGGTATTTATGCGATCGGCGACGTCGTGGCCGGGCCGATGCTCGCGCACAAGGCGGAAGACGAAGGCGTTGCCTGTGCGGAGATCATCGCGGGCCAGGCCGGCCACGTGAACTACGACGTCATTCCAGGTGTTGTGTATACCACGCCGGAAGTGTCGTCGGTCGGCAAGACCGAGGAAGAACTCAAGCAGGCCGGCGTCGCCTACACCGTCGGCAAATTCCCGTTCACGGCAAACGGCCGGTCCAAGGTCAATCAGACCACCGACGGCTTCGTGAAAATTCTCGCAGATGCGAAGACGGATCGGGTGCTTGGCGTCCACATTGTCGGCCGCGAAGCCGGCGAAATGATCCATGAAGCCTGCGTTCTGATGGAATTCGGCGGATCGGCCGAAGATCTGGCTCGCACCTGCCACGCGCACCCGACCCGTTCGGAGGCGATCAAGGAAGCCGCGCTTGCGGTGGGCAAGCGCGCCATCCATATGTGATGATCGAAAGTCCGGCGTCAGCCGGGTTGAGATCATAGCGATGCTGCGCCGCCTGCTTCAGCCGTTCTGGGTCCTGCTTGCGATCATCTTCCTGGTCGAGGCTTGGCTATGGGACCATCTCGAGCCGATCGTGGCGCGGGCGGTGGCGTGGATTCCGCTCCGCGCGCTCAAGCAATGGCTTGCCGACCGGGTCGATTCGCTGTCGCCGGCGATGACGCTGATCGTCTTCGTCGTGCCGGTCATCCCGCTGTTTCCGCTCAAGCTGATCGGGCTCTGGCTACTGGCGAACCAATATTGGTTCAGTGCGGTCTCGCTGATCCTGTTCGCCAAGTTCGTCGGCGTCGGCGTGACGGCCTTCCTGTTCGACGTGACGCGGCCGAAGCTGCTGGAGATGCCCTGGTTCGAGGCACTCTATAATTTCGTGATGGCGCTGCGGGCCAAGGCCACCGCGCTGGTCGACCCGATCAAGCGGCGCATTCGCGAGATGATCAGTGGCGACGGCGAGGGCTGGGCGGCGCGCACGCTGCGTGTGATCGCGCGCTTCCGCAAAAGCGTGCATCAGACCAGCAAGCCTCTCTAAGCAGGACTCTTCGGTCCGTCATCCTGAGGAGCCGCGCTCTGCGTGTCGTCTCGAAGGATCCCTATTCTCGTCATTGCGAGCGAAGCGAAGCAATCCATAAGTCGGCAGAACGGAAGGATGGATTGCTTCGTCGCTATCGCTCCTCGCAATGACGGCCATGAAAGCCTCACAGCCTCTCAGGATGACGGTTCGAAAGCGGCGCGCTGCGCTCAATGCAGATGCAGCAAGTGCGGCTGGAACAGGCCGAGCGCCGTCATCACGATGCCGGCAAGCGTCACCAGGCCGGAGACCCAGGCCAACGCGATGATGCCCGTGATGATGGTCGCCGATGCCAGCACGATGGCGATCTGGAAGGCGGCGGAGGCAAGCTCGAAATGATGATATTTCGCGGTGGCCTCGTCGCGCTCATGCTCGGCGTGCTTGGCGCGTTCGGAGAGCTGCTCCGAACCCTCGCCGGTTTCCGGCTCCGAGCGATAGCGCGCCGCGGTCTTCTGCCAATCGTCGATCTGCTTCTGCAGCGCGGCCCTGGCCGCCTCGTCGGTGGTGGTCGCGAGGTTCAGCTTGCCCTGTTCGGCCGCGGTCTGCACCGCGGTCCGGCGGATGCTCTTGGCCTGGAAGAAGGCCCACAGGTTGGAGGCCTCGACATTCTTGCTGATCGATTCGGTCTGGGCGCCCTTGCCGAGCGTTTCCGACAGCGCCAGGCACAGGGCGATCACGGCGATCAGGAGCGCGATCTTCTTGTTCTCGCCCGAGGCATGCTCGGCATGCTCCGCGTGCTCCATACTTTCATGTGCGCTCATGATTCCCCTCCGGATGAGACCGCGCCACGATTGCCGAATGCGGCGCACAAGGCAAGGGCCGAACGGTTTTGGGTAGCCGTATCAAGATGAACGGCGCATGACGGCGGGCCAAAGCCCGCGCTTTATTTTTTCAGAACCGAACGTTCAACCTCGGGGATGCGCGGAGCGATAGACTTCGAGCAGGCGGTCGCTGTCGATGCCGGTGTAGATTTGCGTGGTCGACAGCGATGCGTGGCCGAGCAATTCCTGGATCGCGCGCAGATCGCCGCCGCGGCTCAGCAGATGCGTGGCGAAGGAATGCCGCAGCGCATGCGGCGTTGCGCTGTCGGGGAGGCCGAGCGCGCCGCGCAGCCGCTCCATGGTGAGCTGGATGATGCGCGGGCTCAAGGGACCGCCGCGCGCGCCGACGAACATCGGCCCGGTCGGGCTGAGCTGATGCGGGCAGATCGCCGCATAGTCCGCGATCAATTGCAGCACGTTCTGCAGCACCGGCACCATGCGGGTCTTGTTGCCCTTGCCGGTCACCACGAGCACGTCGCCTTCGCCAGGTTTCGGCACGTCGCGGCGCTTCAGCCCCAGCGCCTCGGAGATGCGCAGGCCCGAACCATAGAGCAGCGCCATGACGGCGGCGTCACGCACCAGGATCCAGGTCTCGCGGGTTTCGTCCGCGCGCTCGTCGGCGTCGGCGAAGCGTTTCGCCGCTTCCATGTGAATCGGCTTCGGCAGGCTCTTCGCCACCTTGGGCGCGCGGATCGCCGAGAGCGCGCCGACCTTGCCCTTGCCCTCGCGTTCCAGGAATCGTCCGAACGAGCGCAGGCCCGCCAGCGCCCGCATCAGCGATCGCCCACCGATCTCCTCGGTTCGGCGCATCGCCATGAAGGCGCGCACGTCGCTCGCCTCGAGCGCGGCAAATGCCTTAAGCGTCACCCGCGCGCCCCAGTGCCCGGCCAGGAAGGCGAGGCATTGGCGCACGTCCCGGGCATAGGCCTCGAGCGTCTTCGGCGACAGCCGCCGCTCCGCACGCAGATGCGACAGCCAGCGCGTCATCTCCTGCGTGACCGATGCGTCGGCGCAATCGAGCTCGAGCGGCTGGATAGGCTGATCGGTCCGGGCCATGTCTGGGTTTTAAGTCCGTGTCTTAAGGGCTATTGGCGCTGCTCATCTCCTGATTATATCGCACTGCCTTCGTTTACCGTTCGCTAAGGCGCGAAGCGGTGGTAGAGCGTTTTCGAGCGAAGTGGACGCCTGTTCGCGTGAAGAAAACGCGTCAAAACAAGAAGCTGGAGATTTGGTTCTGATTCAATCAGAAACCAAATCTCTAGCCCGCTCGGGTTCAAGGTTTCTGATTCAATGGACCATACCACGCGCCCCGGCCCAGCCTCTGCATCGACGATACGTGTCGTCGACGTGCTGGTGCCTGTCGCGCTGAACCAGACCTATTCCTACCGCGTTCCGCGCGGCATGGAGCTTGCGCCGGGCGACGTGATCGGCGTTCCGCTCGGGCCGCGCGAGGTGGTTGCGGTGGTGTGGGCGGAAAATGCCAATCCGGATCCGCGGCTGCACAACCGGCTCAAGGACGTCAGCGAGAAGCTCGATGTTCCGCCGCTGAAGCCGGAGCTGCGCCAGCTGGTCGACTGGGTCTCCAATTACACTTTGTCGGCACGCGGCACAGTGCTGCGGATGACGCTGCGGATGGGCGAAAATCTCGGGCCGGAGCGGATGCGGCTCGGCGTGCGGCTGGTCGGCGAGCCGCCGCGGCGCCTGACGCCGGCGCGCCGGCGGGTGATCGAGGTGCTGTCGGACCGCTTGCTGCACGGCAAGTCGGAGGCGGCGCGGGAGGCCGGCGTCAGTTCCGGCGTGATCGACGGCCTGGTCGACGAAGGCACCCTGACGGTTGAGGCGATGCCGCCGCCGGCACCGCCGCCCGTTCCGGATCCCTCCTACGCGCAGCCGGATTTTTCGCGCGAGCAGCGCAGCGCCGTCGACGTGATGCGGACGCTGGCCGCGAGCGGCAGCTTTCACGTCGCGCTGCTCGACGGCGTCACCGGTTCCGGCAAGACCGAAGTCTATTTCGAGGCGATCGCCGAGAATATCCGCCGCGGCAAGCAGACGCTGATCCTGATGCCGGAGATCGCGCTGACCGGCCAGTTCCTCGACCGTTTCGCGCAGCGCTTCGGCGTGCGGCCGCTGGAGTGGCATTCGGAGCTGACGCCGCGCACGCGCGCGCGCAACTGGGCCGCGATCTCCGAGGGCAAGGCGCCGGTCGTGGTCGGCGCCCGCTCCGCGCTGTTCCTGCCCTATGCCGATCTCGGTCTCATCATCGTCGATGAGGAGCACGACCAGGCCTACAAACAGGACGACGGCGCGCATTATCACGCGCGCGACATGGCGGTGGTCCGCGCCCATATCGCAAAGATTCCGATCGTGCTGGCGTCGGCGACCCCGTCGGTCGAGAGCGAGGTCAATGCGCGCAAGGGGCGCTACCAGCGCGTGGCGCTGCCGTCGCGGTTCGGCGGCCAGCACATGCCGCATATCGAGGCGATCGACATGCGCCGCGCGCCGCCGCCGCGCGGCCGCTTCATTTCGCCGGTGCTGGCCGAGCAGATCGGCCATGCCATCGAGCGCCGCGAGCAGGCGCTGCTGTTCCTCAACCGCCGCGGCTATGCACCGCTGACGCTGTGCCGGGCCTGCGGCCACCGCTTCGCCTGCACCATCTGCGATGCATGGCTGGTCGATCACCGGTTCCGACAGCGGCTGGTCTGTCATCATTGCGGCTTCTCGATGCCGCGCCCGAATATCTGCCCGCATTGCGCGGCCGAGGAATCGCTGGTCGCGGTCGGGCCCGGCGTCGAGCGCCTGCAGGAGGAGGCCGCCCACATCTTCCCCGAGGCACGGACGATGGTGCTGTCGAGCGATCTCATCACCTCGATCGAGACCATGCGCAGCGAGCTCAACGAGATCGCCGAGGGCCGCGTCGACATCATCATCGGCACCCAGCTGGTGGCGAAGGGCCACAACTTCCCGCGGCTCAATCTGGTCGGCGTCATCGACGCCGATCTCGGCCTGAGCAATGGCGATCCGCGCGCCGCCGAGCGGACGTTCCAGCTGCTGAACCAGGTGGTCGGCCGCGCCGGCCGCGAGCAGGGCCGCGGCGTCGGCTTTCTGCAGACCCATCAGCCGGAGCATCCGGTGATCAAGGCCCTGATCGCCAATGACCGCGAGGCGTTCTATGCCAGCGAGATCGAGATTCGCGAGCGCACCGGCTACCCGCCGTTCGGTCGGCTGGCGAGCCTGATCGTCTCCGCCGGCGACCGTCCGACCGCGGAAGGCTTCGCCCGCAAGCTCGCCGCGGTGGCGCCGCTCGATGAGCGGATCCAGGTGCTCGGCCCCGCCGAGGCGCCGCTCGCCGTCATCAAGGGCCGCTATCGCTTCCGCCTGCTGGTGAAGTCGCTGCGCAATGTCGACCTGTCGCAATATCTGCGCGAATGGCTGGAATCCGGTCCCAAGACCAAGGGCAATCTGAAGCTCGAGGTCGACGTCGATCCGCAGAGCTTTTTGTAAGCAGCTTCAATCTTGACCGTCATTTGCGAGGAGCGAAAGCGACGAAGCAATCCATGTGTCCGCAAACGCGGTGAAATGGATTGCTTCGCTCCGCTCGCAATGACGGCGGCTGGCAGCACGTCCCGCAAAAGAAAAAGCCTGCCGTCATTTGCGACGGCAGGCCATTTTTTGGCGCGAAGCAGGCCTCGCGGCCGTTACGCAACGCAACGCTTACTGAAGGCGCTTACGAGACGACCTCAGCGGTGATGCGGCCGACGCCGGCACCGGTCAGGCCGATGGCGCGTGCTGCGCCGGTGGAGAGGTCGAGCACGCGGCCGCGGATGAACGGGCCACGATCGTTGATGGTGACGACGACGCTGCGGCCGCCATGGGTGACGCGGAGCCTGGTGCCGAACGGCAGCGAGCGGTGGGCCGCGGTCATGGCGTTCTGGTTGAAGCGCTGGCCGGAAGCGGTGCGGCTGCCCGACTCATTGCCGTAGAAGGAGGCCATCCCCGAGAACGAGTGGCCGCCGGACGGCTGGATCGATGCATTGGCGTCGCGCCAGGACGAGCCTTCGGCGCGGGCGTGGTGATGATGGTGGTGGCGATGATGGTGGTGCCGGGACTTCGCGGACGCCTCGGTCACGCTGCCCCCGACCAGAATAGTTGCGGCTACAAACGCAAGCGCCGTACGCGAGCGGGTTACGTTGCCCGCCGCCTTCTTGATATTCAGCATTGATAAGACCCTCAGACAGTATTGCCGCTAACGCGGCAAGTGGAACCCCCGTCCCTTCGTTGACCAAGGCCGTTTGGTTTCCCAATGAGGCACGAATTGGGCAGTAAATCCGGATTATCTCGTGCTGAAATATCTTGTTACCGCCTTGGGGTAGTCAATCGAGGTCCCGTAATCTTGCTGTTTAACCAATTTTTAACGATCAATATACTTGCCAATACTGATTATCGAGGCGACGGTAAGTTTTCGGTAAGTAATCGCTAAATGAAACCGCAGCCGGCCCGGAGTTCCCTGCGCGCTCGGCCATAGGCCTATGCAAATTTCGATGGAACAAAATCGCGGCGGCGCGAATCGGAGCCGACGCGCCGAATTTCCGCGCGCCAAATTTTCCGGCTCGGCCACCGGCTGCGGTCGGCAAAAAGCGCATGCGACAAGGCGGCACTCACGATGCCGTCATGTTGCACCTGCGCGATTGCTATGTTAGCAAAGCCGCGATTTTAACGGTCCCGGCACGTCCTGTGCCGGTCGAAAATCGAAGTCCCGCTTGAATTCCAAGGGCTTGGATCGCTAGGCGCTGCTTTGGTGGCGACGGTTTTTCCCTTGCGAATTTGACAGCAAAAAAGAGCGAGCTCGTGGCTGCTGAAGATCCGTCCGTTTCGGGAGTGTCCGGTCGTTACGCAACGGCCCTGTTCGAGTTGGCGCGCGACGAGCAATCCGTCGATCAAGTCCGGGCCGACCTCGACAAGTTCGAGGCCCTGCTCAACGAGAGCGCCGATCTCAAGCGCCTCGTCCGCAGTCCGGTGTTCGCGGCGGACGCCCAGCTGAAGGCGCTGACCGCGGTGCTCGACAAGGCCGGCATCGCCGGCACGTCGGCCAAGTTCCTCAAGGTGCTCACCGCCAATCGCCGGCTGTTCGCCGTTGCCGATGTGATCCGCGCCTATCGCGCGCTGGTGGCGAAGTTCAAGGGCGAGGCGACTGCGGAAGTCACCGTCGCCGAGCAGCTCAGTGACAAGAATCTCGACGCGCTGAAGGCCGCACTGAAATCAGTGACGGGCAAGGACGTCGCGCTCAACGTGAAGGTCGATCCCTCCATTATTGGTGGCCTGGTGGTCAAGCTCGGCAGCCGCATGGTGGATAGTTCGCTTCGCACCAAACTCAATTCGATCAAGAACGCGATGAAAGAGGCAGGCTGATGGACATCCGCGCCGCAGAAATTTCTGCGATCCTCAAGGACCAGATCAAGAATTTCGGCCAGGAAGCCGAGGTCACCGAAGTTGGCCAGGTGCTGTCGGTCGGTGACGGTATCGCCCGCGTCTACGGTCTCGACAACGTTCAGGCCGGTGAAATGGTCGAGTTCGAGAACGGCACGCGCGGCATGGCGCTCAACCTCGAAACCGACAACGTCGGTATCGTGATTTTCGGCGCCGACCGCGAGATCAAGGAAGGCCAGACCGTCAAGCGCACCCGCGCGATCGTGGACGCGCCGGTCGGCAAGGGCCTGCTCGGCCGCGTCGTCGACGCGCTCGGCAACCCGATCGACGGCAAGGGCCCGATCCAGGCCACCGAACGCAAGCGCGTCGACGTCAAGGCGCCCGGCATCATTCCGCGCAAGTCGGTGAACGAACCGATGGCCACCGGCCTCAAGGCGATCGATGCGCTGATCCCGATCGGCCGCGGCCAGCGCGAGCTGATCATCGGCGACCGTCAGACCGGCAAGACCGCGATCGCGCTCGACACCATCCTGAACCAGAAGCCGCTCAACGCCCAGCCGGACGAGAACCTCAAGCTGTATTGCGTCTACGTCGCAATCGGCCAGAAGCGCTCCACCGTCGCGCAGTTCGTCAAGGTGCTCGAAGAGCAGGGCGCGCTGGAATACTCGATCATCGTCGCGGCCACCGCGTCCGATCCGGCGCCGATGCAGTACATCGCGCCGTTCACCGCCTGCACCATGGGCGAGTACTTCCGCGACAACGGCATGCACGCCGTGATCATCTATGACGACTTGTCCAAGCAGGCCGTCGCTTATCGCCAGATGTCGCTGCTGCTGCGCCGCCCGCCGGGCCGCGAGGCCTATCCGGGCGACGTCTTCTACCTGCATTCCCGCCTGCTCGAGCGCGCCGCCAAGCTCAACAAGGAGCATGGTTTGGGCTCGCTGACGGCGCTGCCGGTCATCGAAACCCAGGCCAACGACGTGTCGGCCTACATTCCGACCAACGTGATTTCGATCACCGACGGCCAGATCTTCCTGGAAACCGATCTGTTCTTCCAGGGTATCCGTCCCGCCGTGAACGTCGGTCTGTCGGTGTCGCGCGTCGGTTCGTCGGCGCAGACCAAGGCGACCAAGAAGGTCGCCGGCAAGATCAAGGGTGAGCTCGCGCAGTACCGCGAAATGGCGGCGTTCGCGCAGTTCGGTTCGGACCTTGACGCTTCGACCCAGCGCCTGCTCAACCGCGGCTCGCGTCTGACCGAACTTCTGAAGCAGCCGCAATTCTCGCCGCTGAAGATGGAAGAGCAGGTCTGCGTGATCTGGGCCGGCACCAACGGCTATCTCGATCCGCTGCCGCTCAACAAGGTGAAGGCGTTCGAGGACGGTCTGCTGTCGCTGCTACGCGGCAAGAACGCCGACATCCTCGATGCGATCCGCACCAGCCGCGATCTGTCCGACGACACCGCCGCCAAGCTCAAGACGGCCGTCGAGGGCTTCGCCAAGACGTTTGCATAACGAATGGGGCGTCGCCCGGCTCGCCGCCGGGCGTGACGAACGGAGGCTTGCGATCTGACCATTGTGGTCGGATCGCCGGGGTGAACGAAGAATGGCGTCACTAAAAGACATGCGGGTCCGCATCGCCTCGACCAAGGCGACGCAGAAGATCACCAAGGCTATGCAGATGGTCGCAGCCTCGAAGCTGCGCCGCGCGCAGAACGCCGCCGAAGCGGCGCGGCCCTATGCCACCAAGATGGATGCGGTGATTTCCAACATCGCCGCGGCAGCCAACGGCACGCCCGGCGCGCCGGCGCTGCTTGCCGGCACCGGCAACGATCAGGTGCACCTGCTTCTGGTCTGCACCGGCGAACGCGGCCTGTCCGGCGCGTTCAACTCTGCCATCGTGCGCCTGGCGCGCGAGCGGGCGAACGCGCTGCTCGCGCAGGGCAAGGAAGTCAAATTCTTCTGCGTTGGCCGCAAGGGTTACGAGCAGCTGCGCCGGACCTTCGAGAAGCGCATCGTCGAGCACCTCGACCTGCGTTCGGTGCGCCAGATCGGCTTCGCCAATGCCGAGGACATCGCCAACAAGGTGCTGGCTCGGTTCGAGGCCGGCGAGTTCGATGTCTGCACATTGTTCTACTCGCGCTTCCAGTCGGTGATCGCGCAGATCCCGACCGCGCAGCAGATCATCCCGCTGGAGGTGGCTGAGCCCGCGGCCAATGCGGCGCCCTCCACGTCCTACGAATACGAGCCTGAAGAGGACCAGATCCTCGGCAGCCTTCTGCCGCGCAACCTCGCGGTGCAGATCTTCCGCGCGCTGCTCGAGAACAACGCCTCGTTCTATGGCGCGCAGATGAGCGCGATGGACAGCGCGACCCGCAATGCCGGCGAGATGATTCGCAAGCAAACCCTGATTTACAACAGAACCCGTCAGGCCCAGATCACGAAGGAGCTGATCGAGATCATCTCCGGCGCTGAGGCGGTCTAAGGCAGATTTTCGAAGGAGAACAGTCCATGGCTACAGCAGCCAATCAGATCGGTCGCGTTACCCAGGTCACGGGCGCCGTGGTCGACGTGCAGTTCGAAGGCCACCTTCCGGCGATTCTGAACGCACTCGAGACCAAGAACGGCGGCAACCGCCTGGTGCTCGAAGTCGCGCAGCATCTCGGCGAATCGACCGTCCGCACCATCGCGATGGACATCACCGAGGGCCTCGTGCGCGGCCAGGAAGTGACCGACACCGGCGAACCGATCCGGGTGCCGGTCGGCGAAGGCACGCTCGGCCGCATCATCAACGTCATCGGCGAGCCGATCGATGAAGCAGGCCCGATCAAGTCCGACGGCCTGCGCGCCATCCATCAAGAAGCGCCGACCTATACCGACCAGTCGACCGAAGCCGAAATTCTCGTCACCGGCATCAAGGTCGTCGACCTTCTTGCTCCGTATGCGAAGGGCGGCAAGATCGGCCTGTTCGGCGGCGCCGGCGTCGGCAAGACCGTGCTGATTCAGGAGCTCATCAACAACGTCGCGAAGGCGCACGGTGGTTACTCGGTGTTCGCCGGCGTCGGCGAGCGCACCCGCGAAGGCAATGACCTCTATCACGAGTTCATCGAATCGAAGGTCAACGCCGATCCGCACAACCCGGATCCGAGCGTGAAGTCGAAGTGCGCGCTGGTGTTCGGCCAGATGAACGAGCCGCCGGGCGCCCGCGCCCGCGTCGGTCTGACCGGTCTCACCGTTGCCGAGCACTTCCGCGACCAGGGCCAGGACGTGCTGTTCTTCGTCGACAACATCTTCCGCTTCACCCAGGCGGGCTCGGAAGTGTCGGCGCTCCTCGGCCGTATTCCTTCGGCGGTGGGTTATCAGCCGACGCTCGCGACCGACATGGGCGCGCTGCAGGAGCGCATCACCACCACCCAGAAGGGCTCGATCACCTCGGTGCAGGCGATCTACGTGCCGGCCGACGACTTGACCGACCCGGCGCCCGCCACCTCGTTCGCGCACTTGGACGCCACCACGGTGCTGTCGCGCGCGATCTCGGAAAAGGGCATCTATCCGGCGGTGGATCCGCTCGACTCGACCTCGCGCATGCTGTCGGCGCTCGTCGTCGGTGACGAGCACTACAACACCGCGCGCATGGTCCAGCAGATCCTGCAACGCTACAAGTCGCTGCAGGACATCATCGCCATTCTCGGCATGGACGAATTGTCGGAAGAGGACAAGCTGACGGTCGCCCGCGCCCGCAAGGTCGAGCGCTTCCTGTCGCAGCCGTTCCACGTCGCCGAAGTCTTCACCGGCTCGCCGGGCAAGTTCGTCGACCTCGCCGACACCATCAAGGGCTTCCGCGATCTCTGCCAGGGCAAGTACGACCATCTGCCGGAAGCGGCGTTCTACATGGTCGGTACCATCGAAGAAGCCGTCGAGAAGGGCAAGAAGCTGGCGGCCGAAGCCGCCTAAGCTTTGGGATGTCGTCATCGCCGGACCTGATCCGACGATCCATCGCACGTGAAGTATTTTGACTGATGGACCCGCGGGTCGAGCCCGCGGGTGACAGCGCAAAGAACGGAAAGACAATGGCCACCTTCCACTTCGATCTCGTCTCTCCCGAAAAGCTCGCCTTCTCCGGCGAGGTCGATCAGGTTGACGTCCCCGGCGTGGAGGGTGATTTCGGTGTGCTCGCCGGACACGCTCCGGTCATCGCCACGGTTCGTCCGGGCATCCTGACGATCACGACCGCCGGCAAGCGCGAGAAGGTGATCGTGCTCGGCGGCCTCGCCGAGGTCTCGGACAAGGGCCTCACCGTGCTCGCCGACGTCGCGACCGCGCTTGCGGACATCGATCGCGCGAAGTTCGCCGAGACGATCAACGAGATGCAGGAGAAGCTCGCCGAGAAGGAGGGCTCCGAGCTCGACCACGCGATCGAGCGGCTCGACCACTTCAAGAGCATCCAGCAAGAGCTCAACACGACGGCTATGCACTAGGGCGCGGTTGCCGACCGGCGATCGCGCCGCCATGTCGAGTGAGCCGACCCCTTAGTGGAATAGCTCACACTTTTTCGATCATCGCCTGAGAAGGCTTGAATAATTCAACGCTCGCCACGCCGTGGCGAGCGTTCAATGTTTATTGCGCGCGGGATCGTCTGGCGGCATTCTCCTCGGCATATCTGGGTTCGGGGGCCGCTACTCATGAAGCGTAAGGTCGCAGCAATCCTCGCGGCCGATATCGCAGGTCAGGGCCGATTGGTTGCCGACGATGAGGAAGCGACGCTGCGGCGGCTCGCCTCTTCTCGACAAGTCGCTTCTTCGCGGTCGGCCCGACCGAACGACCTGCAAATATGTGAAGCAGGTTACAGCAGGGATCGCGCACAAATGACAAGCTGCAGCGCGATGACGATACGGCCCGACCGCATCGCGATTTCATTCCTGACATAACGGACAAGCTGCCGTGCTGACCTTCACCACCGATGCTCTCCGCCCGCAGGACCGTTTCGAGCACTGGTGCGAGGTGCGCGGCAAGAGCCTGTTCGGGGTCACGATCGAGCTCGAGCGCGACAAGAGAGCCGATTTCCGCGGACACTTCTCGGCGACGACGGTGGGCAGTGCCGTGCTGGCGCAAATGTCGGCTTCCTCCTACCGCGTCAGCCGGACCGCATCCGACATCGCGCGCGTTCCGAGCAACAGCCTGCATCTCGCCTGGCAGGTGCGCGGCCCCGGCCACATGAATATCGG
Organism: Bradyrhizobium sp. USDA 4504; assembly: GCF_054063995.1. Lineage (NCBI taxonomy): Bacteria > Pseudomonadati > Pseudomonadota > Alphaproteobacteria > Hyphomicrobiales > Nitrobacteraceae > Bradyrhizobium > Bradyrhizobium sp. USDA 4504. The sequence goes on along the minus strand of NZ_JBSSGV010000001.1, from coordinate 6,973,647 downwards.
TCGCGATCGTGTCCAGTTCGTGCGCAACGGCGACCTGGTGTTCGGCCACTCCAATCTTCCGTTTGCCTCGACACCCGAACGGACCGACGGCTTTGACTTCTTCAGCCTCAAGATCCCGGTCACCGACGAGCTCGTGCTCGGCGCGCGGATCGAGGATGCGCCGCCGGTCGCGCTGGCGCGTGATGCGAGCCTGACCCGGCTTGTCGGCGCCATGTTCCGCTCGATGACGCGAGATCTCGCGCAAGCCGGGCAGTTCGCCGACGACGTTGCGCATATGGTGCGCCTGGCGCTGCTCGCGCGCGGACGCGTGCGGCCACGCCAGGACGAAATCCGTGCTGCGCTGCATGCGGGCTACCTTCATGCCGCCCGCGAAATTCTGTTCCGCGACCTGCATCGCGCCTCGCTCACGCCGGCCGTGGTTGCCGCCGAGCTCGGCATCTCACTGCGGCAATTGCATGCGCTGTTCGAGCCAACCGGCCTGTCATTTGCGCGGACGCTGACGGCGGCAAGGTTGAAGGCGGCGAGGCGCGCGCTCTACGCCATACGGGAGCGCAGCATCGACGAGATCGCGTTCTCGTGCGGCTTCGACAGCATCGCGACCTTCTATCGCGTCTTCCGTTCGACCTACGGCATGACACCGGGCGACGCGCGGCGCATACCGCCGCAGGATCAGCCGGCGAATTCCGCGAACCGGGTCGCGACCGCGCGATAGACGTTGCGGCGGAACGGCACCACGAGATCGGCAACGTGGTCGAGGCGCTCCCAGCGCCATTGATCGAATTCGGCGGGCTGGCCGTTGCGCGGCGTCAATGGATCGATCTCCTCGTCGCGTCCGGTGAAGCGCAGCGCAAACCATTTCTGCCGCTGGCCGCGGAACTTGGCGAGCCGGTGCGATGCCGGCCCGTCATAGGCGGGGAATTCGTAGGTCATCCAGTCGGTCTCGCCGAGATAGTCGGCGTTGACCGCCCCGGTCTCTTCCCACAATTCGCGCATCACGGCCTGGCCCGGATCCTCGCCGGCGTCGATGCCGCCCTGCGGCATCTGCCATTCGAGGCCGGGCAGCACGATCTCCGGACCGTCGTCCTTGATCCGGTGGCCGATCAGCACGCGTCCGTCGGCGTTGAACAGCGCGATGCCCACATTGGGGCGATAGGGCTTATCTGATGACATCTCGGTGGGTACGTCGCGCGTTGACCCGGTCGGCTACTTGGCCGCCAGACCGGCGAATTCCTTCACGACGCGCTCATAGACCGGACGCTTGAACGGCACAATCAGCTCCGGCAGATTCTTCATCGGCTCCCAGCGCCAGGTGATGAACTCGGCCTTGTGGCCGCCGCCCGGATTGGCGACGTTGATCTCGTTCTCATCGCCGGTGAAGCGTAACGCGAACCACTTTTGTCGCTGTCCGCGATAGCGGCCCTTCCAGGCGCGGCCGGCGACGGTGCGTGGGATATCATAGATCAGCCAGTCCGAGACCTCGCCGAGCTTCTCCACGGACTTGATGCTGGTCTCCTCATAGAGCTCGCGTCGCGCCGCCTGAAACGTATCCTCGCCGGGATCGACGCCGCCTTGCGGCATCTGCCAGACATGCGCGTCGTCGACATGCTCGATGCCGCCCGCGCGGCGTCCGATGAAGACCAGCCCCGCTGTATTCAGCAGCATGATGCCGACGCAGGTTCGATAGGGCAGGTCTTCATAACGTGCCATGCTGCCGCTACCTCGCACATTTTCTGGAGCCGCCCGACCCGGCCCCCCGGCAAGGTATCGAGCTGCACCAACGGATTGAATCTTTAGCCCGATTTTGATTTCAGCATCGCCGTTGTCAATGGCACAAGCATAATGCCCTTGGAGTCCAGTGTCTTGAGCCAGGCGCCGAGCCGCTCGATCGAGACCGGCAACGCCGAGGCGACGCCCACCGCCGTGCCGCGTTCCTTGGCGATGGTTTCCAGCTTGACCAGCGCGCGGTCGATTTCCGCCGACGTCGGCACCGCGTCGATGGCGAAATCGGCCTTGGCGAACGGCAATGACTGGCCCGCTGAGAGGGTCTGCGCGACGCTACGTGGGGTGGAACCGTCGTCGAAATAGCTCAGGCCGCGCTTGGCCGCTTCGCGGACGATGGGGTGCATCACGGGATCGGCCGCAACGAACCGGCCTCCCATGAAATTGGCTATCCCGGCATAGCCTTGCAGGCGGCTGAGGTGCCAATAGAAGCGGTCGAGGTTCTGCTCGCTGCTCAGCGTGGTCAGCAGGGTTTGCGGCCCGGGATCGTTGTCGGGATAGTCGAACGGCTCCATCGGGATCTGCAGCAGGATCTCGTGACGCTGGGTCCGGGCACGTTCCGCAAGCTTGCCCGGATCGGAGCCATAGGGCGTGAAGGCCAGCGTCACCGCCGGCGGCAGCTTCATGATGGCGTCGGTGGTCTTGGCGGCGCCGACGCCGAGGCCGGCGACCACAATGGCGACCACGGGCATCCGGGCGGCCTTGGCGCGGTCAGCCTCGGCCGCGTAGACCGTGAACGGCTTCAGGCCGTCGGTGACCACCGGGATCATGCCGTAGCGTGACTTTTCCAGCAGGCGCGGATCGATGCCAGTCATCGCAAGTGGCGGCGTATCGCCGTCGGCCTTGTCGGCCGGATCGCCGGCGCCGATCACCACGTCCTGGCGCTTGCCGTTGGAGCCGTCGATGATGGTGACGGTTCTCGCGTCACTGGCTGCGGCCGGGGCCTTGGCGGCGGATTTGGCCGCCGGTTCGGCCGCCGCCTGGGCGGCTGGAGCGTGCTTGTCGTCGTCGGCGGCGGGCGGGGGATTGCGCAGCGTGACACGGGCGATCGGCTCGCCCCCGAGCGGGTTGTCGTTGAACAGCGCGATGCCGACAAAGCCGACCAGCACGAGCCCGAGCAGCACGGCGAGCGCCTGCATCGCCGTGAATGGCAGGCGAAACCAGCGCGTCCTGCCCACGGTCGTCTGCCCAAGCGGCGTGCTCAGTTCGTCGGCCGCTTCTGCCATGACCCTCCCCGAATCAACAGCGCGAACGATAGCACGATGCGGTGCAATCCCGCGCGCCGGCCTGCCCGGCAAAGCACGGTTACGGGCGGACACCGAAAGCAGAAAGGGCGGCCCGCGGGCCGCCCTGTTCGCCGAATCGATCGGATTAAATCAGTTCGCGGCCTTGTTGCCCGGCTTGTCGACCGCGGCCTTGTCGCGCGCGGCCTCCGGCGCCGCTGGCGCGCTCGAGGTCGACTTGATGCCGTGCAGCAGGTCGTCGGCCATCTTCAGCGCCTTGTCGTCCTTGGCGTCCGGCGGGACGTAGGACTGCGAGCCGGTCTTCTCGTCGCCGTCGTTCTTGAGATGGCCGCGCAGCGAGGCTTCGCCCTTGGTGTCGGTGCGCGCCTTCAGCTCTTCCGGCACGTCCTGCAGCACCTCGATGTCGGGCACGATGCCCTTGGCCTGGATCGACTTGCCCGACGGCGTGTAGTAGCGCGCGGTGGTCAGGCGCAGCGCGCCATTGCCCGAGCCGAGCGGGATGATGGTCTGCACCGAGCCCTTGCCGAACGAACGGGTGCCGACCAGCGTCGCCCGCTTGTGGTCCTGCAGCGCGCCGGCGACGATTTCGGAGGCCGATGCCGAGCCGCCGTTGATCAGCACGATCACCGGCTTGCCCTTGGTCAGGTCGCCCGGATGGGCGGCGCGGCGCTGGGTTTCCTCGGCGTTGCGGCCGCGGGTCGAGACGATCTCGCCACGCTCCAGGAAGGAGTCGGACACCGTGACCGCTTCTTCGAGCAGGCCGCCGGGGTTGTTGCGGAGATCGATGACGTAGCCCTTCAGCTTGTCGCCGATCTGGCCCTGCAGATTGGTGATCTCCTTCTTCAGGCCTTCGGTGGTCTGCTCGTTGAAGGTGGTGATGCGGATATAGGCGATGTCATCGGCCTCGACGCGCGCACGCACCGAGCGGACGCGGATGTTGTCGCGCACCAGCGTGACGTCGATCGGATTGTCCTGGCCCTTGCGGATGATCTTGAGCTTGATCTTGGTGTTGACCGGACCGCGCATCTTCTCGACGGCCTGGTTCAGCGTCAGACCCTGCACCGCCTCGTCGTCGAGGGTCGTGATGATGTCGTTGGCCATGATGCCGGCCTTCGAGGCCGGGGTGTCGTCGATCGGCGAGACGACCTTGATCAGGCCGTCTTCCATCGTGACCTCGATGCCGAGGCCGCCGAACTCGCCGCGGGTCTGCACCTGCATGTCGCGGAAGCTCTTGGCGTCCATGTAGCTCGAGTGCGGGTCGAGGCCGGTCAGCATGCCGGAGATCGCGGATTCGACCAGCTTGCTGTCATCGGGCTTCTCGACATAGTCGCTGCGCACCCGCTCGAACACGTCGCCGAACAGATTGAGCTGGCGATAGGTGTCCGACGTCGCGGCGCGCGCGCTCGATCCCATCAGCACAGCGCGGGGCTGCGTAACGAAAAGCGTCAGGGCCGCGCCGGTGGCGGCGCTAAGGAGAATTACCGAAGTCTTGCGCATCATCCGCGAACCTTTTCGCCTTCATTTGCGGCCCACCATGGACCTGGATCGATTGGAGTGCCGTCTTTCCGGAACTCAACATAGAGCACTGGCTGGCTCGCATTTGTCGCGAGAATGGATGCAACTTGGGACGTCGACCCCATGGTCGCAACCGGCTCCCCCGTAAGTACAAACTGGCCGATGTTTACCGAAATACGCTCCATCCCGGCGATCAGGACATGATACCCGCCCCCGGCATTGAGGATCAAGAGTTGTCCATAGCTACGGAAAGGACCAGCGTAAACAACCCAGCCGTCACACGGGGTTGTGACCTGCGCGCCCGGCTTGGCTGCCAAAGAAATGCCTTTTTGTACGCCCCCCGCGCCGTCGGAACCGCCAAATTCGCGAATCTTGGTGCCATTCACGGGATAGGAGAACAGGCCCTTGGCCGAGGCGAAAGCGACCGCCGGGCTCATGCGGGCCGGGTCCTTGAGCGCCCCCAGATTCGGCTTGCCGTTAACCGTCGCCGGCGCTCCCTGGAGGCTGGCGGTGGCGGCGGCCTTGGCCGCGCTCTTGAGATCCTGCTCCATCTTGGCGATCAGGGTCTGCAGATTGTCGGCCTGCTTCGACAGCGCGATGGCACGGGCGCCTTCGGCCTCCATGTCCTTTTCGGCCGCGCTCTGCTGCCGTTGCCGTTCGTCGACCAGCGCCGCCAGCCGGGTCTGGTCTTCCTTCAGCTTGTCGCGGTCGGCCGCCAGCGCGTCGCGCTCGGTCGAGATGGTCTTGCGCAGCGCCACCAGCTCGCCGAGATCGGCCGCAAGCTTCTCGGCGCGGACGCGCAACTCCGGCACCACGGCGCCGAGCAGCATTGCGGTGCGCAGCGATTGCAGCGCGTCCTCGGGCCGCACCAGCAGCGCCGGCGGCGTGCGTCGCCCGGCGCGCTGCAGCGCGGCCAGCACCTCGATCACCTCGGAGCGGCGTGAATCGAGCGAGGCGCGGATTTCGCGCTCACGGCCGTCGAGCGGCTGCAGGCGTGCCTCGGCGTCAGCGATCCGCGTCTCGACGCCGCGGACCTGGCCGGCAATATCGATCAGCTGCTGATTGAGCTTGCTGCGGTCCTGGCCGATCGCGGCGATGTCGGCCTTCAGCTTCTCCTGCAGCTCGGTCGCCTTGCGCTGCTGCTCGCGCGCGGCCTCGAGTTCCTGTTCGCGCTGCTTGATCTCATCGGGCGACGGCTCCGCGGTTGCGGCCTGCTGCGCCGGCGGCGCAGATTGCTGCGCTGGTGGTGTCGCTTGCGCGTGCGCCGCGGCCAGCGGATAGGCGGCGAACATCGCGATCGACAGCGGCAGCGATGCCGGCAGCCGGCGGCGGCGCGCGGTGCCGGCATGCGAAGCCGAATACGAAGCTGTGTCCCGCTTGTGCTGCATTCGCGTGAGTTCAGTGGTTTCGACTGTCCGTCACCACGCCTTACGCGCGATGATAGGGGTGGCCGGCCAAAATGGTTGCGGCGCGATAAATCTGTTCCAGAAGCATGACGCGGACCATTTGATGCGGCCAGGTCGCGGAGCCGAATGCAATTCGCAACAAAGCCTTGCGCTGCAATTCAGGCGAAAGTCCGTCTGCGCCGCCGATCACGAAGACAGTATGTGCTGTTCCCTCGTCGCGCCAGCGGCCGAGCTGCCGGGCAAAGGTCGCACTGTCGATGCTCTTGCCGCGTTCGTCGAGGGCGACCAGCGCGTGCTTCTCAGGCAGCAATGCGGAGATCGCCGCAGCCTCCTCGGCAATGCGCGCGGCGGTGTCGCGCGCGCGGCTTTCCGCGATCTCGTGGATGTCGAGGCCGCGAAACCCGAGCTTGCGGCCGATATCCTCGAAGCGCTCGCGGTAACGCTCGGCGAGCTCCCGTTCAGGGCCCTGTTTCAGACGGCCGATGCAGATCACGACAAGGCGCATCAACGCAGACTAGCTGCGCTGCAGCCGATTCGCATCGGCTTCGAACCCCCTTAGACCGCCGCGACCGCCGGGTTCTGAGTCCACAACCGCTCGAGGTTGTAGAACTCGCGCACCTCAGGCCTGAACACGTGCACGATCACCTCGCCGGAATCGATCAGCACCCAGTCGCAATTGGGCAAGCCCTCGACATGGATGTTCTTGACCCCGTTCTCCTTGAGGCTCTTCGTCACATTTTCCGCGATCGCGCCAACGTGCCGGTTAACCCGGCCGGTGGTGACGATCATGTAGTCGGAATATGCGGATTTGCCCCGAAGGTCGATGGTGACCGTCTCTTCCGCCTTCATGTCCTCGAGGCGGGAGAGGATCAGGCTCAGCGTCTTGTTGGCATCCGGTTTGTCGGCGTCCGGTTGCGCCTGCAAGGCCGCGGTTTTCGTCGATGTTTTACGCGCAGTCTTTGGAACCTTGGGTAAAACAGACTTTGACAATACAGATGTGGCCAGGGACCATTCCTTTCACTGTATCGCGGGTGCCGAATCCTCGGCCCCACGCGCCATACTACGCATGTGGGGTTAATGGTTTCAATATTCCAGTAACCCTTTTGCGCTTCATGCCGTTCTCCAGCTCCCGTCCGGGTTCCGAAGTCCGGTCGAAGACAAATTGGATTTCATTCCTGTCAGGAACACCCAGGCCGGCGCCTGCTGGTCGGCCAGCCGTGTCGCCTGATTTTCGGGCATGCGATAGCGCGCGAGCGCCTGCGCCGCCGGTGCGGCAAGGGCGCGGAAGCTTTGGGGCGGACGGTCGATCACGGCAATCGGCACATCGGACGCGATGCGCCGCCAATCTTTCCAGCGATGAAATTGCGCGAGATTGTCAGCGCCCATGATCCAGACGAAGTGCACGCCGGAGACACGGCGGCGCAAGTGGATGATCGTGTCCACAGTGTAGCTGACGCCAATGACAGCTTCGAGACAGCTGATGTCGATGCGCGGATCATCGGCAACGCGGCGCGCGGCCTCGGCGCGCTCGGCAAGCGCATGCAGGCCGTCATGGTTCTTCAGCGGGTTGCCCGGCGTCAGCAGCCACCACACGCGGTCGAGCTGCAGGCGCTTGAGCGCAAACAGGCTGATGGCGCGATGCGCGGCGTGCGGCGGATTGAACGAGCCGCCAAGCAGCCCGATGCGCATGCCGTTGGTATAGAACGGAAGCGCCTGGGCTGCGGATAACGACACGCTCGATGCTTGCTGCAATGGCTTACCGTGCGCGTGCGACAATGATCACGGCCGCGTCTGCCCGGTGCCGTGGACGCGGTACTTGAAGCTCGTCAGCTGCTCGGCGCCAACAGGCCCGCGGGCGTGGAATTTGCCGGTAGCAATTCCGATCTCAGCGCCGAAGCCGAACTCGCCGCCGTCGGCGAACTGGGTCGAGGCGTTGTGCAGCACGATCGCCGAATCGACTTCGTTGAGAAACCTTTGCGCGGCAGCGGCATCCTCCGTCACGATCGCATCGGTGTGATGCGAGCCGTGATTTTGAATATGCGTAATCGCTTCATCGAGACCGTCGACGATCCTCGCCGAGATGATCGCGTCCTCGTATTCGGTGTCCCAGTCCTCGTCGGATGCGGGCTTCACCCTGGCATCGACGCCCTGCACGGCGTCGTCGCCGCGCACCTCGCAACCGGCATCGATCAACAGCTCGACCAGCGGTTTCAGCTGCGTCGCGGCAGCGGTGCGATCGACCAGCAGGGTCTCGACGGCGCCGCAGACGCCGGGACGGCGCATCTTGGCGTTCAGCACGACCGCCTTGGCCATATCGAGCCTGGCGCTGGCGTCGACGTAAATGTGGTTGACGCCCTCGAGATGCGCGAACACCGGAACGCGCGCCTCCGCCTCGACACGTGCGACCAGGCTCTTGCCGCCGCGCGGCACGATCACATCGATGCCGCCGTTCAATCCCGTCAGCATCAGGCCGACTGCCGCGCGGTCACGGGTCGGCACCAGGGTAATCGCGGCCTCGGGCAGGCCGGCCTCACGCAGGCCCTGCACCAGGCAGGCATGGATCGCGCGGCAGGAGCGGAAACTGTCCGAGCCGCCGCGCAGGATCACGGCGTTGCCGGACTTCAGGCACAGCACACCGGCGTCGGCGGCGACATTGGGCCGGCTCTCGAAGATCACGCCGATGACGCCGAGCGGCACGCGGACGCGTTCGATGGTCATGCCGTTCGGCCGCTGCCAGCTTTCGGTGACGGCGCCGACCGGATCGATGATCTCACGCACGGTCGCAACGCCATCGGCCATGCCGGCAACGCGCGCCTGGGTCAGCGTCAGGCGGTCGACGAAGGCGGAGGTCATGCCGCTCGCGCGCGCCTCGGCGACATCCTCGGCATTGGCGGAGAGGATGGCCGGCGCGTCGGCGCGGATCGCGCGCTCGATCGCGGCGAGCGCCCGGTCCTTCTGCTCCGGCGGCGCCAGCGCCAGCACGCGCGCCGCGGCGCGCGCCTTGGCGGCGAGGTCGGTCATCAGGGCAGTAAGATCGGCGTTGCCGTCGATCGCCTTCAGGGGGGCGCTCATGAAACTACCAGCTTTGGACTAAGGCCATGTTCTAGCATGGCAATTGAAGGGTGGCGAGGCGCGGAACCGGCATGGCAGGTGGGCGGCAGGCCGCCCCGCTCGGCCAATGGCCTATCCAGTGGCTTATTTGGGCGGGATCGCCCCGGCCGGGCCGATCACGAGGTCGTCGCGATGGATCATCTCGGACCGGCCGCTGATGCCCAGAATGGTCATCACGTCGGGCGAGGAGCGGCCCATGATCTTCTCGGCGTTCTCGGCGTCGTATGCGACCAGGCCGCGGCCGATCTCGTGGGTGTCGGGGCCGCGCACCACCACGGCATCGCCGCGGGCGAACTGGCCGTCGACCCGGATCACGCCAGCCGGCAACAGGCTCTTGCCGGCGCGCAGCGCCGCGACCGCGCCGGCATCGATGGTCAAGGTGCCCTTTGGCTCGAGTGAGCCCGCGATCCAGCGTTTGCGCGCGGTGACGGGATTGGCGGGGGTCAGGAACCAGGTGCAGCGGCCGCCGTCGGCGATCGCAGCGAGCGGATGCTCGATCTTGCCGGAGGCGATCAGCATGTGGGTGCCGGCCGTGGTCGCGATCTTCGCGGCCTCGATCTTGGTGGTCATGCCGCCGCGCGACAATTCGGACCCGGCCGAGCCGGCCATCCCCTCGATCTCCGAGGTGATGCTTTCGACCACCGGGATCAGCTTGGCGTCGGGATCGAGCGCGGGCGGCGCGGTGTAGAGGCCGTCGATATCGGACAGCAGGATCAGAAGATCCGCGCTCGCCATGGTGGCGACGCGGGCGGCGAGGCGATCATTGTCGCCATAGCGGATCTCGGTGGTCGCGACCGTGTCATTCTCGTTGATCACGGGCACCGCGCCCCATTCCAGCAGCTTTGCGATCGTCGAGCGCGCGTTGAGATAGCGGCGGCGCTCTTCGGTGTCCTGCAGCGTCACCAGAATCTGCCCGGCGCCGATGCCGTGATGGCCGAGCACCTCCGACCAGATTCGCGCCAGCGCGATCTGGCCGACCGCTGCGGCAGCCTGGCTCTCTTCGAGCTTCAGCGGGCCGCGCGGCAGCTTCAGGCGGCTGCGGCCGAGCGCGATCGAGCCCGACGACACCACCATGACCTCGCAGCCTCGTTTGTGCAGCTTTGCGATGTCCTCGACCAGCGCGGCGAGCCAGGACGCGCGCACTTCGCCGGCCTGCGAGTCGACCAGCAGCGATGAGCCGACCTTGACGACGATGCGGCGAAAGTTCTTGAGCGCGGGGCGTTTCATGGATTCGGTCTGGCAGGAAGGTGGAAGCAATAGACGCCACAATGTGGCTTGGGAAGTCCAGGCGTTGCGCGGCTTGTGCCGTTCAACCCTGCGGCACCGGCGTCGCCCACGGCTCCGCCTGGCCACCCTTGGCCTTGTTGGACACCGGCGCCTCGCCGATCACCTCGACCAGCGCGCGCAGCGCATCCTGCACGCCTTCGCCGGTCGCGCCTGACAGCAACAGCGGCGTCTTCTTCGCCGCCCGCTTGAGGCGGTCCTTCTGCTTCTTCAGTTCGTCGGGCGCGACGGCGTCGATCTTGTTGAGCGCGACGATCTCGATCTTGTCGGCGAGATGGCCCTCATAGGCTTCGAGCTCGGTGCGCACCGTCTTGTAGGCCTTGCCGGCATGCTCGCAGGTCGCGTCGACCAGATGCAGCAGCACGCGGCAGCGCTCGACGTGACCGAGGAAGCGGTCGCCGAGCCCGGCGCCTTCATGCGCGCCCTCGATCAGGCCGGGGATGTCGGCGAGCACGAATTCGCGGCCGCCGAAATTCACCACGCCAAGCTGCGGATGCAGCGTGGTGAAGGGATAGTCGGCGATCTTCGGCCGTGCCGCGCTGACCACCGACAAGAAGGTCGATTTGCCGGCGTTGGGCAGGCCGACCAGCCCGGCATCGGCGATCAGCTTCAGCCGCAGCCAGATCCAGCGCTCTTCGCCGGGCGCGCCGGGATTGGCGTTGCGCGGCGCGCGGTTGGTGGAGGATTTGAAATGCGCGTTGCCGAAGCCGCCATTGCCGCCTTCAGCCAGCACGAATTTCTCGCCGAGTTCGGTGAAGTCGTGCAGCAGGGTCTCGCGGTCCTCGTCGAACACCTGGGTGCCGACCGGCACTTTCAGCACGATCGGCTTGCCGTTGGCGCCATGGCGGTCCTTGCCCATGCCATTGGTGCCCTTCTGTGCCTTGAAGTGCTGCTGGTAGCGGTAATCGATCAGCGTGTTCAGTCCGTCGACGGACTCGATGATGACGTCACCGCCGCGACCGCCATTGCCGCCGGAGGGACCGCCGAACTCGATGAACTTCTCGCGCCGGAACGCGACGCAGCCGTTGCCGCCGTCGCCCGAGCGAATATAGACCTTGGCTTCATCGAGGAATTTCATGATTTTCACTAGTTAGGGCAGGGTGGCCGCGGCGGCAACCCGGAAAGGCCCTGACTTCAGCGAAAAGCCTTAATTTTCGGGCCTTTTTACGGCCCTTGCGGCTAACTCGGCCGCCGCCGGACCAGGAATTTCTGCATCCCCTCCAGCACCAGCTCGCGGCGCTGGTTGTGCACGGTCGAGCGCAGCGTCACGACGCCGGTGGTCTTGCCCGGCGACAGCTCGATCACCTCCAGCGCGGGGTAGATGGTATCGCCGGCATAGACCGGTTTCAGGAACTTGCTCGATTGCTCGAGGAAGCCGATCAGCGACTCCTCCACGACATAGGGGAACAATCCCGCGCCGGGCGCGGTGTGCACCAGGGTCTGGAAGCCGTGCGCGAGCAAATCAGGCATGCCGCGCGCGCGGCAATATTCGACGTCGTAATGGATCGGATGGGTGTCGCCGCTGGCGGTCTGGAACGCCGCGAACACCGCCGAGGTCTGGGTCCGGCTCGGAATCACGAAGCGCTCGCCGAGCACGAAATCCTCGAACCAGCGCTGCGCGGGGACCATGCGATGCTGGGTGGGGTCGAAGTCGCTCATGCGGCGTTTCCTGCTCATTTTGTTGCCGGGATCAGCTACCGGTATCGCAGCGGCGCAGGTGCGGCAATCCGTTCAATTCGTCATGCCCGGGCTTGTCCCGGGCATCCACGTCTTTAAAACCGGACGACTCGGGAACAAAAGCGCAAGTCTGCTCATGAGCCTGTTCGCAAAGCTGTCCTCCTACGACGACCGATCGGCGCGGCTCGCCGGCATCGGGTTGATGCTGCTGTCGATCTTCATGTTCTCGTTCGGCGATGCGATGGGCAAATTCATCGTCGCCACCTATTCGGTCGGGCAATTGCTGTGGCTGCGCGCCTGTGCGGCGCTGCTCGTGCTGCTGCCGATCGTGTGGCAGCGGCGCGCGGATTTTCTGCATCTGGAACGCCCGTGGCTGCAATTGCTGCGCGTCACGCTGTCGACGGTGGAGGTTGCGGCGTTCTTCCTGGCGACCGTCTATCTGCCGCTCGCCGACGTCATCACCTACTATCTGGCCGGACCGATCTTCGTCACCGCGATGTCGGGCCTCGTGCTCGGCGAGCATATCGGCTGGCGGCGCTGGACCGCGATCCTGGTCGGCTTCTGCGGGGTGTTGATCGCGCTTCGGCCGTCGGCGCAGACCATCAGCTGGCCGGCGATGATCGCGCTTGGCGGCAGCCTGTCGTTTGCAGTGCTGATGCTGATCACGCGCTCGCTGCGCGCGACCCCCGATATCGTGCTGGCGACGTCGCAATTCGGCGGCACCTTCATCCTGGGCCTCGTGCTCTCGCCGTTCGGCTGGGTGACGCCGTCAGCCGGCAGCCTCGTGCTGTTCTTCACCGCCGGCATCATCTCGGTCGCGGCGCTGCTTTGCGTCAATCGTTCGCTGAAGCTCGCGCCGGCGAGCGTGGTGGTGCCGTACCAGTATTCGATGATCGTCTGGGCGGTGATCTTCGGCTTCGTGGTGTTCGGCGACGTGCCGTCCTGGGCCACGATCATCGGCGCCGCTATTATCATCGCGGCCGGCCTCTACATCTTCGTGCGCGAGCAACAGCTTGGACGCCCGGACTCCGCGGTGAATCCGCCGGCGTGATGTTTACCCTCCCCTGGAGGGGGAGGGTCGACGCGAATGCAATGAGCGGCGGGGTGGGGTGAAGGTCTCTCCTCATCCAACGGTGCCCGAGTGGAGAGATCACCCCACCCCGTTGCGCCTTCCGCTGCGCTTCAGCAACGACCCTCCCCCTCCAGGGGAGGGTGAAGCCAAAAGTCTCAGCTCTCCCGCCGGGTCGAGTTGTTCCAGCGCTTCAGCGACGTCCAGACACCGCGTGACAGGCGGAAGCAGTCGACCGGGCTCGAGGAGCCCAGCGCCTCGAAGCGGTGCAGCTCGACGCCGCCCCACTGGAAGCCGCACTTCTCGAGGATATTGCGCGACGACGGATTGACGACGCGGGCGCCCGAGATCAGCTGGTCGAGATCGAACTCCTCGAAGAAGTAATCGATCACCGCGCGCGCAGCCTCGGTGCCGAAGCCCTGGCCCCAATAGTCGACGCCGAGCCAGTAGCCGAGTTCGGCCGATGTCTCCTCGCGCCAGTCGATGCCGACCATGCCGATCGGCGTGTGATTGTTCTCGATCAGGAAAACGGTTTCGCGCCCGCCGGCGCCGAGCGCGCGCACGAAGTCGATGGCGTCGTCCTGGGTATAGGGATGCGGCAGGCGGCGGGTGTTCTCCGCGATGCGGCGGTCATTGGCGAGGCGTGCGATTGCTTTTACGTCCGCGAGCGTCGGCTTGCGCAATGTCAGCCGTTCTGTCTCGAGGACGCAAGCTCTTGCCTCGCGCAAGGTCGGCGTCGGGATGTCCTGCAACATGTCGAGCTCCTGTGATGCGAAAAATCGGTACGCAACGCTTGGAACGTCACGCGCGGTCGAAGTGGAACGCGCGCAACAAAAAGGGGAGGCCGGTCATCCCGCCTCCCCTTGGAGCCCTTTGCGACTCCGCCGGTTCAACAGGACCCGGCGGACTCATGTGTGTCCACCGTCTACTCGGCCGCCTCTGCCATCGGAATAACCGATACGAATGTGCGGCCGTTGGCTTTGGCACGGAACTCGACATGACCCTCGACCTTGGCGAAGAGAGTATGATCGGTGCCCATGCCGACATTAAGGCCAGGATGCCAGGTGGTGCCGCGCTGACGCGCGATGATGTTTCCGGGGATCACGCGCTCGCCACCGAACGCCTTGATGCCAAGGCGCTTGCCCTTGGAATCACGCCCGTTGCGCGATGAACCGCCTGCTTTTTTGTGAGCCATGGCTCGTCTCCGACTTCGCTTTGATCTCTAGATCAATTCCTTGACGGAATCATTTCACGTTTTGTCACGCTTCACATCTGAAAGCGCGACGATCACTTCTTCTTAAGCCTTGGCCGCGGCCTTCTTGGCCGGAGCCTTCTTGGCGGCCGGCGCCTTTGCGGGCGCCTTCTTCTTGGCCGCCTTTGGCGCTGCATCCTCGCCATCGGCGGGCGCTGCGACCTTTTCCTTCTTCGGCCGCGGGCCGACGGTCGGCTTGGCGTTATCGGCGAGGATCTCGGTGATGCGAAGCACCGTGAGCTCGTCGCGATAGCCGCGCTTGCGGCGTGAATTCTTGCGGCGACGCTTCTTGAACGCGATCACCTTGGCGCCGCGCTTGTGCTGCAGCACTTCGGCTGCAACGGACGCGCCTGCGACGGTGGGCGTTCCCAGCACCGGCGTGTCACCGCCGAGCACCAGAACTTCGCCAAGCTGCACGATCGTGCCGACATCGCCGGCGATCTTGCCTATCTCGAGTACATCATTCGGAACGACACGGTATTGCCGGCCGCCGGTTTTGATGACTGCGAACATCGTTTGATTCCTTCGTGTTCGATCCCGGCCTCGGACGATTCGCCCGGGTCGGCTTTTTGTTCAGTCGCTATGGGTTGCGTGTCTCGTGCGAAGGGAATGAATTCCCAAATGGTCCGCACAAAAACGATCGGCGCGAGAAATCCCCGCGCCGGACGGGGGGACTTATAGCCGCAAACGACCGAGAGTCAAGGTAAAGCAGGGCAAAAACCGGCCAAAAATGAAGGGTTTGGCATGGTTTTGGCCGAGATTGGCGGCTCAAGCCTGCGCCTGGGCCGCGATCCTCGCGTGGCGTCGGATGGTCTGGGGCGGCTGGCCCAGCACCCGCAAGAACGCCCGCCGCATCCGTTCGCGGTCGGCAAAGCCGGTCTCTACGGCAATTTCGTCCATCGAATGGCGGCCGTCACCGATCAATTCGCGCGCCGCCTCGACCCTAAGATGCTCGATCGCCTTGGCCGGTGACTGGCCGGTCTCTGAACGGAAGGCGCGGCTGAACTGGCGCGGGCTGAGCCGTGCGACGGCGGCCAACTCCTCGACCGAGAGCTCGTTGCGCAGATGCGCCTTGGCGTAATTGAGCGCGTTCTGGATACGATCGGATTTCGGGTCGAGCTCGAGCAGCGCCGAAAACTGCGACTGTCCGCCGGTGCGGCGGTGATAGACGACGAGCTTGCGCGCCACCGAACGGGCGACCTCGACGCCGAGGTCATGCTCGACCATCGCCAGCGCCAGATCGATCGTCGCGGTCATGCCGGCCGAGGTCCAGATCGGCCCGTCGACGATGTAGATGCGGTCCTGCTCGACTTTCAGCTTGGGAAAGCGCGCCTGCAGCTCGGCGGCGTATTGCCAATGCGTGGAGACGCGCCGGCCGTCGAGCAGGCCGGCTTCGGCGAGCGAGAAGGCGCCGACGCAGGGCGCGGCGATGCGCTGTGACGCCGTCAGGGCGCGGCGAACATAGTCGGTCAGCTTCGGTGACGCTGGATGCAGCTCGGTGCCCGCGCCGACGAACAGCGTGTCGAAGCTGCGCGCGCTGAACGCTTCGGTCTCGACATTGAAGCCCGCGGATGACCGCACCGGGCCGCCATTCTCGGACAGCAGTGTGACCCGGTAGAAATTTTCACCCGCCACCAGATTGGCGATCTCGAAGGCGGTGATGGCGGTGAAGCCCATCACCTGGAATCCCGGGAAGACGACGAAGCCGATCTCCTGCATGGAACCCTCCAGCCACGATACGTGTCCTAAAAAGGTGTATATATGACATTTGAGACATGCAAGGGGGCCTGTAGAACCTGAACAGCGGCCAAAACCGGCCGTTCGGGTCAAACAGGAGACCAACATGACCAAGTCAGCCAAAGGAACGGCGCTCGTTACCGGTGCGTCGTCCGGAATCGGTGCCATCTACGCGGACCGGCTCGCACGGCGTGGCTACGATCTGATCCTCGTCGCACGCAACCGCGAGCGCCTCGATGGGCTTGCCAGGCGTCTGTCGGCGGAGACGGGCCGATCGATCGAGATCGTTGCCGCCGACCTCGGCAAGCGCGGCGACGTGTCACGGATCGAATCCATTCTGCGCAGCAATACCGGCATCAGCGTGCTGGTGAACAATGCGGGCGTCGGTGCGACCGCGCCGCTGCTCGCGTCCGATGTCGACAAGATGAGCGACTTGATCGCGCTCAATGTCGACGCGCTGATGCGCCTGACCTATGCGGCGGTGCCGGGATTCGTCGCGCGCGGCGGCGGCACCATCGTCAACATCGCCTCGGTGGTCGGCGTCGCGCCGGAGATGCTCAACGGCGTCTACGGCGGCAGCAAGGCTTTCGTCCTCGCCTTGACGCAATCGTTGCAGCACGAGCTCAAGGACAAGAACATCCGGGTCCAGGCGGTGTTGCCGGGCGCCACCGCGACCGAATTCTGGGGCGTGGCCGGTACGCCGGTCGAGCATCTGCCCGGCGAGATCGTGATGAAGGCCGAGGACATGGTCGACGCCGCGCTCGCCGGTCTCGACCAGGGCGAAGTCATCACCGTGCCGTCGCTGCCGGAGGCTGCCGATTGGCAGGCCTATGAGGCGGCCCGCCAGAAGCTGATGCCGAACCTGTCGCGCAGCACGCCTGCGGCGCGCTACGGGCTGAAGGCCGCCTGACGCCCCTGCGAAAATTGCGTCCCGCGCCTGGCCAGACGGCGCAGCGCGGGACGCAACCATTTGAGTTCCCGGCCGTTACAGCATGATCCGGAAAAGTGTGAAGCGGTTTTCCGAAAAGATCATGCTCAAGAAATAGTTCTGGGACCCTCAAGCGGGCAGGCACGGGCAAATGGCCGAAGACGCTGGATTGACCACGGGCATCGCGCACCACGGTGCCGCGCGGTTGCCGTCTGTCGACATCGACAGCTTCAACATCGAGCTGAAGGACGACGAGGGCTTTCTCGGCGATCGCGCCTCGAAGGGCGCGTTCCGCAAGATCCTCGACCGCTGGCGCAAGCCGCTGCGCAAATCGGACGAGGATCCGTTCGGCGACGAGCCGTCGGACAAGATCAGCAAGAAGAAGCTCGATGAGCTGTTGGTCGGCGACGACACCGAGGCCTCGGCGGTCGTGCACAGCGCCATCGAGGAGTTTGCGCAGGAGCTCGCCCATGTGACGCGGCGCTTCCTCAACACCAAGGCCTGGGCCAAGACCGAGCGCATCGTGGTCGGCGGCGGCTTCCGCGACTCCAGGCTCGGCGAACTCGCCATCGCACGCACCGAGATCATCCTGAAGTCGGAGGATTTCAAGGTCGATTTGCTGCCGATCCGCTTTCACCCCGACGATGCCGGCCTGATCGGCACGCTGCATCTGGCGCCATCGTGGATTTTCGAGGCCCATGACGGCGTCCTCGCCGTTGACATCGGCGGCACCAATATCCGCTGCGGCGTGGTCGAGTCGCGCTGGAAGAAGGCGCCCGATCTCTCCAAGGCGGCGGTCTGGAAATCGGAGCTGTGGCGCCACGCCGATGACGAGCCGACGCGCGAGGGCGCGGTGAAGCGGCTGGTGAAGATGCTGAAGGAGTTGATTGCCGCCGCCGAGAAGGAGAATCTCAAGCTCGCGCCGTTCATCGGCATCGCCTGTCCCGGCGTCATCAATGAGGACGGATCGATCGAAAAGGGCGCGCAGAACCTGCCCGGCAATTGGGAGAGCAGCAAATTCAACTTGCCGGCGAGCCTGGTCGAGGCGATCCCGCAGATCGGCGATCATGACACCGCGGTCGTGATGCACAATGACGGCGTGGTGCAGGGGCTGGCCGAGGTCCCGTTCATGCAGGATGTCGCGCGCTGGGGCGTGCTGACGATCGGAACCGGGCTTGGCAATGCCCGCTACACCAATCGCAAGCGGGAGAACGGCAAGGACGACAAGAAGGCCGAGAAGAAAGACAAGGATGACGAGAGCGAAAAGAGCGAGAAAAAGGCCAAAAAAGCCAGGAAAGCCGACGCCTGAGCCGTGCGGGCTGCAGCGATCGTGCGCGCTCCATCCGGGCTACGGTCTGCCTTCTCCTTCCCCCTGAAAGGGGGAAGGTCGGGATGGGGGTCGGCCGCAGGCGATGCTGTTTGCGGAGAGAGCAGATCTCCACCCGCTTTGCTCTGGCGAGCAAAGCGACCTCCCCTTTTCAAGGGGAGGTAAGCATGCGTAGCCCGGATGCAGCCAACGGGTCGCGCGAATGCGCGCCCGATGACAGGCTCCGCGAAATCCGGGGCACCTCCATCCGCAGATCCAGCGGCCGCGGATTACGCACGGTAAGGTTGATCGGTTAGGTTAAGATCGGGTTCGCGTTGCCGTTTCGACGTCGGTCGCTACCGTGGACCGTGTCGCTCCCGCCGACCGGCGAAGCCGCACTTCCCGGCCAGCAATATTAAGAAGCGGCACGGGACCGCCAGTTTTTGTCGCGTCCTGGCGGTCCCACCACTTCTACTTCCAATTGATCCGCCCGAAGAAGCCGGCGATCTCGGCGGCCGCGCGGTCGGGGTCCTCGCGATGCGGGAAATGCCCGACATCGGGAAACATCCCAAGGTCCAGATTGGAGAAGGTCTCGCCTAATCGGTCGGTCCAGGCATAGGGAAACAGCGGATCGTGCTCGGCCCAGCGAATGCAGGTCGGAACAGTGATCGGCGGCAGCGCCGGGGCTTCGCCCTGCATCATCTTCACGCGCGCCGCATGCGACGCGCGATAATGCGCAAAGCCGCCGGCGAGATTGCCGGGCTTGAAGAAGTTGTCGGCGAAGTCCTCGATCACGTCGTCGAACGCAGCCTTGCGGTGCGACCAGTTGTGCAGGAAATGGCCGATATAGGTGCGGCAGCTGTCTCTGTTGGCGCCGACCAGCGCCGGCGCCATCTCCATCTGGTGGAACGACTGGTACCAGATGTGGTTCAGCCGGTCGGGCGCGGCCATCCGCGGCCCGATGCCGGGATAGACGAAATCGAAGAAAAACAATCCGGCGATGCGCTCGGGCGCCTTGCGGGCGAGGGGCTGCATCACGGCGCCACCGACGTCGTGGCCAACCACGCCGGCCTTGTCGATCCCGAGCGCGTCCAGCAGCGCCAGCATGTCGTCGGTATGCTGATCGGGGCCATAGGGGCCTTCGGCCTTGTCGCTGTCGCCGAAGCCGCGCAGGTCGGGGGCGATCAGGGTGTAGCGGCCGGCGAGGCGCGCCATGACAGGCTTCCAGGTCAGCCAGAACTCCGGCCAGCCGTGCAACAGCAGCAGCGGCTTGCCCGTCCCGGTCCGCGCGACGTGGAACGCCGCGCCATTGGCTCGAATCGTCACATGCTCCATGGCCCGCTCCTGCTCCGGCTGGTTCGCTCGCGCGCCGATCGAGCCAGAACCGTTCTGCTAGCGCTTTGTTTCCGCGCGCTTTCTCCGGCCGTCCTGGTGCTTTGGTGGCGCGAGGCACGGGTGACGGAAATATTATTGCAGCGCCTTGTCTGGCCCGCCATCCTCGCCTAGAACACGCCCCGACCGCGGGTGGCGCAAATCACCCGGGCCATCGGAGAGGTGGCAGAGTGGTTGAATGCACCGCACTCGAAATGCGGCATAGGTGCAAGCCTATCGGGGGTTCGAATCCCTCCCTCTCCGCCACCCTTCGCCTTGTCCAGCCCGGAGACATGGGTAACAGGTCGTACCTAAGACATGGGTGACAGCCTCGTGCCGAACGGGTTGTCGAGGGGTTGCAGGGTTTTCTGCTCCAGGTCGAAGTATCCCAAATCATAGTGCATGAAGCTGACGAGCCAAATGCCGTCGTCGACCTCCTTGATGCCGAGTTTTTTGTCCAGCCAGCACGGTGGAGAGGTTGATGCGCTTGCGATGCAGGCAGAGCCGTCCGCAGGCGATTGACGAGTTCCCCGCCGATCAGGCGTTCCTGGCTTCGCTCCGATCGGCCGGAATGGGCGGCTCGATCGATGTGCGCGCGGCGTGGGGGATGTTTTGCCACGACCTAGCGTGCTGGCGCTTGTTCGGTCATGGCGCGTTGATGATTGAGGTCACGGCTTCGAAGCAGTGCGTCGGCCAGGTCGGCATCAACCATGGGCCGCTGTTTCCGGAGCAGGAGCTTGGCTGGCTGCTCTATGACGGACAGGGCTACGCCACCGAGGCGGCGCTTGCCTTGCGCAACCGGACCTTTGCGGCAGCCGCGATCCGCTACAGCCTCGACCTCCCGGTATTTCGAACAGCCTTAGCGGGAAAACTAGCGATCCGAATCAGCCAACTGCGCCGTTTGGCGCCCGCCGTTCAACTCTCTCAACTGATTTACGTATTCCTCAGGCTTCAACAAATGGAATGGCGCCTTCAGGCCCATGAAGTTGGCGATGCGACCAATAAAGGCCGTGCAATTGGTCGTTTCCGCATTCCAAACAGGCGAGGTCGCCTGGAGGTGCTTGATGTACGCAAAGACCTTCTTCGCGTCGGCCTCGCTCAAGTACACGCGATAGCTGGCCGTCAGATACTGCTCGTCAAGGTCGCCGTAGCTCGCTCCGGTCTCGGAGGGCACCCAAGTAAGATGTCCGAGCACATAAGGCAGGACATCGCCCGCCGGGTGCAGCCCGGCGACTTCGACCTGCTTCTCGCTTGTCTTGCCGTACCAAACAAACGCATGCCCATAAGAAGCCGCCGTGCGGGCACGAAAGTCGACGTAGTACGGCCCTTTGGCCGAGGACCTTCGAACCGGCTTCGCGGCTGCTCCGGAAGCGGGACCGCTTGAACCCGCGACGGCCGTTGCCACAACCGACCTCGTCGACGGCTTACGCGGCTTGTCCTGCCGCAGCGGCGCTTGATCCGTTTGCGCAGCCAATTGCTGCGCATGACCGATGCCGGCTCCCAAAGTCACGGAAGCCACAATGACACCAATTCCGGCAAGCAGCCACAAGCCGCCCCGTGTCCGATTGGATTCTGGCACGTTCAAGCCCTCACAAGGGTAGTCGGCCCCAAGCAGCGCCTTCAGCAAAACTAAAGCGTGCGCTGACTGAGCGATCCTCGAGCTAACCCTTCGTCACGATCGGAGCAGGAGCTTTTCCAACCGGGTACTTGCCGACGGGGTACTTGCCAACCGGATACTTGCCGATCGGCATCTTGCCAACCGGAGCCGTAGCAGTAACCGGCTGCGGATGAGGAAGATCTGCCGCGCTGGCGGCAGCCACAAAACCAAACGTCGCAACTCCAGCAACCAGGAACTTCAACATCGTGATCTCCGAGATGGGTAGCGTGAACATGAACAGCCTACCCTCTAAAGGCCATGGCGTAATTAACGCTGTAGCAAAGCTGGCGCTTGCGCGGTCATTTCCTTGCCGAGTGTGACAAAAACGGCACGGCATTATTGCTTTGTGTGAGTATCCGGACGTGAGTTCGGCGAGAGGAGTCTCTTGTGGCCGGCTCGGAACAGCCTCGGTAAAAGGCGTCCGGTCCGGGCCATATATTCGCGATACTCGTCGCCGAAGGCTTCCAGCATCATCTGCTCTTCTCGGGCAACTCGCCCGAAAAACAAGGTTCCAAATCCGATCAGGCCTGCGAAACCGGCCACCCAGTTCGGAAGGAGCAATGCCTGAGCAGCAGCCCAAAGCCAGAATGCGGTATACATAGGATGGCGAACTGTCCGATAAATACCGTCTGTGATCAGGCGATGATTTTCCCGCACGTCGAGGCTTAAGGACCAATTCCGACCAAGAGCTCGGTGGGTCAGCCGGAACATGACCAGCGCCGCAACCGCGACGAAAACACCCAGCCAGGCTTGAGCTGGCCGGAAAGCGTATGATGCGAAATGAGGCATGGCCGTTGCGATGTAGACGAGCGGCACAATGCCAAGACCCGTGAGCGATATCAGCAGCAGGGTGTTTTCGCGCGAGCCTCGGGCGCTTCTCGCGACCTTTTCACGGCGAGCACGACGCGCGTGTCTGTAGCGGATGAGATACCAACCGACCGCCATCATCACGAACACGAACTTGGCAATACCGGGCGTCATCATGGACCACGCGCTTGTTTCGCTGGCGCGCCATCTTCGCCGATCATCGAAAGGGTAGCATCCTTGGCGAGCGTCTGAGATCTGACAGAAGCACGTCCACAGACCGGCATGAACCAATCATACAGGGCTTGCGGGTCGTTTCCACCGATTAGTTGGCAGTCCGACAGGTGGATCCTGGGTGGATGCGTCGCCCGGTTCGCTCTATCGAACCGGATAGCACAATGCCGGCATGGCAAGGCTTTTTCTATCTCGCGCGCGGCGGAGGCACGGTGGCTCTCCGGTCTATCTCCAACACTCGCGGGAGCAATTGCGACGCTATGAAAGCATGCCCGGCAGCCGTGAGGTGAATAAGATCGAAAGCGTAATACTGCGGAGGAATCTCTTCGTCGTACAAAATGACTTTGATGGCGCGATCACGGAGCCGTCGCTCCATCGCCGCGATGTTGGCCGCCCGCTGCTCCTTCGTGACAAGGAAGCGCCTATCGTTGCCTCCAGGCTGCAAGATGACGATGTCGGTTCCCTTTGGCACGTCGCTATCAATGCGCTTCAACATGCCGGCGGTGGTGTCAAAGGGAACTCCGGCATTGGCGACGGTCGCATTGACGCCCTTCTCTCTCAGCAGGGCTTCTAGCTTGGCCGGGTAAGCGCCTTGCCTCCCAACGTACCAGCCTTGGGTGTTGCTTGCGCCGACTGCCACGATATGAATCGGCTTTGTGAAGGCTGCACACACGGCCGCCACGCAACAAATGGCGATGGCGGCTGAGCGTTTTCTAAATGGCGTCACTGACTGTCTCCCGGCCTAAAGTGCTAAGCAAAAACAACACCGACACCGGGCTCCTGCAGGGACCTAATCTAAAGCCTCACATCTTGCGTCAACGCCAACTTCAAACTGTCCTTTTGGACGGTATGCTAAGAGTTGGTCGAAGCTCGGGCTGCAGATGAAACCGGGTTCGAAGGACTCTGATTTCTTCGTGGGCGCGCGACAGCCGATCCGATTGCCCTGATCTTTCGTAGAACCATGCTATGCAACGCCGTGTCTTTATCGATGTTGAAGTGAGTGACGTTTGCATTACGAACATAGAAATTCGTCAGCTCGCCGCGGAAGCCGGGTCCGCGACCTATTCTAACGCCTTCATTTTTGTACAGATTTAGAACGCGCCCTACGTTGGCCGATGCCATATGCGACGATGTTCCGTCGAATGGGACGACCAAAGCAACCGGCACGCCCATTTGGCCAAGGTGCTCTGCCATCGACATCACGGCATCTGCACCAAGAGAGTGCCCCACCAGTATGATAGGCCCGCGCTGGCCTGCCCTATATCTTACGATGATTTCGTCGGCGACGCTTCTCCATTGAGTGTGATTTGCGACAGCCGCGACAACGCCAGCCGCTTGCAACTGAGCGGCAAGGTCGTCCATGCCCAAAGAAAAGACGTTCAACAATCCGCGGAATAAATAAACGTGCGCCGCAGAAGAGTGCAGTCGAGCGGGCGAATTTGTCGATCTAAGCGCCACCGCCGTTCCGGGCTTCGCCTGAGCCCCATTGTTCAAAAGCAGACTGCTTGCCAAAAGAATCGTCAAGCCGGCGCAAATCAGCGCCGTGCTGCAACGCAATCTCTCCATTGTCAGAATCCCCGCCACCTCAGGTCGAGACGCATTAAATCAGACTTACGAATCGTGACAATCCTGAACGGCTTCGAAAAACGCGTTGAGGCGCGCAATTGGCTCGCTGTCGCGGATTTGCCACACGAAGAAAGCGATCGTGCCGCGACCGTCAGGACCCTCTACTGTCAGTGACTCCGGCGCCCTGCGCTTTTTTGCTCAAAGCCAAACTCAACGAGTGCCACCCCGCGGACGAAGTGGTAATTTTACAAGCCGAGATCCGCATCATCCATGTCAGGTTCGCCAAGGGCTGCGGTCAACGAGGAGTAGCGCCAAAGTGTCCATGCATTTCCGTCTTACAGAATGAGCGCCGATCAATATCTTTACAGAATTCGAGCTGCTGGATGATTCGACGACGGCACGTCTTTCACATTGGTGGTTACGATCCAATCACCCCCGAAGAGCAGGTCGAGCGCTTGCGGCGCTCGCTCTCGAGCTTCCAAAAGATTTGGGGCGCTTCTTCACGGCTGTCGGAGATATCGAACACGTCTGCAATTAGTGCTTCATGCAGCCTGGAAGCATGGGGGCCAAACTGGAAAACTCACGTCACCTTCGAAATACTCCGCTGGGATGATCTCATTCGGTGCGATTCGAAAGCCGGCTTCGTGTCTCGTCTCGTTCAATCCTTGAAAGCGCTATTCGACTTCATCGTGACGGGAACAATATTTAGATATGCGATCGCGAGCTGGAAGTACGCTGTCTTTTTCATCTTTCCATATTGCTGCTTGCTATTGATCGCATTTTGCAGCCTCGGGCTGTCATATCTGGTGATCAGGCTCATACACGCTACATTTTGGATCGAATTACTGCTTGGACTTTCTTTGTCGCTTGCCATCTTCGTCGGCGCGATGCTCTGGATCGGACCAAAGCGTAGGATAAATCACATTCTCGATGATGCCATTTTCTCCCACCAATTTCTTTACGGGCAGAAGAACAAACTTGACGAGCGGCTCGGCGCTTTTGCGAACCTGATATCAAGAACGGTTCGGGCCGCAGAAGTTGATGAAGTTCTGATTGTTGGCCACTCCCTCGGCGCAGCGCTCACAATTGCGGCGGTGGCGCGCGCGCTGACATCGGATCCTCCGCTCGAAACGTGTGGACCCAAACTATGCGTTCTCACGGTGGGCGCTACCATTCCTAAATTCGCGCTGCATCCGATGGGCGGCCAAATACGGAAAGCGGCGCAACTTGTGGCCGGAACGTCTGCGATAGGCTGGGTCGAATACCAGGCTCGAGATGACGCAATCAGCTTCTATCGCTTCGACCCCGTCACTCTGAAACGTGTCAGTCGAGACCATTCAGGTGGCCACCCAAGGATTCGGCGCGTCCAAATACATTCAATGATAAGTCCAATCCGCTTCAGACGTCATCGATTCGATTTTATGCAGATTCACTATCAGTTTCTAATGGGAAACGATCAACGTTCGGCTTACGACTATTGCATGATTACTTGCGGTCCGCTCGATTTCGACGTTTCGACTTCACCGTGCGGAGCGGTTGGCCTGTTCGACGCGGACGGTTCGGTGATGACGACCAAAGTTGATGATCGGCTGGATCCGTCATGCCGAGAATAGACGCGAGCCAGCGCAGCCAGGCGTCGTGCACGACATCCTCCGCGTCCGCGACCGAGCCCAGCATCCGATAGGCTAGCCGGATCAGGCGCGGACGCAGCTCGGCGAAGATTTCGGCCGCCGACGCTTCGGCTGCATCGTTCATGACGCTGCCCGAACGGTCGCCGTGGCCGCGTCACGGCCGCGCACGAACTAAAGCGCGGTTTTCGCGACCCGCTTTCCCAGGTGACCGGCGGTTGCGAGATCGGATCCCGGCGGCGCGGTGTCCGCACCCTCGCGGTGTTCGATTGCGCGCCGGCTCCCAGCCAAAATCCCAGCCTGTTCGGATCGGCTTCCGATCCCGATGCGGAGTTGTTCCCTGGGGGCAGATCGAGATTGACCCAATGCATCCCATGCTGCGCGGCGAACAATGCAAGCTGGATCAATGTGGACAGCTTGTCGCCGGCGTGTGCCCCCGAATTGGTGAAGCCTGCCGCGAGCTTGTCTTTCCAGCGATAGCCTTTGGACATCACCGCGCGTGAAGTTGCTTCCTGAAAGGCTTTGAAGGCCGCGGAGGCGGCGCCCATGTAAGTGGGCGTGCCGAAGATCAGCGCTTCCGCATCCATCAGCCGATCCCAGTTCTGTTCCACGTTCTCGACGGGCACCAGAAGCGCCTCTGCGCCATCGATATCCTGGACGCCGGACCTGACGGCCTCCGCCTGCCGCCGGGTATGACCGTAGGCGCTATGATAGACGATTGCGATCAGGGTGCGACCACCGCCGGTTCCGAGTGTGTGCATGCTGTCCTCTGCTGCTGCCCTTGCAGAAGCCAAGACAAGACAGCGCGTCGAAACGTGACATGCCCTGCGAATTTTCGTCCGGAGGATGTTGCTCCAATTGACCGCCACGCAGGCCGGGAGCGGCGGCCGCCGGCTCCTTTGCATGGGGTTGTTTTCGATATTTTGGTGGGAGCCGCGGTCGCGTCGGGGGCGATCGACCCTCGCCGAAGGTTGACCCCGACAATCCCATCCATCATCACCGGGTGTCGGCAGCGAGGTCGAACCTCGCGCGGTCGCGCCGGTAACCTTAATTTTTCCTTTCGATTGTCGATAAAGTTTTATCGATTATCCTCGTGACAGTTGAGCGGTGTGACGAACCGCACGATGAGCGGCAACAGCCGAGTGGCTGGACAACCGCTCTGAAATCGAAGGGTGGGCAGAGCGCAGTGCCAGCCACCTTTCGGGCTGTCCGGCGGCGGCCGGCGGGGCAAATCAATTTTGAAGTGCTTTTGATTGCCAGGTTGCGGCGCATATCGCTCCGCATGAAGCCTTTCAATTGGGATGTTCCAAGATGACGCTCGCGCATGTCTTGATCGCGGCCGGTGGCGGCTTTTTGTTGCTCGCTGGCTTCGTCGCATTTGCCCTTTGGAGAAACGCGCTTCATTCGACGGCGCGGATTTAGCAACAGACCAGATTCAGCTCCGACGGCCTCGCGCTTGGGGACAAGCGAGGCTGGCGGGATGGCCGCACCGCCGCGCGGCCTGACAGCCGAGCACCGCGCCTTACGACCTACCCCAAGGCGACGCGTGCTCGGCTGTTCACTTTCCTGATCAATCTTCGCCGTTCGAACATTGATTGCGCAATGGCAATTGCTCCGCTCTCCGCGTCACCTCCACGACGCGAGATCCAGTCTGCGCGTGATCGCGATGGCCTCGAGGAAGGCCTCATCGTGGCTGACGACCAGCAGCGCGCCGTCATAGGCGCGCAAGCCGGCCTCGACCGCTTCCATGGATTCGATATCCAGGTGATTGGTCGGCTCGTCGAGGATCAGGAAAGGCGGCGGCCTCACGCCGCCCAGCACACAGGCAAGACCGGCGCGAAGCAACTGGCCGCCGGAGAGGCTCGCAACGGGCTGCAGCGCGGCATCGGCGCGGAACATGAATCGCGCCAGCGCCGCGCGACAGGCGTTCTCGCCGGCATCCGGATTGATGCGCCGGAAATTGTCCAGGATGGAGGCCGACGCATCGAGCAGGCTGACCGCCTGATCGAACATGGCGAACCGGGTCATCACCTCGACGGTGCCGCGCGCCGCGGTCAGGTCGCCACTGACGAGCTTGAGCAGCGTCGTCTTGCCGGCACCGTTGGGGCCAGTGATCGCGACGCGCTCCGGACCCGACATGGAGAAGGTGACGTCACGCAGGGTCGGCGCGTCCGCGCTGTAGCCGACATCGGCCGCGTCGATCCGCAACACCATCCTGCTCGCCGGCAGATGCGTCGAGGGCAGCTGCACCGCGAACGGTTGCAGCACCTCGATGCGCTGCCGCGCCGCGGTGGCAAGTTCGAGCGCTTGCGTCCGCCGTCGTTCGGCGAGGCGGGCGTTCTCGCCGCCGCTGTCCTCGCTGCGGTCCTTGCGCAGCCCGGCGGCGATGCGCGGCAGATCGCCCTTGGCGCGCTTCCTTGCACCCGCGCCGTCCTTGCGCGCCTTCCGTTCGTTGGCTTCTCTTGTGTTACGGTCGATCTCGGCGACGCGCTTCTCGGCATCGGCCAGATCGTGTCGTGCTGCCGACAGCTCGATGGCCTTGCGTGCGCGATACTGGCTCCAATTGCCGCCGTACCGCCTGGCTTCCAGCGATGTCAGTTCGACGATCGCATCCATCGTCTCCAGCAGTTCGCGGTCGTGGCTGACGATGATGGCGCCTTGCCGCCAGTCGGCGAGCAGGTCGATCACCGCCTCGCGTCCCGCGCGGTCGAGATTGTTGGTCGGCTCATCCAGCAGCAGAAAATCAGGTTGCGCGAAGGTCAGGGCGGCGAGGCGCGCCCGGGTGGCCTGGCCGCCGGACAGCGCTGCCAGCGGCGCGTCGAGTGCATCGCTCAGTCCGACGCGCTCGAGCGCGGCCGCGATGCGCGTATCGAGCGTCCAGTCGACGTCGGCAATCTCCTCGGAGCTCGCAAGGCCCTGTTCGGCACGACGTAGCGCGGCCAATGCGCGGCGCGCGTCGAACAGGTCGACGACGCGTTCATCCGGCTTTAGCTGAACCGTCTGATGCAGCATCCCGACGCGTCCCTGAACCGAGACCGTGCCGGATTGCGGCGTGCGCACCCTCGCGATGAGGCCGAGCAGCGTCGTCTTGCCGACGCCGTTCCTGCCGACAAGGCCGGTGCGTTCAGGTCCGAAATTCAGATCGACATTGGAAAGGAGAACCCGGCCGTCAGGCGCGGACAGGGTCAGGTGAGAAAGCGCGATCGATGCAGGCATGAATATCCCCGAGGGCAAGGCTGATGGGCGTTGCTGTCAGGGTGAAATCCATGGTCGCCGGCATCCTCGTGGATTGATGATTGACGTGATGTAGTTGTCTATTGAGCCGGGATCAAGGCGCGAAGCCAGCCGTCACGCGGCCTCGGCGAAGGTCCAGCGGTCTGGATCGGGCGTGTGGCCGATCAAAGCGAGGCCGTAGGCGATCGATTCGAATTGATCCGCCGAAGTCAGCCGTGCCGCGCCGAAGCGCTCGGCGAACAGCCGCTGCACGGCCGGCACGAACGAGGTGCCGCCGGTCAGGAACACCTTCTCGACGTCGCGCGCGGTGATGCCCGCCTTGGCCAGCGCCTCGTCCACCGTCGCGCCGAGCCGCTCGATGTCGTCGGCGATCCAGGATTCGAAATCGTCGCGCGTCACTGTGGCGCCGATATCGATGCCGTCGCGGGCGAAGCGGAACTCGACACGGTCGCGGCTCGACAGCGCGACCTTGGTGTCGGACACGGCGCGATAAAGCGCGAAGCCGAGATCGTGGTCGACGATGGTGATGAAGTCTTGCAGCGGCGCCGGATCGAGCGCGGTGCGCGCGAGCTGCTGCAACTCGCGCAAATCGCCATTGCCCCGCATCATCGCGAGCTGATGCCAGCGGGCGAGGCTCGAATAATAGTGATTGGGGATCGGCAGCACCTTGTCGAACGAGCGGTAGCTAGTGCCCTTGCCGAGTCGCGGCGAGACGATGTGGTCGACGATGCGGTAATCGAAGGTGTCGCCGGCGATGCCGATGCCGGCATGGCCCAGCGGTTCGGCGCGCAGCACGCCGCCCTTGCGCGAGAACCGCATCACGGAGAAGTCGCTGGTGCCGCCGCCGAAATCGGCGACCAGCACGGTGGCATCGTGGTCGAGTGTGCGCGCGAAGGAGAACGCCGCGCCGACCGGCTCGTAGACATAGCGCGCATGGCCGGCGCCGAGCCGCTCGAATGCAGCGCGGTAGCGCTGCATCGCGAGCTCGTCATTGGGATTGCCGCCGGCAAATTTCACCGGACGGCCGACCATGATGGTCGGCGCGCCGAGATCGAATCCTTCGCCGGCATGGCGCGTCAGCGTGCGCAGGAACGCCGCGAGCAGGTCCTCGAACTTGTAGCGTTGCCGGAAGATCTGGGTGGTGTTGAAGGCCGAGCTTGCCGCGAACGTCTTGAACGACTGGATGAAGCGATGGATCGTGCGTCCCTCGAGGAACTGCTCGATCGCCCACGGGCCGCCCTCGGCGCGCGGATGCAGGCCCGCGCCCGGCCGCTCCTCCCAGAAGCACAGCGCGGACACATAGACGCTATGCGTGCGGCCGCCGTGGTCGAAACGAACAGCCTCGACGCGGCCGTCGCCGTCGGACAGCGCGACCACGGTGTTGCTGGTGCCAAAATCGACGCCAATCGAGACGGCGGGCGGGGCGCTCGACATGTCATGCTCGGATTGTCCGTGAAGGGGGGCGGACCTTTAGCGGCTTTGGCCGGATTTGCCAACCCGTCTGGAGCTATCCAGTTGGGCCAGTTCCACCTCCCCTTGGAAAGGGGGGGTCGCTTTGCTCGCCAGAGCAAAGCGGGTGGGGATCCGCGCCCTCCGCAGAGAGCATTGCCTGCGGCTGACCCCCATCCCGACCTTCGGGAAGGAGAAGGAAGATGACGGCCTCGATGACGCGGCTCAATCCTTCAACGCGTAGGCGATGACGTAGTCGCCGCGTTTGGTGCCGAACGAGCCGTGGCCGCCGGCCGCGGTGACGACGTATTGCTTGCCGCCAGCCTCGTAGCTCATCGGCGTCGATTGCGCGCCGGCCGGCAGGCGATCCTCCCAGAGCACCTTGCCGTTGCGGACATCGTAGGCCCGGATCGCGTACTCATAGGTCCCGGTGTAGAACGCAACGCCGCCGGCGGTAGTGATCGGCCCGCCCAGCATCGGCACGCCCATCTTGAATGGAAGCGGCAGCGGCGTGGTGTCCCGGATCGTGCCGTTGGGATGCTGCCAGACGATCTTCATCGTCTTCAGATCGATCGCGGCCATCGAGCCCCATGGCGGCCGGTAGCACGGCACGGAGAGCGGCGAGAGGAAGCTCGAGATGCCGACGCCGAACGGCGTGCCGTACATCGGCTGCACCCCGACCTCGCTGCCGACCGGTTTCTCGGCCGTCGGCGCCGGAGGATTGAGCGGACCGCGCGGAATGAGCCTGGAGGCGAACGGCAACGACATCGGATTGGCGATGGCGATCTGCCTGACAGGATCGACCGCGATGCCGCCCCATTCGAACATGCCGAGATTGCCCGGGAAGACCAGCGTGCCCTGCAACGAGGGCGGCGTGAAG
This sequence comes from Bradyrhizobium sp. USDA 4504, assembly GCF_054063995.1. Lineage (NCBI taxonomy): Bacteria > Pseudomonadati > Pseudomonadota > Alphaproteobacteria > Hyphomicrobiales > Nitrobacteraceae > Bradyrhizobium > Bradyrhizobium sp. USDA 4504. The sequence continues at coordinate 6,942,516 of NZ_JBSSGV010000001.1, read as the reverse complement.
GTGCCTTCGTAGCGCAAGCGGTGGAACATGATCCGGCACAGCAACTGGTCGAAGATCGTGCCGCCCCACATGTCGGCGCCGGTCAGCTTAGCCTCCGGGCGGAAGGTCAGTTCGGAAAATGGCTGGGTCGCTGCAGAGCGGTCGCCGGGCGCGGGCCCTTGCGGCACCGCGCGTTCCGGCGCCGGCACGATCAGCTCGCCGGTCCTGCGGTCGAGCACGAAGATGTTGCCCACCTTGGTCGGCTGGATCAGCGCGGGAACGACGCCCTTGGCCGTCGTCACATCGACCAGGCTCGGTTGCGAGGGAACGTCCATGTCCCAGAGATCATGATGCACGGTCTGGTACGACCAGACGCGCTTGCCGGTGTTGACGTCAAGCGCGACGATGGCGCTGGAATAGCGCTCGACCAGCGCATCGCGATTGCCGCCCCAGATGTCAGGTCCGTTGTTGCCGGTCGGGATGTAGACCAGATTCAATTTCGGATCGAACGAGGCCGTGATCCAGGAATTCGGCGACCCGTTGGTGTAATGACGCGTCGGCGACGGCAATGCGTTCTCGTCCGCCGCGCCGGAATCCCAGGCCCAAACCAGCTTGCCGGTATAGACATCGAAGCCGCGGATCACGCCCGACGGCACCTCGACCGCATAATTGTCGATCACCGCGGCGGCCACGACCAGGATCTTGTCGCTGACGACCGGCGGCGACGTCGGCTCGAAGAAGCCGGCGGTCTTGATCCCCATGCCTTGCTGCAGGTCGAGGATGCCGTGATCGGCGAAGCCATCGCAGAGCTTGCCGCTGTCGGCATCGAGCGCGATCATGCGGCCGTCATTGACGGGCAGGAAGATCCGCCGTGGGCATTCGGCCGGCGCCGAATTGCCGCCAGAGTCGACGGCGCCCTGCGCGGTTTCGTGATAGGAGACGCCGCGGCAAGTCATGTGCTGGAACGTCTTGTTGTGCACGAGCTTGGGGTCGTAGCGCCAGCGCTTCGTGCCGGTCTTGGCGTCGAGCGCGAACAGCACCTGGTGCTGCGAGCAGAGATAGAGCGTGTCGCGCACCTTGATCGGGGTGACCTCGAAGGTGGTCTCCCCGGAATCGTCTGGTGTCTTCACGTCGCCGGTGCGGAAGGTCCAGGCGACCTTGAGGTTGCCGACATTGTCAGGCGTGATCTGCTTCAGCGGCGAATAGCGCTGTCCGAACTGCGTACGTCCATAGGCGCGCCAGTCGCCGTCCGGCTGCGGGTCGGCTTCGCTTTGCGGCACGGCAGAGCCGGACTCGGCAATCGTGCCGTTGATGTCGTGATAGCTGGACAGCAGCCCGGCGATGAGCACCGCCGCAGCAGCGACGACGCCGATCCAGAGTGGCGCCGTCGCGCGCATGTAAGGCACCGGCCCGCTTCGTGTCAGGGCACGAACGATCACCGGCGTAAGCAGCCAAAGGGCCATGGGGAAGATGATGTCGCCACGCGCCGCGAGCGGCCACCAGTCGAACCGCACCTCATAGACGGCCCACGCCAGCGTGCCGAGCAGCACGATCGCAAACAGCCAGAGCGCCTGATGGCGCCGCGCCAGCAACAGCGCAGCCGTGGCGAGAATGCCGACGCCGAGGACAATGTAGAAGGGCGATCCACCTAGTGCGGCGAGCCAAATGCCCCCGCCCGCGAGGACCAGGCCGATCAGGGCGTAGACGATAGCCGTGATGAAGACTGCCCTGGATCGCTGCATGGTCGCCCCGGTGCGGGGGAGGGATCGGGCTTGTCCCGCACAAGCGCGACAGACCGCGTCCGCCATCGCGGACTGTCGTTCAGCCAACCGCAACTTGCAACCTGGAACTGCGATGTTGATGTGCCACAAGCGCGTAAGGTTGCTATGCGAAACCCGCCGAAGCAAATCATTCAAAATGCGCGCATCTTCAACGGGGAGCAGTGGAGCTGCGGGGCTGACGCAAAGGTGAGAGAATTCAGCGAATTTTGAATCGACGCGCTCTTCCAGTCCTGTGCAGGCGCTGCTCTATACCGTTCCGCGGATCGCACCGCGGATGGTTGGCGCGCAGGAGAAGCAACAATGACACTGAACCCCACTGCCGAGAATTATCGTGTCGCGGTCGCCGCCTACGAGGCGGGCCGGCCGAGCTACCCTGCGGAGATCGTCGCCGCGCTGCCGCTTGCGGCCGCGCGCTGCGTCGTTGACCTCGGTGCCGGAACCGGCAAGTTCACCCGCCTGCTGCTGCAGCATTTGCCCGCGGCTGCGCGCCTGATCGCGGTCGAGCCCGTCGCCGAGATGTCGGCCAGGCTGGCCAGGGAAGCCGGGGTGGAGGTCATCAACACGCGCGCCGATGCGATCAATCTTGATACCGGCAGCGTCGACCTCGTCACCTGCGCCCAGGCGTTCCACTGGTTCGACAACGAGGCGTCGGTGGCCGAGATCGCGCGACTGCTGCATCCCGGCGGGACGCTTGCGCTGGTCTGGAACAACCGGGATGACCGCACGCCGTGGGTCGACGCGTTGTCCGTCATGATCGAGGGCTATGCGGGCGACACGCCCCGGCAACGGACCGGACGCTGGCGCTGGATCCTGAAGGACCCGCGCTTCGTGCTTGAGAGGGAAATCGCGCAGGACCATCCGCACCGGATGAAGCGACAGGACGTCTTCGAGCGCATCGCATCGACGAGCTATGTCGCCAATTTGCCCGATGCGGAGAAGGCGATCCTGCGCGACAAGACCGACAATATCCTGCGCGAAGCCGGTCTCGGCGACGCCGACGAAGTGGTGTTTCCCTATGTCACGCAGCTCTTCTTGCTGAAGCGGGCATAGACCGCGCTATTGCGCGGCACGTCCTTGCTCGACCGCCTGCTTCAGGCGCGGCAGCGTCATGCGCCAGTAGAAGGCAACGTGTTTGGCGCCTGAGTCAGGCCCGATTTCCCAGCCGCTTCCGCGGCGGATCGGCGAAGGCGGCACCTGCTGGGTGACGGTCAGCACCGTTTCGCCGCCGTCAGGCGCGAGCGTCATCGTGATCGTTGCATAGGATTGCGGAACATCCGGCAGGCCGGAGACCTGCGACCAATAGGAGTATTCGAGCCGCATCGGCGGCTCGATATGGAGGACGCGGCCCCTGTCGCGATAGCGCTTTGTGCCGATCTCCGCCTCGATCTCGATCGGCGCGCCGATCCGCCAATCGGTCCTGAAATGCGCGTTGCGCCATCTCTCGCCCGCTTTGGAGTCCATGATCGCGTCCCACACCTGCCTTGGCTCGGCAGCGATGCGGATCGTTTCGGTGACGGACTGAAAGGCCGGGGGCTCGTGCGTCATCGAATGCTCACTTGTCGCCCACGACCTTCCATTTTCCATCGGCGCCGCGCCGCAGCGAGGGATCGCCGATGCGGATGTGTTGCGCAAGAAAATCGATGAAAGCGCGGACCCGTGCCGGCAGCGGGCCGGCATGGCCGACATAGACCGCGTGGATGTCCTCGCGGTCGCCGGGATTGAGATTTTGCAGCACCGGCACCAGGCGCCCGGCCTCGATATCGGGGCCGATGTGAAACAGCGCCAATCGTCCGAGCCCGATACCGCCGAGCGTGAGCTGGCGCGCGGCTTCGCCGTCACTGACGCGGGCAACCGGCGGCGGCAGCGCTTCTTCGATCCGTTCAGCGCGGCGAAACGGCCAGCCGCGGATGCTGCGTGGAAAGGTCCAGCCGATGCCGCGATGGTCGGCGAGGTCGGCCGGCGTCTTCGGCGTGCCGAAGCGGGCGAGGTAGGACGGCGCGGCGGCCACCACCATGCGGCTGGTGCCGAGCTTGCGTGCGATCAGCCGCGAGGCGCCGAGCGGGCCGACCCGGATCGCGACATCAGCGCGCGCCTGCATCAGATCGACCAGCGTGTCGGTCAGCACGATGTCGAGCGTGATATCGGGATGTTCGCGCATGAAGCGCGGCAGCAGCGGCATCACATGCAGCATGCCGAACGGGATGTTGCTGTTCACGGTGAGATGGCCGCGCGGCACGCATGAGGCGGCCTCGCGTTCGGCCTCGTCGATATCGGCGAGGATGCGCTGGGCGCGCTGATAGAAGGCCTGGCCTTCCTCGGTGAGCTGCAGCTTGCGCGTGGTGCGGTTGACCAGCCGCGTGCCGAGCCGGGTCTCGAGCCGCGAGACCAGCTTGCTGACGCCGGACGGTGTCTGGCGCAGGCTGTTCGCGGCAGCCGTGAAGCCGCCGAGATCGACGACGCGGACGAATACGTCCATCTCGCCGGAGCGGTTGGTATCTGTGCGGGCCATCTTGAATTCAAGTCACAAATGATTGGATTGCGGTCATTCTAATCCTTCCCCGCCCGGACCGCTATCTCGCTTTGCGGAATCCTTTTTGTCCGGAGCGACACATGCCTGCTGCAGTCCTTGCCTTGACCGCCGGTGCCTTTGGTATCGGCACCACCGAATTCCTCATCATGGGACTGCTGCTGCAAGTCGCCGCCGACATGCAGGTATCCGTATCCGCGGCTGGCCTGCTGATCTCCGGCTATGCGCTCGGCGTATTCGTCGGCGCGCCGATCCTGACGCTGGCAACACGGCGGATGCCGCGCAAGGCGGTTTTGCTGGCGCTGATGGCGATCTTCACGCTCGGCAACGCAGCGTGTGCGCTGGCGCCGAGCTACGGGCTCTTGATGGCGGCACGCATTCTCACCTCGCTGGCGCACGGCACCTTCTTCGGCGTCGGCTCCGTGGTGGCGACAGGCCTCGTCCCGGAAGACAAGCGCGCGTCGGCGATCGCCACGATGTTCATCGGGCTCACGGTCGCGACCCTGCTCGGCGTGCCCTTCGGCGCTTGGTTCGGGCTGATGCTCGGCTGGCGCGCGGCGTTCTGGGCGGTGGCGGCGATCGGCGTGATCGCGTTCATCGTGCTGGCGGTGCTGGTCCCCGGCCATGTCGGCGCCAACGACAAGCCTGCGCCGCTGCGCGAGGAACTCGCCGTGCTCGGCCGCCCGCAGGTGTTGCTCGGGCTTGCCATGACGGTGTTCGGCTTCGGCGGGCTGTTCGCGGTCTTCACCTATGTGCAGCCGATCCTGACGCGGCTCACCGGATTCTCCGACGCCGCGGTGTCGCCGATCCTGCTGGTGTTCGGTGCCGGCCTTGCGATCGGCAACGTCGCCGGCGGACGGCTCGCCGACAAGGGACTTGCGCGGGCGCTGCTGGTGTCGCTCGGCGGCCTCGCCGCCGTGCTCGTCGCGCTGACGGCGGTCGTCTCGATCAAGGCATTGGCGGTCGTGCTGCTGTTCATTCTCGGCATCGCCGCGTTCGCGACCGTCGCGCCGCTGCAGCTCCGCGTGCTCGAAGCCGCCGGCGTCGAAGGGCGGACGCTGGCCTCCAGCCTGAACATCGCGGCGTTCAATCTCGGCAACGCGCTCGGCGCCTGGGCCGGCGGCGTCACCATCGATCGCGGCCTCGGCCTCGGCGCGCTGCCGCTGGTGGCCGCCGTCATCACTGCAATCGGCCTGCTGCTCGCGCTGTGGAGCCTGCGCCTCGATCGGCCGATCGCGCTCGCCGCGCAGTGCCCGGCGGAATGAATCGGATCAAGGGAGCATGACCATGGAATACCGCAATCTCGGTGCATCCGGCCTGAAGGTCCCCGTGCTTAGCTTCGGCGCCGGCACCTTCGGTGGCCAGGGGCCGCTGTTCTCGGCCTGGGGCCGCAGCGACGCCAGCGAGGCGCGCCGGTTGATCGACATCTGCCTCGAGGCCGGCGTCAATTTGTTCGACACCGCCGATGTCTATTCAAACGGCGCGTCGGAGGAGATCCTCGGCGCCGCGATCAAGGGCCGCCGCGACAAGGTGTTGATCTCGACCAAGACCGGCCTGCCGATGGGCGACGGCCCGCTCGATGCCGGTACGTCGCGATATCGCCTGGCCGCCGCGGTCGACGCCGCGCTTCGCCGGCTCAACACCGACTATATCGACCTGCTGCAGCTTCATGCTTTCGATGCCTTCACGCCGGTCGATGAAGTGCTGTCGACGCTCGATGCGCTGGTGCGCGCCGGCAAGCTGCGCTATGTCGGCGCCTCGAATTTCTCCGGCTGGCATCTGATGAAATCGCTCGGTGCCGCCGAGCGGCACGGCTGGCCGCGCTATGTGGCGCACCAGGTCTATTATTCGCTGGTCGGCCGCGACTATGAATCCGAGCTGATGCCGCTCGCGCTCGACCAGGGCGTCGGCGCGCTGGTCTGGAGCCCGCTCGGCTGGGGCCGCCTCACCGGCAAGATCAGGCGCGGGCAGCCATTGCCGACCAACAGCCGCCTGCACGAGACCGCGCAGTTCGGGCCGCCGGTCGACGACGAGAAGCTTTACGCGATCGTCGACGCGCTGGACGCGGTCGCCACGGAGACCGGCCGCAGCGTGCCGCAGATCGCGATTGCCTGGCTGTTGGCGCGGCCGAGCGTGTCGTCCGTAATCATTGGCGCCCGCGATGAGGCGCAGTTGCGCGACAATCTCGGCGCGGTCGGATGGTCGCTCTCGCCGGACCAGATCGCGCGTCTCGACCGCGCGAGCGCAGTGATGCCGGCCTATCCCCTACTATCCCTACCGAATCCAGGAAGGCTTCGCGCGCCTCAATCCGCCGCCAGTGTGAGTCCGTCGCAGACTCGGTCTCATGCCTGGACGGTGTGCTCGCAGACCTGCCGGCGGTATTCCGCCGGCGTCACGTTCATGTGCTGCCGGAACACGCGATTGAGGTGGCTTTGATCGGCGAAGCCGGCGAGCAGCGCGATCTCCTTCAGCGCGACGCGGTCCTTGCGCAGATGCTGGCACGCATGCTCCACCTTGCGCCGCAGGACATAGGCATGCGGCCGCATGCCGTAATGCACGCGGAATTTGCGGGCGAACTGGACCGGCGTGCAATTGCAGATGTTCGCGAGCTCCTCCAGCGTGATGTTCCGGAAGATGTTCTGCTCGATATAGTCCTCGATCAGCCGGGCATGCGCCGGGCGAAAGGGTCCTTGCGCGCAGGGCATCTTGAACTCGATCGCCGCATATTTCCGCAGGATATGCACGCTCGCCTGCAGCGCCAGTGCATCATAGCAGAGCCGTCCACCGGGACCGCCCGCGGCGACTTCCTGGACCATTTGATCGTTGATCCAGGTCAGCATTGGGTCTTCGACCTTGAGCAGGTCGTGAATCTCGATCGTTTCGGCGTCGCGGTCGAAGGCATCGCTCGCGGTCTTCGTCATGAGGGCAGGAGAGATGTAGAAATGGCTGACCTCAATGTCGTTGTTCCAATGCCAGCTTGACGGCTCGGCGCGCGTCATGAGCGACGTGACGCCGCGACCGACTTGATCCTGCTTCCACGCGCCGGTGACGCGGCGGTTCATCGACGTCACGCCGTCGCGATAGAGCACCAGGAGGAAGTTTGCCGACGGCGGGACCCAGATATCCGACGGCGCATAGCGGAAAATTCGCAGCCGGAAATCGCTTCTCCCGACTGACAAACTATCCAGCTTCATCTCGCCGGGAGCGTAGCGCGGCAGCTCCTCGACCGTGATCAATTGGCCCATCGCGTGAGCCTCCTCCCTGGGATTGGTGGCGCGGTTGACCGCTTGTTCTTGGCCGGACGGCTGAGCGCAGAATAGGCCGCTTTCGCCATTTGCCAAGCCGACCAACGGCCGGTGCTCGATTGCACGGTCGCGTTCCAGAGATTGTCGGTTTCATCCAAGCCGCGCGGCCGAACGGCCCGTAGCCTGCTCTGCGTTTCGGCGACAACGCGAACGGCCGAGACCCAAATTGACGCAACGCACCATCATCCGGCGACACCGCGGGTGGGAAGGTGCGTGCGAGAAGCCAGACACAGGAGGAAACCATGACCGAGACCGTCACAAGGTCGAAAGGAAGCAATGGTGCGCATGCAACGACCAAGCTCGACGCCGTGGTCGTCGGCGCCGGCGTCGCCGGTCTCTATCAATTGTTCCGCCTGCGTGAGCAGGGACTGAGCGTGAAGGCGATCGACGCCGGGTCCAGCGTCGGCGGCACCTGGTACTGGAACCGTTATCCCGGGGCGCGCTTCGATTCCGAAGGCCACACCTATCAGTACCTGTTCTCCGAGGAGCTCTACAAAGGCTGGAGCTGGAGCGAGCGATTCCCGGGCCAGCCGGAAATCGAGCGCTGGCTGAACTACGTCGCCGACCGCCTCGACCTCAGGAAGGACATTCAATTCGGCACCACGGTGAAGAGCGCGCATTTCGATGAGGCGACACAACGCTGGCTGGTCGCGACCGACCAGGGCGACGTGATCGATACCCAGTTCCTCGTCACCTGCTGCGGCATGCTCTCGGCCCCGCACGTGTCCTTCCCGGGACAGGAGACGTTCAAGGGCAAGCTGTTCCACACCGCGCGCTGGCCCAAGGGGCCGATCGAGCTTGCCGGCAAACGCGTCGGCGTGGTCGGCAATGGCGCGACCGGAATCCAGGTGATCCAGTCGATCGCCGGTGAGGTCGGCCACCTCAAGGTGTTCATCCGCACCCCGCAATACATCATCCCGATGAAGAACCCGAAATGGGACGCGTCGGATGCCGAGGCCTACAAGTCGAAGTTCAAATTCCTCACCGAGCGGCTGCCGAAGACGTTCACCGGATTCGAATTCGACTTCGAGCACGCCTGGGCCGACCTGACGCCACAGCAGCGCCGCGAGGTGATCGAGGACTGCTGGAACGACGGATCCCTGAAGCTGTGGGTCTCGTCCTTCGCCGAACTGTTCTTCGACGAAGCCGTCAACGCCGAGGTCACCGAATTCGTCCGCGAGAAGATGCGCGAGCGGATCAAGGACCCCAAGCTGTGCGAACAGCTGATTCCCGCCGACTACGGCTTCGGCACGCACCGGGTGCCGCTCGAGAGCAATTTCCTCGAGGCCTTCCACCGGCCCAATGTCGAGATCGTCAGCGTCAAGAACAATCCGATCGCCCGCATCACGCCTGAGGGCATCCAGACCGCCGACGGCACGGTGCACGAGTTCGACGTCATCATCCTGGCGACCGGCTTCGACGCCGGAACGGGAGCGCTGACGCGGATCGACATCCGCGGCCGCGACGGGCGATCGCTGAAGGACGATTGGGGCAGGGACATCCGCACCACGATGGGCTTGCAGGTCCATGGCTATCCGAATCTGTTCACAACGGCGGTGCCGCTCGCGCCCTCGGCCGCACTCTGCAACATGACCACCTGCCTGCAGCAGCAGGTGGAGTGGATTGCCGACTGCATCAAATATTTGCGCGGCAAGAACCTGAACGTCATCGAGCCGACCAGGGATACCGAGGATCAGTGGGTGGCGCATCACGATGAGACCGCCAACGCAACGCTGATCGCCAAGACCAACTCCTGGTACCTGGGCTCCAATGTCGAGGGCAAGCCGCGCCGGGTGCTGTCCTATTGCGGCGGTGTCGGCACCTATCGCCAGAAATGCGATGAGGTCGCCGCGAGCGGCTATCGCGGTTTTGCCACGCAGTAGGGCTGACCGCATTTCGACCGCGTAGCCGGATGGAGCGAAGCGTAATCCGGGCTGCGCGGGTCAACATCACAAAACACAGGAGGAAGACAATGAGCACGAATTTCAGTGCAGCCGCCGATGCAATCCTTGACGGCGTCGTGACTTCAAACCCGCGCGTTCCCGGCGTCGTTGCGATGGTGACCGACCGCCATCGCAACATCTATGAAGGTGCCGCCGGCAAGCGCCGCCTCGACCAGCCCGCCGATATGACGGCCGATAGCGTGTTCGCGATCTTCTCGACCACCAAGGCGATCACCGGGACGGCCGTCCTGCAGCTCGTCGAGGAAGGCAAGCTCGATCTCGACGCACCCGCCAGGACCTACGCGCCCGACATCGGCAAGCTCCAGGTGATCGAGGGTTTTGACGACAAGGGCGAGCCGCGGCTGCGTCCGCCGAAGCGCGACATCACCACCCGCATGCTGATGGTCCACAGCGCGGGTCTGAGCTACGACTTCATCAATCACACCTATAACCGGCTGGCGCAAGAGAAGGGGCAGCCCAGCGTCATCACGGCATCCAAGGCTTCGCTGATGACGCCGCTGCTGTTCGATCCAGGCGAGCGCTGGGAATACGGCACCAACATGGATTGGTGCGGCCAGATCGTCGAGGCCATCGCCGGCAGGCGGCTCGGCGAGGTCTTCAGGACGCGGATCTTCGAGCCGCTCGGGATCATGGACACGACGTTCGAGCTCACCGACGCGATGCGTCGCAAGCTCGCCGGCATCCACGCCCGCAACGCCGACGGCTCACTCACGCCGATGGATTTCGAGCTGCCGGCCAATCCCGAGATCCACATGGGCGGCCACGGGCTTTACGGCACCATCGGCGACTACATGCGATTCATCCGGATGTGGCTGAACGACGGCGCCGGCGAGCATGGGCGGGTCCTGAAGGCGGAGACCGTGCGGATGGCGGAGAAGAACCATCTCGGCAACAACAAGGTCACCGCGATCACCGGCGTGATCACCTCGCTCGCCAACGACGCCGAGTTCTTCCCCGGTCAGTCGAAATCCTGGGCGCTGAGCTTCATGATCAATGAGGAGCAGGCTCCGACCGGCCGCCCCGCCGGCGCGCTCGGCTGGGCTGGGCTGGCCAATTTGTTCTACTGGATCGATCGGCAGAACGGTTTTGGCGGATACTGGGCGACGCAGATCCTGCCGTTTGGCGATCCGACGTCCTTTATCGGCTACATCAATTTCGAGACCGCGTTCTACGAATCCCTGAGGCTGCGCAAGGCGGGATAGGGACAGCTCATCGAAGCGTGCCAAAGCTAGCTCGCTCCGAGCAGCTCCGTGATCAGCCCCGCCGCCTTGATCCCGGTGCCGCTGATGATGACGACGGTGCGCTCCGCCGGCCGGATCGCGCCGCGCGCCTTCAGGACATCGAGCGCGGCGGCGGCCGAGGCCGAGGTCGGCTCGACGAACAGACCGGTCTGCGCCAACCGCTTCAACGCGGCGACGATGCCGTCTTCGGGAATTGCGACGGTGCCGCCGCCGCTCTCCTTCAGTGCCGCGATCATCTGCTTCAGCCGCAGCGGATGCTTGATCGCGGTGCCCTCGGCGATGGTCTTGCGGACCGCGCGATCGACCGGCGTGTCGACGCCGGCGGCGAAGCTGGCATCGACCGGCGAGCAGTTGAGCGGCTGCGCCGCGAACAGGCGCGGCAGGCGCGCGATCTGCCCGGCCGCCAGCAGTTCCTTGAAGCCGATATAGCAGCCGAGCAGGCTGCTGCCGGCGCCGACCGGCATGATGACATTGTCGGGCGCGGTGAAGCCGAAATCTTCCCAGATCTCATAGGCCAGCGACTTGGTGCCCTGCAGGAAGAACGGTTGCCAGTTGTGGCTGGAGTAGAAGATCTGCTTCGACTGGCGGATCGCCTCTGCCTCGGATTCCTCGCGCGGGCCTTCGACCAGCTGCACCTCGGCACCGAAGGCGTGCATCTGCGCCACCTTCATCGGCGACGTCGTGGCCGGCGCAAGGATCCTGACCCGCATGCCGCCGGCCGCGCCATAGGCCGAGACCGACGCGCCGCCATTGCCGGAAGAGTCCTCCAGCACCGCATCGACGCCGAGCTGGCGCAGGAACGACAGCATCACCGTGGTACCGCGATCCTTGAAGCTTGCGGTCGGATTGAACCATTCGAGCTTGAAATGCGGCCGCAGATCATCCCACGCCTTCTCGACGGCTGGCGTGCAGCCTTCGCCCATCGTGATCGGCCGCCTGATCTCGACCGGCAGCGCCGCGCGGTAGCGCCACAGCGACCGCGTCGTGCGATCGATGTCGTCGCGGGAGATGCCCGGCAGCGGCGTTATCAGGAGCGGCTTGCCTTCGTCGGAGCACCAGCGCGGGATATCCAGCGGATAGAGCTTTCCGTTGAGCGGGTCGATGTAGCTGGGTGAAGGCATGTCGTGAAATCCCAAACGCGAGTGGCATTCAGCGGCCGTTACGCCGCACCGGCCTGCCTGCTCAGATAACTCTTTGCAAAATCGAGATACCAGTCGAGGCATCCTGGATTGGCCATCGCATCGCGATTGATGATCTTCTCGACGGGGTGGCCGAGCAGCAGCTTCTTGACCGGCAGCTCCTGCTTTTTGCCGGACAGCGTGCGCGGAATTTCCGCCACCACGAAGATGTCGTTGGGCAGGAAGCGGCGCGACAGCCCGGCCTCGACCGCCTTGTTGATCTTCGCCTTCATCGCGGCATCGAGCGCGATGCCCTCGCGCAGCACCACGAACAGCGGCATGTAGCTGTCGCGGCCGAGATATTCGAGGTCGACGACCATCGAATCCAGCACCTCCGGCAGCGCCTCGATCGCGGAATAGAGCTCGCTGGTGCCCATCCGCAAGCCATGGCGGTTGATGGTGGCGTCGCTGCGGCCATAGATCACGCAGGAGCCGTCGGGGTTGATCTTGAGCCAGTCGCCATGCCGCCACACCGGGCCGCGGCCACTTCCGTCGAAATTGTCGGGGTAGGTCTCGAAATAGCTGGAAAGGTAGCGCGCATTGCCGGGATCGTTCCAGAAGCGCAGCGGCATCGAGGGCAGCGGCTCGGTGCAGACGAGCTCGCCGACCTCGTCGATCACCGCGCGCCCCTGCTCGTCGAACGCTTCCACCGCGCAGCCGAGCAGGCGGCATTGCATGATGCCCGGCGTCTGCGGCAATTCGCGATTGCCGCCGATGAAGGCGCCGGCGAAGTCGGTGCCGCCGGAAATATTGGCCCACCACATATCGGCCTGCGCGGCGTTGCCGTTCTGCTTCGCAAGCGCGGCGAAGCGCTCGTTGAACCAGGCCTGGGTGTCGGCGCTGAGCGGCGAGCCGGTCGAGCCGAGCGTGCGCAGGCCGGAGAGGTCGCCGACGGCAGCGAGATCGATTTCCGCCTTGGTGCAATTGGCAAAGAACGCCGCCCCTGCGCCGAAGAAGGTGGCCTTGGCGTCGGCGACGAAGCGCCACAGCGTGGTCCAGTCGGGCTTGTCCTTGGTGCCGCCGGGACTGCCGTCGAAAATGCAGCAGGTCGTGCCGTTGAGCAGGCCGTTGGCCTGGCAATTCCACATGATCCAGCCGGTCGAAGAGTACCAGTGGAAGCGTTCGCCGAACGAGTTTGGCTGATAGCTGCAGCCGATGTCGTTGTGCAGGGTCGAGAGCGGCAGCGCCACGACGATGATGCCGCCATGGCTGTGCAGGATCGGTTTCGGCAATCCGGTGGTGCCTGAGGAATAGACGATCCAGAGCGGATGATCGAACGGCAGCCATTCCGGCTCGAAGGCGTCGATCTCCGCACTCCGGCCCGCGAGGATCGCTGACAATCGCGTCTCGGACGGCGCGGCGTCGCTGTGCAGGATGACATGCTGCACGGTCGGCAGCGCGCGCCGCAATTCCTCGATCACACCTTGCCGGTCGTGGCGGCGGCCGGCATAGGTCACGGCGTCGCAGGCGATCAGCACCTTCGGCTCGATCTGCTTGAAGCGATCGATCACCGCGGGTGCCGCCATGTCAGGCGCGCAGACGCTCCAGACCGCGCCCAGGCTCGCGGTCGCGAGGAACGCGATGATCGTCTCGGGAATGTTCGGCAAGTAGGCGGCGACGCGATCGCCGGCGCGCACGCCGTTGGCCTTCAGATGCAGCGCCAGCGCTGCCGATTTGCGCTGCAGCTCGGGCCAGCTCGTCTCCGAGAGCTTGCCGTCCTCGCCGCTCGAGATCAGGGCCGGCAGGCCTGCGGCATGCGCCGGCGCGACGTGGCGGAAGACCTGGCGCGCGTAATTCACCGAAGCGCCGGGAAACCACACCGCGCCCGGCATCTTGCGCTCGGCCAGCACCGCCGAATGCGGCGTCGGCGAGCGCAGGTCGAAATAATCCCACACGCTCTGCCAGAAGGCGTCGATATCGGTGACCGACCAGCGCCGCATCGCCTCGAAATCCGCAAATTCAAGGCCGCGCGTCTGCTTCAGCCATTGGCGGTAAAGAGCCATTTGCGGGACGTAAGCTGCTGTCATGGGCGGTTTCCGAAAGTCCTTGTGTCGTGGCGGGCGACCGAGGCCCGCCAGCGTGTCTTAACATAGTGATGCGAGCACGGGGAACGCAGTCGAGCAGCAAGCTGCGTCATATTCTTACCGCCGCCGCAGCGTGCTATCCCATCGGGCGCGGCTGATTCCATGCGGCAACTGAATCGAGCGGCCATGTCCGTCGGCGAACTCTTCATTCTCGGCTTTTACGGCAAGGTCGTTCCGCCCTGGCTGAAGGAATTTGCCGCGCAGTTCGGGCTCGGCGGGGTAATCCTGTTCGACTATTCCTGCCAGACCCGGCAGTATGACAACAACATCGCCTCGCCCGCGCAGGTGCAGTCGCTCTGCGCCGAGATCGCGGCGCTGCCGTCGCGGCCGCTGGTCTTCATCGACCAGGAGGGCGGCCTGGTGCGCCGGCTCAAGGACAGCTGCGGTTTTCAGCCGCTGCCGAGCGCGAAGGAGTTCAACCTGCTCGCGCGCGCGGAAAAGCAGACGGTGCTGGCCGCAAGCTACGGCGAGCTGCGCCGGCTCGGCATCCGCTACAATTTCGCGCCTGTCATCGACGTCGACTACAATCCCGACAATCCCAACATCGGCAGGATCAAGCGGTCCTATTCGCCCGATATCGGTGAGGTCGAGGCCAATGCCCGGCTGGTCGACGCTGCGGCGCGGCAGGCGGGAGTAGGCCTCTGCCTGAAGCATTTTCCGGGCATCGGCGGTGCAAGCGTCGATTCGCACCTGGAGTTCATGGACATTTCCGATGCGCTGCGTCCCGAGCAGGAGGAGCTGTTCTACGCGTTGGCGCCGCGCACCTATGGCGATGCGGTGCTGGTCAGCCACGCCATTGTCCGGCAGTGGGACGCGCAGCGTCCGATGACATTGTCATCGGCCGGGCTCGGCCGGCTTCGCCGTCGTCTGCCCGAGACGCTGCTGATCACCGACGACATGCAGATGCAGGGGCTGCAGAAGGCGCTCGGCACAAGCGCGGCCAGCCTGCAGTCGATCGCCGCCGGCATGGACATGATCTGCATCGGCAACAATCTGTTCGACCAGGAGCAGGGGATGGCCGGCATCGCCGCGGCGGTCGCGGGTGCGGTGCAGGATGGATCACTCGATCAGGCCGCGGTGCGGCGATCCATTGCGCGCGTGCAAAAGCGCAAGGCGCTGTTCGCCTGACGGCGTTGAACCAAATTTTGCGTCGGGCGACCACAAGGTGTGGAACCAAATTTCATTGCCGCGATTTAACAATGACGCTCATCGGGGCTGACAACCATGAAGATGCTCAAGCGTCTCTTCCGATTGACCTGGCTACGTCGGGCCGCACGCAAACCAGCCGATTTTCCGCCTGCCTCCATCGATCCTGACGAATTCAGCCGCCTGCTTTGCAGCGGGCGCGCCGAGGATTTGCGGATACTGGCAAAGCGATTGAGCCAGCGCTCGCGGGCCCACGCATAGGCGGTGGATCGGATCCAATCGCTAGCCTGGTCTTCGGCCAAAACCGGCAAGTCCGGCGCGCGGCCCTGACTCGGCATCGGTCTCGATGCGACCGGCTACTGCTTTGCTTTTTCATGATTGCCGATCCCGACCGCCTTGTAGTCGTAGGTCGGGTAGAACTCGGTGTGGTAGGCGCCCCAGGCGCTGTTCTCGATGACGCGGTTGACCTCGCGCAGCCGCGATGCCGGCAACCGCAGCGTCACCACCTGGCCGATCCCCATCATCACGTACCAGCTGACGACCTCGACACCCTCGGGCGGAAACGCCTTGTAGAAGCCCTGCCGCTCAAGCTGGGCATTGAGCTCACCGAGCGGTCGTGACTGATCATGCTTGAAGAAGATGGTGAGCATGACCGCGGTGTCGGGCGTCGGCGTTGCATCGCTGGTCGGCGGGGTCTGGGCCTGCGCGCCTGCGCTAAGCAGCAGTGCCGCGGCGAGCGCCGCAATCGTCATCAAGGAAATCCAGGATCCGTTCCGCCCTCGCTTCATGGCCGCGCCCTTATTGCTGATCGAGAGGCGGCGATCATCGCGACGCCTGCCGGGGCTGTAAATTGACATTCGCCTGATCCGGTGCCTGCCCGACGCTTCTCGGTTGATGTGAACCGTCTCATAGGTGCGCGCGCCCGCGTGCGGTATGCCGGGGCCATCCCGATGCCCAGAGGGATGATCGATGACGACCCGGCGAATGGCGTATTGGTGGTTCAGGTTCGTTCTTTCGGGGCGGTTCCTGCAGAAATTCCTTCGGCTCCGGCGCCCCTGAGGCGCCGGGCCGCGAATTCCGGCCTTTTTCAATCCGGAACCAGGGGGGCCGGAAATGGCTGCCCGAACCGTTGAAGGTCGATGCCCGGCGGAGAATCCCGCCGGTGGCAGCCTCGCCCATCCGTCCCGTAAGAATACTGTAATTCGACTCAAATATGCGAGGTTTGTTGCCAAATCAGCGGTAATCTGCACCTGCTTGGCAGGTCGGGGCCCGAGGTCACAGTTGCGTCACCCGTAGTTCTACGGAGTCCCGCGTTAACGCGGCCACAAGTTCACCTTTGGTAAACCATACTTATGACGCAACATGACAACCGAGCCGAGGCGCGCCTTCCGGCATGGACGGGTGGAACCGCGACGCTCGAGCCGCAGTCGCTTGACACTCAGGGACCCGCAGGGCCGCGGCCGCAGGCGGACGCCGGTGCCGCGATCGTCCGGCAGTTCAATGGGCCGGTGACGGCGCTGCTGCTCTATATGAACGAACTCAAGCAGCACAGTCAGCAATTCGCGCACGCGCCCGGCAACGGCGTCTATCTGCGGCAGGTGATCGAGAACGCGCTCGAGCAGACCGAGCGCGTGTCCGCGATGCTGAAGCAGATTTCCGACCTCTATCCCAATGCCGTCCCGGCCGCAGACCTCAAGCCGCCGGGCGACGACAAGCCGGCAGGCTCCCGGTCGCCGGATGTCGTGTTCGCACCGGAAGCCGGCCGCAAGCCATTGACCAAGCGCGAGCGTGAAGTGCTAAGCCTGATCAGCGACGGCTATTCCAACAAGCAGGGCGCGCTGCGGATGAACATCAGCCCGCGCACGTTCGAGAGCCATCGCGCCGAGGCGATGCGCAAGCTCGGGGCGCGCAACACCGCCGACCTCGTCCGCAAGGCCTTGCTGCATTCGGCATAGAGCGTTTTCAAGCGAAGTGGTTCGCGCAAAGAAGACGCGTCAAAACTGAAAACCAGAGCCCCGTTCCGATACCATCGGAATGGGGCTCTGAGCGGTGTTCGGTTCGTTAGGACCCGGTTCTCAGAAATCGTCTTTTCAGAAATCGTCTTCCGCGGCGAAGCACAGGCGCGGTGCGAGCCGCGCGGCCGTCGCGGATGCCTTCGGTTCATCCGGAACGATCGTGACCACCCATGCCGCGGTCGCGCCAGACCTGCTTTCGACGATCGCGCGCACGCGTCCCGTGACGATCGCGCCGGCCGACCGTATGGTGGCGGTCCGGCCGTTGAACTGGGCCATGCGGAAGCGCCGGGCTTCCTTCCGGTCGGTCGTCTGGTACGTGAACATCGGCTCCCCCGTGCGTCCACGTGAATGTGAGGAAACAGCGTTATCCGACGATGAAAATCGCACGCCGTAGAAGTACGGCTTGCACAGCGGTCAGAGCGCTTTTGAGCGAAGCGGGTGCCGGCTTGCGCGAAGAAGACGCGGCAAAAACAACAAACTCTAACGGCCGACTTCCTGACAATTCAGCAGTCCGGCATATTGCGCCTTGACCGCGGCGTAGCATTCGCACGCCGTCTTGATCAGCCCATCCGCGTTGGTGATCTCGATGTGCCCGCGGCTGTAGTGGATGAAATTGGCCTGTTGCAGGGTATGCGCGACCAGCGACACGCTGTTGCGGCGCGCGCCGATCATCTGCGCCATCGCCTCCTGCGTCAGGACGATCTTGTTGCTGCCGGAGAGATCGCGCGTGTGCAGCAGGCATCGCGCCAGCCGTGACTCCACGGTGTGCGCGGCGTTGCAGCCGGCGGTCTGCTGGATCTGGGCATAGACGGCGAGCCCGTGCCGGATCAATCTCGCGCGAAGCGTCGGGCTCTGGCCGGCAGCTGCGCGCAACGGCTCGAGTTCCACGGTCGAGGCGACGCCGGGCACCAGCACCGTGGCGTTGTTGAGGACAGGCCCTTCGACGAGCGGGGCGAATGCGCCATAGATGCTGTCGCGGCCGACCATCGCGACCTGCACGCGCTCGCCTCTAGCCAGCTTGACCACCAGCGAGATCACGCCCTTGTGCGGCATGTATGTCCGCTTGAGCATCTCGTCGGTCTCGACCAGGACCGAATCGGCCGCGAGGTCGACCGTCCGCAGATGCGGCCGAATCAATTCGAAATCGCTCGCCGAGAGCGACGCCAGGAATCCGTTGGGTGATCGAGGAACCGTTTCCAAAGCAACCTCCAGCCTGCCGGCAAAGCTTGTCTCTGGGCCCAGGGCTGACGTGCGGCTGGACGTCCTTGCAACCTATTCTGGCACGCCAGGGTTCCAATGGAAACATGTCTTGGTTCCAATAGGAATAGACCTATCGCCGCACATTCGGGTTGTCTGCTCGATCACAGTTGGGGCTGGCGGCGCGCCAGTCAGTCTTCCGGCCCGATCAATTGTTCGGCGTGCGCCTTGACCGTCGTATAGCATTCACACGCCGCCTTCCGCAGGCCGTCGATATCGGTGATCTCGATATGACCGCGGCTGTAACGCAGGATGCCGGCCTGCTGAAACCCATGTGCGACAATCGAAACCGCATTGCGCCGGACGCCGATCATCTGCGCCAGCATCTCCTGGGTTAGCGGCAACGCCTCGCTGCCGCACAGATCGCGTGCGCGCAGCAGCCATCGTGACAGCCGTGCCTCCACCGGATGCGAAACATTGCAGGCGACGGATTGTTGCGTCTGCGCCATCAGCGCCTGCTCATAGAGCGCGACCAGGGTCCGGAAATCCGCGCTGCGATTTGCTGCCTCGCGGAAATCCTCCGCCCGCATCATCGAGGCTGAGCCTGGCACCACGACAATCGCATCGGCAAGCAGCGGCCGCTCGTGCAGGGCGGCAGACGCGCCCACGACGCCGTCGCGACCGACGGTTGCAATCTCGACAGATTGCCCGTCGGACAGATTGATCATCATCGAGACCACGCCGCTATGCGGAAAATAAACCCGCTGCACCGGCGCGCCGGCATCGGCGAGCGCCGTTTCCTTGGTCAGGTCGACGGGTTCCAGGAGGGGATGAAGTTGCGCGTACTCCGTGGGGGGAAGTGCTTGCAACAGACGATTGGGCGGACGCGATACCGCGGACATTGCTGCTCCTGCCGAGGGCGGGAGCACTACGGTCTCGCATCACCTACTCTTGGCGTGTGGAAGGACTGCGAACATAGCTTGCCTGTCCAATTGCACAAGGGTTGTGGTGTTGAAACTATACCCTCTGGAGGGCAGACGGCGTGGCCGCCGCCGGGACCGGTGATCGACGTCGATCCGCGCGGCGCGAGATCCCAGCGCGACTTTATCTCTCATTTATTGATTTCCATTAACTCTGTTCCTCGCTGGACTTTGCATCGTGGTGACCTGCAACGCCGGCTATCGACGCGCCGGGCCTGCCGCGCCGGGATGTCGCAAGTCCTGCACATGCGCAGGAAATTCACGGCCATGACGTCGGTCCGGCGCCGACCGCGCGCTGCCGCGGCCAGCCATCGCGCCGGCCGCCCGTCGAATCACCGGCAAGGCCGTCCTGGGTATTTGTACGGACCAGCCCTTTAACGAACGGGTAGCGCGGACGGACCAGTGTGACGTGGGTCGCCGTGCGAAATTTACGGCGTCGCGTCAATCGTGTTCATCCAGAAGGGTATCCAGTATGTCCGGCATCGTTCTTTCGGCATCGGTCCGTCAAAACCTGCTTTCGCTGCAGTCGACCGCTGACCTGCTCGCCACCACGCAGAACCGCTTGTCCACCGGCAAGAAGGTCAACACTGCTCTCGACAATCCGACCAACTTCTTCACGGCGCAGTCGCTCGACAACCGCGCCAGCGACATCAACAACCTCCTGGACGGTATCGGCAACGGCGTGCAGGTGCTGCAGGCCGCCAACACCGGCATCACCTCGCTGCAGAAGCTCGTCGACAGCGCCAAGTCGGTCGCCAACCAGGCCCTGCAGGCCGCCGTCGGCTATTCCGCGAAGTCGTCGGTGACGACCGCCGCGATCCCCGGCGCGACCGCCGACAACCTGCTCGGCACCGCGACCCCGACCAATGCGACCCTCACCAGCACCGCCGCCTATACCGGCATCGACCTCACCGCGGCCGGCGCGAACCTGACGTTCCAGATCAACAGCCAGACTGTGACCTTGAACTCGGGCACGAACTACTCCGCCACCCAGGTTCGCGATGCGATCAACACGCAGGTCGGCGCCAGCGCCAAGGTCGCCGCCTCGATCGACGGCACCGGCAAGCTGGTCCTGACCAGCACCAACACCGCCGGCACCGGCGACACGCTCACCGTCGGTACGTTCAGCTCGGGCGACGCGACGCAGCTCGGCCTCCCGGCCGGTGCTACGGCAACCGCAACCGGCACGGCTGGCGCGAGCCCGCTGGACACCCTCACGCTGACCATCGGCGCAACCGGCAACGGCACCGCGACCAACATCACCTTCGGCACCGGTGCCGGCAAGGTGAAGTCCCTCAACGACCTGAACGCCGCGCTGGCGGCCAACAACCTGCAGGCCTCGCTCAGTGCGGCCGGTGCGCTCACCATCAGCACCACCAACGATGCCGCTTCGGCGACCATCGGCACGATTGGCGGCACGGCGGCCGGCGCCGGCAAGCTGTTCAACGGCCTTGCGGGCAGCGCTCCGGTGCAGGACCCGACTGCGCTGGCGAACCGCGCCAACCTGGTCAACCAGTACAACAACATCCTGGACCAGATCACCACGACCGCCCAGGACGCGTCGTACAACGGCATCAACCTGCTCAATGGCGATCAGCTCAAGCTGACCTTCAACGAGACGGGCTCCTCGACGCTGAAGATCCAGGGCGTGACCTTCGACGCCACCGGCCTCAACCTCACCAAGCTGACCGCCGGCACGGACTTCGTGGACAACGCTTCGGCCAACGCGACGCTGAAGACGCTGAACAGCGCGAGCGGCCTGCTGCGCACCCAGGCTTCGACCCTTGGTTCGAACCTGTCGATCGTGCAGATCCGCCAGGACTTCTCGAAGAACCTGATCAACGTGCTGCAGACCGGCTCGTCCAACCTGACGCTGGCAGACACCAACGAGGAAGCGGCCAACAGCCAGGCGCTGTCGACCCGCCAGTCGATCGCGGTGTCCGCGCTGGCGCTGGCCAACCAGTCGCAGCAGAGCGTGCTGCAGCTGCTCCGCTAAGCGTAGCGGCGACAGACATCGACTATCGGGGCGGCGGAGGAAACTCCGCCGCCTTTTCTTTGGCGCTTAGCCATCCCGCCGGCTTCAACCAATGAGCGATCGCGTTCGGATGCAGGCGGTCGTCATGTCGCGAACGTTTTGCTAGACTTAGCGGTCCTCAATTCCAATTAGTTCAAATTGCGATGACCGGTGGAACGGGCTCTTTCCCGTCCGGGTGGTAAGGCCTGTCCTTGTGAGACCGGCCGTGTTGTCGTGATGCGTCGTCGAACTGCAGAAGGGCTTCATCGTCCGTATTTGCACGGACGGCAAAATTAACGTCGCCGTGAAGCCGGCCAAGTTATCGATGCAAGGCGAGCGCTCCGTAGCACCTTGAGGGGACCTATCCATGG
Source organism: Bradyrhizobium sp. USDA 4504 (assembly GCF_054063995.1). Lineage (NCBI taxonomy): Bacteria > Pseudomonadati > Pseudomonadota > Alphaproteobacteria > Hyphomicrobiales > Nitrobacteraceae > Bradyrhizobium > Bradyrhizobium sp. USDA 4504. The sequence continues at coordinate 6,920,734 of NZ_JBSSGV010000001.1, read as the reverse complement.
ACGATCTGTTGCGCGAGTTCCTGACGGAGAGCAGCGAGAGCCTGGATACGGTCGACAACCAGCTGGTGCAGTTCGAGCAGGATCCGAACAACGCGAAGATCCTGGATAACATCTTCCGGCTGGTGCACACCATCAAGGGCACCTGCGGCTTCCTCGGGCTGCCGCGGCTCGAGGCGCTGGCGCATGCCGGCGAGACCTTGATGGGCAAATTCCGCGACGGCATGCCGGTGAAGGCGGAAGCCGTGACGCTGATCCTGTCCTCGATCGACCGCATCAAGGAGATCCTTGCAGGGCTCGAGGCGACCGAGGCCGAGCCCGAAGGCAATGACCGCGATCTGATCGATCAGCTGGAGGCGATGGTCGAGCACGGCATGGCGGCGATGGCGGTTGCCGCTGAAGAGGACGTGCCTGTCGTCGAAGCTCCGTCCGTGCAGGCTAACATGACCGAAGGCACGCTGGTGGTGCAGACGCTGGAGCGTCCGCTGCGTCCGGGCGAGGTCTCGCTCGACGAGCTCGAGCGCGCCTTCCGCGAGACCGAGACCGAAGTCGCCGCACCGGCGCCGGCCGCGAAGCCTGCCGCTGCGGCTCCCGCCACCGAGCCGGCCGAGGCTGTGAAGAAGCCGGCCCGCAAGGCGGCCGCTGAGGACGTCCAGGAAGGCGACAAGATCGCCAACCAGTCGATCCGGGTCAATGTCGACACCCTCGAACACCTCATGACCATGGTCTCCGAGCTGGTGCTGACCCGCAACCAGCTGCTGGAGATCTCTCGCCGCAACGAGGACACCGAGTTCAAGGTGCCCTTGCAGCGGCTCTCCAACGTCACCGCCGAGCTGCAGGAAGGCGTCATGAAGACGCGCATGCAGCCGATCGGCAATGCCTGGCAGAAGCTGCCGCGCATCGTCCGCGATCTCTCCGGCGAGCTCGGCAAGCAGATCGAGCTCGAGATGCACGGTGCCGACACCGAGCTCGACCGCCAGGTGCTCGACCTGATCAAGGATCCGCTGACGCACATGGTGCGCAACTCCGCCGATCACGGGCTCGAGACCACCGCCGAGCGGGTCGCCGCCGGCAAGCCGGAGCAGGGCACCATTCGCCTCTCCGCCTATCACGAGGGCGGCCACATCATCATCTGCATCGCCGACAATGGCCGCGGGCTCAACACCGAGCGGATCAAGGCCAAGGCGCTCCAAAACGGTCTCGTCACCGAGGCCGAGCTCGAGAAGATGACCGAGGCCCAGATCCACAAGTTCATCTTCGCGCCGGGCTTCTCGACCGCGGCCCAAGTCACCTCGGTGTCCGGCCGCGGCGTCGGCATGGACGTGGTGCGCACCAATATCGACCAGATCGGCGGCACCATCGACATCAAGAGCGTGGCCGGCGAGGGCGCCTCGGTCACCATCAAGATCCCGCTGACCTTGGCGATCGTCTCCGCTTTGATCGTGGAAGCCGGCGGCGACCGCTTTGCGATTCCTCAATTGTCTGTCGTCGAGCTGGTGCGGGCCCGCGCCAACTCCGAGCACCGCATCGAGCGGATCAAGGACACCGCAGTCTTGCGCCTGCGCAACAAGCTGCTGCCGCTGATCCACCTCAAGAAGCTCTTGAAGATCGACGACGGCGCGACGACTACGGATGCCGAGAATGGCTTCATCGTGGTCACTCAGGTGGGTAGCCAGACCTTCGGCATCGTGGTCGACGGCGTGTTCCACACCGAGGAGATCGTGGTCAAGCCGATGTCGACCAAGCTGCGGCACATCGACATGTTCTCCGGCAACACCATCCTTGGCGATGGCGCCGTCATCATGATCATCGACCCCAACGGGATTGCAAAAGCGCTCGGCGCGTCCGGCTCCTCGGCCCATGACCTCGCCGACGACAATGCGAACGCCCACGCCGCAAGCGGCGAGCAGCTGACCTCGCTGTTGGTGTTCCGCGCCGGCTCCTCGCAGCCCAAGGCGGTGCCGCTCGGCCTCGTCACTCGGCTGGAGGAGATCGCAACCGACAAGATCGAGCTCTCGAACGGCCGCTACATGGTGCAGTACCGCGAGCAGCTGATGCCGCTGGTGCAGATGGCCGGCGTCGAGGTGCAGTCGCAGGGCTCGCAGCCGATCCTGGTGTTCGCCGACGACGGCCGCTCGATGGGGCTCGTGGTCGACGAGATCATCGACATCGTCGAGGAGCGGCTCAACATCGAGGTCGCGGGTTCGCAGGACGGCATCCTCGGTTCGGCCGTGATCAAGGGCCAGGCCACCGAGGTGATCGACGTCGGCCACTTCCTGCCGATGGCGTTCGCCGACTGGTTCTCGCGCAAGGAGATGCGGCCGTCGGCCTCGGCGCAGTCGGTGCTGCTGGTCGATGACAGTGCCTTCTTCCGCAACATGCTGGCGCCGGTCTTGAAGGCCGCCGGCTACAAGGTCAGGACCGCGGGCGGCGCGCAGGAAGGGCTCGCCGCGCTGCGTTCGGGACAGAGCTTCGACGTCGTGCTGACCGACATCGAGATGCCCGAGATGAACGGCTTTGAGTTCGCCGAGAACATCCGCTCGGACCACAATCTGATCGGGCTGCCGATCATCGCGCTGTCGGCGATGGTGTCGCCGGCGGCGATCGAGCGCGGCCGGCAGGCCGGCTTCCACGACTATGTCGCCAAGTTTGATCGTCCCGGGCTGATCGCGGCGCTGAAAGAGCAGACCGCCGAACTGCGCCGCGCGGCCTGACACGGGATAAGGACAGGGATCGATGACCAGCAAGACCGAGACAAGCGAAGGCGCGATGGCCGAATACGTCACCGCCGTGATCGGCGGGCAGCTGTTCGGCCTGCCGATCTCGCGGGTGCAGGACGTGTTCATGCCGGAGCGGCTGACGCGGGTGCCGCTGGCCTCCAGCGAGATCGCCGGCGTGCTCAATCTGCGCGGACGTATCGTCACCGTGGTCGACATGCGCGCCCGGCTCGGGCTGCCGAAGGCCGACGACGGTAAGCCTCCGATGGCGGTCGGCGTCGACCAGCGCGGCGAATCCTACGGCCTGTTGATCGACCAGATCGGCGAGGTGCTGCGGCTCTCCGAAAACAGCCGCGAGGACAACCCGGTCAACCTCGATCCCCGCATGGCCAAGCTCGCCGGCGGCGTCCACCGCCTCGACGGCCAGCTCATGGTCGTCCTCGATATCGATCGCGTGCTCGAACTGGTGCCCAAAACAGCTGCTGCAGCGTAACACTCCACCGCGGAGACGGTGGATTCCACAGGGAGGCCAACACATGAAGACATGTCTCGTCGTCGACGATTCCGGCGTGGTGCGAAAGATCGCGCGCCGCATCCTGGAAGGAATGGAATTCACCGTCATCGAGGCCGAGGACGGCGCGGTCGCGCTCGAAGCCTGCAAGCGCGCGCTGCCGGATGCCGTGCTGCTCGACTGGAACATGCCGGTCATGGACGGTTTCGAATTCCTCGTGCAGCTCCGTCGCATGCCCGGCGGCGATCAGCCCAAGGTCGTGTTCTGCACCACCGAGAACGGCATCGACCACATCTCGCGGGCGCTGCATGCCGGCGCCAACGAATACATCATGAAGCCGTTCGACAAGGACATCGTGATCGCGAAATTCCAGGAAGTGGGCCTGCTGGCGCTCGACGCGTCGGCCGAAGCCTGACACCCAGTTTCACCATTCAGTCCCTTGTGAGGCTCCCGTGACGCCCCCCGACTACGAGTATCTGCGTAAGCTCCTGAAGGACCAGTCCGGTCTCGATCTGTCCGCGGACAAGCAATATCTGATCGAGAGCCGCCTGCTTCCGCTGGCGCGCAAAAGCGGCCTGTCCGGCATTCCCGACCTTGTCGCCAAGATCAAGGCGGGCTCGTCCACGCACACCGTCCAAGTGGTCGAGGCCATGACCACCAACGAGACGTTCTTCTTCCGCGACAAGGTGCCGTTCGAGCACTTCCGCGACACCATCATGCCGGAGGTGCTGAAGGCACGCGCCGCGCGCCGCAGCGTCCGGATCTGGTGCGCCGCCGGCTCGACCGGCCAGGAGCCCTATTCGCTGGCGATGTGCCTGAAGGAAATGGGCGCGGCGCTTGCCGGATGGCGCGTCGAGATCATCGCGACCGATCTGTCGCAGGAGGTACTGGAGAAGTCGAAGGCCGGCATCTACAGCCAGTTCGAGGTGCAGCGCGGGCTGCCGATCCAGATGCTGGTCAAGTACTTCAAGCAGTCGGGTGAGTTCTGGCAGGTCAATCCCGAGTTGCGCGCGATGGTCCAGCACCGCCAGCTCAATCTGCTGCACGATTTCTCCCAGCTCGGCACGTTCGACGTGATCTTCTGCCGCAACGTGCTGATCTATTTCGATCAGGACACCAAGATCAGCATCTTCAACCGTCTCGCCCGGTTGATGGAGGCCGACGGCTTCCTGGTGCTGGGCGCCGCCGAAACCGTGGTCGGCCTGACCGACACGTTCAAGCCGATTCCCGAGCGGCGCGGCCTGTACCGGCCGAGCGGGGTGCGGGCCGGGCTCGCCATGCCGAAGCCTGCCATGGCGGTCGGATATTGAGCGATGACCGAGGACGGCAAATCCATCGAGCGGGTCACCTTCAGCCGGGGCGTCGATGTCTGCATCATGGCCATCGACGGCACCTGGCGGCGCGACTGCCAGCTCAATGCCATCTCCGACACCGATGCCTCGCTGACCGTCGAAGGTTCCATTCAGGGGCTCAACCTGAAGGAGTTTTTCCTCCTGCTGTCCTCGACCGGCCTTGCCTATCGCCGTTGCGAACTGGTCCGCGTCAACGGCACCGAAATGGACGTCAGTTTCCTCAAGGGGAAGCCGAGCAAACGCCGATCGGCCGCGGACGAAGAGCGGGCCAGGGCCTGACGTCAAGAAGGCCTATCCGACCGGGCGGGCAAGGCCCGCGGCCAATCCGGACGATGCGTGGAACGGATCGTCGCCTGATGGGTTGGGCGTCGTCGGGACAATCGAGGTGATTGGGCCGAACCCGTCGGTGGCGGCGGGTCAGTTCAGCAGACGCGCTGCTGCCCCGGAATCGCACAGGCGGTCGAGCGTCGTGCCGAGGCCGGCATCGCATGTCTTCAGGGCGGTGGATGCTGTGAGATAGCGCGGGGTAACGTCGTCGAGAACGACGGTGTCGACGTCGGCCTGCCGCGCGGCCAGCACGGCCTCGCGCGCGATCGCCGCTTCGATCAGCCGCAGGCTCGCCTGGACATGGCCAATCAGCGTGACCAGGTCCGTCACGATCAGACCGTAGGGATCATGGCCCTCGTCCAAGCGCGCTGCAACGCGGTCCGACGCTGCATTTTCCATGCATGTTTCTCCACTGCCCCCCACTTTTAGGGAACGCGGTGCTACTTGTGCGTTAAGCGGACGTCCCGTACAAATACGGGTCCATTGATCGAGATGGTCGAGTTAGTTCTTGTGCGGTCAGGGCAGCACGCTTCACCACTGATGGACGATGCATATGGTTGAAAATGGCGCTCCGCGCGGGGAAATCTTTGTAGTCGACGACGATCCTGCCGTTCGCGAGACGCTTTCAGTGGTCCTGTCGACCGCTGGTTACAAGGTGATCTGCTTTGCGGACGGCGCGGCGTTGCTCGCGGTGGCGCGCAGCAGGACGCCAGCCTGCATCCTGCTCGACGTTCATATCCCCGGCAAATCCGGCCTCGATATCCTGAGAGAGCTGCATGGCGAGGATTATCCGGCGCCGATCTTCATGATCTCCGGTCAGGGTGACATCGCGATGGCGGTCAGTGCCATCAAGAACGGCGCGCTCGACTTCATCGAGAAGCCGTTCCGCGGCAACGAGATCGTGAGCCGTCTGAACGAGGCGATCGACGCCTACACCAGGCGCCAGGCCGAGACCTCCGCGTCGCGGATCGCCGCGCTGCACTTCCCGGGTCGCGAGCCGCTGACCCGCCGCGAGCGCGAGGTGCTCGAGCAGTTCACCGCGGGCGCCTCCAACAAGGAAGCCGGGCGCCATCTCGGGATCAGTCCGCGCACGATCGAGGATCACCGCGCCAACATCATGAAGAAGCTCGGCGCGCGCAACGCCGCCGATCTGGTCCGCATCGTGATGACGGCGCAGCAAAAATAACCTAGGGCCGGTTTACGTTCCGATTGCCACATTGCGGAGCGTGTGCGGCGCACGTTCAGCGAACGGCACGTCTGCGCCGGGGGCGGGACGACATGTCAGAAAATCGAGTATATGCCTGACACAGGGCAAGCGCGCCGGAACCGCGCGCGTGCGAGCAATGTCGAGACCCATGGCGATGACGAAGAAGAACAAGACCCCGGATCAATTGCGCAGCGCGCGCTGGTTTGCGCCCGATGATTTGCGCGCCTTCGGCCACAGGTCGCGGGCAATGCAGATGGGTTACGCGCCGGAGGAGTGGCGCGACCGCCCGGTGATCGCGATCATCAACACCTGGTCGGATGCGCAGCCCTGCCACATGCATTTCAAGAGCCGGGTCGACGACGTCAAGCGCGGCGTGCTGATGGCCGGCGGTTTTCCGCTCGAGCTGCCGGCGCTGTCGCTGTCGGAATCGCTGTTGAAGCCGACCACGATGCTCTACCGCAACATGCTGGCGATGGACGCCGAGGAACTGCTGCGCGGCCATCCGGTCGACGGCGTGGTACTGATGGGCGGCTGCGACAAGACCACGCCCGGCCTGCTGCTCGGGGCCACCAGCATGAACCTGCCGGCGATCTACCTGCCTGCCGGACCGATGCTGCGCGGCAACTGGAAGGGCCGCACGCTGGGCTCCGGCTCGGACGCCTGGAAATACTGGGACGAGCGCCGCGCCGGCAAGATCTCCGACAGGGACTGGGTCGACATGGAGGCCGGCATCGCCCGAAGCTACGGCACCTGCATGACCATGGGCACGGCCTCGACGATGACCGCGATCGCGGAGGCCATCGGCATGACGCTGCCGGGCGCCTCGTCGATCCCCGCGGCCGACGCCAACCACATCCGCATGAGCTCGGAGGCCGGCCGCCGCATCGTCGAGATGGTGTGGGAGGATCTCACGCCGCAGAAGATCCAGACCCGCAAGGCCTTTGAGAACGCGATCACGGTCGCGATGGCGATGGGCTGTTCGACCAACGCCATTATTCACCTGATCGCGCAGGCGCGCCGCGCCGGCCAGGACATTTCGCTGGACGATTTCGAGAAAGCGAGCCGCAAGGTGCCTGTGATCGCCAATGTGCGGCCGAGCGGCGACCTCTATCTGATGGAGGATTTCTTCTATGCCGGCGGGCTGCCCGGCCTGATGAACCGCATCAAGCCGCATCTGCATCTCGACTGCATGACCGTGTCAGGCAGGACGCTCGGCGAGAACATCGATGGCGCCGAGGTGCACAATGACGACGTCATCCGCACCGTCGACAACCCGATCTACAAGGAGGGCGCGCTCGCGGTGTTGAAGGGGAATCTCGCGCCCGACGGCTGCGTCATCAAGCCAAGCGCCTGCGATCCGCGTTTCCTCAAGCACACCGGGCCTGCGCTGGTGTTCGACGACTATCCGTCGATGAAGAAGGCGGTCGATGATCCCGATCTCGACGTCACGGCCGATCACGTGCTGATCCTGCGCAATGCCGGTCCGCAGGGCGGGCCGGGCATGCCGGAATGGGGCATGCTGCCGATCCCGACCAAGCTGGTGAAGCAGGGCGTGCGCGACATGGTGCGGCTGTCGGACGCGCGGATGAGCGGCACCAGCTACGGCGCCTGCATCCTGCACGTCTCGCCGGAATCCTATATCGGCGGCCCGCTGGCGCTGGTGAGGAACGGCGACCGCATCACGCTCGACGTCGCCGCGCGCACCATCAATCTCGATGTGCCGGAGGCGGAGCTGGCCAGGCGCCGCGCCGAATGGAAACAGCCCGAACAGCGCTTCGAGCGCGGCTATGGCTGGATGTTCTCGAAGCACATCAAGCAGGCCAATGAGGGCTGCGACTTCGATTTCCTCGAGACCGGCTTTGGCAAGCCGGTCGGCGAGCCGTCGATTTATTGATCACTGTCGTTCCGGGGCGATGCGCAGCATCGAACCCGGAACCTCGAGATTCCGGGTTCGGTCGCTGTAGCGCCCGCCCCGGAATGACAATCGGAAAAATCATCATGTCAAAACTCAGCGACACCACCCGCAACAAGCTGAAATCCGTCTCCACCGCGACGGTCGCGACCGCGCTGTTCAAGCGCGGTTTCCGCATCCAGATGATCCAGGATGTTCATCCCCTGGGCCCGGATCAGCCGACCATGGTCGGCGAGGCCTTCACGCTGCGCTACATGCCGGCGCGCGAGGACCTCAACAAGATCGAGGTGTTCCGCGATCGCGCGCATCCGCAGCGCAAGGCGATCGAGGAGTGCCCCGTGGGCGCGGTGCTGGTGATGGACAGCCGCAAGGATGCGCGCGCCGCGTCGGCCGGCGCGATCCTGGTGACGCGGCTGATGAAGCGTGGCTGCGCCGGCGTTGTCACCGACGGCGGCTTCCGGGATTCGGCCGAGATCGCGCGGCTCGGCTTCCCGGCCTTTCATCATCGCCCGAGCGCGCCGACCAACCTCACGCTGCACCAGGCAATCGAGATCAACGTGCCGATCGGCTGCGGCGATGCGCCGGTGTTTCCCGGCGACGTCGTCCTTGGCGACAGCGACGGCGTCATCGTGATCCCGGCGCATCTCGCCGACGAGATCGCCGACGAGACCTTCGAGATGACCGCGTTCGAGGATTTCGTCACCGAGCAGGTCCAGAACGGTCGCGGCATCTTCGGGCTCTATCCTGCGACCGACGAACAGACGCTGAAGGATTTCGCGACGTGGCGGAAGGCGAAGGGGCGGTAGCGCCTCACTCTCCGCCGTCGTCCTTGATAAGCGATCGCCATACATCCCGCCGTCGTCCCGGCGAAAGCAGGGACCCATAACCACAGGGAGGAGTTTGGCGAAGACTGGCAGTTGCGTTGTGTGCCGTGGTACTGTGACTGCCTTGCTCGATAGATCACGCGGTATGGGTCCCGGCCTTCGCCGGGACGACGATGGGGAGGGGACCGCGCAAGCCAACCGGCACCCTACACCTCAGCCTTGTCAGCCATCCCGACCGCCCACAGCGCGAACGCGTAGACGATCGCGACCTCGTCGAGGCGGTTGAAGCGGCCGGACGCGCCGCCGTGGCCGGCGCCCATGTTGGTGCGCAGCAGCACCGGGCCGCCGCCGCGCATGGTGGCGCGCAGCCGCGCGATCCATTTCGCCGGCTCCCAATAGGTGACGCGCGGATCGGTGAGCCCGCCCATCGCCAGGATCGCCGGATAGTCCTTGGCCGCGACATTGTCGTAGGGCGAATAGGACAGGATGGTGCGGAAATCCTTCTCGCTCTCGATCGGATTGCCCCATTCCGGCCATTCCGGCGGCGTCAGCGGCAGCGTGTCGTCGAGCATGGTGTTGAGCACATCGACGAATGGCACTTCGGCGACGATACCGGCGAACAGCTCGCCGGCGCGGTTGGCGACCGCGCCCATCAGCATGCCGCCCGCCGAGCCGCCATGGCCGACGATGCGCTTCTCACCGGTATATTTCGCCTCGATCAGCGCCCGCCCGGCGGCGGCGAAATCGTCGAACGTGTTGGTCTTCTTCTCGCGCTTGCCGTCGAGATACCAGCCCCAGCCCTTGTCGGCGCCGCCGCGGATATGCGCAATCGCATACACAAAGCCGCGGTCGACCAGCGACAGCCGGTTGGCGGCAAACGACGCCGGCATCGCCATGCCGTAGGAGCCGTAGCCATACAGCAAAAGCGGCGCCTTGCCGTCACGAACGAAATCCTTGCGATGCAGGATCGAGACCGGCACTTGCGCGCCGTCATGCGAGGTCGCCATGATGCGCGTGGTGACGTAGTTGGCCGGGTTGTGGCCGGACGGAATCTCCTGGCGCTTGCGTAAGCTCCGCGTCCGCGTCGCCATGTCGTAGTCATAGACTTCCGACGGCGTCGTCATCGACGAATAGGCAAACCGCAGGTTGGTGGTGTCGAACTCGTAGCCGCCCATGGTGTCAAGCGAATAGGCCGCCTCGTCGAAGGCGATCGCGTGCTCTTCGCCGCTGTTGAGGTCGCGGATGATAATCGCCGGCAGCGCATTGGCACGCTCCAGCCGCACCATGTGGCCGGCATAGAGCTCGACGTCGAGCACATAGACGCCTTCGCGATACGGGATCAGGTCGCGCCAGTTGCTGCGCTCGGGTGCGGTGAGCGGCGCGGTGACGACCTTGAAGTCGATGGCGTCGTCGGCGTTGGTGAGGATGAACAGCTCGTCGCCGCGGTCGGCGATCGAATATTGTACGCCTTCCTCGCGTGCCGCGACCAGCCGCGGCGGCGCGTCGGGACTGGAGAGATCGATCAGCCGCTGTTCCGAGGTCTCATGGTCGCCGCCCGCGATCACGCAGAAGCGGCCGCTCGCGCTCTCGTGCAGGTGGGTGAACCATCCGGAATCCTGCTCCTCATAGATCAGCGTGTCGTCGGCCTGTTTGGTGCCGAGCTTGTGCCGCCACACCTGCATCGGCCGGTGATTGTCGTCGAGCTTGACGTAGAAGAAGCTTTTGGAATCCGCGGCCCAGACCACGCCGCCGTCGGTCTCCTCGACGAGGTCGTCGAGATCGCCGCCGGTGGCCCAGTCGCGCACCCGGATCGAGAAATATTCGGAGCCCTTGGTGTCGGCGCTCCAGGCGTGCAGGCGGTGATCGTTGGAATGCCGGCTGCCGCCGAACTTGAAATATTTGTGGTCCTTCGCCAGCGCGTCGCCGTCGAGCACGACATGGGCGTCGCCGCCGTCGCGCGGCGTGCGGCAGTACAGCTCGTGCTGGCCGCCCTCGCGGAACTTGCGGAAATAGGCGAACGGGCCGTCCGGCGACGGCACGCTGGAATCGTCCTCCTTGATCCGCCCGCGCATCTCCTTGACCAGCCGCTTCTGCAACACGTCGGTATGGCCGAGCAGGCTCTCGGTGTAACCGTTCTCGGCTTCGAGATAGGCCCGGATGTCGGGATCGAGGATCGAGGGATCGCGCAGCACCTCCTGCCATTTCGGATCCTTGATCCACGCATAGTCGTCGGTCACCGTGATGCCGTGGGTGGTGAAGGAATGCGGCCGGCGCGGCGCGACCGGGGGCGATGTTGTGGTGGCGGATTTGGTCACACGATCCTCATGGTGCGGGGTTCCGCTCTATATCGGGATGAATGTGGCGATTGCCAGATGGGGCGGGCATCCTTGGTTGCTTCGTCATTGCGAGCGAAGCGAAGCAATCCATCGTTCCCCGAAGGGATAGAATGGATTGCTTCGTCGCTTCGCTCCTCGCAATGACGACGTGGTTAGGGCGAGCTACCCGTTCCGCAGCCGCGCGCCGGCATTGCCGCCGGACATCGGAATCCGGTTCACTGCCAGCACCACGGCGAAGGTGATCACCAGCATCGCGATGCCGAGCACCGCGATCGCGGCGAGGTCGCCGCCTTCGTTGAGGTCGTAGATCAGGACCGACAGCACCTTGGTCTGCGAGGTGAACAGCACGATCGCCGCCGACAGTTCCCGCATCACGCCGATGAAGATGAAGCACCAGGTCGCGATCACGCCGGTGCGCAGCAAGGGCGCGGTGATCTGGCGCAGCGCCTGCAACCGGGTCGCGCCGAGAATGCGGCTTGCCTCCTCGAGCTCGGGATGGATGGTCGCGAACGCCGCCTGCAATTGCTGATAGGCGGACGGCAAATTGATGGTGAGGAACGCCAGCAGCAGGATCCACAGCGTGCCGTAGAGCACGAAGGGCGGCCGCGTGTAGCTCAGGAACAGGCCGACGCCGAGCACGATGCCGGGGACCGCGACCGGCGCGGTGGCGAGGAAGCCGAGCACGCGGTGGCCCGCGATCACCTTGCGCGTCGTGACATAGGCGATGACGAGCGCGAGGATGGTGCCGATGGTCGCGGTCGCGGTGCCGAGGATCACGGTGTTCTTGAGCGCGAGCTGGGTCGACGACAGCTCGGTGAACACGAAGACGATGTTGTGCAGCGTCGCCGTCGATGGCGTCACCAGCGTGGTCGCGTTCGGCGAGAACGCGGCGTTGAGCAGCGCGAGGTAAGGCAGGAACACCGGGTTGAGCAGCACCAGGAGGCAGAAGCCGAGCGCGGCCCAGCGCCAGCCGCGCAATTCGACCCGGCGCGGCGCGCCATATTTGCCGCCGATCACCGAATAGCCGCGGCGGCCGAGCAGCGCCTTCTGGCCCTGCAGCAGCAGGATGGTCAGCACTAGCAGCGGCACCGCGGCGGCGGCCGCGAGCTCGAGCTTCGGCGGATACTGGAACAGGCTCCAGATCTTGGTCGTCATGGTGTGGAAGCCGGCCGGCAGCGCCAGGATCGCGGGCGAGCCGAACAGCGTCATCGCCTGCAGGAACGCGATCAGGGCGCCCGCGACCAGCGCGGGCAGCGCGAGCGGGATCGTCACCCGCCGCGCAGTGGTCCAGGCATTGCCGCCGAGGATCGCGGAGGCGTCCTCGAGCTCGCCCGGCATGGTGTCGAGCGCATTGGCCACCAGCACGAACACGAACGGGAACGTGTAGCAGGAGATCACGAAGATGATCCCGGTCATCGAATAGATGTTGAACAGCGCGTCGGCGTCCTCGCCGGCGAACAGCCGGTAGAGCTGGTTCAGCAGCCCGGAATTCGGCGCCGCCAGCAGTTCCCAGGCGACCGCGCCGAGAAATGGCGGCGTCACGAACGAGGCCGTGACCAGTGCGCGGATGGTCTGCCGCCCCGGCATGTCGGTGCGCGACACCAGCCAGCTGATCGGCGCCGCGACGATGCAGCAGATCAGCGCCGACGTGGTCGCGATGATCGCGGTCGTCAGCAGCGGATCGAGGAAATCCGGATTGCTGAACAGCGTGACGAAGTTTTGCAGCGTCGGATACCGGCTCTTGTCGGTGAAGGCAAACACCGCGAGCCACGACAGCGGCAGCAGGATCAGCAGGATGAGCAGCGCCGCGAACAGCCACATCACGGGGCGTGTCCAGTCGATGCGGGGCTTTGCGGCGGGGGAGGCGGTTGTTGTCATGTTGGCACGCTGCAAGCTGTTTCGACTCCCTCGCCCCGCTCTTGCGGGGTCGAGACAAGCGAAGCTTGCTCTTGGAGGGGTGGGGTGAGGGGCTGCCTCCGCAGACACCGAATGCGCGGAGAGTCCCCCTCACCCGCCGCGCATCTTGCGATGCGCGTCGGCCTCTCCCCGCAAGCGGGGCGAGGCAAGGAAGTGTGCACCGCGCCCTTCATCGCTCAAACCCTGAACAAGCGCGCATAGCGGGTCTTGATCTCTTCGGTCATCGCCTCCACCCCCGCCGGGTCCTCTTTCATCAGCTTGATGTCGGAAAGCTTGCGCCGGCCGGCCTTCGGCTGCACCTGGGCGTGCAGCGAATATTGGCCGGTGAAGTCGACGAAGAATTGCTGGGTCGCGCGGCTGTGCAGCCAGGCCTGGAACAGCTTTGCGGCGTTCGGATGCGGCGCGCCGGCGAAGATGCCTGTGGGACCCGAGATCGTCGGCGTGCCCTCGGTCGGATAGACCGGCTCGACCGGTTGCCCGGCTTCCTTCAAGAGCACGATGCCATACTCATTGCCGTCGGCCATCACGGCGCGCTCGCCGAGCGAGAGCTTCTTCGGCGGGTCGGTCGAGGACTGCACCTGCATCACGCGCTGTTTTGCGAGCTTTTCGAGGTAAGGCCAGCCGAGCTCGCGCACGATCTGGAATGTGGTGGTCATGATGGTGCCGCTATAGGCAGGATGGCCCTTCACCATCTTGCCCACCCATTTCGGGTCGAGCAGGTCGGCAAAGCTCTTCGGCGCGTCCTCCGCCTTCACCAGATTGGTGTTGTAGGCGATCGACGACAGCCACAGCCGCGTGGTCACGGCCATGCCGTCGGGGTCGCGGTAATTGTCGGGAAAATGCTTCGCGACGTCCTCGGGCACGAACGGCATCAGCCAGCCGCTCTTCTTCCAGGGGATGAAATGCGAGGCATCGGCGCTGTTGACGACGTCGGCGGCGTGGATGTTGGAATCGAATTCCTGCGCCACGCGCTGAAACAGCCGCTCCGAGCCGGAACGCTCGATCTGCACGGTGATGCCGGGATAGGCGGCCTCGAACGCCTTGCCGAGCTTTTCGCCGACCGGCAGGTCCATCGACGAATAGAACACGAGCTTGCCTTCCTTGGTCGCGGCGGCGACGAGATCGGGCGTGATTGCGACCGGCTCGGGCGCGGCGGCGCGTGCCGGTGACGCGAACACCGTGCCGACCGCAAGCGCCGCAGAGCCTTTCAGGACATCGCGTCTGGAAATCGGCTTCCGCATCGCTCGCTCCGTTTCTTGTTGTTATCGGCTGAGCGCCCGGCAGCGCGCGGGCGGCAGGGTCAGCCAGACCTCGCTGCCCTTCTCGACTGCGGTTTCGGTCGGCGTGGTCACCCGCAGCGATGTGCCGTCAGCGGTCTCCAGCATGTAGTCGCGATTCATGCCGAGATAGACCTGCCGCGTCACGATGGCTTTGAGCGTGTTCTGCGCTGCCGCGGGCGGTTGCGTCGCGAACTGGATCTCGTGCTGGCGGATCGCGACCGGCGCACTCTGGCCGGTCGTCAGCGTGGCGCCGACCACCTCGAGCGTTGCGCCGGCGAACTCCACATGGTTCGCATCGCGCGCGGTGCCCTTGATCACGTTGGCGGCGCCGATGAAGCGCGCGACGAATTCCGATTCCGGCCGCGCATAGATGTCCTCAGGGCTGCCGAGCTGGTCGATCTTGCCGGCATTCATCACCGCGATCAGGTCGGCGGTCGTCATCGCCTCGGACTGGTCGTGGGTGACGTAGACGGTGGTGTAGCGATATTCGTCGTGCAGGCGGCGGATCTCGAATCGCATCTCCTCGCGCAGATTGGCGTCGAGATTCGACAGCGGCTCGTCGAGCAGCAGCGTCTCGGGGCCGACGATCAGCGCGCGCGCCAGCGCGACGCGTTGCTGCTGGCCGCCGGAGAGCTCGCCCGGATAGCGCTGCGCCAGTGGTTCCAGCTTGGTGGTGGCCAGGATCGCGGCGAGCTTCTTGGCGATGGTGTCGCGATCCATTTTGCGCAAGCGCAGGCCGTAGACGATGTTCTCCGCCACCGTCATATGCGGCCACAGCGCGTAGCTCTGGAAGATCATCGACATGTTGCGCTGCTCGGGCGGCAGCGTGCGCGCCTTCGATGACACCACGCGCTCGCCGACGCGGATCTCGCCGTCGGATGGTTCGAGGAACCCGGCGATCAGCCGCAGAGTGGTGGTCTTGCCGCAGCCGGACGGCCCGAGCAGGCAGACCAGCTGGCCATGATCGATCGTGAGCGAAACATCATCAACCGCGACAAACGATCCAAACCGCTTGACCAGGCCGCGCAATTCCACCGATGCCAAGCGGTCCCTCCATTTTGTTGTGTCGCAGGGATCCGTGCCCGGCTGTTGCCGGCAGTAAAGCGGAAAATGATGACGACGAAAAGTGCTCGTGCCCCGTCAAAAAGTCGTGGCACCTCTTCGTTGCGTTATTCCCCGACCACTCTTCCGTCATCCTGAGGTGCGAGCGGAGCGAGCCTCGAAGGATCGACGGCCCGGCTACTTCCGCGCACTCCGATTCGATCACGGCGGGAGCGCGGCCGTCGATCCTTCGAGACGCCCGACTTTGGCGGGCTCCTCAGGATGACGGGTTAAAGCCTCAGACCGGCTCAAGCTACGCCTTCACGTTCTCGCCGAGCCACTGGATGGCGGCGTCGGCGCCTGCCTTGCCGTGCGGGATGTTCAGCGCTGTCAGCGCGACCTCGACGACGCCGAGGGTGCCGAGAATCATCGGGGCGTTGACGTGGCCCATATGCGCGATGCGGAAGGCCTGGCCCTGCAAATCGCCGATGCCGGTGCCGAGCACGACGCCGCATTTCTCCTTGGCGTAGCGCTGGATCGCGGCGGGGTCGGCGCCCTTCACGGTCACCGTCGTCACGGTGTTGGAACGCTCGGCGGGCTCGGCGATGTTGAAGCCGAGCACCTGTCCTTCACCCCAGACCGCGACCGCGCGGCGCACCGCTTCGCCGAGCAGGCGATGCCGCTCAAAGGCATTCTCCAGGCCTTCGGCGTGCAGCATGTTGATCGCCTCGCGCAAAGCGAACAAGAGATGCACCGGCGCGGTGCCGGCATATTTGCGGTAGTGCTCCGAGCCCTCGCGCTCGGTCCAGTCCCAATAGGGCGTGCGCAGATCGGCCTTCTTGTGGGCGTCCCAGGCGCGGTCATTGGCGGCGACGAAGCCGAGGCCGGGCGGCGTCATCAGGCCCTTCTGCGAGCCACTCATCGCGACGTCGACATACCATTTGTCCATCTCGAACGGCATGCAGCCGAGCGAGGCCACGGTGTCGACCATGTACAATGCGGGATGGCCGGCGGCCTTGATCGCCTTGCCGATTGCCTCGATGTCGTTATAGGCGCCGGACGCGGTGTCGACCTGTACCACCAGGATCGCCTTGATCGTGTGCTCCTTGTCGCGCCGCAGCCGCGCCTCGACCTCGGCCGGACGGATCGCGCGGCGCCAGTCGCCCTTCAGCACCTCGACCTCGGCGCCCATCGCGGCCGCAGCCTGGCCCCACCCGATCGCGAAGCGCCCGCTCTCCAGCACCAGCACCTTGTCGCCGCGCGACAGCACGTTGGAGAGCGTCGCCTCCCACGCGCCGTGGCCGTTGGAGATGTAGATGTAGGACTTGCCCTGGGTGGCGAACAGCCTCGAGAGGTCGCGCAGCAGGCTCTCAGTCAGTTCGACCATCTCGTTGGAGTAGATGTCGAGCGCCGGGCGGTGCATTGCCTGCAGCACCTGATCAGGCATCGTGGTGGGCCCGGGGATGGCCAGAAATTCCCGGCCCGCGCGAACGGTCATCGTCCTGTTCCTTTTGGATAAAGCGCGCAAATCATGCGTGTGAGGGGTCAAGCGCGGAGACTATTCCATCGCGGCTTCGATTGCGAGCAGGACGAAGCAATCCAGCGTTTCCAAAACCGCGGGACACGATGCTATTTGCCGATCGATTCGACGACCGCGCGCCAGATCTGGTCCTTCAACTCGGTCGCGGCGGGGCTCGGGAGCTGCTCGACGGTGCCGTTGTTCTTGCGGCAGGCCTCGACCAGCCGCAGCACCCAGATTTCGCCGTCGGTGTAATAGGGATCGCCGCCGCCATTGCGGCCGTTGAAGGTCGGGCCGATGCCGGTGACCTGATATTTCGCGGTGACCATGCCGGCGGACTCGAGGTCAGTGGCGAGCAGCGCGCGTTCGGCGTCGAGGTCGGCCGCGATGTGATGCGTCACCGCGCCGGTGTAGTGGCTGACGCCGACGCTGCGGTCGAGCGTCGCAGCGCCCAGCCACACCGGACGTTTCTCCTCGCCCTGGTCGAGCACCCTCCAGAACCGGACATGGTTGCGGCGGTCCGCGCTCGATCCGACCGGCCGCTCGAAGGCGAGATCCTCGCGGCGGTCGAGATAGAACAGGTTGCTCACCGGCGCATCCTTGTAGGGACGATCGAGCAGCACGCTGCCCACGATCTCGATCGAGGATTTCAGCGTCACCGGATCGGCCGGAAACCAGCCGGCCTCGTGCATCGCGCAGACCACATCCTTGGTGTCGCCGATCAGCCCGACATTCATCGGATCGCCGGGAATGCCCTGCGCGGTGCGCGTCACCATCGGCAGATTGGCGAGGCCCTTCTGATGCTCGTAATGCGTCCACAGTGCCGGCAGCAGCAGATAGGCTGCGATCAGGTAGATCGCCAGGACGAGCAGCAATGCCATCTGCGCTTGCCTGAGGCGGCTGCGCCGGCGCACGGAAGGCGGATCGATCTCGACATCGGTCATGCCGTGGTCCTTCACCTCTCCCGCTTGCGGGGGTCGAGACGAGCGAAGCTCGCTCTTAGGTCGGATTGCATCGAAGATGCAATCCGGATGGGGGCTTTCTCCTCATAAAGAGCGTCGCAAGCGGTGCCGATGAGGCTACAACTCAATCGCACTTCCGACTAGCGCCGCGTCTCGCGGCAGCCGGCGGCCTCGGCTTCCTCGACCGAGCAGAACCAGCGCGTGCCCTTGCTGATCTTCATTTCGATCTTGGCGTACCAGCGGCTGGTCCGCTGGTGAAAGATGCATTCACCGGAGCGGTTGACGTTGCCCTTGATGGTGCAGTCGGGCGAGGGCGCCACCGGGCCGGAGGCCGAGGCGAGCAGGATCGCGTTGGCGCCATCCGGCGGCTTCACCGCGCCGAGCACGGTGGTCTTCTTGTTGCGCACCCGCCAGTCCCACGGCGCGATGAAGGCACCCTGCCACATCCCGGCTTTTGCCTCACGCGCGGCCTTCTCGTCGGCTTCGTAGTCATGCGAGGCGCGGGTGTAGGCCAGCGCCCAGCCGCTCGCGACCAGCCATTTCTGGATGTCCTCGCCGTCGACCTCGCAGCGCGCGATGGTGCGGCCGCGGCGATCGACCGAGCGGGCGTGGCAGGTCCAGGTCTTGTTGCCGGCATGCTTGATCAGCTCGTCGCGCGCCGCGACGCCGCAGGTCCAGCGCTCGCCTTTGGTGTTGAGGCAGAGCTGGTCGGTCGACGGCGCGTCGACGCCTGCGAGCCGGATGCGGACGCTGCCGATCATGAGCTGGTCGCCGTCGCGGATCTTCGGCACGCCGGTGATGTCGGCGGCGACAGCCAGCGTCGGCAGCGAGAGCAGCAGGCCCGCGGTGAGCAGCGTCTTGAACATCGGCGTTCCCGGCCAGGTTCTTATCGTTCAAATGGCTTTTAGCGTGCAGTGGTCAGTGCCCAACGATTGTGCGGGCAATTGGGCAACCGTGCCAGTGCTGTTGCGTTTCCGCCAGTTTCAACTTCGCGTCATCCCCGATGTCCGCCATCCTCCCCTGGAGGGGGAGGATCGGGTCGCATGAAGCGCAGCGCAATGCGAGCCGAGGTGGGGTGAAGGTCTGTCCACTTGAGCAGTGCCCGTGTTGAGAGATCACCCCACCCCATATCGCATCTTGCTTCGCGCGACGCGATACGACCCTCCCCCTCCAGGGGAGGGTGAAGTCCCGCAGCCCGGTTGAGTAGAGCGCAGCGTCATCGGGTATCAACGAGGCGTTGGTCTTTATCCGTAGCCCGGATGGAGCTCCGCGCAATCCGGGAATCTTTGTCGGCGGGCAACACCCCGGATTACGTTGCGCTCCATCCGGGCTACGAAACTACACCGCGGCCATTCGTCGCTTCGCCAGCGCCAGCGCCATCAGCACGAACGCCGAGGTCACCTCCGGCCCGCCGACCAGGATGCGGGTTGGCGTCTTCATCTTATTCCACTCATAGGCCCGGTAGGGCCCCTTGCGGCCGCCCTCGCCGAGGCCCTGCACGATGCAGTGCAGCGCCGGCGTGAAGGTCGAGATCTCGGCGCCGAGATGCGCCAGCGCCATCAGCGCCAGCGCGGCGTCGAACGGGTTCATCTCGTGGGCGATCAGCTCGTGCGTGACATAGCCGAGCACGCGGGCGCGGATCAGCGCGAACACGTTGCCGGGATCGATGATGCGTTGCGCCGCCAGCGGCAGCGCGACGAAGGCGGCATAGCAGCGGCCGAAATAGGCCGAATAGAGTTCGGGCAGATAATAGATGTGCGAGCGCGGATTTTTGAACGCGCCGCTTTCGACCAGATTTTTCTGGAAGGCGATGACGCGATGCACGGTCTCCAGCCGCTGCGGCGTCTCGATGATCTGCCAGCGGGCGAGGTTGCGGAACGAGACCTCGAGGATGTCGAGGTTCAGCGTCGGATCGAGGTCGTTGCCATAGGGCCGCTCGCCGGCGAGATTGTCGATCCAGGTGACGACGCCGCCCTCGTAATCAAGATGATCGTTGAGCGGCACGGTGACACGCGGCTCGTTGGCGCCCGATCGCACCTGGTAGCCGCGGTAGAAGTCGAGCAGCGGCTGCTTGAGGATCGGATCGTCGGAGCCGGCCTGGGTCGCGGCCGAGAACGAGCACGCCGTGGTGTCGCAGTCCGGCACATAGATGCCGAAGCCGAGATCCTGCTTGATCTGGGCGAAGAAGCGCGAGAAGCGCGGATGCCGGCCCGGCGCCAGCGCGGTGATGACCTTCACCGTCGAGCCGTCATGCGACGGCACCGCCTCGGCGCTGGTCTTGAGGCAGAAGTCCACCATGTCGGCGATCGCGCGCCGCGCGGTAGCAGCTTCGTCCGGCGAGGCGAGCCCGGTCTCGACGAAGCCGAGCAGCGCCTCGGTGAAGAAGGCGTCGTAATAGGCCGAGCGGTGGCGGATCTGCACCGGCTCCCACATCGGCTCGGCGATGCCGCGCCAGGCCGGGTTGATCAGCGCGCGCGCCGGCGAATGCGCGATGAAGATCCGCGCCAGATTGAACAGCAAGGTCGAGTTCTTGTAGCCGCGCGCGTTCAGCCCGGTCAGCGCCATCAGCAGCTCGCGCCCGCCGACGTCGGGGTCGCCGATCAGGTTGAAGGCGGCATAGGTCGGGATGAAGCCGTTCCTGCCGAACGAGCGCAACAGATGCGCGCCGGTCAGGCGGATCACGCGGTCGATCTCGGCGATCTCCGGCGGGCGGCCAGGTGCGGTCGCGGCGGGCGGTGCCGGATGGCGCACACCGATACCGTCCATCAATACTGCGACGGGCGTGCCGATCGCGGCCCAGTCCGGCGTCTCGACGTCGCGCGCCGCGGTGAGCGCCGCGCGCAGGCCGGAGAGGCGGTCGGGATCGTTGAGCGCGGGCAGGCCGGTGCGGCGGAGCAGCGCGCGCAGCGGCGGATTGCCGAGCGCGGTCCGGTAGAATTTTCCGAGATGGGCATCGCCGCCGCGATAGGCCTGCAGCACGGGGTCGCAGACATCGTACAGCGACGGGCCGTCCTTCTTGACAGTCAGCGACCGGCACACCGCGCTTGCGATCTCGTGAAGGCCCAAGAAGCTCAAACAATCCCCTTTCCCGAGGAACCGGTTAACGCCGCCGCCCGACGGAGTTTCCTGTCGCTCTGCCCCAAACTCGCAAGCCTTTGGAAAGCTACATGAATCCCTGAAGAATACAAATGTGACAGAGATCACGTAACGGGATCTTAACGGCGTCAATGGCCTCTGCCGGGCGGCGGCATGCGGCAATTCGGGTTGCCCCGAGCGGCCGTTCGGGTTAAAGGAGCGTTTGTTGCGGCGCCGCAAATTGAGTTCAATTCAACGGCACACACACCTCAACCCCATTAAACCTGAACGTCTTTGACGCGACTAACTGGCGCGATCTTCGCTTGAGCGCCATCGGGATAAGAATTGGGACTTAGGAACGCTATGGACCTTAGGCAGCTTCGCATTTCCCGCCGCACCATCGCCGTCTGCGTGGCGGTGGCCGGCACGGTGTCGCTGGCGATTGGCGCCCATGCCGCGCTCAACAAGCGCACCCTCGATGTCGCCAAGGGTGGCGACAAGATCGCCCCCACCGAGCTGACCGGCAGCATTCCGGCAGGCACGTCCCGCCTCGCGCTGATCATCGGCAACGGCCATTATCCGGACGCCGCGGCGCCGCTGGCCCAGCCGATCAACGATGCCCGCACCCTGTCGTCGGCGCTGCGCCGCGAGGGCTTTGACGTCGACGTGGTCGAGGATGCGACCAAGGACGACATGTTCCGCGCGGTCGAGCGCATGAAGGCCAAGATCCGCCCCGACACCGTCGTGATGCTGTTCTTCGGCGGCTACGGCGTGCAGGTCGGCCGCGAGAGCTACATGATCCCGATCGATGCCACGATCTGGAAGGAAGCCGACGTCAAGCGCACCGGCGTCAGCGTCGAGTCCGTGCTCGATGCGATGAAGGAGCGCGGCGCCAAGGCCAAGCTCGTCGTGCTCGACGCCTCGCGCCGCAATCCCTATGAGCGCCGCTTCCGCGCGTTCTCGCACGGCCTCGCCCCGATCAGCCCGCCGGAGAACACCATCGTGCTGAGCTCGGCAACGCCGGGCAAGGTCGCCGACGATAGCAAGGCGCCGAACAGCGTGCTGGTCTCCGAGCTGCTCAACAACCTCAACGCCCAGGCCGGCGCCGAAAGCGCCTTCAACAAGACCCGCGTCG
Organism: Bradyrhizobium sp. USDA 4504; assembly: GCF_054063995.1. Taxonomy (NCBI): domain Bacteria; kingdom Pseudomonadati; phylum Pseudomonadota; class Alphaproteobacteria; order Hyphomicrobiales; family Nitrobacteraceae; genus Bradyrhizobium; species Bradyrhizobium sp. USDA 4504. The sequence goes on along the minus strand of NZ_JBSSGV010000001.1, from coordinate 6,898,622 downwards.
CGATCTCGCGCGCCAGCGAAGGCGAGCAGGTGCCGAGCGTGTCGTCCTCGCTGCTGGAAGACATCAAGCTCGGCGGCTGAGCCCGACTCTTTCCCCACGTCGTCCCGGCGAAAGCCGGGACCCATAACCACAGGGCCGCATTGTCGAAGCGCGCTGTGGCGACAGCTCTTCAGACAATTCACATTGGTGGTTATGGCTCCCGGGTCGCGCGGAGCCTGTCATCGGGCGGCTCTTTGCGCCGACCCGTTGGCTTGCCCGGGACGACGCTGTAGATGGAGCGCCGCCTACTTTGCATCCGCGCTGGCGCCGACTGGCCGCACCGGATCGCCCTCGCGCAGCAGGGCGCCGGCGCGGGCGACGACGATGTCGCCTTCCTGGATGCCGTCGCGGATCTCGACCTGGCCGGCCGACATCAATCCGGTCTCGACCCGCCGCGTCTCGACGCGGCCGCCGCGCACCACCTGCACCACGGTGCCGGCGGTGGAATAGAGGATCGCGGTCAGCGGCACCGCGACGCCGCAGCTCTGCCCGGTCTTGATCTGGGCGCGGCCGGACGAATTCACCAGCAGCCGCTTGTTCGCGCCGATGCCGATGAACACCTGGCCGAGCTGGCTGTTCGGCTCGACTGTCGGCGCGATCCGCCGCACCTTGCCGTCGAGATCGCCGGCGCCGAGGACCTTGAGCTGCGCCGTCTGCTCGGTCTTCAGCTTGGCGATGTCGCGGGTCGGCACCATGCCGACCAGGTCATACTCGCTCTTGGCGATGATCGAGAACAGCGCGTCCTTGCCCGAGGCCGGGCTGCCTACAATCGCCGACGACGCCGAGATCGTGCCCGCCACCGGCGCCGTGACGTTGACCGAGTTGGCCCCATCGGTCAGCTTCGCCAGCACCTGGCCGGCGGTGACAGTGTCGCCGGGATCGACCATCACCTCCGCCACCTTCAAGCCGAAACGGTCGGGCCGGATCTGCTGCTCATCGCGCGGCAGCACGATGCCCGAAACCTCGACGATATTGCCGAAGCAGAATTTCGAGGCCTTCAGCACCGTCACCGCCGCGCCCTTCGGCACGGCGTCGGCCTCGCCCGCGGCAAGCGCGGGAGAGGCCGCGAGCACGAGCAGCGCGGAGGCGGCAAGGGCTGGGGCGCGCGTGCGAGGCAAAATCATCGGCAAACTATTCCCAAAATGAGGGCCTCTTGAATACCAGATGCCGCCGGGCCGAACCAGCCGCCTGCGCTGCCTCGGCCGGCCCCGCATCCGCCGCCAGCTCCAGCTTCGCCAGCTCCTCGGCGCGCCAGATATGCCGCAGGATCTCCGGGTTGACCCGATCGGCATGCGTCACCGGCAGCATATGGCCGGCACCCGGCAGATGCCGCAGCTCGGCGCCATCGATCAGCGCGGCGAGTTTTGCGACAATGCGCTGCGTCACATAGGGCGACAGCCCGCCCGAGATCAGCAGCGTCGGCACCTTCAAGGCACGCGCGGCTTCCGCCACGGCGTCGAGGTCGAGCGCGGCGCTGAAATCGCAAGGCAGCTTGTCGGCCTGCTCGATCATCCGCAGCCGCCCGCTCGGCGAGAACTGCTCGCGCGGCCCGGAGCCGGCCCAGAACGCGGTGAACGCCTCGACCGCCTCCATCACGGCGCCATCGACAATATCCCTTGAGACGATCTGCGCGATCCGCGCGAAGCGGTCGTACAGCCGCGCATCGGCAGGCGTGTCTCTGAGCAACGTAGGCAGGACGGGCTCGATCAGCGTAAGGCTGCGGATGTACTGCGCATAAGGCGTTGCCGTCGCCAGCCGAAACGCGATCGCCCCGCCATAGGAATGCCCGATCAGATGGAACGGCCCGTCGGCCTTGGTGAGCCAGGGCTCGAGCCGCGCAATCTCGCCATCCAGCGTCCGCGGCCAGTCGCGCCCGCAGGCGGCAACGCCATAACCGGAAATATCCGGCGCCATGAACCGGTCGCCGCCGAGCGCGGCCGCAAGCTTGGTCCATTGCCGTCCCGACCCCAGCGAGCAATGCAGCGCCACCACCGACGCCGCCGCGTGCGTCCCATCCAAACCCGTCATCAAACCCATCCTGCTTGTTCTTGTTGTCGCCGGGCGCGCGTTCGCACGCGCCCGTCATGACGCGAGTGAGGTGGGGGATGGGTTATTCCTGGGAGGGGTGGGAGAGGTGGGGATCGTGATTGCGGAGGTGATCAGATTCACTGGATGTTGATTTGAGGCTCGTGGCAATCGGCGCCCGGCCTTCCCTGCGCCCTCTCCTGTGTGAGGCTGGATTGATCGCATGACTCGGGCGCGATCGCGTCGCGAGGATGCGGGCGTGTGCTTCTCCCCTCGGGTCTATCCCTTGGCTGTTTGATAGTTGAATCAGAAACGGGGCCGCATATTCAGTGTCGTCCCGGCGAAGGCCGGGACCCATTACCACCGCTGCTTGCGATGACGCTGTGCTGCGGCCGCAGCCGTGTTCAATCCAAACATCGGTGGTTATGGGTCCGGCTTTCGCCGGGACGACGTGGGAGGGAGCCGTGTCTTGACTACTCCGCCGCCGCTTCCGCTGATGGCTCGCCCTTCCAGCTCAGGATCTCCGCGGCCAGGATCGGATGGTTGAATCCCTTCAGCACGAGGTCATCGATGGCGCGGCCTTCGACGAAGGGCTCGACCATGCCGTAGACGCGGCGGCTCACCACGATCTGGCCGGCCTTGGCCTCGCCGCACAGGCGCGAGGCGAGGTTGGTGACGCTGCCGATCGCGGCATATTCCAGCCGCTGCTCGAAGCCGACCTGGCCGAGCGTGGCATAGCCGAGCGCAATGCCGATGCCGAAGCCGAGACTGTGCCCGCGGTTGCGCCACTTCTCGGTCAGCGGGCCGACCGTGTCGCGCATCTCCACCGCCATCTTCACGGCACGCGCGGTGTGGTCGGCGAGCTGGATCGGCGCGTTGAACAGGATCATCACGCCGTCGCCGGCATATTTGTCGAGCGTGCCTTCATACTTGAAGATCAGCTTGCCGAGCGCGGCGTGATATTCGCGCAGCACGTTCATCGCCTCTTCCGGCTCGGTCGCCTCGGTGAAGGCGGTGAAGCCGCGCAGGTCGCAGAACACGACGGTGACCTCGCGGCGGTGGCTGTCGAGCAGGCCCTCGGGATTGTCCGACGAGGCGATCAGCTGCGCAACCTGCGGCGCCAGGAAGCGCTCGAGCCGGCGGACGCGCTCGAGCTCGCCGAGCTGGGTCTCGACCCGCTGCTCCAGCGACTTGTTCCAGTCCTTGAGCGCCTCGGTCTGCTCGCGCAGCTTGTCGGCCTGCTCGCGCACGGTGGCATTGGCCTCTTCCAGCGCGTGGCTCTTCTGGTCCACCTCGGTGAACAGCCGCGCGTTGCGCATCGCCAGCACCGCCTGGTGCGCAAAGGTTTTCATCAGGCCGATCAGGCTCGACGGGAAGTCGCCGGCCGCCTTGCGCAGCACCACCAGCGCGCCGAGCACGCCCTGCTGGTCGACCAGCGGCACCACGAGCACGGAGTGGAAGCCGGCGCCGACCACGACATCGCGCAGCGGATGATTTGGCTGGTCGGTGAGATCGGGAAACGCCAGCGGCTCGCCCTTCGCGGCGGCTTCGCCGAGCGGGCTGCTGTTCGCCGCATCGATCGCGCGATGATGGCCTTCGGTCGCAGCGTCGATGCCGATCGATTGCGTCAGGTTAAAGCTGCGTTGCGCGGCGTCATAGCCATAGATCAGCACGGCGTCGGCATGGGTGATCTCGAGCGCGCGGGCGCCGACCGTCGGCAGCACCGCATTGAGGTCGAGCGAGGACGCCACCGCGCGGCCGACCTCCTCCAGCACCTTCAGCTCGTTGATCGATTGCGCGAGGTCGCGGGTGCGCTCCTTCACCTTGGCCTCGAGGTCGGAATAGGTCTCGGCAAGCTGGGTGGCCATGCTGTTGAACTGGCCGGCGAGCTCTTCCAGCTCATCGGATGTCTTCACCTCGATGCGATGGCCGAAGTCGCCGGCCCCTAACCGCCGCGCGCCGATGCGCAGCGCGGTGATCGGCTCCAGCATGCGCCGCGCCAGGATCGTGCCGGCGATGATCGCGACCACGAGGCCGAGCGCGATCAAAAGCGCAATGCGCACCAGCTGGTCGCGGATCGGCGACAGCGCCTGCGCGGTCGGCTGCTCATAAAACACGTGCCAGCCGAGGTTCGGCGCGGCCGTTGCTGTCGTCAGCACCGCGTTGCCGTCGACATCCTTGCCGGAGGCGATCGGCCTGCCGCTAGGCGACAGCACCGCGGCGACCTGCGGCAGCGCGGCAAGGTCCTTGCCGACCTCCGGACCCTTCGACGAGCTCGCCAGCACGCGGCCCTTGCCGTCGACGACATAGGCATGAGCGAGGCGGCCGACCTGGGAGTCGCCGAAATAGTCATTGAGGAAGCGCAGGTCGATCTCGGCCATGGTGACGCCGGCATTGAAGCCGGAATGCTGCTCGCCGATCGACATGAACGGCCGCCCGTCGCGGAAATACGCCGGCGCGTAGGCGGTGCCGCGGGCGATGGTCTCGGTGAATCTGACATCGCGGGAGAAGTCGGCGTTGGAGTTCACGGTGGTGGTCTGGCGCGACAGCCGCAGCAGCTCGCGGCCCTGGCCGCTGATCAGGGTGAGCTGGCTCACCGCCGGCACCTGGCCGAGCAACTGCGCGTAGTCGGCGCGGCGCAGCTCGATCGTGTTGGAGGAGGCGCGGGTCACCCAGGAGATCTGCCGCTCGAGGTCGGAGATCGCCTGCTCGATGCGCTTGGCGGTCGCATCCGCCTTCTCGCTCATCGCGTCCGTCAGCGTGCCCTTGATGCCGCGGTAGCTGATCCAGGTCTCGAGCGCGCCGTTGACCGCCAGCACGAACACGACGAGGCCGACCAGCGCGAGGACATACTTGGCGAACAGGCCGCCGCGCAGGAACCAGTTCTTGCCCTTGTCCGTAGCCGAGTTCATCCAGCCTCGTCCGGCCCCCAATCGGGTGCGCCGCATGATCCGCCGCTGTTTAGCACGGATCGGCGAGGCGGAGCGGCCGCTCGGGCCGCATGGTTATCCCTTCATATCGGCGGGGGATATCCGGGAATATCAGCGATTGAACAGCTGACGCAGCACATCCTTCATCGCCGGACTGTCGTGCTGCTCGGCGGTCTCGCCGGGCGGAGGGGGCGGTGGCGGCGGGGCCTGGTCGGGGGCCGGCGGCGCCGGCTGGCTCAGGTCGCGGCTCGGGCGCGATGCGTTGCTCTGGTTGAGGGTGGAAAGGCCCTGCTGCAGCAAATTGCCGATGGTGTCGCCAAGCTGCCCGCCGAGCGGGTTGCTCTGGCCGGCGCCGCCGCCCTGGCCGCTGCTGCCGGGCTGCGCGCCGCCCTGCACGCCATTGAGCAGATTGGTCAGCCCGTTGAGGCCCTGACTCAGCCCCAGGCCGTTCGCCCCGAACAGGCCCTTGCCCATCTCCTTGAGCTTGGCATAGGCGGCCTGCGGATTGTCGAGGATGCCCTGCATCTCCGGATAGATCCGCGGCGATACCCAGGGTCCCTCGACCATCACGGGGATGCCGAGGCCGACCGGATTGCCGGTGCGGCCCTGGCCTTCGGTGGTCATCACGAGCTGCGGCTCGACGCGGAACCCGATCTGGCGGGTGTTGAGGTCGATGGTGCCGACCCCGGTCATCTTCACCAGCGGACCGATCAGATTGAGGTCGGTGGTGACGGCCTGGCCCTTGTCGACCTTGAACGAGGCCGAGAGCTGGCTGAGATCGGTCGACAATTCCTGGCTCTCCTGCCAGCCCGACAAGGTGCTGGTGGTGAGATTGCGGATCATCTGCGCCACGTTGAGGCCGAGGATCTTGCCGTCCTGGAACACGACGAAGGCGGTGCCGGCGAGATTGCCGACGATGGCGCGCTCGCTGCTGCCTTGCGAGGTCAGCGCGATCTTAGCCTGCATCTTGCCGTCGAGCTTGTCGAACTCGGCGAGGCTCTTCAGCACCGGCAGCGCGCGCGCGCCGGCGAGGTCGAGCCGTAACGCGTAGGTTGGATTCGTGGCTCGCGCGTCGATGGTGACGTCGCCATCGGCGGTGCCCTCATAGGCGCCGAGATTGGCGAACCGGCCCTTCAGCACGCCGCTGTCGATGGACGCATCGATCGCCGCCTGCGTGAAGCGGCCGTCGCCGATCACGAGCTCCGCCGCCGAGATGCGCGCCTGTGCGTCGACATAGTTGAGCCCGGCAAGATCGACCGACGCGTTGCTCCACGTATTCGTACCCAGCGGCTGCGTGGAGCCGGCCTGCCCCGGCGGCATCGCGATCGCAATGTGCTGGAAGTCGAGATCGAGCTTCACCAGCGGCTTGTTGCTGGCGAAATCGACCGAGGCCCAGCCGGTGAAGCCGCCGTCGCCGAGCGTGCCGGAGACGCCGTTGAACATCACCACCGTGCCGTTCAGCCGCGCTTCCGCATTCGCCTTGATCGCCGCGGGCAACAGGCCGGGCGCATCGATGCTGAATTCGGCCGGCACGCTCTGACGCTCCAGCGGTGCTTGCGGCGCGGTGGCGCGGATCTCGAATTTCAGCGGCTTGTCGCCGGCGTGTGCGTCACCCGTGACGACGATCTTGCGGTCGTCGCCGATGGTCGCGTCCGCATTGAGCGTCTCGATCCGGCTCTCGATCCGGTCGCGTACATTGGCGAAGACGACGGTGCCGCCGCTGACGCTGACATGCCGGATCGTGATGCCGCCGCCATCGGACGCGGAAGATTTCGCCGGCGGATTGTGGTCGCGGGTGCGCTCGCGCTGCAGCGGCAGATTGATCACCGGCTTGACGATCGCGAGGTCGGTGATGTCGGGCCGGCCCGACCACAGGCTCGACAGCGTCATCTCGGCCTCGACGCTGCTTGCCGCGAACCGGTTGTTGACGTCGCGCCCGCGCGGGTCCTGCAACACGACGTCGCTCAGCGTCAGATTGACCTTCGGCCAGAGGCCGATCTTGGCGCCGCCATTGATGGTGAGCTTGTAGCCGGTCTCGCGCTCGACCCGATCGGTGATGGTCGATGTGAGGAACGAGGACGGGATCCCGACCACGGCCACCAACGCGATGATCACGATCACGGCAGCGATGGCGGCCCCGGCGAATTTCAGTGCTCTCATGTCGTTGTTCCAGGCCGGGCAAGTGGGGTTCCGTTGCAGAAAGTCACGGCCGATCAAACGAGCTTATCCCGCAAGCAGGATCTGGCTCCAATGACCGGAAAAATAATCCGTTACCGCATGAACTTATGTGACCTCTCCCACACTCTTATGAGGGTGATTTTTGCTAACCGGGCGTCAGGGGACTGCTCGGAAGGATTTGGAAGGCAGTACAATGAGCAAACAGGCCGAATTTGCGGTCATTCTGAAGATGAATCCGATGTTCGCCGATCTCGGTGCGGACGAGTTGCAGCGGCTTTCCGGCCTCTGCCACACCCAGCAACTCGCGACCGGTGAGGTGCTGTTCCAGAAAGGCGATCCCGGCGATGCCCTGTTTGGGGTCCGCCGCGGCCAAATCCGGATCGAGACCGGTGCTTCCGACGGCAGCCGGCTCACACTGAACTTCATGGGATCCGGCGACCTGTTCGGCGAAGTCGCCGTGCTCGACGGGCAGGACCGCACCGCGGATGCGACCGCGGGCGAGCCCAGCGAATTATTCGTGTTGCGGCGGCAGGATTTCCTCGGCTTCCTCGAGCGCGAGCCGAAGGTTGCGGTCAGGCTGATCGAATTGCTGTGCCAGCGAATTCGTTGGCAGAGCGAGCGGATGGAAGAATCCGTGCTGCAGCCTTTGCCGGTCCGCCTCGCACGGCGTCTGTGCGCGCTGGCCGAGGATTTCGGTTCCGAGGTGCACATCTCGCAGGAACAGCTCGGCATCTTCGTCGGCGCCGCGCGCGAAAGCGTCAACCGGCAGCTGCAGACCTGGCGCAAGGACGGCATCGTCGACCTGCAACGCGGCCGGATCATGCTGCACAACATGACCAAGCTGACCGCGGTCGCCCGCAACGACTAGAGCGGACTGCATGCAACGCGCGCGGGAAGATTCAATTCTCTCGCGTGCTCTGCTTGCCGATGTTGACGCACTCCTGCCTAAAAGACGTGCTTGCATGATGAGGCCGGTACCGCTTTCATCCGGCCGCCGGTCCTTGGGGTGACACCCAGCCTTGCTGGCCTCACGCCATCCACCTGCAAACCCCTGCGGTCTCTCCCGTTGACCGCAGGGGTTTTGCATTTCGATAGATGCGTGACGCGAGCGCCTACCGCATCACCACTTCGGGATCGGCCCAGCGCAGATACTGGCGCGGCGCGGCGCCGAGCTCGCGCTTGAACATCGCGGCGAAAGCGCTCGGACTTTCATAGCCGACGTCGAGCGCAAAGCAGGTGACGGCCTCGCCGGCGCCGAGCCGCGCCAGCGCTTCGAGCAGCCGCACCCGCTGGCGCCAGGCCGCAAAGCTCTGGCCGGTCTCGCGCCGGAACAGACGCGTCAGCGTCCGCCGGCTGAGCTGGCAGCGATCGGCCCATTCGTCGAGCGTAAGATCGGAACTCGGATCGACCAGCACGGCTTCGCAGATCGCGGCGAGCCGCGGATCGGGCGGCACCTGCACATGCAGCGACACTTCCGGCATCCTGCCGATCTCGTCGAGCAGGAAATCGACCAGCCTGCCGTCGCGCCCTTCCGGATCGTAACGGGTCGGCATGTGCACCGCTTCTTCCATCAACGCCTCGACCAGCGCGGAGACTTTGATCAGGCGGCATGTCGCCGGAGCATTCCTGATGCGGTCAGGCGTGACATAGATGGTCTGGATCTCGACCTCGCCCCATGCCCGCGACTGGTGCGCGACGCCGGCCGGAATCCACAGGCCGTGGCCGGGCGGCACGACGAAATGGCCGCGCTCGGTCATCATCGAGGTCACGCCCGCGGTCTGCAGGATGAATTGATCGCGTCGGTGCGCGTGCCGCGCGCTGGTGCTTTCGTTCGGATAGGAGGCCGCCATCGCCGCGAGCGGCCGTTCGACCTGTTGCAGCTGTCCGGCATAGTGCGCGGCGGCTGCGGGACCCGATTGCTTGCGGCAAACGCGCAAGCCGGTGGTGTCATTTCGTCGCGCTGCGACTTTCAAGTGTCGTGAGCTCCTGATCGATCGTCGTTTTCGCAGGGTGCTCATGCATCTTCCGGGCCACTTGGCCCGATCGCGATGGTTGTTGTCCCCCTTCAGGTAGCGCGGGATATGGCGTTTGGCAACAATGCCTCACCCCGCGGCATTCGCCGAAATCGAATGTGAGAGCGCGGAGAGGGAGAGGTCCGATGAACAGACGCGAATTCACCAAGGCAATGCTGGCCTGCGGTGCAGCCATCCCGTTCGGCATCACGCGGGCGGCGGGCCAGACCCGCGGTGGAACGCTCAACACCATCATCCAACCTGAGCCACCGGTCCTGGTGACCGCGCTGAACCAGCAGCAGCCGACCTTGACGCTCGGCGGCAAGATTTACGAAGGCCTGCTGAAATACGGCGCCGATCTCAAGCCGATGCCGGGCATGGCGCGGTCCTGGGAGATCTCGCCCGACGGCCTGACCTATACGTTCAAGCTGTTTCCCGGCATCACCTTCCACGACGGCAAGCCGATGACCTCGGAGGACGTGGTCTTCAGCTGCATGAAGCTGCTGGTGGAGACGCATCCGCGCGCACGGCAAAACTTCGCCCGCGTGGCGACGGCGGAAGCGCCCGATCCGCTCACCGTCGTGTTCAAATTGAAGCAGCCGTTCGCGCCCTTCATCGGCTGCTTCGATTGCACGTCTGCACCGATCGTACCCAAGCACATCTATGACGGCACCGACTACCGCAAGAACCCGGAGAACGACAAGGCGATCGGCACCGGCCCCTTCAAGCTGAAGGAGTGGGTGCGCGGCTCGCACGTTCATCTCGTCCGCCACGATGGCTACTATCAGAAGGACCAGCCCTATCTCGACGAGATCGTCTACCGCGTGATTCCGGATGCGGCCTCGCGCGCGCTGGCGCTCGAGAACGGCACGGTGCAGCTCGTGCAATGGTCCGACGTCGAATTCTACGACGTCCAGCGCTTCAAGGCGCAGAAGAACCTCGAATTCACCACCAGGGGCTACGAGTATTTCGCGCCGCATCAGTGGCTCGAGATGAACAACCGCATCGCCCCGATGAACGACAAGCGGTTCCGGCAGGCGGTGATGCACCTGATCGATCGCGAGGCGTTCAGCAAGCGGGTCTATTTCGGCAATGCCAAGGTGGCGACCGGACCGATCTCGTCGAAGACGCGGTTCTACGATCCGAACGTGAAGCGCTACGAGTTTTCGGTCGACAAGGCCAAGGCCCTGCTCGACGACATGGGACTGAAGCCTGGCGCCAACGGCAAGCGCGCCGAGATCAAGTATATCGTGCCGCCCTATGGCGAGTCCTATCAGCGGGCCGGCGAATTCTTCCGCCAGAGTTTTGCGCGGGTCGGCATTGATCTCGTGCTTGTCGGCACCGACATGGCCGGATGGGCCGAGAAGGTCGGCAACTGGGATTATGAGATGACCCAGAATCTGCTCTACCAGCTCGGCGATCCCGCGCTGGGCGTCGCCCGCACCTATATTTCGTCGAACATCAAGAAGGGCATCCTGTTCTCCAACACGCAAGGCTATTCGAATACCGAAGTCGACAAACTGTTCGACGAGGCCGCGGTGACGCTCGATGAAGCCAAGCGCCAGGAGCTCTACAGCAAGGTGCAGCAGATCCTGGTCGAGGATGTGCCGGTGGCCTGGACGCTCGAGATCGAATATCCCATCATCTACGACAAGGCGTTCAAGAACATCGTGACGACGGGCATCGGCTCGCACGAAACCTTCGGGTCGGTCTACAAATCGTGACCCGGCTCGGCAGCGCCGCGACGATCGGACTTCAGGCGGTCAGCCGCATCGCCCAGCTCGTCGCCGTGATCCTCGTCATCGCGACGTTCAATTTCGTGCTGGTGCGCGCCGCGCCCGGCGATCCGGCCCAGGTCATGGCCGGGCAATCCGGCGCGTCCGATCCAAAACTGCTCGACGACCTGCGCAAGGAGTATGGCCTCGACAAGCCGTATTTCGTGCAGCTCGTGAGCCACCTCGGCCGCGTCATCAGGCTCGACCTCGGCTATTCCTATCGCCAGCGTCGTCCGGTCGTCGATCTGATCCTCGAACGGCTGCCGGCGACGCTGCTGCTGACCGTCACGGCGTTTTGCCTCGCGCTCCTGATCGGCACCGCGCTCGGCGCGCTGGCCGGGCTCGCGGCCGGCAGCGTGCTCGACACGGTGTTCACCGTGCTCTCGCTCGTGCTCTACGCGACGCCGGTGTTCTGGCTCGGCCTGATGCTGGTGCTGGTGTTCTCGGTGACGCTCGGCTGGTTGCCGCCGTTCGGTTACGAGACCATCAACGTCCAGCTCTCGCCGGTCGAGCATGCGCTCGACATCATGAAACACATGATCATGCCGGTCACGTCGCTGGCGGCGATCTATCTGGCGATCTATGCGCGGCTGATGCGATCCTCGATCATCGAGGTCGCGCAGCAGGATTTCATCAAGACCGCGCGCGCCAAGGGCTTGTCCGGAACGCGCATCGTGGTCGGCCACATGCTGCGCAATGCGCTGGTGCCGGTCGTCACCGTCGCCGGCATGCAGGCCGGCGCGCTGGTCGGCGGCGCTGTGGTGATCGAGACGGTGTTTGCCTGGCCGGGCCTCGGCCGCTTGACCTTCGAGGCACTGTTGCAGCGCGACTATCCGGTCCTGCTCGGCATCTTCCTGATCCTCTCGATCGTCGTGATCGCGCTCAACCTGCTCACCGACCTGGTCTACCGGTTGATTGATCCCCGCATGACCACGGGAGCGGCGTGATGGACACGGTGCGCGCCTTCCTGCGTCATCCGAGCGGAATGATCGGCCTCGTCCTGCTGCTCGTCGTTGTTGTCGTCGCGATCGTTGCGCCGATCGCGTTTCCGGTCTCGCCCTGGGAGATGGTCGGCGCGCCGTTCACGCCGCCCGGCGAGGACGGATTATGGCTCGGCGGCGACACGCTCGGCCGCGACGTCGCCGCCGGCGTCGCCTATGGCGCACGCGTGTCGCTCCTGATCGGCATCGCCTCGGCGCTCGCGGCGATGGCGATCGGCGTCGTGATCGGCGCGATCTCAGGCTATTTCGGCGGCAAGGTCGATCTGGTGCTGATGCGGATGACGGAATTGTTCCAGACCATTCCAGCCTTCGTGCTGGCCATCCTGCTGGTCGCGACCTTCAATCCGTCGCTGCTCACGATCATCCTGACCATCGGCGCGGTGAGCTGGCCGCCGCTGGCGCGGCTCACGCGCGCCGAATTCCTCCGTCTGCGGCACCGCGAATTCGTCGAGGCCGCGCTGTGCCAGGGCGAACGCACCTGGCGCATCGTGCTCGGCCATATCCTGCCGAACGCGATCTCGCCGATCCTGGTGGTGACGTCGCTGACGGTTGCCACTGCGATCCTGCTGGAAAGCGCGCTGTCCTTCATGGGGCTCGGCGATCCCAATCTGATGTCGTGGGGCTTCATGATCGGCGCGGGCCGCACCGTGATCCGGAACGCGTGGTGGATGAGCGTGTTTCCCGGCCTCGCCATCCTCGTCACCGTGCTGGCGATCAACCTGTTCGGCGAGGGACTGTCTGATGTCCTCAACCCGCGCGTCTCGAGGCGCCGCTCATGAGCGAAGCCATGCAGTCCGGTGCGCCTGTTCTTGCCGTCGATGGTCTCTCGATCGCGCTCCCCAAGGGCGGTGATCGGCCCTTCGCGGTCGAGAACGTCTCCTTTGAGATCAAGCCAAACGAAGTGGTTTGCCTGGTCGGCGAGTCCGGCTCCGGCAAGTCGATGATCGCGCATGCAGTGCTGTCGCTGTTGCCGCGGGGCGTCGACATCGCGTCCGGCGCCGTGGCGGTCGCAGGGCAGGATCCGTCGAAGCTCGACGGCCGCGCTCTCCGCAAGCTGCGCGGCGGCAACGCCGCGATGATCTTTCAGGAGCCGTTGTCTTCGCTCAATCCGCTGAAGCGCGTCGGCAGGCAGATCGAGGAGATGATCCTGGCGCACCAGCGGCCTGCGCCCTCGGCGACCGAACTCCGCGAGCGGGTGCTGACGCTGCTGACCCAGGTCGGGCTGCCGAATCCGCAGCTGCTGGAAAAGAGCTACCCGTTTGAGCTTTCCGGTGGCCAGCGCCAGCGCGTGATGATCGCGATGGCGATGGCCAACCGCCCCGCGCTCCTGATCGCAGACGAGCCGACGACCGCGCTCGATGTCACGACCCAGCGCCAGATCCTGCGCCTGATTGACGATCTCCGGCGCGAGCGCGGCATGGGCGTGCTGCTGATCACCCATGATTTCGGCGTTGTCGCCGACGTTGCCGATCGCGTCGTGGTGCTGCGCCATGGCAAGGTGGTCGAGCAGGGCACGGCCAGCGAGGTGCTTCGCAATCCGCAGGCCGCCTACACGCGCGAACTGATCGACGCGGTTCCGAAGGCGCGCCTCGCCGACATCCACGAGGCCATCCTGCGTCCCGAGCCGCTGCTCGAGGTCATCGGCCTGCAAAAGACCTTTCGGGTCAAGCGCGGCTGGCTGCAGCCGCCACGCGAGGTGACCGCCGCTGATGGCATCTCACTGACGCTGCACGAGGGCGAGACGCTTGCGGTGGTCGGTGAATCCGGTTCCGGCAAGTCGACGCTCGGGCGCATGATCATGCGGCTTACCGAACCTGACGCCGGCGCCATCCGCTTTGGCGGCGCGGATCTCCGGCAGCTGCGCGGCGAGGCGTTGCGCCAGGCGCGGCGCCAGCTCCAGATCGTGTTCCAGGATCCGTTTGCCAGTCTCGATCCGCGCCAGAAGGTCGGCGATGCCATCGCGCGCGGACCGATGGCCTATGGGACGTCGCGGGCCGAGGCGATGGCCCAGGCGAACAAGCTCCTGGTGCGGGTCGGCCTGTCGGCGACCGCCGCCGATCGCTACCCGCACGAGTTCTCGGGCGGCCAGCGCCAGCGCATCTGCATCGCGCGGGCGCTGGCGCTGAAGCCGCGGGTTCTGATCGCCGACGAGGCGGTGTCGGCGCTGGACGTCTCGGTGCAGGCCCAGGTGCTGGCGCTGCTCGCCGAGTTGCGCCAGGAGATGCGGCTTGCGATGATCTTCATCACGCACGATTTGCGGATCGCCGCCGAGATCGCCGACCGCGTCATCGTCCTGCAGAAGGGGCGTATCGTGGAGGAAGGCACCACCGCCGAAGTGTTCACCGCGCCGTGCCAAGCCTACACTCGCGATCTGCTCGACGCGATTCCCGGGCGCGATTTCTTCGACCAGCCGGGCTTTGCGGCCGTGGCCGTTACACGCCCTACAGCAAGGATCAATTCATGACCGACAGCCGTTCAGTTCCCCTTCCGGCCGGCGCGCGCGAGCGCATCGAGGCGGCTGTCGACGCCGCCTTCGAGCAGCAGCTCGCGACCACGATCGCCTTCTCGTCGATTCCCAGCACGCGCGGCCAGGAAGGTCCGTGCCAGGACATGTTCGCGAAGCTGCTGCGCGAGCGCGGCTATGAGGTCGACGACTGGGTCATCAATCAGGACGAGCTGAAGACCTTGCCCGGCTACGGGCCGGTCGAGACCGATTTTTCCCGCGCGCGGACCGTCGTCGGCACCTATCGGCCGGCGCGCGAGGAGGGACGTTCGCTGATCCTTCAGGGGCATTGCGACGTGGTACCGGTCGGGCCGCTCGACATGTGGGAGCGGCCGCCGTTCCAGCCGGTGGTCGAGGACGGCTGGCTCTATGGCCGCGGCACCGGCGACATGAAGTCGGGCACCATTGCCGCGCTCTACGCGCTCGATGCGGTGAAGGCCGCGGACTTTGCGCCGAAGGGCCGCATCCATCTGCAATCCGTGATCGAGGAGGAGAGCACCGGTCTCGGCGCGCTCTCGACGTTGCAGCGAGGTTACCGTGCCGATGCCTGCCTGCTGCCGGAGCCGACCGAGGAACGGCTGATGCGAGCCCAGGTCGGCGTGATCTGGTTTCGCCTCAAGGTTCGCGGAATCCCGGTCCATGTTGCGCGCGCCGGCACCGGCTCCAACGCTATCCGCGCCGCCTATCATCTGATCGGCCATCTCGACACGCTCGAGGCGGAGTGGAACGAACGTGCCAAGTCGCATCGCCATTTCGGCGCGGTGCATCACCCGCTCAACTTCAATCCCGGCATCATCAAGGGCGGCGATTGGGCCTCCAGCGTGCCGGCGTGGTGCGACGTCGATTGCCGGATCGGAATCCTGCCGGGATGGAAAATCGCCGACTGCCAGGCCGAGATCGTCGAGTGCGTGACCAAGGCTGCCAGGGCCCATCCGTTCCTCGCCAACAATCCGCCAGAGATCGTCTGGTCCGGCTTCCTGTCGCCGGGCTATGAAGCGACCGAGGTGCAGGAGAGCGAGGCGGTCCTCGGCTCGGTCTACGAGCATGTGTTCGGGCGCGAGCTGACGGATTTTCCCTCGACCGCGCTGACGGATGCGCGCTTCTATGGCCTGGATTATGGTGTTCCCGCATTCTGCTTCGGCGCCAGGATGGAGAACGCGCACGGCTTCAATGAACGGGTCCAGCTCGATTCGCTGAAGAAGGTGACCAAGGCCTACGCCCTCTTCGTCGCGAGCTGGTGCGGGATCGACGCGGTATAGAGCATGATCCGGAAAAGTGCGAAGCGGTGTTCCCTCGCGACAAACGCGGAGCGTTTGCGCGGAGATCATGCTCAACGAATTGAGACAAACCAAACGGGAGGTTCGCTATGGGTGACCAGAGTGCGGGCGGCAAGCCGCCGGTCAAATCGCACGAGGATCTTCGTGCGCATTTCGGGCAATTGAGCCCGCTCGCCGAGAAAAAGGTGCTCTATCATCTCGACAAGTTCTGCCGCGACTTCATCGCGCTGTCGCCGTTCCTCGTCATCGCTTCCAGCGACGGCAAGGGTCATGCCGACGCCAGCCCGCGCGGCGATGCGCCGGGCTTCGTCTCCGTGCTCGACGACAAGACGCTGCTGATCCCGGATCGGCGCGGCAACAACCGGGTCGATACGTTCGGCAATATCATCGCGTCGCCCGGGATCGGGCTGATCTTCATGGTGCCCGGCATCAACGAAACGCTGCGCGTCAACGGGCGGGCCGAAATCTCGCAGGAGGCGGATTTGTTGACGCCGCTGACGGTGCAGAACGTCACGCCGATCATCGGGCTCAAGGTGCATGTCGATGAGACCTACTTCCACTGCGGCAAGGCACTGATGCGCTCGAAGCTCTGGAATCCCGCCGCGCAAGTCGAGCGCCACAGCTTTCCGACGCTCGGCCGGATCATCGCCGAGCAGACCGCCGCGATCGAGGTCGAAGTCGCCGAGAAGGCGATGGAAGAGGCCTATCGGACGCGGCTGTATTAGAACTTGAGATCACCCGCATGCGCAGGCGATGACACCGCCTGGTGTAACGCCCTGAATCGATATCCTTCCTCATCGTCGTCCCTGCTCCCGTGCGCAATTGCGCACCAGGCAGGGACGACGTGTTGGAGGAGTCGTAGACTCACACCATGATTTCGGAATAATGGAAAAATATCGCTGATTTGCCCGACGTGTCAAGTCGCCGTGTCGGATTCCGGCCGCCGTCGGCTCCTTTGCATGGGGTTGTTTTCGATATTTTGGAGTACGTCATCTCGTACGGGTCGCACCGCTGGCGAGGCGCGGCCTCAGCTCATTCCGCGGCGGGCGAGATCATGTTCGGCGGGCCGGGCGGGCGCTTGGTGTCGTCGGACTGGTGCTCGTTCGGGGTCAGCTCGTGGTCGGCATGCGAGACCACGAGCCGCTTGCCGAAGCGCCAGATCAGGCCGCCGACATCATCCATCACCATGAACATCGCCGGCACGAACACCAGCGACAGCGCGGTCGAGAAGATCAGGCCGCCGATCACTGCGAGCGCCATCGGCGAGCGGAATTCGCCGCCCGCGCCGAACGCAAGCGCTGACGGCATCATGCCGGCGGCCATCGCGATCGTGGTCATCACGATCGGGCGGGCGCGCTTCATGCCGGCGTCGATCATGGCTTCCTCGCGCGCCTTGCCGTCGCGGATCGCCTCCACCGCGAACTCCACCAGCATGATGGCGTTCTTGGTGACGATGCCCATCAGCATCAGGATGCCGATCCACACCGGCGTGGTGAGCTGCTTGCCGGTCAACAGCAGTGCGCCGATCGCGCCGCCGATCGAGAGCGGCAGCGAGAACAGGATGGTGATCGGCTGCAGGAAGGTGCCGAACAGCAGCACCAGCACGGCATAGACCATCATCAGGCCGGCGGTGATCGCGGTGGCGAAACCGTCGGACAGCTCGGCGAGGCTCTCGGCGTCGCCGGACGGGCTGACCCGCACGCCCTTCGGCAGGGTCTTCATGACCGGCAGGTCGTAGATCAGCTTGGTGGCGTCGCCGAGCGCGGCATTGCCGACAAGGTCGGCGGCGACGGTGGCCTGCCGCTCGCGGTCGTAGCGGTTGATGCTGGTCGGGCCCTGGTCGAGCTGGATGTCGGCGACGACGGAGAGCGGCACGCCGCCGCGCTCGCCCCGCTGGCCGAGCGGCACCCGCAGCTGCTCCAGCATCTGCAGGTCGCTGCGCGCATTGTCCTCGAGCTGGACGCGGATCGGTACCTGGCGGTCGCCGGCGTCGAACTTCGCCAGCGCAGGACCGACGTCGCCGATGGTGGCGACGCGAATGGTCTGCGACAGGCTTTCGGTCGAGACGCCGAGCCGGGCCGCGAGCTCGGCGCGCGGGCGGATGCGCAGCTCGGGCCGGTCGAGCGCGGTCTCCGAGATCACGTTGGCGATGATCGGAATCCGCTTCATCTGCGTCGCGAGTTCGCTGGCCACGTTGTTGACGATGTTGCTGTCGGTACCGGTGACGACCAGCGAGATCGCGCGCAGGCCGTTCTCGTCGAGGAACCAGAACCTGATGTCAGGAACGTTATCGAGCTCCTTGCCGATCGACAGTTCGAGCTCGCGCTGGGTGATCTTGCGGTCGGCCTTCGGCGTGTAGTTGATGATCAGCGCGGCGCGGCGGACCTCCTGCAGGCCCGGCGGCACCCGGCCGCCATCGACGAACACGCTCCGTACCTCAGGCCGCTTGCGCAGCCGCGCCACGATCTCCTCGGTGACCTTCTCGGTGTAGGCGAGCTGCGAGCCGGGCGGCAGCTCCATCGCGAGCAGCGAGCGCGCGGTGTCCTGCGCCGGCAGGAAGCCCTGCGGCAGCAGCGTGATGCTCCAGATCGACGCGGCGAAGATCGCAAAGCCGATCAGCACGGTGACGAAGTAATGCTTCACCGACCAGGTGACGAGGCTGTGATAGCCGCGCAGGATCGGGCCGGGCGGAGGATCATCGTGGTCATGATGCTTGAGGAAATAGGCGGCCAGCATCGGCGTCACGAAGCGCGCAGCGAGCAGCGAGAAGAACACCTGCACCGACACGGTGATGCCGAACTGCTTGAAGAACTGCCCGGCAATGCCGGACATGAAGCTCGCCGGCGCGAAGATCGCGATGATGGTGAGCGAGATCGCGATCACCGCAAGGCCGATCTCGTCGGCGGCTTCGAGGGCGGCACGATAGGGCGTCTTGCCCATCCGCATGTGGCGGACGATGTTCTCGATCTCGACGATGGCATCGTCGACCAGGATGCCGGTCGAGAGCGTGATGGCGAGGAAGGAGACGAGGTTGAGCGAGAAGCCGAGCAGGTCCATCGCCCAGAAGGCCGGGAAGATCGATAGCGGCAGCGAGACCGCCGCGATGATCGTGGCGCGCATGTCGCGCAGGAACAGCAGCACGATGATCACGGCGAGGATCGCGCCCTCGAACAGGGTCGAGATCGCGGCCTCGTAATTGCCCTTGGTGAACTCGACCGAGGTGTCGATCAGCTTCAGGTCGACATCGGGATAGGCCACCTTCAGCGCGTCGATCCGCTTCTGCACCGCGGCCGCGACGACGACGTCGCTGGCGCCCTTGGAGCGCTTGATGCCGAGCGCGACAACCGGCTCGCCGTTGAAGCGGGCGAAGGTGCGCCGGTCGGCGATGGTGTCGGTGACGGTGCCGAGATCGTCGAGCCGGATCTCGCCGCCGCCGAACAGCGGGATCATGGTGCCGGCGAGCTCGTTCAGCGTCTTGGCGCCGGCCAGCGTGCGGATCGCCTGGTCGTTCTTGCCGATCTCGGCGCGGCCGCCGGCGACGTCGACATTGGTGCCGCGCAGGATCTGGCTGACATTGACCGCGGTGAGCCCCACCGCCTGGAGCTTGTCGGGATCGAGCGAGACCAGGATCTCGCGCTCGACACCGCCGATGCGCTCGACCTGGGCGACGCCGCGCACGCCCTGCAGGGCGCGCTTGACCACGTCGTCGACGAAATAGGACAGCTGCTCCGGCGTCTTGCCGGGCGAGATCGCAGCATAGGTCACGATCGGCAGGCCGATCACGTCGACGCGCTGGATCAACGGCTCGGTGACATTCTGCGGCAGATTGGCGCGCACCCGCGTCACCGCGTCCTTGACGTCGTTGAGCGCGCGGTCGGTGTTGGTCTCCAACGCGAACTGGATCGTGGTCACCGACAGGCCGTCGGTGATCGAGGAGGAGATATGGCGCACGCCCTCGACGCCGGAGACGCCGTCTTCGATGGTCTTGGTGACCTGCGATTCAAGTTCCGACGGCGCGGCGCCGAATTGCGAGACCGCGACCGAGATCACCGGAATGTCGGCGCTCGGCAGCCGCGTCACCGCGAGCTTGGTGAAGGAGACCCAGCCCAGCACGAGCAGGATGATCGAGAAGACGATCGAGGGAAGCGGGTTCCGGATCGACCATGCCGAGATGTTCAAAGCCATTAGCGTGCCCGAATTACCGTGATCGCGTGCGATCGAGTTCGTCGGCGAACATGGTCTTGATCTGGTCGCCGTCATGCAACGAGGTGCCAGCGTCGGCCACGACGATTTCGCCGACGTCGAGGCCTTCAAGGATTTCGGTCGAGGTGTCGGAGGTCAGCCCGACGCGCACCCTGCGGGTCTCGACGGTGTTGCCCTTCACGACCTGCAGGGTCAGGCGGTCGATCGCGGTGCGCGGCACCGCGACGCCGCAGGAGCGCTTGGCGTCGATATTGGCGCGCGCGAACATGCCGACCTTCAGCGTCGGATTGTTGTTGATGGTGATGCGGACGTGCCCGAGCTGGGTGGTGCGGTCGATCTGCGGCGAGATCTGGCGGACCTTGCCGACCATGTCGGGCGCATCGTCGCGGCTGATCCGCACATTGGCGCCGGGATTGAGCTTCAGGAGCTGGAAGCCCGGCACCTCGGCGTCGAGCTCGATCTCGTTGTTGATGGAGATCTTGAACATCGGAGGCGCCTGCGGCGAGGCCGGCGCGCCGGGCGCGGTGCGCACTTCGGTGATAAGGCCGGCCGCCGGCGCCCGCAGCACAAGCGGCTTGGCATTGGCCTGTGCGGCCTGCTGCGGCGGCGGGGTCAGCCGCGCCAGTTCCTGGTTCTCGGTGACGGTGTCGCCCTCGCGGACCAGCACGTCGGTGACCTTGGAGCCGTCCTGGTCGACATTCACCTGCGCCTCGCGGCGCGGCACGATGAAGCCGGTGACGCGGACCATGTCGGAGAAACAGGCATTGGTCGACTTCGTCACCACGACCAGCGCCTGGCCCGGCGTCACCTTCTCTTCGGGATGGGAGCGATGCTCGAACGCGTAATAGGCGATCGCGAGGGCGAGGAAGAACACCGTGCCGAGCGCAGGCTTGAGGTATTGGGAAAAATTCATAGCCTGATCAATCCAGAGCTTGGCGCGTCATCGGTGTTGGTCGAAGTCTCATCATGCTCGCTATCGTATTGCCTGGGCATTCGGAAGGCCGGTGCCATTGTTCCGGATCATGCCCTGACGTCATGTGAGGCGGGTCACCTGTGGGCCGCGTTGGGGCTCGACCCAACAGCATTGGCCCTAAAGCAAATGCGCCCCGCCGGGGTGCGGGGCGCATTGTAACCTCAAAAAGGGGCCACGCCACCGCCCATCACTTGGCGGCGGTGGCCTTGTTTTCCACGTTCACGACCTGCACGCGCCGGTTCACCTCCGCCATCGGGTGGCTCGGGTCCTTCAGCTTGCTCTTGCCATAGCCGACGGTGACGAGATCGGTGCCGTTGATGCCGTATTTGTCGACGAGATAGCGCTTGATGGCGTCGGCACGGCGTTCCGAGAGGCCCTGATTGTAGTCCTCACCGCCGGCGGCGTCGGTGTGGCCGGCGACCACGAAGGTCGAGCCCTTCAGGTCCTGATTGGTCAAGGCGCGGCCGAGCGCCTGCACCGACGGCAGCGACTTGGCGCTGATATCGGCGGAGTTGTAGTCGAAGTTGATCTCGAGATCGATCTTGGGCTTGTCCTGGACGATGGTCGCGATTTCCTCGCGCTCGGCCGAGGACAGCGAGCGGGTGGTGCGGCCGCGGACGCTCTGCACGAATTTGGCCTGGTCGACGTTCAGCTCCGGCGAGGTGGTCTGCGGGCCGGCCGAAAGACCGCGGGTCAGCGGCTTCTTGTCGGGCGTCAGCGCCTTGATGATCTGGTCCTCGGTGACATCGTCACCGGCGCGGGCGGCTGCCAGGCAAAACGACAGCGCGGCGCCAACGGTCATGATTGAAACGATCGCGGCCTTTGCCGACGGCTTGAACATTTCGGTCCCTCCTGCGCAAGCTGACGCGGTTCCAACGACTATCCAGATTGATTGCCGGCATCGCCGCCCGGCTCGCACCCTCTGATTAGTCGCTCAATTCCGTCAGCGGTTCGAGCCGCGGGCAGACCTTCGTCCATTGTCACTGCACGCCGTAGTCGGCGAATTCCTTGACGATGTTCGGGTCCATCGCCTTGGCGTTGGCGATGTCGAGATCGCCCTCCGCGACCGCGCCGTTGCGCTGCTTGGCGAGCCCGCGCCCGTACAGCGACGAGGTCAGCCGCGGATTGATCTTCAGCGCGGCGTCGAAATCGGCGATCGCGTTCTTGTTCTGCCCGCCCTTCAGGTTCATCAGCCCGCGGCTGTCGAGTGCATCGACGAAGTTCGGACGCAGGCGCAGCGCCTCGTTGCAGTCCTTCAGCGCCGCCTGCAGGTCGCCGATCACGGTGCGGACCCAGCAGCGGTTGTTATAGGCCTCGACATCCTTCGGGTTCAGCCGCAGCGAATTGGTGAAGTCCTTCACCGCGAGGTCGTAGGCCCCCTTGCTGGCATAGACCTGGCCGCGGCGATACAGCGCCGCTGCGTCATCGGGATTCTTGTCCAGCTTTTCGCTCAAGCTCTTGATCGTCGGATCATCGGCGAGCACAGGCGAATTGCTCGGGGCCGGCGTGGGCTGGATCACCACCGGCGGCGGAGCCGCGGGCGGCGGCAGGGCGATCTCGGGCGCCTTGGGCTGGGGTGGCGGTGCAGTCGGCGCTGCCGCAATCGGAGGCGTCGGCGGCGCCGGTGATGGTGTCGGCGCTGTTGCCGCTGGTGGCGTCGGGGTCGCCGCGGGCGGTGTCGGCGTTGCTGCGGGCGGAGCCGGCGGAGGCGCGACTGGCGGTGCCGCTGCCACTTCCGGTGACGGCGACGCGGCGGTTGCCGGCGCGGCGTTCGACGGCCCGGCCGTGCCGGCCGGAATGAACGAGAAATCCTCGGCCAGTGACGACGAGATCCACGGCACCTGTTCCTGCCGCGAGGCGCGGGTGACGCCGACGCGGGTGCGGTTCAGCGTTTCCTCGGCCATCAGGTCGGGGGTGCGGATCTCCTTCAGGAGTTCCCGCACGAACAGGCTGTGGTCGCTGCCATTGTCGGAGACGACAGACGACAGCGCGGCCGAATACATCACCAATGTACCGTTCGGGGCGATCACCGGGGCGAGCCCTGCCGAAAAGCTGCGGAAGCGCCGCTCGAACGGGTTGCGCCGCGAGGCGTCGATCAAGGCGATCTTCACACCGGCGCCACGGCTGTTGATTTCCCCGAGCACGGTCTCGAGGCTGAAGCCGTCGCGGCGTACGTCCGCCTCGGCCCAGATCTGCGCATCGATCGGGATCATGTAGCTTTGCCGGTTCGACTGGATGCCGTAACCGGAGAAGAAGATCAGGGCGACCGAGCCCGGCTTGATCTTGCCGTAGAGCCGGTCGAACGCGCGGCGCATGCCGTCGCCGGTCAGGTTCTCCCCGACCTCGACGGTGAAGCCGTCGCGCTTCAACTCGTCGGCGACGTCACGGGCGTCGTTGACCGGCTCCTTCAGCGGTGCGTCGGCGTCGGGATATTTGGCGTTGCCGATCACCAGCGCGAAACGGTCGCCGGCAGCGAAGGACAAAGTGGGCGCCGCGATTGAAAAAATCAGCGTGGCGAGCAAGGCAAGGCGGATTTTCATAATCGCAGCAAATCCAGATCGCGGCATTCCAGTGAAACGGCGCCGCTTCCAGCCTGCGCCTCGGGAACCTTACTCTAGCGAAAATCCATTATCAAACCACGGCCAAGCCCCCGTCAACGGCTTGCGGCAGCATCGTTTATCGCGGTGATGCCAGCCAGACCGCAGTGCAGCAGCATGCGGTCATGGCGGCCATCGTCATCCGGCACGGTGCTGGTTCCTGCGGGCCGATAACGTGCCTGCACTCACGAAGGCTGTCGCCACCCTGTCATGCGCTCGTCGCACGCCGCGCGGTTTGACCTTTGCGCGAGGCGATGGCTTTGTGTTCGGGACGGCAGGCTATTCAAAGACAAGCCGTTCAAAACAGGCCTTGCAAACAAGAGCGAAACCGATGGGAAACGCCTACGAGATCTACGCCCTGCGCTATGCGACGATGTCGCCGCGCACGCCCCACCTCAACTTCCTGGTGCCCGATCCGCACGATACCACCGCGCAGGACCTGGATTATTTCGTCTGGCTGATCCGTGGCCATGGCCGCGACATCCTGGTCGACACCGGCTTCAACGCCGAGGAGGCTAAGGCGCGCGCCCGCAAGCTGACGCTCAACCCGGTCGACGCGCTGGCCGGCTTCGGCGTCAGTGCCGATAGCATCAAGGATGTCGTCGTCACTCACCTGCATTACGACCACGCCGGCAATCTCGATCGCTTCCCGAACGCCAAATTCCATCTGCAGGAACGCGAGATGAGCTACGCGACCGGCCGCTGCATGTGCAACGGCATGCTGCGCCATCCGTTCTCCATCGAGCACGTCACGCAGATGGTGCGCCACGTCTATGGCGAGCGCGTCACCTTCCACTCCGGCGACGGCGAGATCGCACCCGGCGTCACCGTGCATCGCGTCGGCGGCCATTCCGACGGCCTGCAAGTGGTGCGCATCGAGACCGCGCGCGGCCCGGTCGTGCTGGCGTCGGACGCCGCGCATTATTATGCGAACCTGCACAAGCGCAGCCCGTTCCCGATCGTCTACAATGTCGGCGACATGGCGCAGGGCTGGGAGACCGTCGAGCGGCTCGCCGGTCATCCGGACCGCTTCATTCCAGGTCACGATCCGATCGTCAGCGAGATCTATCCGCGCGCCAGCGACAAGGTCGATGCGTTCGCGCTGCATCTCGCGCCATCGCGATCGTTCGCGAAATAGCCTCGCCGATTGGGCGAGGCTCGTCTGCAACACGTCAAGAAACGTCAAAAGAAGCGATATGACTGACACCAAGACGACTGACACCAAGACTCTCGGGTTCATCGGCCTCGGCGTGATGGGTGAGCCGATTTGCCGCAACCTGGTCAAGAAGAGCGGCAAGCGCGTTGTCGTGTTCGACCTCTCGGCCGAACCGCTGCAGCGGTTGCGCGCCGACGGTGCCGAGGTTGCGGCGTCGGTCGCCGACGTCATCAAGCGGAGCGATGTGGTGTTCCTCTGCTTGCCGAGCGCCAGGCACGTGCGCGCGGTGTTCGAAGGCGACGGCATTTTGAAGAACACGAGAAGCGGCCAGATCGTGGTCGATCTCGGCACGTCTTCAGTCAGCCAGACCCGCGATTTCGCCGCGCAGTTGCAGGCCAAGGGCGCGGCGTGGGTCGACGCACCGATCGCGCGCACGCGGCAGGCGGCGCAGGACGGTACGCTCAGCGTGATGGTCGGCGCGGTGCCGGCGCTTTATGCCGCGATCGAGCCCTTGATCCGCTGCTTCGCCACCGATGTCACCAATTGCGGTGACGTCGGCGCCGGGCAGGTGACCAAGATCCTCAACAACATGGTGCTGTTCGAGACCGTGAACGCGCTGGCCGAGGCTGTCGCGGTGGCGAAGCATAACGGCGTCGATCCGAAGCTGCTGCTGGAAACCTTGTCGAAGGGCTCGGCCGACAGCTTTGCGCTGCGCAACCATGGCATGAAGGCGATCGTGCCCGGCGTGTTTCCCGAGCGCGCATTCTCGACCGAATATGCGCTGAAGGATCTGTCCTACGCGCTGGAGCTCGCCGCCGACGCCGGCATCAAGATCCGCGGCGCGGAGCTGATCGGCACGGTGCTGCAGGAAGCGATCGACAAGGGATCGAAGGACAATTATTTTCCGGTGATCGCGACACATATCGACAGGGCGTAACGGCACCGTCATTGCGAGGAGCGTAGCGACGAAGCAATCCATCGTCCCGCATGCTCGGATGCATGGATTGCTTCGCTTCGCTCGCAATGACGGTGGAAGGAGCCGCACAAGATTCCATCACCGTCACCCCCGCGCAAAGGCTTCGCCTTTGTCGCTGGAGGAGCGCGCTCTTGCGCGCGTCTCGAAGGGTCGACGGCCACCAGCCGGGCCGTGCATCCTTCGAGACGCGCTGCGCGCTCCTCAGGATGACGGGTTGAGTGAGCCTAATACGCGTCCTTCGCGTCGGCCTCTT
The DNA here is from genome assembly GCF_054063995.1 of Bradyrhizobium sp. USDA 4504. Taxonomy (NCBI): domain Bacteria; kingdom Pseudomonadati; phylum Pseudomonadota; class Alphaproteobacteria; order Hyphomicrobiales; family Nitrobacteraceae; genus Bradyrhizobium; species Bradyrhizobium sp. USDA 4504. The sequence continues at coordinate 6,872,724 of NZ_JBSSGV010000001.1, read as the reverse complement.
CGCTGGTCTGCACCAACTCGAGGGTGCTCTCGACCTTGCCGAGCAGGCGGCCGAGGTCGCGGCGTTCCTGTGCGGAGAGGCAGGACAAGATCTCCTGTTCCTTGCGCAGCAGGCGCGGGATCAGTTCCTCGTAGAGCGCCTGGCCCGTTTTGGTCAGTCGCAGGCGGAATTCGCGGCGGTCGTCGGCGTTCTCGACGCGCTCGACGATCTCGCGCTCCATCAGCGCCGACACCGCGCGGCTGATGGTGGATTTATGGGTGCGCGTGCAGTGCGCGATGTACTGCGCGCTGCAGGGATCGCTGCGGAAGCCGAGCGTTGCGAGCACGCGCCACTCCGGAATGTCGAGGCCGTAGCGCGCCTGATATTCGCTCGACAGCGCCGAGGACACCTCGGCCGCCAGCCGGTTCAGGCGGAACGGCATGAAATGGAAGAGATCGAGGCGCTTCTTGGTCGGCGCGATAGTGTCGCGCAGCTCCGCTTCCACGGCACTGCGCGGCCGGGCTGGAGGCTGGCTTGCAGAGGTCCGTGCCAAAAATCCCTCCAATTTGAGTTGACGGCAGCCCCGACTGGGGGTTTAAGATAGTTGCAAGTGAGACTAATTTAGCAAGGTCGCGGCCGGCTCGCAAGGTCCCGGTCGCACGCCGGTCACACAGAACCGCAGCCAGAGGCCGCGGCGCAAGGGAAACATCCAGGGTCACGCAATGGCACACGCCAACACGGCACAGGCCAAAACCCAGTTCGGCTATCGCCGTCATCCCGACCAGGAGCGCTCGGGCGCCAATGTCGCGGAGCATCCCGTCGTCGTGGTCGGCGCCGGGCCGGTGGGATTGTCGCTCGCGATCGATCTCGCGCAGCGCGGCCAGCGCGTGGTGCTGCTCGACGATGCCGACCGGATCGGCGAAGGCTCGCGCGCGATCTGCTTCTCGAAGCGCTCGCTTGAGTTCTGGGATCGCCTCGGCGTCGGCGACCGCATGGTCGAGAAAGGCGTGGTGTGGAGCGTCGGCAAGATCTTCCACGGCGCCTCGCAGCTCTACCAGTTCAATTTGCTTCCCGAGGAAGGCCACAAGCGGCCCGCCTTCATCAACCTGCAGCAGTTCTACGCCGAGGCCTATCTGGTCGACCGGGTCGGGCAACTGCCTGAAATCGACCTGCGCTGGCGCAACAAGGTGATCGCGCTGGAGAGCCGCAACGATGGCGTTGCGCTGACCATCGCAACCCCTGACGGCTCCTACCAGGTGCACGCGACCTTCGTGGTCGCCTGCGATGGTGCTCGTTCCTCGCTGCGGCAGATGGTCGGCGCGGAGTTCGCGGGCCAGGTGTTCGAGGACCAGTTCCTGATCGCCGACGTCAAGATGACGGCGGCGTTCCCGACCGAGCGCTGGTTCTGGTTCGATCCGCCGTTCCATGCCGGACGCTCGGCGCTGCTGCACAAGCAGCCGGACGACATCTGGCGGATCGATCTGCAGCTCAACCCGGATGCCGATCCGGTGGCCGAGAAGCAGCCCGAGAATGTCCGGCCGCGGATCGAGCGCATGCTCGGCCATGACAAGTTCGAGTTCGAATGGATCTCGCTCTACAAGTTCCAGTGTCGCCGGATGGCCAAGTTCATCCACGGCCGGGTGATCTTTGCCGGTGATTCCGCCCACCAGGTCTCGCCGTTCGGCGCGCGCGGCGCCAATTCCGGGCTCGAGGACGCCGAGAATTTGGCGTGGAAGCTCGACCGCGTGCTGCGCCGGCTGTCGCCGGAGGGCTTGCTGGAGAGCTATCACATCGAGCGCAGCGCGGCGGCGGACGAGAACATCCGCGAGTCGACCCGCTCGACCGACTTTATGGCGCCGGTGACGAAACAGGAAGCGCGGCTGCGCCAGGCGGTGCTGTCGCTCGCCAACGATACCGAGTTCGGCAAGCGCATGGTCAATGGCGGGCGGCTGTCGGTGCCGTCGGTCTACGATACGCCGCTGTCGAGCGGCGATCGCGATGATTGGCGCGGCGGCCCGCGGCCCGGCGCCTCGATGCCGGATGCTCCGGTGACGGAGCAGGGCGGAGGTTCCACCTATCTGACCGATGTTTTCATCAGACAGGGAACGCGCTTCACGCTGCTGGAGTTTGGCAATGGCGCGGCTGCCGATGTGCCCGATGGCGTCGGCAGCATCCGAGTCGGCGGCGAGGATGGGCTGGTCGACGCGCAGGGCCTTGCCGGCAAGCGCTACGATGCCGAGCCCGGCACCGCCTATCTGCTGCGGCCGGACGGCTATGTCGCGGCACGCTTCCGCAACGCGGCGCGGCCGGCACTTGATGCGGCGCTGGCGCGCGCAGCCGGCCTGAACTGAGGAGCAGTCATGGCGCTGTCGACCAGTTCGAATTTCGCAAAGCCCGATGACGCCTTCCGCGCCATCGTCGAGGCCCATCGCGGCCTCACCGAGGCGCAGAGCGCCGATCTCGATGCTGCGCTGGTTCTGGTGCTCGCCAACCATATCGGTGATCTCGACGTGCTGCGCGAGGCGATCGCGCTGGCGAAGCGGCGGATGCTTGATGCAAGCCAGCAGCAACAGCAGCAACAACAATAGTTACGAGCTGAATCAGGATGGATCTTGATCAAGTCGCGCAGCAGCCTCCGCCTCACCTCGCCCCGCTTGCGGGGAGAGGTCGGAACGCATCGTCAGATGCGCTCCGGGTGAGGGGGCGCTTCCGCAGACACATCTGTCGCCGTGTATGCGGAGACAGCCCCTCACCCCAACCCTCTCCCCGTAAGAACGGGGAGAGGGGGCGAATGCTCTTGAACGGACAGGATTGAACTGATGGCCAAAGGTTTCGCATCGACCACGGATCTTTCGGAGAAGAAGGTCACCTTCTCCGAGATCGGCACCGACCTCTATGCCTTCACCGCCGAGGGCGATCCCAACACCGCCGTGATCGTCGGCGACGACGGCTGCCTGGTGTTCGACGCGCAGGCGACGCCGGCGATGGCCAACAAGGTGATCGAGCGGGTCAAGACCGTCACCGACAAGCCGATCAAATATGTCGTGCTGTCGCACTATCATGCGGTGCGCGTGCTCGGCGCCTCCGCCTATCACGCGCAAGCTATCGTCGCCTCGCAGGAGACCTATCGCCTGATCGAGGAGCGCGGCCAGCAGGATTGGGATTCCGAATATGGCCGCTTCCCGCGCCTGTTCCAGGATGCGGCAAGCATTCCCGGCCTGACCTGGCCGACGCTGACCTTCGAAGGCGAGATGTCGATCTATCTCGGCAAGCGCGAGGTGCGGCTGATGCAGCTCGGCGCCGGCCATACCTCGGGCGACATCGTCGCCTGGGTGCCGGATGCCGAGGTGATGTTCTCCGGCGATCTGATCGAATATCACTCGGCGTGCTATTGCGGCGATGCGCATTTGCGCGAATGGCCGACGACCTTGAACGAGATCCGCGCCTTCAATCCGAAGGCGATCGCGCCGGGCCGTGGCGATGCGCTGAAGGGCCTCGCCACCGGGCGCGATGCGATCGCGATGACCCGCGATTTCGTCACCACGCTCTACGGCGCGGCCGAATCATCCGTCGCCAAGGGCCGCAGCATGAAGGAATCGATGGCGGCAACGCGCGAGGTGATGGATCCGAAGTTCTCGAGCTTTGCGATCTACGAGCACTGCCTGCCGTTCAACGTTTCGCGCGCCTATGACGAGGCGTCGGGGATCGACGATCCCGTGATCTGGACCGACAAGCGCGACCAGGAAATGTGGGCCGCCCTGCAAGGAGGATAGCGATGAACATCAATACCTCGCCTGATCAGATCGTCCGCAGCTCAGGGCAAGTCACCCCGGGCTACATGTCCGGCTTCGGCAACAGCTTTGAGACCGAGGCCTTGCCCGGCGCGCTGCCGATGGGGCGCAATTCGCCGCAGCGCTGCGCCTATGGGCTTTATGCCGAGCAATTGTCCGGCTCGCCGTTCACGGCGCCACGCGGCACCAACGAGCGCTCGTGGCTCTATCGCATCCGCCCGTCGGTGCGGCACTCCGGCCGCTTCGCCAGGGCAGATAGCGGGCTGTGGCGCACCGCGCCGTGCCACGAATACGACATGCCGATCGCACAGTTGCGCTGGGACCCCGCGCCGATCCCGAAGGAGGACATGACCTTCCTGCAGGGCGTGCAGACCATGACCACGGCGGGTGATGCCAACACCCAGGCCGGCATGGCCGCACACATCTATCTCATCACCAAATCGATGGTCGATCAGCATTTCTACAATGCCGATGGCGAGATGATGTTCGTGCTGCAGCAGGGCAATCTGCGTTTCGTCACCGAGTTCGGCCGGATTGATGCCGAGCCGGGCGAGATCGTGGTGATCCCGCGCGGCGTCAAATTCCGCGTCGAAATTCCCGGCGGCCCGGCGCGCGGCTATCTCTGCGAGAATTACGGCGGCGCGTTCACGCTGCCGGAGCGCGGCCCGATCGGCGCCAACTGCCTCGCCAATTCACGCGACTTCCTGACGCCGGTCGCGAGCTACGAGGACAAGGACACCCCGACCGAGCTCTACGTCAAATGGGGCGGCTCGCTGTTCAAGACCACGCTGCCGCATTCGCCGATCGACGTGGTCGCCTGGCACGGCAATTACGCGCCCTACAAATACGATCTGCGTACCTTCTCGCCGGTCGGCGCGATCGCCTTCGATCATCCCGATCCCTCGATCTTCACGGTGCTGACCTCGCCGTCGGAGACCGCGGGCACCGCGAATATCGACTTCGTGATCTTCCCGGAGCGCTGGATGGTGGCCGACAACACCTTCCGTCCGCCGTGGTACCACATGAACATCATGTCGGAGTTCATGGGGCTGATCTACGGCGTCTACGACGCCAAGCCGCAGGGCTTTGTGCCGGGCGGCATCAGTTTGCACAATTGCATGTTGCCGCACGGTCCCGACCGCGAAGCCTTCGAGCACGCCAGCAACAGCGAGCTGAAGCCGGTCAAGCTGACCGGCACGATGGCCTTCATGTTCGAGACCCGGTTCCCGCAGCGCGTGACCGAACATGCGGCGAAATCGTCGACGCTGCAGGACGATTACTCGGATTGCTGGAAGGGCTTGGAGAAGAAGTTCGACCCGAACAAGCCGTGAGTTTGTGTCCCTCGTCATCGCCGGGCTTGACCCGGCGATCCATCGCGCTTTCCGAAGATGGATGCCCGGGTCAAGCCCGGGCATGACAGCTTCTTGATTGGAGGAATCAGTGACCCACCCCAACGACCCAAAGCTCCGCTCCTTCATCGACGTCGCCCCGACCTCCGACTTCCCGATCCAGAACCTGCCCTATGGTGTGTTCTCGTCGAAGGATGGCCTTGCGCCGCGCGTCGGTGTTGCGATCGGCGATTATGTGCTCGACCTGTGGGAGCTCGAGCAGGACTCGCGGCTCGATGTCGGACCGCTCGGCGTGTTCTCGCAGCCGTCGCTCAACGCCTTCATGGCGCTCGGGCCGAAAGTGTGGTCGGCGACGCGGGCGCGGATCAGCGAGCTGCTCCGCTCGGATCATCCGGAGCTGCGCGACAACAGGGAACTGCGGGCGCGGGCGCTGGTGCCGATGGCCGACGTCAGGCTGCACATGCCGTTCGCGGTCTCCGGCTACACCGATTTCTACTCGTCGAAGGAGCACGCCACCAATGTCGGCGTCATGTTCCGCGGCAAGGACAATGCGCTGCAGCCGAACTGGCTGCATATGCCGATCGGCTACAACGGCCGCGCCTCGACGGTGGTCGTGTCGGGCAGCAAAGTGCGCCGCCCCCGCGGCCAGCTGAAGCCGCCGACCGCTGAGGTGCCGAGCTTCGGCGCCTGCAAGCGGCTCGACTTCGAGCTCGAGATGGGCGTGGTCGTCGGCCAGGCCTCGCCGATGGGCGAGATGCTGACGGAGAAGCAGGCCGAGGAGATGATCTTCGGCTTCGTCATCCTCAACGACTGGAGCGCGCGCGACATCCAGCAGTGGGAGTATGTGCCGCTCGGCCCGTTCCAGGCCAAGGCGTTCGCGACCTCGATCAGCCCGTGGGTGGTGACGCGCGAGGCGCTCGAGCCGTTCCGCATGCAGGGCCCGGCGCAGCAGCCGGAGCCGCTGGCGTATCTCAAGCAGACCCAGCCGAACAATTACGACATGCAGCTCGACGTCGCGCTGCGCGCCGGTGCAATGAACGAGGCGAAGACAATCTGCAGCACCAACTTCAAATACATGTACTGGTCGTCGGTGCAGCAGCTCGTGCACCATGCCTCGAGCGGCTGCGCGATGAATGTCGGCGATCTCCTCGGCAGCGGCACGATCTCCGGCCCCGAGAAGCACCAGCGCGGCAGTCTCCTGGAAATCAGCTGGAACGGCACCGAGCCGGTCGAACTTGCCAGCGGCGTGACGCGGTCGTTCCTGGAGGACGGCGATTCGCTCGTGATGCGCGGCTGGTGCCAGGGCGACGGCTATCGCGTCGGCTTCGGCGAGGTCGAAGGCACGATCGTCGCGACGGAGTAGGTCGCGTTGTCATTCCGGGGCGATGCGTAGCATCGAGCCCGGAATCTCGAGATTCCGGGTATGGTCCTTCGGACCATCCCGGAATGACGGGTGGGCCAGCTACCGTTCCTCGGGCCTGACATCCCTCAAGCGCGCCGTATTCGCCGCGACGTCCTCGAGGCTGTATTTCAAATGCACCCGCTTGTCCGACGGCGGCTGGTTGACCGTGCAGACACCCGGCCGCCACGGCTTGGCCGGGCGGATCGGCCGCGGCGCAAAGCCGCCGCCGCAGTTCGGGCAGACATTGCCGAGCCTGGTCTCGGCGCAATCCGCACAGAACGTGCATTCATAGGAGCAGATCCGCGCGTCGGTGGCGCTGGGTGGCAGGTCCTTGTCGCAATATTCGCAGTTCGGTCGCAGCTGCAGCGCCATGGTTCGTCTCTCTTGCCGTTGCCGGAATGATCGCAAGTGGTGCCGCAAAAGCGAATGGCGGATTTCCCTCGATTCGAGCCATCACGCCTGTAGCGACTTCAGCGGCAGCCTGGTGCTCTCCTTCAGGCGGTCGAGCACGATCGAGGAGCGCACATGGGCCACGCTCTGGTGCGGCATCAGCACGTTGTTGACGATGTCGGACAGGCTCTTGAGGTCGCGCAGCATCACCTTGAGCACGTAGTCGGCATCCCCGGTCAGCGCATAGGCCTCCTGGATATCGTCGACCCGGTTGACCAACTCGCGAAACCGCTTGGCGTTGTCGGGCGAGTGGGTCGCCAGCGTGATGTGGATGAAGGCGATCAGGCCGAAGCCGAGCGCCTCGCCGGCGAGCTCGGCATGGTAGCCGGCGATGACCTTCTCCTCCTCCAGCCGCATCCGCCGCCGCGAACATTGCGATGCCGACAGCCCGACGAGGTCGGCCAGCTGCTGGTTGGTCAGCCGGCCGTCGTCCTGCAGGGCGGCGAGCATTTTCAGGTCGAAGGCGTCCACTTCAGGCATGCGTCAAATGTCCATTTCGTGCACGGATCGTGCGCAAGGCTAGCAAAATGGGACCGATTTTGCACGCACGTTGTGCAGCAAATGACGGAAACTGATCCCCAGACAAGTCAGGGAGTTGCCGCCATGGGTCCGTTTCCGCACGATGCGCCGCCGGCCGAAATCAGCACTGAGAACCCGATGGGCACCGACGGCTTCGAGTTCGTCGAATATGCCCATCCGAATCCGGCGGAGCTGCACGCGCTTTTCAAGCTGATGGGCTTCGTCGCGGTCGCCCGCCACCGGACCAAGCAGATCACGGTCTATCGCCAGGGCGACATCAACTATCTCGTCAATGAGGAGCCGGGCAGCCACGGCTTCAACTTCGTCGCCGCGCACGGTCCCTGCGCGCCGTCGATGGCATTCCGCGTCGTCGACGCCAAGCAAGCCTATGAACGCGCGCTCGCGCTCGGCGCGGAGCCGGCGGATGTCGCGCCCGCGGCGAAGACGCTCGATGTGCCCGCGATCAAGGGCATCGGCGGCAGCCTGCTTTATTTCGTCGACCGCTACGGCGCCAAGGGTTCGGCCTATGATGCCGAGTTCGAGTGGCTCGGGGCCGTCAACCCGCGCCCGGCCGGGTCGGGGCTTTATTACATCGATCACCTCACCCATAACGTCCATCGCGGCCGGATGGATGTCTGGACCGGCTTCTATGCAAAACTGTTCAACTTCCGTCAGATCCGTTTCTTCGACATCGAGGGCCGCGCATCCGGCCTGTTCTCCCGTGCGCTGACCAGTCCGGACGGCAAGATCCGGATTCCGATCAACGAGGACGCCGGCGATTCCGGTCAGATCGAGGAATATCTCAACGTCTACCGCGGCGAGGGCATCCAGCACATCGCCTGCGGCGCGCGCGATATCCACGCGACGGTCGAGAGGTTGCGCGCCGACGGCCTGCCGTTCATGCCGTCGCCGCCCGATACCTATTTCGAGCGGATCGACGCCCGCCTGCCCAAGCATGGCGAGGACGTCGCCCGGCTCAGGACCAACGGCATCCTGATCGACGGCGAGGGCGTGGTCGACGGCGGCCAGACCAAGGTGTTGCTGCAGATCTTCTCGGCCAACGCGATCGGGCCGATCTTCTTCGAGTTCATCCAGCGCAAGGGCGACGACGGCTTCGGCGAAGGCAACTTCAAGGCGCTGTTCGAATCGATCGAGGAAGACCAGATCCGCCGCGGCGTGCTGAAGGTCGATCACGCGGCGTGAGCCATGGCGCGCCGCGCCAGCGCACAGCAAAGGGTGTCGTCCCGGCCTCGTGCGCAATTGCGCACGGGAGCCGGGACCCATACCGCGGAATCTATCGCGTGTGCCGGGTAGTAGTCCCGCGGAAAAAAGCCGCGCGCCACAACCGCGTGTCGTGGTTATGGGTCCCGGCTCGCGCTTCGCTTGGCCGGGACGACAACGAGATTTACTTCGCTGCTTTCCAAGCCGCCGTCACATCCCCGATATTCGCCAGCTCCGGCTCGCGGATCGCGGACGGCGTGCGCGAGAAGCGCGGCGCGGGGGCAGGCTGGGTGACGCCGTGGCGTTCGACGAACACCTGGCGCGCGGCCATGTGCGGATGCTTGGGCGCTTCCTCCATGGTCAGAATCGGCGCGAAGCAGATGTCGGTGCCTTCCATGATCTGGCACCAGTCCGCGCGCGATTTGCTCTTGAACACCCGGGTCAGCTTCTCCTTCAGCGCCGGCCAGGCCTTGCGGTCCATCTGCGCGTCGAAGTCGGCGTCGGTCAGGTCGGCATGCTTGCGCAGCAGCGCGTAGAATTGCGGCTCGATCGAGCCGATCGAGATGAAGTTGCCGCAGGAGCATTCGTAGACGCCGTAGAAATGCGCGCCGCCGTCCAGGAAATTCTGGTCGCGGCCGCCGCTCCAGCGGCCCTGCGCGGCCATGTCGTAGAACATCGACATCAGCGAGGCCGCGCCGTCGCACATCGCGGTATCGACCACCTGGCCCTTGCCGGACTTCTGCGCTTCCAGCAGCGCGGCGAGCACGCCGACCACGAGGTAGAGCGCGCCGCCGCCGAAATCGCCGACCAGGTTGAGCGGCGGCACCGGCTTCTCCTTGGTGCCGATCGCAGCCAGCGCGCCCGTGATCGAGATGTAGTTGATGTCATGGCCGGCGGCATTCGCCAGCGGGCCTTCCTGGCCCCAGCCGGTCATGCGGCCATAGACCAGTCTTGGATTGCGCGCGAGCACGACATCCGGGCCGAGGCCGAGGCGCTCCATCACGCCGGGACGAAAGCCCTCGATCAGCGCGTCGGCGTGGCCGAGCAGGTCGAGCACTTCAGCAATCGCCGCCTTGTTCTTGAGGTCGAGCTCGATGACCTTGCGGCCGCGGGTTGCGACCGCCTTCAGATTCTTGCCGGCGCCGACCCGATCGAGCGTGATGACCTCGGCGCCCATGTCGGCGAGCAGCATGCAGGCGAACGGGCCGGGACCGATGCCGGCGAATTCGACGATGCGGAAGCCGGCGAGCGGGCCCGAGGTGCGGGCGGCAGTCTGGGAGGCAGGTTTATCGAGCACGTTGTTCTTCCGTTGGTTGCGGGGCGCTAGGCGGCTGAGATGTCACGGCTGGCTTGGTGCCGAACTTCATGCGTTCTCCCAGCCGTCCGTGGGACGGTATTTTTAATTAGCTGATTAGCTAAATTGTCTCGCCTAAAGCCGGATGTGGCAAGCACCTTTTGTCCTGTGCCGCCGGTAAAAACGCGAACGGCGCGCATCGCTGCGCGCCGTTCTGGACTTGTGTTTAGGCGCTATCAGCCCGCGGCCGCGACCGCCCGCTGTCCCATCACCTTGATCAAGTTGGCGCGGTAGTCGGCCGAGCCGTGGATGTCAGCGAGCAAGCCGCTCGCCGGGATATTGACGCTGTCGAGCGCCGAGGCCGCCCAGTTCGCCTTCAGCGCCTGCTCGATAGGCGCCACCCGCATGACGCCGCTCTGCGATGCGCCAGTGGCGGTGGCGCGGACGTCACCCGACTTGGTCTTGGCGACGAACACGCCGGTCAGCGCGAAGCGCGAGGCCGGGTTCGGAAACTTCGCGTAGCCCGCCTTGGCCGGGACCGGAAACGACACCGCGGTGATGATCTCGCCATCCTCGAGCGCCGTCGTGAAAAGGCCCTTGAAGAAATCATCCGCCGCGATCGACCGCTTGTTGGTCTTGACCGTCGCGCCGAGCGCCAGCACCGCCGCCGGATAGTCCGCCGCCGGGTCGTTGTTGGCGAGCGAGCCGCCGATCGTGCCGCGATAGCGCACGGCAGGATCGCCGATCATCGACGCCAGATTGGCGAGCGCCGGGATCGCCTTCTGCATCGCATCGTTTTGCGCCACATCGTAATGCGGAGTCGCGGCCTTGATGGTGACGGTGTCGCCCGACACCTCGATGCCGATCATCTCCTGCACCTTGGAGAGGTCGATCACGTCGGAAGGCGCGGCAAGACGCTGCTTCATCACCGGAAGCAGGGTTTGTCCGCCGGCGAGGAATTTTGATTCCGCGCCTTTGGCGAAGGTTGCGGCGGCGTCAGCGACCGAGGAAGCGCGGTGATAATTTGTCTCGTACATGGCTCTTCCTCCCTCAACCGTGAATGGCATGCCAGACGCGATCGGGCGTCGCCGGCATTTCCAGCTTGTTGTTGCCGATCGCGTCCGTGATCGCGTTGATCACGGCAGCCGAGGCGCCGATCGCGCCGGCTTCGCCGCAGCCCTTGACGCCGAGCGGGTTGCCCGGACACAGCGTCGTGGTGTGGGAGAGCTGGAACGAGGGCAGGTCGTCGGCCCGCGGCATGGTGTAGTCCATGAAGGACGCGGTCATGAGCTGACCAGTGCCGTCATAGACCACACCTTCGAGCAGTGCCTGGCCGATGCCCTGCGCAAGGCCGCCATGGACCTGGCCCTCGACGATCATCGGGTTGATCAGCCGGCCGAAATCGTCGGCTGCGACGAAGTTGACGAAGGAGGTCTTGCCGGTGCCGGGATCGACCTCGAGTTCGCAGATATAGGCACCGGCCGGGAAGGTGAAGTTGGTCGGGTCGTAGAACGCCGTCTCCTTCAACCCGGGCTCCATGCCATCGGGCAAATTATGCGCGGTGTAGGCGGCGAGCGCGACCATCGGCAGCGCGATCGACTTGTCGGTGCCGGTGACCTTGAACTCGCCGTTCTCGATCACGATGTCGCTCTCGGACGCCTCGAGCGCATGCGCGGCGATCTTCTTGGCCTTGGCCTCGACCTTCTCCATCGCCTTCACGATCGCCGTACCGCCGACCGCGAGCGAGCGCGAGCCGTAGGTGCCCATGCCGAACTGCACCTTGTCGGTGTCGCCATGGACGATCGAGACCTGGCTGATCGGCACGCCGAGCCGCTCCGCGATGATCTGGCAGAACGTCGTTTCGTGGCCCTGGCCGTGGCTGTGCGAACCGGTGAGCACCTCGATGGTGCCGACCGGGTTGACGCGGATCTCAGCCGACTCCCACAGGCCGACGCCGGCGCCGAGACTGCCGACCGCCTTCGACGGCGCGATGCCGCAGGCCTCGATGTAGCAGGAGATGCCGATGCCGCGCAGCTTGCCGTCGGCTTTCGCCTTGGCCTTGCGGGCCGGGAAGCCGGCATAGTCGATCGCCTTCATCGCAGCATCGATCGAGGCGTGGAAGTCGCCGATATCATACGCCATGATTACAGGCGTCTGATACGGGAACTGGGTGATGAAGTTCTTCTTGCGCAGCTCGGTCGGATCGACCTTCAACTGCCGCGCCGCCGTCTCCATCATGCGCTCGATCAGAAAACTGGCCTCGGGGCGGCCGGCGCCGCGGTAGGCGTCGACCGGCGTGGTGTTGGTGTAGACGCCGATCACCTCGGCATAGATCGCCGGAATCACGTACTGGCCCGACAGCAGCGTCGCGTAGAGATAGGTCGGCACCGCCGAGGAGAACAGCGACATATAGGCGCCGAAATTGGCGTGGGTCTTCACCCGCAGGCCAAGGATCTTGTTGTCCTTGTCGAACGCCAACTCCGCCTTCGAGACATGGTCGCGGCCATGCGCGTCGGTGAGGAAGGCTTCCGAACGGTCGCCGGTCCACTTCACCGGGCGGCCCACCTTCTTCGAGGCCCACAGAGCCACCATCTCTTCGGGATAGATGTAGATCTTGGAGCCGAAGCCGCCGCCGACGTCGGGCGCGATCACGCGCAGCTTGTGCTCGGGCGCGATGTTGTAGAACGCCGACAGCACGAGGCGGGCGACGTGCGGGTTCTGCGACGTCGTGTAGAGCGTGTAGTGCTCTTCGGCCTGGTCGTAATGCGCGATCGCGGCGCGCGGCTCCATCGCGTTCGGCACCAGGCGGTTATTGGTGAGGTCGAGCGTCACCACATTGGCCGCCTTGCTGAAGGCATCCTTGACCGCGGCTTCGTCGCCGAGATGCCAGTCATATACGATGTTGCCGGGAGCTTCGGGATGAAGCTGCGCGGCGCCCGGCTTGATCGCGGCCTTGATGTCAGGCACCGCGGGAAGTTCTTCGTAATCGACGACGACCGCTTCGGCGGCGTCCCTGGCCTGGTTCTTGGTCTCGGCGATCACGACCGCGACGGCCTGCCCGACAAAGCGCACGGTCTCCGGCGCCATCGCCGGCCACGCGCCCATTTTCATCGGTGAGCCGTCCTTCGAGGTGATGGCCCAGCCGCAGATCAAATTGCCGACCTTGTCGTCGACGATCTGCTGTCCGGTCAGCACCGCGATCACGCCGGGCATCTTCATGGCCTCGGCGGAATCGATGCCCTTGACCTTGGCATGGGCATGCGGGCTGCGGATGAAGTGAGCGTAGCTCATGCCGACCATTTTGACGTCGTCGACGTAACGTCCTTGTCCGGTGATGAACCGGCGATCTTCCTTGCGCACGACACGTGCGCCAATTCCTTCAACACCCATTGTCTAGTCCTCCCGACCGGAGATTCGATTTGCCGCCGTTTCCATCGAGACCGGCGGTGGTGAGCTTGATCGTGTGCGGTGCGTGGCGCGCTATTCGGCGGCCTGCGCAACCTTCATGCGGCCGGCTGCGTCGAGCACCGCCTTGACGATGTTGTGGTAGCCGGTGCAGCGGCAGATATTGCCCTCGAGCTCGTGGCGAACCGTTTCCTCATCGAGCTTGCCACCATGGCGGTGCACGATGTCGACAGCGGACATGATCATGCCGGGGGTGCAATAGCCGCACTGCAGGCCGTGATTGTCGCGGAACGCCGCCTGCATCGGGTGCAGCTCGTCGCCCTTGGCGAGGCCTTCGATCGTGGTGACGTTGCAGCCCGCCGCCTGGCCGGCCAGCATGGTGCAGGATTTGACCGCCCGTCCATCGACATGGACGACGCAGGCGCCGCATTGGCTGGTATCGCAGCCGACATGGGTGCCGGTGAGGTTCAGGTTTTCGCGCAAGAGGTGCACGAGGAGGGTTCGGTCCTCAACGTCGACCGAGACCGCCTTGCCGTTTACCGTCAGTTTGACTGTAGACACGCGTTTCTCCCAATAGCTTCGTTATGGGCCCAGTAGACCACGCTTCATGTGGGTCGTAACCGCGATCAAAGTCGTAGTCGCGGCCCTGTCATGAAGGCGCCGGGCAGTGCCTGCGATCCTAGCAGGCAGCCGTTCAATGGGCAATTTGCAAGCAGCCTGCGGCGCACTCCAGCGCGACGAAATTGCCCGGCAGCGCAAGCGGTTTTCGGCAAACTGACGGTGCTCGCCGCACGCCAAAATCGTCGCCGCGATCGCTACTACCTTCCGCCTATAACGACGCAAGGGCGTTGCTGTCATTTTCATCGCCGACGCAGCGGCAGAAGATCGCTGGTTCATGAAATTCGGTAGCGATCCGCGCCCGCGATGCATCCATCGCGGCAACAAAATCATATTGGAGGAAGCCAATGAAGCTGAGGAGCGGGATTTTCTTTGCCGGCGTGTCGCTGGTCGCCATGGTGCTGGCAGGCATTGGTGCGTCGAAAGCCAATGATTCCGTCGTGAAGGCGGCGTCCGATCCCAACGGATGGGCAATTGCCGGCCACGATTACGGCAATACGCGTTTCAGCCCGTTGAAGCAGATCAACTCCGAGAATGCCGGCAAGCTGCAGCTGGTCTACTCGCTGTCGCTGGCTTCGCTCCGCTCCAACGAGTCGTCGCCCGTTGTGATCGGCAAGAACCTGTATGTGTCGACCTCGTGGGGTCCGAAATACGTCTATGCGATCGATGCCGCGACCGGCGCGCGCAAATGGACCTGGCAGCCCGATATTCCGGATGACGTGCTTCAATACGCCTGCTGCGACGTCAACAATCGCGGCGTGTCCTATGCCGACGGCAAGATCTTCGTCGGCCGGCTCGACGGCAAGCTGACCGCGCTCGACGCCGAGACCGGCAAGGAGCTCTGGACCTCGACGGTCGTCGACTACAAGCAGGGCTCGGTCATCACCTCGCCGCCGCTCGTCGTCCGCGACAAGGTCATCACCGGCTTCGGCGGCGGCGAATATGGCGTCCGCGGCGCCTTGCAGGCGTTCTCGCTCAAGGACGGCAAGCTGCTCTGGCAGACCTACACGGTGCCGGCGCCGGGCGAACCCGGCAGCGACACCTGGAAGGGCGACACCGGGCTGCACGGCGGCGGCGCCGCCTGGCTGGTCGGCTCCTACGATGCCAAGTCCGACACGGTCTACTGGGGTACCAGCAATCCGGGGCCGTGGAACACCGCGGTGCGCTCCACCGGCGACGGCAATTTCGGCAAGCTGACCAACCTTTACACGGCCTCGACGCTGGCGATCGATCCCAACACCGGCAAGATCAAGTGGCACATCCAGGGCACGCCGGCTGACGCCTGGGACTATGACGGCGTCAACGAGCTGCTGCTCGCCGACCTCAAGATCAAGGGTACCGAGACGCCCGTGCTGATGAAGGCGGACCGCAACGGCTTCTTCTTCGTGGCCAACCGCGAGACCGGCAAGATGATCTCCGCGGAGAAATACGTCTTCGCTAACTGGGCCAAGAAGTGGGACATCAACACGATGCGGGCGGAAGAGGATCCGGACAAGCGTCCGGGCCCGGGCCATCCCGCCAAGGACATCTGCCCGAACCTGATCGGCGGCAAGAACTGGCAGCCGATGTCGTTCAACCCGCAGACCGGCCTCGTCTACATCCCGAGCAACAATGTGTGCATGGACTGGTCGGTCTCTGACGTGAACTACAAGCGCGGCGTGTTCTATCTTGGCGCCGAATTCCCGACCAAGCCGGGCCCCGGCGGCTTCCTCGGCGAGCTCGTAGCCTGGGATCCGATCGCCAACAAGAAGGTGTGGAGCATCAAGGAAGACCTGCCCTTCAACGGCGGCACGCTGACGACCGGCGGCAATTTGGTGTTCTCCGGCAATCTGCATGGCGACTTCCGCGCCATCGATGCCAAGAACGGCAAGGTGCTGTGGAGCAAGAACCTCGGCAGCGGCATCGGTGCAGGTCCAGTGACCTATTCGGTCGACGGCAAGCAGTATGTCGCGATCGTGGTCGGACGCACCGCGGCGCTGCCGGCCTTCCTCGGTGACATCGGCAAGAAGATGGTCGCCGCGGCGCCCGAAGGCGGCTCGCTGTTCGTGTTCGCCCTGCAGTAAACGATCGTCTAGGAGGCAGCATTGTCCGTGTCCTGCATCGCCCGAAACGAACTGCGCACCCCCTCGCGCAACACGCGGTTGGAACATGCAATCCGGACCGTGCTGCTCTCCGCCCTGCTCATGGTGCCGGCCCTAGCGGCCGGCGCCGACGAGACAAAGCCGCCGCTGCGGCTCTGCGCCGACCCGACCAACCTGCCGTTCTCGAGCGACGACCCGGGCAAGCCCGGCCTCTATCTCGAGATCGGCCAGGCGGTGGCGCAGACGCTCGGCCGCACGGTGAGCACCAACTGGTACAAGTCCTATTTCGGCAAGCGCACGGTGCGGGAGACGCTGCTCAGCAAGCAGTGCGACGCCATGGTCGGCCTGCCTTTGATCGACGATTTCATGGGCCCGGCGGTGATCTTCTCGAAGCCGATCGCCCATGAGGGCTATGCGCTGGTCGGCAGCAAGGACCGCAAGCTTGCCGGCGTCGACGATTTCAGGGGATTGCGGGTTGCGGTGCAGTATCAATCGACGCCGCAGAACCTGCTCGCGCTGCGCGACGACGTCCGGAAGGTGACCGTGCTCAGCCCGGAGGAGGGCATGGCGGCGCTCGAACAGGGCAAGGCCGACATCGCCTTCATCTGGGCGCCGGTGGCGGGCTGGCTCAACAAGACCAGCTTCGGCGACAAATATCAGATCGTGTCCACCGAGGGCGACGGCCTGCTCTGGGCGACCGCGATCGGTTTCGCCAAGGCGTCCGGCGCGTTGCGCGATGAAGTCGACGGCGTGCTGCCGGCGCTGCAGCCGGAGATTGCCGCCCTGTTTGCCAAATATGGCGTGCCGAACGGCGCACCGGTGAAGTTCGGCGAGGCCGACCGCGCGACGACGTCGTCCGTCGGCGCCAGCGAGCCCGTCACGGTCGGGCAGGCCGCGGCCGCGGCGGCCGAGAGACCGGTTCAGACCGCCGCGACCGCCGGCGACGCCAAGGGGGATGCCACCGCCGGGCGGGAGGTCTTCAACGGAACCTGCGCGCATTGCCACGGCCCGGACGCGGTGCAGGCCGAGCGAAAGATCGATCTCAGGCTGCTCAAGAAGCGCTATGCTGACGACATGGAATCGACATTCTGGAAGACGGTCCATGACGGGCGGCCGGCCAAGGGCATGCCGGCCTGGAAGGACGTCTTCAACGACGACGAGCTCAGAAACGTATATGTCTATCTGCAGAGCGTGCAGGATACCGGCGGATCGAACTAGAAGCTGCGGTTCGCAAGAGGAGCGTTTTCGAGCGAAGTGGATACCGGTTCGCGTGAAGAAAACGCGTCAGAACATGAATCGAGAGCCCCGTTCCGATCCAATCGGAACGGAGGCTTGAGCAGTGCGAGGGTCCTCATGATGGGGTTCCTGATCATCGACGATCACCCCCTGTTCGGGGAGGCGCTTGGCAACGCCATTCGCATCTCGCATCCCGATGCCCGGATCTATGAGGCCACCTCGATCAAGGGGGCCCTTGGCATCCTCGCCAGCGAGCCGAATATCGACCTGGCGCTGCTCGATCTGCTGCTGCCCGACGTGGTCGGCTTCTCCGGCTTCCAGAAGATCAGGGATCGCTATCCGCGGCTGCCGATCGCCATCGTCTCGAGCGAGGAGGACAAGCACACCATCCGCGAGGCGCTCGAGATGGGCGCGGTCGGCTATCTGCCGAAGTCGACCTCGCTCGGCGAGCTCTCGCAGGCGATCGCGCGTGTGCTGAGCGGGTCGGTCTCCGCGCCGCGGGATTTCGTCGCGGTCGGTGCGCTGGAACAGTCCGAGACGGCGCGGACGCTGCGCGAACGCATTCAGAAGCTGACGCCGCAGCAGATCCGGGTGCTCCATCTGATCATCCGCGGCCTGCAGAACCGCGAGATCGCCGCCGAGCTCAAGCTCGCGGAATCCACCGTGAAGGCGCATGTCACCGAGATCCTGCGCAAGCTGAAGCTGTTCAGCCGCAACAAGGCGATCATCGAGCTCGGCAAGATTCCGCTTCCGGTCCCGGAGGCCTGTTCGGGCGCAAAGGCGGAGAAGGCGCCCTAGTGTGCTGAATGCGAAGTTCGTGCGATTTCGCGGCAGCCACTTTCACGAACTTCGCATTCATAAAGCACACTAGAATCATAAGTTTGCTAGTGTCCTTATCGAATCCGAAGTTCGCTCCGAAGGTGCGGCAAATGATGCGAACTTCGGATTCGGCACACTAGCCGTGCTGCACTGCGAGGCGGGCGCATTGGAAATCCTGCCTATAGGCTGCCATCCGGCTTTGAGATAACGTCGTGCGCACAATGGCTGTTATGAGCATCCGAGGGAGGACGGCGCAGCATTGACCACGACCGCGCCCCTGGCGGACGAGCCGCCGCTCGGCAAGGCGGGTACGCCTCGACTGCTGATCGTCGAGGATCACCCGCTGTTCCGTGCCGCCCTGATCGGCGTGATCGGGGCCGAGTTTCCCGATGCCGAGGTGCTGCAGGCGACGTCGATCGACGGTGCGCTGGATGTGATCGCGGCGCGCGACGGGCTCGATCTGATCCTGCTCGATCTGTCGATGCCCGGGACGACGGGCCTGCTCGGCGCCTACCGGGTGCGTGCCGCCGCGCCGCGCAGCGCGCTCGTGATCGTGTCGGCGCATGACGATCCCCGGATCGTCGGCGGCGCGCTCTCGCTCGGCATTTCCGGCTACATCCCGAAGTCGACGCCGAAGCTCGAGCTGGCGCGGCTGTTGCGCGGCATCCTCGAAGGCGCGGTGTGCCTGCCGCCGCGTTTTCGCGATACCGCCGCCGCGCGGAAGGCCCAGGCCGAGGCGCGCGAGCTGGTGCAGCAGCTCGGCCAGTTCACCGCGCAGCAGCTTCGCGTGCTCGACATGATCTGCCGCGGCCTGCAGAACAAGCACATCGCCTATGAGCTCGATATCTCGGTCACCACCGTGAAGGTGCATGTCTCGGAGATCCTGCGCAAGCTCGGCGTGCGCAGCCGCACCGAGGCCATCATCGCGCTGTCGAAGCTGGACTTCGGCAAGCACGACCACGCGCCGGTGACGGCCTCGCCGTCGTCGCATGGCGCCTAGAGCCTTTCCCGTTTCGATGGAATCGCAACGGGAAAGGCTCCAGGTTCTTGTCTGATGCGTTTTCTTCACGCGAACCGGTATCCACTTCGCTCGAAAACGCTCTGCTCATAACCGCGCGCCCGACTGCTCCGCCGCCAGCAGGAACGACAGCAGCGAGCGCATCTCGGCGGGCTTGATCGGCTTCTTCAACAGCTCATGGCCGAAGGCCGATACGTCGGAGGCGGCCTTGGCCGAGTAGTCGGCGGTCACGATGATCGCCGGTACCTTGGCGTTGATCGCGCCGCGGATGACATCGACGGCCTGAATGCCGGTCTCGCCATTGTCGAGATGCAGATCGGCGATGATGGCGTCGGGAATGCCGTCGAGCGCGTGGATGCGCTCGAGCGCCTCGGTCTTGGAGATCGTCACCGCGACGTCGCAGCCCCATTTCTCCAGCAAATGGGCGAGCCCCTCGGCGCTCGAGAGGTCGTTCTCGATCAGCAGGATCTTGGCGCCCTCCATGCCGCCATAGCGATAGTCGACGCTCGCCTGTTCGCGCACCGGGATCGCAACCGGATCCAGCGTGCGAGGCACGGTGACCGAGAACACCGAGCCTTTGCCGGCGCGCGAGCTCAGCTTGATGTCATGGCCGAGCAGGTCGGCAAACCGGCGCACGATCGAGAGACCAAGCCCGATGCCGGCCTTGTCGCCGGCGCTGGTTTCGCCGCGCTGAAACTCGACGAAGATGGCTTCGCGCTGCGCTTCCGGAATGCCCGGCCCGGTGTCGTGCACCTCGATGCAGATGTCATCGCCCCTGGCACGGCATCCCATCAGCACGCTGCCGCGCTGGGTGTAGCGCAGCGCATTGGCGACGAGGTTTTGCAGGATCCGTCGCAGCATCAGCGGATCGGAGCGAACGACCGCGGACGACGGCATGATCCGGAAACCGAGATTGCGCTTGGCGGCGGTCGCGACAAATTCCTGCTCCAGCGGCTCGAACAGCGAGGCGATCGCGACCGGCCCGAATTCGGGCCTGAGCACGCCCGCATCGAGCTTGGAGATGTCGAGCAGCGTCCGCAGCATGTCCTCGAGCGTCGCCAGCGAACGGTCGATCTGATCGGTAAGCGCGACGCTCTTGGACTCGGTTGCCATCTCGGTCAGCGCGGACAGCGTCAGCCGCGCCGCATTCAGCGGCTGCAACAGATCGTGCGTCACCGAGACCAGCACGGATGATTTCAAAGAGCTCGCCGCTTCGGCCTGCTGCTTGGCCTGCAGCAGGCGACCATTGGTTTTCTCCAGCGATTGCAGCGCCTGCTTGAGCTGCTGGGTGCGGTCGCGCACCTGCTGATCCAGCGCGATCGCGGTCTCGAACAGCGAGAAGGCGTTGAGCTGCTGATCGGTCGAGCGCTCGACGCGCGACATCAGCGCCGCGTTGATCTTGCGCAGCTTCTCGGCCTCGCGTTCGAGCGCCGCAATTCGCGTGGTCTTGGTATCCGTCATTGCGGCGCGAGTGTCCGCTTGCCGATGGCGATGCCGGTCAGCGTCTGGTTGACATGCATGGAGCGATACTGCTCGCCATAGGTCTGAAAGCCAATCACTTTGTTGCGGCGATAGAGCTCCGACATCTCCCGCGACAGCTGGCGCTGCTCGACGTCGAGCCGGCGCAGCACGCATTCGAAGCCGATGAACATCGAGACCTCGCCGAGATCCTCGGTCAGCTCCTTGAGCAGGCGGCTCGTCACGTCGATCGGGTCGCGCTCGCGCGCCACCGTCAGCACCATGCCCTCGTCGATGGCGCAGAAGAATTGCAGCGATCCGTCCGGGTTGGTGCGCTGGATCGACCGCGCGTAATAGGCGCCGCCGACGCGAACCAGCACGGGATGCGCGGCGAACGAGAACAATTCGAGCTTGCTGTCGCTGAGGCCGACGGCGCGGGAATATTCCAGCGCGGCCGGCTCGGCATTCAATTCCTTGACGATGCGGTGCTCGATGTCGGCCTCGGTCACCACCATCTTGGTCGAGGTCGGTTCGAAGTGGTCGCACTTGAACAGGCGGAACGGCAGCCGGGTCCGGATCAGGATCAGGACCGCGGCATCGGTAAAGGCCTCGCCGCCATGGAAGACCCACGATTTCTCGAAGCGCAGGCCGTCGCCGGCGGAGCCGCCGACCACCGGGATGTCGCCGAGCGACGCATAGATCGCCGACATGATGGTCTCCTCACGCTGGCACATGCCGTCGATGAAGAGCAGCCCGAAGGAATCATGGGTGTGATCGCAATGCTCGGTGCGTTGCGCGAATTCGTTCTGCAATTCGGTGCAGATCGAGCGGCCGTGATCGACCCGAAATGTCGAAAGGTCGAACAGCGGCCGGGCCGCGATGACGAAATCGGCCGCGTTGAAGCCCATCGCGACGACGCTGTCCTCGTCCCAACCGCCGGGCGACAATTCGCCGGCCGTGGTGCAGCCGAAGATCGGTACGTCGGGCATGCGGCTGGACAGTTCGGCAATGAATGTCCGCGGCTCGTAGACCGGCGACACGAACACCACGAGCATCGCGAGATCAGCCGCCGCCAATTGGCGCGCGATCTCGTCGGCTGCTTCCCGCGGCCCGTCGGTCTTTGCCTGCACCACGACAATACTGTCGGCGGCGCTACCGTTCTGCTTCGCCAAAGGCGTTCTCCCTAACCAGAATTTTTTTGCTTTTCTTGGCGCGGCCGACTGAACCCGCGCGGGTCGTGAGGGCATCCGGACCATGCCGCGATGGCTGGCGTTCCGGCTTGCCCGCGGCTTTCAGGTCGTGAGGGGAAATGCCATTGGCCGGGCTATTGCGCCGGCAGCTACGCTCGCCGCAAGCGCCAATGGCGCCGGTCGACGCGATGACATGGGACACCTCCCGATGTGTGTTCTCCTGGCCCGGGCAGGGACAGGATTTGATCGGTTCTAAACTATCGGGCCGGACCTGCGCGTCAATCACCTTACCCACCCGGCTAGCCCGACCAAGGTAGTATCGCGCCGGGCCCGGCGGCCGCTGCCCATTTACCGGGCCTTATCGATTCTGCCTTAGTTTTGCGCTCCGGGGTCTGGGGCGGGTTGCTGCCGGACCTCGCGTGGTTTTCAGAATGAAGACGGGGGTTGGAATGCCGGGGCTGAAGCGATCGTTGTCGATCAGGATCCCAACCCTCAGATTTCGCGCCAAGATCATGCTCGGCTTTGCCGTCACGCTGGCGCTTTCGGCAGCCACCATGGGCTTTGCCTATATGGGCTTCGAGCGGGTCTCCGCCGGCGTCGGCTCCTATCGCCAGAGCGTCGCGGAAGCCGATCTGGCCCGCAACATCGATCGCGAATTGATCTTCTACCGTTCGCTGGCGCGCTACTTCGTTGCGACCGGCAAGGAGGACGACGCCAAGGCCGCGCTCGCCGCCGAGGGCAGCCTGAAGGACGCCATCATGGCGTCGATGAAGGGCACCACCAATCCGGCCCGGCTCGAGCAGATCACCAAGCTGGAGCGCGAATTCCGCGCCTTCACCAAGATCTTCGCCGAGATCGTCCGCATCAAGGACGACAGCGCACAGACCGCGCAGAACAAGCTGACCCGCAGCGCGACCTCGATGCGCTACAAGCTCGACGATCTTCCGAGCAACGCCGATGATTCCGAGCTGCAGTCGATCCAGTTCGGCGCCAAGAAGGTGACCGACCAGCTCCAGTCGATCACCGGGGCCGTCAATACCTTCGTCGTCAACGGCGACAAGACGGTCGCTTCGAGCGCGCTCGCCCGGCTGAAATTCGCCGACAATCTCGTGAAGGCGATCACCTCGAATAACGAGCGGATCACCCAGAGCGTGAAGGACATCACCGCGCTGCTCGAAGAGTACCGCGAGGCGCTCGCCAAGCTGATCGCGAACGCGAAGTCGATCGACGAACTGACCGTCGAGATGACGGAGTCCGCGGCCGCTATCAGCCAGGGCGCGGCGGCGATGAAGTCCGATCTGCTCGCCGACCAGAAGCGACTTGAAAACGAATCGCACACCATGATCGGCGAGACCGAGCAGCTGATCCTGATGCTCGCCGCCGGCAGCTTCGTGCTCGGGCTGGTCTGGGCGTTCCTGCTGGGCAAGGGCATTTCGCGACCGATCGCGGCGATGTGTGCGGCGATGCGCGAGCTCGCGGCGGGCAATTTCGACGTTGTGCTGCCGGGCCTCGGCCGCCGCGACGAACTCGGCGAGATGGCCGGCGCCGTGGAGGAATTCAAGGTCCAGGCGATCGCCAAGGCCGAACGCGATGCCGCGACCCAGGAAGCGCAGAACAAGGAAAGTGCGACCGCGCGGCGCAACGAGCTGATTCGTTTTGCCGACGAATTCGAATCCGCCGTCGGCTCGATCGTCTCCAACGTGTCGGCCTCCGCCGTGCAGCTCGAATCCGCGGCCGGTACGCTGACCCGGACTGCGGAGACCACGCAGAACCTGTCGAGCCAGGTCGCCGGCGCCTCGGAGGAAGCCTCCAGCAACATGCAATCGGTCGCCTCCGCGACCGAGGAACTGTCGGCGTCCGTCGACGAGATCGGCCGTCGCGCCAAGGAATCCAGCCAGATCGCCGATTCCGCCGTGCGTCAGGCCGAGCAGACCGACGCGCGGATCGGCAAGCTCTCGCGCGCTGCGCAGGAGATCGGCGACGTCGTCAAGCTGATCACCGCGATCGCCGAGCAGACCAATCTGCTGGCGCTGAACGCCACCATCGAGGCCGCGCGCGCCGGCGACGCCGGCCGCGGCTTCGCCGTGGTCGCCGCCGAGGTGAAGTCGCTGGCGAGCCAGACCGCCAGGGCCACCGACGAGATCTCCACCCATATCTCGGGCATGCAGGCGGCGACGCAGGAATCGGTCGCCGCTATCAAGGAGATCGGCGGCACTATCGGGCAGATCTCCGGCATCGCGACCAACATCGCAAGCTCGGTCGAGCAGCAGAGCGCGGCAACGCAGGAGATCGCGCGCAGCGTGCAGAACGTCGCGCAGGGCACACAGGAAGCGGCGTCCAGCGTCACCCAGGTGAATCGCGGCGCCACCGAGACCGGAGCTGCTTCCGAAGAGGTGCTGAATTCGGCCCGCTCGCTGTCGGTCGAGAGCTCGCGGCTGCGCGAGGAGCTCGACCGCTTTATGGCCAATATCCGCGCGGCATAAGGCGCGCGCGGATCTATCCATCGTCGTCCTGGCGAAAGCCAGGACCCATAATCACCACTCACTATTGTTTTAAGTGCAACTCGCCGCGTGCCCTTTTGTTGGGCCGCGGCGTATGGGTCCCCTGAGTTCACAAACGAAGTGCAACACTTCCTTGAGGAGGTGTTGCCATGGGGCGGACTTACAAGCAGCTCTCTCTGGACGACCGATGCGAGATTGCCTGCCGATCGGCCAATGGCAGCTCGGTCCGGCAAATCGCGGCAGCTCTGGATCGCTCGCCATCAACGATCTCTCGGGAACTGAGGCGCAATCGGGGGAGCCAGGTCGGCTACAAGCCGAGCTATGCCCAGCACCAGATGCGAGCGCGGCGCTGGACGGGCGGACGCCTCGAACGGGAGCCCGGCCTGCGCCGCGCGGTGTTGCAACGCCTTCGCCGCGGCTGGTCGCCCGAGCAGGTCGCTGGCCGGCTGGCCCGCGAGTACGGGCGCAAGGTGATCTCCCACGAGACCATCTACCGCTTCATCTATCGCCAACTCAGGCGCACCACGGACTTCAACTGGCGGCGCTATCTGCCGCGCGCCAAGAGCAAGCGCGGCTGCCGCGGCAAGCGGGGCGGCAGCCCCGCAAGCTTCATCGAAGGCCGTGTATCCTTGGCAAATCGGCCGCTCGAAGCGGCCGACCGCAGCGTGCCCGGACACTGGGAGGCCGACCTGATGATGTTCTCGAAATACGGTCAGGCCGTGCTGACCGTGCACGAACGCACCTCGCGGCTGCTGCTCGGCATCCGCCTTGCCAGCAAGGTCGCGCGCGGTGTCGCCCGCCATCTCGTGGGCTTCTTCGCGACCCTTCCACAAGAGCTGCGCCAGAGCGTTACCTTCGACAACGGCACCGAGTTCGCCGGTCACCTGGCGCTGCACCGCCTCTCGATCGCGACCTTCTTCTGCGATCCCCATGCCCCCTGGCAGAAGGGTGGCATCGAGAACGCCATCGGCAGGATGCGCCGCTTTATTCCCCGCAAGACGGATCTCGTAACCCTCTCGACCGCCAGATTCCGCCAGTTCATCGCCGCCTACAACAACACCCCGCGCAAATGCCTTGACTACCGCACGCCTGCCGAGTCCTTTGCTCAAGTGTTGCACTTCGAATGTGAATCCACCTCCCGGCTTTCGCCAGGACGACGAATTAATTGCCTGCGCCGGGACGACGCTGTTTGGTTGGCGGGATGATGCGACTAATCCCGTCCGAACTGGTGCTTCAACTCGACCTTGGCGCGCTCCAGCCGTGATCGCTCGGTCTTCGGCAGCGTCTTGCCGGCGCGGTTGATATAGAAGGTCAGCATCGAGAGCGCGGAACGATAGGCGCCGCTCTTGCGGCGCGCGCTGTGCTCGGCGGACCGCTTCAGCGATGATGCGATCTTCTTCGCGCTGGTCTGCTTGAACACGCCGCGCTTGAGGTCGAGCGCGTCGCTCTCCTTTGTCACCCGCTGCGACCAGCGCTTCGCCGTCCTCTTGCTTGCGCCGCGCCTGCGCCGCGTCGTGCCCATGGACCGTGCCGGTAATGTCCTTGCCGTCTTGCGTGTTGCTTTCTTGTGTGCGGCCATCGATGCCTCCGTGTGTTTTGAGCCGAGAACAGTTCGCCGCGATCGTGGTTCCTATGCCGCATTGCGGGAACCCTTGCCGGCCTGCCGCGTTAACACCGCGTGGCGGGCACTCCGTTTGCCGCAATTCCGGGTGAGTGAACCTTGGAACAGATCGTTCCGGGGTTTTTCTCATTGGTCGATTCTGATGACAGTGCAGCCGACACAATTGAGTTCCGCGACGACGCGACAGGCCGTGGCTCCGGTCACGCCGGACGATGACCGCATCATCGAGACCTCGATTCCGGTCCGGCTCGACAATCTCAGCTGGAGCCGCTTTCACACCCGCGTCGTGGTGGCGCTTGGCATCACCTGGATCCTCGACGGGCTGGAAGTGACGCTCGCGGGTGCATTGTCGGGTGCGCTGAAGGACAGCCCGACGATGAGCTTCTCCAATGCCGATGTCGGTCTTGCCAGCAGCGCGTATCTCGCCGGCGCCGTGCTCGGCGCGCTGGGGTTCGGCTGGCTCACCGACCGGATCGGGCGCAAGAAGCTGTTCTTCATCACGCTCGCGCTTTATCTGTCGGCGACCGCCGCGACCGCGCTGTCGTGGAATGTCGCGAGCTACGCGCTGTTTCGCTTTCTCACCGGTGCCGGCATCGGCGGCGAATACACCGCGATCAACTCGACCATCCAGGAACTGGTGCCGGCGCGCTATCGCGGCTGGACCGATCTCGTCATCAACGGCAGCTTCTGGATCGGGGCGGCGATCGGTGCGCTGAGCGCCATCATCCTGCTCGATCCCGCGTTCCTTGCGCCGGACCACGGCTGGCGGATCGCCTATTTCACCGGCGCGGTGCTCGGCCTCGTCGTGCTGTTGATGCGGATGTGGATTCCGGAGAGCCCGCGCTGGCTGATGATCCACGGCTATCCCGACCGGGCCCACAAGATCGTCGCCGATATCGAGACCTCCGTGCTCGGCCACGAACAATCGAGCGCGGACTTCGAGAAGATCAGGCTGCGGATGCGCGATCACACGCCGCTGCGCGAGGTCGCGGCGACGCTGTTCTCCACCTACCGGCAGCGCTCGCTGGTCGGGCTCACGCTGATGGCCGCGCAGGCGTTCTTCTACAATGCGATCTTCTTCACCTTCGCATTGATCCTGACCGACTTCTTCGGTGTCGCCGCCAGCAATGTCGGCTGGTACATCCTGCCCTTCGCCGCCGGCAACTTCCTCGGGCCGCTGCTGCTCGGCCGCCTGTTCGATACGCTCGGCCGCCGCACCATGATCGCGCTGACCTATGGCATCTCGGGCGTGCTGCTGGCGCTGTCCGGCTATCTGTTCTCGATCGGCGTGCTCAGCGCGCAGACCCAGACCATCGCCTGGATGGTGATCTTCTTCTTTGCCTCGCCGGCCGCGAGCGCCGCCTATCTTACCGTCAGCGAGACGTTTCCGCTGGAGGTCCGCGCGCTCGCGATCGCCGCCTTCTATGCGATCGGCACCGGCATTGGCGGCGTGATTGGACCGGCGCTGTTCGGCGTGCTGATCGACACCGGATCGCGCAACAGCGTCTTCGCCGGCTACCTGCTGGGGTCGGCGCTCATGATGGTCGCCGCAGCGGTCGCATGGCGCTATGCCGTCGCGGCCGAGCGGAAATCGCTCGAATCTGTCGCGCGACCACTGGCATGTGTGGAGTAGACTATGACGAAACATGACGTGGCCGAGATGCCCATGGATGATGACATCGCCCCTGACGCCAAGACGGACAGCGTGCCGACGCAGGCGTCGCTGATTCCGCCACTCCGCCAGGTCGCGGTGCTGCTTGACATCGACGGCACCCTGCTCGATTTCGCGCCGACGCCGCGCGAGGTCTGGGTGCCGCCGGAACTGTCGACCACGCTGAAGCAGCTGCATGAGCGCACCCACGGCGCGCTGGCGCTGGTCAGCGGCCGCTCCCTCAATGACATCGACCTGATCTTCGCGCCGGAAGTGTTTCCTGCGATCGGCGGCCACGGCGCCGAGATGCGGCTGCAGCCGGACAGCGAGGCGGTCGCCGCACACGCGCCGCCGCTCGACAAGGAGTTGAAGCGCCGTCTTGCCGCGATCGCAAAGCTCAGCCCCGGCATTCTGCTCGAGGACAAGGGCTATTCGCTGGCGCTGCACTACCGGCTGGCGCCGCAGGCGGAGAAGGCGATCTATGAAGCGGTGTCGCTGATCCGCGCCGAGTTGCCGAATGCGCCGATCGAGGTGCTACCGGGCAAGAGCGTCTGCGAGATCAAGCATTCCGGCTTCACCAAGGCGACCGGCGTGCTCGAGCTGATGACGCATGAGCCGTTCAAGGGGCGGCGTCCGTTCTTCATCGGCGACGACGTCACCGACGAGACCGTGTTCGCGATCATGCCCGATTTCGACGGTCTAGCGTTCTCCGTCGGCCGTCGCGCAACCGGCGTCGCCGGACATTTCGACGGACCGAGCGATGTGCGCGAATTCCTCGCGCATCTGCTCGACGTTGATAGGGACGTCAGCCTGTCCTAACCGAAACGCATTCATCGCAGGCGAATCGAATACGGTGCTTTTGCGTCGTGGCGTCAACCTCGCGCGTAATTTTCTTTTCGCGAGTTCCCGCGAGTTCCGTTCGTGTTCGCCAGAATTTGGTTTCAATTGGGAGATTCCTTGGTCAGGAACCATCTTGATGAATGGTTGTTAATACGCGAGTTGACCAACAGGAGGGGACCTGGTGAACCTCGTCGTCGTATCGAACCGCGTCTCGCGCGGAAAACCCAATGAACCCATGACGGGGGGGCTGGCTGCGGCATTGTTGCCGGTGGTGGAAAAGACAGGGGCAATATGGGTTGGTTCCAGCGGACGCGTCCGCGACGGGAACCTGAAGGAACCTTTCGCAGAGGTCGAAGCGCTCGGGGCGGGCGCGCTGGCGATGCTCGATCTGCCGGCCGCGCACTATGGCGGCTATTACGAAGGCTTTGCCAATTCGGCGCTGTGGCCCGCGATGCATTCGCGCGCCGATCTGATTCGTGCGTCTCGCGAGGACTACGCGAGCTATCGCGAAGTGAACGCGTTCATGGCGCGCGCGTTGCTGCGCTTCCGCAAGCCGGATTCCGTGTTCTGGGTCCAGGACTATCATTTCCTCGCGCTCGGCGCCGAGCTGCGCGATCTCGGCGTCACGCAGCCGATCGGCTTCTTCCTGCACACGCCATGGCCGGCGCGCGCGGTAATCGCGGGCGTGCCCAATCATCGCGAGCTGATCGAGGCGATGCTGTCCTATGACCTGATCGGCTTCCAGACCGATGAGGACTGCGAGAACTTCCTGAGCTATGTGCAGCACGATCTCGACTTCGAGGTGCGCGACGGCGTGATCAATTCGTCGTTCGGCCGCACCCGCGCCGCGGTGTTTCCGATCGGCATCGATCCGGGCAAGTTCGCGCAGCAGGCGACCAAGGCGATGACGCATCCCGACGTGACGCGGCTGCGGCGCAGCCTCAACGGCGAGAAGCTCGCGATCGGCGTCGACCGGCTCGACTACTCCAAGGGCCTCGTCAACCGCATCAAGGCGTTCGACAAGATGTGGACGCTGCATCCGAACCTGAAACGTTCGGTGTCGCTGCTGCAGATCGCAACGCCCTCGCGAGGCGCGATCGAAGCCTACGGCAATCTGCAGAGCGAGGTGGCGAAGCTCGTTACCGACGTCAACGGCGTGCATGGCGAGGTCGACTGGACGCCGATCCGCTACCTCAACAAGGGCTTTGGCCAGGGCGTGCTCGCAGGCCTTTACCGCACCGCGCAGGTCGGCGTCGTGACGCCGCTGCAGGACGGCATGAACCTGGTCGCCAAGGAATATGTCGCCGCGCAAAACCCGGCGGACCCCGGCGTGCTGGTGTTGTCGAAATTCGCCGGTGCGGCGAACGAGCTCGACGCCGCGCTGCTGGTCAATCCGCACGATATCGACGGCATGGCGCGCACCTTGGCGACGGCCCTCGCGATGCCGCTGACCGAGCGGCGGATGCGCTGGGAAGCCATGATGGAGAAGCTCAACAGCGGCACCATCCAGCAATGGTTCGCCGACTTCATCGAGGCGCTGCAGGATACGCACAATGCGGGAAACGCGGCGCTGCCGGAGCCACCAACCCTGTGGCCGCGCCGCACGGCGGATTTTGCCGCGCGCTATCACTGAGCGAGCATGACGATGCAGGGTGGGTGCGTTGGTTCGCCCATCCGCGGTGCTGTCGTCCCTGCCTAGTGCGCAATTGCGCACGGCAGCAGGGACCCATACGCCGCGGTGGATGTTGTGAACGGGGCTCGTCGTAGCAGCATCGCGCAATAATCGGCACTTGTGGTTATGGGTCCCTCTTTCGCTGGGACGGCACTGAGTGTGTTGCGCGGTCAGTGGTCATAACCTCGCATGCTCGCGACGGGGCTCCCGAAGGCGAGAACCCGGCATCCATTCTTCCACGAGTGAGGCGCCCCAATAGATTCCCGGCTCTCGCCTGCGGCGAGCCCCCGGAATGACGAAACGGCGCGTCGATCGGATGAACTCATTGATTTGCGCCGGTCCCTGACCGACCGCCGGCCAAAATCGCGCGCGTCCACGCGCAAGGCGCAGCGCGCGGCTGTCGTCGCTATCAATTTACCCAATGTTTTCAATATGTTGTGGAAATTTCGCGCTCCCGGCCTGCGCTCCCTTGCAAAATCCGCCTCAGCCCTTCAAGAGAGGGCCTCCCGGAGAGATGGCCGAGTGGCTTAAGGCGCACGCTTGGAAAGCGTGTGTGCGGGAAACCGTACCGTGGGTTCGAATCCCACTCTCTCCGCCATTTCCACGATTTAGTGCGCCAAGCCGCGATCTTCTACGATTTTGTGCGACCGGCGGCGCGTATGCAGCGCTTACACAACATGCGCGGCCCCGCCAAGAGAAGTTGAGCCCTCTTGGAGCTCCCCCCGTTTCTGGCAATCGAAGCCGCAACCGCTCTTATGAGGCAGACAGCGAGAGCGCAAGCAGCGAAAGTACCAATGCCGGCGGCATGACCACAATGCCGAGTTGCAGAAAGCGAAGCGCGCCAACATGCTCACCCTCGCGCCGCAGCGCGATCAGCCACAGGATCGTGGCGAGTGAACCGGTGACTGAAAGGTTGGGTCCGAGGTCGACGCCGATCAGGATTGCGCCGGTGACGTGATGCGACGCCTGCGCGGCTTGCGTGGTCGTCGCTGCGATCAGACCCATCGGCAGATTGTTGATGAGGTTCGAGGCAATCGCCGTGATGACGCCGGCGCCCCATGAGGTTGCGTGCGGCGATCGCGCGGCGGTTCGCTCGAGCTCTTCCGCGAGTGCCGGCAGCACGCCGGTGCGATTGAGGCCCTCGACCAGGATGAACAGTCCGGCGACGAGAGGAAGGACCGACCATGAGATATCGCGCGCGATCGATAGCGGCGATGTGCGGCCGAGCAGGAGCACGATCACGGTCACCATCGCCCCGCAGGCAAATGTCGGGATTCCAAGATCCAGACCCAACGCCGATGTGGCGAGCAGGACCGCCGCCGTCGCGCCGATGCCGGCGGCGACGATCGCGGCACTTCTGGCAAGCACGGCCGGCTCTCCGTCGCGCACATCGACACTACCCGACAGGCTGTTCCGCAGGCTGAGCCGGAGCATGATGAAGGTCGCTGCAATCGCCACGATCGAGGGCAGCAGGAAGTAGTGCAGCCACTGCGGCAGCGTCGGCATCCGCGCGCCGAACAACACGAGGTTGGCCGGATTAGAGATCGGCAGCACGAAGCTGGCGGCGTTGGCGATGAACGCACAGACGAAAAGATACGGCAGCGGCTCGACCTTCGCGGCACGGGTCGCGGCGTAGACCGCGGGCGTCAGCACGACGGCGGTGGCGTCGTTCGACAGGAAAATGGTGACCAGCGTACCGACCGCATAGACGATCGAAAACAACCGCGACGCTGAGTTGCGCGAATGCTTGACGGCGAGTTCGGCGAACCAATCGAACAAGCCCTCTTTCCGAGCGACCTCGGCCAGCAGCATCATGCCGATCAAAAAGAAGTAGACGTCCGTTCCGTTGCCTGCCGCCGCGACGGCGTCTCGCCACGGCAACAGGTCGAAGGCGATCAGCAGGACGGCGCCGGTCACTGCCCAGATGTATTCCGGCAGATTCCAGGGGCGTGCAATGACGCCCAAGGTCGCAAGACCGGCGATTCCCCAGGTCGCGGCGTTGTGAGTGAACATCAGGCGACACTCGCGGCGCTTGAAACCATTGCATCCGATGCGTGCCCGGGCTTTGTCGCACAAGCAGGCTTCAACAACGGCGCGAAGACGCTCCACAGCGCGACTGAGACCGTGGCGCAGCCACCGAGAATGAGAAACATCGGCCCGTACCCGAACTCCTGCGCGATCCAGCCACCGATCGCAGGGCTGAGCGAGGCACCGATGTTTTGGACCGTCATGACCGCGCCATGGCCGGCATTGATCCGCCCGGTCCCGTCGAGAATCCGCGCGACGAGGCCGGGCACTGCCACGCTCTGCAATCCCGCGCCGACGCCGTCAAGAATCTGTACCGGATAAACGCCCCAGCTGTTCAGGAGCCACGCCGCGATGATGCCCCGGACCGGCAAGGCGATGAACGACACCAGCATGACCAGCCAGTAGCCCTCCCTTTCGGCCATCCGCATCGCAACCAGCGAGGTCAGGATCATGGTGCCCTGGGCGATGACGATGGTCATCGCGACGAAGCTCGCGGGGTCGGCCTGCTTGTCGGCCACGACCGCCAGGCCGTACAGCGGGAGCATCGCCGCATTGCCGAGGTGGAAGAACAGCAGAGTTGCGGCGAGGATCAGCAATGGCTTCGATTCGATCAGCACTTGCAACCCGCTCGCGCGCTTGTCGTCCGTGCTCTCGCGTTCGAGCCCGCGGGCTGCGTCGTCGTCGATGGACGCGCTCGGGATCATCATAACGGAAGCGATCGAGAGAACACCGAAGACCGCCGCGAGCCAGAACACCGCGGTGAAGCCGTACACCCAGCCGACGAATCCGGACAGCCCGGCGCCGACCATGTTGCCGGCGTGGTTGAAGGCCTGGTTACGGCCGTTCTGTCGATTGAAGCCTGCCTGGCGGACGATACCCAGCGTGATGCCGGCGACGGCCGGACCGATCGCGGCGCCGGCAATCGCCGTCGCGACCTGTGAGGCTGCCAAGAGCCAGAACTCCTGTGACAGCAGCACGATGCCGGAGGCGACGACACTGCAGATGCCGGGGATGATGACGAACAGCTTCTTGCTGCGCGTGGCGTCGATCAGGGCTCCGGCCGGCGTCGTCATCAACATCCCAGCAACGCCGCCCGCCGTCATCACCGTCCCGATCCAGCCGGCCTGCCAGCCCTGCGCGAGCAGAAATACGCCGAGGAACGGCCCGATGCCGGCCTGCATGTCGGCGATGAAGAAGTTCAGCGCGAGCAGCGGACGGAGCGCCTTCTCTGGACTTGCGCTGTATGAGGCCGTCGGTGCTATCGACACGTTGCATCCCGATGCTTGATTAAACAAACTGCCTGTCCGATGAGATCCTCGACGCACCCGAGCCGGTTGAGTCCGGTTCGGGTCCGGTTTCCTGTTACGGCTGCTCAGAGCGGCGTCAGTCGTCCCCTAAGCGTCAAGCAGCTTCGTGTCCGTTGCCGACGAGCTTGGCTTTCCGGATTCGTCCGCCCAATTCGACGTGCAGTTCGTAGGTCTCGCCGTTGCGCCGGCCGTCTATTTCGAAATGCTTGGGCTTGCGACGGGGCGTACCCATCGGTTCGAACCCGGCCGAGCGAGCGGCCTCGATCGCTGCGGCGGGGTCTACGGGTTCGTGGTGGGCGTGCTCGGGCTTCTTCTTGTGCTGGATCGTCACGCCCGCGCCATCGCACGCGAAATGCGTCACCTTGAGCTCAGAAGGCTTCTGCTCGCCTTCTAGTTCGACATCGGCTCCGATCCGGAGCTTGACGAGGTCTGCTCCATGCGGCGTGAGATCGGCAAGCACCATGCCTTTCGGGGTCTGAACCACAAAGCGGTGCGCAAAAACGTGCACGATCCTGCCGGACAATTTGATCTGGTCTTCCGACATCCTGATCTCCTGATTTTCTACTGTTCGTGATTTGCTCAAAGCGCTTTGGGCCCAGGGGGCGGTGGCGGTGCTCCGGGCGGTGGTGGCGGGGCGTCAGCCCGCGGTGGTGGGGGTGGTGTCCCTGGGGGCGGCGGCGGAGGCGGCCCGTCGGCCCGCGGAGGCGGCGGTGGCGCGCCGCGAGGCGGATGCGGCGGAGGACCGAAGGCTTCGGTTCGGCCGTCGGCATGCGAGACGATTTGAGCGCGGAAGATCCCCTGATCGAACATTCCCTGGACCGTCACGATCTCTCCCCTGGTGACGGCATCGGCATTATCCCCACGCGGTCCGAGATCGATCAGGGCGCGGCCGCCGCCGTCCTCCATCAAGAACATGTGGCCGAAGATCTCAGCGACGTTGCCGCGCACGGCGGACGGACCGCCGGGTTGCAGCCTGTCGATCGCGGTCGGCTGCAGCAGCATGACGCTGCGCGGCGGCCAATTCTGGGCGACGCGAACGCCACCGGCACCGGCCGCTGCGCCGGCGACAAGCACGGCAAGCGCGGCCCCTGCCAACAGGCCACGATGCCGGACCTGCCGGCGCCCAGGCAGCGACGGGCTCGTATCCCTCTGTGCATCGCTTTCGGTCATTGGACGCTCCTTTCATGATTGCGATGCCTGAAGCCTAGGACACTGTCCCCAATCCAGCCTGAACCGTTCCGTTCAGCTTGAGTTAAGCTTGGGCGCCTAGTTCCGGTCCGAGGTGTGAGCCGAATGAAAATCCTTCTGGTCGAAGACGATCGCCTGCTCGCGCAAGAGATCGCCCGAGCCCTGCGTGAGGAGAATTTCGCGGTCGACATCGCCGCCAACGGCGAGGACGGACAGCACCTCGGCGAAACCGAATCCTACGATGCCGCAGTGCTCGATCTCGGGCTGCCCAAAGTGCCCGGCGTCGAGGTGCTGCGCGGTTGGCGGAAGCAGGGCCGGCACCTGCCGGTGCTGATCCTGACTGCGCGCGACGGCTGGACCGACAAGGTGGAAGGCTTCAAGGCCGGGGCCGATGACTATCTCACCAAGCCATTCCGGATCGAGGAACTGGTCATGCGCCTTCGCGCGCTGGTCCGTCGCGCCTCGGGGCATGCTGTGCCGCGAATTTCCTGCGGACCCCTGAGCTTCGAAACGCAGACCGGCGTGTTCGAGCTCGATGGATTGCCGTTGAAGCTGACCGGGTTGGAGTGGCGTGTTCTCGAATGCCTGATCCTGCGCAAGGACACCGTGGTCGAGCGAGGCCTGCTGTCGGAAAAGGTCTATGAGGGCGACGTCGGGACGGATTCGAATTCCATCGAAGTGATCGTCGCGCGGCTCCGGCGCAAGGTCGGCAAGGCGCTGATCGAGACCGAAAGGGGCCGCGGCTACAAGCTCAACTCGGGATCCCCATGATGAGCCGGAATGCATCGCTCGGCCGGCGCCTCATGATCGGAGCCGGCGTGTTCATCACCGCAGCCCTGATCGTCGCCGCGATCCTGATATCGTTCGTGCTGCATCGATTCGTGCAGGGGCAGATCGATCAGAGGCTCGACGCGCAGATCCTCTTCCTCGCGTCCATGCTTGAAGCCGACGGCGCCGGCAACATTCGTCTGGCGGGATCCGCCGACGGGCCGCCATTCGATCGACGCCGACGCGGCTGGTACTGGCAGATTTTGGGGCCAAAGAACGCCTTGCGGTCGCGGTCGCTCGACGGAGCGGATCTGGCTCCTCCCGATATCAGCAACAGACCCCTGCCGCCCCCGCCGCCGCCTCCCCCGATCGGCGAAGATCCGCCTCCGCGAGAACGCCCGCTGCCTGCCGACGGCAAGGGTCCATACGACAACGTACTCCACTTTCGCATTTTGAACGTCGCGGTGTCCGGCACTCCTGTCACGATCGTGGCCTCCGCGCCGAGAGACGCGGTGCGCGGGCCGTTGTGGGAAGCAATGCGCACGTTGGCCTTGTCGCTCGCGGTGCTCGGCATCGCATTGATCTTAGCGATGCTGATCCAGGTTCGTCTGGGGTTGCGTCCCCTCGAACGACTTCGTCAGGCGGTCGCCGATGTAAGAGCTGGACTTCGCGACAACGTGCCCGACGCGCAGCCGGGCGAGGTGCAGCCATTGGCCACCGAACTGAATGCGCTGCTGGTTCAGAACGCCACCAACCTGCAGCGGGCGCGCAAACACGTCTCGAATCTGGCGCACGGACTGAAGACGCCGCTTGCGACGCTGGCGGTCG
Organism: Bradyrhizobium sp. USDA 4504; assembly: GCF_054063995.1. NCBI lineage: Bacteria > Pseudomonadati > Pseudomonadota > Alphaproteobacteria > Hyphomicrobiales > Nitrobacteraceae > Bradyrhizobium > Bradyrhizobium sp. USDA 4504. Next base: position 6,836,490 of record NZ_JBSSGV010000001.1, on the reverse strand, counting down.
CGCTGCAGAAGCAATCGTCAGGCTCAGAGGATCTTCACGGTCTCGTCGTCCTAATGGACCGGCGCATCCGGCATCATCTGGGCCGCGCCCGATCGGCCGCACTTGGCGGTCCGGTTCGGACAAGAACAGTAATCGCGCCACGCGTCGCGGATCTCGGTCTCGTCCTCGGCAAAGTGAACGCCGACAAGACGATCGATTTCGTCAATCATATACCAGCCGGCCTGGCGGTAGCCTGCGAACAGCAGGACGTCGACGAGATGCTGGGAAACGTGCTGGAGAACGCCTTCTCCTGGTGCGGCAGCAAGGTTGTCGTCGAATCTCGCGAGGAGACGCGAAGTGTCGTCCTCGTCGTCGAGGACGATGGACCGGGGCTTTCGCCGGAGCAGATGTCGCAGGCGGTGCAGGCCGGCCAACGGCTCGACGAAAGCTCTCCAGGATTCGGCTTCGGGCTGTCGATCACGCGGGAACTCACCGAGCTTTACGCCGGATCCCTTAGCCTGGACCGGTCTCCACTCGGGGGACTTCGAGTGGCGATACGTCTGCCGTCCGCGGGGCTGGAGTGAGGGAAATCCCGGATGTTTGGTGCCGGTGACCGGTCCCTCGCTGCCGCGGCGTGGGGGGACACGCACAATGGATAATCCGGAAGGAGTAGTGGGCTCCCCCATGGGGAGAAATAGCGCGCGCCGATGAACTGCATGAAACTACGACAAAATCACCGATCGGCGAGGGCGGAGATCCCATGGGACAGACCGCAAAAAGGGAATTGCACCCGTTGCGCATGCTGGCGCTGCTGATTCCGCTGCTCACGACCGTTCCGCTGTCAAACGTGGATGCACAGGCGCAACCTGCTGCACCGCGTCAATTGCGCCGTGAGCCGCCGCCGCAAAAGCCGCAGGTGACGATGAATGCCTGGACGATCGGCCTCGCCGGGGGCCTGCTCGAGGGCGCGCCCATTCGTCTCGCGGCCGAAATCGCCCGCGTGGTAGACGATGGCGACAAGCTGCATGTGTTGCCGGTCGTGACGCGCGGGCCGACGGAGAATGTGAACTCGCTGCTGTATTTGCGCGGCATCGATGCCGCCATCATCAATTCCGACGTGCTCGAGGAATACAGGAGCCAGGTGCCGGATATCCAGCAACGGCTGGCTTTCGTGCTGAACCTGTTTCCGTCCGAACTGCATATCTTCGTTCGTCCCGAGATCCAAAGCCTGAGCGATCTCGCCGGCAAGAAGGTGAACTTCAATAATCTGGGTACCGCGGCGGCCTATTCGGGGCCGCTGATCTTCAGCCGCCTTGGCCTCGATGTGGAAAAAACGTTCATTCCCCATCAGGTCGCGCTCGAGCAGATGCGCAAGGGCGAGATGGCCGCGGTCGTCTTCATCACCTCGAAGCCGGTGGATGCCTTCGTGCGCGGCCGCTGGGACCCGGGGTTCAAGTTCCTGCCTGTTCCCTATGACAGGAGGTTCGAAGACTTTTATCTTCCCGCCTCGCTCGAGGCCACGGAGTATCCCAATCTCATCAAGCAGGGCGAGCGCGTCACGACAATCGCCGTGCCGACCGCCCTGGTGGCTTTCAACTTTCCGGCCAAATCGAACCGCTATGAGCGCCTTGCGCGCTTCGTGGAGTATCTGTTCTCGCGGATCGACAAGCTGCAGCAGCCGGGCTTCGACCAAAAGTGGAAGACGATCAATCTCGCCGCGACCGTTCCCGGCCTGACGCGCTTCCCCGCAGCGCAGGCGTGGCTCGATCGCGAGCCGCGCGCCGCCGCAAATACATCGCAATGAGACGCGCGGCGACCTGCGCGGTGGCTGGAGTCTTGCTCGCAAGCGGCATTGCTTCGGCGCAGGCGGCAGGATATCGCCAGATCGCTCAGCTCCGCGATTGCTCCGCCAAGGAACGCTCCGAACGGCCGGAGTGCTCCGAGAAGACACCGCGGGCGTCGGCGCTGCCCCAGGCGAACCTGGGTAACAGCTGGGTCGTCAGCCTGACGACTTCACCGCTCGACTATTCACCGGTCGCCACCGCCACGACGTCATCGCGCGACGGTGCTGGCGAAAGCGCAATGACGCTTTCGATTCGCTGCCATGGCGGGCGGAGCGAACTGATCGTCGCGGGCTCCCGCGTGTCCGGTCGCGGCGATGGATATGCGATTTCCTACCGCATCAACGACGGTCCGCCGCAGCAAGTAGCGGCAGCTGTGCCTGCGTCCGGGACCGGCGTTGCGTTCGGCGGTGACGTGGTTCGCTTGCTGCAGTCCCTTCCGGACGGCGGAGGTCTCAATATTCACCTCGCACCCCGTACCGGACCGGCGCTGGATGCGGTGTTTCCGTTGGGCGGGATGGATGTGGTGCGCGCGAAGATCACCGCTGCCTGCAGGTGGCCACAACCGACCGCAAAACCCAACGGCTAGGGATTTCAATAACGTGTCTTTAACAGGAGGTATCCATGCGCGTGTTTCAGCATATTGCGAAGGTAACCATCATCGGAGCCGCAACGGCGCTCCTGGCCGCTTCATACGCTGCGGCGGAGCAAGGCGGCGGACGGTACTGGACACCGACAACAACGAACCGCACTGCGGACTATCAGCACGTTTCAGAAAAGGTCCAAAGGGTTCATATCTCGCGCAAGGCGACCACCCACAAGAGGGAACGATCTCCTCTCGACGCCAACGCCCGGCTTCCATCCAACGCCAAGTCGCACAACCTGATCCTGCAGGTGAACACGAACGATCCCGCAGCCATGAATCTCGCGCTCAACAACGCAGTCAACGTTGCGCAATACTACAAGGATCTCGGCGAGAAGGTGAAAATCGAGGTGGTCACCTTCGGACCCGGCCTGCACATGCTGCGCGACGACACCTCGCCGGTGAAAGCCCGTCTCGAGGAAATGGCGCTGAGCACGCCGGAGGTCTCGTTCAAGGCCTGTGGCAATACCCAGGAAAAAATGCACAAGGCCGAGAACAAGGATATCCCGATTGTTCGCCAGGCGGAGGTGGTGAAGTCAGGCGTCGTGCGCGTGATGGAACTGCAGGAGAAGGGCTGGTCCTATGTGAAGCCGTGACCTGTGGCCTAACCCGAAAGGGGTGGGTGGGGTCCTCCATGCGGGCTGTAGGCTTCGCGCTGCGGTACGGCGCATAATGCCGTACCTCAACAGATCGTGTCGCCACGCGACAGGTGATTGCGGATGGGCCCGGTGATCCTCAAGGACAAGGCAGTTGCCGGCTGCGACATCGCAGATTCGTCGCGCCGCCTGCTGCCCAAGGCGGGACGGTCCGCGCTGTCGTGGACGACTGCTGCCATGCTCGCAATGATGTGCGCGCCGGAAACACGGGCTTCCCCAGATCCGGCGCGCCCTTCGACGCAACCGCAGCATTCGGCGGCTGCCGGTAGTCCCGCTTTCATCGAAGCGGCAAGGAACGGCGCTCCCGAAGCCTTGCCGCCGGGTCGAGGCGGCAATGACAGACCGGTGCAGGTCGCCCAAGCGAGCGTCGGCGACACGGGGCAGGCCTCGAAACGGGAATACAACTGGGCGGAGTCGCTCTCCTGCGAACTGACGAATGCAAGACGTGACATCGAGTTGCTGCAACGTCTCGAGCAAGAGCGCTATCGGGCCGAGTCGATGGAGCAGAGTCTCGCGGCGGCGCGCCGCGATATCGAGGCCCAGGCCGCGTTGACGGACAAGGCGGCCGATGAGAAGCAGGCCGCGCAGGGCGGCGCGGAGTTGCTGAACTCCCTGCAAGAGACGCGTGAGCGGGCGGAGCGCCTGGAGCGGGATCTGGCGGCAGCGCGGCGTGATGTCGAAACCCAGACCGTGCTGGCGACAAAAACGGGTGAGGAAGCGTCTCGGCTGAAAGCAGCGGCGGAAGGTGGCGCGGCGGATCTGCAGCGGGAGCGCGAGCGGTCCGCGCGGCTCGAGCAGGATCTCGAGGCATTGCGCCGCAACGTCGAGACTCAGACGGCGCTGGCGGCAAAGGCAGGCGAGGAGGTTTCCCAGCTGAAGGGGATGCGTGAAAGCGGCGCTACGGAGCTGCAGTCGGCCCTGCAAAGGGAGCACGAGCGGAGCGCGCAGCTGGAGCAGGATCTGGCGGCAGCGCGGCGCGATGTCGAGACCCAGATGGCGTTGGCGACAACGACAAAGGAAGAAGCCCTGCGGCAGAAGCAGGCAGCGGACGTCGGAGCTGCCGAGCTCAGGCAATTGCGCGAACGAGCCGAGGCGCTGGCACAAGACCTCTCGCTGTCGCGGAGCTCGATCTACGCATACGAAGCCCAAGTCCGCAAATCCGGAGACGAAGCGACGGAGCTCAGGCAGGCGGTTGCAAGCTGCACGGCTTCGGTCAGCAAATTCACACCCGACGAAGGTGAGCGGTTCGCACGGCTGGAGCGGGACCTTGCGGCTGCCCGCAGCAACGTCGAGACCCAGGCCGCGCTGGCGACCAAAGCCGGCGAGGAGGTTTCCCGACTGAAACAGCAAAGCGAAAGCGGAGCGGCCGAGTCGCAGGGCTCCCTGCAAAAGGAGCGAGAGCGGTCCGAAAGGCTGGAGCAGGATCTTGCGGTCGCGCGGCGTGATGCCGAGACCCAGACCGCGCTGGCGGCAAAGGCGGCCGATGAAGCCCTGCGGCAGAAGCGGACGGTGGAGGCCGGGGCCGCCGAGCTGCGGGACTCGCGTGCCAAGGCCGACGCGCTGACACAGGAGCTTTCCCAGACGCGAAGCACGATCTACGCCTTCGAGGCGCAGGCCCGCAAAGCCGGTGAAGAAGCAGCGGAGCTCAGGCAGGCGGCCGAGAGCGGCGCGGCTTCGGTTCACAAATCCACACCGGACGAACGTGAGCGACTGGTGCGGCTGGAGCAGGATCTTGCGGCTGCGCGCCGCGATGTCGAGACGCAAACCGCGCTGGCGACGAAAGCAGGCGAGGAAACCGCCCGACTGAAGCGGGAAAGGGAAAGCGGTGCGGCGGAGTTGCAGAACTCACTGCAAGCGGCGCGGGCCGACCGGCTGGAGCAGGATCTCGCGGCAGCGCGGCGCGATGTCGCGACCAAGACGGCGCTGGCGACGAAAGCAGACGAGGAAACGTCCCGGCTGAAGGCGGTGGAGAAGAGCGGTGCTGCCGAGCTGCAAAAGGAGCATGAGCGGTCCGCCCGGCTGGAGCAGGATCTTGCGGCGGCGCGCCGTGATATCGAGAGCAAGGCCGTGCTGGTGACCGAGGCGGGCAAGGAAACGTCCCGGCTGAAGGCGGTGGAGAAGAGCGGTGCGGCCGAGCTGCAAAAGGAGCGTGAGCGGTCCGCCCGGCTGGAGCAGGATCTCGCGGCGGCGCGACGTGACGTCGAGAGCAAGGCCGTGCTGGTGACCGAAGCGGGCAAGGAAACGTCCCGGCTGCAAGCTGTGGGAAAGAGCGCTGCGGCGGACCTGCAAAAGGAGCGTGAGCGGTCCGCGCGGCTGGAGCAAGATCTGGCGGCAGCGCATCGCGACAGCGAGACCCAGACGGCGCGGGCGGCAAAGGCAGGCGAGGAAATCTTGCTGCAGAAGCAGGCGGCGGAAGCCAGCGCTGCCGAATTGAGACAATTGCGCGCCAGGATCGACGTGCAGCCCCAGCACCTCCCTTTGTCGCGGAGCGCAATCCATGCGTATGAGGCCGAGGATCGCAAGGCGCACGGCGCGGCGTTGACGACCGGTGCGACCGCGCGGGACAAGTCCATCGAAGTGGCCACCAATCCAACCGCCGAACAGACGCGAGCGGCGCCTGCTCGCGCGGTTGCCCAGCCTGCTCCCGAGCAGGCTGCGGAAGCCGGAGGGTTGGTTGCGCGGGCGAGCTCCTTGTTGCGTCAGGGCGACATAGGCGCGGCGCGGCTTGTACTCGAGCGCGCCGTGGAAATGGGCAGCGCCCAGGCGAGCTTCGCGCTGGCAGAAACCTACGATCCCCTGATTCTTGCGAAGTGGGGGACTTACGGCACGCGCGGCGACGAGCGCAGGGCGCAAGACCTCTACGCCAAGGCCAACGCCGCGGGAGTTCATGAGGCGAAATCGCGTCTGGAAGCGCTGCGCCGATAGCGCATGTGCCAATCCACCGGCAATTTCACCGCAATCGTCCTAACGACGGGCGCCACCGCGACGAGCTTCGCTCTCACGCGCGTGGCGCCCCGCCCGGCCGCAACGTCCGGCGACGGGCTTCGCTTTAGCGTTCGCGCAGGGCTTCCTGCCGGTAGCGTGCCAGCGGCGACAGCAGGTAGCTGATGATCCTGCGCGTGCCGGTCTTGATTTCGACCGTCACCGCCATGCCCGGCCCGAGCTTGACGAGCTTGTCCTCGATTTGCATGTGCGTCCGGTCGAGCGAAACGCGCGCGGCGTATTCCAGCTCCTGACCTTTAGGCTCGCTGCTGCTCTGCGCCGCGCCCAATGTCCGGTCATTGGGGTTGCCCTGTTGCTTTTCGCGCGTGATGGCATCCGTCGACACGCTGAGCACATCGCCATGAAGCAGCCCGTACCGGGTGAAGTTGAACGTATCGACCTTGATCTCCGCCTTCTGGCCGGGATGCACGAAGCCGATGTCGCGGTTCGACAGCATGGCCTCGATCTCGAGCTGGCTCTCGCTCGGGACCACGACGGCCAGCGCCTGAGCGGGCGTCACCACGCCGCCCACCGTATGAACGGCAAGCTGCTGCACGACGCCGTCGACCGGTGCGGTCAGGCTCTGCAGTTTCGTTCGCCGCTCCGCCTTGACCACCTCCTGCGCGGCGCTCGCAGCTTTCTGCTCGGCCTTCGCAAGAGCATCATAGGTCGCGCGGCGATACTCCGCGGCAGTCTTGTCCTTGGTCTCCTTCAGCAGCGCGATCGCCGCATCGGCTTCGCGCAGCCGGCTCTGCTGCAGGACGAGGTCCTGCTGCATGGCGACCAGTTCCTGATATTCGGAGAGATAGACGACCTTCGACGCCAATGCCTTCTCGACGAGACCCTTGCGGATATCGACGCGCTCCTTCAGTACCGGAATCGTCGCCTCCAGCTTGTCGACGCTCGCCGATGTGGTCGCCCGTTCCGCCTCCTTCTGCCCCTGCTGACGCTCGATTTCAGAAAGCTTTGCGCTCTGTTCGGCGCGCTGGCTGATCAGGAACTGGCGATGCATCTCGATTTCGGCCGCACTTGCGTTTTGCGGCGGCCGGAAGGCCGCGAGCGGGTCTGCGGCCAGCGCGGCGCGCAGCCGCGCGACGTCCAGCTCGGCTGCAAGCAGATCGCTCTTCTGGCGTTCCTGGTCGGCTTCCGTCATTGTCGGATCCAGCTCGATCAGGACGTCGCCGGCCTTGACGCTCTGGCCGTCGCGGACGCGGATGGCGCGGACCACACCGGTCTCGAACGGCTGGATCAGCTTGGTGCGCCCGCCCGGCACGATCTTGCCGGTCGCGCTGGCGACGATATCGACGCTGCCGAGCGTCGCCCACAACAGCGCGATGCAGAACGCGGCGATGATGCAGGCCCCGATCGCGCGCCCGATCGGCGACGGCGGCGATTCGGCGATCTCGAGCGCCGCCGGCAGAAAGGCGATTTCGTGCTCGCGGCGGCGAGGTTCGCGTCTCGGGAACGCGACGACATTGCGGCTAGCGGACGTCATGGATACCGGCCTGCAGATAATGGAGGTTGGCGTAACGGCCGTTGGTGCGGATCAGCTCGTCATGGCTGCCGTCCTCGACGATGCGGCCATGCTCGAGGGTGATGATCCGGCTTGCATTGCGCACCGTCGACAGCCGGTGGGCGATGACGAACACGGTCCGGCCGGCGGAAATCCGCCTCATGTTCTGCTGGATCGCGCGCTCGCTTTCGTAGTCCAGCGCGCTGGTCGCCTCGTCCAGGATCAGGATGCGTGGATCGGTGATGAGTGCACGCGCGATTGCGATTCGCTGGCGCTGCCCGCCGGACAGGCTGCTGCCGCGCTCACCCACGACGGTGTCGTAACCCTCCGGCAGTTCGAGGATGAAGTCGTGGGCGCCGGCTAGCTCCGCCGCTTCGATGACGCGCTCCATCGGCATCGCCGGATCGGCCAGCGCGATGTTGTCGCGAACCGTGCAGTTGAACAGTACGTTCTCCTGCAACACGACGCCGATCTGGCGCCGCAGCCAGCTCAGATCGACCATCGCGAGGTCGACGCCGTCGACGAGCACGCGCCCGCTTTCCGGGACATAGAGACGCTGGATCAGCTTGGTGATGGTGCTCTTGCCCGAGCCCGACGAACCCACGATGCCGATGACCTGGCCTGGCTCGACGCTGAAGGACACGTCGTGCAGCACCTCGGGGCCGTCGATGCGGTAGCGGAAAGTCGCGTGCTCGAATGTGACCTGACCGCGGATCGGTGGCAGCGCCGCGCGGGCCGGCGTGAAGCTCGGCTCGGGAATGGTGTTGAGGATGTCGCCGAGACGATCGATCGACAGGCGGGCCTGGTGGAAGTCCTGCCAGATCTGCGCGAGTCGCAGAACCGGCGCGCTGACACGCGCGGCCAGCATGTTGAACGCGACGAGCTCACCGACAGTCAGGTCCCCGCTGACCACCAGGCGGGCGCCGAAGTAAAGGGTCGCGGCGATGACCAGCTTGTTGATCATCTGGACCGCCTGGCTCGCCGTGTTGTTCAGGCTGAGCACGCGGAAGCTTGCGGACACATAGCCGGCGAGCTGCTCCTCCCAGCGGCGCTGCATCTGCGGCTCGACCGCCATGGCCTTCAGCGTCTCGATACCGGTGACGCTCTCGACCAGGAAGGCCTGGTTCTCGGAGCCGCGATTGAATTTCTCGTCGAGGCGCCGACGGAACAGCGGCGCGGCTCCCGCGGAGATGCCGATGTAGAGCGGGAAGGACGCCAGCACGATCCACGTCAACGTCGTCGAGTAATAGAACATCACTGCAAGGAAGACGACGGTGAACAGCAGATCGATCACCAGCGTGAGCGCCGAGCTGGTCAGGAACTGGCGGATGTTCTCGAGCTCGCGGACGCGCGCCACCGAATCGCCGACGCGGCGGGTCTGGAAATAGGCGATCGGCAGCGCCAGCAGGTGACGGAACAGCCTGGCGCCGAGCTCGACGTCGATACGGTTTGTCGTATGCGCGAACTGATAGACGCGCAGCGTCTCGAGAACGGCCTCGAACACGGTCAGTACGACAAGCCCGACGACCAGCACGTCGAGCGTGCTCATGCTTCGATGCACGAGCACCTTGTCGATCACCACCTGGAAGAACAGCGGTGAGACAACGGCGAAGATCTGAAGGAAGAACGACGCCGCCAGCACCTCGCCGAGCAGGCGACGATACTTTTGCATGGCGCCGACGAACCAGGAGATATCGAAGCGCCGCGCGAGGTCGGTCAGGCTGGCGCGCCGGGCCATCAGGATGATGCCGCCGTCCCAGATCGCCTCGAGTTGGGCCTGGGTGATTGCTTCGGGCCGCGGAGACAGCGGGCGCTGAACGAGAAGCTTGTCGTCGATAACCTTGCCGAGGATCAGGAAGCTGCCGTCGCGCAGCACCGCAATTCCCGGCAGCGGGGTGACGGCAAGCCTGTTCCAGCTCGTCCTCTGCACCTTTGCCTTGAGTCCGAAATCCTTGGCGCAGCGCAGGATTTCAGTAACGCCGAGGCGCGCCGCGCCGATCCGGTGACGAATTTGGCCGGGGTCGGCAGCGATGCCATGGCAACGCAGCAAGATCGCCAGCGCAATGAGCCCGGATTCATCGTCATGTTCGGATTCGACGCCGGCGGCCGGGGATTCGGTGTTTGTGTTCGCCGGATGGATTGCGGCCTCGTCGCGAGGCCCGCGCATCAGGATGCCAGGTCTCATCGCCAAGAAGCTCTTCGTGAGACCGTCACGAGCCCGCATCAGGCCCTCGCCGGCGCGGTGCATCAGGCCGGCGCCCAGGTCAAACGAGCGCGTGCGGATGCCGGCAAATGCATGACGTGCGCGCTGCGCGAGGCTCTGTGATCCAGCACAGATCAAACCGCCATCCCAGATCGCTTCGAATTCCGCGCGCGTCATCCGGCTCGGATGCGGCGAGGTCGGGTGCAGCACAAGCGCCACCTGGTCGTCGATCTTGCCCAGCAGCAGAAATCCACCGTCACGCAGCGAGGCGATTCCGGGCAGCTGGATACCCGCAAGGCGGGTCCAATCCATTGTCCGCGAGCGGACCTTGACTCCGAATTCGCGCGCGCAGCGAAGCATCGCGCGGACGCCGATCTCGTCGCTCCCGCAACGATCGCGGAGCTGGTCCGGCACAGTATTCACGCCATGGAGGCGCAGGAACAGAGCTAGCGCGCGAAGCCCTAGATCTGCGGCGGGGGCATTTCCGTTCTGGATCGCCATTCTTACTCAACCCTTCGCGGCTACCCGGCCGCGTTAGTGTTCCTTCTCATGCATTTCCAAAGACTGGGAATTCCAATGCCGCGCATCGACAGAGCATGCGACATACCGCTTGCTCGCAGCCAAAAAGGTGCAAGCAACATCAAAGCACTAGGGCCTCGAACCGCGAGGGGATTTCAAAGCAGTGGGATTTTAGACCTGCCCCCCCGACTGCTGAACCGGTTCGTTAATGCGCAAAAATGGCGAAAAAAGTTTCAAATCTTGATTTTTGCACCGTTATGTTGCGCGCAAATTTGCCGCATACCCGAAGCTGTTGCGCCAGCACGCATTTTGATCGCTTGGAAACAGATGCGAGCGATGAAGCCAACCGAGACCAGGACCCGCGCGTGGCAGTCCCTTCGCCGTTACCGTCCGCGATCGACCGCCCGTTTCCGACTCCCAACACGTTGATGGTACTGCACCCGGGCGCAGAGCCCCCGGGTGCAGTAGCCGGATCAACCCTGAGGTTTGCTCAGGAACGAGTTGTGCGTCCAGCTGTTCGCATTCGACATGGCCGCCGCGATCTGACCAGCGTCGACCCGACCGGAGCTGCCGGCCAGATACTGGTTCAGCAGCGCAAAGCCCTGGCTTGCCTGGGACGCTCGCGCGCCTTGATCGGCCCAACCGGTCGTCTGCGATGCTGTGTTCGCCAGGGTGCTGGTGTCGCCCATCTGCTGCTGCAACTGCGCAAAGCCGTGGTTTGCCCAGCTCCCTGCGTTTCCGCCAGTCCAGCTGGACGGCCGGGGATCCGTCACGCGGATCGTCTGCGGGTCCGACGACATCACAGCGCCGGTGGTCGGATCCATAGCGCTCGCGGTCAGCGTGAGGTTCGCGACCGGATGAGCATTGCCCTTGTAGTACGATGTCAGCGTCAGTCCGCTGTCGACCTGCGCGGACGTCAGGGTGATGTTGTTGCCCCTGAGCGTCGTGCCGTCGCCGGTCGTGATCGTCTCGTATCGCGGCAATCCCATGATACTGAGGGTGAGGTTATCGTTGGGGTCGGTCGTCGTAATGGTCGTCCCCAGGTCGACCTGACCGCCTCTGCCGGCCACCCAGAGCGACTTGTCCGCGACGTCGAGCACCGGTGCGGTCACGCTTGGAGTCGTGGGGGTTGTCGGCGTCGTGGGGTCGGTCGGCGTCGTCGGCTGCGCCGGTATCGTCGGATCGGTCGGCGTCGTCGGTGTCGTCGGTGTCGTCGGCTGCGTCGGTGTCGCCGGCGAAGAGGCGCCCTGCAGCGGAGGCGGCAGATCGCCCTGCAACTGCGTCGCATTCATCGTTGTGAAATAGAGTTGCTTATAGCTGGTTGTCAGATCGACCCAGTTGCTCATCCCGACGCCGGGATTATTCACGAATACGCCATTCTGGTAGACGTACCCGGCGGTGGCGTCTCTCCACCAGTCGGCACCGATATTGGCAACGTAGTGTTCGTTCGGATTGTCGACCTTCATGCTCGCCGTGACGAAAACGCCGTCGATCGTTCCGGGCGTGTAGGTGCCGCGGGATCCGCCCGGCCAGAAATGGTCGTTGTATCCGCTGGTCGGTGCATCGACGGATACGCTGCCATCCGCGTTTGTGGTTTGATTCCATGCAATGTTCGCGTTCCCGACGAAGTCAGCGGTGAAGTGGGCGCCTCCGAGGGAGCTCGTGTCCTGGTCCTGCACCTTGACCCAGCCGCCGCTCGTGAGATGCACCCAGGTCTCGAAATTTGCTATGTCGACGCTGCCCGGATTAACCGTCTGCCCGACCTCGGGATAGATCTGACCCCATCCGGTGATGGCCGAGAAGCCGGCAGGAGGGGTGCCTCCGCCACCGTTTCTGCCGGAATACCAAGAGTAGGATGAAGGAACGCCCAGCGGGAATCCTTCGCTATTGCCTGTGGTATTTTGAGTGATGACATCGTCTAGAGCGGCCAAGCTAATTCTCCATTGCAGACCAAATTGAGGACGAAGAATTCCACTGCCGCGCATGGGGGACGCGCGACATACTGCATGCTCGTAAGGTCTTGCGACCACGAACAGATTTCAATGCACTGCAGGCCTCGAACCGCGAGGAGATTTCAAAGCAGCGGGTTTAATGAATTTGCCCCCCCGACTGCTGCGCCGTTTGGTTAATGAGCAAAAATGGCGAAAAAACCTTCAAATCGTGATTTATACACACGTATATGGGGCGCAAATCCCTTGTTCTCGACCACGTGTGTCGCGGCGACGGATGCTTGTCGATGCAAGCGCGGATCGAGTTCTGCGCCGGGGTAGCCCGCAAGGATTATTGCGACAACCTCAAGATCAAGAACACACTCGCCGGTGGAGATGGATCGGTTCTCTTTGAATGGCGGCTCGTGGATTGGCGAATCTGAAGCCCGACAATTTGGCGATCCAACAGCGCTGGAAGGACGCGCGGTCGCCTGATCGCGTACGACGAACTCGAACGCACGCCCTCGGCGCGGCTGTGGTCCGCAGGCTGAGGCGAGCGCAATTCAATTGAGGGAGAGAACGATGGCTGTCGTCAGAGAGGCAGAGTTCGGGTCCAACGATCTCTATACCGGGAAAGGTTATGCTGAAGCCCATCCAGGCTGGCATGACGAAGATGCAGGAACCAAGGCCGCGAAGATCGCCAAGATCGTGCGTGACAACAACGTCACCTGCCGGACGATCGTCGACATCGGTTGCGGAGTGGGAGGCGTTCTGAACGCTCTGCTCGAGCACGACATCTTCCGTGACTCGACCGCCGTCGGCTACGATATCGCTCCGTATGCCATCACCGCCGCCAAACTGCGCGAGCGGGACAATTTGCGATTCCACTGCGGAGACTTCTCGCATACCAGCGAAAATTACGATCTTCTATTGTGCATCGATGTCTTCGAGCACATCGATGACTATATGGGCTTTCTGCGAAGGATCAGAGGGCGCGCGAAATACTACGTGTTTCACATCCCGCTCGACATGACCATCCTCGGCGTTCTGCGAGGTCTGCCCCTCCAGCGGCGCAAGGAGGTCGGTCACCTGCATTATTTCGACCAGACGACCGCTCTGGCGACGCTGCGCGATACCGGTTTTGAGATTATCGACAACCAGTACACCCGGATGGAGGATTTCCTCCATGTTCATCCCGAATGGCGAACCGCGAAATCAACCCTCGCCATGGCTGGGCGGCAATTGGTTCGGAGCATTGCCGGAGAGGACCTTTCGGTGCGCGTCCTTGGCGGAGCCTCGTTGATGGTCCTCGCCAGCTAGTCGGAATTCCATCGGGAGCCAGAGTTCAGATCGGCTATCGCAAGGGCGGCGGTGGATCGGTCTGCAGCTGCGATCTGGTCATGGTTGTGAAGAAAAAGTACTGGTAGGTCGTCGTCAATCTGACCCACGCACCCATGCCGATGCCAGGATTGTTCACAAACACTCCATCACGGTAGAGGTACGGAGCCGAGGTGTCTCTCCACCAGTCTCCGCCGAAGTTTGCAATCAGATTTGCGTTCGCGCTATCGGTGCGCAGTTCTGCCAACGAGAACACTCCGTCGACCGTTTCAGGAGCATACGAGCCCCTCGGCTCCATCCAGAAATGATCATTGTAGCCGGGCGACGGCGAGCTCATCCTGATGCTTCGGTCGGGCTCAAGAATAAGATCCATCGTTGTAGAGGAGTTGTCGGAGAAATCCGCCACGTAGTGCCCGCCATCGACCGAATTCGTTGCCTGATCCTGCACGAGCCTCCAGCCGCCACTCGTCAAGTGTACATAGACGCGATAGTCCTTCAGATAGATATTGGCAGCAACGTTCGGAGCACCAGCTTGCGGATAGATCTGCCCCCAACCCGTCAGTGAAGTGAAATCAGAAGGCGGAGCCCCGTTTCCGGTGGCAGCAGCGCCTCCGGCATACCACGAGTAGGAGGTTCTGACACCGTGGGGATAGATGCCGGCGTCCTGCCCGGAATTTTGCGATACGACGCATTCGATAGATAAGGACACGCAAATGGGCTGATGAGCACGCTTGCCCCCGGCACCCGGTGACGGGACGAGAGCTTCGAGGACCATGAGCGCGGTGAGGGAAATGGCAAGGTATGTCTTCACGCAAGAATTCCTAGCAGGGGCCAGTAGAACAGCAGCGAAGTTCGGCTCAGATGGCTCCAGGGCTCCCCAATGCTTCAGTCCGCGAACCGGCGATCATTGGGGTCGGCGATTCACGCGATCCGGGGGCGCGTTCAACAGCAGCTTCAGGTTGGGCCAGCACCAGGAAAATGCCGAGTATCAGGTACGACAACGCCACCGTTTCCCTGTTGAAGCTGTCATCGAACAACGCCACCAGCGTTACGCCAATGAACATGGCAATCCAGAGGTTCAGAGGTTGGATTTGCGCCGACCTCCTTCCATAGCAAGCAACAAGCTTCTGCCGGTCCGACATTGCGGCCAGCGGAAGGCTGAACCAGAACACGGTAAAGGAGATCAGGCCGACCACGCCGGTTTCGAAGAACATTTCTACGAACGCACTATGCGCAAGCAGGACGAATGGGCTGTAGAGCGCCGTTTGACCGGGGCCGTATCCAATCAGCGGTTGTTCGAGTGCAAGCGTGGACAGATAGTACCAATGGTAAATGCGCCAATGGACGGAGCTCGGAGCCGTGCGCCAATCCCAAACCGTGTAGTTTCCGCTCAAGATATAATCCGGAATCGAGCTTAGCTCCGAAAACGATGCTCCAAATGGAGATGTCCATATGACGACAACGAATGCTGCAGCGAACGCCGGCAAGAGGGCAGGCCGCTGAGCAAAGATATATATGGCGAAGGTTACCCCGAGTAGCGCGACCCCAGTCCTTGACGCAGCGAGGGCGAGGGCGACGAGAAAGAACAGATAAACGACAATGTCATTGTATCCCATGGAGAGGCGTAGTTTGCGACGCGACAGCTCGCAAAGGAAGAAGACCAGCACCAATTCGAGACTGAAGGATACCGGGTGCGCCGAGGGCCCCGCCGCTCGTGCATGCTTGTCGTATGGCGATGCGAGCTCGGTATATCCGGCCAGGTATTGGAACAATGCGATCGCCGACATCAGAAACAGCAGAACCATAAAAACACGATGGATGTTCGGGCAAAAGCCGGGAGATTGATAAATGGAAGAGACCAATATCACAAGCATGAACAGGTAGACGTACCTGATGATTTCGTACCACGCGGCGTATTGATCGATGATGCTCCTCGTATTGACGACAAGCGACAGTACGGCAGTGGCCGTGAAGACCGACAAGCATATTAACAGCGTGAAGAGTCTCCGGTGTATCCTGACATCGCGCATGTTCCAGGCTGCCACGAGGCCGACCGCGACGATGATCAACGAAAGAGTCGATGAAATGCCGGTGCCGTACAGACGATCAATTCCGTTGGAGAACGATCTCACAAAAACAAAGAAAAGAAAGAATGTCAGGAGGGCATTCATCTTGAGCGCAACTCCGGCTCAGTCAGGGGTCGAAAGACAGCCCGAATATCGGCGCGGCGTCGCGCCGGCTGGGGACGCTTCCAGCGCAAGGCGGCCAGCACGTGCTTGCCGCCACGCCACCCGAGCAACGCGCTAGGCTGCATGGGGAGGGGCGGTCCGGCGCCGCACGTCCTGGTGTGGCTCGATGGCTCTGCGATAGCATCCGAGCGTTCGTTCGGCGACAGAGTGCCAGTCCTCTCGCTCTGCCAACCAGCGGCGCGTTTTCTCGCGGAGTTCGGGCGGCCACGGACTGCTTGCAAAGAACGCCAGGCGACCCGCGAGCGCTGATACGTCTCCCAAATGGAAATAGTGCGAGTCGTCTAATCCGATCTCCAGAAGAGCGGGAATGTCACTGGCGACGACTGGCAGGCCGAAACTCAAGGCCTCCAGCAGCGCGATCGGCAAGCCCTCGTGCGAAGAAGGGAGGACGAAAATGCCGGCATGGGCGTACAGCTCCTGTAGCGCGATGCCGTACTGAAAGCCTGCCACGACTGTCCCAGAGGTCGCCTCGGCGCGCGCTGTCACCTCCGCGGTATAGGCATTGGGATGTTCGGATGTCCCGACCAGCACGAGCTTCCATTCGTCGAGCCTGGCAGCGGCAAAGGCCTGAATCAAGTCGAGGTGCCGTTTCTCCGGAACCAGCCGGCCCACCGTCAGCACATATCGTCCCGGCGTAAGCCCGAACTTCTCGAGCGCTGAGGTGCTACTTGGTACGTCGGGCAGGGTGATGCCGTTTGGAATAAGGTCTGAGTTCAAGCCGTACTTGTCCCGCACCAGCTTCCGAATGGTCTGCGAGATCACGATGCGGCCGTCGGAGAACCGCATGCCCCAGGCTTCGCCAGCGTGCAGAACCGCCTTGGCCAGTCGGCCCCACTTCTCGCGGTCGTAATCCGGGCCATGATGCGTCACGACAACATGCAGTCCCAGCAATCGCGCGAGCGGCGCCATCAAAGCCGGCCCGATGGCCTGGATGTGCAATACGTCCGGTCGTTGCCATGCGGCGACCAGCACGCCGAGAAACGAATGCACAATCGTCTCGAGGCCGGACGCTTTCGGGCACCATACCCGCTGGTAGCGCACTCCGTGCCACTCGTCGCCACGACTGGGCGGCATATACGAGGAGCGGACGATCACTTTGACATCGCACCCCAACTTCTTGAGATGGGGACACAGATGCTCCGCGTGAGTTTCAACCCCTCCCTGCACATTGGGGAATCCACGCAGGCCAAGCATGATTACCCTCAGTACGAGATGATCCGCACTCACTACAAATTCCTCCTAAAATCTACAAACTATTCATGGACTCCTTGCGCCATTTACCGCTGCCGCCACCACCGAGGTTCGCCCCGGCAGCAGTGATCGGTAGACGGCAATCAGCTCGGCGTTGTGCTTGTCGAGGGAGAAGTGCTTCTCTACACGAACCCGTCCGGCGGCCCCCATCTGTGCGCGGAGCTCGCCGCTGCCCATGAGGCACTCGAGATGGGTTCGAAGCTCGTCGACATTGCCGGGCTCGAACAGAAATCCGGTCTCCCGGTCGTTCACGAGCTCAGGAATGCCGCCAATGCGGGTCGCAATGATGGCCTTGCCCTGCGCCATCGCCTCCAGGACCGACATCGGGCAATTCTCGCACCACTCCGAAGGCACAACCACTACGGATGCTTCGGCTATTGTTGTGCTCAGCGTGTCTCCGGAGAGGTGACCCGCAAACTGCACGTTTCGTGCAAACTGCGACTTCAAGTCATCAGTCAGCGGGCCCGTGCCCGCAATGACAAGTGGCCACGAACATCCCGCCGCCTGATGGGCACGCAACAGCGTCTCAGCACCCTTGCCCGGTGCGAGCCGGCCGCAGTAAAGAACGTATCCGTTGTCCCGGCCGCGCGGCGAAATGTTCCTGACATCCACGCCGTTGTAGAGCAGCACCGTTCGGTCTGGGGAGAAGCGGCGGGATACCGAATCCTGCATGAAGAGACTTGGTGCGATAAAGCGATCCACTTTCTCGTAGCTTCCGAGCCACTGTTGCGTGACCGCTTCGAGGTAAAGCGTGGCACTCTGCGCCAACGAGCCGTCGGAACAACGATGCGTCAGCACGTGATGGAAGCCGCCGGTGAGGCACAGCGAGCACAATTGGTTTCCGAGCGCTCGCGTGTGTACCGGACAGACCGGCTTCGTATCATGCAGCGTCAGGACAACCGGGATTCCGCGCGACTTGGCGACGCCGACGATCGATGGCGTCAACTGATGATAGACGTTGTGACAGTGCATCAAGTCTGGTCGCGTCTCGTCGATCAGCGATGCGAGCTTGCTTACGGCCTCGCGCGAGTGGATCAGCGCGAGGGCGCCCCTTATCCTGGCAAGGTAGCCGCCGTTGCGATAATCCTGGCGAGACACAAAATGAGTCGAGTAGGGTGACTCGATATTCCGCTCGTGCTGCATTGCGAAGTCAATGACTTCCACCCCGCTGCCCGTCAGGAATGCTCGTTCCTGAAACAGAACGGTCTCTGCGCCACCATTGTTGAAGAGGTATTTGTTAGCGAGGAGTACCTTCATTAAGGAGCCGTTCCATCGATGCGCAGATCACAACAGCCACCCGCGCCTGGTGCTTTTTGTGCTCGACAGAAAAAGGCTACCTTGAAAGCTATCCGAGGCAGGTGGCGCATTCAGGGTGGGATGGGCGAATTGAGGGGTACCTATGAGTGAGTACCGGTGTCGCAGTTGCGTAGATGCAGCGGTTCCACGATAAATAGGCAATGCCTGCCAGTGCCTACGAGACGCTCACTGTTCTCACGATGGACAATTTGAAGATGAATATCGGCAGCGCGCCGCGCGTGGAATTAAGCCGGCCTCAGATTCATGTGGTGAATTCTCTGACCAGCGGTGACGAGGGGGCGCCGTGAGGCAGAGTTTCAAGGCAGCCGTATTCCAGGCGGTGCGTTGGTCCGGACTGACGCCAGCTCTGCGCAAGATTTTTGCAGGCAGAGCCGCTATTCTGATGTTCCACGAGGTTCAGCGGGATTTCCGCTCAGAACTGATGACCGGAACGTCAGAGGACTTGTTTGAGTATTCGCTCAAGTGGCTGCGCCACGAAGGGTGGGAGATCGTCAGCCTGGAAACATGTCTTGAGCGGTTGGCAAATGATTCGCAGCCGCGCCGCTATGCTGTGGTTACCTTCGATGACGGTTATCGAGACAACGTTTCGACGGCGCTTCCGATCCTCGAGCGCAACAACGCCCCGTTCACGGTCTACGTTCCTACGGGCGCTCCGACGCGGACGCTGCAGTCATGGTGGCTCGGCTTGCGCGAAGTTCTTCGCTCGCGAGACACCGTTACCATTGACGCGATGGACATCCGGTTTTCCTGTCCCGATCTGAACAGCAAGGCGTCGGCCATGAGCAAGGTAGCGAAGTGGGTTCACGAAGATTATAACCGGGCCGAATTGCTCGCCCCGACGTTCCGCAATGCGGGTGTATCTCTATCGGCCTTGAACGACGTCTATTTCCTTGATGAACGCGAGCTTCAAGGCTTGGCGCAGCATCCTCTCGCTTCAATTGGCGGCCACACGGATTCCCACCCGGCACTGGCCTGTCTGGATGCAGCCTCTGCGCGAGCCGAAATGGCGGGCAACCGCAGCTATCTGGAGAATTTGCTTCAGAATCCCGTCCGGCATTTCGCCTATCCTTACGGCACCCCCGGAGCGTGTGACACTCGGGAGGAACGTCTTGCGGAGGAAGTCGGTTTTTCGACCGCGGTGACTACGCGGCATGGGCAGGTGTCCGATCGCAAGCCAAATCCACTGGCACTGCCTCGTATCGGCGTGGGTGGACAATTCGACACAAAGCTTGCGTTCGAGGCCCGAATGAACGGTATCCAGTCGGCGATGCACGGACTGCTGGGTCTTAGCTAGCAATCTTACACTCTGGTGATGGCGGTGAGCCGCTCGTGCGTGAGGCACGAAATCAGATCGCTCGGGCTCTCAATCTATGAGGCGCTCCGCCAAGATCATCCGTAGCGACGCCCGGCGCGCTTATGCGCGACCGGCAGCCCGTTCCATCCACTGGTGGAAGCCGCTCCCTGGTGGGCAGGTTACGAAATTGTAGCCAATTTTCGGGTTCGTCTTGACCCTGTCCAGAAGGCCGAGTTCCTCGACCTTCGTAATTGCCCCGTCCATAGCGATGGAGAAGACCGGAAATCCTTCGGTATCGAGCATGTACCTCGTGGTCGTGTGGCTCCGGTCGTTGCCGTGATCCTCGTAGATGATCAGCGTATCGCGCTTTAGCACTTCGCGCGCCCCTTTGAAGGCCGAGATTTCCGCACCCTCGACGTCAAGCTTGACGACGAGCCGATCGCGGTCGGTCATCTGCAGCTGCCGTGCCAGCGAATCAAGCGTGATCGATACGACCGGTTCGACGTGCTTTGAGCGCATACCTTGCGACGTAACGATGTGTCGGGCGTCATGAGATCCGTCGTCGGAGAAGGACAACATCTGTCCGTCAGTCTCGAACAAGGCCTTGCGGCAGATCTCGAAGCGCCGATCGTTGGCGCTACGGTTCTGCTCGAGAATCGCGAGCGTTTGCCGCGATGCCTCGACAGCTATTGCGCGCTTGCGACCCAGCATTTCCGACGTGACGAGAACGGACCAGTACCCGATGTTGGCGCCGCAATCGAAGAACGTGTAGTCGACATCCTTCAGCCGCAGCAGAAGCATCGCTATGTCTGATTCGTAGGTACGATGGGGCTGACCGACAAAAAACGCATTCCAGTAGGCGTCGTCCAGCTCAAAGTACAGGCGGCTACCGTCCGCGAAATGGACGCAAGGCGTCTGGGAATGGATGAACGGACGGACCGCTCGCATTGCTAGTCCCATTCCACGCCCCGTACTCCGCGCAACAATCGTGTGCAGAAGCTTCACCAGCCCGATCGAAATCGGGTTTCCCGACACTTCGTAATCGAATGTATCCTGGTCCATGAGGTGCCGTCTCTCGCGCCCAATTCCGATTACAGCAGTCGCGTCCTCGTATGGCAACGAACGCATTCAACTATCTCCCCGAATCACGCACGTCGTGTCCCGACCGCCGCACGCGCGGCCGCAAGTCGAGAATGGTCGCGCCGGTTTCCGGCCGCACCGCGTCCATGAGCGGTTCGGATGGGCCTCGCCGCATTGTGCGCCTTACTAGCGCAATGAGCGTCGTGGTGGCCG
The DNA here is from genome assembly GCF_054063995.1 of Bradyrhizobium sp. USDA 4504. Lineage (NCBI taxonomy): Bacteria > Pseudomonadati > Pseudomonadota > Alphaproteobacteria > Hyphomicrobiales > Nitrobacteraceae > Bradyrhizobium > Bradyrhizobium sp. USDA 4504. The sequence goes on along the minus strand of NZ_JBSSGV010000001.1, from coordinate 6,815,484 downwards.
TGATATCGATCCCCTCCGCGGCGTACATGTAGGCCGCTGTCCATACCCTGGTTGCCACGCCTGCGCAGGAGCCAGCAACTGCCGCTCCTAGAGCCCCAAAGGCCCAGGTCGCGCTGATCATGGCCAGGAGTCCCACGGCCCAGGTTGCTACCACGATTTGCATCGCGGCCCGCTGGTGTCCGGTCATATTCAGTGCGATAGGGCCGATGCCGAAGTATGTCGAGATTAACAGGCCGATTGCCAAGACCATCAGGACGCTGTAGGCGCGGGTGAAGTCGGCTCCGAACGTCATCAGCGCGAGGTCGCCGGCGGCCGCCAATGTTGCAACGCAGCCGAGGACGGCGACGAACGCAGCCAGTGACGCTCCTGATGTGATGCGTGTGATTTCCGCATGACGATTTTCATCGAACAAGCGTGCCATGAGGGGCGCTGCGGGTACGCAGAAAGTTGCCAGAAAGAAATCAAGCAGGAACGCGATCCGGGTGGCAGCGTAGTAATATCCGCCGGCTTCCGGGCCGACCATCACCGAGACGATGATGACATCTATCGTGCCGCCCATCACGCTGGTGATGCTGGTTACCCAGAACGGTCCCGAAGTGGAAAGGATGTCGCCAATCCGATCATTCGATCGCTTCACCGCCACGGTGAATACGTTATAGCCCTCTGCGAGGCGTCGTAGGTAACCGTTCTGAGCGGGGATCAGCGCGACCAGGATGCCGGTCGCAATCATCAGAACGTCTCCCGCCTGCAGCGGGCGGCCAAACGTCGAGAAGAGAACGCCGCTCAACAGAATGATGAGCAACCGCCACAAAACATCCTTGGTCATAAGCGCGAGGTTGACGGAACCGAGCGCGCGCCCCAACGAGCCCTGCATTTCGATCAAGGCCAATGGCAAGATCAGCAGCACGCTCGTGCAGTATTGCCACCGTCCGAATATACCATCGCGGCCGTGCGCGACGACGAACAAGAGGAGAGAGACCAGAGTAACGGCAATGCTGCCGAGACACGCCAAACGAACCTGCTTTGCAACAATCGAACCGATCTCTGGGAAACATTTCCGGACGGCGATGCTTGGTATTTCCCGCAGCACGCGAAACTGCTGGCCGAAGAGGCCGACCGTGGAGGCGACGACCGCGAATGTCATCAGCGACATGAGCGCCCCGTATTCCTCTATGGTCATCATCCGCGCAAAACTCACGCCGAAGAGGAAGGACACGGCGGCGCCCGAGCAGCGATAGACCATAGCCAGCCATGACTGCCGGAGGATATTGCTGAGCATGGTCACCGATCCGCCGGACGCCTGAAAAAAGCTCGTCATTGCGCATTCCAACGTTGGCTAACGCTACGCGACGCCCAGCGATTGTAATCGAGCTCTTCGCGGGCGGATGGTGGGTTGCGCACTGACTGAAGGTTCAAGAGCCAATTTTCCATCGTGTGGCGGATTGTCGCATGATAGAGGCCGAATGTAACTTCGTGGATGCGGAGGGCATTCGGCCCTTCCGGACTACCTACTCCGGTGGCCGTAACGAGAAACATGCTGCCTTCATCGCGATGAAGGCGGTTCGCCGACGAGCATTGTTCGACGGGTGATGTACGGGGCGTTTCAATCGAGCTTGCGGTATCGCGATCGGAGCCAATTCATGCGACTATAAGTCAGGATTGGCCTCCTTGTAGGTGTGTTGCTTCTCGACCTTGAACGAACCATCGAAATGGGGCTTGACGCCGTTCGCCTTGAGCCCCTGGACGACTGCAGTTCCTCCGGATGCGGTGGCTGCAGACCTGCGCGCGGGCGCGCGTTCCCGGTCCGACCTGTCGCGCAGCAATCCTATTCCGATCCCCAGGAGCATGCCGCCGAGGATCGCTGATCCAAGTATCAAGCGGGCGTTTGGCGAGCTGGCCGTGTAGGGGTGAGACACCCCCGTGAGCAGACGAGCCTCGAACACCGGCGCGGATTGCTGCTGCATGGCGTCCATGTAACGCAGCATCCGGAGGAAATTGTCATACGTTCTGGTGGCGGCGTCCGCCGTGGCTTCCAGTTCGCGGAGTTCGTCTTGCGTCGCTCCGGTCGATTGCGACGAGGGTGGACCTGCCCCAGCGGTGTTCGCGGGAGCCGCGACGCCATTCCTGGCCCTGTTGTAATCCGCTACGGCCTTTTTGGCAGTCGACGCCTGGCTGCTCAGTTCGTTGACACGTTCCTTGACCCATTTCTCGTTTTGCAGACCCCATTTGTATTTCGCGTCCATTTGCGTCGTGATGTAGGTCTCTACGACGGTGTCCAGGACCTGCGCTGCCCGATCGGGATCGGCGGAGCTGAAGGCGAGATCGACTATGTAGGTGAGGCCGGCGCGCTTCACCGAGAGCTTGCGCGCGAATGCTTCCATCGCATCACGCGTGACGACGTCCGTGTCCGGTCTGCTCCATCCGAGCAGCCGGGACGTCGACCGACCGAGTCGGTGCAGGACGCCGCCTGAGAATTCCGGATCCCCCGCCAAACCGAGCTTCGCGATCGCCGCGCGAGCGACGCTCTCGGACCTCAGGATTGCGACCTGACTCTCGACGGCCGTCGTTGCCGACGCCGTGTCGTTGGAAGAAGTCGTCTTGGCGTCGACGATGAGTTGCGCGGTTGCCGTAAACGTCGGAACTGCGACAACGAGATAGAGCAAGCCGGCGCCAAACATCAAGAAGCACGTCAGCAGTATGATCGAGAGGCGGCGGCGCAAGAAGGCGAGACCCTCCGCCACGAATTCGGCCGGCGAACCAAATTCAGGCGGCATCGTGTCCTGAGGTGCCGAATTGTCAGTTCTGTGAGATTGCAGCATTGTCTCGAACCTGCAGTTACTGGTGGCCTACCGAAGCCTCCGCCGATCAAACGGGAACGGGATCGACTGCAATGCCCTTGCGATCTTGCTGTACGGACTGCATGCAGCAATCGTCATCGCGCTAGAAGGCATTCCAATAGACCTTTCTGGAGAAGAGGGTCATGACGATGATCTTGAGATCGAGAAGGAATGACCAATTGTCGATGTAATAGAGGTCATGCTCGATACGACGTTGCATCTTCTCCAGGGTGTCGGTTTCGCCACGATAACCGTTGACCTGTGCCCAGCCGGTAATGCCGGGCTTGACGTTGTGACGGCGGGAGAATGACGAAATCAGCCGGGCGAAGCTCTCGTTCTGCGAGGTCGCGTGCGGACGAGGCCCGACGAGTGACATATCGCCGACCAGCACGTTGAAGAGCTGTGGAAGCTCATCGATATTGGTGTGGCGCATGAAGCGTCCCAACCGGGTCACACGTGGATCGTGTCTGGTCACCTGCTTGAAATTGTCGCCGTCCTCCGTCACGGTCATCGATCTGAATTTCAACACGCGAATAGTCTCGTTGTTGTAGCCGTGCCGCGTCTGACGAAATAGCACCGGCCCGGGCGAATCGAGCTTGATTGCGATTGGAATGATGACGAAGAGGGGACTGATGATGACAAGTCCGGCAATTGCGGCCGCGATGTCGAAGGCTCGTTTGATCGCCCGGTGGAACGGCGTCAGGGGAGACTGGAAGATGCGCATCGTCACCATGTTGCCGAATTGCGTGATGCGCGACACGGCCATGAGGTCGATTGCACCGACCGGGACGACGTGAACGTCGACCGGGAGCTCTGACAGGGCGCCGGCGAGCGCGAGGGCCGCCCGAACATCCGATTCCGAAGTCAGAATGACAATGTCATCCGCTCGCAGGGGCCGGCACTCTGCGATCAGTTCGCGGACATGGGATAGCACTTCGACCGCCCCGAAGTGCTCCGATGCCGAAGAGCCCTTGCGAAAGGTCGGCAACTCGAACGAGCGAATGGTCCGGATTCCGGTGGCGCTTACTCGTGCGGAAAAATCCAGGCAGTGGCTCGGTTCACCTATGAGGATGACGCGCCTGGCGTCGATCAGTCCGGATGCGATGGCAGGCTGCAGCAACGAGAAGCATATTGCCCGCGCGAAGAGCACCATGACGATAACGCTTGCCGCCTGGGCCATCACGGTCGCGCGCGAGTAGCCGTCCGAGATCTTGAGAAGAAATATCGTTGAGATGAAGAAGGAGAATACGAAGAAGACGGCGCTGACGCCGCTCCATAGGAAGATGTGGCGGGGCTGCGTCTGGATCCGCGAATACTGCCGGAGCCCAACGGATACGAGCAGTTGCAACGTGGCAATCAGAAGAGATTCCAGGATGTATTTGGGAGTGTCCGGATAGTCGAGCGCAAGGACCAGCCGATAATAGAGGACGGCAGCGGCAAAAGCCCCGACGGCTACGAGGAGGAACTCGGCGCCTGCCGCCAGTACCAGCAAGGCGGCCAATCTGTTCTTGCCAAGGTCAGCCGCAATCGCCTTGCGGCCAGTGACCGAATGCGCCGAACGCTCGGTAGGGGCCGGCGAATTGGTGAAAAACGCATAACTCACCGGTTACTCCCAAGCAGTCCGTCACGCAGTCCGTCCCCCTGACAAAAACATAGCATTCGGGTCAGGAGGCGGATTGGCAATAAATGGGTAGCCGGGAGTAACTACGATGGTCAGTTGAGCCGAGGCGCTGCGGGATTAGATTGTCGATCAATCCGTGAGACCGAGCCATCGAGCACGCCATGCCGCACGCCAAGCTGCGTAATTTCCTCCGCCTTGACAACCGTCGCGGTCAACCAGGCCATTGTGTCAGGTGGGGCCTGGTGGCTGTTGGCCTGACGATTTCCGCGCAGGCGAAAGCCGAATATCGAGTGAGCGTCGGAGATGTTCTGGAGGTCGCGGTAGCCGGCGTGCCGGAACTGCGGCAGCGCGCGCCCGTCCAAGTCGATGGCAATATCTCTTTGCCGCTGGTCGGGATGGTCCCGGTCGCCGGCCTGCCGTTGCAAGAGATTCGGGCCAAGGTCGGGGCCGCAATGACGAGCAAGGTCTTTCGACAGAGGACCGTGGACGGCCGCGAGGTCGTGGTCGTGATAGATGCAGATCAGGTCACGGCGATCGTTGCGGAGTACAGGCCTGTTTACGTCAACGGGGACGTGTCGAAGCCAGGGGAGTATCCTTATCGTCCCGCGAGCACCGCGCGCCAGCTCATCGCCATGGCGGGTGGCTACGACATCATGCATATCAGGATGAACAACCCGTATCTCGAGTCGGCCGACCTGAGAAGCGAGTATGGTTCGCTTTGGACAGAACTCGCCAAGGAACAGGCGCGTATGTGGCGCATCAAGAGCGAGCTCGGGGAAGGGACGCAGATCAATCCAAGCGCTTCTCTTGCCGACCTGCCGATAGCCCGGTCGGCGGTTTCGGAAATCGTCAATGCGGAAGCCGAATATCTGAAGACGAAGCAGAGTGACTATCAGCAGGAAAAGGCGTACTTGCAGCGCAGCGTTCGGCAGGGAGACGACGAGGTCCGCGTGCTGTCGGAGCAGCAAAAGAAAGATGAAGAAGGACTTCAGTCCGACGTCGAGGACCTTCAGAAAGCGACCGACCTGTTCGGCAAGGGATCGTTGATCAGCCCTCGCGTGACGGATGCGCGTCGCGCGGTTCTGCTGTCGGCGACCCGGAGGCTGCAAACCTCTGCGCAATTGCTCCAGGTCAAGAAGTTGCAAGACGAGTACGCCAGACGGTTGGCAAAGCTCGACGATCAGCGGAAGCTTGATCTGTTCCGTGAGCTGCAAGAGACCAGCTTAAAGCTCAATCAGATTCGCGAGAAACTGCAGAGCGTCGGTGAGAAGCTTCAATACACTTCGATGGTTCGATCGCAGCTCGCACGGGGAGCCGGCAGTAAGCCGGATATTGCTATTATCAGAAAGAGCGAGAAAGGGCCGGAACGGATTGTCGTGAACGAGGATGCCGAGTTGCAGCCGGGTGATACCATCGAGGTCTCGCTGCGATACCAGGATGGTCCCGACGCGGCACCCCGAAAGCTGAGCAGTTCAAACGTTCCGGTCGTGATAGGCCGGACCGACGTGACCGCGGCAGACTCGCGGCGTGACAGCAGGTGACAAAGCCGGAAGCGGCAGAGTGATCGGGATTGGCACGTCGAGAAGACACGAGCAGCCACGGAGTTTGATGCCGCTTGTCCGTATATTTTTAGCCTATGCGACGGTGTCGCCGCTTAGGCATAGGCATAGGGTAATTCCGCTTGATCTGAACCTTGAATATTTTGTGACTTTTGCCGTTCTCGATCCGCTGTTCCGCTTCGCTGCGATCTGAACTTACAGAAGGGGCAACCTCCTTGTGCGGCTTCGTTGGCATCTTTGGATTTAAAGAATCGCTCGAGACGGCGCGCGGCCGGGCGCTCGAGATGGCCAAAACGGTCAGGCACCGCGGGCCAGACTGGAGCGGCATTTATTCCAGCGACGGCGCAGTGCTCGCGCACGAGCGCCTTTCCATCGTCGACGTGGAGCACGGCGCTCAACCCCTTCTCGACGTGACCGCGGGTCGCGCTTTGGCCGTGAACGGAGAGATCTACAATCATGTCGGTTTGCGCGCGGCGCTGAAGCTGCCGCACGCATGGAAAACGAAGTCCGACTGCGAAATCATCCTGTATCTCTACGACGAGTACGGCCCTGCCGTGTGCAATATGCTGAGTGGAATCTTTGCATTTGCCCTCTTCGATGAGCGCAGTGGCGATTTCTTCGTCGCCCGAGACCACATCGGCATTGTTCCGCTTTACATCGGATGGGGCAGCGACGGCACGACTTACGTCGCGAGCGAAATGAAAGCCCTCGATGGCGTATGCGAGACGATCCGGGAGTTTCCTCCGGGACATCATTACAGCGCCAAGGCCGGAAAGTTCGTCAAGTGGTATGATCCACAGTGGGCACATACTCTTCCAAGCAGGAAGGTGTCGCTGCAGGAGCTCCGATCTTCGCTCGAAGCTGCGGTCAAGCAGCAGATGATGTGCGATGTGCCTTACGGGGTGCTTATTTCCGGCGGGCTCGACTCGTCGCTTATCGCGGCGCTCGCGGCGCGCCACCGCTTCAAGCGGATCGAGTCGGGAGAAACCGAAGAGGCATGGTGGCCGAGGCTGCACTCGTTCTCGGTCGGCCTCGAAAACTCACCTGACATGAAGCATGCGCGAGACGTCGCAGCTCACATCGGCACGGTCCATCACGAGATTGTTTTTACCGTGCAGGAAGGATTGGACGCATTGCCGGACGTGATCCGGCACCTGGAGACCTTTGACGTCACCACCATTCGTGCCGGCACGCCGATGTATCTCATGGCGCGCAAAATCAAATCAATGGGCATCAAAATGGTGTTGTCCGGAGAAGGCGCTGACGAGGTATTCGGCGGCTATCTCTACTTCCACATGGCGCCGTCAGCAGAAGAATTCCACGACGAGACTGTCCGAAAGATCTTTGCGCTCAGCAAGTATGATTGCTGTCGCGCGAACAAGGCAATGGCGGCGTGGGGGGTCGAAGCCCGTGTGCCCTTCCTGGACAAGGAATTCCTGGACTACGCAATGTCGATAAACCCCGCCGAGAAGATGTGCCCTGGCGAGAAAATCGAGAAGGGCATATTGCGGGAAGCATTTACCGATCTGTTGCCGCAAGCGATCTTGTGGCGTCAAAAGGAGCAGTTTTCCGACGGGGTAGGGTACAGCTGGATTGAAAGCTTGAAGCATCAAGCCGAGAATAAAGTCTCGGATCAGATGCTCGCAGAGGCTAGCAAGCGCTTTCCGCGGCAAACGCCGACGTCCAAAGAGGGATATTTCTACAGGACCATCTTTGATGGCATTTTCAACAACCCGACAGCCTGCCTGACTGTGCCCGTCGGTCCTTCGATCGCATGCTCCACGCCGACCGCGTTTCTTTGGTCTCAGCAATTTGCGAGCATGAATGACCCATCCGGAAGGGCCGTGAAGGGGATCCACGTTCAGGCCATTGATCATGTTCGGTCAGTTGAAAACCTCAACAGTTCGAAGGCCCCATCGGGCGAACGGGTTGCAGCGGCGGAGTGAAATCGTCCTTCAAGTGAATTTCAGATTCCACACAGCGTCGCCCGGTGTTCGGCGGAATGACGCCTGCCGGATTTCGTGGGTGAATCCGGCGCGCCATATGCTGCGTCGGTCGCCGCGACCCGGCGCGGATGCCGAGACCATTCAAAGCCCGGCCCGCCGCGCGAAGCGCCGGCACTTGGCCTTTCTGCAAGCAACGCCAGAGCGACGCCTCAACGCCGCGTCAGGATCATGACATCGATGCGACCACCTCAAGCATCACTTCGGTCGCGCCGCCGGCGATGGAGAGGACGCGGGCGTCACGCGCGACGCGCTCGATCGCGCTCTCGCGCATGACGCCCATGGCGCCGTGGAACTGCACGCAATCATACGCGACCTCGTTGACGAGCTCGCCGCAGATGGCCTTCAACATCGAGATCTCGCGCAGGCAATCGTCATCGGCCGCCATGCGCCAAGCGGTGGCATAGAGAAACCCGCGGCTTGCCTCCACTTTCGCAGAAAGCATCGCGAGCCGTTGACGGATCGCCTGCATGTCCCAAAGGACGCCCCCGAATGCCCGGCGGGTTTTCACGTAGGTGAGGGTCATGTCGATCGCTGCCTCGGCCATCCCTATCGCCATGGCGGCGAGGACAAGGCGTTCGTTCTGCAAGTTGCGCATGATTGAGTAGAAGCCTTGTCCCTCCGCGCCGAGCACGTTGTCGGCGGGGATGCGGCAGCCGTCGAAGACAAGTTCCGCCGTGTCGGAGGAGCGCCAGCCGAGCTTGTCCAGCTCGCGCGCGACGCTGAAGCCTGGCGTTCCCTTCTCGACGAGGAACATCGTGATCCCGTTGCTCCCGGCCGAGGGATCAGTCTTGGCCGCGACGCAGTAGAGATCCGCGTGGACGCCGTTTGTGATATAGAGCTTGGTGCCGTCGAGCACGAAAGAGTCGCCGTCCCGCACCGCGCGCGTGCGGATGGCTTTCACGTCCGAGCCTGCATCCGGCTCCGTGATCGCGATCGCGGTGATCACCTCGCCGCTGATAATGCCCGGCATCCAGCGCGCCCGCTGGGCTTTGGTCCCGTCGTGAAAGACGTACGAGGAAGCCATGTCGGCATGGACGAGCATCGCGTCGGCGGCGCCGCCATAGGTCGAGCGCCCGAGCTCCTCGGCGAAGACCGTTGACGCGACAGAGTCCATTTCGGCGCCACCATACTCAGCCGGGTAGCGGATGCCGAAGAAGCCGAGTTCGCCCATGCGGCGCAGGATCGAACGGGGAATGAACCCGTTCTCTTCCCATTGATCCGCGCAGGGCTTGATTTCCTCCTTGACGAACCGGCGGACCTGGTCCCGCAAGAGCTCATACTCCGCCGCCATCCAGGGCAGCTCCGGCTCTCGTGCCGCGTTCCAAGCTTTGTCCATCATCTTCATCCGATCTGCTGCGAGCCTGACTCAAAGGCTCCTGTCCCGCCCAAGACCAGGCGGAGACCTTTCGGCTAGAGTTCGACCTCCTCTCTCGGTCCCTCCGAGAGGGAAGGGGCATTGGAATCGGCCACCCAGCGCATTCCGTCGATGACTTCCGCCAGTTCGGCCAGTGTCGGCCGCTCAAAGAGGTTGCGAAGCTGCACGTCGACGCCGAAGATCTTTCGCATGCGCGACACCGCCCGCACCACCAGGAGCGACTCCCCGCCCAGTTCGAAGAAGTTGTCGTGGCGTCCGATCGACTCGAGCTTCAGGAGTTGACACCATAGAGCGGCCAGCGCCTTCTCGGTCTCTGTCGAGGGGGCGGCGAAGACCTGCGCCGGCTGGATGTTTTCCGCCGTCGGCTCGGGAAGCGATGAGCGGTCGATCTTGCCGTTGGGCGTGAGCGGCATCCGCTCGAGGCGAACGTAGTGCGTCGGAATCATGGACTCCAGCAGTTCTTCGGCGAGGTGCGCGCGCAGGTCCGCCACGGTCAGGGGTTTCGACGCAACATAGTAGGCCACAAGTCGTGCGATGCCGTCTTCGGGCGTCGACGGTTCGCCATGGCCGATTTGGGCCGTTTTTTGTGTCGCTCCTTTCGTCATCGAGGTGACGACGGCGCATTCGTGAACGTCCGGGTACTTGAGAAGCCGTGCTTCGATCTCGCCGAGTTCGATACGGGTGCCGCCGACCTTCACCTGATGATCGGCGCGGCCGAGAAATTCCAGGCGTCCTTCCGAGTTCCAGCGGGCGAGATCGCCCGTTTTATAGAGCCGCAGCTTCGAGCGCCCATCTCGGGGATCGGTGACCGTACGGAAACGCTCGTCGGTCAGATCGGGGCGATTGAAATAACCTCTCGCGAGACCGTCGCCGGCAATGAACATCTCACCGATAATCCCGGGGCCGGTGGGCTGATATTCTATGCTGAGGACGTAGATGCCCGCATTCGCGGCCGGAACGCCGATCGGCACCGATGCGGATTGATCCCGATCGGTGTCGAAACGGTGAATCATGCAGCCCACCGTGGCTTCGGTGGGTCCATACTCGTTGTAGATCTCGATAGGATGGGGAATAGCGCTGGTGATATCGCGAGCCAGCGCGGCCTTGAAGTCCTCACCGCCCACGATGAACTTGCGCAGTCTTGTGGTCTCAAGATTGCGGTCGCGGATCATCGCGAGATGAGCCGGCGTCAGCTTGATGATATCCACTGCATTGTCGTCGATCACCTTCAGCACGACCATGCTCTGCACTCCGGGATCGCCAAGATAGACCGTGATGCGGCCGCCGGTGATGAGTGGCGTAAAGAGCGTTGTGACGGTCAGGTCAAATGCGAGAGATGAGAAAAGGGGCCATGCGAGACTTTCGCCGGAACTGTACACCCGGGCGGCCCACCAGATGTAGTTCACCAGGCTTCGGTGCTCGATCTCGACGCCCTTGGGAGTGCCGGTCGAGCCGGAGGTGAAGATGATATAGGCGGCGCCGTCCGGCGTGGCAGCGGACGGTCGAGCCGAGGCCGGCTGATTCGAGATCGACGCGAGATCGGCGTCGAGTACGAGAATGTCGGCAAGGTTCGGGGGAATGCCGGAACGCAGGCGCGACTGGGTGATCGCCACGGGCGCCCGCCCGTCGGTCCCGTTGGAAATGTCCTGCAGGATTGTTGCGATACGCCCCTTCGGCGTTGCCGCATCCACCGGCACATAGGCCGCGCCGGACTTCAGCACCCCCAGGATCGCAACGACGACTTCAATGGAGTGCTCCATGAAGACAACGGCAATCCGGCCCGGGCCCACGCCGGTCGAGCTCAAATACGCGGCCATCTGGTTGGAGCGTTCGTCGAGCTGCCGGTAGGTCAGCGTTGCATCGCCAAAGCGGATCGCTTCAGCGTCAGGACTACGCGTCGTCTGGTCGCGGAAGAGATCGATGATCGTCTTGTCCGACGGATAGCGTGCCGCCGTGGCGTTGTAATCGACAACCAGCGCCTGATGATCGGAATCCTTCAGCAGGGGAAGCGCTACGCCCTCCGGCGCGATAGGTAGGACTTCGTTCATGAAATACGCTCCCGTCGGGAAAACTAAAAACGAAAATCACGTGTTCTGCTTCTGGGTTGCCTGGCGATAGAGGTCTGCGATGGCAGGTGCGTCAGGTTCCATCAGCATCGAGGCTTCGTTGCAGTCATCGGGCCCGAAGTAAAATTCGGCATGCGGCACTACTTGTAGCCATCGGTGTGGCGCGGCGCCCGATCGCAGCCAGGCTTTGTTGGGAAGGATGATGCAAACCCGACCGGAATACGGAGTGGGAGTGTAGCGCTGAAAAGCCGCGATCGCCGTGGATTTGAGCAGAGCCCTGCTCGCCAATACCGGGTCTGTCGCGACAGGCTCATTGCTCTTGCCAACGAGGGGTACGAGGGCGCGGACGTGCTCGCGCAGGCGACTGCCGAAATATCGGAGACGGGCGCCGAATGTCGGCAGCTTCGCTGTCTCATGCAGGAACGATTCCGCCTTGCCCCTGGCAATGAAATACAGCCGGCGCGGCCATTCCCCATAGGTGGTGGGGTGAAGCGGGCCAAACAGCGCAACGCATGAGACCTCGGACTCGCGCTGTCCCAGGATTCTCGCCAGTTCAAAAGCTGTTGGAGCGCCCGAGCAATAGCCGACGATGATGTACGGACCGGTCGGCTGATATTCGACGATCTGGCGGGCGAAGTACTCGGCGATATCTTCGACGCGATCCATCGGCTCGCTCTGCCCATCGAAGCCAGGCGGTTGGAGGGCGTAGAACGGTTGATCGACGCCCAGGTGCTTCGAGAGGTCCAGGAATGAGGACGGTGCCCCGACATGACCGGGGACTGCGTAAATGGGTATGCGTGTGCCGCGAGACTGCAACGGAACGATTGCAGACGGTTGCTTGGCCGCGGCCGTGGCCATGTTCAGAAACGCGATGATCTCGCCCTTCCGCCCCTGCAACTGATCGCGAAGCTCCGCCGTCAGCGCGCCGGCCGGGGCGTTGCAGCGCAGCCGGTCGCCATCCACCCAGACCTTGATGTCCTTGACCGCGAGGTCTGCGAGCAGCTCCGAAAACTGCATCACGTGCGCTGACATCGGGCTTTTCATCGATGAAGCTGACATTTCCTGTTCCGTGCGCCATCGCGGTGACTTCGACTCCGGATGACAGTTTATTTCCGGACGACCACGCTCCCAACATATCCAGGTTGCGGTACGAAGCTTCGGACAGCCCAATCCCTTTCATCCCAGGAAATCGGCTGTCCCAAGCCACACCCCAGCGCCTTGGAGACAGCCTCCAGCCGGGTCCAACGCTGGAGGAAGCCTTCCAGCCGGTCTTCCGGATCGAGGGCGGCGTAGGACTCGTATTCGGAGGTGGAAAGGCAGAGCGCTGCGATCTCGTCCGCTTCGGGCACAGGGAGGATTGCCTCGATGTCCACGCCGACCTCTTGCCTGATCGAGAGGGCGATGACCGCTACTTCTCCAGATCGCGAGGCGCTGAAGCGCACGTCGCGGGCGGGCATGCGGCGGGAGAGGTGGGGTTTGCCCAGCCGTCCATATTCCAGCTCGATCTCTGAAGGCGAAATTCTCAGTCTGGAAGCGAGGACCTGGCGCAGCTGCCCGCGGCTAACAATGAAGCGGCGGCGATCGCGCTCCAATCTCAATCCCGCGGCGCGCCGATGTTCTTCCTCGTTGAGGCAAGCGCTTAGCTCCCGGATGACGTCCTGCTCCACATGGAGCATGAATGCCAGGACCTCCAGACCATCATGCTCGAGAACCGGCGTGATGACCCCGGGTCTCAGCTCAACTGCTTTGTCCAAAAAGCTCAAAGGGGCGGTGCCGGCTCCGCGAGCCCCACATTCAAGTTTGCGATAGCCTCGCCCGTCAAAGGAACGACTATTTTCCCACTCGCTCTGTTCACAGGCACCCGTGCGAAAAGCCATCACAACTTGCTTTCTATTAGCCTCGATCCGGATTGCCGCCGGTAGGTTGCGAACGGTATTGCGATGGGCATTCGAGCGGACTGCTGATTGAAATTTTAATCGCGCACCGCCATGGCTCAATGGACCATCGTAATTACCCATTTTTTGCCAGTTCCCGTCCGGTGCCACGGATCGGACTGCTTGAGTTGAGTGACCTGGTGGCAAAGTGCCGCGTCCTTCCGCCAAAAGCGCAAGCGGGGGAATATTCCTGGGGGAATCGGACCGCTAGACGGTCAATGGATGCAGTCCAGGCGTCAGCGCCTGCCCCGGCCGGCAGTCAGAGGGGGAGAAGCACCGACATGGCCACATCGCTGACCTGGACATTGGTTCTCGCCAAGGAGCCCAAACCGATCGACTAGGAGCCAGCCCCGAATACGGAATACAGAGCCGCGGTCTTTTTTGGAAGATTCGTGGCAATGGTCCGTAGCATCCGCTTGGCACTGCGGAGCTTGGCCTCGATGTGGCGCTCTGGACTGTCTCTGCCGACAGCGATCCACGCCATGGCCTGCTCCCTGTTGGCCAGATGGGACTTGTGCCCGCCGCCACCGGCCAGGAAGTCGTAGCCGCTTTCCCCGCGTGCAATGCTGTCCTCAATAGCCAGCACATGGCTGACGAGCCCGGGCTTGAGCCGGCTATCGCTCTCATAGAGAAAGCCGCTCTGGTAGTTCAGGACACGGCCGTCATGCACGAAATTGTACACGACCCCAATTGTCTCGTTCCCAACCAGCGTCCGTGAGATACGAACGGCCCCCGTCGGGACTCCGCGCGCAATCAGCTCCTCGTGAAACGGACGGAAGCCGGGATTGGCGAAGGCTCCCCTGCGTCCCCATCGCGACCGATGAAAGTCGCCCAGCAATTCGAATGCGGCGAGGGCCTCCGTCGTCGTTTCCATGATCCGGAGTTCAACGGGGCCGCGTTCGGCATACAGCCGCATGGCGCGGTTTACGGCCTGGCGCGTACTGCGGCCCAATGTGGCGCGATAATCCCCCCCGCGCTGGCGGACCGGGGCAAAATCGACCCACAATGCCGCATCAGCTTTTTTCACCTCGGTCACGAGCCCGGCCCGGCCTGCGGCGCGACTGGCAGTCGCCTCAAGGTCCGGATCAATTCCGGAGAGCACCAGCTGATCCGAGCGGTGCAAGCGGGACGTCAACGCATTGAGGCCTGCGGATATGATGGCATCGGATTGCTCTGCAAGAATACCGTTGTACTCGATGAACAATCGGTCGAAGCGAGTATCTCCCGTTTCATTGAGCAGCCAGCGCGTCCGCGCATGCGGCCCGAGACTCCACGCCCTCCGCCGGCAAATAATCGCCAGGCCAACGATCTTGCCTGATGACCGGGCCACGAGGACGTGTGGTCGCGCGCCATCCGGGATATGCCGCACCCAAGTGCCGATCCAGAGCCAGGACAGGAAGAACGAGTGAGTCACTCGCGCTTCGAGCTCCTTCCATGAGGATTCAAGCCACGCAATGCTCTCCAGGGCATCCAGGCTGACATCGGTAACCGTCTCAGGCATGCTTTCCCGTTCCAACGCCAGAGGGCTGAACGCGCGATGTGACGGGAATACCGAAGGATCGAGCTGCAATGTTCGCGCAAGATCCGATGATGGATGGCTCGTCACGCGCGGATATCCCTCTGGCAGACACGTCCTGGCGTCTCTGACCGTTGTCTCGGCGAAGGCCGATCACGGCAACTATATCCGGAATTCGATCGAGGTGCGGACCCTTTCTGGTTACCCACGGTAGCTGCTTGTGCCAGCGCAGCAACTGTGCCGAGGTGAAGCTGTGATCGACCGGGTTCGAGGCGGGTGCAGCGCGGTCCGGCCTTCGGCGTCCGACGGCCTCGATGCTCCGCCCGCTCATCGGGGCGTGTCATGGCTGACGTCCGATTTCTCACGTGGCGCTCGATCCCGAGGCGAGTTTTTCAAATCTCCGCCGCAGGTGATCCACGAGCAGTTCCGCACCGATCAACAGGCAGCCCGGATGTCCGCCAGGCACCTGTATCAATTCCAGTTGAGAGCTGAGATGCCGCCACGCTCGGCCATCGTGGTCGGCCGCGTAAAAGGCTACCGGGATCTCGAGCGGCGCCGGACAATACCGCGCCATAGCGATTGAATGAGCGTCCCACAACGCCGTTGGAATTTCGACCTTCGCGGTCGCAGGCTGTTCGTTCGCCGGAAGCTTCAGGTATCGCTCCAGTCTCACCATTTGCTCGAAGGTCCAACGCAGGAGATAAGGCGAAACCAGCGGCTTCAGCAGCCCCAGGATCGCCCGCGGCATTGGACGGGCACTGACGGTCGGCGGGTCTACCATCGTAACCAAATCAACCGTGTGGCCGGCAGCCATCAGCTGGCGGGCCACTTCGAACGCCACCATGGCGCCATTGCACTTGCCGCCCAGAAGAAAGGGACCGCTCGCTTGCCTTGCCAGGATGAACGGCAGGCGGTCGGCGGCCATCGCCTCGATCGAGCCCGGAATCGGCTCGCCATGAAGCCCGTGGGGATTGATCGAGATGATCGGATAATCCGGCCCCAGAAGCTCTACCACCCGCCGCACGCTCGCGTGGCCGCTGACAAGATCGCCGTTGAAGAAGTACAGCGGAGACCGCGTGCCAGGCGCATGGGGCTGGAAGAACGGCGTCGTCCACGTGTCCGTTGGTGCGGAAACCCTTGCGGCAAATTGCCGGACGGTTTCTGCCCCGAACATGATGGTTTCCGGCACGGGATAGCCGACGAGCCGCTCGACCTCGATCAGCATCTCCATCGCGAGAAGGGAGTCTCCGCCGCTGGCAAAAAAATCATCGTCAACGGTCACGGCCTCGTTCTTGAGCAGCCTGCGCCAGAGGGTCAGCAACTCGGCTTCCAAATCCAACGGCCCGTTCGCGACGGGCGCCGGCGTCGTCGCCTCGTGCCCCCGTGGCCGGTCGACCAGCTCGCGCAGACGTCGCCGCTGAACCTTTCCCGTCACCCCCTTCGGCAGATGGTCGAGCGTCAGAATGCGTCTCGGAATCTTGAACGAGGCCAGCTCGCGTTGAAGGAACAGGCGAAGCTCCGCAGCGCTCGCCTGCGCGCCGCGATGAGGGACGATGGCGACTGCGACGTCCTCGCCCAGGCGCGGATGCGAGATCGCGAAGGCCGCAGCTTCGGCGATGGCCGAATGTCGCAATAGCGCGGCCTCGATCTCGGCGGGAGAAATCTTCTCACCACCGCGATTGATCAGCTCGCTCAGGCGGCCGTGCAGCGAAAGGAAGCCGTCTTCGTCGAGGCTGCCGATATCGCCGGTGCGAAACCAACCCTTCGTGAAAGCGGCTTGATTGAGTTCCGGCGCATCGAGATAGCCCGACGTCACGGTCGGTCCACGAATCCAGATCTCTCCGCGCTCGCCGGCTGCCAGGGGATGTCCATCCTCGCCAACGATGGCCACGGTATCGGGCCAGGGTCTTCCGCAGGTGCCCGGCCTGTTCGGACCGGGCGGCAGCTGGTTGGCGGCGATCTGGGCCGCCTCGCTGGAACCGTAATGCTCCAGCACCGGCACGCCGAGAGCGTGTTGCAGGTCGTCCTGCACGGCCCTCGCGAGCGGCGCGCCGCCCGACATGGCGAACCGCAAAGTGTGCGCCGGCTGTGCATTCTCGAGGCTTCGTGCCTTGTCCAGCACCGTGGTGTGAAGCGTCGGGCCTGCCGAGTACCAGGTCGGCCGCAAGACATCGAACCACTCATCGAGTGCGACGACGGCACTGTTCGCCGGGATGGCAATGCTGCCTCCCGTCAGCAACGGCGTGAAGACCGTCACTTTGAGCCCATGGGAATAGTAGGGGGGCGACACGCTCAGGCATCGGTCCCGGGACGTGAGGCCGAACCAGGCCTGAAGGCGTTCGGCCGCCGCCAGCATATTGTCATGGCTGAACGGAATGAGCTTCGGCTGCGCGGTCGTGCCCGACGTCTGCAAAATGAAGGCGGGGGAGCGCGGATCCGGCTCGGCGTCGATGGCAGGGGAGCCGGCAACTTGCACGGCGATCTCGAGCCCAAGCTGGCCCTGTCCGACCGGAGCGGCTTCTATGACGGCAAGCGTTCTGCGGGCTGCGGCCTGGCGAGCTTCAGGGGCACTGCCCTGCAGCACAACGAGGGCGCTCAAGTTCAGCATGTCGAGACGCTGCTCGATTTCAGGCTGGGAAAGGCGTGGGTCGAGAGGAACCGCGACGCTACAGCAGGCGACTGCCACGATGGCGAGAACCGCCTCCGGGCCGTTCGGCATCAAGACCCCGATCCGGGTATTACAATCGAAGCCGGCCAAGCGCAGCCGCCGGCGGATTGCGTTCAACTGGCGTTCAAGACCGTTGTATGTCAGGGGCTCGAAAGCGCTCGAGACGATCGCCGGCTGGTTCGGAAACCGACTGGCAGTTCGACCTATGACCTGGCTTATTGTGAGCCGGGCTTCCGACTCCCCATGGTCGCGAGCGTGGAAGCTCTCGGAACACATGGTGGCGGCAGGCGTCTCGTTGTCCAGAAGCATTCCGTCCTACCTTGAACAACGTAAGTCGGCTCGCACAACCATAGCCCGCCGCTCCCGAAGATGCCTTGCCGTACAGCAAGTGAAGCTAGCAATTAAGGATTAGCCAATATTCGGTGCGTCATCCTGCCATCCTGCCGATTGCGACCATTGCTGAGTGGTGGCGTAACCAGGCAGCGGCGCGACTTGAGCTTGCCGATGAGAGCAGTCGTCTGGCTCGCGCGGGATTGAGCAGGCCTCGAACAAGACAGAAATTCTCGAAGACGCAAATGGCTCTCGCCGACTACGTGCCGCGATAGCCATTCGGGTTCTTCATCTGGAAATGCCAATGGTCGGCACACATCTGTGTCAGCGATCGCGCTGATGTCCAGCCCAACAGGTTCTTCGCGAGAGTTGGATCGGCATAGCAGATTGCGACGTCACCGACCCTGCGTTGGTCGATCACATACGGCACGGGCCGGCCACTCACTTCCTTGAATGTCCGGATCACGTCCATGACGCTACTGCCGCTTCCTGTTCCGAGATTGACCGTCAGAAGGCCGGGCTGTCTCAGTTGGCTAAGGGCGCTCAGATGTCCGGATGCAAGATCGACAACGTGAATGAAGTCGCGGATCCCGGTGCCGTCCGGAGTATCATAGTCGTTTCCCCAAACATGCACCGTCGGACGTCGTCCGATCGCCACTTGTGCCACAATAGGCAACAGATTGTTCGGCACATCCAGGGGATCTTCTCCGATCAGTCCGCTTTCGTGGGCGCCAACCGGATTGAAGTAGCGCAAGATGGCAATCCGCCAATCCTTGTCGGACTCATGAAGGTCCTTCAGTATTTCTTCGATGAAGTATTTTGTGCGGCCGTACGGATTGATCGGTGCGACGGGATGCTTCTCGTCCAGCGGCAGGTACGCGGGTGTCCCGTAAACGGTTGCGGATGAACTGAAGACCAGCGTCTTGACGGATGCTCGCGTCATGGCCGACACGAGCCGCATCGTTCCCACGACGTTGTTGTCGTAATAGGTGATGGGTTGAGCGCTGGACTCGCCCACCGCCTTGAGGCCGGCGAGATGAATGACCGCAGTCACGTCGTGGGCGCGCAGGATCTGGTAGATCGCCTCTTCATTGCGAATATCGGCATGCCGGAAAATGACCGATCGCCCGCAGATGGCTCGTATCCGTTCGAGAGAGGCGCTGTTGCTGTTGGAAAGATTGTCGACCGCGACGACATCGAGCCCGGCGTCGAGTAGGGCGACAGCGATGTGGGATCCGATATAGCCGGCACCGCCGGTCAACAAGATCATTTCCGCTTCCGTTTCGCGTCTGCGTGGTCAATGCTCGCCGCGCGCGGGAAATCATCCCGCGCGGTGATGCCGATGCGCCAGACCGGACGAGTCTCAGCTATTTCCGCAGTCGGATCGCCCCGTCGGCTTTTGAGCTCATGTCCTTGCGGGTATGGCCGTTGGCGAGGGAGACTTCGAAGTAGTTCTCCGCATGGTCGATCGCGCCAAGTGGCGCCGGCCGGCCCGCTCTCGCAATCTTGGGAATTTCCCGGCCAGGTGGGAGGAGCCGCTCGGTTACGTCAACGATCTGATGCGCCGAACTGCTGTTTCTCGACCAAGCCGCAGATCGATGGTTCAATCCCCAGATTGCTGCCTGCGTTCTGTTTTGAACCCGAATCTTGCGAAGGATCGCCTTGATGTGAACCTTCACCGTGGCTTCGGCAATCTTGATCTTGCGCGCAATGCACTTGTTGGAATCGCCTTCAATCAGGCACTGCACAATTGAAACTTCCCGCGGCGAAAGTTGCTGAGCCAGCGTGTCATCTGCCGTTGCGACGGCATGATCGTCATCGTTGGGTACAGGAGCATCGTCCACCTCGCGTTTCTCGGTCTCGAGAGCGGACTCCAAGAATGCCGGCGGGAATACCGTCCCACCCATCATGACGAGTTCGATGGACTTGATGAACGCGTCGCAGTTCATCACGTCGATGAAATATCCGGTGGCGCCGGCTCGGAATGCGGCAACCAGATCATTCAGATGAAAGTGATCCGCGACAACTGCGACACGTGCATCCGCGTGACGGCGCTTGAACGAGTCGATTTGCTCGACTGTCGGGCGAAAATCATCGCCACTATGAACGATGAGGAACAATGACGGACTCGCGGGGGCTTTCTGAAGCGCCTCATCGCTGGGCCAATCATCCGCGTCGTATATCGAGGTTAGGACGAAATTCTCCGAATTTAGAATTCTTGCAAGGCCTTCTTTGCGAAGACTATTTTCACCAACCAGTGCAATGGCAAAAGGATATCGTCGTCTCATGGAAACTCTCCCGGACGCTACAATGATACAAGCGGTTGAAGGGTTGAACCCGATTCATTTTTGGTGGCCCGCCCAGCTGAAAAGAACGACGTAAAAACAAGCTTCCTCAGATTCGGTCGATAGAACAAACCTGGGACGAAAAGCGCTTAACCCACTCCGAAAATATTTAAGAATGTTAGATGCTAATCCCCAATATCCCTATATACCGTTGGTTATAGGCATTTGGGGCCGCCAAACTGACGAGGGTGGTCTCTCGATCCTCGTCGACAGGCACTCGCTGAGGGTGCCTCGGATCGTCGCTGCGATTACGCGTTGTGGAATCTGGTTATCGGCGCGCTCCAGGCGGTAGATTCACGGGACCAAACGACAACAAAACCTTACTGAAATGCCTCATATTGGAGTAGCTTATTAATGTCATGGGCGCCGATCTGAACTGAGGGGGATTGAGGGTTGATCGGAAATGCATTTCAGTCGTGTAGTCATTGCCAGTAGATATCCAGTCGTTTTATTGGGTCTGAACTGCCTGCTCGAAGCAGAGCGTGATTTCAAAGTTGTTGCTCGCTGCAATGATATTGCGAGCTGCTTCAAGGCAATACAGAGCCTCGCGCCCGACATCGCCATTTTGGACATGTCGATGCCTGACATTTCTGGGCAGGCCATGCTCGAGGTCGCAAACTCCGGGGCGCTTGGTGTGCGGCTCGTGTTTCTTGCCGCCTCGGTTGAGGATCGCGATCTCGCCATGCTCGCAGCAGCGGGAGCTTGCGGTGTTCTTCTGAGCGAGGAGGAGCCCGAAACGCTCTTGCAGACGTTGCGGCAAGTCGCCGACGGCCAGAAGACATTGCCTCCGCCCTCGTACGAAGAAGCCATCCCTTATGCGCAAACGACGATCCCGGAGAAATATCTTGCGGTGCTGACGGACCGCGAGCGTCAGATCATGCGTTTGGTGTCGGAGGGCTTGTCGAACAAGGAGATTGGCCGCCGTCTGAAGGTGGCCGACGGTACCATCAAGGTTCATCTGCACCACATCTTCCGCAAGCTCGAGATCAGCAACAGGACCGTCCTTGCTACGCTTGCCGTCTCATATTCCGGGCCGACCGGGTCTCCATCCGTCGAATAGCGGCGACGGACCGGCGTTTTTCATCGAGCTTCATGCGCGATGATCATCCCCGCTAGGCCAACGGGCTGTCTGTCCGCCTGGAGATTGCGGAAAACGAGCGTCTCAAGGCAGTTGCGATGAAAACGCCTGCACAACAGCCGGCGCCTTTGACGAACATGTCCTTTACGTATCCATGTCTGTCGGGGAGCAGTCTTTGGATGAGTTCGAAGCCGACGACGATAGCGAGAAGGACGAGCAGGATTGGCAGCACGTGCTTCGGATAGGCGAGCGAAAAGGCGACCCCGATAATGAACAGAGCTGCAAAACGATCGATGTTCGCCGATATCAACGTGTGCGGACGGAATGCCAGCGGTGTATCGGTGACGATGAAGAGGCCTAGGATCAAACCCCAAGCCAAGCATCGGAATACGGTTTGCGTCATCCCTTGTGGTTCAGCAAGAGCGCAGTAACCTGGTTTCATCATTCGCATTCGCAACTACTCTTCAGGCGCGGCCGTTTTAAAGAGATGGATCGTCGTTGCACGATGGGGGCAAGCTCAACTGCGGATCACCATGGCGGGCTAGGTTTTGCCAAGCCACTGGCCAATGTCTCTGGATCCGATGACCCGTTTGGGCCGGTACGGGTTGATCGTTCCAGCTGAAAGTCTCTCGATGCGCTGGTCCTCCGCCAGTTTCCTTGTGAACTGCTTCGCATCCTGTTCGGATACGAATGTCGCAGTCCTTCGTGCGTGCCTGTCGGGCGGAGCATCGCGTTGATCAATGAAGGAGACGTACCAGATGTGCCTTGCTGTCATGCGGGACCTCCGAGGTCAGGTCTAGGCGCGAATACAAATTCGAGACACCAGGCGGTGATATCTGAAAGCTGATCGGCAGAAAGCTTCTTCTCCATTGTGTAGTCGTGATTGGTTTCTGCGAGCCAAAGCAAGCCGGCGATTGGTCCGTCCGCAATGGACGGGAATTGCAGCTTTCGCTCAGCGTGTCGCCGGGGCTTTCAGAGTACTCCTCCTGGACATCAAGCTTGCACGCTTCGTTCCATCGCGAAGTTTGAAGATGGCCACGAGGCGCCGCAGGCGAGCGCTGCGTTCGCTGCTATTCATGCCGCAATGGAAAACTGAAGGACGAACAGTGACTGGCCGCCCGGCTCGGGGCTGTCGCTGATTTCGACATGCCAGCGAAGATGACGCAAGAATGGCTCCGTCACGTCGTGCTTGAGTATCTCGCCGCTCAGTTCAATCGCCGTCGTCCGTGCGGCGAAAATGTCGGGAAGATCCAGGCCGACATCATCGAGCACTGAATGGCCGCCGTGGATATGAAAAAAATACCGCGGCATTGGTGTCTCCGGATGAGGCGAACATTCCGACGACTGCGACGAGCTCGACGCATCAAAGTGGTGTCATCGCACCACGGTGAGGCGGACGGCAAGCCGCTATTCTAGGAGGGCGGATCATCATTGTTGGGTACCCCGACGTGGACCTGCACCATCATCGGTTCGGAAGGTCGAGCGACGCATCGGGTCGAGAGGAGACCAGCCGAATTCGTGCGGGCTTGTCGGCAATGAGCCAGCGATTCGGTCACCGTGATTTCGAGACTATGGCAAGCGGCCGGCGGCAAGCAGAGAACGCCGCTCGTCAACGCGAATACAATCACGCCGTTACGGAAACTGAGGCAGGCGGCCGACCAGCAGGAAACGGCTGCGGACCACGGACGCGCCGAGATCTCTCGGATGGTCAGGGAAGCGTGCGGCAATACCTGACACCCGAAGCCGGCAAGCAGTATTTCGCGACGGCCCCCGGTACTCGCCAGGCGCGTCGGCGATCAATTATTTGTGCGGTGCGGCAATATTGATATTGCATTGCAATAATAGCTGACTAACTCTGCTTCTCACGTGCCACTGAGGAGCCTTCCGTGATCAAGATTTCCCTCTCCACCCTTGCCGCCGCTCTCGCGATCGCAACCGCCGCGTCCGCTGCGGAGCTTCCGACCTATGAGGCTGCGGGCCTGCCGATCTCGGCGGTGCAGGCCGGCGTGATTGGCGCCGCCAACGCCCGCGAGCAGGCGCCTGTTGCGACCACATCGGCGACGCCGCATCAGCTCAGCGTTCTGACGCCCCGCAACAAGATGACGACCGCGCGGGCCGCTGCCCGCACCGACCGCTCGGTCCACTGATCGGCATAGCCGTTCCCGGAAGGCCCGCGACGACGTCGCGGGTCTTCGGCGGGCGTAGAGCAAATGCATCGCGCGCTCAGCTGCGTCCGACGCAAGCTCGCGCCGCTCGCCGCCGCCAAGTGGCGCCTCACGCCGTTGGCGCGAACTCCCGCAGGTGGAGTTTGATTGCGGCGTCGACCTCGTCCGGGTGATCGACCTGAGGCAGTCGCCGAGGTCGAGAAATGGTGGCCGATCGTCAAGTCGGCGAATATCAAGGCGGAATAGCTGCAACGATGATTTTCGGCGTGATCGGCAGATGCGCGTTAAGGCATCCGCTGTCATGGCAGGGCTGGCAGCTTGCAGGCTCGGCACTGGAAATCGTCGCCGCGCTCGTCGGCGCGAACTTCGAATTCCTCCGAAACCCGAACAATTCGGTTGCGAAGCGGGGCGACCTCGGAAAGCTCAGCGTGGCCCGTGCGTCGGCATTTCGGGCACCGCAGGATCTCAATCCAGTAGGTTTGGGTCATGACGTCGTCTGCAAACGCTCGCGCAATGATAACCCCGTCTGGCGCGAAGAAAATTGATCCAGCTCAAAAACGCGGCCGCATCTCCTCCAATTCCGCACCTGTTCAAACGCCAAAGCGCGTTTCGAGCCCCCGGGGCGAGCGCTGCTCAAATCGGTGAAAACTCTGACCGCGTTAACCTTTGATTAACCATGCGGTCCGATTGTTAACCATTCGACAAGACAACCGAGTCAGGGGCGATGGACGCAACTCAACAGGTCGCACGTCAGCAGGTCCGCATGCGCGGCCGTTCCTACGTTGCGTTCGTTTTCTCGCCGGTCGTGCCTGTCGTGTCCTGGCTGGCCGAGATCGACGCGACGCTGGCGAAGTCGCCGGGCTTCTTCACCGGCAAGCCCATCGTGCTCGACCTCTCGGCGGTCGATCTCAGCCAGACCGCGATCGCGCATCTGATCGGCAGCCTCGGTGAGCGCAACATCCGCATCCTCGGCATCGAGGGCGTCGACGAATCGAAGCTCGGCGCCAACATGCCGCCGCTTCTGACCGGCGGCCGGGCCTGCGCGATCACCCATGTCGAGCCGCAGAAGCCGCAGGTGCAGGAAAAAAACAAGGACAAGGACAAGACCAAGCTGCCGTCGCTGCTGCTGGAGAGCCCGGTCCGTTCCGGCCAGTCGATCGTGTTTGCCGAGGGCGACGTCACCGTGCTCGGCTCGGTCGGCTCCGGCGCCGAGATCGTCGCCGGCGGCTCGATCCATGTCTACGGCACGCTGCGCGGCCGGGCGATGGCCGGCATCAACGGCAATTCGGCGGCCCGCATCTTCTGCCAGAGGATCGAGGCCGAGCTGCTCGCGATCGATGGCTACTACCAGACTGCGGAAGAAATCGCCGACAGCTTGCGCAACCGGCCCGCCCAGGCGTGGCTCGAGGGCGAAATGCTGCGCATTACACCATTGAACTGACCGACCACAAGGAGAGAGAGAATGGCCAAGGTATTGGTCGTGACGTCTGGGAAGGGCGGGGTCGGCAAAACGACCTCAACCGCCGCGCTCGGCGCGGCGCTCGCGCAAATGGGTCAGAACGTCGTCGTCATCGATTTCGACGTCGGCCTGCGTAACCTCGATCTGGTGATGGGCGCGGAGCGTCGGGTGGTGTTCGACCTCATCAACGTGGTGCAGGGCGTCGCTAAGCTGCCGCAGGCGCTGATCCGCGACAAGCGGCTGGAGAATCTCTGGCTGCTGCCGGCGTCGCAGACCCGCGACAAGGACGCGCTGAGCGAAGAGGGCGTTAAGCACGTGATCGCCGACCTCAAGACCAAGTTCGACTGGATCCTGTGCGACAGCCCGGCCGGCATCGAGCGCGGCGCGACGCTCGCGATGCGCTACGCCGACGAGGCCGTTATCGTCACCAATCCGGAAGTGTCGTCGGTTCGCGACTCCGACCGCATCATCGGCATGCTCGATTCCAAGACGGTCCGCGCCGAGCGCGGCGAGCGCGTCGAGAAGCATCTTCTGGTCACCCGCTATGATGCCGGCCGCGCGGCGCGCGGCGAGATGCTGTCGATCGACGATATCCTGGAAATCCTTGCGACCCCCTTGCTCGGCATCGTCCCGGAAAGCCAGGACGTGCTGCGCGCCTCCAATGTCGGCTGTCCGGTCACGCTGAACGCAGCAAGCAGCGCGCCGGCGCGGGCCTATACCGACGCGGTACGCCGCCTGATGGGCGAGGCGGTGGAGATGACCGTGCCGGTTCAACGCAAGGGGTTGATGGATCGGCTACTGCGACGGAGGGCGGCATGATGAACGTAATGCGGCTGTTCGGCGGCCGCGCCGCATCGGCGCCCGTCGCGCGGGAGCGGTTGCAGATCCTGCTTTCGCATGAGCGTGGCCGGACCGGCGCGCCAGATCTCCTGGAGACACTTCGCTCGGAAATCCTGAGCGTGGTTTCCAAGCATATCGACGTCGACCCCGACAAGGTCGTGGTCCGGATGGACCGTGGCAAGTTCGTCTCGATGCTCGAGGTCGACATCGAGGTTCCCAATGGCGTGCAACGATCGAAGATGGTGGCGGCCACATGACGGCAGACAGCGATAGTCACATTGCCTGGCAGCGCGCGCAGCTCAAGAAGCTGCGGGCGGCGTTGAGGGCGATCGAGGCCGATCAGCTCGGCAAGGCCAATTGCGGCCGTGCGACGCAGATGACGATCGACGAATTGCAGCGCAAGATCGGCGAGTCGGGCCGCTGCATCGCGGAGTACGAGCGCCGGACCCGTCGCCCACTGGCGACGGACCTCGGCAGCCTCGCCAGCGTCAGCTGGACGCACTGGAACGCCAACATGCCGATGGCCAAGGCGCCGCGCCACCGCGCGTAGTGCGATGATTCTCCCATCGTCATTGCGAGCCACCCGGTCGGCGCAAGGCGCCGCCGGATGACAGGCTCCGCGAAGCAATCCATTTTTCCGCATAGGCGGCTCGATGGATTGCTTCGTCGCTATCGCTCCTCGCAATGACGGGAAGAGACAGGCGACCTACAGCAAGAACGCCAGCGCGCTCTCGCAACTATCCTCGACTTTGAGGGTGAGCAGTTCGTCGGCGCGGGTGCGGCCGAGATTGACGGCGGCAATCGGCAGGCCGTGCTGCTCTGCCATCCGGACGAAGCGAAAGCCGGAATAGACCATCAGCGAGGAGCCGACCACCAGCACGGCGTCGGCCTGCTCGAGATGCGCCTGCGCCGACGCGACCGTATCGCGCGGCACGTTCTCGCCGAAGAACACCACATCGGGTTTCAGCACGCCGCCGCAGGCTTCGCAGGCCGGCACCACGAACGACGAAAAATCTTGCTCGAGATCGGCGTCGCCGTCGGGAGCGTCGGCGGCATCGAGCGTGAGCCAGGCGGGGTTTCGTTGCGCGAGCTCGTGCTGGAATTGTTCGCGCGGCATCGTCGCGCCGCAGCCGAGGCAGCGCACCACGTCTAATCGGCCGTGCAGGTCGATCACCCGCCGGCTGCCGGCGGCCTGGTGCAGGCGGTCGACATTCTGGGTCAGCAGCAGCTCGCAGCGCCCCTGCTGTTCGAGCTTGGCCAGCGCGCGATGCGCGCCGTTCGGCGCGGCGCGGCCGAACCGTCGCCAGCCCACCATGCTGCGCGCCCAGTAGCGCTGCCGCGTCGCCGCCTCGCCCAAGAACGCCTGGATGGTGACCGGGCGGGTCCGCTTCCAGTTGCCGTCGCTGTCGCGATAGTCAGGAATGCCGGAATTGGTGCTGCAGCCGGCCCCGGTCAGGACAAACAGGCGCTGGTGGCCGGCGACGAAATCCTCGAGGGCGGGGTGTGGCATGGCAGCACATCTAGTGCGGCGTGCGTATCTGCGCCAGATGTGGGGCCTGCCGCGAGCGGACCTTTCACGCCGCCTCTGCGTTGACGGCATGGCACCCGAGGCGTGGTGCTGCGCGCGCCTGTTTGCCTGGCGCAATTGCCGACGGAGTGATCGATGCGGCCGGGATTCATCGTCGTCGTTTGCGGGCTGATGTCGTTGGCGTCATCGCCGTCCCATGGTCAGGATGCGGGCGTGTCCGGCGAGCAGGCGTTCAACAATTCCTGCCGCACCTGCCACACGGTCAAGGACGGCGACAACCGCGTTGGCCCGAACCTGCACAATGTGGTCGGCCGCAAGGCCGGATCGGTTGCGAACTTTCCTTATTCGGAGGCGATGAAATCATCCGACATCGTCTGGGATGAGAGCACGCTGCTGCGCTTCATCGAAGATCCCGAGGCCGTGGTGTCGGGCAACGGCATGAAGCCGTATACCGGCGTGCGCTCGGCGGAGGATCGCGCCAGGATCGTGGCGTTCCTGAAATCCCCCGGCAAGTGACCGTTGGCGGTAGGCCGGTCTCACTTTGCCGGCACGACGAAGACCTGGCCGGGATAGATCAAATTGGGATTGCGGATCTGCTGCGAATTGGCCCGATAGATCACGGCGTAGCGCTGTCCGGCGCCGAATGCGCGCTGGCTGATCCGCCACAGGCTGTCGCCGCGGGCGACGGTGGTCGTGGTGATCTTCGGCACGATCACAGCGGAGGCGGACTTCACATCGGATGCGGTGGCGGTTGCCGCCGCGGCGAGCTGTGGTTTGGCGATATCCGCACGGCCGGACGAGGTTGGCGATGCCGGGATCGATGCGGTCGTCATCGTGTCCGGAACGTTGAATGGCACCTCGGCACGCGCGCGGACCTTGCCGGAAGTGGGGTCGACGTCGTCAAGCCGCACCTGATAGTTGCCGGCCGTCACGCCCTTGTTGATCGTGACCGAGAGGTGCCCCGCCTCGTCGGCCGTCGCGGACGTGATCAAGCTGCCGTTGAGATAGAGCCTGACGGTCGCGCCGGGAGCTGCCTGACCGCTCACATGGAGCTTGCCGTCCGGTTCGGTCTCGACGGCCTCGATGGCCACTTTCCCAGCCGCCGGCGCCGTGGCCGCAGGTTGCGACAGCACGCGGACCGGTTTGTCCGGTGTCATCAGCGCCACCATCGGCCGCTCCCGCGTCGCAGCCTCGAGCGCCACCGCCACGCTTTGCTTGGAGGTCACCTGCTTGCCGTCGCGCGTCATGCGCAGGGTGAGGTCATAGTTTCCCGGCGGAAGCGGGCGCGGGACCATGACGAACTGGCCGGACTTGTCCGCCACGACGCGATCGTGCACCTCGCCATTGCGCAGCAGTTCCACCGTCGTGCCCGGTAGCGCCCGGCCGGCAACAACGGTCTCGCCGGTCGGCTCGATGTTGACGACGTCGAACTCCGGCACCGCGTCGCCGCCTGGTGCCGGCGCCGGTCCCGCCAGCACGTCGGCCAAGGCCGCGGTCTCGGTTTGCGCCTTTGCCAGCGCGGTCTTGTTTTGGTCTCGCGCCGGAGCCGCTGGCGCGGATGGTGCTGTCGCCGTCAAAGGCGTGCTCCCGCCCAGGATTTGCTGGGTTTGGCGGATGCCGAAGACGAGCGCCGCCGTGCCGCCGGCGGCAAGTGCCAGCAACGGAATGACCAGTCGGATCGCCGTGGCGTTCATGATTGTCATCCGCGGATGATGTCCCCCGCGCATCCGCGCGCGACCCCCGCCCCCCGCGGGGATTTAGTGAGAGACTGCGCCGGTTTGCGCCGGCCATCAAGTCGGATGAAGGGATTACTTCTCTCGGGCAGGCCGGCCGATCTGGCGGCTCGCGGCGCCCGGCCCGTGCCGGGATGACGTCAGGTTCAAAACTCCAGCGCCGCATTGTCCACCACCTCCTTCATGACGAAGAAGGTGCGGGTCTGCCGCACGCCGGGCAGCGCGATCAGCTGGTCGCCATGGATGCGCTTGAAGTCGTCGACGTCGCCGGCGCGGATCTTGAGGAAGTAATCGAAATCGCCGGCGACGAGGTGGCAGTCGAGCACGCATTTGAGCTTCGCCACCGCCTGCTCGAAGCTCGCAAAGCTTTCCGGTGTCGAGCGGTCGAGCACGACGCCGACCATCACCAGCGTGCCCTTGCCGAGCTTGCGCGGCGCCACCATGGCGCGGACGCCGCTGAGATAACCCTCGTCGAACAGCGCTTGCGTCCGGCGATGGCAGGTGGCGGGGCTGACGCCGACCTGATCGGCCAGCTCGGCATTGCTGAGCCGGCCGTTCTTTTGCAGCAATCTCAACATCTTGAGGTCGATGCGGTCGAGTCGGGCGGACATGGAAGAATCTCTCACTATTGGTCGATTTCATGAGAGAAAATATACCATCAGGGCCAGATCCGGCAATCTTCGGCAATTGTGCGGGCTGAGTTAGAGAGCACCTTTCGCGCCAGGGGTGATAGCTGTGGCCGCCGTTTCAGACCACCAAAGAGGATGCCAGCATGCTGGAGAAGTTCGCGCGCTATCCACTCACATTCGGGCCGACTGCCATCGAGAAGCTCGATCGGCTGTCAAAGCATCTCGGCGGCAAGGTCGAGCTCTATGCCAAGCGCGAGGATTGCAATTCCGGGCTCGCCTATGGCGGCAACAAGCTGCGCAAGCTCGAATACATCATCCCCGATGCGATCGCCTCCAATGCCGACACGCTGGTCTCGATCGGCGGCGTGCAGTCGAATCACACCCGCATGGTCGCGGCGGTCGCGGCCAAGATCGGCATGAAGTGCCGGCTGGTGCAGGAAAGCTGGGTGCCGCATGAGGACGCGGTCTATGATCGCGTCGGCAACATCCTGCTTTCGCGCGTCATGGGCGCCGATGTGCGGCTGGTCGACGAAGGCTTCGACATCGGTATCCGCAAGAGCTGGGAGCAGGCGATCGAGGAAGTGAAGGCGGCGGGCGGCAAGCCCTACGCGATTCCGGCCGGCGCCTCCGTGCACAAATTTGGCGGGCTCGGCTATGTCGGGTTCGCCGAGGAGGTGCGCGCGCAGGAGCGCCAGCTCGGCGTCAAGTTCGACTACATCATCGTCTGCACGGTGACCGGCTCGACCCATGCCGGCATGCTGGTCGGCTTCGCCGCCGATGGGCGCGCGCGCAACGTGATCGGCATCGACGGTTCGTTCACGCCCGCGCAGACCAAGGCGCAGGTGCTGTCGATCGCGCAGAACACCGCAAAGCTCGTCGAGCTCGGCCGCGACATCGTCGAGGATGATGTCGTGCTGATCGAGGACTACGCCTATCCCGCCTACGGCGTGCCGTCGGAGGAGACCAAGGAGGCGATCCGGCTCAGCGCGCGGCTGGAAGGCATGATCACCGACCCCGTCTACGAGGGCAAGTCGATGCAGGGCATGATCGATCTGGTGCAGAAGGGCTATTTCCCGGCCGGATCGAAGGTGCTCTACGCCCATCTCGGCGGCGCACCGGCGCTCAACGGCTACGCCTACGCGTTCAGGAACGGCTGAGGCGAGCGGGCTTCTAATTTCGTGGCTTCGTAGCCCGAATGAAGCGAAGCGCAATCCGGTAAGGTCTCTCGGCGGCACGATCCCCGGATTTCGCGGAGCCTGTCATCGGGCGCGCGTTCGCGCGACCCGTTGGCTCCATCCGGGCTATGCATTCTTACCTCCCCTTGAAAAGGGGAAGTCGCTTTGCTCGCAGAGCAAAGCGGGTGGGGATCTGCTCTCTCCGCTTGCAGCGTCGCCTGTAGCTGACCCCCATCCCGACCTTCCCCCTTTCAGGGGGAAGGGGAAGAGAAGTCCGTAGATGGGGTAACGGGCCGGCCGCCCGCTCGCTACGGCGCAATTTGGAAGCGCGCTCGCGAGCGGCCTGTTGGTTGGAAGGCGGTCGTCCCTCAAACTGATGGTGTTCAACGGAGTCGGGCAAGCCCGCTCCAAGCATCATTAAGGGACGACCATGTACCACTATGCAGGAATTGACGTGTCTTTGGAATGCTCGAGCGTTTGCCTTGTCGATGGGACAGGCAAGATTTTGCGCGAGACGAAGGTTGCGAGCGAGCCGGCGGCGCTGATCGCCTGGTTCCGGTCGCTGGGTCTGGTACTGGAACGGATCGGGCTGGAGGCAGGCCCCTTGTCGCAATGGCTGTATGCGGGTCTGCGAGACGCAGGGCTTGCGGTCGAGCTGCTGGAAACGCGGCACGTTCGCGAAGCCTTCAAGTCGATGCCGGTGAAGACGGACCGCAACGATGCCCGCCGGATCGCGCAGTTGATGCGGCTCGGCTGGTTCCGGCCGGTGCACTGCAAGTCGGTCGCGGCGCAGGAGACCCGCGCCATCCTGACGGCGCGCAAGCTGCTGCAATCCAAGCTTCGCGATGTCGAGAACAGCCTGCGCGGCATACTTCGCGGTTTTGGCCTGAAGGTCGGTGCGACCACCGAGCGCACGTTCGCCGGACGCATCCGCGAGCTCGTGACCGGCCATCCCGGACTGGAGTTGGTCGCGGCGGCGCTGCTCCAAGCCCATGCGGTGCTGCTGCGGGAGTTCAAGAGCCTGGACAAGCACACCCAGAAGCTCGCCAGGACGCATCCATCCGCCAAGCTCCTGATGACAACGCCGTCCGTTGGTCCGATCGTGGCGCTCACCTATGCCGCGGCGATCGACGACCCGAAGCGCTTCCGCTCCTCGAAGGCCACGGGAGCCCACTTTGGGCTCACCCCGAAGAAGTACCAGTCCGGTGAGACCGACTACACCGGCCGCATCAGCAAGATCGGGGATGCCTCCGTGCGCGAGGCACTCTACCAGGCAGCTCACGTCATGCTGACCAAGCCGGTCAAGAATTGCTCGGCATTGAAGAGCTGGGCGATGCGGATCGCCCGGCGCGCAGGCATGCGCAAGGCCAAGGTAGCGCTGGCTCGCAAGCTCGCCGTGATCCTGCATCGCATGCTCGCCGACACCAAACCGTTCAACCCGATGACCAAGGCCATCTAGCCAGGAGCAGCAATCGGTTCCGGGCGGGCCACGACACCAGGCTCTCCCCGAGCGAAGTCCCTCCGCTGGGACGATGGATCCGGTCAGGCCGCCATCCGGGAAGTGGCTCACGACCACGCAATCCGTAGATTGGCCGGCCGGCTCCTCAATGCACCCCATCAGGCGACGGCCTTCGCGCCGATCCCGTACAGAAGCAAGTGCCCGGCGAGTGGATGACGCGAAAAGGGATTGACTAACCAAGGCCCGTTACAGAAGCCCGGATGAAGCAAAGCGTAGTCCGGCAGGCTTCAGCAGCGCGGATAGAAAGTCCCGGATTTCGCGGAGCCTGTCGTCGGGCACGCGTTCGCGCGACCCGTTGGCTCCATCCGGGCTACGTTCGATGTCCCACGTCAGGTCCGCGTCAGCTTCGCCCGGTATTTTTGCCTGGCCGGGCGAGTTGGGAGACCATCGCGTGAGGATGATGAATGCGGCCGGCCGAGCCATCGCCGCGCTCGGCGTTGGCATCGTCGCCGTGGGGCACTGGGTCTGGACCTACCAGGGCCAGGGTGCCGCGCCGCATCCCCGCCTGCTGGCGATGAATCATGCGGTCGAGCTCTACGCCGGCATCTTCCTGATCGGCGTCGGCGTCCATGCCCTCGCATCCTGGTACTGGTTCAGCGATCCAAATCCGCCGGCGCGCTCCTCGGTCGGGGAGCCGCAGTAGCGTCCGCCTTGGCGGCAATGCTCCGGTTGAGGTGCTGTCCTGGTTAGGGCACTCGTACAGGGGAATTAGGACATCTGATGCCCGGTGGAATCTGGAAATTGGACACAGCCGCTGACTGACATACGCTAAAGCGCCCGCCGATCCGACGTGTAATGCTTTGAACATTATGTTCAGGACCGATTTAGATGGCGTCGAGTTCAGCCTCATAGGCTTGGCGGGGATATCGCTCGTCGCGTTCATCATCAGCTTAGGCTGGCTTCTGATCGGCTGAACTGCCGTAGCTCATTGGAAACGTCAACTTGGCCTTAGCGCTCTCCCGGCGCTGGGGCCGTTTTCTAATCAGGACACTTCCAAAGTCAACTTGGGACACGGGGGCCTAAATGCGGACAGCACCCCGGTTGAGATGCTGTCCCAGTTAGGACATTCGCTTGGGGAAATCAGGACACTCATTCACATATGCAAATGCCCTTCCGTACCATCGAGGTTCTAGCTCACGCGGGGGTGTCCATAATCTTTCCCTACCCCACGGGCGCTCCTCGGCCTCAGCCTCCTTGCCCGAGTGCTGGGGCCGTTTGCTTGAGTGCCGCATCGCATCTGCGATGAAACGCATGCTGACTTTCCTATGCAAATGCGGGAACAGACCTATTGGGCGCAGGGTCGAGTTCTCATGGGAATGACAATCCCTCTGGCCCCGGCGCTAGCTACGTGCCGGGGCCGCCTTATTCTCAGCGGCGCGGCAAGGCGGCTTCAGCGTTCGTTCCAACGCGCTGGGGCCGTTTCCTTGAGGGCGTCACGGGGAACAGTCTCGCTGGAAGGCCTGATTGATCGCCACTCTCTACGTAGCATCTCGGATTGGTGTGCCAGCATACGCGATTGGGCTGCGACGTTCCGGACGATGGCGCGCTCGGGAGCGAGTAGCTTCACGGCCACATCATCGCACTGTGCTGCCATCGCTCGCATCTCTTCCGACGTCATGGTGTCGTATTAGAGGGCGCTTCGACCGGGCCTGCATTTGCCTATGTTTCAGCCCCAAGCCGGGGATTGTGCCGGAGATTCAGCCGCGAGCTTGCGGAGGATGGATCGCAACCACAGGAAGGGAGGCGCCGCTCTCATTTGGCGTGACGGCTAACTCGGAAGCAGAAGTGCGCGAGCGATTTGAATCGAGCTTGCGCCGATGGATCGAGATCATAAACGGAGAGGCCGCCAACTGAGGCGGCGTTACTCAACGACGCCTTTGATATCGGACCTTCGCCGGAACAGTTTTATTTGTCCGATCAGCGGTCGGATCAGATATTTTAGAACAAGGCCGAGACCTATGATCGACACCAGGATTGGCCAGTAGGCCAAGATCGCAAGAACGGCCAACCATTCCGGGCTGCGCTGCTCCCGCCAATACACCGACGCCGCGATGACGTGGGCCACCAATAGCGCGGCCCAAATAGCAAGCGCGACGATGACGGGCTCATCGAATGTCAACGCTTCCCACGCGGCTTCACCCGGCCCTGAAGGCGCACTTTCGCTTTCCATGGCTTGGTCGACCTCCCTCAGCTTCCAACCCCTGCGATGGCGGGCTTATTCCATCGGAATGCTAAGGGGGACGGTAGCGGAGGCTGGAACTCCGTTCACCCACGGAGAACCCCGGTAACACTTCTGCCCTGTGGAGCGAGAACACTTGGCGGATTGCAAAAGCCAGAACATCTGGCGTGCGACTCAGTAGTCTTGCCGAGAACATCGGCCAAGTTACGGTTTTCGTTCGCTTAATCGGAATTAAGACACTCCAAGATTCAACTTGGGACACGGGGCTTAAATGCGGCCAGTACCTCGGTTGACATAGGAACATAATAGGAACATAGGTTCTGTAACCTGAGGGCGTGGCGATCGCCTCATCCGCGGCGGACTTGCGTGGCCGCAGGACCAAAGACCAAGCCGCGCACCACTTGCGGATGAATTTCGACGCCTCCTATGATGGGTTGTGGCTGGGGGGAGTGCGCGTCATGAGAGTTGCGATCTGGGCGGCCGTTGCGGCCGCGTGGCTGTTTGCGTCTGCAACTCCGTCGAGCGCCCGCGGTCCCTACGGCTCGATCACGGTCGGCAACTGGAAGGGCGGCGCTTTCACCAACGACAAGAATGGCGCCTTCACCCATTGCTCGGCGGGCACCACCTATCAAAGCGGCATCTTCTTCATGGTGTCGATCGCCGAGAATGGCAGCTGGCGGCTCGGCTTTGCCCATGACAGCTGGCGTCTGACGCCGGGCGAGGCCTTTCCGCTGGCGCTGACCTTTGACGGCCAGCCGGCGTTCAACGTCTACGGCATGCCGCTCGGCACCCAGCTCGTGAATGTCGAGATGCCGGTGAATTCCAGTCTAATCAACCAGTTCCGCAAGGCGCGCCAGATGACGGCATTCGCGCAGGGACAATTGTTTCAGTTCAACCTCAATCAGACCGCGCAGCTGTTGCCGGCTCTGCTCAACTGCGTCGTCTCGGTGAAGAAGAACGGCGTCTCCAATGCCGGCGAGTTCGCGGTCGCGACAAAGCCTGCGGCGGCGCCGCCGCAGCAGGCTGCAGCACCCAGCGCGCCGCGCCGGCGAAGCAGGCGAGATCGGGGACCGGCACCGGCTTTGTGGTCAGCAGCAGCGGCCACGTCGTCACCAATCACCATGTCGTCGGCGGCTGCAGCGAGATCACGGGCAACCTGAGCGGCGAGGCGCCGGTCAAGCTGCGCCTGGTGTCCGATGACGAGACCAATGATCTCGCGTTGCTGCAGGCGCCGACCCCTTTCAAGGATGTCGTCAGCCTCAGGCAAAACCCCATCCTGGTCGGCAACGGCGTAGTGGCGATCGGTTATCCCTATCACAGATTGCTGACATCCGATTTCACGGTCACCACGGGCATTGTCTCTTCGCTGAGTGGCATCCTCAACGATACCCGTCATCTGCAGATCAGCGCCGCCGTGCAGCCGGGCAACAGCGGCGGTCCGCTGTTCGACCTTACCGGCGCGGTGGTCGGCGTGGTGGCTGCCAAGCTCGACGCGGTCAGGATGGCGCGGGCGACGGGGACCATCCCGGAGAACATCAATTTCGCGATCAAGACCGGCGCGCTGCGCGACTTTCTCGACAACAGCGCGGTGGCGTACCGGACCGCCGAGTGGCGCGAGGAGATGAAGAAGGAAACCGCCGAGATTGCCAAGAATGCGCGCGGCTACACGCTGCTGATCACCTGCACGGTGAACGAGCAGAGCGCGAGTGCGAAGAAGGGCAATTGAGACCTCCGCTACGCCCTCTTCCCGTCCTTGCGGCAGGGCGACTGCATCTGGCTACCGGCCACACGTCTTTCCTTGCGACGTCCGGGCAGCCGCCGACTCCTTTGCATGGGGTTGTTTTCGATATTTTGGCAATGGGCGCCTGCGACGTACGAGCGGAGTATGCTCAACCGAGCCGCCGCAGCGTATGCACCGTGATCTCGGCCGGGCAGTTCAGCCGCACCGGCGCGAGGCTGGTGCCGGCGCCGGCCGATGTGTAGCCGGCAAGTTCACCGAACCGCCATACGCCTCGGCCCATCCGGCGCGGCAGCCGCGCCTCGAGCTTGATCGCGATGCCGCCGGGCAGGCAGAGCTGGCCGCCATGGGTATGGCCGCTCAGCATCAGGTCGAAGCCGGCTGCCGCCGCCGCGCGGTAGGATTCCGGCGTATGTGCCAGCAGGATCGAGAATGCATCGCGCGGGATCGCCGTGGCAGCCCTTGCAATGTCGTCGGTGCGGTAGAAGTGCGCGTCGTCGATCCCGGCGAGGTGGATCGTCGCGCCATCGCGCGTGATCGACTCCTGCTCATTGAACAGCATCCTGATGCCCATCGCCTCCAGCGCCGGCGTCATGCGGATGCTGTCATGATTGCCGAGGATGCCGTAGAGCGGCAGCTTGATCCGCGCGCACAGATCCCGCATCAACGCGAGGCTCGTTTCAAACGGCCCATACGTCTTGCCGCGGTAGTCGCCCGTGAGAACGCAGATATCGCAGGCGATATCGCTCACGATGTCCATCAGATGCCGCATCGCGCGTTGGCTGATGTCGGCGTGGAGATCGCTGAGCTGAAGCATGGCGAAGCCGTCGAAGGCCGCCGGCAGGCGCGCCGACGTCACCAGATTGTGCCGCACTTCGACCCTATCGGCATTACGCCGCGCGCGGCCGTGCAGGCCGGTCACCTTGAGCGCGGTCTCGATGATCCGCGGCGCCAGTTTCCAGTTCTCGACGTTGAACAGCAGCGTGCCCTGGCCGAACACCTGCTTCTCATGCGCGGCCTCGATCCCAAGCCGGCGCACGACGTGATCCGCGCCGATCCGCTCGACCAGTCCCTGCAATGCCGTGTCGGCCATCGTCCCCCGTGCGCTCCGCGATGCCAAGCGCGGACCGGCGCGACACTATCATGCGCAATCCCGGCGGGGATACCGCCGGCACTCAGACCACGGGAACCCGCTTCGCGGCGACCGCGGCCGGCGAGATCACCTCGATGTCGAGCGGTACCTGCCAGCGCTCGGTGAAGCGCACCTGCGGCGGTGCATTGCCGTTGCGCCCACCCTGCAGCACGAAGCCGTCGTAACCCGAGTTCATCACCTCATTGCACTTCTGCACATAGATCGGGAAGCCGCCGATATAGGGCATGAACACGCGGGGACGGCCCGGGATGTTGGCGCCGACATACCAGGAACTGCAGGTCGAGCGCAGCGAAACCGTTGATACGTCGTTGACATGGGTGACCCAGGCGTCCTCGTCGTCGCGGACCGCCTCGATCGTGCCGGCGCCGATGTCGCGCATATGACTGATGCAATCCGCCAGCCAATCGACATGCTGCTCGATCGCCTGGATCATGCTGGCGAGCACCGACGGGCTGCCGGGCCCGGTGATCATGAACAGGTTCGGAAAGCCCTCGGAGGCAAGGCCGAGATAGGCACGCGGGCCCGCCCGCCATTTCTCGGCCAGCGTCTGCCCGCCGCGGCCGGTGATCGCGATCTTGTCGAACGAGCCGGTCATGGCGGCAAAGCCGGTGGCGGAGACGATCGCGTCGAACTTGTATTCGGTGCCGTCGACGACAATGCCTTCCGTCGTGAAGCGATCGATCGGCGTCGTCGACACGTCGACCAGCTTCACATGCGGCAGATTGTAGGTCTCGAAATAATTGGTATCGACGCAGAGCCGCTTGCAGCCGAACACGTTTCGCGGGCACAGCAATTCGGCGGTGGCGGGATCCTTGACGATGCCGCGGATCTTCTCGCGCGCGAAATCGGCGATGGTGTCGTTGGCGGCCTTCTCGAACAGGAGATCGCCGAACGCGCCGAGGAAGGGCAGGCCGCCGCGCTGCCACGCTTCTTCGTATTGCTGCTCGCGCTCCCGCTCGCTCGCCTGCAAGGCGGGCTGGGCGTTGAACTGGAAATAGAAGCCGGTCGGGCGCGCACGGGCCTTGGCGCGCAGCTCCGGATAATGCGCCTTCGCTTCCCTCAGATATTCCGCCGACAGCCGCTCGTTCCACGCCGGCACCGACCAGGTCGCGGTGCGCTGAAACACCGTGAGCTCGGAGGCCTGCTGCGCGATGATCGGGATCGACTGGATCGCCGACGAGCCGGTGCCGATCACGCCGACGCGCAGGCCGCTGAAGTCGACACCCTCATGCGGCCATTCGCCGGTGTGATAGATCGGCCCGCGGAAATCCGCCATGCCCGGGAAAGCCGGCCGGTTCGGCGCCGACAGGCAGCCGACCGCCATGATGCAGAACTTTGCGGTAACCCTGTCGCCGCGGTCGGTCTCGATCAGCCAGGTGCCTGCCTGCTCGTCGAAGGTCGCCGCGGTGACGCGGGTGTCGAACACGATCTGGCTGCGCAGATCGAAGCGATCGGCGACGTGATTGGCGTAAGCGAGAATTTCGGGCTGCGGAGAATATTTCTCCGACCAGCTCCAGTCCTGATCGAGTTCCTCGGAGAACGAGAACGAATATTGCAGGCTCTCGACGTCGCAACGCGCGCCGGGATAGCGATTCCAGTACCAGGTGCCGCCGACGCCGCCGCCGGCCTCATAGACCCGCGCGGTGAAGCCGAGTCCGCGCAGCCGATGCAGCATGTACATGCCGGCGAACCCAGCGCCGATCACCACGGCATCGAACGTTCCGGTCTCGGCAGGGCGCACAGTTTTGCGCGCGGTGCTCTCCTGAGCCATGGGCCGTCTCTTCCCTATATCGTTATGTCTTGTCCGCGCCTCGTTGGACGCGGTAGGCAAAGATTAGGGCGAGGGCGGCGCGGCCCGCAAGCAAGCGTATTGCCGTCCAGCGAATAGCTCCTATGCTGTCTCTGGGAGAGGATGAGGGTAAGCGGTGATCGGGTAGTTGTTCTGTCGTGACCGTTCATCTGCCGGCAAAGATCGAGGTCCCATGAAGAAGGAAGAAGTAGAAGCTATCTTCGAGCGGGGCGATTTGGGGCCGATCGAAGACTATCTTGAGGCCGTCGCGACCGAGAAACAATTGCCTGCGGCCGCAGTCGGAATGTGCCTGATCAGAATGGAAGAAGCGGCCCCCGCGCTGCGCGCCATCGTCGCCCGGGCAGGGAACGGCGAGGAACTGTCCGACGATGAGGCCAGGCTGCTGTTCCGAGGTGTCTACATCCTCGGTGGAGCTCGTGACACGGATGTTTGCCGCGACCTGCTGCGACTGCTGCGCAGACCCGAAAGCGAACTTGATGACCTGTTGGGTGACTGCCTGACCGAAAGCATGGCGCGCATTGTCGCGGGTGTCTTTGACGGGGATGTCGACACCTTGTTGAGTCTGGTCGTGGATCAGTCCGTCGATCAATTTGCGCGCGAGCAGGTTCTCGCCGCGGCCACCTTCCTCACATGGAATGGGATGATCGGGCGGGAGCGCATGCAGCGCCTGCTCAAAGCATTCCACGAGCAAAACCTGGCGGATGACGAGAACCATGCCTGGTACGCGTGGCAGCAGGCAATTGCCCTCCTGGGGTTGCGCGAGCTGGCGCCCTTGGCGTATCGCGCTTTCGATGACGGGCGTATACCCGATTGGATGACAGAACGCCGCGAGTTCGACGAAATGCTCGTCGATGCCGAGCAGCGACCCGAGGAAATCGCACGATTCGAGGAAGTTGGCCTCGGCTATATCAAGGATGCGGTCCAGGAAATGGAAGGGACCGACTACGGCTACAACGAGACCTTCGACGATCTGGATGCCCCCTTTGGCGACGATCTCGATACATTGTGGAGCCACACCGAACCCGTGAGGAATCCCTTGCGCCATGTCGGGCGCAACGACCCATGCCCGTGCGGCAGCGGCAAGAAATACAAGAAATGCTGTCTCGCTGACCAGCGTTGAGCTGCGGCTCCCTCGGTCTCAGCGCCGGCCAAAGCGACTGTCGTCGCTTCGGCGTAGAGAGGACCGGTCACGCTCCTGTCGTCTTCACGATCCGGATCAGCTCGTCGCCGTAGTGCTCGAGCTTCTTGTCGCCGATCCCTGCGATGTTGCGCAGCTCGCTGAGCGTGTCCGGCCGCATCGCGGCGATGCCGTCGATGGTGGAATCGTGCAGCACGACATAGGCCGGCACGCCGCGCTGGCGCGCGACATCCGAGCGCCAGGCGCGCAACGCCGCATGCAACGCGGGATTTGCGGCGCCACCCGGGCTGTCGGCCGCGGGCACAAGCTCGCCGCGGCGCGACTTGCCGCGGACCGCGCGGTTGCGCGCGCCCTCCGGCTGCTCACGCAGCATCACCGCGGTCTCGCCCTTCAGCACGCCGCGGGCGCTGTCGGTCAGAACAAGCGCGCCGAAGGCATCGCTGTCGGCGCGCAGATGGCCCATCGCCACCAGCTGGCGCAGCACCGCGCGCCATTGCTTCTCGTTGAGCTCGCGGCCGATGCCGAACACCGACAGCTGGTCGTGGTTGAACTGCTTGACCCGTTCGGTCAGCCGCCCGACCAGCACGTCGATCAGGTGCATGGCGCCGAAACGTTGGCCGGTGCGGTAGACGCAGGACAGCAGCTTTTGTGCAAGCACCTTGCCGTCGCGGACGCGCGGCGGCGTCAGGCAGTTGTCGCAATTGCCGCAGCTATCCTCCGCGCGGGTCTCGCCGAAATAGCCGAGCAAGCGCTGCCGGCGGCAATGCACCGTTTCAGCCAGCGCAACCAGCGCGTCGAGCTTGCCGACCGAGACGCGCTTGAAGGCGTCGGAGCCGGTCGATTCATCGATCATGCGGCGCTGCTGCACGATGTCGGACAGGCCGTAGGCCATCCATGCCGCCGACGGCTTGCCGTCGCGGCCGGCACGCCCGGTCTCCTGGTAGTAGGCTTCGATGCTCTTCGGCAGATCGAGATGCGCGACGAAGCGCACATCGGGCTTGTCGATCCCCATGCCGAAGGCGATCGTGGCGACGATCACGAGCCCGTCCTCGTTGAGGAAGCGGTCCTGGTGCCGGGCGCGCACGCCGGCATCGAGCCCGGCATGATAGGGCAGTGCCGGAATGCCGGCCTCGCTGAGCGCCGCCGCGACGTCCTCGACCTTGGCGCGGGACAGGCAATAGACCACGCCGGCGTCGCCGGCATGCCGCTCCTTGATGAAATTCTTCAGCTGCGTGGTCGCATTCTGCTTGTCGACGATCTCGTAGCGGATATTGGGCCGGTCGAAGCTCGCGACGAATTGCGGCGCGTCGGTAAGCTGCAGCCGCTCGGCGATCTCCCTTCGGGTCAGCGCGTCCGCGGTCGCGGTCAGCGCGATGCGCGGCACCTTGGGGAAGCGCTCGGCGAGTGCGGACAGGCCGATATATTCCGGGCGGAAGTCATGGCCCCATTGCGAGACGCAATGCGCCTCGTCGATCGCAAACAGCGCGATCTGCGCCTGGCCGAGCAGATTGAGGCAGCGCGGCGTCAGCAGCCGCTCCGGCGCCACATAGAGCAGGTCGAGATCGCCGGCGAGCAGCCGCCGCTCGACCTCGGAGGCTTCCTCATAGGACAGCGTCGAGTTCAGCACCGCGGCGTTGACGCCGGCTTCAGTGAGGCCCGCGACCTGGTCGCGCATCAGCGCAATCAAAGGTGATACCACGATGCCGCAGCCGTCGCGCAGCAGCGACGGCAATTGGTAGCACAGCGACTTGCCGCCGCCGGTCGGCATCAGCACCAGGCAATTGCCGCCATCGGTGACGTGACGGATGATGTTTTCCTGCGCGCCGCGGAAGCCCGACAGGCCGAACACGGAACTGAGCACGGACAGCGCATCGCGAGACGGGGCGGAGGCGCGATCGAGGGCGGGCTGGGCGGTCATGATCCCTTGCGCGATCCCTTTGGGATTTTCCAGGATTCCTTGAGGTCAACAGGCGGTGATCGAGGTCTTCTGGCCGAACGATACCGGAATGAAAGGTGTTAATACACGTCCCAACAACAAACTCAATTCAGCATGACTGGTCAGCTGCGGATCATCACAGGCATTGCCGCGATCGTGCTGGTCGCGGGCGCGGCGGCAGCCTTTGCCGTCGCCTGGCGGCCGCAGATTGCCGCGATTGCGCCGCCGCGGGCCGATACCTTCGACCCTGATGTGGTCAAACGCGGCCGCGAACTCGCCGCGATCGGCAATTGCAACACCTGCCACACCGTGCAGGGCGGCGCGACTTATGCCGGCGGGCTCCCGGTTCCAACGCCGTTCGGCATCGTCTTCTCATCCAACATCACGCCGGATGCCGAAACCGGCATCGGGCGCTGGCCGGAGGAGGCGTTCGTCCGCGCGATGCGCTCGGGCGTGGCGCGCGATGGCCAGCATCTCTACCCGACCTTTCCTTATGACCATTTCACCAACGTCTCGGATGCGGACGACCGGGCACTGTATGCGTTCCTGATGACGCGGCAGCCGGTCCACGCGTCGCCGCCGGCGAATCAGCTTTCGTTCCCGCTCAACTATCGACCGCTGATTGCAGGGTGGAAGCTGCTGTATCTGCGCAGCGGCGATGCCCCTCAGGACTCGGCGAAGGGCGCGGAATGGAACCGCGGCGCCTATCTGGTGGAGGGGCTCGCGCATTGCGGCGCCTGCCACACGCCGCGCAACGCGCTCGGCGCCGAGCGGCTGAATGCGCAGTTCGCCGGCGGCGAGGTCGACAATTGGCACGCCTACGCGCTGAACGACACCTCGCACGCCCCGGTGCGGTGGACCGCCGACGCGCTCTACGCCTATTTGCGCCACGGCTGGCAGGCCGATCATGGCACCGCGCGCGGGCCGATGGCTGAAGTGGTCGGCAATCTGGCGACGGTGCCCGACAGCGACGTGCGGGCCATCGCCGTGTACATGGCCGATATCTCGGGCACGCCGGCGCCGGATCGCAAGCGGCCGGCCGACGTCGTCGCACAATCGTCTTCCGATGATGCGGCACAGACCCATGCGGCCGGCGCGGCGATCTATGCCGCGGCGTGCGGCTCCTGCCATGAGGGTAGCCGGACGCTGCCCTATGGCGGCGTCAATCTCGCGCTCAGCACGGCGATCGCAAGCCCCGACCCGCGCAATCTCCTCAATATCGTGCTGTCGGGCGTCGGCGCCGTCGAAGGCGAGCGCAGCCCGATCATGCCGGGCTTCGCCAGCAGCATCGATGATACGCAGATGGTCGCGCTCACGGCCTATCTGCGCGAACGGTTCGGCAAGCGGCCGGCGTGGGCCAATCTCGACAAGGCGGTGCGCGATGCGCGGGCGGTGCAGGCCACGTCGCTTGCGGCGCGCGACACGCCAGCGGAATCCAGACAGCGAGGCAAGCCATGATGACATTGAAGGTCAATGGCAGGGATCATCAGGTCGATGCGGAGCCGGATACGCCGTTGCTCTATGTGCTGCGCAATGATCTGGCGCTCAATGCCGCCAAGTTCGGCTGCGGGCTCGGGCAATGTGGCTCCTGCACGGTGATCGTCGACGGCAAGGCGGTGCTGTCCTGCGTCACGCCGCTGGTCCTGGTCGAGGGCAAGCAGGTGACGACGCTCGAAGGGCTCGGCACCGTGGCCGCGCCGGCGCCGATCCAGCGCGCCTTCATGGAGGAGCAGGCGGCGCAGTGTGGCTACTGCATCGCCGGGATGATGATGCGCGCGCAGGCGCTGCTGATGCGCAACCCGAAGCCATCGGATGCGCAGATCCGCGCCGAGCTGGAGCCCAATCTCTGCCGCTGCGGCACCCATATGCGCATCCTGCGCGCGGTGCACCGCGCCGCCAGGTTGATGGATACGGCCGACGCCGCAAGCGACAGGA
This sequence comes from Bradyrhizobium sp. USDA 4504, assembly GCF_054063995.1. Lineage (NCBI taxonomy): Bacteria > Pseudomonadati > Pseudomonadota > Alphaproteobacteria > Hyphomicrobiales > Nitrobacteraceae > Bradyrhizobium > Bradyrhizobium sp. USDA 4504. Next base: position 6,771,212 of record NZ_JBSSGV010000001.1, on the reverse strand, counting down.
GCGTCCGATGACCGCGCCGGTAATTCTCGATCGCCGCAGCGTGCTGGCCGGCGGCGGTGCGCTGATTGTCAGCTTCTCGCTGCGCCATGCGGTGGCGCAGGAGCAGAAGGCTGCGCAGGGCCCGGCGTTGCCGGGCAGCCTGGCCAAAACGCCCAATCTGGATTCCTGGATCCGTATCGATGCCAATGGCCAGGTCACGGCCTTCACGGGCAAGGCCGAACTCGGCCAGGGATTCCGCACCGCGTTCCAGCAGATTGCGGCCGAGCAGCTCGATATTCCCTTCGATGCGCTGAAGGTGATCACCGCCGACACCAAACTCACGGCGAACGAGGGCTACACGTCCGGCAGTCATTCGATGCAGGACAGCGGCACGGCGATCCTGCATGCCGCGGCGCAGGCGCGCATGTTGCTGGTGGCCGAGGCGGCAAAGCGTTTCGGCTTGCCGCCCGACGGCTTGCGAACCGAGAATGCGGCCGTCATCGCTCCCGATGGCCGGCGTCTGGGCTATGGCGAGCTTGTCGCCGCGGACATGTTGCACGTCCAGGCGCAACCGACATCGAGCCTGAAGGATCCGGCGAGCTTCAAGGTGATGGGCCAGCCGGTGCCACGCGTCGATATTCCGGCCAAGGTCACGGGCGGCGCCGCCTATGTGCAGGACATGCGGCTTCCCGGCATGGTGCATGCGCGCGTGGTGCGCCCGCCGAGCTACGGCGCGCAGCTCGTGGAATGCGACACGGCCGCGATCGAGAAAATGCCCGGCGTGATTCAAATCGTGCGCGACGGCAACTTCCTGGCCGTGGTGGCGGAGAAGGAATTTTCGGCGGTCAAGGCCATGCACGCGCTGGCCGCCGCGGCGAAGTGGCGGGAGAGCGCGAAACTGCCGAACCAACACGATCTGGCCAACGTGCTGACCACGCTGCCCTCTCAGGATTTCGCGATCTTGCAGCGTAGCGATCCCACGGTGAGCGGCGCGCGGTCGCTCGAAGCGACCTATGCGCGGCCTTACCAGTCGCACGGCTCGATCGGGCCGTCCTGCGCGGTCGCGCAATTCGTCGACGGCGCGATAACGGTGTGGACGCACACGCAGGGCGTCTATCCCGACCGGCAGGCGATCGCCGAGATGCTCGGCATGACGCCCGCCAGCGTCCGCCTGATCCATGTCGAAGGCTCCGGCTGTTACGGCCACAATGGCGCCGACGATGCCGCGGCCGACGCCGCGCTGATCGCCCGGGTGCTGCCAGGGCGCCCAATTCGGGTGCAGTGGATGCGCGAGCAGGAGCACGGCTGGGAGCCGTATGGTCCGGCGATGGTGACAAAATTGAGCGCGTCACTCACGGCCGACGGCAAGATCGCCGACTGGAATTTCGCGGTGTGGAGCAACACCCATTCGATGCGGCCGGGCGGCGCCGGCGCGCTGCTTGCGGCCCAGCACATGGCGCGATCATTCGCGGTGCCCGCACCAAAGCCGTTGCCGTTGCCGGAAGGTGGCGGCGATCGCAACGCGATTCCGATCTACAATTTTCCGAACGCGCATGTGATGCATCACTTCATCCCCGCGATGCCGCTGCGGATCTCCGCGATGCGCGCGCTCGGCGCCTATCACAACGTGTTCTCGACCGAGAGCTTCATGGATGAACTGGCCGCTCTCGCCGGCGCCGATCCGGTCGAGTTTCGGCTCAGGCATCTCGACGATCAGCGGGGCCGCGCGGTGGTCGAGAAGGCCGCGGAGGAATTCGGCTGGACGCGCGGACAGCAGCCGCCGCGAAATCGCGGCTACGGCTTCGCTTTCGCGCGCTACAAGAATCTCGCCGCCTATTGCGCCATTGCATCCGAGGTCGAGGTCGATCGCGAAACCGGGCGGGCCCGGCTGGTGCGCGCGGTCGCCGCCGTCGACGCCGGCCAGGTCGTCAATCCGGACGGCATCACCAACCAGATCGAGGGCGCGATCGTGCAGTCGACCAGCTGGACGCTCTATGAAAGCGTCACCTTCGACGAGACAAGGATCACCAGCATCGACTGGCAGACCTACCCGATCCTGCGCTTCAATGCGGTGCCCGACAGTATCGCCGTCCACATCATCAACCGCCCCGGCCAGCCGTTCCTCGGCAGCGGCGAGACCGGGCAGGGCCCGGCCGCCGCCTCGCTCGCCAATGCCATCGCGCATGCAACCGGCAAGCGGCTGCGCGAGCTGCCGCTCAGCCGCAAACGGATCAAGGACGCGATCGACGCGTAATGCGGTCAAGCCGTTGCAGCGGGGGGAGCCGGGGGCGGCGTCATCGGCTCGACGTTGTAGGTCATCGGCATATTGATCGGCTTGTAGGCCGGATCCTTCTCCATGCGCTCCAACACCGAGGCATGGATGGTCGCGCCGTCCGCAATCGGCCGCGGCTCGCCGCGCGGCAGATAGAAGCCGAGGAAGGATTTCCGCTCCGACCATTCCTTCCATTTGTCGCTCTTCGGAATCCATTCCAGGATTTCCCAGGCGGCGGTCAGCGAATTGTGCAGCGGAGCGGTCGCGCTCGGCGGCACATATTCGTGCTTGTGCGGCGGCAACGGCATCCCCCAGGCGAGATGATCGATCAGCGCCTGATCCATGTGCAGCCCGGCTGCCTTGGCCTGCTCGAGCATCCAGATCAGCGGAAACTTCGACGGCCCGCTCTGGTCTTCCGGATAGCCGCCGCCGACGTCGGAGTGCACGCCGGCAAACCAGACCTGGCGGATGTCCTGCTCCAACTCCGTTGCCGGATCGAATGGATCCGAGCGAAATTTCTGCGGCTCGATCCAGCGATTGAGTCGGAACATGCGCCTGCGCTCGTCGATCGAGATCGCCTGGCGGAACCGTTTGACGCTGGAATTGGTGCGGGTGAACAGCAGCGTCTGCAAGTCGAACAGGAAATTGTCCTGTCGCGGCACGATGATCGAGGCCACGGTGTCCCAGACCCCGACGAACTCGATATCGATGTTGCGGCCGCCGGCAATCTGGCTGAAATGCCAGGCCTCCTTCAACGGAGCATAGTCGAACGAGCCGTCGGACTTCTGGGCGTCGGAGCTGGCTTTCTTGTAGGTGCCGAAGGCGTAGCTCGCGAGGTCGAGCTGGTCGACGGGCAGCAGGCCCATCACATGGACGAAGGCCGCGAGCACGCGCACCGTGTAGGCACCGCGGCTGAAGCCGAACATCCAGACCCGGTCACCGGGCTCCCAGGTTCGGCACAGGAACAGGTAGGCGCCGAGCGTGTCCTGGTCGAGACCGGCGCCGAAGGCCAGCCCGAACAAGCCGCGCATCTGCTGCTTGAAGCGGCCCCAGGCGTTTTGCAGGCCGATGGTGCCGAGGCCGGGATGATAGTAGATTCGCTGCCGGTCATTCTTGTCGGCGACGCGGAACAGCTTCAGCACGTTGGAAATATTGTCACCGATCTCGTTGCCGGTGCCGTCGCAGCAAATCACAATATCCTTCGGCATCCGTTGCCCTCGCGGCCGCCGTGAAAATTCGCAGCCTCTATGTACGGCAGAATGCGGTGAAAATTCAATCTCCAATTGAAGACGGTTCTGTGGCGGCGGCGTGACCGCCGGTGGTGCCGGGTAGCGAAGCGCGATGCGCGCCGGCGTTGCCTGCCGTTGGCTTTCGAATTCAATCTCGCCACAGCCGGCCAAAGCTGCGCCAAGGACGGCATCGCTTCAGCTCGCCGATGCCCGGCCGTGACGGAGTGTCCGTGAGAGACCCAATTGCGTTCGCGATGCTTTGGGCCAGCCGCCAATGGCGCTCTCAAAATTCAATTGCAACACTTCGGAAAAGATGGAAATCTGCTCGTCGATCATTGCTATATGCGTCGACATTTTCTCCCTTTCAGGGACTCCGCGGTGCACGCGATCATCTTTCCTGCGGCTTCCCGCAGCTTCCTCAGCAGCAACAGGAACAGGTCGGCATGAGCCCTCAAGCTCTCGTGACGGCCATTCTCTTGGGACTTGTGGTGGTGGCGTTCGGGCTGTTCTGGTGGGTCGGCAGCTATTCCGATCGCGTGTTCGCAAGCAGGTTCCGCACCCGCTTTCCGGAGAAGACGCTGAGCTACACCGGCGACCAGCTCGGCGAGCTGGTGCAGTCCGATCTGCGGATGAAATATGTCTTTCCGATCCTGTTTCCGCTCGACCTGATCGTCATGCTGGCGCTGGCGGGTGCGATGGGGGCGGCGTCATCGCACTGGCTCAGCCGGATCTACCCGTCCGCTGCGTGGCTCGGCCTGGTCGTGCCGGCGGTGTACCTGCTCAGCGACCTGATCGAGGATTGTCTCCTGGTATGGCTGCTGCTGCACGGCGACCCGCATGCGGCGGCGCGGTCTGTCTCGATCCTGAAGGCGATCACGACGATCAAGCTGGTCGGCATCTTCGCCTCGATCGCTCTGACATTGGCTGCGTTCGTCGGGTGGCTGTTCCACGGCGAGTCGCTTGCCATCTAAGTGCGGCGGGCGGCCTATTGATAGGTCGCGACGATATCCGACACGGCACGCTCGAGCTGCTGCGCGGTCGCGCACTGCCGCAACACGCTGCAGAAGGTCGCGTAGCGCGGCATCTCGGAATCGCCAAAACCCCAGACCATGCGGCCCTCGGGATTGAGCCAGACCAGCCGTTTGGAGCGCTCGCCGATCCGGCGCAGGATGTCGGCGCGCGGATCGAGGTTGTTGCTGCGGGCGTCGCCGAGCACGATCACCGTGGTCTGCGGCGTGATCGCGCTCATCCAATTGTCCTCGAAATCGGCGAAGGAATTGCCATAATCGGATGAGCCGAAGCCGACCTTGGACATGATCTCCTTCATCGCCTCTTCCGGCGATTTCGATTCCAGGATGTCGCTGACCTCGATCAGGTGGCCCGAGAAGGCGAACGAGCGGACGTCGTCCACCACTTCGTGCAGGCTGTGGATCAGGAGCAGGAAGAAGTCCGAGACGCGGGCGACCGAGCCCGAGACGTCGCATAGCGCGACGATCTTCGGCCGGTCGCGATGCTTGCGCTTCCACGCTGTGAGGAAGGGGACGCCGCCCCAGGCTGCGTTGCGGCGTAGCGTGCGGCGGACGTCGAGATGACCGCGGCGCTGGCGCTTGCGCGGCTTGGAATAGCGCTCGCGCAGCCGGCGCGCGATCTGGCGGATCAGCGCGCGCATCTGCTCGACCTGCCGCGGCTCGATCCGCGCCAGCGGCGCGTTGCGCAGGATCTCGTTGCGCAGATTCTCCGCTTCCTCGCGCCCGTAGAGCAGCAGGGCCTGCGAGACCGCATCGCGAACGGTGCCGCGCAAGCCGTTGAGCGCCTCCTGCAGCCGTTCGGCGAGCGCGGGATTGCGCGTGGTCTGGTCGTCGATGTCGTCGCGCAGGCGCTGGATCCCCATCGCATCGAGGATGCGGGTCTGGAAGATGCCGCGCTGGGTGAAGTAGCGGATATCCGGCAGCGAGGCGGCGCCGGAGGCGTTGGCGATCGCGCTCGATATCGCGGAGCGATCCTGCGACAGCAGCATCTGCGCCAGCGGCCCGACGTTCTCGCTGGCGGCGCCGCCCGACGCATCGCCATGCTCGTCGGCCGATGGGTTGGCACCGGATTCGCTGCCGTCGTCGGTCTTGCTCTGCTCGGCGTTCTCCTGCTGCGGCTCGGGCTGGCTGAAGAACAGGTCGAAGCATTCGCCGAGCGCGCGCTTCTCGTCCTGGGTCTTGGCCAGCGTCAGCAGGAAGGTGTCGCGCAGGATGTCGCGATCGGCAAAGCCGACCTGGGCGACCGCCCGCATCGCATCGATGCTTTCGGCGGGCGAGACCCGGACCCCGGCTCCCCGCGCCGCACGAAAGAAGCGATGCAGGTTCTCGCGCATCTTGGTTTAGCTGAACACGCCCTGGCGCGACGCCTTGGCGATGAAGGACGAAATCTGCGGTGTCGCGGCCTCGATATCGGCCTCGTATTTCAGGAGCACGTTGAGCGTGTCCTTGACGATCTCGTGGTCGAGCTCGCTGGCCTGCAGCAGCACCAGCACGCGCGCCCAGTCGATCGCCTCGCTGACCGAGGGCAGCTTCTTCAGGTCGAGCGAGCGGATCTCGTGGATGAAGCCGACCATCTGCTTGCGCAGCGTCTGCGAGATGCCGGGCACCCGGCTCTCGACGATGCGCTCCTCCAGCTTCTGTTCGGGGAAGCCAATGTGCAGATGCAGACAACGCCGCTTCAAGGCATCGCCAAGATCGCGCTCGCTGTTCGAGGTCAGGATCACGGTCGGCGGCGCCACTGCGGAGACGGTCCCGAGCTCGGGGATCGTGACCTGGAAGTCCGAGAGGATTTCCAGCAGCAGCGATTCGAATTCGGCATCCGACTTGTCGATCTCGTCGATCAGGAGCACGCAGCCGGCCGGCTGCTCCAGCGCCTGCAACAGCGGCCGCGGCTCGACGAACTCCTTGGAGAAGAACACATCGCCGAAGGTGTGGAGCTGGTCGAGCGCAGCCGCCAGCGACTGCGCGCCGCCGAGCACCTCGCCGAGCTTGTCCTTCAGGATCTGGGTGTAGAGCAGCTGCTTGGCGTATTTCCACTCATACAGCGCCTTGGCCTCGTCGAGGCCCTCATAGCATTGCAGGCGGATCATCTTCATGCCGCGCCATGCGGCGATCGCCTTCGCCAGCTCGGTCTTGCCGACGCCGGCAGGGCCCTCGACCAGGATCGGCTTCTCGATCTGCTGCGACAGATAGACCGCGGTCGCGATCTGCCGGCTCGCAATATAGCCTTGCGCGGCGAGGCCGCTTTCCACGGCCTCGATCGAGGCGGTGGGCCTGGTGTCAGCCACGAGGATCAGCTCCGAATTTGCCTTGAACTCGGACCTGTTCTGCGCCCGTTGCGGACAAAGCACAAGGCTCGTTTGGCCCGCATAGCGCATGGTTCCGGGTATTTCCGCCAAACGCAATACGGGCTACGCTTGTTAGCGTGTAGTTCGAACCTCCCCTTGAAAAGAGGAGGTCGCTTTGCTCGCCAGAGCAAAGCGGGTGGGGATCTACTCTCTCCATCAACGCCGGCGTCTGCGGCTGACCCCCATCCCGACCTTCCCCCTTTCAGGGGGAAGGAGAAGAATCTCGTAGCCCGGCTACCGTCAACCCGCGCAGCTCTTCACGAAATCCTTGCGCTGCGGGCCCGTGATCTTTTGGTCGATGGCCTGCTTCAGGCAGTCGAGCCGCGCCTGCGCCATGCAGAGCTGCATCTGGTCGTGCCGCTCCTGACCCTTCAGCGCCTTCGCCGCGCTCTGGCAGGCCGCGCGCTTCGCGCCGGGCACGGGCGCCGCCGTCGACGCGCTCTGTTGCGCGGGAGCTGCCACCGGCGCTGTTGTGGGGGCTGGTGTTTGTCTGCGCGAGCGCTGCGACCGGGATCAGCAGCGAACCAGCGGAGACAAGGGCGACGACAAGACGTTTCATGGGAAGTGCCTCCGCGAGGCATGATCCGGAGAAGTGGACGTCGGTTTTCCGGAACGTCATGCTCAGAGCAGGAAAGGGGTCACGATGCGATCGCGCCGTGACCCGAGGGGAGGCCGACAATTAGAAGCCGCCGCGTGAATGCGGCATGAACAGGCGCGTAGCCCGCTTCACCTCAGCGTGAGGCCGGTCGCGGCTTCAAGCTCGCCGATCGCCTGCGCGGCATTCGCGACCTTGATCGTGGTCATGCCCATCTCGCGCGCCGGCTTCAAATTGACGCCGAGATCGTCGAGATAGACGCAGTTCTTCGGGTTCACCTGCAGCGTCTCCACCATCATCTGGTAGATCCGTGGGTCGGGCTTGCGCAGGCCGATCTTCGCGGACTCGATGACGTGATCGAACAGCGCCATCACCTCGGCGACGTAGAGCGTGCGTCCGCCGCGGCTGCCGATCGCGTTCGCCGGCAGGTTGTTGGTGATGCAGCCGGTCTTGAATTTCGCCTTGATGCGCTTCAGCGCCTCGACCATCTCGGGGCGCAGGTCGCCCGAGAGCAGCGGCAGCACGTCCTTGCCGCGCACCTCGGCGCCGAGCGCCTTCGATTCCGTGGCGAACAGCGCGTCGAACGCGTCGATATCGATCTCGGCGCGCTCGAACTTGGCCCAGGCGTTCTCGAGATGATTGGCGGCGTTGGTGCGGCGGATGATGTCGATCGGCAGGCCGCGCTCGGTCTCATAGCGCGCGAACGCCTCGAACGGCGAGGTGGTCAACACGCCGCCGAAATCCCAGATCACTGCCTCGATCATGCTTTCCTGCCCAATGATGCGTTGCTTGAGGAGCGGCTAACACGGATCGCAGACCGGGACCAGCCCGATCCGGCGCTTGTTCGATGCTCGTTCGGTGCTTGGCGACCCGCGCGGAGCGGGCTATTGCTTCGCCGATGAAGACATCCCGCCTGATCCTCGCCGTTCTCGTGTCGCTGGTCTGCCCTCCGGCTTTCGCCATCGTCGGCGGCGGCGCGCCGTCGACGGATGGCGTTGCGCGCTCCGTCGTCACGATCGTTGGCTCGCGCGGCAATTTCTGCACCGGTGCGCTGATCGCGCCGAAGGTCGTGCTGACCGCGGCGCATTGCGTGCAGCCCGGTGCCGATTACAAGATTGTCGAATATGGCGCGGACAGGCAGCCGAAGCTACAGGACGTCAGGACGGTTGCGATCCATCCCGGCTTTCGGATGCAGGCGATGACCAATCATGTCGCGACCGCCGATGTCGCGCTGCTGCAGCTCGCGGCGCCGGCCGCAGGCAAGGCGCCGGCCGCGCTCGGCATGCCAAACATTCCGATCCAGGTCGGCGGCCGCTTCACCATCGCGGGCGTCGGCGTCACCGTGCGTGGTGACGGCAAGAGCGGCGGCGCCACCCGCGTCGCCGGCCTGATCGCGAGCGGCAAGCCCGGCACGTTGCAGATCCGTCTCGTCGATCCGGTCGGGCAGGGCGTGCGCGACGGGCTCGGGGCCTGCACCGGCGATTCCGGCGCGCCGGTGTTCGAGGACAAGCAGGGCGGTCCCGCAATCGTCGGCGTGGTGAGTTGGTCGACGGGACCGAACGGCGCCGCCGGCTGCGGCGGCATCACCGGCGTGACGCCGCTGACACTCTATCGCGACTGGGTGATGCAGACCGCGCGGCAATGGGGCGCGAGCTTTTAGAGCGTTTTCGAGCGAAGTGGATACCGGTTCGCGTGAAGAAAACGCGTCAAAACAAGAATCTAGAGCGGTTTCCAGTTGAGGTGAATCGGAACAGTCAAAGGGGATTCCCACGGGCACGCAAATCAGATTCGGTGTTGCCCGCGACAACATGCGGGGCATGCGATGGCGAAGGGATACTCCAAGGACCTCAGGGTGCGTGCGGTTGAGCTTGTTGAGTCCGGCGAAAGCGCACGTGAGGCTGCGCGCATTCTCAATCTCGGCGCTTCGACTACGATCCGATGGATGGATCGTTGGAGGAAGACCGGAAACGTTGAGGCCAAGCCCGGCACCGGGCACAGCCGCTCGCCGTTGGAGCAGCACAAGCAGTGGCTGATCGAGCTGATCGCCGCGGAGCCGGACCTGACGCTCGAGGAGATCCGCGCGCGTCTGCGCTCTCAGAGAAAGCAAAAGGCCGGCATCGGTTCGATCTGGCGTTTCTTCGACCGTCACAGCATCACCTTCAAAAAAAACACTGCACGCCGCCGAGCAGGATCGACCTGACGTCGCTGCCGAGCGTGCCGCGCTGAAAGCCGAGCAGCCCAAGCTGCGTGCACCGCGCCTCATCTTTATCGACGAGACTGCGGTCACGACGAGATGGTCCGGCACTATGGGCGCTCTCCTCGCGGTGAGCGCCTCGTCTCTGGCGTGCCCCATGGTCACTGGAAGACGCTGACGCTTGTCGCCGCGCTGCGCATCGATGGCCTCACGGCGCCCTATGTCATCGACGGTGCAATGGATGGGCCCTCGTTCCTGGCTTATGTCGAGCAAGTCCTGGCGCCGACCTTGCGCAAGGGCGACATCGTCTTCATGGACAACTTGCGCACTCACAAGATCGCCGGTGTCCGCGAGGCGATCGAGGCTGTCGGCGCCCGCGTGCGTTATCTGCCGGCCTACTCGCCCGACCTCAATCCGATCGAACAGGCCTTCTCCCGGTTGAAAGCTGCGCTGCGCAAAGGCGCCACCCGCACGGTCCAAGCCCTGCTCAAACTCATCGGCAAACTCGTCAAGTCGTTTGCGCCGCAGATGTGTGCCAACTACTTTAGGCATGCTGGATACACCAGATGATCCACATCATGTGGAAAATGCTCTAGAGCCCCGTTCCGATTCCATCGGAACGGGAAAAGCTCTAGCGCGCGGTGGCGGTCGAAGCGCTGACGGGCTCAGAGTTCCGTCATCCCCGCGCAAAGGCTTCGCCTTTGTCGCTGGAGGAGCCGCGAAGCGGCGTCTCGAAGGATCGACGGCCACCAGCCGGGCCGTGCATCCTTCGAGGCTCGCTCCGCTCGCACCTCAGGATGACGGGGAAGGAAAAAGCGAGTATCGAACCCTAATGCCCCGCGGCCTTGTTCGCGGCGGCGTTGTTCAGCACGATCAGGCCGTCGACGGCGACGCCGAGCTTGCTGTTGATCAGGAACGGGTTGACGTCGATCGAGGCAATGCGGCCATTGGCGTCGGCCATCAGGTTGGAGAGCCCGACCAGCGCCTTCACTGCCGACGGCTCGTGCAGCGCGGGCTTGCCGCGATAGCCCTTCATCTTGACCCCGGCCTTGGTCCTGGCGATCAGCTCCTTCGCCTCGGCGGCGTCGAGCGGCGCGCCGGCGAGCGCGACGTCCTTCATCAGCTCGATATCGACGCCGCCGGTGCCGAACAGCGCGACGGGGCCCATCTCGGCGTCGAGCGAGGCGCCGACCACGAGCTCGAGGTCGGCCTTGACCTGTTGCGCGATCAGGATGCCCTCGAGTTTCGGCTTGCCCTTCAGCTTCTTCACTCGCGCGGTGATGTCGTTGAAGGCTTTCTTCACCTCGGCCGCATTGGCGAGATTCAGCACCACGCCGCCGATATCGGATTTGTGCAGGATGTCGGGGCTGACCACCTTGGCGACCACCGGGAAGCCGATCTGCTTGGCGATCTTCACGGCCTCGGCCGCGGTCTGCGCAACCTCTTCCTTTGAGATCGGGATGCCGTAGGCCTTGAGCAGCTTCTTCGAGGCGACCTCGTCGAGCGCGGCGGCGCCGTTGGCGGCCTTCAGCGTCTTCTCCAGCACCGCGCGCGCCGATGCCTTCGAGCTCGACGCGATATCGGGCACCTCCTTGCGCAGGCCGGCATATTCGATCAGCGATTTGATCGCGCCGACCGCGCGGTCGAGGCCCTGCATGACCGCGATATCGGGCAGCGATTTGCGCAGCCCCTTGGTAAATTCGGTGAAGCCGATCGACATCGCGCTGATATAGATCACCGGCTTGTTGGCCCGGCCCGCCATCTCGTTGACGATGCGCAGATTGCGCTCGCGCAGCTCGTGCGGCGCCTTCGGCAGCTCGGCATCGATGATGACGATATCGGTGTCGGGATCGTCGATCATGATCTTGATCGACTTCATGTAGACGGAGGGATCGACCACCGCGGCAAAGCCAGCGTCGAGCGGATTGCCGACAATGCTGCCGGGGCCGAGCATCTTCGCCAGCTGCTCCGATGCGTTCGGGCTCAGCGGCGCGAAGTTCAGCCCGGCGGAATAGAACGCGTCGATCAGGAGGCCGCGCTTGCCGCCCGACAGCGACACCGCCGCGAGGCGATTGCCCTTCGGCGGATCGGCATGCACGAAGCACTCGGTGGTTTCGATCAGTTCATCCAGCCCACGCACCCGGATCACGCCTTCGCGGGTCGAGATCGCATCGAAGGTCTCGATCGAGCCGGCGAGCGCGCCGGTATGCGCCATCGCCGCCGCGCGGCCGCCTTCGGAGGCGCCGAGCTTGAGCGCGATCACCGGCTTGCCGGCGGCGCGCGCGGCCTTGCAGGCATCGCGGAATACCTTCGTGTTCCTGACGCCTTCGAGATAGACCACGATGACACGGATGCTCGGATCGGCGGCGAAATAGCTCATCAGGTCCGGGGTCTCGAGGCCGGATTCATTGCCAGTCGTGACCATGTAGCCGACGCCGACCCCACGATCCTCCAGCGCCTGGCGGATCGCCATCACGATCGCGCCGGATTGGCCGGCGATCGCCACCGCGCCCTGCTCCATGGTGACGATGCGGTCGTCGATATTGGTGAACAGGTTCTCGCCGGCGCTGAGATTGCCGAGGCAATTCGGACCGGTGACCGCAAGCCCGGTCTCCTTGATCGCCTGCTTCAGCTCGACCGCAAGCCGCTGGCTTTCCTCATCCTGCAGCTCGCTGAAGCCCGAGGTGACGATGGTCGCCGAGCGTGCGCCGGCCGCGGCCGCATCGCGGATCACCTGCACGGCAAACCGGGCCGGCACCAGCACCAGCACATGGTCGGGTTTTTCGGGAAGGCTAGCGAAGTCCTTGTAGCAGGTTACGCCCCAGATCGCTTCGCGCTTGGCGTTGATCGGATAGAGGCCGCCGGCATATCCGTATTTGACCAGATTGTTCCAGATCCGTTCGGCGTAATTGCCGGGCTTGTCGGTGGCACCGACCAGCACGATGTTGCGCGGATGCAGCATCGCGTGGATGCTCTTGACGATATCACTGGCGTCAGCGGGCGGCGCCCATTCGTGGGACACATGAGACGCGGTGCTTGCGAAAGCTTCCATGGAGCCTGCCCTTATCCTTGTTGTCTTTGTTTCCTCTGGCCACGGCGGATCACCGTGAGGCGCGCGATTTTTCATTGTTTTTATGGCGAGGGAAAGGGGGTAGCAACTCATGCCGGCGCAGGTCAGGGCACCGCGCGCAATATCCCGGCAGGCGCAAAATTGATTGCGTATCAGGAACCCGATCCGCGCGGGCGCGAATCCGTTTCGACCAAAGTCGCGTGCAACAGATAACGCTCGGGCCCCGATGTCAGCGCATCGAACGGCCAGCAGGTCGACAGCACCAGTTCACGACGGTCGGTGAGCGGATCGATCCCCGATTGATCGAAGCGGACCACCGAACTGCGATCGGCCCGATAGCGAAACGTCTTGCCGTCGCTTCGCGTGACGTCGATCTCGTCACCGATTGTGACATCCCTCAGAAAGCGAAAATGCGTGTCGCGGTGAGCGGAATAGACCGCGACGCCCCGCTCGCCGGCATCGACTGTCTGTTCGACATGGCCGGGGCCGAACGCCAGCGCCTGGCCGCTGCTGCCGGCAAGCACGATCGCGGAGGCGTGCAGACGCTTCACCTCGATCCGCGCCACTGGCCAGGTATCGGCCCAGCTCCACGGCCTCACCGGCTGGCCGGTCGCGATGCTTTGTGTGAAGGCGCGCTCCAGCAGCACCTGTGCGAGCAGCGCCTTGGCGTGGATATAGGCGCCCTGGCCGAACAGGATCAGGCCGATGAGGGCGAAGGCGAGGGATGGGATGAAGCGGGGCATTGTTGCGCCTGTTGCTGTCATTCCGGGATGGTCCGAAGGACCAGACCCGGAATCTCGAGATTCTCAGGCGCGCAAGCGCGCACCATAGTTCGATGCTGCGCGTCGCCCCGGAATGACATTGCGGGTTGGAAAAAAAGTTGCGCGCGCGGCCCCTGGGGGACGGGTGGGAACGCCGCGCGCGCTCTTGAAGGAGGAGGTTGGGGGGCACCTCCTCCTTTCATCCGACGTCATTGGGGCGACGTCTGACGCCGGTTGAACACCAGGAGGAGAATGCTCACCGTGAGCAGGATCACGCCCGCGATCATCTTCAGCTCCGCATCGGTCGCGGTCTTCGGCAGCTGGATCGTGCCGGGACCTTGCGTGGCGACCGGTGACCGCTTCAGCGCAGCGAGCTGCAGGTTGCCGTCGCCGGCGCGCCGCTCGCCCGGGACGGCCGGCAGACTCGGACGCTCGCCGAACAGCTTCGCGAAATCCCAGCCGGCGGGCAGGTTGAGCGGGAGTTCGCTCAACTTCAGCGGCTCGCCTTCCGGGCGGCTCGGCGTCTTGTCGACCGCGACAAGGCTGGTCAGCCGCGTGACGAGCTGATGCTCCAGCGCCAGCGCGAGGATGGTCTTGTCGGCGTCCTCGGGGTTCTGCTGCCGCGTGGTGCGCGCCACTTCGGCATCGGCGATCTTGCGCCGGGCCCACAGTTTCGACAGGCCCTTGCCCTCAGCGGCATTCGCGAGCGGCAGCGTCACGCTCCACGGGCGATCGCCGATACGGCCCTTGATCTCGACCGAGCCGGCCAGCTTGTCGAGCTTGGCGGCCAGCACCAGCGGCTCGTCGCGATAGACGTCGGGCAGTGCCGACGGTGTCAGGTCGGCCGTCGCCTCGGAGAATTTCGCGGAGAGGCTAGTCACCGCGGGATTTTCCAGCTTGGCGAACAGGCCGCGCATGCGCTCGTCGACCTGCTCGACCGAGCCGATATGGGTGAAGGTGCCGCGGCCGAGTTCGGCGGCGCGCGTCATCAGATAGGTGTTCGGCGCCGAGCCGATGCCGACCATGAACACCCGCGAGCGGCCGCGCAGCGCGCTGATGGTCTCGAACAATTGCTGCTCGTTGCCGATGGCGCCGTCGGTCAGGAACACGACCTGACGGACGTAGTTGGCGTCGTCATGGTTGGTGTCGGACAGCGCTGCGCGCATCGCCGGCACCATCTCGGTGCCGCCGCGGGCCTGCAGCGCGCTGACGAACGCCGTCGCGTTGCCGACATTGGCGTTGTTTGCCGCGACCGGTGCCGGATACAGCGTGTCCATGGTGTCGTCGAACCGGATCACGTTGAAGCGATCGGTCGGCTGCAAGCGACCGATCGCGTAAGTCAGGCTCGCTTTGGCCTGGATGATCGAGGTGCCACCCATCGAACCGGAATTGTCGATCACGAAGATCACTTCGCGCGGCAACGGCTTCTGTTGCGCCTGCTCGACCGACGGCGGGGTGACGAAAGCGAGCAGATAGTCGGAATTGCCGACATGCTCGCGGAATAGCCCGACCGACGGCGCCTTCTCGGCGGCCGGCTTCCAGGTGAGCTCGAAATCACGATCGGCCGGCACCGGGCCTTCGGCGAGCTTGACGAGCCGCGTGGTGCTGTCGGGGCTCTCGATCCTGACCTGGTGGAAATGGCTCGTCACCTCGCCGAGCGCGAAGCCGGCGTTCAGATGCACCGTGATGTTGGTCGGATTGACCGGCGCATTTGTGGCAGGGTCGAGCACTTCGGGGGAGATGCGGTCGCGGTCCGGCACGGGATCGGTTGACGTGGCGCCCCAGCCGTTGCCGTCGGCGCGGAGATCGACGCTTTGCACCACCGGGCGCGGATTGTAGCGCGGGCCGACCACCATCGGCACCCGCAGCGAGAACTCGCTGCCGTTCTGCTGCACCGGCTCCTGATATTCGATCTGCACCAGCACGGTTTCGCCGGGGCCGATATTGGCAACGGAATTGGTGAAGATGTTGGGCCGCTCCTGTTCGGTGAGCGCGGCCTTTTGGCCATTCTGCTTGGCCTGCTCATAGATGGCGCGAGCCCGCTGCCGCTCCTTGATGTCGCCGACCACGACGTGGTCGCCGACCACCATCTTCAGCGTGTCGACCGCGCCGCCCGCCGGCAGCGGATAGACATAGGTCGCCTCCACCCAGTCCTTGGTCGGGTTGCGGAAGATCTGCGTGACGCGGGCGCGGACCGTCGGACCCGACACGGTGAGGTCGACGTCAATGCCGAGCCTCAGCGCATCCCGATAGCCGTCATCGGTCTTGAACAGCAGCGAGCCGGAGCGCGCATCTGATGGACGCAGCACCGCCTGTCGCGGCAGTTCGGCCGACCACACCGGATCGAAACTCACGAACAAGGCCGCAAAGCCGATCACCAGCGCGGCCACACCTTCCACCAGAAAGAACAGCGCAATGCGCATCCTGCGCGACAGGCGGATCTCCGGGCTGCTCTCACATGCATCGTAAATCGTCATTTTCGTCACTCCCGAGCGAGGCTTTCGCTGCCTCGCGATCATGGAGAACGGCGGTTTTGGCGCGAGCAGAATGATCGGCAATGATTGGCCGCCGTCCGGCGCGGCCCGCCGCCGGCTGAGGCGGATTTGTGCGGTTTGGTGATGGATTGTCCGGTCTGCTAGACTGCGCGGAATCAAGGGGAACCGGGCAGGAATCTTGATGCCGACGCCTGACAAGCAGCTATCCGCCGAGCAGAGCCAGCAGGTAGCGGAGACCATCCGCGAGGAAATCGCGCGCCGCCGCATCTCGCGGCAGACGCTGGCCGAGCAGGCCAAGCTCAGCCTCTCGACCCTGGAGAAGGTGCTCGGCGGCCGCCGCCCGTTCACGCTTGCGACCACCGTGCGGCTGGAGCAGGCGCTGGGTGTGTCCTTGCGCAAGCTGCCGGAGACGATCACGGTGGCCGCACCCGCCAATGGCGGGATCGCACCCGACAGCCTCGGGTCCTATTCGCGCCGCGCGGTGGCGCGCATCGAAGGGACCTACATCACGGTGCGGCCGTCGTTCGGCGAGCAGGGCGCGCTCTATGCCTATCGGACGGAGATCACCTGGGACGAAGCGTCGTCGTCGCTCGGCTTTCGCGAGGGCGAGCGGCAGGACGCCGACTATACGCAGTACGGCGAAGTCGCGGTGCCCAATGAATCCGGCTTCGTCTACCTCGTGACCAACAGGCACGGCCAGCATCGCGTGATCACGGTGTCGCGCCCGCGCAATTCCGGCGAGATGTACGGCATCATCACGACGCTGCTCGCCGGCCGCGGCTCGCTGCTGACGCCGGTCGCCGCGCCGATCGCGTTCCTGCCGGTGAAGAACGTGCCCAAGCCCAGCCTCGGCCGGGTGTCGGCGGATGACGCGAACTACGCCGCCTATCGCGAGCATTTGCGTCGAACGATCGATGAGCCGTTCGCGATTTTCTTGCCGGGATGACAACGGCAGAGTTAGGTCCGTCATCCTGAGGTGCGAGCCTTGCGGCGCGATTGCGCCGCTGGGCGAGCCTCGAAGGATGCACGGCCCGTATGCATCGACTCGGGAGAGAGCCCGGCCGTCGACCCTTCGAGACGCCGCTTCGCGGCTCCTCAGGGTGACGGTGAGATAGCTTGCGCGTCGCTCGGCTTGGCTTCACCCGCGATTCGCAAAACAAACGAAGCCGCCCGGATGGGCGGCTTCGCGATGGCTGATGTTTGGTGGCGGTGCGCGTCACGCTAGCCGCCGGTCTCGGCGCTGATGATGTCGCCGAACAGCTCCCACTGCCCGTTCTTGAACTGCATCATCTTGAGCTGCTCGACCGGCGCGAAGTCGGTCGCGCTGGTGTTGATCCTGATGCCGGGGATCAGCGTGTCGGGCGCAAAATCCTTCAGGCTCGCGGCCTGCTTCATCACGTTCTCACGTGTCAGGTTGTCGCCGGCCTGCTTCAGCACCTGCACCATGGTCTGCGCCGCGGCGTAGCCATAGACCAGATTGGCGTCGGCGAGGTTGGAGCCCGGCATGTACTTCTCGGCGAAGGCCATGAACTTCTTCATGCCCTCGTCATTCTTCCATTGCGGATCGGACGCGTCCTTCAGGTAGCCGGCCGACAGCACGCCTTCGGAAGCTTCAAGCCCGGCGGGCTTCATCACCGCGCCGATCGAGATCGAGACGTCGGTCATCACCTGCATCGGCTTCCAGTTGAGCTCGGCGATCTTCTTGATCGCCTGCGCCGCGAATTTCGGCGTCGAGATGTTGACGAACACGTCGGCGCCGGTGTCCTTCAGCTTGACGATGTGGGAGTCGATCGACGGTTCGGTGGTCTCGTAGCTCTCTTCGGCGACGATCTTGACGCTCGACTTGTCGAGGATCTCCTTCAGGCCGACCAGGTAATCCTTGCCGAAATCGTCATTGGCATAGAAGATCGCGACCTTGGCATCCGGCTTGGCCTTCAGGATGTACTTGCCGAAGATCCGCGCCTCGACGCGATAGCTCGGCTGGAAACCCATGGTCCACGGGAAATCCTTCGGATCGTTCCACTTGCTGGCGCCGGTGGCGAGGAACAGCTGCGGCACCTTCTTGGCGTTGTGATACTTCTGCACCGCGGTCTGGGTCGGCGTGCCCAGCGCGTTGAACACCAGGAACACTTCGTCGCTCTCGATCAGCTTGCGGATCTGCTCCACGGTCTTCGGCGGCGAGTAGCCGTCGTCATAGGAGATCCAGTTGATCTTGCGGCCGTTGATGCCGCCCTGGTCGTTGATCATCTTGAAATAGGCTTCTTCGGTCTTGCCGATGACGCCGTAGGCGGAGGCGGGACCGCTATAGGCCTCGACATTGCCGATCTTGATCTCGGTGTCGGAGGCGCCGGTATCATACTTCTTTTGTGCAAAGGCGGCCTGGGTGGAGAGCAGGCAGAGCGCCGTGGCGGTTGCCAGCAGCGACAGTGTTGTTGTTCTCATAAAGGAAATTTCCTCGATTGATCTTGGTTGGGGACTTACGCAACGAACCCGCAGCCGGTCCCGGCAGACGGCAGCGGGGCAATCCTTGTCGCGGCGAATTCCGGAACGCGCGGCGCGCGTCTGGCTCACCCCGCGGTATCGGTTGGCTTCGGCCGGCTGAATTGTTGCCGGAGCGTCGGCTTATGAATTTTGCCTGTCGCGTTTCGCGGCAGGACCTCGATGAATTCGATCAGGCGCGGGCATTTGAACCGCGCCAGATTGGCCTGGCAATGCGCGTGGACCTCGGCCGGGGTCAGCGAATGGCCGGATTTCACGGCAATGATCGCCATGCCGACTTCGCCCCATTGCTCGTCGGGGATGCCGATCACGGCGGCTTCGGCGACGGCCGCCAATTGATGCAGCACGCTCTCGACCTCGGCCGGATAGACGTTCTCGCCGCCCGAGATGTACATGTCCTTCCAGCGGTCGACGATGTAGTAGAAGCCTTCCTCGTCGATCCGCGTGGCGTCGCCGGTGTGCAGCCAGCCGTCGGTGAAGGAGGAGGCATTGGCGTCCGGCCTGTTCCAGTAGCCCGGCGTGATGTTCGGGCCCTTGACCCAGAGTTCGCCGAGCTCGCCGACCGCGGCGTCGCTGCCGTCGGGCCGCACGATGCGGACCTCGGTGTGCAGCACCGGCTTGCCGGAGGAGCCGGCCTTGCGCGCGGCATCCTCGCGGTCGAGCACCATCACCGCCGGCGAGGTCTCGGTCATGCCGTAGCCCTGCTGCAGCGCGACGCCGCGCGCCTCCCAGGTCTTGAGCAGCGGCACCGGCATCGGCGCGCCGCCGACGCCGCCAATCACGAGGCGGCTGAAATCCGCTGTGGCGAAGGAAGGATGCTGCGCCATGAACTGGTAGATCGCGGGCACGCCGAAGAACACGTTGATGCCCTGCAAGGGATCGCCGATCAGCTTCAGCGCCTCGCCGGGATCGAAGGCGCGCATGATCAGCACGGTGCCGCCGGCATGCAGCACCGGGTTGGTGTAGCAATTCAGCCCGCCGGTGTGGAACAGCGGCAGCACCGTGAGCAGCACCGAGGCCGGCGAGATGTAGGCGGGGCCGCCGAGATTGACGCAATTCCAGAACGTCATCCCATGAGTGATGATCGCGCCCTTGGGCTGGCCCGTCGTCCCCGAGGTGTACATGATGGTCGAGATGTCATCGAGCATGACCTCCTCGAACCGTTCGAGCGGCGCGGCTGCCGCAATGCCGGTCTCATAGGCGCCGCCCGGGCCGAGCCTCACGGTCGCAGCGACATTGCAGAGCTTTGCCACCGCAAGCGCGGTCTCGGCGAGGTCGTCGTCATGGATCATCACCTTCGGCGCGGCGTCGCCGGTGATGTAGCGCAGCTCGGGAACGGTGAGGCGGGTGTTGAGCGGCAGAAAGATCGCGCCGATCCGGAAGCAGGCGAACTGCACCTCCAGCGTATCCGTCGTGTTCAGCGCCAGCACCGCGACGCGGTCGCCGCTGGCAACCTTGAGCCCATCGCGCAGCCAGGCCGCGAGCCGCGACACGCGGGCGTCGAGCTCCGCATAGCTGAAGCGGCGTCCGCTGGCGAGATCGACAAGCGCCATCTTGTCCGGCGTGCGCCGGCGATGATGCGCGATCCAGTCGTAGTAACGAACCGGCAAATTTCCCTCCTCCGGAACGGCAGTCTTGCGCCGCCTGTTCCTGGCTCAATTGATGCCATGAATTGGCAGTGGAGGGGGCGTATAAGGATACTGTCTTGCGTTTAGTGGCTGGCAAATCGCCGGACCGGGCGTCGGCACCGATGGCAGCCACTCGACGCAAGTGAACCGGGAGAAATCCGGACATCGTCGGAGGGAAGAATCAACGGAGCACGCGGATGGCAAACCCGTTCTACACCGGCGAGCATGAGGCCTTTCGCGAGGTGATGCGGCGCTTTGTTGCCAGGGAAATCGAGCCTTATGCCCATCAATGGGACGAGGACGGCGAGTTTCCGCGCGAGCTCTATGCCAAGGCGTCCGCGATCGGGCTACTCGGCCTCGGCTTCCCGGAAGAATATGGCGGCATCGCCGCCGACCAGTTCATGAGAATCGTGGCCTCGCAGGAGCTGGCGCGTGCCGGCGCCGGCGGCGTCTCCTCGAGCCTGATGAGCCACACCATCGGTTCGCCGCCGATCGCCCGTGCCGCGCGACCCGAGGTCAAGGCGCGGGTGCTGCCGGAGGTGCTCGCCGGCAAGAAGATCTCCGCGCTCGCGATCACCGAGCCGAGCGGCGGCTCCGATGTCGCGAACCTGCGCACCAGGGCGCGGCGCGACGGCGATCACTACGTCGTCTCCGGCGAGAAGACCTTCATCACCTCGGGCATGCGCGCCGACTATCTGACGGTCGCGGTGCGCACCGGCGGCGAAGGTCCCGGCGGCGTCAGCCTGCTGTTGATCGAAGGCAATACGCCCGGTCTGTCCCGCACCAAGCTGAAGAAGATGGGCTGGTGGGCGTCGGATACCGCGACGCTTCACTTCGACGAATGCCGCGTGCCGGTCGAGAACCTGATCGGCGAGGAAGGGCAGGGCTTCAAGATCATCATGCAGAACTTCAACAGCGAGCGCATGGGCATGGCGGCGAGCTGCACCGCCTATGCGCGCGTCTGCCTCGACGAGGCGGTCGCCTATGCCAAGGAGCGCAAGACGTTCGGCAAGCCGATCGCGCAGCACCAGGTGATCAGGCACAAGATCGTCGACATGGCACAGAAGGTCGCGGTCTCGCAGGCGATGCTGGAAATGCTGGCATGGCGGCTCGGCCAGGGCGAAAGCCCGGTCGCCGAGATCTGCATGATGAAGAATCAGGCGACCCAGACCATGGCGCATTGCGCCTCCGAGGCGGTGCAGATCTTCGGCGGCGCCGGCTTCATGCGCGGCGTCAAGGTCGAGCGTATCTACCGCGAGGTCAAGGTCAACGCCATCGGCGGCGGCACCGAGGAGATCATGAAGGACCTCGCGAGCCGGCAGATGGGGTTGTGATCGCGTCAGGTGATGATGTGGTCGCGGCGAAAAGGCGGATTGTGAACCCTCCCCCTGAAAGGGGGAGGGCAGGGTGGGGGTCAAGCCGCGAGTCGGACTGCTAGTTTGACCCCCACCCGGCCCGCTCGGCATAGCCGAACGTGCCGACCTCCCCCTTTCAGGGGGAGGTGAGAAGGCAAGGTCATTCCGGGGCGCGCGCCAGCGCGAACCCGGAATCCAGAGGTAATGGATCGAGATTCCGGGTTCGATGCTTCGCATCGCCCCGGAATGACAAAGGATAGTTCGAGAACATGCTCTTCACCGCCGACCACGACGAACCGCGCCGCGCTCTACAGAAGTTCATCGCGGCCGAGATCAATCCCCATGTCGACGAATGGGAGAAGGCCGACATCTTCCCGGCGCATGAGCTGTTCAAGAAGCTCGGCGATCTTGGCTTCCTCGGCCTCAACAAGCCGGTCGAGTTCGGCGGCCAGGGACTGGATTATTCCTACGCGCTGATGATGGCCGAGGAGCTAGGCGCCATCACCTGCGGCGGCGTGCCGATGGCGATCGGGGTGCAGACCGACATGGCGACGCCGGCGCTGGCGCGGTTCGGCTCCGACGAGGTGCGGCGCGAATTCCTCAGCCCGGCGATTGCCGGCGATCAGGTCGCCTGCATCGGCGTCTCCGAGCCCGGCGCCGGCTCCGACGTCGCCTCGATCAAGACCAGTGCGCGCGCCGACGGCGACGACTACGTCATCAATGGCGGCAAGATGTGGATCACCAACGGCACCCAGGCCGACTGGATCTGCCTGCTCGCCAACACCAGCGACGGCCCGGTCCATCGCAACAAGTCGCTGATCTGCGTGCCCATGAAGACAAAGGGCGTGCAGATCGCGCGCAAGCTCGACAAGCTCGGCATGCGTTCGTCGGATACGGCGCAGATCTTCTTCGACAATGTCCGGGTGCCGAAGCGCAACCGGATCGGCGAGGAGGGCCAGGGCTTCACCTACCAGATGATCCAGTTCCAGGAGGAGCGGCTGTGGGGTGCGGCCGCCTGCCTCAAGGCGCATGAATTCATCATCAACGAGACCATCGACTACACTCGCAACCGCAAGGCGTTCGGCGGCTCGATCCTCGACAATCAGGTGGTGCACTTCAAGCTCGCGGAAATGCAGACCGAGGTCGAGCTGCTGCGCTCGCTGATCTATCGTGCCGGCGAGGCGCTGGTGGCCGGCGAGGACGTGACGCGGCTCGCGACCATGGCCAAGCTGAAGGCCGGCCGGCTCGGCCGCGAGCTTACCGATGCCTGCCTGCAATATTGGGGCGGCATGGGTTTCACCAACGAGACGCCGGTCAGCCGCGCCTATCGCGACAGCCGCCTGACCTCGATCGGCGGCGGCGCCGACGAGGTCATGCTCATGGTATTGTGCAAGATGATGGGCACGCTGCCTGGCCTGAAGCAAAAGGGAAACGCCTGATGATCACGCTCTATCACTGCGACGCCGCGCGCTCGTTCCGTCCGCTGTGGATGCTGGAGGAGCTCGGGCTTGCCTATGAGCTGAAGATGCTGCCGTTCCCGCCGCGGGTGTTCGCCAAGGAATATCTCGGCATCAATCCGCTCGGCACCATCCCGTTCATGATCGATGGCGAGACCAGGATGACGGAGTCCTCCGGCATCTGCCATTATCTCGGCACCAAATACGGCCCGACGCCGCTGATCGTCGGCGTCGACGAGCCGGCCTATGGCGCGTTCCTGAACTGGATGTATTTTTCCGACGCGACGCTGACCTTCCCGCAGACGCTGGTGCTCCGCTACAGCCAGCTTGAGCCGGAGGAGCGGCGCAACCCGCAGGTCTCGGGCGATTATGCAAAATGGTTCCTGGGCCGCCTGCGCGCGGTCGAGGCCGCCGCCGCGAAGTCGGAATTCCTCTGCGCGGAACGCTTCACCGCAGCCGACATCGCCAACGGTTATGCGCTCCGTCTCGCCAGCAATATCGGCCTCGCCAAGGATTTCGGGCCGAATGTCGCGGCCTATTGGGCGCGGCTGCAGCAGCGCGACGGTTACCAGCGCGCGGTCGCGGCGGAGCAAAAAGCCGGTCAGGAACAGAGCGTTGCGCCGCGGGCGCGGCGTTAGCGCTCGTCATTCCGGGATGGTGCGTTAGCACCAGACCCGGAATCTCGAGATTCCGGGTTCGATGCTGTCGCATCGCCCCGGAATGACGACGTTTCGTTGCAGTGACAGCGTGCGAATTTGCGTTATGGTAGCTCCGCCGCAGCGGCCCAAAGAGCCGCGCGAGGAGGAACCGCCATGGACGCGATCGTGGACGCGAAGTGCCAGAGCTCCAGCCAGCAATCCGGTCACCGGATGCTGATCACGCCGGAACGGGTGTTCTATGCCGGGCTGCTCGGACGCCCGCGCGAGCGCTGTCCCGGTGCATTCCATGTCTATGTCGCGATCCGCGACGGCTTGCATCTGTCGACCAGCGAAGGCCGCGAGTCGCATGGCGAACTCGCGGTGACGATGCCGAACCTGCGCCACACCATCACCAGCGAATATCGCTCGGCGATCTGCGTCGCGATCGAGCCGGAAAGCGTGCCCGACGGCACGCTCGAAGCCGTCGCCCGCCGTCTGCAAGGATCGGACTCCCATCTGTTCGCCAATCGCATTCGCAACGCCTATGCGACGCTCGCCGAGATGCAGCATCGCGACGCGATCGCGAATGCCGAGTTCGACACCATGTGCTTCGGCGACGCGCTGCCGCAGCGCGTGCTCGATCCGCGTGTCGTGCGCGCGATCGGCCGCATCGGGCAATTCTCCGGCGAGCCGGTGACCGCGGCAGGCTGCGCCGCCGAGGCCGGGCTATCGCCCTCGCGCTTCCTGCATCTGTTCAAGGAGGAGACCGGGATCTCGTTCCGCTCCTTCCGCGCCTGGAAGCGCGCGCGGCATCTGCTGCACTTCGCCAACCAGGACATCAACCTCGCGCATCTCGCGCAGGATATCGGCTATCCCGATAGCACGCATTTCAGCCACTCGATCCGTCGCTTCTATGGCTTGAAGCCGCGCGCGATCTTCTCCGGCTCGCGGGACCTTGCGATCTACCGCACCGGGCAAACCGCGAGCGAGCGCGCGCTGACGTAACCTCCGCTGTCGTCCCGGCTTTCGCCGGGACCCATACCGCGTGATCTATCCGTGATGCGGGATGGCAGACGCGCTGTTAAATAATGAGCAGCGGTGGTTATGGGTCCCGGCCTTCGCCGGGACGACATTGGGGTTGTTCTCCGCTACAAATTCGCGCCCTGGATCACCTCCCCGAACCGCAGCCAGCCCGGACCTTCGATCCGTTGCAGCTGAAGCTGCTGCAGCGGGTGATGATTGGTCGGGCTGGTGTTGACGCGGATGCCGGGCAACAGCGTCGGCACCTCGATGTCCTTCAGGTTGTTGGCCTGCGCCATGATGTTGTCGCGCGTGAAATTGCCCTTGCACTGCTCGAGCACGATCTTCAGCACCTGCGCCACCGTGTAGGCGTAGAGGTTGTAGCCTTCCTTCGGATTGCCGTCGGGGAAGTACTTCTCCATGAAGGCGAGGAAGTTCTTCACGCCGGGATCATTGGCCCAGGCGGGGTCGGCGACGTCCTTGACATAGGCCGACGAGATCGTGCCCTGCGACTTGTCGAGGCCGACAGGCGCGATGGTCGAGGAGATCGAGGCGGCGCCGCTGGCGATGAAGTGCATCGGCTTCCAGCCGAGCTCATAGATCTTGCGGATCGACTGCGCGCAGAACTTTGCCGTGGTGCCGGAGATCAGCACATCTGGGTTGCCGCCGCGCAGCGCAACGATCTGGGAATCGATCGTGGGATCGGTAACCTCGTGCGAGGCCACCACGGCCGCGGTCGCGAACCGCTCGCCGAGCACGTCCTTGGCTCCGGCGACGAAATCCTTGCCGAGGTCGTCGTTCTGGTAGAGCACCGCGAATTTCGCGTTCTTGTTCTGGCTCAGTGCATACTTGACGAACACCTGCGCCTCGGTCCGCGCGCTCGGCGCAAAGCCCATGGTCCAGGGATAGGTCTTGTAGTCGCCCCATTTGTCGCCATTCACCGACAGGAACAAGTGCGGCACCTTGGCGGCGTTGATGTATTTGACGACCGACGAGTTCGGCGCGGTACCGAGCATGTTGAACAGGAAGGCGACATTGTCGCTTTCGATCAGGCGGCGCACCTGCTCGACCGTCTTCGCCGGGTTGAACGCATCGTCGTAGTAGATGTATTTGATCTGCCGGCCGGCGATGCCGCCCTGCTCGTTCAGCATCTTGAAATAGGCTTCCTGGCAGCGCGCCTGCACGCCGAGCGCGGATACCGGGCCGCTCAGGGAGGTGGTGCTGCCGATCCTGATCTCGGTCGCGGTGACGCCTGGCGTGTCGTCGGCCAGCGAAGGCTTAAGACCCGCGACCGCGGCAAGTCCCGCGCCTGCCGCGCCGGTGAGCCATGTGCGCCGGTTGATCGAGACCATGACGTTCTCCCCGTGATGCCGGCTTGTTGCGCCGCTTCTGCTTGGCAGCAAGGTTAGGCGTGATACGGGCGCCGCGTCTTGTGTTAACCGGCTGGCGGCAGATCGTGTCGTCGCCGCATCCACTTAGCCAGTCAACGCAAGATGGCGCGAAGGCAAAGTTCTCATCATGGCGAAATCAGCAGCGCATGTGCGCTGCAAAGCGGACAAGAGACCCATGAGCGACAAGGCCGTCATCACCTGCGCGCTGAACGGCGTGCTTACCGACCCGAAGCAGCACAACGTTCCGGTGACGCCCGAACAGATGGCGCGCGAGGCCAAGGCCGCGTTCAACGCCGGCGCCAGCATCATGCACATCCATCTGCGGCAGCAGGAGCCGAACAAGGGCCACCTGCCGTCGTGGGATGTCGGCGTCAGCAAGGAGATCCAGCAGGCGATCCGCGAGGCCTGCCCCGGCGTGATCATCAACCACACCACCGGCACCTCTGGCCCGAACTACCAGGGCGCGCTCGATTGCGTGCGCGAGACGCGGCCCGAGATCGCCGCCTGCAATGCCGGCTCGCTGAATTATCTGAAGGTGAAGGCCGACAACACCTGGGCCTGGCCGCCGATGATGTTCGATAACGCGGTCGAGAAGGTGCAGGACTATCTCGACGTGATGAAGGCGGCCGGCACCATTCCCGAATTCGAGTGCTTCGATGTCGGCATCGTGCGTTGCGTTGGCATGTACCGGCAGACCGGGATGTATTCCGGTCCGCTCGAATACAATTTCGTGATGGGCGTCGCCTCGGGCATGCCGGCCGATCCGGAGCTGTTGCCGATCCTCCTGAAGCTGAAGGCGCCGGAGGCGCATTGGCAGGTCACCGCGATCGGCCGTGCCGAGATCTGGCCGCTGCACCAGCGCGCCGCCGACCTCGGCGGCCATCTGCGCAGCGGGCTCGAGGATACGTTCTATCTCGGCGACGGCACCAAGGTGACGTCGAACGGGCAGCTCGTCGAAGGTCTCGCCGCCTGCGCGCGCCGCGCCGGCCGCGAGATCGCGAGCCCGGCCGAGGCGCGGCAGATTTTTGGAACGCGACACTGACCGTCATTCCGGGGCACGCGAAGCGTGAACCCGGAATCTCGCGCCACACCTCTGGATTCCGGGTCTGCGCTTCGCGCATCCCGGAATGACGGAGCCCGGGAGGAGAAACGCATGCACAATCTCGCAGCAACCGGCGGCGTCACCGGGCCGGGTCGTATCGGCCGGGTCGCGATGGGCGACCTGTTGAAGCGCGCCGCGCGGCGGTTTCCGGATCGCATCGCGCTGACCGACGGCAGCAGGCAGGTCACCTTCACCGAACTCGAGCGCGACGCCAATCGCTTCGCCAATCATCTGGTGCAGCGCGGGCTGAAGCCGGGCGAGAAGATTTCGACCATCTGCAACAACTCTGTCGAATTCGTCAAAGCGCTGTTTGGCATTCACCGCGCCGGGCTGGTCTGGGTGCCCATCAACACCATGCTCGGACCGGCTGATATGGACTACATCCTCGGCCATGCCGAGGTGCGTTTCGCCATCATCGATGACGCCCTTCATGCCCAGGCCGACCGCCGCGCCGCGCTGGAAGCGCGCGGCATGGAGATGATCGCGATCGATCTGACCGGCAATGCCGGCAAGACCGGATTGCAGGAGTTCAACGGTCTGCTGGAGGGACAGTCCGATATTGAGCCTGACATCGAGATCAACGACCGCGACCTCGCGATGATCATCTATACGTCAGGCACGACCTCGCGGCCGAAGGGCGCGATGCATTGTCACCTCGCCGTTGTCATGGCCGTGATGAGCAATTGTATCGAGATGCAGCTCTCGCGCGATGACGGGATCACCGGACAGTTTCCGCTGTTCCACTGCGCCGGCCACGTGTTGCTGCTCAGCTATCTCTCGGTCGGCGGCCGCATGGCGCTGATGCGCGGCTTCGATCCGGTCGCGTGCATGGAGGCGATCGTGCGCGATAAGCTCACCGTGTTCGTCGGCCTGTCCTTGATGTATCAGGCGATCCTCGACCATCCGCGCCGCCGCGACTACGACCTGTCGGGTCTGCGCTGCTGCATCTACACCATGGCGCCGATGGGCAAACCGCTGCTCGAGCGCGCCATGGCCGATCTCTGTCCGAACTTCGTGCTATCCAGCGGCCAGACCGAGATGTATCCGGCGACGACGATGTCCCGCCCGGAGGTACAGCTCGACCGTTTCGGCAATTACTGGGGCGAATCGCTGATCGTCAATGAGACCGCGATCATGGACGACAACGGCAATCTGCTGCCGCGCGGCGAGATCGGCGAGCTCGTGCATCGCGGGCCCAACGTGATGATGGGCTACTACAAGGACCCCAAATCGACCGAGGAGGCGCGCAAGTCCGGTTGGCACCATACCGGCGATCTAGCCTTGATCGACGGCAATGGCGAGGTGCTGTTCCTCGACCGCAAGAAGGATATGATCAAGTCGGGCGGCGAGAACGTTGCCTCCGTCAAGATCGAGGAGACGTTGCTGGCGCACCCCGCCGTGCAGAACGCCGCCGTGGTCGGCCTGCCGCATCCGCAATGGGGCGAGGCGGTCTCCGCCTTCGTCAAGCTGAAACCCGGCGCGGAGGCTGACGAGGCCGGCATCGAGGCGCATTGCAGAAAGCACCTCGGCGGCTTCCAGGTGCCGAAGCTGGTGCGTATCCTCGAGGAGATGCCGATGACCGCGACCGGCAAGCTGCGCAAGGTCGAGCTGCGGCAGCAATACAGCGGACATTTTGTGGAGCGCGCCTAGTGGCCATCATCGAGAACACGATTTCCACCGGCAGCGCCGCCTTCCAGGGCAATCGCGACGGCATGCTGGCGCTGATCGCCCGGATGCGCGCCCTGGAGGAGCGGACGCGCGCAGCCTCCGCCGCGGCAAAGGACCGCTTCCACAAGCGCGGCCAGCTATTGCCACGCGAGCGCGTCGCGCTGGTGCTCGATCCCGGTTCGCCCTTCCTCGAACTGTCGACGCTCGCCGGTTACATGTTCGACGTAGCGGATGCGGACAAGAGCGTGCCCGGCGGCGGACTGGTCGCGGGCATCGGCTTCGTCTCCGGCATCCGCTGCATGGTCAGCGCCAATGATGCCGGCATCGACGCGGGCGCATTGCAGCCTTACGGCCTCGACAAGACGCTGCGGGTGCAGGAGCTCGCGCTGGAGAACAAGCTGCCCTATGTGCAGCTGGTCGAGAGCGCCGGCGCCAACCTGCTGCGCTACCGTGTCGAGGACTTCGTCCGTGGCGGCAACATCTTCCGCAACCTGGCGCGGCTGTCGGCGGCAGGGCTTCCCGTCGTTACCGTCACCCACGGCTCCTCGACCGCGGGCGGCGCCTACCAGACGGGCCTGTCCGACTACATCGTGATGGTGCGCGGCCGCACCCGCGCGTTCCTTGCCGGGCCGCCTCTGCTCAAGGCGGCCACCGGCGAGATCGCGACCGAAGAGGAGCTCGGCGGCGCCGAGATGCACACCCAGATCTCCGGTCTCGGCGATTATCTCGCCGAGGACGACCGCGACGCACTGCGCATCGCGCGCGACATCATGGCCAAGCTGCCTTGGGATCGTTCTTGGGATCGGCCGGCCGCCGAACCGGCCGCGTTCAAGCCGCCACGTTATGACGCCGAGGAACTGCTCGGCATCATGCCGATGGATCACAAGCGCCCCGTCGACATGCGCCAGGCGATTGCGCGCTTCATCGACGATTCCGACTTCGCCGAGTTCGGCGCCAATTACGGCCCGGCGACGGTCTGCGGCCACGCGCGCATCGAGGGCCAGGCGATCGGCATCATCACCAATAATGGCCCGCTCGACGTGCCCGGCGCCAACAAGGCGACGCATTTCATCCAGGCCTGCTGCCAGTCGCGCACACCGATCCTCTACATGAACAACACCACCGGCTACATGGTGGGCCGGGCCTATGAAGAGGCCGGCATGATCAAGCACGGCTCCAAGATGATCCAGGCGGTGACCTCGGCGACGGTGCCGCAGATCACGCTGTATTGCGGCGCCTCGTTCGGCGCCGGCAATTACGGCATGTGCGGCCGCGGCTTCCATCCGCGCTTCTGCTTCTCCTGGCCCAACGCCAAGACCGCCGTGATGGGCGGCGAGCAGGCCGCCGAAACCATGGCGATCGTGACTGAGGCCGCCGCCGCGCGGCGCGGCAAGCCGATCGAGAAGGAGAAGCTGGACGCGATGAAGGCGCAGATCACCGGGGTGTTCGACAGCCAGATGGACGTGTTCTCGACCAGCGCCCGGGTGCTCGACGACGGAGTGATCGATCCGCGCGACACGCGGACGGTGCTTGCCGAGGTGCTTACAATCTGCCGCGAGGCCGAGGCCCGCAGCCCGCAGCGCATGCAGTTCTCGGTGGCGCGGCCATGAGCGGGGCAATCGTGAAGCGGACGCCGTTCTTCAAGATCCTGATCGCCAACCGCGGCGAGATCGCGCTGCGCATCATGCGATCGGCACGGCGGCTCGGCCATGGCGTCGTCGCGGTCTATTCGGACGCCGACCGTGACGCGCTGCATGTGCGCGAGGCCGACCAGGCGGTGCGGATCGGCGAGGCGCTGCCGGCGCAATCCTATCTGAAGATCGACGCGATCATCGCCGCGGCCAAGGCGAGCGGCGCCGGCGCGGTGCATCCCGGCTATGGCTTCCTCGCCGAGAACGAGGATTTCGCGCGGGCCTGCCGCGATGCGGGTCTGGTGTTCATCGGTCCGTCGCCGGAGGCGATCCTTGCGATGGGCAACAAGGCCGGCGCCAAGGAGATCATGCAGCGGGCCGGCGTGCCCTGCGTGCCCGGCTATCAGGGGGCCGACCAGAGCGATGCCGTGATGCTGGCGGAAGCCAGGGCCATTGGTTTTCCGGTCATGATCAAGGCGGTCGCCGGCGGCGGCGGCCGAGGCATGCGGCTGGTCGAGGACGCGGCGGCATTTCCCGACGCGCTGCGCAGCGCGCGATCGGAGGCGCAGGGTGCGTTCGGCGATCCGACCGTCATTCTGGAGCGCGCGATCGTCAATCCCCGCCACATCGAGATCCAGGTGTTCGGCGACCGCCATGGCAACGCCATCCATCTCGGCGAGCGCGATTGCTCGGTGCAGCGGCGGCACCAGAAGCTGGTCGAGGAGGCGCCGTCGCCGGCGGTGACGTCGGAGCTGCGCGCGCGGATGGGCGCGGTCGCGGTGCAGGCGGTCAAGGCGATCGGCTACGAGGGCGCCGGCACGCTGGAATTTTTGCTCGATCGCGCCGGCAATTTCTACTTCATGGAGATGAACACGCGGCTGCAGGTCGAACATCCCGTCACCGAGGCGATCACCGGGCTCGATCTGGTCGAATTGCAGCTGCGCGTCGCCAGTGGCGCGCCGCTCGGCTTGACCCAGGAGGACGTCAAGTTCTCCGGCCATGCCATCGAGGTGCGGCTCTGCTCGGAGGATGCTGCGCACGATTTCATGCCGCAGTCCGGTACGATGGCGCGGTGGCAGATGCCCGACGGTATCCGCGTCGAGCACGCGCTGCAGTCCGGCTCGGAGATTCCGCCGTTCTATGATTCGATGATCGCCAAGGTTATCAGCCATGGCACGACCCGCGAGGAGGCGCGCGGCAAGCTGATCTGTGCCCTGGAGCAGGTCACGGCCTTCGGCGTCACCACCAACCAGGGCTTCCTGATCGACTGCCTGCGCTACCCTGTCTTTGCTAGAGGCGAGGCGACCACGGCCTTCATCGGCGACAACCGCGACGCGCTGTTGGCGCCGCGGCCGGATCGCGGCAGCGACCTCGCGCTTGCGGCGCTGCTGCTCTACGTCACCAATCCGCACGCCCCGCCATGGCGGCGCGGCCGGTCGCTCGCAGCGACATTCCCGCTCGGCCTGCGGATTGATCTCGGCCACGGCGTGCAGGAGATCGAGATTGTCCGCGAGCGCGACGGCAGCTACATCGCGACCCGCAACGGCGATCGCTTCAGCTTCGTGATCGACGAGCTCAGCCGGGACAGCATCCGCTTCCACCACGATGGGGTGATGGAGCATGCCCAATTCCTGCGCGATGGCGACCGGCTCTATATCCTGCATCGCGGCGTCACGCTGTCGGTGCGCGATCTCACCCTCGCGCCGCCGGAAAGCGCGACGGCGGCCGGCAGTGACGGCAAGGTCCGCGTCGCCATGAACGGCCGGGTCGTCGCGGTGCTGGTGAAGCCGGGCGACAAGGTCGCGGCCGGCCAGCCGGTGATGACGCTGGAAGCGATGAAGATGGAGCACGTCCACACCGCCGGCGTCGCGGGCACGGTATCGTCGATCGATGTCGCCGAGGGGGAGCAGGTGACGACGGGGAAGATCGTGGTGGAGATCGAGGCGGCGGCATAAAGACTGTCGTCCCGGCGAAGGCCGGGACCCATAACCACCGCTGTATGTTGTTGGAGCAAGCTGTGGCCCCAGTTTGGCAAATCAACGGGCATTCGGGGTAATGGGTCCCGGCCTTCGCCGGGACGACATTTATGAGGCCGCTTGCCCGGTCCCGTCATTCAGCCAGCAGGCGACCTGATGCGCCGGGCCGGCCGCCTCCAGCGCCGGGCGTTCGCTCTTGCAGCGATCCATCGCGTAACGGCAGCGGGTGTGGAAGGCGCAGCCTGAAGGTGGATTGATCGGGCTCGGGACATCGCCGTCGATCAGGGGCGCGGTGCGTTTCGCCTTCGGGTCGGCGATCGGCACCGAGGCGAGCAGCGCCTGGGTGTAGGGATGGCGTGGATTGGCGAACAGCTCGTGCTTGTCGGCGATCTCGACGATGCGGCCGAGATACATCACCGCGACGCGGTGGCTGATATGGGCGACGACCGCCAGATCATGCGCGATGAACAGGTATGAGAAATTCTGCTTGCGCTGCAGGTCGATCAGCAGATTGATCACCTGCGCCTGGATCGAGACGTCGAGCGCGGACACCGGCTCGTCGCAGACGATCAGACGCGGCCCGAGCGACAGCGCACGCGCGATGCAGATGCGCTGGCGCTGGCCGCCGGAGAACTGGTGCGGAAAATTCTTCATCTGGTCGGGCCGCAGGCCGACCTGCTGGAACAGTTCCGCGACGCGCTCCTGCTTCTTCGCCCCGGTCGCGAGGCCATGCACAATGAGGGGCTCGCCGACGATGTCGCCGGCCGTCATGCGCGGGTTGAGCGAGGCGAACGGATCCTGGAACACGATCTGCATCGAGCGCCGGTACGGCCGCAGCGCCGTCTTGCTGAGCGGCGCGATGTCCTCGCCATCCAGCTTGATGGCGCCGCTGGTCGGCTCGACCAGCCGCAGCACCGTGCGCGCCACCGTCGACTTGCCGCAGCCGGATTCGCCGACCAGGCCGAGCGTCTCGCCGGCGCCGAGCGCGAAGCTAACGCCGTCGACCGCATGCACGGTGCCGACCTGCCGGCGCAGCACACCGCCGCGCACCGCGTAGTGCTTGACGAGGTCGGTCACCTCGAGTAGCGGGCGCTGTTCGGTCATGACGCCTCCGCCATCTCGCCGGCGCGCCAGCACGCGGCCCAGTGATTGCTCTTGATCTCGTCGAGCGGCGGATATTCCTGACGGCAGCGGTCGACCGCCAGCTTGCAGCGCGGCGCGAAGGCGCAGCCGGGCGGCAGCTTGGTCAGCGACGGCACCATGCCGGGGATTTCGGTCAGCCGCGCATCGGTCTTCGCGCCGAGCGCGATCACCGCCGGCATCGAGGCCATCAGTCCGCGGGTGTAGGGGTGCAGCGGCGTCTCGAACAAAGCTTCGACCGTCGCCTCCTCGACCTTCTTGCCGGCATACATCACGATCACGCGCTGCGCGGTTTGCGCGACGACGCCGAGGTCGTGGGTGATCAGGATCAGCCCGGTGCCGAGCCGCTTTTGCAGATCGACAATCAGCGCCAGGATCTGCGCCTGGATGGTGACGTCGAGCGCCGTGGTCGGTTCGTCCGCGATCAGGAGCGCCGGCCGGCACGCCAGCGCCATCGCAATCATCGCGCGCTGGCGCATGCCGCCGGACAGCTGATGCGGATATTCCTGCGCGCGGCGCTCCGGCTCTGGAATCCGCACCAGCCGCAGCATGTCGACCGCCTGCTTCCAGGCCTCCTTGCTGCTGACCTTCTGGTGCAGCCGCACCGCCTCAATGATCTGGTCGCCGATCCGCATCACCGGATTGAGCGAGGTCATCGGCTCCTGGAAGATCATCGAGATGCGGTTGCCCCTGATGTCGCGCATCGCGGCATCGTCGAGCTTCAGCAGATCGGTGCCCTCGAGCGTCACCGAGCCGCCGACGATGCGGCCGGGCGGATCGGGCACCAGCCGCATGATCGACAGCGCGCTGACGCTCTTGCCGCAGCCGGACTCGCCGACGATCGCCAGCGTCTCGCCGCGGCGGACCGAGAACGAGACGTCGTCGACCGCGCGGAACAGGCCGGAGTTGGTGAAGAACACCGTTTGCAGGTTCTTCACGTCGAGAATCGTATCGAGCGTCTTGGCCTCGCTCATCAGCCGCGCTGCCTCGGATCGAGAATGTCGCGCAACGCGTCGCCGAACAGATTGGTGCCGAACACCGCAAGGCTGATCGCAATGCCGGGGAAGATCACCAGCCACGGCGCGGTGCGGACATATTCGGCGGCGGATTCGGACAGCATGCGACCCCAGGACGGATAAGGCTCGGGGATGCCGAGGCCAAGGAACGACAGCGACGCTTCGGTCAGGATGGTTGAGCCGAGTTGCGCGGTGGCGAGCACGATCAGCGGCGCGATGGTGTTGGGCAGCACGTGGCGCAGCGCGATCCGCATCTCGCTCATGCCGATCGATTTGGCGGCCTCGACGAACGGCTGCTCGCGCAGCGCCAGCGTGTTGGCGCGGATCACGCGCGCGACCGTCGGGATCAGGGGAATTGCGATCGCCAGGATCACGTTCGGCAGCGAGGGACCGAGCGCCGCGGTCATGACGAGTGCGAGCACCAAGAGCGGCAGCGACTGCAGGATGTCGGTCACCCGCTGGAACACGAGGTCAACCCAGCCGGAGAGATAGCCGGAGGCAAGGCCGACGATCACGCCGAGCGTGGCGCCGAGCGTCGTCGAGCCGATGCCGACCGCAAGCGAGATCCGGGCGCCATGGATGATGCGGCTCCAGACGTCGCGGCCGAAGGAGTCAGTGCCGAACCAGTGCAGCGCGGACGGCGCAGCCAGCCGGTGCGCGGAATCGACGCTGAGCGGATCGTAGCGGCTGATGACGTTCGCGAAGATCGCGGTCAGCACGAACAGCAGCATGATGACGAGGCCGATCGTGCCGAGCACATGGCGCTGCGCGAGGAACGCAAACCGTCCCCAGCCACCGGTGGCGTTGGCCCCGGCACGTCGCAATTCGCTGTCGAAATTGATCGTCGCCACGTGTCAGCTTCTTCGCCTGATGATTGCAGAACGGTCTTCTCCCTCTCCCCGCTTGCGGGGAGAGGGTTGGGGTGAGGGGGGCTCTCCGCAAGCGCGGTGGGCGTTGGATTCGCGGTGAGCCCCCCTCACCCGGATCGCATCTGCGATGCGATCCGACCTCTCCCCGCAAGCGGGGCGAGGTAAGAGTTGGACTCGGCCTTCGACCAATCCTGTCATGTCACTCTCCAAACCGGATACGTGGGTCGATTGCCGCATAAAGCATGTCGACGATGAAGTTCACCACCACCACGACGACGGCGATGAACATCACGAGGTTCTGCACGATCGGGTAGTCGCGCCAGCGCAGCGCCTCGACCAGGAAGCGGGCGATGCCAGGGATGTTGAACACGGTCTCGGTGACAATCAGGCCGCCGATCAGGAACGCGGCCTCGATGCCGATCACGGTGATGACCGGCAGCACCGCGTTCTTCAGCGCGTGGTGATAGTTCACGGAGGCCTCGGAGGCGCCCTTGGCGCGCGCGGTGCGGATATAGTCCTGGCGCAGGATCTCCAGCATCGAGGAGCGGGTGATGCGCATGGTGAGTGCCGCGCTGCGGAAGCCCACCGCCATCGCCGGCACCGCATAGATGGTCAGCGCCTCGAGCCAGGTTTTCGGGTTCGGATTGAAGATCGGCATGGTGCCGAACAGCGAGACCGAGGCCATCAAGACCAAGAGGCCGAGCCAGAAAGACGGCAGCGACAGGCCGCTGAGGCTGACGACGCGCAGCGCATAATCGAGCCGTGAGCCCTGGTGGACGGCGCTGATGACACCGAGCGGAATACCGATCGAGGCGGAGAACAATAGCGCCAACCCGGCGAGCCGCGCCGTGATCGGAATCCGCGGCAGGATTTCCTCCAGCGCCGGCTTTTCCGAAACGTAGGAATAGCCGAGATCGCCGTGCAGCAGGCCGCCGATCCAGTGCAGATACTGGATCACGATCGGCTGGCTCAACCCGAGCTCGCGCTCGAGATTGGCCTTGTCGGCGGGGTCGACGAAGCCCGCGGCGTCGAACAGGATGTCGACGATGTTGCCGGGAACGACGCGCAGCAGCACGAAGATGATGACCGAGATCCCGAACAGGGTCACCAGCATCAGGAACAGCCGCCGCACGATATAGGCAAACACCCTGGCTCTCTCCTTGATCCCGCCTGTGTCTTGTCTTCCGACGCGCTTTCTTTGCGCGAACCGGTATCCACTTCGCCCGAAAACGCTACGCCTACTTGTCCAGCCAGACGTCTTCGTAACGATAGCCGTTATAGGAGCTGTTGGACATGATCGTGACATTCTTCACGTAAGGCTGCCAGCAAGTGCCGGTGCGGGCATGGAAGATGATCGGACGCGCGACGTCTTCCTGCAGCTTCTTGTCGATCTCCCAGACCAGCTTCTTGCGCTTGTCGACGTTGGTCTCTTCCGACTGCTGGTCGAACAGCTTCTCGATCTCCTTGTTGCAGTAGTTGGTGTAGTTCCGCTCCGAGCCGCAGGCGTAGTTCTCGTAGAACGACTGGTCGGGCTCGTCGACGGCATTGCCGGTGAGGTTGAGACCGAGCGAATAGTCCTTGCGGGCGATCTTCGGGAACCATTGCGCGGTGTCGACGACGTCGAGCTCGGCGTCGATGTAGATGCTCTTGATCTGGTCGATCAGGATGATCGCGGGATCGCGATAGACCGCGATGTTGCGGGTCGAGACCTTGATCTGCAGGTGCTTGTCCGGGCCATAGCCCGCCTTCTGCATCAGCTTGCGGGCTTCCTCGCGGTTCTTCTCGATGTCGGGACCGTAGCCGGGGATCTGCTCCAGCATGTCCTTCGGCATCGCCCACAGCCCGTCCGGCGCCGGCTCCATGGTACCGCCGATGTCGCCCTGGCCTTCGAACATGATCTGGATGAACGCCTTGCGGTCGAGCGCCAGCGCCAGCGCGCGGCGGATGTCGAGATTGTCGAACGGCGGCGCGGTCGAATTGATGATGATGTTGGTGGAGACGTTGTTCGGTTCCACCATGCAGACCGCATTGGCCGCCTGCGACTTGACGTCCTTGAGCAGCGGGATCGAGACCTCGGTCGGGAACGTCATGTCGAACTTGCCGGAGACGAAGCCGAGGATTGCGGTCGAGCGGTTCGGGATGATGGTGAACTCGATACCGTCAAGATAAGGTAGGCCCTTCTTGAAGTAATCCGGGTTCTTGGTGAGCTTGATCGATTCGTTGGCCTTGAACTCGACGAACTTGAACGGGCCGGTGCCGACCGGCTTGGTGCGCATCTCGGCCGGCGACACATGGCAGGGATAGACCGGCGAGTAGCCCGAGGCGAGCAGCGACAGCAGCGCCGGCTGCGGCCGCTTCAGCTTGAACGACGCCTCATGGTCGCCGTTGGTCGTGACCTCTTCGACTTGCTCGTACCAGGACTTGCGCGGGTTCTGCCGGAACTTCTGCTGCGACTTGCCCATCAGCATGTCGAAGGTGCATTTGACGTCGGCCGCGGTGAACGGCTTGCCGTCGTGCCATTTCACGTCCTTGCGCAGCTTGAAGGTCAGCGTCTTGTTGTCGCCGCTCCAGGCCCAGCTTTCCGCAAGCTCGGGCCGGATCGTGCTGGTGCTGTTCTGGGCGATGTGCTGGTCGAAGATGACGAGATTGTTGAAGATCGGCATGAACGGAACGTTCAGCGAATAGGTCGCGCCCTCGTGGATCGAGGCGCTGCCGGGGCTGTCGCGGTGATAGATCCTGAAGATGCCGCCCGGTTTCGGCTCGGCTGCGCGTGAAACGTCGCTGATGATCAGCACAGACAACACCGCGACGGCCAGCGCTTGCACGCTCCGCATGGTCCCCTCCCACATTTCGGTCTCAATGGCCGATTGGCATCGACGATACCACGGTGAGGCTGTCGGGCAACCAGCGAGGATCGCGCGGGGATTGGCAATTCGGATGACCCCACAACATTAAAATTTCCACGGATCGGGAATAATGGCTGTGATTGCGGGGAACCTGCGTCGTTTTGCTATGCAGCGGCGAAACTCCGTTTGAATTCGGTTGCCGATGCCGATGTGTGCGGCGTGAAGCGGGCTGCAATCAGCGACAGTATGTCGCCGATGTAAGCCGCGCACTGCACACGCTCTCCGTCATCCTGAGGAGCGCGAAGCGCGTCTCCAAGGATCGACGGCCCAGCTGGTGGCCGTGCATCCTTCGAGGCTCGCTCCGCTCGCACCTCAGGATGACGGGGAAACATTCGCATTCACCTCACTCCGCCGCCTGCGGCGAAGGCAGGTGCATGTTGGCGACGCCATCGGCCTCGGTCGCCGAGATCGTGGTGCGAATCATCAGGCGGCCCTCATGCGCCGGCCAGGGGCGGCCGCGATGCATGGTGGCGCGGTTGTCCCACATCACGACGTCGCCCTGCTTCCATTGATGCAGATAGCTGACGCCGGGCGCGGTCGCGGCTTCGGTCAATTGCTCGATCAGCGCCCTGCCGGCCTCGGTATCCATGCCCTCGACGCCATAGGCATGGGAGGCAAGATACAGCGCGCCGCGGCCGTTGACGGGATTGCGCCAGACCATCCGCCAGCATACCGGCGGCAGCGCGTCGACTTCTTCAGTCGTTGCGAGGCCGGTGGCCACCTTGCTGCGCGAATGCGCGTAGGAGTGCCAGGCGAACGCGTTCTCCAGCCGACTTGCCGCGTCCTTGTCGAGCCGCTCGAAGGCAAGCCGCATCGAGACGAATTCGGTCTCGCCGCCATGTTCAGGAATGATGCGCGCCGACAGGATCGAGGTCAGCGCCGGCACCTGCTTGAAGGAAGAGTCGGTGTGCCAGAGCTGGTTGGCCCTGGCGCGCAGCTGCTGCCGGTGATCGGATGGAACCACCTTGCCGTCGGGCCCGAAGGTCGAGAGGATCACGAAATGCGAACCGGTGCCCATCGAACCGACCTTGGTCACCTCGGGCGGACCGAACCGGCGCGAGAAGGCGAGCTGGGTGTCGTTGCTGACCTCCTGGCGGCGGAACACCAGCACCGAATGTTCCTCGAACGCCGCGCGCACCGCCGCATAGGCGGCATCGCTGGCGGCAACGTCTGACAGCGTGACGCCGCGCAGCTCGGCACCGAATCCCGGACGCAGTGGGATCACTTCCATCGCAAGTCCTCCCTTTTCTTTGTTGTTGCGGCGAGGTTAGGGGAAAAGCCCGCGATCGGCAACGCGGCCCGCGGCGCCTCAGCCCATTGCGATCAGATTGTGCCGCGTGCGCCGGTCCGCGACCTCGATGCGATGTGTGACGAAGGCGAACAGCGCCCAGCTGGAATGGAAGGCGACACCGGCCAGAATCACGATGGTTCCGGGAATCGGACCGATCGAAGCGCGGTCCAAGATCGCGCTCATCGTGGTCAGCGGCAGCGGGTGGATCGCCAGCTTGCCGTAATAGGCGATGGCCTGGATCGCGAAGATCCAGCCATAAGTCCGTCGCAGGCGCCGGCCGATCGCTCTGACATAGCTGATGTGATAGCTGGGGCGGCGGTAGTCGTTGGCGAGCAGGTCGGTCCAGGCTGCGTTCGGTGTGGGGCCCTCGCCGCGGATCATCGGCGCGTAGAAGTCGGTTTCGAGCAACCGCGCCCGGGCGCGCCAGACGTTGAAATAGCGATAGCGCCGCGCCTCGAATAGCAGGAACACGGTTACCAGCAGTCCGACCAGGACCATCGGCAAGGGCGAAGCCTCTGCGCTGCTATAGGTCGCCGACAGCGCGATCCCGGTCGTGACCACCGCCCAGTTGGTCGAGCTGTCGAGACGGGTGCGCCAGACCGTGCTGCGATAGACCTCGCCACGATAGAGATGGGCGAGTGCACCGATCTCGGCGGCAGTGAATTCGAGCCTTCCGGCCTGCACCGGCTCCGGCTCGCGCGGCTGGGGCAATGGCATGGCGGCCTCCGGCGAAGCTGGCTTACGATCCCGGAGCATAGCGCGAAATCCGCGCGACCGGCGAGTCCGTTGCGTCCGTCGGCTTGGTTGGCAGCATCAGTCCGGATGCCGCACCGCCGCTCACACGATCCGCGAGGTCTTGTTGCCCCAATAGCGGTCACGCAGCAGGCGCTTGTAGAGTTTGCCGGTCGGCAGCCGCGGCAGCTCGGCTTCGAAATCCACCGAGCGCGGCACCTTCTGGCGCGACAGCGAGCCGGCGCAGAATGCGATCAGTTCCTCGGCAAGCTCCGGCCCCGGCGCGATGCCGTCGACCGGCTGCACCACCGCCTTCACTTCCTCGCCGAGATCGACATTGGGCACGCCGAACACCGCGGCGTCGGCGACCTTGGGATGGGTGATCAGGAGGTTCTCGCATTCCTGCGGATAGATGTTCACGCCGCCGGAGATGATCATGAAGGTGGCGCGGTCGGTGAGATAGAGGAAGTTCTCGTCGTCGACATAGCCGACGTCGCCGACCGTGCTCATGCTGCCGTCGGCCGAGCGCGCCTCGCCGGTCTTGGCGGGGTCGTTGAAATATTCGAATGGCGTGGCGGTCTTGAACCACACGGTGCCCGGCGTTCCCTTGGGGCAAGGCTGCATGTTCTCGTCGAGGATATACAGATCGCCGAGCAGGACCCTGCCGACGGTGCCGCGATGCGCGAGCCACTCCTCGCTGTTGCAGGCGGTGAAGCCGAGCCCCTCGGTCGCGCCGTAATATTCGTGGATGATGGGGCCCCACCATTTGATCATGTCGTCCTTGACCAGCGCCGGGCAGGGCGCGGCGGCATGGATCGCGATCTCGAGGGTCGACAGATCGTAGCGGGCGCGAACCTCCTCGGGCAGTTTCAGCAGGCGCGAGAACATGGTCGGCACCAGCTGGCTGTGGGTGATGCCCCATTGCTCGACCAGCTGCAGATAGCGCTCCGGGTCGAAGCTCTCCATAATGACGACCGTGCCGCCCATCCGGATGGTGAGATTGACCGCGGCCTGCGGCGCCGAGTGGTAGAGCGGCGCCGGCGAGAGGTAGACCATGCCCTCGCGGTAGTGCCAGAGCTTGGTCAGGAAATCGAACAGCGGCAGGTTCTGCGATGGCGGCTGCTCCGGCAGCGGCCGCACGATGCCCTTGGGCCGGCCGGTCGTGCCGGAGGAATACAGCATCGCGGTGCCGGCAAATTCGTCCGCGATCGGCGTTGACGGCAGGCCTGCGGTGGCCTCTCGCAGTCCGACAATGCGATCGCTCTCGCTTTCGCCGTCGACCACGATGCAGAGCTCGACCCGCAGGCACTCCTTCAGCGCCTCGCGCGCGATGTCGAGCTTCAGCTTCGAGGTGATCAGGATCCGCGACTGGCTGTTGGTCAGGATGTAGGCGAGTTCGCCCGCGGTGAGGTAGGAGTTGACGCAGGTGAAGTAGAGCCCGGCGCGCTCGCCGGCGCCGCAGGCCTCGAGGTAGCGGTTGTTGTTCTCCATGAAGATCGAATAATGATCGAGCCGACGCAGCCCCTGCTTGCGGAACAGATGCGCGAGCCGGTTGGAGCGCGCCTCGAGCTCACGATAGGTGACGGTCTCGCCGGTCCCGGCCATGATGAAGGCGGGTTGCAGCGGGCGCAGGTAAGCATGCTTGCCGGTATACATCGAACTCCAGATCCCCCTTGATCGTGCTTGTTCTTGTTTGACGCGTTTTCTTCACGCGAACCGGTACCCACTTCGCTCGAAAGCGCTCTATGCAGCCATCTCCAGAATCTCGCGAACCTGGGATGGATCGTCGATCTTGCGCGGATTGCGCGGCACCCAGGGCGTTCGCATCGCTTGCTTTGCGATGCGGTCGAAATGCTCGGGGCCGACGTGGACCTCCTGCAGGCTGCGCGGCATGCCGAGGTCGCGGATGAAGAGGTCGAGCACGTCGCCGGCGTCCGCGCCCGCATGTCCCATTGCGGCCGCGACCAGCGCGTGCCGGTCGGCATTGTCGCGCTTGTTCCAGCGCATCACCGCGGGCAGCATCACGCACGAGGTATAGCCGTGCGGCACGTCGAATTCGGCGCCGAGCACGTAGCCGATGCCGTGGCTCGCGCCCATCGGCACACCCGAGGCGAGCGGGCCGGTGGAGAGCCAGGTGCCGATCTGGCAATCCATTCGCGCCGAAATATCCTTCGGGTCGGCTTTCACCCGCGGCAGGCCGGCTGCCAGCATCTCCAGTCCCTTCAGCGCCTGCGCGTCGCCGTAAGGATGCGCCTCGCGCGAGCAGATGCCCTCGACGCAATGGTCGACGGCGCGGATGCCGGTCGACAGGAACAGCCATTCCGGCGTGTGCACCGACAGTTCCGGATCGAGGATGGTGGCGCGCGGCATCACCAGCGGATGGCGCAGCATCTCCTTCTGCCGCTTGGCCTCGTTGGTGACGCCGGCGATCGACGAGAACTCGCCGCCGGCGATGGTGGTCGGCACGCTGATCTGGCGCACGGTCGGTGGGTTCATCGCGGGCGAGACGCCGCCATGGGTGCGGATCGTCTCGATGCCGTCGGACGTCGTGACGTTGTTGGCGAGGCAAAGCTGCACCGCCTTGGCGCCGTCGGTGATCGAGCCGCCGCCGATCGTGACGATCAAATCCGCTTTCGCGCCGCGCGCCTGCTCCGCCGCCGCGATCACCGCGGCGCGCGGCGTATGCGCCGGCATCTTGTCGAAGGTGCCGACGCAGCGGCGCCCAAGCGCCGCGCGAACCTTCTCGATCTCGTCGGTCTCGCGGTTCAGCGTGCCCGACACCATCAGAAAGGCGCGCTCGGCGCCAATCCGGTCCAGCTGCTCGACGATGGCCTCACGCGCGGGCCGCCCGAACACGACCTCGTCCATGGCACCGAATACGACACGGCCTTGATGCAAGCGCCTGTCCTCCCTCAACACGGTCCGCCTTGCTGGCGGACCTTTGCGGCGAGGTTAGCGGAGGAAATCGGGGCCGTCATCAGGGCTCTGGGCCGGTGGTTTGATACGGTCGCGCCGCCCATTCCGCTGTCGTCCCTGCGAAAGCAGGGACCCATAACCACAGGGTTGCGTTGTTGAAGTGAGCTGTGGCCCGAGCGCTGGCTAAACAATTGGCATCGGTGGTTATGGGTCCCGGGTCGCGCGGAGCCTGTCATCGGGCGGCGCTTCGCGCCGACCCGTTGGCTTGCCCGGGACGACATCGAATATGTAGCGCTCGCGTGAGTCATACATCCGCATCCTCGCGGCGCGCTGCATCCGAGTCTTGCGTTTACTTGCCTCCCCCTGGAAGCAGAGGGCGCCCCGGAATGACGGTGAAAGCTTCAGGTCGAAATCGGATGACCGGCAGAAATCTTGACGGCAACATCGCCGCGTGTGTTACACCTCGAAAGCAACAGGGACGTGCGCATGACATCGACCGTCGATCTCGCGAAACTGCATATTGACGACTTCACGCCGCATCAGGATGCGGAGTTCGCGATGCAGGCGGAGAGGGATTGCGTCGTGCCGCTGAAGCTCGCCAAGGTCGAGCCCGCGGGCAACAGCGGCCGGCCGGGCGGCGCGTTCTCGCTGCTGTTCGCGGGCCCGAAGGGCGCGTGGCTGCCGCAGGCGATCTATCCGGTGCGGCATCCGGCATTGGGCGTGATCGAGATGTTCCTGGTGCCGATCGGTCCGGTCGCGGACGGCAATGGTTATCAAGCGATCTTCACCTGACGCTCTGCCGCCCGCCAGCGCATCAGGTCGTAAACGCCCTTGTCTTCCTCGGTGATGAAGCCGAGCCGCCGGTAGAGCCGCATCGCCGGGTTGAGCTTCTCGACGTGGATCGAGACGTCCTTGCCGGCGGCCTTCGCCTCGTCGATCGCGTCGCGCAGCAACGCTTCGCCGTAGCCCCTGCCGCGATGCTCGGGCAGGAAGGCGATGTCGATGATGCGGTGCTGGCTCGGCCAGCGTTCGAGATAGAACCGGCCGACGTCTTCACCCTGGCGCGCGATCACCAGCCAATCGGCGTTCGGATAGTGCTGCTGGTAGTGCGCGTGCTGGGCGCGGAATTGCTGCTCGAGAAAGGCAGCCTTGTCGGCCTCGCTCCACGGCACCGGCGCAAGTTCCTCGGCGCGCGTCGAGGCATAGAGGCGGCCGAGGAACGGCAGGTCCGCCTCCGACAGGCGGCGAAAGCCGCAACCGACTTCGGCCGCGCGCGCCCAGCCGAAGGCGGACGTGATGGTGCCTGGCGCGTCGAGAGCCAAAACGAGCTCAGCCTCGCGCCGGGAAGACGCCCTGCAGTGCGATGCAGAAGTTCAGCGTGAGGTAAGGTTGCATGTTGTTGTGCGGAAGGTTGCCGCCCGTCATGCCGATCATGGTTGCGTTCATCTGCGTCAGTGTTGGCGCCGGGCTCCCGGGCACGTAGGCGAACGCGTTGGCCGATTTGCCGAGGATGCGGGT
This sequence comes from Bradyrhizobium sp. USDA 4504, assembly GCF_054063995.1. Classification (NCBI taxonomy): domain Bacteria; kingdom Pseudomonadati; phylum Pseudomonadota; class Alphaproteobacteria; order Hyphomicrobiales; family Nitrobacteraceae; genus Bradyrhizobium; species Bradyrhizobium sp. USDA 4504. The sequence continues at coordinate 6,726,488 of NZ_JBSSGV010000001.1, read as the reverse complement.
CGGGCTCGGGACTTGAACGTCGGCCGTGTCCTGCGTACCGACGTTCACAGGGTGGTTGTGCTGCGGTATCTGGTTTTGCAGCAGCGTCACATTGGGGGAGCCGGTGGTCTCGCCGAGGTCATACAGCGACAGCCCCGGGCCCTGTCCGGGCGCCAGCGGCGCGTTGCCCTGCATGTTGGGAAGCGCGAAATTCGAGGTGCCGTTGCCGCCATAGGTGACGCCGAGCAGCGAAAACAGCGCCGTGTTCTGCGAGATCGGCAGGATCTGGCCGCTGCAGAAGGCCCAGCCCTTGGGAGCGAAGTTGAACGGAAAGATGCGGATTTCGGCGACGAAGGGGTCGGCCATGGTGTCGCGCTCCTAGCCCTGGCTCGGGAAAATGCCGGACAGCGAAATGATGAAGGTGACGCAAAGCAGCGGCTGCAAATTGCTGTGCGGCAGGTTTCCGCCGGTATTCGTCAGCATTCCGCCTGCCATGGGCCCGTCGGGCGGCTGGCCGTCGATATACATCGCGATTGTGCCGGTCGTCTGATCGAGAATATTTCCCTGCGGGTTCGACGCGGTGCCGGTCTGCTTCGCGGCGATGAAGGCGTGCGAATGCTGCGGGATCGTCTGCGTCGTGAGTGTCACGTTTTCGACGCCGCCAGTCTGCCCCATGGCATAGGTCGTGCCGCTGCTGGCGGTGCCCGTGTGGATTGGCACACGGCCGCGCAGATCGGGGACCGCGAAGGTGGATTGGCCATCGCCGCCATAGGTGGTGCCGATCAGATTGAACAGCGCGTCGTACTGGGAGATCGCCAACAGGCTGCCGTCACAGAAATTCCATCCGACCGGGGCAAAGCTGCCGCCGAACATACGGATTTCGCCTAAATAGGATTCTGACATCGGCGCTTCTCGTCAATTCTGCGAGGGGAAAATGCCCTGGAGGGCAATGCTGAAATTGATCGTCAGGAACGGTTGCATGTTCTGATGGGCCTGGCCGCCGCCGGCATTGCCCACGGTCAATGGATTGAGCGGGGTGATGTCGGTCGTCGACGTGCTGTAGCCGTTGTTGAAGGCACCGAGATAGGCCCCCGAATCGAGCGGCTGGCTACCGTTGCTGTTGGTGGCGTTGGCCAAATGATTGTGCTGCGCCATCTCGTTGATCGTGAGCGTGTGGCTCTCCTCGCCGCCGCGTTGGCCGAGCGTATAGCCGGGGCCCATACTTATCGGCACCCGGCCTCGAAGGTCGGGCAGGCCAAAAGTGACGCGCCCGTCCCCGCCATAGGTCGTACCTAGCAACGAGAACAGTGCCTGATTCTGAGCGATGGGAAGCAGTTGGCCGTTGCAAAATGCCCAACCCTTGGGCGCAAAGCCGAACGACATCATGCGGACTTCGGAAAGAAACGGATCGGCCATCGGTCCTCCGCGAATACGTCGTACGATTTGTGAAAAATTCGAAGCAATGATGCTGCGTGTGCAACGTCTGCACGATAGCGTGTTTTGCGGCTAGTGCAACCTCAACGATTGTCTGGTTTCCGCGATTTTTTCGATTCCGCGGCCGCGCGAGCCATTCGCAGTTCGCGACGAGACGGTATCGCTGCTGACGGGACCGTTGTCACGAATCGGACATGTCCAAGCGGACATCATGAGGCGATTGAAGTTTGCCGGGTCGACGGAAGCGCGGATCCCATCCATCTGAGGCAAGCCTGCCGGAACGCTTCGGCAGGCGTTGTGTAGTCGATACGGTGCCCGGTCAGACGATCAGGTCATGGTGCAGCTGGGCGTGGTTGTCGGTCGGCGTGCCGCCCATGGCGGCAAACGTCGCCTCATGGCCGACCCACCATGGGGTGCCGGCATTGGCGTGCCCGCTGAACAGATCGGACCAGGTCTGGGTGTTCGCGGCCGGGTCCGCGTGGCTCGTGCTGGCCTGCGACGGCGTCTGGGTGAACGACGAGAAGTCGAAGCCGTCGCGGTTCAGAGTCGAGGATGTGTTGCTCTGCATGGGCATCGCCTTCGCCGATCCCACGTTGGCCTGCGTGACATCCGCGGCGATTGGGAGCCGCCGCTCGCCGTCGGCGAGACTGATATACATCAGGTCGTTGACATCGGATGACGACGTCAGGTCGGGGAGGCCGAGCACGTGTCCCAATTCATGGACCACGGCGGTCAATAGATCGAGATGACCGGCGGCGGCCGTCGACGAATCGGTCTGCAGATCGGAGCCGGAAGCATTGAGCGCGTGGGTGAACTCAAAATTGTCAAACGGTGTCGAATCAACAAACCAGCCATGGCCGGCGGCGTCGGCATCGATCGTGATGTGGCCGGCGCTTTCCAGGCCGACGACCTGGCCGGCGAGATCAGCGACGCTGAAGGTGACGGCATGCAGCGCGGCCAGTTGATCCGCGTCCACGCCAGCCTTTGCCCATTGGGTAATGGCCGCCGAGACGACCGAGTCGAGCTGGCTTTGCGTCAGGTGGGTTTCACCAGGGGTCGCGATGGCGGCCTGCACGCCGCCATCCGCGGCGATCAGCGGCGACGAGCCGAAGCCGTTGGTGCTGCCCGCCGTGACGCTGATGGTCGGTGCCGTGGTGACCGTATTGTGCGCCAGGACGTAGGCTGAAATCGCGGCGGTATCGGTGGAGCCGCCGCCGTAGGACGTGCCGTCGCCCGCGTGCAGGCCGACGGTGGTGGCAAACCGATCGCGCAGCCGGATGTCGGTGCCGGTCGCGCCCGAACCGAGGAACTGATTTTCCTGGGCGCCGGTGCCGCCCAGCGTCAGCGAGACGCTCTGCGCATCGCCCGCGACCGTGCCGGCATTAAGTTCGAAGCCATGAGCGCCGAACGCACCCGGGTTGGACACCGTGTTGCCCATGACGATCGCGGTCAATAGGGCGTTGCCGCCGTTCGCAGCGTCACCGGTCTGCAGTTCGATTCCGTCGTTGTTGTACTGATACAGATGATTGTTGGTGATCGTGACGCTGGAATTGGCCCCGCCCATCGTGACGAAGCCGATGTCACTGCCCTGGGCGGAGCCGCTGTTGGCGACGCCGGCGACGCCGATCGTGTTGGAATCGATCGTGCCGTTGAACGAGCTTGCTCCTGATCCCGTGCTGATGCCGAGCGCGGTGCCGAGGGCATCACGCATGGTATTGTTGGCGATGTTGAAGGTCAGGTTGGCGTGGTCGCCGGTCCCGCCGGAGCTGATGGTGATGCCGCCGCCGCCCGAGACGATATTCTGGTTGTTGTTCGAGAAACTGTTTCCGTTCAGCACGAGGTCCGAGTTGACGCCGCCGTGCAGATCGAGCTGGAACAGGTCGCCGCGCGCCGACGTGAATGTCGAATTCTGCACGGTCGCGTTGAATGTTCCGTCGGTGGCCTGGAACACCAGGGCATCGCCCGAGCTGTTTCCGGCCGCCGAATTGGTCGCGAAGGTCGAGCCGGTAATGGTGATGCGGTTGAGTGTCTGACCGCTGTTGTTGAAGACGTGGAACGCATCGAGCGCTGCGCCCGTGAAGGTCGAATTCGTTACCGACGCCGTGCCGGACAGGCCGGTGAAGTAGACGTCGCCCTCGCCGATGCCGCCGACGTTGGTGCCGTTGGTGCCGGTCACCGTGGTGTTGCCGAGGGCAAAGCCGGTGACGCTGGTGCCGACGATGCCGTAGTTCTGGAAGTCGTGCATCGCCAGGTAGGAGAGCTGAACGTCCTTGGTGTTGTTCAGATAGACGCCGCTGCCCTGCGTGGTGCTGCCGTCGGCGCCGGTCTTATTGGCGATGGTGCCGCCGCTGCCCGCCGTCGAACCGTCGCCGGTGATGTGCAGGCCGCCATTGCCGGCGGCCGTGCCGGTATTCGACAGGATGATGCCGTTGTTGGACCCACCGCTCGAGGTGATGCTCTTGAGGATGAGGTTGGACGAGCCGATCTGGGTGTTCTCGACATCGAGCGCGGTGCCGGTGCCTGACGTGATGGAGTTGTTGGTGCCGGTCAGCGTGATGGTGCCGCCATGCGTGAAGCTCATGCCGGTGCCGCTGGCAGTCTTGACCGTGATGTCGGACATCGTGACGGTGCCGACATTGAAGCCGTCGTCGCTGATGCCCACGCCGGTCGAGGCCGAGGTGTCGATGCTGACGCCGCTAATGCTGTGGCCCGAGGTGCCGAGCAGGTCGATGCCGTTGTCGGCGCCGGTCACCTTGATCACCGGATCGGTGCCGGTCGCGGTGTTCGCGGTCACCACAGCGCCGGTCACCGGATTGGTGAACGTCAGGGAGTGACTGCCGCCGACCAGGTTGACGCCATTGGCGAGGTTGATGCCGTTGGCCTCGGTATAGGTGCCGGACCTCAGCACGACATAGTCGCCAGAGCCGGCCGGATTCGCCGCGTTGTAGGCGGCGATCGAGGTGTATGGATCGGCCGCGGTGCCGAGATTGGCGCTGTTGGCCAGCGCCGTGGGCGAGTTGTCGATATAGAACACCTGCGCGGGACGACGCCGACGTGGAAGGTCTGGGCGCCCGACGTGAGCGGCCCGCCGGTGCCGGTGTTGCCGTTGTCGTTGATGTTCAGCGTGACGGTATCCGAGCCGGTGAAGCCGTCGTCGCTGTTGTATGTCAAGGTCGCCAGCGCGGTGTTGACCTGTGCGACGGTGCCGGTCAGCGTCACCGTGTGGCTGCTGTTGTTGGTGGAGCTGGCGAGCCCGGCGGTATTGAAGGTCAGGTTCGCATGGCTTGAGGCAATCGTCGCCGTGACGTTGCCGCTGGCGGCATCGATGTCGGCGACCGAAAGTCCTGAAATCGCGAGGTTGGTGTGCGAGAACGCCGTTCCGATCGAATTGTCCGCCGGCACCGACGCGGTCGGGCCATCGTCCACGGCGGTGACGCTTCCCGTCGTCGATCCTGTGCCGGTGTTGCTGCCGCCATTGGCGGTGCCGCCGTCATCGTGCACGGTCAGGCTGTAGGAATGCGCGGTGGTGTCGGGGTTTTCGCTGGTGTTGTTGAACTGAATCAGGTCCAGCGCCGCATTGTAGTGCGCAAGCGTGTCGGTGCCGGTGAAGCTGATCGTTTCGGTGCCCGCGGTGCTGGTGATCTCGAAGTGGATGCCGCCGATATCGCCGCTGTTGCCGGCGTGGCCTGCGATCGACAGCGCATCCGACGGCTTCAGATTGTTCAGAACGAAGGTCGCATCGGTCAGGTTATTGCCTTCGGCGTCCGTGATCGTCAGGTTCGGCGTGATCGTGACCGGCGTCGAGTTCGCTGCCGGGGTGCCGTTCGGCGGCTCGGAGAAGCCGGTGATGGCCCCGAAGCTCACGACCGGCGCGTCGTTGACCGGCGTGACGTGGATGATCGAGGTCGAAGTGTTGCTATTCGCCGAGCCGTCATTGACGGTGAAGCTGACGGTGCGATCCGCGCCGGACGGATTGTCGCTCGAGTTGAAGTAGGTGATGGAATCGAGCGCGGCCTTGTAGTTGGCGACGCTGGAGGAGCCAAATAGCGTCAGCACGCCGGTCAAGCTGTTGTACGATCCGGAGATGCCGTTTTGGCCGGCGAAGCCCAGCACGTCCTGGCCGGCGGCGAAGCCGCCGGTGATCTGCACCGTCGCGCCGGTCATATTGGCGCTGTCGACATCGGTCACGTTGACCGACGCATCGATCACGGTCGCGGCCTGGTTTTCGGTGTAGTTCAGCGTGCCGCCGGCGGTCGTGACCGGCGGATCGTTGACCGGCGTGACGTTGATGGTGCCGGTGACCGGCGTGGAGGTCGCCGTGCCGTCGTTTGCGATGATCGTGACGGTGCGCGCCAGGCCCGACGGGTTGTCGCTGGTGTTCTGATAGGTCACCGAGGCGAGCGCCGCCTGATAATCGGCGACGCTGGCGGTGCCTGTCAGCGTCAGCATGCCGGTTCCCGCATTGAACGAGCCGGTGATGCCGTTCTGGGACGTAAAGGCGAGGACGTCCTGACCGTTCGCGTAGTTGCCGGTGATCTGCACCGTCGCGCCGGTCAGCGTAGTGTTGTCGACGTCGGACACGATGATCGCCGGGTCGAACGCGGTCGCGGCCTGGTTCTCGGTGTAATTGAGGGTGTGACCGGCGGTGACGACGGGCGGGTCGTTGACCGGGGTGACGTTGATGGTGTCGGTGACCGGCGAGCTGTCGAGCGTGCCGTCATTGGTCGTGATGGTGACGGTGCGCGCCAGCCCGGACGGATTGTCGCTGCTGTTGATGTAAGTCACCGACGCCAGCGCGGCCTGGTAGTTCGCGACGCTGGAGGAGCCGGTCAGCGTCAGCGTTCCGGTCGCGGCATTGAACGAGCCGGTGATGCCGTTCTGGTTGGTGAAGCCGAGGACATCCTGGCCGCTGGCATAGTTGCCGGTGATCTGCACCGTCGCGGACACCAGATTGGCGTCATCGCCGTCGGTGACGGTGATCGCCGAATCGATCACGGTCGCGGCCTGGTTCTCGGTGTAGTTCAGCGTGTGGCCGGCGGGTGACGACCGGCGCCTGGTCGACCACGACGGCGATGGTGAAGGTCTGCTGGCTGTGCAGCGTACCGTCGCTCGCATCGACCGTGACGTCATAGGACGGGTCGGCAATGTTGATCTTGCTGGGATCGGCGACCGTGATCTTGCCGGTGGTCGCATCGATGGTGAAGCCGCCGCCGGAAGTGTCGCCGACCAGCGAATAGGTCACGGCGGGGCCGTTGACGTCCGTCGAGGATGCCGTGACGCTGGTTCCCGCGCCGACCGGTGCGTTGACCGCAACGCGGTTGGCGCCGGCGTCGGCATCGACCGGGGTCGACGGCGCGACGTCGGTGACGGCGATGGTGAAGGTCTGCGAACTCGTGAGCAAACCGTCGCTGGCCTGCGCGGTGACGGTGTAGGCGTGTCCGGCCGGGCTTTCGTAATCGATCTTGGAGCTGTCCGCGACGGTGATGACGCCCGTCGTCGCATTGATGGTGAAGCCACCGCCGGAGGTGTCGCCGATCAGCGACCAGGTCACGGTTGGGCCGTTGACGTCGGTTGCCGCCGCGGTGATGCCGACGGTCGAGCCGTTGGCAGCGCCTTCGGCGATCGTGTTGGTGCCGGCGTCGGCATCGACCGGGGTCGACGGTGCGGCGTCGTTGACGGCGATGGTGAAGCTCTGCGAGCTCGCCAGCGTTCCGTCGCTGGCCTGCGCGGTCACCGTATAAGAATGGGTCGGGCCGCTGCCCTCATAATCGATCTTGGTCGGGTCGGCGACGGTGATGACGCCGGTCGTCGGGTCGATGGTGAAGCCGCCGCCGGAGGTGTCGCCGATCAGCGACCAGGTCACGGCCGGGCCGTTGACGTCGGTCGCATGCGCGGTGATGCCGACCGCAGTGCCGGCGGCCGCGCCTTCGACAACGCTGTTGGCGGCGGCGTCGCCGTCGACCGGCGTCGATGGCGCAACATCCGCGATGTTGATGGTGAAGGTCTGCGAGCTCGCTAGCGTGCCGTCGCTGGCTTGCGTGGTGACGGTGTAGCTGCCGCCCGAGCTTTCGAAATCGAGCTTGCTCGAATCGGCGACCGTGACGACGCCGGTTGCGGCATTGATGGTGAAGCCGCCGCCGGAGCTGTCGCCGATCAGCGACCAGGTCACGGCCGGACCGTTGATGTCGGTCGCCGACGCGGTGATACCGACGGTCGAGCCGTTGGCTGCGCCTTCAATGACGGTGTTGGCGCCGGCGTCGGAGTCGACCGGGGTCGACGGCGCGACGTCGGTGACGGCGATCGTAAAGGTTTGCGAACTCGCCGTCGTGCCGTCGCTGGCCTGCGCGGTGACGGTATAGGAATGGGTCGGACCGCTGCTCTCGTAATCGACCTTGGTGCTATCCGCGACGGTGATGACGCCGGTTGTCGCGTCGATGGTGAAGCCGCCGCCGGAGGTGTCGCCGATCAGCGCATAGGTCACCGGCGGGCCGTTGACGTCGATCGACGACGCCGTGACACCGACGGTCGAGCCGTTGGCGGCGCCTTCGGCGATCGCATTGGCGCTGGCGTCGCTGTCGACCGGGGTCGAGGGCGGGGCTTCGGTGACGGCGATGGTGAAGGTCTGCGAGGTCGCAAGGGTGCCGTCGCTGGCCTGCGCGGTAACGGTATAGGCGTGGCCGGGCGCGCTTTCGTAATCGAGCTTGCTCGGGTCGGCGACGGTGATGACGCCTGTTGTCGCGTTGATGGTGAAGCCGCCGCCGGAGCTGTCGCCGGTCAGCGAATAGGTTACCGCCGGGCCGTTGATGTCGGTCGAGGATGCGGTGACGCCGACCGTGGTGCCGACGGCCGCACCTTCGACGACGGTATTCGCGGCAGCATTGCTGTCGACCGGGGCCGACGGCGCAACGTCGGTGACGTTGACGGTAAAGGTCTGCGTGCTGGTCTGCGTGCCGTCGCTGGCCTGCGCGGTGATCGTGTAGGCGTGGCCGGGCGCGGTTTCGAAATCGACCTTGGTGGGATCGGCGACGGTGACGACGCCGGTCGCGGCGTTGATGGTGAGGCCGTGGGCATCGCCGACCAGCGAATAGGTCACGGTGCCGCCATTGATGTCGGTGGCGTGCGCGGTGATGCCGACGGCGGTGCCGATGGCGGCGCCTTCGACCACTGTGTTGGTCGCGGCGTCAGAGTCGGTGGGAGCCGACGGCGGGGCGTCGGTCACGCCGATCGTGAAGGTTTGCGTCGTCGTGGTCGCGCCACTCGTCGCCTGCACCGTGATGGTGTAGGCGTGGCCCGGCGCGCTCTCGTAATCGAGCTTGTTCGGATCGGCGACGGTGACGACACCCGTCGTGGCATTGATGGTGAAGCCGCCGCCGGAGGTGTCGCCGGTCAGCGAATAGGTGGTTGCGGGGCCGTTCGGATCGACCGCGGAGGCGGTGATGCCGACCAGCGTATTGACGGCAGCGCCTTCGACGACGCTGTTGGCGGCGGCATTAATGTCGACCGGGGTGCTGACCGCCACGTCGTTGACGTTGATCGTGAAGCTCTGCGAGCTGACGCCGCCATGGCCGTCGCTGGCCTGGACCGTGATGGTGTAGGCGTGGCCCGGCGCGGTCTCGAAGTCGATCTTGGCGGAATTGGCGACGGTGACGATGCCGGTGGTGGGATCGATCTTGAAGCCGCCATTGGAGGAATCCGATGTCAGTGAGTAGGTGACGCCGGGGCCGTTGACGTCGGCCGACGACGCGGTGATGCCGACCGAGGTGTTGACCGCGGCGCCCTCGTTGACGGCGTTGGCGGTGGCGTTGCCGTCGGTCGGTGTCGAGGGCGGCGCATTGCTGACCGCGATCGTGAAGCTCTGCGACGAGACGAAGATACCGTCGGTCGCCTGCACATTGACAACGTAGCTGCCGCCGGAGCTCTCGAAATCGACCTTGGAGGGATCGGCAATCGACACGACGCCGGTATTCGGATCGACCTTGAAGCCGCCATGCGAGGAATCGGACGCCAGCGAATAGGTGACCGGAAGACCGATCAGGCTGGTGGATTGCGCGGTGATGCCGACCGATGTATTGGCTGCGGCGCCCTCAACAACCGTGTTGGCGCCGGCATTGGCGTCGGTCGGAGGCGACAGGAAGCCGGGCACGGGCGGCCACGGCGTGCCGGGAGGACAACCCAGGTAAAGATATTGCAGACCATACGTATTGACGAACGCCTGCGCGGCCGGATCCAGAATGATATTGCCGCTCGGATCGAGATGAAGCTCGGGGCGGGTTAAACCACCGATTGTATAGGCAGGTATGGTCGTCATGAGCACTCCCGCGATCGGCGTGAAAGCCGATCAACTAACTACAATTTTTGGGGACGACGAGGTGTGAAGCAGTTCACACGTTGAGGTTGACTACTTACGATCCGAGATCGCACCGATCCGCTCGCAATATGCGGACACCGCGACGGTTGCGGAGTCCCGACATCAGCAAGTTCAAATGCGCTTGCCATTACGTAATCGCTTCCACTCACTCACGCCGCGAGAAAAGCCCAATGAATGTTCGAGAAAAGCGCGGCGGCCAAGAAAATTTACCGGTTGGCAACCACGACCGTATTGTCGATGCTTCCGAGTGTCAATGTGTGTCCACGTGACACCGCGCCGTTAACCACGATTCGGCCATGCAGCGGGAGGTAGAGTGTGGGAACTCGACCATTTTTAATCTTGTGCGACCCCCGGTAGTTTCTGCGCCGCAGGCGGAATTGTCGTTGTGTGACGAACATGTGTCGGTGATTCGCCTTGGGATTGATTCCCGGCAAGCCGTCTGTGATCTCTCCTCACCCGAAAGGCCAGTGAATCTGTCCCTTCCTGTCGTCACGGCTTCGCGATCACGTCGTAAGGCTTTCAGATTGCGCAACTATTCGCTTGATCCGGCGGCCATCTTGAACAGACTGGGGAGCGGCTACATCTGTGACGTCCGCTGCCGCGACATTGCGGTGGTCCATCCGCGTTGAATCACCGCAAGTTTAATTGCGACTTTCGTAGTCCTGCACTGATCCTTGGGGAGAGGGAATTGAGTTCGATTGACAGAACGGGGCGTGTGGCTCCGGTGACCGGCGTCGAGCGTCATTCGCTTCGCCGCCATGCCTCACGCGGCCTGTCGCTCAGGCCTTGGCTTGGCCTTGCGCCGATCGGGCTGCTGGCGGCGCTGGCGCTCGGCGGCTGCGACAACAAGAGCGCGCAATCGCAGGCCGCGCCTCCGCCGCCACCCGTGACCGTCGCGCAGCCGGTCAAGCGCACCGTCACCGACTGGGACGAGTTCACCGGCCGCTTCGAGGCGATCGAGGAGGTTCAGGTCCGCGCCCGTGTCGGCGGCTTCGTCAACAGCGTCGAGTTCAAGGATGGTGCGATCGTCCACGCCGGCGATCTGCTCTACATTATCGACCCGCGGCCGTTCGAGGCGGTCGTGCTGCAGGCCGAAGGCCAGCTGGCCGACGCGCGCGCCAAGGGGGAGCTTGCCAAGCGCGATCTCGAGCGCGGGCTGAACCTCGTGCAGACCAGCGCGGTCTCGGAGCAAGTCGTCGATCAGCGCCGTCAGGCGTTGCAGGCGGCACGCGCCGCCGAGACCCAGGCCGAGGGCACGCTGAAGGCCGCGCAGCTCAACGTCGAATTCACCCATGTGCTGGCGCCGATCACCGGCCGCATCAGCCGGCATCTGGTGACTCCGGGCAATCTCGTGCAGGGCAGCGAGGGCGGCGCGACGCTGCTGACCTCGATCGTGTCGCTCGATCCGATCTACATCTATTTCGACGTCGACGAGGCGACCTATCAGCGCAATAGCAAGCTGTGGTTCGAAGGCAGGCGGCCGAGCTCGCGCGACACCGCGAACCCGGTGCAGGTGACGCTGACCGGCGAGACCAAGCCCTTGCATGAAGGCAAGATGGACTTCCTCGACAACCGGCTCGACGTCTCGACCGCGACGCTGCGCAGCCGCGCGATCATTCCGAACAAGGATCTGTCGGTCCTGCCCGGCCAGTTCGGCCGCGTCCGCATCATCGGCTCCTCGCCCTATGAGGCGCTGTTGATCCCGGACAGCGCTGTTGCCACCGACCAGTCGCGCAAGATCGTGTTCGTGGTCAAGGACGACAACACGGTGGAAGCAAGAGCGGTCACGCTCGGGCCGCTCGACGATGGCTTGCGCGTCGTCCGCGAAGGCCTCAAGGCGGAGGATCACGTGATCGTCGACGGCCTGCAGCGCGCCCGCGTCGGCGCCAAGGTGACGCCGAAGATGGCGCAGGCTCCGGCGGATTCCAAGCCCGCCGCAGGCGACAAGCCCGCGGCCGCTGACAAGCCCGCCTCAGGTGCCAAACCATGAATCTCGGCAGGCTCTCCATCAACCAGCCCATCCTCGCGATGGTGCTGTCGATCGTGCTGCTGATCGTCGGCGCGATCGCCTATCCGACGCTGCCGGTCTCGGAATATCCGCAAGTGGTGCCGCCGACCGTCGTCGTCACCACGCAATATCCGGGCGCCTCGGCGCAGACCGTGTCCGACACCGTCGCCGCGCCGATCGAGCAGGAGATCAACGGCGTCGAGGACATGCTGTATCTCTACAGCCAGGCGACGTCGAACGGCCAGCTCACCATCACAGCGACCTTCAAGCTCGGCACCGACCTCGACAAGGCCCAGGTGCTGGTGCAGAACCGCGTCGCGATCGCGCAGCCGCGGCTGCCCGAAGAGGTGCAGCGCAACGGCGTGACCACGCGCAAGAACTCGCCCGACATCCTGATGGTCGTGTTCATGCTGTCGCCCGATGACACGTTCGACCAGCTCTACATCTCCAACTACGCGCTGCTGCAGGTCCGCGACCAGCTGTTGCGGCTCGATGGCGTCGGCGACATCCAGATGTTCGGCGCGCGCGATTACTCGATGCGGCTGTGGCTCGATCCCGACCGGATCGCCAATCTCGGTCTGACCTCGACCGAGGTGCTGGCGGCGATCCGGGCGCAGAACCTGCAAATCGCCGGCGGCCAGATCGCCGAGCCGCCGATCGCCGATCGCGCATTCCAGCCGAACCTCGTCTTCACCGGCCGCCTCAAGGACATCAGGCAGTTCGAGGACATCGTGGTGAAGGCCGGCTCCGACGGCCGCACGGTACGTCTGCGCGACGTCGCCCGCGTCGAGCTCGGCGCGCTGTCCTACGCCACCAACAGCTTCCTGCTGCGCAAATCCGCGGTCGCCCTGCTGGTGACGCAACGGCCCGGATCGAACGCGCTCGCCACCGCCAAGAGCATCTCCGACACGATGGAGCGGATGAAGGCGAGTTTCCCGAAGGGGCTCGACTACAATATCGGCTACAACCCGACCGAATTCATCGCCCAATCGGTCCACGAGCTGATCAAGACGATCTACGAGGCCATGGCGCTCGTCGTCATCGTGGTGCTGGTGTTCCTGCAGGGATGGCGGCCTGCGATCATCCCGATCATCGCGATCCCGGTGTCGCTGGTCGGCACCTTCGCGGTGATGGCGGCGCTCGGCTTCTCGATCAACAATCTGACGCTGTTCGGCCTCGTGCTGGCGGTCGGCATCGTGGTCGACGACGCCATCGTGGTGGTCGAAAATGTCGAGCGGCATCTCGAGCACGGCATGAGCAGGCGCGACGCTGCGCTCAAGACCATGGAGGAGGTCGGCGGCGCGCTGGTCTCGATCGCGCTCGTGCTGTGCGCGGTGTTCGTGCCGACCGCCTTCCTCGGCGGCATTTCCGGGCAGTTCTTCCAGCAATTCGCGGTCACCATCGCGGTCGCGACCGCGATCTCCTGCTTCTGCTCGCTGACGCTGTCGCCGGCGCTGGCCTCGCAGATCCTGGTGCCGCATGAGGAGAAACGCCCGCCGGCGCGCTGGAACATTATCGCGCGCGGCTGGGACAGCTTCACCGCGCTGTTCAACCGCGTGTTTGACCGGCTCGCGCACGGCTATGCATCGGTGGCCGACTTTGTGATCCGGCATACGGTGGTGATGCTTGCGCTCTACCTCGTACTTATCGGCAGCGCCGGCTGGCTGCTCGCGACCACCTCGCAGGGCTTCATTCCGGCGCAGGACCGCGGCTACGTCATCATCTCGGCGCAGCTGCCGGGCGCCGCGTCGCTGGCGCGGACCACCGCTGTTGTGCGCGAGATCGAGCGGATTGCGCTGGATACGCCGGGCATCGTTCGCGTCGCGGCTTTCGCCGGCTTCTCCGGTGCGACGCGCACGCAGCAGGGTAACGCCGCGGCGCTGTTCCCGGTATTCGACGAGCCGGAGGCGCGCCTGAAGAAGGGGCTGACGGCGAACGCGATCACGGCCGAATTGCGCAAGCGTCTGTCGGTGATCCAGGGCGCCTTCATCATCGTCATTCCGCCGCCGGCCGTGCCCGGCATCGGCACCGGTGGTGGCTTCACCATCCGCGTCCAGGACCGGCAGGGGCGCGGACCCGAACTGCTGGCTTCCGCGACCGATGAATTGGTGACAGCCGCGCGCAAATCGCCGTCTCTCACGTCGGTGTTCTCGCCGTTCACCGCGAACACGCCGCAGCTGTTCGTCGACATTGATCGCGTCAAGGCGCAGAAGCTCGGGGTGCCGATCGCCAACATTAACGACACGATCCAGACCTATTTTGGTTCGACCTATGTCAACGACTTCAACCTGTTCGGCCGCACCTATCACGTTACCGCGCAAGCCGATCTGCCGTTCCGGAAAGACAGCCCCGATCTCGCAAGGCTGCGCACCCGCAACGTCGCCGGCGACATGGTGATGCTCGGCAGCATCGTGGACTTCAAGGACGTCTCGGGACCCGACCGCGTCGCGCGCTACAATCTGTACTCGGCGTCCGAACTGCAGGGTGAGCCGGCACCCGGCGTGAGCTCGACGACGGCGCTCAACACCATCAAGCAGCTCGCCGACCAGACATTGCCGAGCGGCTTTTCGTTCGAGTGGACCGACCTGTCCTATCAGCAGGTGACCGGCGCCAATGCCGGCCTCTACGTGTTCCCGATCTGCGTGCTGTTCGTCTATCTGGTGCTGGCCGCGCAATATGGCAGCTGGACCTTGCCGTTCGCGGTGATCCTGATCGTGCCGATGTGCCTGTTCGCGGCCACGATCGGCGTGCGCCTGATGGGCCAGGACGTCAACATCCTGACCCAGATCGGCTTCGTGGTGCTGGTGGGGCTGGCCGCCAAGAACGCGATCCTGATCGTCGAATTTGCACGCGACATCGAGCTCGAGGGGAGGTCGCGGCTGGACGCGGTGATCGAGGCCTGCCGGCTCCGTCTGCGGCCGATCCTGATGACCTCGTTCGCCTTCATCCTCGGCGTGCTGCCGCTGGTGGTATCGACCGGTTCGGGCTCGGAGATGCGGCAGGCGGTCGGCGTTGCCGTGTTCTTCGGCATGCTCGGCGTCACCCTGTTCGGCCTGATCTTCACGCCGATCTTCTACATGGTGGTGCGCAACCTCGCGGAAGGAAAGAACGAGGGCAAGCCGGCCGAGCCCAAGGCAACCGTGGCGGGTTGAGGGCGGCACCCAACGTTCCGCAGCAGCAAGTCCTTCCCCGTCATCCTGAGGAGCCTGCGAAGCAGGCGTCTCGAAGGATGCACGGCCACCGGCCGGGCCGTCGACCCTTCGAGACGCGCGTTCCGCGCTCCTCAGGGTGACGGGAAGCTAGCAAGTGCTGTCGACGCAGCCCATACTTTTGGCTGAGCGGAAAGAGATGGGCAGGCGTGGGGTTATAAAATAATGTCGCGCCGATTTTCCTGATAGAAACTGCTGGGAGAGCATAGAATGAAGTCCGGATTTTTGGCCGCAGTCGCGGCCTGCAGCCTGATGCTTGCGGCGCCGGCGATGGCCCAGGGCGTCAAGATCGGCATCCTGAACGATCAGTCCGGCGTCTATGCCGACTACGGCGGCAAATATTCGCTCGAAGCCGCGCGGATGGCGGTCGAGGATTTCGGCGGCGAGGTGCTGGGACAGAAGATCGAGATCGTTACCGCCGACCATCAGAACAAGCCGGATCTTGCGACCGCGATCGCGCGGCGCTGGTACGAGGTCGAGAACGTCGACATGATCACCGAGCTCACGACGTCGTCGGTCGCGCTCGCGGTGCAGGAGCTGTCGAAGGAAAAGAAGAAGATCGACATCGTGGTCGGCGCGGCGACCTCCCGTATCACCGGCGATGCCTGCACGCCCTACAGCTTCCACTGGGCCTATGACACCCGCGCGCTCGCCGTCGGAACCGGCGGTGCGCTGACGGAAGCCGGCGGCAACACCTGGTTCTTCCTGACCGCCGACTACGCCTTCGGCTACGCGCTGGAGAAGGACACCAGCGACATCGTCACCTCGAAGGGCGGCAAGGTGGTCGGCTCGGTCCGCGTGCCGCTCAATTCGTCGGACTTCTCGTCCTTCCTGCTGCAGGCGCAGAGCTCGAAGGCCAAGATCATCGGGCTCGCCAACGCCGGACTCGACACCACCAACTCGATCAAGCAGGCGGCCGAGTTCGGCATCGTGCGCGGCGGCCAGAAGCTTGCCGGCCTGTTGATGACGCTGTCGGAGGTGCACGGTCTCGGGCTCGAGGCGGCGCAGGGTCTCGTGCTCACCGAGGGCTTCTACTGGGACCACGACGACGCCTCGCGCGCCTTCAGCGAGCGCTTCTTCAAGCGCACCAGCCGGATGCCGAGCATGATCCATGCCGGCACCTATTCGGCGACGCTGAGCTATTTGAAGGCTGTGAAGGCCGCCGGCACCAAGGACAGCGAGGCGGTCGCCGCCAAGCTGAAGGAGCTGCCGGTCGATGACGCCTTCGCCAAGGGCAAGGTGCTCGCGAACGGCCGCATGGTGCACGACCTCTATCTGTTCGAGGTCAAGAAGCCCTCGGAGTCGAAGAAGCCGTGGGACTATTACAAGCAGATCGCCGTGGTGCCCGGCGACAAGGCCTTCTTCACCGCCAAGGAAAGCGGCTGCCCGCTGACCAAGTGAGGCGAATATCCACGGGTGGTGTCGTCCTGGCGAAAGCCAGGACCCATTACCCCGATTGGATGTTATTGCACCACGCTGTGGCCATCAGATTGCCCATAACCACGCTCTGTGGTTATGGGTCCTGGCTTTCGCCAGGACGACGGTAGTGGTTATGGCGCGACCGCGCCTTCAATGCGCCAGCCGCCACACCGCGCCGCCGATCGCGCCAACCCAGAGGATGACGCAGGCGAGCGCCTGGATGGCGAAGCCGGGGCTGCGTTTCGCCACCGCTTCGCGATAGCCGATGAAATAGACGATGCGGCCGATCACCCAGATCGCGCCGACCGCCGCCGCGGCGGCATCGCCGACATAGACCGCGAACAGCCAGAGCGACGGCAGGAAGATCGGCATCCATTCCAGCGTGTTCATCTGGATGCGGTAGATGCGCTCGAAATCCGGATTGCCCGTGATCGCCGGCAGCTTGACGCCGTAGACCGCGCGGGCGCGGGCGACCTGCAGCGCGAAGAAGAAGTGCAGCGCGACCGCAAGGCAGGTGACGATGGCGGTGTAGTGGTACATGTCAGGCGTGTCCTCTTTCCATTGGCCCCGATGTCATGACGGGACAGCGAAGCCCGGTGTGACATGTGGCCTTGCTTTACCTCTCCTCGCGCGCGGGGAGAGGTCGGAACGCATCGTCAGATGCGTTCCGGGTGAGGGGGGACCTCGGCGAGACCAACTGTCACCGAGTACGCGGAGACGGCCCCTCATCCCAACCCTCTCCCCGTAAGAACGGGGCGAGGGAGCACAGTTATGCCGCGGCCCCATTCGGACCAATTCCGTCACGTCCTAGTACCCCGTCATCTCAAGATAGCCGATTCCGGCGTGGCTGCCTGAGAAGCGGATCGGGCCTTCCCAGTACGGGAAGCTGGTTCCCATCCAGCTCCGTGCATTGAGCGGCGTGGTCTCGATGGCAAGGCCGCGTGCGGGCAGGCTGACGCGCCATGACGTCGGCAGCTTGCGGCCGTCGATCTCGGTGGTCGCGAGCGGCGCGATGCTGTTGCCGCTGGCGGCGATCTCGGCCGAGCGGCCGTCCAGCGTGATCCAGTTGCCGAACAGGTTTTCGCGGCCGTCCTTCTGGCGCAGCCGGTACAGCATCAGCTTCTCGTCGCCGGGCAGATGCAGCGAGAACCAGTCCCAGCCGGTCTGATCGGCCGCCAATGGCTGGCTGCTCCATTCGCGATCCATCCACGCCGAGCCCGTGACGTCGACCGGTCTGTCGTCGATTACGATGCGGCCGGACGCCTTGTAGAACGGCTGGCTGTAGTAATAGGAGGCTTGCCCGCGATCCGACTTGCGGCTGTAGCCGCGGTCGCCCTGCAGCACCAGCGCGCGGTCGGCCTCGAGCCGCAGCGCGGTGCTGAAGTCGGCGGCGGAGGCCTTGAGCTCGAGCGGTGCGACGCGCTGAGCATCGAACGCGTCGCGCCCGCGCAGCTCCCAGGCGTCGATCCAGGCGCGGAACGGCGTGGCTTCGACAGCGGCCTGCCCGACGCCGCCGCGGGCAAAGGTTTCGCTGAAGCGGTGCGTGCCGGCGCTGGTCACGGCGGCGTGGCCCATCCAGAGCTGCTGATTGGCCCAGCCCTCGGCCGGTCCGCCCGCTTTCATCGCCTGGCGGAACAGCGTCCATTGCGCGCCATAGGCCGCGCCGCTCGTGTCGGACAGGTTGGCGGTCACGTACCACCATTCGATCCGGAATTCCGGATGCGGGCCGTGGTCCGCGGGGAACGTGAATGGCTTGCCCGGCGTGACGGCGGCAAATCCTTCCGCCGTCTCGCCGAGCCCGGCGAAGCCCTGCGCGAACGTCTTGCCGCCGAGCGCCAGCCCCAGCGCACCGCCGGCAAAAGCGCGACGGGTGATGGTGCCGCTAGCGCTCATTGACAAAGATCCTGATCAGGCTGGCGGGCTGCATGCGCGCCAGCCTCGCGACCGGAAGCGCCGCGGCACAAAATGCGGCGGCCAGCGCCACCGCGAGCAGCTCGATCAGCTGCAGCGGGAAAATGTGGAACGGCAGCCGCCAGCCGAACGCCTTGACGTTGACGATCGCAAGCAGGCACCACGCCACCAGCAGGCCGAGCGGCAGCGCAAACAGCGCGGTGATCAGCGCGACCGCCATGGTCTTCAACAGTTCGAGCGCGGCGAGCCGCCGCCGGGTCAGGCCGATCGCCCACAGCGGCGCCAGCTGCGGCAGCCGCGAATTGGCCAGCGTGAGCAGGCTGGTCAAAAGCGCAATGCCGGCGACGCCGAGCGTGAAGGCGTTGAGCGCGGCGGTCACCGAGAAGGTGCGGTTGAAGACCCGCTTCGATTCCGTTTTCATCCTGGCCTGGTCGGCGATGTTGCGATCATCGAGACCGAATTTCTCCTGTAGCGCGGTGATCAGCGGTGCGATCTTATCCGGTGCCACGCGGAGGCCCATCCGTGTCATTGGTGTCTGCGGGAAGCGCCGGGTCAGCGCGGCGAAGTTGACCGCGATCTGGCCCTTGGGGTTGCCGTAATCGGCATAGATGCCGACGATCTCGAGCGGCCAGTTGCCGCCGGGGGCGGGTACCTCGATATGATCGCCGATCGCCAGCTTCATCCGCCGCGACAGCTGCTCGCTGACGAGGCAGGTGTCGCCGGGCCGCAGCCGAACCCACGCATTTGCGACGCTTTCGAGCAACGGCCAGCTGTCGTGATAGGTGGCGTGGTCGGGCAGGCCGAGCACCTCGATCGGCGCGCCGTCGAGCTGGGTGTCGGCGCGGCCGCCGGGCAGGATGGCCTGAACCTCGGGCCGATCGCGCAGCCAGGCCTTGATCTCCTTTGCCTGCTGATCGCTGGCGGCGCTGATGTAAACGTCGGCGGCGAGCCTTCCGTCGAGCCAGACCAGGAAGGTGCGGTTGAAACTTTCCACCATGGTGCCGACGCCGACATTGACCGCGAGCGCAAGCAGCAGCGCCATCAGCGCCAGCGACAGTCCCGACAATTGCTGGCGGCTGTCGGCCCAGAACCAGATGCCGACCGGCGCCCGCGCGCTGCGCTGCCCGAAGGCCAGCGCAATCTGCAGGACCATCGGCAGGATCAGCGCCGCGCCGAGCATCAGCGCGGCGAGCACGGCGAAGCCCGCGATCAGGGAATCGCCGAACCAGATCAGGCCCGCGGCGACCGCAAACACCGCGAGTGCCGCCGCGCTCTGGAGCAGCAGCCAGCGCCGCTGCGCCTGCTGCCAGGCCTGCGGCTGCGCCGTCGCCAGCACCGGCATCCGGATCGCCTTGGCAAGGCTCGCAGCCGCCGCGGCGAGCGCGCCAAGAATGCTGATAGCGATGCCGGCGAACCACCAGGCGGGTTTAAGCGAAAGCTGTCCGGGAATCTGCGCGCCATAGAGCCCGCGCAGCGAGGCCGCGACATCCGGCAGCAAGGCAGCCGCAATGAAGTAGCCGCAGACGAGGCCGATGAGGCCGGCGACCAGCGCCAGCGACACCAGCTCGATCACCAGCACGGTGTTGAGCATTCGCGCCGAGACGCCACAGGCGCGCAGTGTGCGCAGCATCGGCAGCCGCTGCTCGAAGGCGAGGCCGATCGCGGAGTTGACGATGAACAGGCCGACAAAGAACGACAGCAGCCCGAACGCGGTGAGGTTGAGATGGAAGCTGTCGGTGAGGCGTTCGAGGTCGCTCTCCGCGCTCGGCTCGACCAGGCGGAGCTTGTCACCCGCCACGTTTTCGAACGCTGTGTGCGGCGCTTTGGACTTGCCGACGAGCAGGCGCGAGACCTGGCCGGGCACTTTGAGGATGTCCTGCGCGATGCCGATATCGACGATCAGTGCGCCGGGCGCGAGCTCGGCCTGCACGCGCAGCGGCGGCAAGCTCATGCCGTTGGCCTGCGGCCGCTCGCCTTCCTTGAGGCCGAGATCGCGCAGCGTTTCGCCCGCCACCAGCATTTCGCCCGGCGGCGTGACGAAGGACTGCAGGCTGCCGCGTCCGACCGCCGGCGCGTTGCCGACCTCGGACGGCAGCGTCACCGGCTCGACGCCGAGCAGGCGGAAGCTGCGCCCGTCGATCTGGACCCGGCCCTCCAGCATCGGCGACACCGGCCAGCCGGCACGGCGCAGATCGACGAACAGTTGTTGCGGGAAGGTCGCGCTGTCCCTGGCGACCAGCATTGCAGTCCGCGACCCGCCGAAGGTCGCGGCGGCGCGATCATAAGCGATGCGGGCCTGCTGGTTCAGCGCCTGCACGCCGCTCCACAGCGCGGTGGCCGAGATCAGTCCGATCAAGAGCGTTGCGAGCTGCATCGGATGCCGCCGCCAGTGGCTGAGCAGCACCGCGAGGATCCACAGCGCGCGCCTCATGCGACGATCCCGGCATGCAGGGTGACCTGGCGGTCGAGCGTCGCGGCGAGCCGCGCGCTGTGCGTGACCATCAGGAAGCCGCAGCCGGTGCGGGTCACCAGATCGCGTGCCAGTGCCAGCACCTCGTCGGCAGTGTCCTCGTCGAGATTGCCGGTCGGCTCGTCGGCGAGCAGCAACAGCGGCTTTGGCGCCAGCGCGCGGCCGATCGCCACGCGCTGCTGCTGGCCGCCGGACAGTTGCTCGGGATAGCGCTTCAGCAACTGCTTCAGCCCAAGGCGCTCGACCAGTTCGTCGTGCCAGGCCGCGTCATGCCGTCCGGCGATGCGCGACTGAAACACGAGATTGTCCGCGACCGTCAGGCTCGGGATCAAATTGAACTGCTGGAACACGAGGCCGAGCCGGTTGCGGCGCAATTCGGCACGACCGGCGTCGCTGAGGTGGGAGACGACGGTGTCGGCGAGGGCGATCTCGCCGCTATCGGCGGCATCGAGCCCCGCGATCAGATGCAACAGCGTGCTCTTGCCGCTGCCGGATTCGCCTGATAGCGCCACGCTCTCGCCGGTCGCAACGGCAAGGTCGACGCCGCGCAGCACAGCGACGTCTTCGCCGGCAGAACGGTAACTCTTGGTCAGGCCGGTGACGCGAAGCACCGCGGCGGTCTGGTCAGATGAAGCGATGGCTGGGCCTCATTGCGGCTTCTGGTATTTCAGGACGAACTCGTCGATCGGCACCGGTGCCTTGAAGACGGGAATGTCCTTGGGGTCCTCCGCATGATGCAGGAAATCGCCCTCGGCCACCAGCTTGAAGCCCGCCGCCTCGATCTCCTGCTTCAAGGTGCTCTCCTCGATCCGGTGCAGCGTCTTGGCGACACCGGTGCCTGCGCCCGTCTTGGCCGAGTGATCCGCGATCACGAGCAAGCCGCCCGGCTTGAGCGCGGCGAACATCTTCTTGTTCATCGCGGCGCGGTCGACAGGCAGATAGGTGATGTCGTGATAGAAAAAGAAGAAGGTGATCATGTCGAGGTCCTTGACCTCGGGCGGGATCGGGTCGTCATAGTCCCGCACCACATGGACCACGTTCTTCATCGCCGGCGCCTTGGCGCGGGTGTCGAACTTGTCCTTGACGAAGCGCTCGAGCACGGTCGCGGAATCCTGTGCGTAGACCTTGCCCGACGGGGCGACGGTGCGCGCCAACAGTTCGGTGCTGTAGCCGGCGCTCGCCGCCATGTCGAGGATCGTCATACCCGGCTTGACGCCGGCAAAGGTGAGCATCTCGGCCGGCTGCCGGCGCTGGTCGACCTGGCGATCCGCATCGCTGCGATCGGGTGCGGCGACGATCGCGGCGTAGTCGGGATTGGCGGCGTCTTCCGCGCGGACTTGAGGCGCGGCAAGCAGCGCGGCGGACATAAGTGCAGCGCAAGCGGTGGCACGTAGGATCAATCTGTTCATGAAATAACCCCGGGCTTTTCGTTGGCCCTGAACATAGCAGTCGGGACATGACAGTTCACCGCTCCACTGGCGCGACCGACGCGATCGTGATCGGGCCGTTAGAAGCGCTCCGGGGCGCACAACCCCGAGGAAATGCGGTGTTGCGTTGCACGGCGAGGCGTGGCTAGCATCGCCGGACGGGGCCGATTTACGAAGCCAAAACGAAACGACGGGGAGCCGGACATGACTACGCAAGCGACGTCCAAGAGGACGTCAGAGGGGCTGTCAAAGGGGACGCCGAAGGGCGCCTGGCAAATCACCTTCCTTCTATTCCTGTTCATGGTGGTGAACTTTGCCGACAAGATCGTGGTCGGGCTCGCCGGCGTGCCGATCAAGAAGGAAATGGGCCTCACCCAGGAGCAGTTCGGCGATCTCGGCTCGTCATTCTTCCTCTTGTTCTCGATCTCGGCGATCGTGGTCGGCTTCATCGTCAACCGCGTCGCCACCCGCTGGGTGCTGCTGATCCTGGCGGTGATCTGGTCGCTGGCGCAATTTCCGATGGTCGGCACCGTCAGCTTCACGACGCTGGTGATCTGCCGCATCATCCTCGGCGCCGGCGAGGGGCCGGCGTTCTCGGTCGCGGCGCACGCGATCTACAAATGGTTTCCGGACGAGAAGCGTACGCTGCCGACCGCGATCCTGTCGCAGGGCTCCGCGTTCGGCGTGATCCTCGCGGTGCCCGCGCTGAACTGGATCATCGTCAATCACAGCTGGCATCACGCCTTCGGCGCGCTCGGCATCGTCGGCCTGATCTGGGCGGTCGCCTGGTTCGCGCTCGGCAAGGAAGGGCCGCTGGTGTCGACGTCTGCCGTGGCGGCCGACGAGCCGCGGATTCCGTATTGGAAGCTGTTGACCTCGCGCACCTTCATCGGCTGCGTGGTAGCAACCTTCGGCGCCTATTGGGCGCTGTCGCTCGGGCTCACCTGGTTCACGTCCTTCATCATCGAGGGGCTCGGCTTCTCGCAGCACCAGGCCGGCTTCGTCTCGATCCTGCCCTGGATCTTCGGCGCGACGATCGTGCTGCTGACCGGCTGGATCTCGCAGCTGATGCTGACGC
The DNA here is from genome assembly GCF_054063995.1 of Bradyrhizobium sp. USDA 4504. NCBI lineage: Bacteria > Pseudomonadati > Pseudomonadota > Alphaproteobacteria > Hyphomicrobiales > Nitrobacteraceae > Bradyrhizobium > Bradyrhizobium sp. USDA 4504. The sequence continues at coordinate 6,703,185 of NZ_JBSSGV010000001.1, read as the reverse complement.
GCGGCTTCACCACCCGCGGTGCGCGCGGCGTGCTCGGCTCGGTGCCGCTGATCTTCGGCGGCGCCATCCTTGCGATGCTGCCCTATGCGCCGCCCGGCGGGATCATGATCGCGCTGCTGGTGATCGGCTCCGGCCTGTGCGGCTCGATCTACGTGGTGTGCCCGCCGATGCTCGGCGAGTTCACGCCGGTGTCGCAGCGCGGCGCGATCATCGCGATCTACGGCGCGCTCTACACGATCTCGGGCATCCTGGCGCCGATGGTGATGGGCAATGTGATCCAGCACGCGGCAACGCCGATGGCCGGTTACATGTCCGGCTTCACTATCAACGCGGCGATCATGGCCGGCTCCGGCCTGCTCGGATTGCTGCTGCTGTGGCCGAACAGCGAGCGGGCGCGGCTGACCGGCACGTCGCAGCCGGCGGGCACGATCAAAGGTGCGATGTCGCCGACGTAAGGGGCGCACCTCTGGCAACTCGCTCCACTTCGCCTTTCCCCTTGTGGGAGAGGCCGGATTTCGCGCGTCAGCGGGAAATCCGGGTGAGGGGTCTGCCTCCGCGAGTTTCGTCCCTCGAGAGACCGCAACCCCTCACCCGGATCGCATTGCGCTCCGCTGCATGCGATCCGGCCTCTCCCACAAGGGGAGAGGCGCGGGAGTCCTGTCGCCCGGATCGCTGCGTCTCTCAATTCATCCCCTGCGCGCCGCGGACGAGCTTGCCCGGGCGTGCGCCGGTGGCCTTGCCCTCGCGCTGGGTCACGATGCCCGACACGATGGTGGCGTCATAGCCGTCGACCTGCTGCAGGAGGCGGCGGCCGCCGACCGGCAGGTCGTAATGCACCTTCGGAGGGTGCAAATGCAGCCGGTCGTAATCGATCACGTTGACGTCGGCCTTGAAACCAGGAGCGATCACCCCGCGATCATACAGACCGACCGACAGCGCGGTCTTGCGCGACTGCGCCGCGACCACGAACGGGATCGAGAGCTTCTCGCCGCGGCTGCGGTCGCGCGTCCAGTGCGTCAAGAGATAGGTCGGGAAGCTGGCATCGCAGATGATGCCGCAATGCGCGCCGCCGTCGGACAGGCCGGGCACGGCACTGGGCTCGCGCAGCATCTCATGCACGGCGTCGAGATTGCCGTCGGCGTAATTCAGGAACGGCACATAGAGCATGCCGCGACCCTCGTCGGTCAGCATCGCGTCATAGGCAAGCTCTTCCGGCTGACGGCCCTGGCGCCGCGCCTGCGGCCCGAGCGCGTTTTCCGGCGGCTGCTCATAGTTCGGCGGATTACCCAAGAGATACATCTTGTCGTAGTTCGGCCGGAAGAACAGCGGATCGTCGGTCGCCGTCGCGCTCTCGCTCAGGATCGTCGCGCGCACCTCGGGTCGGCGCAGATGCGCGAGCCGCTCGGCCAGCGGCAATTTGGCGATCTCGCGATAGCTCGGATGGGTCTGGAACGGGTTGCGCGACAATTCGAGCCCGAGCAGCAGCCCGACCGGCCGCGCCGCGATCTGGGTCGTGATCGACAGGCCGCGGGCGGCGGCTTCGTTGATGGTGTCCATGGTCTGCCGCCAACGCCGCGGCGCCTTGTCGGCCTGGGCGACCGAGAACGAGATCGGACACCTTGTGTTCTCGGCGACCCGCAGCATCATCGGCAGGTCCTCGTGCACGGTGCTCTGGTCGAGCACGAATTGCAGCACGCTGCGGCCGACGCCGTGCATCGCGCCGGCGATCGCGGTCAGTTCATCCTCGCCGGCTTTCAGCGTCGGCGTGTAGTCGCCGGTCGAGGTGCGGTGATTGAGCGTGCGCGAGGTCGAGAAACCCAGCGCGCCCGCCCGCACCGCGTCGCCGGCGAGCGCCGCCATCGCCTTGTTGTCCTCGGCCGTTGCGGGATCGCGGCGCGCGCCGCGCTCGCCCATCACATAGACCCGCAGCGCCGCATGCGGCAGCTGCGCGCCGATGTCCATGTCGAAATTGCGCTTCGACAGCCACTCCATGTAGTCGGGGAAGCTCTCCCACGCCCAGGGAATGCCGGCGGAGAGCACCGGCTCCGGAATGTCTTCGACGCCTTCCATCAGCTGGATCAGCCTGGTGTGGTCGCTCGGCCGGCACGGCGCGAAGCCGACGCCGCAATTGCCCATGATCGCCGTGGTGACGCCGTTCTGCGACGACGGCGTGATGTCCTGGCTCCAGGTCACCTGGCCGTCGTAATGGGTGTGGACGTCGACGAAGCCGGGCGCCACCAGCTTGCCGCGGGCGTCGATCTCTTCCTTGCCCTTTGCCGAGACCTTGCCGACTTCGGTGATCTTGCCGCCTGTGATCGCGACATCGGCTTCATAGAGGTCGCCGCCCTTGCCGTCGGCGATGGTGCCGCCGCGGATCACGAGGTCTGGGGTCGAGGTCATGGCATTTCATCCCGAGGCTGTTTTTGGTTGACGGCATCATGGGTCAGCCCCTGATGCTGTCAACCAGCGCCGATGAAGCTCTGGGATGCGCTGATGCTGATTTGCCAGCTGGGATCGAACGTTGCCGCCCGACGGAAATTTGTTCCTCGACGGCAGGCGGCGCTGCGCTCCCTCTCCCCGTACTCACGGGGAGAGGGGTGGGGTGAGGGGCTGTCTCCGCATAAGCGGTGATAGCTGCGTTTGTGGAAGCTCCCCCTCACCCGGAACGCATCTAACGATGCGTTCCGACCTCTCCCCGCACGCGGGGCGAGGTGAAACGGAGTCCGCGGCTCGATTCGAAATGAACTCGTATTGCGCTATCGCGCGCCGAAGAACGCCGTCTTCTGGGTCTCTTCGGCCTGCAGCCTGGCGCGGACGCGCATCAGGTCCTTCCAGCCGATATAACCGACGAGGCGCTGATCCTCGCGCGAGATCACAGGCAGATGCGAGACGTTGACCTGCATCAGGCGGTCGGCGAGCCGGTCGAGATATTCGTCGGGATAGGCGACGGTGATCTTGCTGCCGGCCAGCAGCTGCTTGAGCGTCGCGGTGCGATGCTTGCCGGCGCGGCGCCAGCGCAGCACGGACGGCGGGTCGATCACGCCGAGCACGTGGTGGTTGGCGTCGACGACGGGAAAGCTGGGGTGACCGGTCTTCGGGTTGGTCAGGAAGGCGGCCGCGCCGTGCAGCGTCATGGTGTCGGCGACGGTCTCGACCGCCTTGGTCATGACGTCGCGCACGCGGGTCAGCGCGAACGGATCGACACGGTACTCGCGCACCAGATGATGGCCGCGCCGAGCCACCTTCTCGGTCAGGATCGAGCGCCGCATCAAAAGCACCGTGACGCCGTGCGCGGTGCCGCAGGCTGCGATCAGCGGCAGCAGCACATGGGTGTTGCCGGTGAGTTCGACGGCGAAGAAGGTCGCGGTCAGCGGCGAGCGCATCGTGCCGCCCATTGTCGCCGCCATCGCCAGCAACGCCCAGAAGCCGGGGCTCGCTTCAGGCAGATAGCCGCTCAGCGCCGTTCCCATCGCGCCGCCCATGATGAGCAGCGGCGCCAGCACGCCGCCCGAGGTGCCCGAGCCGAGCGCGACCGACCAGATCACGGCTTTCACCACGAGCAGCAGCAGCGCGGCCTTCAGCACCACATCGCCTTGCAGCATCGACGCGAGGTTGTCATAGCCGACGCCGAGCGCCTGCGGCTCGATCAAGCCGCCGAGGCCGACCACCAAGCCGCCGATCAGCGGCCACCACATCCAGTGGATCGGCAGCTTGAGGAAGATGTCCTCGCAGCCATAGACCAGCTGGGTGAGCACGCCCGACAGCAGCCCGGAGAGGATCCCGATCAGCATCCAGGCGCCGAGCTGCAGCACCGAGATGTCGACGCCGCCGGTGAACGGAAACAGCGGCGCGGGCATGTGCAGGAAGGTGCGTCCGACCGCCGCCACCACGGCGGCGACGGTGACGGGAATGAAGCTGCGCGGCGTCCATTCGAACAGCAGCAGTTCGACCGCGAGCATGATCGCGGCGATCGGCGTTCCGAACACCGTGGTCATTCCGGCGGCGGCGCCCGCCACCAGCAGGGTCTTGCGCTCGTTGTCGCTGACCGGGAGCATCTGCGCGATCAGCGAGCCGATCGCGCCGCCGGTCATGATGATCGGGCCCTCGGCGCCGAACGGGCCGCCGGTGCCGATCGACACCGCCGACGACAACGGCTTCAGGATCGCCACCTTGGGGTCGAGCCGGGAACGGCCGAGCAGGATGGCCTCGATGGCTTCCGGGATGCCGTGGCCGCGGATCTTCTCGCTGCCGAAACGCGCCATCAGCCCGATGATGAGCGAGCCCGCGACCGGCACCAGCACGGTCCAGAGCCCGAGCGGCGAATCCTGCAATTTCAGGTCGGCGAAGCTGAACTGGCCGAAATAGGCGATGTTGGTGGCAAGCTTGATCAGCTGCAGCAGTCCCGCCCCGGCCAGCACGCCTGCGGCGGAGACAAACACGGCGATCGCCGAGATCACCACGACGCGCGGATCGGTCGTGAAGTCGCTCAGGAGGTGGCTGGCCTTCTCGCCGATTTTGGCGGTGTTTGGGGCGGTGTTCGTGGCGGAGACGCTCGATTTGGTGGAAATGGCGCTCATTGGTGGCGTAAGGCTCGGGTGAAGTGGACGCGGCGTCATATCGCATTGCGATATAATTACAAGCGGGAGACATCGAATGGCAGCGTTGAAAGCACCGTCGAAATCGCCGAGGCAGGACCAGAAGCGGGTTCCCAGCCAGGGCGATTACGAAACGCTGTCGCAATTTCGCTATCTGATCCGCCGGTTTCTGGAGTTCAGCCAGGACGCCGCGAAGGCCGCAGGCCTGACACCGCGGCAGCATCAGGCATTGCTGGCGATCCGGGGGTATCCGGGCGGCGGGCCGGTTGCGGTCGGTGATCTGGCCGAACGGCTGCGGCTTCGTCACCACACCACGGTCGAACTGGTCGACCGGCTGTCCGAGGCCGGGCTGGTCGAGCGCGTGCTCGATCCCGCCGACCAGCGGCGAGTGCTGCTGAAATTAACCGGCCTTGCGGCCGATCATCTCGCCGAATTGTCGGCGGTCCATCTCGATGAGCTGTCGCGCATCGAGCCGCTCCTGAAGCAGGTGCTGTCGCGACGGTCGGAGTGAGCGCGCTGCGTGCGCAACGTTTCGCGTTTCAGGCGCGCGGGCTGGCGGTCTCGGCCTCGTATCCCGAAGCCTGCGGCTTGCGCTCGGTGACGAGGGCAAGCAGCACGGTCAGCACCATGAACACCACGGAGGCGCCGAACACCCAGTGCGGCATGTGCTGGTCCATGATCCAGCCGAACAGCAGCGGGCTCACGATGCCGCCGAAGTTGAAGCCGGTGGAGACGATGCCGAAGGCGCGGCCGGCGGCGCCGGGCGGTGCCGCGTTGCGCACCATCATGTCGCGGGACGGCGCGATCACCCCGCCGAGGAATCCGGCAAGCCCCATCGCCAGCGTGAGCGCCACCGGCGGCAGGTCGAGCAGCGCAATCAGCAGCACAAGGGCGGCATTGACCGCGAAGCAGCCCGCGGCGACCTGGCTGTGGCGGTGGGTCCAGTCGGCGAGGTAGCCGCCGGCGAGCACGCCGGCCGCGCTGGCGCCGAGGAATGCGGTCAGCGCGATATTGGCCGTCGAGAACGACGCGCCGTAGCCGCCCATCAGTGCGACCACGCCGAAATTGTTGATGCCCGAGGTCGACAGGCTGAGCAGCGTGAAGAAGGCCGTCAGCACCATCAGCGCCGGCGTGATCACGCTCGCCTTCGGCGCGGCGCCCTCCTTTGCCTTGTTCTTGTTGGCGCCGGCATCGGGAATGCCGAGCACGATCAGGAACAGCGCCACCAGCGGCCCGACCGCACCGGCGACGATCAGCGCGCCGAGGCCGCCGATCGAGGCCACGAGCGCCGCCATGATCGCGGGCGCCACCGCGCCGCCGAGGAATCCGGCGAAGGTGTGGATCGAGAAGGCGCGGCCCATCCGCGCCTCGTCCATATGCGCCGAGAGGATCGCGTAGTCGGCCGGATGATAGACGCTGTTGGCGAGGCCCAGCAGCACCGCGCAGACGATCAGCGACGTATAGCTGAGATGCAGGCCGAGCCCGATCAGCGCGCAACCGCCGACGGTCAGTCCGATCAACAGGATCTTGCGCGCGCCGAAATGGTCGGCGAGGTAACCGATCGGCGCCTGGGTCAGCCCGGAGACCGCCGCGAACACCGTCAGCGCCAGGCCGAGCTCGACATAGCCGACGCCGAGCTGCTGCTTCAGGAACGGGAACAGCATCGGCAGCACGAAGATATGGAAATGGCTGACCCAATGGGCGACCGAAATCCCCGTCAGCGTGCGCAGCGCACTGTCGGCTTTCGCTTGCTGCGGTGCGGCCAGAACGTCGACCATGTCGTCGAAAACCCCAGTTCCATAGCGTTTTCAAGCGAAGTGGGTACCGGTTCGCGTGAAGAAAACGCGTCAAACAAAATGCCCGGCAGGGCCCGCCGAAAATAGAGATCGGCCGCTAATTGTCTATGAACGCGGGCGCATGGCTGCCCCCGGCGCGGGCGTGCCGGATCGACACATGCGGCATTAAATGCGGCGACAAAGCACGGCGGCACGGCGATGATCGGCCATGATCGACGCCAAAAAGCAGCTCCGCGTGCTGGTGTCGGAGGGCTCCAGCACCTCCGGCCGCGAGGCGATCACGATCCTGGGCCTGGCCGGCCATCACGTCGAGGTTTGCGACCCCTCGCGCTGGTGCCTGGCGCGCTACTCGCGCTTTGTCCGCAAATACCACCATTGTCCGCCGCTGCGGTCGGATCCGGCCGGCTTCCTGCGCTTCGTCGAGCGCCTGTTGGCCTCGCGGCATTTCGATGTGCTGCTGCCGACCCATGAACAGGGATTTCTGTTCGCCCGCGCCGCGGCGGGGCTGGCCTCACGCACTGGCCTCGCGCTGCCGGATTTCGCCAGCTATCGCGCCGTGCACAGCAAGGCCGGGTTCAGCCGCCTGCTCGACCGGCTCGGCCTGCCGCAGCCGCCGACCCGGATCGTGAACTCGGCCGAGGAGCTGCGCGAGGCGGTGCGCTTTCCCTCCGTTGTCAAAACGTCGGTCGGCACCGCCAGCCGCGGTGTCTGGTTCGTGCGCGACGCTGGTGATCTCAATCGCGCGCTCTACGACCTCGAATCCTCAGGCGATTTTGCCGGCGAGGTGCTGGCGCAGGATCTGGTCACCGGCACGGTCGAGAAGGCGCAGTCGGTGTTCTGCCACGGCACGCTCGTCGGCTTCCATGCCTACCGCCAGATTGCGGCCGGTGTCGGCGGCGGCGAGGCGATCAAGGAGAGCGTGAGCCGGCTGGCGATCCGCGCCGGCCTCGAGACCATCGGCGCGCATCTTGGTTGGCACGGTGCGCTCTCGGTCGACGTCATCATGCCGCTCGACAGCGCGACGCCGCTGCTGATCGACTGCAACCCACGGCTGGTCGAGCCGATGAACGCCTTTCAGTCGGGCGTCGATCTGGTCGACCTGCTGCTGCGCGTCTCGCGCGGCGAAACGCCGGCGCCGCTGGCCGAGGGGCGCGCCGGGGTGCGGACGCATCTGGCGATGCAGGCGCTGCTCGGCAGTGCGTCGCGCGATGGTACGCGGCGTGACCTGATCCGGGAATGCGGCCGCATCGCCGCGGGCGAAGGGCACTATCGGGGAAGCAGCGAAGAGCTGACGCCGGTGCGGCTCGACTGGCTCAGCGCCGTGCCGCTTGCGATGACGACAGTGCTGCTGCTGGCATCACCGCAGATCGCCTCATCGCTGGCGCGCGGCGGCTTTGGCGCGCATCTGCTCGATCGCGGCAGCATCAAGGCGATCGAGAATGGCGATTTCCGCTAGTATCCCTCCAGCGCGAATTCACCGCACGATCTTGTCTGCGCGCTTCAAGAGCTCCGGTGGAATCTCGACGCCCACGGCCTGGGCCGCCTGGAGATTGAATATCAGCTCTCGCTTGGTGACGACGCCGACTGGCAGGTCGCCCGGCTTCGCGCCCTTGAAAATCTTGTCGGCGAATGTCGCAAACTCGCGCCATGTATCGGCGACGTTGGCCCCATAAGTAATCACCCCGCCGGCGTCCGCCTGGCCGCCGGGAAACATTGCCGGCAAGCGGTTCTTGATGGCCAGTTCACCGACTCGTTTTCGATTGCTCCAGGGCACCGGCACTTCAAGGACCAGCAGCGCCTGCGCGCGCTCCTTTGCCATCCCGGCAATCGCGGCCTCCAGATCGTCTGCACCCTTGACCTTCACGATTTGCGGCTCCACCCCCTGGGCCTTGGCTGCTGCCTCGTTGGCACGATCAATCGGGGCGAGCCCGCGTTCATCCGCGCCGGGGATCGTTTGATCACTGAGAATCGCAACGCGCGTGATCCCGGAGAATGCCTCCTTCAGAAGCTTGAACTGGTCGCTGGCCTGCTGCGGATCGAGGTTGGTGAGGCCCGTGACGTTGCCTCCCGGTTTTTCCATCGAGGCGACAAGCTTCAACGCGACCGGATCGGTCACGATCGCAAAGATCACCGGGATCGTCGACGTGGCTTTCTGCGACGCGACCGACGCCGGGCCGCCGAGTGCGAGGATGACATCCACATTCGCACCGACCAGCTCCGAGGCGAGGCCCGGAAGGCGCTCGAGCTTCGATTCGGCAAATCGCGGTTCGATGACGATGTCGCGTCCTTCGAGATAGCCGCGCTCGGCGAAGTCGCTCAGAAGGTTCTTCTTGATGGAGTCGAACAGCGGCGACGGGCTGCCGTTGACGAGGATTCCTACTTTCCTGGGGGCCTGTTGCGCATCGGACGGGTCGCACATCGACGCGATCATGCAGAAGACCGTGAGCACCGCCTTCGCAAACCTCATGGCACCGCCCCCAGCAAGGACCCAGCGTCCATGCGAAGCCTAGCATCCAGGGGGTGGGCAACCAATCCGGAAGGGTGGTCCGGCCGATGACCTCGCTGCGACCTAATGTCTGCTTGGCGACGACGAGCCGGGCTCGGTAGCTCGCGAGCTACGAGGCCGCCGCGCGCGACTGCGCGCAGGATCTGTGGATCGATATTCGCCGGGCCTCACAACGGCTCGTCATCATTGCCGTAGCGGTCGAGCTTCGGTGTGGCGATATCGCCGTCCTCGTAATAATCATCGTCCTGTAGCGCTGCGGCTGGCGGAGGTTTCTTCGCCTTGTCGTCGGTCTTGTCTTTGGTCTTCGTGCCGCCCTTGGTCTGCTTCCCGGCCTTGGCCATGCGTTTCCCCTGCGCGGGTCAAATCAGCTGCCGGAACTCTACCCCAGTTTCGGTGCGTTTGTAATGTTCGGGGACGGTGCGGCGGGGCAGACCCGCCCCACCGGTTCACGCTCTAGAACGTCGCGCCGGCCTTTACCATGTAGGTGCGGCCGGGCAGCGGATAGGCCGAGAAGCGGCCTTCGGTGAACGTGCTCGCGATGGCGTAGTCGTAATAGAGCGCGTTGAACAGGTTGTTCACGCTCAGTGACCAGAAGAAGCGGTCAACTTGCCCGCTCAGCTTGATATCGGCGGTGGCGTTTCCGGGAATCCGGCTCTGGGTGTTGGCCTGATCGTTGTCCATGATGCGCGAACTCCAGGCCCGCACCGTGGCGTCGAACACCAGATAGTTCTGCCAGATATTCCAGGTGACGCCGAGATTGCCGGTGTAGCGCGACACCAGCGGCACGTCGTTGCCGGCCCAGATGCCTTCGCGGAACACCGCGCGGGTGATCGCCATGCCGCCGCGCAGGGTCACCGTATCGCTGAACTTGAGCGAGGCACTGGTTTCCGAGCCATAGCGGCGGGTGGGGTCGAGGTTGGTGTTGAAGAACAGCACCGGGTTGAAATGGATTTCGTTCTCGAGATCCATCAGATAGACGCTGGTCTGGACCTGAAACAGGTTGGTCCTGACGCGAAAGCCGCCCTCGACATCCTGCGAGGTCTGGGTCTTGAGCTGGAAATTCTGCGGGATCGGGGCGAAGGTCAGCGGGTCGAATGACGGACCCGACGCGACGCGTTCGTCGACATCAGGCGTGCGGAATGCGCGTGCCGCGCGGCCGAACACCGAGAAGGTGTCGGTCAGGCGATGCTCGGCGCCGACATGCAGGGCGTATTGCGTCTCGTTGCTGTCGAGCGGTGCCGCCTGCGTGTCGAACGCGAACGGCGCATTCGGGTCGTAGCGATCGCGCGCCGAGATGCTGGTATTCTGGACGCGCGCGCCGTAGGAGATGTCGGTCGTTGGCAACAGGCCCAGCGTATGTTGCCAATAGCCGGCCACGCTCTGCTGCTCGATATTGTAGATGTGGAACGGGTCGACGCCCTGATAGGCGCCGCGCGCCTCGCGGAAGCTCGAATCGTAATAGTCGATGCCGGTCAGGATCGTCGACGGCACGCCCAGCATCACATTCTTGACGCTGAGCCGCGGCGTCAGCGACCAGGTCTGCAGCGCGGCGTCATTGTAGGTCGAGGCGAAGCTGATGGTCGGCACCGTGCCGAAGAAGCCGCTCTGCGTCTCGCGCTGCCGCCAGCCGCCGTCGACGATGAGGTCGACGCCGTTCATCAGCGTCTTGGTGAAGCCGGCGGTGACGCTGGCGGTCTGCTGGTTGGCATAGTCGAAGGGCGTCGCGGCGCCGCGGCGATCGGTGAGCAGCTCGTTCACGCCGATCGACGGATCGACCAGCCGTCCGCCGGGTAGGCCGAGCTTCTGGTCGCTGCCGGTGACGGTCAGGAAGGCGGTGAGATCAGGCGTCGTGTAGTTGATGTTGCCGACGGCGTTGCGCTGGTCGAGCGCATTGTTGACGCGGTAGCCGTCCGACTTGATGCCGTTGCCGTAGAACGAGGTGGACCACGGGCCGGAATTGAGCGCCGCGGAGACCGCGGCCATGCGGGTGTTGAACGAGCCAACTCCGGCCTCGGCCCGCATCGTCGTCGGCGGGCCGCCGACGCCGGTCTTGGTGATGATGTTGACGACGCCGCCCACCGCGTTGTCGCCGTAGAGCACCGCGCCGCTGTTGCCGCGCGTGATCTCGATGCGCTCGATCGAATCGAGCGGAATCGTGGTGAGGTCGAAGCCGGCCTTGTCGACGTCGTTGAGGCGGCGGCCGTTGAGCAGGAAAAGGGTATTGTCGGTCGCGAATGCGCCGAAGCCGCGCAGGTCGACCGACGTCTTGGCGCCGTTCGGTCCGCCATAGGGCGTTTGCAGCTGCACGCCCGGCACCTGCGCGAGGATCTCGGGTAACGACTGCACCGGCGAATGCGCGATGTCGTCGGCGGTGATCACGGCCGAGGAGGAGCCGACAATGCCGGCGAACTGGCGGCCGCCGGTGCCGCCCGTTCCGGTGGCCACGCCGGTCCCTGTCGTGCCCGATCCGGCTCCGCTGCCTGTATTGTTGCCTTGCGAGGTGCCCGGCGCCGGGCGTCGCGGCGCCGGCGCTTCGTCAGCGGCCGGCCTGGCGCGCGTGACGTTCTGGTCGCCCGGCTTGGTGACTTCGATCGCCGGCAGCTGATCGGGAGCGGGTGCCTGCTGCGCCCGCGCTGCGGAGACAAGGATCGCCGGCGCGATCATCGTCGACGCGAGCAGAAGCGCGCGGCGCCGCCGATGGAAAGGGAAGGAGAACATAAGCAAGGCCTCGGCAACGTCAGTGGCACGTCACCGCGAACCAGTCTCACCATCGTGCTCACAGCATCAGGTGAAGCTCATGCCTGTACTCCCCGACCGGCAGCATCGCGTGTGACCACGGCTGACGGCAGGTCTCCTGGCTCGCGGGTCGTTACCCTTCGTCGCCTTCCCAGGACCGAGATTCCCAGTGGCCTGTGACGAAGGATTCACCGCATACAGTTGCGGGGGCAGCCGCGGCGTTGGGGAAGTTTCCCCGTACCGCATTCCCTTTTCATCTCATGAAAGAACCGTCATGTTCATCTAGGGTTCGGCCGGGTAGCAAAGTCAATCCGGCGGAAGTCGGGCGGCGGCCGCGCGGCCACGGTTTTTGTCGAGTGTCGCTTGTCTGCCACGGCGATCGCTGTAAGAGCATGGATCCGATGAGCGCGCAGGATTTTGCCTTGGCGGCCGAGGTCGCGGCGCGGCGCCGGTGGGGCGCCACGGCGGCGCTGCTCGCGCTCGTGGTCCTGCTGTGTGTGCTCTCGCTCGGCATCGGGCCGGTGCGGCTGTCGCCGCTCGCGGTGATCGAGGCGCTGTTCGGCGGCGGCAGCGATGTGGCGCAGGTGATCGTGCGCGAGATCCGCCTGCCGCGCACCATCCTGGCATTTGCGATCGGCGGCATTCTCGGGCTGTCCGGTGCGGCGCTGCAAGGGCTGCTGCGCAATCCGCTGGCCTCGCCGTCGCTATTCGGCGCGCCGCAATCGGCGGCGTTCGGCGCGGTGCTGGTGATCGCGCTGGGCCTCGCCGATGTGCGCTCCTACGCGCTGCCGGTGGTGGCGATCATCGCCGCCTTCGGCTCGGTGTTCGCGCTGCTTGCGATCGCCGGCAGCAATGCCGGGCTGTTGATCCTGATCCTCGCTGGGCTCGCGATCTCGAGCTTTGCGGGAGCCGCGACCGCACTGGTGATGAATCTCTCGAGCAATCCGTTTGTGGTGCTGGAGATCGCGTTCTGGCTGCTCGGCTCGCTGGAGGACCGCAGCTTCCAGCACGTGGCGCTGGCGCTGCCCTTCATCGTCGCGGGCGCCGCCATCCTGCTCAGCCAGGCGAGCGCCTTCCGCGCGCTGACGCTTGGCGAGGAGGCGGCGCAGAGCCTCGGCGTCGACGTCGGGCGGTTGCGGCTCTTCGTGATCACGGGCGTGGCGCTTGGCGTCGGCGGCGCGGTCGCAGTCACCGGCACGATCGGCTTCATCGGCCTGGTTGCGCCGCATCTGATGCGTCCCGTGATCGGTCACGATCCGGCGCGGCTCTTGGTGCCCAGTGCGCTCACCGGCTCGGCGTTGCTGCTCGCGGCCGACATCGCGGTGCGCATCATTCCCTCGACCTCCGACATCAAGGTCGGCGTGCTGACCTCGATCATCGGCGTGCCGTTCTTCCTCTATCTGATCATGCGCGAACGCCGCGCGCTCGGCGGAGGCGTGGCATGACGCTGCTCTCCGCCGCCGCTCTCAATGCCTCGCTCGGCAGCCGCAAGGTGCTGCACGATGTCTCGCTGTCGTTGCCATCGGGCCATCTGGTCGCGCTGGTCGGGCCGAACGGCGCCGGCAAGACCACGCTGCTGCGCGCACTCTCCGGGCTGATTCCGTCGGGCGGCGAGATCCGGATCGGCGGCGATCCGCTGGCGTCGCTGCCGCTGCGCGAGCGTGCGAAACGTTTTGCCTACCTGCCGCAGGGGCACATGGTGCACTGGCCGCTGCCGGCGCGCGACATCGTCGCGCTCGGCCGCTATCCGCACGGCGCGACCGATCCGGCGCGGCTGTCGCAGACGGATATGGAGGCGGTGCTGCGCGCGATGCAGGCGGTCGACGTCACTGAGTTCAGCGATCGCCGCGTCACCGAACTCTCCGGCGGCGAGCGCAGCCGCGTCGCGCTGGCCCGGGTGCTCGCGGTGGAGGCGCCGGTGATCCTCGCCGACGAGCCGACCGCCTCGCTCGATCCACGCCACCAGATCGACGTGATGCAGAAGCTGCGCAACGTCGCCGATGCCGGTGTGCTGGTGATCGTGGTGACGCATGACCTGGGACTCGCCGCGCGCTTTGCCGATCATGTGCTGGTGCTCGCGGAGGGGCGGCTGGCAGCGCAAGGCGCGCCCGTCGAGGCACTGTCGGAGAGCGTCCTCGCCAGCGTGTTCCGGGTCAGCGCCTATCGCGCCGAATTTCAGCGCGAAGCCGTCATCGTGCCGTGGGCGGACGTCTGATGTGGCCACGGCCTCACCACAAGCTCAGTTCACCTCTCCCGCTTACGGGGGAGGTCGCTGCGCTCGACGAGCGCAGCGGGTGGGGGCTCTCTCCACGATATGGCTCGCGGCGAAACCCCCACCCCAACCCTCCCCCGCAAGCGGGAGAGGGGGCGCACCTTCAGCGTGGCAGCCATCTCGCTTCGCTTCATCTTGGTGCGGTGGTCGCGATACTGCTGTGGCTTATTTCCGCCGGCGCCGCGTTCGCCGCCGGACCGCGCATCGTCTCGATGAATGTCTGCAGCGACCAGCTCGTGCTGTCGCTGGCCGATCCGGACCAGATTATCGGCCTCAGCCGCTTCTCGCGCGATGCCTGGCAATCCTGGGCCGCGGAGAAGGCGCGAAACTTTCCGCGCCTGTCCGGCGAGGCCGAGGACGTGCTGCTGCTCAAGCCCGACCTCGTCGTGGTCAGCCTGTTCGACAAGCGCGCGACCCGCGATCTGTTGAAGGCCCACGGGCTGCACCTCGTCGAATTCACCGTGCCGCGCACGCTGGACGAGGTGAAGGACCAGATTCGCGCGATGGGCGATGTGGTGCAGCATCCCGATCGCGCGGAGGCCGAGATCGCGCGCCTCGATGCGACGATCGCGCATGCGCGGGCGGCGGCAAGCGCGCATCATTACCGCGTGCTGCCGCTGGAGCGGCGCGGCTTTGTCTCGGGCGACCATAGCCTGGTCAGCTCGCTGCTGGCGGCAGCCGGCCTCGCCAACGCCGCCGGCGAACTTGGCGTCGGCGCAGGCGGGTTTGCTTCGCTGGAGGCGATCGTAAAACTCCGGCCGGATTTCATCCTGGTGTCGGAAGCCGGCGACCGCGCCGAGGATGACGGTCGCGCCTTCCTGCTGCATCCGGCGCTGGAGCGCTTCTATCCGCAAAGCAAGCGCATCGTGCTGCCGGAGCGGCTCACGGTGTGCGGCGGCGTGATGCTGGCGGATGCGCTGGATCGCCTGACGGAAGAGTTGCAGCGAGTGACGCAGTGACCTTCCAAACCCGTCATCCTGAGGAGCGGCGAAGCCGCGTCTCGAAGGATGCACGGCCCGGATACTTCCAGGAGTTCGCGGAAGGAGTGTGGCCGTCGCCCTTCGAGGCTCGCTTCGCTCGCACCTCAGACGGTGAGATATTTGCGAGCGGGCTAAAGGGTTATGAGACTATCCCATCACCACCGGCCCGCCGGCCTTCTTCCACGCATCGATGCCGCCATCGATATGCGCGGTGTTGGCCAGTCCCGCCTTCTTCGCGGCGGCCACCGCCATCGCCGAGCGCTCGCCGAAGGCGCAGAAGAACACGACGCGGCGGCCGGTTGCGGCGGCGACCTCGCGCAGCATGCCGCCGGGCTGCAGGGTGGCGCAAATCCCCGGATAGGGCGCGTGCAGCGCGCCCGCGAGCGTGCCGTGCTTGGCCCGCTCGCCGCTCTCGCGCAAATCGACCAGAAGGATATCGGGGCGGCCGAGACTCGCGATGGCGTCGCGCGCGCTGAGGGAGAGGCCTTCCTTGGCGAGTTCGTCCTGGTGCAGGCCGACATGCATGTTGGCGGGCACCACGACGTCCATCAGCTTCGGGTTCGGCAAATTGAGGTTGTTCATCAGCTCGACATAGTCGTCGATCGATTTGACCTGCAGCCGCGGATTGTAGCGCTTCTCCTCGCCGATGGTGGAGACGGTGTCGCCCTTGTAATCATGCGCGGGGAACACCATGGTCTCCTCCGGCAGCTTCAGCAGCCGGTTGAAGATCGAATCGTACTGCGCCCGCGCGCTGCCGTTCTGGAAGTCGGTGCGGCCGGTGCCGCGGATCAGCAGCGTGTCGCCGGTGAAGACGCGGTCGCCCATCAGATAGCTGTAGGAATCGTCGGTGTGGCCGGGCGTGTACAGCGCCTCGAGGCAAAGGCCCTCGATCGTCACCTTGTCGCCGTCGGAGACGCGCATCGACACCACGTCGGCCTTGCTCTGCTCGCCCATGATGGTGATGCACTGGGTGCGGTCGCGCAGCTCGCCGAGGCCGGTGACATGATCGGCGTGCAGGTGCGTATCGACGGCCTTGACCAGCCTGAGGTCAAGTTCCTGGAGCAGCTTGCAGTAGCGATCGGCCTTCTCCAGCACCGGATCGAGGATCAGTGCCTCGCCGCCGGCGCGGCTCGCGAGCAGATAGCTGTAGGTTCCGGATACGCTGTCGAAGAGCTGGCGAAAGATCATGACGGCTTACCTATTCTCCGGGCCGAGTCACATGGAGGATATTATTCCATAGATAGGGTCCGTTCAAAGCAAATCCATCCCCACCCCAGCCGGATCCCGTCACCCTGAGGAGCGCGCTCTTGCGCGCGTCTCGAAGGGTGGACGGCCCGGGTCTTTCCGCGAATGGGACAAGGCATCTGGGCCGTGCATCCTTCGAGGCTCGCTCCGCTCGCGCCTCAGGATGACGGGATATGCATCGAGGTCGTGGAAGAGACGAAGTTACGGCCGCACGTAACTCCAGCCTGCTCCTGCGGGCGCGCGTTCGCGCGACCCGTTGGCTCGCAATGACGACGGGGCCGTTACGGCCGGACCAGCGTGTATCCGTTCTCGGTGAGCAGCAAGATCTGCGCGACGCCGACCTGCACGGGGGTGGCGACGGCGATGTAGTCCGGCCGCTTGCCGCTGTCGCGTTCGATCGTGTCGACGGTGTTGAGGCAGATGTCGACCCGCGCGCCCTGCGCGACCAGGCTCTCGACCAGCTTGCGGTTCGGGTTGTCGGGCTTGAGCAGGTCGATGCCCGGGCCGAAGGCGACGATCTCGACCGCGACCTTGTCGGGGTCGTAGTGCTTCATCAGATTGTTGGCGACGCTGATGACGAGGCCTTGCTTCCTCGGATCGTTGTCGGAGAGCTGCAGCACGACCTTGTGCTCGGCGAACGGCTTGTCCTGCAACGGCGCCTGCTGGGCACGCGCGAGCGGCGTCGCCAGCGCGAGCGCAGCAAGGCCGAATGCCGCGATCAGCGCGCGGCGCGTCATCCGTGCCTCGCGATGCCCGGGTTGTCCTCGACGCCTTTCAGCGTCACGCCGGGTTCGTCGCGGTTCGGCGGCCGGCCGGAGCGCAGGTGCCTGGCGACGACATCCCAGATCGGCGCGCCGCTCTGCTGGTTGACCGAGGCCCAGCCTGCGACCTTGTAGTGCTTGCCGGCTTCGAGACGCTTGCCGTTGCCAAGCTTCAACTCGGAAATGCGCTTGCCGACAGTCTCGGCCGGCGTGCAGGTGTAGGCGAGGCCGCCGACGCGGACCATGTCGCCGCCCTGCTGATAATAGGGATCGACGTTGAACAGATTGTCGCAAACGTCTTCCAGCACATCCTTGATCTGGCTACCCGTCATCTTGGCGACGTAGGTCTCCGGATAGGTGATCGCGGTTTCCGACAGCACGTCTTCCATGGTCAGCGGCTGGCCGGCGAGCGTGGTGATGCCCCAGCGGAAGCCCGGCGACAGCGCGATCTCGGCGTCGAGCTCGTTCAGCAGCGCATCGCAGATCAACTGGTCGACGGTGCCGGAGAAATTGCCGCGGCGGTAGAGCAGCCGGTCGGCCGAGGCCAGCTTGTTGTTCCATTCGTCGGCATGCGGATCGCGCATCTTGTCGATCAGCGTCTGCATCGCAGGATCGGGCTTCAGCAGTTCGGCGAACACCGGCAGCAGCCGGTAGCGGACATTGGCGACCTTGCCCTTGGCAAGGTCGAGATCGAGCACGCCGATGAATTTGCCGTTGGAGCCGGCATTGGTCACCAGCGTGACGCCGCCGGCATTGGTCACCGTGATCGGGATCGGGATCGCGTCGTGGGTGTGCCCGCCGAGGATGACGTCGATGCCGGTGACGCGGCTGGCGAGCTTGAGGTCGACATCCATGCCGTTATGCGACAGCAGGATCACCGCCTCGACCTTGTCGTTGTTGCGATGGCCGTCGACGAGCTTCTGCAGCTCCTCGTCGCGGATGCCGAACTTCCAGTCCGGCGTGAAGCGCTTCGGATGCGCGATCGGCACGTAGGGGAAGGCCTGGCCGATGATCGCAACGCGATGGCCGCCGATCTCCTTGATGAAGGACGGCTTGAACACCCGTCCCGAAGCCGGGTCGAACGCCTTGGCGTCGTTGAACGCGGCTTCCTCGGTCAGGAACACGTTCTGCGCCAGGAACTCGCCCTTGAAGCGGGAGAGGTTGTCGCGCAGCACCTGCTCGCCATAGGTGAATTCCCAGTGCCCGGTCATCGCCTCGATGCCGAGCAGATTGGCGGCCTCCACCATGTCGGCGCCGTTCATGGCGTTGGCGAGCGCCGAGCCCTGCCAGAGGTCGCCGCCGTCGAGCAGGATCGAACGCTTTTCGCCGACATCGGCGCGCAGCTTGTCGACCAGTGTCTTCAGGTGGGCGAAGCCGCCGAGCCGGCCGAAACGGCCGGCGGCCTTCTCGAATTCGACGCAGGTGAAGGCGTAGGCGTCGGCGCTGTCGGGCCGGATGCCGAAGCGGTCGAGGAACGCCTTGCCGACGAGGTGCGGCGGCTGGCCGGCCATCGCGCCGACGCCGAGATTGACGCCGGGCTCGCGGAAGAACACCGGCTTCAGCTGCGCATGCGTGTCGGTCATGTGCAGGATGCGGGCGTTGCCGAACCGCTCGAGGTCGTAGACGCTGGCGGTATCGGCGCTGCGCGCAAGGCGGGGCAGGCCGGCCGTCAGCGTTGCGGCGGCCGCAGCTTTCAGGAATTCCCGGCGGCGGATGATCATCATTCTCTCCGCGCGGCCCCTGGCCTGCGCGCTCTTAACGAACTTCCATGTCCTTCCAGCGTTCCTTTTCGCTGGTGGCCTGGAAGATCGAGGCCTTTGCCAGCGCCTCGGCCTCCTTGGCCCTGGCGACTGCGGTGTCGAAATCACCAGCCTCACCGGCCTTTTTTGCGGCAGATAGTGTCGAGGCGGTGGTGGTCCACTGGTTGCGCAGGTTGCCTGCTTCCTTGTTGGCGGCTTCGGCGGCGGCGTAGGCGGCCTTGTAGTCGGCTTCGGAGGCGGCGAGGGCACAGGTCGCCGCTGCGATCAGCAGGGCTGATGCTGCGAGGACAGTTTTGATGGCCGCGCTCATGGCCGTGCTCCCGGACCCGAAATCGGCAGCCCGTTGCTGACATAGGACAGATAGTATTCGAGGTTGCGGTACTCGTCGTCCTGCGGATTGAGCGGCACGCCGCGGATCTGGCTGTTGCAGGTGGTGAAGCGGCGGCTGGTCGTGCCCATGCCGCTCCATTCCGAGCGGTAGATCGGCATCGCGTTCAGGATGCCGAGCGCCGGCGCCAGCACCTCGGCGCGGATCCGCTCGCCCGGGCTCTGGATGTGGCAGGTGGCGCAGGAGAAATTGAGCTGGCCGCGGCGGGTGTAGAAATACTCCTTGCCCTTCTGATAGGCCTCGAGCGCGCGCGGATCGTTCGGGATCTTGATGTCCATCGGGTTGCCGCGCGAGGTGAAGGCCATGTAGGCGGTGAGCGCCGCCATGTCGTCCTTCAGATAGGAGAACGGCGCCTCGCCATTAGCTTCGCGGCAGCGGTTGAGCGCGAGCTCGAGCGTGACGACCTTGCCTTCCTTCTCGTCGAAATAGGGATAGTTCTGGCGGATACCGATGCCCTTGTTCGGGAAGCAGTCGGCGTAGGTCTTGCCGTTCTTGAACGGCGTCGCGAACATCTCCTTGCCGGCTTCGAGCGAGAACTCGTAGGGCGGAAACTGCTCCTTCTCCTCCCACTGCCTGTGCAGGTCCTCATTCATCGAATAGGGACCGTTGACGAAATCCTCGAGCTTCAGCTTGGGGAATTTGCTGGTGAAGAATTTCTGGAAAGCGGCCTTGTCGGCGGCGGGATCGACGGTGTCGGCCGCCCGCGCGACCGGCGCGAGCGCCAGCACGCCGAGCGCGAACGTGGCAATTAGATTTTTGTTTTGACGCGTTTTCTTCACGCGAACCGGCGCCCACTTCGCTCGAAAACGCTCTAGAGCACGGATTGCGAGGCGCCGCGTCATTGAATCTTCGCCGTGGCGGTGTCGGTCGCGCCCTTGTTGTCGACCCAGCTGACCTTCAGATCGTCGCCCTTCTTGCCGCCCTTGAAGGCGAACTTGACATAGGGATCCTTGGAGACGCCGCCGCCCCAGTCGGCGACGAACACCGGCTTGCCGTCATATTCGAAGGTGAGCTGCTGGATGAAATGCGGCGGAATGATCTCGCCCTTGGCGTCCTTGACGAAGCCGGAATCCATCGGATGCTGGATCAGAGCCTGCACCTCGGTGGTGTCGCCGTTTGACGTGGCGCGCACGCGAATGCTCGATGCCATCTGATTATCCCTATTGTTTGCGCATGTTCTTGTCGGAAAACCGGTTCCCACTTTTCCGGATCATGCGTACTCAGCCGCCGCAGCCGCCGACGGTGACCTTGATTTCCTTTTTGGCGCTGTAGAGCTTGCCGCCGGCCTCGACGATCGCGGTGACGTTGCTGGTCTTCGCCATCTTGATGCGGTTGGAGACGGTCGGCAGCGTGCCGGCCGGAATCCTGTATGAGGCGACCAGCGAGATCGGATTCTCGCTCACCAGAAACGAGATCGAGGTGACGTCGGCCAGCGTCGTGGTGGCGGAGATCGGCACCACCGCGCCGTTCTCGGCGATCTCCGGCGCATCCATCTTGATCTTGTCCGACGGCTCGGCGGTCTTGCCATAGAGCGCCTTGATCGCGTCGGCCTCGTTCTTCTGCTTGAATGCGTCTTCGGGATATTTGTCGTTGGCGGCGGCGAGCGCCTGCGGCACGTCGAACGGAATGACCCCGAGGCCGATCAGCGCGGCGACGCCGGCGCCCTTCAGCACCATGCGGCGCGCTTTGAAAAATTCGCTGGTCGTGATGTTCATCGAAAAAAATCTCCTCAAGCGACGGTCGCGGCGTCACAGCGTCTGCAGGAAGTCCACCACCGCGTCGATTTCCTTCTCGCTCAAAATCCGGTTTCGGCCGAACGGCGGCATCACCGTCTGCGGATTGCGCCTGGTTTCGTCGGTCACGATCGCGATCAGCTCGTCACGGCTGTATTTGGCCTTCAGGCCGCTCAGCTCGGGGCCGATCGTGCCGGGCAGGTCGCCGCCCTTGATGACGTGGCAGGTCAGGCAATTGCCCTTGCCGCGGTCGAAGGCGAGCTTTTGTCCCTCGGCGGCGGATTGGGCCTTGGCGGGCGCGGCCATGGCGGTGCCCGCCAGCAGCGCCAGGACGAAGGCTGGCTTGGAGAAAGTGGCGATCAAGGACGTTTCCCGGGCTTCAATCTCGATGATCCCATCGCAATATAAAGCGTGGAAAGCACAAAGGCCATCGGCTGGCAACACGGAGAATAGGCGCGTTGCGACGGGGTTAATGCCACAGGGGCAGTCCGGCACTGGAGCGCATGTCCTGCGCCTTCCGCCTGTCATGTTTGTGCGGTTGAGATGTGGCTGAGGCGTAGGGAGAAGCGCGGTGGCGGAATTCGTGGCGGAGTTTGGCAAGGACGGCCGGCCGGTCGAGGCGGACGGGCGGCTCGATGCGCCCGCGTTCCATCGCAACCATAAGCCGATCTGGGCAGTTCTGAAAGATCATCTCGCCGGCCAATCCGGCGACGTGCTGGAAGCCGGCAGCGGCACCGGCCAGCATGTCGTCTATTTCGCCGGTCAGACGCCCGACATCACTTGGTGGCCGAGCGACCTCCATGCGGCGCACCTGCGCAGCATCGAGGCCTGGCGCGCGCATGCCGCCCTTCCGAACATCCGGCCGCCGCAGCCGATCGATCTGTCCGACCCGGCTTGGTCGCCGGCGCCGCCGGACGGCAAAGGTCCGGACAAACTGCTCGCGATCTTCTGCGCCAATGTGATCCACATCGCGCCGTGGCGCGTGGCCGAGGGCCTGTTCGCCGGCGCCGCGCGGCACCTGCGCGCCGACGGCCGGCTGTTGCTCTACGGCCCGTTCAAGCGCGGCGGCAAGCACACCGCGCTCAGCAATGCCGTGTTCGACACGTCGCTGCGCGAGCGCGACGCCGAGTGGGGGGTGCGCGATATCGCCGATCTCGAGACGCTTGCGGAGCGCGTCGGGCTCAAGCTCGCCGGCAGCTTCGAGATGCCGGCCAACAACATGATTTTGGTCTTTGCCCGCAAGTAGCCGCGCTCAATCGTAAGCCAGGCACCAGCCTGGCCCACGCAGCCAGCAACGTTCATCGGGGATCCCGGCGTCGCGATAGAGCCGCGTCACTTTCTGCCAGCCGCCGCGGGCGAAGGCTTCGGCGAGCGTTTTTTCGGACGTCTCGTCCCGGCCGCCGTCGCAGGGAATGATCGCGACCGGTGATATCCAGTCCGCCTGGTACGCTGCCTCCTCGCGCCGGATCCGGAACACGGCGCCGGATCGCGCCACCTGATCCGGCGCGCCGCCCTTGAATCCCTCATCCGAAGTCAGCGGCAGGATCAGGCGGCCGCCGGCGGCGAGCCCGTCGAGCCATCGCGTGGCAGGCCGGGTGCAGCCGGCGTTGACATAGATCACGTCGGCGGACTCGAACGCAACCTGTGTGCCGTCGCCCTGGATGATCTCGACATTTGCGTAAGCGGCGAGATTGGCGCGAGCGTCTGCCGCAAGGTCCGGATCGTATTCGATGCCGGTCACGCGGCCGGACGGTCCGACCAGATGCGCGAGGATCGCGGTGTAGTACCCCGTGCCCGTACCGATATGCACCACGTGCTCGCCGGCGGTGGGTGCGGCCTGGTGCATGAGATAGGCATGCAGCGACGGCTGGCCGTTGTTGAGACGTCGCTCGGGTCGCAAGGCGACGAGATCGTTGGTGTAGAGATAGATCGGGTCGGCATCGGGCGTCGGCGCATAGTCGCGGCTCCACCAGCGCAGCATCATCCATGGTCCCGGGCCGACGAAGTCCTCGCGGCGAATGGCGGCGAAGGCCTCCGTCAGCCGCGGATTGATGGTGTTGGCGGCGGCCAGGATCTGCTTGGCATAGGCCGCGCGGACGATGCGGAGTTCGGCTTGCGGGTCCATTGCCGCGCGCTCCCACGATGTCGCGTGTTGTGTGATTTGACACACCGAGGTGTGTGAAATAGCATACTGCGGCGACGGAGGCCAGAATGAAGAGACGGCTTTATCCGGCCGTGCTGGAGCGCGGGCCGCGCGGCGCGTTCGGGGCGTGGTTCCCGGACTTTCCCGGCTGCGTCGCCGCGGGACGATCGCAGGAAGACGCGATCGAGCGCGCCGAGCAGACGCTGGCGCAAACCGTCGACGGCTGGGTCGAGCAGGGCAAGCCATTGCCGGAGCCGACCCCGATCGAGCGCATCGTGGCGCCGAAGGGCTCGGACGTCGCCGCCTTCTTCATGGTCGGCGTCGATCCGCCCGACCCGTCCGAGCGCGTCAACGTCTATTTGCCGAAGAGCCTCATCGCACGGATCGACAAGCATGCCGCCGGACTCGGCATGAGCCGTTCGAGCTTTTTTGGTTTCGCCGCGACGCTTGCGCTTGAATGGCACGTTCACAAGCCGCACCTCGTCGGGCCGCGCTCCAAGGTGCACAAGACCGGCGCGTTGCGCGCCGAGAAGCGGATGGGCAAGAAGCCGGCGCGGTAGGCGATCGATCATCGAGCGACAGCTCTCTCACCGTCACCCTGAGGAGGCCGCAGAGCGGCCGTCTCGAAGGGTCGACGGTCCGGCTGTTGGCCGTGCATCCTTCGAGACGCGCTACGCGCTCCTCAGGATGACGGTACTGATAGAAGTGCCGGGCTGCTGTGACGTCACTCTGTGAGAGCAAGCGATCCCCTCGTGCGCCTCCTGCATGGCGTACGTCCGTTTGCGCCGGTTGATCGGCCTCGACCCGCTCTCCATAGTGCGCCCGATTGGGGGCTCCCGCCGGGGCTTCGGGGCGGGACCACCGATGATTGACGTGACGGCTGCGGATGAGGCGAGCGACGACGCGCGGGCGCGCAGCAATGTGTGGCGGCTTGCGGCGGCGCAGGCGCTGACCGGCGCCAATTCGGCGGTGATCTTCGCCACCGGCTCGATCGTCGGCGCGACGCTGGCACCCGACGTCTCGCTCGCGACGGTGCCGCTCTCGATGTATGTGCTCGGGCTTGCCG
Source organism: Bradyrhizobium sp. USDA 4504 (assembly GCF_054063995.1). Taxonomy (NCBI): domain Bacteria; kingdom Pseudomonadati; phylum Pseudomonadota; class Alphaproteobacteria; order Hyphomicrobiales; family Nitrobacteraceae; genus Bradyrhizobium; species Bradyrhizobium sp. USDA 4504. The sequence continues at coordinate 6,679,204 of NZ_JBSSGV010000001.1, read as the reverse complement.
CCGGCACGCTGCCGACCGGCGCGATCTCGCGCGCCTATGGCAGGCGCGTCGCCTTCATCATCGGCACCTTCTGCGGCACGCTCACCGGCGCGCTCGGCGCCTGGGCGATCCTGCATTCATCGTTCTGGCTGTTCTGCGGCGCGACCTTCCTCGGCGGGCTCTACGGCGCCGTCGCGCAGTCCTACCGCTTTGCCGCGGCCGATGGCGCCAGTGTCGCGTTCCGGCCCAAGGCGGTGTCCTGGGTGATGGCCGGCGGCGTGTTCGCCGGCGTGCTCGGGCCGCAGCTCGTGCAATGGACCATGGACATCTGGCCGCCCTATCTGTTCGCGTTCTCCTTCGTGATGCAGGCGCTGGTCGCGCTGGTGGCGATGGCGGTGCTCTCGGGCGTCGACGCGCCGAAGCCTGCGGCGGCGGACCTGCATGGCGGCCGCCCGCTGCTCGAGATCGCAAAGCAGCCGCGCTTCATCGCCGCGGCGCTGTGCGGCGTGATCGCCTATCCGATGATGAATCTGGTGATGACCTCGGCGCCGCTCGCCATGAAGATGTGCGGGCTGTCGGTCAGCGATTCCAATTTCGGCATCCAGTGGCACATCGTGGCGATGTACGGCCCGAGCTTCTTCACGGGCTCCTTGATCGCGCGGTTCGGCGCGCCCGTGATCGTCGCGCTCGGGCTGGCGCTCGAGGCGGTCGCCGCGATGATCGGACTGTCAGGCGTCACTGCGCCGCACTTCTGGGCGACGCTGTTCGTGCTCGGGATCGGCTGGAATTTTGCGTTCGTTGGCGCTTCCGCGCTGGTGCTGGAAACGCACCGGCCGCAGGAGCGCAACAAGGTGCAGGCGTTCAACGATTTCCTCGTGTTCGGCATGATGGCGATCGGCTCGTTCTCGTCGGGCCAGCTGCTCGCGCATTACGGCTGGAATGCCGTCAACTGGGTGGTGTTCCCGCCTGTGCTGCTCGGCCTTGCCGTGCTTTCGTTCGCTTCATTCGCCAAGCGACGCGCGAAATTGCGCGCGGTGGAAGAAATCCCGGATCCCAGCATCTAAAGCTTGTCGTTTGACCATGGTCTGTTCGGAAAACCGCTTCGCACTTTTCCGGACCATGCTGCTGCCAATTGCTGACACTTCGATCGGCTTCGAAATGATCCGCTTGCAACGCTGTTCACATCATGGGATCGGGTTGGTCCGGCCATGACGATGTGAGAAGCAAAAGCAAGAAATGGACGCATCCTCAGCCACGCTGCCTGATGAATCCTCGCTTGGCTACGAAGGCTGGCGCATCGTCGTCGTCTGCTTCCTGCTCGCGACCTTCGGCTGGGGACTGGGCTTCTACGGCCAGAGCGTCTATGTCGCCGAGCTGCAGCGGCTGCACGGTTGGCCGGCATCGCTGATCTCGTCGGGCACGACCTTCTTCTATTTGTTCGGCGCCGCGCTGGTCGCCTTCGTCAGCGAGGCGATCAAGGCGTTCGGCGCGCGCAGCTGCCTGATCGCCGGCACCTTTGGGATGGCGATCGCAGCGGTTGCGATCGGCGAGGTGCGCGAGCCCTGGCAGCTCTATCTCGCCGATGCGCTGCTGGCGTTCGGCTGGGCCGGCACCAGCCTCGGCATCATCACCAACACGCTCGGCCTGTGGTTCGACAAGAAACGCGGCATGGCGATCAGCCTGGCGCTGAACGGCGCGAGCTTCGGCGGCATCGTCGGCGTGCCGCTGCTGGTGGCGGGGATCGGCACGTTCGGCTTCTCCGGCGCGATGATCGCGGCCGCGGGGCTGCTGATCGTGGTGATGGTGCCTGTCATCCTGATCTTCGTCGGGCAACCGCCGGTGCATCTGCACGCGGTCACGGCCGCCGCTGCCGACGCGCCGTCAGCGACCCAGGTGCGCAGCCGGGCGCTGCGCGACATCCGCTTCCTCTCGGTCTCGATTGCCTTCGCGCTGGTGCTGTTCGCCCAGGTCGGCTTCATCGTGCATCTGATCGCCTATCTCGATCAGGTAATCGGCCGCGAGCGCGCGACGGTGGCGATGGCGCTCTTGACCGCGATGGCCGTGGTCGGGCGCGTCTCGTTCTCCTTCGTGATCGACCGGCTCAACCAGCGGCTGGCATCGGCGCTGTCTTTTATCAGCCAGGCGGTCGCGCTCGCCGTCATCATCAATGTGCACAATGACGTGGCGCAGATCGCCGCCTGCGCGCTGTTCGGCTTCTCGGTCGGCAATCTGATCACGCTGCCGGCGCTGATCGTGCAGCGCGAGTTCGATCCGCGTGCGTTCGGCGTGCTGGTCAGCCTGATCACCGCGATCAACCAGATCACCTACGCCTTCGGCCCCGGCGTGGTCGGGCTGCTGCGCGATCTCTCGGGCAGCTATTCGCTGCCGTTCTACGGCTGCATTGGCCTGGAGCTGATCGCGGCGGCGACGATCATGGCGAAAGGGAAGTAGCTTTCCACCTCCCCTTGAAAAGGGGAGGTCGCTTTGCTCACAGAGCAAAGCGGGTGGGGATCAGCTCTCTCCATGAGCAGCATCGCCTGCGGCTGACCCCCATCCCGACCTTCCCCCTTTCAGGGGGAAGGGGAATAAAGACCTGTCCCCGGATGTCGCTTCCCTCATCCGGGCTACGTTCTACGACTTGCGGCGTGACTTCCGCGCCTTCTTCTCGCCGATCTTGCCGGCCGCCGCGACCCGCAGCAGGCGGCGGAAGGTCGGGCATTCCATGTGGCTCGGAGCCGGGCAGACGGCGGCGTGGCGCAGGCCGTCGCGCATCGCGTTGAGCCTGCGGATGGTGCGGTCGAGCTCGTCGGCCTTGGCAGAAAGCATTTTCCGGTCGATGCGTGGTCTTCCATCGGGCGCGAACATCCTTGCGATCTCGTCGAGCGAGAAGCCGGAGGCGCGCCCGAGCGCGATCAGCGCCAGCCGGTCGAGCACGGCCGGATCGAACAGGCGGCGCAGCCCGCGCCGGCCATGCGAGGCGATCAGACCTTTCTCCTCGTAGAAGCGCAAGGTCGAGGCGCGCACGCCCGATAGCTCCGCCACCTCCGCGATATCGATGTCCCGCATGGCCCTTGACCTCAAGTTCACTTGAACTGGCAGTATCCAGCCCTATCGGTTGCGTAAGGCAAGCATCAACAAGGACGAGAATCATGGGTGTCGCAGCGCAAGTCGACGACGAGCAGGTCAAACTCTGGAACGGCGCCGCCGGCCGCGCCTGGGTCGAGACGCGCGAGGTGCTGGAAGGGATGTTCAGGCCGCTTGAAGAGCTGCTCCTTCAGGCGGTGTCCGATGCCGCGGCAAGCCGGGTGCTCGATATCGGTTGCGGCACGGGCGCCACGACTTTCGCTGTGGCCCGCGTGCTCGGCCGTCAAGGGCATTGCACCGGCATCGACATTTCCGAGCCGATGATCGCGGCGGCGCGCGCCCGCGCGGAGCGGGAGGGGCGGCCGGTCAGCTTCATCTGCGCCGACGCGCAGACCTATCCGTTCGCGCCCGCGAGCTTCGACATGATCATCTCGCGCCTCGGCGTGATGTTCTTTGCCGATCCGGTGCAGGCTTTCGCCAATCTGCGCCGCGCGGCCCGGCCGGATGCTGCGATCCGCTTCATCGCCTGGCGCGGCGCCGCCGAGAACCCGTTCATGACGACGGCGGAACAGGCAGCGAAGCCGTTGCTGCCGGATCTTCCGCCGCGGCGTCCCGATGCGCCGGGGCAGTTCGGCTTTGCCGACCGGAAGCGGGTCGAAACTATCCTGGAGGATAGCGGCTGGGACGCGATCGCGATCGAACCGGTCGATGTCGCCCTCGGCTTTCCGGCATCACAGCTGGCCTGCTATGTGAGCTGGCTCGGCCCGGTCGGGACGATGCTGCAGGCGATGGAGGAGCCGCGCCGCACGCGAGTGATCGAGACCGTGCGCGGTGCGTTCGATCGCTACATCCACGGGACCGAGATTCGCTTCACCGCCGCCTGCTGGATGGTCGCGGCACGAGCGCCGGCGGAGGCCGCGCATGGTTGAAGCCGCGGAATTTGTGGCGAGCGCGGTGCTGACCGGGATCGGTGCGACCGTCGTGATGGACATCTGGGGGATGGTTCGAAAGCGCCTGCTTGGCATCCCGTCGCTGGACTATGCCCTGGTCGGTCGCTGGCTCGGCCATCTCGTATCCGCTCGCCTGCGCCACGACCGCATCGCCGCGTCACCACAGGTCGTGGGCGAACGGGTCATCGGATGGACCGCGCATTATCTGATCGGGATCGGCTTTGCCGGCGTGCTGCTTGCGATCTTCGGCCTCGATTGGGCGCGGCAGCCCACCATCGCTCCGGCTCTGATGGTCGGGATCGGCAGCGTGGCCGCGCCGTTCCTGGTGATGCAGCCCGCGATGGGCGCCGGCATTGCCGCGAGCCGTACGCCCCATCCATGGGCGGCGCGGCTGCAGAGCCTCGTGACGCACACGGTGTTTGGGATTGGGCTTTATGCGGCCGGCTGGCTCGCGCACCCGTTCCTGAACTCGTAGCCCGGATGAGCGAAGCGCAATCCGGGAACAGTATCACCCCACGGCGCCAACCCCGGATTTCGCGGAGCCTGTCATCGGGCGCGCGTTCGCGCGACCCGTTGGCTCCATCCGAGCTACCTCTTCACCTCCCCTTGGAAAGGGGAGGTCGCTTTGCTCGCAGACCAAAGCGGGTGGGGATCTGCTCTCTCCACTTGCAGCAGAGCCCGCGGCTAACCCCCATCCCGACCTTCCCCCTTTCAGGGGGAAGGGGAAAGCATTCGTAGCCCGGATGGAGCGAAGCGTAATCCGGGAGCAGTATTACCTCATGGAGCGAACCCCGGATTTCGCTGCGCTTCATCCGGGCTACGAAATTATCGCCTTGCGGAATTACGTCGCGCGCTGCTTCAGCAGGTCGTCCAGGTCCAGCCGTCGCGTGAACATCGCGAGCTTGCCGTCCGCGCTGCGCGGCCATTCGGTCTCGGGGCGGTCCCAATAGAGCTCGACGCCGTTCTCGTCGGGATCGCGCAGGTACAGCGCCTGGCTGACGCCGTGGTCGCTGGCGCCGTCGAGCTGGATGCCGGCCGACAGCACCCGGTGCAGCGCATCGGCGAGCGCCGGGCGGGTGGGATAGAGGATGGCGGTGTGGAACAGGCCCGTGGTGCCCGGCGGCGGCGGATGGCCGCCCTTGCTCTCCCAGGTGTTGAGGCCGATGTGGTGGTGATAGCCGCCGGCCGAGATGAAGGCCGCGTCCGCGCCCAGGCGCTGCTGCAGCTCGAAGCCGAGCACGCCGCAATAGAAGCCGAGCGCGCGCTCGAGATCGGCCACCTTGAGGTGAACATGCCCGATCCGGGTGCCCGCGATGATGGGGGGATTCTCTGGCATGAGCGGACCCCGTTGACGTCAATGCCCCTGCCATCAGGGGCGAGGTTTCGCCGCCTGATATAGTCCGGATTTGCCGACGCCGGAGCGTTCGATCCGGAAACGCAAGGTTTTCGAAAGGCGCCACGGTCCGCCGGCGTCTAGCAGAGCTCCGACAGCTCGCCGCCGGGCAGCTGGAACTCGAACGTGTTCAGCGTCATCGACACCATGGTGTAGTAGCCGCAGAGGCCGATCACCTCGACCAGGCCGCGCTGGCTCAGCACCTCGACCGCCTCGTCATACAGTGCCTTCGGCAGGCCGTGACCTTCGTGCAGCGCCTTGGCGACGTCGTAGATCACCCTGGCCTTGGGATCGTCGAACGTCGGCGTCCGGCGCACGCGAATGTCCTCGATGATCTTCGGGTCGAGGCCGCCCTTCAGCGCCAGGCGCTTGTGGGCATACCATTCGTAATGCGCGGTCCAGTGCCGCGCGGTGACGAGGATCGCGATCTCCGACAGCTTTGGGGGAAAGATCGTGTCGAAGCGCAGCACCTCGCCGAGCCGCGTCGCATGCCGTGCCATCTCCGGGCTGTTCAGCCAGGCCATCATCGGCGCCGGTGGCGCGCCGCGCTTGCCGGCGATCGACTCGTCGTAGGTTTCTTTCTGGGCGGCGTTCATTTCGCTAGGCGAAAGCAGCTTCAGCCGCATGTCCGTTTCCTCTTGTTTTTCAAGCGTTACCCCATCTCGGCGATACACCCGATCGCGCGCAGTGAGTAGCGACGCCAGAGCATGGCGCGGCCGCGAGGCATATTGAATTCGGCGGCTGCGTAGGTCTAAGGTCGAATCCAATTCGACGATTTTTTGACTGGAAACGCACCATGGCCGACCTCGAGAAATTCCGCGCGGAGACCCGCGCCTGGCTGGAGCAGAATTGCCCGGCGGAGATGCGCAAACCGATGACCTCGGATGGCGACACCTTCTGGGGTGGCCGCAACACGAAATTCTCGTCCGAGGCGCAGCGCGTCTGGTTCGAGCGGATGCGCGACAAGGGCTGGACCGTGCCGCATTGGCCGAAGGAATATGGCGGCGGAGGCCTCGACGGCGAGGAGGCCAAGATCGTGCGCCAGGAGATGGCTGCGATCGGCGCGCGTCAGCCGCTGACCTCGTTCGGCATCTCCATGCTGGGACCGGCGCTGCTGAAATACGGCACCGAGGAGCAGAAGAAGGAGCATCTGCCGAAGATCACCGCGGGCCTGATCCGCTGGTGCCAGGGCTATTCCGAGCCGAATGCCGGCTCCGACCTCGCCTCGCTGCAGACCCGCGCGGTCGGCGACGGCGACGATTACATCATCAACGGCCAGAAGATCTGGACGTCCTACGCCAACTACGCCGACTGGATCTTCTGCCTGGTGCGCACCGATCCGGCGGCGAAGAAGCATGACGGCATCAGCTTCATCCTGTTCGACATGACCTCGAAGGGCGTGTCGACCAAGCCGATTCTCCTGATCTCGGGCTATTCGCCGTTCTGCGAAACCTTCTTTGACAATGTTCGCGTGCCGAAGTCGCATGTCGTCGGATCAGTCAATCGCGGCTGGGATGTCGCGAAATATCTGCTGCAGCACGAGCGCGCGATGATCTCCGGCATGGGCGAGCGCGGCGTCGGTCGTCCGCTCGGCCAGATCGCCGCCGACTCGGTCGGTGCGGACGCGCAGGGCAAGCTCGATGACGCGCAGCTGCGCAGCCAGATCGCGAGCTTCGAGGTCGACGAGGCCGCGCTCGCTGCCGCCGCCGAGCGCGCGGTCGATCTTGCCAAGGCCGGGCAATCGCATCCGGCGTTCTCCTCGGCGATGAAATATTACGGCACCGAGCTCAACAAGCGCCGCTATGAGATCCTGATGTCGGCCGGCGGCATCGACGCGCTGGAATGGGAGAGCGACAGCTCCAAAGGCGGCGCCCGCCCGCGCGCCTGGCTGCGCACCAAGGCCAATTCGATCGAGGGCGGCACCTCGGAGGTGATGCTCGGCATCGTCGCCAAGCGCATCCTCGATTTGCCGGGCGCGTGATCGCTGCACCGTCGTTCCGGGGCGTCGCGAAGCGGCGAACCCTAATGCGCAGTTGCGCATTGTGGAACCTCGAGATTCCGGGTTCGATGCTGTCGCATCGCCCCGGAATGACGAACTCAGACCGTTGCTTAGAACGTTAGATCGGATTTCCTATGGCCCTCGTCCTCACCGAAGAACAATCCATGCTGCGCGACAGTGCGCGCGGTCTCATCAGCGACAAGGCGCCGGTGGCGCATCTGCGCGGCCTGCGCGATGCCAAGGATGCCACCGGCTTCTCGCGCGATCTCTGGAAGACATTTGCGGAGATGGGCTTCTCCGGCCTGCTGGTGCCGGACCAGTTCGGCGGCAGCGGGCTCGGTTGCGTCGAGGCCGGCATCGTCATGGAGGAGATCGGCCGCACCTTGATGCCGTCGCCGTTCCTCGCGACCTCGGTGCTCGCCGCCTCGGCGCTGTCGCGCGGCGGCAGCGAGGCGCAGAAGGCGCAGCATCTGCCGAAGATCGCCGACGGCTCGCTGCTGGCGGCGCTCGCGATCGATGAGGGCGCCAAGCATCGCCCGCTGCAGACCAAGTTGCAGGCCACGCGCTCCGGCAACGGCTTCAAGCTGTCGGGCGACAAGGCCTTCGTAGTCGACGGCCACACCGCCGACCTCCTGATTGTCGCCGCGCGCGGCGCGGGCAGCGCCGGCGACAGGAACGGGCTGACGCTGTTCCTGGTCGATCCGAAGGCGAAGGGGCTCGCGGTCGAGCGCACCGCGATGGTCGATTCGCACAACGCGGCGCGCATCGTGTTCGACAATGTCGAGGTCAACGCCGACAGCGTGCTCGGCGAAGTCGATCAGGGCTTTGGGCTGCTCGAGGGCGTGCTCAACATCGGCCGCGGCGCGGTGGCGTCCGAAATGGTCGGCCTCTCCGACGAGGTGTTCGGCCGCACCGTGGCCTATCTGAAGGAGCGCAAGCAGTTCGGCAAGGCGATCGGCGAATTCCAGGCGCTGCAGCACCGTGCCGCGCAGCTCTACATCGATATCGAGATTACGCGCGCCGCTGTGTTGAAGGCGCTGCAGGCGCTCGACACGGACATCGACAAGGCGGCCACCGCGGTCGCGGTGGCAAAGGCCCGCGCCGGCACCACTGCGACGCTGGCCGTGCAGGAGGGCGTGCAGATGCATGGCGGCATGGGCATGACCGACCAGTTCGACATCGGCTTCTTCATGAAGCGCGCCCGCGTCTGCCAGGAGCTGTTCGGCGACAGCAACTTCCACACCGACCAGCTGGCGAGCGGCAAGGGGTATTGATCTTCGCCGCGTCATTGTCGCTACGCAACACGCTGTCATCGCCCGGCTCGCCGCCTTCGCTCAAGCTTCGGCGCGCCTGAAAGCGAAAGCCTCGTCGAAGCCTTGGCGTAGACGGGACCGGGCGTTCCAGTATTCCAGAGACGTCGGCGCTTGAGCCGAGAAGCCGCGGCGTACTGGATCACCCGCTTTCGCGCGGGTGATGACAGCGGTGAGGGCGGCTTGGCATAGGCTCGTCATTGCGAGCGAAGCGAAGCAATCCATCTCTCCACTTGTGGCGAAATGGATTGCTTCGTCGCTTCAGCGCAAAATTGCTTTGCAATTTTGTCGCGACCTCCTCGCAATGACGATGGAGAGTCTACCGGATCGGCGGCGCGTACTGGACGCCGCCGGCGTTCCAGAGCTGGTTCATGCCGCGCGGGATCTTCAGCTTGGAGTCTGCGCCGACGTTGCGGTCGTAGACCTCGCCGTAATTGCCGACATGGCGGATGATGCGCACCGCCCAGTCCTTGGTCAGACCGAGATCCTCGCCATAGCTGCCCTCGGTGCCGACCAGCCGCATCACCTCCGGCTTCTTCGACTTCAGCGCCTCGTCGATGTTCTTCGAGGTGATGCCGAGCTCTTCGGCGTTGATCATGGCGTACAGCGTCCACTTCACGATCATCATCCAGTCGTCGTCGCGCAAGCGCACCACCGGCGCCAGCGGCTCCTTGGAGATGATGTCGGCGAGGATCGTGTGGTCGCTCGGCTTGGCGAGGTTGAGCCGCAGCGCATAGAGCTGCGAGGCGTCCGATGTTAGCGTATCGCACTGGCCGGAGTTGTAGGCGTTCACGACGTCGTCCAGCTTGTCGAACTTCATCTCCGTGTACTTCATGTTGTTGGCACGGAAATAGTCGGCGAGATTGAGCTGCGTCGTGGTGTTGGCCTGCACGCAGACCTTGCTGCCGTTCAGGTCGAGCGCGGAATCGATGTTGCGCGAGCGTGGCAGCATGAAGCCCTGGCCGTCATAATAGGCGACCGCGGGGAAATAGAGGTCGTAATTGGTCTCGCGCGACATGCTCCAGGTGGAGTTGCGCGAGAGGATGTCGACCTTGCGGTTCTGCAGCTCCTTGAAACGCTCGCTGGCGTCGAGCGGAACGAACTTCGCCTTCGACGGGTCGTCGAAGATCGCCGACGCGACCGCGCGGCAGAAGTCGACGTCGAAGCCGGTCCAGTTACCCTTGTCGTCCGGGATCGAGAAGCCCGGCAGGCCCTTGTTGACGCCGCACAGCACGTCGCCGCGGCGGACGGTGCGCTTCAGCGTGCGGGTGTCGTAACGCTCATAGGTGATGGCGGCGGCCGCAACCAGCGCGGCGATCGCGAGCCCGATCGTCAGGCCGCCTCGAAATGTACGCATGGGTTCTCTCTCGCGAAGGATCGGGGAAATCAGGACGGATATCGAAGGCGGGTAGAGATCAGAGTTCGGGCTTCTGCCGGATGATCACCTTGGTGCCGACCGGAACGCGGTTGTAGAGATCGGCGACGTCGTTGTTGACCAGGCGGAAGCAGCCGGAGGAAACGGCGGTGCCGATGGTGTCGGGCCGGTTGGTGCCGTGGATGCGGTAGACCGTGGTGCCGAGATACATCGCGCGTGCGCCGAGCGGATTGCCCGGGCCGCCCGCCATGAAGCGCGGCAGATAGGGCTGGCGCGCGATCATTTCCGGCGGCGGCACCCAGTCGGGCCACTCGGCCTTACGGGTGATGCTCACGAGGCCCTGCCATTGAAAGCCTTCGCGGCCGACGCCGATACCGTAGCGGAGCGCGCGGCCATTGCCCTGCACCAAATAAAGATGGCGCTCGGCGGTCGCGACGATGATGGTGCCCGGCGCCTCACTGGTCCGGTAATATACGACCTGCTTCTGCCATTCCGGGTCGAGCTCGTAGCCGTCGTCAGCAACAAGGCCGGGCTCGTCGGCGTCCGGGCGGTTCTGGGCGAAGCCCTGCGACGTCGACAGCACGAGCGCGCCCGTCGCGATCAACATCCAGACCAGGTGACGAAACTTCGTCATTGAAAGCTCTCCTTGTTGGCACGCGGCCAAATGGTTGCTCCACCCGCAAATCAGGCAGCATCAAATCTCAGCGGCAGCTTGATGGCAAGCTTAGGGCGGCATCACAGGTATATCCCTGTAATGCTTCTGTTTTTTGTCATTGATTGTCGCGGCACGTTGCGCGGGCCGCCTCATTTCGGCGCGATCCAGAGTCGCAAGGCGAACGAGATCAGCGCCACGGTGCCGACGCCGCCGAGCCAGAGCGCTGCGAACCACAGCAGGCGCTGGCCGAGCGGCCGCTGATTCGGGCTCTCGGGCATCAGTGGTATCCGTGGCCGGGGCGCACCTTGCCGCGGAACACCCAATAGGCCCAGGCGGTGTAGCCGAGGATCAGCGGCACCAGGATCGAGACGCCGACCAGCATGAAGACCTGGCTGTTGGTCGGTGCCGCCGCCTGCCAGATCGTGATGCTCTGCGGCACGATGTACGGATACATGCTGATGCCGAGTCCGGCATAGGACAGCGCGAACAGCCCGAGCGTCAGGAAGAACGGCTGGTGGTCGTTCTTGTTGCTCAGCGCGCGCAGCAGCAGTGCGGTGACGGCGGCGACCGCGATCGGCACCGGCGCGGTGAGGATGATGTTGGGCCAGGCGAACCAGCGCTGGGTGTACTGCACGCTGAGGAAAGGCGTCGCGATGCTGACGGCGCCGATTGCGCCCAGCATCGCGACCAACAACATCCAGCTCAGATGATAGGCGCGGTCGCGCAGCTCGCCCTCGGTCTTCATCACCAGCCAGGTCGCGCCGAGCAGCGCGTAGCCGATCACCAGCGCGACGCCGGTCAGGACGCTGAACGGCGTCAGCCAATCCCACCAGCCGCCGGCGTATTGGCGGCCCTCGACATGGATGCCCTGCAGGATGGCGCCGAGCGCGATCCCCTGCGCCAGTGTCGCAAGCAGCGAGCCGCCGGCGAAAGCGATATCCCATTTGTTGCGCGCCTTCTGGGTCCGCCAGCGGAATTCGAAGGCGACGCCGCGGAACACGAGGCCGAGCAGCATCGCGATCATCGGCGTGTAGAGCGCCGGCATCAGCACCGCATAGGCCAGCGGAAACGCCGCCATCATGCCGCCGCCGCCGAGCACCAGCCAGGTCTCGTTGCCGTCCCACACCGGCGCCACCGTGTTCATGATGACGTCGCGGTCGGTCTTTTGCGGAAACAGTGGGAACAGGATGCCGAGGCCGAGATCGAAGCCGTCCATCACGACATAGACGAACACGGCAAAGGCGATGATGAAGGCCCAGATCGTGGCGAGATCGATCATCGCGCGCCCTCCACGGCTGCGCCCGCCGCCGGCGTGATGCCGGCCGCGCGGGCCGGAAGATCCTTCGTCGGGCCTTGCTCGCCGGGATGCGGCGGCTGCGCCATCAGCCGCAGGATGTAGATCACGCCCGCGGTGAACACGGCGAAATAGACGATGATGAAGGCGATCAGCGACGAGCCCACCGCGGGCGCCGCCAGCGGCGACGCCGAATCGGCGGTCCGCAGCAGCCCGTAGACCGTGAACGGTTGCCGCCCGGTCTCCGTGGTGATCCAGCCCGCGAGCACCGCGATGAAGCCGGCGGGGCCCATCAGCACGGCGAAGCGATGCAGCAGCGACGACTGGTACATCATCCCCCGCCAGCGCATCAAAAGGCTGAGCAGGCCGAGCCCCATGATCAGGAAGCCGAGGCCGACCATGATGCGGAACGACCAGAAGGTGATCGGCACCGGCGGCCAGTTCTCGCGCGGCACGGTGTCGAGGCCGGCCAGCGGCGCGTCGAGCGAATGCTTCAGGATCAGCGACGACAGTTTCGGCACCTCGATCGCATACTTGACCTTCGCTTCACGCTGGTCGGGCCAGCCGAACAGGATCAGTGGCGCGCCGTCCTTGTGGCTCTGGTAATGCCCTTCCATCGCCATCACCTTGGCGGGCTGGTGCTCCAGCGTGTTGAGGCCGTGCTGGTCGCCGGCGAGGATCTGGATCGGCGCCACGAGGGTGGCCATCCACATCGCCATCGAGAACATCACGCGCGCTCCCGCCAGATGCTGGTCGCGCAGCAGATGCCAGGCGCCGACCGCGCCGACCACGAGCGAGGTGGTAAGGTACGCCGCCAGCACCATGTGCACGAGGCGATAGGGGAACGACGGATTGAAGATCACCTTGAGCCAGTCGGCGGCGACGAACTGGCCATCGGCGTTGACGGCGTGGCCGGTCGGTGTCTGCATCCAGGAATTGGCCGACAGAATCCAGAACGCCGAGATCAGCGTGCCGATCGCGACCATCAACGTCGCCACGAAGTGCAGCCTGGGGCCGACGCGCTCGAGCCCGAACAGCATCACGCCGAGGAAGCCGGCTTCCAGGAAGAATGCGGTCAGCACCTCATAGGCCATCATCGGGCCGATCACCGGCCCGGTCTTGTCGGCAAAGGACGACCAGTTGGTGCCGAACTGGTAGGACATCACGATGCCCGAGACCACGCCCATGCCGAACGCGACCGCGAAGATCTTCAGCCAGTAATTGAACAGGTTGATGTAGACCTCGCGCCTGGTGGCAAGCCACAGCGCTTCCAGCACCGCGAGATAGCTCGCAAGCCCGATCGAGAATGCGGGAAACACGATGTGGAACGACATCGTGAAAGCGAATTGCGCGCGGGCGAGTACGACCGCATCCCAGCCTTCGAACATTACGCACCATCCGTCGTCGACCTGGCGTGGACCTTACCACGTCAGCTGTGACGACAAAGAGGGCGGATTGTCCGACTGGAGCGGGTTGAGTTTTGGCTGGATCGGCTTGGCGCGGTCCCGGTTCACCTCTCCCCGTCGGGGAGAGGTGAGCTTTCGACGCCGTTCCAGCTCAACCTGATTTTCATCAGGCTTTAGCTGTTGGCGTTGAGCAGCCGCGCGACGGTGCGGTCGATCTCGTCGTACTGTCCCTCGCCGGCGTGCTGGAACACGATCTTGCCGTTCTGGTCGATCACGTATTGCGCCGGCCAATACTGGTTGCGGTAGGCGTTCCAGGTCTGCGAATTGTTGTCCTGCGCCACCGGATAGAGGATGCCGTGCCGCTTCAGCGCCGCCTGTACGTTGGAGGCCGAATGCTCGAACGGGAATTCCGGCGTGTGGACACCGATCACGACGAGGCCGCGATCCCGGTACTTCGAATAGAGCTGGGTGACGTGCGGCAGCGTGTTGACACAGTTGACGCAGCCATAGGTCCAGAAATCCACCAGCACGACCTTGCCGCGCAGGTCGGCGAGCCTGAGCGGCTGCGAATTGAACCAGTTGCTGATGCCGACGAATTCGGGCGCGGTCTGGCTCTGTCCGGTTGTCATGGCGATCGCCCGCGGCACTGGCTGTGCCGGCGCGTCTGACTCGGTGCAGAGGCCGGGAATGACGGCGCCGCCGAGGCCAAGGCCCGTAACCAGAGCGGATACGGCAATCAAGCGCAGGGACATCGATATCTCCTTTGGCTTACAGGCCGATCTGGCCGTTGGGATAGAACTGGGTCAGCCACGCCACGATCAGCGTGTCGTATTGCAGGTAGGACAGCGCGGCGAATGCGACGATCACGACGCCGAAGCCCTGCTGCAGGCGCGGCGCGATCCGCGCCATGCTGCGCGCGCGCGTGGTGACGGCCTGTCCGCCATAGGCAATCGCAAGCATCGGGATCGCGGCGCCGATCGCGTAGGTGACGAGCTGCAGGCTCGCCCACGCGGTGTCCTTCGAGGTCGCGACGATGGTCAGGATCGAGCCGAGCACGGGGCCGGCGCACGGCGTCCACACCAGGCCGAGCGTAGAGCCGAGCACGAAGCCGCCGAACAGGCTTTGCGACGGCGCGGCATGACCGAGGCTGCCCCCTTGTTTGGACGTGTTTTCTTGACGCGAACCGGTATCCACTTCGCTCGAAAACGCTTTGGTAGCGCCGGTGAGCCGGATCGACAGCCATTCGAACGGCGCCGGCCAGATCATCAGGAGGCCGAAGCCCGCGAGCAGCACGGCCGCGCCGGTCCGCAGCACGTTCGGATCGAAATCGAAGGCGCGCGTGATCGCGCTCAGCAGCAATGCCACCGCAGAGAATGACATCACGAAACCGAGCGCGATCATCGCGGGCCGCGCCTTGCCGGTCTGGCCTATCGATACCCCGAGCAGGATCGGCAGCATCGGCAGGGTGCAAGGGGCGGCGACGGTGGCGACACCGGCAAGCAGGGCAAGGGCAAGGCTGAGCATCGTCATCCGTCCATCAGAGTCCCGGCGCGCCAGAGGGCCGTGCCGGGTACGCCTGATGTTCTTCGCGAGGACGGTTTGGCCGTTACGGCGGGCCGGTCGCGGGCCGCGTCACGTCTGTGTGAGGCGAGGTGCACTCGGCTTCACGACGTCGCGCCAAATACAGAGCGACCCGGCTGGGGGGCATCCCGGCCGGGTCGTTGGAGGCTACTTGGGAGGTTAGAACGAAGAGGTATCGAAATCGGTTCAGTGGATTGGAGTTGGGGTTGCGTCGTTGGATATAGGTATAGAGGTCGCGTTTTTCCGGGTGATGTCGTCGATTGTTTCAATTGTTTCGTCGCCTGGTTTTTTCGGCTTCGTGGATAATTGCCCGGGTCGCGCGATTTCCCTTTAAGGTATTGAATTTGCAGTCTTTTATGCGGCGACGCTATCCACGCCGGCACCCCGCAGGAGGTCGGCGAGCTGCTTGCGGGCATAGAACATGCGGGTCTTCACCGTGCTCTGCGGGATCCCGATGATCTGCCCGGCCTCCTCGACCGACTTCTCATGGTAGTAGACCAGATTGATGATCTCGCGGTGAGCCGGCGACAGCTTGGCCACGCAGGCGCGGAGGATCTCGCTGGTGGTGGCGCGATCGAGCGAGGTTTCCGGCGTGTCGGCGCCGTCGGCGATCTCCAGCACGTCGTCCTGGTCGATGTCCTCATGCTTGCGCTGGCGTAGCGCGGTCAGCGCCTTGAAGCGGGCGATCGAGAGCAGCCAGGTCGAGACCTGCGAGCGGCCCTCGAATTGGGCCGCGGTGCGCCAGACGTCCAGGAACACCTGGCTCACCAGGTCCTCGGCCATCGTGGTGTCGCGCACCATGCGGAGCACGAAGCGGTAAACCCGGACGTTATGACGGGAATAGAGCGTGTGCATCGAGGTGCGGTTATTCTTGGCGATACGCGCGAGCAGCGTTTCATCCGAGGTCGCGCGAGCAGCGTCGATATGCTTCGTGGCTGCAGAGTTGATGGCGATGACGTTCGGCATGACAGGCTCCCAGTTCGCCGTTGGGCGGCGGTTCGTTGGGAGAATTGTTAGTTACGGCCCGTTTCCGGATGTCTGCGCGAAAAGCGGAAAATGGTTTCGTGAACGGGAGAATTGTTTCGTCGCCGGCCCGACGACGAAACATCCGGGACCAAAAAGCCAATAATTTCAATGCGAGGAAAATTCGAACGGCCGGATTCCCGCCGTCGGAACGAATCCGGCTGTTATGACTTCTGGCACTGTCGGGGCTTATTCGGCCGCCTGCAGCGAGGGCGCCGCCTTTTTCGGGGCAATCCAGAACGCATCGGGCCGTTCGAACAGGAAATTGGCCCGCGCCGCCAGCGCCAGCCGCCAGATCACGAGCGAGCCGGCGACGCCGACCGCGGTCACGATCAGCGAGATCAGGCCGATGTCGTGGATGACGCCGAAGCGCAGCAGAAGGGTGCGTGACGCCGCCATCGGCAGGAAGAAGGCGAGATAGATCACGATCGAATGCTCGCCGCAGAAGCGCAGGAAGCCAAGCCAGTGCGCGCGCGCCAGCAGCGTGCCGGTCACGATGATCGCGCAGGCGCCGGCAAAGCCGAGTGCCAGCGAGACGACCGGCCATTCGCTCACCTCGAGCGCAACCAGGCCGCCATTGATCAGCGCCCAGAGCCCAAGCCCGAGCAGGGCAAGCGCAGGCCGTGCCCGCGCGCGGTCCGAGAGCGCGAACACGTAATCGGCGAGGACATAGCCGGTGTAGAAGTAGACGAAGCGGGAGCAGAACTCGTCGATCACGGTCCAGCCGGTCGCGACATGCGCGGTCTCCAGCGCTGCTGCGATCAGCCAGATCACGAGCGGGTGGACGTTGCGCGCGAGCTTGGTGACGACGAAGAAGATCGGCAGCAGATAGATGAACCACAGCGTGCCGAACGGCTCGATGAAGGATTCGAGGTATTGCAGTCCAACCTGGGGCCAACCGGTCTCGGCGGCCAGCGACGGCGCCTTGAAGCCGAACTGGATCGTCACCCAGAGCACGTAGAAATAGGCGAAGTGCATCACCTTGCGGTCGAGATAGGTGCGCCAGTCGCGATCGATCACGACCGACAGGAACAGGCCCGAGATCAGGAAGAAGTCAGGCATCCGGAACGGCTTCGCGAACATCACGACGTAATGCATGAAGCCGGTCTGCTCGGCGGCCTTCTCGACCCCCAGCACCGAATGCATCATCACGACCATGATGATGCAGATGCCCTTGGCATAGTCGACCCAGTCGACGCGTCCGCTCGCGCCTGGGGCGGAACGATCTGTCGCAGCGGCTGTGCCGTTCGTGGTCATCTTTGTCTCGTTTCGGCGTGATCGGGCCTATCATCGGCCCGATCGGTTGCTTTCTCCTTTATTGATACAAATGGTGTGCCACCAAACCGGACCTTTCCGCGGGTTTCCCGTAGCCGGCGAATGGTCTAAGAGGCCGAGGAATCCAAGAGAAGAGACCATTTGTTAACCATGGGACGCACCGGCCCGAGCGCCACTGCGATGATGAAAGTCCTTGCCGCGCCAATTCGATAGTCCGCTGCCGATCGACGCCGTGCTCGACGAGCTCGATCGCGCGCTTGAGGGCCACAACGCCGCGGTGCTGGTGGCGCCGCCGGGCGCCGGCAAGACCACGCGCGTGCCGTTGGCGTTGCTCGATGCCCCCTGGGCGAAGGGCAAGAAGATCATCGTGCTGGAGCCGCGCCGCATCGCCGCGCGCGCCAGCGCGGAGCGGATGGCGAAGACGCTCGGCGAGCGTGCCGGCGAGACCGTCGGCTATCGCGTGCGCTTCGGCTCGAAGGTGTCGCGCGCGACGCGGATCGAGGTCGTCACCGAAGGCATCTTCTCGCGCCAGATCCTCGACGATCCCGAGCTCAACGGCGTCGCCGCGGTGCTGTTCGACGAATTCCACGAGCGCTCGCTCGATGCCGATCTCGGGCTGGCGCTGGCGCGCGACGCGCAGACCGGCCTGCGCGAGGATCTGCGGATCCTCGTGATGTCGGCAACGCTCGACGGTGCACGCGTCGGAAAACTGCTCGGCGACGCGCCGGTGGTCGAAAGCGAGGGGCGCGCCTTTCCGGTCGAGACCCGTTACGTCGGCCGCAAGGTCGACGCGCCGCTGGAGCGGCAGATGGCCGAGACGATCGCGACCGCGCTGCGTGCCGATGCCGGCTCGGTGCTTGCCTTCCTGCCGGGCGCCGCCGAGATCCGCCGCACCCAGACCTTCCTCACTGAGCGTGTGCACGACGCCTCTGTCGAGATCGTGCCGCTGTTCGGCGCGCTCGATGCCAGCGTGCAGGATCGCGCCATCGCGCCGGCGCCGAAGGGCACCCGCAAGGTGGTGCTGGCGACCTCGATCGCCGAGACCTCGCTGACCATCGAGGGCGTCCGCATTGTGGTGGACTCTGGCCTTGCGCGGGTGCCGCGCTACGAGCCAGACATTGCATTGACGCGGCTCGAGACCGTGCGGGCGTCGCGCGCCGCGGTCGATCAGCGGCGCGGCCGCGCCGGCCGCATCGAGCCCGGCGTCTGCTACCGGCTCTGGGACGAGCCGCAGACCGCGTCGCTGCCGGCCTACACCGCGCCCGAAATCCTCTCCGCCGATCTGTCCTCGCTGGTGCTCGACCTCGCGCAATGGGGCGTCAGCGATCCCGCGGGCCTTGCCTTCCTCGATCCACCGCCGGGACCGGCGCTGAAGGAAGCCAGATCGCTGCTGTCGGAGCTCGGGGCGCTCGACGGTGATGGCCGCATTACAGACGAAGGGCAGAGCCTGCGCGCGCTGGCGCTGCCGCCGCGGCTGGCGCGCATGATCGTGGATTCCGCTCGCTTCGGTATGGGCGAGGAGGCGGCCGAGATCGCCGCGGTTCTGACCGAGCGCGGGCTCGGCGGCGACAGTGTCGATCTCGACGTCAGGCTCGACCAGTTCCGCCGCGACCGTTCGCAGCGCGCATCGAGCGCTCGCAGCATGGCGGCGCGCTGGGCCGCGCAGGTGAAGTCGGCTGTCGGCGAAGCGAAGGATCTCTCCACCGGCGTCATGCTGGCCTTCGCATTCCCGGATCGGGTCGCCCGGAACCGCGGCAATGGCAGCTTCGTGCTGGCCAACGGCCGCGGCGCCGCCGTCGAGCAGACCGCGGCGCTGGCGCGGCTGCCTTATATCGCGGTCGCCGAACTGACCGGCACGGCCGCGAGCGGCCGCATCCTGCTGGCGGCGCCGATCACCCAGGAGGAGATCGAGCAGCGTTTCGCCGACCAGATCGAGAACGTGGAAGAGGTGACGTTCGACCGCGGCGCGATGGCGCTGCGCGCGCGGCGCCGGCGTTCGCTGCACGCGATCACGCTGTCGGAAGCACCGATGTCGCTGTCGCCCTCGGCCGAGACCGCGCGCGTCTTCGCCGACGGGCTCATCGCGGCCGGGCTCGACCGGTTGCCGTGGTCGAAGCACTCCAAGCAATGGCGCGACCGTGTCATGTTCCTGCGCAAGGCCGAGGACGAGAGCTGGCCCGATCTGTCCGACACCGCGCTCGCCGCGCGTGCCGACGACTGGCTGGTGCCGGCGCTCTACGACAAGACCGGGCTGAAGGACCTGTCCGCCGGCGACCTGTCGGACGCGCTGATGGCGTTGCTGCCGTGGGAATTGCGCGCGCGGCTCGATCGCGAGGCGCCGACGCATTTCGAGGCGCCGACCGGAACGCAGCTCGCGATCGATTACGAGGCCGAGCAGGGCCCGACCATCGCGGTGCGGCTGCAGGAGCTGTTCGGGCTCAACACCCATCCCTCGATCGCCAAGGGCGCGGTGCCGCTGGTGCTGGAACTGCTGTCGCCGGCACAGCGGCCGGTGCAGGTGACGCGCGATCTGCCCGGCTTCTGGCGCGGCAGTTACGCTGCGGTGCGTTCCGACCTGCGCGGCCGCTATCCGCGCCATCCCTGGCCGGAAGATCCCGCCAGCGCGATGCCGACCAGGCGCGTGAAACCGCGCGGCACGTGACGGGTCGCGAATCTCATGCATCGCCATCATTGCGAGGAGCGATAGCGACGAAGCAATCCATCGTTCCGCGCATGCCGCACGATGGATTGCTTCGCTTCGCTCGCAATGACGGGCATAGACCCGCACCATCCGGGACGTAACGCTGGCGAGCGTCCGCAAACGGTGGTTAGATTTGCACGCTGGGATGGGATCACGGGCTCGCAGTTTGGGGAGGTCACCGTGGAGATCAAGAACGCATCGCCGTCGCTGTACAACGAAGACCTGGCGCCGGCCAAGGAACGTAACTGGGGCGCCTTCAGCATCTTCAACGTCTGGACCTCGGACGTGCATAGCCTGTGGGGCTATTATCTCGCCGCCAGCCTGTTCCTGCTCTGCGGCAGCTTCGTCAATTTCATCCTCGCGATCGGCGTCGGGTCGCTGGTGATCTTCGTGCTGATGAGCCTGATCGGCAATGCCGGCGTGAGGACCGGCGTGCCCTATCCGGTGCTGGCGCGCGCCTCGTTCGGGGTCTGGGGCGCCAACATTCCGGCGCTGGTCCGCGCCGTCGTCGCCTGCTTCTGGTACGGGGCGCAGACCGCGGCGGCCTCGGGCGCGATCGTTGCGCTGCTGACGCGCATCGACAGCTTCAAGGCGTTCCACCAGTCCAGCCATATGCTCGGCCATTCCACGCTCGAGGTGATCTGCTTCGTCGTGATCTGGGCGCTGCAGCTCCTGATCATCCAGCGCGGCATGGAAACGGTGCGGCGCTTCCAGGACTGGGCGGGACCTGCGGTGTGGTTGATGATGCTGATCCTTGCGATCTATCTGTGCATCGCGGCCGGCGGCATCTCGCTCACCGCGCCGATCCCGCAGGACGTGCTGCTGGAGAAGACCAAGGAGGCTGGCGTACCCGGCGTGCCCGGCTCGTTCCCGGCGCTGTGCGCCGTCGCCGCGACCTGGATCACCTATTTCGCCGCGCTCTATCTCAACTTCTGCGACTTCTCGCGCTATGCGCCGGATGCAGCCGCGCTGCGCAAGGGCAATATCTGGGGCCTGCCGGTCAATCTGATCCTGTTCTCGCTGGTCGCCGGCGTCACCACGATCGCGGCGTTCAACGTCTATCACGAGGTGCTGCTGCATCCCGACCAGATTTCGGCGAAGTTCGACAGCTGGTTCCTGGCGCTGCTCGCGGCGGTCACCTTCGCGGTGGCGACGCTCGGCATCAACGTCGTCGCCAATTTCGTCTCGCCGGCGTTCGATTTCTCGAACGTGTTTCCGCGGCATATCGACTTCAAAAAGGGCGGCTACATCGCGGCGCTGATCGCGCTGGCGCTGTATCCGTTCGCGCCCTGGGAGGGCAGCGCCGCCTCGTTCGTCGGGCTGATCGGCGCGACGATGGGACCGATCTTCGGCGTCATGATGGTCGACTATTACCTGATCGCCAAAGGCCGTGTGAACGTGCCGGCGCTGTATCAGGAGAACGGCGAATATCGCTTCCAAAACGGCTGGAACGTCAGCGCGCTGATCGCCGCCGGCATCGGCGCGCTGTTCTCGTCGGTGCTGCCGAACTTCACCTCGATCCTGCCGGCGTGGTGGGCGGTCTATGGCTGGTTCTTCGGTGTCGGGATCGCGGGCGCGGTCTATTACGCGCTGCGCGTTGCGATGCCGAGCCCGGTCGCCAGGACGGCCTGAGAGACGGCCTGAGGGCCGGAAATTGCGGCCCTCGCGGGCGACCGACGTCATTCGGCCGCCCCTTGGGGCTCGCATTAACCCTTCGCTCATCCTTTTCGCCAAAATGGCAGGCTCGTGCCGCCGCCCTCGCTCGCGGCGGGGCGGGCGGCGTGGTGAAATTGCGTGTTCGGTTTTCCGAGTATGGTGTCATGCGTAACCTGATGATTTTCGCGGCCATCCTGATCGGGCTGGGCACCTTCATGGCTCAGATGGCCAGCAAGATGTCGCCCGCCGCCGCGACCACCACAAAGCAGACCATGGCCCCAGCCGTCACGGTGGCGCAGGCCAGCGCCCGCACGCTCAGTATTGCGCCCGATCCTCGCGGTCATTTCGCGACCGACGGCCGGATCGACGGCCAGCGCATCAACTTCATGGTCGACACCGGCGCCTCGGTGGTAGCCCTGAACGAAACGTCCGCGGCACGCTTCGGCCTGCGTCCGGTGCCGGGCGATTACACCTCGCGCGTCACCACTGCCAACGGCACCATCAAGGCCGCGCGCGCCCGCATCGCCATGATCGAGATCGGCGGCCTCACCGTGCGCGACGTCGATGCCCTGGTGCTGCCCGACGAGGCGCTGTCGGAAAACCTGCTCGGCCTGTCCTTCCTGTCGAAGCTGAAGCGCTTCGAATATGCCAACGGCAAATTGTTGCTGGAGCAGTAAGGCCGATTGGCATCAAAGCCTATCCAAGTCTTCCGCCGGATGTCTTCCTCCGTGATGCGCATCGTCTCCTCAGAACGGCAGAAATTCCGCCGAAACTGAGGAAGGCGGACACACGAGTCGCCGCGAGGGAATTCAGTGCGCTGCTTGTTCACATTTTGGGAATGAGAGCGTAGTCGAGTCGATCTTCGCGACGGCGCGGCATTTGCGCCAGACGTTCGCGGGCAACGTCAGACCTGAGGCGCTTTCGCAGAGCGTCGCGCCGATCTCCCGCCGTGCTCACTGTAAATCCCTACTGCACTCTCTGATATAGCCGGGCGGGTCGTCGACATTCGGGCAGCGCACGACCTGAACGCAAAAGACTTCATCACCGTGTTTGAATATCGAGACTTTTAAACGCTCGCCTCTCTCCGTCGGTTTCCCGGTAATAGCTATGCCTAGGCCGGCATCGTCACCCGATAGCGACACCTCATCTTCCCCAAAAGGAAAAACGGATAAACACTCTTTCGGCACATCAATCCATTGCCCATTGTGTTCAATGCGCATCGACCGTTCCAAGCCTACCCCAAACCCTTTCTTTTCCGGGTTTCGGTCGCAAACTGCCTTGAGGGTGCGAAGTTCGATCTTCGCAAGATCCCCGCCTTGTTGATTTTTGAAAGTCAAAGTCACGACACCGGCTTACACCAGGGGCCCGAGTTTGCCTTGCATACCGTTGAATTGGCGAGCAGAAGGCATAAGGCTCCGGCGAGCACGAACATTTTCATCGGCATGACTCAATATTTGTATCGATTCCAATCAGGCATTCTCGACCCCGTTGGCTTGCCGTGAAGCCAATACAAATAGCTCCCATCCCAAGATCCAACCCACGCTCGATAATCCGGAGTTTTCTGCGAATAAGCCTTCGCATTGTCTAGATCTCCATCAATCTCGTGCTGATCATCCCAGTGCATGTGCCGACGTGCCACCGCTGTCGCCAAACCCCACACCACCGCCCAGCGCTCCGTCTTGGAATCCGCGCGCTATCTGATCGTAGTAATTCCGCGCGCTATCTGATCGTAGTAATATAGTCCGCCGCGCTTATGAATTTCCACGCCCAGTTCCGGGATAAAGCCCCTGCTCTTGGTCTCTTCCGGGTAATATTGGGCACCAAGGTCTATCATTTCCTTACGGGCAGCGTCCCATGCGCGCTCCGCGCTCTCGAAACCGATCCCCGCATTGCGGCTCGGAAAGTCGCCACCTTCGGCGCCGCCAAAGCGCTTGATGCCAGCGACGCCACCCGATCCGCTGGGGCTGTTGCCAGTCGCCGGCCCGTTGACGCCGGGCTGACCGGCTGCTGTCGCGGGCTGCTGCGGCTGGGGTTGCGCTGGTTGAGTCGGTGTCGGCGGCTGCTGAATCTGCGCCTGTTGAGTTACGCCATCCGCGGCGAACGGGTCGTGGTCAACGGGAACGAGCGAGTAGTCATCGAAATCCGGCTGATGGTCCACCGGCACCAGAAAGTAATCAGGCATCATCAATCACCTACAGATATTGCGGACACCTTCGGGGGAGCCAGCGCGTGACTGCACCTCGCGGAGAGGGCTGGGTTGGCTTTAGATGTTTGAAGCCAAGTGCTTGAAGGATGGCTTGCGCAATGGCGCGGAAGTGTCGCTTCCGGTTCGGCTTGCAAATCGTCTTCGCCGGACGCCCGCCTGTCGGCGGGGGCGGCCTTGGCCGTCAGCCAGTTCGGCTCGCTGCGGTGGCCGATTTCGGCGCGCTGCTGGGTCGGAGCGATTAGCGGTCAAGCAGCGCGTAGGGCGCAACAGCGCGGCGTATTGCGCCGGCGTGCAAGTATTGGCCGACGCCAAATCTGGCGCAATTATTAGCCACCAGCCCCAGTCTCTGCTTTCGCCCGGCCCGCGCATTCGCTAAAGGCTGCGACGATGTTTTTCTGCATACGACCATAAGGCCGAACCATGTTTCCCAAGCCGAAATCCGCGCTGGTTCCGAACACCTATGCCTTCGAATCCGAGCCGATGGTGAAGCCGACCGGGTTTCGCGAGTACGATGCGCGCTGGCTGTTCAACAAGGAAATCAACCTGATGGGCGTGCAGGCGCTGGGCATGGGGCTCGGCGCGCTGATCGCGGAGCTCGGCGTCCGCCAGGAGATCGTCACCGGTCACGATTTCCGCGGCTATTCCGCCTCGATCAAATACGCGCTGATCTCGGGGCTGATGGCGGCGGGCTGCAAGGTGCATGACATCGGGCTCGCGGTGACGCCGATGGCCTATTTCGCGCAGTTCGATCTCGACGTGCCCTGCGTCGCCATGGTCACCGCCTCGCACAACGACAATGGCTGGACCGGCGTCAAGATGGGCGCCAACCGTCCGCTCACCTTCGGTCCTGACGAGATGTCGCGGCTGAAGGCAATCGTGCTCAACGCCGAATTCAACAACACGGCTGGCGGCTCCTATCAATTCCACGAGAATTATCCGGCGCGCTACATCGCCGACCTCACCAGCCGGCCGAAGCTGAAGCGCAGGCTGAAGGTCGTCGCGGCCTGCGGCAACGGCACCGCGGGCGCGTTCGCGCCGCAGGTGCTGGAGGCGATCGGTTGCGATGTGATCCCGCTCGACACCGAGCTCGATCACACCTTCCCGAAATACAATCCGAACCCCGAAGACATGGAGATGCTGCACGCGATCCGCGATGCGGTGCTGGCGCACAAGGCCGATGTCGGCCTCGGCTTCGACGGCGACGGTGACCGCTGCGGCGTGGTCGACAACACCGGCGAGGAGATCTTCGCCGACAAGGTCGGCGTCATGCTGGCGCGCGACATGTCGGCGATCAACGCCAACGCGCAGTTCGTCGTCGACGTGAAGTCGACCGGGCTGTTCGTGACCGATCCCGTCTTGCAGAAGCAGGGCGCGAAGACGGTCTACTGGAAGACCGGCCATTCCTACATGAAGCGGCGCACCAATGAGCTGGGCGCGCTCGCCGGCTTCGAGAAGTCGGGCCACTTCTTCTTCAACAAGCCGTTCGGCCGCGGTTATGACGACGGCCTGGTGTCGGCGATCGCGATCTGCGAAATGCTCGACCGCGCCCCCGGCAAGTCGATGGCCGACCTGAAGAACGCGCTGCCGAAGACCTGGTCGTCGCCGACCATGTCGCCGCATTGCGCCGACGAGGCGAAGTACGGCGTCGTCGACGCTGTCGTGAAGCACTTCGAGGCGTTGCAGCAGCACGGCGGGAAGGTCGCGGGCCAGAACATCCGCGACCTCGTCACCGTCAATGGCGTGCGCGTCACGGTCGAGGACGGCAGTTGGGGCCTGGTGCGCGCGTCCTCGAACAAGCCGGAGCTCGTGGTCGTGGTGGAAAGCCCGGTCAGCGAGCGGCGCATGCACGACATGTTCGAGGCGATGGATGCCGTGCTGCGCACGCATCCCGAGGTCGGCGAGTATAATCAGAAGATTTGAGCTGGGTGCTCCTGGGTCGTCATTGCCGGGCTTGACCCGGCAATCCATCTCGGAAAAGCTTTCTTGAAAATCGATGGGCACGCGGGTCAAGCCAGCGTGCGACGGTCGGTGTCCGCAGCTTCACGCCGCCCGCAGCGAGGCCAGGAAGCGGTCCAGCTCGGTCTTCAGCCACTCCGATTGCGACGACAGGCCGTTGGCCGCATCGAGCAGTTGTGCGGTCGCGCTGCCGGCCTGTTCGGAGGCGCGGTTGACGTTGAGGATGCCCTTGTTGACGTCCCGCGTGCGATCGGCGGCCTGCTGCAAATTGCTGGAAATCTCACGGGTCGCCGCGCCCTGCTGATCGACGGCGGCCGCGATCTCGCCGGAGACCTGGTCGATCTCCGCGATCGTGGACCCGATGGTCCCGATCGCGCTGACGGCCGCGCCGGTCGCGCTCTGGATATCCTGGATCTGGGCCGAAATCTCCTCGGTCGCCTTGGCGGTCTGGTTGGCCAGTGCCTTGACCTCGCTTGCGACCACGGCGAAACCGCGGCCATGCTCGCCGGCGCGCGCCGCTTCGATGGTGGCGTTCAGGGCGAGCAGATTGGTCTGGCTGGCGATGCTCTGGATCAACGTCACCACCTCGCCGATCTTCTGCGTGCCGGCGGCAAGGCCTTCGACGACGCTGTTGGTGCGGCGTGCCTCGTCGGCGGCCTTGGCGGCGATCCGCGCCGAGCGCGTCACCTGCTCGGCGATGTTGTTGATCGAGGCCGTCAGCTCTTCGGTCGCGGACGCGACGGTTTCCACATTGCTCGAGGCCAGCGTCGATGCGGAGGCGGCGGCGGTGGCCTGGCGGATGGTTTCCGCGTTGCTGCCGTTCATCGTTGCCGACAGGTCCTGCATCGCGCCGGCCGCCACCGCGACGGCCTCGACGACCTCGCCGATCTTGCGCTCGAAGCCGGCGGCGAGCTCGCGCCGCGCGGCATCGCGATCCTGCTTGGCGCGTTCGGCCTCGATGCGCTCGGCGTTGGCGCGCGCCTCGGCGGCACCGGCGGCCTCGGCCTCCGCCGCCTTCAGCGCCGACGTCCTGAACAGTTCGGCAAGCGTGTGCGCGAGCCAGATCAGCACGCCGGCCTCGATCAGCAGGATCACGGCGTGGAGAACGACGCGACCGAAATCGGCGCCGCCGGGATAGATCGCAGCCGGCAGGATGAAATTCAGCGTCAGGTGGTGCAGGGCAACCGCCAAAGTGCCGGCGACGATCGGCCGATAGTCGCAATAGGCGACGAGGCACGCCAGCGCGGCGAAGAAATACATGTGCATGTCGACCTGCCAGCGGTGGCCGGCAAACTGGTAGACCAGTATCGACACGCCGGCCATCAGGGCCACGGCAACGATCAGGCGGGTTGAAACGCCGTTCCCCGAGACGCGCCACGACAACGTCGCGGCCAGCGCCATCGCGACCGTGAAGCCGGCCGGCATCAGCCAGTCGGTGTGCAGTGTGATGCCGACGATGATCGCGATCGGAACGTGCAGCCACAGCACCACGAGCAGGATCTTGCTCGCCGTCTCGCGCAGCGCGGCCATTTCATCGCCTTCGAAGGTCATCCCCAACCCCCAGATCGTCATCCGCCGTGAAGCAGCCGGCGATCGCCTGCGGATCCATGGTCAGCAAGGCGCCGGCCTCGTACAGCCGGCCCAGCCCGCCATTGCGGTCAGGCCGCACCACCAGCAGGGCCGGGATCGCGGTCATCCGAACGATCGACGCATCGGCGGATGCGGCGGCCAGCAGCGCGCGCTCGGCGCGCCACCATGGCGGAAAGGCCACGGCCACCACATCGCTGCCCGCACGCACCTTTAGCGACAGCGTTGCGACCGCGATCCAGCTCGCGATCAACAATGCGGCCGCGCCCAGCCAGGCAGGCCGTCGTCTCGCTGGGATGATCTCCCCCGGCTCCATCGCAGCATGATACCGCTGCCGGCGCTAACTTCAGGTAAATACCGAACCGGCGAACTACCTGGGAGCGTATCGACCTATCGTGTGGGGTGTGCGGCGGCGCTTACGCCGCGGGCACCGGCAGCGCCGTCACCGACTTGATCTTCTCCATCGCGAAGCGCGAGGTGACGTTCTTCAGCGGCACGGCACTGATCAGCTTCTTGTAGAAGACGTCGTAGGCCTGCATGTCCGCGACCACGACGCGCAGCATGTAGTCGACGTCGCCGGCCATCCGGTAGAACTCCATCACCTCGGGCATGGCGCTGACGGCGTCGGCGAATTTGCGCAGCCAGGCTTCCGAATGGTCGGCGCTCTCGACCGAGACGAACACCGAAATCCCGAGGCCGATCTTGTTCTGGTCGACCAGCGCCACGCGGCGCAGGATCACGCCGTCGGCCTCCAGCCGCTGGATGCGCTTCCAGCACGGCGTCGACGACAGGCCGACCCGGTCGCCGATCTCGGCGACGGAGAGCGACGCATCCTCCTGCAGCACGGTTAGAATCTTGCGATCGATCGCATCGAGGCGGCGGCTGTTGTCATGAAGCTGAATGGCGACATCGGTCATAGAAGAAAGTTCCATATGAGGGTTCAATATCCCTCATATAGAGAAGAATCTTCCAAATCAAGCGATTCGTGGCGGCTCAGGCCGGCCTGGCGTCGGCGTGTTGACCCAAAAACTCTTCAACTTCAGTACGTTGCGGTGCGGCATAAGCACCCCCGAAGCGGGTGCATTTCAGCGCTGCAGCGGCCGAGGCGAAGCGGAGCGCGTCCCGTAGCGGCTGTTTCTCGGTGATGGCGAGGGCGAAGGCCCCGTGGAAGACGTCGCCGGCCCCGAGCGTGTCGACGGTATGGACCGGGAAGGCCGGGGTTTCCTCGAGCTCGCCGTTCTCGTTGAGCCAGATCGTGCCCATCGGCCCGCGCGTGCCGGCCAGGAAGGAGGGGGTGAGCTTGGCGAGCTTGTGCAGCGCCTGGCCGTCGTCGGTGACGTCGGCGGTCTCCTGCAGCGGCTCGCTGGAGAACACCAGGTGGGAGGAGGCGGTGAGCAGCCCCTCCCGCATCGACATCGCGCGGTCGACGTCGACCACCACGGGGATACCGCGCTTGACCGCCTCGGCGCAAAGCTCGGTGCAGAACGGCGCGCAGCGGCTCTCGGTCAGGATCGCCGCGCAATCCTCCAGCAAGAGTTCGGTCGGCGGCAGCTTGACCTTCCAGAGCTCCGGATCGCGGAAGGTGACGATGGTGCGTTCGCCGCTGTCGTCGATCATGATCGCCGAGATCGGGGTGACCAGGTTCGGCATGTGGATCAGATGATTGGTCTCGATGCCTTCCTGGGCGAGCTTGTCGAAGATGTAGCGGCTCGAGGTCTCCTGCGAATCGCCCATCGGTCCGCAGATCGAAGCGCGCCCGCCCAGCCGGACGATGCCGATGGCGGCGTTCAGCGCATTGCCGCCGCAGATCTCGTCGAAATGCGTCGCATTCTCCTTGGAGCCGCGCGCCGGGACGCTGACCCGAAAGGTCAGGTCGCGCACCGGCAGGCCGATGCAGAGGATGCGGGGCGGGACTTTCGGGGCGCCGTTCTGAAAATTCATGCGGGGATCCGTCGCGGTGGTTCCGTTACTGCCAGAACTGTGTCCAGCTTTAATCGGCAGAACGATGTCCGGTTCCCGCTATTTGTCCAACGGGTTCTGGTGATGCACCCAGCGGCCGAGCAGATGATGGGCAATCGCGAACGGATGCGGGCCGGCGAGCCCTTCGGGATGCTGGCGCTTCAGCATCAGCGACGCCTCGGCATGGTCGAACCAGCGCGCATCTTCCAGCTCGGTGCGGTCGACCACGATGTCCTCGTTGGTCGCGCGCGCGGTGCAGCCGATCATCAGCGATGACGGATAGGGCCAGGGCTGCGTCATGTAGTAATTGACGTCGGTGCAGCGGATGCCGGACTCCTCGAAAATCTCGCGCCGCACGGCGTCCTCGATGGTCTCCGCGGCTTCCACGAACCCGGCGAGGCAGGAATACATGCCGGGCATGAACTGCTTCTGCCGTCCCAACAGCACCTTATCGCCATACGTGACCAGCATGATCACCACCGGATCGGTGCGCGGAAAGTGCTCGGCCTTGCAGCTCGGGCATTCGCGCTTCCAGCCGCCGTCCTTCATCGCCGTGCGGGTGCCGCAGTTCGCGCAGAAGCCGTGGCGCTGATGCCAGGTCACCATCGATTTCGCCATCGCGATGGCCGAGAGCTGCTCGGGCGGCACCACGCCCTGCATCGCCATGCCGCGCAATTCGGTGATCGCGACGTCGGCGCGTCCGACCAGCTTCTCGGCCGCCTGCGGCGCGATCCCCATGCCGAAGATCGGCGCGGCGTCGCGCAGCCCCAGGAAGATCGTGCCGGGATTGGCGCCGTAGCTGCGGGCTTCCTCCAGCGACAGCAGCGCGCGGGCGCCGCCGTCCTCCTGCTTCACGACCAGCGAGTCGCGATAGATCACATAGGCTCTAGCCTCGCGGTGGCCTTCCAGCGCGAACAGCTTCTCGTCGTTGGTGCGCAGATGCGCGGCGCGGTCCAGCACGTGGGTGACGAAGGCCGGCTGGCCGAGCGGAAATGAATCGAATGCAGACATTGAATGTTCAACCCAACCAGATCTTGCGGCGAAGCGCGCTGATGAAATTCTGCACTTCCTCGGCGTCATGCGCCAGCGGCGGCATCACGCCCCAAACGGGACGCGGCCATGCAGCGTCGCTGGTGCGGCGCGCGATGACGTGGACGTGCAGCTGCGGGACGAGGTTGCCGAGCGCGGCGACATTCAGCTTGTCGCACTTGGTGACCTCTTTCAGGGCCCGCGAGACGCGGGTGATTTCCGTCATCAGCTGCGCCTGCGCGACCTCGTCGAGGTCGATGATCTCGACCGCGCCGTCGCGCCGCGGCACCAGCAGCAGCCACGGATAATGCGCATCCTTGATGACGAGCACCTTGCACAGCGGCAGGTCGCCGATGTCGATGGTGTCTTTCTTGAGCTGCGAATGCAGCGACCAATTGGAGGCGGGCATGGGGGGCAAATAATGCCTTTCCGTGTTCCCAGACAAGCCCCGCAAAGC
The DNA here is from genome assembly GCF_054063995.1 of Bradyrhizobium sp. USDA 4504. Classification (NCBI taxonomy): domain Bacteria; kingdom Pseudomonadati; phylum Pseudomonadota; class Alphaproteobacteria; order Hyphomicrobiales; family Nitrobacteraceae; genus Bradyrhizobium; species Bradyrhizobium sp. USDA 4504. The sequence continues at coordinate 6,648,329 of NZ_JBSSGV010000001.1, read as the reverse complement.
CAGCCTTACAAAGCCGGGTCAGGCCGCTTGCTTTCCGGCGGTTTTGGCCCCAAATAGGGACCGGGAGATTGGCGGTGGACGAGCCACTCGCCAACCGGGTCAGGTCCGGAAGGAAGCAGCCCTAACGAGGTCCGGATCGGGTCGCTCGTCAGTCTCCTACCTGTTTTTCCGAGCGAATCGCGCTGGAATGGCGGTCTCCGCGCCCGGCGCTCGATTTTGGCTCCTATCCGCACGCCGGCTGAAGAGACAATTCCCAAGTTGCGGATCGATGCATGAATGACGCTGGCGACCCCTCCCATCCGTCCGACGGCGCAGGCAAAGGGAGCCTTGACGGCGGTTTCGATCTCGGCGGCGCGCCGGACGCCGCAAAACCCTACCGCGTTCTTGCCCGCAAATACCGCCCCTCCAGCTTCGAGGACCTGATCGGCCAGGAGGCCATGGTGCGCACCGTCTCGAACGCGTTCGAGACCGGGCGAATTCCGCAGGCCTGGATTCTCACCGGCGTCCGCGGGGTTGGCAAGACCACCACCGCGCGCATCCTCGCCCGCGCCTTGAACTACGCCAAGCCGGACGGCTCGGTGCAGGGGCCGACCATCCACATGCCGGACCTCGGCATCCACTGCCAGGCGATCATGGAAAGCCGGCACATGGACGTGCTGGAGATGGACGCCGCGTCCCACACCGGGGTCGACGATGTCCGCCAGATCAATGACAGCGTGCGCTACGCGCCGGCCAGCGCGCGCTACAAGGTCTATATCATCGACGAAGTCCACATGCTGTCGACGGCGGCCTTCAACGCCTTCCTGAAGACGCTGGAGGAGCCGCCGGAGCACGCCAAATTCGTGTTCGCCACCACCGAAATCCGCAAGGTTCCGATCACGGTGCTGTCGCGCTGCCAGCGCTTCGACCTGCGCCGCGTCGAAGCCGACGTGCTGATGAAGCATCTCGGCAATATCGCGACCAAGGAAGGCGTCGAGGTCGAGCCCGAGGCGCTCGGCATCATCGCGCGGGCGGCCGAGGGATCGGTGCGCGACTCGCTGTCGCTGTTCGACCAGGCGATTGCGCATGCCGCCGGCAATGTGAAGGCCGACGCGGTCAGGCAGATGCTCGGCCTCGCCGACCGCACCCGCGTGATCGATCTGTTCGAACAGCTGGCGCGCGGCGATATCGCCGCCGCCTTCGCCGAATTCCGCGCGCAATATGACGTCGGCGCCGATCCGGTCGTGGTGCTGTCCGACCTTGCCGAGTTCGTCAATTTCGTCACCCGCGTGAAGTTCGTGCCGGGGACGGCCGACAATGTCGCGTTCGGCGAGACCGAGCGGGTGCGGGCGCGTGAATTCGCCGCCAAGCTGTCGATGCGGGTGCTGTCGCGGATGTGGCAGATGCTGCTCAAGGGCATCGCCGAGGTGCAGACCGCGACACGCCCGGCCGCTGCCGCCGAAATGGTGCTGGTGCGGATTGCCTATGTCGCCGATCTGCCGACGCCGGATGAGGCGATCCGGATGATCGAGCAGAATGGCGGTGGCGCTGCGCCCGCGACGTCGGGTTCCGCCGCGTCGTCACCGTCACGCGGCGCACCGAGCTCGGCGATGTCGGCCATGCCGTCGGCGCCGGTGCGCACGCCGCAGGCCGCGCCGCGCGGCGATCTCGCCGCGCGTCCGCAGATGGCAGCGCCGGTCGCCGATGCCGCGCCGGCGCTGCGGATATCAAGCTTTCCGCAACTGATCGCGCTCGCCGGCGAGAAGCGCGACATCATGATGAAGAGTGCGCTGGAAGCCGATGTGCGGCTGGTGCGCATCGAGGACGGCCAGCTCGAGATCGCCCTCGAGCCGAAGGCGCAGCGCGCGCTGGTCACCGATCTGTCGCGCAAGCTCGAACTATGGACCGGGCGGCGCTGGACCGTGATCATCTCCAACGAGGCCGGCCAGCCCACGGTGCGCTCGCAGAACGAACTGGCGCGCAGCGAGCACCAGCGCGCCGCCGAGGCCGATCCGCGCGTGCAGGAGGTGCTGGCGCGCTTCCCCGGCACCAAGGTGGTCGAGGTTCGCCGCCTTGCCGCCGAGGTTCCGGTTTCGGATGCGTCAGGCGAAGACCCGATTGAAACTTCCGACAGCGACGACGATTGATATTTGGCTATAGGGACGCACGCATGGCTGATTTTCTCGGCATGATGAAGCAGGCAGCGCAGCTGCAATCCAAGATGCAGGAGATGCAGGAACAGCTCGGCAATGTCGAGGTCGAAGGCATCTCCGGCGGCGGCCTGGTCACGGTGCGCATGACCGCCAAGATGGAAGTGAAGGGCATCAAGATCGATCCGTCGCTGATGAAGCCGGAGGAACGCGAGGTGCTCGAGGATCTCCTGGTCACCGCGCATGGCGATGCACGCCGCAAGGCCGAGACCGCGATGCAGGAGAAGATGATGGCGCTCACCGGCGGGCTCGGCCTGCCGCCGGGATTTGGTCCGACTTAAATGGCTGCAAGCGTTGCCGGCCCCGAGATTGAACGCCTGATCCAGTTGCTGGCGCGGCTGCCGGGCCTCGGGCCCCGTTCGGCGCGGCGCGCGGCGCTGCATCTGATCAAGAAGCGCGAAGCCCTGATGACGCCGCTGACCGCGGCGCTGCAGGTCGCGATCGACAAGATCCAGGTCTGCAAGACCTGCGGAAACATCGATACACAAAACCCCTGCACCGTGTGCACCGATCCGCGCCGCGATCCCTCGATCATCGTCGTGGTCGCTGACGTCGCCGACCTCTGGGCGCTGGAACGCGCCAATGCGACCAATGGCCGCTATCACGTGCTCGGCGCAACGCTGTCGCCGCTCGACGGCGTCGGTCCGCAGGATCTCACCATCGATCAGCTGGTGGCACGCGCGCATGCGCCTGAGGTCAGCGAGATCATTTTGGCGCTCAATGCGACCGTCGACGGCCAGACCACCGCGCATTACATCACCGACCTGTTGTCGGAGGCCAATGTGCGGGTGACGCGGCTGGCGCATGGCGTGCCGGTCGGCGGAGAGCTTGATTACCTCGATGAAGGTACGCTATCTGCAGCCATGCGGCAGCGGACGCTGTTCTAGCGCGCGATGCTGGCGCCGAGCACGCGTCAGGCGCCAAGCGATCGGTCACAATCCGAAAAGATCGCACCAAAACAAAATGGTAGGGTGGATGCCGATTCGGGGACGGTCATTCACGCTCTGACGAATCAAGATACGGAACCACTGACAATGACGGCACACCGATTCGGCGTACGCTTGTTCGGCGTACGTTTGGGCTTTGCGCTTCTGACGGCAACGTTCGCCGCGCCTTGCGCGCTCGCGCAGCAGGCCGACGCCCCGCAGAAGCCCGGCAAGATGATCCACGCCGGCGACGTGCTGTCGGGAGAGCTCGGCGTCATGAAGGTGCGTGACGCCAAGAACCGCGGCAAGCGCGTCGCGACCTACCAGATCACCAGCGAGCCGCGCCGCCTGCCGCCGCCGAACGGTCTGTGCAATCTCGAGACCGGGCCGGAAACCTTCCAGCTGATTCCGACCAACGACGCCCAGGCCGCGCAACTCAAAAGCCTCTCCGGCAAGGAAATCTCGGTGAAGGTCGACGAAGTCGCCTGCGCCAAGGACGCCGGCGAGATGAGCGAAGCCATCGTCACAAAGTGGAGCGTGGTGGCGAAGTAGGATCGTGCCTCGGTTACGGTGTCATCGCCTGGATGCGCGGGTAATGACACCGCGCTGTTTCTTGAGTTGCGACCCATCCTCATCGTCGTCCTGGCGAAGGCCAGGACCCATAATCACTGGCCTTGCTTGTCGGATGGATCGTGGCCTCGACATCGCGCAACAATTCGCATTTGGGGTAATGGGTCCTGGCTTTCGCCAGGACGACGCGCGGAGAGAGTGGTTCCGCCGCTTCCCCGCTGAATTACGAACGCCTCTGGAATACAGGGCGGATTCACCCGGTCAAGCCGGGCTACAGGCGACTAAACCCTGACCGGCCCCAGCTCGTCGAAATGCCCGCGCCGCTGCAGCCAGGCGAGCAGGATCAGGCTCGGGATCGCGACCAGCACGCAGATCACGAAGAACATCTGCCAGCCGACGGCCTTGGCGACATAACCGGCGCCTGACGACAGATAGGTGCGGCCGACCGCGGCGAGCGCCGTGAGCAGCGCGTACTGGGTCGCGGTGTGCAGCGGATTGCGGCACAGCGCCGACAAATAGGCGACGAAGATCACGGTGCCGATCGCGCTGGTGAAATTCTCCGCGGTGATCGCAAGCGCGAGCGCCCATTGATCGACGCCGACATGGGCGAGCCAGGAGAATGAGAGATTGGCGACCGCCTGCAGCACGCCGCCGATCCAGAGGCTAGTCGCGAGCGAATAGCGCCGCGCCACGAAGCCGCCGGCAAAGCCGCCGATCAGGGTCGCGGCAAGGCCGACGCCTTTCACGATCGCCGCGTAATCGACCTTGGAAAAGCCGATGTCGATCACGAACGGCGCGGTCATGGTGCCTGAAAACGCGTCGGTGAACTTGAACAGCACCACAAAGGCGAGCGCCGCGAAGGCGTCCTTGCGGCTGAGGAACTCGGAGAACGCGCCGAGCGCGGCATGTAGCACGCGTTCGGCCGGGTTCTGCGCATGCGTCGCCGCCTCCGCGCCCTTCGATTGCGTCGGCTCGGTCGCCGCAAGCGCGGTGACGATGCCGATCACGACCAGCGCGGCCATCACCACGTAGCCCCACATCCAGGCCGACAGGCGCACGAGGCCAGCGGACTCGAAGCCGCTGACGATGAACAGCGCGCCTGCGGTCGAGACCAGCATGCCGACGCGGTACGCCGCGACATAGGACGCCATGCCGGCGGCCTGCTCGCTTTCAGGCAGGCTTTCGACGCGGAAGGCATCGACCACGATGTCCTGCGTCGACGATGCGGTTGCGACCAGCAGCGCGGCGAAGGCCGCGAACCACGGCGATCGCGCCGGATCGGCCATCGCCAGCACCAGGATCGCCGCGATCAGCAGCAGCTGCGAGAACAGCAGCCAGCCGCGGCGGCGGCCGAACATCTGCGTGAACAGCGGAACATGCAGCGCGTCGACCAGCGGCGCCCAGAGGAATTTCAGCGTGTAGGGCGTGCCGATCAGCGCCAGCAGCCCGATGGTGCCGAGATCGACCCCGGCCTCCTTCATCCAGACCTGCAGCGTCGAGCCCGACAGTGCCAGCGGCAGCCCCGAGGAGAAGCCCAGCAGCAGCACGATCAGCACCCGCGGCTGCAGATACACCGCAAAACTGTCGCGCCAGGAGGTGGCGGCGGGGGGATTCTTTTCCGATTGGGTCGCGGTCACTTCGGGCGCGGTCATGTCCCTCTGTTAGCAGATTCGACCGCAGCTGCCTTGGCTCCCTCTCCCCGCTCTTTCGCGGGGAGAGGGTTGGGGTGAGGGGCTTTCTCAGCGAATTATGACGGGTGCAATGTGCGGAAGCTCCCCCTCACCCGAAATTCGCGCGATGCGCGAATTTCGACCTCTCCCCGCAAGCGGGGCGAGGTGGCTACTCCCCTGCCTGCAGCTTGCGCGGGGCGGGGAACAGGTCGGGGGCGGGCTTGACGAAGCGGGGGACCTCGATCGGGGTCTCGGACTTGCTGAAGTCGAGTTCCTCGATCCGGCCGGCGCGTTTCTCGATCTTGTCGGCGGAGATCAGGATCTGCCTGACGTCCTCGTTCACCTGGCCGAAATGGGTCTGCAGCTTGAGCACGCGATCGCGCAGGCGGCCGAGGTCGTCGCCGAGATGCATCACCTCGTTGCGGATCTGGTCGGCGGCGTCGCGGATGCGGGCGTCCTTCAGGATCTGCTGCATCACCTGGATCGCCAGCATCAAGAGCGAGGGCGATACCAGCACGACGCGCGCGCGATAGGCCTTCTGGATCACGTCGTCGAAGCCGTCATGGATCTCGGCATAGACCGATTCCGACGGCACGAACATCAGCGCGGTGTCCTGGGTCTCGCCAGGGATCAGGTACTTCTCCGCGATGTCGCTGACATGCTTCAGCACGTCGGCGCGCAGCCGCTGGCTGGCGAATTTGCGCTCCTCGTCGCTGCGCGCATCGTGCAGCGCGGTCATGGCCTCGAGCGGGAATTTCGCGTCGATGCAGAGCGGGCGCTGGTCGGGCAGAAACACCACGCAGTCCGGCCGCTTGCCCGACGTCAGCGTGTACTGGAACTCGAACGAGCCCTTCGGCATGCCGTCCTGGACGATCGCCTCCATCCGCGCCTGGCCGAAGGCGCCGCGCGATTGCTTGTTGGCGAGCACGTCGCGCAGCGTCGTCACCTGGGTGGTGAGCTCGTTGAGGTTCTTGTGGGCGTGGTCGATGATGCCGAGCCGCTCGTGCAGCACGCGCAGCGAATCCATCGTGTTGCGGGTCGATTGCTCCATCGACTGGCCGACCCGGTGGGTCACCGAATCGAGCCGCTCGTTGACGGCGCGGGCCATCTCGGCCTGGCGGCCGGCCAGCGCCTGCGCCATAGTATCAACCTTGGCATCGACCCGCCCGGAGGATTCGCTCTGGGCCCGCAGCATGTCGGCGAGGCGCTCCTCCAGTTCGTCGGCGCGGATGGCCTGGGCCATTGCGAGTTCCGCGCCGCGCCGGCTGGCGCGTGCGATCACCACCGCAATGGCGAACAGCAGGATCAGCGCCAGCGCCCCAAGGCCGATCAAGGCGTCGGAGACACGGACGGGAAGGTCGCCAATCGTGAGGAGAATCTCGTTCATGCCGGCAGTTGTAGCCGATTCGCGGCCAGGTGCGAACGAAGAGGGAACGTTTAAGGCAAATGCATTCCTGATTTTCCGGGTTAATGCGGGGTGAAGAAACGTGGTTAAGGTTGTCCTAACGGGTTCCTGAGCGCATTGACCCCATGAAGTCAGCAGCTTAAATCGCCGCCATGGCATTAAGAGAAATTATCATCCTGCCGGACAAGCAGTTGCGGCTGGTGTCGAAACCGATCGAGAAGGTGACGCCGGAGATCCGCAAGCTGGCCGACGACATGCTCGAGACCATGTATGACGCGCCCGGCATTGGGCTCGCGGCGATTCAGGTCGCGCAGCCGCTGCGGCTGATCACCATGGATCTCGCCAAGCGCGACGAGAACGGCGAGACCACGGCGAAGCCGCGCGTCTTCATCAATCCGGAGATCATTGCGCGTTCGGAAGAACTGTCGGTGTACGAAGAGGGCTGCCTGTCGATCCCCGAATATTACGAGGAGGTCGAGCGGCCGGCGCGGGTGCGCGTGCGATTCACCGATCTCGACGGCACGGTGCATGAGGAGGATGCGGAAGGGCTCTACGCCACCTGCATCCAGCACGAAATCGATCATCTCAACGGCGTGCTGTTCGTGGATTATCTGTCGAAACTGAAGCGCGACCGCGTGTTCAAGAAATTCGAGAAGGCCGCCAAGCGCGCGGCGGAGTAGGCGCGGTCGCTTTCCCGGACGCGTCATGGCCGGGCTTGACCCGGCCATCCACGTCTTGCTTCGCTGTCGCCGAAAACGTGGATGCCCGGGGCTTCTTGTGCGAAGACGCGCTTCGCGCTTAAGCACTCCAACTGCTACCGAGCCTGTCTAATGCCTCTCCGCCTGATCTTCATGGGCACGCCCGATTTCGCGGTGCCGACGCTGCTGGAGCTCGTAGCCCATGGCCATGAGGTCGTGGCGGTCTACACCCGCGGGCCGAAGCCGGGCGGGCGGCGCGGCCTGCAATTGCAGCCGACGCCGGTCGAGCAGGAGGCGCGCCGCCTCGGCATTCCCGTGCTGACGCCGAAGACCCTCAAGACCTCGGAAGCGCTCGAGGAGTTTCGCGCGCATGACGCGGATGCCGCCGTCGTCGTCGCCTATGGCATGATCCTGCCGCAAGCCATTCTCGACGCGCCGAAGCTCGGCTGCTTCAACCTGCATGCCTCGCTGCTGCCGCGCTGGCGCGGCGCCGCGCCGATCAACCGCGCCATCATGGCTGGCGATGCCGCGAGCGGCGTGATGGTGATGAAGATGGATGTCGGCCTCGACACCGGGGACGTCGCGATGGCCGAGCGGTTGCCGATATCGGACAGCATGACGGCATCCGATCTGCACGACGCGCTGGCGCCGCTCGGTGCCGACCTGATGGTGCGCGCGATGGCGGCGCTCGGGCGCGGCGGCTTGCAACTGACGAAGCAGAGCGAGGACGGCGTCACCTATGCGGCCAAGATCGAGAAGGCCGAGGCGCGGATCGACTGGACACAGCCGGCGCATATGGTGCTGCGGCACATTCACGGGCTCTCGCCGTTTCCCGGCGCCTGGTGCGAGCTTGCCGGCGAAGGCGAGCCGGTGCGGCTGAAGATCCTGCGCTGCGAGCTGGCGAAAGGCTCGGGCGCACCGGGCGATGTGCTCGACGACAATTTCGCGATCGCCTGCGGCGACGGCGCGATCCGGATCCTCGAACTGCAGCGCGCCGGCAAGGCGCCGATGAAGGCAGCGGATTTCTTGCGCGGCACGCCGTTGAAGCCGCCTGCGCGGCTCGGCTGATGCCCCGCTACAAGCTCACCATCGAATATGACGGCACGCCGTTCTCCGGCTGGCAGATCCAGGACACCGCGCCGACCGTGCAGGGCGCGCTGGAGGCGGCGGTCAAGGCGATCTGCGGCGAGGACGTGCGCGTCCACGGCGCAGGGCGTACCGATGCCGGAGTGCATGCGCGCGGCCAGGTCGCGCATTGCGACATCGCCAAGCATTTTCCGCCCGGCCGCTTTCGCGACGGGCTGAATGCGCATCTGCGGCCCAATCCGATCGGCGTGCTCGCGGCTGACATCGTGCCCGACGATTTCGAGGCGCGGTTCTCCGCGACCAGGCGGCACTATCTCTATCGCATCACCAACACGCGCGCGAACCTCGCGCTCGACATCGGCCGCGTCTGGCGCGTGCCGCGCGCGCTCGATGCTGACGCGATGCACGCCGCCGCGCAGCGCCTGCTCGGCAAGCACGACTTCACCACCTTCCGCGACACCGAGTGCCAGGCCAAATCGCCGGAGAAGACGCTCGATCAGCTCGATGTCACCCGTGACGGCGCCGCCGTCAACATCGTGACGTCGGCGCGCTCGTTCCTGCACAGCCAGGTGCGTTCGATGGTGGGCTCGCTGGTCTGGGTCGGCGAGGGTCGCTGGAGCGCCGACGATCTTGCCGGTGCGCTCGCCGCCCGCAACCGCGCCGCCTGCGGCCCCGTGGCGCCGCCGGACGGGCTCTACCTGATGCGGGTGGATTACTAGGCGGGAATGATCTCGTAGGATGGGTGAAGCCAACGGGTCCGCGCAACGCGCGGCCCGATGATAAACTCCGCGAAACCCATCACTTCGAATCCGCGGCGCCCATGATGGGTTTCGCTGCGCTCTACCCATTCTACGGATGTGAGTACCCGAAATACCACGCTGTATCTGGTGCGGGTGGATAACTCGGAGCCCCAACCCCTACTGTGCATGGGGTTGTTTTCGATGTTTTTGTCCAGCCGGGCGGCTGGCCTACCCGAAATACCGCTCCAGCACGCCCCGATAGATCCGCGTCAGCTTCTCCAGATCGGCCACCGGCGTGCGCTCGTCGACCTGGTGCATGGTCTGACCGACCAGGCCGAACTCGATCACCGGGCAATAGCTCGAGATGAAGCGCGCGTCCGAGGTGCCGCCGGAGGTCGATAGCTCCGGCCTGCGGCCGGTGATCTCCTCGATCGCGGCGACCGCGAGGTCGGTGAACGGGCCGGGCTGGGTGACGAACACGTTCGAGTTCGACGGTTGCCAATCGATATGGGCGCGGATCCGGTTGCCGCAGGCTTTCGCCAGCCGCTCATCGACCATCTGCCGCAGGCTCTCCTGGGTGTGGTTGTCGTTGTAGCGGATGTTGAACTTCGCCCGTGCCTGGCCGGGGATCACGTTGGTCGCGGTGTTGCCGACATCGACGGTGGTGAATTCGAGGTTGCTGGCCTGGAACTGCGCGCTGCCGTGATCGAGCGGCTCGTCACTCAGCGCCACGATCAGCCGCGAGATATCAGGCACCGGGTTGGAGGCGCGGTGCGGATAGGCGACATGGCCCTGCACGCCGTCGACCACCAGCGTGCCGGACTGCGAGCCGCGCCGGCCGATCTTGATCATGTCGCCCAGCACTTCGACATTCGAGGGCTCGCCGAGCACGCAATGATCGAATGTCTCGCCACGCTCGGCGCACCATTTCAACAGCTTGACGGTGCCGTTGATCGAGACGTCTTCCTCGTCGCCGGTGATCAGGAAGGAGATCGAGCCGTTGCCATTCTCTTGTGGCTTGCCGCCACGGTCCTGCAGATATTGCAGCACCGCGGCGACGCTGCAGGCGATGCCGCCCTTCATGTCGACGGCGCCGCGGCCATAGAGATAACCGTCCTTCACCTCGCCGGAGAACGCGCCGAGCGTCCACGCCGCTTCATCGCCGGGCGGCACCACGTCGGTGTGGCCAGCGAAGGTGATATGCGGCGCCGAGGTGCCGATGCGCGCATAGAGGTTGTCGATATCGGCGGTGCCGGGCTCGGAGAAGGTCACGCGGTGGACTTCGAAGCCTGCGGCTTTCAGCAGGTTTTCGAGAACGCCAAGCGCGCCGGCGTCGGCCGGGGTGACGGAGGGGCAGCGAACGAGATCGCGGGTAATCGAGACGGCATCACTCATGCGCCTCGCTTAACACGTCACACGGCGGGTGGACCAGCTTTGTGCGGCACGATATCGATCTCGCTCTGCTGATCCCAGCCGCGCGCGGAGCGCGACCCGCTGTCGCGGCCTTGCCGCACATGGGTTTTCCCAAGCGGATTGGGGCCGTAGCGATTGGGGTAGCTGGTGCCGCGCAGAAAGGCGAGCTCGACGAAGCCCCAGACATAAAGCACGAAGACGATCAGGCCCGCGGCCGTCACCCAATAGGATTCATCGGAGAGCCGGTCCGAGAACTGGCTCATGAGACCCGGGATCGCGAAGAACGGGACCATCCACCAGCCGCTCTTGTCGCGGTCGTGCAGTCGCTTGATCGAGACAGCGACATAGACCCAAACGAACAAGAACGTTCCGCAGGCCTTGACCAGCAATGCCGGCAATCCGGCCCAGCTCAGCGATTTGTAGCTGTCGGGGTCGAAGGCCCGGAAGATGTCGTCGACATTGAAGCTGAACCCGTTCTTGCCGCCGAGGCCGGCCGAGACCGCGAGTAAAGCTAGGAACATCATCCAGCAGACGATGATCAGCCCTGCGAGCCAGAATTTGGCCCGGTTGACGCGGCCCTTGAAGCCGAACAGGTAGTTGGCCCAGTCCATGAAAATAAGCTCCGGGCTGCGGCAATTCTTCGCAGCCCGGAGATATGTCGGCGTCGGATCGAAATTGGTTCGATCAGTCCAGACCCGTCGTCCTGAGGTGCGAGCCTTGCGGCGCAATTGCGCCGCTGGGCGAGCCTCGAAGGATGCACGGCCCCGCTGGTGGCCGTCGACCCTTCGAGACGCCTGCTTCGCAGGCTCCTCAGGGTGACGGTGATGGACTGATCTCGCGGCGGAAAAGCGATCAATCCCGCAGCAGCTCGTTGATGCTGGTCTTGGCGCGGGTGCGCTCGTCGACCCGCTTGACGATCACGGCGCAGGCGGTGGCAGGTCCCGGCTGGCCGTTCTTCAGCGGCTTGGCCGGCAGGGTGCCGGGCACCACGACGGCATATTCCGGGACCTCGCCGACGAAGATTTCGCCGGTCTCGCGGTCGACGATCTTGGTCGAGGCGCCGAGGAACACGCCCATCGACAGCACCGCGCCCTTGCGCACGATCACGCCCTCGGCGACCTCCGAGCGCGCGCCGATGAAGCAGTCGTCCTCGACGATCACGGGCTCGGCCTGCAGCGGCTCGAGCACGCCGCCGATGCCGACGCCGCCGGAGATGTGCACGCGCTTGCCGATCTGGGCGCAGGAGCCGACCGTCGACCAGGTGTCGATCATGGTGGCTTCATCGACATGGGCGCCGAGATTGACGAAGGAGGGCATCAGCACGACGTTGCGGGCGATGAAGGCCGAGCGGCGCACGATCGCGCCCGGCACGGCGCGGAAGCCGGCGTCGCGGAAACGGTTCTCGCCCCAGCCCTCGAACTTCGACGGCACCTTGTCCCACCACGATGCCTTGCCCGGGCCACCCGCGATCTGACCCATGTCGTTGAGGCGGAACGACAGCAGCACGGCCTTCTTCAGCCACTGATTGACCTTCCACTTGCCGCTCGTCTCGCGCTCGGCGACACGGGCCTCGCCCTTGTCGAGCAGCTCCAGCGCGTGGTCGACCGCCTCGCGGACCTCGCCCTTGGTCGAGGTCGAAATGCCTTCGCGGGCGTCGAACGCGGTGTTGACGGTGGTTTCGAGGGCGGACAGCGACATCGGGACAATCCTTGGCGTATCGGGGATTATGACGGGATTTTGCGGGGCTTTTTCGGAATTTGGGGCCGCGGAGTCAAGGCAAACTCCTCCGTCGCCGAGTGGTCTCTCTTCCGTCGTCCCGGCCAAGCGAAGCGCGAGCCGGGACCCATAACCACAAATGCCCGTGTTGCGGCACGCTGGTGCCACGGCGCGTAGCCAAGCGCAGATTGGTGGTTATGGGTTCCGGCTTTCGCCGGGACGACACCTGTTGAGAGGCTACGGCTTCAGCTGCTGCAGGAAGCCGGTGAGATCATCCGTGACATGGTCGACATGGGCGGCGTCGCGGCCTTCGAGCTCCCAGGTCTCGCGCACCACCTCCTGGCTGCCGTCGGGCACGACGAGCACGGTGGTCATGCCGAGCTCATGCGGCACCACCAAATTGCGCGCGAGGTCCTCGAACATCGCAGCCCTCGCCGGATCGACGTCGTGGAGCCTGAGGAACTTCTGGTAGGTCTGCGGTGCCGGCTTCGGCTCGAGATCGGCGGCGATGATGTCGAACACGCCGTCGAAATGGTTGCCGATGCCGAGCCGGCCCAGCACCGCATCGACATGGTCGACCGAGCCGTTGGTCAGGATCAGCTTGCGCCCCGGCAGTTTTGCGATCGCGGCTCCCATCGCCGGATTCGGCTGCAGCGGCGAGTGGTCGATCTTGTGCACATAAGCGAGATAGTCGTCGGCCTGCACGCCGTGCTCGGTCATCATACCGCGCATCGTGGTGCCGTAGCGCAGGTAGTAGTCCTTCTGCAGCCGCCGTGCTTCCTCGGGAGAGATCTTCAGCCAGTTGCTGACGAACTCGCCGATCCGCGCATCGACCTGCTGCCACAGGTTGACGTGATGCGGGTACAGCGTGTTGTCGAGGTCGAACACCCAGGTCTCGACATGGCTGAAGCTGCGGGGAGTATTCATTGTGGCTCTCCACTTGTCAGCGTGAACGTCGTTCCGCCCTCCGCCGTCGTCCTGGCGAAAGCCAGGACCCATACCGCGGAATCTATCAATGTGGCACGGTGCTCGTCGTTCTTCGCCAAACGCAGTCTTGTGGTAATGGGTCCTGGCCTTCGCCAGGACGACATCGATGTTTGCGGCCTCATTATCTTCATCACGGCATCGCAAAGCGCAGCGTCTTGCCGCCGCTGGTCATGTCGACGGTGGTGAAGCCGAGTGCGGCGAGGCCGCGGGTGCTGCAGTCGCCCTGTTCGTTGATCTCGAACTTGCTTTCGCGGGTGCAGAGCTGGACCCCGCCGCCCCAGTTCAGCGGCTTGTCCTTGATGCGGATGGCCCGGTTGTCGTTGTCGACCGCTTCAGCAAACGAATAGATCTGCTTCGGCGTGCCTGACACGTCCGGATGCAGGCACTTGCCGGGGTCGATGCGATACCAGCCGCGGCTGGTCACCACCTTGCCGTCGTCGGTTGCAACCGCGGCCATCACCTTGTGCGGCGTGTCGTTGCACCAGGTCAGCCCCGATGGCGACGGCTTCTGCACGGCATCGATCATGGTGGCGAAGAAATTCGGCGACTGCACGATGTCGCTGGCGAGCCCGCGACTCCTGAGGAATGCCGCCAGCGCACTCTGGGTCTTCGGCCCGTCGACGCCGTCGATCGGCGCGGCATCGTAGCCCGCGATCACCAAGAGGCGCTGGATGCCGGCGAGGCGCGCCTGCTCGTCGTCATATTCGCTGTCTTCGGCGAGATAGGCGACCAGATGGCCGTCGTCGGTCTTGGTCGGCGTGATCTGGGTGAATTGCGCGGGCATCTGGCCGGAACGGCATTGTCGCGCGGCGGCGATCACGAAATTGTCCTGCGCCACGCAGAGCGTGTCGGTGCCGTTCTGCGGGATCGGCGAGGCGCCGTAGACGCCGAGCGCCCGCGCATTGAGCAGCACGCGGTCGGCGGTGAGCGCGCCCTGCACCACGACCCGGCAGGTCGCGGGATCGATGCGGAACCAGCCGCGTGTCGCGGTCGCGGCCTTGTCGTCGATGCCGATCGCGGCCTCGATCACATAGCTCATGCGGTTGCAGAGCTTGAGATCGGCATGCGCCGGCGCCGACGAGAACAGGAACGACACCAGCGCGGCCGGCAGCGACATCGCGAGCCGCGCCGGCAGCGACCGGCGAGGAATCCTCGCCGTGTGTCCCGCGTCTGCCATTACTTGTGGATCAGCGTGCCGGTGCCCTGGTTGGTGAAGAGCTCGAGCAGCACCGCGTGCTGCGTCTTGCCGTCGATGATCACGACGCCCTGCACGCCCTGTTCGAGCGCGTAAATGCAGGTCTCGACCTTCGGGATCATGCCGCCGGAAATCGTGCCGTCGGCGATCAGCTTGCGGGCTTCCTTGATCGACAGGTCCGGAATCAGCTTCTTGGACTTGTCGAGCACGCCCGGCACGTCCGTCAGCAGCAACAGGCGCTTGGCCTTGAGCGCGCCCGCGATTGCGCCGGCGAAGGTGTCGGCGTTGATGTTCAGTGTCTGGCCGTCCTGCGAGGTCGCCAGCGGCGCCAGCACCGGGATCAGCTCATAGCCGATCAGCTGATTGAGCAGCGTGAGGTCGACCTTTTCGGGGTCGCCGACGAAGCCGAGATCGATGGCCTTCTCGATGTTGGAATCCGGATCGACCATGGTGCGCGTCGTCTTCGACGCCTTCACCATGTTGCCGTCCTTGCCGGAGAGGCCCACGGCCTTGCCGCCCGCCTCGTTGATGTAGCCGACGATCTGCTTGTTGACCGAGCCCGCCAGTACCATCTCGACGATCTCGATGGTCGCGGCGTCGGTGATGCGCAGGCCCGCGGCGAATTCCGACTGGATGCCGAGGCGCTTCAGCATGGTCGCGATCTGCGGCCCACCGCCATGCACGACCACCGGATTGATCGCGGTCTGCTCGAGCAGCACGATGTCGCGCGCGAACGCCTTCGCGGTGTCCTCGGCGCCCATGGCATGGCCGCCATATTTAATGACGATGGTTTCCTCGTCATATTCCTGCATGTGCGGCAGCGCCTCGGACAGAATGCGGGCCTGATCGAGCGGGCTGATGTGCTGGTCGGTCATGGGGCTGGTCTCGTCGTCAGCGGAGGGGTGGCGCGGTTCTATCTGATTGGCGGGCAGGGCGCAAAGCGGTCTTGACCCTCTCCCCTTGTGGGAGAGGGTGGCTTCGATGCGACGGCATCGAAGCCGGGTGAGGGGTCTGTCTCCGCGGATAGAGACCCCTCATCCGGCGCGGATTGCATCCGCGCCACCTTCTCCCACAAGGGGAGAAGGAAGTATGGCGGTCATCACCGCTTCGGCCACACCGCCGCGACCGCCAGTACCAGCCAGCTCAGGATCAAGAGCGTTCCGCCGGTCGGCGCAGCCATCGGAAACAATCCATGGCCGGCATATTGGCGCAGCACGAGGTCGCCCGCGAACAATGACGCCGCGATGACGAAGCCGGCCGCCGCCACGACTGCGAGCTTCGCATGGATGATCGCGCGATCCGTGACCGCGATGGTCGCGACTACGGCGGGTGCATGGAACAGCAGCATCGAGGATGCCGCCGCCAGCCGCGTGGCGTCAGGCAGATGGGCTGCGGCCGCCGCCAGCATCACGCCGCAAGCGCCCATGATGGCGGCAAGGCCGATCAGGAAGCGGGATGCGCCGCTCATCGGCGCCGTTCCTCGATCAGGCGCACCATGGCGGCACGCAGCTCCGGCATGCCGTCGCCGGTGCGCGACGAGGTCACCAGCACTTCGGGGAAGGCGGCGGGATGTTTTGCGAGCGTTGCTGACGTGTCGGCGATGACGGTCTTGAGTTCGCCGGCCTTCACCTGGTCGGCCTTGGTCAGCACGACCTGATAGCTCACCGCGGACTTGTCCAGCGTCTTCAGCACGTCGAGATCGACGTCCTTGATGCCGTGGCGCGCGTCGATCAGCACGTAGACCCGCGCCAGTGTCGCGCGCCCGAGCAGGAATTTGTGGATCAGCGCCGTCCACGACGCCACCTTGGTCTTGGGCGCCGAGGCGTAGCCGTAGCCGGGCATGTCGACCAGGCGGAAGCCCGCCTTCTCCGGCCCCTCGAAGAAGATCAGCTCCTGGGTGCGCCCGGGCGTGTGCGAGGTGCGAGCCAGGTTGCTGCGGCCGGTCAGCGCGTTGATCAGGCTCGACTTGCCGACATTGGAGCGGCCGGCAAAGGCGACCTCGAGGCCGGCCATCGGCGGCAGCGTCTCGATCGAGGGCGAGGCCCAGATGAAGCGCCAGTCGCCGGCGAACAGTTTCCGGCCTTGCTCAATTAGCGCCGCATCGGGTTCGGTGCTCATGCGAAGGATTCCATCTCGTCGCGGCCAGACAAAGGCCCAAGGCGGGTCCTTGGCGTAGGACGACCCGGCCATCCAGGTCAACGTCCAGAGCCTCGGTTCTGGCCGTCCTCCAATATGTCGATGCCCGGCACAAGGCCGGGCATGACGTGGTGACGAAGCGCCGTTGCTGGAAGCTACGTCGCCTTCTTTGTCTCAGTCGTCACGCTTTTTTTTTGAAACGTCGACTTCAGATTGTCGAACAGCTCCACCTTCACGCCGTTGCGCCGCATGATGTAGCTCTGCTGCAGCACCGACAGCAGGTTGTTCCAGGCCCAGTAGATCACGAGACCCGCCGGGAAGCCGGCCAGCATGAAGGTGAAGATCAGCGGCATCCAGTCGAAGATCATCTTCTGGGTCGGATCTGGCGGCGCCGGATTGAGCTTCATCTGGACCCACATCGTGATGCCCATGATGATCGGCCAGATACCCATCACCAGATAGGCGCCGAAATGCGGTCCGAGCAGCGCGATCGGATCGAACGGAATGAGGCCGAACAGCGTGAACAGGTTGGTCGGATCGGGCGCCGAGAGGTCCTTGATCCAGCCGAAGAACGGCGCGTGCCGCATTTCGATGGTGATGAACAGCACCTTGTAGAGCGAGAAGAACACCGGGATCTGCAAGGCGACGGGAAGACAGCCCGCGATCGGGTTGATCTTCTCCTTCTTGTAGATCTCCATCATCTCCTGCTGCTGCTTCACGCGGTCATCAGGATAACGTTCCTTCAGCGCCTGCAGCTGCGGCTGCACCGACTTCATCTTCGCCATCGAGGCGTAGGACTTGTTGGCGAGCGGGAAGAACAACAGCTTCACGATCACGGTCACCAAGAGGATCGCGATGCCGAAATTGCCGACCAGGCGATAGAACCAGTCGAGCGCCAGGAACATCGGCTTGGTGATGAAGTAGAAATGGCCCCAGTCGATCAGGAGATCGAAATGGTTGAGGCCGAGCTGCTTGTTGTAGCCGCCGAAGCCGACCAGCGGGAAGTTGAGGCCGACCGTGGCGGCCTCCTTCGCGCCGGCGAACAGCCGCCCGTTGGCAACGCCGGTGCCGCCGATCGGAATGGTCTGCGCGCCGAGCATGTAGTCGGTCTGGTAGCGCTTGTCGCCGGTGGTGAAGCGGGCGCTTTCGAGCGTTGCGGTGGTCTCCGGCAGCAGTGCCGTGGCCCAGTATTTGTCGGTGATGCCGAGCCAGCCGTCGGTGACCTTCGTGAACACGATGCCGCGCGAATTGCCGCCGGTTGAGGTCTTGGCCTCGTCGATGTTCTTGTAGCTGAATTCCTGCAGGCCGTGTTCGCCGAGATAGCCGATCGGGCCTTCATGCAGAATCGCGTAGCCGGAGACCGGCGGCTTGCCACCGCGCGAGATCAGACCGAACGGATACAGCGTCACCGGCGCGCTGCCTTGATTGATGACCTCGTCCCTGATGCTGAAGAGGTAGCGATCGTCGATCGAGATGGTGCGGCGGAAGGTCAGGCCCTGGCCGTTCTCGTATTTCAGAATCACCGGGGTGCTCGGCGACAGGGTGTTCGATCCCTCCTGCTGCCAGACGGTTTCGGCGTTCGGCGTCTTCACCGATGAGCCGTTGGCGGTCAGCCACAGGAACTCGGCGTAATAAGGCTCGGCCGTGCCCGACGGGGAAAGCAGCACGACAGCCGGCGATTTGGGATCGACCGTCTCGCGGAACTGAACCAGCGCCAGGTCGTCGATCCGGGCGCCCTTCAGCGCGATGCTGCCGGTGACGCGCGGGGTCTCGATCTTGATGCGCGGGCCGGAGGCAAGCACCGTCTCGCGGCTCGCGACCGGAGCGTCAGCAGCAGGCGCGCCGGGAGCCGGAGAGGGAGTCGCCGAGGTACCCGGAGCGGTGCCGGGAGCAGCACCCGGAGTCGCCTGCGGCGCCGGCTTCTGCAACTCCGCCTGGCGCTGCGCCTCGCGCTGCTTCTCCATCTGCGGCACATTGTAGAAATATTGCCAGGCGATCAGGACGAGGCCGGACAGAATGACGGCAAGGATCGTGTTGCGGTTGTCGGACATCTCTTAGGGTCTCGTCATTCCATTCGGATTGGGCGCGCTCTTGTTACCCGCCTTGTTGGTACCCGTCTTGTTATTACCCGTGTTGGGCGCAGGCCGGTCGAGGCGGCGCAGCGCCGACCGCAGGTCGTCAAGCATGGTCGCAAAGTCGCGGGTCAGCGCGTCACGACGGCCCACTAGCACATAATCATGGTGCGGCCGCATGAATACGGCGTCGACCTGTCTCATCACTTCGCGAAGCCGGCGGCGGATGCGGTTGCGCTCGGTCGCGGTGCCGTTCTTCTTGGTGACGGTATAGCCGACGCGGATCGGGCCCTGATCGTCGCGGCGGCGGCCCTGCAGCACAAAAGCTGTGGTATTCGCCCGTGCGCCATTGGCAACGGCGAGGAAATCCGCCCGCTGCCTCAGCCGATCCATAATGGGTATCTCCGGAGAGGAGACGTCCGGGCTCAGGCGCTCAGGCGCTTGCGGCCACGCGCGCGGCGCGCAGCGAGGACCTTGCGGCCGCCGGCCGTGGCGAGACGGGCGCGGAAGCCGTGACGGCGCTTGCGCACCAGTTTGCTGGGTTGATAAGTCCGCTTCACGGGTAATTCTCCGCTGACCGGGCAATTTGCCGTTGTATTGAGATGGAGTCCGGTGATGCTGGCGGGCCCAAACGAGCCGTTGACGGCCCCAAAGAGCCGCCCCCGGGTCAAGAACCGGGCCATCGCGGACAGTTGGCGCGGCTTATAAGGGAGCGCCCTGTTTTCGTCAATGTCACAGGCCGTCGCAAAAAGGGTTCTTCGAAACGTCGTAATTGGGGCGAATATATCTGATTTCGCGGGGTATTTGACGGTATGGAGACGCTTTGGGGCGTTCGGGGAACCGTCCACATTAGCGATCCGTAATTTGACCGGCTTGGGGGCCGGGCCGCATCTTCTGACCCCTAAGCCAAACAAGGCCTTATCTTGTGGCTCTAACTGACGATCAGGCGACCGCGCAGAAGCAGCGGCCCAAGCCGTCCCCCCGGCTCGGGCTGTCGGGCAAGCTTTTGCTGCTGACGATTCCCCTGGTGATGATCGCCGGGCTCCTGATCTACGTCCCGGCCATCGCCAACTTCCGGATGAACCGGCTCAATGACCGCCTGGCCGCCGCCAATACCGCGGCGCTGGTGCTCGATGCCGCCCCGTCCGGCCTGGTGCCGGATTCGCTGGCGCGGCAGATCCTGACCAGCATCGGCGCCCGTGCCGTCGCCATCAAATTGGGACAGCAGCGCCGGCTGCTCGCCAGCGCCGATTTGCCGGCGGCGATCGACCATGACGTCGACATGCGGACCATGACGGTATGGTCGGCGATCGTCGATGCCTTCGAGATCATGCTGGAGCACGGTGACCAGACCATCCGCGTGGTCGGACCCGCGCCGGGCCAGGCGCAATTCATCGAGGTCGTGATCGACGAGAAGCCGCTGCGGCAGGCGATGTACCGCTTCTCGCGCAACGTTTTGGTCGTTGCATTGTTGATCGCCGGCCTGACCGCCGGTCTGGTCTATCTGGCGCTGCATTATCTGTTCGTGCGCCCGATGCGGCGGCTGACCGCGAGCCTGGTCGGCTTCCATGAGAATCCGGAGAGTTCGGCGCGAATCATCGTGCCGAGCCAGCGCGGCGACGAGATCGGCGTTGCCGAGCGCGAGCTGTCCGACATGCAGCGCGACCTCGTCTCGATGCTGCATCAGAAGAGCCGGCTTGCCGCGCTCGGGCTCGCCGTCTCCAAGATCAACCATGATCTGCGCAATCTGCTGGCGTCCTCGCAATTGCTGTCGGACCAGCTCGCCAGCGTGCCCGACCCGCGGGTGCAACGCTTTGCGCCGAAATTGTTGCGCTCGCTGGAGCGCGCCATCGCCTTCTGCCAGTCGACACTGTCTTATGGCCGCGCGCAGGAGGCGGCGCCTGATCGCCGCGTCATCATGGTTGAGCCCGCGGTCGCCGAGGTGCGGGAGTCGGCCGGGCTTGCCACCGATGTCGCGATCACCTGGATCAGCGCGATCGAGCGCGGCCTGACCATCGACGCCGACCCGGACCAGCTGTTCCGCGTGCTGCTCAATCTGGTGCGCAACGCGGCGCAGGCGTTGGAAACCCGGCCCGCAGGTGACGGCGGCGCGCAGCAGATCCGCATCACCGGCCGCCGCGAGGGGACGGTTGCGATCATCGAGGTCTCCGACACCGGTCCGGGCGTCCCGACCAAGGCGCGCGAGCATCTGTTCGAGGCATTCCAGACCTCCGGCCGCCCCGGCGGAAGCGGACTCGGCCTTGCCATTGCCGCCGAGCTGATCCGGGCCCACGGCGGCCACATCCATCTGGTCGAGGGCACGATCGGCGCCACCTTCCGGATTTCGATCCCGGATCGTCCGGTGGAACTGCTGTCGGTCCGCAGCGAGCGGGCGAGGGCCTGAGGCCGTTCCGGTATTCCGGGGCGGCCAAAACTGCGGCCGAAATTGGCGTTTCCAGACCTTGCCAACCGGACCCGGAGCCTGTAGCTAGAGCGCTCTTTCGCGACGTTCCGGGCCTCCCGGGACCATGCGGGCTCAAGCCCACCCGCGAAAATGCGCCCGTAGCTCAGCTGGATAGAGCATCAGACTACGAATCTGAGGGTCGGACGTTCGAATCGTTCCGGGCGCGCCATTTTACGACAGGGCGCGGTACCACGCCCTTCCCGCGGTGGCGCCCGCGTCACGAATGATTCCGGCGTCGTGCGGCTCGCCAGGCCGTGAGCCGCGGAATCCAGCGCGGGACATTGGCCCGGAAATCCTCGTACTCCGTTCCGAACATACGAACGAGCGCCGGCTCCTCGTACCCCACGACAAACGCGTGGAAGGCGAGCCACACCAACACACCGTACCCAAGAAGGCGCTGGTCGCCGAACAAGACCGCTTGGCCCAGAATGACGGCGACAAGGGCAACGTAAATAGGATTGCGCACATAGCGATAGAGACCCGTCACCACGAGGTTCTGCGTCGGTGCGACCGGCGCCGGCGTGCCCAATCCTTGCAGCGCAAAGCGTGCAAACGAGTCGACAAGCGCGGGTAGACCGGCGACGATCAACAGGATCCCGACGGCGCGCGTCGCGTCGAGATCGAAGAAGGGCGGCCGAAACTCCCAACGCGTAATCCACCAGGGAACGAGCCCCGCCACCGAGCTGGGCGCAACCGCAAAGAAGAGGGCAGAGCCCAATACCGCGATCGTTTTCGGCATGGGCACCTCCTTTCCGTCCTGTCGCAAGGCGGTCGGCAAAATTGAACCGTTGCATCATGGCGCCACGGCGAACACGTAGTGCCCATCTTCATCGGCCACGGCGCGCCATTCACGCAAGCTCCCATTGGTTCGGGCAGCTGATGCGTGCTCGTCTTCAGTAGAGCATCCCCAGACACTTCTGGATCGATTGCGTTCCACTGCACTCACACAGCCCGTGGTCACAGTTGGAGGGCGCTGTGGGTGTCATTGGCTTCCCTCCTCAATCCTCAAGAGCCCGGTAAACCGACGCGCGGCCAATCTTGAGCGCCTTCGCGATAGCGGACGCTCCCATGCCTTCAGCCTTAAGCGCCTTCACTTTGGCGGTGTCGATGGACGCTTTGTGGTCTTGGTAGACCCCGCGTGCCTTGGCCTCCGCGATACTCTCAAGCTGCCGCTCTTTGCGGAGGTTGGTCTCGAACTCGGTGAACACACCGAGCATGTCCAGGAAGCGCTTGCCCGCTGCTGTGCTGGTGTCGATGGGTTGCTCTGTATAGCCCCTCAGGGATGCACCACGCGCCTTCACGGTGCGCACAATGTCCCGCGGGCGGGCGCGGGGTTCGCTTCAGCGGGCTATCGCCGCACCGGATCGGAGACCGGCCCGGAAAAAATGCGCCCGCGCGGGCCAGAATCGGGCCGAAGACGAGGGCCGCCCCGTAAAAACCCTGCTTGCCCCCGCCGGAGCGTTGAGAAAAAATAAGCTTTTTTAGCTTATAGGCACAGCAATGTTTTTATTCTTATTGTCTGTCCTTTTGAACCGGCGAGTCATCCCTCATGCAGAGTGACATCGCAAACGCCGTATTTTATGCGGCCGTGTTTCTGGGCATCGTCTACACCAGCCGCATCCTGGAAAAAAGATGGCCGATTGCGGACGTTCCCTACGCCGAGTTTCGTGATGATTGGCTCGCGGTGATCGTGAGCCTCGGGTTGTCGTCCATGCTCGCTCCGATCGCGGCGATCACCGCGGGCAAGATTGCGAGCTATACCGGTCTCGGTTGGATCAAGCTGCCGACCGACGGTTACTGGTGGTACGTCTCACTCGCAATCATCGTGGTTGCATTCGATCTCTACAAGTACACGTATCATCGTCTCCAACATGCGATCCCCTTTCTATGGGCGATGCACTCGTTCCATCACAGCGCGAACGGCGTCACGTTCATTACCGGCGGCCGGCATTTCTGGCTGGAGCGGGTGTTGTCCGACGCCTTTCTTCCGATCATGGCGATCCTGTTCCGCATCCCGCCGGACATGGTGATCGCGGTGGGATTTATCTTCTTCATGCCCGATGCGTGTGCCCATCTCAACGTCCGCATTCCGCTCGGTCGGTATGTGACATGGATCAACAATCCGCAATGGCACCGGATCCATCATTCGGTCCTTCCCGAGCACAGGGACAAAAATTTCGCTGCCTGCTTTCCGTTTCTCGACATTCTGTTCGGCACGGCCTGGATACCGAAGCCGGACGAATATCCTGCAACGGGCCTCGTGCCTGCCGAGCGCGTGGACATCATCAATAGTGTGATCTGGCCAATCCGGCATCTTCGGCATTACTGGCATCGGGAGTCTCGGAATGAATTGGGTTAAGGGTCTTTTGGTGCTCCTCGCGCTGCTGCTGGGTTACGCCGACCTTGAGTCGACGAATGTGATCCTGAGTCTCGGATTGGGTGAGTTGAACCCGTTCATGCATCTGGCGCAGACATGGTTCGGCGTCTGGTGGCTGGTGCCCAAGCTTGGCTTGACGTTCGTGGTCACGTGGCTGCTTTGGCGGAGCAACAACGTTTACAACATCGCTCTCGTCGTCGCGTTCTGCTCCACGCCTGTCCTGAACAATCTCGTCATCATCGCGGGCACGAACTGAATCAATCCCTTCGCCGGTTGCCGCAATCGGCGACGTCAGGAGGATCAGCGATGTCGGACAGGTTCGTTGTCGCCTGCATGGTCTGCTGTGCCCTGATCCTGGGGGCTCCGGGGGCGACCGTGCACGCGCAGACGCCGTCGAACTGCAAGGAGCCGCAGACCGGCACCAGCCGCGTCCCGATGCTGTCGCCGCCGCTGGCCAATGTGGTGACGGGCACGGGACGGCTGCAATTCTACTCCGCACCGAATCTGCACTGTCCGATCCGCGGCGTGTTCGTCATTCCGAATGACGCACTGATCGCGTATGCGCAAACCAGGGATGGCTGGTCGTCGGTGATGTATCTCAATCCGGGGACGGGCAACGACGTCTCGGGTTGGGTGAGATCGGCGAGACTGAAGGTGACCGGAACCGTCGGACCGAAGTAGCGTTCGACCAGGATCGCGGCAGGCGGGCGGCTACCCGCACCGAACCTGCTTGAGCGAGGCCTGCACGAGTGCGCTGCGTGCGGCGAGCCGGCCGTGAAGCACGTCCGTTGCGGCGATCAATGAATCGCCGCGTACATGATCTTCTCCTCGGTGGCTTCGAGCGCGGAGAATTCCTCGACCACCTTGCCCTGACGCGAGACCAGGATGCGGTCGGACAGCGCCATGATCTCGGGCAGATAGGACGAGATCACCACCACCGCCTTGCCTTCGTCGGCGAGCTGGTTGATCAGCTCGTGGATCTCGACGATGGCGCCGACGTCGACGCCGCGGGTCGGTTCGTCGAAGATGATCAGCTCGGGCTCCTGCACCAGCGATTTGGCGATCACCACCTTCTGCTGGTTGCCGCCTGACAGCTCGACCACCTTGGCCTCGTCGCCGATGGCGCGAACCTTGAGGCGCTGAGTCCAGGTCTTGCCGACCGAATTGGCCTCGCGTAGCGACAACATCATGCGGCCCCCGGGAAACTTCGAAAGCAGGCCGAGATAGATGTTGCGGGCGATCGAGGCGGTTTCGAAGAAGCCCTCGACCTTGCGATCCTCGGTCACATAGGCGATGCCGGCCTTGACCGCCGGCGCCGGAACCCGGTAGCGCACCGGCTTGTCGTGCAGCATGATTTCGCCGCCGTGGAAGAAGTCGCGCTTCAACACGCCGGAGACGATCTTGAAGGTCTCGGTGCGGCCCGCGCCGACCAGGCCGAACACGCCGGTGATCTGCCCGGCGAACACCGACAGCGAATTGTTCTTCACCATCGGCGCCATCTTGAGGTTCTGCACCGCGAGCACGCGCGCACCGGCCGGCCGGACGCTGGTCTTCCGCGCGCCATACAGCGTGTTGGAGAGGTCGCGGCCGACCATCGCCTGCACGATCGCCGCCCGGTCGAACTTCGCGGCGTCGTCGGTGATGACGTGCTTGCCGTCGCGCAGCACGGTGATGCGGTCGGCGAGCAGCAGCGCCTCTTCCAGCGCGTGCGAGATGAAGATGATCGAGACGCCGCGCTTCTTGAGGTCACGGACCAGGTCGAAGAAATATTTCTTCTCTTCCGGCGTCAGCGACGCGGTCGGCTCGTCGAAGATGATGACCTTGGCCTTGTGCAGAACCGCGCGCGCGATCTCCACCATCTGCTTCTTGGCGGCGCCGAGCCCGCTCACGGTGGCGGTCGGCGTCACGTCGAAATTCAGCGATTGCAGGAACTGCTGGGCGGCGATGTAGATGCCGCGCAGCCGGTTGTAGAATTTCTCCTGCCCGAGGAACAGGTTTTGCGCGACCGTCATGGTCGGCACCAGGCTGTTCTCCTGGAACACCATGGCGATGCCGAGATTGCGCGCCTCCAGCGGCGTCCGCGGCGCGACCTCCGCGCCATCGACACTCATGCCGCCGGACGTCAAGGTCACGACGCCGGCCATCACCTTGGTCAGCGTCGACTTGCCGGCGCCATTCTCGCCGACCAGCGCGTGAATCTCACCGCGGCGCAGATCGAAGTCGACGCCCTCGATGGCGGGCACGCCCGCGTAAAGCTTGGTGGCCTTGCGCAGGGACAACACGGTGTCGCTCATGAGCCTGTCTCCTCGGCGAGCCCGGCGAGGGGCAGTTTCAGCACGCGGCCCGGTCCCTTGGCGATCAGCACAAGATCGCCGCCCAGCTCCAGCGCCGCGACGACGCCGTGATTGACGCCGTCGACCCGGCTGTGCAGCGAATACTTTGGCTTGCCGTCCTCGCTCAGCCGGATGACGAGGCCATAGGAGCGCGGCGGCGCCCACGGCTTGATGACGCCCATCGTCTTGATGTGCGCGCCCTGCATCGGCTCCTTGAACGAGAACCCCGAGCGCAGCCGCGGCGCCACCCAATAGGCTGGGTCGATCTCGGCCATCATGCGGCGCCGGTAGGCCGGCTCGCGCAGCACGAACTCGATCAGCTGGGTGCGTGCGGTGAATGCGGTGAGCCAATAGCCGCCGCCCGCGGCCTTCGACAGCCGCGACGGATAGACGGGCAGGTGACCGAGCACGACCTGCGGCGGCCTTCCGTTCGAGACGAGGACGAGGCGATGCCGCCAGCTCTCGCTGACGAGCACGCCGTTGCCCCGCGCGCAGGCGCCGAAGGCGTAGCCGAGCTTCGACGCCAGCAGCTGCACCGATCTGGTCCTGGGGTCGAGCCGGAACACGCGGCCGCTTCGGTTCAGCTCCATCAGGTCGCGCGCCCAATCATCGATGCCGCAGGTCGCCGAGCCGTCGGTTGCGATCAGGGTGCCATCGCCGGCCTGCGTCAGCGCGTTGATCGCGTTGAAGGCGGCGTCGTTGAACGTCACGCTCGGCTCGCCCGACGAGGGGTCGGCGTAGAGCCGCACCTCGCGGCCGCCGAGCGCGACCGCGATGCCGCCGCCGGTGAGCGCGCAGAGCGCCGAAATCGGCTGCTCGAAGCTGCGCAGCTCGGCCGCTCCGCCGCCGTCGAGGCGCAGCAGACGCCGGCCGTCGGCGACATAGAGGTTGCGGCCATCGGTTGCGAGATCCTCGGGCGCCTCGCATTCCAGCAAGGTGGTCGCAGATTCCAGTTTCTGGTTCGGTTTGAGTGCGCCGTCGAACGACGGCACGGTGATGGTGGCCTCGCCACGGCCGAGAAAGCGGTTGGAGAATTCCCTGACGGCCGCGATCACGACAGCTTCCCCCAGCGCTTGTCATACTGCACGAAGTTCGGGTCGGCGTTCTCCAGCTTGTAGCGGCCGATCCGGTTGTTCATGATGCCGCCGAGATAGAGATAACCGCGATGCTCACGCATCGAGGTGATCATCGGATGGTTCTCGCCGTGCAGGTCCCAGAACGATTCGAGGATCTTGCCCTGCTCGTTGAACTTGACCACGCAGCCGGTGTTGATGTTCGGGAACAGCCATTCGTCGACCGGGACGCGCTTGGCCATGCGGCGGCGGAAGCCCGGCATCTTCCAGGCGAGGTCGAGCGAGGGGCTGCGCATGCCGACCAGCGCCAGCCAGTAATTGCCGTCGGAGGCGAGATTGATGTTGTCGGGATAGCCCGGCAGATTGTCCATCACCACCTCGACCTGACCCTTCTTCGGCCCCGCGAACCACAGCCGCTTGATCGAGCAGCCGAAGGTCTCGGCGAACAGGATCGACTGGCCGTCGCTGGCGACGCAGATGCCGTTGGGGAATTTGAGGCCGCGCAGTGCCGTATGCGTGGCGCCGGTCTTGGTGTCGTAGCAGATGATGCGGCCGTTGCCGCGCGCCTCGAGGCCGTCGATCGGCCATTCGTCCATCTCGTAGCGCACGGTGGCTTCCGAGAAGAAGATCAGGCCGTCATCGGTGATGTCGAGGTCGTCGGCCAGCCGCAGGCGGCTGTCGTCGTTCACCGAATGCATGCTGCGGTTGGTTTCGTCGGTCGCCTTTTCCACGGTGCCGTCGGGCGTGATGCGGTAAAGGCCCATGCCGCCGATACAGACATAGAGATTGTCCTGCCGGTCGAACGCCATGCCGAGCGGCTGACCGCCGATATGGGCGAACACCTCCATCCGCTGATAATCGGGCGCATGGAAGCGGATGATGTCGCCATGGCGCGAGCCGGCGTAGAGATTGTTGTTGCGATCGAGGATCACGTCCTCCGGCGCCTCGATGCGGCCGAGGCCGATCAATTCGACGTCGCGCAGCTTGTCGTTCTGCTCGAACGGGCCACCCTGGCCGATCTCGGTGGCCGGAGGCGGCGGCAGCGCATGATAGGTCGGCGCGACATAGACCTTGCTGATGATGCGGGTGCGGTTCTTCTGCCAGCGGATGTCGACCATCGCGGCGACCAGCAGGATGCCCGCCAGCGCCATGCGGTTGATACCGCCCCGTGCATTGAGCGTGGTCAGGCCGTTGGTGATCAGGAGCACGATCAGCACGCCGACCAGCGATTTGGCGACCGAGCCCTTGCCGCCGCCGAGCGTGATGCCGCCGAGCACGGTCGCGGTCAGCACGATCACCTCGAGGCCGACGCCGATGTCGCCGCCGACGGTGCCGAGCCGGGCCGCGAAGAACAGCGCTGCGATGCTGGTCAGCACGCCGCTTGCGACATAGCAGAGCGCGATGGTGCGGCGGACCGGAATGCCGGAATTGTAGGCGGAACGGCGCGAGCCGCCGATCGCGGTGATGTGCCAGCCGGGACGCAGCCGGGTCATGAAGATATGGCCGAAGATGGCGATCGCGATGTAGACGATTGCGACGCTCGGAATGCCGAACACGTCGCCGCCGCCGATGAAATTCCAGGACGGGATGTCGGGGAAGGCCGCGGCGATCGAATTGGAGTAGCGTTGGATCAGCAGATCGAACGCCGAGCGGTAGATGATCAGGGTGATCAGCGTGGTGATGAAGGCGCGCAGCCTTAAGTAGCCGATCAGGACGCCATTGACGGCGCCGAGCAGTGCACCGCAGACGAGGGTGGCGACGACCACCGCGGGCACCGGCCAGTTCAGCACGTCGAGCAGATAGAGCGCGCAGAAATCCGTCAGCGCGAAGATCGAGCCGACCGACAGATCGATGCCGCCGACGATGACGACCAGCGCCATGCCGAGGCCGATAAAGCCGATTTCGCCGGCCTGCCGCGCGGTGTCGGCAAGGCTCGACGGCGACAGGAAGTGATCGATGGAACGGCTGAGCGCGAAGCCGACGATCAAAAGCAGGATCACCGGTATTGCGGTCTCGGTCCAACGCTT
The DNA here is from genome assembly GCF_054063995.1 of Bradyrhizobium sp. USDA 4504. NCBI lineage: Bacteria > Pseudomonadati > Pseudomonadota > Alphaproteobacteria > Hyphomicrobiales > Nitrobacteraceae > Bradyrhizobium > Bradyrhizobium sp. USDA 4504. The sequence continues at coordinate 6,619,252 of NZ_JBSSGV010000001.1, read as the reverse complement.
GGACAGGATCTCGCCGAGGAGATGATCCGGCCAGTAGCGGTAACGCAGGCTCGTCAGGGTGTCGCGCATCGGCATTCCAGCAAGGCGTTCGATTTGGGAAAATCGACGTCCCGGGTGAGATCGCCCGGGACGTCGAGCGGGAATGGTTCGACTATTTTTTCAGGTCACTGAGATTCCAGCACGCGGTCTGGCTGTCCGCGTTCTCTTTGGTGATCGGAATCAGCGTCGTGTATTCCGACCCCTTGATCGAGCCGGCCTTGGCGCCCGACGACAGCAGCCATTTGATCGTGCCGGCCATCTGCGCGGCCTGGGTGGGCACGTCGTAGCTCATGTTGAGATCGAACGCGCCGGACTTCACCAGCTCGCAGGCGCCCTTGCGCTCGCCGCCGCCAGAGGTCGCGACGAACACCTTGCCGGTCAGGCCGGCTTCCTTCACCGCAGCGGCGGTGCCGATGTCCATGCCGTCCCAGAAGCCGACGATGCCGCAAAGATCAGGATTCTGCTTCAGCACCGTCTGGGTGATCGCCTTGGCCTTCGCGGCATCCCAGTCGGCCGCCTGGCTCGAGACCACCTTGATCTCCGGATGCTTGGCGAGCACGTTCTCGACGCCCTTGAGCGTGTAGGCGCTGGCGGCCGCCGAGAGCGCGCCCTGCACGATTGCGATCTTGTTCGACTTGCCCTGGCAGGCCTTCACCACGGCTTCGGTGTCGCGCTCGCCGATCTCGATCCAGTTGGCGCCGACAAAGGCCGACGAGCGATAGGCCGATCCCATGTTGATCTGGATGACGTAGATGCCTTCGTTCTCGGCGCGCTGCAGCAACTTGGCGTAGGTCTGCACGTCCGGATTGTGGATCACCATCACGGCGGGCTTCTCCGAGATCAGCGAGGTCACTGCCTGCGCGCCGGCATTGGTGTTCCAGTTGGGATCGCGGATCTCGAACTTCACGCCGAAGGGCTCGAGCTCCTTCTTCATGCCGGCGTACCAGCCTTCGGTGAGGTCGAAGTTCATGGCGACCGGAACGTAGGCCACCGTCTTGCCGGCGAGGGCTTCCCTGAACGGCTTCTGGAACGGCTCGTCCAGGCCCTGCTGGGCCAGAGCCGGGGCGGCGATGGCGGCAAGCCCAAGCGCCGCGGCGATCACCTTTGCAGTCCTGACAGCGTATTTCATTGCTTCCTCCTTGGTCGTGATTGAATGTTCTTGTGGCTTGGTTCAGATGTCGCCCTGCTGTGCCGTTTCTTCGTTGCGCGGATTCAGGAATGAATCCGTGATGACGGCGAGCAGCAGGACGACACCCTTGACGAGATTTTGTCCGGCGTAGGAAATGTCCATGATGGTCATGCCGTTCAGCATGGTGCCGATCAGCAGCGTGCCGATGACGACGTTGAGCACGCCGCCGCGGCCGCCCGACAGGCCGATGCCGCCGAGCACGACGACGAGGATGACGTCGTAGATCAGGGTCGAATTGAAGATGCGGGTCGGCATCGAGTTGACCGATGCCGCCATCACGAGGCCCGCGAAGCAGCCGATCAGCGCCGCGACGACGTATTGCAGCACGATGATCGGGCGCGAGGGGATGCCGGTGACGCGGGCGGCGTAGGGATTATCGCCGATCGCGTAGATATAGGCGCCCCAGCGCGTCTGGCGCAGCAGGAACGCGACCACGACGCAGGCGATCGCGAACATCACGATCGAGGTCGGAATGCCGAGGATGGTGCCTTGTCCGAGCCGCTCGAAGCCCTTCATGCCGTCGCTCCACTGCACGACGTCGAGCTGAAACAGCGCGGCCTGCCCAAGGCCGGCGAGCAGCAGGCCGGTCGCCAGCGTCGCAAACAGCGAAGGGACCTCGGCATAGGCGATCAGCCAGCCATTGACCAGGCCGAACGCGATCGTGAGCAGCACGGCCGTCACCAGCGCGGTCGGCAGCGAGTGGCCGTTCTGCACCATCTGCAGCACAAGCCCCGGCGGCACCGCGAGCGCTGCGATCAGGGAGATGTCGATGCCGCGCCCGATCACGACGATCGCCATCGCAAGCCCGAGGATGCCGAGCACCGCGACGTTCTGCAGCAGCGTCAGCATGTTCTCCGGCGTCAGGAAGCCGCGCAGGAAGATCGAGAACGCCAGGAACAGCACGGCAAAGACGGCGAAGACGATCTCCTGTTGATTGAACCGCAAGCGCTTCATTGCCTCGCCCTTCCTTGCGTCTATAGGTGCGCCGCTCTGCCTGGATCTGGTGCGGGAGCCGGTCGCGACGCGGCCGGGCCGCGTCCTGGCTGCGACCGCAGCGTCGACGAATGCGCCGACGGTGTTGATGTAGGCCTCGATCGAGGTGCCACGTCTGCGGTACTTGGCGCGCTTGACGTACCAGTCCTGCAGCAGCGGCTTGATCAGCGATGCCGTCAGCGTGACCTGGTCGATCGTGAAGACGCCGCTGGCGACGCCCTGCTTGAGGACGCCGGCGATGATCTTCTCGGTCATCACCTCCATCTCGATGGCGCGCTGGCGCTCCGCCGGCGGAAACGACTTCGCTTCCATGAAGCAGAACACGAACCAGGGCTGCATCGCCTCGCTCATCCGGACATGGGTCGCGATGATCCAGTGCAGATGCTTGCGCGCATCCTGCTTCACGTCCGCGGGCGGCGAGTTGAGGACCTCCGCCACCGTCTCGGCGACCTCGCCGAGGATCATCGACAGCAGCGTCGGCTTGCTGTCGAAATACGTATAAAGGCCGCCCATGCTGAGGCCCGAGGCCTCCGCGAGCTGGCGCAGCGTGGTGGCGTGAAAGCCGTGCTTGTTGGAAAGCGTGAGCGTGGCGCCGATGATGCGCGTGAGATTCGGAACGGCGAGATGGGTTTTCTGGACCCGGATGGAATCCCGATGACGTTCGAGGATGCGCGCGCAAAGCACGTCCATCGCGAACGCATTCGCCGTCCCCGGTCGCTGACGCGCGAGACCCACGTTGCCTCCCTGGCTATGCTCCGGGACCATTTCATTTTGTTGCTGGTCCGAGCCGGGCTTTACGCCCTTGTCTAATTCCTAGCCCACGAAACGGCGCCCGGAAAAGGGGGATGATGAAATTTTCTGAGAGAGCGCTCGCTCGTTTTTTGGGTCCGCGGCCGTGTTGCCGGCCTGGGCGCGTCGTCGTTCTGGCCATCGTCGGGAACTTTTCGCGCTGAAAGCACAGCACAAATTCCAGGTAGTCTGGTCGACCAGCACGCCGGTTAGACGGGCGTCACATTCCGATGATGGGCGTGTGGGAAGCTCAAGAGCGCAACGGCTTGCTGATTCGATGCGAAAATCTGACGTGACGTGCCCCCATTGCCAGGCCGGCTATCGCCGGATCGAATTGACGTCGAAGGGCGGCGTCGCGGGTGAGTTTCGCTGTCTGGTGTGCGACCACATCATCGAGCTGATGGATGGTTCGACCGATGTCGCCTTTCGGCTGACCGTGCGGCCGGGCAAGACGTCCTACGCCTACTAGCGTTTTCAGTTCGGGTGAAAGGACACGCGTCCGAAACAGGGTAGCAGCGCCGGTCGGTGGCGCCACGCTCAACGCTGCTGCGGCAGGTTGACCTCGCTCCTTCGCGCCTCCTGGCTGCGGCGCTCGGCTTCGCCGCCCGATCGGGACAGCATGCCGATCGCCACGATCGCTGCGGCAAAGCCGGCGGCGGCGCCGACGCCGAGGGCCCAGCGCGGGCCGAGGTGATCGGCGACCCAGCCGACGATCGGCGCGCCGATCGGCGTGCCGCCGAGCGCAACGCCGAGCCGCAGCGCCATCACCCGTCCGCGCATCGCCGGCTCGGTCGAGAGCTGCATCAGCGCGTTCGAGGTGCTGGTGACGGTCAGCGCGGCGACGCCGATCACGACCAGCGCCGCGGCAAACAGCCAATAGCTCGGCGCCAATGCGGCGAGCGTGCAGCCCAGCCCGAAGATCGCGGCACCCAGCATCAGCGAGCCGAAGCGCGGCTCCTCGCGGCTCGCTGCCAGCAGCGCGCCCGACATCGTTCCGAGCGCCATTATCGACGACAGCAGGCCGAAGCCGCGCGCATCGGTGTGGAAAACGCCAACCGCCATGGTGGAAATGAAGATCGGAAAGTTCAGTCCGAAGGTCCCGATCAGAAACAGCATGATCAGCGTCGCCCTGAGATCGGGCCGCGACCAGACATAGTGGAAGCCCTGCATCACGCTGCCCTTGGTGCGATGGGCGCGCGCGTTCGGGCGCAGCTCGGAGGTGCGCAGCAGGGTCAGCGAGGTCAGCACCGCCAGGAACGATGCGCCGTTGAACAGGAATGCCCAGCCGGTGCCGACGGAGGCGATAATCAGGCCGGCGACGGCGGGGCCGATCATGCGCGCGGCGTTGAACGAGGTCGAGTTCAGCGCGATCGCATTCGACAGATTGGTATCGCTGACCAGTTCGGCGACGAAGGTCTGTCGCACCGGGGCATCGAGCGCCGCCGCGCAGCCGAACAGGAACGCGAAGGTGTAGACGTGCCAGAGCTGCACCAGCCCGGTGACGGTGAGAATGCCGAGGATGAGTGCGAGCGCGCCCATCGTCGCCTGGGTCGCCATCAGCAGTTTGCGCTGGTTGAAGTGATCGGCGGCAAAGCCGGTCCACGGCATCAATAATAGTTGTGGCCCGAATTGCAGCGCCATCACGATGCCGACGGCGGACGCGCTGTGATTTGTCAGCTGGGTGAGAACCAGCCAGTCCTGCGCCGCGCGCTGCATCCAGGTGCCGACGTTGGATACCAGCGCGCCGGCCGCCCAGACCCGGTAGTTGAAGCTCGCGAGCGATCGAAAGACGCGTCTCATGTTCTCTGAGGTTCATTCCCGCCGTGAAACCGCCCGAACCGCCGCGCCAGGAACAGGCCGATCAGAAGACCGCCGAGACCGAGCGCTGCGACGTCGCTGGTGGTTCGCAAGCCGAAGTCGCCGACGCGGCAGACCAGGAGATATCCGACCGCGAGGTTGAAGAAGCCCCACACGATGTTGACGGTCGATGAGGACAGGCCTTCGCCGGGCGGTTTGGCGAACGGGCTCTGGAACGCTTCGCCCATCATGCCGGCGACGACGTGGGGGATCGCATTGGTGAGAAAGGCGCCGCCGAAGAAATAGGCGACGAGATCAAGCCAGTTCATGCGCGTTGGTCCTTTCAACGAGATCGATGATCGCCTGCGTCGAGCCGGTTTCGCCAAGCCGCGGGAACACGTGCTCGATGCTGTATTCATGTGCGTGCGACCGCGCATCGGTCATGGCGTCGATTGCGAGCGTGACGTTGAAGCCCGCCTCATAGGCCTGTCTCGCCGTCGATTCGACGCCGCCCGCGGTGGCGACGCCGGCGATCACGACTTGCGTGACGCCACGCGCTCTCAGCAGGCTTTCGAGGTCGGTGCTGGCAAATGCGCCTCGCGTTCGCTTGGTCACAACGATGTCGCCGGGCTGTCGGTCGAGCTCCGGAATGAGATCGGTCCATCCGTCGGGAAGCGGGCCGCCAAATGGATTTCCAATGGGATTTCCAATTGGATTTCCATGGCGCGGCGCCTGCTCGGTTCGTCCCGGCGAGCTGCCGTCGACATTGACCAGCGCGACCGGCAGACCGTGCCGCCGGAACGCAGCGCCAAGCGCGGCGGCGCGAGCCACGATGTCGCCGATCGGATGGGCGAAGGGCCAGCCCATGAGGCCGCTTTGCAGATCGATGACGATCAATGCGGTGATCGGATCGAGCGTGGTCAGGGCCATAGTCGTTACCTTTCTCGCAAGCTGTCGCAGCGCAGCCGGCCTCAATCCTCGACCAGCCGCTTCAGCAAGCCGACGGCGGCGGCGAGTTCGTCCTGCTCCCGCGCCGACAGCCGCGCGGCGATGGTGCGCGACAGCCAGTCCTGCCGTGCGGCGCGGCCGGTGCGAAGCCGCTCGCGGCAGCTATCGGTGAGCGACATGATGGTCTGCCGGCCGTCGTCCGGATCCGGCGCGCCGCGGACCAGGCCCGCAGCCTCGAGCGCCGATATCGCCGAGCTCATCGATTGCGGACGCATACCCTCCGATCGCGCGAGGCTGGACACGGTCGCGGGGCCATCCTTTTCGAGGCGAAGCAGCACCGCGACCTGGGAAGGCGGGAGGTCCTCGCGTTGACCCTGCTCGCGAAGCCGCCGCTTCAGCCTTCCAATCAACAGGCGAAGATCTTCGGCCAGCGCGGATGTGCGCGCCGAGCCGGGGCGGGCCGGTCCATTGCTCATGCCGGATCGGATAGCATATATGAAGGTAAACTGTAAAGATTATCTTCGCAGTTTATCTGCATACGTGTCCTGCTGTAGCCAGCCGGCTGGTCTGACGCTGCTCGCGGCCGGAATCGGCGCGGCACGCGAGAGCGTCCGCGCACATGTGACGTCGGCCAAGCTTCAACGGAGAAATGCTGGACGGTGAGGGCTTCGAGCGCCTCAGCGTAATGGCGCGCGCTTACTCGGGCGCAGGGTCGCTGCTTGCCGCGGCCTCGTACATCTCGCGCGCGCGCCTGGTCACGGCCGCATAGCGCGCCGTCGCGCTGAGGCTCATCAGGCCGGCGCGCACCAGTCCGAGAATGGCGCGTCGGGAGTGGAACGGCCCCGTCTTGCTCGCGGCATATCCGCGCGGATAGAGCTGCAGGCGGCCGGCGAGCGCTTCCTGCAATGCCATCTTCTGGGTTGCGCTCAGGCGCCGGCGCCGCGCGGGCTTGCTTGCTTCCGCCAGCATGCGCAGCTCGATGCCCGACGGTTTCCGTGGTGCGCCCTTCATTGTCAGCTCACATTCCGGCCGACTGGCGCGACCTTTCGCGAGGCCCGGCGCCCGGTCGGCATCGCCATGGACGCCGGCATGTGGCACATCATGGCTTGCGCTGTTGCTCATTCGTGAGACAGAACCGCATTTCGAGCAGCCGCGGCATCTGACGAAGGTCAGGACCGGTTGTGACGAAAGTCATATTCGTTTGCGACCGCTGCCGGCTTACGCCAGAGTGGGCTGCTCGCTGAGCTGATGGGCAACGCATGATCGATCTGAGCGCGGATTTGCTTGCGGCCGCAGAAGCCGACGTCATCGGTCTCGCCGTCATCGGCGCCGATCGAAGCATGCAGCGGAAGATCGGCCGGCTGGTCGAGTGGCTTCCGGCAACCGGCGTCGATTGCTGCGAGTGTGTGTTGCTGGTCGGCATGGAAGCCGAGTTGGCGGCGCTTGCCGGAGGCCAGCGGGACATGATCGCGCTGGCCGGTGTGCGTGGCGCGTCGCCTGACATCACGCAACCGATGACGGCGGTCGTGCTGTGGAACGGCGCGCAGTCGCATTACTTCGTCATCGCCATGCCGGATTTTGCCGGCCGTCAGGTCGAAACGCTGCTCGGCAGCGAGCGTCGCGCCCGGCGCTTGATGGAGCAGCAGCTCGAGGCGGCGAGCGCGGAGGTGCGCTTTGCCTCGCTGGCGCGGACGCGGTTGCGGCTGGCCCGCGATCTGCACGATACGCTGGTGCACTCGATCGTGGCGCTGCTGACCCAGATCCGGCTGATCCGGCATTATTTGTCGGCCGATCCCGCCCGTGTGGCGGACAGCCTCGCGACCGCTGAAGATGCGGCCGCGAGCGGCCTGAACCGCGCCCGCGAAGCCATCGATCGCCTGCGCACGCCCGACGATCTGAAGCTTGATCCCGACGTCGAGGGGCTGCTCAGCGACTTCGCCGCGCGCAGCGGTGTCAGGGTGTCGATCCAGATCGACGAAGCGGCGCGCCCCGGCTTGCGCGATTGCGGCTTGACGGTTCAGCGCATCCTCAGCGAGGCACTGCGCAATGTTCAGACGCATGCGCAGGCGCGCCGCGTCTCCTTTCACGCCTTCGACGAACCGGCCGCGGTCGGCCGCAAGCTGATTGTCGAGATCCGCGATGACGGCCGCGGCTTCGATCTCGCGGTCCCGACGCCAGGACATTTCGGATTGATTGGCATGGCCGAATTTGCTGAACTTGTCGGCGGCAGCTGCGCGGTGGAGAGCGCGCCCGGGCAGGGAACGCTGGTCCGGATCTCGCTCCCCGTGGCGGTGCCGCCGGCGGCGTCTGCCGGCGTGCTGGCCGATTGAATTCGTTGCCGCGCATGCAACGCGTTTTCGAGAGGATGACGGAAAGCCCGTGAGCAGAATTGAGAAGATACGGGTGCTGATCGCCGAGGATCAGACGCTGATCAGGGAAGGTATCGCCACGCTGCTCGCCCAGCAGAACGACGATTTCGAGATCCTTCCCGGCGCGGCCGACGGCGAGCAGGCCATCGAATTCGCGCGGCGCTATCGGCCGGATGTCATCCTGATGGATCTGCAGATGCCGCGGGTCGACGGCATCGCCGCGACCCAGCGGATTCTCCGCGAATTGCCGCAGACCCATATCGTGGTGCTGACGACGTTCGAGACCAACGACCTGATCTTCGAGGCGGTGAGCGCAGGCGCCAAGGCTTATCTCTTGAAGGACGCCAGGATGGAGGAGATCGCCTCGACCATCCGCGCGGTCATCAACGGCCAGTCCGGGCTTTCGCCCGGCGTCGCCGCGCGCATCCTCGATGAGTTCAAGCGGCTGCGCGGCCCGCGCGTCTCGGCGAAGCTGCCGGTTCGCGATGGGCTGACGGCGCGGGAGAATGAAATTCTTACGCTGATCGTCGAGGGCAAGAGCAACACCGAGATCGGCGAGCAGCTGCATTTGGCCGAAGGAACCGTGAAGAACTATGTCAGCACGATTCTGGAGAAATGCCAGGTCAAGAACCGTACAGAACTCGCAATAAAGGCAATAACTTACTAGAAATAATTGGCCGTGATCGCACAACCACGCGGTTGATCCGGCTGAGATTGCTCGCCTTTCTCTGGGCCGCGCCCGCAAAATTGGCTATAGGTTTGTTTCGGATTTGCTTTTTGACACCGCAGGTCCGGATTGCACGGCTATGAGTAAGCGGGAAATGACCATGAAGGGTATCGAGCGCCAGACCAAAGGTACGGACGGACCGGCGGACGCTGCGGCGGCCGGCAACGGCGTGGATCCGGCGGCGCATGGCATGGCGGCGATCGATCAGGTTCGCGACCTGCTGTTCGGCGGCGCGCAACGTTCGCTCGAGACCAACCTCTCGGGTCTGCGCGAGGAGATGCAGGCATCGCTCAAGCAGATGCAGGCGGACTTCACTAACGAGCTCACCGCGCTTTCGGCGCGGCTCTCCGACCTCGAGCGGGATACCGAGCAGAAGCGGCTCGACTCGCTGAAGGATGTCGGCGCGGCGATCACCCAGCTCGGCTCGGTCATCAGCGGATTGGGATCCGGCCGCACGGGCAAATAGCATGGCAGCTGCTGCCGGCCAGAACCGCGAGATCGAGCAGCTCAAGACATTGCTGTTTCAGCCCGAGGCGACGCGCCTGACGTCGCTGGAGGCCGACCTCGACTCGCTGCAGCGCTATGTCGGCAACGCCGACCGCCTGGAGACGGCAACCGCGGGCATCCTGGTCGAGGCGCTGGAGCGCGCCGAGGTCAACCGGCCGCGCGAGCTCGCCAGCGCGATTGCGCCGGTCGTGGTCTCGGCGATCCGCAGCGAGATCAAGAACTCGCGCGAGCAGATGATCGAGGCGCTCTATCCGATCGTCGGCCGGCTGGTCAGCGCCGCGGTGGCGAATTCGTTCAGGGAGCTGGTTGCCTCGCTCGAGCAGCGCATCAATGCGTTGACCTCGGCGCAATTGTGGGTCGGCCGCGTCAAATCGCTGGTGACGGGACGCCCGATCAGCGAATTCGTGCTCGCCGATCAGCCGCCGCAGATCAACCGGCTCCTGATCATCGAACGCGGCAATGGCCGCCTGATCGCGGACTGGAAGCGCGATGCGACCGCCGACGAACGCGCCGACCTGCTCAGCGCGATGGTCGCGGCGATCCTGGAATTCTCGGTGCAGGCGCTCGCCGGCGAAGGCAATCTGCAGACGCTCGATTTCGGCGGACGACAGCTCGCGCTGCGCGCCTCGCCCCGCTTCATTCTGGCGGCGGAGTGCCTGGGACCGTTGCGGCCAGCCGACAATGCCAGGATCAACTCGCTGTTCTTCGATGCGATCGAGCGCATCGACCGCGGCGCGGATTGCGACGGGCCGATGCTGGCGTCGCTGGCAGCCGCGATCGAGACCGACGATACGCCACGGCGGATCGCGAGCCGGCGCGGCAAGGTGATCCTGTTCGCCTTGCTCGCGGCCGTGGCCGCGCTGCTGCTCTGGCTTGCCGCGACATCGGTGACGCGCGGCCTGTTGGAGCGGCGGACCCAGGCGGCGCTGGAACAGCTCGCCGCAAAGCAGCCGTTGCTGGCCTCGTTCCCGCTGCGGCTCGACTTCGATCACGGCAGCCGAAGCGTGGCCGTTTCAGGCATCGAGCCGAGCCAGCTGGAAACCGCGCCGTTGATCGATGCGCTCGCTGCGGCCGCGGCACCGTACAAGATCGTCAACCACATCGGTCTGGTGTCCGCACCCGAGCAAATCGCGGCATCGCAGGCCGGCATCGCGGGCCTGCAGCAGAGCCTGACGCGCCTGCAGGCGAGCCTCGACCAGATGCGCGAGGCGATCGGTGCGCAGGCGAAGTCGGGCGACCAGAAATATGTCGCCCTGACCGAGCAATATGACAGGCTCGGCGAGCAGTATGCCAAATTGGCCGAGCAATATTCGAAGCTGCAAGCCGTCGCCGACGGTCCGGCGGCGCGGCTCGACCGCTTCATCGCCACCACCGCGATCTTCTTCGCGAACAATTCAGACGAAGTCCTCGACAACGACCAGGCCGAGCAGCAGCTGCGCGAACTCGCCGGACTAATGGCGAACAACGATCTCAGGCTGCGCATCGTCGGCTATGCCGATCAGAGCGGCACGGAAGGCACCAACCGGACGCTGGCGCGCAAGCGGGCCGAGCAGGTCCAGCGCAGGCTGACCGCGCTCGGGGTCGATTCGTCGCGGCTGATTTTGGTTTCGCGCGCGGCGACGATGCCGATCACCGACCGGGTCGACTCCACCGTCGGCGGTAATCGCCGCGTGGCGTTCGAGACGGTCTATCGAGGCGAAGTGGCCCGCTGATGCTCACCGCGAAAGTCATGCTGCTCGGCGATATGGGGGTCGGCAAGACGTCGATCCTCTATCGGCTGATCTACAACCGGTTCGAGGGCCAGTACAAATCGACGCTGGGCGTCGAGATCCTGAGCCACGACGTGGCGCCGGCGGGTGGCAGCGATCCGACGCGCCTCGTGCTGTGGGACACCGACGGCGATTTCGGCACGCAGATCTTCGACACCGTCTACGTCACCGGCGCGTCCGCCGCCATCATCGTGTCCGACGTCACGCGGCCGCAGACGGTGACCCGCATGGTGGAACTGGTCCGCGGCTTCGAGGAGCGCTTCCCCGGCCGGCCCTACCGGGCGCTGCTGAACAAGATCGATCTGCCGGAAGCCGCGGGCAGCGCGGGCGCGATTGCCGGGCTTGCGAAGTCGAGCGTCAAATCGGTCAGCGCCAAGACCGGCGTCGGCATCGCCGAGAGCTTTGTCGAACTCGCCCAGACCATCCGCCGCCGCCAGCTCTAGTAGCGACAACGCGCACACGTCTGTGTCAGCCGCCCCGACTTCTCGGGGCTGGCGAATCGGGCCGGGACGGCTGACTTCATCGCACGTGGGGCGTACGATGAAAGGCTCTCGCGCGGCCGCAGAAAGCCGCACGCTTTCTCCGCCGACAGCACCACGCCGTCCCACACTCCGATAGTGACGATGGTCATCTTCCGCTCGGCCAATGGCCTGCCTATCGTCCGCCCCGTCACCGGAAACAGCCACGGGACGAACGGTGTCTCGGGCGCACGGAGCGAGAGATCATGAGCATTTTTGGAAGCATCATGGGTGCAATCTTCGGCCACGGCGCCCAGGCCAAAACCGCTGAGAGCACAACGGCGGCCGCGCCCGGCGCAGCGCCTTCGACGTCGACGGCTGCATCCGCTGCGCCCGGCACGGCGGCGGCACAATCCGTCGTCGTCGCCGCGATCGTCGACAAGGCGGCCGCGGCCACCGGCGAGAAGCTCGACTGGCGCAGCTCGATCGTCGACCTGATGAAGGCGCTCGGCCTCGACAGCAGCCTTGCGGCGCGCAAGGAGCTCGCGAAGGAGCTGCACTACACCGGCGACACCAGCAACACCGCCACCATGAATGTCTGGCTGCATCAGCAGGTGATGGCGAAGCTCGCCGCCAATGGCGGCAAGCTGCCGGACGACATCAAGACCTGACGTCCCGCCTCGAGCCGTGCGCGGCGCTCGCGCCCGAGCGGTTCCGAACGATGTCTATTGCGTGAGGAGCAGTTGCGATGACCTCATCTCATCCTGCCATCCTGAACAGGCCGCGCGCTGGTGTGGTGCGGTCCGTCGCATTGGTCGGCGCGGCACTCGGATCCGTCGCGCTGACGCTCGGCATCCTTGTCGCCACCGCCCGCGCGGATAACGCCCGCGACGAGCCGCGGTCGGAAAATGCGAATGTGCAGCGCGCCGCGCAGAACCCGCCGCCGGCGCGGGTCATCCTGCCGGCGCCATGGGAGCAGGCCGCGCCTGCGCAGCCAGTCGCGGCGCCCGCGAAGCCGGCCGATCGCAAATAGTCTTTCGCCCCCTTGGAGCGGCCGGCGATCCAGTCGCCGGGGCGTGCCACCGCATTCATTTGGAAAACAGGAGATCAGATGCTGAAGGAATTCAGGGAATTCGCCATGAAGGGCAACGTCGTCGATCTCGCCGTCGGCGTGATCATCGGCGCGGCATTCGGCGCGATCGTCTCGTCGATGGTGGCCGATGTCATCATGCCGATCATCGGCGCGATCAGCGGCGGGCTCGACTTCTCCAACTATTTCACCGCGCTGTCGAAGTCGGTGACGGCGACCAACCTGGCCGATGCCAAGAAGCAGGGCGCGGTGCTGGCCTGGGGCAACTTCCTGACCCTCACGCTCAACTTCCTGATCGTCGCCTTCGTGCTGTTCATCGTGGTCCGCCTCATGAACCAGCTCAAGCGCGAAGCGCCCGCGGCGCCGGCCGAACCGCCGAAGCCGACCAAGGATCAGGAGCTGCTCACCGAGATTCGCGATCTCCTCAAGTCGCGCGCGTAGCGATCGCGCCTCGTATCGCGCGTACAGCCCCAGCTCTGGAGCCTAGCCATGCCAGATCAGGTCAAGCTGCCCCGAAAATTATCGCAAGAGCCCGGTGGTGCAGAGCCGCTGCGGCCGAGCCATCGGCGGGTGATCGAGGAACTCGACCGCTGGGCCAACAGTCCCGGCCTGCAGCCGCCGAGCGATGAAGAAAAACCGGACGACGACAAGCGCTAGGCGGCCGTGACCTCGCATGGCCGGATCGCGGCCGTTTCGGTCAAGCCCGCCGGGCCGTCGCGATCAGCGCGGTCGACGGAATCGCGAAGCTGTCGCCGACCCGCCTGCGCTCAATCTCGGCGCGGAAGGCGCGCGCGACTGCGGCGCTCTGGTCTGCATCGAGCCCGCTCCAATGCGGCATGAACTCGAACAATTTGTCGACGTCGGCGGGATTGGCGACATTGAGCTTGAAGTCGTGGGTGATCTCGGCAATCGCCGGATCGGAGAAGCCGGCGGCGATGAGCGCAGCGGCGAGGCGGCCGGGGTCGGCGAGCTCGGCGAGGCCCGTGCACGGCATCGGCGTGACATTGTCGGGATAGAGCCGCCGGATGATCTGCGAGAGCAGGAGATGCACGGCGGCGCCATCGGCGCTCTTCCAGACCGCAATCGCCGCCGATCCGCCCGGTCGCGTCACCCGTGCCATCTCGCAGAGGCCGGCGCGCCAGTCCGGAAACAGCATCACGCCGAACACCGACACTGCCGCGTCGAAGGCGGCATCCGGCAGATCGAGCGCCTGGCCGTCCATCTGCCGCGCCTCGATATTCGCCACACCATGCGCGCGGACACGTGCCACCATGCCGGCGGAGAAATCGATCGCGGTGACCTCGGCTCCGGTGCGGGCGGCGGCCAGCGCCGCGGCGCCCGTGCCGGTGGCGACGTCGATCACCCTGGATGACGGGTCGATCGGAAGCGTTGCGACCGCGGCGTCGGCGAACAATGTCGTGAACGGCTGCGACTGCGCCTCATAGGCGGCGACCATTTTGTCCCAATGCGCGGGATCGTTGTACGGCAGAGGTTTCGCCTGCTCACTTGACTGCATGAATCTGGTCCTCGAGATTTTGCTTGTGTTTGGCGAGCCGGCGCTTGAAATCCTTCGCGAGCGCTTCGAGCGTCACCGCGCCGAGCCGCTTCAGGAACAGCGCTTCGACCTCGCGAAACGTGTCTCCGAGCGCGTCGTTGACGGCCTGTTCGACCAGGCAGCCGGGATTTTCCGAGCGATGGCCCATCGCAACGATCGTGGGCGCGCCGACCGCGCGATAGATGTCCGCGAGCGTGATGTCGGCCGGATCGCGCGCCAGCGTCCAGCCGCCGCCATGGCCCTTCTCCGAATGCACCAGACCCTGCTCGCGCAGCCCCGCCATCACGCGGCGTACCACCACCGGGTTGGTGGCCATCGCCTGCGCAAGTTGCTCCGACGTGACCGGCTCGCCGGCCCCGATCATGTGGAGCAGGCCATGCAGGACGCTCGACAGGCGGCTATCACGTATCATGTAACTTCATATGTTACATGAAGCGGCGGCCGTCAAGGGGGCGGTGGTCTGTGGCCCTCCTACCTCCCCTTGAAAAGGGGAGGTCGCTTTGCTCGTCAGAGCAAAGCGGGTGGGGATCAGCTCGCTCCACTTGCAGCGTCGTCTGCGGCTGACCCCCATCCCGACCTTCCCCCTTTCAGGGGAAGGAGAAGAGATCAAGGACCTGCACCTGGGCTTTGATTGTTCAACCGAGATTCGCGTGCCGGATTTCGCGGCGTCGCCCGTTTAATCCGCATCGGGGTCGTTGGCAGGGGCGGTATCGTGGGCAGCGTGGCGGTCGATCGGATGTTGCGGGATGCGGTGGCGCATTATGGCGCGGGCCGCGCGGCGGAGGCCGGCACGCTGTGCGGCGACATCCTCACCGCCGATCCCGACCATGTTCCGGCGCTGCATCTGTCCGCCGTCATCGCCTTCGTGACCGATCGTGTCGCGGAAGGTGCTATGCTGCTGAACCGGGTCTTCAACCTCGATCCGGACCATGCACCGGCCTTCGCCACGCTCGGCGATGCGCTCGCCGTGAAGGGCGAGCACGAAGGCGCGGTGGCGGCGTTCGAGCGCGGCGTGACGCTGCGGCCGCAGGATGCCGGCCTGCACATCAAGCTCGGCGTCGCATTGTGCGATCTGTCGCGCTTCGATGAGGCCGAGACCGCGTTCCGCCGCGCGATCGCACTCGATGGCGGCCTGACGCGGGCGCGGTTCAACCTCGCCGTCGCGCTGGCCGGGCAGCAGCGGCCGGTCGAGGCGGAGCAGGCCTATCGCGAGGTGATCGCGCGCGATCCGGTCTACCGCGGCGTTTGGCTCAACCTCGGCAATGTGCTGAGCGATCAGAAAAGGCACGAAGCGGCCGCCACGGCCTATCGCCGTGGACTTGCCACGGATCCCGACAATGCCGGACTGCATTGCGGCCTTGGCGCGGCGCTCTATCGCCAGGGCTTGCTGGAGGACGCAATCCTGCACTACCGCCGCGCGATTGCACTCGATCCCGACAACATCGCGCCGCAGCGCCTGCTGGCGATGGTGCTGCACGAAGCGGGCGAGCGCGCGGAGGCCGTCCGCATCTATCGCCAGGTCTCGGCCCGCGACCCGTCCGATCACGTCATCCTCAACAATCTCGGCGCCTGCCTGTTCGAGCTCGGACAGCTCGACGACGCCATCGCCTGCGCCGAGCTCGCGCTGGCGCTGAAGCCGGACTACGCCGCCGCGCACACCAATCTCGGGATCATCTTCGAGGCGCAGAACCTGGTCGAGGCCGCGGTCGCCGCGCATCGGCGCGCCATCGAGCTCGAGCCGCTCTATGCCAAGGGTCACGCCAACCTCGCGGTCGCGCTGCGCAATGCCGGCGAGATCGATGCGGCGCTGATGGCCTCGCGCCGGGCGATTGCACTCGATCCCGAGCAGCCGCTCGCGCACTACAATCACGCGCATTTCCTCCTGATGAACGGCGAGTTCGAGGAGGGCTTTGAGGAGTATCAGTGGCGCCGCAAGACCAGGATGCTCAGCGACGGCGATCCCGTGTTCGAAGAGCCGGAATGGCAGGGCGAGCCGCTCGCTGGACGCACGCTGCTGCTGTTTGCCGAATATGGACTCGGCGACGCCATCAATTTCGTCCGCTATGTGCCGATGCTGGAGGGCAGGGGCGGTCGGATCATTCTGCAGGTGCAGCCGGGGCTGGTCGCGCTGCTGCGGCCGATGCTGCCCGATGTCGCGGTGTTCGCGCGCGGCGAGCCGCTGCCGCCGTTCGATCTGCAACTGCCGCTGCTGAGCCTGCCGCGGATCTTCCGCACCACCGTCGAGACCATTCCTGCAGCGATATCCTATCTGCGGGCGGATGTCGTCAAGCTCGCGCGCTGGCGCGAGGCGCTCGCCGGCGTGACCGCGCTGAAGGTCGGCGTGGTCTGGGCCGGCAATCCCAGGCACAAGGGTGACCGCCAGCGCTCGCTGCCGGCGGACGCCGTGCTGCCGCGGCTGGTCACATCGGGCGTGCAGCTGTACAGCCTGCAGAAGGAGCCGCGGCCGGACGATGCTCCGGTGCTGCGGGGCCTTGGCGCCGACATCATCGACCTCGCGCCGACGCTCGGCGATTTCGCCGACACCGCGGCGGCCGTCTGCGCGCTCGATCTCGTCATCGCCGTCGACACCTCGGTGGCGCATCTCGCCGGCGCGCTCGGCCGCCCGGTCTGGATGCTGTGTCCCTATGCGCTCGACTGGCGCTGGCTGCGCGATCGCGCCGACACGCCCTGGTATCCGACCATGCGGCTGTTCCGCCAGGACAGACCGCAGGCCTGGGATCGCGCGCTGGCGCGCGTGTCGGACGAACTCGCGCGGCTCGCCGGCGGCGAGCGCGAGTTGCTGTTGCCGGCACGTTTAGTGCGTTGACCGGCCATCACCCCGCACTCATCCCCTGCGCGCCGCCGAGCAGCTTCACGTTGAGCCGGCCGCCGTCGAACAGCATCTCGTTCAGCGCTGCGCCGATGTCGTCAGCAGTGACATCCTGGCCTCCCCCGCGGGCGATGCTGGCCTGAGCGATGCGGCGCATCAGCTCCTTGATGAATGCGGCGCTGACCCCGGCGGTGCGCTGCACCGCTGCGTCAACCACGGGCGGTGGTCGATGCGGCCGGGCCGGCCGGCCAGCGCGCCTTCCAGCTCCTCGGGCCGGTTGGTGGTCAGCACGAACAGGATGTCGCAGTCCTCCTTCAGGCCGTCCATCTCGTTGAGCAGCTTGTTGAGCAGCGATTCCTCGCACGGTCCGCCCATGTCCTCGCGGTCGCGCGCGATCAGGTCGACATCCTCGATCACGACCATGGTCGGCTGCAGCAGCCGCGCGAGGCTCATATAGGCGCCGAGCAGGCCGACCTGCTCGGCGGTGATGATCAGCGTGGTGTGATCCGGCAGGTTGGTGGCGAGATAGCGAATGGTGTGGGTCTTGCCGGTGCCGGGCGGGCCGTAGAGCAGGATGCCCTTGCGGGTCGACTGCCCGAGCTTGCGCAACAGATCGCGGCTTTCGACGAAGTCGAGCACGTTGCGGTCGAGCAGCCGCAGCGTCCGGTCCGGCAGGATCACGTCATCGCGCGCGACCGTCGGCAGGCGATGCACGGTCACGCCGCGGGCGCGGCCGCGATAGTCGGCGGCATCCTCGAGCGACAGGATCTTGCCGCGATAGGATCGTGCCGCGTGCACGGCCGCTTCCAGCTCGGCAAAGGTCCGCTGCACCAAGGCGTTTCCGGCGACGCCTGCGGGCACCGCGAGCTCGATCCGCAAGCCCGGCTCGGTCTGATAATCACGATGGTAGCTGAGCAGCACCGCGTAGCGCAGCTCTCCGGTTTGGCATAGCCACAAGCCATTGGTCAGGCATTTCACCGACTCAGGCTCGCCAACGTCGACGTCGTGATACTGCGGCGGCGCGATCGGCGGCGCGTTGCGGCTGTCTCCATCAGCGAGGCAATCGCGAGGGTCTCATAGCGGTGCTGCTCATGAATGCCGAAGAAATGGATCGGCACATCGAACAACCTGTCGATCGCGATCTGAACGTCCGCTCGCATGTGACCGGGAAATTGTCGCGACCGGGTCATGATCTGATTGCGCGGCGTCCCGGCAAAATGCCAATCGAGCGCCATGAAGGCATATCTGAACTCCTCGCTCGGTAGATTTTCCGAGCTTGCCCGCGCGGCGATCAGGCAGTTGCCGCACAGGCAGACTGTCCGGCGGATGAGAAACACGTCGGTGACGGGCTCCAGCGCGCCACAGAGATCGCACGGCCGGTCCGCGTCGGCGGCCGATGCGGTGATCAGCAATGGATGCCCGTTGTTGCGGATCAGCTGTTGGGCGGACTCCAGCAGTGCCTTGGCCACCGTCGCGGGATAGGGGCCGCATGCGAATCCGTTCTGGGCCTCGATTCGCGCGGTGACGGCAACAGCCTCTTTCCGGGACTTGCCGAATACCGTGCGCAGCAGGTTGCGCATGAATTCTATCGGTGTCTCGTCGTCATCATGGATGAAGAGCCTGACCGGACCGTTCTCGGCAAAAACGTCGTGCATGAAACCCCCGAAACGCAATTGGGAACAAAAGAACAAAGTAAGAACATCACGGCGGCTCCTGCGCGTCAAGCGAAAGATTCTGCGGTCTCACCCCTGACGTGTAGTGAGCCGGCCGGGAACGCGCACTGGAAGTGTAAACGCGGCTCAACGCCTGTGACGATTGTGTTGCGGCAAATGCCAAGAGATGGCCGTCACAGCGGCAAACTTCCGACACACCATCGGGGCGAAAAGGAGTATCCGACATGGCGCGAGCGCGAGAGCAGATTCCTCCCAAGGGTTTGCGGTCGCGCAGTTATTTTATGAGGCCCTCGTGTCGCACAAACTTCGCCTTGCGCTGCTTCTCGTCTTCACTTTGTTCGTCTCTCCCGCGCTGGCGCAGCCGGCCGCCAAGCCGGCGCCGCCGCAACCCGCTACCGGCGACGCGCTGACGCCCGAGCAGGCGAAACGTGCGCTCGACACGCTGCAGGACGACAAGAAGCGCGGCGAGATCATCAACACGCTGCGCGCCATCGCCAATGCCTCGCCGCAGGCGGCGGCCCAGCCGGCGCCTGCGCCGGAGCAGCATTCGCCGATCCCGCTCACCGCCGACAGCCTCGGCGCACAGCTGTTGCTGATGGTGTCCGAGCAGGTCGGCGAGATGTCGCGCGAGGTCGCCGACGTCGCGCGCACGCTGACGCATTTCCCGGCGTTCTACTACTGGTTCGTGCGTACCGCCAACGATCCGGTCGCCTATGGCCTCTTGATCGATATCGCCTGGAAGCTGGCGCTGGTGTTCGGCTGCGCGCTGGCCGCCGAATGGGTGGTGTTCCGCCTGATCAAGCGGCCGGTCGCGTTCCTGGAAGCGCGGCTGCCGCAGACCGCGCGCATGCCGGTGCAGACGCTCGCCATCGTCGATCCGCCGTCGTCGGTTGCCGACGTCACGCCGGCGCCCGAGTTGCAGCGGCGCCGGCTCAGCCTGGCGCGGGCCTGGCAGTCGCTGGTCCGGCTGCCCTTCGTGCTTGGGCGCCTTTTGCTCGAATTGCTGCCGGTCGTCGTGTTCGGCGGCATCGCCACCGCGCTGCTCGGCACCGAGATCGGCGATCAATCGACCACGCGGCTCGTGATCCTGGCCGTCGTCAACGCCTATGTGTTCTCGCGCGTCTTGATTTGCGCGGTGCGCGCGCTGGCGGGGCCGTTCGGCCTGTTCCGCGTCCGTGCCGAGACCGCGGCCTATATCGAGATCTGGGCCCGGCGCATCGTCGCCGTCGGCGTCTCCGGCATCGCCTTTGCCAATGTCGCGCTGCTGCTCGGGCTGCATCGCGCCGGCTATGCCGCGCTGATCCGGCTCGTGATGTTGGTCGTGCATCTGTTCGTCGTCGTCATCATCCTGCAGTGCCGCCGCCAGGTCGCCGACGCCATCCGCGCGCCGGCCGATCGCACCGGGCTTGCGGCGCGAACGCGCAACCGTCTCGCGGCGCTCTGGCATGTGCTGGCGATCGCGCTCGACCTCGCGCTGTGGGCAGTGTGGGCGCTCAACATCCGCAACGGCTATTCGCTGCTCCTGCAGTATTTCGTCGGCACTGTCGCGGTGCTGCTGGTTACCCGCCTCGTCACCATGGTGGTGCTGAGCCTGATCGATCGCGGCTTCCGCATCAGCCCGGAGTTGATCCAGCGCTTCCCGGGGCTCGAGACCCGCGCCAACCGCTATCTGCCGCTGCTGCGCAAGGTGGTCACGGCGGTGATCGCCTTCATTGGCTTCGTCGCGCTGCTCGAGGTCTGGGGCGTCGATGCCATCGTCTGGTTCTATGGCGGCCAGATCGGAAGCCGCCTGATCTCGGCGCTGGTGACGATCGGCATTGCCGCGCTGGCCGCGGCCGTGATCTGGGAAGTCGCCAATGCGCTGATGGACCGGCAGATCGACACCCTGTCGCGCGACGGGCATTACGCCCGCGCCGCGCGCCTGCGCACCTTCCAGCCGATGCTGCGCACCGCGCTGTTCTGCATGATCGTCGCGGTGGTCGGCCTCACGGCGCTCAGCGAGATCGGCGTCAATGTCGCGCCGCTGCTCGCCGGCGCCGGCATCGTCGGCATCGCGATCGGCTTCGGCTCGCAGAAGCTGGTGCAGGACCTCATCACCGGGCTGTTCCTCTTGATCGAGAACACCGTGCAGGTCGGTGACAACGTCACGGTGTCGGGCCTCTCGGGCGTGGTCGAGAACGTCTCGATCCGCACCATGCGGCTGCGCGCCGGCGACGGTTCGGTGCACGTCGTGCCGTTCAGCGCGGTGACGACGATCACCAATTCCAGCCGCGGCGCCGGCAATGCCGCGGTCAGCGTCAACGTGTCCTACAAGGAGGACACCGACCGCGCCGGCGAGGTGCTGAAGGACATCGTCGCCCAAATGCGCCAGGAGACAGCGTATCGCGCATTCATCCGAGGCGACCTCGAATTGTGGGGCGTCGACAAGGTCGACGGCTCGGTCGTGACCATCGTCGGCCAGATCCGCTGCACCGATAGCGGACGCTGGGCGGTGCAACGCGAGTTCAACCGCCGCATGAAACGGCGCTTCCAGGAGGAGGGCATCGAGATCGCCTCGATGGGCCAGACCATCCTGATGCAGCTTCCTCCATCCTCCGAGCCCGATACCAACGCCCAGCCGCGCCGCGCGGCGGGCTGATCCGGCGCTCCGCTTCACCTCGCCCCGCGCGCGGCAGGGGTGTCCGGGGAAATTCAGGCATAGCGGAGCTCCATCTGGTCAGGTGAGATGGTTGATTTCCGACGGCTGGGGTTGATGGGCGGAGGTTTGTCGATGGCAGCGAGGGATCGACGCGTGAGCAGGAGCTGGCCGACGAGTTCGGCGAACCTGAGCGGGAGCATTTTGATGCAGTTGGTGTGAGCGGCGATGCGCAGCAGCAGGTAGGCAATCATCGCAGCGAGCACCTGAAGGCGGATCGCGTTGTCGTTGGCGCCGAGGAACTTGCGAATATCGAGATGCTGCTTGATCCAGCGGAACAGCAGCTCGATTTGCCATCGGCTCTTGTAGAGGGCGGCGATCTCGACGGCGCTACGGGCAAGGTCGTTGGTCAGGAGTGTGATCTTGCCGCCTTTCTCGCGTCTGATCTTGATGCGGCGGAGCGGGATTGGAAGGCGCGAATCGCCCTTGCTGGTGAGCTTCACCTCGTCATCGGCAAGGATTTCGAAGCCATCCCCGTTACGCTTGCGGATGGCGCGATGCCTGAGCGAGCGAAGACGGATGCTCGTCTTCGCCCGGGTAACGAAGAAAGCCTTGCTATCATTGATCTTCTGCCACCAGTCGAAACGGCAATAGCCCTTGTCAAACACATAGGTGGTGGCGGGCTGGATTGGGGTCTGTCGGCCGATCTCGATGTCATTGACGTTCGCGGCCGTCATCTCGACGCAGGTCGGGACATCGCTCCTTGGGTCGTAGACGACATGCAGCTTCATGCCGCGGATGCGGCCGTTCCACGTCGCCCAACTGCAGACCTTGCCGAGCGGGATCGGACTGGCGTCGATCAGACGCACCATCTCCATGCCTTCACTCCGCAGCTGGCGACGCGCCATCGCCGACAGCGCCGCAAAGGTTTGCGCGAAAATGCCGATCGGACGGCGGGCATTGGCATCGGACAACGTCGAGCGCGACAGCTTGCCGGTTCCCAAGTGATAGTGATGCTGCGAATTGGCGTTGAAGCCAGTCACCACCCCGCGCAGACTGCTGTTGCCGCTAAGCTGGGCATAGATCAGCGCCACCAGATGATCCCAGCTCCTGAACGACTTGTCGTAGGCATCCCCGTCCAGACGATCCACAACCGTCTGAAACTGCCGTCGATTGATCGGTTCAAGCAGCCTTCCAAAAATGCTACCGCGATATCGCATGCTCGGCCCTCTGTGTCTCGACAACCAGAAAAGACCGATTTGCCTCGGTCCTGCCGAGCATGCACCGCGACACAGTGAATCATTCCCCGGACACCCCTGCCGCTTGCGGGGAGAGGTCGAATTCGAGCGAAGCTCGAATTCGGGTGAGGGGGAGTCTCCGCGAGAGTATCTGCTTCCGTGTGTGCGAAGGCAGCCCGAGCCAGCGGGAATGCTTGCCGGCGCGTCTCATGGTTGCGACACGTCTCGCGACGGTGAGACGCCGCCAGCCTTGCCAAGCCCGCTGACCGGCGCGCAGCCGGCCGAAATCCGGCCGTTCTCACCCATTCCCTGCGACTTCCTCCGCTGGCACAGCGCTTGCTGATCGTCATGCAATGCGCGGCAAGACGCATTGCACGACTGAACCCAACGCGAAGGAAGGAAACGCACATGGAGCTTGGATACTTCACCATGCCCTCGCACCCGCCGGAGTGCGGATTGAAGGAGGGCCACGACTGGGACCTGCAGACGCTGCGCTGGCTCGACGAGCTCGGCTACCAGGAAGCCTGGATCGGCGAGCATCACACCGCACCCTGGGAGCCGCACCCGTCGCCCGACCTGCTGGTGGCGCAGGCGCTGCTGCAGACCAAGAATCTGCGCATCGGGCCCGGCGGCTTCCTGCTGCCGTATCATCATCCCGCCGAGCTCGCGAACCGCGTTGCGATGCTCGATCATCTCTCGAACGGGCGCCTCAACTTCGGCGTCGCGGCCTCGGGCCTGCCCAGCGACTGGGCGATGTTCAATGTCGACGGCATGTCGGGCCAGAACCGCGACATGACCCGCGAGGCGCTCGAGATCATCCTGAAGATGTGGTCCGAGCCGGGACCCTGGACGCACAAGGGTAAGTACTGGACAGTGAGCAAGCCGGACACGATGTTCGACTTCCTCAAGCCGCACATCAAGCCGTTGCAGGGGCCGCATCCGCCGATCGGCGTCGCCGGCCTGTCGAAGAATTCGGACACCTTGAAGCTCGCCGGCGAGCGCGGCTTCATCCCGATGAGCCTCAACCTCAACCCGGCCTATGTCGGCAGCCACTGGGATTCGGTCGAGGCCGGCGCCGCCAAGACCGGCCGCAAGCCGAGCCGCAAGGACTGGCGGCTGGTGCGCGAGGTGTTCGTGGCGGATACCGATGAGGAGGCGTGGAAGCTGTCGACCGGCGACATGATGGGCCGGATGATGGGCGAGTACTTCCTGCCGCTGCTCGGCCATTTCGGCTTCAAGGACTATCTGAAGCACGCGCCCGACGTGCCCGACAGCGACGTCACCGTCGAATATTGCGCACGCCGGAATTGGATCGTCGGCTCGCCCGCGACCGTCACCGAGAGGATCGAGAAGATCTACCGGGAGGTCGGCGGCTTCGGCGTCCTCTGTGTGTTCGGCTTCGACTACAAGCACAAGCCGGAAGCCTGGCGGCACTCGCTGGACCTGCTCAAGAACGAGGTGATGCCGCGGCTCAAGCATCTCGGAGCCGAGTTCGAGAAGGCTGCATGACAGCTGCGCGGGGTGCGGGGCTTGCCTCGCACCCCGCCTCGCATATCTTGAACGAAGTGTTTTTACCGAAGCATGATCCGGCGGATCATGCTCAAACAGGGTTTGCGGCATGACGGTCGACGCACAGAGTTTCAAGCAGGCGATGCGCCATTGCGCGGGCGCCGTCGCGCTGGTGACGGTCGGCTCCGAGACCGGGCAGCGCACCGGCCTGACCGTGACCTCGGCCTGCTCGCTGTCAGACAATCCGCCCTCGGTGCTGGTCTGCGTTAACCGTAACGCCAGCGCGCATCAGCGCATCCGCGAGGAGCGCCATTTCGTCATCAACTTCCTGAACGAGGACCACGCGCTGCTGGCCCTGACCTTCTCCGGCCAGAAGGGCGTCAACGGCGACGACCGTTTTGCGTTTGGGCGCTGGACCACCGGCGCCACCGGCGCCCCGGTGCTGGAGGATGCCGTCGCGGCGTTCGACTGCGTGCTGGCGCAGGAGCTCGAGACCAAGACCCATTCGATCTTCATCGGCGAGGTCCAGCACGTCCGCGCCGCGACCACAGTCGACCCGCTGATCTATCTGCGCTCCGGCTTCCAGAGCGTGCGCAACATCCATGATCCGGTCGAGCTCGGCGACGTCGATGCGCGGCGTGTGAGCTGGAACGAATTTTCCTGAAACGTACTGACATCTGCGAGGCGGACGGGTCCAGGTACCCGATCCTCTCTCAATCGTTTGAGAGCTGTCGGGCTGCGTCGCCTTGAGGGCGCAATGCTGACGACCCGTCTTGCACGCGTTTGATGGCTTTGGCCCGGCCGTGCGACCGCTGGCCGAGCCAACGCTCATGTGAGGCGTCGCTGTCCTTGCCGTGGTCCCGCGGACGCTGCGCTGCTATGACCCCGGCGTTCTCACGACCAGTTTGATGTTCAGAAGATTGACCCCCTTGAAGGGGTTCGGCGCGCTTTCGATCGTTCCTGTGCCCGTTGCATTCGCATAAGCGCCCGTGCCCGAAAGGATCGTATATTCGCCGTTTGATTTTCCGTCCTTGATCGCGCCGGTGTAACGCGCGGTGATCGCGCCTTCCTCGAACGTGTAGGTGCTGTAACCGTAATAGGAGCCCGAGCCCTTCAGCATGTCTCCTGAATGGACGAACTCCTTCACCCCGATATGGCCATCACTGAAGATGGCGACACCAAAGAACTTGCCGGAAACGACCGTCTGCCCCTCGACGTTTGCTGCCTCGATGACCTTGACGTCGACAGGCTTGGTGACGAGCTTGAACTCGAGCACCTTCTCACCCGCTAACGCGGTCGACCCCGCAACGACGATTGCCACGCTGGAAACGAAAAAGGTGATAAAATTCCGCATAGACTCCTCCTGCGTTTGCTTGAAATCAAATCAAGGAGTGCACAGCGGGCTAAACGTCATGCCCAGCATTTGCGTTGCAGCACGAAAGAGAGCCCGCGGTGATATCCCGGCAGCGGCCGAAGCTTTCGGTACCCCAGCACGCTGGCTGGAACGCACGCATTAGTCTACGTGACGGTAAGAGGTTCAGCAAGCGTAGCCACCAACGTCTCATGCTCGTCAGACGACGCATCGGATGACAGGTTCCGCGACATCAGAACAGCCGTGGCATGCTATAGTGTGGTTGCTTGCGGGAGAGCGATCGAGGAGGTAGCGCGACGTACCCATGACGATTTCCGCCGGCAAATCCGGCAAGCATGTCTCAAGAAACCTCGTTACCGACAAGGAGCATCACCATGAAGATCGTTGTGATCGGCGGTACCGGACTGATCGGCTCAAAGACCGTTGCCATTCTGCGCCAGCGCAGCCATGACGTCGTCGCCGCCTCGCCGAAGAACGGCATCAACGCCATCACCGGCGAGGGGCTGAAGGAGGCGCTGGCCGGCGCGGCCGTGGTGATCGATCTCGCCAATTCGCCATCGTTCGAGAACAAGGCCGTGATGGAGTTCTTCGAGACCTCCGGCCGCAACCTGCTGGCGGCGGAGAAGCCGGCCGGCGTCAGGCACCATGTCGCGCTGTCGATCGTCGGCACCGACCGGACGCCCGAGAACGGCTACTTCCGCGCCAAGGTGGCGCAGGAGAAGCTGATCGAGGCGTCCGGGATTCCCTACACCATCATCCGCGCGACCCAGTTCATGGAATTCGTCGGCGCGATCGCCGATGCGGGCGCGGTTGGAAACACCGTCAGGCTCTCGCCCGGCCTGTTCCAGCCGATCGCGGCGGAGGACGTGTCCGCGCTCGTCGCCGATATCGCGCTCGAGCCGCCGCGCAACGGCATCGTCGAGATCGCAGGTCCCGACCGCGCGCCGTTCAACGAGATCGTGGCGCGCTATCTGAAGGCAAAGGGCGACCCGCGCGAGGTGGTGAAAGACCCTGACGCGCTTTACTGGGGCGGCCGGGTCGAGCAGCACTCGCTGGTGCCGCTCGGCGAGGCGCGCCTCGGCCGCATCGATTTGAACGAATGGCTGCGCCGCGCGCGGCCGGCGGCGTGACGGTATCGGCTATTTGAGCCAAACCAGCAGCGGGACGGGCGCGCGTCCTTCGCAGGACAGCGTGCCCTCGTAATTGCGCGTCTTGCGCGCGCTGTAGGTGCAGGGCGCGCCGTCCAGCACCAGCTCGGCGGTGACCTGCGAATCCGCGCCCGTGATTTGCAGCTTGATTTCTCCGGCGCGTTCGTCCGGCCCGTCTTGCGTGCAGATGCCCACATGCTTCATCTTGAGCGGTCCGGAGAACTGCCTCGGCGCGTCCGGCGCGCTTTCGGTGAGATGTCCGGTCAGCTCCCATTCGCCGAGCACGCCGGCCTGGCCGAGGATCTCCATCGCGCCAAGCGGCAGGGTATGGCAAAGCGATAGCGCAACGGCGCCGAGCAGCGCCGCTCCACCGTTGCGCCATGTCGCCCGTGGCATCACAGCTTGCTTCCGGTCGTCTGGCGCAATTCGATCAGCTCCGGCCGCGACAGATCGGCATCCGCGGTGAGCCGGGCAATCTGATCAGCGCATTCCCGGATCTTGGCCTGATCGCCGGCCGCCTTGGCGCTCTTGATCATGCCGAGATAAGTCGCCAGCCGGTTGGGCTCCTTCTTGAGCACGGCCTCATAGGCGGCGAGCGCCTCCCTGGCCATGCCGCGATCGAGCAGCATCGCCGCGTAGAGCTCGCGCGCCGGCGCCAGCGGTCCCGGCGTGACGGGGTGCTTCTCGGTCTTGTCTTCCGCCTCCGCGGCGGCATTCATCGCGCTGAGCGCATCGTCGTATTTGCCTTCCGCGTACAGCACCCAGGCGCTCGCGATCTGCTGCTGGATGTCGACGATGTTGGACCAGTAGGCGTCCTTGGCGTCCCTGAGCTTGTCGCGCAACTCGACGAGCTTGGCGACATCGGCCTTGGCGGCGGCGGGGTCACCCGAGCGCGCGGCGCCGACCGCGCGGGCGAAATAGGTGATGGCATCCGCATAGGCGTATTTGGTGGGATGCACTTCAAGCGCGGCGGCACCCTTCCAGTCGCCGCGTTCGAAGACATAGCGGGCCTGGCTTGCCGCCACCGCGAAGGGGCCTGCGAACCGGTCGAGCTTGAACTGAAGCTTGCCGAGCTCGTCGATCACCGCACGCGCTTCCTTGTCTTGGCCGAGCTGGAGATAGGCATACACCAGATAGTCCATCGCGTGCGCCTGGTCCTGCTGCTCGCCGTCTTCCCTGGCGATGCGTGCGGATTCCTTGTTCGAGGCGATCGACTCCTTCCAGTAGCCGACGCGCGTGAAGATGTGCGACGGCATGTGCTGGGCATGCGGCGCGTGTTCGGCGATCTTGGCATAGCGCATCGCCGCGGGGAGGCCCTTCTCCGCGAGCGCCGGGTAGTCGTAGAGATGGATCAGATAGTGGGCGATGCCGGGGTGCTCGGGCTGGCGCTTGAAGATCGGTTCGAGCAGCGCCGCGCCCTTCAGCTGGTTGGCATAGGTCTTGTCGCCCGGCGAGGCCGCGACGTTGAGCGTGATCGCATAGGCGATCTGCGCCTCGTCATCGTCGGCATAGTGCGTCGCGACCTGCTCTTCGGCGGCGAGGAATCGCTGCACGCGGGTGCGGTGATCGACCTTGTCGTAGTCGACATACATCGCCGCGATCGCATCGATGTATTCCCGCTCGCGCGGGGTGCCGGCATTCAGCGCCTGGCCTTTTTTCGCTGCTTCAAGGCCGAGCGGAAGGTTTTCCGGCGGCGGAGGCGCGTGCGGATTGTAGAGATAGCTGAGCGCGATGCCCCAATAGGCGATGGCGCATTGCGGGTCGGCCTCCAGCGCCTCCTCGAAGGTGCGCCGCGACGCGCTGTACCAGAACGAATGCTGATACAGCATGGCGCGATCGAACAGCTCCTGCGCTTCGGGCTTGCAGGATGTCACGAAATGGACTTTGCCCAATCGTTGCTCGGTGGAATCCGAGGCGGCAGGCTGCGAAATGGTCGCGGCAATGAGGCCAACGACCACAGCGAGGGGAAACCGTGTCATGGGACCCGCTCCGTGGCGTTGAAGGCGAAAACCGTACGATATCACCTTTCCCGCACCGCCGGAACAGCAGGGGCCGTTCTGGTCTAGCTGTCCAGCGCGATCCCTAACGCTTTGATCTTTCGGTACAACGTCGCGCGGCTGAGCCCGAGCGCCGTGGCCGCGTCCGTCACTCTTCCGTCATTGGCTCGCAATGCATCGACGATCGCGGTGCGCTCGCCCGCTGTGTGATCGGCCTCCGCGCCGCGTGCGCTGAACGGCGGCAGATCGAGATCGGCCTCGGTGATAAGGCCGTGCTCCGCGGTGGCGCCGGCGAGCCGCAGCACGTGGCGAAGCTGGCGCATGTTGCCGGGAAACGGATAGGCCATCAGCTGCGCCCAGGCGTCGGCCGCGATGCGGCAGTGCGGCGCTTCCTCGTCGGCGATCTGCGCGATGACGTCCTTGCGGTCGGCGCGCTCGCGCAACGCGGGCAGGCGGATCTCCATGCCGCGCAGCCGGTAATACAGATCGGAGCGGAAGCTGCCGTCCTCCGCCATCCGCGCCAGATCACGGTGCGTGGCGCTGATCAGGCGGATGTCGACCGCGACAGGCTTCAGCGCACCGAGCGGCCAGACCTCGCGGTTTTCCAGCACGCGCAGCAGCCTGGTTTGCAGCGAAAGCGGCATGTCGCCGATCTCGTCGAGGAACAACGTGCCGCCGCTGGCTTGCACGATCAGCCCCTTCGATCCCTCGCGCCGCGCGCCGGTGAAGGCGCCGGCTTCGTAGCCGAACAGCTCGGCATCGATCAGGCTCTCCGGCATCGCCGCGCAGTTCAGCGCGACGTAGTTGCGGCCGGCGCGATTGCTCGCCGCATGGATGGCGCGCGCGAACACGTCCTTGCCGGCGCCGGTCTCGCCATGCAACAGGATCGGCAGATCGAGATTGCCGACCGTCATCAGCCGCTTCACGCCCTTGATCAGCACGGGATCGCGGCCCGCCAGCCGGTGCAGGCCGGAAAACTGTCCGGCCGGCTTTTCGCGCGGCGGTGTGGATGGTGGACGCGGCGAACGCGCCCGCACCGGCGGCGCCAGACGGCCGCGTCCCCACGGCGTGCCGTCGGCGCGACGCAGCGCGACCTGCTCGTCCGCGGCGCGTGCCGCGCGATCGTCGAGTTGAACGAGATGCGACAGGTCGATGCCGTCCTCGATCATCGCATCGGTCAGGCCGAACGCGGCGCGCGCGGTGCGGCAGGCGCCGACGACACGGCGGTCGTCGTCATAGGCCAGCATGCCATGCCCGTCGCCGGGCAGCATCGCGATCCAGGAGGCGCGGTAGCGCCGGCGGAAGAACGACTGCTCGATCCGCCGCGTCGCCTCCGTAGTGACGGCGAGCGCCAGCTCATGCGCGCTGCGGCCGAGATCGCTGCGGCACGAGGTGATGTTGACGGCGCCGGCGAGCCGCCCGGCATGATCGAACAGCGGCGACACCGCGCAGGTGAACATGTGCCACTGCTCGCGGAAATGCTCGTCGCCATGCACCAGGATGGGCCGCTGCTCGGCGAGCGCGGTGCCGAGCCCGTTAGTGCCCTCGAAAGTCTCGGCGAAGTTCGAGCCGGTGTAGATCTTCCATTCCAGGAACATCCGCGCGTAGTCGCCGCCGGGCAGCCGGCTCACCAGCATGGTGGCGTTGGGATCGGCGAGATTGACGCAGTAGCCGGAATCGTGGAGCACGCGGGCGAGGTCCTCGAGCTCGGGGATCGCGACCTGGATCAAATCCTCCATCGGCTCGGCGATGTGCCGGATCTCCGCCTCGGTCAGGGTCTGCGGCGGCCCGCGCCGGGCCGGATCGAGGTTGTGATTGACCAGGCAGCGCCGCCAGGACGCGGCGATCCGCGTCTCGGTGTCGACGCCGGCCACCTGGTTGGCCGCCGACAGAACACGGGCGACGTGATTTGAGGCCGAAAGATTGGCCATCCAGAGGTCTCCACCCCTAATTTTCCGCGAAGTCTGGCAGTCCGCGGCCGAATGTCAATTGGCCGACGGCGTCGCGGGACCCTTACCTCCCCTTGCAAAGGGGAGGTCGCTTTGCTCGTGAGAGCAAAGCGGGTGGGGATCTGCTCTCTCGGCTTGCAGCATCGCCTGCGGCTGACCCCCATCCCGACCTTCCCCCTTTCAGGGGGAAGGAGAAGGCGGATCGCAGCCCGAGTGGAGCCAACGGGCTACGGGGATGACTTCACCTCGCCAGCGGTGAAGAGCACGAACGAACGCCCCACCGCCTTGTACGTGCCGTCGAACGCAAACTGCGCGCCTGCCGGCTGTTCCGGCGCGTTGGTGTCGAGCAGCCGCGACCAGCGCGGTCCGGCTGACGTCGGCGGCAGCTTGAAGTCGACCTCGCCCTCGTAGCTGTTGAGGATGACAAGCACAGTGTCGTCCTCGCCCTCACGCGCGATCGCGGTCTTGCGCGCGCGGCCGTCGAGCACGACGCCGAAGCATTTGATCCAGCCGGTGCTCCAGTCGGCCTGCGTCATCTCGACGCCCGAGGTGCTGATCCAGACCACGTCGCGGATCTCGAGCTGCGGATCGCGATCGCCGGAGAGGAAGCGGCTGCGGCGCAGGATCGGATAGTCGCGCCGCAGCTTGATCATCCGCTTGGTGAAGGCGAGCAGCTTCCCGGCGTCGTCGGAAAAATTCCAGTCGAACCACGAGATGTCGTTGTCCTGGCAGTACGCATTGTTGTTGCCGCGCTGGGTGCGGCCGAACTCGTCGCCGCCGAGCAGCATCGGCGTGCCCTGCGAGGCGAGCAGCGTCGCCAGCATGTTGCGCTTCTGCCGTTCGCGCAAAGTGCGGATATCCGGATTGTCGGTAGGGCCCTCGGTGCCGCAATTCCAGGAGTGGTTGTCCGACGAGCCGTCGTTGTTGTGCTCGCCGTTGGCCTCGTTGTGCTTGTTGTTGTAGCTCGCCCAGTCGTTCAGCGTGAAGCCGTCATGGGCGGTGATGAAGTTGACGCTGGCCCAGGTGCGGCGGCCCTCGCGGTTGAACACGTCGTGCGAGCCGAGCAGCCGCGGTGCCAGGCTGCCTGGCGCCGCCTCGCCGCGCCAGAAATCGCGCACAACGTTGCGGTATTTGTCGTTCCACTCCGCCCAGCCCGCCGGGAAGCCGCCGACCTGGTAACCGCCGGGGCCGCAATCCCAGGGTTCGGCGATCAGCTTGACGGTCGCGAGCAGCGGGTCCTGGTTCATCGCCTTGAGGAAGCCGGACTGCTCGTCGAAGCCGTAAACCTCACGTGCCAGGATGGTGCCGAGATCGAAGCGGAAGCCGTCGACATGTATGTGGCCGGCCCAGTAGCGCAGGCTGTCCATCACCATCTGGATCACCCGCGGATGCGACAGGTTCACCGTGTTGCCGGTGCCGGTGTCGTTGATGTAGTAGCGTCGCTTGTCCGGCAGCAGGCGGTAATAGCTCGCATTGTCGATGCCCTTGAACGACAGCGTCGGGCCGCGCTCGTTGCCTTCGGCGGTGTGGTTGTAGACGACGTCGAGAATGACTTCGAGGCCGGCGCCATGCAGCCGCGACACCATCTCCTTGAATTCGCGCAGGCTGTTCGGCACGTCGGCGGCGTAGCGCGGATCCGGCGCGAAGAAGCCGATGGTGTTGTAGCCCCAGTAATTGGTGAGGTGCTTGTCCAGCAGGTTGCTGTCGTTGATGAAGGAATGCACCGGCAGCAGCTCGACCGAGGTGATGCCGAGCGCCTTGAGATGGTCGATCGCAGCGTTCGAGCCGAAGCCGGCATAGGTGCCGCGCAAATGTTCGTCGATGCCCGGGTGCTGTTTGGTGAACCCCTTGACGTGGGTCTCGTAGACCACGGTCTCGTCCCAATGCACGTCCTGCCGCTGCGCCTCCTGGACCCAGTCGAAATTGGGATCGACCACCACGCATTTCGGCATGAACGGCGCGCTGTCGCGCTCGTCGAAGGTGAGGTCGTCGCCGCTCTCCATCTTGTAGCCGAACACCGCCGGATTCCAGGTCAGGCTGCCGGCATGGGCGCAGGCGTAGGGATCGAGCAGCAGCTTGTTCGGGTTGAAGCGGTGGCCGCCGTCCGGCTGGTAGGGACCGTAAACGCGATAGCCGTAGAACGTCCCCGGCTGCACGCCATTGATGAAGCCGTGAAACACCTGGTCGGTATATTCGGGCAGCTCGAAGCGGTGCGTCTCGCGCTCGCCGTCGAACAGGCAGACCTCGACCTTGGTCGCGTTGGCGGAAAACACCGCGAAATTGGTGCCGTGGCCGCTCCAGTGGGCGCCCAGCGGATAGGGCAGCCCCTCCTCAATGACGTAATCGGACATCGGTCCCCCAAGGCCCCTGACAGGCCGTCAGATCAATCTGCAACAAACGCCGCCGCGCGGGAAACGTTGCATGGGCTAGTTTAGCGGCAGTTACGCTTGGTTCGTATGACGCGGGCGGAACGAGATGCAAGGCTCGGCAAGAGATGTCGCGAGAATGCGGTCGTATGACTCTCTGCCACAATCTCGATGTCGTCCCGGGCAAGCGCTGCGCGACCCGGGACCCATAACCACGAAAGCAAATTGGCTTGCAAAGCTGGAGCCACAGCGTGCTTCGACAACGCAACTCCGTAGTTATGGGTCCCGGCCCCCGTGTGCAATTGCGCACTAAGCCGGGACGACAGCGGAGGGCTTGTTGAGTGCAATGCTAAATCAGCCGCATGCCCTTGAAGCTGGTATGCCCGTTCTTGCCGACGATGATGTGATCGTGCACGGCGATTCCGAGCGGCTTTGCGATGTCGACGATGGCTTTCGTCATCTGGATGTCGGCCTGCGACGGCGTCGGGTCGCCGGACGGATGGTTGTGCACCAGGATCAGCGCGGTGGCGGACAATTCCAGCGCGCGCTTGATCACCTCACGCGGATAGACCGGGGTGTGATCGACGGTGCCGGTCTGCTGCACCTCGTCGGCGATCAGCTGGTTGCGCTTGTCGAGGAACAGGAGGCGGAACTGCTCCTTGTCGGCGAACGCCATGCCGGTGCGGCAATAGTCGATGACGTCGTTCCAGGACGACAGCGCGACGTTGCGCCTGATCTCACCCTTGGCGATCCGGCCGGCGGCCGCGGCGAGCAGCTTGAGCTGGTTGATCGAGGCATCCTTGACGCCCTCGACCTCGCGCAGCCGCGCCACCGGCGCGTGCACGACCTCGGCGAACGAGCCGAACTTCTTCAACAGCGCCTTGGCCAACGGCTTGGTGTCGCGGCGCGGGATCGCGGCGAACAGCGCCATTTCCAGCAGCTCATAGTCGGTCAGCGCGTCGGGACCGGCCGCATAGAAGCGCTCGCGCAGCCGTTCGCGATGGCCGTGATAATGTGGCGTCTCGTCGGGCTGATCGGGGCTGTCACTGGCTTTGGCGGGCATCGGCTACAACCATGCCGTGCTCGCGGCGATTTGCAAGAGCCGATGCAACTGCCGGGTTTGCCACGATGCTTCGGGCGAATTACCGTCGGCGGCAACGGTTCGAGAGCAAGAGGGGGAGGGCGGCGTGACATCATTCAAGGTGATCCGCTCGCGCGCGGAGAAGCGCAAGGGCGGGCCGAAGGCGCTGGAGAAACTGCTGCGGCCGCCGGCGGGCGCCAAGGCGCTGGCAAAGCTCAGCGACGACCGCGTGCTGGCCGAGATGACCAGGCGCGTGTTCTGCGCGGGCTTTGCCTGGAGCGTGATCGATGCCAAATGGCCGGGCTTCGAGGAGGCGTTCCTCGGCTTTCAGCCCGCCAAGCTCGCCTTCAAGCCCGACGAATTCTGGGAGAAGCTCGTCAGCGACGCCAGGATCGTGCGCAACGGCGCCAAGATCATGTCGGTGCGCGACAACGGCCGCTTCGTGCAGGAGATCGCGCGCGAGCATGGCAGCTTCGGCAAATTCCTTAGCGCCTGGCCGTCATCGGATGAGGTTGGACTGCTGGAGCTATTGGCCAAGCGCGGCAGCCGGCTCGGCGGCAACACCGGACAGATGCTGCTGCGCTTCCTCGGTTGGGACGGCTTCGTCACCTCGCGCGACGTCGTCGCCTGCCTGCGCGATGCCGGCCTCGATATCGCCGAGGAGGTCAAGTCGAAGCGCGATTTCGCCAAGGTGCAGGCGCAGTTCAACGCCTGGGCGGAGGAGACCGGACTGTCCTATCTGCATCTGTCGCGGATCTGCGCGATGTCGATCGGAGAGAACCATACGCCCGAGGAGATCATCGAGCGCACGCGGAGCGATTATTGACGAGGACGGTTACAGCTGAACCCGATTAGACCTGAACCCACGGCTTCTCGCCATGGCGTTCGGACAGCGTGAAGATCTCGACGCCGTCGGCGGTGACGCCGACCGAATGCTCGAACTGCGCCGACAGCGAACGGTCGCGGGTCACCGCGGTCCAGCCGTCGGACAGGATCTTCACATGCGGCTTGCCGAGATTGATCATCGGCTCGATGGTGAAGAACATGCCGGGCTTCAAGGGCGCGCCTTCGCCGGGGCGGCCGATATGGATGATGTTCGGCTCATCGTGGAACAGGCGGCCGAGGCCGTGGCCGCAGAAGTCGCGCACCACGCTCATGCCCTGCGGCTCGACATAGCTCTGGATGGCATGGCCGATATCGCCGGTGGTGGCGCCGGGCTTCACCGCGGCGATGCCGCGCATCATCGCCTCATAGGTCACCTCGATCAGCCGCTCGGCCTTCCGCGCGATGGCGCCGATCGCATACATGCGGCTGGAGTCGCCGTACCAGCCGTCGACGATGAAGGTGACGTCGACATTGACGATGTCGCCTTCCTTCAGCGGCCGGTCGCCCGGCATGCCGTGGCAGACCACGTGATTGATCGAGGTGCAGGTCGAGTAGCGATAGCCGCGATACATCAGCGTCGCCGGATAGGCGCCGTGGTCGAAGGCGAACTTGCGAACGAACTCGTCGATGACCGAAGTCGGGATGCCCGGCTTGACGATGTCGGTGAGCACATCGAGGCATTTCGACACCAGGGCGCCCGCCTTGCGCATGCCGGCAAAGCCGCTCGGTCCGTGCAGCTTGATCTGACCGGTCTTGCGAAGCGAGGTGTCGGTGGCGTCGATATAGCTCATGGGCGGGCTGTTTCTGCGGGCAAGGGGCTGATTTCAGGCCCTAATTTAATGATCGGCGCGCCCGGCGCAAGCCAGGTTGGGCATGGGGACATGTCCAAACGGCTTGATTTTCAGGCCATATCCGGAACAGCGGCCACCGCTGCGGCGAAAAGACCGCGCTCAAGCGCTAATTGGAGACCTCGACCACGCTCTCGACCGGCAGCGCGCCGCCGCGGATGCGGAGTTCCCGCACCGGGTAGGGCACCCTGACCCCCTCCTGCTTGAAGGCGTCCCACAGCGACAGCATGACGTCGCTCTTCACATTGTCCATGCCGTCGGGGTCGGCGATCCAGAAGGTCAGGGAGAATTTCATCCCGGCCTCGGCGAACTCGGTCAGGATGCAGTTCGGCGTCCGGCCCTTGGTGGCGCGCGGATGGGCCGCCGCGGTCGTGATCGCGAGCTTGCAGACCTGCCGCGGATTGGCGTCGTAGTTGGTGGAGAAGGCGATCTTCACCAGCGTGTTCTTGTCGGTATAGGTCCAGTTGGTGACCTTCTGCGTCACCAGGTCCTCGTTCGGGATCAGGAACTCGCGGCCGTCGCCGGCGGCGACCGAGATGTAGCGGGTCTTCATCGCGCTGATCCGGCCCGAATTGTCGCCGATCGTGACGAGATCGCCGGGCTTCACCGATTTGTCGACCAACAGGATCAGGCCGCTGATGAAATTGGCGACGATCTTCTGCAGGCCGAGACCGATGCCGACGCCGGCCGCGCCGGTGAACACCGCGAGCGCTGAGAGGTTGATGCCGACCGCGCCGAGCGCGATCACGATCGCCGTCACCATCAATCCGATGCGGATGATCTTGACCAGCAGCACCTGGATCGACGGCGTCAGATCGGTGGCGCGGTTGATGCGGCTCTCGGCGAAATTGCCGGCGAGGTTGGTCAGCCACAGCGCCACGATCAGGAGCGCGCCGGCCTTGATCAACAGCAGCGGAGAAAGGCGGAGGCCGCCGACCACGACCGCATACGCATCCAGCGTGTCGGCCGCCCAATCGAGCTGGCCGATGATGCTGAGGGCGGCGACCACCCATGCCGCGATCGAGACTGTTTTCACGATGAAGGCGTTGTCGATCACCGAGGTGACGAGGCGGATCACCAGCCAGGCCAGCGCCAGCTTGGCGGAGACCGCGATCAGATAGCTGCGGCTCGGCCAGGTCGCGTGCCACATCACGATGCGGGAGATGATCATCAGGACCGCGAACACGGCGGTGGAAGCGCTCTTCACCATCACGCGGGCGAAGTGCCGGAGCGGCAGCGGCCAGCGCATCGCCAGCGACGACATGTCGACCCGCGCATGAATGGCGGTGTCGGCGGCGTAGGCGAGGCCGGCGGCGGCGAGGATGATGCCGAATTGCAGATAGAACCAGGGCGAGGCGACCTCGGCGCCGACCGAGCGCGCCGCCATTTGGATCGATTCGAGGACGTCCTTCCAGTTCATGTCCATCGGCAAAATCTCAACTCGAAGCGCGGGTCAGCCAAATGTGATTCGAATGCCCCGCGAGAATCCCACAAAGGCGCACACGCGACCATCGATACAACACAGTGTCGGGGCGACCTAGGGCTGATGAGACCGGGCACATTGCCGCTTATGTCAGAAATCGGTTGGCGTCCCAGTGTGGCGACGATAAGGATGCAATTGCAAGTATTTGAGACCTCCGAAGGCGCATGGCATCCCTCGACTCCGTCAGTATAGCGATCCTGCTCGGTGCGGTGCTGGTGATGGCCGGCATCCTGTCGAGCCTGCTGGCCTTGCGGTTCGGCGCTCCCTTGCTGCTGGTGTTCTTGCTGGTCGGCATGCTGGCGGGCGATTCCGGCCCCGGCCGGCTGCAGTTCGACGACGTCCGCACCACCTATCTGGTCGGCTCGGTGGCGCTGGCGCTGATCCTGTTCGACGGCGGATTGAAGACGCGGTTTGCCAGCATCCGCACCGTGCTGGTGCCCTCGATGGTGCTGGCGACCGCCGGCGTGCTGTTGACCGCGCTGATCACAGCGCCGGTCGCCCGTTTCGTGCTCGACCTCAACTGGACCGAGTCATTGCTGGTCGGCGCCGTCGTGGCCTCGACCGACGCGGCTGCCGTGTTCCTGCTGGTGCACACCCAGGGTCTGCGGCTACGCCCACGCGTCGGCGCGACGCTGGAGGCGGAATCCGGCACCAACGATCCGTTCGCGATCTTCCTCACCTTGATGCTGGTCGAGTTCATCTCGATCGGCCAGAGCTCGGCCTCGCACATCGCGCTGGAGTTCATCCAGGAGGCGGTGTTCGGCGCCATCATCGGGGTGATCGGCGGCCGGCTGGTGGTGATCGCGCTGAACTATGTAGCGCTGCCGCAGGGCCTGCATGCGCCGTTCGTCACCACCGCGGCACTGGTGATCTTCGGCGGCTCGCAGATCGTGCATGCCTCGGGATTTCTCGCGGTGTATCTCGCCGGTATCATCATCGGCAACCGGCCGACCCGCGCGCATAATTCGGGTGGTGACGTTCCTCGACGCCGCGACCTGGCTGGCGCAGATCGTGATGTTCGTGCTGCTCGGCCTCCTGGTCTCGCCGCATCGCCTGCTCTCCAGCGCCGGCGGCGCCGTGCTGGTGGCGTTCGCGCTGATGCTGGTGGCGCGGCCGCTGGCGGTGCTGATCTGCCTCGCACCGTTCAAGTTCAACTGGCGGGAGAAGGTCTTCATCGCCTGGACCGGCCTGCGCGGCGCGGTCGCGATCTTCCTCGCCTCGATCCCGATGCTGGTCGGCCTGTCGAAGGCCTATCTCTATTTCGACGTCGCCTTCGTCGTCGTCATCATCTCGCTGCTGTTGCAGGGCTGGACACTGGCGCCGGCGGCACGGCGGCTGCACGTCGCGCTGCCGCGCGCCGAACGCGGCCCGCGCCGCGTCGAGCTCGATTTGCCCGGCCAGCTCGAGCAGCAGCTGGTCGGCTATCCGGTGCGGCCGAAGAGCCTGTACTTCCGCCGCGGGCTGATCCCGTCCTGGTCGAAGCCGACGCTGGTGATCCGCGACGAGCGGATCCTGACGCCGACCGAGGCCGATCCGGTCGCGCCCGGCGACTACATCTACCTGCTGGCGCCGCCGGAGCGCGCCGAGGCGCTCGACCGCTTCTTCGTCGACATGGCGCCGTCGAGCGCGCCCGATCCGCATCTGCTCGGCGACTTCATGGTGTCGGCGGAGCATACGCTCGGCGAACTCGCCGAGATCTACGGCGTCAAGGTCGACGAGCACCAGGCCAAGCTGACGCTCGCCGACTATTTCGACGTCAATCTCGACCGCGCGCCGAAGGAAGGGGCCGAACTGGCGCTCGACGAGATCGTGCTGGTGGCGCGCAGCATCAGCGGTGGCCGCGTTAACGTCGTCGGCCTGCGCCTGCCGGAGGAAGAGGAGAAGGTCGCGCCGCAAACGCGGATGCAGATCGTCAAGCGCAAGCTCGCCGATATCTGGGCGTCGGTGGCGGGGGTCTGAGGCGCGCCGTTACGTCTTGCGCAGGAAGCTCGAATCCGGCGCGAACTTCCTGATCATGTCGGATAGCCCGTCGTCGGCCGGCGGACCGGATGGGCCCTTGGACGCCGCGTCCGGCTTGGTCTCGCCCTTGATTTTCTGGCCGGAAATCTCGGCCAGCGCCGCGAGCAGCGTCTCGTCGAGATTGTCGGCCGCTGTCTTCGCAGGTGGTGTCGTCGCAGCTGGCGTCGTGGCGGGCGCAGCGGGAGCCGGCGGAGGTGGCGTCGGTGGAGTGGGCGCGACCGCACGGATTTCGGGCTCGCGCCGCGCCGGCGGCGCTGACTCCGGTGCCGGCTTGGACGCGTCCTTGGACGCATCCTTGAACGCATCCTTGGGGGCGTCCGCCCGCCGGGCGGCGGCCTCGCTGACGGCGGCGATCAACGATGCTTCGAGAGCGGCGGGCGTGTCGGCCGGCATGGGCGGCGGTGTAGCCGGCATCGGCGGCGTTGTGACCGGCACCGGCGGCGGCCCGGCGGGCTTCGCGTCCCGGGTGGCGCGACCGAACAGCGGTTCCCGCTGGCTCGCCGCCTGCGGTCGGCTGTCGGTGGCCTTGCCCGGCTCCTTTCCAGGCTCCTTGGCAGGCTTGAAGAGACCCGCGCGTTCGGCGGCCATCTTGGCGGAAGCCTCCTCGACCGTGGCGAGCAGGGACGCTTCGAGCGCGTTTGCGCGATTGCTTGGCGAAGCCGCCGCCTTGGCGGCAGGGATGATCACCGGCTTTGGCTGCGGCGGGGGCGGCAGCGGTGGCGGCCGAGATGCTTCGACTGGTGCGGGCGGCGGCGGGATCGGCTGACCGTCCCCGGCGCGCGCGATGATGCCGTCGACGATCGCCGCCAGGCGGCCCTTATCGGGGGCGGCCAGATAGCTCGCCGCCAGCTCATCGACATATTGCGGGCCGTAATCGGCGAGCACATTGGCGATCTGGGCGAGATCAGGATCGCTGTCGACAAGCCGGCGCCAGGCCTCGCGGTCGTAAGTCTCCCGGCCGTAGGCTGCGTCCCCCTTCTTGTCGGGCCAGGCCACCCGGCGCGACTGACGCTGCCCGGTATCCTGGCCTGCGATCGGATCGAGGGTCGGCGGCTGCAGCCCGTCGCTGAGGCGCGGCGGGGTAAATCCCGAGGCGCCGGCCGGCACGGCGGCATCGGCCGGACGCCGGGGCCGCTCGTCGACCTGCAGCGCGATCAGGCCGACGCCCATCAGCAGGAAGCCGAGCGCGGCCCACGAAATCGTGGCGCACAGCAGCCCGCCGATCAGCAGCAACACCCAGCCAGTCAGTCGCACAAATACACCCTTCCCTATGCCCGATCGGACGTCCCGACGCGGGCCTGGCAGACAAGATAGGCTATCTTATGCCGACTTTCGGAAAAACGGCCAGCTAGGCGCCCGCCGTCAGCACCTTGACACCGCCGAACGCGGTCACCTGGCCGCCGCGCAGCATCACGATCTG
Organism: Bradyrhizobium sp. USDA 4504; assembly: GCF_054063995.1. Taxonomy (NCBI): domain Bacteria; kingdom Pseudomonadati; phylum Pseudomonadota; class Alphaproteobacteria; order Hyphomicrobiales; family Nitrobacteraceae; genus Bradyrhizobium; species Bradyrhizobium sp. USDA 4504. The sequence continues at coordinate 6,578,569 of NZ_JBSSGV010000001.1, read as the reverse complement.
GGTGGCGAGCTGGCGCAGCTCGGCCGCGTCGTGGCTGACATAGACCATCGGGATGCCGGCTTCGTCGCGCAGCCGCACCAGATAGGGCAGGATCTCGAGCTTGCGGCTTTCGTCGAGCGCCCCCAGCGGCTCGTCGAGCAGCAGCAGCCGCGGCTTGGACAGCAGCGCCCGGCCGAGCGCGACGCGCTGGCGCTCGCCGCCGGAGAGCTTTCCGGGACGGCGGTCGAGCAGGGCGCCGATGTCGAGCAGGTCGACGACGCGCCGGTGTTGGGCGGGATCTTCGGTGAGGCCGTTCATGCGGCGGCCGTAGTCGAGGTTCTGGCGGACATCGAGATGCGGAAACAGCCGCGCGTCCTGGAACACGTAACCGATGCGGCGGCGCCAGCTCGGGACGTGGATGCCGGTCGCGGTATCGTCGACGGTCTCGCCGTCGATCACGATGGTGCCGCGGTCGGGACGCAACAGTCCCGCGATGGTGTTGATCAGCGAGGTCTTGCCGGAGCCGGACGCGCCGAACAGACCGGTGACGCGGCCCTCGCTGGTGAACGAGGCTGCAAGCGAGAACTCGCCGAGCTGCTTGGTGATGTCGACGCGCAGCATGGCTAAAGCGCGATGAGATTGAGTTGAATCGTCATCGCGCTTTAGCTCCTTGTTTGAGCATGGCCTCTTCGGAAAACCGCTTCACACTTTTCCGGATCATGCTCTATTGCCCATGCAGGCGCGCGGTGGCGCGACGCGCGAACACTTCAGCCGCGACCAGTGCGCCGACCGCGAGCACGATCGAGATGATCACGAGCCGCGCGGCGGCGGGGTCGCCATCCGGCGTCTGGATCAGCGAATAGATCGCCGACGAAATGGTCTGGGTCTCGCCGGGAATGTTGGAGACGAAGGTGATGGTCGCGCCGAACTCGCCGATCGCCTTGGCAAAACCGAGCACCATGCCGGCCAGCACGCCGGGCAGCGCCAGCGGCAGCGTCACGGTTGCGAACACCCGCCACGGCGCGGCGCCGAGCGTCTCGGCCGCCTGCTCGAGGCGGCGGTCGACCGCCTCGATCGAGAGGCGGATCGGCCGCACCAGAAGCGGAAACGACATCACGCCGCAGGCGAGCGCCGCGCCGGTCCAGCGGAATGCGAACACGATGCCGAGATGGTCGGCCAGCCAGCCGCCGACCAGGCCGCGCTTGCCCAAGGTCAGCAGCAGCAAATAGCCGGTGACGACGGGCGGCAGCACCAGCGGCAGATGCACGGCGGCATCGAGCAGCGACTTGCCCCAGAAATCGCGCCGCGCCAGCAGCCAGGCAAGCGCTACCCCGAACGGGGTCGCCACCAGTGTTGCGATGACGGCGACCCGCAGCGACAGCAGGATCGCCGTCCATTCGGTCGGCGAGATCTCAAACACGCTTAGGTCGTCGGGCTGATCAAGAACTTGAAGCCGTACTTCTCGAGGATCGTCTTCGCCGTCGAGGAGCGTAGGAAGGCGAGATACTCGGCGGTCTCCGGTTTCGCGGTCGTGGTCGCCGCGACCGGATAGATGATGGCCGGATGGGTGTCGGCCGGGAAGGTGCCGACGATCTTGACGCCCGGCTCGACCTTGGCGTCGGTCGAATAGACGATGCCGAGCACGGCTTCGCCGCGCGCCACCAGCGTCAGCGCGGCGCGCACGCTCTCGGCCATCGCGAATTTCGGCTCCGCCGCCTGCCATGCGCCGAGCTTCTCCAGCGCGGCCCTGGCGTATTTGCCGACCGGCACCGCCTTGACGTCGCCGGTCGCGATCCTGCCGTCGCCGGCGAGCTTGGCGAGATCGAAGCCGGGTCCGATGTTGACGTTGTCGAGCTTGGAATCCTTCGGCGCGATCAGCACGATCGAGTTGCCGAGCAGGTTCACCCGCGTCTGCTCATTGATGTTCTTCTGCTTGATCGCATAGTCCATCCAGTCGGTGTCGGCGGAGACGAACACGTCGGCTGGCGCGCCCTGCTCGATCTGTTTTGCCAATGCCGAACTCGCGGCATAGCTGGCGGTGATCTTGACGCCGCTCTTGGCGGTATAGGCCGCGTCGATGTCGTCGAGCGCGTTCTTCATCGAGGCGGCGGCAAAGATGGTGAGCGTCTTGTCCTCGGCGCTCGCGGGCGAATGCAGCGCGCCGAGCAGGATGACGAAAGCGGTGAAAAGTCCGGCAAGCCTTGAAATTGAAAGTCGTGGCATGGAAAGCGCTCCGTGCGAGTTCGCGCGCGAACGATCGCGCGCAAATCAGGCGTTGGGTTGGGGTCTGGCCTGCGACGGACGGAAGCGCTGTTCCGCTGGTCCCCGATGGACTTACGGTCCTCAGGGATATCGCACTGCAAACATAGCAGGCTGGGGCTTACGGTAAAGGCGACCGTTTGTCTAACCGCCCGTCCTATTCATCCGCCGGCTGGATAGCGATCGACAGCGAGTTCTCTTTTGAGCCGCTGACCTGCAGCACGAAGGGGCTGGCGGCGAGGTCGTATTTCACGGTCTTGCGGATACCGTCGCAATCGGTCGCGCCGCTGAACGCCTTGGGCTTCAGGAGATGCCCGTCCTGCACCAGGTCGACCCAGGCCCCGGCCGACAGGCTGACGGTATAGAGCCCGGCCTTCGGCGCGGCCTTGAAGTTGGTGAAGCCGGCGAAGGTGCCTTCCTTCGGCGCGCGCTCCGGCGGGGTCGGCAATTTGGCGTCGCCGGGGGCCACCAGCGCCAGCGTGATCGCGGTCGCCGGCAGCGCGGCCTGCTCGCTTCCCGATACGACCCGGGCACGATTGGGTGCGGTCAGCGCGGCGCGTGCGCGCTCGATCGACCATTTGAACTTGTCACAGCCGCTCGGCTCCTCCGCCGCGAAAGCGGAAGTCGAGACGAGCACGAGCGATGCGGCGAGGAGCGATTTGCGCATGTCTGGTCCATTCATGATGACGGATAGAATAGATCAGCCGCCCCGATCCATCGCCCGAACGCCTTACGGCGCGACGGCACGAGATCATATCGTAGTTCGAGCCGGCCGGCATAGCCGCCTGACAAAGATGTTATTGCCCTGGCAGCTGCTGTTTGGCGTCGGGGGCGTTCAGCACCGTCCTGCAGTCAGCCGGCATCTGCGCAAGCGTCATCGGCGGGCGGGGTTTCGGCGGCTTCGGCGGAGGCTTCGGATGCAGCACCGAATCCTTGAACCAGAAGGCGAGATCGGACGGCTTGCAGCCTTCGCCCTCCGCTTGCGGCTTCTGTCCCTCGCAGCTAGGGCTGCCGGGCGGACATCGCATACGAATGTGGAAGTGGTAGTCGTGGCCCCACCACGGCCGGATCTTCGACAGCCAGCCGCGATCGCCCGTGGCCTCGCGGCACAGCGCCTTCTTGATCGCGGGATTGACGAAGATGCGCTGCACCGCCGGCTCCCGCGCCGCGTCGCGGATGACGAGCACGTGGCCCGGCGTGAAGACGCGTGGATCGATGTCGAGCCGGTCGTCGCGCACCATCATCACCGCCGACATCTCCTCGCGGTCCTCGCGCGATAATTTGCGATCAGGCATCGGCGTCAGCCAGATGTCGGCGTCGAGTCCGATCTGGTGGCTGGCATGACCGGAGAGCGCGGGGCCGCCGCGCGGCTGGCCGATATCGCCGACCAGGATGCCCGGCCAGCCGGCGTCCTTGTGCGCGTTGGCCGCAAGCCGCTTCAGCAGCGCGATCATGTTGGGGTGACCCCAGTAGCGGTTGCGCGACAAGCGCATCACCTGCCAGGTCTCGCCGTTGAGCGGCATCTGCGCGGCGCCGGCGAGACAACCCTTGGTGTAGCCGCCGATCGACCGGGTCGGCAACGCCGCCGGCAGCACCTTGCGCGCGAACAGCTGCTTCGCCCCGATCTTTGGATCATTGGGGTTGGCGAGCGGCGGCAGCGGCTGTGGATTGAGCGAGCCCCTGTCCTGCGCCCGCGCGGAGATGGTGCAGGCGACGAGGGCTAAGATCAGGAGTGGGAACAGACGCAGGCGGGGTGTCATTCGGATCACTCTGTCGGCGCAAGGCTAGCATGGATTCGGAGCAGGCGGACCGCGCTTTCATCCCATTCGCTTGATCGCCCACAGGGTGGATTAAGATTACCTGCGGCTTCCAGGCTCCGATGTGAGCCACGCCACTTTACAAGCGCACGTTGTGGGCGACATCATGTCCGCAATAATTTCAGGGTAGGCGTTATTGTGACGAGCGTATCGTGCGTACGGCTGGCGTTTGCCGCCGCGATTGCCGCGCCGATTTTGGCGCTCTCGCCGGCGCGGGCCGACGTCGTCGTTCACATCGATAAATCATCGCAGCGCATGGCGGTCAGCGTCGATGGCGCGAGACGCTACAACTGGCCGGTGTCGACCGGCCGCCGCGGCTATGGCACGCCGAGTGGGGTGTTCCGTCCGCAGATGCTGGCGCGCCGCTGGTACTCGAAGAAGTACTATAACTCGCCGATGCCGCACTCGATCTTCTTCCACCGCGGCTTTGCCATCCATGGAACATACGAACTCACGCGCCTTGGCGGGCCGGCCTCGCATGGCTGCGTGCGCCTGCATCCCTCGCACGCCGCAATGCTCTATGGGCTGGTCGAGCGCAACGGCCGAGGCGGCACGCGCATCGAAATCACCAACTAAGGTATGATCCGGCAAAATCCGAAGGCTGAGGCGCACCGCGCTTTAACCGCGCGATAACCCTGCCGCACGCTGACGAACATTGATGCGCTTGAAGCGTCTTCGGCGCATTCATTGTGCAATCGCGCGCCGGTTTACGCTTCCTTCACCAAGCGCCGGCGCTTCCACGCTGCGAATCTGTGCCGTGCGCCGCCGGCGCGCCGGGAGCAAACTCGCGCCCGGCGTGAATTCGCCTGCAAAGCAGGCATGCAAGGGTTTCTCAGGCAGCGCAGCTACTCGCCAAGAGATACCAATTTTTCAGAGACTTATCGCAGATATATCGCCGAACTGGAATGCGCGTGGGGCGTGCGATACCGATGATGCGGCCGAAGAAAAAGACCAAGAAACCGAACCAGGCCAAACTGTCCCGTCCTCGGGGCCGTCGTCCCACACCGATGCCGAAAGTGTCGGGCAGATCGCGCCGCCCCGCGGTCGAGATCGGCGAACTGGTGCGCCAGCGCGCGCAGGCCGAAGCCGCGATCGCCGAGGCGCGCAAATCCAACGCGCGGCTGCGTGAGGCGATCGACATCCTGCCGCAGGGCATCGTGTTCCTGGATCCGGAAGGCCGCTACACACTCTGGAACAAGAAATACTCGGAAATCTACAAGCGCAGCTCCGACCTGTTCGAGCACGGTGCGCGCCTGGAAGACACCATCCGCATCGGCGTCGCGCGCGGCGACTATCCCGAGGCTGCCGGCCGCGAGGAAGAGTGGATCGCCGAACGGCTCAGGAAGATGTACCAGCCCGGCGAGCGGCACGAGCAGGTGCTGGCCGACGGCCGCGTGGTGTTGATCGAGGAGCGGCTGACCGCAGATGGCGGCATCGTCGGCCTGCGCGTCGACATCACTGAACTGAAGCAGCGCGAGGCGTCGTTCCGCCTGCTGTTCGACGGCAATCCGGTGCCGATGATCCTGTGCGCGCTCGACGGCGAGCGGATCCTCGCGGTCAACGACGCCGCGATCGCGCATTACGGCTATGTCCGCGCCGAATTCGAGCGGATGACGATCAGGAGCCTGCAGGCGTTCGATGCCGAGCTGCCTTGGGCGGCAGGCCGCAGCAGCGACGAGCAGGCGGCGCGGACCTGGAAGCATGTGCGCGCCGACGGCACGCTGATCGACCTTGCGATCTATTCGCGCCAGCTGATGCATGGCGACCAGCCGGCGATGCTGCTCGCGCTGATGGACATCACCGAGCGCAAGCGCGCCGAGGCGCGGCTCGCCTTCATGGCCCAGCACGACAGCCTGACCGGCCTGCCCAACCGCAATCTGCTGCGCCAGCAGATGGACGAGATGCTGCAGCACACCCGCCGCTCGACCGACAAGGTTGCGGTGCTGATGCTGGGTCTCGACAATTTCAAGGCGGTCAACGAGACGCTCGGCCACGGCATCGGCGACAAGCTGCTGCGCGCGGTCGCCAAGCGCCTGCGCTCGACGCTGCGCGAGGAAGATGCGCTGGCCCGTCTCAACTCCGATGAGTTCACCATCGTGCAGGGCGGCGTGATGCGGCCCGAGGACGCGGTGCTGCTGGCGCGGCGGATCTTGGATGCGATCGGCGAGCCCTATCTGCTCGAGGGGCATTCGGTGGTGATCGGCGCCAGCATCGGGATCGCGATGTCGCCCGGCGACGGCGAGGATTCCGAAAAGCTCCTGAAGAGCGCCGACATGGCCTTGTCGCGCGCCAAGAGCGAATTCCGCGGCACCTTCTCCTTCTTCGAGGCGGAGATGGACGCGCGCGCCCAAAGCCGGCGCAAGATCGAGATCGACCTGCGCGATGCGATCCAGAACGAAGGCCTGCGGCCCTATTACCAGCCGCTGGTCGATCTTGCGAGCGGGCGCATCACCGGCTTCGAGGCGCTAGTGCGCTGGCCGCATCCGGAGCGCGGCATGATCTCGCCTGGCGAGTTCATCCCGGTGGCCGAGGAGACCGGGCTGATCAATCCGCTGGGCGCGCTGATGCTGCATCGCGCCTGCATGGACGCGGCGCAATGGCCGGATGACGTGCGCGTCGCGGTCAATTTGTCGCCGCTGCAATTCCGTACCGGCAATCTGCTGGCGCTGGTCACCGACGCGCTGCGGCAATCCGGCCTGCCGGCGCGGCGGCTCGAGCTCGAGATCACCGAGACGCTGTTGCTTGAGAAGAGCAGCCAGGTGCTGGCGACGCTGCATGCGCTCCGCGCGCTCGGGGTTCGGATGTCGATGGACGATTTCGGCACCGGCTATTCCAGCCTCAGCTATCTGCGCAGCTTCCCGTTCGACAAGATCAAGATCGACCAGTCGTTCGTGCGCGACCTCGGTGCGAACCCGGACGCGCAGGCGATCGTGCGCTCGATCGTCAGCCTCGGCATCGGGCTCGGCGTCACCATCACCGCCGAGGGCGTCGAGACCGAGGCGGAGTTGAGCCGGCTGCGCGCCGAAGGCTGCCACGAGGGCCAGGGCTTCTTGTTCAGCCGCGCCCGGCCGAACCCCGAGGTCATCAGCCTGCTCAAGGCGCAGCGCGTCGCGACGGCGCTGGTGGCGTAGTGGAGCCTAGAGGCAGAGATGTAACCTCGATCGAGCGTCGGGCTCCCCTTACCTCGCCCCGCGTGCGCAGGGGTGTCCGGGGAAATTCAGGCATAGCGGAGCTCCATCTGGTCAGGTGAGATGGTTGATTTCCGACGGCTGGGGTTGATGGGCGGAGGTTTGTCGATGGCAGCGAGGGATCGACGCGTGAGCAGGAGCTGGCCGACGAGTTCGGCGAACCTGAGCGGGAGCATTTTGATGCAGTTGGTGTGAGCGGCGATGCGCAGCAGCAGGTAGGCAATCATCGCAGCGAGCACCTGAAGGCGGATCGCGTTGTCGTTGGCGCCGAGGAACTTGCGAATATCGAGATGCTGCTTGATCCAGCGGAACAGCAGCTCGATTTGCCATCGGCTCTTGTAGAGGGCGGCGATCTCGACGGCGCTACGGGCAAGGTCGTTGGTCAGGAGTGTGATCTTGCCGCCTTTCTCGCGTCTGATCTTGATGCGGCGGAGCGGGATTGGAAGGCGCGAATCGCCCTTGCTGGTGAGCTTCACCTCGTCATCGGCAAGGATTTCGAAGCCATCCCCGTTACGCTTGCGGATGGCGCGATGCCTGAGCGAGCGAAGACGGATGCTCGTCTTCGCCCGGGTAACGAAGAAAGCCTTGCTATCATTGATCTTCTGCCACCAGTCGAAACGGCAATAGCCCTTGTCAAACACATAGGTGGTGGCGGGCTGGATTGGGGTCTGTCGGCCGATCTCGATGTCATTGACGTTCGCGGCCGTCATCTCGACGCAGGTCGGGACATCGCTCCTTGGGTCGTAGACGACATGCAGCTTCATGCCGCGGATGCGGCCGTTCCACGTCGCCCAACTGCAGACCTTGCCGAGCGGGATCGGACTGGCGTCGATCAGACGCACCATCTCCATGCCTTCACTCCGCAGCTGGCGACGCGCCATCGCCGACAGCGCCGCAAAGGTTTGCGCGAAAATGCCGATCGGACGGCGGGCATTGGCATCGGACAACGTCGAGCGCGACAGCTTGCCGGTTCCCAAGTGATAGTGATGCTGCGAATTGGCGTTGAAGCCAGTCACCACCCCGCGCAGACTGCTGTTGCCGCTAAGCTGGGCATAGATCAGCGCCACCAGATGATCCCAGCTCCTGAACGACTTGTCGTAGGCATCCCCGTCCAGACGATCCACAACCGTCTGAAACTGCCGTCGATTGATCGGTTCAAGCAGCCTTCCAAAAATGCTACCGCGATATCGCATGCTCGGCCCTCTGTGTCTCGACAACCAGAAAAGACCGATTTGCCTCGGTCCTGCCGAGCATGCACCGCGACACAGTGAATCATTCCCCGGACACCCCTGCCGCGTGCGGCAGGGGTGTCCGGGGAAATTCAGGCATAGCGGAGCTCCATCTGGTCAGGTGAGATGGTTGATTTCCGACGGCTGGGGTTGATGGGCGGAGGTTTGTCGATGGCAGCGAGGGATCGACGCGTGAGCAGGAGCTGGCCGACGAGTTCGGCGAACCTGAGCGGGAGCATTTTGATGCAGTTGGTGTGAGCGGCGATGCGCAGCAGCAGGTAGGCAATCATCGCAGCGAGCACCTGAAGGCGGATCGCGTTGTCGTTGGCGCCGAGGAACTTGCGAATATCGAGATGCTGCTTGATCCAGCGGAACAGCAGCTCGATTTGCCATCGGCTCTTGTAGAGGGCGGCGATCTCGACGGCGCTACGGGCAAGGTCGTTGGTCAGGAGTGTGATCTTGCCGCCTTTCTCGCGTCTGATCTTGATGCGGCGGAGCGGGATTGGAAGGCGCGAATCGCCCTTGCTGGTGAGCTTCACCTCGTCATCGGCAAGGATTTCGAAGCCATCCCCGTTACGCTTGCGGATGGCGCGATGCCTGAGCGAGCGAAGACGGATGCTCGTCTTCGCCCGGGTAACGAACAAAGCCTTGCTATCATTGATCTTCTGCCACCAGTCGAAACGGCAATAGCCCTTGTCAAACACATAGGTGGTGGCGGGCTGGATTGGGGTCTGTCGGCCGATCTCGATGTCATTGACGTTCGCGGCCGTCATCTCGACGCAGGTCGGGACATCGCTCCTTGGGTCGTAGACGACATGCAGCTTCATGCCGCGGATGCGGCCGTTCCACGTCGCCCAACTGCAGACCTTGCCGAGCGGGATCGGACTGGCGTCGATCAGACGCACCATCTCCATGCCTTCACTCCGCAGCTGGCGACGCGCCATCGCCGACAGCGCCGCAAAGGTTTGCGCGAAAATGCCGATCGGACGGCGGGCATTGGCATCGGACAACGTCGAGCGCGACAGCTTGCCGGTTCCCAAGTGATAGTGATGCTGCGAATTGGCGTTGAAGCCAGTCACCACCCCGCGCAGACTGCTGTTGCCGCTAAGCTGGGCATAGATCAGCGCCACCAGATGATCCCAGCTCCTGAACGACTTGTCGTAGGCATCCCCGTCCAGACGATCCACAACCGTCTGAAACTGCCGTCGATTGATCGGTTCAAGCAGCCTTCCAAAAATGCTACCGCGATATCGCATGCTCGGCCCTCTGTGTCTCGACAACCAGAAAAGACCGATTTGCCTCGGTCCTGCCGAGCATGCACCGCGACACAGTGAATCATTCCCCGGACACCCCTGCGCGTGCGGGGAGAGGTCGGATCGCATCATCAGATGCGATCCGGGTGAGGGGGATTCTCCGCGAACGCAGCTATTACCGAATGTGCGGAGACGGCCCCTCACCCCAACCCTCTCCCCGTAAGAACGGGGAGAGGGAGCGCACCGCCGTCGCCTTCACGCCCTACGATTCTTTCTTGTTGAGATGATAAGTCAGCGCCAGCGCCACGCAGTGGCGCAGCGCGGGCTCCGGCAGCTTGCCCGCGACATCGAGCAGGATGGCGCGGTTGCCGCTGTAGCTGAGCTCGGGATAGAGTTCGCGGAAGGTCTCGACCAGATTGGTCTGGCAGTGGAAGTAGACCGCGACCTGGTCGGCAGCCGGCTTCACCTGATCAATCCGGACCGTGCTGCCGCTGCCGGTCTCCGGCGTGAGGTAGCTCGGCTGGCCCCACTTCAATGTCTCTTCCAGCGCGCCGACGCCCTTGGTTGCCTTCGCGGTCTCGAAGATCAGCCGCCGCAGCGCCAGCAGCTTGGCTCTGACCGGGGCAGGGTACGTGTCGAACAGCGCAGCTGCCGGTTTAGCGTGCGGCCGTCGCGCCGCCTTGCTGGTCGATGCTGGCGGCTTGCGCATGGTGGGCTCCGTGAGGAGGACGTACCTATATCTATCTACCACAGCGCCTTGAAGGTCATATAGACCGCCATCAGCGAGACGAAGACGATCATCGCGTTGCGTAACCGCGCGCGGTCGATGCGGTTGGCGGCGCGGGCGCCGAGATCGGTGCCGGCCAGCAGGCCGACGATCACGCCCGCCAGCACCGGCCAGGACGCCAGCGAGCCCTCGCTCCAATAGATCCAGGCCGAGGGGATCGTGGTCGGGATCAGCGACATCACGAGGCTTGCCATCTGCGCCTGATGCTGCGGCACCCCGAGCACGGCGCTTAAGCCCACCACGGTCGCCAGTCCGCCGCCGATGCCGAGAAAGCCCGACGACAGGCCCGCCAGCAGCCCGACAATGAGCAGCGCCGGCCAGGATATTTCGCGCGCGGTGACTTTGTCGTCGTGCTTCGCCTGGTCGCGTCCGCCGCGCAGGATCAGCATCGCGTCGAGCACGACGAGATAGGCCATATAGGTCCAGCGCAGCGCGGGCTCGGCGACATGGTTGGCGGCGAGTGCGCCGGCCGCGCCGCCGGCGACAAAGCCGAATGTCAGCAGCGCGATCCAGCGCAATGGGGTGCGGTTGCCGCTCTGCCAATAGCGCCGGATCCCCGTGAGGCTGGTCGGCGGCACCTGCGCGACCAGCGAGATGCCTTGCGCGACATGTTGGCCGGCGCCGAGCAGTAGCATCGAGAAAACGACCAGTCCGCCGCCGGGGCTGACGCCGAGCAGCCCGGCGGTCAGACCGCCGGCGAGGCCCGCGCCGATGCCGGCGAGGAGGTCGGGGACGATCACCGCATCCCCCGTCAGCGCCTGGCGGCAAGGCCGGCAAGGAAGATGTCGAAGGCGTGCATCGCTTCCGCGGTCGAGACGGTTTCGCCCCACAGCCGTTGCAGCACGATGCCCTGAAACATCGCGACCATTGCCCGCGCCGCGCCGCGCGGCTGCACGCCGCGGTCGATCGCGCCGCTCTTCTGGCCGCGCCGCAGCAGGTCCACGATCAGGGCGATCGGCTGGCGGATTCCGCTCAGCACCTGGTCGCGGACCACGTCGTCGCGCAGCGCCTCCGCCCAGAGCTGCAACGCGACGCGGCGGGCGCGCAGGCCTTCTTCCTTCTGCAGGTCGCCGAGAAAGCCGCGGGCGATCGAGCGCAGGCTCTGCAACACATCGTCCGGTGGACCCTTGAGCGCCAGCAGCGCGCTGTCGCGGCCATGGCGGCTTTCGCCGATCGCCTGGATCAGCTCCTCCTTGCCCGTGAAATGCCCGTAGATGCAGCCGGCGCTGAGCCCGGACTGCTTGATCACGTCCTGGATCGTGGTCTGGTGAAATCCCTGGCGGGCAAAGCAGATCTCCGCGGCCTGCAGAATCTCCTCGCGACGGATCGCGAGCGTCTCGGGTTTCACCTTCGGCATAGTCGGTCCTTGTCAGGTCGCGGCCGGCCGATGCGGCGGGCTTGACGATCATTCGTTGCCATTATAAAGAACGAATATTCGTTTTGTAAAGAGGGGAGGCTGACGGCATGATCGGCTTTGCAAAGCTTCTGTGGCATCCGGGCGCGGCTGAGATGGCTCATGTCGAGCTGCCGTCGACCGGCGCGCGGATCGCGTTCCTGCTCGCGTCGTTCGCGATCGTGCTGCTGTTCGAGGCCGCGTTTCCGCTGTTCAGCTACGGCCGCAGCGACCGGATGCGCAATATCGGCCGCAACGCCGCCATCACCGTGATCTTCGTCGGCGTGAACCTTTTGCTCAGCCCGCTGTCGCCGCTGGCCGCGCAATGGACGCTGGATGCGAAATTCGGCCTGTCGCACTGGCTCGGCCTGTCACCCCTGAACCAGCTCCTGCTCGGCATCATCGGGCTCGACCTGTTTGCCTATTTCGCCCACGTCTCCATGCACAAGCTCGGCTGGATGTGGCGCTTCCATCGCATGCACCATGCCGATCGCTTCGTCGACGTCACCACGACGTTCCGCGAGCATCCCGGCGAGACGCTGTGGCGGATCGGCTGGCACATCGCCGGCGTCTTCGTGTTCGGTACGCCGGCCTGGGTGCTGGTTACCTATCTGACGCTGTCGGCGCTGAACGCCCAATTCGAGCACGCCAATATCCGCCTGCCCGAGCGGCTCGACCGCTGGCTGCGGCTCGTCTTCGTGACGCCGAACATGCACAAGATGCATCATTCGCGTCATCAGCCGGAGACCGACAGCAATTATTCGAACCTGCTCTCGATCTGGGACCGGCTCGGCGGCACCTATAATCGTGGTCCACGCTTCGCGGAGCTGCGCTATGGCCTCGACGGCTTCGATGATCCCGAGAAGCAGTCGCTGCGCGGCCTGCTGAAGATGCCGTTCATGCGCGATTGGGGGCGGGTCGACGCTCGGCCGGACGACAAGTCCGACCGGTCCGCTCCGCCGCCCGTGCTGCCCTGGCCATGACTTGAAGCCCGGCGCCGCCGCTCAGGCGGCGTTGCGCAGTCCGGCGAGGAAGGTGTCGACGCTGTGCGACAGCGCGGCGGCGTGATCGCCGAGCTGGCCGGACGTATCCAGCACATTGCCGGTGAGGGCGCGGGATTGGCTGGCGGCCTCGCTCGCGCCCGCGATATTGGCGGAGACCTCGACGGTCCCGGTGGACGCCTGCTGCACGCTGCGGGCGATCTCCCGCGTCGCCGAGTCCTGCTGCTCGACGGCGGCCGCGATCGCGGTGGCGATACCCGAGATCTCGCGGATGGTGCCGCTGATGTCGCCGATCGCGCTGACGCAGTTGCCGGTGGCGGACTGGATCGCGCCGACCTGGCCGGCGATCTCCTCGGTCGCCTTCGCGGTCTGGCTCGCGAGGTCCTTCACCTCGGCGGCGACCACGGCAAAGCCGCGGCCGGCCTCGCCGGCGCGCGCCGCCTCGATGGTGGCATTGAGGGCCAGCAGATTGGTCTGGCTCGCGATCGCGCTGATCAGGCGCAGCACGTCGCCGATCTTCTCTGCCGATGCGGCGAGGCTCGTCACCATCTCGGTGGTCTCCATGGCCTTGGTCACGGCGCTGTCGGCGACGCGGCTGGAATGGGTGACCTGGCGGCCGATCTCGGTGATCGAGGACGCCAGCTCCTCGGTTGCGGCGGCGACCGCGTTGACGCTGGCCGAGGCTTCCTCGGACGCGGCGGCTGCCGCCGAGGTCCGTTCGGAGGCGCCGTTGACGCTGGCGGTGATCTCGCCCGCGACGCGCTGCATGTCGCCCGAGGACCGCGCGACGGCGGCGACCATGCCCTTGACGTCGGCTTCGAAACGATCGGCCATCTGCCGCTGCAAGGCCTGCTTGTCGGCCTCCGCCTTCACCTTGTCGGCCTCCTGCGCCTCGCGCAGCGAGGAGGTTTCGACCATGCTGCGGCGGAACACGTCGACCGCCTTCGCCATCGTGCCGAGCTCGTCGCGGCGCTCGCTGCCGGGTATGGTGACGCTGGTGTCGCCGCTGGACAGGCGGTTCATGACCGCGGTGATCGCGGTGAGCGGCCGCGACAGGCCACGGCCGAGCAGGAACGCGAGCAGCACGGCGGCGGCCATGATCGCGACCACGCCAAGGATCAGATTGCGCTGCGCGCTTGCCGCGGCGGCTTCATAGTCGCTGGTGTCCTTGACGATCTCGAGCACGGCGACCGGTTCGCCGGCGTAGTTCTTGATCTGGCCGAGATAGAGCTCCACCGCATGGCCGTCGAGAACGGCGTCGCGCAGCAGGGCCGCACCGTTCATCACACGCTTGAGCTCGTCCTGGGTCGCGACCACGGTATCGCCGAAGGTCGAGGACAGCCGCTTGAAGCTCTGGCCGTCGAAGGAATGCACCGCAAGGTCGATGCCGAAGCGCTTTTTGGCGCGGTCGACGAATTCCTTGCCGAAGGCGGCGCCGACGTCGACATTGGCCAGCGTCTTGCCCTCGTGCATGATCGGGGTCATCCCGAAGATCGAAAGCGCCTCGCGGCCGGGCTCGACGCCGACGATCGGCTTGCCGGTCTTGTTCGATTCCACCACCGTCGTGCGCCGCGTCGTGGCGTCATCGCCGAAAGTCTTCGGCGCATGGACCCGGTAGAAGCTGGTCGCCGGGGGCTGCCAGAACGAGATCAGCGGGATGCCCTGCGCCTTCATCGACGCCCAGGAGGCGCCGAGCAGCTTTCCGAGGCCGTCGCGGTCGCCCTTGGCGATGGCGTCCTCGACCGGCGGCAAGGCGGCGATGACCGCCGAGACCGCGAGCGCCGCGCGCCCCTCGTAGTCGATCGCTGCAATCACGCTGTCATATTGCAGCTTGAGCTGCTGATCGAGCGCGAGCCGCGTCAGCGCCCGCTGCTGGCTGATGGAGAAGCCGCCGAGGATGGCGCAGGCGACTGCGACAGTCAGCGAAATCGCCAGAATCAGGCGGGCGGCAATCGATCGAAGCGTGAACATGGGACCAGCGAAACTCCAGGCATTAGCGCCGCCCGCAAAGTCTCAGAAAAAGCTTAACAACCGGATGTTGCGCCGCCGGTATTCGTGCCGCGACCATGGCCGCCGGTGCTACTTTCGTACTGTTCAACGTCTGGCCTGACAGGGCCGGCCGGCTGCGCGCATCAATAGGCATGTGTCACTCAGGGGCGAACGCGGATGATCGTACTCCCTTTGCGTCGACCGGTCGGATTCAAGGCAGCGACGGCCTCGTCGAGAGTCGAGACGTTGCCGATGTTTGTCCGCAGGCGTCCGTCCCGCACCCGCCGGACGATCTCACTCAGTTGGGAACGATCGGACTCGACGACGAAGTCGACCGCCAGGCCGTCGGAAGGTCGCGCCCCGGCCGGCCCAACGACCGTCACCAGCATTCCTCCGCCTCGAATCAGTTTTGCCGACCGCTTCTGGATTTCACCGCCAATGACGTCGAACACCAGATCGACTTTGCCGACGTCCTCAAGGGCGTCGTTGTCGAGATCGACGAACTCCTGCGCGCCGAAGTCGAGCACAGTCTGACGGTCGGCGGACCGCCCGGAGCCGATCACATACGCGCCGGCCTCTCGCGCGAGTTGCGTCACCATCGACCCGACTGCGCCGGCCGCGCCGTGTGCGAGGACACTCTGCCCCGCCTGGAGGCGGCCGTGCTGAAATAGTCCTTGCCATGCCGTCAGGCCCGAGACCGGAAGGCTTGCGCCCATTGTGAAGTCGACGTCGCCCGGTAGCGGCGCGAGGTTGCGCGCCTCGATCGCCACATACTCGGCCAGCGTGCCGTCGCGATACCAGTCCGCTAGACCGAACACCCGCTGTCCCACCGATAGCCCTGTAGTGCCATATCCGAGAGCGGTGACCACTCCGGCCAGCTCGTGCCCCGGGATCGACGGTGTTCGGTCACGATCGAGGCGATCGGTCCAGGTCGAGGGCCACGCCAGCTCAGTCGGGACAAATCTCGACGCATAAACCTGAACGACGACGTCGTTTATCGCTGCCTGCGGCTCGGGCCGGTCCACCAGCTTCATCCCGGCCGTTCCCGCGGCTTGGTCCGTTACAACGATGGCCTTCATGGGAATACTCCTTGTCTCTTGGTGGAACTGCTGCAGAGCGCGCGGACGCGCCGACTAACCAAGAACTGCCAAGGCAGTTCGGTTGCTTAGTACGAACGAATAGATGCGCTGCGCCTGCTCATAAAACAGCACCAAGATTGCGAATTTTGGCTGTACCAAGCGCGACGGCTGCCCTCTGCGAGCTCAATGCGTTACCGCACCGCTGAAAAATCCGGGCAGTCGACAGAATCCATTTTGCACAGTCGGGGACAGAATTCAGATTGCGAGGGCCGCCAGTCGTCATGCCCACTGTTGGGCCCAAAACCGACATGATCTTTTCGGAAAACCGCTTCGCACTTTTCCGGATCATGCTTTAGCGCGCGGTCGGCGGAGCGCCGAGATTGCCTGCCAAAATCGCCTTGCCGGCGTCCTCGTACTGGGTGTCGCGGGCCTGGATCTGCTGCGCGATTGCGTGCATGTCGCGAAACCGTCGCTCGAACGGATTCTTGGCGAACACCGCCGTTGCCCCCGACATGTGATAGGCGATGTCGACCACTGCGGCCGACTGGTGGATGGTCCAGGTCGAGGCGATGCGGATCGCGACGCGATGTGCCTCGGTGATCGGGTCGCCGCGGACGAGATCGTTCCAGACCTCGTGGGCCGTCGCGTACAGATAGGCGCGCGCGGCGCGCAGGCTGGCCTCGGTGCGCCCGATCTGGCCCTGCACGGCATTGTTGTCGCGCATCGCCTTGAGGCCTTGCGGGGTCTTGCCGCGGGCAAGCTCGGTCGCCGCGTCCAGCATGGCGCGCGCGACGCCGAGCGAGGTGGCGGCAAAGCCCATGCTGAACACCATGTTGGTGGAGAGCTTGTAGAGCGGCCCCGGCTCGCGGCACGCGGCGGGATCGTCGCGCAGCGCGGCGAACTGCTCCGGAATGAAGAGGTTGTCGACCGAGTAGGAATCGGTGCCGGTGCCTTTCAGACCGATCACGTCCCAGACGTCATACATTGTCGCTGACGACATCGGGAACAGGATGGTGCGGATCTCCGGCGAACCGTCGGCCTTCTTGCGCGGTGAGCCGTCGTCCTCGACGACGCGGACATGGGCGCCGAGCCAGCTCGCCTGCCGCGAGCCCGAGGCGAAATCCCAGCGCGCGCTGGCGCGATAGCCGCCGGGCTCGGCGCGCACCTCATGGGCGATAGCGCCCCAGGCGAGGATGCCGGGCGTGGTGTTGAAGATCTCGTTAGCTGCGTCGGGTTCGAGATAGGCCGCGGTCATGGCGCAGACGCTGCACTGGCCGAGGCACCAGGCGGTCGATGCATCGGCCTTGGCGATCTCCTCCTGCATCTGCATGAAGGCGTCCAGTGTCGCCTCGGCGCCGCCAAAACGCTTCGGCAGCAGCGCGCGATACAGCCCGTTCTCGACCAGTGCCGCGGTGACGGATGGCGTCAGTCGCCGTGTCCGTTCGATCTCGTCGGCTTCACTCGTGATCAGCGGCGCCAGCGCGCGCGCCCGCTCGACAAGGTCGAATCCCTGCGGCTTGTTCATGCGTGTCCTCGGCGCCTTCTGTCATTCTTGTTGGGCAGGCCGGGCGATGGTGGCTCATTCGGCAGGAGAGGGCAAGGGAAGGCAAGGCAGGACGGCGCCGATGCAGATCAGCTATCCATCCGCTGTGCCGGTGCGCGCGAGTGTGACGAATGCAGCCGCGCTCAGGCGGCGGCGCGGCCGAGATCGAGCGACGGCTGGCGCTTGGTCGAGAAACTCAGCGCCACGGCGACCGCGGCGAGGCCGATCGCAAAGGAACCGGCGTGCAGCCACGTATAGCCGTGGAACGTGTCGAACACGTAACCGCCGGCCCACGGCCCGAGCGCCATGCCGAGGCTCGCGAAGGCCGACACCGCGCCGAACACCGTGCCCATGATGCGCGCGCCGAAGAACTCGCGCACCAGCACGGCGTAGAGCGGCATCACTCCGCCATAGGCCAGCCCGAACACGACAGACAGCGCGTAGAACTCGCCGAGCTGCGCCACCGCGAGATAGGTCGCGATCGACAGCGCCTGCACCAGGAGGCCGCCGACCAGGACCGGCTTGGCGCCGAGCCGGTCGGCGAGCACGCCGAGCAGCAGCCGGCCGCCGAGCCCGGAGAAGCCGGCGAGGCTGTAGACTGTGACCGCGGTGAGCGGCGCGATGCCGCACACCATGGCGTAGGACACCATGTGGAAGATCGGTCCCGAATGCGCCGCGCAGCAGGCGAAATGCGCCAGTGCCAGCGTGATGAATTGCGGCGTGCGCAGCGCCTGCGCCGCGGTCCATTCAGTTTGCGGCACGTTCGCGGCGGTCGGGATTGCGACGTCCGTTCCCTGCGGCGCCGGGCGCACCAGGAACGATGCGGGGATCAGCAACGCCCATGCGGCGATGCCGATCACGAACATCGCAAAGCGCCAGTCATAGGCCGTGATCAGCCAGCTCGCGGACGGCGCGACGGTCAGCGGCGATACGCCCATGCCGGCCGACACCAGCGCGACCGCGAGGCTGCGATGCTTGTCGATCCAGGCGCTGGCGAGCGCCATCATCGGCGCATAGAAGCTGCCGGCGGCGATCCCGATCAGCACGCCGAAGCAGAGCTGGAATTGCCACAGGCTCTGCGCCTGGCTTGCCGTCACGAGGCCAAGCCCGAGCAACAGGCTGCCCGCCAGCACCACGATGCGGGTACCGAAGCGGTCGGACAGCGCGCCCCAGGCGAACGCCGCAAAACCCATGCAGAGGAAATCCAGCGTCGCCGCCGCCGAGACGCCGGCGCGCGACCAGCCCATCGCATCCGAGATCGGCTGCAGGAACACCGCGAGCGACAGCATGGTGCCGAAGCCGACGCAGGTCATCAGCGCGCCCGCGCCGACGACGACCCAGCCATAGTCCAACCGAGCGGCCTTGCTCATGCGTTTCCCCGGCGCTGTTGTTTGTTGTGGTGCGCGCAGGGAGGATGCTGGCCTATCTGAGGTCCAGGGGCAACATGACGGGCAACATGCCTCTCATTCCGGGATCAGCGGATTGTGCGTTGCATGCGCAAGATGTCGCAGCGAGGTGCGGCTAGAGCCTTTTCCGTTCCGATAGAATCGGAACGGGGCTCTAGATTCTTGCTTTGACGCGTTTTCTTCACGCGAACCGGAGCCACTTCGCTCGAAAACGCTCTAGCCGCACTGCCAGGCGCGCCCGATCGGCGTCCAGGTCCAGCACGGGCCAAAACTGCCGCCATTGTAGCGGCCGCGGTAGAATCCGGGGCGGCCGAAATAGTACCAATCCCCGCCATACCAATATTGCGGCGAATAGTCCGGGTAGCCGCGGGCGGCGCCGCGCGGGCCGAACACCGGAATGGTTTGGTTCGGCGGCTGCCGGTAGCCGGGCAGGAAGCCATAGCCGTGCCAGCGGGTGCCGTGCCGCTTCTTCGAGGAGGCGGCGGAGCTCAGGTCCGGCTGCAGCAGTGCGAGGATGACGATAAGGAGGAACAGGATGCGCAACATGATCGCAGTCTAGTCGGAGCGCGATGCAGTGGCGATTCAAATCATGGTGCGTTTTGTTGCTGGGACAAGAATGGGCAACAGTCGCGCCGGTAGCGCCGCCTCAGCTGTCCACCTTGAGCGCGGCGATGAAGGCTTCCTGCGGGATGTCGACCTTGCCGAACTGCCGCATCTTCTTCTTGCCTTCCTTCTGCTTCTCCAGAAGCTTGCGCTTGCGCGTGATGTCGCCGCCGTAGCACTTCGCGGTGACGTCCTTGCGCAGCGCGCGGACGGTTTCGCGCGCGATCACCTTGCCGCCGATCGCCGCCTGGATCGGGATCTGGAACATGTGCGGTGGAATCAGCTCCTTCATCTTCTCGACCATGGCGCGGCCGCGGCCCTCGGCGCGGGTGCGATGCACCAGCATCGACAGCGCGTCGACCGGCTCGGCGTTGACCAGGATCTGCATCTTGACCAGATCGGCCGGCTTGTAGTCGGTCAGATGATAGTCGAACGAGGCGTAGCCCTTGGAGACCGACTTCAGGCGATCGTAGAAGTCGAACACCACTTCGTTGAGCGGCAGGTCGTATTTCACCATCGCGCGGGAGCCGACATAAGTGAGCTCCTTCTGCGAGCCGCGGCGGTCCTGGCACAGCTTCAAGACGCTGCCGAGATATTCGTCGGGCGTGAGGATCGTCGCCTCGATCCACGGCTCCTCGATCTCGGCGATCTTGACCACGTCGGGCATGTCGACCGGGTTGTGGATCTCGAGCTCGGTGCCGTCGGTCAGCTTCATCTTGTAGATCACGCTCGGCGCGGTCGCGATCAGATTGAGGTCGAATTCGCGCGACAGCCGCTCCTGGATGATTTCCAGATGCAGCAGGCCGAGAAAACCGCAGCGGAAGCCGAAGCCGAGCGCGGCGGAGGTTTCCATCTCGTAGGAGAAGCTTGCGTCGTTGAGCCGCAGCTTGCCCATCGCCGCGCGGAGCGTTTCGAAGTCGTTGGCGTCGACCGGAAACAAGCCGCAGAACACGACCGGAATCGCCGGCTTGAAGCCCGGCAGCATCTCGCTGATCGGCTTCTTGTCATCGGTGATGGTGTCGCCGACGCGGGTGTCGGCAACTTCCTTGATCGCCGCGGTGATGAAGCCGATCTCGCCGGGGCCGAGCTCCTCGACCTGCTCCATCTTCGGCGTGAAGAAGCCGACGCGTTCGATATCGTAGGCCGCGCCGGTGCCCATCATGCGGATGCGGCTCCCCTTCTTCATCACGCCGTCGACGACGCGGATCAAGACGACCACGCCGAGATAGACGTCGTACCAGCTGTCGACCAGCAACGCCTTCAGGGTCGCGTCGCGGTCGCCCTTCGGCGGCGGCAGGCGGGTGACGATCGCTTCCAGCACGTCAGGCACGCCGACGCCGGTCTTGGCCGAGATCATCACGGCGTCGGACGCATCGATGCCGATCACGTCCTCGATCTGCTGCTTGACCTTCTCGGGCTCGGCCGCGGGCAGGTCGACCTTGTTCAGGACCGGCACGATCTCGTGATTGTTGTCGAGCGCCTGATAGACATTGGCGAGCGTCTGCGCCTCGACGCCCTGGCTGGCGTCAACCACGAGCAGGGAACCCTCGCAGGCCGCCAGCGACCGCGAGACCTCGTAGGCGAAGTCGACATGGCCGGGCGTGTCCATCAGGTTGAAGATGTAATCCTTGCCGTCCTTGGCGCGGTAGTTCAGCCGGACGGTCTGCGCCTTGATGGTGATGCCGCGCTCGCGCTCGATATCCATCGAATCGAGCACCTGCTCCTTGCCCGCCATTTCACGATCCGACAGGCCGCCCGTCATCTGGATCAGGCGGTCGGCAAGGGTCGATTTGCCATGGTCGATATGGGCGACGATGGAGAAGTTGCGGATGTTCGAAATCGGGGCAGTTGTCATGGGCGCGGGATAGCATCCGCACCCCCGCGCGGGCAACCAAATTGCGGTATTTTGCAGCGGTGTGACGACGAATCACGGCGCCGTTTCCGGCTGGGTTGCCGTGACCGATTCCCGGGCATGTTCCTGCCAGGTTCGGCGGCCCGAAAATCGTCTTTCGCGTCGCCGACACCGGGCGGATGAGCATGCACGGCTACGCCGCCGCCATCGACCTCAACCTGAAAGTTCGGGATGACCGGCTGTGGGCCGGCAAAGGCAAGACCATCCCCTGCAACAACTGGATGCGGCCGGGATCGTCGGCATCTTCGAGCGCCACGGATTCATTCGGGGCGGCAAGCGGCGTCACTACGATACCATGCATTTCGAGCACCGGCCGGATTTCCCCGAAAGTGAATCCGCTGGCTGGAGGCGTTCTCACGCCAAGCTGATTTCACTGGCCACAAAAACGCGCTAAAGCGCGCTGAAATGCGGATGAGCACTCATCGCGCTTCCGCTTCCATTCGGGCATGATCCTTCCGGGAAACCGCTTTCCACTTTTCCGGGGCATGCCTCAGGCACAGGCCATGTCGACCGCCTCCACGCTCCCCGCCGCCCGGCGCACCAACCGTAAGCTGACGATCCGGCGGATCGCCGCCTGGATCGCCTCGCGCGCCACCGATCCGAGGACCAGCCTGTGGTTCGTGATCGGCTTCGCGCTGGTTCATGCGGTGCTGTGGACGCTGATCCTGGTCAAGCTCAAGGCCGCACAGGACATCCATATGGATGTTGCGGAAGCCTATGCCTGGGGCCAGCGCTTCCTGCTCGGCTATGGCAAGCACCCGCCGCTGTCGGGCTGGATCGCCGGGGTCTGGTTCAGGATTTTTCCCGTCACCAACTGGTCGACCTATGCGCTTGCGATGACGACGGTCAGCTTCGCGCTGGTGGTGTGCTGGCTGATCGCGCTGCGCGTCGTCGATCGCCGTCGCGCGTTCTTCATGGTGGTGATGCTCGCGCTCTACCCGATCTTCAATTTCAAGGGCTTCAAATACAACGCCGATCTCGCGCAGCTGGTGCCGCTGCCGCTGCTGGTGCTGGCCTATCTGAACGCGTTCGAGAAGCGCAGCTTCAAATCGGGTCTCTGGCTCGGCTTTGCCGGCATGCTGGCGCTGATGACCAAGTACTGGGTGGTGACGATGATCGGCGCCGTCGGGCTGGCCGCGCTGATCCATCCGCAACGGACGCAATTCCTGCGCTCGCCGGCGCCATGGGTTGCGATCGGCACGATGGCGGTGGCGATGATCCCGCACCTGGTGTGGCTGGAGGAGGTGGACTTCGTGCCGTTCACCTATGCCGGTGACGTCTACGCGCTGTCGAGCCGCGCACTCAATGTGCAGCTCGTGATCGGCTATGTCGTACACAATGTCGGGCTGCTCGCGATTCCCGTCGTGCTGGGCCTGGTGGCGCTGCTGCTGGGCTCGGTGCCGTGGCGGCCGTCGGACGTGCTGGCGCGGGTCTGGTCGCGCGGACCCAATCCCGCCGTCAACCTTCCGCAGGCGCTCAACGTCTGGATCATCCAGCTGATCGTCGCGATCGGGCCGCCGCTCGGCGCGCTGGCGTTCACCGTCTATATCAAGACCGATTGGGGCATCCCGCTGTTCTTCCTGGTGCCGCTTGCGCTGGTCGCGATTCCCTCGCTTCGCTTCCCGCGCATGGCGCTGTTCTCGATCACCGCGATCTGGTTCGTGGCCACGATCGCCACGCTGATCGCCGCGCCCAGCATCGCCACGCAGGAGATCGCGTCCAACCATGTCGGCGGCTCGACCTACGCCGCGCGCTCCGAGCTCGCGCGCGAACTCACCCAGACCTGGCAGGACAGATTCCATTCGCGCTGGGCCGTGGTCGTCGCGCGGTCCGATATCGGCGAGCCGATGACGTTCTACAGTCCGGATCATCCGGCATCGCTGGTGCCGGGCGAAGCCTGGTCGTCGGGGCTGACGTCGCTCGACGAAGCCAAGCGTCTCGGCTTCATCGGCGTCTGCGACACCACCGATCCGGTGTTCCTGAAGCCCTGCGAGGCGTGGATGGCGGAGCACGCCAAGGACGCCGAGCCGCTGGTGATGACCACCATGCGCTTCTTCAACGGCCATCCCGGTCCGTCGACGGTCTGGAAGGTCTATCTGGTGCCGCCGGCGAAGTAGCTGTCGCTCCCTCGCCCCGCGCTTGCGGGGTCGAGACGAGCGAAGCTCGCTCTTAGAGAGTTGGGGTGAGGGGCTCTCGCCGCGATGGCGATCTATCGATAGACCTGTACCCCTCACCCGGATCGCATCGTTCGATGCGATCCGACCTCTCCCCGCAAGCGGGGCGAGGTGAGAGGTGACTGCCTTACGTGCCTTCCTCGTTGAACTTGCTGGCGACGAGTTCGGCGATGGCGTCGAGCGCCTGCTGCGCTTCGTCGCCCTTTGCTGAGACCACGACCGTGGTGCCGGGCCCGGCGGCGAGCATCATCAAGCCCATGATCGAGGTGCCGCCGACGGTCTCGGTGCCGCGGGTGACCCAGATCTCGGCGTTGAATCGCTCGACCAGCTGGACGAACTTGGCCGATGCCCGCGCATGCAGGCCGCGCTTGTTGACGATCAGGAGCTCACGGGAAATGGCGCCCGCTGGCACGCCCGGGCCGACCTGATTTCCGCCCGGGGCCTCGTCGCTCATTTGCCTGCGAGAACGCGGCTGGCGATGGTGACGTATTTGCGGCCGGCTTCCTGGGCCATCGCGATCGCGTCGGGCAGCGAACGCTCCTCGCGAACCTTGGCAAGCTTGACCAGCATGGGAAGGTTGATGCCTGCGAGCACTTCCACCTTCGGGCGGCTCATGCAGGAGATCGCAAGGTTGGACGGCGTGCCGCCAAACATGTCGGTGAGGATCGCAACGCCGTCGCCGCTATCGACGCGGTTCACCGCCTCGATGATGTCGCTTCGACAGAGATCGGAATCGTCCTCGGCCCCGATCGTAATCGCTTCAATTTGTTTCTGCGGACCCATGACGTGTTCGAGCGCCGCTCTGAACTCGTCGGCAAGGCGCCCATGGGTCACCAGCACTAGACCAATCATTGGAAACTCCTCGCGGGCGCCCTTTGGTGCACCGCACGAACGCGCCACTTTGACCATCCAGAGGCCCTACGCAAGAGGGCATCTTGGCTAGTCTCCCGGTTCCTGGCGATAGAGAGGGGAGGCTGCGCCGGCAAAATCCGACGCGATAGTGGATGTGATATGGTTACCAATTCCCTTCCCACAATTGGCCGCAAGATTACGGGAACATGAACTTTCAGGTTGTCGTCAGCGCGGCGACAACCAGCGGCAGGGGTTGGAAGCCAACGCCGACGGGAATTCGCGGTAACAAAGCACCATTAAGGCGAATCGTGAGCGCCTCCGGCGGCGGCAGCCGCTCGGCGTCGTCAGCGGCGAGGTCGACGATCAGCCCCACCACGGCTTCATCTGCGAACGGACAATGGCGGATTCCGAGGCCTCGGATCTCGATCAGACCAGCCAATTGCTGGACCGGACGAACCCACAATTGTTCGCCGGCTGTGTCGAGACGGACACGGTCATCCCCCACCAAAATGGCCGGCGGAAGCGCTCCGGTGCGCCCGGCGAGAATCAGGTCAAAGGCCAGACGCGACTTGCCGGCGCCCGACGGGCCGCGGATCAGCACCGCACGCTCGCCGACCAGAACGGCGGATGCGTGCACGCTTGAATTGTCGCTCATAGTGTCGGCAGCCTGACCACGAAGCGTGCGCCGGCGATGGTGGGCTTGCCGTCTGCGTCCGCAGGGCCAGCGCGGTTCTCGGCCCAGATGCGTCCGCCATGGGCTTCAATGATCTGCTTGGAGATCGCAAGCCCGAGGCCGGAGTTCTGGCCAAACCCTTGGTGCGGCCGGTCGGTGTAGAAGCGCTCGAAGATCCGCTCCAGCGCGTCCTCGCCGATGCCGGGCCCGTCATCGTCGACCACGATCTCGACCTCGCCGCGGTTGCGGCGGCAGACGATGCGCACCTTGTCGCCCGGCTTGGAGAATGATTGCGCGTTCGACAGCAGGTTCGAGATCACCTGGCCGAGCCGTGAATCATGGCCGGGCACAGAGAGCGTATCGGTCGGTCCGCGGCCCTCGAAGCGGGCTTCGACGGCGACGTCGTGGCCGAGCCTGGTCTCGTTGGCGACGCCGGTCAGCGTCGTCAGCAGCCGCCGCAGATCGACCGGCGCCATGTCCTGGCGCTGCAATTCGGCATCGAGCCGGCTGGCGTCGGAGATGTCGGAGATCAGGCGGTCGAGCCGCCTGACGTCATGCTCGATCACGGCGAGCAGCCGCGCGCGGCTGTTGTCGTTGCGCGCCAAAGGCAGCGTCTCGACCGCGGAGCGCAGCGAGGTCAGCGGATTCTTCAGCTCATGGGCAACGTCGGCGGCGAACATCTCGATCGCCTCGATGCGGCTGTACAGCGCGTTGGTCATGTCGCGCAGCGCGCCGGAGAGATGGCCGATCTCGTCGCGGCGCCCGGTGAAGTCGGGAATCTCGACGCGGGTCTGGATGCGGTGGCGGACGCGCTCGGCGCCGTCGGCGAGCCGTCGCACCGGGCCAGCGATCGTGCTCGCCAATAGCAGCGACAGCATGATCATGACGGCGGAGGCGACGCCGCCGATCTTGAGGATGGCGAGGCGCTCGGACATCACCAGCTGGTCGATGTCGTCGCCCTGCGTGGTCAGCATCAATGCACCGCGCACGGCGCGGAAATGCTGCACCGGGACGGCGACCGACACGATGATCGCGCCGCGCTCGGTGACGCGCACGGCGCTGCCCTTCATGCCCTCGAGCGATTGCGCGACTTCGGAATAACCCTTGCCGCCTTCGGGACCGAGTTCGCGATAGATCGGCAGGTCGCCGCGGTTGAGCCAGGTCTTTATGGTGGCCTTGGTCCTTTCATAGAGCGACGGCTTCTCCGACGGCGGCGGCAGCTCCATGCGCAGCACGTCGCCGCGCGCGAACAGATTGCGGCTGTCGAGGATCAGGCCGCCATCGCGGTCGAAGATGCGGGCCCGCGTCTTGGTCGGCGCGATCAGGCGGCGCAGGACCGGCGCGACCCGCTCGGGATTGATCGGGAAATCCGCCGATTCATCCGGCTGGCCATAACTTTCGCCGGGCTTGAGGTCGAGCAGGCGATCGGGGTCGATCGTGACGGTGTTGCCTTCGACGGTGGCCGAGGCCGCGATCGCCTCCGAGATGATCTCGGCATAGACTTGGAGGCTCTGCGTGCGCGCCTCGATCAGGCCAGCGCGGAATTGCGAGAGATAGAGGATGCTGGCGACCAGCGCGACGAGGCCGGCGAGGTTGAGCGAGACGATACGGCGCGTCAGGCTCGAGAACGACAGCGCGAAGAAGAACTGACCGGCGCGGCGCAGCCAGCCGAGCGGACGGCGCCAGCCCTTGTCCTGCGCCACGTCTTCGGCAACGGCGTCCTGATCGAGGAGCTGTGACGCGTCCTCGGTGTTCAGGCCTTGCTCGAGCTGCGTTCGATCAAGCACTGGCAAAGCTGCCGGTTGGTATGGATGTCGTCCCGCGAAGCAATCGTTCGCCCGAGCTTACCCCAGCCGTGCGGAGCCTGTCAGTTAACAAGCCGCCCGGGAAGCGCAGATCAGGCTTCCTTGAAGCGATAGCCGACGCCGTACAGCGTCTCGATCATCTCGAAGTCGTCGTCGACCACCTTGAACTTCTTGCGCAGCCGCTTGATGTGGCTGTCGATGGTGCGGTCGTCGACATAGACCTGGTCGTCATAGGCCGCGTCCATCAGCGCGTTGCGGCTCTTTACGACGCCGGGGCGGGTGGCGAGCGCCTGCAGGATCAGGAATTCGGTCACGGTGAGCGTCACCGGCTCGTTCTTCCAGGTGCAGGTGTGGCGCTCCGGATCCATCCGCAGCAGGCCGCGGTCCAGCGCGCGGGCGTCCGGCTCCTTCGGCGCGGCGGTCGGATCCTTCGGCTGACCGCGGCGGAGTACGGCCTTGACCCGTTCGACCAGCAGGCGCTGCGAGAACGGCTTGCGGATGAAATCGTCGGCGCCCATTTTCAGGCCGAACAATTCGTCGATCTCCTCATCCTTCGAGGTGAGGAAGATCACCGGCAGGTCGGACTTCTGGCGCAGCCGGCGCAGCGTTTCCATGCCGTCCATGCGCGGCATCTTGATATCGAGGATCGCGAGATCGGGCGGCGACGTGCGAAACCCATCCAGCGCCGACGCACCGTCCGTGTAGGTCATGATGCGATAGCCTTCGGCTTCGAGCGCGATCGAAACCGAAGTGAGAATGTTGCGGTCGTCGTCGACCAGGGCGATTGTGGGCATGTGCTGCTTTCACAATGAGAGTGGCTTAGACGGCGGGCACTCTGGCGACGCGCCGTAGAATTGGGCTTCGAACGCGGTCAACGAGCAATGCAAGCTGGGCTGAAGTGTGACCGAGTTCCGCAAAAATCCGCTTCTGCGACCCACGCGATGGGTCCCCATATAGCACCCTTAGACCATGAGAAAAGGCCCTTTTTTCATAGGGAACCCACCCGATTCGCGCATAAAATGACCCGATAGGCCCATGCAACCGACCGCCGACTTCGATCCTGCCCACCTTGCCCGCTCGCTGCTCCGCCGCAGCCGCCAGGGCGCCCTCGCCACGTTGATGGCCGGCACCGGCGATCCCTATTGCTCGCTGGTCAATCTGGCCAGCCATCCCGACGGCTCGCCGATCCTGCTGATTTCCCGGCTGGCGCTGCATACCAAGAACGTCCTGGCCGATAGCCGGGTGTCGCTGATGCTGGACGAGCGCGCCGAGGGTGATCCGCTGGAGGGCGCCCGGATCATGCTGGCGGGCAAGGCGGAAGAGGTCGGGGAGGCCGGGCGGGAGCTCGTCCGAAGGCGCTATCTCGCTGCCCATCCGTCAGCGGAAGCCTTTGTGGAATTTAAGGATTTCTCGTTCTTCCGGATCAAGCCAAGCGGTGCCCATCTGGTCGCCGGGTTCGGCCGCATCGTGGACCTCAAACCCGCGCAATTCCTGACCGATCTCGGCGGAGCCGAGGCGCTGCTCGAAGCCGAGCCCGGCGCGGTGGCGCATATGAACGAGGATCACCGCGAGGCCATGAACCTTTACGCGACGCGGCTGCTCGGCGCGGAAAGTGCCGACTGGCTCTGCACCGGCTGTGATCCGGATGGCATGGACATGCAGGCCGGCCGCGACACGCTGCGGCTGGATTTCCCTGAGCGCGTCACCACCGGCACCGAGCTGCGCAAGATGCTGGTGCGGCTCGCCGGCGAGGCGCGCGCCAAGGGATAGCAAGGATAGGAGAAAGACCTGTCCTCACGGCGGCGCTGCGGCTGTGGCGAGGCATGGTGTCGCATGGCTGCGGCGGCGCGATTGCGCGGTCCGGATTTGACAGCGCGATCATTTCGCACGGGCGTGTCGTGTCATCGCCCGTTGGCTCGATCTGCATGCAAGAATGTCTGGCGCGGCTGCATCCGAAAATCAGCCGGATCGCGATGTCGACCGCGATGACGCGCGCGTGCGACCACGCTGATTGCGTTATCATCGATCGCGGGGTCAGCGATCGCCTCGCCGCCGAACGCTACGCGTTGCGGAACGTTCACGGCAGTTGAGCGTTGCACCAATCGGGCTTCAACGAAGGTGTGTTGAGCGCAGTCGAAACTGCTCATCAGCAGCTTCTCACTTGCAGCTCAATGCCGATCAGGTGGTGCCGCGTGCAACACGATGGTCATGCTCGGCTCTGCAGCGCTGCGTCAACGCGCGGCGGC
Source organism: Bradyrhizobium sp. USDA 4504 (assembly GCF_054063995.1). NCBI lineage: Bacteria > Pseudomonadati > Pseudomonadota > Alphaproteobacteria > Hyphomicrobiales > Nitrobacteraceae > Bradyrhizobium > Bradyrhizobium sp. USDA 4504. The sequence continues at coordinate 6,549,381 of NZ_JBSSGV010000001.1, read as the reverse complement.
TCATCTCAACGATACATCCTCAGCGCGAAATGCATACCCGGCATTCTCCGCGCCGTTCGCCTCGATCGGCGAACGCGCCGCCCGCCGGCTGGCACTTTTTGTGCATCGCAAAGCTCCGTGCGCGGCGGGAAAGGCGATGAAACGTCGCCCGACTGCCGGCAAAACAATGAGAAAACGAAAGCAAGACGAAAGGGTTTCGCGCTGCGGTATTCGCGCCAGATGATGGGCCTGCCTTGGAATCAGCCAAAAGCCGTTCGATTGGCTTGGCAAGCCCGGCGATCCCCACTATTAGGTCGCCGGACCGAAGCCGAGAGGCTATATTCTGATCACGGTCACCGCGGCGGGGCGCGACTAGCGACATTCGCGCGAACAAGGATACGCGGGTTCGAGGAGGTTCTTCGTGCAAGAGACGGGCGTGCATAACGGTGCCTTCGGCGCCGACAAATTCGGCTTAAAAAAACTCAAGGGCGTGCATTGGAATTATGGCGCACCTCAGCTTTACGAGCATTCGCTGCGTAATGGCGAAGCGGTGCTGTCGGCCGATGGCGCGCTTTGCGCGGATACCGGTGTGTTCACCGGGCGCAGTCCGAAGGACAAGTTCACGGTCCGCGACGATCTCACCGACAAGAACATGTGGTGGGCCGGCAACCAGTCGATCACCTCGGAGCAGTTCGCCACGCTCCATGCCGACTTCCTCAAGCATGCCGAAGGCATGACGCTGTTCGCGCAAGATCTTCACGGCGGCGCCGATCCGAAGCATCGCATCAAGACCCGCGTCTTCACCGAGCTTGCCTGGCACTCGCTGTTCATCCGCACGCTGCTGATTCGTCCCGAGGCGTCGGAACTCGCGAGCTTCGTGCCCGAACTGACGATCATCGACCTGCCGAGCTTCCGCGCCGATCCGAAGCGTCACGGCTGCAAGTCGGAGAACGTCGTCGCGATCGATTTCGCCCGCAAGATCGTCCTGATCGGCGGCTCGCAATATGCCGGCGAGATGAAGAAGAGCGTGTTCACCACGCTGAACTATTACCTGCCCGAGAAGGGCGTGATGCCGATGCACTGCTCGGCCAATGTCGGCGCCGACGGCGACACCGCGATCTTCTTCGGCCTGTCCGGCACCGGCAAGACGACGCTCTCGGCCGATCCCAAGCGCACGCTGATCGGCGATGACGAGCATGGCTGGAGCGAGGACGGCGTCTTCAATTTCGAAGGCGGCTGCTACGCCAAGTGCATCAAGCTGTCGGGCGAGGCCGAGCCGGAAATCTACGCCGCCAGCAAGCGCTTCGGCGCGGTGCTGGAAAACGTCGTGCTCGGCGCCAATGATCGCGTGCCCGATTTCGACGACGGCTCGAAGACCGAGAACACCCGCTCGGCCTATCCGCTCGATTTCATCCCGAACGCTTCGCGCACCGGCTGCGCACCGCATCCGAAGAACGTCGTGATGCTCGCCGCCGACGCCTTCGGCGTGATGCCGCCGATCGCCAAGCTGACGCCGGCGCAGGCGATGTATCACTTCCTGTCCGGCTACACCGCGAAGGTCGCCGGCACCGAGCGCGGCCTCGGCAACGAGCCGCAGCCGGAATTCTCCACCTGCTTCGGTTCGCCGTTCCTGCCGCGCGATCCGTCGGTCTACGGCAACATGCTGCGCGAGCTGATCGCCAAGCACAATGTCGATTGCTGGCTGGTTAACACCGGCTGGACCGGCGGCAAGTACGGCACCGGCCGCCGCATGCCGATCAAGGTGACCCGCGCGCTGCTCACCGCGGCGCTGAACGGCTCGCTCCGCAACGCCGACTTCCGCACCGACAAGTATTTCGGCTTCGCGGTGCCGACCTCGCTGCCGGGCGTCGAGCCGCACATCCTCGATCCGATCAAGACCTGGGCCGACAAGGTCGAGTTCGACAAGACCGCGCGTGCGCTGGTCGGCATGTTCCAGAAGAACTTCGCCAAGTTCGAAGCGCAGGTCGACGCCGAAGTCCGCGCCGCCGCACCGGAAGTGAAGCTGGCGGCGGAGTAAGCCGCGCAAGCGATACGCGATTTGAAAAGGCGGCCCTCGTGGCCGCTTTTTTGATTTTTGACGCAGTCAACGAAGCGCGCACCTTTTCGATCCGGCAAGCTGAGCAGCCAACGGCGCCACATACTCCAGTGTCGTCCCGGCGAAGGCCGGGACCCATACTCCGCAGCGGATGTTGTGGTTGGGACTCGTCATTCCACCGGTGCGCAACAATGACAATCGGTGGTTATGGGTCCCGGCTTTCGCCGGGACGACATCGCGTGTGTTGCTCCACTACTCCCCCATCTCCGGCAGCACCGCGTTGCTCGGCGTCTGCCGGTCGGTGATCTGCAGGCCGAACAGGCTGCCGATCAATTCGACCGCGACGCGCGCGGTGCGGCCGCGCTCGTCGAGGAAGGGATTGAGCTCAACGATGTCGAGCGAGCGCACCAGCCCGGAATCGTGCAGCAGCTCCATGATGAGATGGGCTTCCCGATAGGTCGCGCCGCCGGGCACCGTGGTACCGACGCCGGGCGCCACCGCCGGATCGAGGAAGTCGACATCGAACGAGACATGCAGCACGCCGTTCTTCGCCCTGACGCGTTCGATGACGCGGCGCGTGAGCACGGCGACGCCGAACTCGTCGATCTGGCGCATGTCCGCGATCGACACGTTGCGCTGCCGCAGCAGCTTGCGCTCCAGCGGATCGACCGAGCGCGTGCCGATCAGGTCGAGCTGATCGGGCGGGATCGAGGCGCGCGGCAGTCCGCCGAGCAGATCGTCGAGACCGGGCTCGCCGCACAGGAACGCGGCCGACATGCCGTGCATGTTGCCGGTGATGGTGGTGGCCGGCGTGTTGTAGTCAGCATGCGCGTCGACCCACAACGCAAACAGCGGCCGGCCCTTTTCCTGCCAGTAGCGCGCGACGCCGTTGATCGACCCCATCGACAGCGAGTGATCGCCGCCCATGAAGATCGGGATCGCGCCGGAATGCGCCAGCCAATAGGCGCGCTCGGAGAGCGCGCGGGTCCAGGTCTTCACCTCGTCATAGAACCTGGTGTTGGCCGGCACCGGGCCGTCGGCGACGACGGCGGGGATCGCAAGGTTGCCGTGATCATCGACCTGGAAGTCGAGCTGCTCGAGCAGGCGCGCGATGCCCGCGGTGCGCAGCGCATCCGGTCCCATCAGCGGGCCGGCCTGCGATGCGCCGATCTCGATGGGAACGCCAAGCAGGGCGATGCGCGAGGGCTTTGACGTGTCGGCTTCGGACATGCAGCAGTGCTCCCAAAGGTGTGGAACAGAAGCGACGTGCCAATGTTCCCTCAACCCTTGAAATAGGCAATGCGGTCGTAACAGACCAATGTGGATATTTGGCTACGCCTTGAAATAAGCGATCTGCGTCGTGGTCGCGAGCAGCCGGCCGGACGGCGACCACAATTCGCCGTGCTGGTCGCCGTAGCTCTTGTGGAAGCTCTTGGCGTCGGCGGTGGCGAGCACGCGGGTGGTATCCTCCGCGTCCAGGTCGGCCGCGTCGGCGTGGAAATAGGTCGTCAGCGACACGGTGCCGAACGGCACCAGCTCGTGCCTTGCGTGGAAGACGCGGCCGAAGAACGCGTCCGACATCGACATCAGCGACAGCGCATCGAGCTTGCGCGGCACACGGTCGGCGATCCAGAGCTTTGAATAGGGGCTCGACGGCTGTTTCGCGCCGCCGCCGCCGGCGAACTTCGGCTCGCCCTCGGCGAAGCGGAAATCGTACTGGTTGGCCCAGGTCATCTTGAGCTTTGGAAAGGACCGCAGATGTTCGAACGGCACGGCGCCCGGAAACCCGGCCGGTTGGTGCGACCAGGACGGGCGGCGCTCGGCGAACACGGCGGTCGCCAGTGTCGCGACCTCGCCGCCGCCCTGCGTCATGTCGACCGACCAGTGCTGGCTCGAGCGGTTGGCCTTGACCAGGCGGACATCGAGATCGAACGCGCCCTCGGCGACCGGCGCGCAGTAGTTGACCGTCAGCGCCAGCGGATCACCCGCGCGCTGCGGATGCTGCATCAGCGCGCGCAGGATGGTCGCGGCCGTGCAGCCGCCGAACGGGCCGACGAACGCCCAATAGTCCGGGCTGGTCCGTCCCTGCCAGCGGCTGTCGCCGGCGGTCACGGCGGTTGCTTCATCGAAAAGGTGCGGGGTCTTGGTGAGCATGCAGGTCTTTCAATATCGACTGGCGCTTCCGTATCGCCATACGCAATGACGAGCAATGACGTTCGTCATGCAATATCGCGAGCATTGCGCTGATTTCAATGACGTCGGGCGTAATCGATTTCCGCGTCCCGGGATTATCCCTTCGCCTCGCGCTGGTTGCCGAGCTGCGGCGAGGCACCCGGATGCATCGGCACGTGCCAGATGTCCTCGGCATATTCGCGGATGGTGCGGTCGGAGGAGAACCAGGCCATGCGCGCCACATTGAGGATCGAGGCGCGGGTCCATGCCGGCGCTACCATCCAGCGGGCGTCGATGCCGCGCTGCGCGTCGTAGTAGGAATCGAAATCGGCCGAGACCATGTAGTGGTCGAGGTAGCGCAGCGCGTGCCCGATCGAGGCGAAGCGTGCGGGATCGCCGGGCGAGAACTCGCCGCTCTCGATGGCGCGGATCGCGCGCTCCAGCCGTGGCGATTTGCGGATCGCGTCGCTGGCGTCCAATCCCTGCTTGCGGCGGACCATGACGTCGCCGGCCTCGAGGCCGAAGATCGCGATGTTCTCCTCGCCGACATTGTCGCGGATCTCGATATTGGCGCCGTCGAGCGTGCCGATCGTCAGTGCACCGTTCAGTGCGAGCTTCATGTTGCCGGTGCCGGACGCCTCCATGCCGGCGGTCGAGATCTGCTCGGAGAGATCGGCGGCCGGAATGATCACCTCGGCGAGGCTGACATTGTAGTCGGCGAGAAAGGCGACCTTCAGCCTGCCGCCGAGCGAAGCGTCGTTGTTGACGACCTCGGCGACGTCGTTGATCAGCTTGATGATCAGCTTGGCGTAGCGGTAGCTCGCCGCCGCCTTGCCGGCGAAGATTTTCACGCGCGGCACCCAGTCGCGCCGCGGATCGTCCTTCATCGCGTGATACAGCGCGATCGTCTCCAGGATGTTGAGCAGTTGCCGCTTGTATTCGTGGATGCGCTTGATCTGCACGTCGAACAGCGCCGACGGGTCGACCTTGATGTGGTTGCGCTCGCCGATCAGCCTTGCCAGCGCCAGCTTGTTGTGATGCTTGACGTCGCGGAAGCGCTTCTGGAACTCCAGGTCGCTCGAATGGGTCTCGAGCCGCTCGAGCAGCGAGAAGTCGTCGAGCACGGCCTCGCCGCAGGCTTCGCGCAGCAGCGCGGTCAGCCGCGGATTGGCCAGCATCAGCCAGCGGCGGAACGTGATGCCGTTGGTCTTGTTGGTGATGCGCGACGGATAGAGATGATGCAGGTCGTGGAACACGGTCTCCTTCATCAGGTCGGAATGCATCGCGGAGACGCCGTTGATGCGGTGCGAGCCGACGAAGGCGAGCTGGCCCATCCGCACGCGGCGGCCGCTGCGCTCGTCGATCAGCGAGACCGAGGCGCGATACTCGATGTCGCCGGGGAAACGCTCCTCGGCGAGCGCGAGATGGGCCACATTGATGCGGTAGATGATCTCGAGATGCCGCGGCAGCAGCCGCTCGAACAGTTCGACCGGCCAGGTCTCGAGCGCCTCGGGCAGCAGCGTGTGGTTGGTGTAGGACAGGGTCGCGACCGTAATCTTCCAGGCCTCGTCCCAGCGGAAATTGTGCAGGTCGACCAGGATGCGCATCAGCTCGGTGACCGCAAGGCTCGGATGGGTATCGTTGAGCTGCACGGCCGCCTTCTGCGCAAGATTGCGCAGGCCGCCGTCGGAGGCGAGATGCCGCTTGACGAGATCCTGCAATGAGGCCGAGACGAAGAAGTATTCCTGGCGCAGCCGGAGCTCGCGGCCCGCCGCGCTCTCGTCGTTCGGATAGAGGAATTTGCAGATCGCTTCCGCGCGCGCCTGCTCGGCGCTGGCCGAGACGTAGTCGCCGGTGTTGAAGACGTCGAGCTCGAGCGGATCGGGTGCATGCGCCGACCACAGGCGGAGCGCGTTGACGTGCTGGCCGCGCCAGCCGACGATCGGCGTGTCATAGGCCATGGCCTCGACGGTTTCCGCCGGATGCCAGGTGGCGCGGTCGCGGCCGCGCTCGTCGACATGCTCGACATTGCCGCCGAAGTGAACGTTGTAGACCACCTCCGGCCGCTGGAATTCCCAGGGATTGCCGAAGGCGAGCCACTCGTCGGGATATTCCTGCTGCCAGCCCTGGTTCATGATCTGGCGGAACAGGCCGAAATCGTAGCGGATGCCGTAGCCGGTCGCGGGGATCGCCAGCGTCGCCATGCTCTCCATGAAGCAGGCCGCGAGCCGGCCGAGGCCGCCATTGCCGAGCGCCGCATCCGGCTCGCATTTGCGCAGGTCCGAAAGATCGACGCCGAGGTCGCCGAGCGCCGCCTCGAACAGCGGCAGCAGTCCCATATTGTTCAGCGCGTCGGTGAACAGGCGGCCGATCAGGAACTCGAGCGAGAGATAATAGACGCGCTTGGCGCCGGCGTCGTAGCTCTGCTTCTCGGCCGTCAGCCAGTGGTGCACGATGCGGTCGCGCAGCGTCAGTGCCGCGGCCTTGTACCAGTCGCGTCTGGTCGCAACGGTGGCGTCCTTGCCGATCGCAAGCCGGAGCTTGGCTAGGATCGCGCTCTTGATCTCGGTCAGCGCCAGCTCGTCGATCGGCTGGTTCAATGCCGGGTAGTTTGTCTGTTCCTGCAACGCGCCCAATCCCTGCCGTTCAACCGGAACATGATGCGGTGATGCGCATCATGACCCCATCTCATTGGTGGAGCATGGTTCCCCGGAGATCCCGGTTCCGCGGCCTTCCGATTACGCTCCAGCGCAATGATACCCGCCTTGCAAGGCAATCGAAACCGTCAGGGACGATGCCATACACAGCGCTGCCGTGATTTTATGCAAGGACCGGGCCGCTTCGGGAACCTTCCTGACCAGCCGTCATGGGTGTTACGATGGCGCTGCAGAAGCCGGGATTTCGCGACAATTGACCGGAGGATGCGTGATGAGACTCTTGATCGAAATCGCGGCCGCGGCGTTGCTCGTGGTGTGCATCACGGCGACCAGCGCAGCCGATGCCGCGGGCAGACCGGGCCGCAGCGCCGACGGCCTGAATTGCGGCTTCAGCGTGGCGCAGAACGCATCGCCCGCCGCGCGCTGTGCCGCCATCAAGCGGCAATGCGGCGGCAAGTTCTACGCAAATGCCTGCGGCGACAAGCTGCTCTCGGCGATGAATTGAGCGGCCGCGCAACGCGCTTTCACGCTCAATCGGGACACCGTGGTGATACGGATTTCCAAGCCTTAACGGAGCCTTTACAAACACAGCTGTCGCTCGTGGGGCGGGCACATTTTTCAGCTCCGACGCATTTCATTCCGAAGCCATTTTCAACGGGCCGCTGACCTGGTCAGCGGCCCGAATTGCTTTTTGGGGCGGCATATGCGCGCGACGGGGCGATGATACTCACTCGCGCCTCAGCCGTCGTCCTGGCGAAAGCCAGGACCCATTACCCCAATAGTCAGATGAGGCCCGACAGGTCGTTCCAATCCGGATTTTCTGCTTCGATCAGCTTGATCTTCCAGTCGCGCTTCCAGAACTTCAGCTGCTTCTCGCGGGCGATCGCTTCCTGCGGCGTGGCGAATTCCTCGACATGGACGAGGCGGAAGACTTGGTATTTGTACACAAACTTGGAGCCTCGACCGGAGCGATGCAATTCAAGCCGCGCGCCGACATCGTTGGTGACCCCGATATAGATCGTGCCGTGATGCCGGCTTGCGAGGATGTAGACGTAGTAGCTGCTTGCTGCGCTCATCGTTTGGCCCAATCTCGCGAGATGTCGGCCTATTGGGCTAATGGGTCCTGGCTTTCGCCAGGACGACGTCCGGGAACGATCATTAAACCAATCAGAACGAATTAAGAACACTTTAGCAAGTCTTTGATATATCATTGTGATTCGGCGGCTGCGCCGACACAATATCTATGGTCTTTCAGTCTCTGCGAGGACTACATGTCCACCATCGCCTTCGATCAATTCGCCCTGACCCGGATTGCCGATTTCGCGCGGTCGCTGTCGCGGCTGCACCAGGCCTCGCGCCGCCAGCCGATCGACGACGACCAGCTCGATCGCGAGTTCAACGCGGTCTGCATGTCGATCTGGGGCTACACCACGGATGATTTCAGCGACGAACTGTTCTCGGACGAGGATCACGCCTGGCTCGACTCGCTCGATGAAGCGCATGCGCGGATCTTCGCCGGCGAGCAGGGTTATGATCTCGTCGACGACCACGGCATGCTGACGGACTGGTGGGGCTATTGCTGGATGATCCTCGCCGAGAAGCGCGGCATCCTCAATCCGGAGAACCGCGCGGCCGCGCGGGCCGCGATCGAGGAGAAATACATGGCCGCGCCGAACGTGATCGGCGTGATCGTGGCGCGCTGATAGTTGTCGCGATGTCATTCCGGGGCGATGCGAAGCATCGAACCCGGAATCTCGAGATTCCGGGTCTGGTGCTTACGCACCATCCCGGAATGACGGGCTGACGCCCGTCAGTTCGCTTCGGCGCGCCTTGCCGGCTTTGCAGCGTTGCCCTTCGGCGCAACAGACGACGGCGGCGACGGCGCGACATCGCTTCTGGTTTCCGGCAGCGGCGCGTCGCCGGCGATCTCGGCGCTGACCGGGGCGACCTTCATTTCGCCGAGCCGCGCGCGGACCGCCGAAGTCAGTCCGGGATAGGAGGCAACCGGCGTGAAGTCGAACGACTGCTCGTTGCCGACACGGATGCCGGTATAGGCGACGAGGCCGTCGGTGGTCGCGATCACGTCGCCGGCACGCAGCGAGGCATCGAGCGCGAGGTCGACCGGCGCGAGCCCCGCCGGGTCGCGGCCGTTGCAGGTGCAGTCGGCGCGCAACGCCTTGCGATAGGCGAAGGCGTTCTCGCTGTCGGCGTAGCGTTCGCCAGCGGTCGATGCGGCGCTGTCGATATGGCTGCCGTAATAGACCTTGGTCGCGCTCGCCGGACAGAACGCCTGGCAAAGCTGCGCCGGCGTGGCGTTGCCGCGCATCGTCAGCGGAAAATATTTGCCGTCGCAGCTGCGCACGCAATACGCCGGTCCGGAACCGGCCACGCGCGGCGCGGAGATGGGGGCGGACGGCTGCCGTTCAGCCTGCTGGTTGAGGCCGAACGGGTCGGCGAAGAAATTGGCTTGCGGCGGCGCCTGCCGGCTCTGCTGCTTCTGGGAACCGCCGAAGAAGAAGTCGAACAGCCCTTCGGCCGACACAGGCGCGGGCACCACCAGGATGGAACCCGCAAAGGCCGCGGCGGCAAGCATCACGCGGCGCCGCATGCGCCGATCACTCAACTCTGTACGCAACGCCAACTCCACCCGACGCGCCACGCCGCGGCGACAAGCTGCCCCGGCGGCTTCACCTTAAGGCGTGATGGTAAACGAGCGATTGATTGAGCGTGACTGCGTCACAGGAAAGCGAATCTCGCTTACCTCGCCCCGCTTGCGGGGAGAGGCATAGGCCGCCTTCGGCGGCCGTCCTCAAGAACGCCGAAGCAAGGCTTCGGCTATGTCGCATCGTAAGATGCGATCCGGGTGAGGGGGTACAGGTCTCTCGACAATTGCAAGCGCGGAGAGAGGCCCCTCACCCCAACCCTCTCCCCGCATCCGCCTTCGCCCGAAGGCGGGCTTCGGCGGACAAGAGAACGGGGCGAGGGAGAAGAGAGCCGTCAGTCCTTCTTGAACTCGCCGGCCTTGTACAGCGCGCGGAATTGGAGCCCGGCTTCGGCGAACGTCTCGGTGGCGCCTTCCTCGCGGTCGACCATGGTGAAGACCAGGGCGATCTCGCCGCCGGCCTCGCGCACGGCTTCCACCGCCTTCAGCGCCGAGCCGCCTGTCGTGGTGACGTCCTCGACGATCACGATCCGCTTGCCCGCAAGGCTTTCGCCCTTGGCCAGCCCTTCGACGGACAGCTTCGCGCCGTGCTCCTTCGGCTTCTTGCGCACGAAGAACGCCGCGATCGGGTGGCCCTTCAGCCAGGACAGTTGCGCGATGGCGCCGGCGAGCGGCACCGCGCCCATCTCGAGCCCGCCGACGAAATCGAGCTTGTCGTCCTTCAGCGCTTCATAGGTGAGCTCGGCGAGCAGCGCCGCGCCCTCGGGATCGAGCATCGTCGGCTTCAGGTTGAAATAGAAGTCGCTCTTGCGGCCCGACGCCAGCGTGATCTCGCCGCGGCCGAACGAGCGCTTGCGGATGATCTCGGCGAGGCGGGCGCGGGAGGCTGATTTGGACAAAGACTTTTTCCCTTGAGGGTTTGAGGCGGGCGGCAATCTATCCACGCTTACCGGCACATTCCAGCGTGGAAATCGGGCCGTCAACAGTGCCCAAGCCGCGATTTCCGCGGGCGTGCTTTCCGGAAAGCGCGGTTGTGCGGCCGTTCCGTTCCCCGTAAGCAGGCGCCAAACACTCGGCCGAACACTTGCCCAAACACTTGCACGGGAAGCGGAAATGACCATCGAGCTGCACACCTGGAACACCCCCAACGGCCGCAAGATCTCGGTGGCGCTGGAGGAAATGGGGTTGCCCTACAAGGTGATCCCGGTGAACATCAGCAAGGGCGAGCAGATGGCGCCCGCTTTCCTCGCGATCAGTCCGAACAACAAGATCCCCGCGATCGTCGATCCGGATGGGCCGGGCGACAAGCCGGTCAGCATTTTCGAGTCCGGCGCGATCCTGCTCTATCTCGGCGAGAAGACCGGCAAGTTCCTGCCGAAGCCGCTGGCGGAGCGGATCCCGGTCTATGAGTGGCTGATGTGGCAGATGGGCGGCTTCGGCCCGATGCCGGGCCAGGTGCACCATTTCATCGCGCTGGAGAACGAGCAGGACCGCGCCTATGGCCTGAAGCGCTACATGGCCGAGACGCGGCGGCTCTACGGCGTGCTCGACCGCCGGCTTCAGGAGCGCGAATTCGTCGCCGGCGATCTCTCGGTCGCCGATTTCGCCATCCTCGGCTGGGCCTGGCGCCATCCGCGCCACAAGGTCGAGCTATCAGACTTCCCCAACGTCAAGCGCTGGTACGAGACGCTGATGGCCCGCCCGGCGACGAAGCGGGGAATGGAGGCAAAGCTGGATTGATCTTCTCCCTCGCCCCGCCCTTGCGGGGAGAGGGGTGGGGTGAGGGGCTATCTCCCCGATAACGGTGGGAATTGAATTTGCGGATGCGCCCCTCACCCGGCGCTACGCGCCGACCTCTCCCGCAAGAGCGGGGCGAGGTGAAGAAAGCTAGGCCCGCCGCGCTTCGAGCGCCATCTTCATCGCCAGCCCTGCGAGCACCGTGCCCATCAGCCAGCGCTGCACCAGGAGCCAGGTCGGGCGAGTGCCGAGAAACACCGCGATCGAACCGGCGGCGAGCGCGATCATCGCGTTGACGCTGACGCTGATCACGATCTGGATCGAGCCGAGCGCGAGCGACTGCGTCAGCACGCTGCCGCCGGTGGGATCGATGAACTGCGGCAGCAGCGCCAGATAAAGCATCGCGATCTTCGGGTTGAGCAGATTGGTGACGAAGCCCATCGCGAACAGCTTGCGCGGGCCGTCGACCTTCAGCGCCTTGACCTGGAACGGCGAGCGGCCGCCGGGCCTCACGGCCTGCCATGCCAGCCACAGCAAATAGCCCGCGCCGGCAAAGCGCAGCGCGTCATAGGCGTAGGGAATCGCAAACAGCAATGCGGTGATGCCGAACGCCGCGCACAGCATGTAGAACACGAAGCCGAGCGCCACGCCGCCGAGCGAGACGATGCCGGCCGCGGGCCCCTGCGTGATCGAGCGCGAGATCAGGTAGATCATGTTCGGCCCCGGCGTCAGCACCATGCCAAGGCAGATGAGCGCAAAGCCGAGCAAAGCGGATGTGTGGGGCATGACGGGTCTCGCGAGGGATGCGCACGCTTCTAGCGTGCCGTCCGCCGCGCGGCCATCGCGGAATTGCTCTCGGAGCAATGTGGCGGGGCGGTGGTGCGCTCCCTCGCCCCGCTCTCTTGTCCGCCGAAGCCCGCCTTCGGGCGAAGGCGGATGCGGGGTCGAGACGAGCGAAGCTCGCTCTGAGAGGGTTGGGGGTGAGGGGTTCTCTCAACGTGCAAGGACCGAGGTGAGACCTGTACCCCCTCATCCGGATCGCAAGAGCGATCCGACCTCTCCCCGCAAGCGGGGAGAGGCGAAGGAGCGGCTAATGCGCCTCGTCCCAATTGTTCGCGGCGCGGGCGTCGACCTGCAGCGGCAGCGACAGGATCACCGCCGGGAACGGCGCGTCCTGCATCACCTTCTGCACCACCGGCAGCGTCGCCGCGACCTCGTCGTCGGGCACCTCGAAGATCAGTTCGTCATGCACCTGCAAAAGCATCTGCGCCGAGAGTTTTTTCTCGGTGAGCGCGTCCTCGACGCGGATCATGGCGCGGCGGATGATGTCAGCCGCGGTGCCCTGCAGCCGCGCATTGATGGCGGCGCGTTCGTTGAAGGCGCGCACCGAGGCGTTGGACGCCTTGATGTCGGGGTAGTAGCACTTGCGCCCGAACAACGTCGTCACATAGCCGTTGCGGCGGCAGAAGTCCTTGGTCTCGTCCATATAGGCGCGGATGCCCGGGAAGCGCTCGAAGTATTTCTTGATGTAGGCCGAGGCCTCCTCGCGGGCGATGCCGAGCTGGTTGGCGAGGCCGAACGCCGAGATGCCGTAGATGATGCCGAAGTTGATCGCCTTGGCGCGGCGGCGCACCTCGCTCGGCATGTCCTTGATCGGCACGCCGAACATTTCGGATGCGGTCATGGCGTGAATGTCGAGCCCGTCGCGGAAGGCCTGGCGCAGCACCGGCACGTCGGCGATCTCGGCGAGCAGCCGCAACTCGATCTGGGAATAGTCGGCCGACACCAGCTTGTGGCCCGGCGTCGCGATGAACGCGCGGCGGATCTTGCGGCCGTCCTCGGTACGAACAGGGATGTTCTGCAGGTTCGGCTCGTTCGACGACAGCCGGCCCGTGGTGGTCGCGGCCAGCGCGTAGGTGGTGTGGACGCGATGGGTCTGCGGATTGACATAGGTCGGCAGCGCGTCGGTGTAGGTCGATTTCAGCTTCGAGACCTGGCGCCACTCCAGGATCTTCTTCGGGAATTCGTGGCCTTGCTCGGCGAGCTCGTCGAGCACCTGCGCGGTGGTCGACCACGCGCCGGTCTTGGTCTTGCTGCCGCCGGGCAATCCCATCTTGCCGAAGATGATGTCGCCGATCTGCTTCGGGCTGCCGACATTGACCGGCTCGCCGGCGATCTCCTGGATCTCGGCCTCGACGCGCGCAGCGGTCTGGGCGAAATCGCCCGACAGCCGCGACAGCACCTGGCGATCGATCGAGATGCCGCGCCGTTCCATCCGCGCCAGCACCGAGACCAGCGGCCGCTCCAGCGTCTCATACACCGTCGTCATCCGCTCGGCGACGAGACGCGGCTTCAGCACCCGCCACAGCCGCAGGATCACGTCGGCACTTTCGGCCGCATATTCGCTGGCCTTGTCGATCGTGACCTGATCGAAGGTCAGCTTGCCCTTGCCGCTGCCGACGAGGCCGCCGTAATTGACGACGGCGTGGCCGAACCAGCGCTCGGCGAGCGCCTCCAGCGCATGCGAGCCGCGGCCGGCATCGAGCGCGTAGCTCATGAGCTGCGCATCGTCGATGTTGCGCAGGGTGATTCCGTGCTGCGCCAGCATCACCGAGGTGAACTTGACGTCAAAGCCGACCTTCTGGATTCCAACGGACTCCAGCAGCGGCCTCAGCGCCGCCAGCGCCTCGGCGGTCTTGATCTGGCCCGGTGCGAGGCCGGCATCGAACAGGCCCGCGCCACCGCCGGCCTGCCGGTGGCCGAGCGGGACGTAACACGCAACGTTTGGCGCCAGCGCCAGCGCAAGGCCGGCGAGCTCGCCCTGCATCGGGTCGATCGATTCCGACATCGCCTCGATCGCGACATAACCGGTGTCGGGCACGCGGGCGATGAAGGCGTTGAGCTGATCGAGACTGCCGATCGCCTGATACGCCTTGCGGTCGAAGCCAATTTTCCGGATCGCCTCGCCACGGGCCTCGGCCAGCGTCGCCGGCGTGCCCTTGCGGCTCGAATTCTTGTCGTCGCGCGCGCCGGTCGGCTTGGCTTTCGGCAGCGGCGCCGCGGCCGATGCCGGAGCGTCTCCGGGCGCCGGCGTCACATCCGACGGCGGCAACGGCGAGAACACGCTCGCGCCGCTCTTGTTGCCGGGATCGGCATCGACATTGGCCGGGTCGATCTGCGCGTAGTCGGCGACGCGGCGGGTGAGGGTGGTGAACTCCATCGCCTTGAGGAAGGCGATCAGCCGGCGCGAGTCGGGCTCGTTCACGGCGAGGTCGTCGAGCGGCACTTCGAGGTCGACCTTGTCGTCAAGCAGCACCAGCTGGCGCGAGATGCGCGCCTTCTCGGCGTTCTCGAGCAGCGCCTCGCGCCGCTTCGGCTGCTTGATTTCGCCGGCGCGGAACAGCAGCTGATCGAGATCGCCATATTCGATGATCAGCTGCGCGGCGGTCTTGATGCCGATGCCGGGCACGCCGGGCACGTTGTCGGTGGAATCGCCGGCCAGCGCCTGCACTTCGACCACCTTCTCCGGCGGCACGCCGAACTTCTCGATCACCTCGTCGCGGCCGATGCGGCGATCCTTCATCGTGTCGTACATCACGACCTTGTCGTTGACGAGCTGCATCAGATCCTTGTCCGATGACACGATCGTCGTGGTCGCGCCGCGCTCGCTGGCGAGCCGCGCATAGGTCGCGATCAGATCGTCGGCCTCGAAGCCGACCTGCTCGAGGCAGGGCAGTTCGAAGGCGCGCACCGCCTCGCGGATCAGCGCGAATTGCGGGATCAGATCGTCGGGCGCCGGCGGCCGGTGCGCCTTGTAGTCGGGATAGAGCTTGTTGCGGAACGTGATCTCCGACTTGTCGAACACGATCGCCAGATGCGTCGGCCGGTTGTCCTCGGGCATGTCGCGGAGCAGCTTCCACAGCATGTTGCAGAAGCCGAGCACGGCGTTGACCTGCAGCCCGTCGGATTTGCGGTTCAGCGGCGGCAGCGCGTGGTAGGCGCGGAAGATGTAGGACGAGCCGTCGATCAGGAAGACATGGTCGCCCTTCGCCGTGGCCTTGGCGGCAACGGGCTTGGGGGCGGTCTTCGATGCGGGCTTGGCGGGGGCTTTGGAGGCTGTTTTCGGCATGGCCGAAACTTAGGGATTTTTGCGCGGATTGACAGCCTTTGCTGTGTGGATTCTGGGTGTGTCGCACAGCCAAATCGATAAATTCGAGGATGATGCAGGGCGTAGTCCCGTCATCCTGAGGTGCGAGCGCAGCGAGCCTCGAAGGATCGACGGCCACCAGCCGGGGCCGTGCATCCTTCGAGACTCCGCTGCGCGGCTCCTCCAGCGACAAAGGCGAAGCCTTTGCGCGGGGATGACGGGGACGGCACCGGAATGACTACGCCTTGTCGCCGGTCGGCGAGAACAGGTAGCCGCCGCCGCGGATGGTGCGGATCACGGACGGCTTGGTCGGGTCGAATTCGATCTTGCGGCGGATGCGCATGATGCGCAGGTCGACGGCGCGGTCGAAGGCCTCCGCGTCGCGCGCATTGGCGAGTTCCAGCAGCCGCTCGCGCGACAGCACCCGCTTCGGGTTGGCCGCGAACACCTTCAGCAGGCCGAATTCGGAGGCCGTCAGCGGATGCTCGTTGCCCTCGTCGTCGCGTAGCGCCTGGGCCTCGAGATCGAGCCATTTGGTGCCGAACCGAACCAGCTGCTCCTTTTCGGCCTTCGCGTTCGCCGGTTCCGGCGCCGCCGCTTTCGCCGGCCCGCTCCGCCGCAGCACCGAGCGGATGCGTGCCATCAGCTCGCGCAATTCGCAGGGCTTGGCCACGTAGTCGTCGGCGCCGAGCTCCAGCCCGACCACCCGGTCGATCGGGCTGGCAGTAGCTGTCAGCATGATGACGGGGACGTTGATCTTGCTCTTGAGGTCGCGAATGATCGACAGCCCGTCCTCCTCGGGCATGTTGAGGTCCAGCACCACGAGATCGGGCGTGCAGCCCTCGATCTCCTTGCGCAGGCTCTTGCCGCCGTCGCACAGCGTCACGCCGAAGCCGTGCATCTTGAGGTAATCGCCGACCATTTCGCGGGCCGGCGCCTCATCGTCCACGATGAAGATATGCGGGTTCTGGCTCATGATGTCTCTGTTGCCGGCAGTGTAACCGTAAAGGTCGACCCCTGTCCGGGGCCCGGGCTCTGCGCGGTCACATGGCCGCCATGCATGTCGATGATGCGCTTGACGATGGAAAGGCCGAGCCCGGTCGAGCTTTCGCCCGCGGTCGGCTTGGCCGACAGCCGCTGGAACCGGCCGAACAGCCGGCCGAGATCCTCGGGGCTGAGGCCGGGTCCCTGGTCGGCGATCCGGATCACGGTGTCGTCGCCCTCATGGCTGACTGTGACCGTGATCTTGCCGCCGATCGGCGAGTACTTGATGGCGTTGCTGACGAGGTTGTCGATCGCCTCGCGGATCCGGTCGGCGTCGCACATCGTGACGAATTGCTGCGGCCCCGAGACCGAGATGCTCTGCTGCTTGTTGACCGCCGAGGGCAGATTGGCCTCGGTGACCTCGTTGACGAGGGCCGCGACGTCGACCGGCTCGCGGCGGATGGTGATGTCGAACGCATCGGCCATCGCGTCCGAGATCAGATGGTCGACCATCGAGGTCAGCCGCTTGGTCGCGTCCCTGATGTGCTCGACCTGCGACGTGACGTTTTCCTTCGGCGAGCCGGCGCCGATCAGTTCGGTCAGCATCTCGGTGCGTCCGAGGATCACGCCGAGTGGGTTCTTCAGATCGTGAGCGACGGTGCCGAGGATTTCGTTCTTGAAGCCGTTGGCGCGCTGCAGCCGCAGCCATTGCGCCGAGAGCCGCCGGTTGGCCTGCATCAGCGCGCGGGTGCGCTGCGCGACGCGGTCCTCGAGCTGGGTGTTGGCCTCGTGCAGCTGCTGGTAGAGGATCACATTGTCGAACGCGATCGACAGCCGGCTCGAGAATATCTCGACCAGCGCACGGTCGGTGTCGGAGAGCTGGCGCTCGGCCTGCAGCAGCACCACGACCTCGCGGCCGCTGCCGGTGCGCGAATAGAGCACGCTGCGGTGGTCGGCGAACTCGTTCTTGCGGCGCTGGAATGCTTCCTCCACCATGTGCCGCAGGTCCGGATCGAGCGCCTTCGACGAGGTGGTGCCGATGAAGCGGCTGTAGCAGCCCGAGCAGGCCAGCACCGAGAAATCGGCCGCCGCCGAATTGCCGTCGTCGCGCAGCACCAGAATGCCGGCGCAGTCGACGTTGAGCAGCGAGGCGAGCTGGGTCAGCACGCCCTCGGCCAGCCGCTGCATCGATTTGAAATCGTACAGCGTCGAGGCCGCGTCGATGATGATCTCGAGCCCGCGCCGCGTCTGCACCATGCGCTCGAGCTGCTGGTAGCTGCGCAGCGCGGCGGTCAGCGACGTGAACAGCTTGTCGGCGGTGAGCTCGGTCTTCGCCTTGTAGTCGTTGATGTCGTATTGCACGATGACGCGCCGCTCCGGCGCCTGGCCGGGCTGGCCGGTGCGCAGGATGATGCGCACGGTCTCGTTCTTGATCTCGTTGCGGATGAACTCGACGAGCTCGAGGCCGGCGACGTCGGTCTCCATGATGACGTCGAGCAGCACGGCCGCGATGTCGGGGTTGTCCCGCATCAGCGTGCGGCCTTCGGCCGCAGAGTAGGCCGAGAGGATCTCCAGCGTCGAACCGTTCAGGTTGTAATCGCTCAGCGCGAAACGGGTGCCTTCATGGACGGCGTGATCGTCGTCGATGACGGCGATCTTCCATTTGCGGGCCGACGAGTCCTCCGGGGGGCTCTCGGTATCGTCGATCAGTTGGAGGACATCGTCCTGTTCGGCCATTGACTGGTTCCGTCGGCTGCTGCGTCAGCGATCGTGGGCTCGCCCTTGGCAGCCCCCTTGGCGATCCTGGGCATGATAATGCGAAAAGTGGTGCCTTGTCCTACCCTTGACTCCAGCATCATGCGTCCACCGAGCTGCTGGGTGACGAGGTTATAGACGATGTGGAGGCCAAGGCCCGTACCACCTTCGTTGCGGCGCGTCGTAAAGAACGGGTCGAACGCCTGCCGCTGCACGTCCGGCGTCATGCCCGCCCCGTCGTCTGCGAAGATGATCTCCACATCGTCGGCGCCGCGCCCGCGCGCCGAGATGGTGATGGTGCCGGAGCGGCCATCGGCAAAGGCATGATTGACGGCGTTGAGGAAAAGATTGGTTAAGATCTGCCCATAGGCGCCGGGATAGCCGTCGATCAAGAGCCCCTCGGGCACATCGACCGACAGCGCGATCGCGGCCTTCTTCAGCACCGGCCGCAGGCTCGCCACGATCTGGTCGGTGGATTCGCTCAAGGCAAACTGGCGGCGCTCGGCATGCGATCGGTCGACGGCGACCTGCTTGAACGACTGGATCAGCTCGCCGGCGCGCGTCAGGTTCGAGACCAGTTGCTGCGATGCGTCACGCGAGGCGCGGACGAACTCGTCGAGCCTGGAGCGGCGCAGCGGCTCGGTCTTCAAATCGTTCTCGAACATCTCGCTGCGGCGGGCAAAGCTCGAGGCCACCGTCAGGCTGATGCCGATCGGGTTGTTGACCTCGTGGGCGACGCCGGCAACGAGGCCGCCGAGCGCGGCGAGACGTTCGGCATCGATCAGGTTCTGCTGCGCGGTGTTGAGCTCGAGCAGCGCGCTTTCGGCCTCCTCCTTGGCGGTGCGCAGCTCGTCCTCGGTCTTGCGCTTGGCGATCGCGTTTTCACGGAACACTTCGACCGCGCGCGCCATGGCGCCGACCTCGTCCTTGGCCGACGTGCCCTGCACCGGCCGGTCGAGGTCCCCCGAGGTGATGGTGCGCATCGCGGCCATGATCTGCGCCAGCGGCAGCCGGATCGACAGCGCGATCATGACGCCGGCCGACATGATGACGCCGAGGAAGATCACGGCAATCGACAGCACCCGGCGCGAGATCGAGGTCAGCGTCTTGTCGAACGTCTCCTGCGCCTTCTGCTCGCGCTGGCGCATCTTCACCGAGAGATCGTCGATCGCGCCGATCGCATCCGCCTGGCTGGCGTCGATCGAGTTGCGCAGCAGATCGGTGCGGTTGGTGAGCTGCTCGCTGAGCTTGCCGAGCCCGTCGCGCAGCTCGGCGGTCTTGACCTTGAGCCGCGCCAGCGCCATGCGCTGCAGATCGTTCTCGGCCAGATCGGTCATGACCGGAATCGTCCGCTCGATCGTATCGATGTTGCGGCGGGCTTCCTCGGCCGACGAGGAGGCAAGCGAGAGGTAGTAGGCGTTGGCGGCGACCAGCAGCGAGGTGAACGCCTCGCGCGACTTGCCGAGCGCGGGCCAGATCAGTGCATCGCGATGGCCGGTCGCGCCCTCGATGATCGAATAGAGCCCGGCCATGTCCTTGGTCGGCGACAGCACCTGCTCGTCATAGGTCTTGGCGATCCTGGTCTGCACGGTGCGCAGTTCGCCGAAGCCGTCGAGGAAACGGCTGGTGACGCGCTCCAGCTGCTCGACCGAGCCTGACAGCATCGGGTCGGTCGAGGCCCGGTTGGTCAGCGTGCCGAGCACGGCCTCGCGGAGCAGCAGGATTTCAGCGAACAGGTCCGGGCTCGGCTGATTGATGTAGCGATGGATCAGGTTCTGCAGACGGCTGGTCTCGCTTTCGAGCTTGGCCAGGATCTTGTCGGATTCCCGCACCTGGCGGACATCCTCCCAGGCCGAGCCGAGCACCTTCGAGCCGTTCCAGATCAGCACCGCCAGCACGATCACGACCGCGGAGTTGAGCAGGGCGATCGAAAGGATGCGCCAGCGGATCGGGACCGCACGCAGCAACTGGACGATGCGGAAACGGCCCTGCGGCCCGAAGGCCGCCCGCCGTCGCTTCGTCCCGTCCTGCTCTGGTGCGTCCAAGATCCGGTTACTCCATGTTGCGGATGCGTTCGATCAGCGCTGATATCGCAGGATCGCGCTCGGCCCTGGCGTAGATGCCGGCCATCGCGGCTTCGAACGGCTTGCGGTCGATGTCGGTCACGATCTTGACGCCGGCCAGCTCCGCCTGCTGGCGCGAGCGCTCCTCGAGGTCGCGCCATCTCTCGCGCATGTAGGCGCTGGAGCGTTGCGCGGCCTCGCGGAAGATCGCCTGCTCCTCCGCCGAGAGGCTGGCCCAGGCCTTTTGCGACATCAGCAGCACGTCCGGACTGAAAGTGTGCCGGGTCAGCGTGTAGTAGCCGGCATATTTGTAGTGGCCGGTGGTGACGAAGGACGCCCAGTTGTTCTCGGCGCCGTCGATCAGCCCGGTGGCGAATCCGGTCAGCACCTGGCCGTAGGGCATCTGGACCGGCTGGGCGCCGAGCGCGCGCACCATGTCCGACATCCGTTCGGATTGCTGCACGCGCACCCGCAGTCCCTTGAGGTCGTCGAGCGAACGCACCGGGCGCACGCTGTTATAGATCGAGCGGGCGCCGGAATCGTAGAAGGCCAGCCCGACGAAGCCGTGATCCCCGAGACTGTTCAGGATCTCGCTGCCGATCGGTCCATCCAGCACGGTTTGCAGGTGTTCGGGCGATCGAAACAGGAACGGCATTGCCAGCACGTTGACCGACGGCACCATTGTCCCGATCAGCGCGACATTGGTCCGGTTCAAATCGATGGCGCCGGCCCGCGTCTGCTCCAGCGTCTCCTTCTCCTCACCCAGCTGGCGGGAATGGAAGACCACGATGCGGTGCCGGCCGGCGGTGCGTTCGGCGATCAGACGGTCCATGTAATTCAGCGCCTGGACGGTCGGATAGTCCTCATTCTGGGTATCGGCGGTCCGGAATTCGCGCGCAAAAACGCTCGCCGGGACCGCTGCCCATGACAGCGCGACGGCAAGCATCGTTATCCGCGAAAGGCCGGCGCGGCGGTACACAGGCTACTATTCCCCTTGTGAATTGTGTCCAGGGCGGGAAGAAAAGGTTCAACGCATTTTTAGCAGAATGGCGCTGGTTCGCCATCGGCCAAACGTTAAATCCGCGGTGCAACCTGCGGTGTAGGTTGAATCTGCGGTTGTGGCGCCTTATGAGGGCGTGGTGGCATCCGGGAACGGCTCGTCGTGAAGTTCGCTTTGAAGCTCGCCTTGAAGCTTTTGTACCTCGTCGTCGCGGCTCTTCTGCTTGTGTCGCCGGCGCGGGCGGCCACCGAGATCATGTGGTGGCACGCGATGTCGGGCGAGCTCGGCAAGCAGCTCGAGAAGCTTGCCGCCGATTTCAACGCCTCGCAATCCGACTACCGGATCGTGCCCGCCTACAAGGGCAACTATACCGAGACCGTCACCGCGGCGATCTTCGCCTTCCGATCGCGCAGCCAGCCGGCGATCGTTC
Source organism: Bradyrhizobium sp. USDA 4504 (assembly GCF_054063995.1). Lineage (NCBI taxonomy): Bacteria > Pseudomonadati > Pseudomonadota > Alphaproteobacteria > Hyphomicrobiales > Nitrobacteraceae > Bradyrhizobium > Bradyrhizobium sp. USDA 4504. The sequence goes on along the minus strand of NZ_JBSSGV010000001.1, from coordinate 6,527,739 downwards.
AGGTCAACGAGATCGCGACCGCAACCATGATGGCGGCCCGCGGCGCGATCTATCCGGTGTTCGAGCTGATGCGCGATCAGTCCGAGGCATTCGCGCCGTCGGCCTATCTGCCCGCGGTGGCCGGCTACTATGCCGATGTCGACGGCAACATGCTGTCGTTCCCCTTCAATGCCTCGACGCCGATCCTCTACTACAACAAGGATATGTTCCGGTCCGCCGGGCTCGATCCGAGTGTGCCGCCCAGGACCTGGCCGGAGCTCGGCGTCGTGGCCAAGCGGCTGCGCGCGGCGGGCGCGATGTGCGGCGTGACCACGTCGTGGCCGTCCTGGATCAATGTCGAGAACTTCTCCGCCTTCCAGAATCTGCCGATCGCGACCAAGGCCAACGGGTTTTCCGGGCTGGACGCCCAGCTGATCTTCAACAATCCGCTGGTGGTGCGCCACATCGCGCAGCTCGCGCAGTGGCAGGCCGACAAGACCTTCGACTATAGCGGCCGCGGACAGGCGGCCGAGCCGCGCTTCCAGAAAGGGGAGTGCGGCATCTTCATCGGCTCGTCGGGCACGCGCGCCGACATCAAGGCCAATTCCAAATTCGAGGTCGGCTACGGCATGATGCCGTACGAACCCGACGTGCAGGGCGCGCCGCAGAACTCGATCATCGGCGGCGCGACGCTGTGGGTGCTGCGCGACCGGCCGCGCGCCGAATACGCCGGCGTGGCGAAGTTCTTCGCCTATCTGTCGCGGCCGGAGGTGCAGGCCACCTGGCACCAGAACACGGGCTACCTGCCGATCACCCGCGCCGCATTCGATCTGACCCGCGCGCAGGGTTTCTACGATCGCAATCCCGGCGCCTCGATCTCGATCGAGGAGGTGACGCTGAAGCCGCCGACCGACCATTCGAAGGGCATCCGCCTCGGCTCGTTCGTCCTGATCCGCGACGTGATCGAGGAGGAGCTCGAGCAGGTGTTTGCCGGCAAGCGATCGGCGCAGGCCGCGATGGACAACGCCGTCGAGCGCGGCAACCGCCTCTTGCGCCAGTTCGAGCGCGCCAATCCGGATAGGTGATGAGGTTATGCGTTGCCTTAACCTCCCCTTGAAGAGGGGAGGTCGCTTTGCTCGCCAGAGCAAAGCGGGCGGGGATCTTCTCTCACCACTTGCAGCGTCGCTTGCAGCTGACCCCCATCCCGACCTTCCCCCTTTCAGGGGGAAGGAGAAGACGGCTGTGTAGCCCGGATGAAGCGAAGCGAAATCCGGGGCCGGTCTTTCAGGCGGCACAGAATCCCGGATTACGCTTCGCTTCATCCGGGCTACGAAATAGCTTCCCGTCATTGCGAGGAGCGAAGCGACGAAGCAATCCATTCGCTGTACAAGCGGTGCCATGGATTGCTTCATCCGGCGGCGCTTCGCGCCGACCGGGTGGCTCGCAATGACGGTCCGAGAGATGATCGCTTCCCTTCCACTCCTCACCAACTACGACAGCTACCGCGCCTGGCGCAGCGACACGTCGCGCTGGTTGCCGGTCGCGCGCGATATTGCTGATGGCCACGGGCTGTCGTGCGTCGCGCCGCATGTGTTCTCGACCGGCACCAATCTGGTTGTCGGGCTGGACGATAACCTGATCCTCAAACTCTTCCCGCCGTTTCTGCGCCCGCAATTCGTGTCCGAGCGCGGCGCGCTTGCCGGGTTGCGCGGACGGCTCGGCATTCCGATTCCCGACCTTGTCGCGGAGGGCGAACGCGACGGCTGGCCGTATCTCGTCATCACTCGCCTGTCCGGCACCGTCGGCTCGGAGGTCTGGCCATCGCTGTCGGAAGCCGAGCGCGAGCGCGTGCTCGCCGAGATCGGGGCCGTGATTGCCGAGGTGCAGCGCGTGCCGCCCGGCAGCCTGCGCGCTATCGAGCCGCGCTGGGAGGCCTTCATGCGCGGGCAGATCGCGCAGTGCCGGGCGCGCCATGAGCGGCTCGGCCTGCCCAAAAAATTCCTCACCTCGCTCGACGATCTCCTGCGTGACGCCGCTGAGTTGATCCCAATGAACGCGCCGCCGGTGATCCTGACCGGCGAATACATCCCGGAGAACTTTCTGCTCGGACGCCGGGCCGACGGCTGGCACGTCGCCGGCCTGTTCGACTTCGGCGACGTCCGGGCCGGATGGGGCGAGTACGACCTGCTCGGTCCCAGCGCCTTCATGGCCGCCGGGCATCCGCGCCGGGTGCGCAGCCTGTTCGACGGCTTCGGCATCTCGCGCAGCGATGTGACGTTCACGCTGAAGCGGCGGCTGATGGCGCTCTTGATGCTGCACTCTGCCAGCGATCCGCTCCGGCACATCTGCATCGACGGCTGGCCGGACCGGGTCGACGACTTCGTGCAATTGCAGGAGCTGATTTGGCCGGATTAGCGCGCTTCAGCGCGCGGCCTCTATTGCCGGCCACAAAGCAAGCAGAAGCCGCTTCATGCTCATTTTTTGAGCATATAGCCTGGCTTTGTATGCAATTGGCGATCTAAGATTTTGCCCGACCGGGATACCGGCCGACGTTTTACCTCGCTCCGGCAAGGCATTAGCAGTACATAAGATTTCGTTAAGGGTTGGCACAATCCTTGCGATCTGAGTTCCAAGGCCGTTTCCCAAGGCGTTGGAGCATCACATGAAGCGTCGCGATTTCCTCAAATCGGTGTCCGGGCTGGCTGCGGGGGCGCTGGCGCCGACCGCGCCCGCGATCTGGTCGCCGGCCAAGGCCGACGCGCGCTCCGAGACGCTGCTCATCGTCTCCGAAGGCGGACCCAACAATCTCGATATCCACGGCGTCGGCACCAACGTGCCGGGCTACGAGGTGTCGTGGAATTGCTACGACCGCCTGATCAGCCACGAGATGAAGAGCGGTCCGGGCGGCGTGCCCTATTACGACCGCGACAAGTTCAAGCCTGAGCTCGCCGAGGACATCAACATCGGCGACATGTCGGTCACCTTCAAGCTGCGCAAGAACGCCAAATTCCATGACGGCACGCCTGTCACGGCGAAGGACGTCAAATGGTCGCTCGACCGTGCCGTCTCTGTCGGCGGCTTTCCGACCTTCCAGATGAGCGCGGGCTCGCTGACCAAGCCCGAGCAGTTCGTGATCGTCGATGACACCACGGTGCGCGTCGACTTCCTCAGGAAGGACAAGCTGACGATCCCCGACCTCGCTGTGATCGTGCCCTGCGTCGTCAACTCCGAACTCGTGAAGAAGAACGCCAGCGAGAAGGATCCGTGGGGCCTCGAATTCACCAAGCAGCAGACCGCGGGCTCCGGCGCCTACAAGGTGACCAAATGGACCGCCGGCACCGAAGTCGTCATGGAACGCAACGACGAGTGGGTCTGCGGTCCGCTGCCGAAGATCAAGCGCGTGATCTGGCGCATGGTGCCGCAGGCCGGCAACCGCCGAGCGCTGCTCGAGCGCGGCGATGCCGACATCTCCTATGAGCTGCCGTTCAAGGACTTCCAGGAGATGAAGGCGAGCGGCAAGCTCAACGTGGTCTCGCTGCCGTTCTCCAACGGCATCCAGTATATCGGCATGAACGTGACCAAGCCGCCGTTCGACAATCCCAAGGTACGGCAGGCGATGGCCTACGCGATGCCGTATCAGAAGATCATGGATGCGGTGCTGTTCGGTCTCGCCAACCCGATGTTCGGCGCGGCCAAGGACAGGCCGACCGAGGTCGCCTGGCCGCAGCCGACCAAATATTACACCGACATGGAGAAGGCCAAGGCGCTGCTCACTGAAGCCGGCTACGCCAACGGATTCGAGACCACGATCTCGTTCGACCTGAATTTCGCAGGGGTCAACGAGCCGCTCTGCGTGCTGGTGCAGGAGAGCCTGGCGCAGCTCGGCATCAAGACCACCATCAACAAGGTGCCCGGCGCCAATTGGCGCACCGAGCTCACCAAGAAGGAAATGCCGCTGTTCACCAACGTGTTCTCGGGCTGGCTCGATTACCCCGAGTACTTCTTCTACTGGTGCTACCACGGCAACAATTCGATCTTCAACACGATGAGCTACAAATCGCCCGAGATGGACAAGCTCATCGACGGCGCACGCATTGCCGCCGCGAATGGTGACACCGCGGCCTACGACGCCGACGTCAAGGGTTTCGTCGATCTCGCCTTCGCCGACATCCCGCGCATCCCGCTCTATCAGCCCTTCGTCAACGTCGCGATGCAGAAGAACGTGACGGGCTACCAATACTGGTTCCACCGCCGCCTCGATTATCGCGCGATGGCGAAGGGGTGAGGCGCTCATGCTTGCGATGATCGGCAAGCGGCTGCTGTTCGCGATCCCGTCGCTGATCGGGGTCGTGATCGTGACGTTCCTTTTGACGCGTGCGCTGCCGGGCGATCCCGCGGCGTATTTTGCTGGCCCCGCGGCCACCAAGGAGGCGGTCGACCAGATCCGGAAGAAGCTCGGCTTCGACAAGCCGCTGATCGAGCAGTTCGTCCGCTACACCAACGATCTCGCCCATGGCGATCTCGGCACATCGCTCACCACCGGCCAGCCGGTGGCGGCCGAGCTGCGCAACCGCCTGCCGGCGTCGGCCGAGCTCACTCTGCTCGGCCTCGTCGTCTCCATCGTGATCGCGATCCCGCTCGGCGTGCTGGCGGCGACGCGGCCGGGCTCCTGGATCGACCATCTCTGCCGCGTCACCACCACGGCCGGCGTGTCGCTGCCGGTGTTCTTCACCGGGCTCGTGCTGGTCTATCTGTTCTACTTCCGGCTCGGCTGGTCGCCGGCGCCGCTCGGCCGGCTCGACGTGTTCGCTAGCGCACCGCCGACCGTCACCGGCTTCTATCTCGTCGACACGCTGATCGCGCGGGACTTCGAGGCGTTTCGTTCCGCGCTCAGCCAATTGATCCTGCCGGCGGTGACGCTCGCGATCTTCTCGCTGGCGCCGATCGCGCGGATGACGCGGGCCTCGATGCTGGCGGTGCTGGCGTCCGACTTCGTCCGCACCGCGCGTGCCAGCGGCCTGTCGCCCGGCAAGGTGATCGTCACCTACGCCTTCCGCAACGCGATGCTGCCGGTCATCACCACGCTCAGCATGGTGTTCTCGTTCCTGTTGGGCGCCAATGTGCTGGTGGAAAAGGTGTTCGCCTGGCCCGGCATCGGCTCCTACGCGGTCGAGGCGCTGATCGCATCCGACTTCGCGCCGGTGCAGGGCTTCGTGCTGACCATGGCGGTCATGTACGTGCTGCTCAATCTGCTGATCGACATCCTCTACGGCGTGATCGATCCCCGCGTCAGGCTGGAGGGCTAGAGCATGAGCACCGTAGCTCCAACCGTCGAACCCGCAGGACCCGCCCGCACGTCGGGGCTTGCCGCGGCGTTGGAGCAGACCCGCTACGTCTTGAGCGAAAACAAGGTCACCGGCTTTGCCTTCGCGCTGCTGGTCCTGATCCTGTTTGCCGCGCTGTTCGGGCCCTACGTGGTGCCGTACGACCCGCTCGCCTCCGACACCGCGGCTGCATTGAAGCCGCCGTCCGCCGCGCACTGGTTCGGCACCGATCAGCTCGGCCGCGACATCTTCAGCCGCGTCATCGTCGCGACGCGGCTCGACACCTTCATCGCGGTCGCCTCCGTCGTGCTGGTGTTCCTGATGGGCGGGCTGGCCGGCATCGCCGCCGGCTATTTCGGCGGCTGGACCGACCGCATCGTCGGCCGCATCGCCGACACCATCATGGCGTTTCCGCTGTTCGTGCTGGCGATGGGCATCGTCGCGGCGCTCGGCAACACCGTGCAGAACATCATCATCGCGACCGCGATCGTGAACTTCCCGCTCTATGCCCGCGTCGCACGCGCAGAAGCAAACGTCCGCCGCAATGCCGGCTTCGTGCAGGCGGCGCGGCTGTCCGGCAACGGCGAGTACCGCATTCTGCTCGGGCACATCCTGCCCAACATCATGCCGATCATGATCGTGCAGATGTCGCTGACCATGGGCTATGCTATCCTCAACGCCGCGGGCCTGTCCTTCATCGGGCTCGGCGTCCGGCCACCGACCGCGGAGTGGGGCATCATGGTCGCCGAGGGCGCGGGCTTTATGGTGTCGGGCGAGTGGTGGATCGCGCTGTTCCCGGGCCTGGCGCTGATGATCGCGGTGTTCTGCTTCAACCTGCTCGGCGACGGCCTGCGCGACATCGTCGATCCGCAGCGGAGGACGTGATGATGTGGACCTGGCTAACGCATGCGCGCTTTCTTCGCCTCTCCCCGCGTGCGGGGAGAGGCCGGGCCGCGTTAGCGGACCGGGTGAGGGGGGCGCTCCGCGCACTCCTCAGCCAGTTGTACGTGCCGATAGATGCCCCTCACCCCAACCCTCTCCCCGCAAGAGCGGGGCGAGGGGGCGCACTGGACAGGCGGAGAACATGATGCCTGTCCCGGTCCGGTGCCGTGCTACCGCTCCGCTCCTTTGCATGGGGTTGATTTGCGGATTTTTGGATGACGCACCCCATGAGGGGAGGCGCGCATGACCGCCCAGCCGCTGCTCGACGTCAGCGACCTCACGGTCGAGTTCACCACCCGCCGCGGCATCGTCAAGGCGGTGCAGCACGTCAACATATCCGTCGGCAAGGGCGAGACCGTCGGCATCGTCGGCGAGTCCGGCTCCGGCAAGTCGGTGACTTCCTATGCCGTGATGCGCATCCTCGACCGCGCCGGCCGGATCGCCGAGGGCTCGGTGATGTTCTCCGGTATCGACGTCAAGTCGGCCTCGGAGAGCCAGATGCGCGATCTGCGCGGCCGCGAGGTCTCGATGATCTTCCAGAACCCGCGCGCCGCGCTCAATCCGATCCGCAAGGTCGGTCACCAGATCGAGGACGTGCTGCGCCAGCATGTGCAGCAGGCGCAGGTCACCGATCGCGGCGAGACGGCGATCGAGGCGCTGGAGCAGGTCAAGATCGCGCGCGCACGCGAGCGCTACCACGCCTATCCGTTCGAGCTGTCCGGCGGCATGTGCCAGCGCGTGGTCATCGCGCTCGCGCTGGCCTGCAATCCGCAGCTTCTGATCGCCGACGAGCCGACCACCGGGCTCGACGTCACCACCCAGAAGGCGGTGATGGACCTGATCGTCGAGCTGACCCGGCGCCGGGCGATGTCGACGATTCTGATCACGCATGACCTCGGCCTCGCCGCCGCCTATTGCGACCGCGTCGTGGTGATGGAGAAGGGCCGTGTGGTCGAGACCGCCAAGTCGGCGGACATCTTCGCCGCGCCCCGGCATGCCTACACCAGGAAGCTGATGCGCGCGACGCCGCGGCTCGGGGTGTCGCTCCGGGATCTGTTGCCGGAGGAGGATTCGCTTGCCTCTCCCCGCGTGCGGGGAGAGGCCGACACGCTCGGCAGCGCACTCGCGCGCCAGAGCGTGGCGGGTGAGGGGGACCCTCCACGGGCCGTGCCTGCGGATGCGGCCCCTCACCCCAACCCTCTCGCCGTAAAGAACGGGGAGAGGGGGCGGATGGAGCCTCTCCTGTCAGTCGAAAGGCTCGTCAAGGAATACCCGCGCCAGGGCGCGGGCGGGATGCTGGCAAAGTTGTTCGGGCGCAAGCCGCCGGTCGAGGAAGAGACCTTCCGTGCGGTCGACGGTATCAGCTTCTCGATCGATCATGGCGAGAGCGTCGGGCTGGTCGGCGAATCCGGCTGCGGCAAGTCGACGACGTCGATGATGGTGATGCGGCTGCTGGACCAGACCTCCGGCCGCATCATGTTCGACGGCGAGGACATCGGCGGCATCACGCCGCAGTCGTTCGCGCGGCTGCCGCGGCGCAGCCAGATCCAGATGGTGTTCCAGGATCCGACCGACAGCCTCAACCCGCGCTTCACCGCGGCGCGCGCCATCGCGGATCCGATCATGCAGCTCGGCGACATCCGCGGGCGCGACGCGCTCCGCACCCGCTGCGAGGAGCTCGCGCGGCTGGTCGGCCTGCCGGTCAATCTGCTGGATCGCTTCCCGCACCAGCTCTCCGGCGGCCAGAAGGCCCGCGTCGGCATCGCACGCGCCATCGCGCTGCACCCGAAGCTCGTCATCCTCGACGAGCCGACCGCGGCACTTGATGTCTCGGTGCAGGCGGTGGTGCTCAATTTGCTGCAGGACCTCAAGCAGTCGATGGGCATGAGCTATTTGTTCGTGTCGCACGACCTCAATGTCGTGCGCCTGCTGTGCGATCGCGTCATCGTGATGCGCGCCGGTCGCATCGTGGAGCAGGGCACATCCGAACACGTCTTGGGCAATCCGCAGGATGCCTATACAAGGGAGCTGCTGACGGCGATCCCGCATCCGCCGCTGCCGGTGTCTTGACGCATGATCCGGAAAAGTGGGGACCGGTTTTCCTCGCGACAAACGCGGAACGCGTTTGCGCGGAGATCATGCGCAAAATCGTTATTGGGAGCGAAATGACCGATCATCTCGACGACTATATGAACGCCGTCGCCCGCGCGATGGCGTTGCCGCTGGAGGACGCCTGGCGTCCGGCGGTGCGCGCCAATCTCGACGTCTCGCTGCGACTGGCGCGGCTGGTCGATGACTTCCCGCTGCCGGACGACGTCGTGTCGGCCGCCGTCTATTCGACCTGAGACCCCGATGTCCGAAACTCCCGTTCCCATGTCGGCCGCCGAGATCGCGCAGGCCGTCTCAAACCGCAAGATCACGGCTCTTGCCGCGACCGAGGCTGCGCTGGCGCGGATCGCCGCGCATGACAAGGTCCTCAATGCCTTCACCGACGTCACCGCCGATCGCGCGCGCGCCAGGGCCAGCGCGGTCGATGCCGCGATCGCCGCCGGTCAACCGGTCGGCCCGCTCGCCGGCGTGCCGTTCGCGGTCAAGAACCTGTTCGATGTGCAGGGCCTTCCGACCCGCGCCGGCTCGAAGATCAACCGCGACCTGCCGCCGTCGCCGCGCGATGCGACGCTGATCGAGCGGATGGAGGCGGCCGGTGCGGTGCTGGTCGGCGCGCTCAACATGGGCGAATACGCCTACGACTTCACCGGCGAGAATGTGCATGACGGCCCGTCGCGCAATCCGCATGATCCGGCGCGGATGACCGGCGGCTCCTCCGGCGGCTCGGGCAGCGCCGTCGGCGGCGCGCTGGTGCCGATCGCGCTCGGCTCCGATACCAACGGCTCGATCCGCGTGCCGTCGTCATTCTGCGGCACGTTCGGTTTGAAGCCGACCTACGGCCGGCTGTCGCGCGCGCGGTCCTATCCGTTCGTCGCCAGCCTCGATCATCTCGGCCCGCTAGCGCGCAGCGTGAAGGACCTCGCGCTCGCCTACGACGCCATGCAGGGGCCTGATGCCGATGATCCGGCCTGCATTGTGCAGTCGGTCGAGCCGACCGTGCCGTTGCTTGCCAATGATATTGGCGGGCTGCGGGTTGCGATCGCCGGCGGCTATTTCCAGCAGAATCTGTTTCCGGAGGCGGCAGAGGCGGTCGCGCGTGTCGCGAAGGCGCTCGGTGCCGCGCGGATCGTGGAGCTTCCCGAAGCTGCGCGCGCTCGCGCCGCGGCCTACATCATCACCACGACCGAGGGTGCCGCGCTGCATCTCGATCGCCTGCGCAAGCGTCCCAACGATTTCGATCCGGCGGTGCGCGACCGTCTCATTGCGGGCGCGATGATCCCGGCGGTCTATGTCGACAAGGCGCAGAAATTCCGCCGCTGGTATCGCGCGAAGGTGATGGAGCTGTTCCAGTCGGTCGACGTGATCCTGGCGCCGGCGACGCCGTGCACCGCGCCGAAGATCGGTCAGGCCAGTTTCACGCTCGACGGCGTCGAGCTTCCGGTGCGCGCCAATATCGGCATCCACACCCAGCCGATCTCCTTCATCGGTCTGCCGGTGGTCGCCGTGCCGGTGCCGCTTGAGCCGCTGCCGATCGGCGTGCAGATCATCGCGGCGCCCTGGCGCGAGGACGGCGCGCTACGGGTCGCCTATGCGCTGGAACAGATGGGCGTTGCGGCCGCGCCGGCGCCGAGAGGACTCTGATATGGAAATCGATATTCCCGACGTCGTCGCTGAGGTCACCGCGCAGTTCCAGCGATATGAGAAGGCGCTGGTCTCGAACGACGTCGCGGTGCTCGACGAGCTGTTCCGCGACGACCGCCGCACGCTGCGTTACGGTATCGGCGAGAACCTTTATGGCTATGCCGAGATCATGGCGTTTCGCGCCGGGCGCTCGCCGGTCGGGCTGATGCGCAAGCTCGAGCGGACCGTGATCACGACCTATGGCCGCGACACCGCGATCGCCTCGACGCTGTTCTACCGGGACAGCGCGCCGGGTAGAGTGGGGCGGCAGATGCAGACGTGGATTCGCTTCCCCGAGGGCTGGAGAATCGTCGCCGCCCATGTCAGCGTCATCGACGAACCCAAAGGTGCTTGAAGGGCGCTTGAGGATGAGCCTGGAAGATCTGCCGCAGGGCGCAGAATCCGAGATGACGGTGCGCCGCATCGATCGGCCGTCGTCGCTGGTCGACAAGGTCACCCGTGCCGAAGAGCTGCGGCTGCAACTCGCCGACGAGATCGTGCGTGGCACGCTGCCGCCGGGGGCCGGGCTCGATGAAACCGACCTTGCGCGGCGCTTCAACGTCTCGCGCACCCCGGTGCGCGAAGCGCTGCGGCAGCTTGCCGCCAGCGGCCTGATCGATGCCCGAGCGCATCGCGGCGCCGTGGTGGCGCGGCCCTCGCTTGAACGGCTCACCGGCATGTTCGAGGCGATGGCCGAGCTGGAGGCGATCTGTGCCGGCCTCGCCGCCGAGCGGATGACGGCGGCGGAGCGCCACGCACTGGAAGCGATCCACGAGGAGTTGCGGGTGCTGAGCTACACCGGCAATCCCGAGCGCTTCCATGAGGTCAATGAGCGCTTCCACAACGCGATCTATGCCGGGTCGCAGAACGCCTACATCGCCGAGATCACTTTGGCGACGCGGGTGCGCGTGCAGCCGTTCCGCCGCGCCCAGTTCCGCAACCTCGGCCGTCTGGCAAAATCCCACGCCGAGCACGACCGCGTCGTCGTCGCCATCATGCGCGGCGACAAGACAGGCGCCGCCGCGGCGATGCGCGCCCATATCGAGCAGGTGCGCGGGGAGTACGAGACCTACGCGGTGTCGGTGTAGCTTCTCCTTACCTCGCCCCGCTTGCGGGGCGAGGTCGGATTGCATCGCAGACGCAATCCGGGTGAGGGGGTACAGGTCTCTCGATAGTCCTCCGCGCGGAGAGATGCCCCTCACCCCCACCCTCTCCCCGCGAGAGCGGGGCGAGGGAGCGCACTTCCGCTGCGGCTAGGCTTTCGCCCTCTCCGCCATGAATGCGCGCCAGCCGCCATAGGCGGAAATGTCCTTCGCGCCCTGGATCGCGGCGGGCTCGACGATGAAGCCCTTGGCCTGCCGTCCGTCGGCGAGCCTGATCGTGCCGATCGACAGCGGCGGCGGGATCGCGGCGACGAACGTTCCGAATGCTGCCGGTGACATCGCCCACAGTTCGAGCTTGATCGCTGCGCCGGCACCGGCCTCGATGCGCAGCATGCCGGGCTTCGGCGGCGTGGTGTCGAGCGCGTAGAGCCTGTAGTCCGGTGCGGTGACCGCCTCTTCCAGCAGGCGCGCATCGAGCGTCGTCAGCTCGTGGTTCAGCGCCATGCCGGAGAGATGCGCACCGACCACCGCGATGGTGATGTCGTCGGAGCCGGCCTGCGTCGGCGCGGCGGTGAGCGGCGGCTGCGGAAGTGAATTGGCGCCGAGTGTAAGTCCGGTGTCGGCGTGAAACACGCGGCCGATGCCGGCAAGCTCGGCGTCGCGGCCGGCGCGCGCGAGCAGCGTGATGCCGAACGGCGCGCCGTCGGGCCGCATCGCTGCCGGCAGCGCCAGGCCGCACATATCGAGCAGGTTGACGAAATTGGTGTAGGTGCCGAGCCGCGAGTTCAGCTCGATCGGATTGGCGAGCACATCGGCGGTGGAATAGACGGTCGGGGCGGTCGGCAGCACGATCGCATCGAGTTGCGCAAGGCTGCGCTCGGCGACGCGGCGCAGCGCCTCGAGGCGGTACAGCGCAGAAAAAGTATCGGCGGCAGTTGGACGCGATCCGCCGACGGTGATCTCGCGCGTCACCGGATGGACCGCCTCGGGCGACGACGCCAGCAGGTCGCGGATCACGAGATAGCGTTCCGCCACCCACGGGCCCTCATAGAGCAGCCGCGCGGTCTCGTAGAACGGCGCGAGGTCGAACTCGACGAGGTTGGCGCCAAGCGCCTGCCAGCGCTTGCACGCCTCGCCATAGGCCTCCTCGGCCTCGCGATCGCCGAAGAATTTCAACTGGCCGGTTTGGGGAATGCCGAGCTTCAGCTTGGCCGGAAAGCTCGCCAGCGGGGCCAGCGCCCGGTCGCGCGAATACGGATCGGACTGATCGGGCCCGGACATGACGGCGAGCGCGGCCAGCGCGTCGTCGGCGGTGAGCGAGAAGATCGAGACGCAGTCGAGCGTGCGGCAGGCCGGCACGACGCCGGTGGTCGAGATCAGCCCGAGGCTCGGCTTGAGCCCGACGATGTTGTTGAGCATCGCCGGCACGCGGCCGCTGCCCGCGGTGTCGGTGCCGAGCGACAGCGGCACCAGGCCCGCGGAGACCGCGACCGCGGAGCCCGAACTCGACCCGCCCGGCACCAGATCGCCGCGCACCGGGTTCCTGGGAATGCCGTACGGCGAGCGCACGCCGACCAGGCCGGTGGCGAACTGGTCGAGATTGGTCTTGCCGATGATGACGGCGCCGGCCGCGCGCAGTTTCGCGACCACGGTGGAATCCTGCTCAGGCAGATAGGAGAACGCCGGGCAGGCGGCGGTGGTCGGCAGGCCCGCGACGTCGATATTGTCCTTCACCGCGACCGGCACGCCGTAAAGCGGCAACGTCGGATCGGCGAGCCGCTCGGCCTCGGCAAGCGCATCCTTCTCGTCGCGCAGGCTGATGAAGATGGCGGGATCGTTGTGCTCGCGGATGCGCTGGTAGCTGCGCGCCACGGTTTGGGCCGGCGTCATGGTCCCGGCGCGGTGCGCGGCGACGATCGCGGCGACAGTTTCAGTCACGTGCTTGGCCTCATCTCGTGAGCGGGAGGCGTCGGATGCCATCCGCAAGGGAATTGCAGCCTGGTCGAAGCAAGCAATGTGCCATTGTGTACAATTCGCCCGCGTCCGTCGCGCGGCGGATTATTGCACAATATCAGTTGCTTGAAATGCTCGTCGGGAACGGACGTAGGCCGGTATGAGAGAGTATCTGCCCAATTTAAAGGCAAATCCGGTCAAGCCGAAATCTCGGTCGAAAGGTCAGGTGAAGGAGGCGAGGATGCGCAACAAATGCTCGCGGTTTTCCTTGCCGATCTTCTCGGCCACATGCCGCTCATGCTCGGCGGCGAGCCGCTTGAACTGCGCCAGCGCGGTCTTGCCGCGCGCGGTCAGATGCAGCGCATGGGAGCGGCGGTCTGTCGCGGAGGGGACGCGGCTGACGAAGTCGCGGTCTTCCAGGCTGTCGAGCAGATGCACCAGCCGCGCGCGCTCGATCCCGAGCCGCTTTGCCACCGCCATCTGACTGAGGCCTGGATTGGCCCCGATCACGGTCATCACCGAATACTGGGTTGGGCGGATATCGACCGTCGCCAGCGTCTTGATGAAGTCCTGAAAGATCCAGAGCTGGAAGCGGCGCACCGCATAGCCGGCGTGACCGACCAGCGCGTCGAGGCCGATGTCGTCGCCGGCCTCGCCGTTGGGCGCCGCGCCATTTGCTCCGTGCGATCGGGGGCGGCGGATTGCCGCTGCCGTTCCTGCCGCCTTGCGCGATGTCTTTTGCTGGCTCGCCATGACCGCAAGGCTAGCGCGCCCAAGCTGGGATGGAAAGATTGTTGTTGACGACAACAATTGATGTCCGCAACATTATGACCAAAGAGCCCGGCCGGGACCGCGGCGCCGCACCATGTTGCGGCGCGATCCCGATAAGACACGGGTGACAAGACTTGGGCGAGGAGGAAACCATGACGATGGCCGCCGCCAGCGGAGACAATCCGAGCAGCCTGTTCGCGACGCCCGCGATCGTTGCGGATCGCCGCGACGACGGCAGCATCCTGGTCCGCTCCACCACGCCGCTGAAGCAAGGCGCCCGCTGCGTCGGCGACTGGCTGGAGCATTGGGCGCAGCAGGCGCCGGATCGCATCTTTCTCGGCGAGCGCGCCAATGCCGATGCGCCCTGGAGCACCGTCAGCTATCGCGACGCGCTCGGCATCGTGCGGCGGGCCGCATCGTGGGTGCTAGCGCAAGGGCTGAGCACGGAACGTCCGCTCGTCATCCTCTCCGACAACGGCATCGATCACGCGTTGTTCGCGCTCGCTGCGCAGCATGTCGGCGTGCCCTCGGCCGCGATCTCGCCGGCCTATTCCTTGATGTCGAAAGACTTCGACAAGCTGAAGAGCATGATCGAGCTGCTCGACCCCGGCGCGATCTACGTCGCAAGCACAAGGCCGTTCGCGGCGGCGCTTGCCGCAATCAAGCCGCTGCATCGCGCAACCATCGTCAGCGGCAATCCGGACGACGCCGACGCATTGTCGTTCCGTACCGTCGCTGCCACGCCGGAAGCGCCCGGGGTCGCCAAGGCGTTCGCGGCGGTGACGGCTGACACGATCGCAAAATTCCTGTTCACCTCGGGCTCGACGGGCACGCCGAAGGCCGTGATCAACACCCAGCGCATGCTGACCTCGAGCCAGCAAGCCAAGGCGCAGACCTGGACGTTCCTGGAGCAAGCGGGCGAGGAACTGGTGATCCTGGACTGGCTGCCGTGGAGCCACACCTTCGGCGCCAACCACAACTTCAACCTGGTGCTGCGCAACGGCGGCACGCTCTATATCGACGGCGGCAAGCCGGCGCCCGGGCTGTTCGCGACCTCGCTGGCCAACCTGCGCAGCGTGGTGCCGACGGTCTATTTCAACGTGCCGCGCGGCTTCGACATGCTGATCGCGGCGCTGCGCACCGACGACGAACTGCGCAGAAAATTCTTCGAGGGCACCAAATTCGCCTTCTATGCCGGCGCGGCGCTGCCGCAGAATCTGTGGGACGCGCTGGAGGACTTGTCGCTGCGGACGGTCGGTCGCCGGCTGCCGATGGTGTCGGCCTGGGGTTCGACCGAGACCTCGCCGCTGGCGACCGATTGCCACTTCCTGGCCAAACGCTCCGGCAATATCGGCGTGCCGATCCCCGGCACCGAGCTCAAGCTGGTGCCGTCGGGCGACAAGCTCGAGGTGCGCGTGCGCGGGCCCAACGTCACGCCGGGCTACTGGAAGGCGCCCGAGCTCACCGCTGAGGCCTTCGATGCCGAGGGTTTTTACAAGATCGGCGACGCCGTCACCTTCGCCGATCCCGCACGGCCCGATCTCGGCCTGTTCTTCGACGGCCGCGTGGCGGAGGATTTCAAGCTCAATTCCGGCACCTGGGTCAGCGTCGGCACCTTGCGCGTCGCCGGCATCGCGGCGCTGGCGCCGCTCGCGCAGGACATCGTCGTCACAGGCCATGGCCGCGACGAGGTGCGCTTCCTGGTGTTTCCGAACCTCGCCGCCTGCCGTTCGCTGGCAGGGCTGCCCGAGAGCGCCGATGCGCGGGAGGTGATCGGTCATCCGGCGGTCCGTGCTGCGGTTGGGCGGGGGCTGGCGACGCTGAAGGCGCAAGGCGGCCATTCCTCCGGCCATGCCACCCGCGCGCTGCTGCTGGCCGAGTCCGCCTCGGTCGACGGCGGGGAGATCACCGACAAGGGCTACATCAATCAGCGCGCCGTGCTGACGCGCCGCGCCGCAGCAGTGGCGGTATTGGAGGACGACGGGTCGGGTGAGGCGATCGCCTGCGCGGGCGTGTGAGGCGATTTGTGCATCTGACGCGCCAGCAGCGCGCCGCGTACACTGCCGTCGTCCCTGCGGAAGCAGGCACCCATACTCCGCGGCCGAAATTGTGAACAAAGTTCGTCGTTCCGCCGACATGCGATAATCAGCATTTTGTGGTTATGGGTCACGGCTCGGAGGCCGGGACGACACCGCGTTTGTGGCACGGATCATCCAAGTTTCAGCTGTCCAACCCGCCAAGTCCCCGCTGCTTCCACTTGCCGCGCTGCACGCGGTTGCCTTTTTAGTTGCCATAGCAACTAAGCTGTGCGAGTTTCCGAACCCATAGGGACAGGGCCGGTCAACGGCCACGCGTTTGGGAGGAGAATGTTGCGCAGCACGGCGCCAACGGCACGCATGGAAGATCGGGCGAAGACCGCGGGGGTGCCGGGCGCCGCCCATGGCCCGGCTGTGCCGTCAGGTCGTGCTTTGCCCGGTGACGGCGCCGAGATTCTCGTGCAGCCGGCGCAGCAGCTCGATCAGCACCTCGCGCTCGTCCTTCTTCAGGCACGCCAGCAGCCGCCGCTCGCGCTCCAGCGCCGCGACGATGACCTTGTCATGGACGGCGCGGCCGCGCGCGGTCAGCGTGATCGAATGGGTGCGGCCGTCGTCCGGAGCGGTGCGGATGGTCAGCAGGCCGCGCTTCTGCAATGCCGCGAGGTTGCGGCTGACCGGCCCCTTGTCGAAGCCGATCACTTGGCAGATCCGGGAAGCGGGAATCCCCGGCTCGATCGCCAGCTGCGAGATGATCCGCCACTCAGTGACGTTGACGCCGAAATTCTTCTGGTAAAACGCGGTGGCGCTGTTCGACAGCTTGTTGCCGATGAAGGTGATGAACGCCGGCACATAGCGATCAAGGTCCAGCAGCGGGCCGTCACTGGCGTCTGCGGGATCGGCCGGTCTCGGCCGGCGGGGCTTTCGGGGGAGGGGCTGGCTGCTCATCTCTCAAATCATCGCTGCGAAACTGTCCGGGAGCAATAGATATGCGGCCCGTGTTGACAAGATCAAACCTCGGGAGGTCCCGATGACTGCAACAGAAGCTGCGTCCGTCCCGCATCTCGACGTCGATCCGTTCGCGCTCGAGTTCTTCGCCGATCCATTCCCGACCCATGAGCGGCTGCGCGAGGCCGGGCCGGTGGTCTATCTCGACAAGTGGAATGTCTATGGCGTGGCGCGCTACGCCGAGGTCCATGCGGTGCTGAACGACCCCGCGACCTTCTGCTCCAGCCGCGGCGTCGGCCTCAGCGACTTTTCCAAGGAGAAGCCGTGGCGGCCGGCGAGCCTGATCCTGGAGGCCGACCCGCCCGCCCATACCCGGACCCGAGCCGTGCTGAGCACGGTGTTGTCGGCGACCGTGATGAAGCAGCTTCGCGGGCAATTTGCCGCCGCCGCGGAGGCCCGCCTCGATGCGCTGCTGGAGAAGCGCAGGTTCGACGCGATCGCGGACCTTGCGGAAGCCTATCCGTTGTCGATCTTCCCGGATGCACTCGGCCTGAGGCCGGAGGGCCGCGAGCATCTGCTGCCCTACGCCAGTCTGGTGTTCAATGCCTTCGGCCCGCCGAACGAGCTCCGCAAGGAGGCGATCGAGCGCTCGGCGCCGCATCAGGCCTATGTTGCCGAGCAATGCCAGCGCGACAATCTCACCCCGGGCGGCATCGGCGCCTGCATTCACGCCCATGTCGATAGCGGCGCCATTACCGCGACCGAGGCGCCGCTGCTGGTGCGCTCGTTGCTGTCGGCCGGTCTCGACACCACCGTCAACGGCATCGGCGCCGCCGTTTACTGCCTCGCCCGCTTCCCCGACCAGTTCCAGAAGCTGCGCGCCGATCCGACGCTGGCGCGCAACGCCTTCGAGGAAGCCGTGCGGTTCGAAAGTCCGGTCCAGACTTTCTTCCGCACCACGACGCGCGACGTCGAGCTCAGTGGAGCCAGCATTCCTGAAGGCGAGAAAGTGCTGATGTTCCTGGCAGCGGCCAATCGTGATCCGCGCCGCTGGGAAGCGCCCGATAGCTATGACATCACCCGTCGTACGTCGGGCCACGTCGGCTACGGTTCGGGCATCCATATGTGTGTCGGCCAGCTCGTCGCTCGCCTCGAAGGGGAGGTGATGCTGGCGGCGCTGGCGCGTCGTGTCGCCAGGATCGACATCACCGGCGAGCCGAAGCGCCTTTTCAACAACACGCTGCGCGGGCTCAGCAGCCTGCCGGTCGAGATCACGCCGGCCTGACGAGACGCTCAAGACCAGCAAAAGGTCGATTGAGGAAACATGGGAGGGAGACGATGAGGGGCTTCGGGGTTGGGCGATTTAGGATTGGACTTGCGCTGGCACTGGCCTGCGCCGCGGGCAGCGCACGCGCGGAGATTTCCGGCGACGTGGTCCGCGTCGGCGTGCTCAATGACATTTCGGGCATCTTCCAGGACACCAACGGCATGGGTTCGGTGGAA
Organism: Bradyrhizobium sp. USDA 4504; assembly: GCF_054063995.1. Lineage (NCBI taxonomy): Bacteria > Pseudomonadati > Pseudomonadota > Alphaproteobacteria > Hyphomicrobiales > Nitrobacteraceae > Bradyrhizobium > Bradyrhizobium sp. USDA 4504. Next base: position 6,509,394 of record NZ_JBSSGV010000001.1, on the reverse strand, counting down.
GCCGCGCGCATGGCCGCGGAAGATTTTGGCGGCGGCGGCAAGGGCATCAAGGTCGAGATCGTCTATGCCGATCACCAGAACAAGGCCGACGTGGGCTCTGCGATCGCGCGCAAATGGCTCGATGTCGAAGGCGTCGACGCCATCGTCGACGTGCCGAACTCGGCGGTCGGGCTCGCCATCAACACCATCCTGCGCGATAGCCGGATGACGTTCCTGGCGTCGTCGACCGCAAGCTCCGATCTCACCGGCAAGGCCTGCTCGCCGAACACCATTCAATGGGTCAACGACGCCTGGGCCACCGGCAACACCACCGCGGCCGCGATGATGCAGCGCGGCGGCAAGGACTGGTATTTCGTGACCGTCGATTATGCGCTCGGCAAAGGCATTGAGGCCGAGGCGACGAACTACATCGAGAAGCACGGCGGCAAGGTTTTGGGCTCGAGCAAGCATCCGCTCGGCACGTCGGACTTCGCGTCTTTCCTGCTGCAGGCGCAGAGCTCGAAAGCAAAAGTGATCGGGCTCGCCAATGCCGGCGGCGACACCATCAATGCGGTGAAGCAGGCGGCCGAGTTCGGCATCCAGCAGGGCGGCCAGACCATGGTGGCGTTCCTGCTGTTCGTGAACGACATCCACGGCATGGGCCTGAAGGTCGCGCAGGGCCTGCAGTTGCTGGAAGCCTTCTACTGGGACATGAACGACGACACCCGCGCGTTCGCAAAGCGCTTCGCCGCCCGTCCCGGCATGAACGGCAAGATGCCGAGCGGCAACCAAGCCGGCGTCTACGCCTCGACGCTCGCCTACCTCAACGCGGTTGCCGCCACCGGCAGCGACGACGCCAAGGCGGTGGTGCCGCAGATGAAGACCTTCAAGGGCAAGGACAAACTGTTCGGCGACACCACGATCCGCCAGGACGGCCGCGTCATCCACCCGATGTATCTGTTCGAGGTGAAGAAGCCCGAGGAGTCGAAGTACCCCTACGACTATTACAAGCTGATCGCGACCATCCCGGCCGACCAGGCGTTCCGCGCGCTGGCCGATGGCGGCTGCTCACTGGTGAAGTGAGCTCTTCGCCGCGAATGCTGCTGCGCTCCCTCTCCCCTTGTGGGAGAGGGCTGGGGTGAGGGGTATCTCTGCACACGGCGCACGGGCCGGAGAGACCGCAACCCCTCACCCGGATCGCATTGCGCTTCGCTTCATGCGATCCGGCCTCTCCCACAAGGGGAGAGGCAGACTAAGTTTGTGGCGCGCTGTTGGCGACTCACTACGCAGCCTTCGCCGCTCCGTCACCAGCCTTCACCCGCGCCAGCATCTCGGCCGCCGTCATCACATGTGCCGTTGAGAATGCGAGGATCGTCAGCGTGGCGCGGTGTACTTCGTCGGCGGACAGCGCGCCCTGGCCGACATCGGGATAGTCGAACGTGCCGGTCGCGTCCGACAGGAAGACGACCTTGTAATTGTGGAACATGGCGTCGCGCGCGGTGGCGTGGCAGCAGTTCTCGGTCGTGGTCCCCGAGATGATCACCGTGGTGATGCCCCATTCACGCAGGATGAGATCGAGATCGGTGGCGAAGAACGCGCTGTAGCGGTGCTTCTTGATGACGTGCTCGCCGGGGGCGGGGGCGAGGTCGTTGAAGATCTCGACGCCCTCGCTGCCGTCGACCAGCGACGACCGGTCGGCGATCGGCGAATAGAGATCGTCATAGAGCCCCATGTCGCTGCCGTCGCGGCGATGCACATGCGCGGTGTAGATGACGCGGATGCCCTTGTCCCGGCAGGCCTTCAGGGTCTGCGCCAGCCGCGGCACCATGGCGGCGGCCTGCGCCGAACGCAGCTTGGCGCCCTCGGCCACGAAATCGTTCTGCATGTCGACGACGATCATGACGGTTCGCGCCGGATCGATGGTTTCGCATTGGTAGCCCATGTGGTGTCTCCTCCTGGTGAGAGACAATTTCTACGCCGGTTCCCGCGATCGTTCTTGGCTGCGCCGGCCAGTCGCTGGTCTCTGCTTGCCAGAAGGGAGGGCTGGACGCAGAATGTCCCGCTGCCGGGTTGGGCGGGAGCAAGGTCCGATGCAGACCCCAGATCACACAGTCGTCGCGCAAACGCTTGTCGCGCCGGGTGACAGTTTCGACCGCTGGCATCACGTCACCTGCCGCGAATTCTCGCTGACCGAATGCCGCCGCGTCGCCGACGAGGCGTTCCAGGCATCGATCTCGATCCGCCATCTCGGCCCGCTGGCCATCAACGACATCTGGTCGTCGACGCCGGCCGCCGACCGCATCCGGGTGATGCGCAGTGCGAGCGACGTCCGCAGGGATCCGCGCGACTATTTCATGCTGTGGCTCACGCTGCGCGGCGAGGTCAGCTTTGCCCAGGGCGGCCGCGACGTGCGCATGCGCCGGGGCGATCTGATGCTGCATGACCAGGCGCAGCCGTTCACGCTCGAATTCGCCCCGAGCGCGCGCGCGATCATGGTGTCGATTCCGCGGCCGCTGCTGCTCGCACGCCTGCCGGATGCGCAGCGCCTGACGGCGCGGCGGGTCGGCAACGCGTCGAAAGTGGGAGCGCTGGCGGGATCGCTGATCCGCCGGCTGACGCGGCTCGACGACGCGGCCGGACCTGCGGCGACACGGCTTGGCGCGGCGGCGCTCGATATTTTCGCAACCACGCTGCAGACCGAGCTGACGGACGAAGGGCCGCAGCGCGGCGACGAAAGGCTGGCGCGGGTCAAGGCCTACATGCTGGCCAATCTCGACGATCCCGGGCTCGATCTCGATGCGATCGCCACCGCGCAGAACATGGCGCCGCGCACGCTCAATCGCCTGTTTGCGCGCGAAGGCACGACCCCGATCCGATGGCTGTGGCAGCAGCGCCTCGCCGCCGCCTATCAGGCGCTGGCGGAGCGGCGCTTCAGCCATGTCACCGATGTCGCGCTGAGCTTCGGCTTCAGCGACGTCTCGCATTTCAGCCGCGCCTTCAAGGCCGCGTTCGGCCGCTCGCCGCACCAGGTGATGGGGTGAGAATGCGTACAGCGCTGAGAGGCTAAGACAGATTGTTATCCGTCATCCTGAGGTGCGAGCCTTGCGGCGCAATTGCGGCGCTGGGCGAGCTTCGAAGGATGTACGGCCACTAGCGGGGCCGTCGATCGTTCGAGACGCGCGTGCCGCGCTCCTCCAGCGACAAAGGCGGAGCCTTTGCGCGGGGATGATGGATAACAGGATAGCGCAGTGCCGAGCCACCTACTGCGCGACCTTGCTGCTGCCTTGCGTGATCAGCCGCGCGGCGCGCTGGTCGCGGGTGTGGATCCAGAGCCAGTTCATCGCCACCGCAATCCGATGCCGCACGCCGATCAGGAAGTAGATGTGGGCGAGGCCCCAAATCCACCATGCCAGCGAGCCGCGCAGCTTGAGCCAGCCGAAATCGATCACCGCTTTCTTCTTGCCGATCTGGGCGAGGCTGCCGGCATGCTTGTAGCGGAACGGCGGCAGCGTCTTGCCGTCGAGCCGGGCCTTGATCTGCGCGGCGACATAGCGTCCCTCCTGCTTGGCGGCCGGCGCGATGCCGGGCACCGGATTGCCGTCGGGATCCTTGATCGTGACGGTGTCGCCGACGGCGAAGACATCGGGATGGCCGGGCACGGTGAGATCCGGCTCGACCTGCAGCCGATGGGCGCGATCGGCCGGCGCGTTCAGCCATTCGGCGGCGCGCGAGGCGCGCACGCCGGCGGCCCAGACGATGGTGCGCGCCTCCAGCCTCTTGCCGCCGAACACCACGCCGTCGGCCGAGCATTCGGTGACCGGCTCGCCCAGCATCACCTCGACGCCGAGTTTTTCCAGCGACGCCTGCGCGTAAGCCGAGAGATCGTCGGGGAAGCCGGCCAGCACGCGCGGGCCGGCCTCGATCAGCACCACGCGCGCCTTGCGCGTGTCGATGTGACGGAAGTCTTGCGGCAGCGTGTCCTTGGCGAGGTCGGCGATGGTGCCGGCCATCTCGACGCCGGTCGGGCCGGCGCCGATGATGACGAAGGTCAGCAGCGCCGCGCGCTTGTCCGGATCGGTCTCGCGCTCGGCGCGCTCGAAGGCGACCAGGATGCGCCGCCGCAGCGTCGTCGCGTCCTCCAGCGTCTTCAGGCCGGGCGCGAACGGCTCCCATTCGTCATGGCCGAAATAGGCGTGGCGGGCGCCGGTGGCGAGGACCAGCGTGTCGTAGGGAATGCTGCCGCCGTCGTCGAGCGCTACCCGCTTCGCCGCGGCGTCGATGCCGCAGACATTGGCGAACAGCGTCGTCACCTCGGGCCGGTCGCGCAAGAGATAGCGGATCGGCCAGGCGATCTCGCTGGTGGCAAGCGAAGCGGTCGCGACCTGATAGAGCAGCGGCTGGAACAAATGGTGGTTGCGACGGTCGATCAGCGTGATCTCGACCGGCGCCCCTCTGAGACCGAAAGCGGCTTCCAGGCCGCCGAAGCCGGCGCCGACGATCACCACGCGATGAGGTTTGGCCGGCGCTTGCGTCATCTGATGTCGCTCCCGGTTTCGAACGGCTTCGTCGTTTGATTATGTATTCATTCGCAGCCCCATTCCAACACGAAATGCCTGATCGCCCGATAGCAAAACCCAATCGCCGCAAGCTTCACGCGTCCTGCGGCGCGGCCGCGGCCACGGCCCGCCGCCGCATCGGCAGGAACAGTCCCGCGACCGCGCCGGCGAATGACAGCGTTGCGGCAAGGCTCATCGCCGACGCGAATCCGTTTGCGAAATGACCGGATGAATCGTCTGCGCCATTGGCGGAGAAGCTCGCCACCAACGCCGCGATACCGAACATGCCGCCGAGGAAGCGGCCCATGTTGAAGACGCCCGACGCCTTGCCCATCTCGCTGACGGCGACCGCACCCAGCACCGCGTTCTGCGCGGCCGGCATCGCCATCGACACGCCGACGCCGGCGAGCACCAGCGGCGCGACCAGCGCCGAATAATGCACTGTGGGGCTCACGATCTCGCTGATCCATCCGAGCCCGATCGCCTGCATCAGGAGGCCGGTGACGACCAGCGTGCGCTCGCCGAACCGGTTGACCGCGGCGCCGGCGATCGGCGCGGTGACGAACAGCGTCGCCGTCCACGGCAGCAAGCGCAGCCCGGCGCCGAAGGCGTCGAAGCCGAGCGCGATCTGCAGGAACTGCGGCAGCAGGAACAGCACGCCATACATCGCGGCGTAGAACAGCACGCTTGCGGCCATGCCTGACGCAAACGGCCGTGCCGCGAACAGCCGCATCGGCACCATCGGGCTTGTGGCACGCAGCTCCCACAGCACGAACAGCGCCGCCAGCGCGACGCCGGCGATCAGCGCGCCCGTCACTTCCGCGCTGGCCCAGCCGACGCCGTTGCCGCGCAGCAGGCCCCAGACCAGCGCCAGCGCCGCGAGCGCGACCAGCGTGAGGCCGGTGATGTCGAGCGGCGCCGTCGGCCCAAAACTTTCGCGCAGGCGCGTGATCACAAGGGCGATCGCGATCAGGCCGACCGGTAAGTTGATCCAGAAAATCCAGCGCCAGCCGAGATGCTCGGTGATGAAGCCGCCGATCGCGGGACCTATGATCAGCGCGCATCCGGTGATGCCGCTGAAAATGCCGAGCGCGCGGGCGCGCTCCTCCCGGCCGAACGCGCCGCTCAGGATCGCCATCGCCAGCGGCATCACCAGTGCCGCGCCCGCGCCCTGTAAGGCGCGGGCGGCGATCAGGGCCGCGGCGTTGCCGGCCAGCGCGCAGGCCGCGGACGCCACGACGAACAGGCCGATCCCGGCCGCGAACATCCTGCGCCGCCCGAAACGGTCGCCGAGCGCCGCGCCGGTCAGGAGCAGCACCGCGAAGGTCAGGTTGAAGGCATTGACGGTCCATTGCAGCGTCTCCACGGCGCTTCCGAAATCGGCGCGGATGGTGGCGAAGGCCGTGGTCATGATCATGGCGTCGAGCGCCATCATGAAGGATGCCAGCGCGGTGAGGCCGAGCACCCAGCGCTGTTCGGCGCGCTCTCGAGGGGTCTGCATGGTCGTTCTCCGTTGCTGCGCCGCGAGGTTGCGGCGCGCTTCGCCGGCAAGGACGAACCGGAACGGGCAAAGGATGCGGCGAAGAACTATTTTTGAATTTATTTTTGCCGGACCGCATCCTTTGGCGGTTCGCAAACGTCCTTGGGTCTGACGCGGCCGGTTCGGGCCGCAGAACCAGGCCAAGGAGGCCGCGATGAGACGGACCCTGATCAGGTACAAGGCGAAGCCGGAGATGGCGGAGAAGAATGCCGCGCTGGTGTCGGCCGTGTTCGCCGAGCTGAAGGCGGCGAGGCCCGACGGCGTGCGCTATCTGACCCTGCGGCTGGAGGACGATACCTTCATCCACATGGTCGAGACCACGGCCGAGGACGGTTCGAGCCCGATCCCGAAACTGGCCGCGTTCCAGGCGTTCCAGGACGGCATCCGCGATCGTTGCGCCGAGCCGCCGCTGGTTCGCTGTGCGGTGATTGTCGGGAATTATCGTATGCTGGATGAGCCGTGAACCGGCGGGCAGTGCACCGATCTGGCGGAGCCATCATGATGTCACCACACCAAGCGCCGGCCGCGACCGACGTCGACACGCTGTTGGCGGCGATGCGGCCGAGGCTGCATCGCTACTGCGCCCGCATGGTCGGATCCGTCATCGACGGCGAGGATGTGCTGCAGGACGCGCTGATCAAGGCGGTGGAAGCCTTCGGGTCCGCCGCGCCGATCCAGAATCCGCAAGCCTGGCTGTTCCGGATCGCGCACAACACCGCGCTCGATTTCCTCAGGCGGCGCAACCGCCAGGAAGCGCTCCACGCGCCGGAGGAGGTGGACATGATGGCCGGAGAGCTCGATGATTTGGGCCGCCGCGAGATCGCCGCGACCAGCCTGCGCACCTTCATGCGCTTGCCGGTGGCGCAGCGTTCCAGCGTGATCCTGATGGACGTGCTCGGCTGCTCGCTGCAGGAGATCTGCGGCATCATGGATTTCAGCCTGCCCGCGGTGAAGGCCGCGCTGCACCGTGGACGCACGCAGCTGCGCGAGTTTGCCAGCGAGCCGGACGACGCGCCGCGGCCCGGCCTGTCGCCGGCCGATCGCGTCAGGCTCAACGCCTATGTCAGCCATTTCAACGCCCGCGACTTCGACGCCATCCGCGCCATGATCGCCGATGACATCAGGCTCGAGCTCGTCAACCGCACGCGGCTGAACGGCAAGGCCGAGGTGTCGCGCTACTTCGGCAATTATTCGAAGATCGACGACTGGCACCTGGTGACCGGACAGGTCGAGGGACGCCCCGCGATCTTGGTGTTCGATCCGACCGCTCTGGACGCGCCGCCGCGATCGTTCATGCTGCTCGACTGGTCGGCCGACAAGGTTGCGACGATCAGGGATTTCCGCCACGCGTCCTATGCGATCGACGGCGCCGAATGGGCGGTGGACAAGGGGTGATCGGCTTTCGCCCCAGCCTTTGGCTCAGTGATCGCGCGGCAAACTCCGCGTCGTCCCGGACAAGCCAACGGGTCGGCGCGAAGCGCCGCCCGATGACAGGCTCCGCGCGATCCGGGACCCATAACCACCAATGGGAATCGTCTTGGATCGCTGAGGCCCCAACCCTCTTCAACAATCTAAGCCTGTGGTTATGGGTCCCTGCTCCCGTGCGCAATTGCGCACTAGGCAGGGACGACAATAGGGAGGGAGCCGCTACCGCGTCTTTCCGCCGAATTCGCCGTTGGCGATCCGCGCGACGCGGCTGCCGCCTGTGGCCGGCGTACTGCGTCTTTCGAACGGGCCATCGCCGCCGGTCTCGCGCGGCGATGGCGGGGCTTCTTCGTAATAGCCGCCGCTCCGCCAGACCAGCAGGACGATGTTCATTGCGCCATTGACGGCGGCGCCGACCACCGTTTCGGTGTGCTGATAGGTCAGCGCATATTCGGGAAATCGTCCGGCAATCGCCCTGTCGAGCACGAGGAGGGCGATCCATGCCGCCATCACGCAGACCGGATCCCAGCCCATGTCGCGCACCCGCATCGATTGCAGCATGAAGCAGATGACGAGCATGCCGTAGAAGGCAATGACCAGCACGGGGTTGCTCGATGCCTGTGCCAGCAGCACGTCCATACTGCCGCTCGCCGGTGCGTTGCCGGTGACGCCGTAGACCAGCATCATAAAGCCGAGGCCCACCACGAAGGTGCAGAAGAAGAAAGCCAGTCGGCCCATCCGGGCATTGAAGCCGAAGATGTAATTCAGCATGTGACGCACCCCTTTGCGGCAGCGTCGGCCAGGGATGCTTTCCGGACCATGAAGCCCGCAGGCGCTTGCCGGCCTGTGGTTTCCGGGTGCTTTACCGGATCGTTAAAGCCTGCTGCAGTGCGGGCGTGGGTCGTTGCGGAAGGCCGGTGCCTGCGACAATCGTTGCCCACGCAACCGGCATTATATTTCTTGCCATGGTCGATTTAGACGAATTATGATGCAAGGTGCTGGGGTATGCGCCGAAGGTTCTAAGTCAGCGCCGTCGGTTCATGCTTGCTGCAGACTTGCGATATCGCGCACAAAATACGTCACAGAACGACGCGCGCAAAGCGTGACCCCCCGGGCCCTCGTGATCGAGCCTGGTGGGATCTTTGGTTGAGGAGGGGAGTGAATATGAAAAAGGCATTTTGGCTGGCAGGCGCCATGGCTGTGGCGCTGGCGCAGCCCGCGATGGCGGCTGACAGCGTCAAGATCGGCTTCGTCTCGACCTTCAGCGGTCCGACCGCCGTGATCGGCAACGACATGCGCAATTCCTTCGAGCTCGCGCTCGACCATCTCGGCCGCAAGATCGACGGCAAGCCGGTCGAGGTGATCTACGAGGACGACCAGCAGAAGCCGGATGTCGGCAAGCAGAAGACCGAGAAGCTGGTGCAGTCCGACAAGGTCGACTTCATCGTCGGCTACATCTGGTCGAACGTGCTGCTGGCGTCGCTGAAGACCGCGGTCGATTCCAAGACCTTCCTGATCTCGGCCAATGCCGGTCCGTCGCAGCTCGCCGGCGAACTGTGCTCGCCTTACGTGTTCTCGACCTCCTGGCAGAACGACCAGACCCCGCAAGCGGTAGGCACCTACATGAACCAGAAGGGCGTCAAGTCGGTGTTCCTGATCGGCCCGAACTACGCCGCGGGCAAGGACATGCTGGCCGGCGTCAAGAGCACGTTCAAGGGCCAGGTCGTCGGCGAGGAATATACGGTGTGGCCGAGCCAGCTCGACTTCTCCGCCGAGCTCACCAAGGCGAAGAACTCCAAGGCCGAGTCGATCTTCGTGTTCTATCCGGGCGCGGCCGGCGTGCAGTTCCTGAACCAGTATGCGCAGGCCGGTATCAAGCAGCAGATTCCGCTCTACACCGCCTTCACCATCGACGAATTGTCGCTGCCGTTGCAGAAGGACAATGCGCTCGGCGTTCCCGGCGCGCAGCAATGGGTCAACGACCTGCCCAACGAGGAGAACAAGAAGTTCGTCGCCGACTACCGCAAGAAGTATCCCGGCCTGCGGCCGACCTTCTACGGCGCCCAGTCCTACGACGCTGCCAACCTCATCAACAGCGCCGTGGTCGCGGTGAAGGGCGACCTGACGAAGAAGGACGCGATGAAGGCCGAGATGGAGAAGGTGAACTTCAAATCGGTGCGCGGTCCGTTCAAGTACGGCAACAACCACATTCCGATCCAGAACTTCTATCTGCAGGACGTGGTCAAGGACGCCGAGGGCCAGCTCTCGCTGAAGACGGTCGCGACCATCGTCAAGGACGACCAGGACCGCTTCCACGACAAGTGTCCGATGAAGTGATTGTCGGGCGTCTTTTTGGCGCGCGGCTTGCTTCTCTTTACCTCGCCCCGCTCTTGCGGGGAGAGGTCAATCGCGAAGCGATTGGGTGAGGGGCTCTTTACCGGCATTCGGTTTGCGGAAAGAGCCCCTCACCCCAACCCCTCTCCCCGCAAGAGCGGGGCGAGGGAGAACCCGCAATGTGCAATGCGGCGGCGTGCTTGCGCTGCCGCTGTTTTGTTTCAGCCCGGTATGAAGGATCCATGTATCTCGTCGTCGAACAACTGCTGAACGGCCTGCAATTCGGCCTCCTGCTGTTCCTGCTGGCGGCCGGGCTGACGCTGGTGTTCGGCATCATGGACTTCGTCAATCTGGCGCACGGCTCGCTCTACATGATGGGCGCCTATTTCGCGGCGACCTTCGTGGCCTGGACCGGCAGCTTCGTGCTCGGCGCGCTGATGGCGCTGGGCGCCACGCTGCTGCTCGGCATCGTGCTGGAATATGTCGCGCTCAGGCATCTCTATGGCCGCGACCATCTCGACCAGGTGCTGGCGACGTTCGGTCTGATCCTGTTCTTCAACGACGCCGTCCGGCTGATCTGGGGCCCGGCGGGCCTCGCGCTGCCGCTGCCGGCCTGGCTCACCGTGCCGGTGCAGATCATCCCCGGCGTTTACTATCCGGCCTACCGCCTCATGATCATCGTGGTCGCGCTGGCGGTCGCAGCAATGCTCTATCTCGTCGTGATGCGTACCCGCATCGGCATGCTGATCCGCGCCGGGGCCTCCAACCGCGAGATGATCGGGGCGCTCGGCATCAACATCAAGCTGCTGTTCACGCTGGTGTTCGGCCTTGGCGCGGCGCTCGCCGGCCTCGCCGGGCTGATGCAGGCACCGATCCTCACCGTGCAGATCGGCATGGGCGAGAACATCCTGATCCTGGCCTTCGTCATCATCGTGATCGGCGGCATCGGCTCGATCCGCGGCGCGTTCATGGCCGCGATCTTCGTCGGCATCATCGACACGATGGGCCGCGCCTTCCTGCCGGACCTGCTGCGCAAGGTGCTGAGCGGGGCGGCGGCGTCCACCGCGGCGCCGGCGCTGTCCTCGATGCTGATCTACCTCCTGATGGCCATCATCCTTGTGCTGCGGCCCGAGGGGCTGTTCCCGGCGGCCAAACGATGATGCGAAAGCTCAACGTCTCCAATGCGGTCGCGGCGCTGATGTGCGCCGCCCTGATGCTGCTGCCGCTCTATTCGGCGGTCACGGGCAATATCTTCATCCTCACGCTGTTCACCCGGATCGTGATCTTCGCGCTCGCCGCCGCGAGCCTCAATCTGATCATGGGCTATGGCGGCATGATGAGCTTTGGCCACGCCGCCTATCTCGGCATCGGCGGCTATGCCGTCGGCATCCTCGCCGCCGAGGGCATCGGCTCCGGCTTCATCCAGTGGCCGGTGGCGCTCGCCGTCTCGGCGCTGTTTGCGCTGCTGATCGGCGCGCTCAGTTTGCGCACCCGCGGCGTCTACTTCATCATGATCACGCTGGCCTTTGCGCAGATGGCCTACTACATCGCCTCCGCGCTGTCGCGCTACGGCGGCGACGACGGGCTCACCGTCTACAAGCGCAGCGATTTCGCCGGCCTGATCAACCTGTCGGATCGCAACCAGTTCTATTACCTCTGCCTGGCCTGCCTGTTCGGCGGCCTCTACCTGATCTGGCGCATCGTCAATTCGCGCTTCGGCCTCGTGGTGCAGGGCGTCCGCTCCAACGAGCAGCGCATGCAGGCGATCGGCTTCCATGCCAATCGCTACCGCCTGGTCTGCTTCGTGATATCAGGCACGATCTGCGGCCTGGCCGGCGCGCTGCTTGCCAACAACACCGATTTCGTCAGCCCCGCCGTGATGTACTGGACCCGCTCCGGCGATCTCATGGTGATGGTGATCCTCGGCGGCATGGGCTCGCTGTTCGGTCCCGTCATCGGCGCGATCGTCTATCTCCTGCTCGAGGAGCTGCTGTCGCAGTTCACCGAATATTCGGGGCTGATCCTCGGTCCGGTGCTGCTCCTGATCGTGCTGTTCGCGCGCGGCGGCATCATGGGCCTGCTCGGGAGGATGCGCCGTGGCTGATTCCTTGCCTGATCCCTTGCTCCGCGTCGACAATCTGGTCCGCCGCTTCGGCGGCATCACCGCGACCGACAACCTCTCGATGGAGGTGGTGCCAGGCGAATTGCACGCCATCATCGGCCCCAACGGCGCCGGCAAGACCACGCTGATCAGCCAGCTCACCGGACAGGTGATGCCGAACTCCGGCACCATCCGCTTCGCCGGCCGCGACGTCACGAACCTGCCGTCCTACAAGCGCAGCCGCCTCGGGCTGGCGCGCTCGTTCCAGATCACCTCGCTGCTGAAGGATTTTTCCGCGATCGACAATGTCGCGCTGGCGGCGCAGGCGCATGACGGCCACTCGTTCCGCTTCTGGGGCAGTGCGCGCAAGGAACGGCATCTGCGCGAGGCCGCGCGCGCGGCGCTCGAGCGCGTCGGCCTCGGCACGCGCGCCGATATCGTGGTGTCGCAGTTGAGCCATGGCGAGCAGCGCGAGCTCGAGCTCGCGGTCGCGCTCGCCACCAGGCCGCAACTGTTGCTGCTGGACGAGCCGATGGCCGGGCTCGGCGTCACCGAATCGACGCGGATGGTTGCGCTGCTGAAGGAGCTGCGCAAGGAAGTCACCATCGTGCTGGTCGAGCACGACATGGAGGCGGTGTTCGCGCTGGCCGACCGCATCACGGTCTTGGTTTATGGCCGCGTCATCGCCTGCGACGTGCCGGACGCGATCCGCAAGCACGACGAGGTCAAGCGCGCCTATCTCGGCGAACAGCATGCGGTGACGCGCCATGGCTGAGACCAAAATGACTGAAACCTTGCTTGCAGTGGATGGCATCGAGACCTGCTACGGGCTGAGCCAGGTGCTGTTCGGCCTGTCGCTCAAGATCAAGTCGGGCGAGATGGTCGCGCTGATGGGCCGCAATGGCATGGGCAAGACCACGACGATCCGCTCGATCATGGGCCTGACGCCGGCGCGGTCAGGCGCCATCCGCTTCGCCGGCGAGGCGGTGCGCGGCCTGCCGTCCTACAAGATCGCAAAGCTCGGCATCGGCCTGGTGCCGGAAGGCCGCCAGATCTTCCCCAACCTCACGGTGCGCGAAAATCTCGTCGCCGCGTCGGGCAATCGCTTCAGTGCCTCCGATCCGTGGACCATCGACAAGATCCACGCGCTGTTTCCTCGGCTCGCCGAACGCACGAATAATATGGGCGTCACGCTGTCGGGCGGCGAGCAGCAGATGCTGGCGATCGGCCGCGCGCTGATGACCAATCCGAAATTGCTGATCCTCGACGAGGCGACCGAGGGTCTTGCGCCCCTGATCCGCGACGAGATCTGGAGCTGCCTGTCGATGCTGAAGGAGCGCGGGCAGTCGGTGCTGGTGATCGACAAGAACGTCGGAAACCTCGCCCGCATCGCCGACCGCCATTACATCATCGAGCGCGGCCGCACCGTGTGGAGCGGCACCAGCGAGGAGCTGATCGCCGAGCCGGATCTGCAGCACAAGTATCTGGGGATTTGAGCAGCAAGCATTGCCGTATCGCCGTCATCCTGAGGAGCCTGCGTTGCAGGCGTCTCGAAGGATCGATGGCCCGGCTGGTGGCCGTGCATCCTTCGAGACGCGCTACGCGCTCCTCAGGATGACGGATCAGAGAGGCGGGCTGCCGCGGCTTACCGTGAAGAGCCTCGCAGCAGTCGTTTCGCTGCGTCGGCCGCTGCTGCGGCATAGGCGCGATCGCCATGCACCAGCATCAGGGAGATCGCGCCCTCGGACAGCAGCCAGATCTCGCGCGCACGGCGGTGAGCGTCGCGGACACCGGCCCGCTTCAGCAGCGCGCCGAGATGGGTTTCGAGCAAGGCCTTGTGCCGGCGCGCAATTGCGCGTGCGGGATGGCCAGGGAGATCGGCCAACTCGATGACCAGCCTGGTGAATCCCGAGCCGGCCCATCGCGGCCTGTCCGCCCAGACCGCCAGGTCGCGGAACAGGCCGTCGATGATCGCCGCCGGCGAGCCGGACAGCTTGTCGCCGAACGTCGCGAACGCGGCCAAGGCCAGTTCGTTCTGGGCTTCGAGCACGAAGGCGAGCAGCTGATCCTTGCTTTGAAAATGGTTGTAGAGCGTGCGCTTCGTCACCCTCGTCGCCGATGCGATTTCGTCCATGCTCACGCGGCTGTATCCGCGCTGGCGAAAAAGGACGTATGCGGCAGCAAGGATGCGCCGCCGTGTCGGTTCTGCAGATCGCGCCATGCAGTCACCTCTTAAATATACCGAGTAGTGAATTTACATCGGTTGAAAAACCAATTGGAATGGCTTCCGGGATTTTTCGGCCCGCGCCAGTCAGCTTCCTCGCGCTGCGAAAGCCATTGCCATGCCCGATTCATTGACGCTCAGAGAGATCAAAGCTCGTCCGGTGGTGCTGAAGCTGAAGCGGCCCGTGGTCGCGCGCATTGTCACGATATCGGAGTGGCCGCTCGTCCTCATCGATCTGGTGACGGAGGAGGGCATTGTCGGGCGCGGCTATCTCGAGCCTTACATCGTGAAATCGCTGCGATATCTGGTTCCGGTGTTGCATGATCTCGGCGAATTGCTCAGAGGTCGGAGCGTGGCGCCTGTCGAGTTGTTCGAGGCGGCGCGCAAATCGCTTCACTTTGTCGGCTATGAGGGATTGTCGATGATCGCGGCGTCGGGCCTCGACATGGCCGCGTGGGACGCGTTGGCGAAAGCCGCAAACAAGCCGCTGTGCGTGCTGTTGGGGGCGACGGTCGGCGCCGTGAGATCCTACAATAGCAACGGCCTTTGGCTGAAGGAGCCGGCCGCCGTCGCGGCCGACGCTTTGGAATTGCGCGACGAAGGAGGGTTCTCAGCCCTGAAATTGCGCCTCGGCAGAAGCGATCCGCGCGAGGATCTGACGACCCTTGACGCCGTTCGAAAAGCAGTCGGGGATCGGATGCATTTGATGGTGGACTACAACCAGGGGCTAAATCTCGCCGAAGCCATCGAGCGGTGCCATACGATCGATGACTATGGCCTCGACTGGATCGAGGAGCCCGTCGTCTATGACAATCTTGACGGGCACGCCCGACTGGCGGCGGAGCTGAAGACGCCGATCCAGATCGGTGAGAACTTCTATGGTCCGAGGGAGATGCATAAGGCGATCGCGAGAAAGGCCTGCGACCTGGTGATGCCGGATTTCATGCGTATCGGCGGAGTGACGGGCTGGATGCGGGCGGCTGCGATCGCCGGCGCCGCGGGTATCCCCATCTCAACGCATCTTTATCCGGAAGTCGCCGCTCACGTCATGCGCGCAACCGAGACCGCTCACTGGTTGGAATGGCAGGACTGGGCCGATCCGATTCTCGAACGGCCGTATGAAATCAAGGATGGTCTTTTGCATATTCCCGACACGCCTGGTGTCGGTCTGGAATGGAACGAAGCGGCCGTCGCGGCTCACCTTGCAAGCGTCTAAAGCGCGATGAGATTGGGTTGAATCGTCATCGCGCTTTAGCTCTTTGTTTGAGCATGATCTTTGCGGAAAATCGCTTCACACTTTTCCGGATCATGCTCTAGAGCGGCGGAGCGCCTACGCCGACGCTTCCGTCAAAACATCTCGAAATATTCGCGGTGCTCCCAGTCCGACACCTCGGCCTGGAAGCGTTCGATCTCCGCGTTCTTGATGAAGACGTAATAGTCCACGAATTCCGGCCCGAGCGCCTGGCGGAAGAACGGATCGTCGTTGAGCGCGAACACGGCCTCGCGCAGCGACTTTGGCAACAGCGCGGCCTTGGCCTCGTAGGGCGTGTCGGCCGACGGGCCGGGGTCGAGCTTGCGGTCGACGCCGTCGAGGCCGGAGAGGATCTGGCTTGCCATGTAGAGATAGGGATTGGCGGCGGGTTCGCCGATCCGGTTCTCCAGCCGGGTCGCCGGATCGCCGGCGCCGCCGAGCACGCGGATCATCACGCCGCGGTTGTCGCGGCCCCAGATCGCGCGGTCCGGCGCCAGCGAATAGGAGCGGTAGCGCTTGTAGCCGTTGATGGTCGGCGTCGTGAACACGGTCGAGGCCCGGGCGTGCTCGATCAGGCCGGCGAGCCAGCCGCGGCCGAGCGCACTGAGCGGCTCGCCGGTCTCCTTGGCCATGAAGGCGTTCTCGCCATTGGCGCGCGACACCAGCGACTGGTGCAGGTGCCAGCCGCTCGCGAACACGTTCGGCAGTTTCGGCCGGCACATGAAGGTCGCGTGATAGCCGTGGCGGCGCGCGATCTGCTTCACTGCCGAACGAAACAGTACCATGGTGTCGGCCGGCGCAAGACCGACAGTCGGTGCGAAAGTGAATTCGCACTGGCTCGGACCGAATTCGACCTCGACCGAGCGCAACGGCAGGTCGAGCGCGATGATGTCGCGGCGGATGATCTCGAGCGCCGGCTCCATCAGGTCGTAGCGCTGCTCGGTGAGGTATTGATAGCCGTGCGATAGCAGGCTGACCGACGGCGGCCGTCCGGGCTGGCCGGCATCCTCCGGCGCCATGTGGGCGTCGTCGAGCTTGAACAGGTGGAATTCGACCTCGAGGCCGGCGACGAAATCGTAGCCGCGGCCGGCGAGCTGATCGAGCACCTTGCGATAGAGGTTGCGGGTCGCGAACGGCACCGGCCGGCCGTCGCTGAAATAGAGGTCGCAGAGCAGCCAGCCGGTGTTTTGCGCCCAAGGCAGCACGCGGAAGGTGGTGGGGTCGGCGACCATCAGCACGTCGGCCGCGCCTTCCATCTCCTTCATGCCGAAGCCGCCGCCTGATGTGAACACCGGAAACACCGTCTTGTGCGAGGTGTCCTTGGCGAGCATCGTCGTGGTGATGGAGCAGCCGCTTTCCAGCGAGCGCACCGCTTCGCCGGCGATCAGCGTCTTGCCGCGCAGGATGCCGTGCTGGTCGGGGAACGACAGGCGGATGACTTCGAGGTTCTTCTCCTCGACGATGCGGCGGAGGCGTTGTGCGGCCTCCTTCTGCTCATCCGACCACAGGCCGTGACGCTCGACGAAGCTCACCGCGTCACTCCTTCACTTCTCCCTCGCCCCGCTCTTCGCGGGGAGAGGGTCGGGGTGAGGGGCTCTCTCCGCCGACTCGATATGCCGATAGACCTGTACCCCCTCACCCGGATCGCTAACGCGATCCGACCTCTCCCCGCAAGCGGGGCGAGGTGAAGGATACAATGCGGAGCCATTGATACCATCTTCACTCCGCCGCCGTCAGATGATGCACCTTGCCGGCGATCTCGCGCGGCACGGGAGCTGCCCATGGTGCGCCGCGGCGGCGCTTGACGTCGACTTCCATCCAGTAGAGCTCCCAGCCCTGGGTCGGGCCGATGCCGTCCATCGTGGCCGGGCCCTGGATACTGCGCGCGGAGGCGTCGTCGAGGAACAGCATCGGCTTCTCGCCGCCGGAGACCTTCTCGATCTCCTGCCGCAGCAGGCGGCGGTACTGCACGATCGCCTTGTCGCTCTGGCCGAGATGCTCGTTGGTGCGGTCCTGAATCGCCCCCATCGACTCCACTGCCCACTGGTCGTGGACATTGATGTCGGTGCCCATGCCGGTATAGGTCTCGGTCGCCTGCTCGTGCGGATCGAAGCCGTAATCGTTGCTCTTGTTCTTGCGCGACTTGTAGTCCGGCAGCGTATAGAGCTCGAGCCGCTGGTCGCGCATCTTCTGCTTGTCGACCGGCGCCGCATAGCTGGTGAAGATCGCGTACCAGTAGCAGTTCTCGTCGTCGACCGGCACGTGCCACTGCGTGATCGTCATCTCGGTCGACATCGGGATGACGAAGCCGTGCGGGAACAGCTGGTTGGTGACGCGCACATGGGTGCGCTCCGCGTCGAGCTCGCGCAGCGCAATCAGGCGCAGGCCATATTCGGTGTGCTCGACATTGATGATCGGCCGGTCATATTCGCGCAGGATCTTGGTCATCGGCATGTCGCTGCCGGCCGAGGCGCCGCGGAACTGCTTGCCGTAAGCCGCCGAGGTGTCCTCGTCCTCGAAGAAGCGATGCAGAAAGGAGGCGTGCGCCGGATCGATGCCGACCTCGAGCGCCTGCAGCCAGTTGCAGTTCATGTGGCCCTTGAACGCAAACGTATGGCTTCCGGGCGCAACGAAGCAGTCGAGCTCCGGAAAGGCGGGCGGGGCGCCTTCGCCGAGCCAGGCCCACAGGATGCCGCTCTTCTCGACCACGGGATAGGAACGCTGCCTGATGCCCTTGCACAGCTGCGAACCGGCCGGCTCCGCCGGCGTCTCGATGCACTGGCCTGACGTGTCGAATAGCCAGCCGTGGAAGGCGCAGCGCAGCCCGCCATGCTCGAGCCGGCCGAAGGCGAGATCGGCGCCGCGATGCGCGCAGTGGCGATCGATCAGCCCGTAGCTTCCGTCCTCGCCGCGGAACAGCACCAGGTTCTCGCCGAGCAGCCGCACCGGTCGTACCGGGCGCGGCCCGTCCAATTCGTCCACCAGCGCCGCCGGCTGCCAGTAGCTCCGCATCAGCTTGCCGCACGGGTCCTTGCGCCCGGTGCGGGTGATCAGATCGTTCGCTTCCTGGCTCATCATGGCGGCGTCTCCCGGATTTGGATTTGTTCGCCTATTGAACGAATGTGCGAATTATGCCATGTCTGTTTTGGACAGCAAGCGCAATTTTTGAACCGTTCAAAGCCAAAGCCCAACCTGAAAACGCCATGCCCAAGCTGAAGCGGACCGACCAGGACGAGCGCGCCACCGACTTCGTCGAGGCGCTCGATCGCGGCCTGCGCCTGTTGCAGGTGTTCGGCACCGTGTCGGGTCCGGCGACGCTGAGCGACCTCGCGCGCGCCGCCGATCTGCCGCGCGCCACCGCGCGCCGCATCGTGTTCACGCTGGCGCATGGCGGCTTCGTTGCCACCGACGGCAAGCTGTTCACGCTGACGCCGCATGTGCTGACGCTCGCGGGCTCGTTCCTGCAATCCAACCAGGTGGTGACGGTGCTGCAGCCGGTGCTCGATCGCATCGCGAGCGCGGCACAGGAGATCGCCTCGCTCGCCTTGCTCGACGGCGACGACGTCGTGTTCGTGGCGCGCTCGAGCCCGACGCGCGTGTTCTCCGCCGGTCTCGACATCGGCTACCGGCTGCCAGCGTTCTGCACCTCGGTCGGCCGCACCATGCTCGGCCGCCTCACTGATGCCGAGCTCGCGACGCGGCTGAAGGCGATGCGCCGCGATCCGGTGACGCCGCAGACCACGACCGATCCGAAGAAGCTGCTCGCCACCATCGTCACCGACCGCGCGCAGGGCTATTCCCTCGTCGACCGCGAGGCCGAGCCGCATTTCCGCTCCATCTCGGTGCCGGTGCGCCGCTACGACGGCACCATCGTCGCCGCAATCAACATGGGCGCGCATGTCGATCGCGTACCGATGCAGGAATTGATTGACCGCTTCCTGCCGCTGCTGCGGGATGGTGCTGATGATGTGAAGAGCCGGCTGCTCTAAGGTAGTCCAACTTCGCTGACGATTTTCGTCATTGCGAGGAGCGATAGCGACGAAGCAATCCATGCATCCACGCGCGCGGAGAGATGGATTGCTTCGCTTCGCTCGCAATGACGGGGGTAGTGTTTCTTTTTGTGCTGTGAGATTACAGCGCCACGCTGCGCAGACCGAACGAGCGCGCCTCGTTCTGCAGTACCGGCCGCACGGAATCGATCAGCCGCGCGGCGGCGGCGTCGACCGAGAGGCCGGCGGTGTCGACCACCGCCGATGCGCGGGCGTAGAGCGGCTCGCGGCTGACCAGGATGTTGCGCAATTCCGCCATCGCCGAGCGGTCGTCGGCCATCGGGCGCAGATCGCCTTGGCGGCGCACGCGCGCCATGTGCTCCTCCGGCTCGGCCTTCAGCCAGATCGTGTAGAACGACGACAGGATCAAATCGAAGGTCAGCGCCTCGGAGACGATGCCGCCGCCGGTCGCCAGCACCATCAATTCCTTGCGCGCCAACAGCTGCGTCAGCGCGGCCTGCTCCATGCGGCGGAAGCCTTCCTGGCCGTACAGCGCGATGATCTCGGCGACCGAGAGGCCGTTCTGCGCCTCGATCTCCTTGTTGAGCTCGACAAAGCTCCAGCCGATCTTCTTCGCCAGCATCCGGCCGAGCGTGGTCTTGCCGGCGCCGCGCAGGCCGATCAGCGCAATGCCGGAGAACGAGGCGCGCCGCGGCGCCAACGGGCTGCTGCCGGCGAGCATGTCCTTGGCCTGCGCGATCTGGTTGGGCGACGCCTTGCGCAAGAGATCGCGGATCACGGCCCAGTCCGGCACGGGCTCGCTGGACGGGATCAGGTCCTCGAGATGCGCGCCCATTGCGCCTGCGACACGGCGCAGCAGCACGATCGAGACATTGCCTTTGCCGCTCTCGAGCTGGGCGATGTAGCGTTCGGAAATGCCGGAAACCTTGGCGAGCACCTTGCGCGACATGCCGCGCAGGGCGCGCATCGTGCGCACGCGCTGGCCGAGCTGTTCAAGGAAGTCGGTTTCCGGGTCGTTGGCTGCGGTCATGATCCCTGTGCGACGCGCGGTCCTGACTGAATCAGACCGAGGTTCTAGGAAACATAGTGCCGATAAGGATTGACAGCAAGCCAACGTGGTGGCTTTGTATGAATTATAATTCTTAAATTCACAGGAGAGGGAAGCGTGGCACGTCCGGGTCCGAGGAGCGGAGCATGACTTACAACGCGGTCTCCTGGCTGCTCGACCGCAACGTCGATGAAGGCCGCGGCGACAAGGTCGTGTTCGACGATACGGTGTCGCAAATCACCTATGGCCAGTTGCAGCAGCAGACCCGCCGCGTCGGCAACATGCTGCGCCAGCTCGGCGTCCGCCGCGAAGAGCGGGTCGCCATGATCATGCTGGACACGGTCGATTTCCCGATCGTGTTCCTCGGCGCGATCCGCGCCGGCGTGGTGCCGGTGCCGCTCAACACGCTGCTGACTGCGGAGCAATACGCCTACATCCTCGGTGATTGCCGCGCCCGCGTGCTGTTCGTGTCGGAAGCGCTGCTGCCGGTCGTGAAGGACATCATCGCGCGCATGCCCGACCTCGAGCATGTCGTGGTCTCCGGCAAGGATGCGCATGGCCATAAGAAGCTGTCCGATGAGATCGCGCGCGAGAGCGACGTGTTCGCCACCGCGCCGACCCATGCCGACGAGCCGGCATTCTGGCTCTATTCGTCGGGCTCCACCGGCATGCCGAAGGGCGTGCGCCATCTGCATTCCAATCTCGCGGCGACCGCGGAGACCTACGCCAAGCAGGTGCTCGGGATCCGCGAGGATGATGTCGGCCTGTCGGCGGCCAAGCTGTTCTTCGCCTACGGGCTCGGCAATGCGCTGACCTTCCCGATGTCGGTCGGCGCCACCACGGTGTTGAACTCCGAGCGGCCGACGCCGGCGGTGATGTTCGCGCTGATGAACAAATATCATCCCAGCATCTTCTTCGGCGTGCCGACCCTGTTCGCGGCGATGCTGAACGACGAGGCGACCAAGGCGCAGTCCGGCGGCAATCGCCTGCGCGTCTGCACCTCGGCCGGCGAGGCGCTGCCGGAGTCGGTCGGCAATGCCTGGAAGACGCGGTTCGGCGTCGACATCCTCGACGGCGTCGGCTCGACCGAGCTGTTGCACATCTTCCTGTCGAACGCGCCCGGCGACATCAAATACGGCTCGTCCGGCCGTCCGGTGCCCGGCTACAAGGTGAGGCTGGTCAATGAGGCCGGCGCCGACGTCGCGGACGGCGAGGTCGGCGAACTCTTGGTCGATGCGCCCTCGGCCGGCGAGAGCTACTGGAATCAACGGGCCAAGAGCCGCGCCACCTTCGAGGGCGCCTGGACCCGCACCGGCGACAAATACACGCGCGATGCCGACGGCCGCTACACCTTCTGCGGCCGCGCCGACGACATGTTCAAGGTCTCCGGCATCTGGGTGTCACCGTTCGAGGTCGAGAGCGCGCTGATCACCCATCCCGCGGTGCTGGAGGCGGCGGTCGTGCCGGAGGCCGATCCGGAAGGGCTGCTCAAGCCGAAGGCGTATGTCGTGCTGCGGCCCGACAGTTCAGTCGCCGGCCTGCACGAGGCGCTGAAGGAGCACGTCAAGCAGAAGATCGGCCCGTGGAAATATCCGCGCTGGATCGATGTGGTCGACAATCTGCCGAAGACGGCGACCGGAAAGATCCAGCGGTTCAAATTGCGGGAACACGAGCACTAGCTCCCCGCGTCGTCCCGGCCTAGTGCGCAATTGCGCACGGGAGCCGGGACCCATACGCCGCGGCCTTCGTTTCGAGAGACGCTGTTCAACAGCTTTGCGCAACAACTAACGCCTGTGGTTATGGGTCCCGGCTTTCGCCGGGACGACGATGAGGAAGGCCTACCATGACAAACTTGAAACCCTCCGGCTTCCTCAGCATCGACGGCGCCGAGCTCGAATACCGCATGATCGGTCCCTCGCCGGACGCGGCGCCGACCATCGTGATGCTCCATGAAGGCCTCGGCTCGGTCGGGCTGTGGGGCGACTTCCCCGAGAAGCTGCAGGCGGCGACCGGCGCCGGCGTGTTCGCCTATTCGCGCGCGGGTTATGGCGCCTCGTCGCCGGCGAAGCTGCCGCGTCCGGTCGACTACATGCACCGCGAGGCGCTCGACGTGCTGCCGAAGCTGCTCGATCGGATCGGGTTCCGCCGCGGCTTGCTGCTCGGTCATTCCGACGGCGCGTCGATTGCCGCGATCTATGCCGGCGCGCAACAGGATCATCGCCTGCACGGCCTGGCGCTGCTGGCGCCGCACTTCATCGTCGAGGACATTTCGGTGAAGTCGATCGCCGAGATCAAGACCGCATACGAGACCACCAATCTGAAGGAGAAGCTGGCGCGCTGGCACAAGGATGTCGACAACGCCTTTTATGGCTGGAACGGCGCCTGGCTCGATCCGGCATTCCGCGACTGGGATATCTCCGACTATCTCGCCTATATCCGCGTGCCCGTGCTGATCGTGCAGGGCGCGGCCGACCAGTACGGCACCATGCGCCAGGTCGAGATCGCCCAGGAGGAGTGCTACTGCCCGGTCGATGTCACGGCCATCGATGGTGCCGGCCATTCGCCGCATCGCGAGGCGCCCGCGGTGACGCTCGAGGCGGTCGCCGAATTCGCCAAAGCGGCGCTGCGCGACGACCCGGCACTGGCGGCCTGACCTTTGGTGCCGATGCCAGGTCATTGGCCGAGCGAGTGAATTTCGTGAACATGAAACAAAATGCATGTTTTTGCGTTTTGAACTAGACCAGATCAAAAACATGCATTATTGTGCATGAAGACCTCGACGACGAACCTTCAAACGAACAACAGCAAGACAACAGATAAGGGTGGCCCATGGCTGGTGACGAGCGCGTCCTTGCAGGCGGGGCGAAGTACATCGACTTCCAGACCGACCCGTCGCGCTACCGACACTGGAAGCTCGACGCTGCGGGCGACGTCGCGACGCTGACCATGGACGTCGACGAGAACGCCGGCCTGTTCGAAGGCTACCAGCTCAAGCTCAATTCCTATGACCTCGGCGTCGACATCGAGCTTGCCGACGCCGTGCAGCGGCTGCGCTTCGAGCATCCCGAGGTCAAGGTGGTGGTGATGCGCTCGGGCAAGAACCGGGTGTTCTGCGCCGGCGCCAACATCCGCATGCTGGCGGGCTCGACCCATGCCCACAAGGTCAACTTCTGCAAATTCACCAACGAGACCCGCAACGGCCTGGAAGACTCCAGCGAGAATTCCGGGCAGAGCTTCATCACCGTCGTCAACGGTACCGCGGCCGGCGGCGGCTATGAACTGGCGCTCGCGACCGACCACATCATGATGGCCGACGACGGCGCTGCCGCCGTCGCGCTGCCGGAAGTGCCGCTGCTCGCGGTGCTGCCGGGCACCGGCGGGCTCACGCGCGTCGTCGACAAGCGCAAGGTGCGCCGCGACCATGCCGATTTCTTCTGCACCATCGAGGAAGGCATCAAGGGCAAGCGCGCCGTTTCCTGGCGCCTGGTCGACGAGATCGCGCCGAACTCCAAGCTCGAGGGCAAGCTGGCCGAGCGCGTCAAGGAATTCGCCGCGAAGTCGAAGCGCAACGGCGCCGGCAAAGGCATCGCGCTGGCGCCGCTGACGCGCACCATCGACGACAGCGCCATCCGCTATGGCTTCGTCAGCGTCGACATCGATCGCGCGGCGCGCATCGCCACCATCTCGATCAAGGCGCCGGAAACCACGGCGCCCGCCGACATCGACGGCATGATCGCGCAGGGCGCTGCGTTCTGGCCGCTGCAGGTCGCCCGCGAGCTCGATGACGCGATCCTGCATCTGCGCATCAACGAGCTCGAGATCGCGATGCTGGTGTTCAAGAGCCATGGCGACCGCGCCAATGTCGTGTCCTATGATGCGTTCCTGGAGGCCAACAAGGCGCACTGGCTGGTCAACGAGGTCAGGCATTACTGGAAGCGCGTGCTCAAGCGCATCGACGTCACCTCGCGCACGCTGGTGACGCTGGTCGAGCCCGGCTCCTGCTTCGTCGGCACGCTGGCCGAGCTCGTGTTCGCCGCCGACCGCTCCTACATGCTGATCGGCCAGAAGCAGGGCGACAACCGTCCGCCGCCGGCGATCGAGCTGACGGCGATGAATTTCGGGCCCTATCCGATGAGCCACGGCCTGACCCGGCTGCAATCGCGCTTCCAGGCCGATCCGTCGGATCTGGAGCGCGCGCAAGGCTCGATCGGCAAGGCGCTCGACGCGGAGGAGGCCGAGGAGGTCGGTCTCGTCACCTTCGCGCTCGACGACATCGACTGGGACGACGAGGTCCGCGTGTTCTTCGAGGAGCGCACCTCGTTCTCGCCCGACGGTCTCACCGGCATGGAAGCCAATCTGCGCTTCGTCGGCCCGGAGACCATGGAATCGAAGATCTTCTCCCGCCTCACGGCGTGGCAGAACTGGATATTCCAGCGGCCGAACGCGGTCGGTGAGGACGGCGCACTGCGCCGCTACGGCACCGGCCAGAAGGCGCAATTCGACATGACGCGAGTTTAAGGGAGCACGGCCATGAACATCATGAACGTCGATTACTCGACCAAGATTCCGAACAATGTGAATCTCGCCGAGGACCGCCAGGTGCTCAAGGCGCTGGAAGGCTGGCACCCCGGCTACATGGACTGGTGGAGCGACATGGGTCCGGACGGCTTCCAGGAATCGCTGGTCTATCTGCGCACCGCCTATTCGGTCGATCCGCGCGGCTGGGCCAAGTTCGACTACGTGCGGATGCCCGAATATCGCTGGGGCATCTTGCTCGCGCCGCAGGAAGAGAACCGCGTCATTCCGTTCGGCGAGGACTATGGCAAGCCGGCCTGGCAGGAAGTCCCCGGTGAGCACCGCGCCATGCTGCGCCGCCTGATCGTGATCCAGGGCGACACCGAGCCGGCCTCGGTCGAGCAGCAGCGCCATCTCGGCAAGACCGCGCCCTCGCTCTACGACATGCGCAACCTGTTCCAGGTCAATGTCGAGGAAGGCCGCCATCTCTGGGCGATGGTTTATCTGCTGCAGAAGTATTTCGGCCGCGACGGCCGCGAGGAGGCCGATGATTTGTTGCGCCGCCGCTCGGGCGACGCGGATTCTCCGCGCATGCTAGGGGCCTTCAACGAGGCGACGCCGGACTGGCTGTCGTTCTTCATGTTCACCTACTTCACCGACCGCGACGGCAAGATGCAGCTGCACTCGCTGGCGCAGTCGGGCTTCGATCCGCTGTCGCGCACCTGCCGCTTCATGCTGACCGAGGAAGCCCACCACATGTTCGTCGGCGAGACCGGCATCACCCGCGTCGTGCAGCGCACCTGCGATGCGATGAAGGAAGCCGGCATCATCGATCCGAACGACATCGCCAAGATCCGCGCGCTTGGCGTGATCGACCTGCCGACCATCCAGAAGAAGCTGAACCTGCATTATTCGCTGTCGCTCGATTTGTTCGGCTCGGAAGTGTCGACCAACGCGGCCAATGCCTTCAACGCCGGCATCAAAGGCCGCTACAAGGAGACCACGATCGACGACGACCACCAGCTCAAGAGCTCGACCTATCCGGTCATGAAGATGGTGGACGGCCAGATTAAGATGGTCGACGAGCCGGCGCTGACCGCGCTCAACATGCGGCTGCGCGACGACTACACGCAGGATTGCGTCAAGGGCATGCTGCGCTGGAACAAGGTGATCTCGACCGCCGGCATCGACTACAAGCTCGCGGTGCCGAACACTGCCTTCCACCGCCAGATCGGCGAGTTCAAGGACGTCCATGCGACGCCCGATGGCCTCTTGATCGACGACGCCACCTGGGCCAAGCGCAAGAACGACTGGCTGCCGTCGACCGCGGACGGCGACTTCATCGCCTCGCTGATGAAACCGGTGACCGAACCCGGCCAGTTCGCCTCCTGGATCTCGCCGCCCAAGGTCGGCATCGACAACAAGCCGGGCGACTTCGAGTATGTGAGGATCGAGAGCTGATCGGCGCGAGCATGATCCGGAAAAGTGTGAAGCGGTTTTCCGAAGAGATCATGCTCAAACAACGGATAGGTCATGATGCGAAAATCGCATCGTGACCTAACAGTTTCTTTCCGCAGGGAGAGAACAGGAAGGGGGCGAGCCGAAAAGGTCCCGGGGCTCGTCCCTTTCTTTTTGGTCAGATGCCGGTACGGAGGCGCGGCCTCAATCGTCATTTGTAGGTTCGTCGGGCCACATCTGCGCACCGTGAAGCACGCGCAAGATGCGAACAGTCTCACCGTCAACAAGGTGCGCCGTGACATAAGGTGTGCGCGGGATGACCAACTCGCGCGTGCCGGCAACACGCCCGGGCCGGCCACAGGAAAGTCGAGCAGGCGCCGCGCAGCATCGGCAATCTGTTCGTCAACATGGACCGCCGCGCGAGGATTCTCGGCCTCGATGTAGCTGAAAATGTCGTCGCGATCGGATAACGCGAAGCGCGACCAGACGAGTTTCACCGCTTACGCCCTGTCGCTTTTCGAAGCGCGGCGGCGCGGCGTTGCGCGAAATGCGCTTCGACCTCGGAATCATCGAGACCGGGCCGGGCATCCGCCAACGCCTGGTGCACCTTCTCGCGAAACCAGCTGTCGTAAGCCTGGCTGTTGCTCACGAGTTCCAGTGGAAGCATTCCTTCATTGGCCGTGCGTGTCAGCAGAATCCGCACGGCGTCGGATACCGTGAGGCCCATGTTCTCCAGAACCTCGGTGGCCTTTTCCTTTACGTCCGCATCGATGCGGGTTTGGACCAGGGCATTCGAAGCCATAGCGATCTCCTTCACTCGCATCCAATGTAATGCATTTGAATGACACGCGCCAGAGGCGTCACAGCCCTATGGAAGCGGTGAGCCAGCGACAAAAACGGCCCCGCCCTTCGGCGGAGCCGTTGCCGTAGGTCGGTCGCGCGGCCGCTTAGCCCGCGATCTCTAGCCCTGCCGTCGCATAGACCACGCCGCCATCAACCGCGACGGTGTTGCCCACGACATAGTCGCCGGCGCGCGAGGCGAGATAGATTGCGGTACCCGCCATATCCTCGTCGGTGCCGACGCGCTTCGCCGGCACGCGCTTGGCGACCTCGTCGGCGTGGTCGCGCGCGGCGCGGTTCATGTCCGACTTGAAGGCGCCGGGCGCGATCGCGGTGACGTTGATGTTGTCCTTGATCAGGCGGGTCGCCATGCGGCGCGTCAGATGGATCACCGCAGCCTTGCTGGCGGCATAGGAATAGGTCTCCATCGGGTTGACGAAGATGCCGTCGATCGAGGCGATGTTGATCACCTTGCCCGGCCTGTCGTGCGTCGCCGCCGCACGCAGCGGCTTGGCCAGGGCCTTGGTCAGGAAGAAGATCGACTTGACGTTGAGGTTCATCACCTTGTCCCAGCCGCTCTCCGGAAATTCGTCGAAGTCCGCGCCCCAGGCCGCGCCGGCATTGTTGACGAGGATGTCGAGCTTCGGCTCGCGCTTGATGATCTCGCCCGCGAGCTTGTCGCAGCCCTCGACGGTCGAGATGTCGATCGGCAGCGCGATGCATTCGCCGTCATAGGCGGCGGACAGCTCCTGCGCGGTCGCCTCGCAGGGACCTGCCTTGCGTGCGGTGATGTAGACCCTGGCGGCACCCTGCGCGAGGAAGCCGGCCGCGATCATCTTGCCGATGCCGCGCGATCCCCCGGTCACCAATGCGACGCGGCCCTTCAGCGAGAACAGATCCTTGAACATGCGCTCCTCCATTGCGTTGCCAGTGGTTCTGGGCGCGCCCGGGGAGCGAGTCAAGGAGAGGGAAGGGATCGGTAGCCCGGATGCAGCGGAGCGAAATCCGGCAAAATGCTATCCGCGGATGCGACTGTCCCGGATTGCGCTTCGCTGCATCCGGGCTACGAAGAGTAGCTTACGCCGCGTCGATGCGGCGAAAGCCGTTCCACACTGCGGTGGCGGCGCCTGATGTCAGCACCGGCAGCAGGCGCGCGTCCTGGTAATTGCCGTTCAGCGAGACCCGCTGCAACGCAGTCAGATGGTCGGCGCTTTCGGGAAACAGCATGCCGGGCCGCGTCGTCACCGCGGTCCGAAAGCCGATCGACCGGGCGAGGGCGAATTCACGCTGCCCGGCGGCGATCCGGTCGCCATAGGGATAGGCGAGATGCAATGCCGGCCGCTGCAGCGCATCCTCGATCCGCGCCCGGCTGGTCGCGAGCTCGAACGATGCGATGGTCTCGCTCTGCTTGGCGAGATTGCAATGGGTGATGGTGTGCGCGCCGATCGTCACCAGCGGATCCTCGGCGAAGCCGCGCAACTCGTCCCAGGACATGCAGAGCTCGCGCGCGATGCCGGTCTCGTCGACCCCGTGACGGGCGCACAGCGCGGATATCTCGGCCTGCATCGCCTGCTCGCCGGGCAGTGAACGCAGCCAGTCGTGGATGCGGCCGAAGGCAGTCCGCTTGGCCTGCGCTGTCGCGGTGTCGATCCGCGTCATGGTGCCGTCGATCGGCACCTCGATCGCGGACGCCGCCGCGATCACCCGCTCCAGCGCGATCCACCACAATCTGCCGCAGCCCTCGGCGAAATCGCTCGCGACATAGACCGTGAACGGGGCGCCGAACTCGCGCATCACAGGCAGCGCGAAATCGCGGTTGTCGCGATAGCCGTCGTCGAAGGTAAAGCAGGCGAAGCGCCGCGCGAAATTCCGTTCGGCGAGACGGCGATGCGCCTCGTCGATGCTGATTACGTCGACGTCGAGCGCGCGCAGATGCGTCAGCATCGCGCGCAGGAAGTCCGGCGTGACCTCGAGATGATGGTTCGGCTGGAACGCGTCGCCGCGCCGCGGGCGGACGTGGTGCAGCATGAAGATGGCGCCGACGCCGGCGAAGATCGGCCGCAGCAGGATATGCGCACCCGAGAAATACAACGCCTCCATGCCGGCACGGATCACGGTGTTGCGGAGTTGTTTCATGAGGGCGCGGGCCGGCCGATTTGCATTCCGCGGCAAACTTAGCGAAAGACCACTGAAGAAACTGTTATCCCGGTCCGACATGGCGCCCCCGCCATGGCGCGTCATTTGGGGTTTGACAGTCAGCCAAGGGTTTGTTTTCTCTCTGGTTCCCGACCCCGCAGGACGCTGAATGCACGGACTTTTCAAGTGGAGTAGCAAGTGGTGGCCTGGGGTGATTCCACTGGTCGTGCTTTGGGGTATCGCGGCCTGGACGAGCACCACAACGGTCGAAGCGGACCTTGCCGCGCGCTCTAATGCCGCACTGAAGGACACCGTCCTCGACAAGCGCCGCATCAGCGTCGAGGGCCGCGATGTGACGTTCGCGGCCAACGCCTTCTCTGAAGACGGCCGCCTCAGCGCGGTGGCGTCGGTCGAAGCCGTGCCCGGCGTGCGGCTGGTCAACGACGAGACCCGCCTTGTTCCCGAAGCCAAGCCCTTTGTCTGGTCCGCCGAACGCGACGTCGTGCGGGTCACGCTCGGCGGCAATGCGCCGCTGCCGTCGAGCAAGGGCAAGTTGACCGAAGCCGCGAAGGCCAGTCTCGGCGGCGTCGAGGTGGTGGATCAGATGGTGCTCGCCCGCGGCGCGCCGTTGCGGTTCGACGCGGCGGCGCTGCTGTTGCTCGACCAGATCGGCAAGCTGAAGGAAGGCAAGATCACGCTGACCGACAACAAGGTCAATCTCGCCGGCATGGCGCGCGAGCTCGGCGGACGCGAAGCGGTCGCCGCGGCGCTGAAGAACCTGCCGGAAGGCTATTCGATCGCCGCCAACGACATCAAGGCGCCGCCCTACGTGTTCCAGGCCTACAAGGACCCGGTCGCGGTGACGCTGACGCTGACCGGCTACGTGCCCGACAACAACGTGCATGCCGCGCTGGTCGCTGCCGCCGGCCGCAAGTTCTTCAGCGAGAAAGTGGTCGACAATCTCAAGGCCAGCATCGGCGCGCCGTCGGGTTTCGCGGCCGCGGTGGGGCCCGCGCTCGGCGCGCTGTCGCGGCTGTCGACCGGAACGCTGGTGGTATCGGACCGCGAGGTGAAGCTGTCGGGCGATGCGCTCTACGATGCCGCCGCCGGCCAGATCCGCGACGGGCTCGGCAAGGATTTTCCGCAGGGCTGGCAGTACAAGGCCGAGGTCACGGTCAAGCCGGCGGCGGCCCCCGTCGATCCCACGGTGTGCCAGCAGCTGTTTTCCGAAATTCTCTCGAAGGGCAAGATCCGCTTCGAGTCCGGCAAGGCCGACATCGTGCCGGATTCCGCCGGCCTGCTCGACCGCCTGATCGAGACCGCGTTGCGCTGCCCCAATGCGACGATCGAGATCGCCGGCCATACCGACAGCGACGGCGAGGAGGCCGCCAACCAGGCACTGTCGGAACGCCGCGCGCAGGCCGTGGTGGATTACCTCGTGCGCGCCGGGCTGCCTGCCAGCCGTTTCACGCCGATCGGCTATGGCAGCACGCAGCCGCTGGCCGGCAACGAGAGTGAAGACGGCAAGGCGCAGAACCGCCGCATCGAATTCGTGGTGAAGTAGCGATGACCGTGCTCGCGACATTCTTCTGGGGTTGGCTGCTCGGCGCGGCGCTGCTCGGCTTTTGCATGGGCTGGATCGCGGTGGTGCATCGGGCGCGGGGCGTCTCGAAGGTCTGGATGCGCTGGCTGGCGCTGCTCGCCGCCGCGCTGGTGGCGGCGTCGTTCGCGCGGATCGTGCCCGGTCGGTTCGGCTACTGGCTCGATCTCTTCCTGGTCATGTTCGCGCTCTATCTCGTCGGCTGCGCGATCGGCTCCTGGCTGCGCGACTGGGTGGTTTCGCGCAGCAAGCCCGCGAGCTGACCTCAATCCCCTGATCCGACAGGCCTGAGCGGCGTCGCCAAGCGCAGGGTGAACTGCATTCGTTTTAGCGCTTGACATCAATACGTACGTACGTATTAAATCCTGTCCATGCCAAAACCCTCTCTCCGCGATGCCATCCTCGACGCCGGCCTGACGGAAATGTTCCGGACCGGCTATCACGGCACCAGCGTGCGCGACGTCACCGCCGCCGCCGGCGCGCCGCAGGGCTCCTTCACCAACCATTTCCGCTCGAAGGAGCTGTTCGCATCCGAGGTGCTGGACCGCTACTTCGTCTATGTGCGCGGCCTCGTTGCCGAAGCGCTGGGCGACACGACGCTGACGCCGCGCGAAAGGCTGAGGAGCTATCTCGATCTGATCACCGGCAAGCTCGCGCATGACGGCTTCACCCGCGGCTGCCTGATCGGCGATTTCAGCCTCGAGGCGTCGGGCTCGAGCGAGATGCTGCGCGAGCAGCTCGACGACATCTTCCGGGAATGGCGCGCGCCGTTTGCGGCCTGCATCGCCGAGGCTCAGGCCACCGGCGAGATCGCCTCCGACTTCGATCCCGATCAGCTGGCCGATTTCCTGCTCGCATCCTGGCAGGGCGCGATGCTGCGCATGAAGGTCGAACGCAGCGAAGCGGCGCTGACGCGTTTCAAGACGATCGCATTCCAAACCGTGTTCAAGGAGTTGCCATGACCAGATCCCCCGATATCAGCCTGCATCATCGCGCCGTGCTTGGGTCTACGATGGCCTATCGCGAGACCGGCCGTAGCGACGCGCCGCACGTGCTGTTCCTGCACGGCAATCCGACGTCGTCCTACATCTGGCGCAACATCATGCCGCTGGTCGCCCCCGTCGGGCACTGCATCGCGCCCGACCTGATCGGCTACGGCCAGTCCGGCAAACCCGACATCGGCTATCGCTTCTTCGACCAGGCGGACTATCTCGATGCGCTGATCGACGAGCTGGGCATTGCCTCGGCCTATCTCGTCGCCCAGGATTGGGGCACGGCGCTCGCCTTCCACCTCGCGGCACGCCGTCCGCAACTGGTGCGCGGGCTCGCCTTCATGGAGTTCATCCGCCCGATGCGCGATTGGTCGGACTTCCACCAGCACGACGCCGCGCGGGAGACGTTCCGGAAATTCCGCACGCCGGGCGAGGGCGAAGCGATGATCCTCGACAACAATGCGTTCGTCGAACGCGTGCTGCCCGGCTCGATCCTGCGCACGCTCAGCGACGAGGAGATGGCTGCCTACCGCGCGCCGTTTGCGACGCGAGAGAGCCGCAAGCCGACCTTGATGCTGCCGCGCGAGCTGCCGATCGCCGGCGAGCCGGCCGATGTCGCCGAGGCGCTCACGGTGGCGCATGCGGCGCTCGCGGCATCGACCTATCCGAAGCTGCTGTTCGCGGCGACGCCCGGGGCGCTGGTGTCACCGGCCTTTGCCGCCGAATTCGCCAAGACGCTCAAGCATTGCGCGGTCATTCAACTCGGTGCGGGCGCGCACTATCTGCAGGAGGATCATCCGGAGGCGATCGGCCGTTCTGTGGCCGGCTGGATCGCCGGCGTCGAGGCCGCCTCCGCGCAGCGCCATGCCGCATGAGGGCACGGAGCGCGTGACATGAGGAATGTCTCCATCACCTATTGCCGGCCGTGCGGCTATGAGAAGCGTGCCAAAGAGGCCGCGGCGCTGTTGCGCGAGCGCCTCAGCGTCGATGCGACGCTGATCCCCGGCAAGGGCGGCATCTTCCAGGTCAAGCTCGGCGACGAGGTTGTCGCCAGGCGCACGAAGGGACATTTTCCCGATGCCGCCGAGATCGTCGCCGCGGTCACGGCCGCGCGGGATTGATGATCGGCGGAGCGCCTCCCGGCGGGTACGGAAGATCATTCTCTATTCGGCCGTGCCGGTACTTCACCGTAGTTTTCCGGATGGCCTTGCGGACCGTTCGGCGGGCTAACTGCCGCACGCGCATGTCAAGTCTTGTCGAAGGCGGCGGGAAACGCGCATATTTGTGCACCCGCTGTCATGAATCATCCGTAATATCTTGAAGATGCGCGTTTTATTGTCTTTTGACGAATTCCACTCCGGTTTAAAACGCGCTACACGGGCCAGGGCACAGCGAAGCGCCGGCGGAGATCGCCCGGGAGCCGTCGTCGCGGGATCGCAATTCGAGGTCTAGATGCTGGAAGCAATACGCAGGGCGATGGCGTTTCTGCGCCAGAAGCAAATCCTGCATCGGCTGGGTGTTGTCATCAGCATCGCCGTCATCGGCATCGCCTGCTACGTCCTTTATCACATGCTGCGCGGCATCGACACCAACGAGGTGCTCGAGGCCATCAAGAGCACCGAGCCGCGGCAGATTGCCCTGGCGGGACTGTTCGTCGCGGCGGGCTACTTCACGTTGACCTTCTACGATCTGTTCGCGGTGCGCGCGATCGGCCACGCCCATGTGCCCTATCGCATCAACGCGCTCGCGGCCTTCACCTCCTATTCGATCGGCCACAATGTCGGCGCCAGCGTCTTCACCGGCGGCGCGGTGCGCTACCGGATCTATTCGGCGTGGGGGTTGAATGCGATCGACGTCGCCAAGATCTGCTTTCTTGCCGGGCTCACCTTCTGGCTCGGCAATGCCGCGGTGCTCGGGCTCGGCATCGCCTACCACCCGGAGGCGGCCGCCAACATCGACCAGCTGCCGCCCTGGCTCAACCGGGCGCTGGCATTCGCGATCATCACCGCGCTGGTCGCCTATGTGGTCTGGGTCTGGACCCAGCCGCGGGTGGTCGGCCGCGGCCCCTGGACGGTGACCCTGCCGGGCGGCCCGCTGACGCTGCTGCAGATCGCGATCGGCATCCTCGACCTCGGCTTCTGCGCGCTGGCGATGTACGTGCTGGTGCCGGACGAGCCAAATCTCGGCTTCGTCGTGGTCGCCGTCATCTTCGTGTCGGCGACCCTGCTCGGCTTCGCCAGCCACTCCCCCGGCGGCCTCGGGGTGTTCGACGCCGCTATGCTGGTCGGCCTCTGGCAGATGGACCGCGAGGACCTGCTCGGCGGTATGCTGCTGTTCCGGCTGCTCTACTATATTGCGCCGTTCGTCATATCTGTAATCTTGCTGACGTTTCGGGAGGTTATTGTCGGCGCCCGACTCAAACGGCTGCCGCAGGCTGATTCGGGTCCCCGCGCCGAGCCGCACCATGAGGCGGTTCTGGTTCGCAAGCGCGGTGACTCCGGGGTCTGATGAAGCGGCCCGATGCCTCCCGAGGGAAGGTCGCTATGACCGCGCCTGGGCGAGACATGAACCGACGGGATGAAAGCCGCCGCGATGGCAATTGACGATTCGCATTCCTCCATCTTCTCGCCCTGGCCCGACCGGTTGCGCCACTCCGCGCTGATCCTGCTTGCCGCAGCGCTGGCCTTGAGCGTGGTGGTCGCGCTCGGCGAATTGTCGCTGGTGCGCGCCTGCGCCGTGTTCGTCTGCATCGCGGCCGCGGCGCTGGTGCCGTGGCGGCTGCATGATGCCGGAACCTCGCGCGAGGATGTCCGCGGCGTCAATCCGGTCGAGGCCGCCGCCGTCAGCGCGGTCGTCGCCGGCATGCCGGATCCGGCCGTATTGCTCGATCGCGCCGGCCGCGTCATCCATCTCAACGCCGCAGCGGCGCAGCTCGCGCCTGCGCTGCGCAAGAACGAACTGGCGCAATTTGCCCTGCGCTCGCCGGAGATCATCACCGCGCTGCGCGAGGCGATCGCGACCACCGAGCCACGCCGCGCCACCTACACCGACCACGTTCCGGTCGATCGCTGGATGGAACTGGTGATCACGCCGGTGCCGGTGCCGACCCAGTTCGGCGGCACCGAGAAGTGCATGCTGATGACCTTCCACGACCTGACGCCGCTGCGCCGGGTCGAGGAGATGCGAGCCGACTTCGTCGCCAATGCCAGCCACGAGCTGCGCACGCCGCTCGCCGCCTTGTCCGGCTTCATCGACACGCTGCAGGGGCCGGCGCGCGAGGACGCGCGGGCGCGGGAGCGCTTCCTCGGCATCATGCACACCCAGGCGACCCGCATGGCGCGGCTGATCGACGATTTGCTGTCGCTGTCGCGGGTCGAGTTGTCGGCCCATGTGCGGCCCGAGGCCTCGATCGACATCGTGCCGATCATCCGCCAGGTCGCCGACGGGCTCGAGGCACTGGCCAGCGAGCGCCAGGTCGAGATCGAGGTCGACCTGCCTCAGGCTCCGGTCATGATCGCCGGCGACCGCGAGGAACTGCTCCGCCTGTTCGAGAACCTGATCGAGAATGCCCTCAAATACGGCGCCTCAGGGGGGCGCGTCATAGTGTCGCTGAATCAGGCCGTTTCGGGTGCATCGGGCGAAGGGGCCCCCGAAATCCGTGTCATGGTACGGGATTTCGGCCCCGGCATCGCCCCCGAGCACCTGCCGCGGCTGACCGAGCGCTTCTACCGGGTCGACGTCGGCGACAGCCGCAACCAGGGCGGAACGGGCCTCGGATTATCGTTGGTGAAACATATTCTTAACCGTCATCGCGGGCGTCTTTTGATCGAGAGCGTGCCGAAGAACGGGGCCACTTTTACCGCCTGTTTTCCCCGGCCGAAGACCCCGTTACCAACTCAAAGCTAAGCGTTTTCAGAAGCTTAGTACTGTCATCCAACTGTCATCCAACCTTCGTAAAAGCAGCACCGACCGCTCCTAGATGGACCGGCGTGAGCGCGATCGGGCGCATTCGGCGCTTCGCTCACTGGATGGAGACCACCCATGAATTTCATCAAAGCAATCGTCGCAGCCGGCGTGATCGCCGCTTCGACGTCGGCCTTCGCTGCCGATATTACCGGCGCGGGCGCGACGTTTCCGTTCCCGATCTATTCGAAGTGGGCTGACGCCTACAAGAAGGAGACCGGCAACGGTCTGAACTACCAGTCGATCGGCTCCGGCGCCGGCATCAAGCAGATCCAGGCCAAGACCGTGACCTTCGGCGCCACCGACGCGCCGCTCAAGCACGAGCAACTCGAGAAGGACGGCCTCGTCCAGTGGCCGATGGTGATGGGCGCGATCGTCCCGGTCGTGAACCTCGAAGGCATCAAGCCGGGTGACCTGATCCTGTCGGGCGAAGTGCTCGGCGACATCTATCTCGGCAAGATCACCAAGTGGAATGACGCGGCGATCGCCAAGCTCAATCCGAAGCTGACCCTGCCGGGCGATGCCATCACCGTCGTGCGCCGTTCGGACGGTTCGGGCACCACCTTCAACTTCACCGACTATCTCTCCAAGTCGAACGCCGACTGGAAGTCCAAGGTCGGTTCCGGCACCGCGGTCGAATGGCCGGTCGGCGTCGGCGCCAAGGGCAACGAAGGCGTTGCCGGCAACATCAGCCAGACCAAGAACGCTATCGGCTATGTCGAGTATGCCTACGCCAAGCAGAACAAGCTGACCTACACCGGGCTGGTCAACAAGGCCGGCAAGACCGTGCAGCCGACCATGGCTGCCTTCCAGGCTGCCGCCTCGAATGCCGACTGGGCCAAGGCTCCCGGCTACTACGTGATCCTGACCGACCAGCCGGGCGAAGCCTCCTGGCCGATCACCGCGGCGACCTTCATCCTGATGCACAAGGACTCGACCGACAAGGCGGCCTCGCAGGAAGCGCTCAAGTTCTTCAAGTACGCCTTCGAGAAGGGCGACAAGGCGGCCGAAGAGCTCGACTACATCCCGATGCCGGACTCGGTCGTCAAGCTGATCGAGAAGACCTGGTCGTCGGACATCAAGAGCTAAGTCCGACGCTGCGACAGGGCCTGTGCCGACTCGATCGCGGCACAGGTCGAGCGACCAAGACCCGGTCTCCATCACTGCGGCAACAAGCGCGGGATCGAGGCCGGGGTTCGCGCCTCAAGGGGCGTGGCTGGAACGACGGCGCCCGGCCAAATGCGTCAGTGAAGATCGCTTCGGGGCGTAGCGGTTTGCGTGGCTTTTGCATACTAAAGAGGGGATTGGCGTGGCAGACATGGCTGTTCAGAGCGATGTGATGGAAGCCGCGGGACCTTACGATCGCGCCAAGGCCCTCAGCGCCTTCAAGCTCGGTGACCTCACCTTCTATTGGATCACCCGCATCTCGGCGATTTCGGTTCTGTTGATCCTCGGCGGCATCATCCTGTCGCTGATCGTCGGCGCCTGGCCGGCGATGAAGGAATACGGCATCGCCTTCCTCTGGACGCAGCGCTGGGCACCCTCGGCCGATCCGCCGGTGCTCGGCGCGCTCGGCCCGATCTACGGCACCCTGATCACCTCGGTCATCGCGATGCTGATCGCCATTCCGGTCGGCATCGGCATCGCCGTGTTCCTCACCGAGCTCTGCCCGCAAATGCTGCGCCGCCCGATCGGCATCGCGATCGAGCTGCTCGCCGGCATCCCCTCGATCATCTACGGCATGTGGGGCTTCTTCGTGCTCGGCCCGTTCCTGGCCAACACGTTCCAGCCCTTCATGATCCGGATCTTCGAGGGCGTCCCGGTGCTGGGCGCGGTGTTCGCAGGCCCGCCGTCCTATCTCAGCCTGTTCAACGCCGCGCTGATCCTTGCGATCATGGTGCTGCCCTTCATCACCGCGATCTCGGTCGACGTGTTCAAGACCGTGCCGCCGGTGCTGAAAGAGGCCGCCTACGGCATGGGCTGCACCACCTGGGAAGTCGTCCGCAGCGTCGTGATCCCCTACACCCGCGTCGGCGTGATCGGCGGCATCATGCTGGCGCTCGGCCGCGCCCTCGGCGAGACCATGGCGGTGACCTTCATCATCGGCAACTCGTTCCGGATCTCGTCGTCGATCTTCGCGCCGGGCACCACGATCTCGGCGGCGATCGCCAGCGAATTCGCCGAGAGCGACGGCCTGCACCAGTCCGGCCTGATCCTGCTCGGCCTGCTGTTGTTCGTGCTGACCTTCTTCGTGCTCGCCGGCGCGCGGCTGATGCTGATGCGGCTTGAAAAGAAGGCGGGGAAGTAACGCCATGAACCCGATCTACAAATCCCGCCGCCGCAGCGACATCGTCATCCGCGCACTCTGTGTCGGCGCGGCGCTGTTCGGCGTTACCTGGCTGGCGCTGATCCTGATCACGCTGCTCTATAACGGCCTTGCCGGCCTCAGCGTGCAGCTGTTCACCCAGAACACGCCGCCGCCCGGCTCGACCGAAGGCGGCTTGCTCAACGCCATCGTCGGCTCGGTCATCATGACCGTGATCGGCGTCGGCATCGGCGCGCCGCTTGGCCTGTTCGCCGGCACCTACCTCGCCGAATACGGCAAGCACGACAAGCTGACCTCGGTGATCCGCTTCATCAACGACATCCTGCTCAGCGCGCCCTCGATCATCATCGGCCTGTTCATCTATGGTGCGGTGGTGGTGCCGATGCGCGGCTTCTCGGCGATCGCAGGCAGCCTTGCGCTCGCGGTGATCGTGATCCCGGTCGTGCTGCGCACCACCGAGGACATGCTGCTCTTGGTGCCCAATCCGCTGCGCGAGGCCGCCTCCGCGCTCGGCCTGCCGCGTTCGCTGGTGATCAAGCGGATCGCTTATCGTGCCGCGCGATCGGGTCTGATCACCGGTGTGCTGCTGGCGACCGCCCGCGTCGCCGGCGAGACCGCGCCGCTGCTGTTCACCGCGCTGTCGAACCAGTTCTTCAGCCTGGATCTGACCAAGACGATGGCCAACCTGCCAGTGACCATCAACAACTTCGTGCAGAGCCCCTACGCCTACTGGAAAGAGCTGGCGTGGAGCGGCGCGCTGCTCATCACATTCACCGTGCTCGCGTTGAATATCGGCGCGCGTATCCTTGGTGCCGAAAGGGCCGCAAAATGACCGAGCTTTCCGTCTCCACGACTGCCGCAGGCCACATTCCCCAGGTTCCGCTGCCGGAAGCGCCGCCGAAAGTCACGGTGCGCAACCTCAACTTCTATTACGGCGAGCACCACGCGCTGAAGAACATCAACCTGGCGCTCGGCACCAACCGCGTCACGGCGTTCATCGGCCCGTCCGGCTGCGGCAAGTCGACCCTGCTGCGCATTTTCAACCGGATGTACGACCTGTATCCGGGTCAGCGCGCGGTCGGCCAGCTGATGCTGGACCAGACCAACATTCTCGACCCCAAGCTCGACCTCAACTTGCTGCGCGCGCGGGTCGGCATGGTGTTCCAGAAGCCGACGCCGTTCCCGATGACGATCTACGAGAACATCGCCTTCGGCATCCGCCTCTATGAGAAGATCTCGAAGTCCGAGATGGACGACCGGGTCGAGAAGGCGCTGCGCGGCGGCGCGCTGTGGAACGAGGTCAAGGACAAGCTGAACGCCTCCGGCCTGTCGCTCTCCGGCGGCCAGCAGCAGCGCCTGTGCATCGCGCGCACCGTGGCGGTGCGTCCCGAGGTGATCCTGTTCGACGAGCCGTGCTCGGCGCTCGACCCGATCTCGACCGCCAAGGTCGAGGAGCTGATCCAGGAGCTCTCCGAGGACTACACGATCGCGATCGTCACCCACAACATGCAGCAGGCGGCGCGCGTCTCCGATAAGACCGCCTTCATGTATCTCGGCGAGCTGATCGAGTTCGACGACACCAACAAGATATTCACCTCACCGAGCGATCGGCGCACCCAGGACTACATCACCGGCCGGTTCGGTTGACCGGCGCATGATCCGGAAAAGTGGAAACCGGTTTTCCGATCAGGTCATGCTAAAATTCAGGACACGAAACCATGATCCCCGGGATCATGGTTGAGGGAGACAAGCGATGGCTTCTGAACATACCGCCAAGGCATTCGACAGCGACCTGCAGGAGTTGACTCGCCTGGTCGCCGAGATGGGCGGCCTGGTCGAACGGATGATTACCGAGTCGGTCGACGCGCTGATCCGTCGCGACGTCGCGCTCGGCAAGCGCGTGGTCGCCGCCGACATCGAGATCGACAATCTGCAGCGCAACATCGAAGAGCGGGCGGTGCTGACGATCGCCCGCCGCCAGCCGATGGCGATCGATCTGCGTGAGATCGTCAGCGCGATGCGCGTCGCCACCGACCTCGAGCGGATCGGCGACCTCGCCAAGAACATGGGCAAGCGCGTCGCGGCGCTGGAGAGCGATTTCCAGCCGCTGAAGCTGATCCGCGGCCTCGAGCACATGACCGACCTCGTGCTGTCGCAGGTCAAGTCGGTGCTCGACGCCTATGCCGCGCACGACCTGCCGGCGGCGATGAACGTCTGGAAGGGCGACGAGGAGGTCGATGCGATCTGCACCTCGCTGTTCCGCGAACTGCTCACCTACATGATGGAAGATCCGCGCAACATCTCGTTCTGCATCCATCTGATGTTCTGCGCCAAGAACATCGAGCGGATCGGCGATCACGCCACCAATATCGCCGAGACCGTGTTCTACATGATCGAGGGCCAGCAGATCACCGACAAGCGCCCGAAGGGCGACATGACCACTTTTGCCACCACGGTGCCGGGCAACTGAGGCATGATCGGCAAGCACGGAACCGGCAAGAGCGAAACTGGATGATCCTCGCGACAAATCGTTTCCGCGGGGACTATGCTCAAGGAAGTAAGCGTTTCGGTTTGCGTCTGGGCAACGGATCACCACAGAGAAAGAACTTAAACCGATGAGCGCACGCATTCTGGTAGTCGAAGACGAGGAAGCGCTGACGACGCTGTTGCGCTACAATCTCGATGCGGAAGGCTACGATGTCGAGACGGTGGGGCGCGGCGACGATGCGGATACAAGGCTGAAGGAGCGCGTTCCCGACCTCGTGGTGCTGGACTGGATGCTGCCGGGCCTGTCCGGCATCGAACTGTGCCGCCGCCTGCGGGCGCGGCCCGAGACCAAGCAGCTTCCGATCATCATGCTGACCGCGCGCGGCGAGGAAAGCGAGCGCGTGCGCGGGCTTGCCACCGGCGCGGACGATTACATCGTCAAGCCGTTCTCGGTGCCGGAGCTGCTGGCGCGGGTGAAGGGCCTGTTGCGCCGCGCCAGCCCGGAGCGGCTTGCGACCGTGCTGACCTACGGCGACATCGAGCTCGACCGCGAGAAGCGCCGCGTGGCGCGCTCGGGCCGTCCGATCGATCTCGGGCCGACCGAGTATCGCCTGCTCGAATTCTTCCTTGAGCATCCCGGCCGCGTGTTCAGCCGCGAGCAATTGCTCGACAGCGTCTGGGGCCGCGACATCTACATCGATGAGCGCACCGTCGACGTGCATATCGGCCGCCTGCGCAAGCTGCTCAATCCGGGCCGCGAGCAGGATCCGATCCGCACTGTGCGCGGCGCCGGCTACGCGCTCGACGACCGCTTTGCCAAGGCCGAGCCGCAGCCGTAACGGCCATGCGGCATTCATAAACCGCAACACGGCGTCGTCCCGGCGAAACCCGGGACCCATACGCTGCGGCCAGCGCAATCGGCACGCGGCCAGACGGCTTTCTAACAACACCCATTCGTGGTTATGGGTCCCGGCCTGCGCCGGGACGACGCTGGTGATATAGCCGGGCTGGGTCACACAAAAAAATCCCCGCTTTCGCGGGGATTTGTCTTTGAGGTCTTCCGTCGTTTTCCCGAGTGCTCACTTGATCTGCGGTTTCGCCGACGGCCGGCGGCGATCGGCGGCGGGCTGGTAGGCGACGCGCGAGTGATGCGCGCAATAGGGCAGGCCGCCGAGCGCTTTGCCGCCGCAGAAGAAGAATTCCGGGCTCGAGGGATCGCCGACCGGCCAGTGACAGGTGGCCTCGTTGAGCTCGAGCAGCGACAGCCGCTGGCTCATCGGCACCACATTGTCGTAGGAGATCGGATCGGGCTCCATCTCGGCCTCGAAGGCGTGCGCCAGCGCGGTGTTGCCGCGCGAGACCGGGCGCGCCACCCGCATCATGTGCTGGGCGGGGCGGGCCTTGCGCTGCCGCGGCGCGGCCGTGGAGGGTGCCTTGGCGCGGCCGGAGAGGCCGAGCCGATGCACTTTGCCGATCACGGCGTTTCGCGTCACATTGCCAAGTTCCGCCGCGATCTGGCTGGCCGACAGGCCGGACTCCCAGAGCTTCTTCAGCTGCTCGACGCGATCGTCGGACCAGGTCAATACAGTCATCGCATTCTTCCCTTCGCGTAGCGCCGGCCAATCATTGGAGCGGCGCTGCGAGCCAATCTGGACAAATATCCCTGCGGCCAGAATCCCTTAGCCCTCGCCGGGCACGGTGTTGCGCCCGAACGTTTACGCGAGACACAAAGGCTACTTAGAGGGTCCAGTACCGCCGCACGAGATGTCGTACCCGACAGGCCAAACGCTACAATATGGCGTGACTCTGGCGCAAGAGTCCGCGGTCGTGCGTCCACATGTTCCCACACAGTTAAGCATCGCGATGAGGCTTTTCCACCGCACCGGAATGCTCCGGATTGCGCTCGTTTCGCATTGCAGGAAGGCCACTTCGTGGCGATTGACACTTACCGACCGCAGCATAGAATGCCCGCCACGTGCCGCCCGCAAAGGCGGCCGTTTTGTTTTCCGAAGCTGGCCGTTGCTGCGCTGGCGTCAAGGCGCGCGGCAATTGTCGGCTTAAAAACCGTCAGTGATCGTCATGACCAACGCTGCCACGTCGCATCTGCTCCCCGTCTTCGCCAGGGTCGATCTCGGTTTCGAGCGCGGTGAGGGCGCCTGGCTGATCGCAACCAACGGCGACCGCTATCTCGATTTCACCTCGGGCGTCGCGGTCAACGCGCTCGGGCACGCGCATCCGCATCTCGTCAAGGCGCTGCAGGAACAGGCGACCAAGCTCTGGCACATGTCGAACCTGTTCAAGAGCCCGGACGGCGAGGTGCTTGCCGCGCGGCTGTGCGAGCAGAGCTTTGCCGACTTCGTGTTCTTCTGCAATTCCGGCGCGGAAGCGATGGAGGGCGTGATCAAGCTGGTCCGCCACTATCACTTCTCCAAGGGCCATGGCGAGCGCTACCGCATCATCACCTTCGAGGGCGCCTTCCACGGCCGCACGCTGGGCACGCTGGCGGCGACCGGCTCGGCGAAATATCTCGAGGGCTTCGGCCCGCCGATGGACGGCTTCGACCAGGTGCCGCATGGCGACATCGACGCGGTGAAGAAGGCGATCGGTCCGCACACCGCCGGCATCCTGATCGAGCCGGTGCAGGGCGAGGGCGGCGTGCGCTCGGCGCCACAGGCGTTCTTCAAGGCACTGCGCGCGCTGT
The DNA here is from genome assembly GCF_054063995.1 of Bradyrhizobium sp. USDA 4504. Lineage (NCBI taxonomy): Bacteria > Pseudomonadati > Pseudomonadota > Alphaproteobacteria > Hyphomicrobiales > Nitrobacteraceae > Bradyrhizobium > Bradyrhizobium sp. USDA 4504. Next base: position 6,465,907 of record NZ_JBSSGV010000001.1, on the reverse strand, counting down.
GCGACGAGCACGGCCTGCTGCTCGCCTTCGACGAGGTGCAGACCGGCATGGGCCGAACCGGCGAGCTGTTCGCCTACAAGCGCACCGGCGTCACGCCGGACGTGATGTCGCTGGCCAAGGCGCTCGGGGGCGGTTTCCCGATCGGCGCGGTGCTGGCGACCGCGCAGGCCGCGGCCGGCATGGCGCCCGGCTCGCACGGCTCGACCTTCGGCGGCAATCCGCTCGCGGTCGCCGCCGCCAATGCCGTGCTCGACGTCATGCTGAAACCCGGCTTCTTCGAGCATGTGCAGAAGATGTCGCTGCTGCTCAAGCAGAAGCTCGCCTCCGTCGTCGACCGCTATCCCGGCGTGCTGTCGGAGGTACGCGGCGAGGGGCTGTTGATCGGCGTCAAGGCCGTGGTGCCGTCGGGCGACCTGATCGCAGCGCTGCGCAGCGAGAAGCTGCTCACCGTCGGCGCAGGCGACAATGTGGTGCGGTTCCTGGCGCCGCTGATCGTGACCGAGTCCGAGATCGACCAGTCGATCACCGCGCTCGAGCGCGCCTGCGCGACATTGTCGGTGGCGCAGCCGAAGAAGGCGGCTGGATAATGAGCAAGCCGGTCCGTCACTTCCTCGATATCAACGAGCTGCCGCTCGGCGAACTGCGCAACATGCTGTCCGCCGGAGCCGCCATGAAGGCGAAGCTGAAGGCGCATGAGAAGGGCAGGAAGCCGCTCGAAGGCAAGACGCTGGCGATGATCTTCGAGCGCCCGTCGACCCGCACAAGGGTGTCGTTCGACGTGGGCATGCGCCAGCTCGGCGGTGAATCCATCATGCTGACCGGCGCCGAGATGCAGCTCGGCCGCGGCGAGACCATCGCCGACACCGCGCGCGTGCTGTCGCGCTATGTCGATGCGATCATGATCCGCATCCTCAACCATGACGCGCTGCTCGAGCTCGCGGCTCACGCCACCGTTCCCGTCATCAACGGCCTGACCCGGCGTTCGCATCCCTGCCAGGTGATGGCCGACCTCATGACCTATGAGGAAAACCGCGGCTCGATCGAGGGCAAGACCGTGGCCTGGACCGGCGACGACAACAACGTGCTGGCCTCCTGGGCGCATGCCGCCGAGCGGTTCAAGTTCCAGCTCAATGTTGCGACCCCGCCGGAGCTGTCGCCGAAGAAGCCGATGCGCGACTGGATCAAGGCGACCGGCGCGCCGATCATGCTCGGCACCGATCCGGAAGCCGCCGTGCGCGGCGCCGACTGCGTCGTCACCGACACCTGGGTGTCGATGGGCGACAAGGAGGGCGAGCACCGCCACAACGTGCTGCGGCCCTATCAGGTCAATGCCAAGCTGATGTCGCTCGCCAAGCCGGACGCACTGTTCATGCACTGCCTGCCCGCGCATCGCGGCGAGGAGGTCACCGACGAGGTGATCGACGGGCCGCAATCCGTGGTGTTCGACGAGGCGGAAAACCGCCTGCATGCGCAGAAGGGCATTCTGGCCTGGTGTTTCGACGCGGTCGCGTAGTCGGAGATCAGTAAGCGTTGTCGTCCCGGGCAAGCGAAGCGCGACCCCGGACCCATAACCATCGCTGTCAATCGTTGCGAAGGCTGGGGCACCAGCTTGATGCAAGCAACTCACATCGGTGGTTATGGGTCCCTGCTTTCGCATGCTTTCGCAGGGACGACGGAAACATCCGCGTTAGTGAACCCCTTTATTTCATGGTCCGAGACCCCAGATAGAGCGCCATGGTTTCACAATCCCCCGACATCAAAATCACGCCCGAGGCGCCGGTTCGCGCGCCCTCAGCGGTTCCGGTCGACGATGCCGTGCTGGCATTCGAGGTCGGCGCGCTGGACCTGCGCGGCCGGCTGACCCGGCTCGGCCCCGCGCTCGACGAGATCCTGCACAAGCACGATTATCCGCCCGCGGTCGGCAAGCTGCTCGGCGAGGCGATCGTGCTGACCACGCTGCTCGGCTCGTCGGTCAAGTTCGAGGGCCGCTTCATCCTGCAGACCCGGACCGAAGGTCCGGTCTCGCTCCTGATCGTGGATTTCCAGGCGCCCGACCGGCTGCGCGCCTATGCGCGCTACGACGCATCGCGCCTCAAGAATGGCCAGAGCTCGGGCGAGCTGCTCGGCAAGGGCCACCTTGCGATGACCATCGATCAGGGCTCCAACACCAGCCGCTACCAGGGACTGGTCGCGCTCGACGGCGGCGGCCTGGAAGAGGCGGCCCACGAATATTTCCTGCGCTCGGAGCAGATTCCGACGCGGGTGCGGCTTGCGGTCGGCGAGGAGATGCGCGGCGGCGAGGGCGGCAAGCTGCACTGGCGTGCCGGCGGCATCCTGCTGCAATTCCTGCCCAAGGCGCCCGAGCGCGCCAAGCAGGCCGATCTGCATCCCGGCGATGCGCCGGAAGGCACGGCCACGCATAGCGTGCCGGACGATGACGCCTGGGTCGAGGGCCAGTCGCTGATCTCGACCGTCGAGGACGTCGAGCTGATCGATCCCGATCTGTCCGGCGAGCGGCTGCTCTATCGCCTGTTCCACGAACGTGGCGTGCGTGTCTTCAACCCGCAAACGCTGCGCGCGCAGTGCTCCTGCTCGCGCGACGCGGTGTCGTCGATGCTGAAGAGCTTTGCGCCGAACGACCGCGCCGAGATGGTCAAGGACGGCAAGGTCGTCGTGACCTGCGAGTTCTGCTCGTCGGTGTATGAATTCACTCCGCAGGAAGCCGGCGTGGAGTAGACGCGTTCGTCATCGTAGCCCGGATGAAGCGCAGCGAAATCCGGGGCCGCTCCAACCGCGGATGCACCTGCCCCGGATTGCGCTTCGCTCCATCCGGGCTACGCAGGCGTCAGTTCAGCACCCTTTTGCCGCCCGGGCTCGGGCTGTCCAGCGAAAATGTCGGCACGTCGATGTCGAAGCGCTCGCCGGCTTCGGTGACCATCTGATAGCTGCCGGTCATGAATCCGGAGGCGGTCGGCAGCGGCACGCCGCTGGTGTATTCGAAGCGTTCGCCGGGCGCGAGCACCGGCTGCTCGCCGACCACGCCCTCGCCGCGCACCTCCTGGCGGCGGCCGGTGGCGTCGGTGATGATCCAGTGCCGCGTCCGCAGCTGCACCGTATCCGGGCCCGAATTGACGATCACGATCTTGTACGACCAGAAATATTCGCGCCGGTCGACCGACGAGCGCTCCGGCATGAAGTTCGGCTCGACGGTGACTTCGATCTGGCGGGTAACGGCGCGGTACATGCGGCTCAATCCGATGGTCCTGGCGCATGGTCCGCTTTCGACCGGATCATGCTCAAACAGGGCGCTATCATAGCCAATTGAACCGCCGGAACCAATCGCCTGCCAGGCCGCGAAAGGGCGGGCTTGGAAAGCCGGATTTGGGGCGGCCCGTTCATCGCGGTTTCAACATAGTTCCGCTCTAAAGCGCGGCCGCATGCCGCCGCACTCCGTGCTTTGTCGGCAACTCGCGGACCGATATTATCTTTTCAGCACGGCGTGCGGGGCGTCCGCGGCCGACACGGTGTTTGATGAGCTCGATTGCCGATCCCATAGCCGGTTCGCCGGTGGCTGACGTCAAGGCCGAAGTAAAGGCAGAGGCCGAGGCGAAGGTTGCTGCGCCCGCGATCACGCTGCCGGCGACCGGCGAGCGCGAGCTCCGCCTCGATCTGTTCCGCGGGCTCGCGCTGTGGCTGATCTTCATCGATCATCTGCCGACCAATCTTCTGACCTGGCTGACGATCCGCAATTACGGCTTCTCCGACGCCACCGAGATCTTCATCTTCATCTCCGGCTACACCGCGGCCTTCGTCTACGGCCGCGCGATGCTGGAGGGCGGCTTCGTGATCGCGACCGCGCGCATCCTGCGCCGGGTCTGGCAGATCTACGTCGCGCACGTCTTCCTGTTCACGATCTTCCTCGCCGAGATCTCCTATGTCGCGACCTCGTTCGAGAACCCGCTCTACAGCGAGGAAATGGGGATCATGGACTTCCTCAAGCAGCCCGACGTCACCATCGTCCAGGCGCTGCTGCTGCGCTTCCGTCCCGTCAACATGGACGTGCTGCCGCTCTATATCGTGCTGATGCTGTTCCTGCCGCTGATCCTGTGGCTGATGAAGTGGAAGCCCGACGTCACGCTCGGTCTCTCGGTCGTGCTCTACGCGCTGACCTGGCAGTTCGACCTTTATCTCTCGGCCTATCCGAACGGCTTCTGGGCGTTCAATCCGTTCGCCTGGCAATTGCTGTTCGTGTTCGGCGCCTGGTGCGCGCTCGGCGGGGCGCGGCGGATGTCGCGGATCCTGTCGTCGAACATCACGATGTGGATCTGCATCGTCTATCTGGTCGCGGCGTTCTTCGTGACCCTGACCTGGTACGTGCCGCAGCTCGGCCACATCATGCCGAAGGTGATCGAGCAGTGGATGTATCCGATCAACAAGACCGACCTGGACGTGTTGCGATTCGCGCACTTCCTGGCGCTCGCCGCGCTCACCGTGCGCTTCCTGCCCAAGGACTGGCCGGGCCTGAAATCGCCCTGGCTGCGACCTTTGATCCTGTGTGGCCAGCATTCGCTTGAGATATTCTGCCTCGGGGTCTTCCTCGCCTTCGCCGGTCACTTCGTGCTTGCCGAAGTATCTGGCGGTGCCGCACTGCACGCCTTGATCAGCGTCTGCGGCATCCTCATCATGTGCGGCATGGCGTGGATCATTTCGTGGTACAAGCACTCCGCCGACAAAGGCGCCTCGAAAAAAGGCGCCGCCGGCAACGCCGATCTGGCGGGAGGGGGAGCATGAAGTCCGCGCGGACGATGCTGGGCCTGACGCTGCTCGCAGCCTGCCTGACGGCCGGTTTGGCGGCGGCGCCCGCGTGCGCTGGCGACACCGCGGAGCCGCCCCCGCCGCCGCCCTGCGACGTGCCCGCCTATCTGCTTACGAGCGAGAGCTCGCTGCCCAAGGTCACCGACGCCATCAAGTCCAACCGGCCGCTCAACGTGCTGGTGGTCGGCAGCCGCTCCTCGACCATCCAGGGCAACGAGGCGAGCGCCTATCCGGCCACGCTGCAGGCGGCGCTGAAGGAAGCGTTGCCGTCGTCGACGATCGATCTATCCGTAGAATTACAGGGAAAGAGCACCGCCGAGGAGACCGCGGGAACTCTTGTTAAGCTTGTTGAAGCAAAAAAGCCTACTTTGGTTATCTGGCAGACCGGAACCGTCGATGCTATGCGAGCAATCGATCCCGACGATTTCCGTACCGCCATCAACGAAGGCGTTGTTGCGTTGCGGGACGCCGGGACCGACGTGGTGCTGGTCAATCTGCAATACAGCCCGCGTACGGAGACGATGATCTCTGCACCGCCCTATCTCGACAACATGAAGGTGGTGGCGCAGCAGCACGACGTTCCGCTGTTCGACCGGTTCGCGATTATGAAGCAGTGGAGCGACGCCGGATATTTTGACCTGTTCAGCACCTCGCATGGTGTCGATCTGGCCAAGAAGGTTCATGCCTGTCTCGGCCGCGCACTGGCGAAATTCGTGATCGATGCGGCCCATCTGGGCCCGGTGCAGCAGAATTAAGGAAGCAGAGTAAATGCGTTTTGCCTTCCCTTTTCGCGCTTCCGCAGGGCGAGGTCTCTGTGCCGTTGCGGTGCTGACGCTGCTCGCGGTCGCACCGTCGCGCGCGCAGACCGACCAGCATGCAGCGCTTTCGTCCGACGGCAAGACCGAGGCCGCAAAGCCTGATGCAACGCAGCCCGCTGCGACGGCTGACGCAACCAATCCGCCGCAACCCGGCGTCGCCGCGAAGGCGCTCGATAAGGTGAAGCAGGCCGCGAAATCCGCCAGCGACATCTTCCACCGCGTGCCCTGTCAGCAGCCCAAGGGCGTGCCGAACAGCACCGGTTCGCTGCCGCATGTCGCGGCCAAGCTCGCCGCCGGCAAGCCGGTCGTGATCATCGCATTCGGCTCGTCCTCGACCCAGGGCTATGGTTCGTCGGCGCCGGAATTCACCTATCCGAACCGGCTCGCCGGACAGTTGCGCCGGCAGTATCCGTCCGCCGACATCACCGTGCTCAATCGCGGCAAGGGCGGCGAGGACGCGCCCGAGATGATGAAGCGGCTGCAGACCGAAGTGATCGACGTCCATCCCGACATGGTGATCTGGCAGGTCGGCACCAACGCGGTGCTGCGCAACCTCGATCCGACCGAGACCGCCAGGCAGGTCGAGGACGGCGTGGCGCGCCTTCAGGCGTCCGGCGCCGACGTCGTGCTGGTCGATCCGCAATATTCGCCGCGCGTCACCGAGCGTCCCGAAAGCGCGCGCGGCATGGTGAAGCTGCTCGGCCGCATCGCCGCCCTGCGTCATGTCGGCATCTTCCCGCGCTTCGAGGTGATGCGCGACTGGCACGAGAAACAGGCGATCCCGATCACCGATTTCGTCATCGCCGACGGCCTGCACATGAACGACTGGGGCTATGCCTGCTTCGCCCAGCTGCTCGGCGACGACATCATCCGCTCGGTCGGCGCGATCAAGATCGGCGTCAACGTCCCCGCCGATGTGCGGACCTACCGGCCGATGTGATCGGGCTGCCCGGCCGCTCCAACCGTCATTGCGAACGAAGCGAAGCAATCCATTCGTCCGCTTGCGCTGATGGATGGATTGCTTCATCGCTTCGCTCCTCGCAATGACGGTTGAGGCGGTGCGCTCATTTCCATCACCGTCACCCTGAGGTGGCCGCTTCTTCAGCGGCCCTCGAAGGGTCGACGGCCCGACTTGGGGGGCCGTGCATCCTTCGAGGCTCGCTCCGCTCGCACCTCAGGATGACGGGACTGATACCCTCGCGGACTCTTGCCTCGACCATCTCGGCACTCACACACCAATCTTGACCTCGCCGCGGTAATCCGCTCCCTTGGCGCTTGCACCCAAGCCTTAAGGGAAACGCTCATGTCTTTCGTGCTGGCCATCGATCAGGGCACCACATCGTCGCGCGCCATGGTGTTTCGCGGCGACATCTCCATCGCCGCCGTCGCGCAGCAGGAGTTTCCGCAGCATTTCCCCGCCTCCGGCTGGGTCGAGCACGAGCCGGAGGACATCTGGACCTCGACCGTGATGGTGTGCCGCGAGGCGCTGGAGAAGGCCGGCCTCAAGGCGAAGGACATCGCCGCGATCGGCATCACCAACCAGCGCGAGACCACCGTGGTGTGGGACCGCGCCACCGGACAGGCCGTGCACCGCGCCATCGTCTGGCAGGACCGCCGCACCGCCGACATCTGCGCAAAACTCAAGGCCGAGGGCCATGAGTCGGTGATTTCGGCCAAGACCGGTCTGATCATCGATCCCTATTTCTCCGGCACCAAAGTCGCCTGGATCCTCGATCACGTGCCGGGCGCGCGCGAGCGCGCCGAGCGCGGCGAACTCTTGTTCGGCACCGTCGACTGCTATCTGCTGTGGCGGCTCACCGGCGGGAGAGTCCACGCCACCGACGCCACCAACGCCTCGCGCACGCTGCTGTTCAACATCCATACCGGCGCCTGGGACGATGACCTCATCAGGCTGCTGCGCGTACCGCGCTCGATGCTTCCCGAGGTGAAGGATTCCTCCGCCCGGTTCGGCGAGAGCACGGCGGACTTGTTCGGCGGCCCGATCGCGATCTCCGGGATTGCCGGCGACCAGCAGGCCGCGACCATCGGCCAAGCCTGCTTCGAGCCCGGCATGATGAAGTCGACCTACGGCACCGGCTGCTTCGCGCTGCTCAACACCGGCACCACGCCGGTGGCCTCGAAGAACAAGCTGCTCACCACCATCGCCTACCAGCTCGGCGGCCAGCGCACCTACGCGCTCGAGGGCTCGATCTTCGTCGCCGGCAGCGCGGTGCAGTGGCTGCGCGACGGGCTCGGCATCATCAAGCACGCCGCCGAGACCGGACCGCTTGCCGACAAATCGGACTCCATGCAGAGCGTCTACTTGGTGCCCGCCTTCGTCGGCATGGGCGCGCCGTACTGGAATCCGCGCGTGCGCGGCGCGCTGTTCGGGCTCACCCGCAACACCGGCCCGGCCGAGCTCGCGCATGCGACGCTGGAGAGCGTCTGCTACCAGACCTTCGATCTGTGGGCCGCGATGCGCACCGACTGGCCGGAGGCCAACGCCGCCAACACCGTGCTGCGCGTCGACGGCGGCATGACCGCCTCGGACTGGACCATGCAGCGGCTCGCCGATCTGCTCAACGCCCCGGTCGACCGCCCGATGATCCAGGAGACCACCGCACTCGGGGCTGCCTATCTCGCCGGCCTCGATGCCGGCGTCTATCCGGAGCCCGCCAAGTTCGCCGACAATTGGCGGCTCGAGCACCGCTTCCGGCCGGCGATGAGCCAGGCGACGCGCGAGCGCAAGCTCGCCGGCTGGGCCCGCGCCGTGAAGGGCGTGCTGGCGAGCGACGAGGGGGAATGATGAACTGATGCTGCGGCAAGCTCGCTGCACCTCTCCCGCTAGCGGGGTCAAGACGAGCGAAGCTCGCTCTTAGGTCGTAGTGCATCATCAGATGCGCTACGGGTGGGGTCTCTTTCCACACCAAGCAAGCGGCGACGCTACGGCTGCCGCTCAATCTCGCCAAGTGTGCGCAATAATCAATAACAACCATCGGAGAACAACATGAACACGGATCTCAACCGCGTCGCCAAGCTACTCACTGCCGCACTCTGCGCCGCAATACTTGTTGCACCCGCCACCGCGCGCGAGAAGCCGAGCCCGCTCGTCGCGGCGCGCGAGGTCAAGACCGACGTCGCCGGGCTGAAGGCGCCGGGGCAGATCCTGGTCGATGTCTGGGGCATCCCGCACATCTATGCCGGCAACGAGCACGACCTGTTCTTCCTGCAAGGCTTCAACGCCGCGCGCGATCGGCTCTGGCAGATCGATCTCTGGCGCAAGCGCGGGCTCGGCCTCTTGGCGAAGGATTTCGGCCCTGCCTATGCCGAGCAGGACAAGGCGCTGCGTCTGTTCCTCTATCGCGGCGACATGAATGCGGAATGGGCCGCCTATGGCCCGAAGGCGAAATCCTATGCGGAGGCGTTCGTCGCCGGCGTCAACGCCTATGTCGCCGACGTCCAGGCGGGCAAGCGCGCGCTACCGATCGAGTTCAGGATCGCAGGCACGATGCCGGATTTGTGGTCGGCAGAGGATGTCGTGCGCGTCCGCAGCCATGGCCTGACCCGCAACGTCGCCTCCGAGGTGAAGCGCTCGCGGGTCGCCTGCGCTGCCGGCCTCGATGCCGATCGTTTCCGCGTCAAGCTGGAGCCCACCTGGACCACCAGGATCCCCGATGGGCTCGATCCCTGCAGCGTGCCGAAGGCGGTGCTCGCCGCCTACGATCTTGCCACGCGGCCGGTGAAGTTCGCCGCGCCGAAGGACCAGAAGGCGGCGCTGGCGCATGATCCCGACACCTACCTCGCCGAGGCCGACCAGCAGCGCGACACCATCGGCTCCAACAACTGGGTGATCGCGGCATCGCGCACCGCGACCGGACGTCCGATCCTCGCCAACGATCCGCATCGCGAGCACTCGGTGCCGTCGCTGCGCTACATCGTCGGCCTCAACGCGCCCGGCATCTCCGTGATCGGCGCCGGCGAGCCGGCGCTGCCGGGCATCTCGATCGGCCACAACGACACCATCGCGTTCGGGCTGACCATCTTCAACGTCGATCAGGAAGACCTCTACGTCTACGAGCTCAACCCCGACAATCCGAACCAGTACCGCTACGGCAGCGGCTGGGAGGACATGCGGATCGTGCATGAGAAGGAAGCGGTGAAGGGCGAGGCCGACCGCGATCTCGAGCTGAAGTTCACCCGCCACGGCCCGGTGATCTTCGTCGACGCCGACAACAAGCATGCGTTCGCCGTGCGCTCGATCTGGTTCGAGCCGGGCACCTCGGCCTATTTCGGCTCGTCCGACTACATGACGGCGAAGAATTGGAACGGCTTCCTCGGCGCGATGCGGCGCTGGGGCGCGCCGTCGGAGAACCAGGTCTATGCCGACACGTCAGGCAATATCGGCTGGGTCGCCGCCGGCAAGACGCCGCGCCGCGCCAGTTTCGACGGCCTGATGCCGGTGCCCGGCGACGGCCGCTATGAGTGGCAGGGCTTTCTGTCGCTCGACGAGTTGCCGAAGCTGTATCAGCCGAAGCAGGGCTTTATCGCCACCGCCAACCAGATGAACCTGCCGGCGGATTATCCGGTGGGTGAGCGCAGGGTCGGATTCGAATGGGCCGACAGCGCGCGCTGGCAGCGCATCACCGAGGTGCTGCAGGCCAACAGCAAGGTGACGCTGGCGGACGCGATGGCGCTGCAGAACGACGACACCGGCATGCTCGCGCGGCGCCTCGTCGCGCTGCTGAAGCCGCTCACGTCGGATGATGCGAACGTCGGGAAGGGCCTCGATCTGCTCAAGGCGTGGGATGCGCGTGATGCGGCCGATAGCGCGGCCGCCGCGGTCTATGAGGTGTGGATCGCAAACCATCTCGGGCCGGTGCTGCTCAAGACCACCGCGCCGAAGGCAGCCGAGCTGATTGCGCCGGAGGCCTCCAGCATCTCCGCCATTGTCGGCTATCTCGAAAAGCCGGACGTGGCGCTCGGCAGCGATCCATCAGCCGAGCGCGACCGCTTGCTGCGCGACAGCCTCGGCGAGGCGGTCGCCGATGTTGCCGACAAGCTAGGTCCCGATGCGTCGACCTGGCGCTGGGGCCGGCTGCATGTTGCGCAATTCAATCACGCGCTGATGCCGCTCGCCGACAAGGCGACCGCGGCGCAGATGCAGGTCGGCCCGCTCGCCTTTGGCGGCGCCGCCAACGTGCCGCGCGCCGCCACCTATCGCCGCTCCGACTATCATCTGATCTCCGGCGCTTCATTCCGCATGGTGCTCGATGTCGGCAATTGGGATGCGAGCCGCGCCGTCAACACGCCGGGCCAATCCGGCGATCCCTTCAGCGGCCACTACCGCGACCTCGCGCCGCTATGGGCGACGGGCCAGTATGTGCCGCTGCTCTACAGCCGGCCGGCGGTGGAAGCCGCAACCGCGGAAGCGATCACGCTGACGCCGAGGTGAGGGGGCGGTCACCCAAAACTCCACTGTCGTCCCGGGCAAGCTCCGCGCGACCCGGGACCCATAACCACAAATGCCGATTGTCTTGCGATGTTGGGGCCGCAGCGTGCCTTATCAACTCAACCCTGTGGCAATGGGTCCCGGCCTTCGCCGGGACGACACCCGAGTGTTCGGCACTGCCGTAGCCGCAACCGCGGACGCGATCACGCTGACGCCGAGGTGCGGAGGCGAGTGCGTCTCATCGGCTGCGCCACAAACTCCGCCGTCGTCCCGGCGAAGGCCGGGACCCATAACCACGAATGCCAATTGTCCTGCGATGTTGGGGCCGCAGCAGCGTCGTTCAACAACGTAGTCCTGTGGTAATGGGTCCCGGCCTTCGCCGGGACGACGTCAAACGTGTGGCGAGCACCGCGCTCACTTTTCCTGCTTCTCCTGAAAGCGGAAGCGCGACCCTGGATTCATCCATGCGAATGCCGACGCGGACTGCGGCGGCCAGCCACTATTCACTTCGTGCCATCAACGCGGCGGCGCATCTGGATCACTACAAGTTGACGTTTGCGATTTGCGCACGGACTTCCCGCAACACTGTGCGCGGGCGTCCAAGAAGCGTTGGCTTCTGCCTGTTAGTCTGACCGATCGTGATCGCCGCCGGCCTGTGACGGTTCTCACATCCGGCGCGAGCACGCATTTTCTGGAAGCGATTGAAAGCTCAGCTGGTTACTTCACAGGAGCTGACCATGACGAAAACTATTCTTGTTTCGATCGCAGTTGTTTGTCTGTCCACGGCGGCACTCGCCGATGCACGCACGGCACAACACCGGACCCACCAGCGTCTCGTGATGGGTACCGCACTGAGTCCTGCCGTGCTCAATGCCAACGCCAGTCTCAATGGCGATGTCAGCGACCGCGCGATGCGCATACGGAGTCTTCGCGAGTCCGGCTACAACCCGAAGAACGATTTCGACGCCAACGGCAACGTATGGGTCGGCAACTAACCGGGTACGGGAGGGCCTGGGGAGCCCTCCCTCAAAGCGCGTTCAAACTGGTTTATCCCGCTCGTTGGACCTGGCCGCTCGAATGAGCAGCGGTGGATGCGCTTATTACCTCGTCTGCTTCTCCTGACCAGGCATTGCGCGCAGCGTTGCATTGCATCCGCGGCGACGTGCGGTTATGTCCCGCCGACAGCCTGCAAACAGAGGTCGCGATGCTGCTGCCCAACGGTTACTCCGACATCCCCCATGGCAAGATCGCTGCCGTCGTCACCCATCTGGAAATGACCGCGCTTCCGCCGCTGCGCGACGATCCGCCCGGCGCGTGGCGCCTGCGCAAGGTCGATCGGCCAGCGCTCGACTGGTATCGCGATATCTATCGCCGGGTCGGCGAGGAGTGGCTGTGGTTCACCCGCACCGGGCTCGATGATTCCGATCTCGCCTCGAGGATCCACGGCCCCGGCAACGAGCTCTACGGGCTGGCCGTCGACGGCCAGGATGAGGGCCTGCTCGAACTCGATTTCAGCGTGGCCGGCGAATGCCAGCTGCTCTATTTCGGCGTCACCGCAAAATTCATCGGCACCGGCGCCGCGCGCTTCCTGATGAACCGCGCGCTCGAGATTGCCTGGTCACGCGACGTCAGCCGCGTCTGGGTGCACACCTGCACCTTCGACCATCCCTCGGCCGTCGCATTCTACCAGCGCTCCGGCTTCCGTCCGTTCCTGCGGCAGATCGAGGTGGCGGATGATCCGAGGCTCGACGGCAAATTGCCGCGCGATGCGGCGAGGCACGTGCCGGTGATTGGGTAGCTCGCCTAACGGACCGGATCAGGATCCGGTTGCAATGCGGCGCGGCCCATCTACGATGGTGCAAAGTGCAACCTTTGTCCCCGGCATTCGCACACTTCGAAATCTCTGTTTTCGAGGCGGCTTGCTGCGGCATGACCGACGAGATGACAGATGTTTTTGATCGGCCAGTACGACTCGCCCTTTGTCCGTCGGACCGCGATCGCGCTGCGGCTCTATGGGTTGCCGTTCGAGCATAAGCCGTGGTCGACCTTCGGCGATGCGGAGAAGGTTGCGGCCTACAATCCGGTGCGGCGGGTGCCGACGCTGGTGCTCGATGACGGCGAGGCGCTGATCGAGAGTAGTGCGATCCTGGATTATCTCGACGAACTGGTCGGGCCGGACAAGGCGATGATCGCGCGCTCAGGCGCCGAGCGGCGCAAGCATCTGCGCATCACGGCGCTGGCGACCGGGCTTGCCGACAAGGCGGTGAGCCTTGTCTATGAGCGCGTGTTGCGCAAGGAGCAGTTGAAGCTCTGGGTCGAGCGCTGCGAGGCGCAGATCGCGGGCGTGCTCGCGGTGCTGGAGCAGGAGCGCGCGGCGGTGCCGACGCCGTACTGGCTGGGCAATCGCATCGGTCATGCCGACGTCGCGGTGGCCTGCGCGCTGCGCTTCACCGGCGAGGCGCATCCGCATCTGTTCGACGCGCGCTATCCGGCGCTCGAGGCCCACGCCACGTGCTGCGAGGCGCTGCCGCCGTTCCAGGAGATCGTGCAGCCGCTGGCGCCGCCGAGCGGTTAGTGGATGGCGCGACCCGCGCTGATTGGCGTGTACCCCTCGCGCGCGGATGTCGCGAGAACGCATGATTATGACTCACAAGCGGCACCACACATTTGCTGTCGTCCCTGCTTTCGCGTGCTTTCGCGGGGACGACGGTTGTGTTTGCGGCGCGCCCGCCAATCTCCCTCAGCAACGCCACGCACTCGCCCGCGACCCCGAGGCGCGCGCTTCGGGCTACCCATTGCTGGTCCGATCTTCTATGGTGAACCGTTCGGGTCGCATGGAGCGAACTCGATAATTCCATGATATCAAAGGCTTAAGGCTCGGATCGAAGCCTTTGGAGGGCGGTTTGACGCGGTATATTTCGACCAGGGGTGAGGCCCCGGTGCTCGGCTTCTGCGATGTGATGCTGACCGGGCTTGCCCGTGACGGCGGGCTCTACGTGCCCGAGACCTGGCCGCAACTGTCGCCCGAGACCATCGCCACCTTCTTCGGCCGTCCCTATTGGGAGGTCGCGGTCGAGATCATCCGTCCGTTTGTCGCCGGCGAGATTTCCGACGCCGAGCTCGGCCGCATGGCCAACGAGGCCTATGCCACCTTCCGCCATCCCGCGGTGGTGCCGCTCGCCCAGGCCGGGCCGAACCAGTTCCTGCTCGAGCTGTTCCATGGACCGACGCTGGCGTTCAAGGACGTCGCGATGCAGCTGATCTCGCGGCTGATGGATCACGTGCTGGCCAAGCGCGCACAGCGCACCACCATCGTGGTCGCGACCTCGGGCGATACCGGTGGCGCCGCGGTCGAGGCTTTTGCCAATCTCGACAATGTCGACCTCGTCGTGCTGTTCCCGAACGGCCGCATCTCCGAGGTGCAGCGCCGCATGATGACGACGACCGGCGCCGCCAACGTCCACGCGCTCGCGATCGAAGGCACCTTCGACGATTGCCAGGCGCTGGTGAAGGCGATGTTCAACAACCATCGCTTCCGCGACCAGGTGGCGCTGTCGGGCGTCAACTCGATCAACTGGGCGCGCATCGTCGCGCAAGTGGTCTATTACTTCACCTCGGCGGTCGCGCTCGGCTCGCCGCAGCGCACCGTCGATTTCACGGTGCCGACCGGCAATTTCGGCGACATCTTCGCGGGCTATGTCGCCAAGCGGATGGGGCTGCCGATCCGGAACTTGCGCATCGCCGCCAACGTCAACGACATCCTGGCGCGCACGCTGAAGACCGGCATCTACGAGGTGCGCGAGGTGCACGCCACGACGTCGCCGTCGATGGACATCCAGGTGTCGTCGAACTTCGAGCGGCTGCTGTTCGAGGCAAGCGGCCGCGACGCCGATCAGGTCCGTCGCCTGATGGCCTCGCTGAAGCAGTCCGGCCGCTTCGTGCTGCCGGATGCGACGCTGGCCGCCGTGCGCCGTGATTTCGACGCCGGCCGTGCCGACGAGACCGAGACGGCGGCCGCGATCCGCGCCGCCTGGCGCGAGGCGGGCGATCTGGTCGATCCCCACACCGCGGTGGCGCTCGCGGTCGCCGACCGCGACACCTCGGATTCCAGGATCCCGAACATCGTGCTGTCGACCGCGCACGCGGCCAAATTCCCCGACGCGGTGGAAGCCGCCTGCGGGGTGCGTCCGCAGCTGCCGGTCTGGCTCGGAGGCCTGATGAGCAAATCCGAACACATCACGGTCATGAAGAATGATTCTGCCGAGGTCGAGCGCTTCGTGCTGTCGGTCAGCCGTGCTGCCAAGCAGGGAGTTGCCTGATGGGCGTTGAAATCACCAAGCTGCCGAGCGGGCTGACAATCGTCACCGACACCATGCCGCATCTGGAAACCGCGGCGCTCGGGGTCTGGGCCGGCGTCGGCGGGCGTGACGAGAAGCCGAACGAGCACGGCATCTCGCATCTGCTCGAGCACATGGCATTCAAGGGCACGGCGCGGCGCTCCTCGCGCGAGATCGTCGAGGAGATCGAGGCGGTCGGCGGCGACCTCAATGCGGGGACCTCGACCGAGACCACGGCCTATTATGCGCGGGTGATGAAGGCCGACGTGCCGCTGGCGCTCGACGTGCTCTCCGACATCCTCGCCAACCCGTCCTTCGTGCCGGACGAGCTGGAGCGCGAGAAGAGCGTCATCGTGCAGGAGATCGGCGCGGCGCAGGATACGCCCGACGACGTCGTGTTCGAGCATCTCAACGAGCTCTGCTATCCGGAGCAGCCGATGGGGCGCTCGCTGCTCGGCACCGCCAAGACGCTGAAGGTCTTCGATCGCGACATGCTGCGCGGCTATCTCTCGACGCATTACCGCGCCCCCGACATGGTGGTCGCGGCCGCCGGCGCGGTCGATCACGCGCGGATCGTCGAGGACGTCACGCAGAAGTTTGCGAGCTTCGACGCCACCCCGGCGCCGAAGCCGCAGGTCGCGATGTTCGGCAAAGGCGGCTCGCGGGTGGTGCATCGCGATCTCGAGCAGGCGCATCTGACGCTGGCGCTCGAAGGCGTGCCGCAGACCGACCCGTCGCTGTTCTCGCTGCAGGTCTTCACCAACACGCTCGGCGGCGGGATGTCGTCGCGGCTGTTCCAGGAGGTGCGCGAAAAGCGCGGGCTGTGCTACTCGATCTATACCTTCCACGCGCCCTACACTGACACCGGCTTCTTCGGCCTCTACACCGGGACCGATCCGGCCGATGCGCCGGAAATGATGGAAGTCATCGTCGACGTCATCAACGACGCGGTCGAAACCCTGACCGAGGCCGAGGTCGCCCGCGCCAAGGCGCAGATGAAGGCCGGCCTGTTGATGGCGCTGGAAAGCTGTTCATCGCGGGCCGAACAATTGGCACGCCATGTGCTAGCCTATGGCCGGCCGCAGACGGTGGAAGAACTGGTGGCCCGGATCGACGCGGTCAGCGTCGAATCGAGCCGCAACGCCGCCCGTGCCCTGCTGGCGCGCAGCCGGCCCGCCGTTGTCGCGCTCGGCAGCGGCAGGGGTCTGGACACGGCGGTGGCTTTTGCGGAAGGATTGACGAATTCGAAGGCAAAGACGCTGTTGCATTGAGTATTCTGCTTACCTCGCCCCGCGCTTGCGGGGAGAGCATAGGCCGCCTACCGGCGGCCGTTGACGGACATACGCCGAGGCGGAACCTCAGCTATGGCCGAAGGCTTCGGGTGAGGGTAGAGCCGCAAGACCGAATCTGCGGTAAGACCCCTCACCCCGACCCTCTCCCCGCAAGGGCGGGGCGAGGGAGAAGTGGCGGGGAGTGTTGGGCCATGGCCCTGTTTCGTTTGCCGTCCAATGGACCCGCTGCACTGATGCCGCGCGGTCACGGGCTCTTGCTGCGCGCGCCGCAGATGTCGGATTTCCCGCAATGGGCGCAATTGCGCGAATTCAGCCGCGCCTATCTCACGCCATGGGAACCGATCTGGCCCTCCGACGACCTGACCCGCGCCGGCTTCCGCCGCAGGCTGCGCCGCTACACCGAGGACATCGCCGCCGACCGCTCCTATCCGTTCATCATCTTCCGCGAATCGGACGGGGTGATGATCGGCGGCATCACGCTCGCCAACGTCCGGCGCGGCATCGTGCAGGCCGGCACGATCGGCTACTGGGTCGGGCTGCCGCATGCCCATCGCGGCTACATGACGACGGCGCTGCGGGTGCTGCTGCCCTCGCTGTTCGGCGAGCTCAATCTGCACCGCATCGAGGCGGCCTGCATTCCCTCCAATGCCTCGTCGATCCGCGTGCTGGAGAAGTGCGGCTTCACCCGCGAGGGTCTGGCGCGGCGCTATCTCTGCATCAACGGGATCTGGCAGGACCACCTGCTGTTCGGCCTGCTGCACGAGGATTTCCGCGGCTGATCCGTAAGCCTTTTTACGGATGGCGGTGCCGCCTTCGATGCCTTGGGTTCGCCGCCATTGCCTTGCTATAACGGCCGCGAAACAGGGAACCCGGTTGGGAAATTTGAGGACATTGATGGGTGAAAGGGTGATCAGGTTCGCGCTCGCAGCGGCGGTATCGATCGGTCTCGGTGCCACTTTGTTGCCTTCGGCAGCTCTTGCGCAGTCGCTGAGCGACCGCTTCAAGAGCCTGTTCGGCGGCGGCTCGTCCGACCAGGACAAGCCGGCGACGCCCGCAGCGCCGCAGCAGCTCAACGATGCCGACGCCGAACTGACCTGCCCGCCGGTGCAGATCCGCTCCGGAGCCTCGACCTATTCGGTGGCCGCGAACGGCAAGGAAGCGGTCGGCAACGACGTCAAGTTCCTGGCCTCGATCACGCGCACGGCGCGGCAATGCAATCTGAACAGCGGCCAGATCACGGCCAAGATCGGTATTCAGGGGCGGATCATTGTCGGTCCCCAGGGCGCGCCACCGAGCATTCAGGTGCCGCTGCGCGTTGCCGTGGTGCAGGGCGGCGTCGGCGAGAAGACCATCATGACCAAGGCCTACACCACCACGGTGCAGATGGACGAAAGCGGCAGCGTGCCGTTCAGCCTGGTCGCCGAGGACGTCGTCTATCCGGCGCCGTCTCCGGCCGACAACGACAATTACATCTTCTATATCGGCTTCGACCCGCAGGCCCTGAAGCCGGAGCCCAAGGCCCGCGCGCCGCACAAGAAGAAGTAACAGCGCGTTTTCGAGCGAAGTGGACGCCGGTTCGCGTGACGAAAACGCGTCAAACGGACGAATTTGGACAAAACAAAAGGCCGGCGCGATGAGCTCGCGCCGGCCTTTTTTAAGGAGTTCAGATAGCGTCAGTTCAGCTTGGAGCGGACTTCGGCGATGCCCTTGCCGACGAGGTCGTCGGCAACCGAGCCCTTGACCGACTGCGACAGGATGGTCGAGGCGGCCGTCACCGCGGCGTTGGCCGCGGCGGCGCGGACATCGGCCACGGCCTGGGCCTCGGCCTGGGCGATCTTGCTCTCGGCGGTCTTGGTCCGCCGCGCGACAAAATCTTCCATCTTGGTCTTGGCTTCGGCCGCGATCCGTTCGGCTTCGACCTTGGCGTTGGAGATGATCTCCTCGGCCTCGCGCTCCGCGCTGGCGCGGCGCGCCTTGTACTCGCCGAGCAGCTTGTTGGCCTCGTCCTTCAGACGGCGGGCGTCTTCCAGCTCGGCCTTGATGCGCTCGGCGCGGTGGTCGAGCGCCGTCAGCAGGGTGCGATGAACGCCGAGATAGCCGAACACGACCAGCAGAAGGACGAAGGCGATCGCAACCCAGGTTTCCGGTTCGTAAAACATCGTCTATCCCTTCAGCGACGCGTCGACGGCGCTGTTGACCGCATTGGCGTCCGGCGTGACGCCGGCAAGTTGCTGGACGATGGCGCCGGCCGCATCCGCCGCGATGCCGCGGACGTTGCTCATGGCGTTGGTCCTCGTCGTTGCGATCTGCTTCTCGGCGTCGGCGAGCTTTGCCGCCAGCTTCTCTTCCAGCGCCTTGCGCTCGGCTTCCGAGGCCGCGTTCAGCTTTTCGCGGGTCTCGTTGCCGATCGCCTGCGCGTTGGCGCGCGCATTCGCCAGCTCGGTCTCGTAGGCCTTCAGCGCCGCGTCGGACTCGTCCTTCAGCTTCTGCGCCTCGGCCAGATCGCCCTCGATCTTGTTCTGACGTGCATCGATCGTCCCGCCGACGCGCGGCAGGGCGATACGCGACACGATCAGGTAGAGCGCGACAAATGCAATCGCCAGCGAGACCAGCTGCGAGGCGAAGTTGGACGAATCGAACGGCGGAAAGGCTCCGCCGTGATGTCCGCCGTCGGTCTCGGTGTGGGCGCCGGCTTTCTGGCCTTTTGCCTCGCCATGACTCTCAGCCATGGTGTTCTCCTGTTGCTGTCATGCGCGCCGCCCTTGGAACGAACCTTGGGCGGCGCGAAGGGGTTACCGCAAAGCGGAACCGCGTTACCGCAGAGCGGAACCGGCGTGCCGCTCAGAGCGGAACGAACAGCAGGAGCAGCGCGATCAGCAGCGAGAAGATGCCGAGCGCTTCGGTCACGGCGAAGCCGAAGATCAGGTTGCCGAACTGGCCCTGAGCGGCCGACGGGTTACGCACCGCAGCGGCGAGGTAGTTGCCGAAGATGATGCCCACGCCGACGCCCGCGCCGCCCATGCCGATGCACGCGATGCCCGCGCCGATAAGTTTTGCTGCTGCCGGTTCCATATGTAGCTCCTTGAGAAAGATAGACAGATTGGTGGGTGGAGATTCCCCGGACCGCTTAGTGTCCCGGATGAATGGCGTCGTTGAGGTAGATGCAGGTCAGGATCGCGAACACGTAGGCCTGCAGGAACGCGACCAGCAGTTCGAGGGCATACAGCGCAATCGTGAGCGCCAGCGGCAGCACGCCGCCGACCCAGCCGAGCGCGCCCAGCGAGAAGCCGAGCATCGCGACGAAGCCCGCGAACACCTTCAATGCGATGTGGCCGGCCAGCATGTTGGCGAACAGACGAACGCTGTGCGAGACCGGCCGCAGGAAGAACGACAGGATCTCGATGAACATGACCAGCGGCAGGATGTAGATCGGAACGCCGTGGGGGACGAAGATGCTGAAGAATTTCAGGCCGTTCTTGTAGACGCCGTAGATCAGGACGGTGAAGAACACCAAAAGCGCGAGCGCCGCGGTGACGATCAGGTGGCTCGCGATCGTGAAGGTGTAGGGGATGACGCCGACCAGGTTCGAGACGCAGAGGAACATGAAGAGCGAGAAGATCAGCGGGAAGAACTTCATGCCTTCCGCGCCAGCCGTGCTGCGAATCGTGGTGGCGACGAACTCGTAGGAGATCTCGGCGACCGACTGCAGCCGTCCCGGAACCAGTTCCCGGCCGCTCGCCAGCATCAGCAGCGCAATCAGCAGCACCGCGATGAGCATGAAGAGCGAGGAATTGGTGAAGGCGATCGTGTGATTGCCGATGTGGCCGAGCGTGAAGAGGGGCTCGATATTGAACTGGTGGATCGGGTCGATTTTCATCCGCGCGGCTCTTGGTCCACCGGCTATCGTGCCGGTAATCGAATTTCAAATGTCGTGACTTCCCGCCAGCGCTCAGCGCTTGCCCGAGGCCACGCCCGCGGACCTCACCACGTTGACCACCCCGGCGACGAAGCCGAGCAGCGTTAACACGATGAAGCCGAATGGCGACGTCGACAGCAAACGGTCGAACCCCCAGCCAATCGCCGCTCCGACGGCAACGCCCGCGATCAGCTCCGAGGAAAGACGAAAACCGAGCGCCATAGCCGAAGCTCTGGCCGCACTGTCCCCGCTTTCATTACCGGATTGATCAGTCTTGCTCCTGCGGCTGTCGCGAATTTCTGACAACCGATGATCGAGACTTCCGAGCCTTGCGGAAAGCGCAGCTTCGTCAGGAGGCGATTGATCGCGACTTCCATTTGCGCCGTCGTTGGTGTTCTCAGCCATGCTGGAAACACTAACCGATGCCGCGGATGATGGAAATTGCGCCCGTCCCCGTCAAAAGCCGCGCGGACCATACTTACCGCGTCTAATCAAGTCAAGATTGCGTCGTAACCAGTTATTGCTTTGATTCTGCTGGTTTTATTTGGAGATATTCAAGGTCAGAGTGACGCAGTGATCGCAGTGCAACAGCTTGCGTGGCATTGAGCGATATTGCGTGGCTATTCCCGCTCTGCTGGGATCGCCGAAAGTCCCGTCCTCTCACGCAGTCAGGTTCCGCATGTCGCGCCAGATCGATTACTACTTCTCGCTGCAATCCCCCTGGGCCTATATCGGCCACAAGCCCTTCGTTCGACTCGTAAGCACTTACGATCTCAAGGTAAATTACCGGCCTGTGCTGCTGGTCGATCTGTTCTCCGAGACCGGCGGACTGCCGCTCGCCAAGCGCCATCCGGTGCGGCAGCGCTATCGGATGATCGAGTTGCAGCGCTGGCGCGACAAGCGCGGACTGAATTTTCATTTGCAGCCGGCCAACTGGCCGTTCAACGGGCGCCTTGCCGATGGCGTGGTGATCGCGATGCTCGAGGCCGGCCTCGACCCCGAGCCGTTCTTGCAACGGGCCTATCCCGCGGTGTGGGAGCAGCAGCTTAATCTTGCTGATCCTGCGACGCTGGTGAAGCTCGCCGACGATGCCGGTTTGCCCGGCCGGCAGCTGGTCGAGCGCTCGAGCACTGAAGCGATCAGCGCGGCCTATGAGCAGAATCGCCAGAATGCATTGGACGCCGACGTGTTCGGCTCGCCCGGATATGTGCTCGATGGCGAGGTGTTCTGGGGCCAGGACCGGATCGAATTGCTTGAAGACGCGTTGAAGTCAGGCCGCAAGCCCTATAGCTCTGTGGTCTAGGGCAGGAATCAGGTTGAGGCGGAGCAAGCCATGCCCATCGCGATGTCACCGTCGAAATTGTCCATCGCAATTGCTGCCATCCTGATCGCAAGCGGCGGCGCGGCGATCGCGCAAACCGTGCCGGACACCGAGAATGGCCGCTACGCCTTATCACCCGCCGGCGATGGTTTCCTGCGGCTCGACACGCGCACCGGCGCGGTGTCGACCTGCACCAATTCCAGCGCCGGCTGGGCCTGTTACATGGTGCCGGACGAGCGGGCGGCGCTGGATGCCGAGATCGGGCGCCTGCAAGCCGACAATGACAAGCTCAAGGATGAGCTCGCCGCGCGCGCACCGTCGGCCAAGACCGACGAAGCGTTGCCGAAATCCGATCTGCTGAAGAAGCCGGAGCCCAAGACCGAGCCGAAGGTCGCCGAGGGCGAGCGCAAGATCGAGATCCCGCTGCCGAGCGACCGCGACATGGATCGCATGATGTCGTTCGTGGAGCGGGCCTGGCGGCGACTGATCGAAATGGCCAACCGCGTGCAGCGCGACGTCAATGGCGGCAAGATTTGATGTTGTGCTGGCGCTGTCTCTCCAGCGTCGTCCCGGCCTAGTGCGCAATTGCGCACGGGAGCCGGGACCCATAACCGCCGCTGGGAGTTGGGTGGCCAAGCTGGCAACTCCAAATCTTCGTAACTGAGGGGCCGCGGAGTATGGGTCCCGGCCTTCGCCGGGACGACATAGTGAGAGTTACAGATGAACTCATCGAGGACCATCACGCACTCGGCGCCATCCTCCGTCGCGGCAACCAGCATCGTGTCGTCGCGCCTGGCGGTCGAAACGTCGGGCGCCGGCTTTACCGACATCACGCGCGAGGTCGCCAAATTCCTGCGCGAGGCGCGTGCCGGCGAGGGTGTGGTCACGCTGTTCATCCGCCACACCTCGGCCTCGCTGACGATCCAGGAGAATGCCGATCCGACCGTGCTGGTCGATCTGAAGACGGCGCTCGACCGCGCAGCGCCCGAAGACGGCGGCTGGCGTCACGACACCGAAGGCCCTGACGACATGCCGGCGCACATCAAGACCATGCTGACGGCGACCTCGCTGCAGGTCCCCGTGCTCGACGGTCAGATGGCGCTCGGCACCTGGCAGGGCATCTATCTGATCGAGCATCGCGCCCGTCCGCACCGGCGCGAGATCGTGCTGCAATTCATCGGCGCCACGCGCTGACGCGCGCGACCTGTCTTTTAAGACGCGGCCTCCAAATGACATCGGCCACGGATCGCTCCGCGGCCGATGCATTCTGATCGCGATGTCGACGGTCAGGTCTTGGTGATGTCGACGTCCTTGGTTTCCGGAATGAACAGCGCGCCGACCACGACGGTGATTGCGGCGAAGATGACCGGATACCAGAGACCGGAGTAGATGTCGCCGGTCGAGGCGGTGATCGCGAACGCGGTCGCCGGGAGCAGGCCGCCGAACCAGCCGTTGCCGATATGATAGGGCAGCGACATCGAGGTGTAGCGGATGCGGGTCGGGAACAGTTCGACCAGCATGGCGGCGATCGGGCCGTAGACCATGGTGACGTAGAGCACCAGGATGAACAGCAGGCCGATGACCGCGGCCACCTGCGGACGGAAGACATCGAACGGGTGCGACATCTTCACGATGCCGGCGTCACCCGGCTTCGGATAGCCCGCCGCCTGCACCGCCGCGAGGATTGCGGGGTTCGACGTCTTGGCGTCCGTATACGGCACTTCCTTGTCGTTGATCAGGATCTTCACCGGCGAGCCGGCCGGGCCCGGCACCGTCGAATATTTCACCGACGATTGGGCTAGGAAGGCGCGGGCGGTGTCGCAAGGCGCGCTGAAGACGCGGGTGCCGACCGGATTGAACAGATCGCCGCAGCCGGCCGGATCCGCAACCACCTGCACCTTGACCGTCTCATAGGCCTTCTCCAGCGCCGGATTGGCGTTGGTCGTGATCATCTTGAAGATCGGGAACAGCGTGAGTGCGCCGATCAGGCAGCCCGCCAGGATGATCGGCTTGCGGCCGATCTTGTCCGACAGCGCGCCGAACACCAGGAAGAAGCCGGTGCCGAGCAACAGAGACCAGGCGATCAAGAGGTTGGCGGTGTAGCCGTCGACCTTCAGGATCGATTGCAGGAAGAACAGCGCGTAGAACTGGCCCGTGTACCAGATCACCGCCTGGCCCATGGTCAGGCCGAGCAGCGCGAGGATCACGATCTTGGCGTTGCTCCAGGTCGCGAAGGCCTCGGTCAGCGGCGCCTTGGAGGTCTTGCCCTCCTCCTTCATCCGCTGGAACACCGGCGATTCGTTCAGCCGCAGCCGGATCCAGACCGAGATGCCGAGCAGCAGCACCGACACCAGGAATGGAATGCGCCAGCCCCAGTCGGCGAAGTCCTTTTCGCCGGTGAGGGTTCGCGTGAACAGGATCACCAGCAGCGACAGAAACAGTCCAAGCGTTGCCGTGGTCTGGATGAACGAGGTGTAGTAGCCGCGCTTGCCGGGCGGGGCATGCTCAGCGACATAGGTCGCGGCACCGCCATATTCGCCGCCGAGCGCGAGGCCCTGCAGTAGGCGCAGCGAGATCAGGATGATCGGCGCCGCGATGCCGATGGTCTTGGCGTTGGGCAACAGGCCGACGATGAAGGTCGACAGACCCATGATCAGGATGGTGACGAGGAAGGTGTATTTGCGGCCGACGATGTCGCCGACCCGGCCGAACACGATCGCGCCGAACGGGCGCACCAGGAAGCCCGCGGCGAATGCCAGCAATGCGAAGATGTCGCGGGTCGCCGGCGGATAGTCCGAGAAGAACTGCGCGCCGATGATGCCGGCCAGCGAACCGTAGAGATAGAAGTCGTACCACTCGAACACGGTACCGAGCGACGACGCGAGGATGACGAAACGCTCATCCTTTGTCATGCCGGCGGGCCGCGCCGAAGTTGCAGTCATAGTGGACATCTGGATTGCTCCCCCCGAAATATTGCTGCCATGCTCGCCCCCGGCTGGCGGGTGAGGCCCGAATAGGCCCTCGGCTTGAGATGAAGGTAACATCGCAGTGAAACCCGCCCCAATAAGACTTTTGGCCTTTTCAGGATCGAACCTATCTTCTGAAGGAAGAGCAGGATGGAACGCCTCCGCAGGCGTCTATTGCGGCGCACAAGCTGCGCGGGTTAACCGCGTTGGCATCTGGTATTATCAAGCGCTTGCGTGATACTGCCGCGCGGGCGAAAACCGAGCGACGCGGGTTTGCCTAAAGCCCGCTTGTGGGACTGAGATGACTGCTGCTGCCAATACTCATCTTGTCATCGCCGACGACCATCCGCTGTTCCGCGATGCGTTGCGTCAGGCGGTGTCGAGCGTCGTGAGTTCGGCCACGATCAGCGAGGCCGGATCGTTCGAGGATCTGACCGCGCTGCTGGAACGGGACTCCGAGGTCGACCTGATCCTGCTGGACCTGAGCATGCCGGGGATCAGCGGTTTCTCCGGCCTGATCTATCTGCGGGCGCAGTATCCGGCGATTCCGGTGGTGATCGTATCCGCCAGTGACGATGCCGGGACCATCCGCCGCTCGCTCGACTTTGGCGCTTCCGGTTTCATCCCCAAGCGCTTCGGCGTCGAGACGCTGCGGGATGCCATCATGAAGGTGATGGAGGGCGACGTCTGGGTGCCGCCGGACACCGATCTGTCGGCGGCCGGCGATCCCGACATGACGCGGCTGCGCGACCGGCTGGTGACGCTGACCCCGCAGCAGGTGCGGGTGCTGATGATGCTGTCCGAGGGGCTGCTCAACAAGCAGATCGCCTACGAGCTCGGCGTTTCCGAAGCGACCATCAAGGCCCATGTCTCGGCGATCCTGCAGAAGCTCGGCGTCGAAAGCCGCACCCAAGCCGTGATCGCCGCCGCCAAGATCGCCGGCGGCCAATGGCGCCAGGGCACGCCGCCGACGTAGTCCCGAGCAACTCCAGCTGTGGTTGCCGGGCTCGGGCCACGGCATTGCGAGCCGGCGGGTGGCGCGAAAGCGCGCCCGATGGCACGCTTTCGCGAAGCCATCCAGATCCCATTCAAACTGCGCATCGGTCGAAAACCGAGTATCCTGTCCGGCACCGGCCCGTGAGAGGCCGCGTGCTTTTGGGGAGAACGCCATGATTTCCATCACTCGCGTCGCCGGACTATCTCTGGCTGCGGCAATCCTTCTCGGTATCAGCTCTTTCAATTGCGCTCAGGCCAAGCCCTTGATGATCGTCGGCCTGGACGAGAAGCTGTTGTGGGACGACGACGGCAAGCCGGTGCTGTCCCCGCCCGGCAAGGATCAAGTGCTGATCATCGATCTCGCCGATCCCGAGAACCCGAAGATTGCGGCCTCTCTCCCATTGAAGAACTCGGTAGTCGGCCCCCCGGTCAACGTCGCTATCGATCCGACCGGAACCGTGGCGCTGGTCGCGGATTCGGTCGACGTGGTGAAGGAAGGCGACGCTCTGAAGCAGGTGCCGGATAACAAGATCTATGTGATCGATCTCAAAGCGACCCCGCCCAAGCTGGCAGCGACCATTGCCGGCGGAAAGCAGCCATCAGGGTTGAGCTTCAGTCCCGATGGCAAGATGGCGTTGGTTGCCAACCGCGGGGACAATTCGATCAGCGTGCTTTCGGTCAACGGCACTGACGTCAAGATCACCGACACGATATCGATGCCAGACAGTGTCGCACATGTCGCGTTCGCGCCAGACGGCAAGCACGCGCTGGTCGCGCGTTTTCCCGGGCACAAGATATCGGTGCTCGATATCGCCGGCGACAAAGTCACCTACGCCAAGATAGACCTGCCGGCCGGCCAATGGCCTTACAACGTCGCAGTGACCCCGAACAGCAAGATCGCGTTGACGTCGGACAATGGCAACTCAGGCGCGTCGGACGGCAGCGTCGACACGGCCAGCGTCATCGATCTCGAAGCGAAGCCGCCGCGCATCATCGATCGCGTGGTGGTCGGCGATGGACCGGAGGGGCTTGGCGTCAGTCCGAAGGGGGATCTCGCAGTCTCGGTGATCCTGCGCGGCTCGAACATGAAGAATGCGTTCTTCCATGAGAAGAACGGCAGCGTCTCGGTCCTGAAGATCGACGGCAAGAAAGTGACCAAGACCGGAGATATCGAAGTCGGCGGACTGCCTGAGGCCGCGGTCTTCACGCCTGACGGAAAATACATCCTGGTCGGGAACTACCTCAGCCAGGATTTCTCGATCCTCAAGGTCGACGGAACCAACGTCACCGACACAGGCAAGCGCTTTCAGGTGCCAGGGCACCCGGCGTCGGCCGGAATGGGGCCGAACTAACCCGACGCTTGGCGATCTTGCTGGAGCATGTGATTTTCGGTTGAGCCGGCCACTGCGCAGGCTCGCTTCACCTCTCGCGCTTGCGGGAGGGAGCGCCGTGTCTTTGCCGTGCCTTCATGATGCGATTCGATCCAGTCGCATCATGATCCAATGCGAGATGCGCGCCCGGATTGCGCCGCGGCGCGCTACTCCGCCGCCACCATCTGCTGGGTGCGCCATTGTCCGAGTAGGGCGCGGAGCGAGGCGGGTTTCACCGGCTTGTTCAGCACCGCGATGTTTTCCTCGCGCGCGGCGGCGCGCACCGCAGGGCTGCGGTCGGCGGTGATCAGGATCGCCGGAATGCCGTCGCCGAAGCGGCGGCGGATCTCGCGGATCGCGGCGACGCCGTTGCCGCGGTCGAGATGGTAGTCGACCAGGACGCCGGTGACGCGGCCACCGGCGGCCTCGATCGCGCTGATCGCGCCGTCGGCGTCGAGCACCGCGATCACCTCGGCGTCCCACGCCGTCAGCAGCGTCTTCATGCCGTCGAGGATGGCGGGATCGTTCTCGATGCAGACAATCAGCGAGCCGCTCATCGGCGTCTTCGACAGCGGCGTCGCGGTGGTGACGGCCGCAGTATGGTTGACCGCGGTCGCGACCGGCACGGTGACCGAGAACGCCGAGCCGCCGCTGACATTGGCCGAGATCGCGATGCGGTGGTTGAGCACCCGCGCCAGCCGCTCGACGATCGACAGGCCGAGGCCGAGGCCGCGGGCGATCCGGGCGCCCTGCTCGAGGCGGTGGAACTCCTTGAAGATCTCGCCGCGCTTCTGCACGGGAATGCCGACGCCGGTGTCGAAGATGCTGATCTGGAGCGTGGTGCCGCGGCGGCGGCAGCCGATCAAGACGCGGCCGCGCGGGGTATATTTGATCGCGTTGGAGATGAAGTTCTGCAGCAGCCGGCGCAGCAGCGAGCGGTCGGATTCGACCGGCAGCGAGCACGGCACGAAGCGCAGGTCGAGGCCCTTGTCGCGGGCGATCGGCATGAACTCGATCTCCAGCGAGCGCATCAGGTCGGCCATCCGGAAGCTCGTGATCGCCGGCGTCATGGCGCCGGCATCGAGCCTGGAAATGTCGAGCAGCGCGCCCAGGATGTCCTCGATCGCCTCGAGTGAGTCGTCGATGTTCTCGACCAGGCGCGAATCCTCGCCGCCGTTCTGGCGCTCGACCAGGCTCGTGACGTAGAGGCGCGCCGCATTGAGCGGCTGCAGGATGTCGTGGCTGGCGGCCGCAAGGAAGCGTGTCTTCGAGGCGTTGGCGTCTTCCGCGATGCCCTTGGCGAGCGCGAGCTCCGAATTCAGCCGCGTCAGCTCCTCGGTGCGGTCGCGCACCCGCTTTTCCAGCGTCGCGTTGGCGCGCTCCAGCGCCTCCGCCGCCTCGAAGCTCGGCGTGACGTCGGAGAAGGTGATGACGAGCCCGCCGCCCGGCATGCGGTTGGCACGCACCTCGATCACCAGATGGCGGTCGGTGAAGCGTTCCAGATAAGGCTCGCCCTCGGTGGTGTAGGCGCGCAGGCGGGCCTGCAGCAGGCTGTCGCCGTCGCCGGACGCAGGCGGACTGATCGCGCCCATGAATTCGAGGATTTCGGACAGCGGGATGCCGAGCTGCACCAGATGCTGCGGCAGCCCCAGCAATTCGGAGAACTGGCGGTTGGAACAGATCAGCTGCAGATCGGCGTCGAACACCGCGATGCCCTGGCGCACGTGATTGAGCGCGGTCTGCAGGATCTCGCGGTTGAAGTGCAGGGCGGCGTGGGAGTCGTCGAGCAGTTTCAGCGCGGCCTTGGCCGACACCGTGCGCCGTTGCAGCAGCAGCGACATCACAAGGCGCGAGGACGCGGCCCCGATCGAGGAGGCGATCAACCGCTCGGCATGCTGCAGCAACTCGAAATCGGCCGGAGCCGACGCCAGCAGCACGATGTTGCGGTCGACGGCGAAGGAGGCGAAGGCCTCGCGGGTGCGGTCGGGGCCGAGATATTGCGTCACCGTGCTCTGGATATCCTCCACCGTCACCGTGGTGCGCCAGCGCCGGAAGCTGGGCGCGATCGGGGCCAGCGCGTTGGGCACGAACACGTCGGCCTGCAACAACTCGATCGAGGACGGCGCGCGCGCCAGCGAGAACAGCAAATAGGTGAGGATGTTGAGCGCAAGGCTCCACAGCACGCCGTGCAGCAGCGGCGGCAGGTCGGCGCCGAACAGCGCCTGCGGCCGCAACGCCTCGATCCCGAACGGCCCGTGCTGCAGCAGCATCAGGCCGGTGGTCGAGGTTTCCAGGAAGCTCGGGATGAACAGCGTGTAGAGCCACGTCGCGAAGCCGACCAGCATGCCCGCCATGGCGCCGCGTGCGGTGGCTCTGCGCCAGAACAGGCCGCCGAAGAACGCCGGCGCCAGCTGGGTGATCGCGGCAAACGACAGCAGGCCGATCGCGACCAGCTGGGTGTTGCCGAGCGCGCGATAGTAGAAATACGCCAGCACCATGATGGCGAAGATCGAGAAGCGGCGCGCCTTCAGCAGGAAATCGCCAAAGTCCTTCTGGCCGGCGCTGGCGTCGTCGCTGCGCGGCAAGACCAGCGGCAGCACGATGTCGTTGGAGACCATGATCGACAGCGCGACGCATTCGACGATCACCATCGCGGTCGCCGCCGACAGCCCGCCGACGAACACGGCGAGGCTGAGCAATTGCGAATTGCCCTCGATCGGCAGCGCCAGCACGAACATGTCGGCATCGACCGCGCCGAACGGGAAGATGACGAGGCCGGCGATCGCGATCGGAATCACGAACAGGTTGATGGCGATGAGGTAGAGCGGGAACAGCCAGCGCGCCCGGGTGACTTCGGCGGGCGTCGAATTCTCCACCACGCTGACATGGAACTGGCGGGGCAGCAGCATGACCGCGCAGAACGACAGCAGCGTCATGATCAGGAAATTGCCGATCGACGGCACATATTCGATCGCGCGCACCGCCTCCGGCGTCTTCAGGGCGCGCTCGTAGAGCTCGACCGGCGAGAACATCCAGAAGGTGACGAATGCGCCGGCGGCGATGAAGGCGACCAGCTTGACGATGGACTCGGCCGCGATCGCCAGGATCAGGCCGTGCTGGTGCTCGGTCGCGTCGGTGTGGCGGGTGCCGAACAGCACCGCGAACACCGCCATCGCCAGCGTGACCATCAGCGCGATGTCGCCGATCACGGGGATTTTCGAGAACGCCTGGTCCTCGCTCAGGATGGTCTCCAGCGACGCCGCCACCGCCTTGAGCTGCAGCGCGATGTAGGGCACCGAGCCGATGATCGCGATCAGTGCCACGGTCGCCGCCACCGCCTGGCTCTTGCCGTAGCGCGCGGCGATGAAGTCGGCGATCGAGGTGATGTTCTGCGACTTGGCGAGCGCGATCACCCGGCGCAGCAGCGGCGTGCACAATCCGACCATCACGATCGGGCCGACATAGATCGCCAGGAAGTCGATGCTGGTGCGGGTGGCGAAGCCGACCGAGCCGAAGAAGGTCCAGGAGGTGCAGTAGATCGCCAGCGACAGCGGATAGATCCACTGGCTGGCGCGGCCGCGCTCGCCCGGCGAGCTGCGGTCGCCGCGGCTGGCAATGAAGAACAACAATCCGATGTAGGCGAACGCCGTGGCGATTACGCCCCAGTCGTGCAGCATCGCTGCTCATCTCCTGTCCCGGCCGCTGGGGAAGGGCCGGTTGTCAGGATTATAACGCAAAGGACCGGCCGCGCGATGCACGGCCGGCCCAAATTCGGGGTCGGAAGCGGATAGGGTTACTCGGCGGCCAGCGACTTCTGGTGCAGGGGCAGGCCGAGCCGGTCCCAGACCTGGAGCAGCGCCTCGGCCAGCGCGTCGATCAGGCCGTCGTCATGGTAGGGCGAGGGCGTGATGCGCAGCCGCTCGGTGCCCTTGGCGACCGTCGGATAGTTGATCGGCTGGATGTAGATGCCGTGGTCCTCGAGCAGCAGGTCGGAGGCCCGCTTGCACTTCTCGGGATCGCCGACGAACAGCGGCACGATATGGGTGTCGCTCGACATGACCGGCAGGCCGGCGGCGGTCAGGATCGCCTTGGTGCGGGCGGCACGGTCCTGGTGGCGCTCGCGCTCCCAGTTCGAGGTCTTCAGGTGCCGGATCGCAGCCGTCGCGGCCGAGCAGATCGCCGGCGGCAGTGCGGTGGTGAAGATGAAGCCCGGCGCATAGGAGCGCACCGCGTCGATGACCTCGGCGCGGCCCGCGATGTAGCCGCCGAGGCAGCCAAAGGCTTTTGCCAGCGTGCCCTCGACGATATCGATCCGGTGCATCGCGCCGTCGCGCTCGGCGATGCCGCCGCCACGCGGGCCGTACATGCCGACCGCATGCACTTCGTCGAGATAGGTCATGGCGCCGTATTGCTCGGCGAGATCGCAGATCTTGCCGAGCGGTGCGACGTCGCCGTCCATCGAATAAAGGCTCTCGCAGACGATCAGCTTCGGCCGGTCGGGACCGGCGGCGATCAAGAGCTCCTCGAGATGCGCGACGTCGTTGTGGCGGAATATCTGGCGTTCGCAGCCGGCCTGGCGCACGCCTTCGATCATCGAATTGTGGTTCAGCGCGTCCGACAGGATCAGGCAGTTCGGGATCAGCTTGGCGAGCGTCGAGATGCCGGTCTGGTTCGAGACATAGCCCGAGGTAAACAGCAGCGAGGCTTCCTTGCCGTGGAGGTCGGCGAGTTCCGCCTCGAGCTGCACCAGCGGATGATGGGTGCCCGCGATGTTGCGGGTGCCGCCGGCGCCGGTGCCGACCCGGGTCGCGGTCTCGACCATGGCACCGACCACCTTGGGATGCTGGCCCATGCCGAGATAGTCGTTGGAGCACCAGATCACGACGTTGCGGCTGCCCTTCGGCGAATGCCAGGTGGCGTGCGGGAAGCGGCCCGCGATCCGTTCGAGGTCGGCAAACACCCGGTAGCGCCGCTCGTCGTGCAGGCGGTTGAGGGCGGTATTGAAGAACTGGCTGTAATCCATCGGCAAACCCAGAAAGCGGAACCTGACCGGAACGACTGCTTCTTCTTAGAGCTTTTCCAGCTCTAATGTCCATGCATTGACCCACATCTGGGCATGCGTCGCAGTTGGGCAAATTGCCCTAGCCGGGGCCGTTCGGCTCGATTTCGGTCAAATCGCCGGGCGATGCCTTGCCGCCCGGCCGGGTTCAGGTGGTCTTGAAGCGCAGCATGCCGTCGGCGTGCATTTCGGCCGTCAGGCGGCCCTCGACCAGCATGTAATTGACATGGGCGACCAGCTCACCGGCGGCGAAGCCCATCTGGTGCTCGTCCAGCACGTGCTTGTGGAACACCACGGGCACCAGCTCCTTGGAGGTCTGCGGCACCTCGCGGCAGGCCTCGGCGATCAGCCGGCAGCGCTCCTCATGGTGATCGGCGAGCTGCTTGATCCGGGTCTTCAGCCCGTAGAACGGCACGCCGTGGCCCGGCAGCACCATCACGTCGTAGGGCAGGGTGGTGGTCAGGCTTGCCAGCGAGGCCAGATATTCGCCGAGCGAGTTCTGCTCCGGCTCGACCGCCCAGACGCTGACATTGGGCGAGATCTTGCTGAGCACCTGGTCGGCGGACAGGAACAGCTTGTCGGCCGCGCAATACAGCATCACCTGGTCGAGCGCGTGGCCGCCGCCGGTGATCACCTTGAAGCGCCGCGTGCCGATCACGACCTCGTCGCCATGGGTGAGGCGGTGATAGGACGGCGGCAGCACCGACACGCGCTTCAGATAGTCCTGGCCACGGCCGAGCAGCTTCTCGGTGAGGTCCTCGTCCATGCCGTGGCGGCGGAAGAACAGCCGCTGCGCGTTGCGCCGCTCCTCGGTGCCGCGGTTCTGGTGATAGACCGACTGCAGATATTCCACCTGCGACATGAACAGCGGGCAGCCGAAGCGCTCGGTGATCCAGCCGGCGAGACCGACATGGTCGGGATGCGAATGCGTCACGATCAGGCGGGTGACCTTGACGTGTTTCAGCGGCCCCTCGAACAGCGTGGTCCAGGCCGCGATCGATTCCTCATTGCCGAAGCCGGCATCCACCATGGTCCAGCCGTCGCCGTCGGCGAGCAGATAGATGTTCACATGGTTGAGGCGGAACGGCAGCTTCAGCCGCGCCCACAGCACGCCGGGAGCCACCTCCACGACCTGGTCGTGGCCGGGATGGTTCTCCCAAGGGTATCGCAGTGCCTCCGCCGAGGAGTGCACGGGGTCGGTCTTCGTATGCATGCTACCGGCTTAGCGGCACACGGGCCGCCGCGCCAGCCGAAAAATCAGATAGTCGTCCGGAGAATGGGACGAGAAATCGCCGGAATTCCGTAGATGGGGTAACGGGCCGGCCGCCCGCTCGCTACGGCGCAATTTGGAAGCGCGCTCGCGAGCGGCCTGTTGGTTGGAAGGCGGTCGTCCCTCAAACTGATGGTGTTCAACGGAGTCGGGCAAGCCCGCTCCAAGCATCATTAAGGGACGACCATGTACCACTATGCAGGAATTGACGTGTCTTTGGAATGCTCGAGCGTTTGCCTTGTCGATGGGACAGGCAAGATTTTGCGCGAGACGAAGGTTGCGAGCGAGCCGGCGGCGCTGATCGCCTGGTTCCGGTCGCTGGGTCTGGTACTGGAACGGATCGGGCTGGAGGCAGGCCCCTTGTCGCAATGGCTGTATGCGGGTCTGCGAGACGCAGGGCTTGCGGTCGAGCTGCTGGAAACGCGGCACGTTCGCGAAGCCTTCAAGTCGATGCCGGTGAAGACGGACCGCAACGATGCCCGCCGGATCGCGCAGTTGATGCGGCTCGGCTGGTTCCGGCCGGTGCACTGCAAGTCGGTCGCGGCGCAGGAGACCCGCGCCATCCTGACGGCGCGCAAGCTGCTGCAATCCAAGCTTCGCGATGTCGAGAACAGCCTGCGCGGCATACTTCGCGGTTTTGGCCTGAAGGTCGGTGCGACCACCGAGCGCACGTTCGCCGGACGCATCCGCGAGCTCGTGACCGGCCATCCCGGACTGGAGTTGGTCGCGGCGGCGCTGCTCCAAGCCCATGCGGTGCTGCTGCGGGAGTTCAAGAGCCTGGACAAGCACACCCAGAAGCTCGCCAGGACGCATCCATCCGCCAAGCTCCTGATGACAACGCCGTCCGTTGGTCCGATCGTGGCGCTCACCTATGCCGCGGCGATCGACGACCCGAAGCGCTTCCGCTCCTCGAAGGCCACGGGAGCCCACTTTGGGCTCACCCCGAAGAAGTACCAGTCCGGTGAGACCGACTACACCGGCCGCATCAGCAAGATCGGGGATGCCTCCGTGCGCGAGGCACTCTACCAGGCAGCTCACGTCATGCTGACCAAGCCGGTCAAGAATTGCTCGGCATTGAAGAGCTGGGCGATGCGGATCGCCCGGCGCGCAGGCATGCGCAAGGCCAAGGTAGCGCTGGCTCGCAAGCTCGCCGTGATCCTGCATCGCATGCTCGCCGACACCAAACCGTTCAACCCGATGACCAAGGCCATCTAGCCAGGAGCAGCAATCGGTTCCGGGCGGGCCACGACACCAGGCTCTCCCCGAGCGAAGTCCCTCCGCTGGGACGATGGATCCGGTCAGGCCGCCATCCGGGAAGTGGCTCACGACCACGCAATCCGTAGATTGGCCGGCCGGCTCCTCAATGCACCCCATCAGGCGACGGCCTTCGCGCCGATCCCGTACAGAAGCAAGTGCCCGGCGAGTGGATGACGCGAAAAGGGATTGACTAACCAAGGCCCGTTACAGAAGCCCGGATGAAGCGAACGGTCTTGCGAATACGTGCCCGTCATTCCGGGGCGCCTCGAAGAGGCGAACCCGGAATCTCGAGGTTCCGGGTTCTATGCTTCGCATAGCCCCGGAACGACGCTGTACCTACGCCGCGCGGATGTTCGACAGGAAGCCGTCGATCTCCGAGCGCAGCACGTCGGCCTCGCGGCGCAGTGCGTCGGAGGCGCTCAGCACCTCGCCGGCGGCGGTGCCCGCCTCGGCCGACGCGGTGGACACGCCGACGATGTTGCTCGACACCTCGCTGGTGCCGCCCGCCGCATGCTGGATGTTGCGGGCGATCTCGCGGGTCGCCGCGCCCTGCTGCTCGACCGCGGCGGCGATCGCGGTGGTGACGTCGTTGATCTCGCCGATCGTGCTCGAGATGTTGCGGATCGCGGAGACGGCCGTCGTCGTCACCTCCTGCATGCTGACGATCTGCTGGCGGATTTCCTCGGTCGCCTTCGCGGTCTGGCTCGCGAGGTTCTTCACCTCGGAGGCGACCACGGCAAAGCCGCGGCCGGCCTCGCCGGCGCGCGCCGCCTCGATGGTGGCGTTGAGCGCGAGCAGATTGGTTTGCGAGGCGATGGTCTGGATCAGGTCGACCACGACGCTGATGCGTGCGGCATTGTCGGCAAGCCCCTGCATCGTGCTGTCGGTGGCGCTGGCTTCCTCCACCGCCTTGCGGGCGATCTCCGCCGAGGTCACGACTTGGCGGCCGATCTCCTGGATCGAGGACGACAGCTCCTCGGTGCCGGCCGACACCGTCTGCACGTTGACCGAGGTTTCCTCGGCGGCCGACGCGACGGCGTTGACCAGCGCGCTCGACTGGTCCGCGGTCGCCGACATGCTCTGCGCAGTCGACTGCATCGAGTTCGCCGCGGTCTGCAGGCTGCCGAGCGCGCTGCGGACGTTGGATTCGAACGTGACGATCTGCGCTTCCATGCGCGAGGCGCGCTCCGCCTTGGCGCTGCGGTCCTTGTTCTGGTTTTCCGTGAGCTCGCGGCTCTCGACCATGCTCTCGCGGAACACCTGCAGCGCGTCGGCCATGACGGCGATCTCGTCGCGCTGGCGGCTCTGCGGGATCTCGGTGTCGAGGTCGCCGTCGGACAGCAGCTGCATCGAGCGCTGCAGGCCGCGGATGCGGCGCAGGATGTTGCGTCCGACATAGAGCCAGACGAACAGGAACGAGCCGACCAGCGTCAGGGCGCCGAGGCCGATCATCACCATGGTCGCGAGCGAGATCTGCTGCCGTGCCTGGAAGGTCGAGCTGTCGGTCTCCTTCTGCACCGCGTCGACCAGCTGCTGGACGCTGATGCCGAGCCCGACATTGAGCTTGCGCGTCTCTTCCAGGATGGTCTGGCCGTAGTCGATCGCGTCGAGCTCTTTCTGGCGGATCTTGAACACGCCGGTCTTGCCTTCGCCGAGCACGAGCAGCCTCGAGGCGGTGTCGCGCACCGCAACGATCGCGGGATTGTTCGGCAGGTCCTCGAGGTTGGACTTGACGCGTTCACGCGCGGCCTTGAACTCGGCCTCGATCGCATCGAGCGTTTCGCTGGAATTGGCCGACAGCGCCGCGGTCATGTCGGCGGCCATCAGATTGCCGGCGGCGAGCACGTTGCTGATCTGGCCGACGGTGCGGGCAGCTTCAGTGGCGTCGTCCGCGGAGACTGCGGCCGCGGCGAGGATGGCGTTGAGCCGGGTCTGCGCGTCGAGCATCGCGGGACTTGCGGCGGAGACGAACGCCGCCTGCGCCTTGCGCAGTGCGTTGTACTGCTTGTCGCGCAGCGCGCCGACCTCGAGCCGCTCGCGCGCCGCCGAGATCAGGCTCTTGGTGGCCTCGTCGGTGTTCTTGACGTTCTCCTGCAATGCGCTGACCACGGATTTGTCGGCGCCGAGCTCGATGATCTCGCCGAGCTTGGCGCTGGTGAGCCGCGCGACGTCCTGCACCTTCTTGGTGCGATCGTTCAGCGCGTCCTCGCTCTGCACGGCGAGCAGGCCGGGGCCTTGCGCCGCGAGCGAAGCGCTTTGCGCGGCAAGTTGCAGGCTCGCGGCAAGCCGCGGAATGTCGCGGCCGGAGAGATCGGTCATGGTGCCGCCGAGCTGATGCAGCACGATGCCGGCGCCTGCGCTGATCACCAGCGCCATGCCTGCGATCACAGCGAACGCCGCGAACAGGCTGCCCCTGACGCCCATCTGCGGCAGATGGATACGCTTGAGATTTGGTTTGCCGAGCTTGAACCGAAACGCCATTGCCCCTGTGCCCCCTGGCCCACTACGCTTGGCCACTATCCTTGGCCACTACTCTTGGATGTTTCCCCGGCGCGGGAGTATCGGTGCGGCCGGTTAACAAAATCGGGAAAATTGCGACGATCTGCGGGATTTTTCAGGGCTGCCGCGCAGTGGCGACGTCTCGGTTCGCTGTGCGGAATCGATGCACGCGATCGGATGCAAAAAGGCCGGCGTGAGCCGGCCTTTTCCACTGTTGGTTGTGGGCGTGCTCTCAGTAGCGGCCGTAAGCAGGGCCGCCGAGGTTGCCGAGATTGAAGCGGTAGTTGAGGCCCGCCTTCACCGTGTGCTCGTCATTGTGGAAGCTGCCGACCGGCACCAGCGCGCCCGGCGCGGTGAAGCGGCTGTCGCCGAAGTCATAGTACTGGTACTCGACCTTGGCCGACCAGTTCGGCGCGAACATGTATTCGGCGCCGCCGCCGATGGTCCAGCCGTTGCTGTGGTTGTCGCTGAGCGTGAATCCGACCGGCGCGCCGCCGAGCGTCACCGTTTCGTTGTTGTCGGAATAGGCATAACCGCCCTTCACATAGATCAGGCCCGGACCCCAGGTGTAGCCGACGCGGCCGGTGATCGAGCCGATGCCGCGCTGGTTGTTGTTGTAGACGTAGCCGCCCGGGAAGATCGCGTTGAGCTGATGGCCGCCGACCCAGGAATACTGGCCTTCGAGGCCGATCACCCACATCGGCGACAGCTGCCAGTCGTAACCGGCCTGCACGCCGCCCATGAAGCGGGCGTCGGAGTCGGACAGCGCGAGGCCGTTGAAATTGTTGTTCTGGGAGAAAACGCCGCCGAGATGGCCGCCGAGATAGAAGCCGGTCCAGTTGTAGAGCGGAGCGGCGTAAACAGGCGCGGGCGCCTTCTGATAATAGCCACGGTTGAAATCGGCGGCGTTGGCGGTCGCGCCAAAGGCAGCGACGGCCGCCGCGACGGCGGCGGTTGCGAGCAGGAACTTCTTCATGGGGGCAGTCTCCGGACAAGTCATGAGGCGCAGCGTGAATGGCGCCATCCACGGCGACGGGTTAGACCGCATTTGAATAAAATGCAGTCACCGGAACGCTGCGCGGAGCGTTAAGTCGCAGCCTTTGCGGCGAAACGTTTTGTTGTGCCTAACGAACGCTTAAGGTGGAATGAAGCAAGGCTTAACGCGGTGTGCGCGGCGCGCATTTCCTGTTAACCAAGCCGTCGGTTAGAGCATAATCCGGAAAAGTGCGAAGCGGTTTTCCCTCTCGACAAACGCGGAACGCGTTTGCGCGGAGATCATGCTCAAACAAGGAGCTAAAGCGCGATGATGATTCAACCTAATGTGATCGCGCTTTAGGCCAGTCGCTTGCGCACATCGTCGCGCATCTGCTCGCGGAACGCCTGGCGGCGCGCGGCGCGATCCCTGACCGGGACGTCATGGCGATCGAACACGTCGAACTTCTCCAGGATCGGATAGTGCTCGCTCGCCATCGCCAGCACGCGCAGCACGGCGGCAACCTTCGGGGTCGGGCCGGTGACTTCCCATCTGCGCAGCTTCTCGGCACCGCCGGCGGCCGATAGCCCGCACAGCTTCGCCATATCCGCCGCCGTCAGCTTGCGGCCCAGCGCCTCGCTGAGATGTTCGCGCAGTTTCTTCAGTTCTGGGCCGGTCACGCTTGGTCCGCTCCGCGATGGCAAAATGTGAAGTGAGTCACATGAGGTGCTTGAGGCGCGGGTTATACGCCACGCAGGCGAGTTCTAAAGGAAACCATCATGCACGGCATCATCGAAAGCCTCAGCCCCGAACACGATCAGATCGATTGGAAATGGGTCGGCAGTGTGTTCGCCTTCTACGTCGTGCTGACGATCGGCGGGATGGGCGCGCTGCTGGCGCATTGATTCCAGCGCACGCGGGCGCACCGCGTGCCTGCGACTGCCATCGTT
Organism: Bradyrhizobium sp. USDA 4504; assembly: GCF_054063995.1. Lineage (NCBI taxonomy): Bacteria > Pseudomonadati > Pseudomonadota > Alphaproteobacteria > Hyphomicrobiales > Nitrobacteraceae > Bradyrhizobium > Bradyrhizobium sp. USDA 4504. Next base: position 6,426,619 of record NZ_JBSSGV010000001.1, on the reverse strand, counting down.
TTGCGAAGATCCTGGTGCTGCCAGACAGGATTGAACTAGCGCTTCTTGCTTTGATTTGATTGCGTTTTTTTCGGTCCAAGGATCTGAGCTCCGCTGTCTCGGCTTTTGCTTGGTCTGATTCGCGCATAAGTTGTTCCAACTTTTTTGGGCGTTGGGGGGCACATGCGGATTTTCGTAGTCGGTTTCTTATGTTTGTTTCTCGGAGCGTGCGCATACGGAGGAGGATCGTCTCAAGTTGCGCCCGGATCGCAGGTCGGCGGTGTGGGAAATATCCAGTACGATCATAAGCTACTAAATGCGAACACACACATGGTTACGGTTCATGTCGCGCCAGGAGTATTGGAGACGGAAAGCTCAATGAGTCAGCGGATGATTGTGTTCGCCAACGAATTCGCGGGGCAAACTTGTCCGAGGGGCTTCAATTTCATTGCTGACCCAAACCCTGACGTTCGAGTGAATCAACTCACTCAGCGTACCAAGGTCTACACTTTCCGCTGCACGTAGCCCCGAACGCGAAAGCGGGCTGCTTCTGTCAAAAAGCCTCTAAGCCTCGCAATGTAAGTCGGTGCGACCGGATTGAGTCATCTAAGACCAATATGGGCAACGAAAAGGGCAAAGAGCATACGGTGCTCAATCTGGGAGACAGCCGCATGCATAGCTTCCCACTCATGATGGAGCGGCTATACCCGGTCCAATTCAAGGGGGTATTCGACGCACTGGAGAATGAAGACTCCATTCCGGGCGAAGAAATTGGTCGACGGATCGAAGCTAGAGATCGTGAGGCCAATAATATCTCAAATCGCGAGGCCAAGAGGGCCTCTCGAGTCAGAGGATTGCCCCTCTCTCCCGAAGACGACGAATGGCTTGCGAGCACAAACGTGGGAAAGCACTTTGAGCTCTTCAGAAAGGCACTTTTAGCTGTCGCACGTCACGTAGAGAAATCGGTAAATGACGCCGAAAAGACCGGAAGAACCTTGGTGCTACTTAGGTGAAAATAGAGAAATAGCCCAGACCGACCGCTTTCGGTACCTTGTGCTTCAGCGCCGATTGTGGCCATTGCCCTCCAACGCTTGGATCTGCGCAAAATTGTTACTGTATGGTCAATGGGGGATCGGAGGCTAGCTAAGTCATTGAAAAGATGGTGCTGCCAGACAGGATTGAACTGTCGACCTCTCCATTACCAATGGAGTGCTCTACCACTGAGCTACGGCAGCATGCCCGGGAAAAATGAATCGGCCCCGAGGGCCCGTCCAAGCGGGCGGTTCTTGCCACAGGCCTCCCTTTGGCGCAAGCGAAACCGCGCCCCTGTCGCCCTTGAAATCGGCAGAAATCGACCGCCTCGCCGTTGATTCCGGCCAATCTGGCCGATTTCGGCCGGATTGGGTTCCCGATCGCGCCGAAACTATCCCGATCCGCGCTTGCCGCCGAATCATATCGCCGCAACTGACCGACCGGGCAGGGTGCGCGGGCACCCGCCATTGGCTATGCTCGCCTCGCGCGCAGCGCGGCGGCGGTTCGAGAGTTTTGCAATGACAGGCGACCAGGACAGAGGCGGCGGGCAGGCCGGAGCCCGCGTGAAGGATTCACGACAGGATCGTCTCAAGCTCGCGCTGCGCGAAAACCTGAAGCGGCGGAAATCGCAGGCGCGCGGTCGTGACGATGCGGCCTCTTCCGAAGCCGCCCATGGTTCGCTAGATGGCGGCTCACCAGATGACGCCGGCGGAAACGAGCCGCGCCGTTAACCCGGTTCGTGCGCATTGTTATAAGGAAGCGGGTTGCCGAGATGGCTGTAGATGAGACGACGATCGATCGGCTGAGCGCAACCGCCTACGCCTTCCCGCGCCATGAGCAGACCTTTCCGACCCTGACCGCGCACGAGATCGAGCGGATGCGCCGCTTCGGCGAGCCGCGCTCATACCAGGACGGCGAGGCGCTGTTCGAGACCGGCAAGCCCGGGCCCGGCATGTTCGTGGTGCTGTCGGGCAATGTCTCGATCACCCAGCGCGACGGCCTCGGCCATGTCGCGCCGATCATCGACCAGGGACCGGGCCAGTTCCTCGCCGAGATCGGCCAGCTCTCCGGCCGCCCGGCGCTGGTCGACGGCCATGCCGATGGGGTGGTCGAGACGCTGCTGCTGCCGCCCGACCGGCTGCGCGCGCTCTTGGTTGCGGAGGCCGATCTCGGCGAACGCATCATGCGCGCGCTGATCCTGCGCCGCGTCAGCCTGATCCAGGGCGGCGCCGGCGGGCCGGTGCTGATCGGCCCCGCCTCGGTCGGCAACATGGCGTCGCTGCAGAATTTTTTGGCGCGCAACGGCCAGCCGCACCACCTCCTCGATCCCGAGACCGACAAGGATGCCGCCGACCTCGTCGCGCGCTATTCGCCGACGCGCGCCGAGCTGCCGCTGGTGGTCTGTCCCAACGGCACGGTGCTGCGCAATCCGTCCGAGACCGCGCTTGCGATGGCGCTCGGCATGATCGGCAACAGCGCGCATGAAAAACTCTACGATGTCGCCGTGGTCGGCAGCGGCCCGGCCGGGCTTGCCACCGCGGTCTATGCGGCGTCGGAAGGCCTGTCGGTTGCGGTGTTCGATTCCCGCGCCTTCGGCGGCCAGGCCGGCGCCAGCATGCGCATCGAAAACTATCTGGGCTTTCCGACCGGCATCTCCGGCCAGGCGCTGGCCGGGCGCGCCTTCAACCAGGCCCAGAAATTCGGCGCCGAGATGCTGATCCCGGTCTCGATCAAATCGCTCGACTGCACGAAAGCGTCCGGCGCATTCGTGCTCGACACCGCCTGCGGGCATACGCTGCGCGCGAAATCCGTGGTGGTCGCCAGCGGGGCGCGCTATCGCCGGCCCGAGATCGACAATCTCGATGCCTTTGAAGGCCGCGGCGTCTGGTACTGGGCCTCGCCGATCGAGGCGCGGCTCTGCGCCAACCAGGACGTCGTGCTGGTCGGCGGCGGCAACTCCGCGGGGCAGGCGGCGGTGTTCCTGTCGGCGCATGCCCGCAAGGTCAACATGATGATCCGCGGCGGCGGGCTCGGAGCCAGCATGTCGCGCTATTTGATCGAGCGCATCGAGGCGACGCCGAATATCGAATTGATGTTCAACACCGAGGTGATCGGGCTCGACGGCGCGGAGACGCTGCAGCGGGTGCGCTGGCGCAGCCGGCTCGCGCCCGACGAGTTCACCATGGATATCCGCAATCTCTTTTTGTTTGTCGGCGCCGATCCGGCGACCGGCTGGCTCGAGGGCTGCGGGGTGCAGGTCGACCGCGGCGGCTTCGTGATGACCGGCGTGCAGACCGGCGAAGGCGCGCGCGCCGTGCCGCTGCTCGAGACCACGGTGCCCGGCGTGTTCGCGGTCGGCGACGTCCGCTCCGGATCGGTCAAGCGCGTCGGCGGCGCGATCGGCGAGGGCGCTCAGGTGGTGGCCGCGCTGCACGGCTATCTCGCTGACGCGGGTGATCACACACTGTAGCAACGTCGATGCGACGCACGCAAACGTTTTCCCGTCATCCTGAGGAGCCGCGAAGCGGCGTCTCGAAGAATGAATCGGCCACAGTGTGGCCGTGCATCCTTCGAGGCTCGCAAGAGCTCGCACCTCAGGATGACGGATCAGATAGCTGCGACAGGTAAGGGCCGAAAAATGACGAAAGGCTGCACCCATATCGCCGGCATCCAGGATGTCACGCCGAGTGCGCTTGGCTGCGAGGAATGCTTGAAGAGCGGCAGCCGCTGGCTGCATTTGCGCATCTGCCGCACTTGCGGCCATGTCGGCTGCTGCGACGACTCGCCGAACCGGCATGCGACGGCGCATTTCCACGCCACCGGCCATCCCGTGATCGAGGGCTACGATCCGCCGGAAGGCTGGGGCTGGTGCTATGTCGACGAGGTGCTGTTCGACCTGTCGAAGCGCAAGACGCCGCATAACGGACCGATCCCGCGCTATTATTGATGAGGCTTCTCGCACGGCGCACGTGCCGCATCGTGTGACATATGTGCGAAAATTTTCAGCAATCGCCCGCGCCGGCAATTTTTGATGGGATGTCGGCCGTCCTGCCATCGAAGCATGTAGCAATTTTCCGTCACGCATCGTAACCTCGCACGCGGGTCTCAACGGGGAGTGCGCCACATGACGACATTGGTGCTCGTGCACGTCATTATCAGCCTGATTGCAATCGTCGCCGGCGTGCTCGTGATGTTCGGGCTGCTCGGCTCGCGCGCGATGCCGGGGCTGACCGCGATCTTCCTCGCGCTCACGATCCTGACCAGCGCCACCGGCTTCGTGATCCCGCCTTTGGTGACCGAGAAGCTGCTGCCGTCGCACATCATCGGCGGGCTTTCGCTGGTGCTGCTCGCGATCGCCTGCATTGCGCTCTATGCGATGCAGCTCAAGGGCGCCTGGCGTCCGATCTATATCGTGACCGCGATGGTCTCGCTCTATCTCAACGTCTTCGTGCTGGTCATCCAGAGCTTCCTCAAGGTGCCGGCGTTGCAGGCGCTGGCGCCAGCCGTGCCGCCGAACCCGCCATCCGGGCCGGTCTTTGCCGTGGTGCAGGGCATCGTGCTGGTGTTCTTCGTCCTGGTGACCATCGGTGCCTGGCGCCGGTTCAGGGCGGTCACGTTCGCCTGATCCGGGGCGGATGACCTCATTTCGTGGCGACACGCAGCATAGAAGACGAGATGCGGTGGCGTGTCCGCGATGCGCCGTCGCCCAAGGTTCGTTCACGCCTGGCGTGTCCGGAATGACGATCAGCTGAAGGAGTGCTTCCAATGCCCACCATCACCACCAAAGACGGCGTCGAGATTTTCTACAAGGATTGGGGCTCGGGCCAGCCGATCGTGTTCAGCCATGGCTGGCCGCTGTCGTCGGACGACTGGGACGCGCAGATGCTGTTCTTCGTGGGGCACGGCTTTCGCGTCGTCGCCCATGACCGCCGCGGCCACGGCCGCTCCGCCCAGGTCGCCGACGGTCATGACATGGATCACTATGCCGACGACCTCGCTTCCGTCACCGCGCATCTCGATCTGAAGAACGCCGTCCATGTCGGCCATTCCACCGGCGGCGGCGAGGTGGTGCACTACATCGCCCGCCACGGCGAGAGCCGGGTGGCGAAGGCGGCGATCCTGAGCGCGGTGCCGCCGTTGATGGTGCAGACGGCGAATAATCCCGGCGGCTTGCCGAAGTCGGTATTCGACGGCTTGCAGGCTCAACTCGCCGCCAATCGCTCGCAATTCTACCGCGACCTGCCGGCCGGGCCGTTCTACGGCTACAACCGGCCCGGCGCAAAACCGTCGGAAGCCGTGATCCAGAACTGGTGGCGGCAGGGCATGATGGGCGGCGCCAAGGCGCATTACGACGGCATCGTCGCGTTCTCGCAGACCGACTTCACCGAGGATCTGAAGAAGATCAACGTGCCGGTGCTGGTGATGCATGGCGACGACGACCAGATCGTGCCCTACGCCGACTCCGCCCCGCTCTCGGCCAAGCTTCTGAAGAACGGCACGCTGAAGACCTATAAGGGTTTTCCGCACGGCATGCCGACGACGGAGGCCGAGACGATCAACGCCGACCTGCTGGCGTTCATCAAGGGCTGAAGGTGAGAGAGGCTGTGCTCTGCGCCGCGCGTCTCAACATTGCGCAGCCTCAATCCACCTCGCCCGGTGGCTCACTCCTCTCCCCACAAGGGGCAGGGCAATCGCATACGGAATGAACCGATTCTTCCGCGCCGTCATGGCCGGGCTAAACACTTGTCCCGGCCATCCACGTCTTCTCTTCGCGTGGAAACGAAGACGTGGATGCCCGGGACAAGCTCGGGCATGACGAGTTTGTGGGAACTCCGATCGCCTCAAACGGCCATATGCGATTGCCCTACCACAAGGGGGAGGAGTCCGAAGCATGTGCTCGCCTTACGGAGACTATGTTTCGGAAGCGCCGTGATCGGCTGGCTCACTCGAAAATCGCGCGGATCGCGGCGAACAGGCGCTTGGCGACCAGGTCCGGCTTCTCGCGGGCGCCATCGTCGGCCCAGAGCTCGCTGCCGACGCGCATCGCGCCGGTCGTGATCATCGCGACCAGCCGGGCTTTCATCCGGTCATTCTTGTGGTTGGCGCGCTTGAGCAACGCGTTGGCGAGTTCGCGCTCAAGCCCTTCATATTTGGCCTGATCGCGCGCCTGCAGCGCTGGATTGTCGCGCTTCAGCCGCGCCAGCGCGACCGCCTCGCGCGGATCGATCTGCTTGACCATGTCGGCGATGGCGTTCTCGGCGGCCTGCAGCATGGATTCAGTGGCCGGGCGCGCCGCAACGGCTGCGATCAGTGCCGCGGTGCCGTCCTCCTGCCAGGCCAGCACCACGTCTTCCTTCGAGGCGAAATAGTGAAAGAAGGTGCGGCGCGAGACGTCGGCGGCGGCGACGATGTCGTCGAGCGTGGTCGCCTCGAAGCCGCGCTCGAGAAACAGCATCATCGCGGCCTTGGTCAGCCGCTCCCGGGTCTCCTGCCGCTTGCGCGCGCGCAGGCCCGCCGCCGGCGACGCCGGATTCGCTTTGGATTGCACCGACTTGACCGGTTTCTTGGCCGATTTCCTGGCCGGTTTGCGCGCGGGCGCCGGACGTTGCAATTTTTCACCCCTTGCAAAAATGCACTTAGTGCACATTTCGTCGGATGCGGCTGGACCCGCAGGAACCCGACGAGAAACCCGAATCGTGTTGCAAGGAGATATAAGCATGACCGGCTGGAGCACTGCAGACATTCCGCGGCAGGGCGGCAGGACCGCCGTGATCACGGGCGCTACCGGCGGACTCGGCTACGAGACCGCGCTGGAACTGGCGCGCGCCGGCGCCAATGTCGTGCTCACCGGCCGCAACGGCGCCAAGGGGCAGGACGCGCTGGCGCGGATCCGCGCGCAGCTTCCCGATGCCGCGGTGACCTATGAAACGCTCGACCTCGCGAACCTCGCATCGGTCGCCGATTTCGCCGGGCGCTTCGCCGCCACGCATACCGCGCTCGATCTTCTGATCAACAATGCCGCGGTGATGTCGCTGCCGAAGCGGCAGGTCACCGTTGACGAGTTCGAGATGCAGTTCGGCACCAACTATCTCGGCCACTATGCGTTGACCGCGCTGCTGTTGCCGCAGCTCCGCCGCGGCCACAACACCCGCGTCGTCAATCTTTCCAGCCTTGCGCATCGCTCCGGCGTCATCAATTTCGACGATCTGCAGGCCCGCCGTTCCTACGCGCCGTGGCGCGCCTACTGCCAGTCGAAGCTTGCGATGCTGATGTTCGCGCTCGAACTGCAGCGTCGCAGTGCGATCAACGGCTGGGGACTGATGAGCAATGCCGCGCATCCCGGCTACGCGCGCACCGAGCTGATCCCGAACGGTCCCGGCACCGACAGCCTGTCGTGGCGGTTCGGTCGATATTTGCAGCCGATCATGAGCCACTCCGCGGCGGTGGGCGCATTGCCGACGCTGTTCGCGGCGACCTCAGCCGCGGCCCAGCCGGGCGGCTATTACGGGCCCAACGGGTTCTACGAGTTGAAGGGCCCACCTGCGCCGGCGCGCATCATGCCGCACGCCAGGGACACCGCGGTAGCGCAGCGGCTATGGGATATCTCGGCGGCGCTGACCGGTGTATCGTTTGATCAGGTCGCAACCGCCGCCTGAACGGATCGGGCGGCAGCAGGGCAATCGAGATGAAGGTCATCCTGTTCGGCGCGACCGGCATGGTCGGGCAGGGCGTGCTGCGCGAATGCCTGCTCGATCCCGGTGTCGAGCGCGTGCTCGCGGTTGGGCGCAGCCCGACCGGGCAGCGCGATGCCAAGCTTGTCGAGTTGATCCACGACAATTTCGTCGATTACAGCGCGATCGAACCGCAGCTTGCCGGCTACGACGCCTGCTTCTTCTGCCTCGGCGTCTCCTCGATCGGCATGGACGAGGCACGCTACCGCCATCTCACCTACGACATCACACTGGCCGCGGCGACGGTGCTGGCGCGGCTCAATCCCGGCATGGTGTTTACCTATGTCACGGGGCGCAGCACCGATTCCACCGAGCGCGGCCCGTTGATGTGGGCGCGGGTGAAGGGCAAGACCGAGAACGATTTGCTCAAGCTGCCGTTCAAGGCCGCCTACATGTTCCGGCCCGCCGGGATCCAGCCGCTGCATGGCGTCCGCTCCAAGACCGGCTGGGTGCAGGCGATCTATCTCGCGACCTCGCCGCTGCTTTCCTTTCTGGTGCGGGTCGCCCCGAACTACATGACGACGTCGGAACAGCTCGGCCGCGCCATGCTGAAGGTCGCCCGCGACGGCTACCCCAGGCCGGTGCTGGAGAGCGAGGACATCAATCGCCTCTGAAGCGCGGTGGGCCGGTTCCCTCGAGCGGCGATTTCGCCAGGTCTCTTGGTACCTCCCGGGCCGCGAGGCGTTATAACCACCGTCATGTCCCCACCCGCGCCGCTGAAACTGATTGCTCTCGATGCCGATGACCTCGCGGTCATCTCGGCTCATGTGCAGGACGCCCACGTCCAGCCCTCCGACATCGTCTGGCGCCAGGACGAGAAGCGGCTCGTGGTCGGCCTAAACCGGCTGGACTGGGAGCAGACCCTGTCGGGCGGCGCCTGCTCGCGGCGGCTGATCGCCGCGCTCAGGTTCGACCGGGTGCTGGCATGCAAGTCGCGCAATATCGACCTGGAAGTCCCGGAAGCCACCCTGGAACTGCTCGGGATCGAGTTCTATGCCTCCGACCCGCCGGGCGGCAGCGCGCTCCTGATGTTCGGCCATGGTGGGGCGCTGCGGCTGGATGTCGAGTGCCTGGAGTGCGAATTGACCGATCTGGGCATCGACGATCTCGGCGTGGCGCCGGGGTGATTGGGCACGTCATTCCGGGGCGGTCCCAACGGGTCCGCGCAAGGCGCGGCCCGATGACAGGCTCCGGACCGAACCCGGAATCTCGAGATTCCGGGTCTGGTCCTTGGGACCATCCCGGAATGACATCCCCCAAGGGTTGACGGCCATTATCCGTCGCGCCATTGAGCAGGGACCCGAATTCCTCCTAAGAAAGCCGTCATGCCCGTTCGCCTGGACCGACAGAGCGCCGATTTCGAGCAGCGATTCCGCGATTTCCTGGCGGCCAAGCGCGAGGTGTCGGCCGACGTCGAGCGCGCCACCCGCACGATCGTCGACGACGTGGCGGCCCGCGGCGACGCGGCGCTGCTCGAGGCGACCAAAAAGTTCGACCGGCTCGATATCGACGCGGCCGGCCTGCGCATTACCGCAGCCGAGATCGACGCCGCGGTTGCGGCCTGCGACCCCAAGACCGTCGACGCCCTGAGGTTCGCGCGCGACCGGGTCGAGACCTTCCACCGCCGCCAGTTGCCGAAGGACGAGCACTTCACCGATGCCGCCGGCGTCGAGCTCGGCTGGCGCTGGAGCGCGGTCGATGCGGTCGGGCTCTATGTGCCCGGCGGCACCGCGGCCTATCCGTCCTCGGTGCTGATGAACGCGGTGCCGGCCAAGGTCGCCGGCGTGCCGCGGGTGGTGATGGTGGTTCCGGCGCCGGACGGCAAGCTCAACCCGCTGGTGCTCGCCGCCGCCCATCTCGGCGGCGTCTCGGAAATCTACCGCGTCGGCGGCGCCCAGGCGGTGGCGGCACTGGCCTATGGCACCGCGACAATCGCGCCGGTCGCCAAAATCGTCGGCCCCGGCAACGCCTATGTCGCCGCGGCAAAACGGCTGGTGTTCGGCAAGGTCGGCATCGACATGATCGCCGGCCCCTCCGAGGTGCTGGTCATCGCCGACGACACCGGTAATGCCGACTGGATCGCGGCCGATCTCCTGGCCCAGGCCGAGCATGACGTCAGCGCGCAGTCGATCCTGATCACCGACAGTGCACGGCTCGCCGCCGACGTCGAGCGCGCGGTCGAGACGCAGCTAGCGACCTTGCCGCGCGGCGAGATCGCCCACACCTCGTGGAACGACTTCGGTGCCGTGATCAAGGTGGCAAAACTCGACGACGCGGTCGAGCTCGCCAATGCGATCGCGGCCGAGCATCTTGAGATCATGACCGCGGATGCCGAGGGCCTGTCGAACAAGGTCCGCAACGCCGGGGCGATCTTCCTCGGGGCCCATACCCCGGAGGCGATCGGCGACTATGTCGGCGGCTCCAACCATGTGCTGCCGACCGCGCGCTCGGCGCGGTTCTCCTCGGGCCTCGGGGTGCTTGACTTCATGAAGCGAACCTCGATCCTGCGGTGCGGGCCGGATCAGCTGCGTGCGCTCGGGCCCGCCGCGATGACGCTCGGCCAGGCCGAGGGTCTCGATGCCCATTCACGTTCCGTCGGATTGCGCCTCAACCTCTCATGAACAAGCCACCAGACGACGAGGATTCCAACAATCGCATCGTCGCGGTGACGCTCGACGAGGAATCGATCGGCCGTTCCGGGCCCGATATCGAGCATGAGCGGGCGATCGCGATCTACGATTTGATCGAGCAGAACCTATTCGCGCCCGAGGGCGCCGCCGGGCCGGGGCCTTACACCCTGCATATCGCGATCACCGGCAACCGGCTGATGTTCGATATCCGCAAGGAGGACGGCGCGCCGGTGGTCGCGCATCTGTTGTCGCTGACCCCGTTCCGCCGCGTCGTGAAGGACTACTTCATGATTTGCGACAGCTACTATCAGGCGATCCGGACCGCGACGCCGGACAAGATCGAGGCGATCGACATGGGCCGCCGCGGCATCCATGACGAGGGCTCGCGCACGCTGCAGGAGCGGCTCAAGGGCAAGGTGCGCGTCGATTTCGAGACCGCGCGGCGGCTGTTCACGCTGATCACTGTGCTGCACTGGAAGGGTGAAGGCGCATGATCGGTGAAGCGGTGATTGACGGGGGCGTACCCCGATCGAAAAAAGCCTGATCGCATGGAAGCGCCGCGCGCGCGCAATCCCCAGGCCGTGCTGTTCGCATGCGGCCTGAACAGCGTGCGGTCGCCGATGGCCGAAAGCCTGCTGCAGCAGATGTTTCCGCAAGGCCTCTATGTTCGCTCGGCCGGCGTCAAGAAGGGCGAACTCGACCCGTTCGCCGTCTCGGTGATGGCCGAACTCGGCCAGGACATTTCCAGCCACAAGCCGCAAACCTTCGAGGAGCTCGAGGACTGGGAGGGGCTGAACTTCGATCTCATCATCACGCTGTCGCCGGAGGCGCACCACAGGGCGCTGGATCTCACCCGCACGCTCGCCGCCGATGTCGAATACTGGCCGACGCAGGATCCGACCGGCACCAGCGGCAACCGCGAGCAGAAGCTCGCCGCCTACCGCGAGGTCTGCGACGGCCTGTTGCTGCGCATCCGCCGCCGCTTTGCCAAGGCCGGCGCGGCAAACCTGTGAGGCTCGGCCAGGCGAGGGGACCAGCGTGTTCCGATTCGCAGAACCGCCGCTTGTCGCCAGACTGACAAACAGCTGTGCTTATGGGGCCTGGTCTCAGGCGGGGGCGCGATTCGCGGCCGGTTCCAAGGTTGTGCATCCATGCCCCATCCGATAGGTTCCGCCCGCGTCCGTCCCCCCGATTCAGCCCAAAAGCCCGCATGATAGGCCGTCCCAAATTCGTTCTTGCTTCCGGTTCGCCGCGGCGGCTGGCCCTGCTCAACCAGGCCGGCATCGAGCCCGATGCGCTGCGCCCGGCCGATGTCGACGAGACTCCGCGGCGGGGCGAGTTGCCGCGCGCCTGCGCCAACCGCCTGGCGCGTGCCAAGGCCGACGCGGCGCTGAAATCGGTGCATCTCGACGACGACCTGCGCGGCTCCTTCATCATTGCCGCCGACACCGTGGTCGCGGTCGGCCGCCGCATCCTGCCCAAGGCCAATCTGGTCGACGAGGCCGCGCAGTGTCTGCGGCTGCTGTCGGGCCGCAATCACCGCGTCTACACCGCGATCTGCGTGGTGACGCCGCGCGAGGCATTCCGTCAGCGCCTGGTCGAAACGCGCGTGCGCTTCAAGCGGCTCAGCGAGGACGACATCCAGGCCTATATCGGCTCCGGCGAATGGCGCGGCAAAGCCGGCGGCTACGCGGTGCAGGGCATTGCCGGATCGTTCGTGGTCAAGATGGTCGGGTCCTACACCAACGTGGTCGGCCTGCCGCTCTACGAGACCGTGACCTTGCTCGGCGGCGAGGGCTTTCCGATCCGCCACGGCTGGCTCAACTCCGTCGCGGTGTGAGGTATCCACTGAGGTCGTATCGCATCGAAGATGCGATACGGATGGGGCTCTTTCCTCCTGAACGACCCGCGATGAGACCCCACCTCAACTGCTCCACATCGTCATGGCCGGGCTATGCAACGAGGCCGATAGCCGGACGCGATAGCCTGCCGCAGGGGCGCGCTGCCAAAATATCGAAAACAACCCCATGCAAAGGAGCCGACAGCTAGCGTGTTCGACACGGCAACTGTCCGTAGCGGGTGAAGATGTCGTGTTTTTGTAGCTCGTGATCTGTCGCCTTCGTTTCTGATTTGCAGGGGAGCCGGAAGGCGGGGACGGCTTTCCCTGATTGATCATGCCACGGCTGTTGTGGCGGTTTTAGCCCTGTGGGTGAGTTTCTTTGTTCGACTTGAAGCCCGTTTCTCCGTCCCGACCCGCGCTTTCTCGACGGCGGTGCGCGCAGGAGCGGTCAAGGACGCGCGCTTGCGCGCCCGCCAGGGCTTGTCCTTGACGGCTCCGAGCACGCCGCCAGGCTGGGGCGCGTCGGGGCTGATCTGCTGTCCGTTGGCGCTAAACATCGCCAACCGATGCGGTCCGAGGAACACGCTGACGGTGCCATCGGGATACTCATGGAGGCGCACCACAGCCTTGACGAAGTGAGGCCTGAGCCGGCTCTCCGGCAACTGCAGCCGCCGACCGTTCCATGCAACGGTATTGTCGTTGGCGACGGTTCGCTCCTCGATCACGCACAGCGCCTCGCGCCAGGCCTCATGCCGGTCGGCCACGAATGCCGTGCCTTCCTGTTCGGGCTTGATCGCAAACGCGGCGTTGTGCCCGGGGATGTAATGCGCCTTCAGCCACGCGTTGGCAGCCTCAACCGTCGTGATCCCGGCAAGCCGCAGCTCCTTCGGCAGCCGGTCCTGCAAGGTGCCGAACACCCGCTCGGAGCGCCCGCGCGCCTGCGGCGAATAGGCTGCGATATGCTCGATCCCAAGATGCGACAAAGCCCGTCCCACCTGGGTTTGTTGCGTCTTCGAGATCTTCTCGCCAGCTTTTGGGGTCAGGAAATAATGGCTGCCGCGGTCGGTGTAGAGCGCGCAGAACAGGCCATGCTCGCCAATCACTTCGCGCAAGGCCTGGAAGGTCGAGGCCGTTCCTTCTTCCTCGACCAGCACCATCGAGTAGATCTCGCTGGTCGCATCGTCCATCGTGACGATCAGGTCCCTCGCGGGCAGGCCTTCGATCCAAACGTGGCGCGATCCGTCCTGGTGCAGCAGCATGCCCCGAAGCGGCCGCCGCGGCCGCTTCTTGCGGTGCGCCGAACGCTTCGGAGCCTTCCGCACCAGCCCTGCCGCGTGCAGCGCCAGCTTCGTCACCGTATAGCCCAGCACATAGTCGTGCCGCTTTTGCATCTGCTCGTGGAAGTGCTTCACCGTGAAGTCCGCGTACTTGTCCCGGTACAGCGCAAGCATCCGTTCCAGCTCCTCCTCCGGCGCCCGCCGTGGCGAACGACGCCCCAGCCGGCGGTCGACAAGCCCGTCGTCGCCCTCCGCCTCATAGCGCTCCGCCCAGCGTTGAAACGTCCGAACACTGATCCCAAGAACCTCCGATGCTGCCTCCTGCGTCAGTTCCTTCGCCTCCGTCCGATCCAGCAAATCTGAAAACCGCATCCGTCGTACACCCTCGTGAATGGATGCCGTGCCCATCGTGCCCCCCTTGTTCCGGAGCACCGAAAACACGACACTTCACGAGCTACAAACAGGCGACAGATCACGAGCTCAGCGTTCGACACGACAACTTGACTCGTCGGGCAAATCGGCGGCATTCTTCCATTATCCAGAAATCGCGGAGACGCCCTTCGCTCCGAGGCTATCGCCCTGCGCTTGCGGGCGAGGCCGCCGTCTCGAGCCACTCGGCCAAGCACCTGCGCGGCCGGCGAAGACGCATATGCGATTGCCCTACCCGCAAGCAGGGAGGGAACGCAGCGGAACATGCGGCAGATGATGTAAACTCCGGCCCAGCCATGACCGACCAAGCCCGAACGCCCAAGGCCATACCCTCTGCCACCCCGCGTGCCTGCGCGATCTGCGGCAAGCCCGTCGAGCAGGCCTTCCGCCCGTTCTGCTCGGCGCGCTGCCGCGACGTCGATCTCAACCGCTGGCTGACCGGCCGCTATGTCGTCCCAGGCCGCGAGGACGACGCGGAGGACCCGGAATAGCCAAGATTTCCCAACAAGTTGGGGAAAGAGTGCCGGTCGGGCTCGCCGCGCCGAAGCCTTTGGCGAAGGCGGGTGGACACGGCGCTCCGACCTCTCTATAAACCGCCCGCTCGCTCTGGCCTTTCGGCCCCGCGGGTATGCCCAGGTAGCTCAGTTGGTAGAGCATGCGACTGAAAATCGCAGTGTCGGTGGTTCGATCCCGCCCCTGGGCACCATCTAACCACCTGAAATTTCATCTAAACTGGAAGAGAGGATCGCTCGTTCGGTTCGTTGCGGGCGGCGTTGCAACCGCTTTGCAACCTGAGCCGCTCTTTTTGACAGTCGCAGCGGTGGAACTCCGTTGCTTCCCGTGAATTCGCCGGCGCGTGACGAGGCCATCGCATTCCGGTACGCGGCGTAACCTGTAGGGAAAGGCCCGATCGCCGGCCCGGTAGGCGCGAACCCGCTCCGGCGCGGCCACCAGAACCAGCCAGCGCCGCGCCAGCCGAACGTTTCGAGCGACCGGTCAGCAAAGAATACCTCGATAGAGGCGCCGGTCACCGGGTGGATGTCGAAGAACGCCTTATGGGCGGGAGAGGCCATGACGGTGCCTCATGCTGCAACACCTGCCGGTGCTGCCAGCGCCAAGCCACGCAAATAGTCAGCGGCCTTTGACGCTTGGCCGCACGCGGTAAAGAACGCCCGCTTGTCGGCCTTCAGGAGATCGATCCAGGTCGCAATGTAAGCCGCGTGCCGGAGATCGCCGTCAAAGCCGAACTCTGCACACAGGAAGGCTGCGCCGAGTTCTGCAATCAATTCTTCCGCCGCGTAACTGCGCGAGCCGAAGCGGTTCTTCAAATCGCGATCAAGGCGGCCCTTGCGCGCTGTCCAGTGCACAATCTCGTGGAAGGCCGTGCCGTAGAAGTGATCGGCGCCCATGAACGCCTCGAACGCCGGCATCGAGATGAAATCGCGGCTTGGCAGGTAATACGCCTCCCCGTGCCCCTCACGGATGTCGGCGCCGGTTGCGTGCAGGAATTCATCGGCAAGCTCGTCACGGCGATCGGGATTGCGAACGCGCAGCGACTTGCCGGTGGTGACGGCGTCGGGGAGGTCATCACACTGCTCGACGTTGAAGACGGTGTACTCCCGCATCATGGGGACCAACCGCGCCGAAGTGTCGTCTTCCCCGTCTTCCCGGATTTGCAGCTGCTTCACGAAATACACTTTCGTGCCACGTTCGCCTTTGCGCACGTGGCCGCCTAGCTCAAGCGCTTGCTTGAAGGTGAGAAAGCGCGGCGTGCGATAGCCCACCGCCTGCGCCATCCACAGCAAAACGATGTTGCAGCCACTGTACGGCCGATTGGTCACGACGTTACATGGCGAATTCGCGCCAGGGGTTGCCGACCATGGCTTGATCCAAGGTGCCGCGCCGGCTTCAAGCTCGGCGAGGATGCGCACCGAGACTTCCGCATAGTAGTCGCGTTTCATGAGTGCTCGCTGGCTTGGGGGTGATGCGACCAAGGAAGATCGCGTTGCCATAGCCGCGTCGGGCCCTTAGGCCGCAGGCTTCAAATTTTCACCCACCGGGGGGCATGGACAGGCCGGGGGTCTCGCGCGCGCGAACACGTACGCCGAAAATATCTAGGGTCAAAAATCCGAAAGGTTGCTACTTTCTTAACGCGACTCGATTTGACGCCAGGACCGATCATCAGACGGAATTATGAATACCAATTAAATCAATCATTCGGGCGCGTGGGGAAAAAATGAAGGGCGAACCGAAGGCAATCAAGACGAAGTTCGGTCAGCTGCTGCGATCACCAAAGATCCGATTTCCAAGCGCCGGTGACCGACTCAGTGCCCCCAATCTTCATGGCGTGTACATTGTCTACTCGCCGAAAGGACGGGTGGCTCACGTTGGTCGAACTGTAAGGGGCAAGAACGGCATACGTCAGCGGCTCAACAACCACCTTCATGGGGCCTCCTCGTTCGTCACCAAAGCACTGAAAGGTAAAGGGGCCAAACTCCGGAAGGGTTACAAGTTCAGATATCTCGCGATTGAGGAAGGTCGTCTGAGAGCACTCCTAGAGGCCTATTGCATCGGTCAGCTCTGTCCGGATCACTTGGGCGAAGGCGGAGTCTGAAAGCGCGTAAAATGGTCATGGCAGGTGACACCGAACCTATCGTTCACATGGCGTTGGCAGGAGCGCACGCTGCAATAGCAACATGACGGCCCGCGAGCAAATTGGGCGGCCTTTGCGTTCGATGGTCTTGCAAATCGCGTCCCCTGGGTGCTGCCATCAACGCGCGGTGGCCTTGAGTGCGTCCGTCCCTTCGGGTCCAAGAAATACCTGCGCGCCCCAGGCACGCCGCTCGAGTCGGTCGCGTGGCAATTCGTAAAAAACGCGTGGGTGGTAGCGGTTTCCCTTGAAGTCCCTGCCAGGTCCCGGACTTTCGAGATCGAACAGCCAAATCTTACGACCTGCAGCTGAGGCAGTAAGACCGTGACGGTGAGCCAGTCGATCGACCCGAACGCGTCTTCCAGCGGCATCCTCCAGCGTCACGTCCGTTCCGCCTGCGCCCGCATTCACGGCCAGAACCGTCCCCCAACTATCATATGGGATCCGCGCCGATTTGTCCGGGTAAGTCAGCCACCAGGAGGGTACCTGTGTGAGATAAGCACGGCATAGATGCCGTATACGGCATCCTAGACAGTCAGCGCCTGGTTTAACCAAGCTTTCCATTGGATAATGCCCCGCCTCCGGAACGGGCGCCAATAGCGCTTCGATCCTCTCCCGCGCACGCGCGCGAGTCGCCTGATCGAATCCAACAGGAATTTCTCTGCCCACATCGACGATGAGCGTGACCTCTGCACCTGGCATGGCCTCCAAAAACATCAGGCCGTAGGCCTGCAGTTGCAGCGCGATGCTCTCCTTCACCTCACCATCATCGTCCAGCACTGCACCTGATTTGTAATCCCGGATCTCGTAGCTCTCTGCTGCAACGCGGCGAATACGGTCAGCGCGCCCTTTGAGCCGCAACGCTTGGCTCGTGAGCGATACTTCCACGCCCAACAACCGCCTCGGTGCCATTCGATTGAGTGCTTCTCCTCGGCTGCGACCCGAATGAGTTCGCCCCAAGGTCTCACAGCGACGAAGAACCCAAGCCCGGAAGCCACTCCATTCGGCCGGGCCGAACACTTCGGCGAGATCGGCAAAGACCGCCCGCGCGGAATCGGCCCTGAGCTCGTCGCGTAGGGCTTCATAGTTGGCAACAAACACTGTTGCCGGGTTGTCCGAGCCCTCGCCCTTGAACCACTGCTCGATGACTCGGTGAGCAAGAGTGCCCCTGGCAGCCACCGGACCGCCTGGCAAGAGCGAAAGAGCCTCCCTGGAGCGCTGAGACGCCTGCACTAACTTGGCGACGCACCCGCTCCAACCACCTAGCGAGGACGCCGCCAGCTTATCTGGCACATCAATCGACCGCAGCGCTTGAGGTAGCGCTTGCATCTTCAGGTCCAGTCGAGCAGCGCTCGCCGGATTGTCACCGGCCGCCTCGCCAGATTGAAGGAATCGATGATCGTGAATGGCTCGCTACCCAGTTGAGCCACCGCATCCCCGAGTACTCCATCGAGTGCCTCAGGGTTCCAGAGCGGATGCGCTATCACGCCCCAGCGTGTGTTCCCATCGAATCGTATCGCGCGTAGCGCGCCAATCTCGCGCACTTCCGCCGTGCTGAACTGCCGCCGAACGCGCTGCAGATCCCGCTCAACCAACTCCGACCACATCCTCAGGGCTGGCCCCTCGAACCGCCCATCGAGACCGCATCGGAAATCAAGGCGATTGAGCGCTTCAAGGAACGACAAGCCGAGTCGCCAATCCAGCAGGCCATGAAATGGCTGATTGCGGTACCGCAGCAAGCACCGGTAGCAGGACTGTTCGCAAGCGTGCTCATGATTGTCGCGCATGAAAGCATTGAGAGGATATTTGCTCTCATCGCTCACTGCTTGACGCAGCAACGATGCGATCAATGTCGCTCCCGATTCCGGGTCTGGTGTGCCCAGCGCATTGCTGAAGCCTGCACCGTTCACAAGATGATCGGCTATTTGCAGCACTGGCAGGGCGACGCCTCCCGCCGGCCGGAACATCCGCGGCTCGATGACGTCGAACTCCTCGGGATCGATGTCTAGCTCCAGAGCCGCCTTGTTCACTAGAATAAACGTCGCCGAAAGTGCAGCAGCGCGCACGCTTGTTGATGCAAGTGCCTCAAGGACATCCCTGCCTACCAGGCCATCCAAATTACGGCGCCCGACCACGCGCTCCAGACTGAGTCCACGAGGCATCTGGGCTGGTGCGATATACAGCGCATCCGTCGTTTTCGGCGCGGCGAGCCACACAGAATCGATGCGCCGCTGCTGATCGCCAGTGTACGCCGTGAAATCGCTTGGCCCCACTGCATCACCGATGAACTCGTCGGCGATCCATTGCGAGTCCAGAAATGCCTCTTGACCGGGCCTTCTGAGCCGCTCCTCGCCGGCCGCTGCACTGAATCCCTTCCATCGCCCTGGTGTATCGGGGTCGAGACCTCCCCGGTTGAGCCGATACGTTTTGATCTGTTCACCCACCTGGTAAGACAGATTCGAACCGGGCGACTGCGCCAACACAAGTGCACCCGCCTCCGACTGGATCGACCGATGACGTCCGCTCGGCCCATCGCTGTCCACGTCAGGTGACGGCCGGAAGTTGGTACGGAATCCGAGCGGTTCGCGGCATGGTGACGAACGGTCCGGGGAGAGCGGATGTCCGCAAGATGCACAATCGGCCAGTCCCTCCTCGGGCATCGTTTCGTGTCGGTACCACGACCCACAGTTCTCGCACTCAAGCATCCAGAAAGTCGGCCCAAGTGCTTCGGACATCAGCGGGACATGCATCGGACTCGGTGAATTCAGTCTCCGAAAGCCGAAGCTCCCTAGTCGCCCCGTGAAGCCGATGCAGACGTTCTCGCGCTTGTCCTTCACGATGATCGAACCAGGCGCGAACTCGAAGACCGCCAGGTCGAGATCGCGGTCGATCGTGGTCCACTCGCGCTCGTTCGTCGCGCGGGAGAAGCGATACCCGACATACAAATCGCGAACCCGCGTAGGCATCCCATACAAGGGCAAATCACCCTGCTCGGCGAGCGAATGCGCGAGGCCGTACTGCTTCGACTCCGGATGGTCCTCCAAAGTGTCAATCTCCCGCACCAATTGCTCGGGATCCATCCACACCGCGTGAAAATCCAACGAAGAGTCCTGACACACCAGGTCCACAAATGCCCGTGCCGACGCCTCCTCCGTTATCAAGGCGTCTCGCAGGCGATCGCGCCACTCTTCGGCGAAGTACACATTTGACTGCATGAACTCGCCGTGGATGTCGGGTGGACGCATATCGTCGGCCGGCCAATTGGCTGCATGCGCTTCGCGTAGGCGCCCGAACGCCGCGTTCAGCCACCACTTTCTCAAAAAGCGACGGGCGATGTTCGGCATGCCACGGGTCAAGAACGGAGGCGGCGGCACGTCACCAGTGATCCTACGTGGTTCGCGGAAGTAGTAAAGGTCGTGGCTCTTCGTTCTGCATACCGTCAGCACCATAGAATACGCCTGGCGCCTACGGCCAGCACGTCCGACCCGCTGCTGGTAATTGAACCGTTGCGGTGGCATGTTGGCCTGCAACACGGCCTGCAACGGCCCGATATCGATTCCGACTTCCATGGTGGTGGTCACCGCTAGAACGTCGATCTCTTCTCGCTGCCTCAGGAAGGAACGGTCGTCGGGAACCAGAACCTCCTGCCCATCCTCATCACGGATGAGCTGGCCGTTTGCATCACGCGCCGGCTTTACGTCGGGAAACAAGATCCCTCGAAATTTTCGCTGACGTTCTGCGCCGTTGTCGGTCTGGCCGGTCAGCTCCTCGCAATGCAGCCGGAACGGTTGTGCACCCCGACGGATCAGCCGCTTGGCCAGAAAATTCTGTTCCACAACCTCGGTGACCGAGCCGCTAGGCTCGGTAGGTAGATCACTGAAGCAGCGTGTGCATATCTCTGCTCCCCGGTGCAGGTGCACACGCGCGCATTTTCCGCATCGCCAATATCGATCCGACGGATCTACCAGCTTGACGCGCAAGGCTGAAGTCGTGAGCAATCCGTCTCGATGACCGGCTTGAGAAAGCTGCTGCAGAACGTCGCGCAGCCGCGCTCGCGCCTGGTCTCCCCACAGGCGCGTTGCGAACTTTAGCACACGATTGTTTTGATCGATCCGGTTCTCATCCACCCAGGGATCAGGCGTCCGATCGTAAGGACTATCAAGCAATCGATAGGCATCGGCAAAGACGCGCAAAAACGCCGAGTGCACTGCATGGGCGCGCGCATCCTCACCGAAAGCTTGGCGCGGCATACAAAGATGGCCGAGCCCCGCCTCTTCGATAGAAAAATATGTGCGGCTCACCAGGATTTCCGTGACCAGCTTCTGCGTATCCTCGACGACAAGCCGCCGGGCCTGATCGAGCCATTGCTGCTGCTGCACGTCATCGCGCCAGTCGAACCCGCCATCATGAGGCTCGAATAGCTCGTTCCACTCGAACCAACGGGTCTCTCCATCGGCCACCGCAGCAATCGACCGCGTTCCGGCCGGGTCAGTGGGATGGACGCCAAGCTCGACAAAGGCGCGGATCAATGGCTTGAGCAACTGTCGCGCCCCGCGCACGCCAAAAAATCTCGCGGCGGCGCGTGCATCTTCAAGGATGTCCCCGATGAGGACGCTATCCTCGCCGACGCCTGCTCGCGCGCGATTTAGCGCACCGATTTGTGCGCTGAGCAGTTCTTCGGCGGTGTGATCATTGATGTCTTCGGCGTTGCGGCGTTGGGCACGCAGCTCCCGAAGCTGTGCGTCAATCGCTTCGGTAGACGGCCGACCACGCAGAACGGCCTGAAGCTGCGTGACGACCAAATCTCGCCGCAGGTCCTCGTGGTGCCGGCTTTCCACGTCGAGCGCCGCCTTGGCGGCGTCCTGACGACTATCCGAGAACGAGACCAGTTTGGGGCTCTCGGCATGCAGTTTGAGGAGATCGAAAACCTCGCTCGCAAGGAGCTGTGTAGTCTTTGCAAAGCCTGTCCGAAAGTGTCGAAGCGGCGAAAGTCTTGCACTGGTTTCGATCCGACGCGGCGAATAGTCTGTCTCACAATTCGGACACTGGTACGGTACGTTCGTGCCAGGGCGGGCATTGCTCCGCTGGTGCCGATCAGCACTCTCTCGTCGTGCGAATAACCAGCCCAGAATATCGGTGTCCTGTGCTGCTTGCCTGCTGAGGCCAATGGTCCGGACCACACCGGTCGCAGGATCGAGCCTGGCTGCTGCCCAACCTTCCGGCGAGCTGCCGCGATACTCGGCCACCTTGGGCGGTTCGCTCCGAGCTGTCGGCCAGAACACAGCATACTGGTTGAATGATAAATCCTCGAAGCGCTGGCTGACGGCGCTATCGGGTAACCCGTCCAGATCCGCATCGCTCGGCAGCAGCTCGATTTCGTTGTTGCCGCGGCGACGACGCATGCCACCGATGAACATCTCGCCGCAACATTCGCAATACAGCATCTCGAACAATCGCAGCGGCAGCGCCGCGCCCGCGCCGCCCACTTGCTCCTCGCTGACCGTGCGCTCGATCGAAAGGCTGCCGGCCACGCGGCTCTCGGAACGAAAAGCCGGCGCGACGCCCAACCCGCGGTCCAGCGGGGCATAAAGCCCTTCGATACTGCGGAAGAATGTGTGCAGCCGGAACGAAGGCGCGTCGATCCGCGGAACGGCTTCCCCGAACCATCGCCCGAACGCATCGCCGAGACCGCGGACCAGCATGAGGCCGCGGACTGCGCCGCGCTCCCGATCACCGTTTCCTCCAAACAGTGTGCTGCTCAAAACGGACCATTCCGTCGCTCTGACCCGCCCATCCTCCTCCGACCAACAGGCCACCGCGAGTCTGCGTCCCGCCTCTACGACGCAAGTCCGTACCACATCTACAAGGGGCCCATCCGATGTCACGCCCAACCCAGCCGCGACGTCACGCCACGGCGCCTCAAGAAGCGGAACGTCTCCAGCGCAGGCCGGTTCGGTAGTCGAGCCTCCATGGGCTTCGACGAAGGCAATAAATGGCTCGGGTACCAACGGCTCCGTTCCAAGCGGATGCTCGGGCTCGGTGTCGCCGGTGATGATCGCCGAACGCCAGCCTTGCCGGTCTGCAACACCAGTTCCGTTTGCCTCGTATGTCCCAAAGCGCCCGAACATGTCCCAAAGATAGGCAAGGCTTTTCGTCCCTTCCTCGCCCTCTGCGGGCAACGATGCACTGGATGCCAGAATACGAAGCTTGTGCCGGTGCGCCGGTTCCGTGAGACCGAGACGCGCGAGAAGGGTACGAATGAGATATGCCACCTCCGTACCCGCGGCGCCTCGCTGCAGATGCAGCTCATCCAGGACCAAATAAAAATATGCATCCTCGGACTGCAACCATCGACGTGTCCGGTCGAAGATCGGCGCGTCAACCTCACGATTGAGCATGGCGCCCAGCATGCTGACGTTGGTGATTAGCAGATCCGGAGGAGACGTCTGCATGTCCCACCGAGACAGCAGCTCGGCCCCATCGACCGATGGGAAGAGGTAACGATCATCCGGTTCTGCTTCGCCGCTCGCGATCAACGTCTCCACGTTGCGTTGTGTGCGCTCGTAATCGACCATCTCGGCGAACAACTTGCCGAGTTGGCGCGCGCGACGTTCCCAATCAACCTCTGCTGCTTTGCGAGGGTGCACGTTGAAACCGGTAACCGGCGTATCGCTCGTGTAGCGGCCGAAGAAGATGCGGTTGCCCTTGAAGCTTTGCGCCGTGATTTCGCGCGCAGAAGCCGAATCGAGCGCCTTGCGCAAGCGCGCCAGCTGATCCTCGACCAGCGCGTTCATCGGATAGAGGATCAAGCAACGCACGGCTGCCGCGCGTCGCTCGCCAGCACGATGCGCCACGAATGGATCGGCCGCGGGATTGCGCTTCAAGGGGCGACGCTGCTTTGGAATTCCACCCTCGCCACCGTAACTCTCGTAGCTTCGTCCATTCGCATCCTGCCACCACCGACGCGTCAAGTATCCGGCCTGTGGCGCTTCCCAGCTCAGTGCTTCACGCGCGATGCTTGCGAGTACTGGCAACAGAAAAGACTCGGTCTTTCCCGATCCGGTGCCAGAGGTCACGATTCCAGGTCGCGCGTTCCTACTGCCGCGGCAAAGCATTTTCGCTTGGTGAAGGTAGAGCTCAATATCGGCACTATCGAAGAGTCCCGAAGCGACCAGCTGAACGAATACTTTGCGCTCGTTACGCGTGAAGTGATCGAGGGCCTGTTCATCCCCTTCGCGGTCGACGAGTTCGCTGAGCTTCCATGAGGTGGTGCGGTAACGAGGCAGCGGCTCAAGAAGCGGATCCGTGCACAGGGTTCCTGGACGCTCGATCAGGGCCCGGCGTTCGGCGCGAACCATTGGATCGCCAATACGAAAGGCGGTGTCGAGGTACGTGACGTACAACTCGCGCACTCTCAGAAAACAGCCGATCGGATCGTACATGGCTCATCCCATCATAGCTTGCGCATGCCGTCGAAGGCGGTGCGGATCGAAAATTGTCTCAAGAACACTCAATATGCTTCTGCTCAGGGCTGTTGACGCGCACGGATACCTGTATCGGCCATCCTCACCGACGCCTGGCGCGGTCCCGCTGAGAATTGCCAAGCAACGCGCCATGGGCAACGGAAGAAAGGCTTGTGCCGCAATCAGCTGTCCGCCGTCCACTGTGGCGAATGGGTTTTGCCTCAACATTGCTAGCCCCCAAAGGCGGGCCGTGTTGAGGTCAAACGACCACACCGAACGATCTCCGGCCTCCAAGTGCCAATAGTCTGGGCAGCCTGCGCGGACGCAATGCGTGAATGATATTTCACTCGTATCGAGCCCAGCGCCCAACGACCACCTCGTCCAGGGCGTTCGCTCGTCGTAATTCTGTGGTGCTGGTCCAAGTCCATCATGCCGATTTTGTTCGGCGTAACGTACGAATTCGAACTCCAGCCACCGCAGGGGAACGCCGGCCCGCTTCGAGATTGCTTC
Source organism: Bradyrhizobium sp. USDA 4504 (assembly GCF_054063995.1). NCBI lineage: Bacteria > Pseudomonadati > Pseudomonadota > Alphaproteobacteria > Hyphomicrobiales > Nitrobacteraceae > Bradyrhizobium > Bradyrhizobium sp. USDA 4504. The sequence continues at coordinate 6,402,078 of NZ_JBSSGV010000001.1, read as the reverse complement.
AAGCTGCTCTTGCCGGCTGCAGCGCACGGTCATGATGGCAGGCGCTTGAGTAGTGACATGGGTACGTTCTTCGATCGCCGCTCCCACGTGCTCAGCAGCCAACCGTACGCTGCGTCGCGTGGTCGGCAGTAAAAGTCCAAGGATTGTCGCCCCGAACCCTCGCTCAGTTCGAAATCCAACGAGAGTAGGGGAGCGTACGAACACGCTGCAGTGCCGCCAGCGGGCATAGAAGGCGATGTCCAAGATTCCGGCCTCGGCCCAGCTGCGCGTGAGCGCGCGTATCCCCTCGCGCGACAGCCCCATGACCCGCTCCACATGGCCGGACCATTCCCGGAAGGGAATTCCCGTACGTCCGCCAGCGCGTGCCGCTGCAATCGCAAGCAGGCGATCAACCTCTGCAGCGACGGTCAAGTTTCGCGGCGCCGCAGCCTGGGCCGAAGACACAATATTTTCGTCGGTCGGCAATTCCGTTGAGATCACACTTTGACGGATTCGGCTCCTCGCAGCATTGAAATCTTCATCCGAGGGATCCGGCCGGCAGTTGAACAGCAGCTGACGCCACCTCCGCCGAGCCGAAATGTCGGATACGCGTGCGATACCCGACGTCTCCGCGAGATCGGGGCGGCATCGCGCTCCCATCGCTTTGCCGCCAAATTTCGTTACAGACCATGCTGCCTCCTCAGGTCCATTCAAGAATTGCCCCACGACCGGGCCAAGATGAAATGTGAGGTCGGCTGCCGGAGCTGACTCAGTGCTTGGGCTGTCGCGAAGCGGTGCGGTTCCCGCCAAGGTCGTCGTCCCACCCAATCCCTCTAGGATCCAAGCATTCAGCTCGTCGGGCAGGCGGACATCCTGGCCAGCGACCACGCGATTGAAGCGGGCCGACAAGCCAACTGTCCCGCCTTCCTCCAGGCTGATTTCGAATTGGAACTCTCCCTCAAGATCGCGGGAAGGCAGTTGCCAGGCGCCTTCTTCATCCTTTCCAAGTACTTCGCGCCTACTGTCGACACCGGTCATCACGACCGCACTGGCGCCGGGCGCCACAATGCGGGGAAGTATCTCGCGCAATCCTAGCCATCCGTCATCCGCCCTCACCCCACGTTGCAATCGCGCAAATGGCCTTACGATCGAATCATAAAGCTGCCAGCACCCGACCAGCGCCGTCTCCTCCAGCGTCTCGGCTGAAAGGCGGCGAAGCTCCAGGCCTCGCAACTCGACCCACCCGCGGTACACTGATGGGTTGGATCGCACGCGCGCCTTCCCGAAGAGAGTGATCAGAGCCTTTGCCCGCTCATCACGCGCAAGAACGGTCCTGGACTGCTCCAGTTGCTCTGGTCCCCCCAATTCGAGGCAGCCGTGGACACCCTCCACCAACGTGACGAGACCTTGCGCAACGAGGCTGCTGAGACGTGGAGTCGAAATGCGGCCGGTGAGCACATCACGCGCGGTCGCGTACGCACCTTCGGGCGCATCTGCCACCTGCTTGTTCTCGATCACGGCGTAGCGCCATCGATCGAACGTCACGGGCAATTCTGCCGTCCGAAACCGTCCTTCGGAGATTGGCTCATCCGTTACAAGGAATAGATGGAGCCTATCATCCTGCTCTTCGCACAGCAGTTGAAGCAGTGCATCCTCGCCGTCTTCATCAACGCCCGCACCACGTCCACGCAGCGCCGCGTCTCGCACTGCCGACCAGAAGCGATGCTCAAGCGTCTCCCTCGCATGGCGCGTCCCATTCGCAAAACTGCTTCGAAAATTGTCGAAAGCTTGCTGGAATGCTTGCCGAAACCGGCCACGCGACGCCGCGACCAGCGCAATCACCTTACCTACCGGAGGCTCATGTCCCTGTAGACCAGCGCGGTCCAGAATTTCGGACAGCACTCGCTGATCGCGCCGATCGGGAAAGGCGAGCTTCACCGAATGGCCGATCCGGGTATAGCCGCCTGGCTGCGGCAACCTCAACGGCCTGAATTGCCGAGCATTCGCAGCAAGCCAGGCAGCAAGATTGCTCCATAGCGTTGGCAGCCATTGAAGCGTGTAATCCGGCAGCGTGCCTCCGGCTAGCTCACGCAAACGCAGCAAGTACGATCCCTCGCTCGCCAACTCCTCCGAGGACTCCGACGCTGCGATGCAAGAAAAGATCAGGTGAGAAACGAACCTCGGCACGCGTTCTGGCGGCGGCGGATTCGGCCAATGCTGATAGTTCGCAGCATCGTCGAAGAGACTTCGGTTTGGACCAATCGCTTCGCGGAGCTGAATGATGAATCTGTCCCTGACGTCCGACGGGTTCGCTGTCACGTCTCCAGTGACGCGCGCCAGTTCTTCGGGTGTCGTCAGAAGTGCGACAACGGGAGCATCCTCCCCAGGTTGACGGCCGAAGAAATGCACCAACAGGCGCTCATTCCACTCCGGAAGCTGCCAGCTTCGCCAATCACTCATTCCGACCACCCCTCAGGGCGCCTCAAATTGTCAGGCCGGAATTGTTGCGGATAACGGCGCCTCAAGCACGTGACATGCTTGACGCGAGGCCGCCCACTTACGCCTTACCGATCTGAACCACGGCTCCGGAAAGCCGCTCAAGCACTTGGCCCCCGACTCACCTACTGCTTGCAGCGGATGATTCCTTCGCTTAATCGGATCGTCAACGCCTCCCTTTGACTACATCGCGAATTCGAGCTACTGCCGCATCAGTGTCTTCATGCTCCCAGATCCGAACAACGCGCCAACCGGTCGCCGCTAGGAGCGCGTCCGTTTCGCGGTCGCGTTTGCGGTTGGCCTCGATTTTCTGCCGCCAGAAGTCCGCATTTCTTGCAGGCCACGTCGCATGCTGCGGACAACCATGCCAAAAACAGCCGTCCAGGAATACCGCCAGACGTGAGCCTACGAAGGCCACATCGATCGAGCGTCGCGCGACTCCTGGAACGCGGTAATGGACACGAAAGCGGAAGCCTTCACGAAACAGAGCTGATCGCAGCGCTCTTTCCTGCGGATTGTCTCGCCCGTGCGTCCGGCTCATCCGCGCGCTGGTCCCTCCATCCGTTTGCAGCTGTACCTTGGCGCGCGACGAAGTCCCTGAGATCGCGGGTGAATTCCGACGGGACACGAAGGCCGCTCCTCTCAAGCCTACTAAGGAAACCGCTCGCGGCCCGCAGTGAAAGGGGCGGCGCCTCGTCGGAGAGGAATTTCGATATACCTACATATCCCTTACGACCAGGCCACTCCGACACCTCCACCTTACACCGCTGGTTTCTTCCGCCGTAACCTGCGATGGGCCAGGAATGGGCCGCATCAAGCTTTTCCGCTTCGGGGCGCCTTTGTGCAGACTGCCCAGCAAGAACCCGCCCTACCCATCCAGCTGCGGGCACGCTGACGGCGTTCCCGATGAGGCGCCACCGTAACCGATCGGCAACGGCCTCTTCCGCCCTAAATGCTGTCCAGCCACGTCGAAAACCTTGGAGTGCTTCCGCGTCCTCAATAGTCGGTGTAACGAAATCACGGCTGCCTGACCGCCAAATCGCTGGCGGTGACGCGATGCCCACGCCCGATGTTCCCTTCAAGGGCGGCGTGGCATCGACCGCCCAGCCCACACCTCGATTGCCTTCCGTCCAATAGAACCCACAAGGCGTGTCTGGCGCCCACTCTGGCTCGCGCGATGCACCGACATCCGAGAAAAGAAATTCAGAGGGATCCTCGACACGCGATGCAAGTAAAAATATCCGACGGCGTCTTTGCGCCAACCCGAAGGCTCGGCTATCGATGACACGATAGGCCCAAGTATAGCCAGCCTCTTCTATCTTCCGTGTCAGATAGCGCATCCCCGCACCTCGCTTGAGGGAGAGCAGGAACGGCACGTTCTCGAAGCACATCCATTGCGGTTTGCGACGCGCAGCGTGAACGAGGTGAAGGACGTGAGAAACGAGTCCAGACTTCGGGCCATGAATGCCAGCTGTGCCGCCTGCTGGGCTGAGATCCTGGCAGGGAAATCCACAAGCCAGAACATCGCATTCTGGCAACTTCTCGATCCGAGTAATATCACCGAGGTTCACTACATCCGGAAAGCGTCGGGCTAGTACCAAGCTGGCGATGGGATCGTTTTCAGCAACGATCTCCACACTATGCCCTGCAGCCTTCAGGCCCAGTTCTAGTCCGCCGATACCCGCAAATAGACCAACGACCCTCAAAACGCCCTGCCTCTGATCAACGACCTGTTGCCCCCGCTGGGGCCTGTGAGTCGGCACGATACCTGCTTCGGGCGGAATTCTCGAGAAAGATTTGAGTTCGTCTCACGCCGCGCCCCCAATTTTGGTGCATCTAAAGCATGCGTCGCAGTCCTCCACGCGAGTGCCACGTCCGACCAAGCGCCATCGATACAGCCACGCTCGCCAGCCTTGCAATAGACAGTTCAGGTTAGTGGGAATTCGGTAGTTAGGAGAGAACTCACCAAGTCCGGCGTATTGAATCCATTGGCGATGAGAATGTCTGCAATATCCTTTCCGCTTAAGAAGATGATGGGGTGTCGATCTTCGCGCACCTCCTCATAGGCCTGGGGCGCAACCACGGAGGTGGTTACTAAGACCCCGAATTGTCGGTGGCGGATCCTCGAAATCAGACGTGAGACCTCGCGAACTCCTACAGTATTGGCCGTTTCCCCGTCGAACGCCGGTTGATAGCATTTAGCCTCGAGCGAGAATTCGGCATAGACCGGATCGTCTGTCAGGCCCAAAAGGTAGCGACCGACTGCGTCACGACCTCCATCTACGCTGCCTCGCGTGATGGCGTCGATGATCACTCTCGGATCGTGCATTTGAAACACCCGAGCGGCAAAGGACTCGAAAGCAATAGGCGCCGGCTCGAAATAATCGAAGACTACTCGCAAAATCGCAGTCTTCGTCGGGGTATCAGGACGCTGCTGGTTAGCGCTTCTAATGGCCGTGGTATTTTCCGAGGCCAGTGCTTTCGCTTGACCTGATTTCACCCAATCTTGCCATGGCGCAGGCGCGGCCTCCGCGCGTGCGCCATTTCCACCAGCCAGCGCCAATAACCACGAGCGCGCAATCACCGGCACGTCCAGCACGGTGAAGACAGCGCGGTAATTCTGAAAGCGTTGACCTTTTGTCGTCTTCCAAACAGCGACGAGATCGGCGGTCGATGGCAGGCCTGCAAATCCCGGCACCGCTAGACCCTTAAATTGCACAGATCGAGAACTCGTAGTTGTGGGGTATTTCTTGAAAATGAAGAACGGTGGCACCTTCGCGCGCAACTCGGAAGGACCGTGCAAAAGCTCGAAAACTCGACGCAGGATTTGATTGCCGGATGTTTCATGCAGCTCGTGACCCGGCTTCTTGTTGTCACCGAAATAGATGAATTGGCCAGTGCTCAAATCCAATGTGTCTGGCCAATCGCTATCCTCGCCACTGGTGTAGAGCACAACGAACTTCTTGTCCGGGCCGCGCCCTGCTTCGCGAAACCCGCCCTGGTTTCCGACGCCCGCCAGAACCTTAGAAATTGGATCGTCGGCAGCGTTTCCAGCCGTGCCACCCTCATAAACAGCGTCAATGACCAGGTCGGAGGACGCCAACAGGTTATGTGGGACAATGCGCACCAAGTCCGGCTCCGTCAGGGGACCCGCCTGGGGCACCTTGCATTACCCCTAGCGAATTACGCTCGCTTGATAAATCCCTAAGTCGTTGAATGACTGGCAGAGTGACGGGGTTCGAATCTGCCACCCCGGGTTTTTGAGGCATGGGGTTCGCCAATCGTCACCGAAGCTGCGCAGACCGAAGACGACGCCGGTCCATGAGTTAGAGCGCTGTATGCGCTGCAAAGATTGTTGGCGAGTGCAGGGGCATCCCTGCAAGCGAAGTTGTCTTGTAGCCTTGCGGACAAGTAAGATTTCGGCGAGCCATCCGTCGTCAACATGGTGGCCAGGGGAACGATAAGGCTAGGAGACTACGAAATGCCGTTAACTCTAAATTTTCATTGGGAAGAAGCGCCTGGCGCAAAAACACTGAGCAATCCGACCCGGCTCCGTCCGGCGAGTGAATTTGGTGACGCTCCTGCCGGTGCAACCGCCCGCCAGTCGGCGTTCTACAGAAATCTTGTCCGACTTGCCGAACAAACGGGCGAACGCACGTTGCCAATCTCGTTTCTGACGATAGATGGCGTGCCAAAGCGTATGGACTATGGCTGTATGAAGATCGCTGAGTACGCCGGGTTTATTCAAACGATCACGAATTCGCCGGGCGGCGTAGTTGAAACCGTGACATTGAACTGGAATCCGTCGGTCTGATCCCGCGTTTGATTACGTCGGTGATCTCGCGCCGATGAAGGGAATGTTTCCCGATTTTTCTGCCCCTATGGTTCGCAACACCGACTGCGGTCCGAGCTTGCCCTGATGCGATGACCTCGTCGGCCAAGCCGGCGTCAGCGATGGCGAAATCCACGTGATCGCATTCGCCTATGGGGAATAGATGAGCCAGTAGCCGATCAGCTTTGTCGCGGTGCGACAGCAATCAGTATTGGTGCGGTGCGCAGCCGGAGAACGAACTGGATGCTTTCCTGGCGTCCCGGGCAGTCCGGTGTGTCCCGCTCAACGCTGACCGCCACGGGCGTACTGTGGCGGCTTGCAGTGTGGATGGCACGGACTTGGCGCAGTGGCTGGTATCGTACGGACACGTGTTGGACTGGCCCCGGTACTCGAAAGGCAAGCACGTCCAAGATCGACTATCGGCCGAAAGGGCAGGGCTTGGTATTTGGGCTGGTTCATTTGCAGCACCGTGGCTGTACCGGGATTGCGTCCGACGAGTGGCAAGCCAAGCAAGTGTTCGGATGAGTCGCTTAGGCGATAACTGCTTGCAGCGCGCCGCAGAGACCGGGTACGAAGTACAACGGATTGATTAGTGATTTGCTCCGCCGAGTTAATCAGAAGCGGCGCAGTTCATGAACACGGGTCGCACGATCGATATGAAATGTCTGCTTCCTGCCCATGGGCGAGTAGATTGCTCTCTCTGTCACGCTAGGACTGTATCATTCGACGAAACGCGAACAGAGAGCGCGGATCAGGGATGGCGCATTACAGCTAACCCGCTTGCGTGGGGAAATCGCGAGCCAGAAATACTGGTATTGGGCTTTTCAAAAGGACCCAGGCAGGCTGGCGAACTCCGAAACCTTCCGCACAACGATGTCCCTTACCGGAAGGGAAGGAAGCAGGTCGGGAGGATACTATCTCATGTAGGCCTGTTGCCAACCGCGAGCGCGGACCAATTGAAGACGTTGGTCGATAGAGCAATTGCGGACACGGACGGTCGATTTGGATGGGGATCGCTCGTCCGCTGCACTGTTGAACGATTCGATAAGAAGACTAACGCTTGGGTCGGGAGCGGCGGGATGATCGACGAATTCATGGATCATGAATTCGGTCGTCGGATTTCGCTGGCTTGTGTCACCAAATTTTTGCGAGTTCTACCGGAGCGGACGAAGCTCGTTGTGATGTTTGGTCTTGGCGCTAACGGAAGCTATGTCACGAGTGCTCGTAGGGCTTTTGAGGTCGCTCGCCCCGGCAAGTGGCGCGAAATAAATGAAGTTGCGTACTCGGATGAATCACTAACCGTGGTTCACGTCGAACACTTCGCATCGCGGGGAGCGAACATCCCGAATTGGCTCGGACAAAATAATCATCGTCGTTCGAGGTTGGGATTGCTCGCGCGCGAGGCAGTTTCACAATCTGGGGTCGGTTCGCTGTGACTCTCTAGCAAGGTTAGACGTTCTGGTGAGACTTCATGGGGTGGATACAGGACCCACCAGGTGTCTTCGGGATCCGGGGAGCAGTCGGTGTCATCGATTATGATTGGCAAGCCGCTGGTATCGACCACCCAAACGTCAATTTGCGGCAACGGTTCCGGCAATTTGCTCGAAAAGAAAATGCCACCCGTAATGCTAAGCATTTCGCCTGTGACCGGATGATTGATTTTCAAACCATGGTCGAGGATGCTTTGTCGGTTTGTCGTTTCTGTCCCGTGATACAGCTTCATTGTTTTTCACTTGTGCTGTGACTTGCGGTGCTCCGCAATCTGCCTACGAAATTCGGTTGTTCGAAATCCATTGTACTTTATGCCAACTCCACAACAGTGCACTTACTGGCATCCAACGGATACAACGCTTATCCGACAGCATCGGCCTACTGATGCGCCTCCAGCCCATCGAATTTCTCTTCGGTTGTAGATGCCACGCCGTAGGCTGCGAGGGAGTTTGATTAGGCCGTGGATCTATAAAGCGAACCGACCGCCGCGAGCTCCCGCCATGCCCCGGTAGCCAATCTTATCGTCGGCATCGTCTTCTGAATGAAGGGCGCGGTTGTGCCAGGTGGTCGTTTTAAGTTAGGTCGCAGCGACTTCGCTTTCGCTGATCTTCTGGAATTCGAGCAGAAGCTCTTGATAATGCTTTGCCAAATAACCTACCACCTTTGCGTTGCGCAAAAGTTTTGAAATGAAGCCGTTCGCTAGCACCAGATCGAGGTGATCAGCGCCATAGCTCTGCTCGGCGACCTTGAATTCGCGAGCGAGCGAGGCTGATTCCCGTTCCATCAGTGCCAGTTGCTCATCCGACAGGCCCCTGGGTTGACGTGGCTTGTAGCCGGGTGCGAGCTGTGCCTTTGGCGTCGCTGCCAACAGCGAGCGGACGTAGGAGTTGGAAAAGTTATTCATCGCCACCATCAACTCGGCCGCCTCGATCTGTCGGATCGCGCCTAACTTGCGCAATTCGGAGAAGGTGTTGAGCGCAATATGCTTCTCTTTCAAGAGTTCGGCCGCTTCCGCGCAGATACCATCGAGCAACCTGCGCCGACGGCGGATACTTGCCACATCGACATTGAGCGACTTTGCGATTCGCTCTTCCGATACCCCGTTCTCGACCGCCTTCAAGATCATCTTGTGTTCTTGGATGATAGCGATCCGGTTGATCCGCTTGTTGTAAGTGAAGGCTTCGTCGTCGGTCGAGACCAGACAGGCGACTTCCACGATCCCCTGATCGCGTAGCGCCTCGAGCCGAAGGTGTCCGTCGAGCAGCAAGAACTTGCCTAGCTCCTCTCGGCTACGTGCCACCACCGGCGGCTCAACCAGCCCGATCTCGGCGATAGAGGCCAAGATCTGCTTGTACTTGGCCGAACGCTTAATCTCGTCCGAGATGTATTTGAGGGGCTGGACATCGGAAAGCCGCAGCTGGATGGTGCGTTCCTCGAACCCGCTGCGTACCGCGATGTGGACCCGGCGTGGCATGATTCGTCAATTTGGCAAGAGGGCGTTACGCCTCGCCCTGCAGGCGAAGCGCCAGGTTCTTCGGCAGGGTGTCGAGCTTTTCTGCCTCAAGCACCGCGACAAACTCTGGCTCAGCAAGCAATTTGCGCAGCGCCTCCAAGATGAATAGGAGCCGAGCTTTCGTGTTGTTGGATTTGCGGATCAACACCTTTTTGCGGTCGACGTCTGCGCGGTAGGCGCGAAGCAGCGCATTCGAACTGATCGGGGCGCCGTCGACCCGGCGTGCGCCGGTTTTATAGCCCTTGCCACGCCGGCGCCGCTGCTCAATCAGCTTTTTTGCAGCCATCAACCTTTGTCCGCGAAGCAGCTTTTCCTCATAGGCTTGCTGCAGCACCGCCTGGACGTCGGTGTCCTCGGCCTGAGCTATCAGGACGGCAACGGTGACAGGAATCTGACCGGCTTCCACTGCACGCAAGAGCCGGTGCTCGCCGCTTTCCAAGAGGCTGATGACTCCCTTGACGTATTCGATCGTAAGCCCGGTTTTGCGAGCAATTTCATCGTAATCATAGCCGCGGGTCTTGAGACCATCGATGTCGTGCAACAGATCGATCGCGCGATGCTGCCTTCGCGCGCAGTTCTCGACGAGGCTCATGATCGCGCTGTCCTCGCTGCTGGCATCGACCACCACCGCGGGGATTTCGCGCTGACCGAGCGCTCGGTAGGCCTCAAGCCGACCCTGGCCGCAGACCAGCTCGTAGCGCAGTTCGCTGTCCGTTTGTGTTCGTCGGACTGTGATCGGCCGCTTCAGACCGAGCTCGGCGACACTGGTCACGATCTCCTTGAAAATGCGCCTATTGCGAGCTCGCGGGTTGACCACGTCGATCGCATTCACCGGAACAATCTCAACAATCTGCCCCGACCCCATGGCGGACCTCCATCAGTTGCGAGCGAGCGGCGAGTTCGAACAGGGCGTCGAGCTGGTCAAACCGGTAAGCGTCGAGCCCGATACCGTTGTGCTCGGCCAGCCGCAGTTTGGATTGGTCCATGTCGAAGCGGGGAAGGAGGTAGTAGTCGAGGATGCCGGAATTGGTCTGATTCAGCCGGATAGCGACGGTGATGTCTGGCCGCAAGCCCATGTCGAAGCGGACATGCCAGCGATAGGTGCCAGCTGGTGTGTCCTGGGATCGGACCAGGCACAGCGAGGCGGTGAACTCGTCATTGACCGAAAGCAGATCGGTCTCGGCATCCTGTCCAACCGTGCCGCCGATCTCCTCGATGCCGCGGATGGCTTTGGCGATTAGTTCCGGATACATCCGACGAAGCGCCCGGTTGATCTCGATGTAGCGATAGTCCCGCTCCGGGGTGAAGCCGATCAATTCGTAAGCCCGAACCAGACTGCCGAACCGAGCCCGGTAGGCGCTGCTCGAGGGCCCGAGCTCCAATTCATCGATGATAATGCCAGATAGATAGCCATGCTTGTCGAGCAGGCCGCGGAGCAAGTCGAGCAGTTCTTCGTCGGAATAGGTTTTGGCGCGGTCATTGATGATTTTCTGCGCGGCCTGGAAGGTCTCGTCGTCGACGATCGCCTCGAAGGCCTTGTCATGCCGGACCCAGCGCTCGGGCGGGTTATAGACGCGGTGGCCCTTCAGTTTGCAGGAGCAACGGTTCCAGACATTGTTGCCGACGTACTTCTCGTTGATCAGGATCTGATGCACGGTAGCGCGGGTCCAGGGACGATCGAGGTCGGTGAGGGTGCCTTTCTCATTAAGCAAAGCGGCGATCTCGCGCTCGCCCTTCGAACGGTGAACAAAGCAATCATAGATGAAACGGACCGTCTCGATTTCCTCGTCCGGCCCGGGGACAAGGACGATGCGATCGGTCTGGATACTCTTGTGTTCACCGCGAACTAATGCCGCCTTGGGAGCGCCGTTTTGGTCGATCAATTGCCGCCTAAGCCCGCAGCCGGCCGGCCCACCTTGGCGGTAGCCCAGTTCGATTAACCTGCGCTGGCCGGCAAACACCTTGACCGAGAGCTCACGACTATACTCGCCTGCCATGGCTCGCTTGACACCCTTGACGATGGTCGAGACCGGACTTCCATCGTTTTCGAACTGCTCGGCGCAGTATCGAACCGAGATACCGGCGCGCTTACAGATGTATTCGTAATAGGCGCTTTCATCAGCATCCTGGAATCGTCCCCAACGGCTGACGTCGTAGACCAGAATAGAAGAGTAAGTGGCACTTCCGCTCTGGACATCCTCAATCAGCTCTTTGAGAGCATCCCGATCGTCCAACGTGAGGCCCGACTTGCCGCTGTCGATGTAGGTCTTTTCTATTCTGAAGCCGTGGCGAGCGGCATAGTCGTGAATGGCCTGTGATTGATTGGCTGTCGAATACTGCTGATGATCGGTCGACATTCGTACGTATTCGGCTGCGGCCATGATATGATCCGATCGCCACGGTTCAGTTGTCGTGTCTATTTTCGTGGACTGCATCACCGCCCAACTCCGGTCATGAACGCATGATGACGTAAGCAGCAGTATAGCTAAGCTCGGAGGAAACATGTTTCCGAAAACGGGCAAAAAGTTTCCAGGTGCTAGCGGTGGTCTGAGTGCGACCTACGCGCTCGGTATAGCTGAGATCCTCAGGCGCGAACTCGGCAACACGCACCGGGCACATAAGACATTAATGCGGTGGACAGGCGCGAACGAACGGACCGTAAAGAACTGGATCGCCGGCCTGAACGGACCGAGTGGTGAACATCTGCTGCATTTGATCCGAAATTCCGACGCTGTTTTCGAGCGTGTGTTGCAGTTGTCGGAGCGCAAGCCGGTCCCACTGGATCGTAGGCTTTCGGAAGTGCGTAGTGCCTTGCACGGCACCATCGAACTGCTCTCGGAGATTCTTCAAGAGGAACGAATCTCCAAGCCCTGAAGTTCGTGGGCGGCTCGTCAATCCCCGGCGTGGCGATCAACGCTCTGTATCGTTATTTCGCGGCACTGGACGAGCCATTGGCGCGAGGCGCCATTCTTCGGATCCTAGGCCAATTTTGGCTGGCTGATGCAGCGCAAGACCGGTTACCGGCTCCTTCAATGGTGCCAGAAGGCCAACGCCACGGAACTGGCGTCAAAGTAAGGGCCGTCTGCTTCGGTGGCGACCTAGGTCGGTAGTCGTCGGAGCTCGGAAGCGCAGGAAACAACAAATAGTTAACCGAGCCGCGCGGACGGCAAGCGGTTCGGGACGCGACGCGAATCACCTCGCCAATACTTTCCTGCACGGCCGCGGAACATCTTGACAAATCACGACTTTAGAGTCCGTGACCGACGAGTCGTGATGTGCTATCCTGGTTCAAAGGGTTCAACATGAACATCCAGGATGCTTGCGACTACATCATTGTGAGGTTCACCGAGGACGGCGGTTATCTGAACGTCCTGAAACTTCACAAGCTGCTCTACTATTGCCAGGCTTGGAGCCTGGCTTTTGGTCGTGGTCCGCTCTTTCCTCAACACAGTTTTCAAGCGTGGGTGCATGGGCCCGTAAATCGTGCCGTTTACGATCGTTTCGTTCAAACGAAGGCGATGTACTCTGCGGTTGGGCTCACCGATGTGCGAGCCGGCTTTGACCCGATGGGATTGGCCGAGGCTGATCGGGCTTTCATCAACTCGGTGCTCGAGGTCTATGCACCGCTTTCCGGCGACCAACTTGAAGAAATGACGCACCGAGAAGAGCCGTGGATCGAGGCCCGTGCTGGAGTATCTCCAAGTGCTCGTTGCGAAACTGTGATCCGCAACGAAACTATGCAGAGATACTATGCCGGCCGCCTTCAACAACAGACCGCTTAGGCCTGTCCCGGGCTACGTCCCGGCGAAAGCTCCACGTCCGCTAGCAGGTAATATTCCGCCGAAGAAGAAGTGGAAGTTTTCCTTCCGATACTGGAGGCAAATCGAATACTTCGGGATCGACCAGTGCGACAAATCGTGGTTTGCATCGGTCCTGACGCGATTCACTGAAGTATCTTCGCTTCATGTTGAGGACTCGCTTGCCGGTTCGTACGGATCGTCGTTGCGGTGCCATCCGATCGATTGGCATGCTAAGAACATCCCAATTTCAAAGGACGACATTGACTGGATAGCTGAATACGCCACTGAAGAACTCGAATTTATGCAGTTCTCGATTTCTACTGGCAGAGGTCGGGTCGTCGGCTTTTTTGATGATGAGCAGATTTTCAACGTTGTCCTGCTCGATCCCATGCATAACATTCAGCCCTCCAAGAAGCATAATTACCAAGTGAGGGCGACCTACATTGCGCAGTGCGCCATCACTAAACTGTCGGTGACGTTTGAAAAGGTCATCACAGGTTGCCCGCACCTCTCGCCGGAGCAACAAAGCGAGATGCTCGCCACTTTAAAGGTACAGAACTTGAAGTACTTCGATGCAGCTGTGCATCTATCTATTTCAGACGGCCACCTGCAAAAGGCCTACGAGTTCGCTCGCCTCGGCGTCATCACAGACCTGGGTGAACTTCTCGAAGCAACCATTGACGGCCTTGCATAGGGCTACGTCGCACAACGCGACGAATCCAACGTTACCGCGCAGAGTTTCTGGTACGCCCCCCAATCCCGCCGGCAAGGGCATCTGCCTGTATCCGGCACGCGCAAGGAATAGGAGTACGCGCCAAAGCCTCCCCAATGCCTGGCCGCTGGACCCAACGGCCTTGTATCCTTTCGATTGGTCGCGCGATTGCGGGACCGATACACAGCCCGGACCACGGCGGGGACAACGCTCTCCTGAGTACAGTTAGCGCACCTTCGTCCAGCAGCATCCGACAAGGTGAAGGGCAGCCGGCCTGATGTAGTGCTCAGCCAAGAACATCGCTTCGCGCCGTGTGTGGGCCCAAACTGGCACATGCTGAAATGCGAAGGTCAGGGCTTGCTGCTCATCGGTGACGAAGTCCATGCGCTCGACAGCAAATCGACGATCGCGGACTCTGCCAAACTGCGAGACCATCAAACGGTAGTCGCCGAGGTACTTGATGAAATACCCTCGTTCAACCCTTTCCCAACCGGAGGGGCAGCACCTACCCGCCACGCAACCTGCGTAGCGCAGCATTTTCCGGCCAGCGAAGAGCACACCCGGAGCCTGGGGCAGGTAGTTTGATGGCAGCCCGATCAACTCTCGTTCTTCGAGTGATCCCTCGAATATTGGAGCTTCATTGCCTGAATGCGCCACGTTGCCACCTTCTTACTCGTCTTTCGGCCTGAGAAGGCCGCTGCCTCGAACCGGCTTTGCCCATCCCCTTGTCACCGTGTCTCGAAATCCGCCTGGCATCAGGCGGCGCGATTGGATCGGGATGAAATTTAGATCACGCATGATTGCGGCCAGGCGCCGGGCGTTGCTGGTCGTGGGGCGAGCTCCGACGACGTCAAGAAGCGCAGCAGTGCTCATGGCCTCCACGTTGTCGACGGCCTTGGCAATGGTCTTCCGCCAAGGGTCGGGCGGCGAAGCATCGAGCTGCTTGCTGGCTTTTTGCATCTGTTCAAGGAAGGACATTGGCACCTCCAACTGATACGGTCCGCGGCTTCGCGGCGGTCAATTTGTGACGCTTCGGGCGGGTAATGCCCTCGGCGAGCGCCAGTACGGCGTAGCCGACGACGGCAGGGAGCGACCTTGCGATCTTCGTCGGCAGAGAGCGCGGCCAATGCGCGTGGTGAGGGCGGTAGGCGGTCAATGGCCCCCTAAGGGGGGCCCATTGACCACCACCACTGCCGCGGGGAATTGGCCAATCAATTGACCAGGAATTGACCAATTGCCCCCCCGCGCTAGGTAGCGACTTCGTCGTCGGCTGCATCGGAGCCTCCTTGACCGGCAGGTAACGGGTTGACCTGAAGACCCTGCCTTCTGCGAAATGGTCCATTTTCGATATCGCGAGATACGAGCGTGCCGTCCTTCCGAAGCATCTTGACCATGTTCTTGACGACCGCTGCCAGATCGACCGGAGCCCATTGGTGGGGCGCCGTAGCGCTCGCGGCTGCACCGACAGCGTCGTCGAGGAGTGATCGGGCGTTGTCGGCGCCGGCGGCGCTGGGGCTATAGGGCCAATATTGTCCGTCGATTTGTTTCCCGCGGCGGACAAGGTCGAGGATGGCCTGCCGTATCTTCTCGCCATCGACGGGCGCGGTGGCCTGAGGAGGAAGGTGTACTCGCGTGACGGCCTGTACGCTGTCGCCAAGAGGGTACGTCGGAGGCTCAGGGTTGGGCAGTTCCACGCTATGCAGGTGGTAGAACGGTGCATCGGCGACGCGGGGGGCGAGGTTGGACTTCGCATCGACGAGTCGGAAGTAACGGAGGCGCTCGGATACCAGGATGCCGAGGCTCACTGCTTCTTTTTCGGTCGGCGTCACCGGCATGATGGCGCGGCGAGCCAAGTTGACGATGGACGCGGCACCGCTGATCGCGTCAGCACTGCCAGCGTCGCCGCCCTTCCGGGTGTGGTGGACGATCAACACGGCACAATCGAATTCCGCCGCTATGCGCTTGAGCGCCCGCATGACAAGCGACATGCTGGAATTGTCGTTCATGTTGCCGCTCGCGCACAGAGCAACAAGAGGATCGAGCACGACGACATCGGGTGACAATGTCTGCAGCGCTTCCCGCAGTGTGGCGAGGCCGACCGCGTCGACTTCGGAGTGCCCCTTCAGGTTGGTGCGCAACAGCGAGAGACCTTGAACACTGGGGTTATCGGCGCCGGTGATGAAGAGACGGTCCAATTCCTGTTCGCTGACCCCGTGTGCCAGGCAAACAGCCCACACGCGCCGCCGAATTTCATCCGTGCTGTCTTCGGCGTTGATAAGCAGGACCTTCAGGTTGCTGCCACGGATTTTCTCTTCCAGGAGTTCCTTGCCTGTGGCGATCGACACCGCCATGCCGATAGCGAGGGACGACTTGCCGACGCCGCCCGGTGACCCAAGGACAGTGAGTTCGCCACGGACCAAGTCGTAACCGTACAAGGTGCGACGGTGCCGGACGTTCGAGAACGTCACCCTCAAGTCCGCCGGCGACCAGATTGCCGGCGAGTTAGTCGTCGAGCCAGGATTTACCGTGGCGGTAACAGGGCCGGTGAGGTGGAGTGGTGACTTGCCTTGAGCGAAGAACGGGCAGCTGGCGCACGACTTGCACCCCGCGCCGCGAATAGTTGCGCAGCTGGGCCAGCCGATACCGCGCTCGGCGCGTTCGGCGAGCTTGCGCTCGTACATTTCTTGAGTTTCGGCATGGGCGTAGGTGGGATGGCCCTTCGAAATCTCATGCGCAATGGCGTTGCCGTTCTCCAAGAACGATGCGCAGAGCACTGATAGATGCCAAAGCGGGTTGTCGTAGTTGCCGCCACCTGTATCCCTGGCGTGGCGCATGAAGGCACACTTCTCGAACACTGGTCCAGAGTGGAGCAGTGTGTTGCTACGTCGTACGACGCCTGCAGCGAGATCGTCGGCTACAATCAGCGATGCGAACGCGGGATCAGGTCCATTCTCGAAGCCGCTCTCGTAGCCAGGTACGATTGCTGAAACTAGCGAAGGCGAGGGCGTTTTCGCTGCAGACTTGGTCGGCGCTGTGCCGAGTAGGACGGAAAGCACCGATGGAAAGTCATACATCTGCCCCATGTGGATTAATCTCACTGGCCGAGGCGGATCGTATTTATGATTTTTGGTTCCCGGAACTCGCAGAATGCGGACGCTATCGGTGGTGAGACCAGTGTCGCAGAGGACCTTCTCGGCGAGCAGGAGCTGCTTGAGACCCTCAGCGAAGGGCCGCCATGTGGCGGGGTCGAGCGCGACGTCGCTGATCCAGTAGACGTGAAAGCCCCCGCCGCTGTCTACGATCGCGCTTGGCTCCGGCAAACCCACCTTCCGCGCGAACGCGAGGATAGCCTTGAGCGCGACGTCGGCGGTCTCGTAGTGCGTCCACGGCTCTCCGGCTGGGTGATCCGCCGGCTTGACCTTGACGTCGCAATCGATCCAGACGGCCTTGAGCGAGGTGGCGTTGCCGGCCTTACGCACCGCCTTAAGGCTCCCACGCTGGTTCTGCGCCATCGCGTTCTGCTGGCTGGTGCAGTACCACACGTCGTAAAACTGCGGGACACCCTCGATCCAGATGGCGCGGGAGACGAAGTCGTCAAGCGTCTTAAAGGGCCAGCCGACCACCCAGTCTTTGCCTCCGTTCTTGCTGGGGTCGTCGTTCTTGAGATGCGTATGCAAGTTGATCCAGCCGGGGCCTTGTGGCCCCGGCCAGACTACTACGCGCTCAAGGAACTGGCGTCCCAGATCGATGGGAGGGGAGGAAGTCGGCTGGGCGGTTGCCTCGCAGCCGTTTACCGTGGCGGTAATTTCCCCGGGGCGCGCAGTGGCGCTCTTGGATGCGGCGTAATCGCTCATCGCTGATGCCCCCCATTCGGGGGCGTCAGCAAATCGCCAAGTCCGTAGCGAACCAAGCGCCCGAACTTGATGAAGGGCGGCCACTGGCCCTTCGAGCGCCTCACGGATAGCGCCGTTTCGGTCAGCCGAGTGACGAGCGCCGTTTCCGCGGGCGTTAGGAGGGCATTAGTAGGAAGTCGATAAATTTCGTCGAGCGAGCGAGGCGCCAATCTAGGGCGCACTCTAACGCTTGCGCTTTGGTGAGAACTGATATCTGCCATCGTGGATTACCTCCACGATGCGTCTAGCAAGATCGAGAAACGGTCCTTGTTACGTTAATTATTTGGATTGAAGCGGAGGATCGTTGCGGCGCACCCTGCCCAACATCTTGCGCGCCTCACTGACGCGGGCGGGGCGAGACATTGTGCTGCAGTCCTTCTTTCGTGCTTGGCGAAGAGCTGCTAGGGCGACACTTTCAAGCTCTGCAACAACGCCCATTACGCCATCTTCCTGCTCGTCACCTAGACCTAGCCAGTTGCCGCGAATTCCATGTTCACTCAAAACGTTGGCAACGAGAACCGACAAGAGCTTTTCAGGTCCGTCAACCGGGCGCCCGCGACCACTCCCCCGCAGCTTGTGTTCGCCGCCCGCAAAGGCCCATGAGACCTCGTCTATCAGTGCTTGAACTATGTCCGAACGATCGCTCAAGCCATGGCGCTTGAGGACCTCTGTGGTTCGTTGCTGCAAATCTTCCGTGATTTCTTTGGGAATAGATGCGCAGCGGAGATTACCCTCCCACTTATACATCGCGCGGCCTCGCTGCGGTAAGCGACGCCACCGCATCGCTCAGCGCCTGCCGCGCGTCCTCGCCGGCCAGACGAACGTAGGCCCGTGCCGAGGCAATGCTCCGATGCCCGAGCCCGGTCGCAATCAGGTGCGGGCTTGCACCTGTTCTGGCCATTGCTGTGCCGACCGAGCGGCGGATGTCATGAATACGAAGATTTTTTATTTTTGCCCGACGCAGCACTCGCGCCCACGCCTTTGGCAGGCCCACAAGATGGCCGGCCCCGATAACGCTCGGGAACACCCACGGCTCGCCGGCTGAGCGCTCCAACTGCTGTTGAAGCAGCTTGACGGCCGGTTCTGTGAGCGTTGCGCCTTGCAAGCGCGTTGAAGTCTGCCGTCTGAGATGACGGCCGCGGCAAAGCCTAGCGAGCAGCCGCGAACCGAGTCTTGCGTGGCGTCCGGTAACGGCCGTTGCGAAGCGTAGACAGGGAGGTTGTAGGCCGGAATGAAGTGAACGGGAAAATAGCCCCGAAATCGAACGTGATCGGAGTAGCCGACCCTGTCTCTCAAAGGGGAAGGCGGAACCGCAGGCCGCGACAACGCGAGCGGTCAGAGGTGCTCCCGGGGTTCGTACCGCCAGCATGCAATCAAAGGAAGCAGCGTGAACAAGGGAGATCCATCCGGTTCAAGCGCAAGCTTGTAAGACCTGCCAAGCCGCTGAGGTGAGAAGGGTCTGACGACCGGGTGGAAGTCAGACTGACCGATAGTACTCCGAGGACGGGAGAGCCGGCCACATGGGGAAGCGGTCAGCGGTAGTTGAATTGTTCTTGGGCGACATGGGCTCCATTCAACGGGAGTTACGGCCTTCTATGCAAAGAGAAGATCAGCTGACCATGGAAACGAAACTTGAACAAATAGCAGTGAAAGCTCGGCGCGAGACAAATCTTCGCTTCACCTCGTTGGCCCATCACATCACGCGCGACCGAGTGCAAAAGAATCTATTACAGATTCCGAAGCGCTCCGCCGCCGGGGTGGACGGACAGACGGTGGAGGCGGCGAAGGAGAGCTTCGAGGACTGGATAGGGCCAATGCTCCAATCCATCCATCGCCAGGGATATCGGGCGCCGAACATTCGGCGGGTCTATATCCCCAAGCCCGGTAAGACGGAGAAGCGCCCCCTCGGGGTTCCAACTGTCGCCGACCGGGCGCTCCAGCGCAGCACGGCTGAGGTGCTGGCCGCTATTTACGAGCAGGACTTCTTACCCTGCTCGTTCGGCGGCAGGCCGAAGCTCAGCGCCCATCATGCCTTGGCGACCCTCAATGAGGTGATCGCCGGCGGCATGATCAGCTGGGTGTTGGAGGCGGATTTGAAGAACTTCTTCGGGAGTCTCGATCATGATCGGGTCCTCCGGTTTGTCGAACATCGAGTCGGTGATCCGCGCCTGATCAGCTTGATCCGGCGCTGGTTGAAAGCGGGCATCCTGGAAGACGGAGCGGTGCACCCGAGCGAACAAGGAACGCCACAAGGCGGATCGATCAGTGTGCTTTTGAGCAACCTCTACCTTCATTACGTTCTCGACCTCTGGTTCGAACGCGTGGTGAAGGGTCGGTTGCGGGGCGAAGCCCGACTGGTGCGCTATATCGACGACTTTGTGATCTGCTTCCAATATCGATCGGACGCCACCCGCGTACAGGAGGCCTTGCGTCTTCGGTTGGGGAAGTTCGGCCTCACTCTAGAGCCGACCAAGACCAAGTTGGTCGAGTTTGGTCGGTTCGCGCAAAGACATGCGGGCAAACGCGGCAGAAACCGCCCGGAAACAATCTACTTTCTGGGGCTGACGCTCTATTGCACGCGAAACCAAAAAGGCAACTTCAAGGTTGGGATGCGCACCGAGAAATCTCGGCTAAAGCGCAGCCTTATGTCTCTGCAGGAGCTGATGCGGCAAATACGGCATTACAAGATCAGTGACCAGGCCGATGAAATCAACCTCGTCCTGCGCGGCCACTATGGCTATTACGGCGTCGCCGGAAATCTCCGGAGCCTCGTAAAAGTCTATCGGGCCGTGGAGCGTTACTGGCGCGGAATGCTGCGCAGCCGCAGCTGGGCAGGCCGACGCCTCACTTGGGACGCCTTCAACCAAATCAAAGAACGGACACCGTTGCTGAAGCCTAAGCTGCGCCTCCCTTATCGGGAGCTGCAAGCGCTTGCAGTGCTGTGAACCAACTGTCGAAGAGCGTCGGTGCGGGAAATCCGCACGCCACGTTCTGTGGGAACCGGGGGCGGGCGACCGCCTCCGGTGACCCGGTGGATCGGGGTGGCTGTCTTGTTCTTCGCGACCTCTGCCGGTATCGTCCATATGGCAGCGCCAAGATCGATATCCTCCCAGCGCATGCTGACGACGCTGCCGCGGCGGGCGCCGGTGAACATCAACATCAGGAATACGCTGATCCAGGGCTCTCGCTCCGCCTCGATCGCCTTCATGAGGTTTTCGAGTTCATCGGATTTCAGAACGCGGGACCGCGATGTTTCTTGGAACCGGATCAGACCCTTCGCCGGATTGACGGTCAGCCGATCTGATCGAACGGCAAAGTTTAGAAGGGCCGACAAAAATGCGGCAACGCGATTAGCAGCAATCGGGCGGTCGGCCCCAATCCGATCAATCAGCCCCTGGCAATCGCTGCGGGAAATCTCCGCCAGGGCCTTCTTGCCAAGAGCCGGGCTCACTTCGGTCTCCCAGCGCTGTTTGTCTCGGCGCCAAGTCCGATTGCGCTGTTTCAAATGAGAGAGATAAGAGGGCCACAGATCGGACAATTTGGTCTTTCGCGCGCGCGCGGCCTTCCGCAAAGCCACCGGATCGTCGCCTTTGGCGATTTCCCCGGCGATTGTTCGCGCGGCTTGACGCGCGTCATCAAGTCTAAGACCGGGGTAGCGACCCAGCGTAATCCGATGGGCTGTGCCGTTGATCTTTTTGACGACCACGAACGAGCGTTGGCCGGTCGACGCAACACGAACAGCGAGGGAAGGTGTGACGGTGTCGTAAACATAGGCGACACCCGCCTGCGGCTCTGCGAGGTTCGCGATACGCTGCTCCGTCAGCTTCAGACGTGCAGGTGGGGTACGTTTGGATGGTGAGGGCAATTCGGATAACGACAAGGCGGTACTCATTCCGACAACTCGATTTTTGCAACCCTATTGCAACCGGAAAAGCGAATGAATGAAAACTCTAGCAACTGAGTTGGGAGAAGCTTGATTGATTTTCAAGGGCAACAATCTAGAGCAAACTTACGAAAGCGAAGCGTCAGAGACTGAAAATCGCAGTGTCGGTGGTTCGATCCCGCCCCTGGGCACCATTAGCATGTTCCCCAGCTTCCCCCTTTGTTCGCCGATGTGCTAGAAGTGCTTGAATCTAAGCGCTTTCTCGTTCGCTGACATTCGCGACCTTCCGCCAGCAGTCGCCGACTTTGTTGGTATCTCTGTTGGTATCTCGTTGGTCGCGTGTTGGTAGATTTGACCGCGGGGATCGAATCGATGCCACTTTCGGATGCCGCCTGCCGTTCCGCCAAACCCGCCGAAAAGCCCTACAAAATCAGTGACGGTGGCGGGCTCCATTTGCTCGTTGAAAAGAACGGATCGCGGCTTTGGCGGCAGGCGTATCGGTTCGACGGGAAGCAGAAACTGATCGCTCTGGGCGCCTATCCGGCGGTCAGTCTCGCCGACGCCCGCGCCGGTCGGGACGCGAACAAGGTGCTTCTGGCCAAGGGCATTGATCCGTCCGAGCAGCGCAAGTTGGATCGCAGTGCCGCGCGCATCGCGCGTGCCAATACTTTCCGGGTCGTCGCCGACGAACTGATCGTGAAATTCGAAGCCGAGGGCGACGACCCCAAGACAATAGAAAAGAAAAAATGGCTTCTCGGCTTTATCAACGCCGATTTGGGCGATCGACCGATCGCCGAGATCAAGGCGTCGGAATTGCTGGATGTGCTTCGAAAGATCGAGAGGCGAGGG
The DNA here is from genome assembly GCF_054063995.1 of Bradyrhizobium sp. USDA 4504. Classification (NCBI taxonomy): domain Bacteria; kingdom Pseudomonadati; phylum Pseudomonadota; class Alphaproteobacteria; order Hyphomicrobiales; family Nitrobacteraceae; genus Bradyrhizobium; species Bradyrhizobium sp. USDA 4504. Next base: position 6,379,630 of record NZ_JBSSGV010000001.1, on the reverse strand, counting down.
CGGTATGATACGGCCCGGCGCGCCCGCAGCATAAGCGGTCGTGTTTTCAAGTATGCGATCAGCACCAATCGCGCCGAGCGTGACCCATCGGCTGATCTAGCGGGAGCCCTCATAGCTCCAAAAGTTAATCACCGGGCCGCCATCACCGAGCCGAAGGCTGTCGGTGCGCTTCTCCGCGCGATCGACGATATAGACGGTCAGATCACAACACGAGCGGCGTTGCAGTTGATCGCCCTTACGTTCGTTCGGCCGGGCGAACTGCGGCACGCGGAATGGAATGAATTCGATCTGCAGGGCGCGGTCTGGAACATTCCGAAGGAAAAAATGAAGATGCCGCGGCCGCACAAGGTTCCGCTGTCCCGGCAGGCGATTGCGATCATCAATGACCTTCGCGAAGTGACGGGTACGTCACGATACTTATTTCCGCAAATCCGCTCGTGGCATCGCCCAATTTCGGACGGCACCCTGAACGCTGCGCTGCGCCGGCTTGGGTATACGAAAGCGCAAGTGACCGCGCATGGCTTTCGCTCGACGGCTTCGACACTACTGAACGAAAGCCGCCGTTCGGATGGCAAGCGCCGTTGGGATAGCGATGCTATCGAGCGTCAGCTAGCGCACCAAGAGGAAGACGAGGTTCGCGCTGCCTACAACGGCGCCGAATATTGGGAGGAACGCGTCCCGATGATGCAGTGGTACGCGGATTATCTGGACGACCTCCGCAGGTTAGGAACCGTCCCGTCGATCGCGAAGTCCCCGCGATCCCGATCGTTGTCAGCATCCTAGCCCGTCGAACGAGTGTCGTGCAAAATATTCGTCTGGCCGATCCGCAAAACGGCCGCCGCCCAATGCGCCGCTCGGATATTCAACTGATAACGGTGGCGAGCGGCGAGAGCCCGGCGAAACAGATCAGAGATTCGAACGCGTTTCGTGGGTTTCGGCGAAACTGATGCGGCACTCGATAGGATAAGCAAGCTGCCAATACGCGATGAAGGCAAACATGAATATAACTGCCGCCATCGATAGCGTCGACCGCCCATCGAACAGGATCGCTACCAACCCACTGGACACTGCACCGGCCATCACCTGTGTGCTTCCGACGACGGCGCTGACGGCTCCTGCGATATCGGGCAGTGACCGTAAGGTGGCGTTCAATATGCTCGGCATGGTCATGCCAAAGGCGAGCGCTACAGTCATCAAGAGTACTGCGATCAGCGCCGGGGGCGTACACCCGGTCAGTGTTAGTGCGAGTAGCGTCGAGGAGGCCGCGACGAGCAGTGAGAGACCTATCGTCAGAACCTGCCGCGCCGGAACGTCGTAGAAGCCGAAATAGCCATCGAGAAGGGCTCCGCTCATCACGGCTACCGAACAAGCGCTGAGGATCAGACCGTACTGGCCTGCCGTCGACCTCACGATGCCGATGAAGAACAGCGAGCATCCAGTGACATAGGCAAATACCGCGGCGCCACCGGCGGCGCCGACCAGGATGTACGCAAGCGAAAGGCGATGGGTCAGAACGCGAAGAAAGGATCGAACTCCGGCGGCCGGAGCCGGGTGTTTCATCGGATCGAGCCTCACGCTCTCGGCAAGTCCATAAAACACAGCTAACAGCAGCGCGGTGCCGATCCCAGCTTGAATCGCGTAAATCAACCGTCAACTTCCGATCGACAGCAGCGCGGCCCCCGCGGTCGGCGAGATGATGGTCACAACATTGGTTGAGACTATGACGCTCCCGATCTTTGCGCGAGCGACTGCCTCATCGAAGAGGTCGCGAATAATGGCAAAAGTCATCGCAGCGCTGGCGGCACCGACGCCTTGGGTGAATCGATAAATCAGGAGTTCAAGTAAGGACCGCGCAATCGTGCAGGCTAAACTCGCGGCAATGAACAGTGCGAGGCCGAATACGATGACTGGCTTTCGGCCAAGCCGGTCGGAGATGGGACCATAGAGGAGGGGTGCAACGGCAAGGCTAAACATGAAAGCGCTCATTGTCAGGCCGACATCAGAGGCGCTCCTACTGAGCGAGGCGCCGGTCGCCGCGAGCGCCGGCAGATTGATGTCGATGCCCGAATACGGCACGGCCGCGAGAAGGCCGGGCAGCAGGGTGAAGGCAAAAGATGTTTGCCGGATTTGCATGATGCCTACCTTCGAAAGGTTTCTTGCGATTCTGACGAGAGAGCAAGGTGCGAAGGAGAGGGTGACTTTCCTTTCGCAACTGATGGTGGTTCGGTTTACTGGCTGGCGATCTGGCGGGTGCGGCTGTCCGCTACCGCGCGAGCCCGGGGCTTGCGTTCTTTGCCGGTGACAACCTGATTGATGATTCGCAGGATCTCCGATCGGGTGTCTATCCTCGCGAACTCGCGCGCCAATTCAGCGGCGCGGAGGCCATAGCTGGGCCGATCTAGCACTGTGCGCACCGCCTTGCGCAACGCTTCCGGTGTTGGCTCATTGGTCGCGAGGTCGATTCCGACGCCTGACCACGCGACGCGCGCGTTGACGTCAGCCTTGTCCTCCGTCAGCCCCGCGGTAACCAGCGGAATGCCGAAGCTCATTGCCTGATTGACGGTGCCATAGCCTCCATTGGTCAAAAGTACGTTGACCCGCGGCAACAGCCACTCGAACGGCAAGAAGCTCGCGACGCGGGCGTTGGACGGAATGCGACCCGGGATCGCTTCGATCGGGCGGCCACCGGCCGTAGCGACCACCAGCACGTCGGGCTCATTGGCCAGGGCCGCGAGCGTCGGAGCAACAAGCAAACCGAAATTGTGATTTGCGACGGTGCCTTGCGTCACCAGCACGACTTTGCGCGACCCATCGAGTTCATCGGCCCAGGGAGGCAGCGGGACCTGGCCGGGGATAATTGGAGGCGTACCGACGAAATGCACTGATGAAGGCATCTCGCGTGGAAACTCAAAGCTTGGTATCGACAATTGCAGAGAGGCATCTGCGAACTTGACGATAGTTTCGAACAGCGGAGTTGCTATCCTGCTTGCACCTAGAATTGTCAGCAGGTGATTCGCGCGATCAATCACCGGCCGATCGACCGCTACCTCAAATTCTCGGGCGATAACGCCGTACTTCGCGCGCTGCTCCGCGGTCGTTGCTGGCGGCAGACCGAGAAAGTTCGGTGCCCCGTCTTCCCTTGGCCAGTGGAGAACGGATGTGCCGCAGAGAACAATCGGCTTCCGTTGCCTTCGTAATTGCAGCAACATCGGCAATGCGCCGAGGAACATGTCGTCGCCGACGATGACGTCGGCCGGAAACGATCGCAGGGACTGCTGCAGGCCGTGGTGTTGCGCCGGGATCGCGTCGACGAAGACGTGCTCAAAGGCAGCCCGAATCCATCCAAGTCCGGGCGTGGTATTTTTGAGTCCTGGGACTACCGAGGAAATGTCTCCCGGATCGAAATCTGCGCTCGGTGGCAAGGCAAAGAATGCGGCTCCGCTACTTTCGATCCGCTCGCGAAAAGCGCTGCCCGTCAGGAACGCAACCTCGTGACCATCGCCGATAAGGATCCGCGCAATCGCCAGCAGTGGATTGAGATGCCCGGTCGCCGGTGTCGAAGGGATTAGAATTTTCATGCAGGGAGTCCTCTGGTTTGGCGATAGGAGCAACCGTCTCTGGGAGAGGGGCCGCTCGGCAAACAGAGGGACGTTATCGAGATCGACGTTACGCGTTTATTTCCGCGGAGCACAATATGATTGCAGTCGCAACGCGTGGTGACGTCACCGTGGCGAGACGGCGGCCTTCGCTCAATGCCGGGTTCGACACTCGGAGTGCGTCTATACCGTACTTTGGACTAGCGCGGCCGCGATCTCTCTCGGAATGATAGGCCAGCTCACGACGCTAGAAATTCCGGCAGTCATCAGTTTGTCAGAACTCAATCCGATGACGGCTAAGGAGGCTAGCACGATCGGAAGTCGCGGGACGGACGCGTGCAAGACTGTCGCAAGTTCAAGTGAGCGTGCGGTCGACTCAAAGTGGCCCACCACGGCCATATCGAATCGGTTCGAGTCGGCACGACAGGCTGCCAGCGCCGCGTCCGGATTGGTAAATCCTATGGGTTCATAGCCAAGTGCAGCGAGCATTTCCTCGTCGCACCGAACGCGCTCGCGATCCGAGGTTACGAGGATCACGGTTTTGGGAACCGTGACGTCGTGGGAGGCCGACATCGACGGGGCTTCCGGCAACCAGATCTCGAAGCGGCTTCCCTTGTTCGGCTCGCTCTGCACGTGCACTGCCCCGCCGTGATCAGAAATGATCTCACGGGCGGTCGCCAATCCGAGGGAATTGGTGGACGATCTGCTAGCGAAGAAGGGTTGAAAAATTCGTCCCTGCGTCGCCTCATCCATGCCATCTCCGGTGTCGGTCACGGTGATGCAGACGTACTGACCTGGTCTGAGCTCATCATGGCTGAGCGCAAGAGTATCTGGAACATCGCGTAGTTCGGCCGCAATCTCGATGCGTCCGCCGTCACGTATGGCATGTACGGCGTTATCAAAAAGGTCGATAATGACCTGCTGTAACGAAGCATTCTCACCCAACACGATAGTCGCAACTGGTGCTTCACGGATGATGAATTCGATGTTTTCTGGTAACGAGGCACCAAGCAGCGATGCGGTCTCAGCGATCAGGGCGCTGACCTTTAATGGCTGGCGATGCACGCCGTGCCCAGACGCGAAGGCTACCATCTGGTCCACAAGGTCCCGTGCGCACTCCGCGCCCCGGCGGATTGCGGCTAAACTGCACATGGACCGGTTGTCCAGTTCCGCACGCTCTTCCATCATCTCGGAATGGCCGAGAATGCCCCCCAATATGTTGTTAAAACTGTGCGCTAAGCCGTTCGCGAAGATACCGAGCTTTTCCATGCGCCGTGCCTTCTGCAGACGTTCCTCAAGGCGCGCGCGCGCCGTTTCGGTCTCGTGTCGCTCGACGGCCCTGGCGATGCAATCGAGCGCCGTCTGAAGGAGCGAAAGCTCTTCATGCGTTCTGATCATGCAGTTGTTTCCGACCGCATCAAAGCCGAGCACGAGGCGAGTTTCATCTTTGCCGCTAATCCTCGCACAGGCCCATCCTCCGAGGCCCCACTCAAGGCATCGAGTCCTTCTTTCTCCGACCGGCATTCGACCGACATGGGGAACATGAATCGCACCATCGGCGAACGTTTCTACCTGTGTCGCCAGTTCGACGGCCGCAACGGGCCAGCCGGGAGGAGGCGGCAAGCTCGACCTGTGCCAAAGATGGAGCCGCGGCGTTGAACCGGACATTACGAAATAGGCGCGATCTGATCCGATGCAGGCCGCCAGATCAGCCACGGCGCGATCAATCTCCTTGTCGATGTTCTCCAACCGCGCGCCGATAAAGCGCATGGATATATCGGTGATCACATGTGCAAGCTTTGCGCTGCGCTGTAGCGCGATCGCGCGTGACCTCAGGCGGATGCTGAGGTGGACCAGGAACACCACGACGATCAACAAGGTGACGCAGAGGATCTTGCCGTCCATCTGGATATCCCCTCGCGATGTAACTAGGTGTGTTGCGAGCTTTGCGGAGGTGCATCCTGCTCCTGCTTTTGAGGCAGCTCCCGCATAACACTCAATGTGCTATCCGCTCGGGCGGTAATCGTTCGCAGGAGCGTGATACCTCGACATACTCCTTGCGCCATCCAGTTCACCTTTTGGTCAAGTTGATCTAGGCGATGCCCGATCTCGAAGACGGAGGCCGACGCTGTATCCTGGCGTCAACTACAAAATTGCGACCGCGCCGCTTATCGCCAAATTCATGGCCGGCGGATCGCGAATGCGATCGGAACCGCGCGAAGAAGCCTGCTCGGAGCGTTGCGATTGAGCTCGACGAAAACGCATCCGAATAGCCCAGCCCCGCAATCAAACGTACGCAGCAGCAAGGATGCCTGTAATAGGGCGGGGCGTGGCGAGAATTCTGATAGCTCGAACCGCTTTATGGCGCAGCTTCGCGCTGGGTCGAACAAGCGCCGGCCACATACGTTGATCGAGCTTCGCGTTGGGTGACAGCGCCAGGTTGAGCTTCCATCGGCACGACGGGGTCACCCAGTCTGATGTTGTGCGAAATAAGGTGCAGGGTGGGTCGTTGCCGCTTCACAGGAAGACCGGTTGGCGCGGAGAGGTTTGCGTCTTCGTCATGCATTGCTGGAGGTATTCCGTGCATCGCCTGGGCATAAGCGGCGCATCCAGCAAGCATTTCTGCGACCAGCCACGCCGCGATTGCCAACAGGCTCTCGCCGAGAGCTCCGATACAGCGTGCCGCGGTCGAGAACGTCGGTCTGTACTTAACTGGGAGCGATCGGATGATCGCTCGTGCGTCAGACTCCTCATCGGAATGAATGCGGAGATGATAGGACGGAGCTCCATTGGTTCGTCGCGGCCGCTCTGTTCGCGATCGCGGGTTAACGTAGGACAAGAGCTTTGCGACTGCCATCGGTGCGTCTCCCTTGGGGTCAAGTTCGGGGGAGACCATCTCGCGCGCATGCTTCTGAATTATTCCAATGATGGGGATTAAGGCTACAATTGTCATGGGAACCTGCGCCTTACCGCGGCGGCAAGGATCGGTCCATGTCATTGGCACGAAACGTCGGCGGTTCCGGCAGTGCCGAAGTCATACCAACTCGACGGGTAGCGAGAAGACATATCCCACGCCCCGCTCGGTGCGGATGATGGACGGCATGCCGGGATCAAGTTCGAGCTTACGTCGTAACCGCAGCACTTGCACATCGATGCTGCGATCGAAGACATCTTCGTGAATGCGCGTGGCCTGCAACAGGTGCTCGCGCGACAGTGGCCGCAGCGGCGCTTGGAGAAAAGCGGTCAGAAGGGCGTACTCGCCTTTGGTCAAGGCGATTGGCTCGCCGCCGGAGTTCGTCAAGAGCCGGGTTCGACGATCGAGCTGCCAGTCACCGAATCGGTAGCGGCCTTTTTCCATATCGCGCGGTGAATTGGTCTGGCCGGCTTCGCGGCGCCTCAGCACCGCGCGGATACGGGCCAGCAGCTCCCGCAAGCCAAACGGCTTGGTGATATAGTCGTCCGCGCCCAGTTCGAGCCCGACCACGCGATCAATCTCGTCGCGGCGCTGGCCCGTCGTGATGATGATGGGAACGTTGGATTGAGCGCGTATCTCGCGAAGCAGATCGAGCCCGTCGTCATGACCAAGCCGCAAGTCGAGCACCACCAGATCCGGCTGACTACGTGCCATCAATCCACTGACCTCGTCACGACGGCTGGTGGACACCGCGCGGATGTCGTGATCCTCGAGATAGCTCGTTACTAGATGCCGCATGGTGCTGTCATCTTCCACGACCAGGCATGTCGGCGATTTGCGGCCTGCCGCGTTACTCGTTGCCGATGGTTCGGCCGACTCGAACGGCTGATCGTCTTCTTGATTGTCCATTGATGCAGCAGCGTGCCGTGGCTCACCCTCTATACTTGTCGTCACCGAATCTCTCCGTCCCTCCGCGACGCGGTAGCGGTATATGGGACCTCATCCGATATCGCAGCACACGTTTCGGAGAGCGGTGTCCTTATTTCAACGTCCTTTCGAGTGCATATGAGGCGAACTAGGGGCGCGCGCAAACATGTCGAGCAGATTGCATCTGTAACGCAATAATCCGAAATTGAAATCAATCGGTAGCGAATGGTGCGCAGACTTCGAGTGATGGCTTCACTGCGAATGGGAAAATTATGCTTGATTCAAAGGAGAAAGCATGGAGAGCGCCAACCAAAAAGGAGATGCCGCGGATCGTGGTGCTAACGGCACTGGAGAGCGAACTTGACGCCGCAAGCGCTGTCGGCAACGTTAAGGTCGTTTACGGGGGTGTTGGAAAAATTAACGCCGCGATCGCCACCGCGACAGAGATTTTGGCCGAGAAGCCAAGTCTCCTCGTAAACTACGGAACCTGTGGCAAGATCACGAAAGAATTGCGCGGCCTGGTCGAAGTATCTCATGTGCTTCAGCGAGACATGATGGCAATGCCGTTGGCGCCACGCGGCACAACGCCATTTGACCATGCTGAGTCAATCTTGGCCTCTGGCCATGGTTCTGCTGTATGCGGGACGGGTGACAGTTTCGTTACCTCAGTCGATTCCTGGCTCATTTCGAACAACGTCGATGTGGTTGACATGGAATTGTTCGCCATAGCCCACGTATGTCGGCGATTCGGCGTGGCCTGGCGCGCGTTCAAATACGTAACTGATGGCGCTGATGAATCAGCTCCGGAGCAATGGACGAGCAATTGTGCAAAGGGGTCTGATTTATTCTGGAGCCGACTGAAAACCATTCTCGATGAGTATTCCTGAACACAAACAAGGAGCGGCAGGATTGCGGCGCGTTCCCGATATGCTGACGACGGAGCCGTGGAAGAACCGAGCGTTGCTGCGGTCTGCGACTCGCCAGCCATGATTCTACATGTTCGCGATCGGAGCTGAACATCAAGATCTCTGTCGTCGATGGGCCGGATTTGACTGTTAGCGCACCCGAAGCAAGAATCGCGGGTTTCTAACGTTCGGTTGCGATCGGTAAGTTGATCCTTACACAAGTGCCCTGATGCGGCGTGCTGTGGACTTCAATGTGTCCGCGCGCTTGATCAACAAAATGGCGCACCATCGGAAGCCCGAGCCCCGTTCCAACGCCATTTGGTTTCGTCGTAAAAAAGGGTTCGAATACCTTCGCTATGACGTCGGATGAAATGCCGTCGCCAGAATCTGTGACGCATAGCGAAACATAGCGGTAGCCATTGTCGCCTTCGGATGAGCAAGTCGTGCTCGTTTCGATTGTGATGGTGCCGCCGTTGGGCATGGCGTCCCGGCTATTTATTACGAGGTTGATGATCGCGCATTCGAGCAGGTGAGGGTCGCATCGGACTTCAGTTGTTGAAGCCGACATAATCAAGCGCAGGTCGACGCGGTCTCCGGCGGCGCAGTGCAGCAGATCGTTCATTGAAAGGAGGGCGTCGTCGAGCTGAAACACATTGTCCGCTTGAACGTCCGTTTTGCGCCCAACGTTCATAAGATGATGCGCCAGTTTACTGGCGCTGACCAATGACCGCTCTGCAACTTCTATCAGAGAATCTAGGTCAGACGTGCAGCCGGCCGCAACACGCGCACGCATCAGACTGAGGGCGCTCGCCATGTTCTGCAGTCTGTTATTGAAGTCATGGGCAACCCCGCTTGCGAGTTGTTCCGTCAAATGCATCTTGTGGTCTCCTCGGATCTGCTCATGGAAACTCTCGCAACTCGCGTCTTCAGTTTCGAAGTCATTTTTACCCTGCAGCGCATCAGTGGCTCTTCGCTACGTATCCCCAAGCTGCGGTGCGTCTTGCAAAAGTCGGTGCGCGCCGCCTACAGACAGTCCATGCTGCGGTGATAGCTGAGATGACCGGGGCAGTAGCGCTTCTCGATCCTCGATCAGACGCCAGCGAACGAGCAGGGCTACAGCCATGGCAGTATTCCTAGCTAATCTCACGGACGTCTCGTTTACCGTTCGCGCGCGGTGGGCGACCCGGACGCGGTCTTTCGGTCAGTGTCTCACTGGCGGCGAAACCAAGCGGGTGCGCTTGAACGAAGCACACCCGAACATTCGGACGCTTGCGATGAAGTGTGAAATTCCCTTTGGACATGCATTTGATAGACGGGATATCTCCGTCAAATAGGATATCTCTTTCAAGGGTGTCGCGGGTGCCGTCGTCCAGCACCTTCGCGGGGGGCATTAAGCTGAGGATCGACGGGCTGGAGGTGGTTTGTCGGCTGGGTGCATGTGTGGGTCATGCGGGCGCTCTCGTCACATCCGAAACCGTTGCGTGCGGTCCGGCCCGGTTGGAGGTTTTGAATGACCAGTCGCGAAGGCGCGCGACCTTGACGAAAGCGTCAAGCGCCGGCGAGTAGCGGCGCCCCTGCACGGCCAGTAGCCGCACCTCCCGCGAAACCGGCGAGCCTTCGAGCGGAATGGTCTTGAGCGCTGGAAGGCGAGGCATGTGCTCGGGCGCGAGGATCACGCCAAAGCCGGCGGCGGCCATGTGCTGAAGGTGCAGGTCGTGACCGCTGCAATGGCCAAGTTGGGGCGGTTCCTCAGGGAAATACGACTGCCGGATCTTCACGGCTACGTCACAGTCAGCGCGTTCCAGCAAGATGGTCTCACGGAGGTCGTCGATGCCGATCGAGGGACGGTTTGCCAGTCGATGTGTCGGCGCAAGGACCGCGACGTAGCGCTCCTCGAACAGTGACCAACCGTCGATACGATCGGGCACGTCCTGCACGTCCCCGACCATTGCCGCGCTGATCTCCCCCTCGAGCAAGAGGTCGACGAGCTTGTCAGTCGCGACCTCGCGCAGCTCGACGTGGAGGCCGGGAACGAACTTCGCAATCTCCGCGATCGGGTCGACGACAAGCGAGGCCGAAATAGACGGGGCGAGGCCGATCTTCAGTGGCGCGACGTCCTTGCGCTGGAACTCCTGGGCTCGGCGACGCACGGCCTCTGCCGAGGCCAGCGTCCGCTCCAGCATCGGAAGGACTTCCTTTCCAAGATCGGTGAGCTGCGTCAGCTGACGCTCGCGGTAAATCAACTGGCCGCCGAGTTCCTGCTCGAGCTTCTGCACCCCTTTGGTCAGGGCGGGCTGCGTGACATTGCACTGCTCGGCCGCGCGGGTGAAGTTGAGCGTCGATGCGACGGCGAGGAAATAGCGAACTTGATGAAGCTCCATCGGGTCGATATCACTCCAACACGACGTGACAGGTATGCCTCAACGATGAAGCGTAGATGTAATCTGCATGCAAACGTTGGAATGGTCCGGCTCTATTGTTTGGACGCGCGGACACGCTTTCTAGAGCCTCTGCGAGCATCATCCCTGACTCGCTCTTGCCATTTGTCTCTGACGTAGGCAAGGGGCGCTTAGTCGTCCTGCAACCGTGTTGGTCGCGCAGTGAAGAATGGCGCGGCTTTCCTTTCAGCCGGGAGGCGGTTCGCCGAAGCAATCTCTTACGATTGTGTAGTTTGATGGCACTGCGCGTCGCTCTCCCTCTTAACGCGGGGCTATCCAAGATGTGATTTTGCGTCGATGACGGTTGATTTGTACTCAGTTGGAGAAATGGCGATCTTTCGAAAAAGAATCGTAACGCCGACAACTGAGGTACCAATGTCAGACATCCTGAAGAAGATTGAAGCTTACAAGCGCGAGGAGATCGCGGCCGCCAAACAAGCGCGTCCTCTTTCCGAAGTCGAAGCATACGCAAAGATGGCGCGACCGCCACGTAACTTTGTCGGGGCGATCCGCGACAAGCATGCCGCCAGCGAATATGCGCTGATCGCCGAGATCAAAAAGGCTTCTCCGTCAAAGGGCCTCATTCGCGCCGATTTCGATCCGTCGGCGCTGGCAAAGGCCTACCAGGCCGGCGGCGCCGCGTGCCTGTCGGTGTTGACCGATACACCCTCGTTCCAAGGACACCTCGACTTTATGGTTGCGGCGCGCGCGGCAACTGATCTGCCAGTGTTGCGAAAGGATTTCATTTTCGACGTATATCAAGTTGTTGAATCGCGCGCGCATGGCGCCGACTGCATCTTGATCATCATGGCCGCGCTCAATGACAGTGCCGCGAAGGAAATCGAAGACGCCGCACTAGCGCTCCGCATGGACGTTTTGATCGAAATCCACGACCGCGCCGAACTCGATCGTGCCCTGAAACTCCGCTCGCCGATGATCGGCGTCAACAACCGCAATCTGCGCACTTTCGACACCACGCTCGACACCAGCGAGGCGCTGGCGCCGCTGATACCAAAGGAACGACTAATCGTCGGCGAAAGCGGCATCGTCACGCCGGACGATCTAGCTAGGTTGGAACGGGTCGGCATGTCGACGTTCTTGGTCGGTGAGAGTTTGATGCGGCAGCCAGATGTGGCGGCAGCAGCGCGCTCGCTTCTCACGCGGGACAAGGTCCGCGACGGCGCCGGTCGGGGTCCGGAGCGATCGGCAGGAATTGCATAGCGAGCTGGAGCGCTCGAGTAACTTTGGTACGGTTGGCCTCAGTTTGATAGCAGTTCGCATGGAGAGGTGCGGAGCGGCAGTAGTTTAAGCTCCACGCAGTCGACGTCCTTGCATATCCAGGCTTCGACGAGCCTGCGGATATCGTAAACGCCAGGCCATCACAAACACCGCCCGATACATTCAACGGCTAATGTACGGCACCGCTAGAGATCGCTGCCGTTCGGATGATCATCCGTTTTCCGAGCTGGTTACTTTCCTCGCCAGCAGGTGCCGCACAATCACCGCCGTAGCTGAGTTATGGGAAATTGTAATCCTGACGTGACACCGAGCGGCCACCATGCACTGAAAGCGTTGTGTCCGTTTGAGTCAGAAATCGCCGGTATCGACCATCCGGACCGCAGCGCAACACGGGAGACTGCTTGATGCAAGATTACGTTCTGGGGCATTCGAAGCGGGAGCTTCGCCGGTTGATGCTGCAGGCAGACAACCTGCGCCCGATCACGACGCGGCTACTTCGCGAGATCGGGCTGGCTCCAGGCATGCGAGTCGTCGACCTCGGTTGCGGAGCAGGGGATGTGGCCATGCTCGCAGCGGAAATTGTTGGAGCGAGCGGAGCCGTCGTCGCGATCGATCGCAATGCCGCTGCGATCGCAATGGCACGTGACCGGGCGCGCGCCGCTGGTCACGCAAATATCGAGTTCGTGGAAGGCGATGCCTCCAAAATGATTGGTCCTGGAAACTGCGACTTGGCTATCGGTCGCTATGTCTTGGTGCACCAGAGCGACCCGGTGGCACTGATCCGCGCGGCGGTCACTCATCTGCGGCCGGGGGGCGTAGTTGCCTTTCATGAGGTGTTCCTTCTCGGGACGTGGTGGTCCTTTCCTATGGTGCCGTTGTGGGAGGATACCTCCGACCTCATCGGTAAGACGTTTCGCTCGGTCGTCACGCACCCAGATGCCGGAGCTCGGATGGTGGAGTTGTTCTACAAAGCGGGAGTGGGGTCGCCTCGCCTGTTTTCGGAGACCCCGGTGGGAGGCAGTTCTGATTCGCCTCTTTACGCATGGGCGGCAGAGACCTTGCGCACGCTGTTGCCGAGAGCTGAGGAAATTGGCCTTGCCGCACCCGGCGAGGTCGACATCGACAGACTTGAGGTCCACCTGCGTCAAGCGGTGACCGCAGCCCATGCTCAGATCGGTTTTGCCCATCAGCATTGCGGCTGGTCGCGCGTCTGACGGCGCCTGTCCATTGATGGACTAGTTGCGCGAGACCTCTCGATCGATGCGCTTTCGGTGTGCCCAGTATGGTCGGTTGATCTCGCTGATCAGACCTGGTCCGCACCTCGCCTCATTATACGAACGTTGCCGAGCGGACGCGGAAGTATTCTCCGCAGCTATGAAAACCATATTCGCCGCGCATTGGACGATTTCGGTGCGTACTGCGACAACTGGGCAGTTGAGACTCAGATTTCATCGAGCAACGCTGAGGTCGCCGAAACGAAGTGCGGCGGTCGGAAACGCTGGCCGCAGGCGCACTGGACTGCGAGCCAGGATCAAGGCTTCTCGCTCGTTGAGGTCCGCGGGCGTGACATTCAAGTTTTGAGACCGCGCAATGACATCATTCGGTCCGGAAGGCCGCTCCGAAATGGAGGTGGCGGCCGACGTCACATGCCTCCTCGTCGAGGACGACCATGATTTGCGCAACTTGATGAAGACCTATCTGGGGGAATATGGCGTCCGCGTGATCTGCGTCTCTCGGCCGCGCGAAGTGGCGCCGTTGCTTGTAAAAATTCAACCCGATCTGATCTTGCTTGATTTGCAGCTCGGGCAGGAATGTGGCCTCGATCTCCTTCGTGAACTTCGCGCTCTATCCAGTATACCCATCATTGTCATTACCGGACGCCTCCGGGACGAAGCCGATCGAGTCGTTGGGCTTGAGCTGGGAGCTGATGACTACATCAACAAGCCGTTTAGCTTGAGGGAATTGCTGGCCCGTATCCGCGCTGTCTTGAGAGGCCGTCAGGCTGGATCGACCAAGCGGCGGAGCCGAAATGAAGCGGGCCACCTTTGCTTCGGCGGATGGAGGCTCGAACGGCGGACACGCCGCCTCACCAATCCTGGCGGTGACCCGGTCGCCCTCACCAAGAGCGAATATGCGCTGTTGCGGGCATTTCTTGAGGCGCCACAAAGGCCCCTTTCACGCGAATATCTGCTGCAGGCTACACGGGTCCACGACCACGCATTTGTCCGCAGCATCGACATGCAAGTCATGCGCTTGCGCCGAAAGCTCGAGGACACGGAGCACGGCCGCTCCATCATTCGCGCCGAACGCGGTGTCGGCTACGTCTTCACTCTTTCCGTGGAGGCTTCATGACACTGGAGGTGAGCCCTTGCCGGCGCAAATTGCACGAAAGAGGCCTGCATGACTTCTTCCTAAATTGTGGGAGCTGAAAATGAGGTCGATACCATGGCCTCCCACCTCATCGGTCATACCCGCCATGCCGGCCCGAAGAGATTTGCACGGTGAGGTCTTGGCCTGCGCGTCATTCATCAACTGAATGAACGGTTCGCGGCCTGGACGCTTGCGCTCGAAGGAGACCGCCGCAAATTTAGTGACGCGAGCCATATCGGTCGGCGGACGCGGATTTTGTACACTGCATGACTGCCTGAATGCTGCGCGCCAGCTCCGTAAGGCGAAAGGGCTTGCGGATGATCGGAAATTCATCCACGGCATTATGCCGTTGCAACGCGTCTCTCGCGTAACCCGATGTGAGCAGTATCTTGATGCCATGCCGCAGTCGCCTCGCGTCGCGCGCAAGCTCAACTCCGCTCATGCCGTTTGGCATCACGATATCTGTAAGCAATAATTCAAACTCCTGGTCGCTTTGCAACATTCGAAGCGCCTCCGCGCCGCTCCGGGCGCAAGAAACCTGATACCCGCGCATGGTCAGCATTTCCGACGTGACCTCGAGAATATCCGTGTTGTCATCGACCAACAGGATGCGTTCCGAGCCGGACGTTATCAATTGAGCCTGTTTGACCTCTTTCTCGACTTCAGGTTTCTGCGTAGCTTTAGGCAAATACAGCGAAATCGTGGTTCCCTCTCCAGGCGCGCTTTCAATCGCGACATGTCCTCCGGATTGTCGGACAAAGCCATAGACCATGCTGAGACCAAGTCCGGTTCCCTTGCCAACCTCCTTGGTCGTAAAAAACGGTTCAAACACCCGATCTTGGACTTCCGGATGTATCCCGCACCCTGTGTCGGTTACCGATACCCTGACGTAGGGTCCCGCTAAGCACCCTGTCAGGGCACCTTCTTCCACAACGATGTTTCGGGTCTCAATCTGGAGCGTGCCGCCATCAGGCATGGCATCGCGTGCGTTCAGCACCAAGTTGAGAAGAGCCGCTTCCAGCAGCGATGGATCAACATAGCATAGCCACAATTGATCGTCGGTCCTTAACTTGACCTCGTATCCCGCTCCGACCGCCTGACGAACGAGATCCTGAAACTCTGAAATGCGCTGGCTGGCATCGAACACCTTTGGATTCAATGTCTGGCGCCGTGAAAACGCCAGGAGCTGTGCTGTCAGTTTTGTCCCACGATCAATTGCACGCTGCGCGGCAGCGGCGAACTTGCGAACCTTGCGGACATCCGTGGCCGTCTCGACGAGTTCGAGGTTCGCGGAAACGACCGTGAGCAAGTTGTTGAAATCGTGCGCCATACCGCCTGTAAGCTGACCGACAGACTCCATCTTCTGGCTCTGGTGGAGCTGTTCTTCCATCTGGCGCCGAGCCTCCAATGCATGCTTGTGCTCGGTGATGTCGCGGAGAAAAATCGCGAAGCCCTGGCTGGAAGGGAACGCATTGATTGCGTACCAGATATTTCGCCGTGGGCAATAAATTTCGACGAATGCCGGCAGTTGCTCTGAGGTCTTCTCTTCGATTTGGTGCAAGACTTCAATTTGGCGATGGTCTTGAAACGCCTCGAACAGTGTCTTGCCGATGATATCATGGCCCTCGGCGATCGACGCCCAGGCCGGTCCGTTAAGGTACCGGATGCGCCAGTCCCGATCGACGATGAGCACGCTGTCATTCGTACTTTCAAAGATGGTCGTGATCCGAGCGGCGGCTTCTTCGGCCACATCCTTCGCTTTGGACAATTCCCTCTCGCGGCACTCTAACGCATCGGCCATAGTGTTGAACGCGTCGGCGACGAGCGCGATTTCTCCATCTGCGCCGATGTCCACGCGTCGGGAAAATTCGCCCAGTCGCCATTGGTTTGCGGCATCAACCAACCGTCCAAGCGGTCGGTGGATAAACTGTCGGGCGCCTAATGATGCGAGCGCCAACACCAGCGTAGTGCTCAAGAAAATGAGAAGGATATCTCGCAGCGTTTCACGTTGGATCTCGGTGAAAGCCTGCGCCTTATCGAGACCGAAGCTGATCACGAATCCGCCGGAGCCGTCCTCGAGGACGACGTAGCTTTGGATCCGCTCAATACCATCGACGTCGACAATATCGACAGCGTCGCGGCCGTCCATCGTCAGATGCTTGAACCCGGGCATCTTCGTTCCGACGAACCGGTGGTTATCGGGATAGCGAGCGAGGTAGGTGCCGTTGCGGTCCATGACGGCGAGCGCAGAGCCTGCCGAAGCCTTTCGGGCGACGTAGTCGCCGAGCCAGTCCAGACCGAGACTCGCAATGATGACGCCGCCCATACTCCTGTTGTCGTCGTAGAACGGCAGTGCAAACTGTATGACTTTTTGGTCGGACGATAGGCCTATCGAAAACTCACCGACCGTAAAAGCGCCGGTTGCGAGTGCACGGGTGAAGTATGCGCGCTTGGCAACGGCAACCTGCTTGCCGTCAGTGTGACAAAAGCTAAGCCCGTTCAAGTCGGTTACGATAATGGTAATGAATGCCGGAAACCGCTGCTTTATCGCGCTGAGATAAGCAATGCATCCCGCACTATCCCTCGACTTGATTGATGGGACTTCCGACAGCGCGACCAAGACCTGGCGAATTCCCTGGACGATTTGTTGCTGGTCCGCGGCCGCAAGCTTGGCGAGGCTAAGCGCATGGTCCTGTACGTCGAGCTGGCGCGCACGCCGTCGATCGAATTCATTGTACCCCTGTATCGCGATCGCCGGCAAAAGTGCAACTGCCACCAGCACGAACAGTCTCGACAGAAGAGTCACTTCCGATCTGGCCCCAACCCTGGGAATCTCGTTTGGACAGAGGCGATTGCCGTGCCGATCAAGGGAACAGCAGTCGGTGACCACCCTCCATGCGCGAGTTTCCCGAACTCAGACGGGTTGGACCGACATTTCCAAAAGGCGCGCGCCGCGCGCGCAAAAGTCGCCTGCACAATTTCGCTGCTTATTCTGAGGTCATAGTCGACCCGTTGTATGAGCTGGTACTCCCCGAAGAGCTGAAAGGCTGATACCATCCCAGTCTTCATCTCATGCCAATTCGTCCTGGATACGCTAGTGTCGAATTGCGCGACAGTATGAGGCGATAAGCGTCACAGCATGGTTTCAACGCGGATGAAGCGCGTTACAATTGTGACAGTTTCGCTGGCTTACAGTCGCAATAGCGATTTGTCGGCTCACCGATGGAGCTCCAGGCAAGGGATCGTCTGAGGGGCATTGGTGAAATCGGTCAAGCATATCGTCGAAGCCTTTGGCTCGACGCTGGCACTAGCCACTGGTAGCGGGATTAATGAGCCGCGCTAACGCGCGGTCTGTCGCGACGAACGTCGATCAACGATCCTAATTCATCAATGTCACGCATCGTTTCGATCGAGTGAACCGACGCCACTAATTTAAACACCTTATGCCGCGACCGCCTGGCTATTGTTTCTATAGCTGGAGGTGATTGGACGGTCGGCGCTTCGCGACATATGTCCAAGCGAAGAAGCATGATCAAAGAGAAATGCTCGCGAAGCTTGAGGGACTCGTCACATCAACCGGTCTATGCGGCCGGCGCTACTTCGAAGACCACCAGGACAGCCAGCTAGGCGATCTGACGTCCGAGCATGAGATTAAGGAGAAGCTGCTATGAACCGCGCAATGTCGCCAGCCCTCAGCTTTGGTGTCTTTGATCATTTGGATCACGCAGGCGGCAATCTTCACCAGCAGTACAACGACCGACTAGAAATCGCTTCAGCTTGCGATGAGGCTGGCTTTCGCTCCTATCACGTCGCCGAACATCATGGCACGCCACACGGCCTGGCGGCTTCACCCAACCTGTTCTTGTCCGCCGTGGCGCAACGTACAAGCAGGCTGAGGGTCGGGCCATTGGTCATGTTGTTGAATCTGTATCACCCGTTGCGTGCATTTGAAGAGATCTGCATGCTGGATCAGCTGAGTGGGGGTAGACTCGACCTTGGTGTCGGCCGTGGCGGCGTCCCGCTCGAACTGTCGTTTTTTGGCGTTGCGATCGCTGAGGCACAAGATCGCTACAACGAGGCAGTCGAAATCGTTATCAAAGCGATGAAAACGGACGCCCTTACGTATAGCGGCCGTCATTTCAGCATCTCTGACGTGCCGATCACGCTCTCACCCATCCAAAAGCCGCATCCGCCGCTATGGTATGGGGCGACGAAGCCGGAAACGGTTCGATGGGCGGCTCAGAATTCGATCAACATCGCGTGCGTCGGAACGAGCAGCGCAATTCGGTCAATCACGGATGAGTACCGCGCGCATTGGATAGCGCGACCAACGCAGAAGATGCCATTGCTCGGCATGGTTCGCATTGTCGTGATAGCCGAGTCGGACGTTGAGGCAAATGCTCTTGCAGCTCCCGCCTACGCGCAATGGTTCGAGACATTTACCTTCCTTTCGCGAACTCGCAATTTGCCCCTACCGCCGAATCTGCCGAAGTCCTTTGAAGAGGCACAGGAGGAGGGGTTCTGCTTGGTCGGATCGCCATCCACCGTGCGAGAGGCGCTCGAGGAGCAAGCCGTTGAGGCGGGGGCTACGTACTTGATGTGCCAACTCGCGTTCGGAAATTTGCCGCTCGCGGCATCGCTCCAAACGATCGCGGCTTTGCGATCGACCATCATTCCCGATTTCTTGCGGCATCCGTCAGACGCGCAAGGGGAGGGTCATTGAAGGCGATGGCCCGCGCCGCAGGTAATGCATCAGGACATTGGCTCATTGAGCAGTGAGGATCAGCAGCTCCATCGCCTTCGAAATCGGTTAAGGGACTGATTGATCGTAGCTATTCGCGCGGGCTTTGACAGAACAGGCTTGCCTGCCAGTCGTTTCCGGAGGGCAGGTCAAGCGTCGGCGATGAGTGAGGCGATGTCCTCGAGCGGTCGCCCGCTGAAATCATTCGGGAGCTCACCTATGATCTTTCCCTTCAGGTCGCCGTGGAAGTGTTCGCGCATCTTACCTAGGGTCCTTGGGTCGGAGACAACGACTAGGTGTTCTATGGTCCCGTCCAAGCAGAGCTTGTTCAGGAATGCGGCCGTAATCGCTGCGAAGTCGTCTTCGACGAGCCGCCTGCCCTGGAGGTTGACAACGCCGACGTGAGGCCGTGCACACGAGCTGCTGGGGAAGCGGACAGGCGAAGCCGCCGTAATCTCGACCAAGTGTACCCCGGGTTTCACGCCTGTATTGTGGAACATGCGGATCGACTTGCCGTCAGCGACTGCTACTGTCGTACCGATAGGTAGAATCATCGAAAGATCTCCTCTTCAGGATGCGACAGCTACAACACTTGCCTGCCCGAAAAGTGGTCTGTACTGCGGTGGACCGGACGGTCGAGACGACCGGGCGGATCATGGGCTTACTTGTCGAAGTGGTCTCCGGAGTCGTTCGCCGGCCAAGATGGCGTCATGGCCGTTGCTGGGCTTACAACGTAAAATACTCCACCGTTGGATGACGGCCTGTACGCGATCTCCGTGCCGACGATGGCGTCTCGGAGCGGAGCTGTGTGCACGCGCGGGAGGAAGAGACGTACCTGCGTGCCGGCACCCCGCTCGCTCTTAATACAGATCGTGCCGCCCCGTCCTTCTGCGAAGCGCCGGATCTGGGTAAGTCCGAGTCCCGTGCCGCCTTCGGCCTCTGTCGTGAAATTTGGGGCCGGCAAAAGGGCCTTCTCGGGCGTGCCGTCAGCGTCGTCGGCGACGACGATCTCGACGGATCTCCAGGCAGCGTCGGCGGAGGGCTCGACGTTATGTGCCGTGACCGATATCGTGCCGCCCCTTGGCATGGCATTGGCCGAGTTTCGGCAAAGATCCAGCAAAGCGAAGTACAGCTCCTCCGGGTCGGCATTGAACGCCCATAAGTCAGGGGCGATGTCGATGCGGACCGCGATGTCCGCAGGCAACGTCCAGTAAAGCGTGCCTGCGATCGCTGCGAGGCGAATGCGTGAGACAAACCCGTCGATCGGCTTCGGGCATGGTTGCTCGGCGTCGAGCGGCCGGTTGGACAACGCGCCTTGTGCAATCTCCTCCTGCATTTTGCCAAGAACGGCCTTTCGGTGTGCGGCGTCGCTCTGGCCCTCCAGTAGCAACGAGCCGCTGTCGATCACGACAAGGAGGTTGTTGATGTTGTGGACCAGGAGCTGCGTCGGCTCCGTTATGGCGCGCATCCCATTTCGCCCGCGAGGAGCGACCACACCGCGCGCGTCGGAGGTCGCGCCGGTATGGCATAAAATCCCCGACACCTCGCCATCGGACCCGACGAGCGGGATCTCAACGTACTTGGAGGCGATGAGACGGCAACAGCAGTCACGGGTGCCTCGCACCCTTGCGCTAAACGCACACTCCACTCCGAGCGCGACGCCAGCGCTGTCCACGAGCACGACCACATCCTCTAGCGGCAGGACTTCGACAGAGCTGGGCAATGAAACGCCGATTGTCTCTTTGATCTGCATATCGGACCTCTGACCTGCGATCTTTCAGGGGAACAGCGACTTGCCCGTCTGGGCGCGAACTTCATGCCTGGAGACTGAGTTCATGACGGACGAAAGGAAAATCACCTCTCGCCATGAAGTCGATAGCCGAGCGTTATCGGTTGACTAAAAGGCCGGTGACTAGCTGCAGCGGAGGCGCGCCGGTTACCCAGCGAGACTTGCCGAGCGGAACTCCTTGCGACGCCCAATCGGCGTGCGGTGACCTCATGGGCGCGACAGGTTGCTGAAGCAGCCGCTTGGTGCACGCCGGCCCGATGCTGAACGCGTGCGGCCATCATAACGCCCGGCTATCGACTTCATGGCGTGACGTCACTTCCCATTCGCCGCAGGCAATTCAATGCTTCAACCATATTGCGCTTGGCCGGCGCGTAACATCGAGATCGGGTACGTCGAAGCGTTCCAGGAGCCAGATACGATCATGTTTTCTGCGATTTTCGAGATCCGCCCGAATGATGGGAATTGGGATGAATACCTTGACAACGCCAAGCTGCTGCGCCCCGAACTGCAGCGCGTCGAGGGCGTCGTCGACAACATCGGCTACAAGAGCCTGATCCGCGACGGGTGGTTCCTTTCGCTTTCGAGCTGGCGGGACGAGAAGTCACTTGTCCGCTGGCGGACCAACATGCGCCACCGCGAAGTCCAGCAGAAGGGCCGCGACGAAATCCTCGCGGACTACCACTTGCGCGTTGGTGAGATCACAGCCGACAACCAGGTGCCTGCGGGATACGTTCTGACCGAGCAGCGGCTCGACGAGACTGAGGTCGGGGAGGGAACGACGGTCACGCTGATCAACGCGACTCGCCCCGCGGAATGGAAGCGGACCGACAACCCGTACGACTGCGCCGAATGGCTCGGACTGAACCCTTGGGCTGCCGACTGTATGTCCTGGGACATCTTCGATGCGGTGCTGACGCCCGGCGACCTGATTCTGCTCATATGCTGGAAGGACGCCGCTGCAGCGCGGGCCTATGAGGATGCTTTCGCGCCGATCGACAAGGCAAGAGTCCGAAGGGTCCGGATTGTTCGCGACTATGGGAAATACGACCGTCGCGAGGCGCCGCAATATTACGCAGATACCAAGGGCGGTGAGACACTTCATGTCTGACGCTGCTCGGTCGCGAAGGCGCCGTCAAGACCGGGTCCCCACTTGGGATGGCGCCAGCCCACCAGGCGGAGCTTCCCGGGACGCTGGCTCGCCTTGGGGACGTCCTGTTCTCGGCCGACTTCGCAGAGCGAGCCTCGGCTCTCAGAAGCTCCTGAAAGTGTGTCCGTGCGTCCAAATCAATAGGACAGGCCGTTTCAATGTGCGCATGCAAGTTGCATCTACGCCCTATGATTTGACGTGCCCGTCACGTCGTGGAGAAGGCCCGTCAGTATCGACAGCCGCACCTTGATAGAGAACGCACCCGATGGAGCTTCATCAAGTTCGCTATTTCCTCGCCGTCGCATCGACGCTCAACTTCACCCGCGCGGCCGAGCAGTGCAATGTCACGCAGCCCGCCCTGACCAAAGGGGTGCAGAAGCTCGAGCAGGAACTCGGCGGCCAGTTGATTTACCGCGAGCGTCAGCTGACGCAGCTCACCGATCTTGGAAAGGAAGTCCTTCCGATGCTGGAGCGGACGCTGGCCTCGGCAGAGGCCGTGCGTCGCCGAGCCCAGGAGTTCCAGCGCAAGGACGTCGCGCCACTGAAGATCGGCCTCGCCCCGTCTATTTCGGCCTCGCTTGTCGTCGACCCGATCGCGGAGATTGCGAAGTTCGTTCCCGGCCTCCACGTCGAGCTGCGCGAGGTCGCGACTGACAAGCTCGTCGACCTCTTGCTCGAGGGGGAGATCAGCGCGGCAATGGTCGGGGACGTGCAGGACGTGCCCGATCGTATCGACGGTTGGTTACTGTTCGAGGAGCGCTACGTCGCGGTCCTTGCGCCGACACATCGACTGGCAAACCGTCCCTCGATCGGCATCGACGACCTCCGTGAGACCATCTTGCTGGAACGCGCTGACTGTGACGTAGCCGTGAAGATCCGGCAGTCGTATTTCCCTGAGGAACCGCCCCAACTTGGCCATTGCAGCGGTCACGACCTGCACCTTCAGCACATGGCCGCCGCCGGCTTTGGCGTGATCCTCGCGCCCGAGCACATGCCTCGCCTTCCAGCGCTCAAGACCATTCCGCTCGAAGGCTCGCCGGTTTCGCGGGAGGTGCGGCTACTGGCCGTGCAGGGGCGCCGCTACTCGCCGGCGCTTGACGCTTTCGTCAAGGTCGCGCGCCTTCGCGACTGGTCATTCAAAACCTCCAACCGGGCCGGACCGCACGCAACGGTTTCGGATGTGACGAGAGCGCCCGCATGACCCACACATGCACCCAGCCGACAAACCACCTCCAGCCCGTCGATCCTCAGCTTGACAACTCCCTGCCGATGCTAAGCCAAACCGACAAGACACTCGCCCGGATCCGCACCGAGTTGCTGACGACGTTCAGCGCCGCGGATTGGGAGTCATACAACCACCTCGTGGGCTGGCTCCGCGATACAGACGTGGCATCGCACGCGTTGAAGGTCGGAGACGACGCGCCGGATTTCCTTTTGCCGGACGCTGATGGCCGTCTTCACTCTTCTGAAGAGCTGCGCCGAAACGGACCCCTCGTCTTGAGCTTCTTCCGGGGCGGCTGGGTGTCCGTTCTGCACCGCTGAGCTCTGTGCCCTCCAGGCCGCGAAGGATGAGTTCGAGAGCATCGGCGCGACCCTCGCGGTCGTGACGCCCGAGACGAGGGACTTTCCACGGCAACTCAAGCGAAGCCTGGGCTTGGACCTGAAAGTACTCTCCGACGTCGACCACGGCGTTGCCATGGCGTATGGCGTCCTGTTCCGGGTGCCCGACGAGACCAAGGCACACTACTCCGGCTTAGGGTTCGACTTCGGCGCACGGCACGGGTCATCAACATGGATGTTGCCGATTCCCGCGACCTACGTGATCGACGCGGAAGGCCGAATCCGCAGCGCATTCGTCGAGCCTGACTTCACAATACGGGAAGATCCGGCGCAAATCCTGGCTTCGCTGCGCCGGGCCGCTTCGACATCCAGGTGAAGGGGGCCGAAGGTGGACAGTGACATCCGGGACAATCCGGCAATGAGCCGGTTTGAAATGCCCCTCGGCGGCGGCTTGCTCGCAGTCGCCTACTACAAGATCGAAGACGGACGCGTCGTCCTGCTTCACACGGAGGTGCCGCAAGAGCTATCCGGCCAGGGGTACGGGTCGAGGCTGGCGCATGGCGTGTTCGAAGCCTTGCGAAGCCGCGGGAAAAGAGTGATCGCAAAGTGCCCCTTCATGTCGTTCTACGCGTCCCGGCATTCCGAGTATGGCGCACTCCTCGACGGTTGATCGTGGACGGATGGGACGCCACCGCGCAGCGTTCTTGGACGACAATACCTTACGCCTATCGAATACATGTCCAAAGGGAATTTCTAATTTCGTCGGCTGCGTCCGATCTTTGAAGCTGGCTAGCCAAGCGCATGCGGTCGGCTCCGCGGCGATTGAACCAGTGATTGAAACCGCGCCAAGTCAGCCAGCCGCGCGGACAGCAAAGGAGACCCTCAATGAAATTCTCGAGGACTGTCGGATTGGCTGTCGCCGTCTCGCTGGTCGCCGGCACCGTGACGGCGCTCGCGCAGATCAGCGGAGCTAGGCCGGCCGGCCCGGCCGCGGACGTGGTGGATGCCGCAGGGCACCTGCGCGTGCCGGCGGACTACCGAACCCTCTACCAAGCGCTCGGCAGCTGGGCAATTGCCGCCGACAGCGGCCAGGGCTCGAAAGAAGTTCACGCCGTCTATGCATCCCCGGGTGCGATCGACGCCTATCGGAAGACGGGCCACTTCCCGGATGGTGCCGTTCTGGTGAAAGAGGTATTCGCGACTTCAACGAACGAGATGACCACGGGCACGGTGAGCCACGCCGACAAGCTCCAGGGCTGGTTCGTGATGGTCAGGGACGGCAAGGGAACGCATCCGGGCAACC
This sequence comes from Bradyrhizobium sp. USDA 4504, assembly GCF_054063995.1. Taxonomy (NCBI): domain Bacteria; kingdom Pseudomonadati; phylum Pseudomonadota; class Alphaproteobacteria; order Hyphomicrobiales; family Nitrobacteraceae; genus Bradyrhizobium; species Bradyrhizobium sp. USDA 4504. Next base: position 6,354,701 of record NZ_JBSSGV010000001.1, on the reverse strand, counting down.
CATTGTGGGGCGACGGGTGGGGGTGGTCGTGGTTCGACGCCGATAAGCCGCTCAAGACCACCTCGACGGACTACCATTCCGATTGTCAGGGGTGCCACGTGCCGGCCCAGGCCACGGACTGGATTTACGTGAATGGATATCCCGTCCTGCGTCACTAGGCGAGGCGACCTTATGCGTAGACCTCTTCCCGCCGCGGTTTCGCTGAATCCAATGACGAATTCCGTGCGCCTGTGCCCCAAGGCGGAAGGTCAAGTACGAATGAGCGAACGGAGTTCGGCGTGTCCTTCTCAGTGTACGACCTCACGGTCCCTGTCATGCTGCACGGACTGAACGTGATGGCCGACTATCTCGACCACGCCCAGGCTCTGGAGCGAGTCGGCGGTCTTGAGCCCGGAAGGATCCTTGGTGAGCGGCTTGCGCCCGACATGCTAACTTTCGGAGAGCAGTTTTTCGTAAATTGCAACAAAGTCCATGCGCACATGGCGAAGCTGATGCAGCGCGACGCGCCAGCACCCCGTACCACCCCCATGATGTATCCGGCATTGAAGGCGCGCCTCCTCGAGACGCGCGACTTCCTGCAAAAAATGCAGCCGGATGAGATTGCCGGCGCGCAGTCTCACACCTACGAGCTGACTCCGCCTATCGTGCGCGGGTGGTTCGGCGGTGACGACTATATCCGTCACCTGGTGCTGCCTGACTTCTTCTTTCACATCTCGATTGCGCACGCGATCCTTCGGTACGCCGGCGCAAAGATCGGGAAGCGCGACTACCTCGGCAATCTCAGTCAGCAGAGCGGCGACTACTCGTGAAGGCAGGGCGCGGCACGACGCCGAAGTCTTCAAAATCGCCATTTGCGGAGTTCGCATCCTGATGGGTGGTGTTGAATGCTGACGGCGTCGAAGCGCCGCTGGGCGATGCTCTGCATCTTGCTTGGACTTGGTCTGAGTTCCCTTGCAAGCGCGACCGTGAATATCGCGTTGCCTGATATCTCGCGTTCTTTCGCAAGTAGTGAAGCGGCGACCGTTTGGGTCGTGAATGCCTACCAGCTTTCGGCAACGGTCTGCCTGTTGCCCGTCGCAAGCCTGCTTGAATCGCTCGGTCTTAAGTCCGTCTACGCCGCCGGCCTCGCCATTTTTGTCCTCGCGTCGTTGGGTTGCGCTTTCGCTCCAACATTGCCGATGCTGGTGAGTGCGCGCTTGATCCAGGGTGTCGGAGCGGCCGCAGTTTCTGTGGCCGGCGTTGCTTTTGTACGCGTGATCTATCCGCATCGCATGGTGAGCAAGGGTTTCGCGTTGGTCGCGCTAGCGGTGGCGGTACCCGGAGCAGTGGGACCGACCATCGCGGCGACGATACTTGCGGTGGCAAAATGGCCTTGGTTGTTTCTGGCGACTATGCCATTCGGCCTCGCGGTACCACTGTTCATCGCTGTTGCACCGCGAGATGTTCGGATTCCTCGCTCTCTCGATCTGATCGGGATCGCTCTCAATGCGTTGGCGTTCGGGTTGTTCGTTGTCGGTGTCGGCACGCTGGGTATTGGCGATGGGCGCATTGCGATGGTAGAGATGCTGGCCGGTCTTTTCTGCTTCGGCCTCTTCGTTCGACAACAGCTCTGGCATCCCCTGCCAATGCTGCCATTCGATCTTTTCCGTATACGTCCGTTTACTTTATCGGTCTGGACATCTGTCTGCTCCTATGCAGCCCAAATTCTGGCTTACGTCTCTTTGCCGTTTCTGTTTGAGGCGGAGCTCCGTCTTTCGGCCGTGGAGACCGGCTTTCTCTTGACGCCCTGGCCGCTCATGACTGCCATTACGGCTCCAATCGCCGGCCGCTTGACAATCCGCTACGACGCCTCGGCGATTTGCAGCATCGGTTTGGGGTTGTTGGCGGCCGGTTTGTTTCTGATGGTCTTCCTGCCGACAGTTCCGGCAAAGTGGGACGTCGTATGGCGGCTGGCGCTTTGCGGTGTCGGCTTTGGCCTTTTCCAGACCCCGAACAACACTGCGATGATGACGGCCGGACCCATAGGACGCAGTGGCGCCGCGAGTGGGATGAATGCCGCGGCTCGCTACGTCGGATGGTCGCTTGGTTCCGCCTTGGTCTCGCTGATCTTCGGCTTGGGCGGACATCACGGCGTGGCCTTTTGCCTGGTGGCCGCAATGGCCTTCGCTCTGATGGGGGGCGCCGCCAGCAGTGCTCGCTGGTTCAGATAACGGTCAAGTGCGAAACGCCGGCTCTTTGTCGACGGCTGCGTGGTAATGTGCGCGCCGTCGCGGTCTGGGCTCCGGTACACACCGCTACGATACCTACGCCTTAGACGCCGGGATCACCGGCGCCGGCGCGCTCTGCTAGCGAAATGCGTGCCCCATCATCAGCCGCTTACCATGGGACCGAACAGGTGTCTCTCTTTATCCTCGTTGCAGCAACAGGGCCGTCAGTTCGTTTGGCATGTCGAGCATCACATCGTGCCCACATGCAAACTCCTCGCGCCACCAGCGGCGTTCCCGCGCGAGGGCGTAAAAACCGTCGAAATATGGGCTGTCATAGCCCCGCGCCCGGATGTATCCGATGTCTGGAATCTCGTCACAAGCGCCGCTGATCTGCGCTGGCACTTCAAACGTGGACAACGGCTGCATCGTGCACTGTCGGTCCACCCAATCGGCGTCTGCGGCGTTCACCGCCAAGAACGACGCCGGGGGTGGCGGGAGCTTCCAGCCATCGCCTTTCGTCGCGGCGAGTCCTCGGAACTTGTTTCCCTTGTCAGGTACGTAATCGAAAAGAGCTTTGCCGTTATCTGGAACAAAGGCATCAAGATAGATCAATGAGCGAATGCGGTCCGACATCTGGTCGGCGACGTGACGCACGACAAATCCACCATAGGAATGTCCGACCAGGACAATGTCGCGCAGTTCTTCCCAAGTCATGAGGTTGGTGACGTCCGCGATGTGGGTGCCGAGGCTGACCTCACGGCTCAAGAGATGCGACCGTTCTCCAAGACCTGTCAGCGTCGGCGTGAACACCCGGTGGCCTTTTGAGGCCAGCAGGCGGCGCACGCGGGTCCAGCACCAACTGCCGTGGAACGCACCGTGGATCAGAACGTAATCTGTCATTCTAAGCTTCTCCCGAACTGTCCATTTTCGCCGCAGCGAGCGTCGGCATTGCTGCAGCCGCAAAGGCGCCGCAGACCGAGGTCGCGGCGGCTACGAAAAGACCGACTTCGTAGCCGGCCTCGAACGACGCGACACCGGCGGCCATTGCCGCGCCGGCAAGTTGCGCAATCCGGCTCGCAGCATTGTTGACGCCGGAGGCGAGCCCTTCGTCCGCCTGATCAACGCTAGACATGACGGACGCGGTAAGCGGCGCCACGAGCACGGCGAAGGACAGGCCAAGCAGCGCCATCGGTATGATCACGGCAAGCATCAAGGCTTCATTCTGGGCAAGCGCCATCCAGACATAGGCCAGTGCAGCGCCTGCCGGTCCCGCAATGAGCATGGGCCGTCCGCCAATCCTGTCCGCCAAACCACCGAAGACATTCGACAACAGCCCGACGCCGAGCGTGAACGGCAGGAATGCAAGCCCGGCAGCGGTCGATGACAGTACGCGGCGGTCGATCAGGTCAAAAGGTAGCAGGAAGAACATGATGGAAATCCCCGCATAGATCATCACGGTCGCGACGTTCAGTCCGAGGAAAGCGCGGTTCTCCACCAGACGGGGCGGCGTCATCGGGTCTGCGCTTCTGCGCTCCCAAATCGCGTAGACAGCGAGCCCGGCAATGCCGAGCCCGGTGGCTACCACGAGCGCCGTGGTCGTCCGACCGGAACCATCGGCGGCGGCCCGAGCTTCACTGGGGCCGATCTGGCTGAGCGCCCAGGCCAGCGCGCCGAGCGCCGAAGCCAGGATCGCAGCGCCGATCACATCGAACTGGCGCGGAATGCGGCTATCTTTTGGCGCGAAGACCAGCAGAATTCCCACCGCTACGATCGCGAGTGGCGAGTTGATCCAGAACACGAATGGCCAGCCAAAGGCCTCGGTGAGCCAGCCGCCCAGGACGGGCCCCGCGGCGGTGGTGAGAGCCGATGCGGCGGCCCATACGCCGATCGCTTGGTTCCGCTCAGCGCGTGGATAGGTGGCCCCGATCAGGGCGAGGCTGGCGGGAGTAACGATCGCCGCGGCCGCTCCCTGAGCAACGCGGGCAGCGATCAACCAGACCGGCGAAGGTGCCAATGCGCAAGCGGCGGACGCCAGACCGAACAGGACGCAACCCAGCGCGAGCATGCGCGCCTTGCCATAGACATCCGCGAGTGCGCCGCCGATCAATGTCAGCGAGGCGAGCGCCAGCATATACCCGTTGAGAACCCATTGAACGGCGGTGATGTCCGCTCCAAAATCAGCGCGTAGTCTCGGTAACGCGACGGGCAGCGCTGTTCCATCGATGAACGCCATCGAAGACGCGAGCACACAGGCCGTGAGGACCATGCGCCGGCACCGAGGCGACGCCTCGCGCCCGAGTTCTCGGGGGCAGGGTTCAGCATCGATAGCGCCGCGGCTGCACGGTTCCACGAGCGGCTGTGCCATACGTCGACCTCCGCGCACGTCTGCCATTGGGGTTCATTTCTTTACCAAAGATTTGAGGTGGCGGACAAAGCCGAGCACATCATCGGGCATCAGACGGCCGATCGCGCGGGTCGAATAGACGGCCGTCACCACCCGGCCTTCTGGATTGAGGATGAAGCCGGTTGCCTGGAGACAGACAGGATCGTCATTGACGAAGGCGCCGGTGACCGCGGAAACGGCTCGCGCGTTGGCGCCGTAAGCGACGGGGAAGCCGAGCTTGTGCTTTTCGACGAGCATTTCCGATTTTTCGCGGTCATCTACCGATACGGAGACGACTTTGATGCCTTCCGCAGCGAACTTGTCGGCCGCTCGCGCGAAAGCAGCAAGCTGGGCGTTGCAGTACGGGCACCAGGAACCGCGGTGAAACAAGACCACACCGAACCAACCGGCCAGATCGGCGGGCAAATGGATTTCGCCGCCGCCGACGCGAGCAAAGGTGAGAGCAGGAAAGACCTCGTTATTCTGCAGCATTACGATTGCACTCCGTGTTGGACATGTCTGGTGTTCGAGGCGCTAAACGATCCTTCATCTCAGCTCACTGAAAATGTCCCACACCGTGACGGTCGAACCCCGGCGAGGGAAATCACGTCTCGCCATAGAATCGATAGACGATTGCTATAGCCGCTGCTGAGTGCAGCGATGCCGTCGCGATCTGCCAAACCCTGCCTTGATTTACGAATGGCGGAGTGGATCATCGTGGCGGCATTCTCCGCCGCTATCGAAACGATGCGTGCTGGCTATTGGAAAACTTCGTCCCGCGCTGCGAACAAATGGCTGCCACAGCTGCCGATGTCATTGAGAATGCCCAGGGAGGGCACCCGGGCGAATTCTGCGGGCACGAGATGTCGAACGGTTTTTCGCCGCTGGGACACATCCAGAAGAGATAAGTACCCAAAGGGACAGTTCACATGAAGGCAATTGTCGTGACGGATCAGGCCGCGGGAACTGCCGGGATGAGGCTCGTAGAGCGGCCCGAGCCACGCGCAGCGGTCAACGACGTCGTAGTTCGGGTTCGTGCGTCGGGATTCACCGCGGGTGAACTGACGTGGCCCTCGACGTGGACCGATCGCCTCGACCGCGATCGAACGCCGTCGATCCCCGGGCAGGAGCTGGCTGGAGTGGTCACTGCTCTCGGTTATGGCACGACGGGCCTGTCGGTGGGGCAGCGCGTGTTCGGACTCTCGGATTCGTATCGGGGCGGAACGCTGGCAGAGTATGTGGCTGTCGAGGCGCGCAACCTCGCGCCTCTGCCGAGCGACGTCGACTTCACGGTAGGCGCGAGCGTGGCGATGCCAGGTCTGACCGCGTGGCAGGGACTGTTCGTGCACGGACGCCTTCAGGCAGGACAGAGTATCCTCGTGCACGGCGCAGCCGGCGCAGTCGGATCGATGGCGACGCAACTCGCGCGGTCGGCCGGCGCCTATGTTATCGGGACCGGGCGTGCCGCCGATCGTCAGAAGGCGCTCGATTTCGGCGCGCAGGAGTTTATCGACCTCGAGAACGACGTCCTCGAAGACGCCGCCAGAGTTGATCTGGTGTTCGATGTCATCGGCGGCGACATAGGGACGCGTTCCGCTAGAGCGATCCGGCCTGGAGGAACACTGGTGACCATCGCCGGGCCGACCGAGGCGCGGCCCGCCGACGGCCTGACCATTGACTTTGTCCTGATGTCCGATCGCGCTCAACTGGGTGAGATCGTCCAGCGAGTGCGGGACGGACGACTGCGGCCGAACATCGGCAAGATCGCGACTCTCGACGAGGCCGTCGCTGCATTCAATCCGACCAAGCGGATGAGCGGAAAGACGATCATCCGCGTTCGTCCGTAGTGATCTGGGAAAAAGGACCCAGGGGGCCTGTCGATCGCTCACGTCAACCTCTGGATCGTGGCGATCTATCGCTTTCTTCATGTGCACGCAGTGGCGCGACCGTGGCCTCGCGCGTCCGGAGTGCAGCGCGGGCTGGAAGTAACGGCGGTTTTGAGGGTCTGCCTGGGATTGGTTCCATGTTGCGAGGAGTAATTCGCGAACGGACACGACGGCTCGGCTTCGGGCTGCTGGCCAGTAGGTTTGCGCGCCGTGAGTCGCGCGACCTCATCAGAGGGATCAGGTAGTGAGCAGCACGTCGTTGACCCTTGCCGACCGTGGCCTGGCACTCTGCGAGCCTAAGGCCGCCGGCACACAGGACAGCACCAAGGTGCTCGCCGCGTCGAGTCTGGGTGGCTGCCTCGTATTCGTCAACAGTGCCGTCGTCACGGTCGCGCTTGCGGCGATCGGCCGAGACATGCGCCTGTCGCCGCTCGAGCTGCAGTGGGTGATGAATGCTGAGCTCCTGCCGCTCGCGGCGCTGACCTTGGTCGCCGGCGCTCTGGGTGACCGGTTCGGACAGAAGCGGATCTTTCTCGGGGGGATCGCGATTTACGGTCTGGGCGTGGCCGCGATTGGTCTTGCGCCGAGCTTCACGCCGCTCGTCGTTGGCCGCTTCCTGCAAGGCGTTGGCGAAGCTGTGATCCTGCCCAATGGCCTTTCCGTGCTCGGGCAGGCCTTTCCTGCCGACGAGAAAGCCAGTGCGGTCGGCATTTGGTCCGCGGCGGCGGCTGTCGCCAGCGGCGTCGCGCCTGCGATCGCCGGCGCGATCCTGGATCACGGGTCCTGGCGGACGACCTTTCTGATGCTGTTGCCCGTCGTCGTCGGTGCGTTGGCCGTCGGCGCCGCGTGGATACCCAAGGACACCCCGACGGGCCAAGCCCGGGTCGACGTCGGAGAAGCGATCCTTTCGTCAATCGGGCTCGGTGGACTTGGTGCGGGGCTGACCAGCCTAACCAACGGTTCCGCTCTGAACATTGGAGTGGTCGTCACTCTGATCATCGGTCTGGGTGGCTTAGCCGGCCTCATCGTCACTCAACGGCGATTGGGTGACAAGGCGCTGCTGCCGCCGTCTCTCTTCGTCTCGCGGTCGGTCGTCGGTGCGAACCTGTTCACAGCGTTCCTCTATGGCGCATTCACTGTCACGCTAACCTTGATCCCGTTTGTGATGATCCGGGGTGCGCATCTACCAACGCTGCTTGCGGGCTTGGCTTTCATTCCTCTGCAAGTGTTGATTACCGTGATCTCGCCGCTTGCCGGCATGCTGTGCCGTCGGTTCGGCCGCCGCTTGCCATTGTTCGCCGGCGGCGCCGTCGCCGCCTTGGGATGCGCGACGGCGCTTCGTATCGGTCCGAACGCGACTTACTGGACGGATATCTTCCCCAGTATCCTGTTGCTGGCGCTGGGCATGAGCTTGGCGATCGCGCCGTTGACAACTCTGGTCCTCACCTCCGTTGAGCCCGATCGCGCCGGAACCGCGTCTGGCGTCAACGGTGCGGTCTCGCGCGCCGGGTCTCTCTTTGCCATTGCCCTACTCGGCGGCGTCCTTCAGCAGGGCGGTCCTCAGCTTTTCCAGGGATTTCACATGGCGATGGCTGTCGCCGCGGTCGCCTGCGCTCTCGCAACGCTCGCAGTGTTCATTATCGAGCCGGGACCCCACGTCGACTTTATCCCGAGAGACTGATCCGTTCGGTCTCTGCAATCAGCAAACCAGCAAGGCCCGAAAGGGAACGCTGAAATACGAAGACCAACTTAAGGGCAGAAGGAGAAAGCTCATGAACATCCGAACCATTATTGCCATCGTCTGCGCTACCTTCTCGATGGGCAGCCCCATCCACGCCCATGATAGCGAGGCGGAAACTGTCACAAAGAAATTCGAGGCGGCCATTCCCAACATCCCTGGCAAGTCACTGGTTGCCGTGGAGGTCGATTACGCGCCGGCGGCGGCCTCTCCATCTCACACGCACGCGAAGTCGGCATTCATCTACGCCTATGTGATCTCAGGAGCGATCGAATCGAAGGTGAATGACGGTGATACGCGCATCTATCGGGCAGGCGAGGGCTGGTCAGAACCGCCGGGCGCCACGCATTCGATTAGCCGCAACGCGAGCAAGACGGAGCCGGCAAAGCTGCTCGCCGTCTTCGTCCTCGACGTCGATGACAAGCAGCTGACGACGACCATCAAATAGCCTGCTCGCTGCGCCAAGCAAGAATCCACAATGATGATATCGACCGCGAGTTTAGCGCGGCGTTCATCCGCCGCGTCACCGAAAGCGGAAAATGTGCTTCACGCCGACAACAGCATCGACCCAGTTGAAAAAGCACTCGCCCGAGACGTCGTGACCGGATTATCCGCTGAAGTGAAGACACTACCGAGCCGCTAGTTATACGACGCGCGCGGATCTGCACTCTTTGAAAAGATACGAGGCTGGATGAGTAGTACCTGGCCCGAGCCGAAATGTCGATCGCTGCGAGCGGCAGAGTGACATTGCCGATTTTGCACAGCCTGGCGCGATTCTCATCCGAGTATAGTGCGGGAGCTGGCATCAAAACGGAGCTTGTGCTGGCCGGACTGCGTGATCCGCGGGGCTACGTGCCGATCGACATCGCCGACGCTTTCCTCGAAGAAACATCGAAGAGGATCGCTTCACGCTTCCCGTCGCTCTGGGTCCGCCCCATCGAGCGCAATTTCCCTCGGAGGAGAGTTTCGCGGGGCTTGCCCGCTCCGGCGGATGGAAGGTTGCCTAAGATTGGCAGGATGCGGACGGGCTATTTGGCCTGTTCGGCTTGATTCGCGAATGAGCAATCACGTTTAGTCGTCGTTCGAGGCCGGCCTCATGGCCATATATTCTGGGCCGCAAGCTCGACCAAGAAACGTTGCCGGAACGCGAAGCACGTTCGAGATAGTTCCGCACGTGCTCGCTGGTATTGTTAAGTGGCTTTTTGGGCTTACGCTCGCGTCAATCAAAGCTCCAAGAAACCCTTGGCAGTGGCCGTTGCGACTGGACCGAGCTCAGATCGCGCCAGCCGGCGCAACAACGGGAAAGTCCTTCTCCGGATCGAAGACGTTATTGAGAAAATTCGTCAGAGAGTACATCGCAACCAGCGCGACGATCTCCATGACGTTCGCATCCGTGTAGCCCGCGTCTCGGACGGCCTTCAGATCGGCGTCGCTGACCTTGCCCCGGGCCACGATGACTTTGCGCGCAAATTGAATGGCGGCATCCCGCTTGGGGTCGCTGGCATGGCCCATCCGGGCGAGAATGATTTCATTCGCCGGCAACTTGGCCATATGCTCTGCCGTGAAGCTGTGAACCGTGAGGCAATAGTCGCAGCCATTCACTTCGGAGACCGCGAGGCCGATGCTGTCACGCGTTTTCACGTCCAGCGCCTTGCTTAACGAGCCGAGCAGGGTTGCCCATGAATTGAACGCGATCGGACTTGCCGCGAAGGTGGACATCATGTTTGGCGTAAACCCGATGTTCTTGGTGAACATATCGAGGGTCTGTTTCGAGTCGGCGGGCACTCGGTCCGGCTTTAAAGCGGCAGTTCTTGGCATGATAGGCTCCGTAAGTTGCTGGGTGCGCAGAAAGTCAAACGAGATCCAACACGTCGGCCACCGGACGGCGCGGCTTTTGCGCCCAGTTCCCCGAACGCAGCGCCCCTACGGACAACAGCATGACCGGTACTTCGTTTTCGGCCAGTCCGAACTCTTGGTGCACCGCGTCGGCATCGAAACCGATCATCGGCGTCGAACCCAACCCTAGCGAGCGGGCCGCATAGATTATCGCCGCCGCGCCGAACGTGCCGGTGCGAACTGCCTCGTCGCGTTGGCGCTGCGGGTACTCCATGTACAGATCGCGTGCGGGGATTTCCCATTCCGGCACCATCTTCGCCGGCATGATGCCGGCTTCCACCAAGGGCGCTAGCCGCTCTGGCACGACACTGGAGTCGGCCAACTGGCCACAGACGATGAATGTGACTGCCGCCTCGGTGATCGCGGGCTGATCCCAGGCAATCGGACGTAACCGTGCCTTGGCTTCAGGCGAGCGGACCGCAATGAAGCGCCAGTTCTGCAAGTGGAAGGACGTCGGCGCGGTGGTGCCGATTCGTACCAGCTCGCGGATCAGATCGTCGCTCAAGATAGCGGCAGGATCGTAGTACTTGGCGGCGCTGCGGCTGAGGATGCATTCGATGACGGCGTTGGTCATGGTTGTCTCGTTAATCATGGCAGGTCCTGGGTGCGAGGGGTGGCTGAGGCAACGGTTTTCATTCTCGTTGCTCGAGGTGGTGCGGGCACGGTGCGCGTTCACGGACGAATTCGGATAATCGTCTTCCCGTTGATCCGCTTGGTCGCGTTGAAAGCGGCGACGGCATCGTCAAGAGGCACGATGTTGCCGATGTTCGTCCGCAGTCGTCCGTTCCGCACCCGCTGAACAATCTCACTTAGCTGGGCACGATCGGCCTCGACCACGAAGTCGACCGTGAGGACGTCGGCGGGCCGTGCCTCGACCGGCCCGACGATGGACACCAGCCTACCTCCAGCGCGAACCAGGCGCGCAGATCGCTTGCCGATGTCGCCGCCGATGACATCGAACACGAGATCGACTCCACCGACGTCTTCGAGGGCATCGGTCTCAAGGTCGACGAACTCGTTCGCGCCGAAGTCGAGCGCCCTCTGACGATCGGTCGCGCGCCCGGTGCCGATGACGTAGGCGCCGGCCTCTCGCGCGAGTTGCGTTACCATCGATCCGACTGCGCCGGACGCACCGTGCACGACGGCGCTCTGCCCCGCTTGAAGGCGTCCGTGCTCGAACAGCCCCTGCCAAGCAGTCAGACCCGAAATCGGCAGGCTCGCGCCCACCGCGAAGTCGACGTCGCCCGGCAGCGGCGCGAGGTTGCGCGCCTCGATCGCCACATACTCGGCCAGTGTGCCGTCGCGGTGCCAGTCCGCGAGCCCGAACACCCGTTGCCCTACCGACAAGCCCGTCGTGCCGTACCCTAGGGCTGTCACTACCCCGGCCAGCTCGTGGCCAGGGATCGACGGTGTCCGGTCACGATCGAGGCGATCGGTCCAGGTCGAGGGCCACGCCAGCTCGGTCGGAACAAATCCTGACGCATGCACCTGAACGACGACGTCGTTGATGGCAGCCTGCGGCTCGCGCCGCTCAACGAGCGTCATGCCAGCGGCTCCAGCGGTTTGATCCGCTACGACGATTGCCTTCATCGCTCATCTCCTCGTGTGTGTGGGATGTCTTTCCTTGCAGACGAGCAAAAAATACGACCGCGAAATTCGATGGTCCAATGACCTGTGGCTATGGAATCGATGCCATCGACGTGGCTTGGCTCAGATCAAGAATCGGCCGAATTGCCCTCAACAAGCCGCTGCCCGGTGATGCGGTCGTGCTGGCCGAAGAAAGGACGACGGAGAATGGGCGCCGGCGATAGTGGATACGGGGATACGGTTGGGACTAAGCGTCGTGACGGATCAAACGTTGCGCGAGATCTTCTTCGACGCGGGGAGGTCGGGCGCTTCCGCCGACGACAGGGCCTGTTTCGACGCGATGGGCTGGCTTGTTCATTGAGCCGGAGATCGGTGGCGTGAGAGACACTCAATCCGGAGTAATATTCGGGATCGAGAGTTCAGTCAGATCATTTTCGTAACTGGCCCGAGGGCTTTCGTTGCGGCTGGACGCAGTAACGCCCAGGCGCGTACTAATGTCCGCACTGGCGCCGAGAACTTTACCTACGGGACAGAGGTTCGCGGCTTCCAGCAAGAAAGCGCGTTGTTGCGGGTCGAGTTCGCCATCCAGCACCAGGGTGCGCTGGAACGAGTCCTTCTTGCCTTGCGCACCATGGTGGAAGCTGACGCTCACCTCCACCCGCTCCAGTGGCAGCTTCTGGCGCCGAGCTTGAAAACGAACGCTCATAGCGGTGCACGCCGCGAGAGATGCGCTAAGAAGGTCGTACGGAGTGGGACCAGAAGAGACGTGACCGACGCCGTCTGGGCCGCCGACGAGAAACCGGGAGTCGCCGACCTGGCACACCAGCGCACCATGGTTGGTGAGGTCACTTGCGACGACGACTTCGCGAATCTTGGTCATAATTGTGGCCTGATCGTTTGAATGACTGATCCGCCGGCTTCGACGAATGCTTGCGGCAGCACAAAATAGATCCCAAAGCATTCGAGACCTTGGTGGCCGCGTCCAACCGGCGCTTTCAGCAGGTAGATCCAACGACCGTTCGGGTAAAGGTATCGTATCCATAGCCGCCAGGAATGCTCGGCGTGAAGTGCACGTCGAGTCTCCAGTGAGCAAATCCGTGAACAGCTCGGCGGGCATGATCGTGCGTCCATTCAGGTAACAATAGCCAGTCTGACCTTCGCGCCGGGTGAACGCCCCTTCGCCATCTGCTGCCGATCGACTTTCTGCATGATCCGCATGACCGTGCGCGTGACGTCCGTCTCTGCAGGATAAGGGTGCGGTGGCTTTGAGTGCCATCCGGCTTGCGGTACATCTTGCGTCACGCTCGCGCAGCGATCGGCCATAACGACCGTTTATCGACTCGATGGCGAGAGGTGATTTCCTCCGCTGGCATTGCGCGGTCATTCTCCAAGGCATCGTCGAATCTAAACCTGCAGTTCCGAGATCGACGCGCAAAACGCGACGAATGATCAAAACGGCAGAGGGTCGACATGCACAGCAACGACACGATCGAAATCGTCGCACCATGGTCAGGCTGACATTACGACCCGGCGCAACCTTTTGCGGCAGCGGAAGATGGCGGCGCGCCCGCCGTTGGCGGTGGCGCGGTGGGCGAAGAACTTTTGGCAAGCGTTCGACTCCAGTCTGATGACGATGCGATTGGAGTTCGATTTTGGGTCTCGGCGAGGTTCGGCGATCTGTCGGCGCGTCATTGAAATCAAGTAGTCCACGATCGTCGTTGGAAATAACGGTGCCAATGGTCGTGCCGGTATCGAGAGAGATGCCGCTGGTGACAGCGCAAGTTGAGTACTTCGATTGCAACAGCCTAGGTCTTTGGAGGGACGGAAGTGAGTACGATTGATAGAACGGAGCATCGGGCTCCAGTGCTCTGGCTCAATCGCGGTTCGTTTCGTAGCCTTTCTCGATTCGGCTACGCACCTATCGGCCTGCTGTTGACGCTAGCGCTCGCTGGTTGCAACGAGAAGGCTCAATCGCAGGCTGCCGCGCCTCCGCCGCCGGTGACGGTTGCTCAACCGGTCAAGCGCACGGTCACCGACTGGGACGAATTCACCGGCCGATTCGAGGCGGTCGAGGAGGTTCAGGTTCGCGCCCGCGTCGGCGGCTTCGTCAACAGTTTCGAGTTCAAGGACGGTGCGATCGTCCACGCCGGAGATCTGCTCTACATCATCGACCCGCGGCCGTTCGAGGCGGTGGTGCTGCAGGCCGAGGGCCAGCTCGCCGATGCGCGCGCCAAGGGCGAGCTTGCCAAGCGCGAACTCGACCGTGGGCTGACACTGGTGCAGACCAGCGCGGTCTCCGAGCAGGTCGTCGACCAGCGCCGTCAGGCCTTGCAGGCTGCTCTTGCAGCCGAGACACAAGCCGATGGTGGACTGAAGGCGGCCCAGCTCAACGTCGAGTTCACCCACGTGCTGGCGCCGATCACCGGTCGCGTCAGCCGGCATCTGGTGACCCCCGGCAACCTCGTGCAGGGCAGCGACGGCGGCGCGACGCTGCTGACCTCGATCGTGTCGCTCGATCCGATCTACATCTATTTCGACGTCGACGAGGCGACTTACCAGCGCAATAGCAAGCTGTGGTTCGAAGGCAGGCGACCGAGCTCGCGCGACACCGCGAACCCGGTGCAGGTGACGCTGACCGGCGAGACCAAGCCCTCGCATGAAGGCAAGATGGACTTCCTCGATAACCGCCTCGATGTCTCGACCGCGACGCTGCGCAGCCGCGCGGTGATTCCGAACAAGGATCTGTCGATCCTGCCCGGCCAGTTCGGCCGCGTCCGCCTGATCGGCTCCTCGCCCTATGAGGCGCTGCTGATCCCGGACACCGCTGTCGCCACCGACCAGTCGCGCAAGATCGTGTTCGTGGTCAAGGACGACAACACGGTGGAAGCCCGCGCGGTCACGCTCGGGCCGCTCGATGAGGGCCTGCGCGTGATCCGCGAGGGCCTCAAGCCGGAAGACCACGTGATCGTCGACGGCCTCCAGCGCGCCCGCGTCGGCGCCAAGGTGACGCCGAAAATGGCGCAGGCCCCGGCGGGTGACAAAGCCCCGGCGGGTGACAAAGCTCCGGCAGCAGCCACGCCGGCGGCAGGCGACAAACCCGCGGCAGGTGCCAAGCCATGAATCTCGGCAGGCTTTCCATCAACCAGCCCATCCTCGCGATGGTGCTGTCGATCGTTCTCCTGATCGTCGGCGCGATCGCCTACCAGACGCTGCCGGTCTCGGAATATCCGCAGGCGGTGCCGCCGACTGTCACCGTTACCACGCAGTATCCGGGCGCCTCGGCGCAGACCGTGTCCGACACCGTTGCGGCGCCGATCGAGCAGCAGATCAACGGCGTCGAGGACATGCTGTACATGTACAGCCAGGCGACCTCGAACGGTCAATTGACCATTACCGTCACTTTCAAGCTCGGCATCGACCTCGACAAAGCTCAGGTTCTGGTACAGAATCGCGTCGCGATCGCGCAGCCGCAACTGCCGGAAGAGGTGCAGCGCAACGGCGTCGTCACGCAGAAGAACTCACCTGACATCCTGATGGCCGTGTTCGTGCTATCGCCCGACGACACGTTCGACCAGCTCTACATCTCCAACTATGCGCTGCTGCAGGTGCGCGACCAGCTCCTGCGACTCGACGGAGTTGGCGACATCCAGATGTTCGGCGCGCGCGACTACTCGATGCGGCTGTGGCTCGACCCTGACAAGATCGCCAATCTCGGCATGACGTCAAGTGATGTCGTCGCCGCAGTCAGAGCCCAGAACCTGCAGATCACCGGCGGTCAAATGGCGGAGCCGCCGATCGCCGATCGCGCCTTCCAGCCCAATCTCGTGTTCACCGGCCGGCTCAAGGATATCAGGCAGTTCGAGGACATCGTGGTGAAGGCCGGCTCCGACGGGCGGACCGTGCGGTTGCGCGACGTCACCCGGGTCGAACTCGGTGCACTTTCCTACGCCACGAGTAGCCGCATCCTGCGAAAGTCGGCGGTCGCGATGGTAGTGACGCAACGGCCCGGATCGAACGCGCTCGCGACGGCCAAGGCAATCTCGACCACCATGGCGAAACTGAAGGAGAGCTTTCCCAAGGGCCTCGACTACAATATTGGGTACAACCCCACCGAATTCATCACCCAATCGGTCCACGAGCTGATCAAGACGGTCTACGAGGCAATGGCACTCGTCGTCATCGTTGTGTTGGTGTTTTTGCAGGGATGGCGACCTGCGATCATTCCGATCATAGCGATTCCGGTATCGCTGGTTGGAACCTTCGCAGTGATGGCAGCGCTCGGGTTCTCGGTCAACAATCTGACGCTGTTCGGTCTGGTGCTGGCGGTCGGCATCGTAGTCGACGACGCGATCGTGGTAGTCGAGAATGTCGAGCGACATCTTCAGAAAGGTATGAGCCGACGCGAGGCTGCGCTCAAGACCATGGAGGAGGTTGGCGGCGCGCTTGTCTCGATCGCGCTCGTGCTGTGCGCGGTGTTCGTGCCAACAGCATTCCTTGGTGGCATTTCCGGGCAGTTCTTTCAGCAATTTGCTGTGACAATCGCAGTCGCAACCGCAATCTCCTGCTTCTGCTCCTTGACTCTGTCACCCGCCCTGGCCTCGCAGATCCTGGTCCCGCACGAGGAGAAGCGACCGCCGGCGCGCTGGAACGTGATCGCGCGCGGCTGGTCGGTCTTCACAGGAGTCTTCAACCGTGTGTTCGACCGGCTATCGAGTGGCTATGCGGCGACGGCATCCCTTGTGATACGGCATTCGGCGCCGATGTTGTTGCTCTATATCGCGTTGATCGGGAGCGCCGGCTGGCTGTTGGCCACCACTGCTCAGGGCTTTATCCCCGCGCAGGATCGCGGTTACCTCATCATCTCAGTGCAGTTGCCGGGCGCTGCGTCGCTCGCGCGCACCGCTGAGGTGGTCCGCGAAATCGAGCGGATTGCACTGGATACCCCAGGTATCGTCCGTGTTGGAGCGTTCAGCGGCTTCTCTGGCGCAACACGCACGCAAGCCGGAAACGCCGCGGCGTTGTTCCCGGTGTTCGACGAGCCGGAGGCACGACAAAAGAAGGGATTGTCGGCCAGCGCGATCACGGCTGACCTGCGCAAACGGCTGTCGGTGATCCAGGGCGCCTTTATTATCGTCATTCCGCCGCCTGCTGTGCCCGGCATCGGCACCGGTGGCGGCTTCGCCATCCGTATCCAGGATCGACAGGGACGCGGTCCCGAATTGCTCGCGGCCGCGACCGACGAACTCGTCGCCGCCGCACGGAAGTCGCCGAATCTGACCTCTGTGTTCTCGCCCTATACAGCCAACACGCCGCAGCTGTTTGTCGATATCGATCGCGTTAAGGCGCAAAAGCTCGGCATCCCCATTGGCAGCATCACAGACACGATCGAGACCTATTTCGGCTCGACCTATGTCAACGACTTCAACCTGTTTGGGCGCACCTATCATGTGACCGCGCAAGCGGACCTTCCGTTCCGCAAGGAGACCACTGATCTTGCGCGGCTGCGGACCCGTAACGCCAATGGCGACATGGTGATGCTCGGCAGCGTGGTAGACTTCAAGGATGTTTCGGGACCTGATCGTGTCGCGCGCTACAATCTCTACACCGCGTCTGAACTCCAGGGCGAGCCGGCTCCGGGTGTAAGTTCTGCGACCGCCCTCAACACCATCAAGCTGCTGGCCGACAAGACGTTGCCAAGCGGGTTTTCATTCGAGTGGACCGATCTGTCGTATCAGCAAGCGACAGGCGGCAGTGCTGGCCTCTACGTGTTCCCAATCTGCGTGCTGTTCGTCTATCTGGTGCTGGCCGCGCAATATGGCAGCTGGACATTGCCCTTTGCGGTAATCCTGATCGTGCCGATGTGCCTGTTCGCGGCCACCATCGGCGTGCGCATCATGGGGCAAGACGTCAACATCCTGACCCAGATCGGCTTCGTGGTGCTGGTGGGGCTGGCGGCCAAGAAATGCCATCCTGATCGTCGAGTTTGCCCGGGACATCGAGCTCGAGGGCCGGCCTCGGCTGGAGGCTGTGATCGAGGCCTGCCGCCTGCGGCTGCGGCCGATCCTGATGACGTCATTCGCCTTCATCTTCGGCGTGCTGCCGCTGGTGGTGTCGACCGGCTCAGGCTCGGAGATGCGCCAGGCGGTCGGCGTTGCGGTATTCTTCGGGATGCTCGGCGTCACCCTGTTCGGTCTGTTGTTCACGCCGATCTTCTACATGGTGGTGCGCAACCTCGCCGAAGGAAAGAATGAGGGCAGGCCGGCCGCCCGGACGACAGCGGCGGCCGAATGAGCCGCTGCTGCCCCCGCGAATAAAGTCGGCAAGTGGCTCAAAATCGCTAAACTGCTGCTGAAGGAGAAGGTTCCGCGTCCGCGCGACCAAGGGATGACTGACATTTCTCGACCGGCGGGGTACGTTCTCTCCAGGCCGGAGAGGTCTCGTGTGTGAAGCTCGACGCCGGAGTCTCGCAGGTGGTGCAGCAGCCGCTTAACGTCGTGTGCTCGGACAATGACTCTCAGCCGGTTTGGGAGGACGGCGAACGAGTGTTCAGCCGCGGCTGGCGACTGGACGACGATGGCAACCAGATCGCGGTGATGCTCGTCGCCGTTGCTGCCGACCACCCGTCTGGGCCGGCGCTCGATCGCCTCACGCACGAATATGAGCTGAAGGATGAACTCGATGGGGCATGGGCCGCGCGGCCGCTAGCCCTCATGCGCGACGCCGGCCGGACCGTGCTGGTGCTAGATGATCGGGGCGGTCAGCCGCTCGACCATTTGCTCGATGGGCCTATGGAGATAGGGTCGTGCTTGGCTCTGGGTATCGCGGTTACTTCGGCTCTGGGCAAGCTTCATCAGCACGGGCTCATCCATAAAGACATTAAGCCAGCCAATGTTGTGGTGAACTGCGTGGATGGACACGTGCGGCTCACCGGGTTTGGCATCGCGTCGCGCTTGTCTCGCGAGCGGAAGGCACCCGAGCCGCCCGAGACCTTGGCCGGTACGCTCGCATACATGGCACCAGAACAGACCGGGCGGATGAATCGCTCGATCGACGCCCGCAGCGACCTCTACTCCCTCGGGGTCACGCTTTACCAGATGCTCACGGGCGCGCTGCCGTTCACAGCGACCGATCCAATGGAATGGGTGCACTGCCATATAGCAAGGCGACCGATGCCGCCAGGGGAACGGCTTGTGAGTGCTCCGGCTCCGGTCTCGGCGATCATTATGAAATTGCTCGCCAAGACACCTGAGGATCGCTATCAGACCGCCGTCGGTGTCGAGCGCGATCTGCGACGCTGCCTGGCGGAATGGGAAGCCCGCCGCCGCATCGATGAATTTCCGCTCGGCCTGCAGGACGTGTCGAGCCAGCTCCTGAATCCCGGTAAGCTGTACGGGCGAGATCGTGAGATCGCGATGTTGCTTTCCTGCTTCGATCGCATCACGAAAACTGGTGTTCCGGAATTGGTCCTGGTTTCGGGATATTCCGGCATCGGAAAATCTTCCGTCATCGACGAACTACACAGAGTACTCGTGCAGTCGCGCGGCTTGTTCGCGTCTGGTAAGTTCGACCAGTACAAGCGCGATATCCCTTACGCGACACTGGTTCAGGCGTTTCAAAGCCTCATCCGGCCCCTCCTCAGCAAAAGCGACATGGAGTTAGCGAGCTGGCGTCACGCGCTCTTAAAGGCGCTGGGATCGAACGGGCGGCTCTTAATCGACCTCATACCCGAGCTCAAGCTAATCATCGGGGATCAGCCGCGGGTCCCTGAGTTGCCGCCACAGCAGGCGCAAAGCCGATTTCAACTGGTATTCCGTCGCTTCATAAGCGTATTTGCCCGCACGAATCAGCCACTTGTGCTCTTCCTCGACGACCTGCAGTGGCTCGACGCGGCGACGCTTGATCTGCTGGAAGATCTTTTGCGGTCAGATATCCAGCATCTGATGTTGATCGGCGCCTATCGCGACAACGAGGTCGCTGCCGCCCATCCGCTCATGAAAAAGCTCCACGCCATCAAGGCCGCCAACGGAAAAGTAGTTGAGATCGAGCTTTCGCGGCTCGACCAAGAGCATCTCGGTCAACTGGTCGCCGACGCCCTTCGCTGTCAGCCAGAGCGCGCCGCGCCGCTTGCGAAACTGTTGCATGTCAAGACGGACGGCAATCCGTTTTTCGCCATTCAGTTCCTGTCGTCGCTGGCCGAAGAAGGTCTACTTGCATTCGATCGTGATGGCGCGCGTTGGTCCTGGGATATCGACCGTATTCACGCCAAGGGCTACACCGACAATGTCGTGGATCTTATGGTGGGAAAGCTCAGCCGGCTTCCCGTCGCGACGCAAGATGCGTTGCAGCATTTGGCTTGTCTTGGAAGCATTGTCGAGAGCACAGCACTTTCGCTTGTTCTCGGGATGTCGGAGGCGCAGCTCGATACGGTTATGTGGCCGGCTCGTCTTCAGGAGATGGTCGAGCAAGCGGAAGGTGGCTACCGATTCGCCCACGATCGCGTTCAAGAGGCCGCCTATGCACTGATCCCGGATCAGCTACGTGGCGAGATGCATCTTCGAATAGGAAGGCTGCTCGCGGCGAGGACTCCTCCGGAGAAGCGGGACGAAGCGATCTTTGAAATCGTTAACCAGCTCAACCGAGCTCTTCATTTGATCAAATCGATCGAAGAGCGCGAGCAGGCCGCGGAATTGAACCTGGCGGCAGGCCGGCGCGCGAACGCATCAACGGCTTACGTCTCGGCGCTCAGTTACTTTATTGCAGGTCGAAGCCTATTGGCAGAGGATTGCTGGGAACGCCGTAGGGAGCTTATCTTCGCACTCGACTTTCGTCGCGCCGAATGCGAGCTACTGACGGGCGCGCTTTCGGACGCAGAAAGCCACTTCGCAGCATTGTCTGCTCGCGTCACGAGTGCGGGCGATCGAGCGGTGGTGGCGCGCCTGGGTGTCGACGTTTACATCAGGCTTAATCGACCCGGCCGCGCGGTCGCGGTCGGTCTTGATTACCTAAGTTATCTAGGGATCAGTTGGTCGCCGCATCCGACGGATGAGGAAGCGCACCAAGCGTACCAGCGTGTCTGGTCGGAACTCAACCGGCGCACGAGCGAGGAGCTGAAGGCGCTTCCCATCATGACCGACTCGGCGTCTCTCGTCGTGCTGGATGTTTTGAATCGGCTTTCTTCGCCGGCGCAATACACCGACTTCAATCTCTACACGCTCGTGGTCTGCCAAATGCTCCGTCTTACCTTGGATAGTGGCAACAGCGATGCGTCTGCGGTCGCCTATGCCCGGCTTGGAATGATCGTCGGGCTACGGTTCAGTGACTATGAGGGCGCATATCGCGTCGGGCGGCTCGCCTATGAACTCGTCGAGGAGCGAGCACTGTGGCGTTTCCAAGCGGGCGTCTATCTGAATTTCGGAAATATGGTCATGCCGTGGAGGAAGCATATCCGGGCGTGCTGCGAACTTATGGATCGTGCATTCGATGCGGCGCGGAAAACCGGCGACCTCGTGTATGCGCGCATCTGCTCCCATCTAAGGGTGCTCAATCTTCTTACAGTCGGCGACGCGCTCGTCGACATCGAACGAGAAGCTGAGAGGGCAAGGTTTCGGCAAGTACAGCTTGGCACGGACGTCGAATTCATCAGTGTGGCGGTCGCATTAGTGCGGATGCTGCGCGGCAAGACGATAAGATTCGGCTCTTTGGATCACGATCAGTTTGATGAGCAACGGTTCGAACGCGATTTCGTGGGCGCCTCGAAAGGGACGGCCGGCCAATGCTTGTACTGGATTTGCAAGTTGCAGGCTCGCTTTATGGCTGGTGACTACCCGGCAGCGATTGATGCCGCATCGAGGGCGCGACCCCTTTTGAGCCTCTCTCTCACTATCATGGAGGCCGCCGATTATCACTTCTACAGCGCCTTGTCATACGCGGCGTTCTACGACTTGGCGCCTGCAGACCGGCGGGTGTCAATCTTGGAGGCGCTGGCTCTTCATCACCGCCAGCTCGCCAGCTGGGCCGCGGCATGTCCGGAAAACTTCGCGGACCGCGCGGCGTTGGTTGATGCGGAGATTGCCCGAATTGATGGCCGCGCATTCGCTGCAATGAACCTCTACGAACACGCGATACGTTCGGCGCAGGCGAGCGGCTTTGTCCACAACGAGGCGCTTGCCAACGAGTTGGCTGCACGCTTCTACACCAGCAGCGGCTTCGATCAAATCACGCACCTTTATCTGCGAAACGCTCGGGACTGTTACCTGCGCTGGGGCGCGAACGGCAAGGTGCGCCATCTCTACGCGATGTATCCGCGCGTCAGGATGGAAGGGCCCACACCTGCCCCGACAAAAACGATCGCAGCGTCTGCCGAACAACTCGACCTCGCGACGGTGATCAAGGCGTCACAAGCGATATCGAGCGAGATTGTTCTGGAGAAGCTGCTCGAAACGCTTATGCGGACAGCGCTCGAGCAGGCCGGCGCCGAACGGGGCTTGTTGATTGTTTTACGAGCGGACGTGCAGCGAATTGCCGCCGAGGCGACGACCGACGGCGATTTGGTGATCGTGCATCTGCGCGACGAGGAGGTGGCCGCGACTGAGCTGCCGGAGACGATGCTCCACCATGTCCTGCACACCCAAGAAAACGTGATTCTCGACGACGCATCATCCCTTAATCCATTTTCGTCCGATCCGTACCTGGTTGAAGGCCATCTTCGTTCTATTCTCTGTTTTCCATTGATCAATCAAGGAAACCTTACGGGCATTCTCTACTTGGAGAATAATCTGGCGCCCGGGGTGTTTACATCGGATCGCGTCGCTTTGTTGAAAGTGCTTGCGTCGCAGGCGGCGATCTCGCTCGATAATTCACGGCTTTATCGCGACATTGAAGACCGCGAACGCAAGATCCGGCGTTTGGTCGATGCGAACATCATTGGGATCATCATTGCCGACCGCGAAGGTAGGATTATTGAAGCAAACGACGCGTTTCTGCACATCTTAGGATATAGCCGTGAGGAGTTGGTCTCGGGCCGCGTACGCTGGACCGAGCTGTCCGCGCCCGAATGGCGTGAGCGCGACACATTGACTCTGGCGAAACTGAACTCAACCGGGATAGTGCCGCCCTACGAGAAGGAGTATATTAGGAAAGACGGCACTCGCGTTCCTGTGCTCGTTGGCGCCGCTTTAGTTAAAGAAGGTGGCGACGAGGGCCTCGCATTCGTGCTTGATTTGACCGAGCGCAAGCGCATCGAGGAAGCGCTCAGCCAAGCACAGAGACTGAGCCGCACCGGCAACTGGATCTACGACGCAACAACAAAGCGTTTCCTTTATTGGTCGGACGAGTGCTACAGGATCTGGGGGTTTGATCCACTGCAGGGCCTTCCAAGCCATGACGATGTGTGGCGACGCATCCACCCAGAGGACCGCGACAGGGTGTCAGGAGCGGTTCAGGAGGCCGTGCACCAGAGAAGAGGTTTGAGGGCCGAATTCAGACTCCTCTTACCTGATGGAATAGTAAAATTGATCGAAGGAACCTGCCATCTTGTGTTTTCCCCCCAGGGCGCACCGGTTGAGGCTATCGCCACAAGCGTCGATGTGACGGAACGAAGGCGTGCGCAGGACGAACGCGAAAAGCTGCGCCAGCTCGAACTGGATTTCGCTCATATGAATCGCGTGAGCGTGATGGGAGAATTGGCGGCCTCGTTGTCTCACGAAATTCTGCATCCGATCGCTACCGCACGTAACAACGCCCGTGCGGGGATGCGCTTTTTGGAGATGAAACCGCCAAATCTGGATGAGATCAAGGAAGCGCTCGCTTGCGTTGTCAGGGACGCGGATCGAGCAAAGGATATCATCGGACGGATGCGTGATCACATCAAGAAGGCGCCTCTGCGAAAGGAGCGGTTTGATCTCAATGCGGCTATCGACGAAGTAATTGTACTGGCGCAAAGCGTCGTTCACAGGAACGGCGTTTCAGTCCATACGCGGCTCGCGGATGAACTTCTTCCGGTTGTGGGGGATTGCGTTCAGCTGCAACAGGTCTTGCTGAACTTGATTTTGAACGCGGTCGAAGCAATGAGTTCGGTTGATGAAGGGCCACGACATCTGTTGATTAGCACCGAGCAGGATCAGGCAGGCGCCCTCGTTACCGTGCGTGATTCGGGGCCCGGGATTGACGCGCAGCATCTCGATCAAGTCTTCGACGCCTTTTACACCACGAAGTCCAGTGGAACAGGGATGGGCCTGGCGATTTGCCGCTCCATCATTCACGCCCACGAGGGCAAGTTGTGGGCGGAAGCAAACGAACCTCGCGGCGCCGTTTTTCAATTCACGTTGCCCACGAACACGGCTCATGAATGGTCTTCAGCTGGCGAAACCAGGCTGCAGAGCCGAACGTAGGCACCGGGCGAGATCTTCGTCGTCCAACGGCTTGCTGAGGTAGCAAACAACTCCATCCTTTAGCGCTTGATCCTTGGCGACCTTATCGGGGTAAGCAGTAATAAGGATCGTCGGGATCGCGTAACCCGCATCTACCAAGCGCCGGTGCAACTCGACACCGGTCATTCCGGACATATTAACGTCGGTGACCAGGCAAGTGGTTTCAGGCAAGACACGCGATGCCAAAAAATCGGCCGCCGACGGAAATGCCTCGACGGTGTAGCCCAGCAACGTTATGAGCTTTCGCATTGACTCACGATATGGCTGGTCGTCGTCGACGATTGATATCAGTGTTCGATTCACCATTGCGGGTTCCAAGCGCCTCCGCAGAGCGGCACGGCAAGACCTCGCGCAGCATGCGGCTTAATGTCATCGACTTTCCTCAATAACGCAATGTTACCGTTCCTAAGCGATGGCTTAGGTTCTCGGCCGTCCGCTTAGGCGACAAGCATTGTTTCTTGCGGTCGATTGGGCATAGAATGATGTTGGTAGTAGGAGAGCGCTTTGCCAACGCAGGATGCCGAGAGTGGGTGAAGCAAATCCCAGTGTCTTGGTAATCGACGATGATCCGGAGTTTCGCGACTCGGTCGCGCGGCTGTTGCGGACAGTCGGCTTGCCTGCCCGACAATTTTCGTCTGTTTCCGATTTTCTCAAGGCCGATCCGCCGGACGGTCCTACCTGCTTGGTGCTCGACGTGAGAATGCCGGGACGCAGCGGTCTTGAGCTTCAGCGCGACCTTGTCGCCGCAAACAGGCAAGTGCCGATCATCTTCATCACAGCACATGCCGACGTGCCGATGACCGTGCAAGCGATGAAGGGCGGTGCGATTGAGTTCCTTACAAAGCCATTCCGTGATCAGGATCTTCTTGATGCCGTCGAGGCAGGCCTAGCTCGCGATCGTGCCCGTCGAGAGAGTGAAAGCGCGGTGGCCGCGCTCAAGGAGCGTTTCGACACACTCAGCTCCCGAGAGCGTGAAGTCATGTTCGGCGTCGTGGCCGGCCGCCTCAACAAGCAAGTTGCCAACGATATCGGCATCTCCGAATCCACGGTGAAGGTGCATCGAGTGAATTTGATGCGGAAGATGAAGGCGCGTTCGCTTCCCGAACTCAGCCGAATGGCGGACCTTCTCAACGAAGGTCTCCATCACCCGCACAGCTCCTGAACCCAGAAGGTGTCTATTCCGCGCTTCGCGTGAGGGTGCATTTCTGCGGCCTCTTGCTGTGCCGACATC
Source organism: Bradyrhizobium sp. USDA 4504 (assembly GCF_054063995.1). NCBI lineage: Bacteria > Pseudomonadati > Pseudomonadota > Alphaproteobacteria > Hyphomicrobiales > Nitrobacteraceae > Bradyrhizobium > Bradyrhizobium sp. USDA 4504. The sequence goes on along the minus strand of NZ_JBSSGV010000001.1, from coordinate 6,329,345 downwards.
TCCAATTGGTGCGCTTATCCGGCTAGCGGTTCCGGGCGCGCGCCGTTTACGTCTTGCGTCTAAGCGAACGCTTAGCACAATTAGCAACAAGTGAACTTCACGGTACCTTCGCGGAATCGACCGTAATACCCCAAGCCGTCAAGATGGGATGCGACGGTGTCGGGTCATCGTAGCATCTCAAGACTCGCCGCGACTTGACGGAGAATCAACGATGGAGCTTCATCAGGTTCGCTATTTCCTCGCCGTCGCATCTACGCTCAACTTCACCCGCGCGGCCGAGCAATGCAATGTCGCGCAGCCCGCGCTGACCAAGGGGGTGCAGAAGCTCGAGCAGGAACTCGGCGGCCAGTTGATCTACCGCGAGCGTCGGCTGACGCAGCTCACTGACCTTGGAAAGGAAGTCCTTCCGATGCTGGAGCGCACACTCGCCTCGGCGGAGACGGTGCGCCGCAGGGCCCGGGATTTCCAACGCAAAGAGGTCGCGCCCTTGAAGATCGGCCTTGCTCCTTCGATCTCGGCGTCGCTCGTGCTCGACTCGATCGCCGAGACCACGAGGGGCGTCCCCGGACTTCACGTCGAGTTGCGTGAAGGAGCAGCAGAGAAGCTTGTCAACCTCTTGCTTAAGGGGGAGATCAGCGCGGCAATGGTCGGGGACGTGCGGGACATGCCTGACCGGATCGACGACTGGTCGCTGTTCGAGGAGCGCTATGTCGCGGTCCTCGCGCCGACACATCGGCTGGCAAACCGTCCCTCAATCGGCATCGAGGACCTCCGTGAGACCATCCTGCTGGAACGTGCCGACTGCGACGTGGCAGCAAAAATCCAGCAGGCCTATTTTCCTGAGACGCCGCTTCACCTCGGCCACCGCAGCGGCAACGACTTGCACCTGCAGCATATGGCCGCCGCTGGGTTCGGCGTAATGCTCGCGCCCGAGCACATGCCGCATCTTCCGGTGCTCAAGACTATCCCGCTCGAAGGCGACCTAGCTTCGCGCGAGGTGCGGCTACTGGCCGTGCAGGGGCGCCGCTACTCGCCGGCGCTTGACGCTTTCGTCAAGGTCACGCGCCTTCGCGACTGGTCATCCGTTGTGCGAACGACGTGAAATTGCAGTTCAGTGGGACGGCATGCAGCGCATACCTCGCTGTTGCCACTCAAAAAGCCAGCCCAACGCGCCGCGCATGAAGCAACGCAGCAGTTCGAGGGCTGACGTGCCGTGGAACGCGTCAGGTCAATAGAAGCGAGCCATTCCACCCGGGAAGGCGCAGTGGCAGCTCGCGAGCATCTCGTCCGACCCGATTGACGACATACTCCGGCAAGATCGGGCCGCTCTGGGCTATGGGCTCCGGGTTAAAGGAGCAAGGACGAGAATAGGGCGGCGACCCGGGAATGAGCGGATGACGTAGTCCTTGGGCTGCGATAGCGGGACACTGAAGCACCATTCTCGACTTGGTGGCCGACGCCACGCACACACAAACCTCGCCTCCCCGGCGCTGAGTGAGGCGGAATGGAAACGATAACGACCGGGCATTTCTAATGGTTCGCGTGCCTGCTTACTGTTCGTCCAACGGGGCTGACCTGTGACGGTTGAACGAAGTGCTACAGCGCAGGGCGGCGCAATCGTCCTGATCACCGTCGGGTGATGCACTCTCCGCACCGTAAGGACCCGCTCAACTAAACAAATCCAACAACTAGGAGACAGCGATGTCGCTTCGCTTCATCACCAAATCCATTCATGCTTACTTGATCGACTATCCGGTCGCTATCCTCTTGATCGCAGCGCCTTTCGTGCTGGATCTCGGTCAGAACAACCCGGTCGCAACGTGGCTTTCGGTCGTTGTCGGTGCGACCGCGCTGCTCTTGGCCGCCCTGACTGACCATCCCACCGGGCTCGTCCGCATCATTCCCTACTGGCTTCACCTTTGGGTCGATCGCGCCGTCGGCGTGTTGTTTATCATCGCCCCGTTTGCGTTCAAGTTCGTCGGGCTCGATGCGTGGTACTACTGGGTTCTCGCTGCCGCCGTTCTGCTCACGACGACAGTCTTGAATGCGCCTGAGGAACAGCTCGCTACGTGCTCGACATTGGGTAGGCGCGCGGCGGGTTAAAAGCGACAACAGTGCGTCACCTGCTCTGTCTCAGCGTACGCCATCGCGCGGTGTGGTGAAGCGTCAATAACGATCGTCTATCGACTCCATGGCGAGAGGTGATTTCCTTCGCCGGTCGAGAAGGATCACCCTCCAAGAGCAAGGTCTAATCAATCTCCGAACCGGGTGCCGCGATAGCGCGGCACTCGGGGCGAGATTGGACTAAAAATGGCGCGAAAGAGAAAGATACGGATGTCCCAGGAGAGATACGACATCGTTATTGTCGGCGCGGGTGCGGCCGGTTGCGTCGTCGCGAGTTATCTCGCCGAACACACCGATGTATCGATTGCGCTGATCGAAGCGGGCGACTTGGATCGCGATCCGTTCATCCACATCCCCGCCGGCTTCGCCAATATATTGGTCCACGACCGGCATGTCTGGAAGTATGAGACGGTTCCCCAGCATGGCAAGAAAAGGGCATATCGTTCGGGCAAGGTGCTCGGCGGCGGCTCCTCGATCAACGCGATGTGCTACGTCCGTGGTCAGATACGCGACTTCGCCGCGTGGCAGGATGCGGTCGGCGACACTGGCAAATGGTCGTATGAAGACCTGCTTCCCGTCTTCATTGCGCAGGAACGCAACGACACCTTCCATGATGAATATCACGGCATCAGCGGCGGTTTGGCGGTCCAGTTGCCCAAGGGCATCAACGAGCTGAATCAACATTGTCTCAAGGCGTTCCAGGAATATGGGCTGCCCTACAATCCCGACTATAACGGCGAGAGCCAGATCGGCGTCTCGCCGGTGCAGTCGACGGTCGGAAATCAACGCCGGTGTAGCGCGGTCGACGCTTATCTGCGTCCGTATCTCGCCTCGGGCCGTGTCACACTTCTCACCGGCAAGACCGTCGTTCGGATTCTCGTCGACGACAAGCGGGCTGTCGGGATCGAACTGAAGGATAACGGCCTAGAGAGGATCATGGCTGGCGAGGTCGTTCTGTCGGCCGGGGCCGTTCATAGCCCCAAAATTCTCATGCACTCAGGCATTGGACCGGCCGAGCAGCTCCGGCGACACGGCATCACGGTAGTCGTCGATTCTCCGGGAGTTGGCGAAAATCTCCACGACCACCCGATGGTCCCGGTTCGCGCCTATGTGAAGGGAGATCTCGGCTATCAGGCCGCCGCTCAGGGACTCGGCACAATTAAGGCCGGCCTGCGGTATCTCGTCACCAAGGACGGCCCCGCGTCGGGCAACGGCATTGAGACGGTTACTCACTGGAGCCCGTCAGACTTCGCCGCCGACCCCACGATCCAATGCTACCACGCTCCTATCATTTTGAACGAGCAACTCGGTCCGACAGGCAACCGCTCGGGCGTCACCTTCGAGCTCGTGGTGCTTCAGCCCAAGAGCCGCGGCTGGGTGCGGCTGGCCGACAGCGACCCGACGTCGATGCCCCTCATCAATCCAAACTTCGTCGGCGAGGCGGAAGACTTGAAGGCCGCGGTGGAATCAGTACGGGCGATCCGCGAGGTTATGGCCCAGGAGTCTTTGGCGTCGGTGATCGAGGAAGAGATGGATCCCGGTCCGCATATCCAGTCGGACGCGGAGATCGGCGAATGGGTGAAGCGCGTCGTAACGACGATGTGGCACCCGGTCGGAACGTGCCGGATGGGACAGGATGAGCGAGCGGTGGTCGACGCCAGGCTCAGGGTCCGCGGGGTCGACAGCCTTCGGGTGATCGACGCCTCGATCATGCCGAACATCACCAGCGGCAATACCAACGCGCCAACCCAGGCGCTCGCACGCCATGCGACGGCGATGCTGGTCGAGGATCTGAAGCGCACCTGAGAAGCTCCGGCAAGGCTATCGAACAGCGAAACTGCGCCTGGCTCCGAACTCCGAAGACGACCGGAGGGTCTACAGACGATGTTGAATCGATCAGGCGACGGTTTCTATCGGGCGCTTGTGCCCTTCGATTCCTTCGATGACGTAATGCAGCGAGATCTGTACCGCCCGCTGCCGGAAGACTGGATCATCGCCGTTACAGATGTCAGCCATTCGACCAAAGCGATTGAACAAGGACGGTACCGAGATGTGAATACGGCCGGCGCGGCGGTTCTTGCCGCCATCAGCAATGCACTACCAGACCTACATCTTCCGTCCAGTTTCGGAGGCGACGGCGCGAGCATCGCAGCGCCCGGCGCCCGTTCGTCCGTTGTCAAGGATACCCTGGCAAGAACTGCCGCTTGGGCTGAAGACGTGTTGGATCTCACATTGCGCGTTGCGGTCATTCCGGTCGTAGACATTCGCGCTCAGCACTTGGACGTCCTGGTCGCCCGCTTCGCGCCCTCTTCGAATGTCAGCTACGCGATGTTCGCCGGCGGGGGGCTTGCCTGGGCCGAGCGCGAACTCAAGGAAGGCAGATACATCGTTCCACGCGCGCCTTTCGGAGTTTCAGCCGACCTCACAGGTCTCTCGTGCCGATTTGCCCCGATCGATACCAAGAACGGCATCATTCTGTCTCTTATCGTCATTTCGCGCGATGATCCGGCTTTGTTCGCGGAAACTATAAAGGAGCTCCTGCAAACGCTTCGTTCCAACGATCTCGACCTGCGTCCGCTGCCCGCCGAAGGTCCGCTTCCCGCAATGACGGGCGACTATCTTGATCATGCTATCAAGGAAAGCAGGCGGAAGATGCTCTTTGCGACCTGGGTCGCGGAGTCCCGGCGCGCCGTTCTGGCTTGGGTAGGCGCCCGGTCGGGGCCTCCGATTGAAGGCTTTGATGAAGCGCGGTTCCGACGTGAGCTTGTGGAGAATACAGATTACCGAAAATTCGATGACGGCCTGCGCATGACGGTGGATTGCTCATCCGAGCTCGCCGATGCGATAGGCGCGCGCCTGGAGGAGGCCCAGCGACGAGGCGCCTGCTTTTTCGGGACGCACCGACAGAAGGCTGCGAATCTGACGTGCTATGTGCCATCACCCACGAGACCCGATCACGTGCACTTCGTTGATGGTGCTTCCGGGGGATATGCCTTCGCCGCGGCCAACTTGAAGCGTAATGTCGCCAGTTTCTCAGAGGATTCGTGACTTGGCCGCTCACGTCAACCATCAGACCTTCGGGCAATTGCGCTTCGGTTGCCATTGCAGAGCGCACAGCGACGGCCATCGTTGTTTGGAGATTGGGTGACCGGCCCGCGCGCGCTAAACAGGTCGTTTCAGACATCCTGCCGGGCATTGCGCTCGCCGGCTGTCCGCCGATAGTCGCTCGGATCTCGCTTGTACGCCTTTCGAAAAGCCCGCACAAAGCTTGAACGGCTCTCGTACCCCGCATTAAGAGCTACGACGTCGATCGGCATCGTCGTCGTCGTCAAATCGACTGCGGCCTGGCGCATCCTCAAGTCCCGCAAGATGGCCATCGGCGATTGTCCAAAGATGGCCGAGAAGCGAGCCATAAATGCCGAGCGGCTCAATCCCGCACTGTGCGCCAAGCTTTGAACTGAATGGGCTGCTCCCGGCCGCGCCACCATATCCGCAAAAGCACGGGTCACCTGCCTGTCGGCAAGTATCGAGAATCGCTCGGTCCACCGCTGGGAAGACCTCAGGGACCGCCGCACCAAAGAGACGACGATCTGCTTGAGAAGAGACGCTGTCATGGCTCCCACGCCGACCTCTTGCTGCAGCAGCTCGTCCATAGCCTCGCGAAGCTTCAAGTCGATTTTGTCAGCCGGCTCGAATTGCTCGATCACTGGTTCGCGGAGTTCTCCGAACAGCCTCACCGATTGACCAAAGGATGCGTTAAAAAAGCCGCATACCTGGACGATTTCGGGTCGCTCATTCGGCGCTGCGACGCGGAGAATGCCTTCCTGATGGGTCCAGCAGTCTTTCGAAATGAGCTTCGGTGGGCCGCTCCCACCGTCAACCTCGATCATGAAGGGAGTGTTTGGCGGCACGATGATGAGCAAATGAGGGCTCAACGGTATCGCTGGTCCGCCGTTGATCGATATGTGTCCCACGCCACTCAAGTTGTAGTGGATTCCGGGTACGTCAATCGTCCCAAATTTCACCCGGTGGCCGTGGGGCACCAGGATCTCGGTCAGCGCGATGACATCGATGTCGAGCGCCTGCATTAGGTTGTCGAGGTCCGTTGTAGACAATTTCACCGTGGACCCCGTGGACAGCAACACGTTCTGCCTGGTGAGTGCGTGCTTTGGAACCGCTTTCGTGTGCATGAGACCGGCCCTTTATTGCTGGCTACTGGCGCCGATAGTGCTCCTACGCCTGTTCTCCAAGGATCAATGGGAGCGTCGCCATTCTCGCTCCTACCACTGCTCGGCCTTCCTCCCGTGCCCGATGGCGCAATCATGATCAGAGTACCGGAGTATGGAAGTGAAACGTTTGCAGATCAATCCTGAACCGCCTTCAGGTCGAGATGCTGCGACGAGTCTTCGACGCCACCATCGAAAAGCGCGGCACGCGATGAACGCGCCAAGAAAGCTGTCATGCGGGATGAATGGCAAGGACCTAGGATGACGACTTCAGCGAATCCGTATCGATCGGCAGGCTGCGTACACGCTTGCCGGTCGCGGCGAAGATCGCATTGGTCACTGCAGCACTCACGATGGCTGTCGGAGCTTCACCAATGCCGCCCGGAGCCTCTGCGTTCTTGATCAAGTGCGTCTCCACCACCGGGACCTCGTCGATACGCATCGGCAGATAGCTGTCGAAATTGCTCTGCTCGACCCGTCCATCCTTGAAAGTGATTGATCCATGGAGAGCGGCGGTTAGGCCGAAAAGCGTGCCGCCTTGAATCTGTGCTTCGATTGTATCCGGATTGACGTACATGCCGCAATCAATCGCACAGACGATGCGCCTGACTTTGACAGAGCCATCGACGCCGACGCTGACCTCGGCGACTTGCGATGTGTAACTTCCGTATGCGAACTGTACCGAAATTCCGCGGCCATGCCGCGTCGGAAGGGGGGATCCCCATCCCGCTTTTTCCGCTGCAAGCGACAGAACAGCGAGCGCTCGCGGATTGTGGCGAAGTAATCTCTTGCGATAGGCGAGGGGGTCTTGTTTCGCGGCATGAGCGAGCTCATCGATGAAGCTTTCGACCACAAAAACGTTGTGAGTCGGTCCGACGCCGCGCCACCACGACGTCCGGACACCAGGGGGCTCGACACGGACGAAGTCGACGTGGATATTGGGCAGTGCATAGGGCGGGTCGGCCGCCGCTTCCACGGCATCGGGGTCCAATCCGTCCTTGAAATAAGGGGGATAATAGCGCGCCATGACCGAGGAGCCGGCGATCCGATGCGTCCAGGCGACCGGCTGGCCAGTCGTATCAAGTCCTGCCGACAGCCGATCAAAATAGTAGGGCCGATACATGTCGTGCTGGATGTCTTCCTCGCGGCTCCAGATTACCTTCACCGGGCCGTCGACGTGCTTGGCGATCTTGACGGCGAGAATCGTGCCATCGGCTTCCAGCCTTCGACCGAAGCCGCCTCCAATCAGATGATTGTGGACTTTGACCGCATCCTTTGGCAGGCCGGTGAGTTCGGCCACTTGGGACTGCGTGATCGTAGGCGCTTGCGTACCGACCCAAATGTCGCAACGATCCTTCCGCAGATGAACAGTACAGTTCATCGGCTCCATCGTCGCGTGGGCCAGGAAAGGCACCTGATAGACGGCGTCAACCCGTTGCGCAGCGTCCGCAAGCGCCTTTCGGGCATCGCCGACGTGACGGGCAACAGCGCCCGGCTTCTTCGATTCTTCCTCCAGTTGCAGTACGATATCGGCACTGCTGATCTTGCTGTTCGGGCCATCGTCCCACCTGATGGCGGCGGCCTCGAGACCCTTCTTCGCCGCCCCCATGTGATCCGCCACCACGGCGACGGCTTCGCCGATATTGACGAACTGCCGGACATTCTTCACCGCCAGTGCGGCCTTCTCGTTCACCGCCTTCACCTTGCCACCGAGCACAGGCGAAATAGCAACCGCTGCGACCTTCAAGCCCGGCAGTCGCGTATCGATACCGTAGAGCGCGCGTCCGTCGACCTTTATCGGAGAATCCACGCGCTTGGCGCGAGTACCGATCAGCGTGAAATCCTTCGGATCCTTCAATTTGACGTCAGCCGCCGGCGGCACAGGCAATTTCGCAGCAGCTTCCGCAAGCTCGCCATAGCTCAGATGCTTCGAACCCGAAGCGTCGGACACGACGCCGTTGCCGGCGCGACAAGTCGCCGGATCGACATTCCACCGCTTGGCGGCCGCCGCAATCAGCAATTTACGACCTACCGCGCCCGCCAGGCGAAGCGGTGTCCAGAAGGCGCGGATGGAGGCGGAACCGCCCGTATTCTGGATGCCGATGATCGAATTGACGTAAAGCGCATGATTTGGCGGTGCATGCTGTACCTGAATCTGGTCAAGCCTCACTTCCAGTTCTTCCGCGAGAAGCATCGAGAGCGACGTGTAAACCCCTTGTCCCATCTCGACCATTGGCATGATCAGGGTCACAGCGCCGGTCGGATTGATCCGAATAAATCCGTTCGGCGCGAAGGTACCCGTGACCTCGTTTTCGACCACTCGTGACGCAGGTGCCGCGAACACAGGCTCCGTGCCGGCACCGCTCAGCGCAAAACCGAGCAGCAAGCCTGCGCCCCGAACAAACGCGCGCCGTGAAATTGCCATGTCGTCTTCGGCGCGGTCCTTCAGAATCGGCATATCCATGAGCTCAAACTCCCGCTGCTTGCTTGATAGCCGCACGGATGCGCTGATAGGTGCCGCAACGGCAGACATTCCCCGACATCGCCGCGTCGATATCCGTGTCGCTCGGCTTCGGAGTGTTTTTGAGCAATGCCGCCGCCGACATGATCTGGCCGGACTGGCAGTAGCCGCATTGCACGACCTCCAGATCCAGCCAGGCCTTTTGCAACGCGGCTCCTTGCGGCGTGCGGCCGATCGCTTCGATGGTGATGACCGCACTGTTGCCGATGCTATCGATCGACGTCTGGCAGGATCGGACCGGCTGACCATCGACATGCACGGTGCACGCGCCGCACAGCGCCTGGCCGCAACCAAACTTGGTCCCGGTCATGCCGAGCACGTCGCGCAGCACCCATAACAAAGGGATATCGCCGTCGACATCGACCTCATGAAGCGAGCCATTGATCTTGAGTGTGAAAGCCATGAATGCCTCTTGAGCACGCTGGGAGTGAGCAGTGAGCCAATCAACATCACTCATGAATCCGCGAAAGTGGTGCGGATTGATCGCAATACGAGGCGAAGCTTTCCAATAGCCAGTATGTATGGTGTCTATAGCAATGAGGAATGCAGCCACGACGCTCCGGCACGAGCGCTGCAGCGTTCCACATTACTTGCGAACGATGTACTTTAACTGCTGGACAGCGTCGTCTTGCGCTTCCGAAGGTCCAGCGTCGCCGAGCCGGTCGCGAAGCTTGGGGTTTCCGTGGCTTTCAACGGCGCGATTGCGGAGGGCGCTTCATAGTTAAAAGCTCAGTCACATCATGTCGGTCATCGGCCGACGAGATCGCTACTGTCAGGAACTTCCCGTCTGGGTATGTTTTGGCTTCATCATAAAGCTTGATCAACCGCGACCGCCACACATATCGCCGCTCTTCAAATTGTTCTCGTTCCGCTCTTCCCAAGACCACCACAGCCGAAAACCGCTTGTATTCAGGCAGGAGAGTGCAGAACGCTTTTGTCTTCTTGTAGCGCAGCGACCAACCGCGTTTCTTGCCGCCATAGAGCCATTCCGGCGCGAAAATGCCGGGGTAGAACTTCTCGATCCAGTTCTGGAGGTGGGTCCAATGCTTGAACGCACCCGGTCCGATCCAGTCGCGGACAACGCTGTCATCGGGCGAGGCTGATTTGTCGGTGATCCTGTCACCGACCTGGGGGGACTGTTCCATACCTTTCCTTTCACTGCGATTGGCGGCTCTTCCTTGAGCTTGCGCGCAAGTTGCGTTGCCGTGTTCCTTACGAGTGAACTTATGTTGCACTAGATATTTCTTCCGTCGCGGAATCAGAAGTTTTGCCGGGGGCCCCTCTTCGCCAATTGCGCATGGGCGAGCTGCCCGTCAATGGTGGTGTCTCGCGGGCGGATTTGCGGACACGCATTCGGGACTTCTTGTTGCTCCCTTCAGGACAGGACTGCGCTTGTTGACAGGCGATTGTGGTCTGTCCAGCGGGTCGTTCTTCGTTGGGTGGGGCGCGTCCGCTTGTCGCGGACCGGGCTCTCGTGAACCGAGCCGCATCCGTCTCGGCCATCCGGTTCGATCCCTCGCGCAAGTAAGAAATAGATAATAATGAGTCGCTCGCCGGAGGCACTCGCCCGCAGGCCCCGCCGTCATTGCATGCCGGCGTCGTTATCACTGTCCCGCGCTCGGGTGCCTTGTTAACCGGTCGCGCGACCGCAGTCGCCTCGGTGCCCGCGTGCATTGCATGCCCGCGTCGCTATCACTGCCCTGTCGTCGGCTGCTCTTTGATCTTGTCACTCTTGGCTTGATTTCACTTCTTTCGGGTTGCGCAGCGTTCTCATCGTCGAGGCTATGGGCGCTGCCCCTCGCGCGCACCAGGGTGAAGCGCCGGCTTGTGCCGGCGCCGACCCGAGCGGTCTCCCCGGTCTTCCGCGCTGTTCTCGCTCTGACAACGTTGGACGACATGGACGCACGCTTGTGCAGACCCGCTTCTTGCGAAGCGGCCCTCATCGGGCGGGCGATACCCCTCCACTCGGGTCGCCCTGGCACTTGCTACCCCCGGTCTCGCCGACGGGCAGGGGCGCAGGCGCGGAGTGCGCCCTGCACCCATGGAAGCAAAAGGAAGAATGATCATGTCGGCCAAAACATTTGGAATACCTGATGGAACAGAGGTTCGCATTCCGCTCGGCAAGCTCAAGAAGTCGCCGAAGAATGCGCGCAAGATGCCGCACAGCGAGGCGGCGATCGAGGCCTTGGCGGCGAGCATCGCCGTCAAGGGCATCCTGCAGAATCTGGTGGTTGAACCGGAGGTCGATGGCGAGGGGGCGGCTACCGGGTTCTTCTGCGTGACCATCGGGGAGGGCCGTCGGCTGGCTCAGCTGTTGAGGGTCAAGCGCAAGGAGATCAAGAAAAATGAGCTGATCCGCTGCGTCATCGATACCGCGAACGATCCCCACGAGATCAGCCTGGACGAGAATGTCACCCGGGAGCGGATGCATCGCGGCCGACGAGTTCGACGCGTTCCGGAAGCTCGCGGATGAGCGCGGGCTCGGTGCGGAGGAGATCGCGGCCCGCTTCGGCGTCACCGCGCATGTGGTGCGGCAGCGCCTGCGGTTGGGCGCGGTTTCGCCCAGATTGGTGCAGCTCTATCGCGACGGCGATCTGACCCTTGAGCAGCTGATGGCGTTTGCCATCACGGATGATCATGCCCGGCAGGAGGCCGTCCATGAGCGCCTGCCCTTCGACCCGGATGCTGCCACCATTCGCCGTCTGCTCACCGAAACCCACGTTCCAGCCACGGATCGGCGGGCGCGTTTCGTCGGGCTCGAGGCTTATACGGAGGCGGGCGGCACGGTGTTGCGCGACCTCTTTACCGAGGATCGTGGCGGCTATCTGGAAGACGTCTCGCTGCTCGATCTCTTGGTGACCGCAAGGCTCGGCCGCGAGGCAGATGCCCTGCGGGCGGCCGAGGGATGGCGGTGGACGGAAGCCCATCTCGACTTCCCGCATGCCCTTGGCATGCGCCGCGTTTACCCGCATCCGGTCGAGCTGTCGGCGGAAGATCAGGCCTCCCTTCAGGCGGTTCAGAGCGAGTTCGACCGGCTGACCGAGCAGCATCAGACGGCCGAGGAACTGCCCGACGACGTGGACGCGCGGTTCGGCGAACTGGAGGCTGAGATCGAGCGGCTGGAGGCGAAGCGGCAGGCCTACGATGCCGCCGACGTCGCGCGCGGTGGTGCCTTCGTGGTCCTCAATCACGACGGTACGGTGCGGGTCGAGCGGGGTTTCATCCGTCCGGAGGACGAGAAGCCCGGGGCCGAAACCGATCCGGAAGGCGGCGCCGAGGCGCGAGATGAGGACGATCGGGATGGCGAGGAGGGCGCGCCGGATGACGAGGACGACGAGGGCGCGAGCGATGAGGAAGACGAGAACAAACGGCTATCCGACGCCCTTGTTCGCGACCTGACCGCGCACCGGACCTTGGGGCTGCGGCTCAATTTGAGCGAGCAGCCTGATGTTGCCATCGTGGCGGTTACCCATGCGCTCGCCGCGCAAATCTTTTATCTCGGAGCGAACGCGCATGTGGTCGGCATCCAGCCGGTGCGGACCGATCTGGCTACGCACGCAGCCGGGATCGAGGACACACCGGCCGGAAAAAGTTGGTCGGATCGCCATGCCAATTGGGCGCGGCAGATGCCCAGAGACGTCGCCGGACTGTGGGAGTTCGTGGCCGAGCTCGACCACGACAGCCGCATGGCGTTGTTCGCGCATTGCGTTGCGCTCACGGTCAATGCGGTCAGATTGCCGTTCGACCGGAGGCCGCGCGCGCTGGCGGCGGCCGGCCGTTTGGCCGAGGCCGTCGCCCTCGACATGACCGCCTACTGGCGCCCGACCGTGCGCAGTTATCTCGGTCGCGTCACCAAGGCGAACATTCTGGCGGCGGTCCGCGAAGGCGTCGGCGAGGAGGCGGCCGAGCGGCTGACGGACATGAAGAAGGCCGACATGGCGCAGGCTGCGGAGCAACTATTGGCGGCGACCGGCTGGCTGCCGTCGGTGCTGCGGGCGGCCGTGCCGCAGGAGCAAGCCGACGCGCAAAGCGAGGCGGAAGGCAGCGAATTCCGACCGGAAGCCGCGGAGTGAGACCAGTGCCGGGACCCGCTTAGGCGGCCCCGGCGGGCTCAAAAATTGCGGCCGCGCACCTGACGGCGCGCGGCCGATTCCATGGATGCAAAGCGGCGACTCCCCACGCAAGAGCTCCCTCCGATTGGGGGCGGATGACCCGTCTGATCTACGCCGATTGCTGTAGCCAGGGAGACTGTATGGCGCCTCCTTCGACCTTCACCAGCGAGGCATAGATCGGGGCCGGGAAGCAGGGATCGTGCCTTGATTGCGACTATAGAGGATGCAGCCGGGCGGACCGTTCCGGCGGTGTGACCGGTGTCCTCTGCGAACATGTGGCCCGGTTCTTCGCGTTGATCCCGATGCGCCCTCGTTGCAATTGATGGGCGGGCATCGGCTTATCTTCCACCGATTCAGCCGTTGTCTAATGCTGTCACGTGGGGCGATCGCCATGAAAATCTCCGTCAGTCCGGTCATGGGCTCGCGTCCAACGCAGTCACGATTGGGCTGATCAAGCCCGGGGGGGACGGCAAGCGCCTCGATCGCCTTCCCGCAACGGCTCACGCCTGCTTTTTTCCCCTGCCGCGAAGGGGGCGGCATTCCTCGCGGGAAGACAAAAAAGCAGGCTTTCGCCGTCCTTCGCTGGCGCTGCGGGCCTAAAGGCTGCGGGCCGATCGCTCCCCGGGCAAGGGATCGCCATCGAGGCTGCGATGGACGCGGCCCGAGCAAAACAGACGGAGATTATCATGGCGACCATCGGCACTTTCACCGCTTCCGACAACGGCTACACCGGCTCGATCAAGACGCTGACGCTCAACATCAAGGCCAAGTTCACGGCATCCGAGAAGGACAACGACAAGGCTCCCGACTACCGGATCTTCGCCGGCGCGACCGAGTTCGGCGCCGCCTGGAAGAAGACCGTCCGCGACAGCGATCGCGAATACCTCTCGGTCAAGCTCGACGATCCGAGCTTCCCGGCCCCGATCTACGCCTCGCTGGTGAAGGTCGAAGGTGAGGAAGGTTTCAGCCTGATCTGGTCCCGCCGCAGCGGCGACTGATCGGCCGCAACCATCGGCCCCGCCTCTTCGGAGGCGGGGCTTTCTTGCGTTTCTTGCGCCGCTTTGGCGAAGGCTGAAGGGCATTTTGCGATCGGAAAAGGAGGCTTCGCATGGGGAAAAATGCGGCTGATGGAAGGGGTTTGGCATAGCATTTTGGACCGGTCGCTTGGAATTTTGCGGCCGATCGGTCTGTAATTTTCGATCCAGGGGCGCGATATTTCGTTCGTCTCTCAGGCAGGAATGACGTCGCTGCGCGTGCACTCTGAGCTCGAATTTGCCGTCCGTTTGTTGAGCGAAAGGGCTGTATTTCAGGCCGTTCCTAGAAACGCGCTACGGCAGAGAGAGGAAGCGAGAAGGGGTGAGGTGAAGCGCAGATAGCAAGCGATTGGGAGGGCTCTTCAAATCGGGCTTTGAGATACCGGTGCACGGGGATAGCGCGGCCGTGGCCAAATCCGGAGCCTGGTGCAACGACTTGGAAGGTCGTTGCAATAAGGGAGAGCTCCGATGAAACTCTATGTTGGATTGGACGTCGGCCTTGAAGAAACCAGCGTTTGCATCGTTGATAGCGAGGGTCTCACGGTCCGCGAAGTCAAGGTCAGCACCGAGCCAGAGGCGATCCGCTCCGCGTTGGAGGGCTACGCGGATCGCCTCGATAGGGTGGGGGTTGAGGCGTCATCGCTAGGTATCTGGCTGTATCGCGAACTACAGGCAGCCGGCCTTCCAATCATTGTCGCGGAAGCGCGCCATATGCGCGTTTCGCTATCGACGATGCGCAACAAAACTGACCGAAATGATGCGCGCGGCATCGCGCAGATGATGCGGCTGGGCTGGTACCGCGCCGTCCATGTCAAGAATATCGACATGCAAAAAATGCGCACGTTGCTGACCAACCGGAAGCTGCTCAAGCGCAAATTGGTCGACCTCGAGAACCATGTTCGCGGGGCACTGCGGGCCTATGGATTGCTCGTCGGAGCGGTCGCCCGGGGGGCTTACGAAGCTCGGATCCGCGAGCTGATCGAGCACTGCGGCCCGGTCTTTGCGATGTCCATTGAGGTCATGCTGGACGTGCGCCGCGCGCTTCTCGAGGGCTACGAACGGCTGCATCGCGTGCTGCTGCAGGTGGTCCAGCATGATCCCGTTTGCCGCCGTCTGATGACGGTTCCAGGCGTCGGTCCGGTCGTCGCCTTGTCCTTCAAAGTTGGCGTTGATGACCCTCATCGCTTTGCCCGATCACGCACGGTGGGCGCCCATTTTGGCCTGACGCCGAAGCGCCACCAATCTGGAACATCGATCGATTTTGAGGGCCATATCAGCAAACAAGGCGATATCTCCGTGCGAGAGGCGCTCTGTGAGGCGGCTGCCAGCCTGCTGCTCCGGGTCAGAAAATGGTCGGCACTGCGGGCATGGGGCCTGCGGATCGCCAGGCGGTCGAGCATGCTGTGCGCGATTGCCGCGGTGGCGCGGAAACTCGCATGCATTCTGCATCGGATGTGGGTTAGCGAGACCGATTTCCACGTCGGATTCGGTGCCAAGATCACGCAACGGCTGCGCTTAAAGCCTGCGCAATAGCCTCCGCGCCGGCGAGCCAGGAAAGCGCTGGGGACACGCCCCAGCATTGTTGAGGAGGAACGAAGCTAGAGATCCGCGCGCGCGGTGAGCGTCCCCTGGCGGGGCCGCGAAACGGGGAATGTCCGCTATCTCTTGCCTGCTGCCGCCCTTCGGGGACGAGAGCGCAAAACTGCTTGGACGGCCCTGTTTACGAACCTGGTGAAGAGCATGCGACGGCCCAAGTGCTGAACGCGAAGGAACGCATGGACCCCGCCTGGTGAATGCCACTGCAACGCGGTGTGGTGACGTTTGTGCGTCGTGGATGGAGGGAAGCAGCGATGCTTATTCTGCGAGGAGTCGAAGAAAAGCGTAGGAATGAGTTGACTTTGAACGCCCGATTAGGAAGGCAAGATAAAAGCACTGTCGCCGAAGGGCGGCCAAGTGGTTGTCTGCACATCCAAGATTTGTCGCCAAGGGCGCGCTACGTATCACCATAACGTATCCAAGTGGCTCAGTCTCCGTGTGAAAATCGTCGGCATGCTCCGTTGGGGTTTGTTGTTCGGAGAATTCCGGAATCTCGTCGGCGGCAGCGCAAGCGAATATCTCGGAATAGGCCTTCATGTCGACGGAGCCCACCGCGCAACGGTTGCTTCCAAGCCACGTCCAACTGTTCTCAGGACCGTTCGATCGGTCGCTACTGTATGGCCCGCCTCGAGCTTCTCGGAGTTGGCGTGCCGGCGCTCTTTGAAGGGCCGAGCAAAGTACGATGATGAAGCGCGGGCTTGAATCGAGGGCTTGACGGCGCGTTCGATCCAGCCTGCAGTATGTTGTAGAATGGCTCGAAGGCTTCACTTTCTATAGGTTCTAAGCATCCATGTCAGACTGGCTCTCTTCTGCTCTCGACTACATCCCCACATGGATCGACTATCAGCGGGAACTATTCGATCAGCCCGGTGTGTCGCTGGCGATCGCTCACAAAGGCCAGGTGCTGCTCGAACACGCGAGCGGCATGGCCGATCTCGCAACCCGCGAACCGCTCACCCCCCGTCATCGCTTTCGTGTCGCCTCGCACTCGAAGACGTTCACGGCGGCTGGGATCATGTTGTTGCGCGAGCGCAATAAGATCCGGCTTGACGACCGCCTGGGTGAGTATCTGGCAGATCTTACGCCGCAGGTTTCCGACGTCACCATTTCGCAGCTGCTTTCGCATGCGGCCGGCCTGACCCGCGACGGGCCTGACGGCGGTCAGTTTTCGGACCGCCGTCCCTTCCTGAGCGAGGCGGAGTTTCGTGCCGATCTCTCCGCGCCACAGCCGCTCGGGCCCGGCGTTACGTTCAAATACTCCAATCACGGTTTCGCGTTGCTAGGCAAAGTCATCGAGAAGGTGACCGGTGAGCCCTATGGCCGCTGGACCTATGATCACGTCGTCGCCCCAGCGGGCCTGACAGAGACGACGCCCGATTTCGATCCGACCGTCTGTCGTCCATTCGCCCGTGGCCACTCGACGCGCCAACCCTATGGTCGGCGCTTCGTCATCCCCGGGGACAATGTGACGAACGATTTGGCCTCGGCGACAGGCTTTACGGCTACCGCCGGCGACCTCGCGCGGTTTTTCGGCCAGCTTTCTCCCGGCGCCCAATCGAGCATATTGACGGCGGCAAGCCGCCGCGAGATGACGCGACGCCATTGGCGCGATGCCCACTCACAGCTGGAGCGTTACTACGGTCTAGGCACGATTTCAGGTCCGCCAGGTCCGTGGGGTTGGGTTGGTCATGCCGGTGGCTTCCAGGGAACGCTGACGCGCTCGGTGGTTCTGCCGGAGCAGGATATCGCGATCAGCATCCTCACCAACGCCATAGACGGTCTCGCGAATGTCTGGTTCGAGGGCGTGATCCACATACTAAAGACCATCCACGATGTCGGTGCCCCGGGACCCGAGACCGCTCACTGGCGCGGCCGCTGGTGGACCCTGTGGGGTCCGTTGGATCTTGTGCCCGGCAAAGACAGGGTGTTAGTTGCGACGCCGAGCCAGCTGTCCCCTCTCTTGGACGCGACCGAACTAAGTCCGTCCGGTATCGACAAGGCAGTCGTGACGTCGGCGCAGGCATTCGGGGATCTCGGTGAGGCCTGTCGCCTTTTCCGTGGCCCTGCCGGCATGGTCGAAGAGGTCAGGATCGGCGGCAAACACTTGGTGACTGAAGACGCGATCCGGTCCGAAATACGACACCGGTACCAGCCGAGCTCAGGCGCAGTTTAGACGACGTTCTGTCTCGATAGATGTTAACGCGTCTTGAAGGCCAAGTTGGGTCAACTATTTGATGCCCGATCTATGGCGGTTCTTACCAAGGCGATCGCGCGTTCGAGCCGGCTGGACAGAAGTGCGAGGTCTTCCGGGGTTGCCTCCTCCATTCGTAGCGTTTCCGCGCTCAATGTGTCGCTCATAAGGTCATCAATCGAAAAGACGATCTCCGCTGCGTGGCCAACTTCACCAAGAACATTCGATAGTCCTGGGACAATCTCGCCACATGGCGTGATGCGCACCGACAGCCTCGTTTTCGAGATTAAGAGGTTCTCGACCGTCTCTGCCGGCAGATCGACGGCCGAAACGATTGCCCCGTCCAACCGATACCCAAACCGGTACACGCCGGCGTGGGGCGAGGCCACACCGGGTGCTTCAATGAACGGCTCTAGGTCTGACGCTTGAGACTTCATGAGTTTTCGATAGCTGCGCGCTGTCCATATCGCAAAAAAGAGGCGATATGGACTATATTCCCTAGAGACTATATGCCCCATGGTGCCCGATCCTGCAATGCAGGATTGGTGCAGCATCGTAGGGGGAAACGTGCGACGGCTGCGGCAATCGAGGCGCATGACGCAAGAGGAGCTCGCATTCGAGGCGCAAATAGATCTAACTTACGTCGGTGGCATTGAGCGGGGCCGTCGAAATCCCAGTTTGTTAGTCATGGCGAGAATCGCACGGGCGCTTTCCGTGCCCATCACTAAACTATTTGTGGAATCCTGAAATCGGCAAAGGCGACGAGGCTACGTGCCCCTCCGCCAGACCTTGGTTAGCGCGCGCGCTTCTCGAAGGGCCAAGGGAGGCCTCCGAAAGCGCGGGAGCTCTATTGGGAGGTTTGGTAGGGACGGCCTGTCGCAGAACGCCTCACTCGTGCCAGCGCTGGCCCCTGGCTACGCCTCCTTGGCAGCGATAGCCTATCGGCGGCGCAACGGTTGACGCGGGTGAGGGTTACGATGGTCTGGTTTGGGGGCTCATTGTCTGTGGCGACTCGATCTGCGGCCCTTGGGCATGGTCGATCAGCCACAATGGTGCGGGCGCGCGAGAAGCTTTTCGGCGCGCCGCTCCTACCGCCGCGCCCTAAATATCGCGAGGGAAAGCCGGCGAAGATCGTTTACATCCGAGGACCGATGTTCCCGAGATAGGCGAGAGTAGTGCGATGGCTGCGTCGATCCTAGTTGGGCGCCGGCGGCAGGCACTTGTTAATGCGGGCATCCTGTCTCGTCTTCACGAAGCGGCAGACACCGAGCAAGGATTCCTCGAAGAGCTGATCGACCGATGGCGTGACGCCGGTCGTATCGTACATCATGCCGAGGGGAATCCCTCGACTGCATTCATTCGCGTTGCGGGTCCGATAGACGAGGTCGTCGCAGCGCTGTTGGTGTGCACCAATATCCTGCAGCGCCTTAGCGCGCAGCTCTTTGTCGTAACGTTTTAGGTTTTCCTGTTCTGCGAGCGCATCAGCACGCAATTTTCGAATCTCTTCGTCCGACATCTGCGAGACGCGGTAGGCCCGCATCTCTGAGAGATCGGCAGCGGCCCAATCGTCGCGCTTTGCTTGATAGACGATGCCACCGCCAATGAAGCCAACGAGCGCGACCGCGACGGCAATTCCGAGAGCTGGCCAACTGATCAAACGGGCCATTGGTGGATTCCCCGGCTACGGTAGAAAAGCGCCGACCAAAGCTTTCATGAATCCCTCGAGCGATGTTCGGGCAAGAATGAGCGCTAGAAGCGCGAACGCAGCTGGAACGCAGACCTCCGCACCCTTGCGCACCTGCCTTAGAACGCGAGGTAATTGTCTGACCCCGATGCGGCGCTCCGCCTTTTTTACGGCAGCATTTGCGGCATCTTCCACCTTGCCATACGCATCCCACCAAGGTTCAGGGTCCGGTTCATAGTGGCCGTCGCGTATCTCGCGTTCCTGTTGGACCATGTCGTCATCGGCGGACTGAGCGGAGGCGAGAGCGGCCTTTGTGCGCTCTCCTTCGATATATCGAGTCACTAGCACGCCGGTCTCACGATCACGCATCAAGTCGGTCGATGCACGGAGCATGAAACTAACCAGCAGCAAGAGGACGCCGAGTGCTAGCAGCATCGATAGCACGTCAGAGCGTCCTCCGAAGTCTAACGGGATAAGGCTCGTAGGTAGAAGACGGACATTGAAGAGAACAGCCGTCATGCAGATTGCCGATGTTACGACCAGATGTCGAGCCGTGCGCATGGTTTCTTCGCTGAGCGGGTCTCCGTAGAGGTTCTCCAAGAAAGTGCTCGCGGACACTGCGTCGGCGTTCGCATCGTTGTTATTTTTTTCGTCGGCCACTTAATGCAAAATTCCGAATAATGGGTCTGAGTCTTAAGATTGAGGATAGGTTGGCATCGCGGGATGACGACCTGCAGCATCACTTTCGCAGTGGCTCCTCTTCGGCCTTGCCGGCAATAAAATCAGCTATTCGGCGTGCCTCGGCTGGATTGCCAGCCATCCAGAGACCGATGAAGGCTGACGAGACTATCGCGACCGGGATCAATCCTGCCTTTTGCCCGACTTGGCTGAACAGCAAGTGAGGATCGCGATTTGTTTGATTTACCTCGATAACGATTCTCCGTACCTTTTCTTCCTGATCGGGCTGGAGATGCAGGGCAACGGCGAGCTTCATCGATAGCGTGTCGAGGTTTGAGGCTACGTAGTTGAAAACCTCGGCCTCGGGAGCTTGGCCCGGCAACTTGATGACGCCAGCGGCTTCATCGGCGGGCTTTGGGCTGTCACCGTCTAGGATGCAGGCCGATTTCAACTTCCCTGAAACTGCCGGATTGCGCTGGTGCGAGGTGTGGATGCCATAGGCCTGCCCATCGCCACTGACGGCATAAACTCCGATCTCGTCGATGTGCTCTGGGACGAGATTTCGGATTATGCTTTCGACCCATTCCTTGGCGAAGGAGTCCTCTACAAAGATCGCGAGCGACTCGTCGATCCGGCCCGTGATCGCGCGGAGAGCTTGGATTGAAATCCGTCCCTGTCGTACCTTGCCGTCAATCGATGACCAAATCGCTTCGGGTGGTAGCGGCAACAGAGCATCTTCCGAATGCGTCGTAAAAATTGACTGCGTCGATTTGCGTCCCGCCACGTCGATTAAGTATTCGACCATTCGGCGAACGGCCACAGGATGCAAGCCGTTCTCGATTTCTTCGATCAGGATGAGGGTATTGTCGGGCGCGGACTCGATTTCGCTCACCATGCGGATGACAGACGACTCTCCGGCACCAAAGTGGAATTCGGAATACGTGATCGTTCCGTCACCGCCAACGTAGAAGCTCTGCGAGTTGGATATCGCCGCATGCTCGAATCTCGAAACATCTTTGCCGAGTATTTTTGCGACCTGTTTTTGGACCTCTGCCGTCAGTTGGCTGCGTTTGCCAGAGAACTTGTAGTTCACAGTAGCCAGCTTCTTAAACTCCCGCCGTTCGCCAGCTGGAACTGTTCGTTGGATACCGAAGTACAAGACCGGCCTTTCAATCAGGTCGTCTCTCACCCACTTTGATCGCTTGAACTTTGCGCTGCGTTGAATGAGCTGAGTGGGGTTTTTGCTCTTTTGGACAATGTCGAAGCTGATGCCCCAATCCGACATGGTCTCGTCGCCTATGAAGCTTTTGGGAAAGAATAGTGCGGGGCGAATAGATTTATGAGCGATCGCCGCAGCGCCGAGGATCGTCGACTTTCCGCCTCCATTAGTGCCGATCAATGCAGTAACGGGGAACTCGAAATCGACGACCTCGCCCGCGAATGCCCTCGCTTTCGCGAGCTTCATCCGCCTAAGATACGAACCGTAGCTGTTTGATTTGACCTTTTGCAGCAGGGCGCGCACCTCGCTGTCTCGGATTTCTGATTGATATGGCCCCATTATTCCTCCAAACCCCGGCAGCCCGGCGCGTTCCACCTAGCTTTGGCACAATAGTGTCAGGGTGCAATCGGGGATAGGTCGGACTGACCGATGACGCTTTTGGCGGGTAAGAAATCCACAAGCCTAAAGTAGTGGGGCGGAATGCCGTCACACGGCCAACTTGTCCTCTTTGTCCGCGCCGCGCATCACGATCTTGAGCGCGTCATCCGGCAATGACCGCTGCAGCGCCTTGGCCTCATCCCAAGGCGCGCGCATCCACACGTCGCGCTCCTCATCGGTCGTCAGGATCACCGGCATGGCCTTCTCATGGATCGGGGCGACCACCGCGTTGGGCACGGTGGTCAGGAAGCCGTAGACCAGATGAGGCCCGGGGATGGGTTTGGATTTGGTGCCCCGGTCGCCCTTGAAATCGGTCCAGATGCCGGCGAACGCGGTGAGGGGCCGATCGTCCGCGAGCGCGAACCAAACGACATCCTTCTTTTTTGTCTCCAGGTTCGGCTCCGGCGCATACTCGGCGAAGCTGTTGAACGGGACAAGGCAACGGTTCTCCGGCTTGAGCCAGCCGCGCCAGTGCGGTGACGAGGTGTTGCGGATGTTCGTGACCGGTGGCCCGCCTGTGCGCGGCGGGGGGCATGCCCCAGCGCATCATGATCATCTCGCGCTCTTCGGCGGCGGCATTCCGGATCACGGGGGCAGGGTAGTCAGGAAACACGCCGGGCATCGGCGCGAGGTTACCGACGTAACGGTTGACCACGCGGAAGAGGTTGAGGATCGCGGCTTGGTTTGTAGTTATTGAATATAGATTGCACATGTCATCGAAAGACCCGGAACAACGCTGCGATGCTCTCCCAAATGGTCGCACGCACGACCGTTTCGGCGGCCACTTGAGCTAATCGACCGGTGGATCTCGATGAAGCGAGCTGAACGGTGGCGTGCGACGAGGGAGGCAGACCCAATCTGACTTTCAACGCTCCTCGGTCTAGCTCCGCGAGTTTGGTGTACTCTTCGTTTTTTGCGTAGACCAGCCAAAGCAGCGCGTCTTGTTCCGCTTTTGGCAGGTGGGAAACCTGATCGTGCATCCTCTTGATGAACGCGGTGTATCTCGTCTCGATGAACTTCCTATCGCGCCCGAGGATTTCGCGCCAGAACTCATCCACCTGCGGCGTAACGTCGATAGTTTCGACGGCAGCTTGAGCAAGACGATCAGCCGAGCCTGCGGTGGTGGGAGGACTCAAACCCAGCCTGACCTTCAGTCCTTCCGGGTCATTCTGCTGCAAACTTTCATAGATGGCCATCTGTCGCATGATCGGCTGAGGTGCCTCTGCCTGTTGCGCCGCTGGTAGGCGCGCAACCTGAGGTTCCAGCCTATCCATGAACTCTCCGAATTTCCTTTTCTTGGTTTCGGGATCGTCCTCCAGACTATCGCGCCAGACCTCATCCAGTTGCTCCAAAAAATTCATAGGTGATGCTCCAAAGTAAAAATCTGAAATTTCTATCTCTCTCCCAGCCACCACGTCGAAGGTGGGTCATTGGCGGAAATCGTCGTGGCCCGCAGCGCCACGAGGTGGCTGCGCTTGTAGGGATAGCCCTGGACCGCCGAGCAATCCTTGCAGCGCATGCGGCGCTCCAGCTCGTGCACGGCTGTCGATTTTGGTTTGCGGACGATGGTGAAGCCCGCATTGAGCGCGTCGCCGAGGGCAGGGGACGGCTGCGCCGGTCCCTGAAAGCCGAGCACGCGCGCGTTCCACGCCTCGCAGGCCAGTCGGTCGGCTTTCCGGCGCGCCTCGGCGGCTTGCTCGGCCGCCGCGCGGACGGAGGCGCCGTAGATTCGTTCCCGGGATTTGCTGCCCATGCAGAGAACAATGCGCCGGGAGGAGCAGTGAGAGCAAGCCGCCAGCGGTTGGGGCCGTGCGTGCGGCTTGGCACACGGGCTTGGTCAACGGAGCAAAGCTAAGAGCCAGCTCACCACGTCGTCGCTTTTTGGTGTTACAACAATGCCTTGAGGAGCGCTGGAGGGGGCGATGCCAAAGCAATGGGGGGCCGTGCTTCAAGGGCACGAGTTCGATCTGCAAGACTGGCGTGACATGCTCAAGCCGCCGTTTGATCCGTGGGTCGAGGTGCATGGAGCCGATACAGTATTGCGATCAAACTCGTTTGGTGACCTCACATCTGCGAATGAGGTGCGCGACCGGGCAGTCACTCACATCGAGCGGTTGAACGGGGCTATGTTTGTCGCGATGCAGGGGCAGCCGCTTCAATTCGGCGGGGTTATCGAATTTGCATCCGATGGCAAGCATAGTAGGACGCTGTTCGCTGAGGGGTTTGTTGAGCGCGCTCGGTTGAGAATGCACGCAGTGGCCGTCGTGATAGGGCCGGACGACGTGCCGAAGCCGAACCCGCCTCCTAAAGAGAGCGACGTCCAAAGATGGGCGGCCATCGCTGACACGGACGATCTCTTGGAAGATGCGTTGATCTTTTTCGGCCGGGCTTCTCCGTCCGATCACGGTTCTCCACCGACCTTTTGGTTCGACATTTACAAAGCCCTCGAATGCCTGATCGAGAAATTCGGCGGCGCGCACAAATTCTGCACTCTCAATTGGGCTCCCAAGGCACAGATTGAGAACCTAAAACGGACCGCCGATTGGGGCAGGCACGCCAGCCGGAGCCGGAGGCATCCCCCGCCGCCCAATCCGACAACCAAGCAAGAAGCCTACGAACTGATGGCAAAGCTGCTGCGAAAAGTGTTTGAGGCTGGCGACGCCTCACGGCCTTGAAAGCTGGGATGCGATACTCGACGAGCAGGCGTGCAGCTTACCGGGCCACGGTGGCAGTTAGGGTGCTGGCGCGCTCGGAGAGATTCCAACTCCCGACCCGCGGAATCGAAATCCATGAGTCAGCTGGCAGCCAGATCGCGTCAGGTCGTTGGGAAGACTGTCCAAAGGCATTTAGACGCCGGAAATGCACCCAAGCTCGTCATCTACCTCCGCAACCCGTTGAAATCACATATAATGCGAACTCCCTCCGAGCGCACCATAAACCCAAATCATCATCGGGCGAGGGCCACTTGGGTGATCGATGTACTGATCCCTGACACCAGGTCTCGCTAGTTCGTCGGAGCTGTCGAGCTTTGCTATCGCGCCATCCGATAGAACGAAACCAAATTGCGGTGCGCTGCTGACCCATCACGGTGTACGTAGGCCAATGATGGGTCGATCATCACTCGACGTCACAAAGCTGGCGAGAGCCGATCATTCATAACCGACCTCGGACCGCACCTTTCCGCGGAACACCCAATACGACCAGCTCGAATAGGTCAGGATGACCGGGAGCAGGAATAGCGTTCCGACCAGAAGGAAAGCTTGGGTGCGCGGCGAGGAGGCGGCCTCCCACAGCGTCAGCTGATAGGGCACTATCATCGGATACAGGCTGATGGCCATGCCAATGTAGGTCAGGACGAACAGCCCCACCGAAGCAAAGAATGGCGTCGCCTCGGCCTCGCTGTTGAGCGACCGCCATATCCTGAGCGCGATCACGCCGGACAACACCGGCACTGGGGCGAACAGCGCGATGTTGGGCCAGCTGAACCAGCGCGCCGCCACTGCGGGGCTCATGATGGGCGTCCAGATACTCACGATCGCGATTGCGCCCACAACTCCGATGAGGCAGACGCTGCCCTGGCGACGAGCGGCGGCTTGAACGTCACCTTCGGTCTTCAGGATGAGCCAGCCGGCGCCGAGCAGGCCGTAGCCGAACATCAGGGCGACGCCAGTCAGAACGGAAAAGGCCGTGAGAAACGCAAAGGACGTTCCCGCGAATTGCCCGTTCTGAACCGGAAAACCCTGGACGAATGCGCCAAGCACGACGCCTTGCGCGAAGGTAGCGATGGCAGATCCGTAGCAGAATGCGCAGTCCCAGAACGTCTTGTTCTCGGCGTCGCGAACGCGAAATTCGAACGCAACGCCGCGGAACACCAGTCCAAGCAGCATAACCAGGATGGGGAAATACACGGCCGGTATGATGACCGCAAAGGCCTTGGGGAACGCGGCGAGGAGCCCAAGGCCGCCAAGCACCAGCCAGGTCTCGTTGCCATCCCAGATGGGGGCGATCGAGTTCATGATAGTGTTGCGGGAGCGCTTGTCGCCCGCCAGGCCATAGAGCATCCCGACGCCGAGATCGAAGCCGTCCAGCAGCACGTAGAAGAACACGGCCGCGGCCAGGATCACTGTCCAGATCGGGACCAAATCGAGGACCTGGGTCATTACACTTCTCCTTTGACGACGTTGATGGCCGGGGTGAGGACCGGCGCGGAGGCAATACCAGCCTCGATGGCCGAAGCCGTTTCATTGATCTCGACCGGGCCCTTGCGAATGAGCCGGGCAATCAGCATGACCCCGCAGGGATAGATCATCAGGTAGACCGCCATGTAAGCCAACAACGAGAGCGTCACGTCGGAGCTCGTCAGGGATGGCGACACCGAGGCTGCCGTGCGGAGGAGCCCATAGACCGTCCAGGGCTGCCGGCCGACCTCGGTCACGAACCATCCGGCGACGACGGCGATGAAGCCGAGCGGAAGCGCACACTGACATGCCAACAGGTACAACCGCGTGTCGTAGAGTTGTCCGCGCCACCGCAACCAGCCGCCCAGCAGCACTAGCCCCAACATCAGGCCCGCGCATCCCACCATCGCGCGGAAGGCGAAGAAGGGGATCGCCACCGGCGGCCGCTGATCGGCGGGGAAGTCCTTCAGACCCTTGACCTCGCCATGGAGATCGTGTGTCAGGATCAGGCTTCCGAGGAATGGAATTTCGATCGCGAACTTGTTCTGCTCGGCCTTGTCATCGGGAATCGCAAAGACCGTCAGCGGCACGCCCTTGCCGGTCTCCCAGCGAGATTCGATGGCCGCCAGCTTTGCAGGCTGATATTTGCGGGTGTTAAGGCCGTGCATATCGCCGATCAGCATCTGCATCGGCACCAGCACGGTCAGCGCCCACAGCGCCATCGAGAACATGATGCGCGCTTCCCGAACCGAGCGGTTGCGCCTCAGTAGGTATGCGCCGACACCAAGGATCACGAAGCCGGTGGTGGTGAAGAATGCGAATGCAGTGTGCGCCAGCCGATAAGGAAAGGACGGATTGAAGATCACCTTGATCCAGTCTATCGGAATGAACTGGCCATTGACGATCTCGTAGCCGGCTGGCGTCTGCATCCAGCTGTTGGCGGACAGGATCCAGAACGTGGAAAACAACGTCCCGATTGCCACCATGAGAGCGGCGAACAAGTGCGCCCACGGCGGCACCAGCTTGCGGCCGAACAAGAGGACGCCGAGGAAGCCGGCTTCCAGGAAGAAGGCAGTAAGGCCCTCATATGCAAACAGCGGCGAGAGGACGTCGCCGGCGGCGGCCGCATAGCGGCTCCAGTTGGTGCCGAACTGGAACGGCATGACGAGCCCGGTCACGACGCCCATGCCGAAGGCGATGGCGAAAATCTTGGTCCAGAATGTCGAGATGCGGGCATATTCTTCGCGCCCGGTCGCGAAACTCAAGCCCTCGACGACCGCGATGAAGGAGGCACATCCCACGGTGAACGCTGGCAGCAGGATGTGCCAGGCGACGACCCAGGCGAACTGGATGCGTGATAACAGGACTGGATCGAAGTGCATCGCTGAACCTCTTTTGTTGCGGTGGTGTCGAGAGAGCAGCCGAGGGGCTCTCTAAAAGCCGTCTGCAGCATGCAGGCTCGCTCAAAAATAGCTGGCGAGGTTCAGATGCATGAGTAAACGCTGCCAAATCCCGGCAAATTCTTCGAAAGCCGCGGAAGCAACGATGTTGAGTACACGCTCAACGGTGATCGACCGTATGCAATTCGGCCCGGCGTTGCTCTCTGAAGTCCTCAGATTTGATTGCTCGTAAGCCGGCCTATCCTCGCCTGAGCTGTTCGAGCCAGCTCGCAAAACGTGGGTGCCTGGTAAATCGACCCTCTAAAGCAGCTAACTCTTGTCGAAAAAGCGGAAGAGAAAGAGTCCTTTCAATATCGGGCTCTCTTATCTTCCAGATCGCCGATGGAAGGAAGCCATGCACTTTAAGCTCATAAAGCTCGTAGATTGAGTAAATGATTTCATGTGCTGCTCGACGCTCTTCTGGCGTCATGTCCAGGTTGCAAGGTGCGTCTCTTTCAACAAAAGCAGCTATCGGGAGGTCGCGCCTCAGGTTGGAGATCCGGTCGGAATACTTGAGGAAAATGTCAGCTCCTACACGCCTGTTGTTGGTGTGCAGCGCGGCGTAGATGGCAATACTGCTAACTATGACGGTGCCAAGCGTCATAAATCTCAAAATGTGGTCGAGCACTTGTATCGTCCATCAACTCAAGAATCCCAATCATCGATCGCAAGCATGCCGCCGTTTACGATGCCGGCTGGTGGCCCTCACGCGAGTCCCGCGCGGGAGCAGGGGCCCTCGGCGGCTCCGGGATCAATCGCGAGCTGCGCTGGCCGGTGAAATACGACCAGAGCCACTGGTGCTGCACGCGCCAACGGTTCTGCAACTGCGGCAGGGCGAGGATGTGAACGAACGCCCACACCAGCCAGGTCAGGGCACCACTCGTGCGTATCCAGCCGCGCTCCAGCACAGCGTAATTCTTGCCGACGATCGCCATATTGCCCTTGTCGAAATAGCTGAACGGACGCTTGACCCTCCGTCCCTTCAGCTCGTTGGCGATCAGCCGCCCGACATAGTGTCCTTCCTGGATTGCCGCCTGCGCCACGCCTGGCACCGGGTGTTCGTTTTTTTGCATGACCGACGCCGCATCGCCGACGACGAAGACGCCGGGCGCCTCCGCGACTTTCAGGAAGGGATCAACCAGCGCGCGCCCTGCGCGGTCGGTCCTGGTGCCGAGCATCTTTGGGACCGGCGATGCCGCAACCCCCGCGGTCCACAGCACCGTGGCGCTGGGGATCCGGTTTCCGCCGGCGACCACGCCCTGCGCGTCGACGGTCTCGACTTTCACTTCGGTCAAGATCTTCACGCCGAGCTTTTCGAGCCGTCGGGTCGCCCTGCGGGACAGTGACTCGGCAAAGGTCGACAGAACCCGCTTGCCAGCGTCGAGCAGAATGATGTTCGCCTGTGCCGGATCGATGTAGCGGAAGTTGCCGCGCAACGTGACCGTCACCATTTGCGCGAGGGATGCTGCGAGTTCCACACCCGTTGGGCCTGCGCCGACCAGCACGAATGTCATCTGACGCGCGCGTTCAGCCTCGTCCTCAGTCGTTGCGGCCAGTTCAAACGCGCCGAGGATTTTGGCTCGGATCGTCTCGGCATCACTGAGGTTCTTGAGGCCCGGCGCATATTGAGCGAACTCGTCGTGCCCGAAGTAGCTCGGACGCATGCCGGTCGCGACCACCAGGTAGTCGTAGGCGATCTCAAGCGCGCCCGCGCCGGGCGAAGACGCCTCGATCGTGCGGGAAGCCACGTCGATGCCGGTGACCTCTGCCAGGAGCACGCTGAGGTTTTTCTGCTTCGCTTCGAGCTGACGGATCGGCGCGGCAATCTCCGCAGGCGAGAGCACCGCCGTCGCCACCTGGTAAAGCAGCGGCTGAAAGATATGATGATTGCGGCGGTCGATCAGTATGACATCGACATCGGCGCGCCGGAGCGCACGCGCGGCTGCGATTCCTGCGAAGCCGCCTCCGATGATGACGACGCGCTGTCGCTTCTGCTGGGGTGTCTCAACAACGGCGGTTGCCTCGCCAGGTCGGATCTCCTCCAATGTTGCACCCATAGGTTCACCTCGTTCGTGCTCTTGGCAGCTTCAGGTAGTTTCGTCGCAGCGTGATGCTCTCAAGGCTGCATCCATTCGGGTCCGCTACGGTAACCCGACGCACCAGAAAGCGGCCAGTCTGCAATACGCGGGCCTGTCCGGTTGCGTAACCGCGCCGGTCGGTTGCGGCCTCAACATGGTCAGGAACACCGCGAAGCACAGAGCTCCTATGGAGAACGTGACCACGCTCAGAACGTTTTTCATATCGGCTCCACGCGTTTCCGGACGGCGCCGCTGTGACGGGACGCGCCCGGTTGATACGAATGCGGACTACTCGGTCGCCGCGTGCGTCGGGCTCTTCGTAAAATCGGGCGGACGCTTCTCGAGGAAAGCCGAGAGCGCTTCCTTGGCCTCTGGCCCGCTCACCCGTTCCATGAACTCCTTGCTTTCGCTTTCGATCGCCGCTTTGAGCTGGCGTATCGAAGGCTCCTTGAGGAGTCGCTTGCTCGCCAGCAACGCGCCGCTCGGTTTTGCCGCCAGCTTCTGCGCCGTTGCGGTGGCGGTTGTGAGCAGGTCGGCGTCGGACACCACGCGGGTCACGAGGCCCAGCTCCGCTGCCCGCGCGGCCGTGAAGGGCTCTCCCAGCAAGTACAATTCCGCCGCCCGGAGATGGCCCACGCGCGCCGGTATCGAAAAGCTCGATCCGAACTCCGGTACCAAGGCCAGGTTGATGAACGGCAGCTGGAATTTCGCGCTCTCGACCGCGTAAACGAAATCGCAGTGCGTCAGCATCGTCGTTCCACCGCCGATCGCCGCGCCTTGCACGGCCGCGACGATCGGCTTTTCGAACTTGACGAACGCCTCCATCAGATCGCCCTGCGGAAATGCACCCGGTCTGGGCGGATTCTTGAGGAAATCCACGACGTCATTGCCGGCGCAGAATACGTTTCCGGTGCTGTGCCAGAGCACGACACGGATCGCATCGTCCTTGTCAGCTTCGTTGAGGATGTCGGCCAGGTTCGTATACATGGCAGACGTCATCGCGTTCTTCTGGACCGGGCGATTAAGCTGGACCCGCAGGGTGCCGTCGGCACGCTCGGTGAGAATGTCGTTCATGGGCTTGTTCCTTTTCTCTGTCCGTCCTGTGTCAGGCGTGTTCCTTGACTTTCGGCACGGCGTCGCTCGCGCGCAGGTCATCGATGCCTTTCGCGTCGAATCCCAGGTCGTGCAGGATCTCCTCGGTGTGCTCGCCGAGATCGGGTCCGCGCCGGGCAGGGACCTTGGCGACACCGTGCACCTGTATCGGACTGCTGATCGTCGTGCTGAGTTTGCCACCGGCGCCTTCGAGCGGAACGATGATGTCGTTCGCCCGCAACTGCGGATCGTCGACGACCTCTAGCGGTCCGCGCACGGCGCCGAACGTGACGTGCACGCCGCTAAAGACCTCATTCCAATGTGCCATGGGCTGCGCTGCGAAGACATCGTCGAGGATGGCCGTGAGCTGTGGCATGCTTGCGATCAGCTTCGCCGGATCGGAGAACCGGTCATCCGTTAGAAGGTCCGGGCGACCGATGGCGTTCGCGACGGCGGCCAACCTGTCCGCGGTGACGATGAGAACGAACCAGGTGCCGTCTGAGGAGCGATACACGTTGAACGCCGCATTGGCCGGATGCATGCGATCGTGCAGCCCGTAGAACTTCGCGCCGGACAAGGCGGCCTGGATCGAAACGCTCGCCGACCAGACGCCTTCGGCGAGCAGCGAGGTCGTGACATACGCCCCCTTGCCGGTGCGCTCGCGGCGGTAGAGCGCCGTGACGATCGCCGAATAGATTCCGACAGCAGTCGCATTGTCGCCGCTGCCGCCCACCGGTAAGGTCGGGGGCGCCCCAGCATCGCGGGTCATGGACAGCAGGCCGCTGCGCGCCCAGTATGACGTGATGTCGAAGCCTGGCAGATTGGCATCTGGCCCCTTTTCTCCGAAGCCGGTGAGGTCCGCATAGATCAGGCGTGGATTCCACGGCACTACATCGTCGTATTCGAGCCTCAATTTCTTGCGCGCGGGGTGCGGCGTGTTGACGATGAATACGTCGGCCCATTTGACAAGCTGCTTGAGAACCTGCTGGGCGCTAGGCGATTTCAGGTTAAGCGTGATGCTGCGCTTGTTGCGGTTGGCCAGATGCCACTGGTAGGGATCATCTGCCGCCGGTTGCGGTGGGATCCTGTGCCCCTGCCTCCAGGGGTCGCCGCTCGGCGGCTCGACCTTGATGACGTCTGCGCCGAAGTCGGACAGAATCACGGCGGCGCCGGGAGCCGCAACGTAGGTCGAGAAGTCGACGACCTTCAGTCCGGAAAAGATGTTGTCGTTTGCCATTGGGTCTCTCCTAATCGTCGTTCTGCTTCAGCGGCCCAGGAACTGCGGGGCGCGCTTTTCGAGGAAGGCGGCCGTGCCCTCTTTCTTGTCCTCCGTCCCGGCGCACAGGCCGAAGTAGGAGGCTTCGAGGAAGAAGCCCTCGCTCTGGCTCGTATCCATTCCCTTGTTCACCGCTTCGAGCGATTGCTTCACAGCGATCGGAGCGTTCGAAGCGATCATCTTCAGGATGGCTTCGGCACGCGCCATGAGATCGGCTGCCCGTACGACCTCGTTGACGAGCCCGATGCGATAAGCCTCCTGTGCGCTGATTGTCTCTCCGGATAGAATGAGCTGGAGCGCGCGACCCTTTCCGACCAGGCGCGGCAGCCGCTGCGTGCCGCCGCCGCCGGGAAGCAATCCCAGCTTGACCTCGGGCTGGCCGAACTTCGCGTGCTCGACGGCGATGCGGATGGTGCACGCCATGGCCGTCTCGCAGCCGCCGCCCAGCGCAAAGCCGTTGATTGCCGCAATCACTGGCTTGCCGAGATTCTCGATGAGATCGAGAACCTCCTGTCCGTAGCGGCTGGACCGTTCGGCGTCGATCGCACTCGCATGCGCGAGCTCGCTGATGTCGGCGCCGGCGATGAATGCCTTGTCGCCCGCGCCGGTGAGAATGACGCCGCGCACCGCAGCGTCCTCTCGTGCATCCTCGAACGCTGCCCGCAGGTCCTTCCATGTCGCCGTGTTCAGGGCGTTGAGCACCTTTGGCCGGCTTATGGTCACATAGGCGGTCGCGCCGCGCTTTTCGTAGAGCACGTTTGCGAGTGTCGGTGTTGTCGATGACATGTTGATCTCTCTTTCTTGGAGTTGCGAGCCGACGCAAAGGCACGCCGGCGCGCTTTGGGGTCTCAGACGAAAGCGCTGAATCCGGTGATCGCCTTGCCGACGATCAGGTTCTGCATCTGGTAGGTGCCCTCGTAGGAATAGAGCGCCTCGGCATCAGCAAAGAAGCGCGCGATGTTGTAGTCGACGATAATGCCGTTGCCGCCGAGAACCTCTCGCGCCCAGGAGACCGTCTCACGCGCCTTGGCCGTGCAGAACGCTTTCGAAAGCGCGGCTTGCTGGTCAGTCAGCTTGCCTTCGTCCGCGAGCTGGGCCGTGCGAACCACCATGCCCTGGCAGGCGGTGATGTTCGCGAGCATCTTCGCAAGGAGGTCCTGAATGAGCTGGAACGAGGCGATCGGCTTTCCGAACTGCAATCGCTCCTGAGTGTATTTGAGCGCGTGCTCGTAGGCACCCATCGCGCATCCCGTTGATTCCCACCCCACGTAATACCGCGTCCCCCGCAGCACGCGCGCGGTGTCGCGGAAGGACTGGGCGCCCGATGCGAGGTGATTTGCGTCCGGCACCCGACAGTCCTTCATCGTGATCTGACCGTTCTGGACCACCTTGAGCGCCATCTTGTTCTGCATCTTCTCGACGCTGAAGCCGGGTGTGTTCTTGTTCTCGACGATAAAGCCCTTGACCTGGTCGTCGTCGATGTCTTTCGCCCAGATGATCGAGATATCGCACCAGGGTGCATTGCCGATCCATCGCTTCTGGCCGTTCAGGACCCAGGTGTCGCCCTCGCGCTTAGCGGTCGTGGTCAGGCCGCCACCCGCTCCCGAGCCGACCAGCGGCTCGGTTAGGCCGAAGCAGCCGATCTTTTCCATGCGCGCCATCGGCGGCAGCCATTTTTGTTTCTGTTCCTCCGATCCAGCGACCGCGATTGAACCCATCGCCAGGAAGTTGTGGACGCCGAAGAAGGTCGCGAACGAAGCATCGACCCGCGCCATTTCCACTCCAATGAGGCCGACCAGCAATTGATTGCCGCCGGCGCAGCCATACCCCTGGATGCCGAGGCCGCCGAGGTTCAGCTCTTTGACGAGGGGCACCAGCTCGAACGGGAATGCGTCCTCGACCCAGTACTTGTTGATGATCGGCGCGACGTTGGACTCCATGAACGTGCGCACCTTCTGATGGATCGCGCGTTCCTCAGGGGTCAGGAGGTCGGCGTAGTTATAGAAATCGCTGTTCGGAGCCGGTAGCGGCTTCGAGGTTTTGGTGAGCATTTTCGACTCCTGTTGCTGTGTTTGAAAGCGTGGGGCACCGGCGCAGTTGCAAATCTCACACGAAGGCGCTGAAACCGGTGATCGCCTTGCCGACGATCAGGTTCTGCATCTGGTAGGTGCCTTCATAGGAGTAGATCGCTTCGGTATCGGCAAAGAAGCGCGCGACGTTGTAGTCAACGAGGATCCCGTTGCCGCCCAGCACCTCGCGGGCCCACGCGACCGTTTCCCGCGCTTTGGACGTGCAGAACGCCTTGACAATTGCTGCCTGCGCATCAGTCAGCTTGCCTTCAGTCTCCAGCTGCACCGAGCGAACCAACATAGATTGACAGGCCACGATGTTAGCCAGCATCTTCGCCAGCAGCTCCTGAATGAGCTGGAACGACCCGATCGGTTTGCCAAACTGCAAGCGCTCCTGGGAGTATTTCAGGGCATTTTCGTAGGCTCCCATCTGGGCACCGGTGATTTCCCAGCCGACGCCATGCCGAGTACCGCGCAGCACCAGCGCAGGGTCACGAAATGTTCCTTTGCCTCCCTGAAGACGATTCGCATCGGGAACGTGGCAGTCGGTCATCGTGATCTGGCCGTTCTGCACCACCTTCAGCGCGATCTTGTTCTGCATCTTGTCGATGCTGAACCCGGGGGTCACCTTGTTCTCGACGATGAAGCCCTTGACCTGGTTGTCGGTCACGTCGCGCGCCCAGACGATCGAGATGTCGCACCACGGCGCGTTGCCGATCCAGCGCTTCTGGCCGTTGAGGATCCAGCTGTCGCCTTCGCGTTTCGCCGTGGTCATGAGACCAGCACCGGTCCCTGAGCCCACCAGCGGCTCGGTCAGCGCGAAGCAACCGACCTTTTCCATGCGCGCCATCGGCGGCAGCCACTTCTGCTTTTGCTCCTCGGTGCCCGAGAGGTAGATGGAATTCATCGCGAGACCGGTGTGCACACCATGGAAGGTGCAGAACGAAACATCGGTCCGCGCGATCTCGAGGGCGACCAGGCCGAACAGCAAGGGGCTTCCGCCCGGGCAGCCGTAACCATTAATGCCGAGACCGGCGATGTTTAGCTCCTTGTACGACGGCAGCAGCTCGAACGGGAACGAGTCCTCGACCCAGTGTTTGTTGATGATGGGTGCGACCTTCGTCTCCATGTAGGCGCGCACCTTCCTTACGATCCCCTGTTCCTCGTCGCCCAGCGTTTCAGCGAATTGAAAGAAGTCGCTATTTGGCAGCGGAAGCTGTTTTGGGGCTTTGGTGAGCATTTTGGGTCTCCTATTGTGGGCTTGAAAGCCGGGAACCTGCGCCTGCAGCGGATCGTCACTCGGCTGCGACTTCGCGCGGAGCAACTGTCTCCGACCGCTTGCGCAGTTCGATGAGGCCGAGCAAAATCTCGTCGCGCGCATGCTCCAGCTCCTGGACGGAGCGGGATCCGACTTCGGCATGGACGCTGTCGATGAGCTTTTTCTGCACTTCCGGGCTCAGCACGGGCGAACCGAGGGTCTTCCACCAGGCCGACATCGGACCGGTGAACTGGTGGAAGAAGTGCTCGATGCCGCCCGGGCCGCCGCCGAGGTGGTTAAGCATCATGTTGCCCATGATGCCCCAGCGCAGGCCCGGCCCCCAGGAGAGGGCGGTGTCGACGTCGGCGGCGCTGACAATTCCCTCGGAGACGAGGTAATAGACCTCGCGGCCCAACGCGGCCTGCAAGCGATTGGCGACGTGGCCAGGCAGCTCCTTGTTGATGCGCACCGTCTTTTGTCCGATCGACGTGTAGAACTCCGACGCGCGCTGGATTGTCGCTTCCGAGGTCTTGGCGCCGCCGACGATCTCGGTCAGCGGGATCAGGTGCGGTGGATTGAAGGGATGACCGATGACGCAACGCTCGGGATGCGTCGGGGCGCCCTTCTGGATCTCGCTCATGGTGAGCCCGGACGAGCTCGATGCGATGATCACGTCGGGTGGTAGCAGCTCATCGAGCTGGCCGTAGAGTTTCTGCTTGAAATCGATCCGCTCGGGGCCGTTCTCCTGGACGAGGTCGACGCCGGCGACCGCCTGCGCGAGATCTGCCGTGAACTTGAGGTTCGACTGCGACGCTCCCGCCGACAGGCCCAAGCGCTTGAGCGCCGGCCAGGCCGTCTCCACGAACTTGCGGAGCGAGGCCTCTGCGTTCGGCGCCGGGTCGGTTGCGACAACCTGCAGTCCTTTGGCGAGGAACAGCGAGGCCCAGCTCGCGCCGATCACGCCGGTGCCGATGATGGCGATGCGGTGAATGGGTTTGGCGTTGGTCATGTCATGTCTCCGAATAGTTCGTCAGATTTCGGCGTAGGCGATGCCGGTGAGGTTGCCCTGGGCGTAAAGGAAGTTGCGCTGGTTCTTGCCGTCGAGATCGGCGGAATAGACCGAGCCAGCGAAGTCGGTGACGAACATCCGGTTGCCAGGCACGTCGAGCGCGATGCCGATGGCTTCCATCAAGTGCGTGACGACGATCTCCGGTGTCGCCTTCGTGTCGATCGGCGCGCGATTCACCGTGTTGCCGCGCGGCGGATCGCCACGATCGGTCCAGTAGAGCACACGGTTCGCCACATCGAGCTCGAGGTCGATCGGCTCCGGCAGACGGTCGAACAGCACCTCGATGTCGGAACGGTTCGTCGGGGTCTCGCCCTTCGGGATCTCGATGTTGGCGCGGAAGATGCGGCCCTGCTCGCCATTGTCGGGGCCCTTCTGCGTCCAGTAGATTTTCTTGAACTTCGGATCGATGGTGATCCCGACGCACCACCGGTTTTGGTCGCGCGCATCCGCGTCGCCGCGTCCGGTCTCGACCAGCGTTTCGACCTGCGAGCCATCGAGATTGGCGCGCATCACGCGCATGCCCTCGCGGTCGCACCAATAGAGCTTGCTGTTCGCCTTATCGAGGTGGATCTGCTTCGGCGTGTGGGTGATGCCCTGCGGGACGATGACCTTGCGATTCCCGCCGTCGAGGTCGGCGCGCTCGATGGACCCGTCGTTGAGCGGGGGAGCGCCCATATTGGTCCAATAGATGTGACCCGCCTGAACATCCACGACGATGCCGTCGGGGAGGCGGCCATCGGTGACGATGACCTTGCGGTCGGAACCATCGGGATTCATCGAGTGAACGCGGTCGCCGCTCAGTTCGAGAACGAAGAGTCGGCCGGTGCGGGTAACATTCGACGAGTTCTTCGACTTGGTGGTTTCGAGTGACGTCATGGTCTGTCCTTCTGTGCGGAGTATCAAATGCGTTGCCTACTTGTTGAGGCTGGCCGTTCTTCCTGTGTGCCCGTGATGGTTTGGACGGGGTACATAGGCGTAGGTGCTGCGATTGATCGTCGCGATGCCGCTGTCTGTGTTCGTTGGATTCAGGAAGCACTCTCCGCCGATGCCGGAACGCGTTGCCTGGCATTGCTCCATGGAGTTGAAGCCGCAGTCTTTGGTGAAATCACCGTCCAGGCTGCAATAGTCGCCGGCGCGCGCTGCAGACGGGGCGAACATTGCGCCGAGCGCAATTGCCACGGCCAAGGTCGCGGCGGGAATGGTCGTTGTTCTCAATGCGGCTGCGGTCATCTGGATCTCTTTCGTTGCCTGCGCTGGGCGTTATTTGATCCGGATGTGACGTGGACGCGAGTAAAGCGCAGCAAATCGCGCCAAATCGTTGCGAGTGCGTAAGCCGGTGTTGGTCGGATCCGCCAACTGTCTCTAATCTGCTGACAGCACAACGCGCGGCATCGGGTGATGCCGCGCGTTGCGAGGATCGTGGACTGCTACTTCTTGTCCGGCAGAGCGTAGGCGATCAGGGAGTCGCCCCCCGGCGTCATCATGAAGTGATGGCCGCCCGCCATGATGACAACGTACTCCTTGCCGTCCTGCTCGTAGACGATCGGCGTGGCCTGGCCGCCGGCGGGGAGCACGTCGCTCCAGACGATCTCACCGGTCTTGATGTCGATCGCCTTGATCAGATCGTCGGTTGCTGCCGAGATGAAGATCAGACCACCGGCCGTCACGACCGATCCGCCATTGTTCGGCGTGCCGATCTCGAGCGGAATGAAGGTCGGCATTCCGAACGGGCCATTGCGGCGAGCCGAACCGAACGGGCGATCCCACAGCGTCTTGCCGGTGGCGAGATCGATCGCACGGATGCCACCATAGGGAGGCCGCGTGCAGAGCACGCCAGTCGGCATCTGCCAGCCCGCGTTGACGAGGATGCCATAGGGCGTTCCCGTCTGCGCGCCGGCGCCTTCAGCGCTTGAGGCGCTTCCGGCCGCACGCGGATCACCGGCGGGGAACAGTCCCATCGCGTCCGCGTCCTTGCGAGTGACAAGCTTGTCGTAGTTGGGCATGTCGTTGTAGTTCGCGATGATCACCCCGCGCTGCGGATCGACGGCGACGCTGCCCCAGTCCGACCCGCCGTTGTAGCCGGGATATTCGAGATTGTGGCGGTCGAGCTCCGGCGGAGTGAACGGGCCCTCATAGCGAGCACGCTTGAAGTTGATCCGGCAGATCATCTGGTCGATCGGCGAGATGCCCCACATGTCGTGCTCGACCAGATCGGGCTTACGCAGCGTGTGGTAACGCGAGAACGGCTGCGTTGGAGAGCGCTGGTCGGGCTCGGCGCCGCCCTGCGGGACGGCAACTTCGTCGACCTGGTGCAGCGGCTTGCCGGTGGCGCGGTCGAGCACGAACATGTCGCCTTGCTTGGTCGGCAGCAGCACTGCTGGCACCTTGCCGCCGGCGGTGGGGAATTCGACCAGGGTCGGCTGGGAGCCGAGGTCGTAGTCCCACACGTCGTTATGCACGGTCTGGTACACCCAGCGCGGCTTGCCCGTCTCCACATCGAGCGCGACCAGTGCGGAGCTGTACTTCTTCTCCTCATCCGAGCGCAGCGAGGTGTAGTAGTCGCCCGCCGAATTACCCATCGGGAGGTAGACGAGCCCGAGCTTCTCGTCGCAGACGGCGGTCGTCCACATGTTCGGCGTGCCCAACGAGTACGGCTTGCCGTCCGGCGGCAGCTTCGTCACCTCCGGCTGGTTGATGTCCCAGGCAAAGCGCAATTCACCCGTGACAGCATCGTAGCCGCGGATGACGCCCGATGCTGCCCAGCGGCGTTGACCATCGAGCACCTGATGTCCGGTGACGACGACCCCGTGCACGATGACAGGAACGCCAGTGATGGCCGCTGTGCCCGGAACGACGGGCGTGATGGCGCCCGTGGCGCTATCCTTCTGCGCAAGTCCGACCTTGAGATCGGCGGCGCCGTTCTTGCCAAAATCCTGGCACGGCTGGCCCGTCTTGGCGTCCACCGCGATCAGGCGCATGTCGAGCGTTCCCTCGATGATGCGGGCCGCGCAGGCCTCGCCGGGCGTCGCCTTGG
Source organism: Bradyrhizobium sp. USDA 4504 (assembly GCF_054063995.1). NCBI lineage: Bacteria > Pseudomonadati > Pseudomonadota > Alphaproteobacteria > Hyphomicrobiales > Nitrobacteraceae > Bradyrhizobium > Bradyrhizobium sp. USDA 4504. The sequence goes on along the minus strand of NZ_JBSSGV010000001.1, from coordinate 6,290,029 downwards.
GATTCTCATAGTATGCCACGCCGCGGCAGGCCGCCGTGTAGGGCACCCAGGATGCCGGAACCTCGGGATCGTACATCCACTGCTTCTCGCCTGTCGCGGCGTTCAGCTTGAACAACTTGTTCATCGGGGTGCAGCCGTAGATCGCATTGTCGATCTTGAGCGGCGTCAATTCCGATCCGTATTTCTTCGGAATGTCGCCCGTGTGGAAGGTCCATACGCGCTTGAGGTCCTTGGCATTCGCGGGCGTGATCTGCGCAAGGTCCGAAAAGCGCTGTGCGCTCTGACCGCCGCCATAGGCGTTCCACTCACCCTTCTTGGGCGCATAGGCGGAATCCGCGAAGGGAGCGTTTGCGCGCGCCTCAGGGAGCTGGTTCGGTGCCGCCTGCTGATTGAAGATCGGGATGAGAACCGCGAGGGCCGCGACGAAGAAGCCGGAGCCCGCGAGGCCCAAATTGCGTGCCCGCCGCCCCACCGCCCGGTCGAGTACCGGAGCCACCAGGATTGCCAGCACGAGCAGGACGAAAGGTCCGACAAGCCGCGGGATCAGCTCCCAGCCAGACAGGCCGACCTCCCAAAAGCTCCAGACAGCCGTAAAGGCGACCGCGCCGATATAGATGTAGACGCCTGCGATTTTGCCCTTGATCATGAGCAGGCCCGCAGCGATCAGCATCGCGCCGGCCACAACGTAGTAGAGGCTGCCCCCGAGCGAGGCGAGGTAAGCACCGCCGCCCGCGAGGATGCAACCGAGCAGGGCGATCACGCCGCCCAACAGCGCAGGCGTCCATGCGAGGTATCTCTGCAATTCCGAGGTCCGGTCTCGTGTTGGTGCAGCCGGGCCTGTATGGACTGTCGAAGACATGTGGTTCTCCTTTTTCCGATGTTTCGAGACGCCGCCGAGCCGCCGAGGCGACCCGGCGTTGATGCGCCGTGAGAGCTCGGCGATTGGTCGCCGCTGCTAATTGAGCTCGGCGCGGGCGTATGAGTTGATTTCGAGGCCGACCGCGATCTCGACTACGCGCGGGCTGGTCCACTTCTGTGCCGGGGCCACCCGTTCCGATGCAGGAAGTTGCTTCGTCAGTGACGGGTTGAGGCCAAGGGTGGTGGTCATGCGGATCTCCATTGTTTCGCAGTGCGTGATTTGACGCGCATTTGCCGCCATCGCGAGTAAAGGCCGGCAAATCGCGCCAAATCGCTGCTAACCAGAAGGTGGGTTCCACGTAGTTCGGATCAGGACGACCACGGACGGCTGGCATTTCTCAGCCGATCGGGTACGATTTCTGCAGGCCGGAGAGGCGCCTGCGCGCATGACGCACGTAAAGCTTGGCTAGCCGAACTCAATGGGGAGTTCGAATGCCGGAGGCTGATGGATGGTGTCGCATTCGCTGAACGTTGCGCACTCCGACGATCACTCTCAGGTCTTGTGGAAAGACAGCGATCGCGTCTTTCACCGCGGCTGGAGATTGGACGATGACGGCACGCGCCGCAGTGTGTTGTTCGTCGCCCCCGCCGCCGAGCATCCGTCCCGCTCTTGCCTCGATCGTCTCACGCACGAATACGAACTAAGGGATGAACTCGAGGCCACGTGGGCGGTGCGTCCGCTGGAGCTCGTGCGCGAAGCCAATCGAGTCAAGCTGGTGCTCGATGACGCGGGCGGCGAGCCGCTCGAGACGTTGCTCGGCATGCCCATCAAGGTGGAACGTTTCCTGGGCCTCGCCATCGCTGTTACCTCGGCCGTCGGCAAGCTTCACCAACGTGGCCTCATTCATAAAGACATCAAGCCGGCCAACATCCTACTCAACGACGCGACCGGCGAGGTGAGGCTGACGGGGTTCGGCATCGCCTCGCGTTTCGCGCGCGAACGTCAGTTGCCTCATCCTCCCGAGACGATCGCCGGCACACTCGCCTACATGGCGCCGGAGCAGACCGGACGGATGAATCGGTCGATCGATTCCCGCAGTGACCTCTATGCGCTTGGCGTCACCTTCTACCAAATGCTCACCGGTGGACTTCCGTTTGCCGCTGCGGAGCCAATGGAATTGGTGCATTGCCATCTCGCCAAGCTACCGGTGCCGCCTGCCGAGCGGCTGAAAGAGATTCCGGTCGCTGTCTCAGCCATCGTCATGAAGCTGCTCGCGAAGCGGGCGGAAGATCGCTATCAAACGGCGGCCGGCCTCGAAAGCGATCTTCGCTACTGTCAGACCGAGTGGGCAGCGCAGCGCCAGATCGATGATTTTCTCCTCGGCAAACACGACACATCCGACCGCCTCCTGATCCCAGAAAAACTCTACGGGCGGCGACGCGAGGTCGACATTTTGCTCGCAGCCTTCGATCGTGTCGTTAAGGGCGGCGCGCCCGAACTGGTCCTGGTCTCCGGCTATTCCGGCATTGGCAAATCCTCCGTGGTCAACGAGCTGCAGCCGGTGCTGGTGCCGCCGCGCGGCCTGTTCGCTTCCGGCAAATTCGATCAGCTCAAACGGGATGTTCCCTACGCAACGCTGGCACAGGCGCTTCAGAGCCTGGTCCGGCCGCTGCTCGGCAAGAGTGACGCCGACCTTGCGCCATGGCGTGACGCGCTGCAGGAGGCACTGGGGTCCAACGCGCGACTGATGGTGGATCTCGTTCCTGAGCTGAGGGTTCTCGTCGGCGAGCCGCCGCCGGTCCCCGAGCTTCCGCCTCAGGACGCGCAGCGGCGCTTCCAAATGGTGCTTCGGCAATTGATTGGTATCTTTGCCCGGCCGGAACATCCCCTGGCAGTGTTCCTCGATGACTTGCAGTGGCTCGACGCAGCGACGCTCGACCTTTTGGAAGACCTGTTGAGCCGGTCCGAACTCCGCAATATTTTCCTCATCGGCGCTTTTCGCGACAACGAGGTCACGGCGGCACATCCGCTCATGCGCAAGCTGGAGGCGATCCGGGCAACCGGAAGAGTGCAGGACATCAAACTTGCTCCGCTCACAACCGAACATCTGTACGAACTCGTCGCGGACACGCTCCGCTGCGACGCGGAGCAGGCCGGTTCGCTTGCAAGTCTCGTGCACGCGAAGACCGACGGCAATCCGTTCTTCGTCATCCAGTTTCTTCACGTGCTCGCCGACGAGGGGCTGCTGGCCCTTGATCATGCGCGGGGGCGATGGTGTTGGGATATCGGCGGCATCCATGCCAAAGGGTACACGGATAATGTGGTGGAGCTTCTGGCCGGGAAGCTGACGCGGCTACCGCTCGACACGAAAGACGCGTTGCGACAACTCGCGTGCCTCGGCAACGTTGCCGATTTCAATATCCTTTCGGTCGTTCTCAGAACGGCCGAGGAACAGGTGCACGCGGCTCTCTCGGAAGCCATGCGTCAACAACTGATCGATCGCCTCGTGTGCTCATACAAGTTCATTCACGACCGGGTGCAGGAAGCGTCCTATGCGCTGATTCCGGAAAAGTCGCGCGCGGAGTCGCATTTGACTATCGGCCGCCTACTGCTGGCGCGGGCTTCACCGGAAAAGCGCGACGAGGCGATCTTCGAGATCGTCAACCAGCTCAACCGCGGCGCAACGCTGATCACGTCCCACGAGGAACGCGAACAGCTGGCAGAGCTGAACCTGGCCGCCGGCAAGCGCGCCAAGGCGTCGTCGGCCTATGCCTCCGCACTGACCTATCTCACCGCCGGTGCGGCTCTGTTGCCCGGGGATACATGGGAGCGCCGGCCTGACCTCGCCTTTGAACTGGAGCTGCATTCGGCCGACTGTGAGGTTTATGCGGGCGCGGCGCAGTCTGCCGACCAACGTCTGGCGGCACTGGCACAGCGCGCGCTCGGCACAGTCCAAAAATGCCTCGTGGCCTATCGGCGGGTGGATCTATGCGCAATGCTTGGGGCGGGCGAAAGGGCCGTGACAATTGCCCTGGATTGTTTGCGGCATGTAGGCATCGATTGGTCAGCGCATCCCACCGAGGCGGACGCGCGTCGCGAGTATGAGCGCATTTGGTCATTGCTCGGAGATCGCTCGATCGAGGATATCGTTGACCTGCCGCTGATCCAGGATCAGGAGGCAAGAGCAACGCTCGATCTGCTCAGCAGCCTCGCTCTGCCGGCCATGTACACCGACAAGAACTTGCACGCCCTCAGCGTCTGCGCGGCCACAAATCTCAGCCTGGAGCACGGCATCAGCGAAGCGGCGCCGTTTAACTACGTGGCAGTGGCGATGCTCGCCGGCCCCCGCTTCGGCCAGTACGTTGAAGGCTATCGATTTGGAAAGTCGGCCTGCGATCTGCTTGAACGCCGCGGATTGACAGACTTTGGGGCGAAGACCTACGTCGCCTTTGCGATTGTGGTCCCGTGGACACGACCGCTAAGAGAGGGCATTGAACCGTCACGTCGCGCCTTCCAGTTGGCGAAGGATCACGGCGATCCGACATATGCCTCACTTGCCTCCCGTGGTCTCAGCAGCATCCTTCTTGCGTCGGGTCATCCACTCGACCAATTCGAGCGTGAAGCCCAAGACGCATTGGCGTTCGTGCAGAGGTATGGACTCTTCCTCGACAGACTTTCCGCGCCGATCGCGCTTGCCCGGACCCTGCGCGGGAAAATCGCGAAGTTCGGTTCCCTCGACGATGGTAAATTCACGGAGCGCTCCTTCGAGGACCGCATCACGGGTCAACCCGCTCGCGCCTTTTTGGAATGTTACTACTGGATCCGGAAGCTCCAGGCGCGCTACTTCGCCGGCGACTATGTTTCGGCCTTCGAGGCAGCGGAGAAGGCGGGGACATGGTACGCAACTTCCCGGGCGCTGTCGCTCTTTCCGGCGGAGAAAGCCGAATGGCATTTCTATGCCGGCCTGTGCCGGGCAGCTCGGTGTGAGCCCTTCGGCCCCGAGCCGTACGCCAAGCATCGAGACGCGCTTGGCGACCACGAGCGGGAGCTACGGGCCTGGGCGGCGACTTGTCCTGAGAATTTCGAGAATCGTGCAACGCTGGTCGCTGCCGAGATTGCCCGGATTGAGGGGCGTCCGCTCGAGGCCATGGACCTTTACGAGCGCGCCATCGTGTTGGCGCGGACAAACGGTTTCGTCCACGATGAAGCGATTGCTTACGAGCTCGCGGCCCGCTTTTACGAGGCGCGAGGCCTCGAGGAAATTGCGCATCTCTACTTGGGAAACGCCCGGTGCGGTTATCAGCAATGGGGCGCCGACGGAAAGGTACGACAACTTGAGCAGCTTCATCCGCGGCTAAGGCGGGACGAGCGCGCGCGGGGTCAAACGGGTACGATCGAGGCGCCGGTGGAACATCTCGATCTCGCAACGATGATCGAAGTCTCGCAGGCGCTCTCTGGCGAGATGGTTCTCGAAAAGCTTATCGATAGGCTGCTGCGAGCGGCCATCGGGCACGCCGGCGCCGAGCGAGGTCTCTTGATCGTTCCGCAAGGAGATGTGCTGCAGATAGAAGCGGAAGCAATCGCTGGTGGAGACAATGTAATCGTGCGTCTGCGGGACGGATCCTACAGCACGGCCGCGTTGCCGGAGTCGTTGGTGCGTTATGGAACGCGCACCCATGAGACTGTGATTCTCGACGATGCGTCATCTCAGAATGAATTTTCTGCCGATCGCTATATTCTTCAGAGTCGCGTCCGTTCTATTCTCTGCTTGCCGCTGATCAATCAGGGAAAGCTCACAGCGGTACTCTACCTTGAGAACAGTCTAACGCCGAACGTTTTCACGCCAAACCGTGTTGCTCTATTGAAGGTACTGGCGTCGCAGGCGGCAATCTCGCTCGAAAACGCGCGGCTCTACCATGACCTTGCGAATCGCGAACAGAAGATTCGGAGTCTTGTCGACTCCAACATCATCGGGATAATCATTGTTGACCGTGAACGTCGAATTATTGAAGCCAATGACGCATTTCTACGTATGCTAGGATATGATCGTGTAGACTTGGCCTTGGGCAGAGCGAGCTTGACCGAGCTGACCCCGCCGGAATGGCGCGAAGTCGATAAACGTCGCTGGGCAGAATTGGTCTCGACCGGGCTCGCTCAGCCCTTCGAGAAAGAATATTTCCGGAAGGATGGCAGCCGCGTTCCCGTGCTTGTTGGTGCTGCCACGATGCTCAAGGAAGGAGGCAACGAGGGCGTTGCGTTCGTACTCGATCTGACTGAGCGCAAGCGGGCGGAGGAGGCGCTGCGACGCAGCGAAGCCTATTTGGCTGAAGCCCAACGCTTGAGTCATACCAGCAGCTGGGCCTTGGATGTGCGCCGTCGAGAGTTCGTGTATTTATCGTCCGAAGCATACCGCCTTTTTGGGTTCGATCCGAAGAAGGACATAAGATCACCCCAGCATTTCTATGATCGTATCCTTCCCGAGGACCGAGAGCGGGTCATCGAAACGGCGCAACAGGCGGTTCAAGAGAAAGCAGGTCGCGAAGTCGATTTTCGCATTGCACTTCCAGACGGATCGATCAAGTACGTACATTCCGTGGGGCATCCCTTGCTCGGAACGGATGGCGAGGTAGTCGAAGTGGTTAGTACGCATATCGATGTTACCGAGCAGCACCTCGCAAACGAGGCGCTGCAAAAGGCCTTCGACGATATCAAGAAGTCAGAAGATCGCCTTCGACTGGTCGTCGACACAATTCCAGCGTTGGTCTGGCGCGCCAACCCGGATGGGATTCCCGACTTCCTCAATCAGCCGGCCCTCGACTACACCGGCCTCAAATTGGACCAGGCCGAAACCGGCTGGCCTCGCGCCTTTCATCCGGAAGACAAGAAGGGCATGTTGCAAAAATGGACTGCAATACGGGAGTCGGGCATGCCCGGCGAGCTCGAAGCCCGACTTCGCCGCTTCGATGGTGAATATCGCCGGTTTTTGTTCCGCGGCGTGCCGCTGCGCGATGAGTTGGGCAATATTGTCAAATGGTACGGGTCGTCTACTGACATTGAGGATCGGACACAGGCGCTGGCGCGGTTGCAGCAGATGCAGTCGGATCTCGCGCACATGAACCGCGTGAGCGTGATGGGAGAACTGGCGGCTTCGCTCTCTCACGAGATCGCACAACCGATCGCCAGCGCGCGCAACAACGCTCGGGCGGCCCAGAATTTCATGAAGATGCAGCCGCCGGAGCTGGGCGAGGTCCGGGAAGCGCTCTCCTGTGTGGTTGCGGACGCGGATCGATCCGCGGAGATCATCGATCGCATCCGAGAGCAAATCAAGAAAGCCCCGCCGCGAAAGGAGCGGTTTGATCTCAACGCCGCGATTAGGGAGGTGATCACACTAGGGCAAAGCGTAACCGTCAGGAATGGCGTTTCGGTCCAGGCTCGGCTTGCGGAGGGGCTGGTCCCGGTTCTGGGGGATCGTATTCAGCTGCAACAAGTCATGCTGAATCTGATTCTGAATGCGGCTGAAGCAATGAGCTCAATTGAAGAGGGAGCAAGAGAGCTGTTGATCAGCACCGAGCAGGACCGAGCAGGCGCCCTTGTGGGCGTACGCGATTCCGGGCCTGGCATTGATCCGGCGCATCTCGATCGGGTCTTCGAGGCCTTCTACACCACCAAGTTCAGTGGAACTGGCATGGGGCTGTCGATCTGCCGGTCCATCATCGATGCTCATGGGGGCAAGCTTTGGGCTGAAGCGAATGAGCCTCGCGGTGCTGTGTTTCAGTTTACCTTACCAGCTGCCGAATTAGAGCTCACGATCCCCGGTCAGGCGAGCTCGCGATCGTGAGAGCCTCACGAACGCATCGTGTGAGTTGCTCTTCGTCTAGGGGCTTACGCAGGTAACACATGACGCCGCCTTCCAGCGCGCGAGCCCGGTCGACGTCATTGGGAAACGCCGTCACGAGGATCGTCGGAATCGCGTGCCCCCTATCGACAAGGTGCCGGCGGAGCTCGAGCCCGGTCATGGCGGGCATATGAATGTCGGCGATAAGGCAGGCTGTATCGGGCAGGTACGGGGATGCAAGAAATTCGGCTGCAGAAGAGAAAATTTCGGCCGCATAACCCAGCGATCTCATGAGCCTGCTCATCGACTCACGAAAATACCGATCATCATCGACGACCGAAACCAACAGCTTCTTCATCATGTCCCTATGGAAGTACGTTTGACCCCGTCTCGCGGGCGACCAGCTATGCCGACGCTCCTCACGGAATTACTCGATGTGTAGAAGAATGCCACCAGTGCAACGTCGGCACCCCATAAACTTTGGCTTAGCTCGACGACAACCGAGAAGCCGAGCTGCCACCGCTCGTTATCGAAGGCTTGGCTGGCCAAGCGCGGTCACCAGGATCATCGGCAACCGCAGAGCCAGATCCGAGCGTCGTAAGCCTTCGTATCGCCGGTCCGCTTCCTTTGGGTGTTCGGCGTCGACCTGCGCTCAATTGAGGAGCTGCTGGCGATCCTCCTAGTCTGCACGCATCCGAAATGCGCTCAGGCCAAAAGGAGAGAACAATGCCTTACCGCTCGGAAAGTAACCGGCCTGAAAAGGCTATGCGATGTGCAATCTGTGAAGGCAAGTTCGGTCTCGTCCGCCACTATTCGTGGCGAACCCAGCTTTGCTCCCGGAAGTGCGTTGATCACTTCAGGGCTCGTCGCCAAATTGACGGCAATTGGTTGGGCTGGCTCCCGATCGCCTTCGACCAGTCATTCGAACGCCGCGCGAGAGCATCATGACGCTGCAGATCTCGCAACGAGGCAAGCAGTATCTGAAGACGGCAGAGACATTGCTCCGCAGCGCAAAAGCCGCGACGGATCAGGCGATCGCGGATCAGCTCAAGGCCCTTGCCGACAACTACGAGCGGCGAGCTGAGGAGGCTTCACGCGATGATGCCGCCAAAGCATTTGCTCGAGCGGCCGCGAGAGCTGATAGCGAGCGGCTTGCATGAGCTGACGGGCGGCGTCGCTCAGTCTCTGTCCGGCGAACAGAAGATCGTCCGGCCGAACTCGATCGGCGCGTCGGAGGGGCGCGCTGCATCAGCACTGCATAAACTTTGGTGTACCCCCCGGGCGCAGCCTCCGCCAAAAATGGGGCTGTTCAGGTTCCAGGATTGGGACTAAAAATGAACGATCTTGCCAGATTCTGGGGCGGATTTTTGCAAACTCTTTCGAGTGGCAGCGATGTCTGACTCAACCTCCACCGTGTTGGTCATCGACGACGATCCGGACCTCCGCGCTTCCGTCGGACGCCTACTGCGATCACTCGGCATAAATGTTCAGCTATTTGCTTCCATTTCCGACTTCCTCGCGTCCGATCTCCCGGATGGCCCCACCTGTCTGGTGCTCGACATCAGATTGCCCGGCCAAAGCGGCCTCGATCTCCAGCGCGAGCTCGCTGCGGCGAATCGGGAAATCCCGATCATCTTCGTCACCGGGCACGGCGACATCCCGATGTCGGTGCAGGCCATGAAAAGGGGCGCCATCGAGTTTCTGACCAAGCCGTTCCGCGATCAGGATCTCCTCGACGCCATTCAGCTTGGGCTCTCTCGCGATCGTGCACGGCGGGAAAATGACAAGGACCTGGCGGCTCTCAGGGAGCGCTTCGGATCGCTGAGCCCAAGGGAGCGCGAGATCGTAATTCAGGTTGCGCGCGGTCGCCTGAGCAAACAGATTGCCCACGATATCGGCATCGCCGAAGCCACGGTGAAAGTGCATCGTAGCAGGGCGATGCACAAGATGCAGGCCGGTTCGCTTCCCGAACTCGGCCGGATGGCCGACAGGCTCAAGCTGGTGCCCGACGCGCCGCAACGTTCCTAAGCTTCCGACGCAGACCGGATCGGGTTTTCGGGCTAGGCTTCTCATGCGAGCTGTCCGGCTAGCGCTGGAGCGACACCATCTCCGCCCGTGGATCGGGAAGGACCAACTCGAAACCCCGAAGCGTCCGAAACTGCTCACTGCAATTCAGGTTTGAGGAGGGGCTGGCCTAAGTTCTTCGGCGACGATCGTCCATCTCAGGCTCGATGCCGATCAGGCCGCGGGTCAGCTCCACTCAACTGTGGATGAGCAATGGCATTAGCCACTATAGCTGCCGGCTGCTACGCGCAGAATATCCGAGCGATGAAGGCCCATGTCGGCCAGTTCGCGATCGCTGAGCTGGGATAGCTCGGCGATATTGCGCCGACGGTCCCGGAACGCCTTGATCATGTGGATGAGCGAAAGCAACATTGGTAAGTCTCCTTGTCTTCGATTCAGCGTTCCGACGTATGCAGCTTAAAGACGTCGCGATCAGTCGCTCAATTGGGCGTGGGCCATCGTCGGGCACCCTAAGGAGGCACGGAACGATACAAGGGTTTATGGCGCTCGCTCCTGGTCTTGGGTGCTCTTGGCGCATCAATGCCATCACTGATGTCACATCGAGCTAGAACGACCACCCGACAAGGCCACGGCGCTCGTGCGACGCGGTTGCCCTTAACGGCTGCCATGTTGATGTTGATCGCAAGCCTGCAGTATGCGGACAAAATCGGCCATGCTGGATCGATCCCGATCTTCGACGATAGCCGCAACCTGAATCTCTTGCGCGGGCTGGCTCTCTCGCCAGAACCGCGTGATGAGATCGGTGATGTTTCTCATGGCGTGCGCTCCGCAGCCAATTGTGGCGGTAGATTGCTGGAACGGCACCGAGCGGTTCAATCAGGAGAAAGGCCGGCGGGCGCTACGCCGCCGACCTTGTCCTGCAACTGCCGGCTCGCGGGCCAGTTCCGTTGCTATCACTCTGCATTGGTAGATAGCGCCGAGCATTTGGGTGACGCTATTGCGCGCGGGTATGGTGTGATCGGACTTAGGAACGCTCGGGCTAGTTAGCCGGTGTAAGTCGACGACGCATTGGTTTAGTCCCAGGCTCAGCTGGCTTGCTCGGCCGCGATTGTCTGCTTCCATCGACTTCCAGCGAGGTTCGCTATTGCTCGGCCATTGGTTGGCGAGCAGACATCGGGCCCCGATTTATGATGACGACCTGATCTGCGGCCTCTTTGATCCCGCTACAGCACGCAGCCTTCACCCGGCTTGTAAATCTAGGTTTAGGCAACGCAACCAAATCTGTCATTGCGCGCCACCGGCGTGGAATAGCTTGAAGCACTCCAAACCATCAAGCTGCGCCTCACCAGCATCTCCTCCGGGAGTAGCCCTGCAAAAGCACGCGAGGTCATAATGCGCGCATCAGAATCGACTGCAGCTATTGGAAGCTTGGCGCGATTTGAGTCCGAATCGGGACTGGACTTGAGACGCGCCATTCCCGTTCCGGATGCGGATAACCCGCTCTCCGAGAAACGGGTTGCAGTGGCTGGCGCCGCTCCAGCCAAAGTTTCGTTCGGACCGTTCTGCCTGCTTCCAACGCAGTTTCTTTTGCGCGAGGGCGACAAGCCCGTAGCGCTTGGGAGCCGGGCTCTGGAGATTCTGATCGCTTTGCTCGAACGCCGCGGTGAACTGGTCAGCAAACGGGACTTGATGGCCCGGGTCTGGCCCAATGTCTTTGTCGAGCCCGCCAACCTCACGGTCCATATGTCTGCGCTGCGTCGCGCGCTGCGTGACGGCCAGGACGGGCATCGGTTCATCGTCAACATTCCCGGACGGGGCTACTGCTTCGTCGCAGCAGTGCATGTATCGGGGCAAGAGAGCTGAGCGCGCGTGGCGCAGCATCCGCAGAGGCAGTGCCGTGGTCGCGATAACAACAGAGCAGCCGTTCACAATCGCGAAGATTCCCATCGGCTCCTGGAGCTTCGCCATCCGGGTCTGGCTGGCTACCATCCTGGCCTTGTTCGTAAGCTTTTGGCTGCAGCTTGAAGTACCGACCACGGCGGCGCTTACTGTTGCCATTCTTGCCGAACCGACCCGCGGCCAAGCACTGGACAAGGCCGCTTTTCGACTGCTCGCCACTGTTGTGGGCCTGACAGCGTCGATCGTAATTACTGGCCTGTTCTCGCAAGCGAGAGATCTGATCCTGGCGGCGTTTGCCGTGTGGCTTGGACTTAGCGTCTTTGCGGCGAAGCTTTTGGACGGCTACCGCGCCTATGCCGCGGTGTTGTCGGGTTATACGGTCGCGCTTGTTGCCACACAGCAGATCGACACTCCGCAGCATGTGTTTGAATCCGGCATGGCGCGCGGCGCCGCGATCGCGGTCGGCGTTCTGTCGATTGCAGTGGTCAATACGTTGGCGTTTGCCCCCGATCGCCATCCGCAGCTCGTAGCGCAGCTCGCGGCGATCCATCGCCGCATTCGCGATTATGCGATGGCAGCGTTCCGCGGCGAACCAGATGACCTGACGGCATTCGCGACGCTGCTCCGGGACATCGTAACGCTCCGTCCCGAAATAGCGAGCGTGACTCTCGAATCGAGTAGCAGCCCCGTCATGAGCGCAGCCGCCCGCAGCGTGGCCGTTGGTCTCATTGCTGAATTGCAGGCGGCTCGCGTCCTTAGCGAGGATGGTGCCGACGGCCGCGGTGTCGAGAGCAAAGCCGAGGCGCAGAACGAGCTGCTTCGCCTGGACCAACAGGTTCGCGAGGATCTGCTGGCCTTGAGATCAGTCAGGTGGCCATCGCGATTATGGCGCGCGCCCTTGTATCGTTCTTATCGAATTGCCGCCGGAAGCGGTATCCGCGCCATTCTATGGCTTGCAATTGCTTCGATTTCCTACGTCTGGGCTGGGTGGCCCGCGGCGAGCGTATCAATGTCATTTGTTGCCCTTATCGCCGGATTGGGAGCCACGACCCCGAATCCACGCGGCTTCACAGTCATCGCGCTGGTTGGTACGCCGATCGCTGTTGTTCTGACCGGCGTTCTCGAGTTCATCATCCTTAATGGCGGCGACGAATTTCCCCTGTTGGCCATCGGTCTTGCTCCCTTTACGGTCGGTGCAGCACTCCTGATGACCTCCAAGAATCCGCTGTGGTCGGCACTCGGCCGCGTCAATTTGCTTTTCATTCCGGCCATCCTGGCGCCGAGCAATCCACAGACCTACAATCCGCAGACCTTCCTGTATACGTCACTATTTCTCGCCGTGGCAGCCGCCCTCCTGCTGACGGCACAGACGCTGATCCCTCCCGTCTCCGAGGACCAGCGCAGGATGCAGCTGCTCGCTGAGGCTCGAAACGAGCTGAGGGATCGGGTCCACCCGGATGGAGAGAGTCCGGAGGAAGCAACGTTCCGCGACGCGTCGCGGATCGGGCAATTTCTCGCTGCTGGAGGCGCGCAGGACAGTCGCGCTCTTGCTGAAATGCTCTCTTGCTTCGACCAATCGGTAATGCTGCGGCTTTGCGATGCCAAGCTGACGCAGTTCACCGATGGGCCGCTCGCACAACTCGCAGCTAAGGCCCGCGAGGCGATTGTCGAGCGCGATACGGTCATCTTGCGCGCCATTGCAAATCAGTTGCGCGAGGTGACCTCGCAGAATGGCTCCATCGAAGAGGAAGCCGCTGCTTGCCTGATCTTGACATGCAAGGCAGTTGATCGGGGTAACGAGACCAAGTCTGCCGGGGAGATGGTCTGATGGCGCACACGTTTCCGGAACTGGTGATCGGGGGCGTTCTGTTGGCGCCGTTTGTAACGTATTTGCTGATCACTCTTGTCGTCGCCATCGTTCTGCGACCCCTTCTTCATGTCGTCGGCTTTGCGAAGCTGTTCAGCCACGCCCCGGTTGCAGAGCTGAGCCTGCTCGTAACGGTTCTTTGCTTGTTGATTCTGCTGTTGTTCTAGAGGAGATCGCCATGGGTGAGACCATTGATGATGAGGTCTATCAGCAAGACGAGGTGAAGGCAGCGGTCGAGTGCTTCCCGCCGCGTTTCGGCGACGCATCAGCTCGTCAAGGCGGTGAATCTGACGAGATCGCACCAAGAATACCGGAACGCGATCCAGGCGACGAACCGGCGGTCTCTCCGTCGCGAAGGTCCACGGCCCGATGGCGAAGCGACGCCTTGCGATCCGCACGGCTTCTGTTGCGCAAGGTGGCAACAGCTGGGATCGCCATCGTCGCGGCGCTGATCGCACTCGTGACTTGGGACCACTACAACGCCGGGCCCTGGACCCGCGATGGGCGCGTGCGCGTGCAGGTGGCGAGCGTTGCGCCGGAGATCTCAGGCAAGATCAAGGAACTCAGAATCGTCGACAATCAGTTCGTTCATAAGGGTGACGTCCTGTATGTGATCGATCCATTCGACTTCGAGGTTGCACTGCGAACGAACAAGGCAGCCCTGCAGCAAAAGTCGGCTGACTTGAACGTTAAGCAGTTGCAGGCAGAGCGCCGCCGCCGCTTGTCGGACCTGGCGAGCAGCACCGAAGAGAAGCAGGTTTACGAGGGAAATGCGCTCCAGGCAAAAGCGGCCGTCGAGTCGGCTCAACAGCAGGTGGCGCAGGCGGATATCAATCTGCAGCGCACCGAAGTGCGCAGTCCGGTGAATGGAATCGTCACCAATCTCCTGCTCCGGGAGGGTGACTACGCGCATCTTGGTGCTGCAAACGTCTCCATCATCGACACGGATAGCTATTGGGTCGACGGCTATTTCGAGGAAACAAAGCTGGCCCGGTTATGCGTAGGTGATCGCGCCGAGGCAAAGCTAATGGGTTACGCAATGCCTATAATTGGACACATCGCGACGGTGACGCGTGGCGTCAGCGTATCCAACGCAGCGGCCGCGACACAGGGATTACCCAATGTCGATCCAGTCTACACCTGGGTGCGGTTGGCGCAGCGAGTGCCGATCCGGATCGCGATCGACCAGGTGCCAGCCGGCGTGCCGCTGGTGTCGGGCTTGACCGCAACCGTCACGATCCGGGACGGCGAGAACAAACCGCTGTTGCAAAAAGCCCGCTCCGAGCTCGAAACGAGCTTTTTCGGATTGATCGGCGGAACTTCGGCTCGGCCGGACTGCATCCCTGGCCCCTCGTCGCCTTAGCCATGGAAGGCCGCTATTCGCTGGGCATACTGCTGTCTCTGCTGTCGACAGGGCGTGATGCCGCCATGCTCACGGGGAGGCAGTGGATTTTCTGGCGCATCCGAATCCGACGCGCGCCATTCCTAAGCCAAGGTTTATGAGGAGCAACCAGGGGCCGTACTCGGAACGACCCGCGTGCAATAGAACGAGGTCCGTCGAACTGCAATTCTCTTCCTGATAATTCGTCTTGCGGAGTTAGGTCATGAGGAGAATAGCCGTGGTCGTCGCGTCCGCTGCGCTCAATGCGTTCACGATTCCCGCGGTTGCGACGGAATGTACGTCGATCAGGGATATCGATGCGTCGCGGTCACGCTGGGAATTGTTGCGCAGCCAGCCTGCCAGGGACGCCGACAAGGAAAAGATCTGCCGTGCCTACGCCACCTCGTTTTATGAGTCGGTGACACTTCGGCAGGTCGAGGCGAGGTGCGCCGGCGGCGGACGAAATCTCGTTGTGCTCGACTCAGAGATCAACGCGTTCAACGACCTGCTGGCGACGAAGTGCGGCGGTTGAGCCCCACCGCCGAGCGGCTGGCCGCAATCCTCGAGGTGCTCAGATGATCCTGTTTCCGCTCATGACCACGTGGATGTGGTTCCAAATCTGACCCCTTCAACCGAACCTCGTGGAATGTGGTTCAATTGATGACGTCACCGCTGTTGGTGCCTGTTCCGCATCGTCGAGCTCAGCGGCAACGCTGAGGTGGCGATTTGTCTCAGCTGAAGGAGGTGAACATGACCCAGGTATTCTTCCACTGCTCCAATACGAAGAAGGTTTTCCTCGATCACCGCGGCGCCGTGGTGGACGACCTCGCTGAGGCGCGCGACCTCGCGACCCGCGTCGTGCAGTCGGTCACGAACGAGAGCAGCCGCGAGGACTGGCGCGACTGGGTCGTGCATGTCAGCGACGATCAGGGCGATGAATTGTTCGTCGTGCCCTTCACATTGATCATCGGCAAGTCGCATTGATGGTCGTCCAGGCCTGCCGGTCCGTGTCACGCACTTTTTATTGCTCGTGACCATCCGCGAGCTTCAAAGCCGCGCCAGGGCACCCAGATCAACATTAGGAATGATGGTCATAATTCAACAGGAGCCGCTATGGGTGAGGTCATTCGATTTGTCTCGAAATCAGAGCGCGAGCGCATCCGCCTGATCCTGGAAGCCCGCGCCATATATGACAGCGTCTTCCCGCCGGCCAATCCGGACAGCGAGCGGAACACGGCGCCGGCAATCGGAGCCAGTGGCCTCATGGCCCAACGCGGTGAAGGGGCTTCGTCGTGATTGCGGTCATTGCTCTGCTGTGCAGCCTGTCTTCCCCGACGAACTGCCACGAGCAGACCGTCACCACGTCTGACTTTGCTAGCGTCTCTGTGCAGTCATGCTTGATGGGCGCGCCGCAGCTTGCCGACTGGATGAAGGAGCATCCCGCCGAGCGTCTCGCAGCATGGCGCTGCGTGATCGGCAAGCAGGGCGGCAGGGGAGCTTAGTTTGAAAAGCGGATCATTTCTCCTGGCGAATGTGGTCGGTACACGAGATGCACATTCGCGACGATTTGCGGGGATTTGGTCTGCTTTACTCGCACCGGCGTTCCGCGTCGGGTACGAGTTTGCCTCGCGAAAGTAGACAGCTTTGCAGATGCTCGGCGCCGGGCCCCCCTGTCCCTTCGCCGTAGCCCGCGGCGGCCGGTCCTTCCCCTCCCGAGGACCGGCCGCCCCTTTAAGGCTTGACGGCGGCAACGCCGGATCGAATGCGCGTCGGATCACTTGGGCGCAATCGTTGAGCACAAACCCGATGGAGATGTGCTTCTATGACGTACGATCATTTCTTCACCGCAGCGCTTGCTCGTCTCCACGCCGAACGGCGCTACCGCGTGTTTGCGGACCTCGAGCGCATCGCTGGGCGTTTCCCGCACGCAATATGGCATTCGCCGGATGGTCCGCGTCCGGTCGTGATCTGGTGCTCGAACGATTACCTCGGCATGGGCCAGCATCCGAAGGTGATAGGTGCCATGGTCGAGACCGCGACCCGCATGGGTGCCGGCGCGGGCGGTACCCGCAACATCTCCGGCACCAATCATCCTCTGGTCGAGCTGGAGCGGGAGCTCGCCGATTTGCATGGCAAGGAAGCCGGGCTGGTCTTCACCTCGGGCTACGTCTCCAACGAGACCGGCATCCCGACCATCGCGAAAATGCTGCCGAACTGTGTGATCCTGTCGGACGCCTGGAACCATAATTCGATGATCGAGGGTGTGCGGCGTGGCGGCGTGGAGAAGAAGATCTGGCGCCATAACGACGTCGGCCACCTCGAAGCTCTGCTGGCGGCCGAGGCACCCGAGCGGCCGAAGCTGATCGTGTTCGAGGCGCTGTACTCGATGGACGGGGACGTCGCGCCGGTAAACCGAATCTGCGATCTCGCCGAGCGCTACAGCGCCATGACCTATATTGACGAGGTCCATTCGGCTGGCATGTATGGCCCGGCCGGCGCCGGCATCGCGGCGCGGGAAGGGGCCCTGCACCGTATCGACGTCGTCGAGGGCACGCTTGCGAAGGCCTTCGGCTGCCTCGGCGGCTACATCGCGGCCAATGCCGACGTCATCGACGCGGTGCGCTCCTACGCGCCGGGATTCATTTTCACCACCGCGCTGCCGCCGGCTGTCTGCGCCGCAGCCACCGCGGCGATCCGGCATCTCAAGGCTTCGCAATGGGAGCGCGACCGCCATCAGGACCGCGCTGCGCGGGTAAAGTCCGTACTGAATGCCGCCGGCCTGCCGGTCATGCCCAGCGAAACCCACATTGTGCCTGTCGTGGTGGGTAATCCGGAGAGATGCAAGGAGGCGAGCGATCTCCTGCTCGCCGAGCACGGCATCTATGCTCAGCCGATCAACTATCCGACCGTCCCGCGCGGCACCGAACGGCTGCGCATCACACCGACGCCTTATCACGAGGACGCATTGATAGACCAGCTTGCTGAAGCGCTGGTCGATGTGTGGGACCGGGTCGGACTGCCGCTGCGACAACGCGCGCTCGCAGCAGAATAATCAGAATGCATACTGCATTGGAGTCTGCCGCAGCGAAATGGGTAAACCGCCTCGAGGAACGTTTCCAACGAAGCGAGTGGACCGAAACCATTGGAGCAAACAATGAAGAATCTTCTCACATATGCGATTGCCGCCGGTTGCCTGATCGCTTTCGGATCCGTCTCACATGCCAACTCAGCGTACGACGGATCTTGGGACCTCCTCTTCGTGACGCAAAGAGGTGCTTGTGATCCTACATACAATTTCTCCGTCAACATCACCGACGGCTTCGTCACGCATCCCAATCTCGTGAAGTTTAGGGGTCATGTGGCGCGCTCGGGCGCGGTCCGCGCTTCGGTGAGCGTTCCAGACAAGTATGCGTCGGGTTCAGGTCGGCTCTCGGGTAATTCCGGTCGCGGGACGTGGAGCGGCTTTTCGGGAAACGCGCGTTGCTCAGGCTACTGGACCGCCCAGCGAAACTGACGAATCTTCCTCCTCTGATTGCTTACTCGGCCGAGCCGGCGGAGCTGAATCCGCGGGCATCTGGTGCGGGCGTCGAGCTAGGGGCAACGAGAACCCAGTAAGATACGCCTCATGCGAAAGAATGGATGATGAGGTATCGCAGGTTCGGTTGGTGTGCGGAAAGGCGGTAGCGTTCCCCCGACTTGAGCCGTCGACGGACCGGCAAATGCCAACGGATCGATATGCCTGCCTTCGGCTTCGTTGGTCGCCGATTTGACAAATAACACTCGCGCCTCGGAAACAGACTTCGCCAACCACCGATTGACCACCAAAACCCCGTGAACAAACAGCGATAACGGTGGTCAATCAGGATCGAGCTTCATTGTTTTTGTTGATTTTTTCGACCGCTATTTACGTTCGGGACGCTGTGCACCGGGTCGGTAACGGGAGCTGAAAAGCTCTTTGAGGTTGATATGAACCTTTTGATTCTCATCATTGGGATAAGCGATTGAGAGCAGCAAATGCGAACGCCCTCCGAGCGTGCCAGGCAGGGGACAACACTAAGGGTTGGCTTGCAGGGTGATGCAACCCTCGGTAATTAGCACTGCCGCGATTGGCTTTGGGGAACGGGAATGGCCAAATCGTTTTTCTTCGCCTTGTTCGCCTTCGTCTTGGCGAGTGCCGCTCTTTCGACGCCGAGCGCCGCTCAACAGCAGGCGGCTCCAGCTAGCAGTCCGACGCTGGCGTTCGAAGGCTCACCGCCAGGGCAGCGAGCAGATCAACCAGTACAGGGGCCTGCGGCCCCACCCGTAAGAGTCGAGGCGTCCGGACCCAGCGATCCCCAAAAGCAATGCGTCAAGCCCAACGAGTTCGCCGTGGAGCTTCGGTCGGGCCGCAATCCCGTTGGTGCCGCAATCGTGCTCGCGACGAACTTCCTGCCGACGAACCAGCGCGTGGACGTGGGCGTGCGCGCACCTTTCGTTGATGGCGTTCGATACTTCGCCGGGATCGACTATGGGGACGATTCCTATCTCTTCAAGCGTCAGGACGTTGTCACGCATCGCGCGACCGAGTCCGACCCGCTGGTGCAGAAGCATCTGCTGGAAGCCGATCAAACTATCGTCACGCTCAACATGGGTGATGATCTGGCTTGGTACTGGAGCCGCGTCGACCTGTATCTTTACACGTGCAACAGCCCGGTTGGCCAATCTCCTTGGCGGGTGTCCTCGGTCAGCGTTCGTCTCAGTCCTTACTGGCTTAGTCTCTTTGTTGTCCTGGTTGGCGTTCTTGCCCTTTACCTCTGGATCGGATGGGCCCTACGCAAGCAAGACCACACATTCGCGTCATTCCTTCGCGCCCTGAATCCCGCCAAAGTCTCTGTCGGGCCTGACGGGAAGGGCAGTCTCTCGACATTTCAGACGCTTGCCTTCTCACTAGCCGTGGCTGCACTCATCACGTTGCTCTTGTTACAGACCGGGACGCTCGTGGATTTGTCGGGCTCTATCCTGACGCTCCTCGGCATCAGCGGCATTGGAGCGACGATTGCCAAAGGCACGGATAGCCAACGTAACAGCCTGTCCGCCGACAACCGGGCGTGGCTTCTTAGGCACGGATGGATTCCCATGGCGAAGGCGGTAGCGGACCCATCGAATGCGACATGGCGCGACTTCTTCACGACGGACGGCGTGTTCGATGTGTATCGGTACCAGAGCTTCATCTTCGGTCTGGTCGTTATCGGTGGCTTGATCGCGGCCGGCGTCAGTCAACTGTCAACGTTCGTCGTCCCGAATACAATTCTTGGAATCGTGGGACTGAGCCAGGTTGTCTACATTGGTGGCAAGCTCGTGACGCCGACCAATATCTCCGACCTGAACGCCGCAATCGCCGGCCTTCGCACGGACGAGCAAAAGCTGAAGGCCGCAGCCGTGGCGAAAAAGCAAGGGCAGCTTGCCAGTCTAGCTGAAGCAATTCCGCTCATGGGGCAGGACGCCTACGACGCGTATCGACAGAAGGCCAGGGATGTCGCGGCCATCTTCGCGGACGCAACAGGTATCATCATTGCCGATGCGTCGATCGAGCCGATTGTTACGTGAAGGAGCCGCCATGCCTAAGAATATCCTTGTTTTCGCTGACGGCACGGGGAACGAGGGCGGTCTCCTACCAGACGAGAGCCGAACAAACGTTTACAAGCTGTATCGCGCGACTCGGACCGGTCCTGACTCGACCATCGATCCCAAGAAACAGCTGGCCTTGTATGTTCCTGGTATCGGGACGCCGACACCTGGACGTAGCAGCAGTTGGAGCCGTCTCAAGGAGGCTGTCCAGCAAATGTTTGGCTTTGGCATCACAAAGAAGATCATCGATTGCTATGTTGCCATCGTCGGGGTGTGGGAGCCCGGAGACCGCATCTATTTGTTCGGGTTCAGCCGTGGCGCCTACACCGCTCGGTGCCTCTCTCACGTCCTAGAACTCTGTGGTGTTCCAAGGAGCGCGCCTGTGGGCGGTGCGATTAGCCTCGACCCTGCATCGCTGCGAAGAATCGCCAAGCAAGCGGTCTCGTGCGTCTATTGGTTGGGAATGCCGAGGGAAGGCGCGGAGATGGACAAGCGAGCGTCGCGCTTCCGGTCGTCTTACAAATCGGAGGTCGGACGAACTACGGGTGCTTCTGCCTACTTCATCGGGATTTGGGACGCAGTTGCTGCAATCGGCTGGCAGCGCTTCTTTCCTGACTGGACCTACGACCGGCATTTTGCCGCGGATGTCCAATATGCGCGGCATCTACAATCGATCGACGAGGGTCGGAAGGACTTTAAGCGAGTGCCGTGGGGCGGCAGCGGCACTGTGAAGTGGCCCGACAGGCAAGGCGAACCCGAACAGTTCGATCAAATATGGTTCGCCGGCAATCACGCGGACATAGGTGGTAGCTATCCTGAAAACGAGTCGAGGCTTTCTGATATTACGCTGTCATGGATGGTCGAATTCATCGCCGAGAAGATTCCTGCACCAGAGCGAGTCATCGTCGACAGGAATCTGCTGCAGTTGTTCCCATCTGCCGACGGGATGATGCACGATGAGTGCATGGTCGGCATCGGCGGAACGTCACTTAATTGGTCGAAGGCGGTCCGGGAGATTCCAGACGCCGCGCAGCTTCATGAGACGGTCTACGAGCGCCTTGCGATGACATCGGTGCGCAACTACACTAGCTTTGGCCCATATAGGCCCATAGCCTTGCAGAACCATCAGAAAGCTAAGAAGTACTTTAGTCCTGTAGCCAATGGTGTTGGTGGAGAGTCACCAACGGCGGGCACTCGCCTCTAAGCCACGATTCACGATGCGTCAGTTTGGCGCGTCGAATGACTGCGCGAAGCTACCCACGAACGAAGGCGCCCATATCTGGTGCGGTCATTCCGACCAGACGAAACGGATCCTAACAAGTTGCTGATTCCATTGGTGGGCCCGGCAGGACTCGAACCTGCAACCAGACCGTTATGAGCGGTTCGACGGGTCGATCTGAACCCAACTTCATTCTGACCGCTCACGCTTTATTGTAGTGCTTCGCCATGTGCGTCCAAACTTGCCAGTGCTTGACGTGGATATGGGAGGATTGGCTTGAGATAGCCGTAGCTTATCTTCATGATGTTTCGAGGCTCTTGAAGTGCTTTCATTGTTGCGCTTTGTACCATTCGATCTGTCTCCAGCATGCTGTAACCAAGCGACTGTATTCGCGACGAGGAGAGACCATGACGGGTGGCCAGTTGGAGAATGGTGGAATAAGACAGCCTAGAAGCGAATTGTCGCCCACAAGTGGTGGCGATGCGAAAGTGGTCCCGTTTGGTGAACGGCTCAGCTGCACCGTCGACGAAGCTTGCTTGGCAACTGGCTTGGGACGTACCAAGCTTTACGAGTTGATAGGATCTGGCCAACTTATCACAACAACGATTGGACGCCGGCGCTTGGTGATGGTGCGATCACTTCTCGCACTTTTGGACACGACAAATTCAGTGTGACCAATTGTTGGTTTTTCGTCCGGCGTACAGCTCGCTAGTTGAATAAGGTTGCTTCGTAAGAGCGTTCATTGCTGCGCCGCATTCCCCAGTTCGATGCGTCGCCCGAGTAGTATTTCGTCGTTAGGTGGCTACTGGCGCAGGCCTGACGTGGCGCGGATAGTGGCGTACCGTGATGATATCGCGTCGCATTGATCGGCATCGGAAGTCTTGCCGTCGGTCGCCGAGCTTCGAGAGAATCGTCTCGAAAATTTAGCAGCTCAACGTTCAAAATTAGCGTAAACAGACTAACAAATCAGGGCGCACCTACCCACGTCGGGATGGCGCCGTTGTTGTCTGTTGGTGGCGTCCGCCGGGCATTCATTGTCCCCAACTACCAACATTCGCAAAATTGTTGGTAGAGACGTTGGTAGTCTCTCCGACGGATAAAAAAATACATTAGTCTTATCAATGCATTATCTCCGCAGTGCGGAGCCGCCCCTGGGCACCACTCCTGAACAGATTTATGGTAAGCGCGAATTTCCCCGCACCTTTTGGTTTTGAGTGCTCTGATGCATGAGGTGTCCACTTAAATAGGTGGACACCTCATGATGAGCGACGATGGTCAGAAACTGCGTGTCAGGCTTGTTGGTCGGAACGGTCGCCGGCGCTTTGAGACGACATCGAAGGAGCGTCTTGTGGCGGCCTGCCTTGAGCCTGGCGTTTCGGTCTCGAGACTTGCACTCGAACATGGGGTCAACGCGAACCTGCTTCGGAAGTGGATCAAGAAGGACGCCGCGGCCAGGTCGGCGCCGTCGTCGTCACCCTCGGCGTTCATCCCGGTTCACCCTGAGGGGGCCGCCGAGCGGGGTTTGTCGCGGCAAGGCAGTGTGGAGGCGGTGGATTTGCCGGCGACCTGCGATGAAGTGGGTGGGTCGGAATCCAAGGGGTCTCCAGCTTTTTGTTCTCCGGCCAAGGTGAGCGCGTCGCTGCCGAATGGCGTGAAGCTCGCGCTGGAATGCGGGGATGTGGATGCATTGACGGCGATCATTGGAGCCCTGGGCCATGTTCAGACTGGGCGGTGACCTGCAGGTCTATCTGCACCGTGAGCCGATCGACTTCCGAGCTGGCATCAACAGCCTTGCGGTTCTGGTTCAGGAGACGATGGCGCTCGATCCGTTTGTGCCGGCGGTTTTTGCGTTCTGCAATCGCCGTTGCGACCGGATGAAGTTGCTGTTCTTCGACCGGTCCGGCTTTGTGCTGGTCCTGAAGCGGCTGACCGAGGACAAGTTCCGATGGCCGCGCCGCCAGGAGGCGGTCGTCCGGCTTACGACCGAGCAGTTGCACTGGATCCTCGACGGCATCGATATCGATGCGATGGTCCGTCATCCGGTGCGGCAATATCAGGTTGCCGGCTGAGCTCTTGAGTTGAGCGGTTGACGCGTCGGAACGGTTCAGATTCAAGAATCCGATGAATCGAACCGGCAATCCGAGTGTCGAGGTGCTGTTGGCGCGCATTGCCGCGCTGGAGGCGGAGAATCGTCAGCTCACGGAGCGCGTCGTCAAGCTGGAGGAAGAACTGGCGCTGGCACGCCTGCATCGTTTTGCGCCGCGCAGCGAAAAGCACGTCGACCGTCTCTTCAATGAAGCCGAGCAGGCCGCCGATGAGGATGACGCCGGCAGCGAAACGAACGATACCGCCGAACTTCCGGACACGGGTCTGCCATCGGTCGAAAGCACGACGGGAAAGAAGCGCGGCCGCAGGCCGCTGCCGGCAAACCTGCCGCGCGAGCGCGTCGAGTATGACCTGCCCGACGATCAGAAGGCGTGTCCTTGCTGCCGTGGCCAGATGCATCGCATGGGCGAGGCTGTCACCGAGCAACTTCATATCGAGGTGAAGGCGAAGGTTTTACAGAATGTGCGCTTCAAATATGCCTGCCGCCATTGCGATCGCACCGGGATCAACGCCCCTGTCGTGACCGCGCCGATGCCGACGCAGCCGTTGCCGGGCAGCGTTGCCACGGCCTCGACGCTGGCGTTCGCGCTGGTTCACAAATATGTCGACGGCACGCCGCTCTACCGCTTGGCGCAGGCCTTCGAACGCGCAGGCGTTCCTGTCAGCCGCGGCGCTTTGGGCCACTGGGTGATCGGCTCGAGCGAAAAGCATCTGTATCGCATCTACGACGCCCTGAAGCTGCGGCTCAGATCGCAGCCTCTCATCCATGGCGACGAGACGACGGTTCAGGTCCTCAAGGAGAAGGACAAAGCGGCCACCAGCACATCGTACATGTGGGCTTATCGCAGCGGCAAGGGCAGTCGCGAGCCGATCGTTCTTCTGGATTATCAGCCGGGCCGCGGCCAAATCCACCCGCAGGCCTTCCTCGGCGATTACCGTGGCATCGTGATGAGTGACGGCTATAGCGCATGGCGCACGCTGGAAGGGGCCACCCACATTGGATGCATGGCCCACTCCCGGCGGCGTTTTGTCGACGCCCTCAAAGCGAGAAAGAAGGGCGGCGGGCCGCCCGAGCAGGCGCTGCGGTTCTTCGAGCAGCTCTACCGGGTTGAAAGGCAGGCGCGGGACGAGAAACCGGACAGAGACGAAACGCCGGATCAATGCATCCGTCGCTTCCGCCAGCAACACAGCATTCCTGTCCTGAACGCCCTCAAGGAATGGCTCGATCAAATCGCCCCGAAGGTCCTGCCGGACAGCAAGCTTGGCGACGCCGTATCTTACACCCGGAACCAATGGGACTATCTGACGCGTTACACCGAAGATGGCAGGATGCCGATCGACAACAATCTTCTGGAGCGCGACATCAGGGTTTTTGCCACCGGCCGAAAAAGCTGGCTGTTCAGCGACACCGTCGACGGAGCCAGGGCCAGCGCCGTCGTCTACAGCCTAATGCTGACCTGCCGCGCCTCACGTGTCGAGCCGTTAACATGGCTGCGCCATGTGCTCACCGAGTTGCCTCAGCGCGTGGACAACGCCGATATCGCTGACCTGTTGCCCTTCAACTTCCCCAAAGCGGCCACTGCCTGAACGGCTCAGCATCGCCCCGATACGAAGGCCATCCGTCAAATCGCGGCCGACAACGTGCGCGGAAAATCGCGCTTACGATTTATGAAACCAAGGTTTGGGTTGACCCTTTCGGCCGAAAACGGACCGGATGCTGTCATTTGAGCCGACGGTCCTCCGACGCGATGATCGCGTCGACCACGCTTGCGGGATAGGCCTTCCGAGCAGCGACGTCGCCCGACACGAGTTGCTGACGCATCAGGCGGGTGAACCGATCGATAGCGATCGGGTCAATCTGGATGGGGGGTGCACTCGACTTCTTCGCATAATGGAGAGCCACAACGGCCCTACCCCGGCTTGCCATCAACGCGGCGATCCGGTTCTTGAGGGATCCGGATCCATCGGTACCATCGATAGCGCCGCTCTCAATGGCCGCATAAAGGCGCTCCAGCCGTTCCTCGGCCTCGGAAGCTTGGCGTGCTAGCTAGGCCTATCGCGCGAAAGGATCTTCATAAAGAGTCCGTCCAGCTGTCTCCGGCATGAAGCGCAGCGCGATCAGCCCAACAACGCATGTAGCCATCATGTAATAGGCCGGCATCAGCTCGTTCCCGGTAACAGAGATAAGGCCGCTGTTGATTGCCGGCGCCGTGCCGCCAAAAAGTACGCATCCGGCCAGCACCCCGGGCAGTCGCGCCGGTCTGCCGCGGCGCCTCAGGCAGCAGCCGCTTTGGACTGTTGGGTCGCCTTCCAATTCCACGGGAGCAGGTCGGCGACTCTGTTGAGGGGGTGATCTGGAAGCCTGGCCAACACGTCAGCGAGCCAGGCTTGCGGATCAACGTCGTTCATCTTGCAGGTTTCGATCAGGGTATAGACAGCGGCGGCACGATTGCCGCCAGCATCTGAACCGGCGAAGGTCCAATTTCGTCTTCCGACAGCCACACCGCGTAACGCTCGTTCGGCAGCGTTGTTCGAGAGGCAGATGCGGCCATCGTCCAGGAAGCGGGTGAACGCCGCCCAGCGGTTGAGCAGGTAGTTGATCGCCTTTGCAGTATCGTTGCCTGATGAGAGCAAGGTTCGCTGCTGGCGCATCCAGATTTCGAGATCGGCGACGATCGGCCTCGACTTATCACGACGTGCCGCAAGCCGCTGTTCCGGCGTTTTGGCGTTGATGGTGCGCTCGATCTCGAACAGGATATCGATGCGCCGCACCGCCTCGCTGGCAATCGGCGCCTCTCCAGATTTCGCCAGGTCGAAGAACTTTCTGCGGCCGTGGCTCCAACACGCCGCTTCCAGGATCGGAGCCGGCTTCCTTTGGGCCTTGTAGAGCTGGTTATATCCATCAAAGGCGTCGGCCTGCATAAGGCCGACGTAGCCGGCAAGATGGCTTTGCGGATGCTCTCCAGCCCGGTTGCGTGAGTAGTAGAACAGGGCCGCCGGCGGATCCGTGCCGCCAAACGGCCGGTCATCGCGAACATAGGTCCAGATCCGGCCGATAACCGTCTTAAGCTTGGCCAGTACCGGCACCGTCGTATCGTCGGCGTGGATGCGTTCCGCGCTCATGACGTGGATCCGGATGGCCTCAATAATGGGAGC
Organism: Bradyrhizobium sp. USDA 4504; assembly: GCF_054063995.1. Classification (NCBI taxonomy): domain Bacteria; kingdom Pseudomonadati; phylum Pseudomonadota; class Alphaproteobacteria; order Hyphomicrobiales; family Nitrobacteraceae; genus Bradyrhizobium; species Bradyrhizobium sp. USDA 4504. Next base: position 6,263,075 of record NZ_JBSSGV010000001.1, on the reverse strand, counting down.
GAGTGCTACCACGCAGGCGCCGACCCGATCCGCCAGGGTCGAGACATCGATCTCGATCCCTTCGCGGGCATAGGTCTTGCTCTGCCGGTTCAATGGCTGGTGCAGCAGGAACTTGTTGACCAGCACCATCGCCAGCAGGTTCGGCCCGGCAAAGCCTCGCGGGATCGGATGGGAGGGTGCCGGCGCCTCTGTGATCGCCTCGCAATCTCGGCAGGAGAACTTTTCGCGGACATGCTCGATAATCTTCCAGCGCCGCGGCTCGCATTCCAGGGTCTTCGAGACCACCTCGCTGAGCTTATGCAGCCGCTCGCTGCCGCACTTACCACATGCGCAAGGCGCGGGTTCGACGACGCGCTCGACCGGCAGATTGTCCGGCAACGGACGTCGCGGCGGCCGTGGATTTTGCGCGCGCTTCTCCTTGGCGGCCCCTGGCGCGGCGAGTTCGGCCTTGGTTTCCTGTTCGGCCTGCGTCTCTTCGAGATCCTCGATGGCAAGCTCGAGCTGTTCGACCAGCAACTTGCCGCGTTCGGAGGATTGCCCGAACTGTTCGCGCCGTGCCTTGGCCAGCATCAGCTTCAGCCGCTCGATTTCCAGCCGGCCGACCGTCACTTCGCTCTTCGCCAGTGTCAGCTGTTCGCGCTGCGCAATGATCATCGCATGCGCAGCCGCAAGGTCGGCGGGAAGCGGATCGGTGGGCGTCGTCACGAGGACGAATCAACCATATTCGCCGCAAAAAATCCCGCTGGATTCCTGCCGTGAGTCAAAGAGCCACAGCTTAACCGGAAGCCTGTGGACGCCAGGTTGCCTGCGGCATCCGCCAGTCAATTCCGGACAGGAGATAGGATAGTTGTGCAACGCTGATCGTCACAACGCCGTCCGCCAGCGATGGCCACAAAAAGCGCCCGCGCTCCAACCGCTTCGTGAACAGACATGCGCCCTGGCCATCATGCCAAATGATCTTGATCAGGTCGCCGCGGCGGCCCCTAAAAACGTAGAGATCGCCAGCGTGAGGGTCCCGCTTCAAACCCTCCTGAACCAGACGCGCAAGGCTCGGGAAGCCTCGGCGCATATCGGTATGACCGGTCGCGAGCCAAACCCGTACATTGCCCGGTATGGCGATCATCGGCGCTCAAGCACCTCGAGGACCCGCGCCAGCGCCTCCGGGTCGACATGCGCGTCCACTCGGATGCGTCGTCGGTTGCCAAGATCGATCTCGATCAATCCAGTACGCGCGGCTGCCACGGAGCGCACTCGGCCGTCACCCGCAGGCAAAAGCTTCGCAGTTTCCTCCACCTCCGTAGCGACGATCTGCACCGGCGCAAAAGATGGTACGACCTGCTCTGATGTCCGTGCTTGTCGACGCCAGGTAAACACCAGGCTGGCCGCGACTCCGTTGCGGCGCGCAACCTCAGTCACCTTCGCGCCCGGCACCAACGTCTCCTCGACAATCCGTGCCTTGTCGTCCTGCGACCAGCGCCGCCGCCGCTCCAGCCCGCCCAAAACCTCGACCCGCTTCGCCTGATGACCTTAAAGCTAGACTTAAGGCTACACGCTTCGCGAATTACCTCGCGTCACGCAAGACGGCGCCCGTCGGATGCGTACGCCAAAAATGGATGTCGAAATGTTGTAAGCGCCGGCGAAGCCGGCGAAACGCACATGGGTGGGAAACATGGCCGGGAAGGTCGCCGAAATGGTCGCGAGTTGCGGTACGTAGAGCAGCCCGAGCAGAATGAAGCCGACACAGGCGCCGACGAGGCCCGTGCCCATGAGCATGTAGAGAGGGGCCACCAGCAGAAACAACCCGATCAGGGAGAAGCTCCACATCGGACGGCGCCCGATTCGGTCCGAGAGCCGGCCAGCAAATGGCAGGAACAGCATCATGAACAGCATGCCGAGGAGCGGCACCGCAAGCGCCTCATCCGGCGACAGGCCGATGCGGCTCTGAAGATAGGTTGGCATGTAGCTGAGCAGCGTATAATTGACGACATTGAGCGCAACCACCAGGCCGCCGACGACGAGCATAGGACGCCGGTGACGTGCCAGAAGGGCGATCAGGCCTGGTGAGGATCGTGCCTGGCTTGCGGTTTCGTGGGCACGGAAGACCGGCGTATCTTCCATTCTCGCGCGCAGATACGCGCCGACGAGGCCCATTGGCGCGGCGACCAGAAACGGAACGCGCCATCCCCAGTCGTGCATCGCCTGATCACCCAGAAAGAGCGAGAAGGATAACATCAGGAATGCGCCCAGCGAGAAGCCGGCCAGCGTTCCGAACTCCAGGAAACTCCCATAAAAGCCGCGTCGGTCATCGGGAGCGTACTCGGCCATGAACGTCGCGGCGCCGCCGTATTCGCCACCGGTCGAAAAGCCCTGTACGATGCGGAGAAGAACGAGCGACAGTGGCGCCCAGAAGCCGACGCTGTTGTAGGGGGGAATAAGCCCGACGCACAGCGTCGCGCCCGACATCAGCAGTATCGTTAGCGCCAACACGGATTTTCGGCCCACCCGGTCTCCCAGCGATCCCCAGAATATCCCGCCTAGCGGCCGTATGAGGAAGGAGATCGCGAACGTGGCCAACGCAAAAAGCACCGCTTCCCCGACGTCGCCGGGAAACAGTGCCGCGGAAATGTACGTCACGCCATACGCATAAATGCCGTAGTCGAACCATTCCGTCGCATTGCCGACGGCAGAGGCGGCAATCGCACGGCGCAACGTGGCGCGATCAGCAGTTGGATCAGGTGCGGAAACGGGGGCATTCACGATTGCTGTTCTCCGATCACCGCTGCGTCGGGCGTATTGGGGTCAAGCAGCGATGCAATCGGCGTCGTGCGTGGAAGAATCTGAAAGTCCTGCTGCTCGGGTGCAGGAACAGGCGGGGTTGCCGTCTGCCGCCACATGCCGAACGCGGCCGCGCCGCCGGCGCAAAGGGCGATGAAAAGGAAAAGCCCGCCGCTGCTCCAGCCTGTCATGAATATCGCTCCACCGATCGGCCCGAGCGCGGCGCCGACGGAATACAGCAGCACCAGCCGTCCACTTGCGGCGATACGTTGTGCGGCGTGCAGACGGTCGTTGCAATGGGCCACGCAGAGTGGATAGAGCGCAAAGCTGAGGCCACCAAACATTGTTCCGAGAATCAGCAGCCACGGGCCGACCGACGAGAGAAAGGAGATGACCAAGCTGATACACAGGGTTGCCGCGAAACTGAGCACGATGACCTGGCGACGATCATAGCGGTCGGAAATGCGTCCGAGCGGCCATTGCAGGATCACGCCGCCAAGAATCACGATCATCATGAAGTGGGCTGTCTGCGATAAATCGAACCCTAGGCGTCGAACCTGCACTGCGGCCAATCCGTAAAATGCCCCTAACATCAAGCCGGTCGTCATTACTCCGACAGCACCGAGGGGAGATGCGGCAAAGAGTGTTCGGGTTCCGAACGCCGCGGCTTCGGCAGGCGGCGGCGCCGAGTTGCGTGTGAGACAAAGTGGAATGATCGCGAGCGAGATTAGCATTGAGGCTAGTTGAAACGGAACAGCAGGCAAATCACCGCTGGCTCCTAGCAGCAACTGTCCCACCGCCTGTCCGCAATATAGTGCAACCATGTAGGCCGCTAGAATGCTGCCGCGCGAGGCCGCGTCAGCGCGTTCGTTTAGCCAGCTCTCGAGACAGACGAAGACGCCGGCGACGCAGAAGCCGTCGATCAGCCGCAGTCCCGACCAGAGCAGAGGGTGGATGATTTGCGCGTAGCCGAGCGTGCTCGCGGAGAGAAGCGCAACGAACGCCGCAAAGGCGCGGATATGTCCCACGCGCCGGACGATACGTCCCGAGCGCAGGGCTCCGACGACCAGCCCGGCAAAATAGGCGGTCGCCACCGCGCCGATCACGATCGTGCCCTGTCCCGCCCGCTCGAGCCGCAAACTCAGGAGCGTCGCCATAAACCCGCTTCCCGCCATGAGCATAAAGATGGCGAGCAGCAGGCTACGAACCGGGGAGATTGCCGCAAGCATGACGATTGCGACGCGCGCCGTCAGGCCGCGCGCCGGCCTTCCGCTTCCCCGTCGGCCTCCACCGGGACACGATGCAGAACCCTAGCGCTAGCATCGAAGTGGCAAACGGTCACGACGAACTGAACGTCAGCATTGCGAATCTGATGCCGCGTCGCAATCACGTCGATTCGTGCGTTATCGAGGGCTCGCAGCGCATCGAACACCAAGCCTGGCCAAGCGATGTCGCTGTCGGCCATCGCTTGACGCCATCCGTCCGCGCCGTCATCGGCAACAAAGCGTGCATAGATACCAGGCTCGTAGGTCTTCTTGTGCTCCAGCAGCAGGTCAGTCATCCCGGCATAGGCGGAGACGACAAAGGCGCGATTGTAAAGGTCCTCGCCCTTGCGCTCCGCGATCGGAACGTCGTCGAATAGCGTGCCAGTCGCGGCCATCGATGTGCCGCCGATCTTCTCGACACTATGAAAACCGCTCATGCGAGAGCATCCTCCATCAACGGGCCGTGCTGAGGCACGAGAGCTTTCGGGTCGCTGCGCGCGGCAACGAAGCTCGGCCGCGGTTTTTTGACGCCGAATGGCGCCTGCAGCCGGTTGCTCACGGCGTTATAGACGAAGAACGCGTTAGCGCGTGGAAATGGCGTGATGTTGCCGTTCGATCCGTGCATCGTGTTGCAATCGAAGATCACCACCGTGCCCGCCTTACCGGTCGGCGCCACGATGCCGTGGCGGTGCGCCAACTCGGTCAGACTTTGCCGGTCGGGCACGCCATACTCCTGCTTCTTCAGTGACGTGCGATAGTGGTCTTCCGGCGTCGCCCCAATACAGGTCAGGAAGACGCGGTGCGATCCGGGCATCAGCATCAGGGGGCCATTGTCCGGCGTATTTTCCGCCAGCAGGACTGACATGGAGAGTGCTCGCATGCGCGGCATGCCGTCTTCCACGTGCCAAGTCTCGAAGTCGGAGTGCCAGTAGAACTCCTTGCCTTCGAAGCCGGGCTTGTAGTTCAGGCGTGACTGATGGATGTAGACCTTGTCGTTCAGCAGGAACTGAGCGATGCCTGACAAGCGTGCGTCGGCGGCGAGGCGCCCGATCACTCTACTCTGAGAGTGGATCTCGAAGACCGAACGGATTTCTTGGCTGTCCGGCTCGGCGATGATCGTTTCCGGATTGAGGCCGTTAGGGCTCGATAGCAGTTTCTTTGCCTGCGTCTGCAGGTGGTCGACTTCCTCGGGAGAGAGGACATCCTTGAGCACGAGGAAGCCATCGCGATCGAACTGCTCGGCCTGCTGCCGCGTTAGCGGTGCGCTCTCGCTCCAGTCGCTATGAATAACGGGATCGAGACGCGGAAGCATCTGGGCCTCCGAGGTGAGACGGGATGGGTAAATGTCTGTCAATGCCTTTCCCTCTTTCAGTTGTTTCAGGAGTTAACGGCCGCCTCGCGCGGCGCTTCGACATCAGTCGGATAGGCACCAGTCTCATCGTGCACTTCCTGGCCGGTGACCGGCGGGTTGAACACGCAGGCCGTCAGGAGGTCAGTGTCCGGGCGAACGATATGCTGGTCGTTCTTGTTGAGTGCGTACATGATGCCCGGTGCGAGCTTGTGCGTTTCGCCGGTCCCGAGGTCTTCGATGGTCCCGGTTCCCTTCAGTATGAAAACCGCCTCGAGATGGTTCTGGTAGTGCATCTTGAGTTCTTCGCCCGCGTACATCGTCGTAATGTGGAAAGAGAAGCCCATGCCGTCGCTCTTGAGCAGAAGGCGGGCACTGTCCCAGCCCTTCGATTTGACGAGACGATCGGTCTTTTGAATGTCGCGGAGTTGACGAACGATCATTGTTCTTTCCTTTCGTTATTCGGCTGCAATGCCGTAGCTGCCGGTCCGCACCGCGCGGACCGACTCCTCGATGATGTCGAGGCCGGCCGAGAGAGCGGCGTCGTCGATAATGAGAGGTGCAAGCACCTTGACGATTTCGTCGTGTGCGCCGCTCGTTTCGATGATGAGTCCGGCGGCAAAACAGGCGCTGGTGATGGCATCGGCAGTTTCACCGGACCCGACGTCGATGCCGCGCATCATGCCGCGGCCGCGTGTCGAAAGGCCGAATCCAGAAGCGATGGCATCCAGGCGTCGTGCGAGCAATCGTCCCTTGCGCTGGACGTCCTGCTCGAACTCGTCATCCTTCCAGAAGTTCCGCAGAGACGCGGTGGCCGTGATGAAGGCGTGATTGTTGCCCCGGAACGTGCCGTTGTGTTCGCCGGGCAACCATTGATCCAACTCGGGTCGGAACAGTGTCAGCGCGAAGGGAAGCCCCATGCCGGACAGCGATTTTGCCATGGTGACGATGTCGGGCGTAAAACCCATGCCTTCAAAGCTGAAAAACGGACCGGTGCGTCCGCATCCGGCTTGAATATCGTCGACGATAAGGAGTGCGCCGTGGCGTTTTGCGATATCGGCGATTGCACGCAGCCAATCCGGCGATGCGGTGTTGAGACCGCCTTCGCCCTGAACCGTCTCGACTAGAATCGCGGCCGGCGCATCGAGCCCGCTGGAAGGGTCGGACAGCCGCCGTTCCAGCAGCGCGGCGGTGTCGAGATCCGGGCCGTGATAGCCATCGTAAGGCTCGTGGCTGACATGGCTGAGTGGTACGCCCGCGCCGGTGCGCTTGGCGGCATTGCCGGTGCAGGCCAGCGCACCGAGGGTCATGCCGTGGAAACCGTTCGTGAAAGCGATCACCAGTCCACGGCCGGTCACCTTGCGGGCCAGTTTGATGGCGGCCTCGACCGCGTTAGTGCCGGTCGGTCCGGTGAACATCACGCGGTAGTCCAGCCCGCGTGACTTCAGAATCAGCGACTCGAATGTTTCGAGGAACTCCGCCTTGGCGTCGGTATGCAGGTCAAGCCCGTGCGTGATGCCGTCAGTCGAGATGTAGTCGATCAGCGCTTGCTTCAGCGCGGGATGATTGTGTCCGTAATTAAGCGTCGAGCATCCCGACAGGAAGTCCAGATAGCGTCCGCCCTGATTATCATACATCCAGACATTGTCAGCTCGGCTGAACTGGCGCGGCATGGTGCGCGCATAGCTCCGCACGACCGACTCCCGGCGTTCGTAAATGGATCGGTCCGGGATATGGCTGGTCGGCTTGGGTCGTGTATGGCGAGCAAGTGTGGTTGTTGTGGTCATGTCGTCAGTTCTCCTGATCTCTGGCTCCGGGCTGTCGGTTTGGCAGGGGGCCAATGCGGGCCAACCACTCTGTGGCGTGCTTACCGGCGAAATGCGCGTCGCACTCGAACATCACACTGCGGATCAGCGGAGCGCCCCACGCGCGGGCCAGTCCGTTGAACAATGCCCAGGATGGAGCGTTGTCGTCGGTCACTGTGGTGAGGAGATACTTGGCACTTTCGGCGGAAGGGCGATCCAGCAGCGCGTTGATCATGCGCTGAGCAAGGCCTTTGCCGCGCGCCGCCTTCGCGACCGCGACCTGCCAGACGAAGAAGCTGTTCGGTTCCGAAGGCGGGCGATAACCTGAAACCCATCCTAGAATTTGCGCGTGACGTTCCGCAACGAGGCAGGAGTCCGTGAAGTGCGTGCACTGGAGGAGGTTGCAATAGGCGGAATTGGAGTCCAGTGGCGCGCAGGCTGCGACCAGGCGGGTAACCGCGGGGCCGTCAGCGGGCGACGGCTTTCTCAACTGGAACGCTTCGTTGACATCCGGAGCAGCGTCGAAAGCCACTGGCGAGGATCCACCGAAAGCGTCGACCCGAGGGCCGGCTATTGCTTCAGATTTCGAATTAATCGCTTCATTCTCCGAAATATATAGCGCTTTACCTTATAGGAAAATAAGTGGCGAAATCTTGAAAATTGGCTTGAGATCTCACATCAAAAGCTTCGTAGATATTTCGTTATCCGAATAAAATTTGAAGGGGTGACTTGGAACCGGTTACGATTCGCCTCGGCGCGGCCGTAGCTATAAGAAAAGCCACATGAAATCAGAGATCGCCTCACTGACGCTGCGCGCCCTGCGAAGAGTGCTGCGGGCAACTGAGATCGGTAGTCGCCAGCTGGCCATTGCGACCGGCCTTACGACATCGCAATGGCTCGTGTTGCGAGAGATCGACGCGCGCGAGAAAACCACACCGGGGGTCATTGCGCAGGCGCTTCAGTTCGGTCAGGCAACGATCACGACGATCGTCGATCGGCTTGTGGCGCTCGATCTAGTGCAGCGCCAGCGTAACGCAAACGACAAGCGCCAGTTCCTTCTGACGGCGACGCCGGCAGGCAGGGACATCGTGGCCAACGCACCCGACTTGCTTCACCTGACGTTTACAGATCGCTTCGTCCAGTTGCCGCAATGGGAGCAGGCCATGATCCTTGCTGCAGTAGAGCGGCTGGCCATGCTGATGGACGCGCACAACATCGATGCCGCGCCATTGCTGGACAGCGGGGCCATCGATCGATCCCAACCCAGATAGGTCGATTGCCTCGACTGCGTGGACGGCTCGACAGAGCCGGATCTTCCCGCGCAGGTTAGTGGCCGACATATCATCAGAAGCCGACGTCGGATCGGATGATTGCGGAGTCGGACGAGCAGCTCGGGCCGCATCGAAACCTGCACTGAATGTCGGTATCGGTGGGCTGCGCATCCAGCAATCGCTCCGCCGCAGGCGCTCGTTCCGGCGCAGCGTGGAGGGCGAAGCCGGATATTGTCGTCGATCCGACTAGGCAGCTCGGGCGCATACGATCCTTCAGCCGCGCAGGCGCTGTCGACGCGACCGGCAGGACTGGAGCAGGCGGCCCATGCAGGCCGCCTGTAGATTAGTCTGAGAGCAGAAGAGCCCTATTGGCAGGGGTGCTGGAGTCCGTCGGATCCCTTGAAAAAGGTGCCGGGCCTGCAGACGATGCCGTTGTGCGACGCGTAACTGTTCCAGTCGCCGTTCCACGCATAGTAGTCGCCATACGCGGCGGGCCGATCGTAGGTGCCGTATGCGGCGTAGGAATTGCGCCAGCCGTCGAAGGGAGCGGTCGCGATCGCCGCGGCGGTTCCGACGGCAGCGCCGGCCACGCCGGCAGCGGCCCCCACCGGCCCCACGGGTTCGCGATAGGCGGCTCGCCGCTGATAATAGCCTCTCCTGCTGTCGTACGGGCTCCCGGCTCCTCGGTTGAGGCAGTTGGCGCTGGCGAATTGAGATGAACAGGCGGCCGGGTTGGAGAAGACCGCTTGCGCCGATGCGGGGCTCGAAACTGCCGACGCCACTATCACAGCCGCGCCAAGAACTCTTAGACTCATCATGGCTTGCTCCCTGGATTTGGTTTGCTGCGACACTTACGAAGCTTGGCATGACTGAATGCCAAGTCCGCAAGTTCCCGTTTTCTCGCACCTAACCAAATGCAACCTCCGGAAGTGGTTCCTGTGCATCTCGTGCGCGGCATCAAATCGACGTGACTTGCCAATCGATCTGGAATGCGACTTCAGCAGAAGCGGCATGGATGCGGCAGGGAGTCGCGGCGTAGCAAGGATGCTGCGATCAATGCCCAAACGATGGGACGGCAATTCCATTCGTCCGACGAATCCGGACAGAGGCGAGAATGCAAATTGATGAAAGGTTGCGTGATCGCGGAACTGCCCGATGACCGCGTCAAGTTGCGTCGGACGTGCGCGAGAGAGCACGACGGTTGGCACGAACTGCACAAGTTGTGTGATGCGAAAGCATCAACTGCCAACAAACGGCAGCACGCGTTTCGGATCGCCACATTCGAGTTGATCTTCGTCCTGATAGTCGGATGATGATTTGCGATCTTGAATTGTAGCCGCTCCTGCATTTTGCACCGCGACCAAGCAACCCGTCCTTTTCAATTTGACGTTGTTGAGAACGACAGGTTTGGAAGGCGGCGCAAATGAAGTGCTTTACCGGCTCGACTCTCCTTGGATCTTGCGCGCGCAATCGCATGGAACAGGCGTCGACGCGCGCCGCCCTGCAATCATTGGTCCAGTTCTTCAGGAATAAGCCGAGACCAGTCGCGGCCTGTCGGAGCCGGTTCCGGCTCGCCGCGCTTGCCTTGATTGCGTCGGCCGCTCTGGTTGATGCGGCCTCGGCTCAGTCCTGCACGGTCGCACCGGATTCGACTGTCTCCGCAACGAGTGGAAGCTGCGCGATCGACGCGAATACGACGTTGACCGGAACGCCTGCCGTTCACGCAAGTTCGAGCGCTCAGATCACGACCAACAACGTCAACATCAATCCCTTCAATGGCGGCAGTATCGGTGGTTTGGCGGATGCTGCAGGTACGATCATCTTCAGTTCCGGGGCGAGCATCAACGGCAACTGGAGCACTGCCGCGTCGGCGCAAAGCGGCGGCCAGATCATCTTTCAGTCGGGTTCGATCATCAATCCGGCCTTCGGCGGCGGAGGAACTGCGCTGAGCGCTGATGGAACGGGCAGTCAGATCAGCGCGACAGGACTCACCATCGGTCTCAACGGCGCCGGCAACAACGTCGCTGCGAAGGCGGCCAACGCGGCGACGGTCAGTCTGCTCAACAGCTCAATCGCCTATGCGGTCGGCGGTGGCGGCAACACCGGCCTGTGGGCAACGGGCGCCGGCAGCCAGATTAGCTCGACGGGTACAACCATTTCGATGCCCGGCGGCGGCGGCAACGACGTTGGCGCGCGCGCGGACTCCGGTGGGTCGGTCACGCTGACCGGCGGCACTGTCAGCGTTGAGGGGAACGGCGGCGGCGAAACCGGCCTGTTGGCGCAATCGTCCGGAAGCACTGTCACGGCAAACGGCGTTGCGGTCACGGTTTCCGGCGGCGGTGGCGATGTCGGTGCCAAGGCACTCGACGGCGGCGCGATCACCTTGAGGGGAGGCAGCGTCGCCGCGACGGGCAGCGGCGGGGGCGAGATCGGCCTGCAGGCCAGCGGCACCGGCAGCACGCTCACGGCGAGCGGCGTGACGGTAACGGTTCCGAACAGCAGCGGAGGCCGCGGAGTGCAGGCTGACAATTCGGGCAGCGTCACGCTCGACGGCAGCTCGACGGTCACCACATCAGGCGCAGGCACCCATGCGGCCGGCGTGACAAGCAGCGGTACGCTGAGCATGACCGGTGGCTCACTCACGGCCAATGGAGCCGATGCCAACGCGCTCAACATAAGTGGCGGTGCAGCGACGCTCTCCGGAGTCACCATGACCAGTCCGAACGGTGCGTCGATCGCCGCCCCGGGCGGCATCAGCAGCGTAAGCCTGACCGGCGTGACTGCGGTCGCGAACAACAATCAATGGCTGAACGTCAGCGGCGGCTCCACGCTCAACCTCGTCGCGGACAGTTCGACCCTGCAGGGCGTTGCGCTCACCGACTCCGGCAGCACCTCCAGCGTCGCGCTGAAAAACAATTCGCTCTGGACCATGACCGGCAACTCGAACGTCACCAATTTGATCAACGCTTCGAGCATCATCCAGTTCACGTCCCCTGTCGGCGATCCGACGCAGCTGTCGAGCTACAAGACGCTGACGGCGGTGAACTATGTCGGCCAGGGCGGTACCATCGGGCTCAATACATATCTTGGCAGGGACGGTTCGCCGTCGGACAGGCTCGTCATCAATGGCGGCACGGCAGGCGGCAATACGTTCCTGAAGATCAGCAACACCACGGGCGGCGGCGCGCTCACCACCGGCAACGGCATCCTCGTCGTCGACGCGATCAATGGTGCGACGACGACGCCTGGTGCCTTCAGCCTGTCTCACCCCGTCTTGGCCGGCCCTTACCAATATTCGCTGTTCCGTTCGAGCGTCGACTCCAGCAACCCGCAAGCCTGGTATTTGCGCGACACCCTCGACTGTGTCGCGCATCCCAATCTTCGTGCCTGCGGCGGTGGCGGTCTCATCAACTGCTCCAATCTGCCCAACGTGCCTAGGTGCGGCGGCGGAGGTGGAGGCGGTGGAGGAGGCGGTGGCGGCGGAGGCGGCGGTGGCGGTGGAGGCGGCGGTGGAGGCGGAGCCGACGGCGGCGGCGGCGATATCCCCGACTACCGCGAGGAGACTTCGCTCTACGCGGCAATTCTGGCGATGACGCTGTTGTACGGACGCAGCCTGCTCGACACGCTGCATGAACGCGTGGGCGAGGAGGAGGACGAACGCTTCCGCGCCAATCCCGAGAACGCCAGGGTCGGATGGGGTCGCGTGCTTGGGGTCAACGGCGTGCATCAGGGCGACAGCTTTGGCGTGTTGGGTGGCGAAGCCGGACCGCACTTCAGCTATGATTTCCTGGCGCTGCAGGCGGGCATGGATGTCTATCGACACGACGGTCCCGACGGTTCGCGCGACCAGGCGGGGGCGTATTTCGCGATCGGCGGCGCGCGCGGGCGGGTCACCCATTTCGATGGCAGCCAGGGTGACAACACCTTCTCCGCCTACACGCTCGGTGGCTACTGGACGCATTTCGGGCCGACCGGCTGGTACATCGACTCGATCCTGCAAGGCACGTTCTACGACATCACGAGCAGCGCAAATCGCGGCATTCCGGCGCTCAAGACCGGTGCTCAGGGTGGGGCTGCGTCGGTGGAGGGCGGATATCCCTTCAAGTTCGCCGGCGGCTTCTTCATCGAGCCGCAGGCGCAACTGGTGTATCAGAACATCCACATCAACGACGCCAGCGACATCGCGGCGCAAATCCGCTTTGCGGATGTGGATTCGCTCGCAACCCGGATCGGTGCCCGATTTGGCCGAACATGGGCGGTCGATGACAGTCCGCGTACGCTGACGGCCTGGATCCGTCCGAGCCTGTGGAACGAATTCCTCGGCAACCCGAAAACGCTGTTCTCGTCGGACACCGGCTTCGTTCCATTCCAGGCGAGCCTCGGCGGCCTGTGGGGCGAGATCAATGCCGGCATCAGCGGACAGGTCACGTCGACCACGTCGCTTTATGCCAACGCTTCCTATCAGAGCCGGTTCGACGGTGGCGGCTTCTCCTACGGCGGGAAAGCCGGACTGCGCGTTAACTGGTAGCGCGCGAAGGCGTGACGTCGGCCCAGACAGGGTCGGCGAAACGCACTCGCGCAGGCATAGCGGACGAGGAAGTGCCTAACAGACCCTCACGCTTTGCTGAACATACGCGTAACCGTTCCACACGTTTCGCGTCTGATAGCAGGAGTTGTAGGCCGTCGCGGCTCCGATGGCTGCGCCAGTCGCCAAACCGGCTGCGGCAGCTCCGGCGCCCCAACCGCCTCGATAGTAACCGCCACCGCGGTAATAGCCGCCGCCGGCCCAACGTGCGCGGCCGCCGTGCCAGCCGCCGGCATGCCATCGCGTGCCGCCGCCGTGCCAACCAGGCCGCATTCCTCCGCCGTGGAAGTGAGCCGATCGAGCGCCGGCTCCTCTGGGCCGGGCCTGGGCGTCATAAGGGAGTATCATTGCTGCAGATGCGATGAAGCTGAGAACCAGCAAAGCCTTCGTTGGTCGCATATCCGGACTCCTTGCAAGGGTGTCCCAACCAATCCCGCTGAACGTGCTTCGTTCCGTTGGTTCAACTGCGTGCCACGCTGGCACAAGATGCATGCTCAATACGGCGCGTCGTGGCTTCGGGGCGCAAGCGACCCCCGCGGGCATGGTGAAGCTCGATCCTTCGGACCCCGGCGGCGCGAGGCAGGTACGAACGTGTTCGTACCTTGAAGACCTCCCTGTGTGAAACAATGCTGACGCTTACTGCCGACGCGGCAAATTGGCGAACTGATACGGCAGCTGGTCCACTACAGGGAACAGGGAGACGACTATGTGGAAGATATGTGTGCTTAGTACGTTGGTCTTGCTGGTTGCGGTTCCGGCAAATGCGGCTCCGAAGAATAGTGGCAAGAATGTCGATGCAATTCGTGCTGAATGCTTCAGGCAGGCGAATGAAGCCGCTGCCGCCGGCGGTGCGAACATGACAAGCGGGGCGACTGCCGCCCGAAACTCGGCGGGCTATTCCGCCTATCGGGATTGCGCGCGAAAGAACGGCATTCGCCCGTAAGCCGCTTTGGTTTCCGCTAACCCATGGAAGGCCGCCTTCGGGCGGTCTATTCCATGCGCAGTGAAAAACGGCGACGGCGGCATGGCCGTCGAAAGCCGAAGATGGCGGCTGAACGGCGCCGAAACGGCAGGGAAGGTCAGCTTGCGACGAGAGCCTGGGCCTTGCGCAATCCGGCCACGAGAGTGTCGACAACCTGATCCGCCGCTCCGTTGCGGCGCAAGAAGCCGGCCGGATCATCGGCCAACGCTTTGTACCGCGACATTCCTTTCAAGGCCGTTTGGGTCGCATCGCGGCGCCCCAGCTCTGTATTCGCTATCGCAATCAACAGTTGGCTGAATCCGGAATCGCGCAACGATGCCGTCTCGGCCACGTCGAGCATCTGCTTGTATTCACCCTTCAAGTAAAGGTCGACCGCGATGAAATGAAGATACCAGGCTGGCGGATGCAACGTGCGCTCGATCGCGCGCTTGAGCATCGGCACGCCTTCCGAGAAGTTCCCGCGGATGGCGAGACGCCAGCCGAATTGGGCAAGAATGTCGGGATCGTTGGGGTTGAGGTCGATCGCCAGATGGCTGATGCGATCACTATCGGCGTAACGTCCCGTGAAATGGTAGGCCGCAGCCAGGGCCTTCAGCGCCAGGGGACTGTTCGGCTGCAGGGCGATGGCGCGCGACGTTGCCTCAAGGGCCTTGTCATACTCCGTTTGCGGATTGCCGTCGGCTGAATAGCCCAACCGTCCGGCGTCGAGATGCAGCCATCCAAGCATGGCCCATGAATCGCTATACTGCGGATCCCGCTGAACGGTTTGCTGAAGACACTGCATGGCCGGATCGAAGTCGACGCGCCGGAAAGTGCTGCGATAGGCCTGAGCGCGCAGGACGCAGAGATAGCTTTCCATATTCCTCGGTGGATCCGCGCGAATGTCGTTTCTAACCACGCCGTAGGATTGGCCGACGACGGTTGCGATCTCGCTTGCGAGCTCGCGCTGGACATTCATGAGCGACTGAGGATCGAACGGTCGAGCATATGTCCGCATCCATACGATCTCGTCGTTCTCGGCGTTGAAGACAGTCGTTGTGACTTGCACCTCTTCGGCGCTCGTTTGAACGCTTCCACGGACGACATAGGAAGCACCGAGAGGACGACCAGGTTGGGGCGCCTCGTCGCCTTTTGCGGAGAGCGCATTCGACGGCGACGTGTAGAGCCGGAATCCTCCGAAGCGAAACAGGTTGCTGGTCAGTTCCTGTCCCATGCCGATGGCGAAGAGCCGCGTGTTCTCCCCGGGAGTCAGTGGCGTGAATGACATCACGAGGACCGCGGGTTCGCGTGGCGTCATTGGGGACGGAGGCGGTCTTGCTGCAAGCCATATCCAAGCCACCACGCCGGCTGCCAGCGCGGCAGCGACGGGCCCATAGCGCCTGATGCCAGGCTTGGTCGTCCAATTCGCACGTGTAGCAGCAGCAGTTGTCGAATCATCGTGCAGTTCAAGAGCAGGCTCGCGAGATGGAGCGTCGGCAGTATGCATTTTGTGCCACTCAAAATGGGGCACATAGGAGCCTTTTGGAATTGTGATGCGTACCGGATCATCGCGGCCCGAATCCACGTAGTAGCTATCGAGGTCGCGGCGCAATCGTCGAGCTTCAAGACGGACGACAGGGTCAGCCTGGGGATCGAAAGAGTCGTCGCGCCGAAACACGGCCAAGGCAATTGTGTAGCCCTTCAGGCTATCAGCGCGGCCTGCAAGCGTCTCGTCGACAATGAAACGAAGGAAAGCTTGCCGCCGTTCGCTCGCCTGGAAATGCGGACTCGAGAGGATGCGGTCCAGCTCTTTCGCTACATGCGCCGGCGGCACCGCGGAATCATCACAACGCGGGATATCGGATGAGCCGCTGACGGCATCGTGAGCGAAGGGTACATCAGGCATCAACCGGCAACCCCAATCGTCGGTTGACGGTAGGCTTTCTCAGTACATGTTGCAACTCGTAAGCGAAGCAAGCAGCCGGCGCTGACGCGACAGCTTTCAATCGTCGGAACAACGAGTTCCCGACTGCAGCGACAGCTGGTCGCATCGGCCTTGAAGCCGTCGCGCCTGAGACGGCGCGCTCAACGAGCGTCGCGCCGTGTACGAACATGTTCGTACCTTGAAGCCTCGATGAACCAGCAGCAAAGGTCACGTTGGCCACAAGCGAGTTCATCATGGAGGAGTTCCGCGCGATTGTGACCCGCTTTCCGCTGCGCGAACTTGACATTCGGCGCTGCTTCAATCGCGACGCGCAGTTTAGAGCGATTTGCGCAGATTATGACGAAGCTGTGAAAGCGCTTCGTCGTTGGCAACAAGCGGCAAAGCAAGGAGACCGCGAAGGAAGTCGGAAGGCCGCGGATTACGAACGGCTCGTTGCCGAACTGGAAGCCGAGGCTCTGGTTCATCTGAACCGGCCGTGATCGAGGGGGCGTTCGCATAACTGGAGCAGTGCGTGAAAAATACGATTCTCGTCAACCTTTCGATATCAAGCGTGCTTGCCGCGGGCATGCTGCGTGCTGCGATCGGTCAGTCACACAGAACCTGCGCAGCGAGGCCGCCGAACCGACCAAGCACGCAATCGGCCGCAACGAGTAACTGGAGGCAACCTTCTTGAATATTGCCGAGAGACCGATCGCGAACGTGGACGAAACCGGCGCGTCAGACAGCGTCTTCATTCCCGGCGGCACGTTTCGCATGGGATCGGATCGGCATTATCCGGAAGAAGCGCCGTCCCACATGGTGAGCGTCGACGGGTTCTGGATGGACCGCACTCCAGTGACGAACCGGCAATTCAAGCAGTTCGTGCGTGCCACCGGCCACGTCACCTTCGCCGAGGTCGCTCCGGACCCCAAGGACTATCCGGATGCGCTGCCGCATTTGATCTTCGCCGGCTCGCTCGTCTTCACGCCCCCGGATTATCCGGTCGATCTGCGCGACTACAGCCAATGGTGGACGCTGCTCAAGGGCGCGAATTGGCGCCATCCCTATGGCCCGAAAAGCAACATCAAGTCGCTGGACGACCATCCCGTGGTGCATGTCACCCATGCTGACGCACTCGCCTATGCGCGATGGGCCGGCAAGGATTTGCCGACGGAAGCGGAATGGGAGTTTGCTGCGCGCGGCGGCCTCGATGGCGCCGAGTATGCCTGGGGCGATGAATTCGTGCCGGGCGGCGTGCATCAAGCCAATACGTGGCAAGGTCACTTTCCGTTCGAGAACCGGTGCGAGGACGGCCATGCGCGCACCTCGCCGGTGATGACCTATCCGCCGAACGGCTATGGCGTGTTCGACATGATCGGCAATGTCTGGGAGTGGACCAGCGACTGGTGGGCTCCGAAACACCGCGCCGATGCAAAGAAGGCCTGCTGCATTCCCCAGAACCCGCGGGGCGGCTGCGAGCATGACAGCCACGATCCGTCGCTGCC
This sequence comes from Bradyrhizobium sp. USDA 4504, assembly GCF_054063995.1. Lineage (NCBI taxonomy): Bacteria > Pseudomonadati > Pseudomonadota > Alphaproteobacteria > Hyphomicrobiales > Nitrobacteraceae > Bradyrhizobium > Bradyrhizobium sp. USDA 4504. Next base: position 6,245,636 of record NZ_JBSSGV010000001.1, on the reverse strand, counting down.
GCTTAGCAGGATACCGCGCAAGGTGATCAAGGGCGGCTCGCATCTCTGCGCGCCGAACTATTGCCGGCGCTATCGACCGGCGGCGCGCCATGCCGAGCCGATCGATACGTCGACCAGCCATCTCGGATTTCGCTGCATTACACGTTCAGGGAGAAAGTGATGACTGAGAAGACAACGACAGACACCTTCAGCCGCCGCAACCTGCTCGCGGCCTCGAGTTCGCTCGCCACCATCGCCGCCTTCTCGGCGATGGCGCCCATCGAGACCGCCCAGGCGCAAGGGACCACGCAACCCTCGAGCGCGGCCGGCGGCGCAAAGCCGAACATCATCCTGATCCTGTCGGATGATTTCGGTTATGGTGACTCCGGGCCCTATGGCGGCGGCGAAAATCGCGGCATGCCAACCCCGAACATCGATCGTCTCGCGAATGAAGGACTGCAATTCATGTCCTTCTATGCGCAGCCGAGCTGCACGCCTGGACGTGCCGCGGTGCAAACCGGCCGAATTCCAAATCGCAGCGGCATGACGACCGTCGCGTTCCAGGGCCAGGGCGGCGGCATGCCGGCGGCGGAATGGACGCTTGCCTCGGTTTTGAAGACCGGCGGTTACAAAACGTTCTTCACGGGCAAATGGCACCTTGGCGAGGCCGACTATGCGTTGCCGAGCGCGCAAGGCTACGACGAGATGAAGTATGCCGGCCTTTATCATCTCAATGCGTACACCTACGCCGATCCGACCTGGTTTCCCGACATGGACCCCGAATTGAGGGCGATGTTCGAGAAGGTCACCAAAGGCGCACTTTCCGGAAATGCCGGGCAGCCGGCGAAGGAAGATTTCAAGATCAACGGCCAGTACGTCAACACGCCGGACAAGGGCGTGGTCGGCATTCCCTTCTTCGACGACTACGTCGAGAAGGCCTCGCTCGAGTATCTGGACCGCAACAAGTCATCGGGCCCGTTCTTCATGAGCATCAACTTCATGAAGGTGCACCAGCCCAACATGCCGGCGCCCGAATTCCAGGGCAAGTCGATGTCCAAGAGCAAGTATGCCGACTCCGTGGTCGAGAACGACACGCGTATCGGCCGTATCATGGACAAGGTGCGGTCCCTCGGCCTCGACAAGAACACCTATGTGTTCTGGACGACGGACAACGGCGCCTGGCAGGACGTCTATCCGGACGCCGGCTACACACCGTTCCGCGGCACCAAGGGCACGGTTCGCGAGGGCGGCAACCGCGTCCCGTCCCTTGCATGGGGCCCAGGCATCAAGGCCGGCACGAAGAATTCCGACATCGTCGGCGGCCTCGATTACATGGCAACCTTCGCAAAGCTCGCCGGCGTGAAGCTGCCGGAGAACGATCGCGAGGGTAAGCCGATCATCTTCGACAGCATCGACATGTCGCCGATCCTGTTCGGAACCGGCAAGTCCGAGCGCAAGAACTGGTTCTATTTCACGGAATCCGAGCTCTCGCCTGGCGCAGCCCGTGTCGGCAACTACAAAGCGGTGTTCAATCTGCGCGGCGACAATGGCGCAAAGACCGGCGGCCTCGCGGTAGACAGCAACCTCGGTTGGAAGGGACCGGAGTCCTACGTGGCGACCGTTCCGCAGGTCTTCGATCTCTGGCAGGACCCGCAGGAGCGCTACGACATCTTCATGAACAACTACACGGAGCACACCTGGTCCTTGGTTTCGATCAATGCCGCGATCAAGGATCTGATGCAGACCTATGTGAAGTATCCGCCACGGAAGATTCAGAGCGAGACCTACGCGGGACCGATCACCATCCAGCAGTATGAGCGCTTCGCGTTCTTCAGGGATCAACTCGCCAAGGACGGCTTCCAGATTGGCTTGCCCACAGGCAACTGATCGATGCAAATGGAGCGGCCCCCACTCTCGGGGGTCGTTCCTCTCTGAACGGCTGAAGTGGAGGACGGAGATTCGTGAACGGAAGCTTGGTTGACCGCCGTACGATCCTGGCCGGTCTGCTGGTGTCGGCGGCCACGCTGTCGGTCTCCGGCCGTATCGCACGCGCGCAGAGTGATCCTCTTCCTTCCTGGAATGACGGCCGGGCGAAGCAGTCGATCCTGGACTTCGTCGCCGCGGTGACCAAGGAAGGAGCGCCGGATTTCGTGCCGGCGCCGGAACGCATCGCGACATTCGACAATGACGGCACGCTGTGGTGCGAGCAGCCGATGTATGTGCAGCTTGCGTTTGCGCTCGACCGGGTGAAGGCCCTCGCCCCCAAACATCCGGAGTGGAAGCAGAAGCAGCCGTTCAGGGCGGTTCTCGACAACGACATCGCAGCGCTGGCCAAGGCCGGCGAGAAGGGCCTGGTCGAACTGGTCATGGCGACCCATGCCGGCATGACAACGGCCGAGTTCGCGCAGATCGCCGGCGACTGGATCAAGTCGGCGCGTCACCCGAAGTTCAACCGGCCTTATACCGATCTCGTCTACCAGCCGATGCTGGAACTGCTCGCCTGTCTGCGGGCCAATGGCTTCAAGACCTTCATTGTCTCGGGCGGCGGCATCGAGTTCATGCGGCCATGGAGCGAGCGGGCCTATGGCATCCCGCCGGAGCAGGTCGTCGGATCGAGCATCAAGACGAAGTTCGAGATCGACAAGGGGAAACCGACACTGATCCGGCTGCCGGCGATCGATCTCGTCGACGACGGACCCGGCAAGCCGGTCGGCATCAACTCGCATATCGGCCGCCGGCCGATCGCGGCCTTCGGCAATTCGGACGGCGACTTCCAGATGCTGCAATGGGCGACGCAATCATCGGGGAAACGCTTCGGCCTGATCGTGCATCACACCGATGCCGAACGGGAATATGCATACGATCGGAAGTCCTCATTCGGCAAACTCGACAAGGCGCTCGACGCAGCGAACTCCAATGGCTGGATCGTGGTCAGCATGAAGGACGACTGGAAACGCATGTTCCGCTTTGAATAGAGGCCGAACGATTGCGTAGGCATCGCTGACGCCCGGCGCCGCGGAGCACGCCGGCGCCGCCGGTGATGCAAGCGAGACGAAGAACGAGGAGGCATCATGACACGACTTCTTCCAGGATTGCGCCGGCTCACCATTGCGAACGCGGCGCTGGCGGTTGGCTTGATGCTCGGAGGCCCGGCATACGCGCAGACACCCGCGGACCAGAAGCCGGCCCAGGACCAGGCTGCCGCGCCGGCGCCGGCCCCGACAGCCACCAAGCTTCCGAACGGACAGATCGAGCAACTGGTCGCGCCGATCGCGCTCTACCCGGACGCGCTGCTGTCGCAGATCCTGATGGCATCGACCTATCCGTTGGAAGTCGTCGAGGCGGCGCGCTGGTCGCAAGACAACAAGACCGTCACCGGCAAGGCGCTCGAAGACGCCATGCAGAAGCAGTCGTGGGATCCGAGCGTCAAGGCCCTCGCGGCGGTGCCGCAGGTTCTTCAGATGATGAACGACAAGCTCGACTGGACCCAGCAGCTTGGCGATGCCTTCCTCGCGCAGGAGCAGGACGTGATGAGCGCCGTGCAGACCTTGCGCCAGCGCGCGGAGGCCGCGGGCAATCTCAAGTCGACGCCGCAGCAAAAGGTGATAAAGAGCGCGCCTCCTGCCGGTGTGACCGCGCCCTCCGGCATGCAGCAGGCGATCTCGATCGAGCCGGTCGATCCCGACCAGTATTACGTCCCGGTCTACGATCCCGGTGTCGTCTACGGGGCCTGGGATTATCCCGACTACCAGCCGTTCTATTGGTCTCCGCCAGGCTATGTCGCCGCGGGCGTGATCGGCTTCACCGCCAGCGTGGCCGTCGGCGCTGCGATCTGGGGCGGCTGCAACTGGTGGGGCCGCAACGTCTACGTCAACGTCAACCGATATAACCAGTTCAACCGCACCAACATCAGAAACACCAATTGGGCCCACAATCCGGCGCATCGCGGCGGTGTCGCCTATCGCGATGCCGGCGTGGCGAGGCGGTTCGGCAGTGGCAATACCCCCGCCGCGCGCGAGGCGCTGCGCAATCGCACCGGTGGTCCCGGCGGCAGGATCTCGAATGCGGGTGCCGGCCGGGCCAGGACCGCGGTCTCGCAACGCGCCGGCAATCGCGGTGCAAGCGTATCCCGCCGGGCCAGCAGCCGTAACGTCACCCGCGCCCATACGCGCGCGGGTAATCGCGCTGCGGTCTCGCACAGGAGCGTCACGCGCTCGCGCGTCAGCGGACGTGTTCACGCAGGCGGCCGGCCGGCCGCGATCCGCGGCGGCATGCGGGCCGGCGGCTTCCACGGAGGCGGCCGCGTGGGCGGTTTCCGCGGAGGTGGTGGCTTCCGGGGAGGGGGCGGTTTCCATGGCGGTGGCCGGCGGCGCTGATCAGCGCGCCTGGGCTCGCGCGTCGACATCTGCTAGCCCAGGTTGCGGCAAAATTACAATACAGCTTCCACGAAGAAAGGTAACGTCCAGGCAGATTTCAGCGGCACGTTTCAAATGATTGGGTTGGATCATGAATTTTTCATCGACCTGCGCAAGTTCCAGGATGTTCGCCATGGCCTTCGCAACCGCCGCCGCCGTCGTCGTGGCAGAAAAATCCGCCAGGGCCGATCCACAGGTTCTGGCGCTGCCGTCCCTGAAGGTCTGGGAGGGCGACTTCGATGGCATGCTGAAGCGCAAACTCGTGCGCATCCTCGTGCCGACCGACAGGACATCGTTCTTCATCGACAAGGGCGAGACACTCGGCTTCGAAGCCGAGCTCGGCGCCGAGTTCGAAAGCTGGCTGAACAAGCGGTACGGCAAGAAGAAGCAGAGGATCTATGTCGGCTTCGTCCCCACCAGGCGCGACAGACTGCTGGGTGACTTGATCGCCGGAAAGGGCGATATCGCCGCCGGCCTGCTCACGGTCACGCCGGATCGGAGCAAGTTGGTTGACTTCGCTGATCCTTGGGCATCCGGCGTTCGCGAAGTGCTCGTGACGGGATCTGCGGCGCCGAGCATCGGCTCGCTGAACGAGCTCGGTGGAAAGACGATTTTCGTCCGGGAAGCCAGCAGCTATTTCGAGCACCTGAACGCGCTCAATGCGGACCGGGCAGCCAAGGGGCTGGAACGCATCGTCGTCAGGCCAGCCGACAAGACCCTCGAGGACGAGGACTTGCTGGAGATGGTGAGCACCGGCCTGTTGCCCTGGGCCGTCGTCGACCGCTTCAAGGCGCAGGCGTGGGCGGGCCTCCTGAACGGGCTGACGGTGCGCGACGATATTGCGATCAACGAAGGCGGCGACATCGCCTGGGCGATCCGCAAGGACAGTCCAGCGCTCAGGAAGGAGCTCGCTGAATTCGTCAGTACTCACAAAATCGGAACTGAATTCGGCAACGACCTGCGTGCACGCTATTTCAAGACGGCGAAGCCGCTGAAGAACGCCCTCGCGCACGCCGAGGCGGAGAAGTTCAAGGCGCTGCGCGGATCTTTCGAAAAGTACGGGGTGCAATACTCCATCGACCCCGTCCTGCTCGCTGCACAGGGCTATCAGGAGTCAGAGCTCGACCAGGCCTGCCACAATGCCTCCGGCGCCACCGGCATCATGCAGATCAAGCCCAGTACCGCGAAGGGGAAGCCGATCGAGATCACCGGCGTCGCGGCCAGTGCCGACACCAATATCCACGCCGGCTCCAAATACCTGCGCTACCTGGCGGATACCTATGTCGACGCTTCGGTCACCGATCCGCGCGAGCGCGTGTTCATGGCCCTGGCGGCGTATAATGCAGGCCCGGGAAACCTGAAGCGTTTCCGGGACTATGCGAGCAAGCACGGCTTCGACTCGACCGTCTGGTTCGACAATGTCGAGAACGGCGCGGCTGCGATCGTCGGGCAGGAGACGGTTCAGTACGTCGGCAAGATCTACAAGTACTACATCTCCTATGAGTCGCTTCGTTCCCCCGCTCCGGCGAGCGCAACGGCCGACCCATCGCAGAAATGATCGGTTTGTTCAAAGTGTTCGCTGGCTTGGGTGGCGAACCAAAATCAAGAGGAGACTAGATCGTGAAACGCAAATCCATCGTGAACCAGATTGGGCTCAGCCTTGGCGCGCTCGTCATCTCGATTGCTTCTGTTCATGCCCAGGTCCCGCTCTCGACCTACATGGACTCGAAAGGGTTCATTGATGTTCAGGCTTTGACCTGCGCGCAACTCGCCAACACTTATCAGGAGGACGCCGACTTTCTCGCGATTTGGTACAGTGGCTGGTACAACGGCCTCGCGAAGAAGCATTTTGCCCATATTACGCGGACCAAATCCGGCGAGCACGAAGTCATTGTGTATTGCAAGGCCCACCCGGAACTCAAGGTGATCCAGGCCATCGACGTTCTCTTCAAGAACGAAAAATGATCGGCGGCTCCCCGAGGCAACCGGTGTGGCGAGACCGGGATGTCTCGCTGCACTGCCCGTTCACTCGCCAAGCATCGCAATGATCCGCATCGGGACGCGATGGTTGTGGCGACGTGGGCGGTCTGTTGACGCCCGGTGGCCATGGCCGTTCTTGTAGATCCGGGCGAGTTCTTTCGGCTGTTGGCGAAAGGCCCGGTTTCAAACGGCGTGTGCAAATGGAGAGGCCGTGGCAATGAAGGAGTTTTTGAAAACGACTTTAATCGGAGGCGCACTGTTTCTCCTGCCCGTCGCTCTTGTACTGGCGATTCTCAGCCACGCGATGCGTCTGGCGGTGAAGGCCGCGCTTCCGGTGTCTCATGCCCTTCATTTCGACCAGATCGGAAAGGTCGCAGGCATTGGAATTGTTACAGTCGTGGCAGTGGCTTTATTGATCCTGGTGTCGTTCCTCGCCGGCATCGTCGCGCGAACCAAAGCCGGCTCTCGGATTAGCGCGTGGGTCGAAAAATCATTTCTTGGCAGCCTTCCGCAGTACCAGATGGTGAAGAGTATGGCTCAAGGCCTTGCTCAGGCCGAAGGCGCCAGCGATGAGTTCAAGCCAGTGCTGGTGAACGTCGAGGGTGGCTGGCAGCTCGGATATCTCCTCGAGACACTCGAGAACGACTGGGTGGCTGTCTTCGTCCCGCAGGCGCCGACGCCGTTGGTCGGCATTGTCAGATATTGCTCGGTCGATCGCATTCGTCCTCTGAGCATGTCGATGTTGCAGGCGAGGGCAATCGTGACCAATGTCGGCATTGGATCTGCGGCGGCCCTCAAAGGAGAAGATCTGAGCAGGGCAGCAACTTGATTCCGCGGATCCACGTAAGTGACGAGGGAATCTGACCGAGCTTTCTGTCAGGCTTGCGCGTTGAGCCATATAACTTGTAACTTGCTGCATCCGTTGCCGGTATCGCTTCGTCGATCAATCCCGCTATCGAATTCCGGACGGCGGCGGCAAGCTTCCGGGATGCCGCAACCAGACCATCAATTTGCGCTTGAACCCGCAACGCGAGGCAGGAACTTGGCCGGCTGTGAGCTCGTTTGCTCCGGCGGGCTTTTTTAGTCCCGTGCCGTCGATTGGCGGCGTATCGTACGATCAATTTCGCGTCTGAAGGAGCCTGCAACGATGGCCAGGAAATTCAAGGTCGGCGATCACGTCAGCTGGAATTCCGAGGCCGGCCGCGTCTCGGGCACCATCATCGCGGTCCACATCAGCGATTTCGACTACAAGGGGCACACCCACCGCGCCTCGGAGGCCGATCCGCAGTACGAGATCAAGAGCGACAAGACCGATCATGTCGCGGCCCACAAGGGCAGCGCGCTGCATCATGCCTAGCAAAGACGTGGCGCTTCCGTTCTTCACGATCGGTCATTCCACCCGCAGCCTCGAGGATTTCATCGCTCTCCTCGGCGCGGCCACGATCGAGCGTATCGTTGACATCCGAACGGTGCCGCGGTCGCGAACCAATCCGCAGTTCAACAAGGATACGCTGCCCAAGCCGCTTAAGGCCGCGGGCATCTCGTATGAGCATCTGGCCGATCTCGGCGGGCTCCGCGGCAAGGCGCGAAGCGTGGCGCCGTCCGTCAACGGGTTCTGGAGCAACGAGAGTTTTCACAACTACGCCGACTATGCGCTGTCGCCGCAGTTTCATGCGGCGCTCCAGCATCTGCGCGACGAGGGGCGCCGGCAACGCTGTGCGATGATGTGCTCGGAAGCCGTGTGGTGGCGCTGCCACCGCCGCATCGTCGCCGACTACCTCATCGCGTCCGGCGAGACCGTCCTCCACATCATGGGGGAGGGGCGCCTCGAGCCCGCCCGTCTTACCGAAGGCGCCGTCGTCCAGGGCGACGGCACGGTGGTCTATCCGGCTACGGGTGAACTGGATTTATGAAAGGAGTGAGGCTTGCGGCTGCACCGTCGCGCCGCGCCCACTCACTCCACACTGCGTTTCCAATAGCCGGTGCCGAGCTTGCCGGTGATCACGGCAATGGCGTCGCGGATCTCGTAGGAGCCGCCGTCGCTGTAGTTCCTCAGTCCTCTCAGCGCATGCAGCGTCCAGCGGCCGTAGGCGAAGCTGACGGCGCCTTCGTGCGGACGCGCGGCGCGGGAGGGCTCGGCGTGGAATTGATAGGTGCCGTCGGCCATGATCTTCCAGATCCAGCGCGACTGGCCGCGGCCACCCGGCACCATGATCTCCCAGGTGCCGACCAGCGCGGGATCGATCGCGCCGGCTGCTGTCGCCGATGGCGCTGACAATGCGGCGGCTGCCGGCGCAGCGTTCGCCTGTTTCGTGGCGGCGGCGTCGGCCGGCGGCGCGGCCGCGAGATAGATCGCCTTGCGTGACAGCGAGCCGTACACAAACGGCTGCTGCGCGTTGCGCGTCGCCTCCATCACATCGTCCCGGACGTTGCGGAACATGAAGGTGACCTCGACGCCCGGCGTCTCGATGTTGTGGAGCAGCGCCGCGGCGAACGGGCTGTTGCGGCCGTCGCCGTCGAGCGCAATGGTGCCGTCGCGTGCGGCATAGGCGACCAGCATATTGCCGACCGGCTCGATGCGGCCGAGTCCGCTGCCAGCGGCGGCGCGGGTGGCGAGCGAGCGGCTCATCTTCGCCGCGAACGGATTGTTGCGGCAAGCATCGAGGATGACGAGGCCGAGGCTTGCGGTGTTGGCGACCTGCAGCATCACTCTTTGCAGGCTGATCGCTTCATTGGCGGCGTCGGTATCGCGCTTCAGCTCGGCATCGACCGGGATCAGCCAGTTGTCGCCGTTGATCTCCATGCCATGGCCGGCGAAGTACACCGCCGCCATGTCGGCGCTGGCGGCATTGCGACCGAAGGCGATCAGTCCGCGCCGCATCTCGTCGAAGCCGGCATTGGTGATGAGCGTTACGGCAAAGCCGAGGCGCTGCAGCGCGGCTGCGATATCGCCGGCATCATTCGGCGGATTGGACAGCGCCGGCACGCTCTTGTAGGCGCCGTTGCCGATCACCAGCGCCACCCGCCTGCCGTCGGCCGCAGCCGGCGCGGCGAAGCCTGCAAGCGCAGCGGCAACGGCCAGTCCCGAGACAAACGCGCGGCGATTCATGCTGGTCCCGATCGGAGGTGACGGGTGCATGGTAGCGTAGCGGGCGCGACGCGGCCACGGAAATGGCGCGCGATCAGGCCGCCTGCTTCAGCGTCCAGACGCCGGCCGGCACCGGTTCAGCCGGCAACAAGCTGGCGCCGGCGGCGCCCGCGATCGACATCGTGATTTCGTGGATGTCCTGCACCGACCGCTGCATCGAGAAGCGCGGATAAAGCTCGCGCAAGGTGGTCGCGGCCGCCGCCTGCGCTGCTGAGGGATCGGCCAGCACGGCCTCGACGGCGGCGGCGATGCTGGTCGTGTCCTGGCCGAAGCTGAAGCGGGCGAGATGCGGCATCTCCGCGGCCGAGAAGCGGTTGGCGTCGAACACCGGCACGGTGCCGGCGCCGAGCGCGAAGAACACCCGGTCATGCACCGACAGGTCGATATTGGGATTGAGCGAGACCGCGGCGAGGTAACTCCCGAGGCCTTCGCGCATCGCATCGAAGGTCATCGCGCCGAGCACGCGGGCCGGACGCCCGCTGACGTCGAGATCGCTCCAGCCGCCGCCGATGAAGTCGACCGGATAGTCGGCGAGCACCGCACCCACCTCGCGGGTGCGCACGCCTCGTGTGTAGTTGTCGAGCCGGGTCAGGATCACGTTGAACAGGTCGCCGCCGGGCTTCAGATAAACCAGGTGCTGCTCGGCGACGTCGACGATGATCTTCGGAAATGCGCCGCAGGTCTTGCCGCGCGCCTCGGCGATCACGTCGAACAGCAGCGCGAACAGCTTTGGCGGCATCATCTTGCGCCAGCCGCGCTCGAGCGCCAGCGGATTCCAGCCGGACTTGGCGAAGATCAGCCGGCCGTTGCGCTGCTCGGGCGGCAGGCCGCCGAAGAAGCCGGGATCGGGAATGCCCATATGAGTCGCGAACACGGCGCCGTTGGCCCCCAGATGATCGCGGTTGAATGCGGCATGGTCCGGAAACACGTAGCCATGCGCGGTGTAGCGGCTCTCGAGCCCGTGACGCATGGCGAAATAGCAGGGATGATCGCAGAACCAGGTGAAGACGGGAATCTGGGCGACGTCCCAGAACAGCCTGCCGTCCTTGGTATGGATATCGAGCCCAATGCCGGAGAAGCCGAGCGCCATGGTCTCGGCACGCCGCGGGCAGCAGGGCGTTGAGCCGGGCCGAGAAATCCGGCGCCAGCAGATCGAGCATCCTGACCTCGTGCCCGAGCCGGTCGAACTCGGCGGCGGCCATCGCCAGGATGCCGCGCAGCGAATCATAGGTGGTGTTGCTGGAGTACAGGACGCAGATCACGGACATGGGACCTCCGCGCTTGATGGTGTTGCTGCTCGCGCGGGCATTTCCGTCGCCTTGCTTGCTGTCAGTTGAACGGCCGAGCCGGCCGTTCCGGGCTCGGAATTATCCTGATGGGCGGATTTATTTCGCCGGAAACGGCCGTGTCGTCACGTTGAAGCTGCGTCGGGCGCCGTCGCGATCCGACATGAGGGCGAGAGCGCATGCAGCTTGATGGCTTCGACGTCGTCGTGGTGGGGGCGGGCTTCTTCGGCGCTGTGATCGCCGAGCAGGTGGCGAGCAGGCTCGGCCGCTCCGTCTGCGTGCTCGACCGCCGTCCGCATATCGGCGGCAACGCCTATTCGGAGCTCGACCCCGACAGCGGCGTCGAGGTGCATCGCTACGGCACGCATATCTTCCACACCAATTCCGAGACCGTCTGGCGCTATCTGCACCGCTTCACCGAGTTCACCGGCTACCGTCACCGCGTCTTCACGGTGGCGAAGGGCCGCGTCTATTCGATGCCGATCAACCTTGCGACCGTGTGCGCGGCGTTCGGGCGCGCCATGACGCCGGACGAGGCCCGCGTCGTGATCGCGGCGGAGGCGGCCGCGCACGGCGCCGCGGGGATCGGCAATCTCGAGGACAAGGCAATCGCCTCGGTCGGCCGCACGCTCTACGATCTCTTGATCCGCGGCTATACGCAGAAGCAGTGGCAGACCGATCCGCGTGAGCTTTCGGCCGACATCATCGGCCGCCTGCCGGTCCGCTTCACGTTCGACGATCGCTACTTCGCCGATCGCTATGAGGGCATGCCGGCAGACGGCTACATCGCGATCTTTCGCCGGATGCTCGATCATCCCAGGATCGCGGGCCACCTCGGCGTCGACTATTTCGACGTCGCCGACCGCATCAATCCGCGGCAGCTCGTGGTCTATACCGGTCCGATCGACCGCTTCTTCGGCTATGCCTGCGGCCATCTCGGCTGGCGCACCGTCGACTTCGCGCGCGAGGTGCACGACGTCGCCGACTACCAGGGCGCCGCGGTCATCAACTATGCCGACGCCGAGGTGCCGTACACCCGCGTCCACGAGTTCAGGCATCTGCATCCGGAGCGCGCGCATGCGCAAGGCCGGACGACGATCTATCGCGAATATTCCCGCTTCGCGGGCCGGAGCGACGAGCCGTATTATCCGATCAACACCGCCGCCGACCGCGCCATGCTCGCCTCCTATCACGCCATGACGGCGTCGCGGCCGAATGTCATTTTCGGCGGCCGGCTCGGCTCCTACAAATATCTCGACATGCACCAGGCGATCGGCGCGGCACTGAAGACGTTCGAGCTCGAGGTCGAGCCGTTCTTCGCGCAGCAAGGCATGCACCGGCGTGACGCGGCCGCGCGCCGCGAAGTCTTGTCGCCCTTGCCGGCGTGATCTAATCCTGCGAGCTGCGGGCAACGAACGCCATAACAAATCGCCCGCGGTCCCCGGTGAGGAAACAATGAGAAAAACCGTTATTGCCGCGGCTGCCGCCGCCACTAGCCTTGCTGTCAGCATCGCCCACGCCGCGCCGCTTCCGGAAACGTCGGCGCACCAGGCCGGTTTCTCGGAGCGGGGGCTGGTGCGGCTCGACGACTTCTTCGCGCGCGAGATCGCGGCCAAGCGCGTGCCCGGCGCCGTGGTGGCGATCGCGCGCGACGGCAAGCTCGTGCATTACAAGGCGTATGGTCAGCTCGATCCGGTGAGGGGCACGCCGATGCCGATCGATGCGGTGTTCGCGCTGGCGTCGATGACCAAGCCGATGGCGGCGGTTGCAGGACTGACGCTGATGGAGCAGGGCAAGCTGCCGCTGCAGGCCAAAGTCGCCGAGTTCTATCCGGCGTTCGCCGACATGAAGGTCGGCGTGCAGCAGGCCGACGGCTCGCTGAAGATGGAGCCGCAGGCGCAGCCGATCTTCATCCACGATCTCTATCGCCACACCTCCGGCCTGATGTATGGCGGCCGGCCCGACAGCTCGAGCGCACTGGCGCGGCTCTATCCCGACGGCACCGCGCCGGCGGTCGAGGGCGATACCCAGGCCTTCATCGACCGCATCACCCAGCTGCCTCTGGTGCATCAGCCCGGCACCGAGTTCGAGTACGGCTTCTCGATCGACGTGCTCGGCGCCGTGGTCGAGAAGGTCTCAGGCCAGCGGCTTGGCGAATATCTCGCGGCCAATGTTTGGAAGCCGCTCGGCATGAAGGATGCGACGTTCCACCCGGCCGAGGCGCAGCGCGCGCGGCTGGCGCGTCCGTTCCCCAACGATCCGCTCACGGGCAAGCCGCAAGCCATCAAGCTGCTCGATACGCCGACCAGGTTCGATTGCGGCGGCGGCTGCTCGTTCGCGACCGTCGGCGACTATCTGCGCTTCGGGCAGATGCTGCTCAATGGCGGCGAGCTCGACGGCATGCGCATCCTCAGCCCCAAGACGGTGCATCACATGACGTCGAACCATCTCGGGCCCGAGATCAAGAACAACGTCGCGGCGGTCGAACCGCATCGCGGCGGATTCGGTTTCGGGCTGTCGGTCGCGGTGCGGACCAGCGAGGGGCTGTCGTCGGTGCCGGGCAATCCCGGCGAGTTCACCTGGAACGGCGCTTATGGCACCCAGTTCTTCTGCGATCCGAAGGAGCGCCTTGTCGTCGTTGTGGGAACCGCAGCGCCGGGCGAGCTGCGCAAATATTATCGCGAGAATGTGCAGGACATCGTCTACGGCGCGATGGTGAAGTAACACCTCAGCAGGAAAGTCGAACCTCACGTTCCCACGTTTTGCATACGTGGAACGTGGAACAGCAAAAAGGTCCGTCGCTCAAGTGAGCGACGGACCTTAAATTTTGCGTGGCTACCAGCGCCTGTAGACGCCGGTCAGCGTACCGTTGTTGTTCCCTTCAGGACCCACGTCACCCTGGGTCGAGCTCGGCGTCGGGTGGTTGGTGCCGTTGAACGAACCGTACCAGCCCGGCTCCGCTGGAGAGTACATCACGTCAGGCTGCACGGCCTGATAGCGGGGGCCGCCGTAATATCTCGGACCAGGGTTCCCATAAGGATAGTAGCCTTGTGCGAACGCGCCTGCCGTTGTTGCGATCAGGGACGCCGCGGCGAGGGACAATATCTTGGTCTTTCGTTGCATTCACACTCTCCTTGCTGGTGTCCCGACCAACGACCGCCATGGAGCGGCGTTCCTGATCTGCCATGCATCTCGCAAGGGCAAATCTGCGCGAGCGTGGGGTCAGGTTCTTGTGAAGGGGCTTGTGTTCCGGGAGGGCACTGCCGGGCTCTGCCCGGCAGGATGCATCCGTCGCCGGCCCGTTATGCTTCTATGGCTATAACGGCGGATGCGCGAGCGGCGCCTCGAAAAGCCGGGGCGGTTCGTAAAAGGAAGCCCGCCACTGCGGCGGGCAAGGTCTCAGGGAGGAAAGCGCCCTGACAAGGGAGCGTGCAGCCAGTCTCCCCGATTCGTGCGCGGCTGCGAAGATCGTATAACTACTGTCATCAGGGCCGGCATTATGCGAATGCTGCTGCGGGCCGCGGCCGGTCGGCAAGGGAATGACAAGGCGCGCTAACACTGCGCAATTACAGGGGAAGTTTCATGAGCACGTCTGGAGTTTTTGCCCGCGTCGTCGCGGCGATCGGGGCCGGCGCCCTGGCGTGGCGGCGGATGCAGGGCGCGCAGCCCGCGCCCGCCTGGGGTAGCGCGCCAGAGATCCCGCAGGCCAAACCCCAGGGCGCGATCCCGACGCTCAAGATGCCGACGGCGCTGGGCTGGGACAACGACCAGAAGCCGGTCGCCGCGCCCGGGCTCAAGGTCAACGCCTTTGCCGCCGGGCTCGATCATCCGCGCTGGATCAATGTGCTGCCCAATGGCGATGTGCTGATCGCGGAGGCGACGCAGATCGCAGGAAAGCCGCGCAGCGTCTTCCACTACGCGATGCAGGCGACGATGCGGCGCGCCGCGGCGCTCGGCGTCAGCGCCAATCGCATCACGCTGCTGCGCGACCGTGACGGCGACGGCGTCGCCGAAAGTCGCGGCGCCTTCATGGAAGGATTGAGCCAGCCGTTCGGCATGGCGCTGGTCGGCGACACCTTCTATGTCGGCAACACCGACGGCGTCGTGGCTTTTCCCTACACTGCGGGCGCCGATCGCATCACCGCGCCGGGACGCAAGCTCGTCAGCTTCAAGCCCGACGGGCACTGGACGCGCAGCCTGCTGCCGAGCGCCGACGGCAAGAAGCTTTATGCCGGCGTCGGTTCGCTCAGCAACATCGCCGAGAACGGTTTTGCGGTCGAGGAAGGCCGCGCCGCGATCTACGAGCTCGATCTCGCAGGTGGCACCAGCCGCATCTTCGCCGGCGGCCTGCGCAATCCGGTGGGCATCGCGTGGGAGCCGAGCACCAATGTGCTGTGGACCGTCGTCAATGAGCGCGACGGCCTCGGTGACGAGACGCCGCCGGACTATCTGACCTCGGTACGCGACGGCGGCTTCTACGGCTGGCCTTATTGCTACTGGGGCAAGACGGTCGACGATCGCGTGCCACAGGATCCGGCGATGGTCGCCAAGGCGATCCAGCCGGACTACGCGCTCGGCGGCCACACCGCCTCGCTCGGCCTGTGCTGGATGCCGCAGGGCACGCTGCCGGGTTTTCCCGACGGCATGGTGATCGGCCAGCACGGCTCGTGGAATCGCTCGACGCTGTCAGGCTACAAGGTGGTGTTCGTGCCGTTCGCGGACGGCCGTCCCGCGGGGCCGCCGCGCGACATCCTTTCGGGCTTCCTCGCGCCCGACGAGAAGGTGTCGTACGGCCGCCCGGTGGGCGTCGCGCTCGGCCCCGACGGCTCGCTGCTGGTGGCCGACGACGTCGGCAACGTGATCTGGCGCGTGACGGCGGCGTAAGCGCCTGCACTTGCGGCAAGACGATTTGAACGGCGCGGCTTCGATCGGAGCCGCGCCGTTTCATTTGGAACAGAGCGTTAGCCTTGACTTACCGTAAGTGTAGACTTACGTTAAATCCAACAACGGACGACACGATCATGATCAGCGCCGAACGCGCGCTCGACGCGCTGGGAGACCCGACCCGCCGCCTGGTGTTCAAGCGGCTGCGTGAGGGCAATCGATCGGTGCAGGAGATCGCCGACGGCCTCAAGGTGAGCCGTCCGGCAGTGTCGCAGCATCTTCGGGTGCTGAAGGACGCCGGCCTTGCCGTGGTGCGGATCGAAGGCACGCGGCGGCTCTATGCCATCGACACCCGCGGGTTGGAGAGCCTGCGCGGCTGGCTCGACGGATTCTGGGACAAGACACTGACCGCCTTCAAGCAAGCGGCCGAACGCGAAGCCGCCAAAGAGAGGAGATCCCGATGACGATGCAAGCGACCTCCGACAATTACGATCCCTACAGCGTCCGCAAGGTGATGAATGTCGAGGCGCCGCCGGCGGTGGCCTGGCGGGTCTTCACCGAGCAGATGGGCACGTGGTGGCCGCTCGCGCATTACAAAATCGGCAAGACCAATGCGGTCGATGCAATCATGGAGCCGCGCGTCGGCGGCCGCTGGTACGAACGCGGCGACGACGGCAGTACCTGCGACTGGGGCAGCGTGCTGCTCTGGGAGCCCCCGTCGCGCCTCGTGCTGTCGTGGGATATCACCGCGGACTGGCAATACGATCCGAACCTGAAGACCGAGATCGAGGTGCGCTTCATTGCCGACGGCAAGGACGCCACCCGCGTCGAGCTCGAGCACCGCAAGCTCGACCGTTACGGCGCCCGCGCCGCCGAGATGCGCCGCATCTTTGATACCGAAGGCGATTGGGGCCGGCTGCTCGCGATGTTCGCGGCACGCGCCGCGCAGGGGCCGAAAGCATGACCGCGCGCGGATCGGCAATAGCGCGGCGATGTCAGACAGTCCTGATCTCGCCGCCATCGATGCGCAGCACGGTGCCGGTCATCCAGCGCGCCGGCGGCGACACGGCATAGGCGACGAGGTCGGCGATCTCCTCCGGCGTGCCGAACCGCCTGATGCCGGCCTGCCTGAGGAAGCCGGCCTTGGCCGCGTCGACATCGAGCTGCCTTGCCGCTGCGATCTTCTCCAGCATCGCGAGGCGTCGGCCGGTCATCACGGCGCCCGGGGACACGCAGTTCACCTGCACGCCGTCGTCGATGCCGCGCTCGGCGAAGGCTTTTGCAAGTGCCTCGATCGCGGCGTTGATCGTGCCCACCGCGGCGGCGCCGGCGCGGGGTAGCACGGCGGCATTGCCTGACGTGAAGATGACAGCGCCTTGCGACGCTTTCAGCGCGTCCCAGGCGCGGATCGTCAGCCGCCTCGCGCCGTGAAACTTGAGCGCGAGGCCGGCGTCCCATTGCTGGTCGGTCAGCTCGAACAGATCGAGCCCGGGCACTGAGCCTGCGACATTGACCAGCGCGTCGATGCGGCCGAAGCGATCCAGCGTGGCCTTGACGATTTCATCAGCGGCATCAGGCGCGGCGAGATCGAGCTCGAGCGCCAGCGGCGTGCTGCCGCGTCTTTCGATCTCCTGAGCGGCCTCGCGCAGCCTCTCGCCGCTGCGCGCGACGAGGACGATGGCGGAAAAATCCCGCGCGAGCCGCAGCGCGGCGGCACGTCCGATGCCGGAGCTGGCGCCGGTCACGATGGCGACGGATGTAGTCATGTGTACTTCCTTGCAGTGGTCGGCGCGACTGAGTGGATGTGAGCCCGTCATTGCGAGGAGCGACAGCGACGAAGCAATCCATCCTTCCGTTGTGCGGAGCTATGGATTGCTTCGCTTCGCTCGCAAAGACGCGGATAGAGTTGTGGGTGCCGACATCCTTGAGTCAGCGGTTCAGGAACTCGCGGATAGCCTGCGCGATCTCGGCGGCGTGCGTTTCCAGCGCAAAGTGGCCGGTGTCGAAAAATTTGACGACCGCCTTCGGATTGTCGCGCTTGAACGCCTCGGCGCCCGGCGGCAGGAAGAACGGATCGTTCTTGCCCCACACCGCGAGGAACGGCGGCTGGTGGGTGCGGAAGTAAGTCTGGAAGGTGGGGTAGAGCGCGACGTTGCTCTTGTAGTCGCCGAACAGATCGAGCTGCACGTCGTGCGCGCCGGGCCGCGCCATGTAGTAGTTGTCGAGGTTCTGGCCGTCCGGCGACACCGTTTGCGGATCTGATGTGCCGTGGGTGTACTGCCAGCGCGTGGTCTCCGGCGTCAGGAACGCACGCAAGGCGTCGCGGTTCGCCGGCGAGGGATCCTGCCAATAGGCCTTGATCGGCGTCCAGCCGTCGCTGAGGCCTTCCTGATAGGCGTTGCCGTTCTGGGAGATGATCGCCGTGATCCGCTCCGGATGCTTGACCGCCAGGCGGAAGCCGGTCGGCGCGCCATAATCGAACACATAGACCGCGAAGCGATCGAAGCCGATCACCTCGGTAAAGCGATCGATGACGCCGGCGATGCTGTCGAAAGTGTAGTTGAACTTGTCGCGCGGCGGCATGTCCGACTGGCCGAAGCCGGGCAAATCCGGCGCCACGATGTGGAATTTGTCCGCGAGCTGCGGGATCAGATCGCGGAACATGTGGCCGGCGCTCGGGAAGCCGTGCAGCAGCAGCAGCTTTGGCGCGCCGGGCGAACCGGCTTCGCGATAGAAGATGTTAAAGCCGTCGACATCGGCAATGCGGTATTTGACCTGGGACATCTGTCACTCCTTGTGATCGTGCGTTGGTGAGTTCCGGGACTTAGGATTTGATTTGCTTCGCGAGCCCGCTGATCGCTTCGGGACGCAGATAGAGCAGCAGGGCGCAGCACACGGTGGCAAAGCCCAGCAGCGGCATGAACGGGGCGATGGCGGTGCCGGCCGCGAACACCAGCACGGCGAGCAAGGTGCGGCGCTGCGTCCATGTCCGCACGCGCTCGGAGATCAGGCTCTGGTCTGCCTGCGTCAGCACCGTGCGCTCGAAGGCGAGATAGGCGAGATCGATCAGCAGGAAGATGACTGCATAGACCACCACCGGCGCGGCGGCCATGTGCGATCGCGCGACCCATGCGGTGGCAAACGGCAGCAGTGAAACCGCGAACAGATGCACGAAGTTCAGCCAGATCAACCGCGGCGTCGGCTGCCGCACCAGATGCAGCAGATGGTGATGATTGACCCAGATCACCGCGATGAACAGATAGCTCGCGGCGTAGCTGATCGCGGTCGGCCACAGCGGCAGCAGGTCGGCGAACCGCGAGCCCTCCGGCGCCTTCAGCTCCAGCACCATCACCGTGATGATGACGGCGATCACCGCATCGGAAAACGCGCCGAGCCGGTCGGCCGAGAGACGTTTCTCCTGCATGGCAGCTCTCCTGTCCGGAATCGTGGGAAGAGGTCAGTGCTCTGTAACGTTCTCGACCGCTTCCCGGATGATGTCGGTGACGAGCTTCGGCGCGGTGACGATCGGGGTATGATCGACGGGATGTGAACGCACGGTCGCCTGCATCCGCGCCGCCATGCTGCGCTGAGTCTCGGGCGCGATCATCCGGTCGTCCTCGGCAACCAGGAACCAGCTCGGGACGTCCTTCCAGAGCGGGCGGCCGACCGGCACGGTGATGCAGGCCGGCGAGATCGGCCGCTGCACCGCGGCGAGTACCGCAAGGTCCTCGGACCGCGCGCCCTGCGCAAAGGCCGCTGCGAAAGCAGACTCCGGCAGCCAGATCAGGCCATTGGCGTCGGGCGCGAGCTTCGGCGCGAACGGATGCGGCGGCAGCCGGTAGAATACGTCGGCGACCGTCTCGCTTTCATCCGGCGCCAGCGCCGCGACATAGACCAGCGCCTTGACGCGCGGCGAGCGGGTCTCGGCAATCACGGCGCCGGCATAGGCATGGCCAACCAGCACCACCGGGCCCGCGACGCGGTCGAGAGTGCGGTTCAGCGCGGCGACGTCGTCGGCGAGCGAGGTGAGGGGCAGCGGCGCCGCCACCGCTGTAATGCCCTCGGCGTCGAGCGCCGTGATCACCCGCGCCCAGCTCGAGCCGTCGGCCCACGCGCCATGCGCAAGCACCACGCTGACATCCTTGTTCGACATTGTCCGCTCCCTCGTTTCAGGCCCGTTTTGCCGTAACCTCTAAAATTCTGTTTGACAGGTTATCGCACTTATGGTCCAGGACGCGTAACTTGTCAAATGATTTTTATCAGGTTACTATTTCCGTGACTGAGGAAGCCGTCAGAAAGCCGCCAGGAGGGCGTCACCGTGCAATCCCATCCGCCCGCGATGTTCATCGCAGACAGCCTGGGCATCGATTTCATCAATTCGATTGCGACCCCGGTCGATACGCCGGTCGACTGGATCGGCGATGGCGACGGCCTGCTGCGCTGGCTCGCGCAGGCGCAGCTGGTGCCGCCCGATGTGCTCGACGAGCTCAAGGCGCGCGCGACGCCGGGCGAGCTCGACGACGTCGCCGGTCAGGCCCGCGATTTGCGCGAGTGGTTCCGCGGCTTCGTGCGCAAGCATATGGGCCGGCCGCTGGCGTCGCGTGCGCTCAAGGAGATCGAGCCGCTGAACCGGCTGCTGGAAAGCGATCAGGCGTTCAGCCGGATCGTGGCGCATCGCCGCAAGGACGGCGATGGCGGCCATGACGGTTTCGCGCTGGAGCGGACGCGGCGCTGGCGTTCGGCCGAAACATTGCTGCTGCCGATCGGGGAAGCGATGGCCAGGGTCGTCTGCGAGGAAAGCTTCTCCGACATCAAGGCGTGCGAGGGCCCGGCCTGCACGCTGATGTTCGCCGACCACACGCGGGCGCGTGCGCGCCGATGGTGCAGCATGGCGATCTGCGGCAACCGCGCCAAGCAGGCCGCGCACCGCAGCCGGATGAAGGACAGGGGCTGAGACCACCAAAGCATGACCCGGAAAAGTGCGTAGCGGTTTTCCGAAAAGATCATGCTCAAAACAAAGACCAACAGGAGCCCAACAAAATGGCGGCACTTCCCCTGATCGTGTTCGACGTCAACGAAACCCTGCTCGACCTCGAGACCATGGAGCCGGTGTTCGCGCGCATCTTCAACGACAGGAGCGCGATGCGGCTGTGGTTCGCCAACTTCATCATGTACTCGGCCTCGCTCACCGTCGCGGGGTGTTACGTGCCGTTCACCGATATCGGCGCCGCGGTCATGAAGATGCTGGCCGACACCCGCGGCATCAGGATCGACGATGCCGACAAGCAGGAGCTGACCGAGAAATTCTCCACCATGCCGCCGCACGGCGAAGTGCCCGGCGCGCTGCGCAGGCTGCGCGCGGCGGGTTTCCGCCTGTTCACGCTGACCGACAATCTGCTCGAGGTGCAGACCCGGCAGCTGACCCATGGCGGCATCGTCGATCTGTTCGAGCGGCGCTTCTCCGCCGACGGCGTCAAGCATCACAAGCCGTCGCGGCAGGCCTATGGCTATGTCGAGAAGGAGCTCGGGGCAAAGCCCTCGGAGTTCTGCCTGATCGCCTGCCACACCTGGGACACGCTGGGCGCGGTCGCGGCCGGCTGGGAGGCCGCGCTGATCAAGCGTCCCGGCAACGATGTCCTCGGCGTCGGCCCGCAGCCGCAGGTCGTCGGCAATGATCTCGACGATGTCGCCGGTCAGCTGATCCGCCGCTACGGCGCCAAAGGGTAACGACGCCTGACGGATTCCCGCGCAGAGAAGAGGGCAAAACGCCCCTCCAGGCCCGATCGCTCGGAAGCGCATAAAACCGGAATGAAATCCATAGCGGTTCTCAACCATGCCCCTTGAGCTTTCCTCAACTTCCGCGGCCGATGCTGCATCCGCCGCAGGGATCGAAGGAGCTCACAGCATGCCGGCCAAGGGACGAGCGACCGCCACCAACGCCACCGCGCAAGGGCGCGAGGACATCCTCAACGCGCGCGCCATCAGCACGCTGGGCGCCGGCGTCGTCAGCGCGATGAGCGCGGTCGGCGCCGCCGTCATCAAGAAGAACAAGCCGGCACTCGGCAAGAACGCGGACTGGTTCTGGCACATGTTCGCGAAATGCGAGGCCAGGGCCGCGCGCATCGCCGAGCAGGCCGCGCGCGATCCGGAGGCCTGCGGCGATGCCACCTTCATCGAGGTCTATGCCGCGCAATTGCCGAAGCTGATGACAGCGGCGCTCGAGAGCCACGAGAAGGCGCTCAAGGCGAAGTGATGCGGCGTCCAGAGAGTCCCGCAACGGTGCTTGCCCCGTTCTCGTTCCTCTTGACCTCTCAAATGCGCCAAGGCGGCAAAGTAGCGGCGGCTGTCGCCGACCGGACGGTCTTGCAGGTTAGGCGAAGCCGTCACCCGCCATCGCGCTGACCAGCCCTACGGCCCGGATCGGGCAGGCCGCCTGATCCGGGCGCCAGCTTTTCTGCGACGGGGGCATGGCGATTTGGCGCTTCTTGGCGTAAAGCACCCCAAATCGTCATGCGGCTGTGCCGCCTGCCGGGTACGCAGCTCCAGGTCGTCCCGCTCGACGTTCTGCGCCCGGACCAATCAAGGTTTCCCATCTCGTGCCCTTTCCGACCACAAGTTCGCCGCTCGCCCGCGCCTTGGCTGAGCGCAACTACGATCAACCGACCCCGGTCCAGCTCGCCGTGCTCGCGGACGACGCTGTGGACCGCGATCTCCTGGTTTCAGCCCAGACCGGCTCGGGCAAGACCGTTGCCTACGGCTTGGCCATGGCAAAGGACCTGCTCGACGGTGCCGAGCGGTTCGAGCCGGCTGCCGCCCCGCTGGCCCTGATCGTCGCGCCGACCCGCGAGCTCGCCTTGCAGGTCCAGCGCGAGCTTGCTTGGCTTTATGAACACGCCGACGGCCGCGTCGTCTCCTGTGTCGGCGGCATGGACCCGCGCCGCGAGCAGCGCGAGCTTGCCGAGGGCGCCCACATCGTGGTCGGGACGCCCGGCCGGTTGTGCGACCATTTGCGGCGCGGCCGTCTCGACATTTCGGAACTCAAGGTCGTCGTGCTCGACGAGGCCGATGAAATGCTCAATCTCGGTTTCCGCGAGGATATGGAATTCATCCTCGAGACCACGCCGGACACCCGCCGCACCTTGCTGTTCTCGGCGACGTTTCCGCGCGGCATCGTCGCGCTTGCCAAGCAGTATCAGGAGCAGGCGTTCCGGATCGAGGTCGCGGGTGACGAAGGCGGCCATGCCGATATCGAGTACCGCGCCATCCGGGTGGCTGCCGACGATGTCGAGCACGCCGTCGTCAACGTGCTGCGTTTCCATGAGGCGCCGAGCGCGCTGGTGTTTTGCAACACCCGTGAGGCCGTCCGGCATTTGCAGGCGGCGCTGCTCGAGCGCGGGTTCTCCGTCGCCGCGCTGTCGGGCGAAATGACCCAGAACGAGCGGACCCAGGCGCTGCAGGCGTTGCGCGACGGGCGGTCGCGGGTTTGCGTCGCGACCGACGTCGCGGCGCGCGGCATCGACCTGCCGAGCCTCGATCTCGTCATTCACGCGGATCTGCCGAAAGACCCGGAGGTCATGCAGCATCGCTCGGGCCGTACCGGCCGCGCCGGCCGCAAGGGCGTCAGCATCCTGCTGGTGCCGCCGGCACGGCGGCGGCGCGCCGAATTGCTGCTCGATCTCGCCGGCATCGATGTGGTCTGGGGCTCCGCGCCGCAGGCGGAGGAGATCCGCAAGCTCGACCATGATCGCCTGCTGCAGGATGCGGTGTTCTCCGAGGAGGCGACATCAGACGATCTGGCGCTGGCGCAGGCCTTGCTCGCCGAACGCGCGCCCGAGGCGATTGCCGCAGCGCTCGCCCGGCTCTACCGCGCGCGGCTGCCTGCGCCCGAAGACATCCTCGATCCCGGCGAGGGACGCGGCCGGGACCGCGACGATCGCCGCGGCGAGCGCGCCTCGCGCCGCGATGATCGTGCCGCCGGGCCGCGATCGAAGACCGGCAAGTCCTCCGCGCGTCACGGCATGGAGGAGGCGACCGTCTGGTTCCGCGCCGCGATCGGACGCCGGAAGAACGCCGAAGCCCGCTGGCTGCTGCCGATGATCTGCCGCCGTGGCGGCATCGACAAGCGCGACATCGGCGCGATCAAGATCATGGATACGACCACCGAGTTCGAGATCGCCGCGCGGGTCGCGGATTCCTTCGCGGTCAAGATCAAGCGTCCGGACAAGGAAGACAGCATCCGCATCGAGCCGCTGGCGGGCGCGCCGCAGGGAGAGGTGCGCGAGAAGCCGGCGCGCAAGCCCTGGCGCGACGATGGCGACGGCGGATACAGCGCGCCGCGCGCCGGGGGGCCGCGCGACGAGGGGGCGGGAAAGCGGCGCGGCAAACCGGACCGCGAGGCCAGAGCGTTTTCGAGCGAAGGCGCGAGCGGTTCGCGTCAGGAATACGCGTCAAAGAAGGAATCCAGGGACTCGTTCCGATCAGATCGGGACGGAAAAGGCTTCAGGCCGAAATCCGGCGACGAGCCCCGGTTCGGAAAGAAAAAGAAGCATCCGGGCAAGTCCAGCCACGCCGGACCCACGCAGTGGCCGGACGTGTCGGCGAAGCCGAAGTTCGGCAAGAAGCCGAAGAAGAAGCGGCGGGGCTGAGTTGGCGTGCGGATGTGTGAGTCACAAGCCGTGCCACATCCTCACCGTCGTCCCGGCGAAGGCCGGGACCCATTACCCCGAATGCTCATTGTTGCCTAACGCTGGAGCCGCAGCTCGCTTCGACGACGAACGCCTGTGGTTATGGGTCCCGGCCTTCGCCGGGACGACGATGCGGAGAGGGCTTCGCGTCTAACTGATTGCTTGTGACGCCCGGTATTTTGCAGCCGCTTGGCCCCTCACGCCACCAGCGCGATCTTCGGCACGGTCGCGAGCACCGACTGGTTGCGGCCGTTGGCCTTGGCGGCGTAGAGCGCCTTGTCGGCGGCCTCGATCAGATCGGACCATTGCTGGCCCGCGGTCGGCCGCATGCTGGCGACGCCGATGCTGACTGTCGTGATCAGTTCGCCCGCGCACCATTGCTGGACCTTGCGGCGGATGGTCTCGGCCAGGTTGAAGGCCTCGAGCGCGGTCATGTTGGGCAGCAGCACGGCGAACTCCTCGCCGCCGAAACGAGCCGGGCAATCGCCGGCGCGGCGCACCGCGTCCGAAATGCAGATCGCGATCCCGACCAGCACCTGGTCGCCGGCCTGATGCCCATAGGTGTCGTTGTAGGCCTTGAAATGATCGGCATCGATCATCAAGAGCGCGACCGGCTGGCCGTAGCGGCCGGCACGGCGCCATTCGCGCTCGATCTCGCCGTCGAACTTGCGCCGGTTCTTCAGGCCGGTGAGGGCGTCGGTAGTCGCCATCTCCTCAAGCTTGTCCTCGGCGTCGGCGCGGCGAACGATCTCGCGGGCGAGCACCAGCGTTGCGCTGAGCACGAACAGGATCAGAAACGCCATGATCGCGCCGATGCGAATGGCCTCCGTGCGCCAGAGGTTGAAGACGGCTTCGAGCGGCTTGCCGACCACCACGTAAAGCGGCCCGGAGCTGCTGCGCCTGACATAGAGCCGCGGTATGTCGTCGACCGGGCCCTTGCCGGAGAAGGCGCCGCCCACCTTCAGGTTCTCGGCCTTCCAGTCGAGCTGCTCCGCGAGGCTCTTGCCGATCACGTCGAGATCGAACGGCGTCCGCATGATGATGGTGCGGTCGTTGCGCAGCACGGTGATGGTGTCGCCCGGCATGAGGTTCAGCCGCCCGAACAGATCGTGGAAATAGCTGAAGCGGATCGAGCCGACCACGACGCCGAGGAAGCGGCTCTCGTCGTCGACGATGCGCCGGCTCAGCACGATGGCGTAGGCGCCGCGATGCAGCATCGGCCGGCTGATGTAAAGGCCGGCATCGGGATTGTCGCGCTGGACCGTGAAATACTCCTCGTCGCTGCGGGTCTCCGGCCGTGGATCGAGGCTCGCCGCGTCGATGGTCAAATTGCCCTTGGTGTCGAACACCTGGATCGCGCCGAAATGTTTTGCGGTCGCGGCGTGATCGAACAGGATCAGCTGGCGCAGTTCCTTGCTGATATTGCGGATCTCCGGCATCTCGAGATTGCTGGCGACCGCGCGCAGCGACAGGTCGTAGAGCTCGATGTTGCGGCTGATGTCGGCCTCGATCCCCGACGCCAGATTCTCCAGGGTGCGGCGGGCCAGTTCCTCCTCGCCGCGGCGCATGTCGAACATCACGCCGGCGCAGACCGCGGAGAAGCCGAGGACGGTCGCAACCGACGCCGCGATCAGCAGCTTTGCCGATAGCCGCCAGCGCCGCCTTGCGTCGTTTCGCCGTCGAAATGACATGTCCCGCTCCAATGCGCCGTCATGCAACGGGAAATCTTGTTGTCGCCTTAAATGGCGACAGCAGCCGCCGAATGGGTTAACGGGTGGTTGCCGGACTTTTGTCATCGAGGACGTTGTGAACGACTACGACGCATTGCGGGATTATCTGAAGAAGCAGCATCTGCCCGAATTCGTGCTGACCTTCGAGGAGATCGAGGCGATCATCGATGCGGCGCTGCCGCGCGCCGCGCACCGGGCCTCGTGGTGGGAGACGTTGCGCAGCCCGCAGGAGAAGATGCCGCAGCGCGAGGCCTGCCTCGAGGCCGGCTACATCGCCACCCGCCAGGCCGACGGCAAGAGCGTCAGGTTCAAGCGCATGCCTAACCGTCGTCCCGGCGAACGCCGGGACCCATAACCACAGGGCGTTGTTGTTACGAAGGCAACCGGCCCCAGCGCGTCATGGATGGGCCGCGGCGTATGGGTCCCGGCTCCCGTGCGCAATTGCGCACGAGGCCGGGACGACAAGAGTTAGCTCGCGGCTTCCAGCCGTTCCTCGGTGAGCAGCCGGGTCGCCGCATCGGCGTCCATCGGCTCGCCGAAGGCAAAGCCCTGGGCGTATTCGCAGCCGAGCTGGTAGAGCTCGACGGCATCCGAATCCGTCTCGGCGCCTTCCGCCACCACCTCCATCCCGAGATCGTGGGCCAGCGCGATGATCGATTTCAGGATCACCGGGCGGGTGCCGCGGCTGGTGGTGCGGACGAAGGACTGGTCGATCTTGATGGTGTCGAACGGGAAGCGCTGCAGATAGGACAGCGAGGAGTGGCCGGTGCCGAAATCGTCGAGCGACAGCCCGGTGCCGAGCTCGCGGATCCGCGCCAGCATCTGGGCGGCGTGCTCCGGGTTCTCCATGACCAGCGATTCCGTCAGCTCAAGCTTCAGCGTGCCGCGCGCCACCGAGGAGCGCGACAGCACGGTGCGGATATCGTGGATCAGATCGTGGCGCAGCAGCTGCCGCGACGACACGTTGACCGAGGCGAAGATCGGCTCGCGGGCGCGCATCGCGCGCTGCCACACCGCGAGCTGGCGCGCGGTCTGGTCCATCACGAACATGCCGAGATCGACGATCAGGCCGGTCTCCTCGGCGACGTTGATGAACTCCGACGGTGACATCCGGCCGAGCTTGGGATGATCCCAGCGCGCCAGCGCCTCGAAGCCGGCGATCGCGCGATCCTCCAGCCGCACGATCGGCTGGTACAGGATCGTGATCTCCTGCCGCTCGATGGCGCGGCGCAGGTCGCTCTCAAGCGTCAGGCGGTCGGTCTTGCGCGCCCGCATCGCCGGCTTGTAGACGTCGATGCGGTCGCCGCCGATCCGCTTGGAATGATACATCGCAAGCTCGGCGTCCTTGATGATCTCGTCGGTCAGCGGTGCCGCCGGGTCGGACAGCGCAAGCCCGATCGAGGCGGTCAGGAAGATCTCGCGGTCGTTGAACGCGATCGGGGCGCGGATGGTCTTGCGGATGGTCTCGGCGAAATTGGTGATCCGCGCCGGGTCCTGCTCCGACAGCAGGATCAGGCCGAACTGGTCGCCGGCCATGCGGGCCAGCGTGTCCTGCGGCTTGAGGATGCGGGTCAGCCGCCGCGCCAGCGTCAGCAAAATGGAATCGCCGACCGCGATCCCGACGGAATCGTTGACCTGCTTGAAGCGGTCGAGGTCGATCACCATCAGGGTCGGCCGCAGGTTCGGCATGGTCTTGGCGAGATTCGCCACTGCGCCGAGGCGGTCCATGAACAGCCGGCGGTTCGGCAGGCCGGTCAGGTTGTCATGGACGGAGTCATGCAGCATCCGCTCTTCGGAGTTCTTGAACTCGGTGACGTCGGTGAGGGTGCCGACCACGCGCGAGACCTCGCCGTCGGAGCCGACCACCGGCCGCGCTTTCAGCGCGAACCACATGAAGTGGCCGTCGGGCGTGCGCAGCCGGAAATCCTGCACCAGGCGGCCGCGGCGCTGGTCGAGCACGCTGTCGAGCGCGGCGCGGAAGCGGTCCTGGTCGAGCGGGTGCAGCACCTCGAGCCATTTCGCCGCCGGGCCTTCCAGCGTGCCGCGCTTGAGGCCGAGCAGGGCCTCGGTCTCGGGGCTGGTGAACACCTTGTCGGCTGACACGTCCCAATCCCAGATCAGGTCGCCGGAGCCGGTCAGCGCCAGCGCGCGGCGCTCGACATCGGAGACGACGCCGGTGGTGGCGCCGCCGCCGGCAAAGGCGTGCTGCATCACCGTGAATCCGATCAGCATCACGATCAGCACCAGGCCGCCGAGCAGCGCCGGGCCGACGATGTCGTTGGTGACGGAGCCGGCGACCGTCATGCCGGCCGCGACCACCCAGACCACCAGCAGGAACCAGGTCGGGATCAACAGCACCGCGCGGTCGAAGCCGTGGGTCGAGAGATAGACGATCAGCGCGAAGCCGGCGAAGGCGATCATCACCAGCGACATGCGCGCGATGCCGGAAGCGACCGCGGGATCGAACAGCGCCAGCGCGACCAGCGAGCCGAGGAAGACCAGCCAGCCGATCGTGATGTGCGAGTAGCGGACGTGCCATCTGCTCAAATTCAGATAGGCGAACAGGAACACCAGCAGTGTCGCGGCGAGGATCGCCTCGCCCGCCGCGCGCCAGACGCGCTCGGCGTTGTTCGACATGTCGAGCACCTTGCCCCAGAAGCCGAAGTCGACGCCGATATAGACCAGCACCGCCCAGGCCAGCGCCGCGGCGGCCGGGAACATGATGCTGCCCTTGACCACAAACAAGATCGTGAGCACGAGCGCGAGCAGGCCCGAGATGCCGATCACGATGCCCTGGTACAGCGTGAACGAGTTGACCTTGTCCTTGTAGGCGTCGGGTTCCCACAGATAGAGCTGCGGCAGCTTGTCGGTGCGCAGTTCCGCGACATAGGTGACGACGGCGCCGGGATCGAGCGTGATGCGGAACACGTCGGCGGTCGGGCTCTCCTGCCGCTCGGGACGATCGCCGACCGACGGCGTGATGGTGGCGATGCGCGACAGGCCGAGGTCGGGCCACAGCAGGCCGGACGACACGATGCGGTAGTGCGGCGCAACGATCAGGCGGTCGAGCTGGTCATCGGTGTTGTTGGCGAGCGCGAACACCACCCAGTTCTGGCCGCCTTCGCGGGCGCGAACCTCGATGCGGCGCACGATGCCGTCGGTTCCGGGGGCGGTGGAGACCTGGATGCGGTCGGCTTCACTGCGCTGATGGTCGAGAACCGCCGTCAGATCGATCGCGGGCGCATCGCTGCGCACGCTGACCGCGTCGATCGCATACGCGGCAGGCGCGGCGGCAAACATCATGAGGCCCAGCGCGAGCAGCGCAAGGCACCTGATCAGACGCAATGTCAGTACTCCGCGATCGACAAACTGACCGGACCCGGCGACCGGCCCGGCGGTGGCGCGATAAATGACACGAAAGCGAAGGGAATCAAAGGGTTTCCGCCCCTGCTTCCGTCGCGAGGGTTAAACCGCCAACACAATTTTGCCAATATGTTCGCTGGTCTCCATGCGCCGGTGCGCGTCGGCGGCCTTTTCCAGCGGGAATGTGCTGTCCATCAGCGGTTTGACGTGGCCTTCGCGCAGCAAGGGCAGCACCTTCGCCTCGATCGCCGCGACCATCGCCGCCTTGTCCGCATTACTACGGGGGCGCAGGGTCGAGCCGGTGTGGTGCAGCCGCTTGACCATCAGCTTGGCGAAATTGGCCGTGGCCTTCGGTGTTCCCGACAGGAACGCGATCTGGACGATGCGGCCCTCGACCGCGGCGGCGTCATAGTTCCGGTCGATATAATCGCCGCCCACCATGTCGAGGATGACATTGGCGCCGTTGCCGCCGGTGGCCTTCTTCACCGCCTCGACGAAATCCTCGGTCTTGTAATTGACCGCGTGATCGGCGCCGAGCTTGAGGCAGGCATCGGCCTTGTCCTGCGAGCCGACGGTGACGATCACCTTGGCGCCGAACGCCTTGGCAAGCTGGATCGCCATCGTGCCGATGCCCGACGAGCCGCCGTGGATCAGCAGCGTCTCCCCGGCCTGCAGCGCGCCGCGCTCGAACACATTGTGCCACACCGTCATCAGCGTTTCCGGAATCGCGCCGGCTTCCTGCATCGACAGCGAGGGCGGCACGGTCATCGCCTGCGCGTCCTGCGCGATGCAATATTGCGCGTAGCCGCCGCCGGCGACCAGCGACATCACCTTGTCGCCGATCTTGTGCTTTGCGCCTTCGCCGAGCGCGACCACTTCGCCCGCGATTTCGAGGCCGGGCAGGTCGCTGGCGCCGGGCGGCGGCGGATAGGAGCCGGAGCGCTGCGCGACGTCGGGACGATTGACGCCGGCGGCCGCGACCTTGACCAAAATCTCGCCGGCCTTTGGCACCGGCACCGCGCGGGTCTCCGGCACCAGCACCTCAGGGCCACCAGGCTTGCTGATGGCAACGACGGTCATTTGCGCGGGCAGATTTGGCATGGCTGGTCCCTGGTCAGTGGAGAGGATCGGCGGATGGCATACCGCCTTTTCCACCGAAGCGAAACGCCATTAAACCCCGAACCGCGTCGTGAGCTGGTCGGCTCTCTCAGGCGTGATTTTCTCGACCAGCGGCCCGAGCCTAGCGACCGGCGTGCCCGCGCCGCGATCCAGCAGCGGGAGGAGTGGGCCAGTGGGCCAGCGCGGGATCACATCGTCGCAACTGAGCGCGCCAAGTACGCGCGCCGCGAGATCAGGCACGATGCTCCACGCCAGCGTGGCGCTGAGCGCGACAAGATTGAGCCCGGTGCGGGTGATGACTGCCGCGCGTGCCGGATCGGACTTGATCGCCGTCCAGGGTGCTGCGTGCTGCAGATAAGCGTTCGCGGTGTCCCAGATCGCGCGGGTCGTGGCCGCCGCTGCGCGAAATTCCAGCGCCGTGTGATGGCGGTGCAGCGCTGCGATGCGCTGCTCCAGTTCAAGCGCGAGTTGGCGCTCGGCATCGCCGGGAGCGCCACCATCCGGGATGCGGCCGTCGAAGGCGCGATGCGCGAAGCTGATGATGCGGTTGGCGAGATTGCCGAAGATATCGGCGAGATCCTTGTTCACGTCGGCGACGAATCTGGCGACGCCAAAATCGGTGTCGGCGCTCTCCGGCGCGTTGGCGATCAGCCACCAGCGCCAGAGATCGGCGGGCAATTCCGCCAGCGCCGCATCGGTGAAGATGCCGCGCTTCCTGCTGGTCGAGAACTTGCCGCCCTCGTAATTCAGCCAGTGGAATCCCTTGATCACATCGGCGGTCTTCCACGGTTCGCCGGAGCCGATCAGCGTCGCCGGAAAGCTCACGGTGTGGAACGGGATGTTGTCCTTGCCGAGAAACTGGATGTAGCTGACGTCATCGGCCTGCCACCACCATTGCCGCCAGTCGCGGCCTGGCGCGGCGTCGGCCCATTCCTGCGTCGCCGCGATGTAGCCGATCGGCGCGTCGAACCAGACATAGAACACCTTGCCGTCGAAGCCGTCGCGCGGCACCGCGATGCCCCAGGCGAGATCGCGCGTGATGCAGCGGTCGCGCAGCTCGGCATTGAGCCAGCCCTTCGCGGTCGACACCACGAAGGGCGGCCATCCGGTGCGGCTGTCGATCCATGCGCCGATGCTGTCGACCAGCTGCGACTGGCGCAGATACAGATGACGGCTGTCGCGGATCTCGAGCGCGCGGTTGCCGGATAGCGCCGAGCGGGGATCGATGAGGTCCGACGGGTCGAGCAGCGTGCCGCAATGGTCGCATTGATCGCCGCGCGCGCCGGCGTCGCCGCAATGCGGACAGGTGCCGAGCACGTAGCGGTCTGGCAGGAAGCGCCGGTCGGCCGGCGAGAACACCTGTCGGGAGGTGCGTGCTTCGATCAGCCCGGCGTCATCGAGCCGGCGATAGAAGTGCTGAGTCAGCGCATGGTTGTGCGGCGAGCTGGTGCGGCCGAAATGATCGAACGACAGACCGAAGCGCCGATAGATGTCGGCCTGGACGGCGTGCTGTGCGTCGCAGAACGCCCGGACATCCTGTCCGGCCTCGATGGCGCCGAGCTCGGCCGGTGTGCCGTGCTCGTCGGTCGCGCAGATGAAGAGCACGTCGCAGCCGGTCTGCCGGCGGAAGCGGGCGTGGACGTCGGCGGGCAGCAGCGAGCCGACGAGATTGCCGAGATGCTTGACGCCGTTGACGTAGGGCAGCGCGCTGGTGATGAGAATCTTGGTCATGGATTAAGGTCTTTCGCGTTCGGTGATGCCGACCCCGCAAGAATCAAAGCGGAAAATCAAAAAGCCCTCCCGCGTGACCGGAAGGGCTTGGGGTCGGCTCATGCCTCGCGCGCAGGCGCGCAACTATCCCGTCCGGTCAGACTCCTTGCGGTCGGGCCGGGGCATTCGCGTCAGATGTTGCGCGCACACGAAAGTCACTGCAAAATTCTCCTCTGGACGGATATCTATCATCGCTGGACGCAGGACGCCAGATCAGCATCGCGGGGAAGACACATGCCGATTGAGGATGAGGACCGGCCGCGGAAGAAAAATCAGCCATGAGATCGGCCAGGATCTCTCGCTGCTGTCGGTCGAGGAGTTGACGGAGCGCATCGCGCTGCTCAACGCCGAAGTCGATCGCCTGAAAGAGGCGATGACGAAGAAGCGCGCGTCGAAGGACGCCGCCAACGCGTTCTTCAAGTCGTAGCGCTGCGCCATCATTTCTGTCGTAGCCCGGATGAAGCGAAGCGCAATCCGGGAGCCGCGCTATCCGCGGATGGACCGTTCCCGGATTTCGCTGCGCTCCATCCGGGCTACGCGGCTCCACCTCCCCTTGAAAAGGGGAGGTCGCTTTGCTCGCCAGAGCAAAGCGTGTGGGGATCAGCTCTCTTCACATACGCCGTCGCCTGCGGTTGACCCCCATCCCGACATTCCCCTCTCAAGGGGAATGAGAAGAGGCCTGTCCCAAACTAGGTCAATGGCCGACATGGCAAACAAAGTGTCAAGAAATCCGTTCATTTACGATCGGTTAAGCTTTCTCGATTATGACTGCATTGTCCTCGTTTGGACACCGAGTGGCTCCTGTCCACTCTGTTTGACGCCTCCCTGTTATCAACTTCAAAGCCGCCGGAAACGGCGGCTCTTTTTTGTGCGTCCTAGCGGCTGGAAACCATAAATCCGGTTGCGGCTGGACTCTTCGGCGCGCCCGCGCAATGATTTGTTCATCATAAGCTGGCGCGTCAGATGCCAGCGGGCGTTACGGTGGTGTGAGGGCGTTAACCATGGCCGATCGTTCCCAGAGCGAAGCCGGGCTTGTGCTGTTCAGTGAGCGGCTGACCAATTCTGTGGCATTCGGCGTGCTGTTCCGGGAAGGCATGGACCTGGTCGAGCAGACCGCCGCCTATCTCGACGGCGACGGACGTGCCGAGGCCAAGGCGCTCGAACGGTCCGTGAGCCTGACCTATGCCACCGAAAGCATGCGCCTGACCACGCGGCTGATGCAGCTCGCCTCCTGGCTGCTGCTGCATCGCGCGGTCAAGGAAGGCGAGATGACGCTGACCCAGGCCAATCGCGAAAAGACCAAGGTGAAGCTGTCGGCCGCCGATCCCGGCCCGGCCGACATGGTGACCAAGCTGCCCGAGCAATTGCAGCAGCTGATCGCCCGTTCGATGGATCTGCAGGCGCGCGTCCGCCGCCTCGACACCACGATCCACGCGCCGGCGCCGGACCGCTCGACGATCGGCAACCCGCTGGTGCCGCAGCTCAACCGCCTCAAGGCGGCGTTCGAGCAGTAATCCGGACAGCAAATCAGTGTGACGCGTCCGCGCGGCGTGGCCTGGTCCGCCGCGGCGACGTGTGCTGATCCATCACGCGCCGCAGCCTGATCGCCGCCGCCTCCAACTCCTCCGGTTCGAAACCGCCGAAGCCGAGCATCAGGCCGGGGCGTGGCGCGGCCTTGTACATCGGCGAGATCGGCCGCACGACGATGCCGGCGGCAAGCGCTGATTTTGCCAGTTGCACATCGTCGAGGTCGTGGGGCAGCCACAACAGCAGATGCATGCCCTGGTCGCTCGGCTGCAGCGTGACGTCACCAGGCATGTGGTGCGTCAGCGCCGCGATCAGCGTCGCACGCCGTGCGGCGTAGACGCCGCGAATGCGCCTGATATGCGCTTCGAACAGCCCCTCGCGCATGTAGGCTGCCAGCACATGCTGGTCGGCGGTCGGCGAATGCCGGTCGAGCAGCGCCCGCGCGCCGGCGAAAGCGTCGATCAGCGGCGAAGGCGCCACGACATAGCCGAGCCGCAGCGAGGGAAACAGCACCTTGCTCAGCGTGCCCAAATAGATCACCCGCGATGGGGCGAGGCCTTGCATCGACGGGAAGGGATGCCCGGCGTAGCGCAGCTCGCTGTCGTAATCGTCCTCGACGATCCACGCATTGCTTCGTTGCGCCCACGCCACCAGCGCATTGCGGCGGGCCATGCTCATCGGCATGCCCAGCGGATATTGATGCGACGGCGTCACGAACGCCGCGCGTGCGTGCGGGCACGCGGCGGTGGCGGCATCGACGTCGATGCCCTGCGCATCGACGCCAACGCGCGTGGTGACGAGATCGAGATCGTCGAGCACGGCGGTCATGCCGGGATAGGCGGGATCCTCGGCCCAGACAGGATCGCCTGACGACAGCAGCACGCGGCCGGCGAGATAGAGGCCTTGCTGGGTGCCGGCCGTGATCACGACCTGCTCGGGCTCGCAATGCACCGCGCGGGATTTGCGCACATAGTCGGCGATCGCCTGCCGCAGCTCGATCAGGCCGCGCGGCTCGCCATAGCTCGCCGGCGCCGCAGCGCGCGATGCGCGCACGCGGTTGCCGAGGCGGCGCCAATGGTCGTCGGGCGCGACCGCGCCGCCGGGGACCGCGATCGCAAACGGGACCTCCGGCATCGGCCTGAAGGCCGCCGCCACTTTGGCAAGCCGCGCCGCGCGCGGCGGCAACCGGATCGGCACTGATTTGTTAGGCTTGCGATTGACCACGACGGGCCGTGCCTGCTCGGCAAGCGTCGGCGCGACGCGGGTGCCGGCACCGACCTGCGATTCCAGATAGCCCTCGGCCAGCAACTGCTCGAAGGCCTCCGTCACCGTGCCGCGCGCGACGCCGAGCGAGGCCGACAGCGCGCGCGTCGACGGCAGAAAATCCCCGGCCTTCAGCTCGCCGCTCGCAATCGCGGCGCGCAGGGCCTGCGCGATCTGCCGCCCGACCTGTCCGGCGGCGCGGTCGACGGCCCGGAGCGAAGGGATGCTGATCGTGGCGCGCAGGCGGGGCATAGTGGACCAATTAGTTTGATCGAAAGTGGCCCTTATCATAGGCCACTTTGGCGCTATGGTGCGAGCAGCAATTGATGAGGTCTGTCAAGAGGTCCGCGATGTACCTGCCGCCGCATTTCAGGATGGATGAGCTCGGTCCGGTCCACGCCGCGATGCGGGCCTCGAAGCTCGCGACGTTGGTCACCGCAACCGCAGATGGCCTGATCGGCACGCCGCTGCCGCTGATCCTCAATGAGAACGAGGGCGACTACGGCACGCTGTACGGTCACGTCGCGCGGCCCAATCCGCAGTGGAAGCTGCCCGCGGTCGGCGAGGCGATGGCGATCTTCATGGGGCCCGACGCCTATGTGACGCCGTCCTGGTATGCGACCAAGGCCGAGCACGGCAAAGTGGTGCCGACCTGGAATTACGTCGCCGTCCACGCCTATGGCGCGGCCGAGTTCTTCGAGAATGCCGATCGTCTGCTGGACGTCGTGACCCGGTTGACCGAGCTGCACGAAACTTCGCGCCCGGAAGCCTGGCAGGTCAGTGACGCGCCTGGTGATTTCATCAAGGCGCAGCTGCGCGGGATCGTCGGCTTCCGGATGCCAATCACGCGGATCGATGCCAAGAAGAAGATGAGCCAGAACCGCAAGCTCGAGGATCGCGCCGGCGTGATCGCGGGGCTTGAGGCCAGCGACAATCCGACTGATCGCGAGGTCGCGGCAATGATTCCGGCGAGCTGAGACGCCTTGAACAAATTCCCGACCGTCATTGCGAGGAGCGATAGCGACGAAGCAATCCATCTATCGGCATATGCGGGCAGATGGATTGCTTCGCTTCGCTCGCAATGACGGCCGAGGAAGTTGCGCCCGCTCGACCCCTGCAGAGATTGACGCCCACACATGGAATTGTACCTCGCCTTCGCGATCACGACCGCGACCTTCGCGCTGATCCCGGGTCCCGCCATGCTGTATGCCGCGGCCCGCACGCTGGCAGGCGGCCGGCGCGCGGGGCTGATGGCCTCGCTCGGGCTGCATCTCGGCGGCTATGTCCATGTCGTCGCCGCGGCGGCCGGCCTCGCGCTGCTGTTTCATGCGGTGCCGCCGTTGTTCATGGCGATGAAGCTTGCCGGTGCGGCCTATCTGGTCTGGCTCGGGCTGTCGCTGTTCCGCGACCGCGACAATGCAAAGCGCCCCACACTTGCGCCGCTCTCCGCGGAGCGCGCCTTCGCGCAAAGCATCGTCGTCGAGGTGCTCAATCCGAAGACGGCGATCTTTTTCCTGGCGTTCCTGCCGCAATTCGTCGATGCGTCGGCCAGCCTGCCGGTCTGGGCCCAGCTGTTTCTGCTCGGCACAGCGGTCAATCTGACCTTCTCGGCGGTCGATATCGTCTGCGTGTTCTTCGCCAGCGCCGTGATGTCGAAGCTGCAGCGCTCGAAGAGGTCGCGGCGCATCATGCAGCGGATCGGCGGCAGCATCCTGGTCGCGCTCGGTGCGCGGCTGGCCTTCCAGGATCGCTAGAAGCAGTCATGTCCATCAGCGGCGATGGTGCGGATCAACGCTTCGCCAAGCTGCGCGACGAGCTGCTTCTGCAATGGCGCGACCGGTCAATTTCTGCCCGAGGCTTCAGTCGTGTTCGACGTCATGGGCGCGCCGGATGATCGCGGTGGTCGCGGCGGCGCAAGATCGTGGATAAAATCTCTCAGTGCGTCGGTATCGAACGGCTTGCGGAGTATTTTTAGACTTGGCGGAGCTGCTTTTGCGGCATCGCTGTAGCCGGTTGTAAGGGCGATCGGCAAACCGGGGTATCGCGACCGGACTTCTCTCGCGAGCCCGACGCCATCGATGGTCCCGGGCATGACGATATCGCTGAAGACGAGATCGATCTTTGTACCGGCGTCGAGCAATTTCAGCGCCGCTTCGGCCGAATCTCGATAGATCGTGTCGTAACCCAGATGCTCGAACAGCGAGGAAGTCACATCTGCCACTTCGGGGCTGTCGTCGACAACGAGAACCGTCTGCCGCTGCGGCTGCCTTGCTCTTGTTCTGGCAGCGGCCAGTTCTTTACTGGTGATCTGCTCGTCTGCGCAGGACGGCAAGTAGATTGTAATCGTTGTTCCCTGTCCAACCTTGCTGTCCGCCGTCACCGTTCCGCCGGCCTGGTGCGCGAAACCATAGACTTGGGACAAGCCGAGCCCGGTACCCTTGCCGACCTCTTTGGTCGTGAAGAACGGATCGAACATCTTGGACAGCAGGTTTGGCGGAATGCCGGTGCCGGTATCGCCAAGCGCGATCGCAAAGAAAGCCTTTGCGCGGCGATCGCCGCCGGTTTCCTGGTTCGCAGTCACCGCATGGACGGATAAGGTGAACGTGCCGCCGCTTGGCATTGCATCGCGCGCATTGACGGCGATGTTGACGATCGCAAGTTCCAGCTCGGCGAGGTCCACCTTGACCGATGCTACGCCCTCGCCGACGTTCTCATTGTACACGATGTTCCCGCGCAGCGAGCTCTCGATCATGGT
Source organism: Bradyrhizobium sp. USDA 4504 (assembly GCF_054063995.1). Taxonomy (NCBI): domain Bacteria; kingdom Pseudomonadati; phylum Pseudomonadota; class Alphaproteobacteria; order Hyphomicrobiales; family Nitrobacteraceae; genus Bradyrhizobium; species Bradyrhizobium sp. USDA 4504. The sequence goes on along the minus strand of NZ_JBSSGV010000001.1, from coordinate 6,207,733 downwards.
CCGCATGTTCTTGATGGACGCATTCAGATCGACGACCGTCGGGCTGAGATGCTGATGACGAGAGAATGTCAACAATTGGCGTGTGAGGCTTTCGCCGCGTTTGGCCGCGGTCTGTATGGCTTCAATTGCCTTGGGCAGTTTTGGATCAAGCAGGCGTGTGAAGATCTGGGCGCTGCCTCCGATGATCATCAATAGATTGTTGAAGTCGTGTGCAATCCCGCCGGTCAGCTTGCCGATTGCCTCCATTTTCTGCGACATCGCGAGCTGTTCGCGTGCCTGAACCAGCTTCTCTTCCGCGTCGCGTCGCTCGGTTGCGTCCCGCAGAATACTGATGAAGCCGATCAGATTTCCTGAGTCATCATGGCTCGACGAGACCGAGCCGGTGATGAAGAACGGCGTACCATTCTTTCTGATGCGCCAACCCTCTACGTCGTACTTGCCTCTTTCGATTGCCGTCTCCAGCGCGTGTGTCGGCGAACCCGCGCGGCGTTCATCCGGCCGATAGAATATTCCAAAATGCTTGCCGATGATTTCTTCCGAGGTGTAGCCGATGATCTTTTGAGCGGTGCTATTCCAACTCGTAACGTGTCCTTCTCTATCAAGCGCAAAAATCGCATAATCGACGACGCCTTCGATAAGGGTTTGGAAGTGCCGTCTGATGCTGTCGAGCGCCGAAGCGTTCCGTTCAAGTTGACCGTTCAACTGGTCCTGCACGGAAAGCAGATGGGCTTCCGCGGTGTGACGCGTGGCGATTGCCGCTGCCAGGGCAAGAGAGGGGGCCGATACGGTGATCGAAAGCACGAGCAGTGACAACAATGCTCCGTTCGGATCCGTTTTCGGAAACGGATCATTACCGAACGCGAAACCCCAGACTGCCATTCCGGTGAAAATGAGCGCAGCCGTAGCCGCGGTGCATCGATTGCCGCGCAGACCGGTCCAGATCAACGGGAGCAAAGCCAGAAAACCCAGCAGGCTGCGATGCGGCAACGCCACGTTGAGATCGTCGCTGACGAGGTCACTGCCGATGAGCGGGCTGTAGGCTACGATCCCAATGAGACCAGCGAGAGCGATAACTGCGATCGATTCCAACAGATCCCATCTGGAGGAAATCCGTAAGGGCATCATCGCCCAGAGCACGATGACCGGAGCAATCACCAGGATCGCGGCTGCGTCGGCAAGCCACCAGGTCAGCCCGGCGGCGACGGAATCGGGAAAGCTCGGTTCGTTGACGAAGATGGATCCGGCCAAGGCGGAGAATGAACTGATCATCGCGGTCGGCGCAAAGGAGACACCTGCAAACTTTGCGACACCGGATGGCGTGGCAAACGTCTGGCAACCGTTCGACCAGCGTCCGATCAGCCATGTCCCGGCCAGTGCAGCAAGGAGGGTGCCGATCCCGGCGGCGACAAATTCCAGGAGCGATCGGTCGGTTATCAGGTAAGGCGCGACGGCGCCCACCAGGATCGCGGGCCAGATCCGGTAGCCACGCAGCAGCATAAGCGCGAGCGCAACCCCGGTTGGCGGCCACAGCGGTGTCGCGGTCGGATTGATAGCGGGAAGGACATGTGCGGAGGCCGCAAGGCTCCCGTAGATCGCGGTGACGATAAAAAGTTCGATCGAGTAGGTCACAGCGCTCCGAGCATCGCCAAAAGCGAAAATCCCGGCCTTATCGAACCTTGCCCGTTCCATCACAAGCCTTTGCGGTGGGCACCTCAAGAATGCGGTAGGGAACGACCTGGCACCCGGTTCCATGTCACCCGAAGGAGGGCGATCGTACCAAGTCGATGACCCCTGCCAAACACTCAACGCAGTTTTGACCAAAGCATGGCCGCTGGATCGAGAGTAGGGGGCGCCAGCAACTTCTGAACAAGAGACCATGGGGCAGAACCGCTGACCTAACGGCGTGGGCCTGCAAAATCGACCCGATCCCGCCGCGTGTCGGCGTCGTTCAAGTAACCGCTCCGGGTCAAAGGCGAATATCGGCAAGAGCCGTTCGAGCTCAGCTTTGGGCTAGACGCCGGAACGGTGCGAGCGGTGGGCGTTCTCTCGCCGCCATGTCGACGTCGATCGTGAGACACCGGGAGATTTATCCTCAACCCTAGGTAGCCAAACTCGGGCTGTATGGTACCGTGCCCTCGTCGGGACGGCATTTCCGTCCCGGATTTGGGAGGGCTATGTCATGAGATTGCCGTCGAGCCTTGTCGCGCCTTCAGCCGTCGCCGTGTTGTCAACTGTCTGGCTGTGCGGTCCGGCAGCGTCGCAAACAGACCCAGCCAAGCCGCTTCCCTCCATCACGGTCGAGGCGCCGAAGCCAGTGGCAAGGCCAAATCGTCCGAAACAGGTGGTGACCACGGGGGTATCTCACCGGAGATCGAGAACCACCCAGACGTCGTCGTCAACCGCTCGAGCGCCGTCGCCGGCGCCGGATTCAGTGCTGGGCAGGATTGCCGCGCTGGAGAAAGTCGCCAGCAATTGCAACGGTGGCTGCGAATCGAGCCTCCCGCATGGCAAGGACCCTTGGGTCGGGTGCAGCGAGTCGACGGGCGGACAAACCCACGGACCGTTCTCGTCGACGTGCCGGGACAACCTCACCTACAAGTCCTACGTCGATTGCGTCGAGACCAAATGGTTCCTGGGCGAGTACCGAAACAGGGCCTGGTGGCTTTGCAGCAGCCTGCAGGCCGCGGGGAAGTTTAAGGTCGCCGAACTCAAGCGACCGAAACGTCCGCGCTAGGTTCGCCGTCGGAATCCGCGCGACGGCGCGAGCTACCATTTCATGTTCGTGATTGAGTCGTCGTTGCGGGTCCCGGAAGCAGGCCATCCGCGGCAATTCCCGCAAGGCGACTACGCCTTTGTTTCTTCCGGCCTCGGTAGAGGGGAGACGCGCTTGGCAAACTCGCGTCCCGGATAGTGCTGGCCGCAATAGGCGACGAGTTCGTCGATAAAGGATTTGGCATAAGGAGCCAGAAAGCGCTGCGGATCCCAAGCCACCGCAGTCCATCGCCCGATCGAGGCGCCCCTGTGAATCAGCGGAAAGGCGCGGACGCCTGCGGACGGGATCTGGACATTCGACGGCACGATGGCGACATCGTTGCCGCCTTTTGCCAGCGCGAGCAAGGTGTGAGGCGCTGCGCTTTCGAGGATCACGCGTGGCCTGATGTGTGCGACGTTGCAGGCGGCATCGAACCAGCCGCGAGATGCGAAGTCCCGCCGCAGGAGCAGCAATGACTCTTCGGCGAGTTCGGCAATCTCCAGCTTCCGCCTGCTTGCGAAGCCATGCCGCGGCGAAACCGCAGCAAGCATATGGACGGGAGCCAGCAACCGGCGGTGATAGCCGTCGTCGGCGGCCGGAATGATCGCGAGATGAACGTCGCCCCGCTGCAGACGATCCGGAACGCGGGCACCACCATCCTCAATCAAATCGATGACCACGGAGGGGTGCTTCCGCCGGAACAGGGGGAGGAAATTGGCGAGCACCGTTTCCATATGTTGGGTGCTGCAGCCGACGCGCAGCGCGCCGGCCTTGCCGGTTCTCAGCGCGCGGGCACGCTCGCCGAACGATTCGGCATCCTGCAGGAGACGGCGGCCGCGCCGTAGCAGATCCTCGCCTTCTGAAGTCAGTTTGATCCCGCGGCCGACGCGATCGAACAACGGAATCCCGAGTTCGTCCTCGAGCGCCCGGATCTGGCGAGAGGCCGCCGGCTGGCTCAGACGCAGCTGTTGTTGAGCGGCGGCAAAGCCGCCTGCCTCGGCAACGACGACGAAGGTGCGCAGCTGTCGAAGGTCCATTTTCAATGCACCAAATGCATGAATAGATGGATAATAAATGCATTGGACACATTGAGCAAGCCGCGACATCCTTACGCGGCCCAGCCGAGATTTGTCCAAAAGGGGAATCGCGATGTTTGACACCGAGCGTTTCGTTGCCGACTGCCGCGCAGCGTTCGCGGCGGACCCGTCTCACCGAGCCATTCATGAGGTCGTTGCCCGCGCGATGTCTGAACCGGCTGCGGTATTCAAGGGACTCGGCGAGCCGCAGCGTCCCGAAAGCCGCGCGCTCTTCCATTCCGAGACGCTGACCATCCTCAACGTGGTGTGGCCCCCCGGCTATATCGTGCCACCTCACGACCATCACATGTGGGCCGTGATCGGCGTTTATGGGGGCCGTGAGGACAACGTCTTCTGGCGGCGCATTCCGAGCGAGCCGAACAGGATCGAGGCTGCCGGCGCCAGGGCCTTGTGCGTGCGCGATACCGTGCCGCTCGGCACCGACATCATCCATTCGGTGATCAATCCAATCGACCGGCTGAGCGGCGCAATCCACGTCTATGGCGGCGATTTTTTCGCCACGGAACGGAGCAAATGGGATTCGTTGACGCTTGAAGAGGGCCGCTCCGACCGCGAAGAAGCGCGCCGCAACTTCGAACGGGCGAGCGCGCGTTACGAAGCAAGTCTGCGCGAGGTCGCCGGCTGACTGCAGCGCGCTTAAAGAAGTAGCCCATCCATGCTTGCTTGCAGATGTATGACCCAAAAGTCGAGCCACACATTCAGTGTCGTCCCGGGCTTGACCCGGGACCCATAACCACAAATGACAGTAGTTGCGCGACGCTGGGGCCGCAGCCCTCTTCAACAACACAGCCCTGTGGTTGTGGGTCCCTGCTTCCGTGCGCAATTGCGCACTAGGCAGGGGCGACGATTGTGGATGGAGGCCGTGCCACACATTCGCTGTCGTCCTGGCCTTTGCCAGGACGACGCATCGGGAGGATCGCGGGCCCGTTCAGCCCGCCGGTCCGGAGCGGCCCCCAAAAACAAAAACGCCCCCGAGACGGGGGCGTTTTGCGTGTGGTCGCCGGGGCGATCCCGAAGCGGACTTTAGTCCTTCTTGAGGAAGCCCGAAAACTTCTTCTGGAAGCGCGAGACGCGGCCGCCGCGATCCATCAGCTGCTGGGTACCGCCGGTCCAGGCCGGGTGCGACTTGGGGTCGATGTCAAGGTTCAGCGTGTCGCCTTCCTTGCCCCAGGTCGAGCGGGTCAGGTACTCGGTGCCGTCGGTCATGACGACCTTAATCGTATGATAATTCGGATGAATATCGGCTTTCATGACAGTTCCTTCGGCGCGCCGGCGCCCGTCTCAAGATGTCTGGAATACGGGATTTGCGCGGGTCTATAACCCATGGAGCCCGCCAAAACAAGCCAAGAAAGGGCCTAAGCCCATCACCGGATTGGGACTTTACCGGATTTGCCAGCCGGGGGTCGGCGGGCCTATGTGGGGGGTGATAGAACCGGTCTAGATTGATGAGCGTAGCCGAACAGCTTGAGACCCCGCGCGGCGCCCCGCAGCCTCCGCGCGACGCGTTGCTCGATGAGGAAGCCTTCATCGAGAGCCAGATCACGGAGCCGGCGAAGAGCCGTGCCCGGTTGCGGCCGTTGCTTGCGCTCGCGCCCTATGTGGCGCGCTACAAGGGCCGGGCGATCCTCGCGCTGATCTCGCTGACGATCGCCGCGATCACCACGCTGATCGTGCCGGTCGCGGTGCGGCGGATGATCGACATGGGCTTCACGCCCGAAGGCATCGCGATGATCAACAGCTATTTCAGCGTGATGATCGCGGTCGTCGCGGTGCTCGCCTGCGCCAGCGCATCGCGCTATTACCTCGTGATGACGATCGGCGAACGCATCGTCGCCGATCTCCGGCGCGACGTGTTCGCGCATCTGATCTCGCTGTCGCCCTCGTTCTTCGATTCCGCGCGATCAGGCGAATTGGTGTCGCGGCTTACCGCCGACACCACGCAGATCAAGTCCGCGGTCGGCGCGTCGGTGTCGATTGCGCTGCGCAATCTGATGCTGTTCTTCGGCGCCGCCGCGATGATGGTGATCACCAGCCCGCGGCTGTCCGGCTTCGTGCTGCTCGCGATCCCGATCATCGTGATTCCGCTGGTGGCGTTCGGCCGCTGGGTGCGGCGGCTGTCGCGCACCGCCCAAGATACGCTGGCCGATGCCAGCGCCTATGCCTCCGAACTGGTCAACGCGATCCGCACCGTGCAGGCCTATACCGGCGAACGGCTCGCCAGGACGCGCTTTGCCGGCGAGGTCGAGCAGGCCTATCAAGCCGCGCGCAGCTCGACCAAAGCGCGCGCGGTGCTGACGCTGATCGTCATCTTCATCGTGTTCGCCAGCGTCGTCGTGATCCTCTGGGTCGGCTCGCACGATGTGCTGGTCGGAACCATCAGTCCGGGCCGGCTCGGCCAGTTCATTCTCTACACGGCGTTCGCCGCGAGCGGCCTCGGCCAGCTCAGCGAGGTCTGGGGCGAGGTCTCGGCCGCATCGGGCGCCGCCGAGCGGCTGTTCGAGATCTTGCGCGTCAGGCCGCAGATCGCGGCGCCCGCGTCGCCGCGCGCGCTGCCGCAGCCAGCGCGCGGCGATGTCGGTTTCGACAATGTCAGCTTCGCCTATCCGACCCGGCCCAACGCGCTTGCGGTCGATGAAGTGTCGCTCTCGGTCCGGTCAGGTGAGAAGGTCGCGATCGTCGGCCCGTCCGGCGCCGGCAAGAGCACGCTGTTCCATCTGCTGCTGCGCTTCTACGATCCGAAATCGGGCACCATCTCGCTCGACGGCGTGCCGATCCGGCAGGCCGATCCGGCCGAGGTGCGCGCGCGCATCGCGCTGGTGCCGCAGGATTCCGTGGTGTTCGCCGCAAGCGCCCGCGAGAACATCCGGTTCGGCCGGCCCGATGCCAGCGACGCCGAGGTCGAGCGTGCCGCCGATCTCGCCCATGCCACCGAGTTCCTGCGCCGCCTGCCCGAAGGCTTCGACGCCCAGCTCGGCGAGCGCGGCGTGACGCTGTCCGGCGGCCAGCGCCAGCGCATCGCGATCGCGCGCGCGATCCTGCGCGATGCGCCGCTGCTGCTGCTCGACGAGGCGACCTCGGCGCTCGACGCCGAGAGCGAGACGCTGGTGCAGACCGCGCTGGAGGAGTTGATGCGCCACCGCACCACGCTGGTGATCGCGCATCGGCTGGCGACCGTCTTGTCCTGCGACCGCATCCTGGTGATGGACCAGGGCAGGATCGTCGAGCAGGGCACCCACGCCGAACTGGTCGCCGCGGGCGGCCTCTACGCCCGGCTGGCGCGGCTGCAGTTCGAGGGGATCTGAGCGAATTGGGCCTCGGCGCGCTCCGCCTATGCGATTCCTATGCGATCGGGCGCGCGCTCCCCTCGAAAACCTATTCCCGCGCAAGGATAGTCGCGCCGCGTCCGACCTCCCTCGACAGCCGAAGGACGTCAGGCGCGCGGGGTGTTCGACTGATGCGCGAGAATGCGACCGAACCGGAGAGCAAGCTGCTCCGTGCCTGGCAGCTTGCCGTGCTGCGCTTCGCCGTGACGCTCGACGACGACGATCGGATGCACGCGCTCGGTGTGGCCGGCGAGGTCGACCGGGTGGGCGGCGCGGCCGATGACGCCTTCCACTTCTTCCGCAGGACGACCGCGGAGCTGTGCGCGGCGATCTCCGGTCAGGGCACGGATCAGGATGCTGTCATCCGGCGCTTTCTGGCGCAGATCGACAATGTCAGGCTCAAGCGTGCGGTCGAAGCGGCGATAGCCAGGGACCGCACGCCGCCGAAACTCGTGGCGAGCCGCGTGAAGCCCGGCCCCGATCTCTGGCGCGGGCTGCCGTCGCGGCGTGCAACCGGAACGTAGGAAGGGCCTCACTCTGCAATCGCCATCACGGCGCGGCGGATATTCCGTCACAGCATGTCGCCACAACCCTGGCCGGCTTGCTGCGATCAGTGCGATGCGCTTCTCTGTGCTCGACTGGAAACCGGTCGGTTTTGGAATGCGGGGAGTGGCGAGATGGGTGGCTTGGTGATCAGCGGCGGCCGGGTGGTGGATCCGGCCAGCGGGATGGACGCGATCGGCGATGTGGCCGTGGTCGACGGCAAGATCGCCGCGGTCGGCACCGGCCTCGGCGGTTCCGAACGGCAGATCGACGCGACCGGGTTCGTGGTGGCGCCGGGCTTCATCGACCTGCACGCGCATGGCCAGACCATTCCGGCCGACCGCATGCAGGCGTTCGACGGGGTAACGACCTCGCTCGACCTCGAGGCCGGCGTGCTGCCGGTCGCATCCTGGTACAAGCGCCAGGCCGAGAAGGGCAGGGTGCTGAACTACGGCGCCGCCGCCAACTGGGCCTTCGCGCGCATCGGTGCGATGACCGGCTCGAATTCGGAGAGCTCGCTGGAATCGTTTGGTGCCGCGATGCGCGATCGCCGCTGGATCGAAAACGTCGCGACCGAAGGCGAAGTCGGCGGCATCCTGGAGCGCCTCGCCAACGGACTGAATGAGGGCGGCATCGGCATCGGCATTCTCAACGCCTATGCGCCGGGCGCCGGCGTGCAGGAATTGACCGCGGTGTGCCAGCTCGCGGCGGATCATGCGGTGCCGACCTTCACCCACGTCGCCTACATGTCGCGGATCGATCCCGAGAGCGCGGCGGAAGCCTATATCCGCCTGATCGGCTATGCCGGCGCCACCGGCGCGCATATGCACATCTGCCACTTCAACTCGTCGAGCAAGACGGATATCGAGCGCTGTGTCGCGCTGATCGCGAAAGCGCAGGCGCAGGGCCTGCCGATCACGGTGGAGGCCTATCCCTACGGCACCGGCTCGACCGTGCTGGCGGCGACCTTCTTCAGCGATCCGAAATTCGAGGAGCGCAACGGCCTCGGCTACGATTCGGTGCAGCGCGTGACCGACGGTCACCGCTTCGGCAGCCGCGAGGAGCTGCTGGCGGCACAGGCCGAAGAGCCCTCGACCTTGGTGCTGTGGCATGTGCTCGACATCGAGAACAACGCGCATCATCGCGATCTGCTCGATATGGCGGTGCTGTATCCGGGCGGCGCGATCGCCTCCGACGCGATGCCGTGGACGCTGTCGGACGGCCGCCCCTACAGCGGCGACGCCTGGCCGCTGCCCGACGATGCCACCTCGCATCCGCGCTCGGCCGGCTGCTTCACCCGCTTCATCCGTGAATGGGTGCGCGAGCGCAAGAAAGTGTCGCTGCTCGAGGGCATCCGCAAATGCGCGCTGATCCCGGCCGAGATCCTGTCGGCGAGCACGCCGGCGATGCGGGCCAAGGGCCGGCTGCAGGTCGGCGCCGACGCCGATGTTGTGGTGTTCGACTACGAGACGCTGAGCGATCGCGCGACCTTCTCGGCGATGAATCGTCCGGCGGAGGGCGTGCGGCATCTCGTGGTCAGCGGCCAGCCGCTGATCAGCGATGGTGTGCTCGATGTCGCGGCGCGTCCCGGCCGGCCGGTGCGCCGGCCTATCACGGGGGGCTGAGGTGCCGGTCCCGATCCTGCTGGTCGCGGGCTTCCTCGGGGCGGGCAAGACCACGGTCGTCAACCATCTGCTGGCGCATGCGCAAGGGCGGCGCATCGCCGCCGTGGTCAACGATTTCGGTGCGATCAATATCGACGCCGAGCTGATCGCCGGCGCCAGCGACGGCGTGGTCAGCCTGAGCAATGGCTGCATCTGCTGCACGCTGGAGGGCGACCTGCTGCGCACGCTCGCCACGTTGCTGCGGCGTGATCCGCGTCCCGAATTCATCGTGATCGAGACCAGCGGGATCGCCGATCCCGCCGACATCGTGCGCAACCTGATGGATCCCGTGATCTGGAAGGAGGCGCCGCTGGAGACCGTGCTGTGCGTGGTCGACGCGACGCAGCCTGCGGCGATGCTGAACGATGCGCTGCTGCGCTCGCAGCTCCGGGCGGCGGATGTGGTGGCGCTGAGCAAGGTCGATCTGACTGACGCCGCTGCGTGCGCCGCGATCCGCGACGCCGTGCGCGCGGTGCGTCCGGCGGCCGTGGTGGTCGATGCCTTGCATGGCGAGGTGCCGGCCGCGCTGCTGTTCCCAGCGGACCTCGATCATGTGTCGGCGCCGCGCGAGACCGCGCCGCGACGGCCGTCGTCCGATCGCTTCGACACGCTGAGCTGGACCTCGGAGCGGCCCGTCGTGCTGCCGCGCTTGCAGCAGGCGATCGGCAGACTGGCGCCGAAGCTGGCGCGGGCGAAGGGATTGTTCGAGACGGTGGAGCAGCCCGGGCGGCTGACCGTGCTTCAACTCGCCGGCGGCCGCGCGACCTTGGCTGCGGGCGGCGTCCCGTCGCCCGGCGTGCCGCGCACGCGCATCGTGTTCATCGCCGAGATGGGTGCGCTGTCGCGCGCGGAGATTGATGAGGTGATGCAGGGATGCGTCGAGGCTCAGTGACGCGAACCTACGTTTCCCGTCATCCTGAGGAGCCGCGAAGCGGCGTCTCGAAGGATGAATCGGCCGCCAGCCGGGCCGTGCATCCTTCGAGACGCGCGTGCCGCGCTCCTCAGGATGACGGGTTGCTTTTCGGCGTCAGCCCTCGACGTCGCTGTGTCATCGCCGCAGCATCACCCGCAAAGCAGGTCTGCGACAATCGCATCGAATTGACAGCTCTGCAGCCAGCACCTATCGTTTTTGCCGACGGTTCCCTTCGGGGATCAAAAGGGAATGCGGTGCGAGGGTAACCCCAATGCCGCAGCTGTCCCCGCAACTGTAAACGGCGAGCCTTTCGTCAATTTGCCACTGGGCCATCAGGCCCGGGAAGGCGTCGACAGGCGATGACCCGTGAGCCAGGAGACCTGCCGTCAGTCGTGGTCACACGCGAGCACATCGGGCGGGGGCGTCCTGGTGGGATCGGAGCACTGCCTTTTTTGGCAATGCGCCAGTCCACGTTCGCGGTGACGTGCCACGTTACCGCGAGTCCTTTTCATGTCTCCGTCCTCTCCCGTTGCGCGCAAATGGCGCCTCGGTCTTCTCTGCTCCCTGTCATCATTGTTGTTGCCGGCCGAAGGCTCGGCACAAACGCCGCCACCAACCAGGCTCGATCCGATTGAGGTCGCGCCTTCCGCTGCGCCAAAGCCGAAGCCTGCGGCGCGCAGCCGTGACATGACCGCTGCGGCGCGGCCACGGCCGAGGCCTGCAACAGCCGGCAACGCCCCGCGCGTCGCGGCGTCGGGCGTACCGGGATCGGCATCGCCGACGCTCAATGCCACCACGCAGGGCGGCACCGGCAGTCGTCTCAACCTGACGCCGCTGCAGACGCCGGCCAGCGTCGAGATCATCACGGCGCAGACCATCGCTGAACGCGGCCAGCATAATGTGCTCGATGCCGTCACCCAGGACGCGGCCGGGTTCGTCGCAACGCCGGCGCCAGGCAATGGCGGCCTGTCGTTCAGCACCCGCGGCTTTGCCGGCAGCAACTCGGTGATGACGCTGTATGACGGCACGCGCTTCTATATCGGCTCCGGCACGCTGACGTTCCCCTATGACACCTGGTCGACGCAGCGCATCGAAGTGCTGCGCGGCCCGGCCTCGGTGCTGTACGGCGAAGGCGCGATCGGCGGCGTCATCAACGTGATTCCGAAGAAGCCGCAGAGCACGCCCTATAACGAGGCCGAGGTTTCGCTCGACAGCAACATGACGCGGCGGCTCTCGGTGGACAGCACCGGTCCGATCAATCCCAATGTGTCGTACCGCATCAACGCCACCGGCAACATGTCGGACAGCTGGGTCGATCGCGACAAGACCTCGAACGCGGTGGTCTCCGCTGCCGTGCGGGTGCAGGCGTCGGACAATCTCGCCTTCACGCTCTCGGAAGATTACGGCGATCGCAGCCCGTCGCGCTATTTCGGCACGCCGCTGATCAACGGCGCGATCCAGGACGCGCTGCGCTTCAAGAACTACAATGCAGCGGACAGCGCGATCCGCTATCAGGACAGCTGGACCCGGTTCAAGACCGAGTGGGACGTCGCCGACGGCATCAAGGTCAACAACACGCTGTATTACCTGACCAGCGAGCGGCACTGGCGCGACATCGAGAACTACACCTGGAATCCGAAGACCCAGCTGATCGATCGCACGAGCTATATCGAGATATTCCACGACCAGAAGCAGCTCGGCAACCGGATGGATACGACCTTCAGCGGCCACGTGTTCGGCCTTGCGAACCAGGTCGTCGCCGGGTTCGACGTCAACCGGATCGACTTCACCCATACCAACAACTCGCCCTATGGCGGCGCGTCGTCGGTCAATCCTTATGTGTTCGATCCCGGATCGTTCTTCGCCACGACGACGGCGACCACGCCGGGCTTCAACGCGATCGTCAATCAATACGCGCTGTTCGCCGAGGATCGGCTCTCGCTGACCGATCAGTTGTCGCTGGTGACCGGGGTCAGGTATGATCGCCCCGAAGTGGACCGCACCGACTACAAGACGCCGGCAAACAGTTTTGAGACGACGCTATCGGGCACTAGCTGGCGCGCGGGCCTCGTTTACGAGCCGATCAAGAACCTCGCGTTCTATGGCCAGTACGCGGTCGGCGTCGATCCGGTCAGCAATCTGATCTCACTGTCGACCACGCAGAAGACATTCCAGCTTGCGACCGGCAAGCAGACCGAGATCGGGGTCAAGCAATCGTTCTGGGGCGGCCGCGGCGAGTGGACGCTGGCTGCCTACGAGATCGTCAAGACCGGGCTCACGATTCCCGATCCCGGCAATCCCACCGGCGGCCTGGCATTGCAGATCGGCCAGCAATCATCCCGCGGGGTCGAAGGATCGATCGGGCTCGCACTGAGCGACGGCTGGCGCGTCGACGCCAATCTTGCGCTGTTGCGCGCCAGATACGACAACAACAGCCAGGTGGTCGGCGGCAAGATCGTCAGCTTCAACGGCAATGTCCCGGTCAACGTGCCGCAGCAGGTCTCGAACGTCTGGCTGACCTGGGACTTCGCGCCCAACTGGTCGGCCTATGGCGGCGTGCAGATCGTCGGTGCGATGTACTCCGATCTTGCCAACACCCAGCTGCGTCCGGGCTACAACGTGGTCAATGGCGGCGTCAGGTGGAAGCCGGACGACCGCACCACGGTCGCGTTCCGCCTCTACAATCTGTTCGACAAGGCTTACGCGGTGACCTCGAACGGTACCGGGCAGTGGCTGCTCGGCATGCCGCGCACCGCCGAATTGTCCGTCAACGTGAAGTTCTGACCATGCGCAACGCTCTGATCCGGCGCGGGCGGCGGTGGCTCTATATCGTCCATCGCTGGATCGGCATTGCGACGTGTCTCCTGTTCGCGATGTGGTTCATCTCCGGCCTCGTCATGATGTACGTGGCCTTTCCGCGCCTTACCGACAGCGAGCGCCTCGCCGCGCTTCCTGTCATTCCCTGGAGCAAGGTGCGGGTCACGCCTGATCGCGCGATGGCGATCGCAGGTGTCGAGCGTTATCCGCGTGACCTGCGGCTTTCGATGATGGACGACACGCCCGTCTATCGGGTGACCGGCTGGAAGGGAGGGACGATCACCATTTCGGCGACCGACGGCAGCGTGATTGACCGGATCACGCCGGACCAGGCGCTGGCCATTGCCGCTCATCATCCGCATGCCTTGCAGCCTCGCTTGATCGAAACGATTACGCGCGACCAATGGTCAGTCACGTCGCGCTTCGATCCGTTGCGGCCGCTCTATCTGATCGGCCTCGGTGACGCCGATGGCACCGAGCTCTATGTTTCCTCGCGCACCGGCGAGATCGCGCTCGACACCACACGTTGCGAGCGGATCTGGAATTGGCTCGGCTCGATCCCGCACTGGATCTATCCGACCGTGTTGCGCAAGGACGGTTCGCTGTGGCGCGACGTGGTGTTGTGGATCTCCGGCATCTGCCTCGTCGTCGCGGTCACCGGCTTCTGGATCGGCGTCCTCCGCCTGCGGCTGATGCGCCGCTACGCTGATGGCGCCATCTCGCCCTATCGCGGCTGGATGGCCTGGCATCACATCGCCGGCCTGATCGGCGGCATCTGCGTCTTGACCTGGATGTTTAGCGGCTGGCTGTCGCTCAATCCCGGCGGCGCGTTCTCCGGCCGCGGCGTCACCCGCGAGATCGCGATCGGCTATAGCGGCCATGACACGGCCGACATCGTCGCTGGCTTCCAGTCGTCGCCATCGATGCCTGCGGTGGAGGCCCGCTTCGTCTGGATCGGCGGACACCGGTTAATGTTGCTCGACGACGGCAACGGCGGCCGCAGCATCGCCGATCCTGTGACCGGTGCGCGGATGACCCTCTCGCGCGACGAGGTCATCGCTGCCGCCCGACACGCAATGCCCGGCGCTGCGATGACATCAGCGCGGCAGCTCGATGAACCCGACGCCTATTGGTACACGCTGCACCAGGCGCGCGAGCTTCCGGTATTGCGGATCGGGTTCGACGATCCCGCCCGCACCTGGCTGCACATCTCCCCCGTCACCGGCGAGATCCTCGAGCGCAGCGACGACAGCCGCCGGTCCTACCGCTGGCTGTTCAACGCGCTGCACAGCCTCGATGTCCCGCTGCTGCTGCGCATCTGGCCGGCGCACGACGTCGTGGTGTGGCTGCTATCGGCGGCTGGTGCGATTATCTCGATCAGCGGGATCGTGATCGGCTGGCGCCGGTTGCGGCGGCGGAAGGTACGAGGCAGGCGCGTGTCGGCGAGCCTCGTGCGCACACCTCCGTAAGGCGCGATTACTTGACGGTCAGGTGCACGTCCGGCGCCGGCCGATCGGGGGCCCATTCCAGTGCGAACCGCTGTCCGGCAATGATCTCATAGGTCGAAAGCTTGGATGCGACCGCATCGCGGAACCGGAGATAGACATCGCGCTGCCGCCCGTTCGAGCGGGCCGCAGCCAGATTGAGCCATTTGTAGGCCAGCACGAAATCCGTCGGAACGCCGTGACCCTTGTCGTACATCAGGCCGAGTTGGGCCTGCGCGAACGGGTCGCCCTGCACGGCGCCGCGATAGTAGCAGTCGGCGGCGGCTGCGTAGGCCTGCGGCACGCCGAAGCCGTGCTCGTACAAGAAGCCGAGCATGCCGAGGGCGCGCGGATTGCCGCGCTCGGCGGCCGGCGCGAGCTCCCGGGCCGCCCGGACATAGTCGCCGCGATGGAAGGCAGTCGATCCGCGCGCGACGCTGTCGGCGCTCGCGACAGAGGCGGTCATCGCCCAAAGTGCGATCGCAAGCGAAGCCGAGAGGCCCGTCCGTTGTGCGAGAACGCGGCGCATCCTGCTGCCCGGCTCAGTGATAGCTGGTGGTGATCGGCGCATTGGTCGATGTCGTGGCGATGCTGCCGCGCAATTTCGATCGAAGCTCCTCGGCCACAGTCTGGGCGTCGGAGCCGTTGCGGATGATCTGCGGGCGGATGAAGATGATCAGCTCGGTACGCTGGGTGCCGTTGCTCTGATGTCCGAAGGCGTCACCGAGGCCCGGAATCTGGTCGAGCACCGGAAGCGCGTTGCGGGCGCCGCTCTGCTGTTCGCTGATCAGGCCGGCCAGCAGCACGGTCTGACCGTTGGCCACCGAGATCTGGCTCTTGACCCGTCGCTCCGAAACGGTCGGCGTCAGGTTGACCGTGCTGCCGCTGCTTTGGGGAACGTTGCTGATCTCCTGCTCGACATCGAGCCGCACGGTGCCGTTCACGCTGACGCGTGGCGAGACCTTCAGGATGATGCCGGTGTTGCGATAGTCGATGGTGTTGACCACCGTGTTGCTCGTGGTCAGCACCGTCGCGCTGCCGGTCGAGACCGGGACGACGTCGCCGACCTGCAGGGTCGCGACCTGGTTGTTGATCACCACCAGCGAGGGATTGGACAGCACCTTGACGCTGGTGACGGCGTGCAGCGCATCCAGGATCAGGCTCGGCTGCGTTGCATTTCCGATCAGGAAGTTGAAGCCCGGGAAGCTCTGGTTGATGAAGGCATTGGTGAGCGACCCCGCGACCGAGACCGCGCCGGTGGTCGCGTCGGTGGTGGTCGCGGGAGCGGAAGTGGCCTGGGTGCCGAGGATCGAGCCGGTGTTCGGCTTCAGGCCGAGGTTCTGGCTGGTGAGATAGGTCTGCACGCCATAGGACAAGGTGTTGTTGAGCGTGACCTCGGCGATCGTCGCGTCGATCGCGACCTGGAGCTGCGGCTCGTCGATCTGCAGCAGGGTCGACTCGATAATGCGGTAGTTGGCCTGGTCGGCATAGATCAGGAGATTGTTGTTCACGACATCGGGCGTGATGCGGACGTCCTGCATGACGGGCTGCCCGTTGCCGCCGCCGGCACCGCGTCCGGCATCCAGCGCGGCATTGTTGCCCTGGCCCGGATTGTTGGGATTGTTCGCTTGCCCGCCGGCGCCGAATCCCTGGCCAAGGCCCTGGCCTGTTGCGCCTGTCCCCGACGTGCCGCGGGATGCGAAGCCGCTCATGCCTGAATTTGCGCCGTTGTTGTTGTTGAGCGACAGACGGTCGGCGACGCTCGAGGTCGACGAGGTGCCGGAGCCGGGCGCGAGCTGGCTGTCGGCACTGTCGAGCAGGTTGCCGGACGATCCGCCAAGGAACATGTCGGTCAGGACCCGCGCGATTTGGCGCGCATCGCCGTATTTGACGCGGTAGACATGGACCGAGGTCCGCGCCGTGTCGTTGCGGTCGAGGCGCTTGATCCAGGTCGCGGCCGTGTGCAGCATGTCGGGCTTCTTGGTCACCACCAAAATCGCGTTCAGGCGCGCGATCGGCATGAACTTGATGACATTCTGGCTGAGGCCGTTCTCGCCGGAATCGACGATCTTCTCCAGCTCGGCAATGACAGGCGCGGGCGAGCCGCTCGAGATCGGGAAGATGCCGACGGATTGGCCGCGCATCCAGTCGACGTCGAAACTGAGCACGGTATCGACCGCGGTGCGGCGCTCGGCGCCGGTGCCCTGGATCAGCAGCAGGTTGCGTGTCGTGTCGGCGCGGATCGCGCCCGCCCTGGTGGCGAAGCTGTCGGTCAGCTTCATGAGGGTCTGCGCCGACACATATTGCAGGGGGACCACCGAGATGCCGAATCCGGGTTCGGGATTGGCCGCCGCGGCATCGACGCGGCCGCCGCCGACGGCGTCGCCGAGCGGCGTCAGGCGATAGCCTGCCGTATCCTTGAGCAGCACAACGCCGCTCAGGCGGAGTGCGTTTTCAAGCACGAACACCATGTCGGACTTCGGCACCGGGCGGACCGAGACCAGGCTGACCGTGCCCTGCACCCGCGGGTCGATGGTGTAGCCGACATGCAGGATGTCGCCGAGCACCACCTTGGCGACGGTCGCCACCGGCGTGCTCTCGAAATTCAGATCGAAGCCATTGCCGTTCGACGCCGGCTGAGGCCGCGCGTCCGCGACCGCCGTCACTTCGCTTCCGTCATACATCGCTGCGCGGACGCTGCCGCTCTGGCTGCCGCCCGTCGCCGCCAGTGCGTTCGCCGGTTGCGGCTGGCGCTGCGCCAGGTCCAGCGAGCGCACCTTGTCGGTGACGTCGAGTTGGGATGCGTCCACGCTCTCGCCGACCGTCGCAGAATTGCAGGACGCCAACAGCCCCAATGACGTCAAGGCAAAAATGGCTGCGAGGCCGCCACGGATCGTCGGGCAGCGGCCCACTGTGCCTACGCGTTGCATGAAGGCCCTTCGCTTTGACTAACTGAAATTTCGATTGCTTGCGACGATCGGTCCTGCCCCGGAGCGACTCTTAGCGATCGAACATGACAGAAATAAATTGGTTACATGATTGTCGTTCGCGACCTGCCCATCGCATCGCACCTAAACTGTGCAGCCGGCGCGCTGCTTGTGTCCGCGATGCCACCCTCAAAGTTTCTTGAGCGCGACGAATGATGTGACTTCGCACAGCTGTCACACTTCGGATCGATAACCGCACAATTGCCGGGAGCCGAACGCGACGGCACGCAGCGGCACTTGGCACGAACTGATCCGGGATAGTGTGGCGGGATATCGAGAATGGCCAACGACCTGTCCGTTCGGTTCGTGGATTATCTGCGTCAGAACAATCACCTGGCGCCGAGCGATGGAACGGCCGAGCGGACCGGGCAGGGCGCCGACGCAAGGCAATCGAAGCTGTGGGAGGTCACCAGCCTCTCGCCGACCGACTTCGCCGACGAAGCCGCGCGCTTCTTTGCGCTTGGCCGGTTGACGCTCCAGGAGATGACGTCGGCCGAGCCGCTGGTCGGGGCGTTCTCGCCGCGCTTCCTGCGCGAGACCATGGTCTATCCGTGCCGGGCGGTCGACGGGACCACGGTGCTCGCCGTCGTCGACCCGACCGATCAGGCGACGCTGCGCGCGGCACAGATCGTGCTTGGCGCTGATATCAATGTGAAAGTGGCATCGTCGGAAGACGTCGCCATCGCGCTGAACAACTCTTCCAGCACTGAAGAGGCCGAGGCCGCCGATAGCGCGGCGGCGCTGCCCCGCGAAGACGACATCGAGAGCCTGCGCGATCTCGCCAGCGGCGCGCCGGTGGTGCGCGCGGTCAACGATCTGATCGAAAAGGCGGTCGAGCTTCGCGCCAGCGACATCCATATCGAGCCGTTCTCCGGCGGGCTGATGGTGCGCTTACGGATCGATGGTCTGCTCCGGCCGGTCGCCGCGCTGTCGGGCGTGCTGCCCCAGGCGGTGGTCTCCCGCATCAAGATCATCGCCAACCTCAATATCGCCGAGCGCCGCCTGCCGCAGGACGGCGCGGCGCGGCTGCGGGCCGGTCGCACCGACATCGATATCCGCGTCGCGATCATGCCGACGCAGCACGGCGAATCCTGTGTCATCCGCATCCTGCCCAAGGATCGCGGCTTGCTGGTGGTCGAAAAGCTCGGATTCTCCGAGCCTGACGAAGCCAAGCTGCGGCGGCTCTTGAAGCTGCCGCACGGCATGGTCGTGATCACGGGGCCGACCGGCAGCGGCAAGACCACGACGCTGGCGACGATCCTGTCGATCCTCAATGAGCCGAGCCGCAAGATCCTGACCATCGAGGATCCGGTCGAATACGAGCTTCCCGGCGTCAACCAGTCCCAGATCAAGCCCGCGATCGGCCTGACCTTCGCCACCGCCCTGCGGTCCTTCGTTCGCCAGGACCCTGACGTGATCATGGTCGGTGAAGTCAGAGATTCCGAGACCGCGCATGTCGCGGTGCATGCGGCGCTGACCGGGCATCTGGTGCTGACGACGCTGCACACCGAGACCGCGGCTGCCGCGGTGCCGCGTCTGCTCGACCTCGGGGTCGAAGGCTATCTGTTGCGTTCGGTGCTGCGCGGCGTGATCGCGCAGCGTCTGGTCCGGCAACTCTGCGAGCGCTGCAAGACGGCGCGGCCGCTTGCAACAGCCGATTTCGCCGAGGACCCCCGGCTCGCCGCGCTCGGCTTCAAGGCCGACGAGATCATTCACGAGCCATGCGGCTGCGAGCGCTGCGGCGGGACCGGCTATCGCGGCCGCCTCGGCGTGTTCGAACTGCTCGAACTGTCCAATGAACTGCGCGAACTGATCGGGGAGCGAACCGACGGGCTGAAGATCGATATGATGGCGATCCGCTCGGGCATGACCACGATGCTCGACGATGGGGTCGCCAAATGCCGCGCCGGATTGACCTCGCCCGCCGAGATCCTCCGCGTCGCAACGGTGCGGTGACGCCGTGCCGAATTATCGCTATCGCGCTCTGACCCAGGCCGGCGAGATCGTGAACGGCACGATCTCCGCCCCGACGGCGGCCGAGGTGGCGCGGCGGATCGAATATCTCAAGCTGCTGCCGATCGAAACCACCGAGGACAAGCGCGCATCCGGCGGCACCGGTGGCCGCAGCCTGTTCGGCCGGCCGAGCGCGGCCGAGGTCACTACGTTCACGCGTGATCTCGCACTGCTGCTCAAGGCCGGTGCGCGTCTCGACGATGCCTTGGAGCTGCTGTCGGGCGACGCGGACGTGGGCCGGATGCGTCCGGTGGTGGCGAAAATTCGCGCCGCCCTGCTCACCGGCGAGAGCTTTGCCGACGCGGTCGCCGATCATCCAACCCTGTTCCAGCCGGTGTACATCGCCCTGGTCCGGGTGGGAGAAATCTCCGGCACGCTCGATTCTGTGCTGGAGATGCTGGGTACCGAGCGCGCGCGTTCCGAGCAGATGCGGCGCAAGCTGACCGACGCCATGCAATATCCGGCCTTCGTGCTGGTCGCGGCGTCCGGTGTGATGCTGTTCTTCCTGCTGTTCGTGTTGCCGCAATTCTCGACCGTGCTCGGCGATTTCGGCGGCAAGTCGGACACGGCGCTCGCCAGCTTCATTGCGGTATCGGATTTCCTGCGCGCCAATGCCACCGCGGCAAGCCTGATCAGCGCGGCGACCATTGCGCTCGCATGGTGGCTGCTGCGGCAGGCGCGCGTGCGCGCCGCGTTGGTCAATGGAATTTCGCGGGTGCCGGGCATCAGCAGCGCTTTCCAGTTCTATCGGGCCAGCCTGTTCTGCCGCAATCTCGGCGTCCTGCTCGGCAGCGGCGTCAACCTCACCGCCGCGTTGCGCATCCTGGTCGACATCATGTCAGTGACCGGAAACGAGGCGAACTGGACCGCCGCCGCCGACCGCGTCCGCCATGGCGGCAAATTGTCGGAAGCACTCGCCGTGGCGGACAGTCTGCCGCCGATGGCGGTCCGCATGCTGCGGCTCGGTGAAGAGACCGGGCAGCTGCCGGTGCTGGCCGGGCGGGTCGCGGAATTCTACGAAGCAAAATTGCAGCGCAGCCTGGACCGGGTCGTCGGCATCGTCGGTCCGCTGGCGATCATCACGATCAGCACCGTCGTCGGCGGACTGATCGTGTCGGTCATGACGGCGCTGCTCTCGGTCACGCAGCTAGTCGGTTAGAGCAGGGGTCATCGGCCATGATATCGCGCAACACCATCATAGAGGCATTCGCCACGCGAGTGGAACGCGCTCGCGCGCCGTCGCAAAGCCAGAGGCGTTCGGGGCAGGAGGGCTTCACGCTGGTCGAGATGCTGGTGGTGATCGCGATCATCGGCCTGATCATGGGGCTGATCGGCCCGCGCGTGCTCAACTATCTCAGCGAATCCAAGGTCAAGACCGCGCGCATTCAGTTGCAGAGCTTCTCCAGCGCGCTCGACCTGTTCTATCTCGACGCCGGGCGCTTCCCGTCCACGGCTGAGGGGCTTGCCGCGCTGGTGCGGCGCACGCCGGGGGTCGCGGCCTGGAACGGCCCGTATCTGAAGGGCGGCAACGTGCCAAACGATCCCTGGAACCACCCCTATCTCTATCGCTCGCCCGGCGAGCACGGACCCTATGACATCGTCTCCTACGGCTCCGATGGTCAGGAGGGCGGCAGCGGCACCTCGGCCGATATCTCGCTCGAGAAGACCACCGCCGCCAACAACAACGACCAATAAGGATGCATGGCAAGCATGAATGACGCGACGCAGCGCGGTTTCACCCTGCTCGAGATGGTGTGCGTGCTTGCCATCATCGCGCTGCTGGCGGCCGTGCTGCTTCCGTTCATTCCGCACCAGACCTCGCGATCGCGCCTGCAGGCCTATGCGTTGCAGACCGCGACGCTGCTGAAGGCGGATCGGAATGCCGCCATCGAGCGCAGCACCAGCGTTGCGACGCTGGTCGATGCGCCGAGCCGGGTGATCCACTCCGGTGCGTCGCGCATGATGGTGCGGATCCCCGAAGACGTGCGGCTCGATGCCGTTCTGCCGCAGGGCTGTCAGCGCCGCGCCGCGCTGTCGACGATCCGCTTCTTCGCCAATGGCGGTTCCTGCGGCGGCTCCATCGCGCTGACGCGGCTCGATGCTGGATATGAGGTCCGCGTCAACTGGCTTACCGGAAGGGTTGAAATCGTTGCTCGCGACGTCGCCGCCAACTAACCGCGCTGATGCGGGGTTCACCATCATCGAGGTGCTGGTGGCGCTGGCGCTGGTGGCTGTCTCGATCGTTGCGATCGGCGCCGTCATGGGCGTCAAGACGCGCGGCGTGCGGGCGCTGGAGCAGCACGTGGCGCTGATGCAGGCGGTGCGCACCTTGATGACGGTCGGCATCCCGCCCCGCGCGGAATTGCAGTCGGGCACCTCGACGGGGCAGGCGGAAGGCTACCGCTGGACGATTGATGTCAGTCCGCTCGGCGGTGACTGGAAGGTGCCCAAGGGCAATGTGCCCTGGGCTCCGGAGCTGGTACGGATTCGCGTCAAATCTCCGGGCGGTGCGCTGTCCGACATTCGCACCGTGCGCCTGATGCCGAGGTCGTCGGAATGACCCGGGCATGGGCAGACCAGCGAACGGGCGAGCGCGGCTTCACGCTGATCGAGACCATCGTCGCGCTGGCGCTGATGGGGCTGTTGCTGTCGGCGCTCGCCAGCATCACGGCGCAGTGGCTGCCGAGCTGGAACAGGGGCCTCGACCGGATCCAGCGCAGCGAATTGATCGGGATCGCGCTGGAGCGGATCGGCGCCGATCTTGCGGCCGCGGAGTTCGTTGCCGCCAACCGCGACAGCCACAAGCCGCTGTTCGACGGATCGGAGTTGTCCGTGATGTTTGTGCGCACGTCGGTGGGGCCGAATGCCGGGGCGGGGCTCGACGTGGTGCGCCTTGGCGAGACGAGCGATCGCGGCGAGTTCGTCACGGTTCGCACGCAGACGCGGTTCACGCCGCTGGCTGAAGGGGTGTCGCTGTCGGAACAGGTCCATCTCGCCAGCCCGGTGGTGCTGCTGCGCGCGCCCTATCGGCTGTCGTTCGCCTATGCCGGTGCTGACCGGGCCTGGAAGAGCGCGTGGAAGGACTCGGACAGACTGCCGGCGATGATCCGGCTGACCGTGCGCGACGCGGCGAGCCAGCGCGTCCTGTCGGTTTCGACCATCGCGCCGGTCCATGTCCAGATTCCGAGCGACTGCACCAAGCCGGACGGCAATTGCGGCGACAAGCAGAGTTCCGGCAGTGCCACCGATCAGGGGAAGACGTGATGGGCGCGTCCGGCAAGATCGGCCGATCGCCGGCCAATCGCGGTTTCGTCATCGTTGCGGTGCTCTGGATCCTGCTGGCGCTGTCGTCGCTGGCGATCATCTTCTCGGCCTATCTGGCCGCGTCGGCGCGCGCGCTGGCGGCCAGCGATCTGTCGTTGCAGACCGAGGCGCTGGTGTCGGCCGGGGTTGAGCTCACCGCCTATCAGCTGACGCTGACGGACGAGAAGACGAGGCCGCAGCAGGGGACGTTTCATTTCGGTCTCGACGATGCCAGCGTCGATGTCACCTTCACGTCGGAGGCCGGCCGCCTTGATCTGAATTATGCATCGAAGGAGATGCTGATCGGCCTGTTCGTCGTGCTCGGCGCCGCGGCAAGGACGCCGCCGCCGAATATGCCGACCGGATCGTCGGCTGGCGAACCCGGCCCGCGCCGGGCAGCGAGAATGTGGAGGCGGCACGCTACAACGCGCTTGGCTATTCGCCGCGGCAGGGGCTGTTCACCCATGTCAACGAGCTGGCGCTGGTCGCCGGCATCCCCGAAGCGTTTGTCGATCGCGTGTTGCCGTTCGTGACGGTGTTCAACGGCGGTCCGGATGTTGATCCGACCATCGCCGCGCCGGAAGTCGCTCTCGCCGTCGATAAGACGTCGGGGAAGGACCAGGACGGCTTCGCGGCGCGCCCGGCTTCGCCGAACGGCATAGCTGCCGGAACGCAGGCCCCAAGCCAGCAAAGTGCGGCATCGACGGCGCAGAGCCCGTGCTATCGGATCGCAATCTCGATCCGCTTCCGCAACGGTCACCGCACCACATCCGAGGCGGTGATCGCACTCGGCGACAAGGTCGAGCCCTATCGGGTGTTGTCCTGGCAAAACGACGTCGAGCCGCGAAACCCGGTTCTGCTGCGCAAGAGAGGATGATGGCAATGCTTGCCGAGGCACGGCAATGGTTCGAGCAATGGATCACCGCGGTCGCGACCACCGTCGACGGCGTCGCCGGCAGGTTCATGCGCCGGCGCAGCATCGAGCTCGACGAGAATGGCGACGGCACGTTCACCGCCCGCCTCGCGGTCTCGAAGGGTGGCTCGCCTTCGATGCCGGTTTCGTTCCGGCTCGATCACGATGCGCCGCAGCCTCCGCTGCCGGCGGAGTGGAAGACCGCGTTCGACGGCAGCCGCATCGAGGTACGTTTGCGATCGGATCAAATCGTCAGCCGCGTGCTCGATTTCCCGAGCCAGGCAAGCGACTTCCTCGACGGCATGATCCGCGCGCAGGTCGACCGGCTGACACCATGGAGCGCCGCCGATGCTGTCTTTGGCTGGAGTTCGCCGCAGCCGATCGCCAATGACCGCATTGAAGTCGCGTTCGGCGCGACCGCGGCGACGAAGGTCGATCCGTTGATCCGGATGGCGAGGATGCTCGGCGCCGCCTCCATCGCGGTGTTCGCGCCGGCGGTTGGCGGCGACGGCGCCGCGCAGCAGGTGACGCTGCTCGACAAGTCGCTGCGCGGCCTTGCCGGGCCTTCGGTTCCGCGCCTGTTGCGCGTCGGCCTGGTCTCGACAGCGGCCGCGGCCGCGGGCTCGCTGCTGCTGAACATCTATCTCGGCGGGCGGCTGCAATCCGAGCAGGACGATCTGCAACACCGGATCGTGCAGCGCCGCGCCGCGCTGCGTCTCGATGCCAATGGCGACTCGTCCGGGCTCGGCCTGCTGGCCAAGCGCAAGCAGACGACGCCGTCGAGCGTCATGGTCCTGGAAGCGGTCTCGCGCGTGCTGCCCGACACGACCTATGTGACGGAGCTTCGCATCGAGGGCAACAAGGTGCAGGTGGTCGGACTGACCCAGGATGCGCCATCCCTGATCCGGTTGCTGGAGCAGTCGCCGCAATTCACCCGCGCGACGTTCTTCGCGCCGACGACGCGTGCGGCAAATGAATCGGCCGAGCGGTTCCACGTCGAGGCCAACATCACTGCTTATTTTGGGTCCGGCTCATGAGCGCAGCATCCCGATCGCTGACCGCTGTCAGCACCTCGCCAATGGTCGCGACCGCGAGCTATCTCGGCCTGTTCGTGCTGCTGCTCTTTGTCGTCATCTCGTCACTCTCCGACATCATCGGCCTGCGCAGCGATGTCGCGGCAGCGGCCGGAATGCTCGAGCAACTGGAGGGGAGATCCAGGGCGAATACCGCGCCCGGTCAGCCGCCGATGCCGACCGGCTCGGCCTATCTCGAGGGGGCGACCGTCACGGTGGCCGGCGCCACCTTGCTGCAACGGGTGTCGGGTGCGGTGATCAAGGCCGGCGGCAACGTGCTGTCGACGCAGCTCGACGTTCCGAACGCGCCGGCCAAGGCCGGCTTCATCAGCATGGTCGCGAGCAGCGAGATCGAGCAGGCGCAATTGCAGCAGGTGCTCTACGATCTGGAAGCCGGCATGCCGTTTTTGTTCATCGACCAACTGGTCGTGCAACCCGTCGCCGACGAGGCCGCCAAGGGCGCCGATCCCGGCAAGCTGCGCGTGCTGCTCGGCGTCTCCGGACAATGGCGAGGAGCCAAATGATGCGACGCTTCGCTGCGACCATCGTGCTGTTGGCGATGTCGGCCTATTCGGCGCCGGCTGCGGTGCCTGCCTCGTCCGGCGATGCATTGGACGCCGGGATGCTCGACGATACACGCCTCGGTGGACCGGTGCTGAGTTCACCGCCGCCGTCCGAACCGGTGACATCGGTCCGGGTGGCCCCGTCGCCGGCACCGACGCCCCGGCCGCTCAGCGCCAATCCGTTATGGGGCATCCCGCTCAAGACGCTGTCCAACACGCGCGACCGGCCGGTGTTCTCGCCGTCGCGGCGGCCTCCGCCTGCCGTCGTTGCGGAACCGGAGGTCAGCAAGCCGGCGCCGCCGCCGCCGCGCAAGGTCGCGATCGAGCCACCGCCGCTGTCGCTGGTCGGCACCATCGCGGGAGATGACGAAAGCTTCGGGATCTTTCTCGATCAGTCGACCAAGACGGCGCTGCGGCTGAAGATCGGCGACGACTTCCAGGGATGGAAGCTGCGGTCCATCAACGGCCGCGAAGTCACGATGCAGAAGGACGATCAGGGGGCCGTGCTCACATTGCCCCAGCCCGGTGGCGACGAGAGCGGCGATGTCCGCCTGGTTCCGGTCAGCACGGAAAGGAAGCCCTTGGCCGCGCGGCGCCAGATGTGATGCGCGTCGGACCGAGATGCTAGTTCAACGCGAGCCAGCTCTGAAGGGCCGGCGTCACGAGAAGCCCGAGCGCCAGAAACGGGCCGAACGGGATCGAGGTCTGGCGCTTCATCTCGTGACCTGCGAGTTGCAGGCCGCCGGCAACACCGAGCGCCGCGAGTGCCGCGATCAGCAGCAAGGTCGGAACGCCTGTCGCGCCGACCCAGATCGCCGCGGCGGCAAGAAACTTGACGTCGCCAAGTCCCAATCCGTCGACATGCCGCAAGGCGAAGTAAAGACGCTGCAGTAGAAGGAACACGATGCCGACCAGGACCGCAATCGCCATGGCGGTGAAGGCGGCCATCGTGCCTTCGGTGACGACGACGTTGGCGAGACCGAGCGCCGCGATCGCAAGGTTCAGCCAATTCGGGATGATGCCGTGGCGAAGATCGATCAGCGCGACCGCGCAGCAAAGCATGCAAAGCGCACCGTAAGATCCGATAAAATAAAGGGCTTCGCGATCAATCTGCATGGCGACGGACAAGTGTGACAGATGCGGACGTTGTGTTGCAACAACTCACGCGCGTTGAACAGTCCAATTTCAATCCGTCTGCAGCAGCGCGAACGAGTTTGCAAAATTGTGATCGTCATCGACGATCGCGAAGCAGAAAAGATGCGACAAAAAGTCTGCGCTGTCACAAATCCGCATAGGATACCGACAATAGTTCGCCCCGCTACATGCCGCGAGCCCTTCGTGGCAGACGAGTGGGTTGACTATGCACAAGATGCAAGTGGCGGCGTGCCTTGCTTTGCTGGCAGCGTTCGCAGGCGTGCGCGCCGCGAATGCCGGCGCTCTCGAGGAGGGCGCCGAGCGCTACCGGCCATATTTGATCGAGGGCGTCGCCAGTGCGCTGACAGGCGCGCGTGCACTGCGCGAGCGCGCCGCAGCGGCGGATTTGCCCGGAGCGAAGAAGGCCTGGCTGTCGGCGCGCGCCGGCTGGGAGCGCTCGGAGGTGTTCACCGCGGGCTTCGTGCCTGAGCTCGATGCGCAGATCGACGCCTGGCCCAACGCGGACAGCGGGTTCCACGCCATCGAGGCGAAACTGTTCGGAGCTGCCAGCACCGACGTTGCAACGGATGCGACCGGCCTTGTCGAGCATCTGAACGATCTCCACGGCAAGCTCAAGGATATCAAGCTGACGCCGCAGGGCCTTCTGGATGGCACGGTGCGGCTTGCCTACGAAGTCGGAGAGAGCAAGGCAGATGGCGGCGAGTCGCGCATTAGCGGCACCTCGCTGGACGACATGCGCAACAACATCGCCGGCATCGACTTCGCCTACCACACGATCTTCTCGGCCGCGCTCAACACGGTCGACGGCAAGCTCGACGAGATGGTGACCAACCGGATCGAACAGCTCGAAGCGATCGTCGCTACGCCCGACCTGCCGCATGTCAACATTGCCGATCTGCGCCAGACCAGCGAGGAACTGGTGGTTGCGTTGCAGAGCGCCTCGGCAAAGCTCGGGCTGCAGCGGCCGACCCTAGAGGCCCAGGCGCGATGACATCGCTTCACCTGCGTCTGGCCACGCTGCTCTCCGGTGTCATCGCCCTGGCACTGCTCGGGCGTGCGGTGGCGTTTCCGGTCGACGGTGACAAGACCGTGCTGCCTGTCGCGACCGAACTGAACGAGGATGCGCTCGACAAGCCGCGCGAGGTGTTCCAGTCCGAGCGGACCGGAGCCAAGTCGTATCTGGTGAATCTCGGCGATCTCGCATTCAATTCGCCCGGGCTGCTCGGTGAGGTGGCGCGGCAGGCCGGCGTGAGCTGCGGCACCTGCCACGTCAATGGCGCGAACAACGCCAAATTCTTCATGCCGAAGATGTCGAGCCGGCCCGGCACGTTCGACACCACCGGTCCGCTGTTCAATCCGAAGGCCAACAATCTGGCGTTCGATCCCGTGCGGATCCCGAGCCTGCGCGGCGCCCGTTATCTAGCGCCCTACGGCGCAGACGGCCGATTCGCCTCGCTGCGCGACTTCGTCCACAACGTCATCACCAACGAGTTCGCAGGTCCCGAGCCGTCGCCGGCGACGCTCGATGCGATCGTGGCGTATATTCACGACATCGACTTCCTGCCCAATCCGAGCCTTGGTCCTGCCGGACGGCTGGCCGGCAAGATCAGCGACGCGGAGCGCCGCGGCGAGGTGCTGTTCGCAAAGCCGTTCCCGCACGATCCCGCGCTGAGCTGCGCGGGATGCCACGTTCCGTCGTCCGGCTTTGTCGATCACCAGCAGCACGATGTCGGTTCGGGCGGACTGTTCAAGACGCCGACGCTGCGCAATGCCGATTTCAACGCGCCGTACTTTCACGACGGCCGCTTCGACAATTACGACCAGGTCGTCGATTATTTCGACCGGACCTTTCAGCTCGAGCTCTCGGCGCAGGACAAGGGCGACCTCGTCGCCTATCTCACGGCAGTCGGCGATGGCGTTCAGCCCTATGAGCGCGACGGTGCCGGTGCAACGTTGAAAGAGATCAACGATTTCTCGATGGTGCTCGCGACTGCGATTCCGGCAGGTGACAAGGACATCGTCGCGCTGGCGGTCGATACGATCGGCCGCGAACTGCGCGAGTTGACCGAGCAGTATCCCGACCGCAAGAACACCAGCGTCTCGGGCGGGGAGCAGCAGCGCGTACTTGCGCGCAACGGCCTCAAGGAGCTCGTGCTCACGCTGCGGCGAATCGAGATGGCGGTTGCGGCAGGGCGCAACGCGGATGCCGCAACCGAGTTCAGGAATTATCGCAATCTGATGGCTGCTGCAGTGCCGGCGCTGTTGGCCAGCGCCGAACCGTGGTCGCTATTCAATCAGGGCGTGCATGACCAACATTATGCTGCACTTCGCCAGGTGATGCGCTCCAGGCACCTTTCGCATTGATTGCGTTGTATTGAAGTGATTTTGCGATCTGCGCTGCGGGCGCGGATGCTCGATCAATTTTCGATCATTGGTTGCATGATTGAATCGTGGAGATGCACCGCGCGGCGGCAGATGTCTCCTTAGAAAATATTTGAACGTTTCGAAATTTCTTGCGCGCTTTCACGTAAGCGAAAATTATGCGTCATATTGTCGCACTAAGCAGTGTGTGTTGCTAACCGCAAACACCCTGAGGTCGACAATGAGTTTGAATTACAAAAAGCACTGGCGAACCAGCACCGCGCTCTGCATCGCGTCAACGGTGCTCGTCGCAACGGCCGCATATGCTGCTCACTATCCGGGCGGCCGCAGTGATTGGGACAAGCGTCCGCATCACAATCACCAGGCGCACGAAGAGGGCGATCGTGCGAATCATGGGAACCATGGCCATCATGGTGACGGCGATCACGGCGTGAAGACCGCGTCGCCGATCAAGCACGTCATCATCCTGATCGGTGAGAACCGCGGCCTCGATCACACCTTCGGCATCTACAAGCCGAAGGGCAAGGGACAGACCATCTCCAACCTGTTGTCGAAGGGCATCGTCAACGAGGATGGAACGCCGGGACCGAACTTTGCGCAGGCGCAGCAGTCCTCGGTCGCGGGCCAGCCCTTGTACTATATCGGCGCACCGACCATCGCGAAGTCGCCCTACAACGCGACCAACCCGATGCCGCAGCCGAACACGGCCGGCACGCCGACCGCGCAGAGCGACACCGCGCCCCCGTTCAAGACGATCGCCGAAGCCAGCGTCGAGAAGGACATGGACCCGGCCGATCTCGATATCCTCACCACCGGCTTCAGCGGCCTGCCGACCGGTGTGCTGGATACCCGCATTCCCGGCGCCGGCGGTCTGAACGGACCGTTCCAGTTGCAGGGTGAGCAGATCAGCGACGACGACTATACCGGCGACTCGACGCATCGCTTCTATCAGGATTGGCAGCAGGAAGACTGCAGCGCCGCCAACGCCACCAAGAAGAACAATTCGGGCTGCCTGAACGATCTGTTCCCGTTCGTGATGGCGACCTATTCGGCGTCCAACAAGAGCATGGCCAACTCGATGGGCTTCTACAATGCCCAGCAGGGTCAGGCTCCGGTCCTGAAGATGCTGGCCGACCGCTTCACCCTGAGCGACAACTTCCACCAGTCGTTCCACGGCGGCACCGGCGCGAACCACTTCATGCTCGGTACCGGCGACGCGGCCTTCTGGAGCGACGGCAAGGGCAATCCGGTGACGCCGCCGGCCAACCTGATCGCCAATCCGAATCCGGTCGCGGGTTCGGTCAACCGCTACACTGTCGACGGCAATTGGAGCAATTGCTCTGATGTCTTCCAGCCCGGCGTCAAGCCGATCGTCACCTACCTCAACAATCTGCCGTACGCGGCGGAGCCGAACTGCAAGCCCAACCACTACTACATGCTCAACAACGTCAACCCGGGCTATCTGCCGAACGGCGCGCTGTCGGGCGGTAACAACGTGCCGCCGTCGTCGGTTCGCACGATCGGCGATGCGCTCATGGAGAAGAACGTCTCCTGGGCGTTCTATGGTGGCGCGTTCAACGACGCCGTGGCGCTTTCCAACGCCGCGGTTGCCGCCAATCCGTCGAACCCCAACCTCAGCGCCGCTGCGGTCGCCGATCCGGCGCACGCGCTCGGTGTTGCCTACTGCCAGATCTGCAATCCGTTCCAGTATGCGACCTCGATCATGGCCAACCCGGCCGTGCGTCAGGCTCACATGAAGGACACTGCCGATCTGATCACGGCGATCCGGAACAACACGCTGCCTGCGGTGTCGTTCGGCAAGCCGGACGGCCTGCTCGACGGTCATCCGCAGAGCTCGAAGGTTGATCTGTTCGAGGCCTATGTCCTAAACGTGCTCAACTCGCTGGACAACAATCCGGAGCTGAAGGCTGAAACCGCGGTCTTCATCACCTGGGACGAGGCCGGCGGCTATTGGGATTCCGGCTACCAGCAGTCCATCGACTTCTTCGGCGACGGACCGCGCATTCCGACCCTGATCCTTTCGCCCTATTCGACGGGCGGCAAGGTCAACCACAACTACGCCGACCACGTTTCGCTGCTGAAGTTCATCGAGCGCAACTGGGCTCTCCAGCCGCTCACGAACCGCAGCCGCGACAACCTGCCGAACCCGACCTACTCGAAGAACAACGAGTATGTTCCGACCAACAGCCCGGCATTGTCCGACATGTTCGACGCGTTCGACTTCAGCAAGCCGGTCACGTTGTCCTACACCGAGTGATCAAGCTCTCGCCCACGGCGAGGTCTTGACTGCATCCAAGGGCGGCGCCGATCGAACCAATGGTTCGGTCGGCGCCGTCATGTTGTGTCCCTGCCACCTGATCGACCGGAGACATGCGATGAAACGCAATAGGAAGACGTGCGCGATCAGCAGCAGCGTCGCGGCTAGCCTGCTTGCCGTCGCCATCCTGGCCGGCGCGGCGATCCCGGCCATGGCGCAGCAGTTTTCCGCCGACCTCGTCGCGAACAAGGACGACACGGCAACCGCCATGGGAGCCTTGCGGGTCTCGGGCGGAAAAGCACGGATCGAGACAAGCGCGCTGCCCGACGGGTTCTTCCTGATCGATACGGGCAAGCCCGCGGCCTATTTCGTCCGTCCGGCGGCACGGGCTTACATGGACGCGCGGCAATCGAGCCCGCTCACCCGGATGTTCATTCCGGTCGATCCGGATGATCCCTGCCGGCAATGGCTGGCGATGGCGCAGCTGTCCGCGCCGATTGACCTCGCGACGTGGCACTGCCAGCGCGATGGAGCGGAAAGGATCGCGGGGCACGATACCGATGTCTTTCGAATCGCCGCGCCGTCCGGTTTGAGCTTTGTCGGCTGGATCGACCGCGCGCGCAGATTTCCGGTACGGATCAAGACCGCGGATGGGACGGTGATCGCTGCCGATCACATCCGCGACGAGCCGCAGCCGGCGCAGACGTTTGAAATCCCCGCAGGCTTGCGCAAGTTCGACCCGCAAGCGCTGATCCGTCGGATCCAGCAGAGTGACGTATGGGTTGAGCCGCCGGCTTCGGAGTGAGCACGCTGTCCGTTATTGCGACTGCTGGCTTGTCACCGGCAGGATCCGGCCGAGCGCGGTGTAGTGCGACTGATGCACGTTGCTGTTGAACAGCGACCAGGGTTCGGCCTTTTTCAGAGCGACGGGTACGTCGAAGTGCACCAGCTGCGCAAAGTTGCGATATTCGGCCATCGCATCGTTGATACGGCCGGCGCCGACGTCGAGATCGATGCGGCGCAGGGTGAGAACGAGGTCCTTCAGGATCGCGCGCGCCGCCAGCCGCTCGTCCTTGCCACCGATCGAGGTGTTCCTGATGTCCGGGATGCGCTCGGTCAGTTCGCGCAGTTCGGCCCCGACCCCGGTCACGGCCAGTGACACCACCGCGGTGTCGGCAGCCGGGATCGCGACCTCGAGGACGCTCGAGAGCTCGAGCACCTCTTTCATCCGGAGCATGACGCCGTCCTTGTCGAACGGGCGTTCGCCGTCGCCGACCGCATTCAGATAGGCCACGAGGTCCTGGGTGTCCTGGCTCGATAGTTCGAGGTCGAACACACGATCGAAATGATCGACCACCTGTTCATAGGTGTCGTAGCGGCCATCGTGGAAATACGGGGCGTTGAAGTTGGCGTTCAGCAAAGTCGGGGTCTTCACCAGTCCACCGGATCCGACGTCGTGGCGCATCTGGTCGTTGAAGGTACCACCCGGAACATGACAACCGGCGCAGCTCAGCTCGGCCTGCTTCGGGAACGGCTTGAAGAACAGCGCCTCGCCGCGGCGCTCGGCCAGGCTCGCCTGCGCGGCAAGCCTGCCGCCGGGTGCAATCTTCGGATTGGGGAGAAAATCGATATCGTTGATATAGGCGACGAGGCCGTCGAGAACCTCGTCGCGCGGCTTCGGACCGGAAAATTCATTGACGATGACATTATAGACGAAGTCGCGCAGCGAGGTGATGCGCCCGTCATGTCCGTAGGGGGCGAGGAAGCGGGCGCCGCGCAGGCTCGGAATCCTGACCGGATCGAGGATGCTGTTGAACGTATTCGCGTTGAAGGCAAGGCTGGTCGTATCGAAGGTGCCGGGGCGGGAGGATGCGCCCGGAACGAACAGTTTCGGGTTCGATGCGCCGTTGACGTGACAGGTGCCGCAGCTCATCTCGGCCTGACGCGCCTTGCCCCCCAGGATGGAAGGCGAGTTGAACGCAAGCTCGCCGAGATTGACCAAATAGGACTTTCGCCCGCCGACGGCTTCGGAATGAAAGAGTTCGCGCGGCCGCGCGAGCGCTTCCTCGGAAAATTCGGTGCCGGTCGGCAGCACGGTCTGGTCGCCGCCGAGCGGGAACGCCGTCGCGCGCAACGGGAGCAGGGCAACGACGAGCGCCAGCCACGCGCCCCGTGCCGGTCTGACGCCGCGATCGGCGGCTGTCGCACGATGTTTTCCGGAGCCGGACACGAGAATATCCCAAGCCATTGCGCGAAAACGCCCCTGTCACAAATGCATATGCGCTGCCGTGCGTCGGAAGATGTCACGGAGGTGACAGTTTCCAGTCGGCAGGATCAATGACCATCTGACTGGATAGACGAATTTTGATTGCGGTTTGATGACGCTCGATCAGCGAAGCGCAACGCAGTCTGCGTTTGACAGGATGAAAGTCTGTTGGTGCGCGAGCATCCTTCCGCGCGTTTGCGCGCGCGTCGAAAAACAGTCATCCCAGCGAAATGTGTTTTGCATAGCGTGTAGCTCCATTTCTATTTCTTTCTAAAATCAGGAGAGCACTATGCGGCTTTGGGGAGCCATTCCGGCGCTCGCGGTTGTTGCTGGCGCCGTTGCCATCTCGCCGGTAGCAAACGCAGAGAATTTGGTCGAAAAGATCGTTGATGAGTTCAAGCACGAGATCAGGGACGAGCTGCGCGATCTGCGGGATCGGGGCCATGAAGGCGTGCACCAGTACAAGCACATCGTCGTCATCTATCAGGAGAACCACAGCTTCGATAACCTCTACGGTCACTGGGGCGACGTCGGCCGCGACCGGATCAACGGCACATCCTATGCCGATCAGGCGCACACCCTGCAGGTTCGGCAGGACAACCAGACCGTCTATGCCTGTCTGCTGCAGAACGACGTCAACCTGACCTCTCCGTCGCCGCAACCGACCAGCTGCACCGACAATACGGGCACGGTCGCGATCCTGAGCGCCTTCAAGAACAAGCCGTTCGAGATCAATGAATTCATTCCGACCTCGGCCACGACCTGCCCGAAGCCGCTCGGCGCTTTCGCGGCTCACGGTTTCCTCAACGGCACCGGCGCGCCCGGCGGCTGCACCGCGGACATCGTGCACCGCTTCTACAGCGAGCAGTACCAGCTCAACGGCGGCCGGCAAAACCGCTACATGACCGGCAGTGATGCGGCGGGTCTGGTGATGGGCTATTACGACACCAAGAAGCTGCCCATCTACACCTATCTCCACGGCAACGGCGCGCCGAACTACATCATTGCCGACAGCTTCTTCCAGGGCGCCTTCGGCGGTTCGTTCCTCAACCACCAGTTCCTGGTCGCCGCCGCGGCGCCGCAGTTCGTCGGTGCCCTGAATGACGGCAGCGCCAACGATTTCCACTCGATCGTCGATGCCAACGGCATGCCGACCAGCACGCCGCTCTACACGCCGCTCTCGACCGTGAAGGATGCGCAGCTGACGGCGAAGTGCAATCAGGCCGGCCTGCCGGCGGGCCTCGCCTGCGGCGACTACGCGGTCAACACGACGCAGCCGTTCTATCAGCCCTATTCCCCGGGAACCGCCGACATCAAGCGCCTGCCGCCGCTGCACACGCCGAACATCGGCGATCGGTTGTCGGCAAAGCGCGTGGATTGGGCCTGGTATTCGGGCGGCTGGTCGAACGCCAACGGCGACGTCGGCGCTTCGGGCTGGACCAACGGCAACGGTACGACCTGCACCGACCCGAACCATGTTTCCACGGCGGTGTTCCCGAACTGCCCGGACGTGGATTTCCAGTACCACCATCAGGCGTTCAACTACTTCGCCAACTACGCGCCCGGAACGCAGGCCCGCAAAGATCGCCTGAAGGACGAGGCGGAGTTCATCCAGGCGGCGAAGACCGGCCGGCTGAAGCAGGTCAGCTTCATCAAGCCGATCGGCGAGGAAAACGAGCATCCGGGCTACACCAGCGAGTCCGAAGGCAGCCAGCATCTCGTCGATCTCGTCAAGGCGATCGTCGAGGGGCCGGATGGCAGGGACACGCTGATCGTCATCACCTATGACGAGTTCGGCGGGCAGTGGGATCACGTTCCCCCGCCGCCGTTCAACCGCCATGGTGCCGAAGCCAAGGCTGCGGACCAGTGGGGCCCGGGCACCCGCATTCCGGCGCTCCTGATCGCCAAGCGCTTCAACAAGTCAGGCGTCGCGCACGAGGACTTCGACACCACGTCGATCCTCAAGATGCTTGAAAAGCGCTTCGACCTCGACCCGCTGGTGACGCGCCCGGTGCGCAGCCTCTCGGCGGCGCTGAAGGCCGGCGAGGGCTGGCACTGACACGAGAAACGCTGCCGGCCGCCCGCGTCAACGTCCGACGCGGGCCGGAGTGCCGGCCACGCGCCCAAGGGATCGCTAGACGAAGGGATCGCTACAAGAAGCGATCGCTACATGATCAGATCGTGTAGCGGATGGGTCACGACGGCGTCCGGCGTATGGTCCGGGAAGAAATCTGTTTGGTGCTCCAGGACAGCCGGCCCCATTGCCGGCGTTCCACCAGTTGCAACTCCTTGCGCCAGCTGAAATCCGGCGGAATCGTCGTGGCGGCCGAACCATGCGAGGCTTTGATCAAACTGTGGAGGGGACGAAGCTCCCTGCTGTTCAAGGCTCGAAGGCTCCGCGAAATGAAAGGACTGCTCGGTCGTTCCCGACGTTCCGCCGTCTACAAAGGGCAGGATTGCCTGAGACAACGCCGCGTCCTCGTGGCTACTCGTTGACATCGGACTAACATCGGGTGCGGGAGCGCTGGCGCCGACCGGCGGCGCGGGGCTGTCCTGGCTGGCGGCGAATATGAAGGTGTCCATCCCCGCCGTGTGGCACTGAATATCGACCTGAAGGCTGCTCGTCGCCGAATCGCCGTCCGCATCGACCGCCGTCACATCGAACAGCAGATCCGCATTGATGCTCGTCTTTTCGGTATAGCTGATGTTGTTGATCGCGAAGGTGGGACACCCGGCTTCCACCCGATCGTAGTCGACCTGGACTTGATCGAACGACCTGTCAACGTAAAGCGTATACGTCGTCGTCGTGGCATCAAAGGTGTAGGTGTCGATCAGCGAAGCATCCGATGTCTCCTGCACCACGAAGCCGGCACTGCCGCAGAGCGGCCTGGGAACATCGATGCAGAAGTCGTGAACGTCGGCGCTGCCATCAAGAACCTTGAGGATCACACCGGCGGTGCCGTAGCCCTGCCATTCCGTGAGATTGAAGCCGACCTGCGACTGCTTCTCGGTGAACGCGAGATTCAACTGCTCGGCCGGGTCCATCTGCAGTCCACTGTCGCCGACCGCAATACCGCAGTCCGATGCCTTGACATCGAGCGGCTGGCCGGCGCAGTCCGACCCGGTAATAACCAGTTGTCCGTCCGGAGCCGTCAATGACGGCGTGCCGCAGATCGGGGCATCAAAATCGGAGCCATGGACGGTGACGTCCTTCGACGGCCCGGCGTGCTCGAGATCAAAGCAGAATGTTCCATCCGGATTGATCAGCAACTTGAAATAAGGATCGTCCAACCTACCCCCGCAATCGGTAAGATACGCGTCGAGCTCGACGCCGCCGCCCACCTCATGGGTCGTATAGTAGAAGTTGTAATCATCGCCATGTCCGGTGACGTGCACCGCGGTGATGCCGTTGCCCAGGCATGATGTGGCCAGATCATATCCCGAGCAGCCGACCGGACCGTTGTGGACGGCAACGAACATCGCGGCATCGCCATCCGCGCCGAAATTGATATCGTAGGTACCTGTCGCAGTCTGATGATCCTGAGCGGCGACGAAGGTCTCCGGGAAGCCGCAAATGGTCGGGTGATCGTCCGTGATCGTCAGTTGCTTGCCGAGGTCGATGCACGCGCTCTGGAAGTCGCCGTCCTTGTCCGTGATGGTGGCAACCAGGCTTACGACGCCGGCGGTCAGCGACACGGCTTCGCCGCTGTCAGGGCCGGCGCAGGCCGGATGCGTCACCGCGCGATATTCGGTGAAGGTGACGCATCCCGTGGCCGGATCAACCGCGATGGTGAATGCCAGCGCGCCACTTGCTGTGCCAACATGGCCTTCGATGGTGTTGCCGTTCAGAACCAGCACGTCGGAGCAGCCGGTATGCGAATCGATCAGACCGGATGGGGTGCAGTCACCTCCGTTGATCGACAGTGCATAGTGAGTCGTCGCGCCGTCGGCGCCCTGGAGCGAGCTGAACGCCGTCGAGAATTCGGCGGAAATTTTCGTCAGCGCCGCGTCCGGTGCCGAGCCCGCGACATGGTCGTCCAGTGCCGTTGCCGTCAGGTGCGTCTCGCTCAGCGTCAGCGACGGAGCGGTGCAATTGGCCCGGATGCAGGGGCCATCGTCGCTGATGGTCAGCCTGCTGCCGAGGTCGAGGCCGGCGCTCTGGAAGTCGCCGTCCTTGTCCGTGATCGTGGCAATCAGGCCCACGATGCCCGCGGCCAGCGATACGGCTTCGCCGCTGTCCGGGCTGGTGCCGAGCGGCTGCTCCACCGGCCGGTAGTCGGTGAAGGTCACGCGTCCCGTGGCCGGATCGAGCGTGATGGTGAAGGCCAGCGTGCCGTTGGTCGCGCCGACGCGGCCTTCGATCGTGTTGCCGTTCAGAACCAGCAGGTCAGCGAGGCCGGTATGCGAGTCGATCAGCCCCGATGCCGTGCCGTTGCCGCCGGTGATCGTCAGCGCGTAGCGGATGGTCGCGCCATCGGCGCCTTGCACCGAAGTGAACGCGGTCGAGAAATCGGCGGAAGTCGTCGTCAGCGCCGCGTCCGGTGCCGAGCCGGCGATGTGGTCGTCCAGCGCCGTTGCCGTCAGATGCGTCTCACTCAGCGTCAGCGATGGGGCTGTGCCCGCCGCCTCGATGCGCGGGCCATCGTCCGTGATTGTCAGCTGCTTGCCGAGATCGATGCTTAGATCCTGGTACTGGCCGTCGCTCTCCGTGACCGTCGCGATCAGGTTGACGAGGCCGGTCCCCAGTGCGATCCCTTCGCCGCTGTCAGGGCTGGTGCCCGACGATTGTTCGACCGCGCGGTGCTCGACGAAGGTCACGCGACCCGTGGCCGGGTCAACCGTGATGGTGAACGCGAGCGCCCCGCTTGCCGTGCCGACATGGCCTTCGATGGTGTTGCCGTTCAGAACCAGCAGGTCAGCGAGGCCGGTATGCGAATCGATCAGCCCTGACGCCGTACCGTTGCCGCCGGTGATCGTCAGTGCGTAGCTGACCGTCAGACCCGGTTCGGTGACGAATGCCGCCGAGAACTCGCCCGATGTCGTCGTCAGCGCGGCGTCCGGTGCCGAGCCGGCGATATTGTCGTCCAGCGTCGTCGCTGTCAGATGGGTCTCGCTCAACGTCAGCGATGGCGCGGTCCCAACCTCGATCAGCGGGCCGTGGATGGTGAGTGTCACCGTCTGCGGGGTTCCGCCGATCGTGGTCACCGTGAAGCTGTCGGTCAGCGTGTTGCCGACATGGAGGGCTTGCACGGAGCTGTTGGCGTTGTCGAGCGTATAGGTCCACACGCCGGCCGTTGTGAGCGTGAATGAGCCGTAGCCACCTGCGCTTGTCGTCGGCGCGTTCACGGCGGTGAAGGTATTGGCGGGATCGTCGACATCGGTGTCGGTGAGCGTGCCGTTTGCGATGAGCAGGCCGGGCGAGGCATGACTGACGCCGACCGCACCCACCACCGCGCCGGCCTTGGTGCCGGAAATGATGGAGGCGTCATCGGCGCCCAGGATGCTGATGTCGAAGCTCTCGCTGGCCGAAAGCGCGCCGTCCGAGACCGTGATCACGAAGCTCTGGGTCGTGTTGGCCTTCAGCGCGTTGATTGCGGTATTGTTCGGAACGAAGGTGTAGCTTCCGGTCGCGCTGTTGAGATAGAGCGTGCCAAAAGTACCGACGCTCGACACGTCGTATGTCGCCTGTCCCAGCACCGTATCGCCTGTGGCGCCTCCGCTGATGCCGAATTTCAGTGCGCCGCCCTTGATGCTGCTCGCGGAAAAGGTCCCGCTCGCCGCATTGAAGTCGTCAAATATCACCGTATCGATTTCAGTCGGCCCCGCTCCGAGGTTCAACTTCGGCGGAACCGGCGGCAGCTTGAAGAGATCATTTTTCGCGAAGGTCGCTACCGGCAGCGGCCCGAGCGTATCTTGCACCGGCGACAGCGGGGACTGCTGAATAAAATTGATCGGCAGCAGCAGTTGTCCGCCTTCGAGAGCAGGCATGCCGGATCCTTTCGATGCCGGTCCTTTCTCGAAATAGGCAAGGGTCTCCTGTTGGGCCTCCCGTAAT
This sequence comes from Bradyrhizobium sp. USDA 4504, assembly GCF_054063995.1. Classification (NCBI taxonomy): domain Bacteria; kingdom Pseudomonadati; phylum Pseudomonadota; class Alphaproteobacteria; order Hyphomicrobiales; family Nitrobacteraceae; genus Bradyrhizobium; species Bradyrhizobium sp. USDA 4504. The sequence goes on along the minus strand of NZ_JBSSGV010000001.1, from coordinate 6,168,152 downwards.
TCCTCCATGTGCGAAGGGGAATTCGTGGCATGGTTCACGCCGACGGAGGAGCCTCTTCTGCTCAGGATGATCGTCTCTTCGGGATCCTCGACGACGATGTGACGGGGGATCGCCTCCTTGGTGACGAGTTCGAACACGCCGTGGTGGAGGTCCTTGTATTTGATGTTGTCGTCGTCCAGGAGCGTGACGTTCGGCTCCGCGGCCCGGGCGTCCTCCAGCAGCGAGAAGGTCAGGGCGGCCAGCGACAGCATGCCGAGGCCGCTGGCGCGGATGGTGCCAACCGGTGTGTCCGCCGTCAGGACGCCAGACCCTGCGAGCCGGCTGCCGATGAGGCGGAAGAGGCTTCTGGTTTTCGCGAACAGACCCGGCCGCAAGCCCCCGGTGGGGTCCTGCGCGATGTCCAACTCCAGCCGGGTGCCGGCCGGCAAATTGAGCACCCTGCCATCGACCAGGCGGATTTCGATCCGCCCGCCGGCTCCGACCTCGATGACGTCACCCTGGCGAACGGAATCGCCAGCTACGATTTGAATCGGTATGCCCCGGGCACCCGCGATCGTGCCGCAGCCGATCGCCGTCCGAACAGTGCCAACTAAGCGGGGCGGCTGGCCGAAAACGGCCATGCACGCGTCCCCGAACTCTACGCCGGACGCAACTGACATTGGCTTTTTGCCTGTTAGGCAGTTCGAGCGGAAAGTGGCGCCGCAGTCTTTTTATTTTGGCTTGGTTCGGCCACGCGGCGAAAAACCCCGCGCCGTCAGCCATAGGCTTGTCCGCTGAAACGTCCTGATTGAAACCAAATTCGGCAGTAAAAATGGAATTCCAATACTGCGGGGGAGCCTTACGAAAAGGTCAGATCAGCTGTCCTTTATCGCGCGTGCAGCCCCGCAAAATTAATAGTATGATTACCATGCAAATTGTCCACTTATTAATTTTTAGTCGAACTGCGTCAGGCATTTAGGCCTGTCTGCGACAACTCGTTTGGCACTCAAGGTCCTGCGGTCTCGGCCCGGTGGTCCCGGTCACCCATCGAGCCCCGGCACGACAAGACCTTTTCGAGGAGGGGATCGTGCGCATCCATTTGATTGTTCAATTGCTTGCAAGCTTCGTCCTGGCGCTCGCAACGCTCACGCCCGGCCAGGTGCAGGCGCAAACCGAACCGGACAATATCCAATTGAAATTCATCGGAAGGGTCGTAGCCGCCACCGGTTCGGTCACGATCGAGCATCCGAATGCAGTCGTCGTTCAGGCAGGGCTGCCCGGCAAACTGCCTCAGGCGCAGGTCGGCGACCCCGTGTATCTGGGCGACGTGGTGCAAACTGGAGCCGACGGACGCGTTGGGATCAATTTCTCCGACGGCACTTCGTTCAATCTGTCGAGCAACGCCAAGATGGCGATGACCGAGTTCGTGTACGACCCGAACGGCAAGTCGAACTCGACCTTGCTCAAACTGACCAATGGGACGTTCACCTTCGTTGCCGGCAACATTGCGAAGACCGGAGACATGAAGATCGACACCCCTGTCGCAACGATGGGCATTCGAGGCACCACGCCACGCATCGAGATATCGGACGATGGAACGGTGAGGTTCGCCACGCTCGTTGAAGAGGGCAAGAGCAAGGTCAGGAAGGTCGGGACTCGAACGCCGCAGCAACCTGAGCAAAACACCCTTCACAAGTTCAATCCCAACATCTGTCGAGGGTGCTAGGCCAGGCGCAGCCCGTTTCGTGCAAGCAAGGCCCGATATGAAACTTCGTGCAAGCGCCGGCGCAATTGTCAGCCTGATATCGCTTCTCGTTGCGACGCTCCCCGTGCTGCCGGCGGTCGCGCAGAACGCGAAGAAGGACAGCTATCTCCGCACTATCGGATTGTGCAGCGGCCTCGATCGCACACCGGCCGACGCGCGCATTGCTGCCTGCACGGCGCTGATCGATGCGGGGCAGGACATGACCCAGGCTGGCCTCGCGATCGCCTATAACAACCGTGGCAACGCCTACGCCGCCAAGGGAGACTATGACGGCGCCATCCGGGATTTCGATCGATCGATCGAGCTCAATCCGACCTACACCAAGCCGTTCAACAACCGCGGCGTGGCCTATCTCAGGAAGCGCGAATATGATCGCGCGACCGACGCCTTCGATCAGGCGATCAAACTCAACCCGAACTACGGCGAGGCCTTCGCCAACCGCGCCGGCGCCTATTTGAAGAAGAACGATTATGCGCGCGCGGCGCAGGACTACGACGAGGCCATTCGCCTCGAGCCGAAGCTCGACGGGGTGTGGAACGGACGCTGCTGGAGCCGGGCCATCCTCGGCGAATTGCAGGCGGCGCTGGAAGATTGCAACAAGGCCCTTCAATTGGCGTCAACCAACGCCGCGACGTATGACTCGCGTGCCCTTATCTATCTGAAGACCGGCGAGCTGGGCGCGGCGATCGCCGACTACAGCTCCGCACTTCGCATCGATCCCAAGCTCGCAAGCGCTCTTTATGGCCGCGGCCTGGCGAAGTTGAAGCAGGGTGACAAGGCCGGCGGCAATACCGACATGGCGGCGGCCAAGGCGATCCAGGGCAGCATCGGCGACGATTTCACACGCTACGGCGTGCGATAGGCGAGTGGTCGACGAGCCGCAGTAAGGTGCACCGGCTCGATGCTGTCGCCGCGGATGCGCCCGGCCAGCCGGCTAGTCCATGATCTCGACCGTCGCCGAACGGCCGGCGACCAGCGCGATGCGATCCGGCAGGTGGTCCAGCGCGATGCGCACGGGGATGCGTTGTGCGAGCCGAACCCAGCTGAAGGTCGGGTTGACGTTTGCGAGCAGGCTCGCGCCTGCCGCGCGGTCGCGATCCTCGATGCCGGCCGCAATGCTCTCGACATGTCCGGTGAGCCGCACCGGCTCGCCCATCAGCCGGATCTGCGCCTTGTCGCCGACGCGAATGCGCGCGAGCTTGGTCTCCTCGAAATAGCCCTCCACATGCAGCGTGTCGGTGTCGACCAGCGCCATCACGCCCTTGCCTGCGGTGACGTAAGCGCCCGGCCGCAGGTCCATATTGGTGATGGTGCCGTTCACCGAAGCGTGCACCTCGCTGCGATCCAGATTGAGCTGCGCGACGGCGCGGTCGGCGACCGCCTGGTCATAGGCCGCCTTGGCCTGCAGCTGCGTCGCCAGAACCTGCTCCTGCTTCTGCTGCGACACCGCATCGGTGGTCAGCGAGCTGTAGCGTTTGAGGTCGGCGTCGGCCTGATCCAGCGTCGCGCGATGGCCGGCGACCGCAGCATCGGCCTGCTTCAGCGCCAGGGCAAAGCGGGCGCGATCGATCCGGAACAGGATGTCGCCGCGACGCACCGGCTGATTGTCCCTGACCAGCACGTCGGTGACGAAGCCGGAGACGTCGGGAGCCACCTGGATCACGTCGGCGCGGACCCTGCCGTCGCGAGTCCATGGCGATTCCATATAGTAGACCCAGAGCGCGCGAGCGACAGCGAGTGCGGCGACGACGGCGACCGCGGTCAGCGCAACCCGGCCGAGCCAGGCGAAATTCGCTTTCATGGCAGAAACTCCGAAAGATAAACCACGACGCCGAGCAGGCATACGTACAGGGCGAAATTGAACAACGCGCGATGCCAGACCAGCCGGTAGAACCCGAAGCGCTGCAAGATCCGGCTCGCCACTGCGCTCAGCGCATAGGCAACGATGAGCCACAGCAGCAGCGCCGGAACGAGCACGCCGTAAATGTCGAGCTCATATCTCATGCGGCAAAGCTCTCCTCGGGCTGCGATCGATACGCGGGTGCATCCGGAAACAGGCCGCGGCGGATGCCGACGAGGCCGAGCAACGCATCGTCCCGCGCGCGCTCATTGGGGTCCTTGACGACCGCGGTCAGCGCCGCATCGATGCATGACAACAGTTCGGCCGGCATTGCCTGGTCCGCACGGGCGCGAAACGCCGCCGCGAGGTCGTCCAGCATGTCGTCGATGGCACGCACGGTCACTGCGGCGAGGCCGTAGCGGGCCCGCCGGAGGTCGATGATGTTGAGCCCGATGCGGAGCTGGACCAGGCTGTCGGCATCACGGCGATCGCTCTCGGAGATGAAGGCGATGCGCTGGACCAATAGTCCGAGCCGATGCAGCATCAGGCCGGCAAACTGCGCGCGATCGCCGTGGCCGCGCCGCTCGGCCGCGACCGCGAGCGCCTGCCAACTCGACGTCATCAGCCGCTTGGCGATCCATTCGGCGCCGACGCCGCGTGCGATCCGCGTTACGATCTCCGCGATCACAACACCGAGGAAGAAGGCGACCGACGTGTTGGCGAAACTGGCGAAATCCGCGCTGTAGGTCGATTGCAGCGCGAGCAGCGTCGCGGTGTTGGCGGCGAGCGCCATGCCGATCGGCGCGGTCTTGGGTCGTGCGATCAAAAAGCCGTACAGGAGGAAGGTCGGCGCCAGTGCCGCGATCAGGACCTCGACATGGGAGATGCCGGGCACCAGCGCGAACTGATAGATTGCGACGATGACGATCGCGACCAGTGAAAACAGGCCGAAGGCCCGGATGCTGCGCGCAGGCTCGTCCTGTGCGGCGAAGAAGGAGCAGGCGACCGCCGCCATCATCGGCGCCGAGGCGCCATCGGCCCAGCCGGTCGCAATCCACAGGCCGCAGCAGATCAGGATGGCGACCGCCGCGCCCGCGGCCGACCACAGCGCCATGCCGTGGTCGCGATGACGGACCGGTGCGGCCCCCGACTCCGGGTGGAACGCCAGCTGGACGCTGGAGATATCCCGGCCCGCGGTGATCGCATCGCCCAGCGCGCGGCAGTCGGCCGAAATGTCGGCAAGCTCGCGCAGCCGGAGCAGCAGGCTGATCGTGATGATGCGTTCCCGCGGCGCGATGCCGTCGAGCGCAGATTGCCGCTCGGCGATTGCGGTGCGGATCTGCTCGCCGGATTGCCGCTGGCGGTCCTCGTCCACGATCCATGCGGCGAGATCGCCGATCAGGCGTTGCAGCTCCGGTTGCCGTTGCAGCGCCGCTTCGCCAAGTGCGGTAAGCCGGTCTTCGATCGACGTGATGATCGGCAACAGCATCAGCATGCGCAGCCGGACCTCGCCGAGGCCACGCACGGTGCCGGCGTCGGCCAGCCGATCATAGGCGACATGGGTCGCCAGCGTATCGATCTCGACAATGTCGGTCGCAAGACGGAGGCGTTGGGCCCGGCGCGTCTCGCCGGTCCCGCGGTCAAGCAGCACGTCGCGGGACAGACGGCGCGCATCCGACAGCCAACTCCTGATGCGGCCGCCGACCGCCGGCGCGACGCTGCGGGGAAACACCACCGTCGACACCAGGCTCGCACAGATGATGCCGAGCGAGATCTCCTCGACTCGTGCCAGCGCTACATCGAAGATGCTGCCCGGTTCGGCCACCGACGGAAAGCCGATCAGCGCGACGGTATATCCGCCCAGCATGAAGACATAGCTGCGCGGCGTGCCGTCGAGCAGCGATAAATAGAGACAGAGCCCGACCCAGAGCGCGATCGCGAGGCACAGTAGCTCCGGTGCATTGACCAGGTTCGGCACCAGGGCGACCGTGACGCTCGCGCCGACCAGCGTACCGATCACGCGGAAGAACGCCTTCGAGCTGGTCGCGCCGGCCAGCGGCTGCGAGGTGATGTAGACCGTCGCCATCGCCCAATAGGGACGCGGCAGATCGATCGCCAGGGCGATGACAAGCGCCAGCATCGACGCCGCGAACGTCTTCAACGCGAAGATGAGATCCGCGTGGCGGACCAGGAACGGCTCTTCCGCGCGCATGACTATTTCGCCTCTGGAGCAGTCCTGGCTGGCGCAGTCCTGGCGTCCTGCAGGCGGCTCGCCCGCTGCTCGATGAGCTGCAGCGTCTCGAAGGTTACCGCAAGTTCCGCGCTGCCGATATCCTTCAGCAGGCTGGCCCGTACGCGACGCAGCACCCGATTGATCTCCTCTACCTTGGCTCCGCCGGCCGCGGTGAGATGCAGCGTCTTGGCGCGCCGGTCGGTCGGGTCCTCGCGACGCTCGACCAGGCCTTCAGACTGCAGCAGATCGATCAGCCGCACCAGTGAAGGCCCCTCGATTCCCAGTTCATCCGCGAGCACGCCTTGCCGGACGTTTTCCCCCTGGCGGGACAACACCAGTAGCGGAATCGCCGTCGCGTAGGACAGTCCGTGGTCGGACAAGGCCTGATCCGACTCGCGGCGCCAGATCCGGGCCAGTCTGGTCACCAGGCGGCCGATCTCGGCGTGGATATGGGACTGTGAAGGCATGTAAACTAGATAGGATGCGAACTATTAGGATGCAACGATATAGTACGAACATCGCGGATGATCACGCGAATGCGATCCTGCGTGAGGGAGTGTCAGTACTGCTGCGGGATCGACCTCGATGCGCTGGTTATGCTCGGTTGCGGGCGGACCTTGAGCGCGGCGGGTTAGGAACACATCGGGATACAGATGCTTCTGTTCTTGAGGAGATTGTCATGAACAGAAAGCCGGTAACGCAGGATTCCGGACGCTCGAGCGACTGGGGTTCCCACGCGCAAACCGACAAGCCGTGGAAGGGAAACCCGGAGAAGGAGCAGCGCTCCGGAGATGCGAGGCGCTCAGGAGACGCGAAGGCCTCCGGAGACGAGAAGCCGGACCTGGAAAAGTGGCATGAATCGAACACGCATTGATGCGCGGAGATAGCCAATGTCCGCCTTTCATTTCGCGATCGTGAATGATGAGCGCGTGATCGATGCAACCGGTCAGCCGGTTGCCGACCGCGATGAAGCCATTGCGGTGGCCAAGCGGCTCGCCATCGACCTTGCGGAGACCCGACAGGAATATCTGGGCCGCGGCTACTACATCTCGGTGATCGGCAGCGACGCCCGCGAAATTCACCGCGAAAGCATCGACAGTGCCGCGAAGAGCGGATGAACGATGCCGCCCCGGCGGGCGGCAAGAGAGCAAGGCTTCGAGAACAAGGCTTTGAGAACAGGGCCTGGAGAGACCAAATGGATATGGGCCTTGAGATCATCTACGGCATCGGAGCGCTCGTGCTGCTGACCGCTTTGATCTTCGGCGTGCTTCAACACCATTTTCGCAGCAGGCGCACGGTGCAGGCCGGCGAGGAGGTCGTCCGCGACAGATACAAGCGGAATGAGACCTGACGCAGCGCCGCTGGCGCAAGGAGGAGACGATGGGATTGGCTCAATATGCGGTGATTGCAGCCGGCGAGGAATGGGGCGTCCTGCACGACGGCAATCTCAACGGCGGATACGCCACCAAGGAAGCTGCATTCGAATCCGCGGCGGCCGCCGCGGCTCTGGCGATCAGGATGGGGCACGAGGTCCACGTCAGCGTTCCCGGGCGCGAGGAGGGTGAAGCGGCCCTCACCAAGCGACCCGCCTGATCCAAATCACAGCAGTACGGCTTGCATTCGATGGGACGACGATGCGCGCCAGCGCGCTCTACGGATCGAGCTCAGTATCCCAGTAGAGATAATCGAGCCAGCTCTCGTGCAGATAGTTCGGCGGAAACAGCCGGCCGTTGCGATGCAGCTGATGCACGGTCGGGGCGTAGGGCGTCTGCTTCGGAAACATCTTGGCCTGCTGCGGCGTCAGATTGCCCTTACGCAAATTGCAGGGCGAGCAGGCGGCGACGACGTTTTCCCAGGTGGTCTGGCCACCCTTGCTGCGCGGAATGATGTGATCGAAGGTGAGATCGTCGCCCGACAGGCAATACTGGCAGCTGAATCGGTCGCGCAGGAAAACGTTGAACCGGGTGAAGGCGGGGTGGGTGGTCGGCTTGACGAAGGACTTGAGGGATACGACGCTCGGCAGCTGGATTTCGAAGGAAGGACTTCGTACCGCCCGGTCGTAATATTCGACGATGTTGACACGATCGAGGAACACCGCCTTGATCGCGTCCTGCCAGGACCAGAGCGACAGCGGGTAATAACTCAGCGGCCGGAAGTCCGCATTCAAGACCAGCACCGGCCAACCGCCTTGCGAGACATGTGCGTTCAAATAACGCTCCTGACTCCCATTAGCTGCGAAGCAGCATGCACTCACATACTACAGGCAGCGTGACGGGATTGTGAAGAGCAATGAGCGGCTTATCCGCCGCGCCCTGCCATGTTCCTGCCCCGATTGCCTCCCACCCGCGAGGCCCGTAAAGGGAGCCGCAAGGCCCTGTCGGCCAGTGACGGACCTTGCCGATGACCACGACCTCAAGCTATCTCGAGGCGCCGCGCCGGTTGCGCGCGTTCGTGCGCGCGCACGAGACGAGCCTTGTGGTGCTGGCGGTGCTGATCGGCGCCATTGGCGGCCTCGTGGTGGCGGTCATGAGCAGCCTCGTCACGGTGCTGCATTCGGTGCTGTTCAATCTGCCGCCCGGCGACCGGTTGTCGAGCCAGCCCAGCATCGATCCCGTGCGCGCGCTCGTGGTTCCCACGATCGGCGGCCTGCTGCTGGGATTTGCGTTCCTTCTGTTGCTCCGGGTCCGGCCGGCCCGCGAAATCGACCCGATCGAGGCCAACGCGCTTTATGGCGGGCGGATGTCGTTCCGCGGCAGCATGATCGTGGCGCTGCAGACGATCTGGTCAAGCGGCGTCGGCGGCTCGGTCGGGCTCGAGGCCGGCTACACCCAGCTCTCCAGCGGCCTCGCCGCCTCGCTCGGGCGCGGCTTTCACCTCCGCCGCAACGACCAGCGAATCATGGTGGGCTGCGGTGCGGCGGCGGCGATCGCCGGCGCCTTCAGCGCGCCGCTTGCGGGTGCGTTCTACGCTTTCGAGCTTGTGATCGGCGGCTATACGCCGGCCAGCCTGACCCCGGTCGGCGTGGCGGCGGTGACCGGCTACTTCGTTGCCCATGCCTTCGAACCGCTGCCGCTCGGCGTCGGCGTCGGAACCGTCGGCGATGTGCTCGGACGGGATCTTGCGATTGCAGCGCTGCTCGGCATGGTCGCGGCCCTGACCGGCATTGCGATCATGCGCGGGGTGACGCTGTGCGAGGCGCTGCTGACCAAGAGCCGGCTGTGGCCGCCGCTGCGGCCGGCGCTCGGCGGGCTTGCGGTCGGCGCGATGGCGCTATTGACGCCGCAGGTGATGTCGTCGGGCCATGGCGCGCTGCGCTTCGCCGGCATCGTGGCGATGCCGCTTGCCTTCATCGCCGGCGTGTTCGCGCTGAAGGCGGTGGCCTCGATCATCTCGCTCGGCTCGGGCTTTCGTGGCGGATTGTTCTTCGCCACGCTGTTCATGGGCGCGCTCGGCGGCCGGCTGTTCGCCGCCGGCGTCGACATCGTGTGGCCGGGGCTGAACCTCGACCCCAACGCCTATGCGGTGATCGGCATGAGCGCGCTGTCGGCCTCGGTGATCGGCGGTCCACTGACGATGTCGTTCATCGCGCTGGAATCCACCGGCAACCTCTGGCTTACCACCGCGGTGCTGGTCGCGGTCATCATCTCGACCACGATCACGCGCGAGCTATTCGGCTATTCGTTCGCGACCTGGCGATTGCATCTGCGCGGCGAGACCATCCGCAGCGCCGCCGATATCGGCTGGATCCGCGATCTCACGGTCGGCAAGATGATGCGGCAGGACATGACGACGGTGAACGCCGCGATGCCGATCGAGGCGTTCCGCGAGGAATTCCCCCCGGGCTCGAAGACCCAGGTCGTCGCGGTCGACGGCGAGGGGCATTACGCCGGGCTTGCGCTGGTCGCCGAAGCGCATGCGCCCGATATCGAGGCCGACAAGGGGCTTGCCGCGATTCTGCGCTATGCCGATGTGGTGCTGCATCCCGGCATGAACGTGCAGGAGGCGATCGCGGTGTTCGACGCGGCCGAAGCGGAATCGCTCGCCGTGGTCGAAGGTGACCGCCGGCCGATCGGCCTGCTCACCGAAGCGCACGCCATGCGGCGCTACGCGGAAGAATCCGAGCAGCGCCGCCGCGAGGTGATCGGCGAGATTTGATTGCGCGGGAACGCTTTTCGACCCGTCATCCTGAGGAGCCGCGAAGCGGCGTCTCGAAGGATGCACGGCCACCAGCCGGGGGCCGTCGACCCTTCGAGACGCGCGCGATGCGCGCTCCTCAGCGTGACGGTGATGGAGTGACGGTGGGAGACTGAATCTAAACCTTCTCCAGCTTCTGCAGGCACCGCGTCACGCGCACCGCGGCCGGCATCTCGGTGTCCGGAAAGCTGGTCTTCCAGTCGGTGACGCCGACTTCGCCGACATAGATGTCGCCGCGGGAATCCAGCGCGATGCCGTGCGGCGCCAGGAATTTGCCGGTCTCGACGCCGGGGCCTTGCTCGCCGCCGAGGCGCGCGATGCGCTTGCCGGTGTGATCCACGATCGACAGTCTCGGGCCGAGATTGGGCACCTTGCGATTCACCGCCATGCCGGGGCCGAGCTCGCCGATCACGAAGTTCGGCTGCTTGCCACCGCCGCAGCAGCACAGCGCGCAGGGCCGGTGCAGGTTGTTCCACTGCGTCTCGTATCTGCCGTTGCCGTCGAACACCTGGACGCGGTGGTTCTCGCGGTCGGCGACATAGACCCAGCCATCGGCGTCGGTCGCGATGTTGTGCACGATGTTGAACTGGCCGGGGTCGGTGCCGGGCTCGCCCCAGGTTTTGATCAGCTTGCCATCCGGCGTGTATTTGTGGACGCAGGCATTGCCGTAGCCATCGGAGACATAGATCTCGCCCTTCGGCGACAGCGCGGTATGGGTGCAGCGGTGGAACGGCTCGCCGCTCATGAACGGCGCCGGCTTGTTCGGGATGCCGATCGTCAGCAGCACCTTGCCGTCGGTCGAGCATTTGCGCACGGTGTGGTCGCCGTCATCGGTGCAATAGAGATTGTCGTCGGCGTCGATATGCAGGCCGTGGGCACGCGAGAACTCGCCTTCGCCCCAGCTCTTGATGAAATTCCCATCGCGGTCGAGCACCACCATCGGATGGTCGCCGCGGTTGAAAACGTAGACGCGGTCCTTGCTGTCGACCGCGACGGAGGCAACATCGGTCAGGCTCCAGCCGTCGGGGAGTTTTGCGAAGTTCTCCACCACGCGATAGCGGTGTTCGCCGGTGCCGAGGGTGGTTGGCATGTTGTCTCTCCTCTGAGCCGTCATTCCGGGGCGATGCGCAGCATCGAACCCGGAAGCTCGTCATTCCGGGTCTGGTCCTTCGGACCAGCCCGGAATGACGATGGTGGGGTTAGGAAAAATCCGCCCGTGGCCCGACGTCGCGCGGCAACAGGCCTTCCTCGATCGCCTTGATCTGCAATGCGAGATAGCGCGAGTTGATGCGGCATTGCGCGAGGCTGCCGGCGATGAACCACAGGCCGGGCTGCGGCGTGCGGGTGTACATGTTGCGCAGTTCCTGGCCGTCGCCAAAGCCCCAGATCGGGCCGACGCGCGCGGCCATCGCCTCGCCGAACAGTTTCTTGACCAGCTCTTCCTGCGGCCGGTAGCCGGTCGCGAGCACGATCAGGTCGGCGGCAACGATCTCGCCGTTCTTCAGCCGCGCGCCCTCGCTCACGAAGGTGTCGATGTCGGCGAATTGCCGCAGCGCGACCGCACCGCTCGCGACCAGATCGGAGCAGCCGACGTTGAAGTAGTAGCCGCCGCCGCGGGTCAGGTATTTGAACTGCCAGCCGGTGCCGCCATCGCCGAAATCGAGCTTGAAGCCCTTGCGCGCGAGGCCGTCGAGCAGCGGCTTGTCGAGCTCTTTCGACTGCTCGGTCATCAGCACATGGCTGCGCTTGGCGAGCACAAGCGGCATCGAGGTCGCGATCAAATCGTTGTCCTCGAGCGTACCTTCATTGTAGGCGGCATAGGCCAGCTGCGCCGACGGCTCGATATTGGTGATCAGCGTCGAGGAGCGCTGTACCAGCGTGACCTCGGCGCCCGAGGAATGCAGGTCCTGCGCGATGTCGTGGCCGCTGTTGCCGGTGCCGATCACCAGCGCGCGCTTGCCGGTCCAGTTCTCGCCGTCCTCGTAGCGGCTGGAATGCATCACCTTGCCGCCAAAATCTTTCAAACCGGGGATGTCGGGCAGATTGGGAATGCCGCTGACGCCGGTCGCCATCACGACATGGCGCGGCTGCATTGTCCGTGTCGTGCCGTCGGCGCGGCGCAGCTCGACGGTCCAACGCCCCGTTGCGTCGTCATAGCTGCCGCCGACAAATTCCGTGCCGGTCCAGAAGTTCAGCTCCATGGCGTCGACGTAGGCTTCGAACCAGTTGGCGAGCTTGTCCTTCGGGATGTAGGTCGGCCAGTTCGGCGGGAATGGCATGTAGGGCAGGTGATTGACCTGTACCTGGTTGTGCAGGGTCAGCGCGTGATAGCGCTTGCGCCAATTGTCGCCGACGCGTGCTTCGCGGTCGACGATCAGCGCGTCGATCTTGAGCTGCTGCAGCCGCGCGGCGATCGCAAGCCCGGCCTGTCCGCCGCCGACCACCAGCACATCAGGGTTGCGGTCGGCATATTCGGCGGATGCCTTGCGCAGGTCGAGCCAGTTGGGGCCGCGGAAGTCGCGCGAATAGGACTGCCCGCGCGGCCTGGTGTGGCCCTGCTGCTCCTCAAAACCCTTCAGCTCCTCGAGCGCCGTCAGCAAGGTCCAGGCCTTCAGGCGATCGTCGTCGGCGGCATCGGGGATCAGCCGCACGATGCCATGGCCGCGGCCGACCGCCGTCTCGAATTTGAAGATCGCCTCGATCGCATGGGTGCCGGCGCGCGTCACGCGGCGCGGCGCCGCGCGCTCGGCATCGATGCGGAAGTCATGCGGCGCGCTGCGACGCGCATGCGCCGGCAGCTCCTCGATGATTGCGAAGGCCCGGTTGACGGTCTGGATGTTCCAGCTCAGCGCCAGCACGTCGCGCCAGTAGCTGTCGGGATGGAACAGTGGCTTCAGCAGCACATCGTCCGGGCTCGCCAGCGCATCTTCGAACTGCACAAGCCAATTGTCGGCGGCGACCGAAATATCGTCCGTCTTGTCGAGCATTGAGCGTTTCTCGCCATCGGCCGCCTTGCTGATATTTTCTTGGCGGCGTTCCCTTTCCGCGAAGCCTATACCCATTCGAAGGCGTGCAGAAAGGGCGCGACGAGATAGCGCCTATTCGGCCAGCGACAGGATCAGGCCTTGATCCGGTGGAACGCGGCCTTGCAGGGTATCGAGATAGGCCTCGCGCACCGCGGCCGGGCCGCGCCGCTCGACGACGTCGAGCCAAATGGGCAGATGCGGCACGAGCTCCGCCCAGGCGACGCCAAAACGCTGGTCGATGCCGCCCGGACCCCATTCCTTGGCGCGCTTGCGGATCTGGTCCGGGGCGAAGAACCACACCGGGTTGGCGCCGGGCAGCGTCGGCTCCTCCGGCTCGCTCGCGCGATGCGTGAGCCCGACCCGGCCGGAATAGACCATCTGCGTGCCGAAGTGCCGGTGCAGACTTTCGCGCAGCGCGCTGTTGCCGGCCATGTCGACATAGGCTGTCGGCTCGGCCGCCGGGATCGCGGCAACCTGGTCATAGGTGACGACCTCGTCATAGCAACCGAGCGAGCTGACGAAATCGACATTGCCCTTGGAGGTCAGCCCGATCACGGAGATACCCTGCTTGTGCACGAGATGGGCGAGGCCGAACGCGGTCTTGCTCGAGGCCGACGACAGGATGACGCGGCGTGCGCCGTAGAACGCATTCTCGGCCAGGAAGTCGTCGACTAGGAAGGACAGCATGAACAGCGGCAGCAGCAGCGCGCGGAAATCGCCCTGCCGGCCGGCATAGGTCGGATCGCCGGAGACGCGGGCGTAAGCGTTGTAGACCGGCGAGACCTCCTGCCGGTGCGCGGCGCCGTCGCGCAGGCCGCGCTTGCTGACGTCGGTAGCCTCGATCACCAGATGGGTCGCCATCGGGAAATAGCCGAACAGCGTTTCGCCGGCTGCGATCATCGGATGTTTCGATACCAGCACCTCGCCGAAGCCCCACACCGGGATGATGCCGTAGCCTTCGGGCGCCCGGAACAGCTGCCAGTATTTCAGCTGCTCGCCGATCACGGCGTAGGTGATGTTGTTGGCGGTGAAGGCGAAGCGGGTCACCTTCACCAGCAGCGCATCGGCCGGCAGCGCCGCGGCATCGGGCAACTGCGTCTCGATCACCTTGCACTGCTGCAGATCGTTGCGGATGACGATGAAGTCGGTCGAGTTCATGGCGGTGATGCGGGCTCAGGATGTGCCGGCATCGTTGCGTCGATTGCCGGCCGTTTGCAACAGCAACTAAGTTTCAAACGCCGTTCGCTTCGCCGTCAGATCGTTCAGCCGAGCTGTCCTTCGCGGTAGAGGTCGCGCAGCTTGCGCTTGAAGATCTTGCCGGTGGCTTCCCGCGGCAGCGCGTCCATGAAGCGGATATCCTTCGGCACCTTGAAATTGGCGAGCTTGTCGCGCAGGAAATCCTGGATCGCCGCAACCGAAAGCGTGATGCCTGCTTCCGGCTCGACGCAGGCGAACAGCCGCTCGCCGTATTCGTCGTCGGGAACGCCGAACACCGCGCAGTCGCGGACGCCTGCCATGCCGATAAGGGCATTCTCGATCTCGGCGGGATAGATGTTGACGCCGCCCGAGATCACCATGTCGCGCTTGCGGTCGCACAGGAACAGATAGCCGTCCGCGTCGAGATAGCCGACATCGCCGACGCTGATCAGTCCGTCGTGATCGGCCTCGGCGCGCGCCTTGGCGTTGCCGTGATAGTCGAAGTCCGAGATCAACGTCTGACGCATGAAGATCTCGCCGGGCTCGCCGACGTCGCATTGCGTCCCGTCGGGCCGGAAGATCTTGACGATGCCGCCTTCGATCGCGCGGCCGACGGTGCCGGGCTTGGCCAGCGCTTCGGCTGACGAATGCCAGACCGGGATGCCGGTCTCGGTCGAGCCGAGATATTCGTTGATGACCGGTCCCCACCACTCGATCATCGCGCGCTTGACGTCGACAGGGCAGGGCGCCGCGCCGTGGACGATGAAGCGCAGCGACGACAGGTCGTGGCGGCGCCGCGTCTCCTCGGGCAGGCGCAGCAGCCGCACGAACATGGTCGGCACCATATGCATGTGGGTGACATGGTGGCGCTCGATCAGTTGCAGCAGATCTTCCGGATCGAAGCGCGGCTCAAGCACGATCTTGCAGCCGTTGCGGAACGCGAGCATTCCGTAGGAGTGCGGCGCCGAATGATACATCGGACCGTTCATCAGGATCACCTGATCCTCGTTCGGCTTGACGCCATAGGTGATGGCGCCGACGCGGCGCGGCCGCCGCCTGCTGCTCGAGCCGCATCGGCTTGCGCTTGACGCCCTTCGGCAGTCCGGTAGTGCCCGACGTGTAGAACATCGGCGCCGCGCCGATCGGCGCGTCGGTCAGCGGTTGATGCGTCTCGCGCCAGACGTCCCAGTCGGTCATGCCGTCGGGCACGCGGGTGAGCGCCGGCGCCACGCCATAGGCCGCGGCAATCTCCGGCGGCGTCGTCACCACGAGCAGCTTGATTGCCGGCGGTAGCCCGTCGCGGATCTGCGGCAGCAGATCGGCGTGGCAGACCAGCGTGTCGGCGCCGCTGTCGGACAGGATGTAGGCGACCTCGTCGGCCTTCAGATGCCAGTTGATCGGCACCACCGGGCTGCCGAGCGCGGCCGAAGCCGCGACCACCTCGAACAGCGCGAAATCGTTGCGCAGCATCATGCCGACCGGCTTGCCGCCCTGCACGCCGAGCGCCCGGAAGCCGCTGGCCGCCCGCGCGATGCGGGCGTGAATGTCGCCGTAGCTGATCTGTCTTTCGCCGCTGATGATCATGTCGCGCCTCGTCTTCTAGCGATCGTCCAGGATCTCGCCGAAGCTGATCCAGCTCTTGCCGTTGAACCGGCGCAGCCGCAACTGCTGGAACGGCAGGTAGTCGTCCGGCCCGGTCGATACCGTCATGCCCGGCAACAATAGCGGCAGCGGAACGTCGCGCAATGACGCCGCCTGGCGCATGATGTTTTCGCGGCTGAAATCGTTCTTGCAGGCCTTCAGCACGGCCATCAGCAGTGTCGCATAATGATAGCCCGCCGAGTAGTTCGAGTTGCTGAGGTCCGCATTGGGCAGGTACTGCTTCATGAAGGCAAGATAGTCCTTCACGGCGGGATCATCGGCCCATTGCGCATCCATCGTGTCCTTCTGGTTGCTGGACGAGATCAGGCCGACCGCGTTCTCGAGCCCGGCGGGCTCCAGGAACGAGATCGACGACGCGGAGGTCGGCACGAAGAACAGGTCCGGCTTCCAGCCGATCTCGGCCACGCCCTTGATCATCTGCGGCGTGAACTTGCCGAGCACGACACCGAACAGCACATCGGCACCGGACGCCTTCAGGGTCGCGAGCTGCGAGCTGATGGTGGGCGCTGAGGTCTCGTAGCTCGCTTCCGCGACGATCATGCTCGCGGCCTTGCCGCCGAGCGCACGCTTGAAGCCGGCGACATAGTCGCGGCCGAAATCGTTGTTCTGCGCAAGGATCGCGATCTTTGCGTCGGGCTTGGCCTGCAGCACATATTTGGCATAGACCACGCCCTCAGATTCGTAGGACGCCATGCCTGGCATGGTCCACGGATAGGTCTTCGGGTCGGCCCATTTGGTCGCGCCGCTCAGCACGAACAATTGCGGGATCTTCTTGCTGTTGAGATAGCGGTGCACGGCGTTGTTGGTGGCGGTTCCGAGCGAGCCGAACATCATCAGCACCTCCTCCTGCTCCACCAGCTTGCGGGTCTGCTCGACGGTCTTCGGCGGCGAATAGGCGTCGTCCAACGTGATGAATTTCACCTGCCGGCCGTTGATGCCGCCCTCCGCGTTAACCTTCGCGAAAAACGCTTCCTGGGCGCGGCCGATGGTGCCGAAGCCGGAGACCGGTCCGCTATAGGGCAGCGTCTGGCCGATTCGGATCGCTTCGTTGCCGTTGTCGGCGGCGGCCGTGCCGGCGATCGCGCAGACCGCAAGCGCGGCTGCAAGCGCGTGTTGCGCTCGTTTCATGGTTCACTCCCGGACTTTGTGAAACAGCGTCAGGCGCTGGTGCGCAGAAAGTCGCTGCGCGCCGCGGCGAACTCGGACTTGAGCCGCGCCACCAGTTCGGCGACCGGCGGGGCGTCGGTGATCTGGCCGATGCCCTGGCCCGAGCCCCAGATGTCGCGCCAAGCCTTGGCCTTCATGTTGCCGCCGGAGCCGAAGTTCATGCTGGATTTGTCGGCGACCGGCAGGTTGCCCGGATCGAGGCCTGCCGCCGCGATCGACGGTCCGAGATAGTTGCCGTGCACGCCGGTGAACAGGTTCGAATAGATGATGTCGTGCGCGGCGTATTCGGTCAGCGCCTGCTTGTACCTGATATCCGCGTTGGCTTCCGCGGTCGCGATGAAGCGGGTGCCGATATAGGCGAGGTCGGCGCCGAGCGCGAGCGCGGATGCGATGCTCCAGCCGTCGGAGATCGCGCCCGACAGCAGGATCGTGCCCTTGAACCATTGCTTGACCTCGCGCACCAGCGCGAACGGCGACAGCGTGCCGGCGTGGCCGCCCGCGCCGGCGCAGACCAGGATCAGGCCGTCGACGCCCTGCTCGGCGGCCTTGCGCGCGTGCTTTACATTGATGACGTCGTGGAACACCACGCCGCCATAGGAGTGCGCGGCCTCGACGATCTCGGACGGCGGGCGCAGCGAGGTGATGATCACGGGTACCTTGTGCTTCACGCAGGTTTCCATGTCGCGCATCAGCCGGTCGTTGGAGGCGTGGCAGATCTGGTTGACGGCGTAGGGTGCGACCTTCTTTTCCGGATGCAGCGCCTGGTACTCGCCGAGCTCGTTCTCGATCTGGGTCAGCCATTCGTCGAGCTTTTCGGCCGGGCGGGCGTTCAGCGCCGGGAACGAGCCGACGATGCCGGCCTTGCACTGCGCGATCACGAGCTCGGGCCCCGAGACGATGAACAGCGGGGAGCCGACGACCGGCAGTTCAAGCCTGTTGGCGAGCGAAACGGGCAGCGTCATTTTCGGATCCTCCATGCGCGTCGCCCGGCCGGCAGCCGGGGCGGATCGCGATTTATTGTGATGGCTGGAGCGGTGGCGCTCTTGGCGCGGCAATATAAGGCTGGACGGCTCGGTCATGACGTTCAATATTGAACATCGGATCGACCAGAAATGAACGATGTCGCAAGAAGGGGAGCGGCATGGACTGGGAGCTTTGCAAGACATTCGTCGCGGTGGCGGAGACACGCAGCCTTGCCGGGGCGGCACGGCGGCTGCGCATCAGCCATCCCACCGTCGGCCGCAACGTCGCGGCGCTCGAGCAGCAACTCGGCACCCGCCTGTTCGCGCGTTCCAATGACGGCCTGTCGCTGACGTCGCATGGCCGCAAATTCCGCGAGCACGCCGAAGCGATGGCCGCGGCGGCCTTGCGCGCGGAGGCGGCCGCGTCCGCCACCGGTGGGCAGGCGCGCGGTGTCGTGAAGCTGTCGATCGGCGCGACGCTGGCCGCGCACTGGCTGATGCCGCGCCTCGGCCCGTTCCTGCGCGATCACCCCAACATCCAGCTCGAGATCATCACCCATCCGTTCCCGGCCAGCGTGCGCCGCCGCGAGGCCGACGTGGTGCTACGGCCGGTCGATGCGGGCGAGGAGAACCTGATCGGGCGCAAGATCGGGCGGCTCGGCACCGGCTTCTACGCTTCCCGCGACTATGCGGCAGGCCGCAAGCTGCCGGAGCGGCGGGACGAGTGGCGGGGCCACCATGTGATCGGCTTTGCCGACCAGGCCTCGAACGCGCATCTGGCGCGCTGGAGCGACGTCATCACCCGACAGGGCACGCTGGTGATGCGCTGTTCATCGCAGGGCGACATGCTCGCGGCGGCGCGGGCCGGGCTCGGGATTTGCGCGCTGTCCTGCCTGGTCGGGGCCGACTACCCCGATCTGGTGCGGGTCGCGCCGCAAAAGCTCTCGAGCCTTTCCGATCTCTGGCTGCTCGCCCATCCCGATCTGGTCGAGCTTCCCGCGGTGCGCGCCGTCATCGGCTTCGTCACCGACTGCGCGCGCGAGGATCGCGTCAGGCTGCGCGGCTAGAGCGTTTTCGAGCGAAGTGGATACCGGTTCGCGTGAAGAAAACGCGTCAAAACAAGAATCTAGAGCGCCGTTCCGATTCCATCGGAACGGGAAACGCTCTAGGTCGCGTTGTCAAGCACGCGCCCGCAACAGCGTCACCGCGAGCAGGACAAAGGCCGCGCAGGTCCACAGCGACTGCCAGTTCTCCGCCCCTTCGTTGAATCCTGTGTAGATCGCCGTTGCAATGAAAATGCCGGCAAAGATCGACTCCGCCAGTGGGCGGATTCCCTTCGTGGGAGGATTGAGCAGCGTCACGGCCGCAAAGGGCACCGCCGCCATGGTGAGAGGCGCGAAAGGGAAATCAATGAAGCGCGGGTCGAACACGAGACCGATTGCGGTCGCCGTGCCGATCACGACGGTGATCATCAAGGCCAGTCCGTGCAGGGTTGCCAGCACCGATTCAGTGTGGTGACCCTTCGGACCCAACACTTCGAAAAAGCTGGGCGGTGCGCGGCCCGACATCAGGGCGTCGGCGCTCAACACCGGCGAAGCCGTGGCCGCCACCAGCAGCGAGCCCCACACAAGCCAGCCTCCCGTTCCGTAGCTTTCATAGACCAATCTCTGCTCGGCGACGCCAAACAGGATGCCAGCCGTGGTCGCCGATAGCGCGACTGCAAGCCACGACGCGAATGCGGGCTTTCTCGGCTTGCGGCGTAAGGTCAGCCATGCCGCGCCGAAGACGAGGATCGCCAGGCCCATTCCGCTGACCATTTGCAGCTTCCAGAGCGGAAAATTGCTGACCGGTTGGCCCGGCGGATATTTCGGCATGCGCTGCTCGGAATCGAACAGGCCCCAGGAGCCGCCGACCGTGCCCTCGATCTCCCGCTTCCAGCCTTCATCATAGGCCTCGAACAGGTTGACGCGGAAATGCTGGCGCCGGGCAAGGTCGAGGACCTCCGAAACCACTCGCGCCTGATTGATGCGGGACGGCAGCGCGGACTCGCGCATGCGCCCCTCGCTGGGCCAGCCGATTTCTCCGATAAAGATTTCCTTGCCTGGAAAAGCCGCGGCGATCTGCCGGCGCATCTCGTCGGCGTGAGCGGCGGCATCTTCCGCCCGGATTGGAACATTTTCCCAATAGGGCAGGATGTGAACCGTGACGAAGTCGACGGCGTCGGAAAGCTCGCGATTGCTCAGCCAGAATTCCCAGACGTCGGCATAGGTGACGGGCACGGAGACCTGCGCCTTGATCGAGCGGATCGTGGCGGCAAGGTCGGAAGCCGACATTTCCTTGCGTAGCAAGACTTCGTTGCCGACCACGAGCGCGATGATGGTTTCCGGATATTCCTGGGCGAGGCGGATCGCGGTGGCGACCTGCGTTGCATTCTTCTTGCGGTCTCGATCGAGGAAGATGCCCTGGATGACCTTCAGCCCCGCCTTGGCCGCGAGTGCGGGAATCTGATCGAGACCAAGATCGGTCGCATAGGTGCGGATGCAGTCGGATATCTTCGCGAGTTGCGCGAGGTCTTCCGCGATCTGTTCCGGCGAGACCTGCGTCGCCGGCGAAAGCGATGTCTGATTGTTACGGAACGGCGCGTACGAGATGCATTGCACCTTGTCGTTCGGATCGATCGGCGCGCGCGGCAGGTCGACCGGGATGCCGAGCCACCACCACGCCGCGGCGATCGCGCCCAGGGATAACGAGAGAAGCGTCAGCGGGATACGGAAAGAAATCAGGTCCGTCTCCTTGCAATAAGGACGTGCTGCGCGTGCAAAATGGGCGAGGCCGGCAAATTGAAAAACTATATCTCTGCTGATTCTATATCACGCGATCACGCAGTTGGTGTGTTTTTCTCCACGACTACTTTGCACCGGCGATCACGCCCTCGCGATTTCTGAGCACGCGATAATATGCCCACCACAGATGCGCTGCGGCGCCGCGCAGCGGACGCCACGGCTCCGCAAGCGGCGCCATCTGCTTCGGCGTCGGCCGCTCCTTCAAGCCGAGCCCGACCTTGACCGCTTCCTGCACGGCGAGGTCGCCCGCGGGCCAGGCATCGCCATGGCCGAGGCAGAACAGCAGATAGACATCGGCGGTCCACGGGCCGATCCCGGGCAGCGCCGTCAGCGTGTTGTGCGCCGCATCGGCCTCCTCATTGGCAAGGACGTCGAGGTTCAGCCGCTCCTCGGCGAGCTCGCGCGCGATGTGCTTCAGCGTCTTGATCTTGGCCGCCGACAGCCCGAGCCGGCCGAGCCGGTCGGCCCGCGCCTTGCGGATCGCGTCATGGTGGAACGGGTCGAACGCCGTGCTGACGCGCCCCCAGATCGCCGCCGCACTCGCGGTCGAGAGCTGCTGGCCGCAGATGATCGCGGCAAGCCCGGCAAATCCGGGCTCGCGCTGCCGGATCGCCGGCATGCCGGTCAGCTCCAGGATCGGGCGCAGGCGGCGGTCCTGCTCGACAAGTTTATGGATCGCGTCGTCGAGGTCGGCCTGGGTTTCGAGGTGAATCAGCATTTGCGGGGTCTGCATCGGCTTGTCAGGCGCGGGCTTGACCCGCGCATCGATCTCCTATCGTAACAGAGTCTTGTCCGGGCGCATGAACCAGAGTCGCCGGGGCAAGTCCGGCAATGACGCGTGACCGATCACCATGCCACCCGTTTTCCGCTTCGCGCCGAGTCCGAACGGCTACCTGCATCTCGGCCACGCCTATTCGGCGCTGCTCAACCACGACCTCGCGCGGCAGTCGGGCGGACGCTTGCTGCTGCGGATCGAGGACATCGACGCGACGCGCTGCCGGCCGGAATTCGAGCAGGCGATTTATGAGGATCTGGCCTGGCTCGGCATCGCCTGGGAGACCCCGGTGCGGCGGCAGTCCGAGCATTTCGGCGCCTATGGCGCGGCGCTCGACCGCCTGTCGGCCCAGCGGCTGGTCTACCCGAGCTTCGAAAGCCGGGCCGAGATCGCGCGGCTGGTCGCGGAGCGCGAGGCCGGCGGCGCGTGGCCGCGCGATCCGGACGGCGCGCCGCTTTATCCGGGGCTGGCCAAATCGCTGTCGGCCGCGGCGCGCGACCGGCTGATCGGGCAGGGTGTGCCGTTCGCGTTGCGGCTCGACATGGCCTCAGCCCGCGCGCGCGCCGGTGAGCTGCGTTGGCTGGAAGCGGGCGAGGGGCCGGCTGGCGAGAGCGGAGACGTCGTGGCCCGGCCTGAGGCCTGGGGCGACGTGATCCTGGCGCGCAAGGAGACCCCAACCAGCTACCATCTCTCGGTCGTGATCGATGACGCCCTGCAGGGCGTTACCGATGTCGTCAGGGGCGTTGACCTGTTCTGGTCGACCAGCGTGCATCGGCTGTTGCAGGAACTGCTCGGCCTGCCCGCGCCAAACTACCGGCACCACCGGCTGATCCGAGACGCGGCCGGCCAAAAGCTGTCGAAATCGACCCAGGCGACCGGACTGCGCGAATTGCGGGCGGCTGGGGCGAGCCCGGCCGATATCCGCCGCCTGGTCGGCTTGCCGTAGATTCTGGCCAATTGATCGCATGATGGCGTTTTGCGCGGGCGCGCCGTAAACGTCGCCGTGACTCCGGCACGCCTGGCATGCCATGTTGTTGACCGGGGTGGGGATCACGGAGACCATGGCGTCAAAATCGCGCGCACGGCGCAGCAAGCGGCCATCCAAAAGGACGCCGCCGAAGGCGCGCGCCGCCAAACCGCGTGCTGCCAAGACACGAACTGCCAAAACACGAACTGCCAAGGCCCGCGCCGCCAAGGTGGCGGCCAGGCCGCGCCGCAAGCGGGCCGTGCCCAAGCCGGCCCCGAAGGCCGGTCCCGGCATGGTCGATGCCGCGCTTGCCGCCTTTGCCCATGAGGTGCGGACGCCGCTCACCGGAATCCTTGCGATCAGCAATCTGCTCGCGACATCCGATCTCGGCGAGCGCGAGCGGCGCTGGGTCGACACCATCAAGGCCGGCGCCGAACATCTGGCGAGCCTTGCGACCCTGTTCGTCGACGCCGCCCGGAGCGAGGGGCCGGGGCTCGAGATCCGGCAGGATTTCTTCGACCTGCGCACGCTGGCGCGTCACGCAGCGGATTCGCTCGCCGGCCGCGCGGCGGCCAAGGGGCTGCAGGCTTCCGTCGAGGTCTCCGACCAGTTGCCTGCCTTCGCGGTCGGCGATCCCGTCCGTCTGCGCGCGGCGCTGGAAAATCTGATCGACAACGCGGTGAAGTTCACCGAGCAGGGTAGCATCGAGCTGCGTATCGTGCCGGTGGGCATGGTCAAGGCAAGGTCGGGCGACAAGATCGGCGTCGCGTTCGCGATCTCCGACAGCGGGATCGGCCTGACGCTATCGGAGGTGAAGCGCCTGTTCCGGCCGTTCTCGCAGGCCAACGTCTCGATCGCCGCGCGGTTCGGCGGCGCCGGGCTCGGCCTGTCGTCCGTCAGGCAGCTCGCGCGCGCCATGGGCGGCGACATCGTCGCGGACCGGCGCGCCGGCGGGGGCACCACCTTCACGCTCAAGGTGGAACTGGCGCCCGCCGAAGGGCCGGCCGGCACCGCCTCCGGCGAGAGCGCGGCGGCGCTGCTGTCGCAAGGGCTGCGGCTGCTCAGTGTCGAGGACAATCCGTTCGGCCGCGTCGTGCTCAACACGATCCTGACCGAGCTCGGCCACCACGCCGAATTCGTCGGTCAGGGCGAGGCCGCGCCCGACCGGCTCGCGCAGGGCGCCTTCGACGCCGTGCTGATGGACATGGTGCTGCCCGGCATCGGCGGCATCGAGGCGATCAAACGCATCCGCGCGCTGCCGCCGCCGCACGGTCGCATCATGATTGTCGGGATTTCCGGCCGGGCCGAGGACGAAGCCGCGGCGCGCGCTGCCGGCGCAGACGGCTTCCTGGTCAAGCCTGTGTCCCCGCGGGCGCTCGCGACTGCGCTGCATGAAGCGACACGCCGTGTGGCAACCGCGACTTGATGATCGCCGCGTTCAACTCGCCGCCGAACACGAAGATCGCGGCGATGAAATACAGGAACACCAGTGCGATCACCACCGAGGCCAGCCCCGCATACATCGTGACGTAGTTGTTGGCGAAGCGTGCGAGGTACATGCCGAAGCCGATGCCCGAGAGCAGCGAGGCCACCATGGTGAAGATGATGCCGGGCAGGATTTGCGTGAAGCTGCGACGGCCCGCCGGCAGCCAGGCGTGCAGGATGAAAAGCGCGACGACCAGCGCCAGGATCGTGACGCCGTAACGGGCGGTGTTGAGCAGGCTCTCGTTCGATTCGACGAAGAACGGGATATAGCGCCGCGCCGCCTCGATGATCAGCGGTCCGAGCACGATCAGGAAAGCCATCGCGAGCGAGGTGAACGCCGCGACCAGCGTGTAGCCGATCGACTCCAGCCGCAGCCAGTACCAGCGCCGCGGCTCGATCACGGCGTAGGCACGGTTCAGCGCCACCCGCAGCGCCTCGACGCCGTTGGAGGCGAAGTAGACCGCGAGCACCGCGCCGATGGTCAGGATATCGCCGCGGGTGTTGGTCAGCACGTCGTGGATCTGGCCGGACAGCGCCTCGGCGACCTGCCGCGGCCAGACCTGCAGCATCAGCCCGACCGCCTGGTCGGCGAGTTGCTTGGAGCCGAAGAAGCCGGCCACCGAGGTCAGCACGATCAGGAACGGAAACAGCGCCATCAGCGTCGACAGCGCGATGTGGCTCGCGATCGCCCAGCCGTCGTCGGCGAGGAACGTGTAAAAGGCATCCATCACGACGTGGGTGACGTAACGAAGCTGCTTCACATTCCACCCGGCATTGTCGAAAACCGCTCGGCCCGAGAACCGACCCAGCATCTGATATTACGCGCTGAAAAGCCAGTTGGTTGCATGGCCGGGCTGTGTGGAAGTCCGCGTCCTGCGGTGTTATGTACCGCAAATGACATCTCTCCTCAGCACGATCATTCTTCCCATCGCCGTCGGCGCCGTCGCGCTGGTGCTCCTGCTCGGCCTCATCAACATGATGAAGGGCGGCTCGCCGAACACGTCGCAAAAGCTGATGCGGCTGCGCGTGCTGCTGCAGTTCGTCGCCATTGTCATCGCGATGCTCGCGGTCTGGGCGATGGGGCGCTAGGTGAGGTAGATTTGTCGGGCTATTCTCCACCTCTCCCGATCGGAGTGGTGGACTCGAACATCGAACACCGGAGCCTGCCATGGTTGTTCTCAATCGGATCTACACGCGCACCGGCGATGACGGCACCACCGCGCTCGGCTCCGGCGAGAGGCGGCCGAAATACGATCTGCGCATTGCCGCCTATGGCACTGTCGACGAGACCAATGCCGCGATCGGCGTGGTGCGGCTGCACCTTGCCGGCAGCCCCGAGGTCGATGCGATGCTGGGCCGGATCCAGAACGATCTGTTCGATCTCGGCGCCGACCTCGCGGTGCCCGAACGCGAGGGCAAGGCCGAACGTCTGCGGATGCTGGCAAGCCAGGTCGAGCGGCTCGAGCGCGATATCGACAGCCTGAACGACCTGCTCGCGCCGCTAACCTCGTTCGTGCTGCCCGGCGGCACGCCTGCCTCTGCCTATCTGCATCTCGCCCGGACGATATGTCGCCGCGCGGAACGGATGATGGTGGAACTCGCCGCCCAACCCGACGAGCCGGTCAATCAGGCTGGCATCCAGTATATGAACCGGCTGTCGGATTTCCTGTTCGTTGCCAGCCGCTTCCAGAACAGTAAGGGAGCGGGAGACGTGTTGTGGGTGCCGGGCCAGAACCGCTAAACTGGTTCAAAACCGGGGGACGGTTTTTTGGCTTTGGCGCGTTGACCGGGAGAAACGGGACCTTTAGGTTCCGCGCCAGCCAACCGAAACCCATAAAATCAAAGCGAAAGAGGATCGATGAAGGTTCTTGTGCCGGTAAAGCGGGTCGTCGACTACAACGTCAAGGTCCGCGTCAAGAGTGACGGGACGGGCGTGGAGCTCGCCAACGTCAAGATGTCGATGAACCCGTTCGACGAAATCGCCGTCGAGGAAGCGCTGCGGCTGAAAGAAGCCGGCAAGGCGACCGAAGTGGTGGTGGTGTCGATCGGACCCGCGCAGGCCTCCGAGACCATTCGCACCGGACTTGCGATGGGTGCCGACCGCGGCATCCTGGTCAAGGCCGAAGGCAATGTCGAACCGCTCGCGGTTGCCAAGATCCTGAAGGCGGTGGTCGAGGCGGAGCAGCCCGGCCTCGTCATTCTCGGCAAGCAGGCGATCGACGACGACTCGAACCAGACCGGCCAGATGCTGGCCGCGCTGCTCGGCTGGTCGCAGGCGACCTTCGCCTCCAAGCTCGAGGTCGAAGGATCCGACTTCAAGGTCACCCGCGAAGTCGACGGCGGCCTGCAGACCATCAAGCTCAAGGGCCCGGCGATCGTCACCACCGACCTGCGCCTGAACGAGCCGCGCTATGCGTCGCTGCCCAACATCATGAAGGCGAAGAAGAAGCCGATCGACGACAAGAGCGTCGCTGACTACGGCGTCGATGTGACGCCGCGTCTGGAAGTGCTGAAGACCGCGGAACCGGCAGGCCGCAAGGCGGGCGTCAAGGTCAAGGACGTCGCCGAACTCGTGAACAAGCTCAAGACCGAAGCCGGGGTTCTCTGATGACGACGCTGTTGATTGCTGAACACGACCACGAGACGCTGAAGGACGCGACCAACAAGGCGCTGACCGCGGCGAGCCAGCTCGGCGGCGATGTCCATGTGCTGGTTGCCGGTGGCGGCCAGGGCACCAAGGCGGCGGCGGAAGCAGCCGCCAAGCTTGCCGGCGTCACCAAGGTGCTGGTGGCCGAAGGCCCGGCCTATGAACACGACCTTGCCGAGCCGCTGGCCGCGCTGATCGTCGCGCTGGCTCCTAGCTATGACGCGTTCGTCGCGCCCGCGACCTCGCGCTTCAAGAATGTGATGCCGCGCGTCGCGGCCTTGCTCGACGTCATGCAGGTCTCCGAGATCATCAAGGTCGTCGCCCCCGACACCTTCGAGCGGCCGATCTATGCCGGCAACGCGATCCAGACCGTGAAGTCGAAGGACGCCAAGAAGGTGATTACGGTGCGCACCTCGACCTTCGCCGCCGCCGGCGAAGGCGGCAGCGCTGCGATCGATAACGCCGCTGCGGCCGCCGATCCCGGCCTGTCGACGTTCGTCGGCGAGGAAGTCGCCAAGAGCGACCGTCCCGAGCTGACCTCGGCCAAGATCATCGTCTCGGGCGGCCGCGCCATGCAGAGCCGCGAGAACTTCGCCAAGTACATCGAGCCGCTCGCCGACAAGCTCGGCGCCGGCGTCGGCGCCTCGCGCGCCGCGGTCGATGCCGGCTATGCGCCGAACGACTGGCAGGTCGGCCAGACCGGCAAGGTGGTGGCTCCGGAACTTTATGTCGCGGTCGGCATCTCCGGCGCGATCCAGCATCTGGCCGGCATGAAGGACTCCAAGGTGATCGTCGCCATCAACAAGGATGAGGACGCGCCGATCTTCCAGGTCGCCGATTACGGCCTGGTCGCCGACCTCTACCAGGCGGTTCCGGAGCTCACCGAAGCGCTCGGCAAGCTCGGAAAGTAAGCGACAAGACACCGGCCGGGTGGGTAAGCTCCGGCCGGTGTTATTATTTTCGAGGCAATGATCCGGAAACGTTTTTCCGAAAGGATCGTGCTCGACGGGGGAAAATGGGACCCGGGTATGATGACCTGTCATCACATCATGGTCCCGGGAAACGTTTTCCGGCGGATTGGGCAACCCGGAAGGCTTTACTTCGGGTATCGTTGGAATTGGGCAGGCGCGATGTGCGCGCCGTTCCGGTGGATGACAAGATGACGGTGGCAATCAAAAAGGTCGGCGTGATCGGTTCGGGCCAGATGGGCAATGGCATTGCCCATGTGGCGGCGCTGGCCGGCTTCGACGTGGTGCTCAATGACGTGTCCGGCGACCGGCTGAAGTCGGCGCTGGCGACCATCAACGGCAATCTGACCCGGCAGGTCGCGAAGAAGGCGATCAGCGAGAGCGACCGCAAGCAGGCGCTCGACCGCATCGCCTCCGCCGAGTCGCTCGACGCGCTCGCCGATTGCGATCTCGTGATCGAGACCGCGATCGAGAAGGAAGAGACCAAGCGCAAGATCTTCCACGAGGTCTGTGCGGTACTGAAGCCGGAGGCGATCGTCGCGACCAACTCGTCGTCGATCTCGATCACAAGGCTCGCCGCCTCGACCGACCGCCCGGAGAAGTTCATCGGCATTCATTTCATGAATCCGGTGCCGGCGATGGAACTGGTCGAGTTGATCCGCGGCATCGCCACCGACGACATGACCTTCGACACCGCCAAGGCGTTCGTCGCCAAGCTCGGCAAACAGGTCGCGGTGTCGGAAGATTTCCCCGCCTTCATCGTCAACCGCATCCTGTTGCCGATGATCAACGAGGCGATCTACACGCTGTATGAAGGCGTCGGTAACGTCGAGGCGATCGATGCCGCGATGAAGCTCGGCGCGCACCATCCGATGGGCCCGCTCGAGCTCGCCGATTTCATCGGCCTCGACACCTGTCTGTCGATCATGCAGGTGCTGCACGAGGGGCTGGCCGACTCCAAGTACCGGCCGTGTCCGCTGCTGGTGAAGTATGTCGAGGCCGGTTGGCTCGGACGCAAGAGCCAGCGCGGCTTCTACGACTATCGCGGCGACAAGCCGATCCCGACGCGGTAATCGTCGCGTCTTCAGATCAGTGCCCGCAGCAGCGCAAGCGTCGCGGGCACCAGACCGACAATCATCGTCACACCCGTTCCAAGTCCGAGCAGATGTGCTGTCAGCGCGAGGCGCGGGGTCCGTCCGTGAGGCGTCATTGCAGTGCCGCGCAGGCGCGCTTCAGCCGCCTTGCGGCCTCCTCGATGGTCGATGACGGGTTGGCGAAGCTGAGGCGGATATAGGGCGACAGCCCGAGATCCTCGCCGGGAAACACTGCCACGTCGGCCGCCTCGAGCAGATAGGCCGAGAAATCGCGGTCGGTCCGGATCACTCTGCCGTCGGGCGCGCGCTTGCCGATTATGCCGGCGCAGGCGACCAGCAGATAGAACGTGCCTTCCGGCGGTGTGCAGGACAGCCCGGCGCATTCGTTCACGAGTTCGGCAAAGCGGTCACGCTTGGCGCGCAGGATGGCGGCACGCGCAAGCAGCACATCCTGCGCGCCGTCGAGCGCGGCAATTGCCGCGGCCTGGCTGATCGACGACGCGCCGGACGTGGTCTGCGACTGGATCGTGATCATCGCGCGGATCAGCGCCGCGGGTCCGGCGGCATAGCCGATGCGCCATCCCATCATGGCGTAGCTCTTGGCGAGGCCACTGACGGTCAGCGTCCGCGGCTTCAGGCGCGGCTCGATTTCCGCAAGCGTCGGCGCCGGAGATCCGTTGAACACGATGTGCTCGTAGAGCCCGTCGGCCAGCACCCGGATTTCCGGATGCCGCAGCAGGACCGTGGCGATCTCGGACAGATTATCACGCGAATACAGCGCGCCGGATGGGTTGACCGGATTGTTGACGATGATCCAGCGGGTTCGCGCCGAGATCGCCGCCTGCAAATCCTCCGCGCGCAGCTTGAAGCCGTTGTTCTGCGCGCACGGCACCACCACCGGCGCCGCGCCGGCCAGCCGTACCTGATCGAGATAGGGCGCCCAATAGGGCGCGGGGATGATGACCTCGTCGTCGGGCGCCAGGGTCGCCAGCAGCGCGTTGAACAGCGCCTGCGTCGAGCCGTTGGTGATGACGATCTCGTCCGGGCCGTAGTCGAGATGATGGTCGCGCAGCAGCGCGGCCTGCACCGCCCGCTTCAGTTCCGGCGTGCCGTCGACATCGGTGTAACGGGTTTCGCCGCGCAATGCGGCTGCATGCGCCGCTGCGATCACATGGTCCGGTGTCGGGAAGTCCAGATTGCCCGACGACAGCTCGATGATGTCGCGCCCGGCAGCTCGCAGTTCGCGGGCGCGGCGGCGCAGCACTGATGCGGGCGATGCCGTGATGCCGCTCATGCGCGGTGAGAGAAGCGGTGCAGCGGTCATCGGACGTATTGCGCCTCACCGTTGCCGAACGACCAGTTCTCGGGGAGCACCTCGACAAGGTTGATGAAGATGTCCTCGGCGCGCAGGCCGGGGCTTTCGGTCAGCCGTTCCGCGATCCGTCGATAGAGCTTCTGCTTCTGCGCCACCGGGCGGGTATTGCTGACAGTAATCTGGATGATGATCAGATCATCGCTGCGCCTGATGCCGAGATAGTCGGCACCATAGAGGAAATCATCGTCATCGTGCTCGGAGATTGTCATGAAGCGATCGCCTTCCGGCACGTCGAAGGTCTCGCGCATGGCGCGATAAAGGCTTTCAAGAACGGCCTTGCGGTAGGCGGCGGGCTTGCCCCGTCGCAATGAAACGCGGGTCAGCGGCATGATGGTGGCTCTCCTAGTGGCGTGACGTGCCGCCGATCCTAGGGGCTCCTTGCTCATTGAAAAACGGTATGGTAATGCATTTCAATGATTTCATATTTAAATGAATGACCATGAAGGCACTCGACGTCGAGGCAGTCCAGGCGTTCGTCCTGGTGGCCGATCTCAGCAGCTTCACGCGCGCGGCGCAGGCGCTGGAGACCACGCAGTCCGCGGTCAGCCTGAAGATCAGGCGTCTGGAAGACGGCCTCGGCCGGCGGCTGCTGGAGCGAACGCCGCGGCTGGTTCGGCTGTCCGCTGAAGGGGCCGCCTTCCTCGGCGCCGCGCGCAATCTGGTGGCCGCGCATCAATCGGCGATCAGCTCGTTTGCCGTCGAGCATCGGCGGCTGGTCGTCGGCATCAGCCACCACATCGTCGGCTCGGAACTCGCCTCGCTGCTGAAGCGGATGAACAGCACCGATCCCGGGCTGGTGATCCAGCTGCACGTCGACACGTCGCGTTCGGTGCTTAGCGCATTCGACGACGGCAGGCTCGATGCTGCGATCGTGCTCCGCCACGACGCCAAGCGCCGCGATGGCGACGTGCTGTTCGAAGAGCCGTTCGGCTGGATGGCCGCACCCGATTTTCACCATCGACCGGGCGAGCCGTTGCGCCTCGCGACGCAAGCCGAGCCGTGCAGCGTGCGTGCCATGGCGGTCGAAGCGCTCGACGCCGCCGGCATCGCCTGGACCGAGGCATTCGTCGGCGGCGGGTTGTCGACGATCGGAGCTGCGATCTCCGCAGGCCTTGCGGTCGCGGCGCTGGCGCGCCGGGTGGCGCCGGCGGACACCGTCGATCTCGGGCCGCGGCTTGGCCTGCCGCCATTGCCGTCCCGCGACGTCATGCTTCACTCAAAACTGTCCGATGCGCGGACACGGCAAGCGCTGCGCACCCTCGGCGCGGCCTTCGCGGCGAACACGGCCTGAGACGCGGATCATCGCGCTAGCGGGAATTTCGAGGCCGATGCGTCAGCCTGACGCGGCCATCGATTACCCAAGCATTAACTTTCGCGCGTTACCTCAAACCCCAGTTTTGGGAGTGCCGCGTATGGACATGATGAGCATGGTCACCAGCATCCTGTCGATGCAGCAGGGTAGTCTGCAGGGTGAGATCGCAACCCGCGTGACCAAGCAGAACCTCGACGCCGAGAAGTTCGCGGTTCAGACCCTGCTCGGCACGCCTTCCACCGCGAATTTGTCGCCCGGCATCGGCGACAACCTCAACACCGTCGCCTGATCAGAACCCGGCTGCGGCTGGCTGCAGCGCGGCCTTCACCAGCTTGATCGCGTCGTCGCTCGCCCATTCGGCGGGACCGGCGATATTGGCGATTTCGCAGCCCTTGCCGTCGACCAGCACCGAGGTCGGCATGCCCAGCGCCTTGCCTATGTTCTTAAGGTCTTGAAAAGCCTTGGCTTTCTGATCCGAAAAATAGCCGAGATTGGTCAGATTGGCCTCTTTCAGGAAGTTTTTCGGCTTGTCCGGGTCGCGGGTGTCGATGTTGATCGCGACCACCTCGAAATCCTTGCCGCCGAGCTTGGTCTGCAGGCTGTCGAGCGCCGGCATTTCCTTGCGGCAGGGCACGCACCAGGTCGCCCACAAATTGACCAGCACGGTCTTGCCGCGCCAGTCCGAGAGCTTCTTCGGCTGGCCGTTGGCGTCCTCGAAGGTCAGGTCGGGCAGCATCAAGGGGGTGGTCGCCATGGTCAGCGCCGCGACCTCGCCGTGGGCAAGCGGGGCGATCTTCTTCGCAAGAGCCACCGCGCTGTTGCAGGCGATATCGCCGCCCGCGGGATGCTTGAGGCTGGAGACCCCCGCATAGCCGATCACAGCCCCGGCCAGCACGGCGCCGATCACCAGCGGGATGCGCCACTTGGCGGTCGGCCTGGCGGTCGGGTTGGGTTGGGTCGTCTCGGGCATATCGTTTGTCATCCTGGGTCGATGTGGCTAAGCAGTGCCGGGAATACGACCGGAACTGCGGTGCTGTTTCGCCGCCTCCGGCCATGAAACCGCAAGGCTGAAATACGAATTCGTGAGCGAGATGTCATGAGCAACAAGATGTGGGGCGGCCGCTTCTCGGAACGTCCCGACGCGATCATGGAGGAAATCAACGTCTCCATCGACGTCGATCGTCACCTTTATGCCCAGGACATTGCCGCGTCCAAGGCCCACGCCGCGATGCTCGCTGCGCAGGGCATCATCACGTCCGCTGATGCGAAAAATATCGGCAAAGGTCTAGACACGATTTTGTCAGAGATCGGCAAGGGCGATTTCGATTTCAAGCGCGCGCTCGAGGACATTCATATGAATGTCGAGTCGCGGTTGTCCGAATTGATCGGGCCCGCGGCGGGCCGGCTGCACACCGCGCGCTCCCGCAACGACCAGGTCGCGACCGATTTCCGGCTTTATGTCCGCGACACCATCGATGAGACCGATGCGGCGCTGGCCGCGTTCCAGCAGGCGCTGGTCGCCCGAGCGCTGGAGCATGCCGGCACGGTGATGCCGGGCTTCACCCATCTGCAGACCGCGCAGCCCGTGACCTTCGGTCATCATCTCCTGGCCTATGTCGAGATGGCCAGCCGCGACCGCGGCCGCTTCGCCGACGCGCGCAAGCGGTTGAACGAATCGCCGCTGGGCGCGGCCGCGCTCGCCGGGACCTCGTTTCCGATCGACCGCGCCGCGACCGCAAAGGCGCTCGGCTTCGACCGTCCGATGGCCAATTCGCTCGACGCGGTATCCGACCGCGATTTCGTGCTGGAGACGCTGTCGGCGGCCGCGATCTGCGCAGTGCATATGTCGCGCTTCGCCGAGGAGATCGTGATCTGGACCTCGCCCTTGGTCGGCCTCGTCAAGCTCAGCGACAAGTTCACCACCGGCTCGTCGATCATGCCGCAGAAGCGCAATCCGGACGCGGCCGAGCTGGTCCGTGCCAAGACCGGCCGCGTGATCGGCGCGCTCACCGCGCTGCTGATCGTGATGAAGGGCCTGCCGCTCGCCTATCAAAAGGACATGCAGGAGGACAAGCAGGGCGCGATGGAGGCTTTCGAGGCGCTGTCACTGGCAATTCGCGCCATGACAGGCATGGTCGAGGACCTGGTGCCGGACGAAGCAAAGATGAAGGCCGCCGCCGGCGAGGGCTACGCCACCGCCACCGATCTTGCCGACTGGCTGGTGCGCACCCTGAAAATGCCGTTCCGTGACGCCCACCACGTTACCGGGCGCATCGTCGGCCTAGCATCGAAGCAGGGTGTGGCGCTGCACGAGCTGCCGCTCAAGGCCATGCAGGAGGTTGAGCCGAAGATCACGGCCGACGCGCTGAGGGTGCTCAGCGTCGAATCCTCTGTGCAGAGCCGGACCTCGTTTGGCGGCACGGCGCCGAAGAATGTGATGGCGCAGGCCAAGGCCTGGGCCAAGCGGCTGGAAAAAGAGCGAAAATTGGGCTGAACCGGAAAATTTGGCCGTGATTTCATGGCGCTCCGCCTCTCGCCAGAGCACGCCAATGTTTGTATGGTGCCGCCCGAATTGGGGAATTCGTCGTGATTAGCAAGAACCGCCTGACCCCCTCGGGATGGGCCATCATTGTGCTGGGCGTATCCGCGCTGGCGCTCGGCGGCTGCGGCCGCAAGGGACCGCTCGACCTGCCGCCGACCGCGAACGTCGCGCCGGGCGCGGCACCGAGCGACACCGAGAGCGAGCGGGCGGCGCAGCCCAGCGTGTTCAATCCGACCTATGGCTCGGAGGCCGCGCCGGCCGCGCCGCGAGGCAATAAACGGCCCTTCCTCCTCGATCCGCTGCTCGGCAATTAGTATTTAAAAGCGTGTCATGAACCATTTCGACTATCGCAACGGCGTGCTGCATGCCGAGGCGGTCAATCTCATTGAGCTGGCGGAGGCCGTCGGCACGCCGTTCTATTGCTATTCGACCGCGACGCTGGAGCGTCACTACCGCGTCTTCACCGAAGCCTTCGCCGGCGAGAAGGCGCTGGTCTGCTACGCCATGAAGGCGAACTCCAATCAGTCGGTGCTGCGCACGCTGGCCAAGCTCGGCGCCGGCGCCGACGTGGTATCCGGCGGCGAGTTGAAGCGGGCTCTGGCGGCCGGCATTCCGCCCTCGAAGATCGTGTTCTCCGGGGTCGGCAAGACCGAAGGCGAGCTGCGCGCCGCGCTCGCAACTGACATCCTCTGCATCAATATCGAGTCCGAGCCGGAGCTCGAGATGCTGTCGCGTCTCGCGGTCGAGATGAAGAAGACGGCCCGCATCTCGGTGCGGGTCAATCCCGATGTCGACGCCGGCACCCATGCCAAGATCTCGACCGGCAAGTCCGAGAACAAGTTCGGCATTCCGATCGCCCGCGCCCGCGAGGTCTATGCCCGCGCGGCAAAGCTGCCGGGCATCAAGGTCACCGGTACCGATGTGCATATCGGCAGCCAGATCACCGATCTGGGCCCGCTGGAGGTCGCTTTCCGGCTGCTCGCCGAATTCGTGCAGACGCTGCGCGCCGACGGCCACGACATCTCGCATATCGATTTCGGCGGCGGCCTCGGCATCCCCTACTACATGGATCGCGCCGCGCCGCCGGCGCCGGACGCCTATGCGGCGATGGTCAAGCGCGTCACGCACAATCTCGGCTGCACGCTGATGTTCGAGCCGGGACGCATGATCGTCGGCAATGCCGGCATCCTCGTCACCCGCGTGATCCATGTGAAGCCGGGCGATGCCAAGAACTTCGTCATCATCGACGCGGCGATGAACGACCTGATCCGGCCGACGCTGTACGAAGCGCATCACGACATTCTGCCGGTGCGCCAGCCCGCGCCCGGCACCCCGACCATGGTCGCGGATGTAGTCGGCCCGGTCTGCGAGACCGGCGATTACCTCGCGCTCGATCGCGCGCTGCCGCAGCCGAAGGCCGGCGATCTGCTGGCGATCATGACCGCCGGCGCCTACGGCGCGGTGCAGTCCGGCACCTACAACACGCGGCCTCTGGTGCCCGAAGTGCTGGTCAAAGACGACCAGTACGCCGTGGTCCGCCCGCGCATCGACGTCGACGCCCTGATCGCGATGGACAAGCCGGCGCCGTGGCTGTGATGGCCGGTGTCGCGCTTCACTAACGGTGTCGTCCCTGCCTAGTGCGCAATTGCGCACGGGAGCAGGGACCCATAACCACCGCTCCTGATTGTTGTCCTGAGCTGGGGCCGCAGCTCAGCTAAACCACGAAGTCCTGTGGTGATGGGTCCCGGGTCGCGCGGAGCCTGTCATCGGGCGGCGCTTCGCGCCGACCCGTTGGCTTGCCCGGGACGACAGCGTTTATTTCGGCGAGAGCGTTACTTCGCGGCGTGCGCGCCGCCTTTACCGCCGCCGACGATCACGCCCGCGGCCTTCTCGATCGGCTTGATCGCCGCGGTGAAGTCCGACTCCGGTCCCTCGTCGCGGATGATGACTTCCCAGAGCCGGCCGACCGCCTCGGCGATTTCCATCGACAGCCCGAGCGCGCGCATTTCCTCGACCGCAAGCCGCACGTCCTTCACCATCAAGCCGGTGGCGAAGCCGAAGTCGAAGCTGCGCGGCAAGACCGAGCGCGGAAACTTGTCGCGGCTCGCGGTGTTCAGCCCGGAGCCGGCATTGATGACGTCGATCATCACGGCCGGATCGAGCCCGGACTTGACACCCATCACAACAGCCTCCGAGGTCGCCACCATCGCGGTCGCCGACAGGAAGTTGTTGGCGAGCTTCATGGTCTGGCCGGAGCCCGGCTTGGTGCCGATGAAGAACACCTTGCCGATGACGTCGAGCGCGCCCTTCACCAGTTCGAAATCGGCGCGCGGGCCCGACACCATCACTGCCAGCGTGCCCTTCTCGGCGCCGGCGACGCCGCCGGAGACCGGGCTGTCGATCTGCACGATGTTCTTCTTGGCCAACAGCTCGTGGATCTTCACCGCCATCCGCGAGCCGACGGTGGAGAGGTCGATGAAGCGTTTGACGCGCGTGCCCTCGATCACGCCGCCCGCGCCGGTCGCCACCTCGAGTGAGGCCTGCAGCGAGGGCAGGCTCGCCATCACGGTCTCGACGCGGTCGGCGATGTCCTTGGGCGAGGTTGCGGCCACCGCGCCGAGTGCGACCAGCCTGTCGAGCGCGTCCTTGCTGGTGTCGAACACGGTGAGCTTGTGGCCGGCCTCGATCAGCCGGCGTGCCATCGGGAAGCCCATCTTCCCGAGGCCGATGAATCCGATTTCCATGAGTCGTTTCCTCTATGTCGTTGTGTGCGATATGCGCGCCTCCCACACGATGTCGTCTCTGCGAAAGCAGGGACCCATAACCCCAGGACTAAGTTGTTTGGTGCAGTCGGGGCCACAGCCGTCGTAACCACGACGAGCTGTGGTTATGGGTCCCGGCTCGCGCTTCGCTTGGCCGGGACGACAACGAGTGGAGCTCGCTCACGCCTTGTTGTCGAGTTCGGCGAACACCTCGCGCGCGATGCGGAAGCTGTCGACGCCGGCGGGGATGCCGGCATAGATCGAGACCTGCATGAAGATCTCGCGGATTTCGTCGCGGGATACGCCGTTGGTCAGCGCGCCCTTGATGTGGGCCTTCAATTCGTGCGGCCGGTTCAGGATCGAGATCATGGCGAGGTTGAGCATGCTGCGGGTCTTGCGCGGCAGTTCCTCGCGGCCCCAGACCGCGCCCCAACAATATTCGGTGACCAGTTCCTGGAATGGTTTGTTGAAGCTGTCCGAATTCTTCAGCGCATTGTTGACATAGGCTTCGCCCAGCACCGCCTTGCGGATTTCAAGCCCCTTGTCGTGCGTTTTTTGGTCCATATCGCGTTCCTCATGCGTTAATGCGATGGTTCGGCCGCGACGTTACGGGGTCGAACCGCCGCAGTCACGCCTTCGTGTTATGCGTATTTCCCGGTGTGGGTTACGTCCTGGAACGGGTGCCTCAAAGCCGCCGCCGTGCTAGGCTGACCTGCCGGCTACCCCGGAGATTTTATTGAGCGGAGCCAACATCGACCCCTCTGACCCGTCACGCGCCGTCCGCGACAGCGATGCGATCGCGCGGCTGAAACTGACAGAGGCTCTGCAGCGGGCAAGGTTCGCGATTGGGTGGGAACGGGCTTGGCCGCATCTGGCCCGGTTCCTGACGGTCGCAGGATTGTTCCTGGTCGCGTCCTGGGCCGGGCTGTGGCTGGTGCTGCCGTTTGTCGCACGCGTGGCCGGCGCCGGCCTGTTCGCGATTGCCGCGCTCGCGGCGCTGTCGCCGCTGGTGCGCTTCCGCTGGCCGAGCCGCGAGGAGGGCCTGAGCCGGCTCGACCGCGGCGCCGGCATTCGCCATCGTCCGGCGACCACGCTCTCCGACACGCTCACCAACAAGGACCCGTTTGCGCTGGCGCTGTGGCAGGCGCAGCGCGAGCGCACGCTGGCCTCGATCAAGCGCATCCGCGCCGGGCTGCCGCGGCCGCGCGTGTCGCTGCACGACCCCTGGGCGCTGCGCGCGCTGGTCATCGTGATGCTGGTCGCGAGCTATGTCGCCGCCGGCGACGAGCGCGGCCTGCGGGTCGCCTCCGCATTCGACTGGAACGGCATCATGGCGCCGGCCAATGTCCGGGTCGATGCCTGGGTGACGCCGCCCAACTACACCGGCAAGCCGCCGATCATTCTGTCGAACGCCAACAAGGACGCCAACGCGGCGGACACCACCCCGCTCGCGGTTCCGGCCGGCAGCACGCTCCTGGTACGCTCCAGCGGCGGCAGCATCGACGTCGTCGTCGGTGGCGGTGTTACCGAGGTCGCGCCGGACGGGCAGGCGCCCAAGGGCACCAACGAGCGGCATTTCAAGATCACCGGCGACGGCACCGCGCATGTCCGCGCGCCGGCCGGCCAGCCGCAATGGAAGTTCACTGCGACGCCGGACCGCCCGCCGTCGATTGTGCTCGCCAAGGATCCGGAGCGGCAGGCGCGCGGCGCGCTGCAGATGTCCTACCGGCTCGAGGACGATTACGGCGTCAGCGAAGCGCGCGCGCAATTCGCGGTGCGGCCGACCGATGCGCCGAAGGAGGCTGACGGCAAGAAGGATGCCGACGGCAAGGCGGCGCAACCACGGCCGTTGTTCGAGCCGCCGCAATTCGCGCTGGTGCTGCCGAATGCGCGCACCCGCAACGGCGTCGGCCAGACCGTGAAGGACCTCAGTGAGGATCCCTATGCCGGCGCCGACGTGACCTTGACGCTGACGGCCAAGGACGAGGCCGGCAATGAGGGCAAGAGCGAGCCGTTCAACATGCGGCTGCCGGAGCGCCTGTTCACCAAGCCGCTGGCGCGCGCGCTGATCGAGCAGCGCCGTATCCTGGCGCTCGACGCCAACCAGAACGGCCAGGTGTTCGCCGCGCTCGAGGCGCTGATGATCGCGCCCGAAATGTTCATGCCGGAGACCGGCTATTACCTTGGCCTGCACACCGTGAGCCGGCAGCTCGAGGCGGCGCGCACCGACGACCAATTGCGCGAGGTGGTCGCCAGCCTGTGGTCGCTCGCCGTCACCATCGAGGACGGCAATATCTCGGACGTCGACAAGGCGCTGCGCGCGGCGCAGGACGCGCTCAAGCAGGCGCTCGAGCGCGGCGCGACCGACGAGGAGATCAAGAAGCTCACCGACAATCTGCGCGCCGCGCTGGACAATTTCCTCCGCCAGATGGTCGAGCAGTTCCGCAACAATCCGCAGCAGCTCGCCCGGCCGCTCGATCCCAATGCCAAGGTGCTGAGCCAGCAGGATCTCAAGAACATGCTCGATCGCATGGAGCGGCTGTCACGCTCCGGCGACAAGGATGCGGCGCGGCAGCTGCTCGAGCAGATGCAGCAGATGCTGGAAAACCTGCAAATGGCGCAGCCCAATCAGGGCGACGACGACATGCAGCAGTCGCTCAACGAGCTCGGCGACATGATCCGCAAGCAGCAGCAATTGCGCGACAAGACCTTCAAGCAGGGCCAGGATTCCCGCCGCGACCGCAT
Source organism: Bradyrhizobium sp. USDA 4504 (assembly GCF_054063995.1). Lineage (NCBI taxonomy): Bacteria > Pseudomonadati > Pseudomonadota > Alphaproteobacteria > Hyphomicrobiales > Nitrobacteraceae > Bradyrhizobium > Bradyrhizobium sp. USDA 4504. Next base: position 6,128,612 of record NZ_JBSSGV010000001.1, on the reverse strand, counting down.
GCGCGGCAAGCAGGGCGAGCAGTCGATGGGCGACCTGCAGCAGGACCAGCAGGCGCTGCGCGACCGCTTGAAGAAGCTGCAGGAAGAACTCGCCAAGCGCGGCATGGGACCGGACCAGCGCGGCCAGAAGGGCCAGAAAGGCCAGGGTCAGAAGGGCGACCAGGCGCAGCCGGGCGATCAAGGCGGCGACCAGGGCGATGACGGCGATGACGGGCTCGACCAGGCCGATTCCGCGATGGGCGATGCCTCCGGGCGGCTCGGCGAGGGCAATGCCGACGGCGCGGTGGATTCGCAGGGCCGTGCGCTGGATGCGCTGCGCAAGGGCGCCCAGAGCCTCGCCGACGCGATGCAGCAGGGCGATGGCGACCAGCCGGGCGACAGCCCCGGCAACCGCGCCGGCCGCCAGCAGAGCGGCGGCAACCAGACCGATCCGCTCGGCCGCCCGTTGCATGGCCGGGAATTCGGCGACGACTACACGGTGAAGATCCCCGGCGAGATCGACGTGCAGCGCGTCCGCCGCATCCTCGAAGAGCTGCGCCGCCGCCTCGCCGATCCGTCGCGGCCGCAGATCGAGCTCGACTACATCGAGCGGCTGCTGAAGGATTATTGAGCGCCTCGTCCTTCGACTGTCGTCATCCGTGAAAGCTCGTGCCTACTCACGAGACATCGGCGCTTTGAATCGAACGGCCACGGCCACCTGTATGCCGCGCTTCCACTGGAATGACGCGGAATCTGCACGACGGTCGTAAGCCTGCGGACGTCAGCTTCTGCGGGCTACGCGCCCCGTATTCCAATCGGTGCGATCGGGACCGGGTGTCGTCCGCCCGTTGCGCACAATTTTCCTAAAATTGTCGGGTTCCCGTTGGTGCGCATTTAAGTCGCTTGCGTCACCTTACTTCGGAAAATTGGCAAGCGTCTCAGGAGAGCACATGAGGCACAGCCGTTTATTCATTGCATCGTCATACCGGCCATTGGGTATTACTCGCCGGCACCAACATCAGACCAGCTTGGTTCGACAATTCGTTCGAGACCAGTCGGGCAGCTATGTGATCATTTCAGCGCTGCTCATGCCGGTCCTGGTCGGCACGGCAGGGCTGGGTACCGAAGTGGGATGGTGGTACTACAAACATAAGAACATGCAGAGTGCCGCCGACTCCGGCGCGGTGAGCGCCGCAACGGCGGCAAGTGCAGGCGCCGACCTTTTGTCCGAAGCCAATGCGGTCACGGCAAACTACGGTTACGCGAACGGGGCGAACAACGTCACGGTCAGGGTGAATCAACCGCCGAAGACCGGCAGTCAGACGTCGAACCTGCAGGCGGTCGAAGTCATCGTGAGCCAACCGCAACAGCGGTTGCTGTCAGCCTTGTTCGGCTCGGCCCCTGTGCCGGTCACCGCGCGCGCGGTCGCGCTGCCGAATTCCGGGACGGGCTGCGTGCTTGCGCTCAACGCCAGCGCCAGTCCCGCGGTCAACGTGAGCGGCGGCAACCAGCTCAACCTGATCAAGTGCAACCTTTACAGCAACTCGGGTGCAAGCCCATCGCTCAACGTGGCCGGCAGCGCGACGGTCGCCGCCAATCAGGTCGGCGTCGTCGGCGACGTCTCCGGCACCAGCAACATCACGGCCACCAACGGCGTCAAGACGCATGTGAAGCCAATGGCTGACCCGTATGCGAACGTCTCTCCGCCGTCGAAGCCGAGCTGCACGAACGCCAAGATTACGGTCAATTCCAACGGAAAGACGAACTCCCTCAGCCCCGGCTGCTACTCGGGCAGTATTACGGTGAACGCCGGCGCAACGCTGAACCTCGATCCAGGCATCTATTACCTGGACGGCTCGAACTTGAGCGTCGCGGGCAACGCCACCATCACGGGCAGCGGCGTGACCCTGGTCTTTACGGGCTCGGGAAGCAAGTGGGGCACGGCTTCGATCGGCAGCAACGCGATCGTCGATCTGACGGCGCCGACCTCCGGCTCCACGAAGGGCATCGTCATGTATGGCGACCGCAACATGCCGGCCGGGACTACCTTTAATCTCACGGGTGGTGCCACCCAGAACTTCGGCGGCGCCATCTACCTGCCGAAGGCCGACCTCAGCTTCGGCGGTGGCAACGGCACAAGCACATCATGCACCAAGATCATCGCGGACACGCTGACGTTCAGCGGCACGTCGAACCTTCAGGTCAATTGTTCGGCGCTCGGCACCGCGACGATAGGCACGCAAACCGCGCAACTCATCGAGTGAGGTTGGCCCCGATGCAAATCCAGAGATCCTCATCCAACAGCCGTGGTCGATTGGTTTTCTCTCTGACGCGGCTTGTGCGCACCGCCGTTCACGACAGGGGCGGCGTCGCGGCCATCGAATTCGGGATCATGATCCCGTTGCTGTCCCTGATGGTCGTCTCGGTAACCGACATCGGACTCGCGCTCTATCGCAAGATGCAGGTCGAGAATGCCGCGCAGGCGGGAGCGCAATACGCCATCGTGCGCGGCTTTGACGAGACTGGCGTCACCAGCGCCGTAACAGCCGCCACGAATTCCACAGCCATCAATGCTTCGCCCAAGCCGTACCAGTTTTGCGGGTGCCCGACCAGTTCGGGGGTCAGCACCGTCAGTTGCGGTGCGGTCTGCCCCAGCGGCGCGCAGGCCGGAACATATGCCATGGTTTCGGCGCAAGGGACCTACTACACGCTGATCAATTATCAGATTGTGGCGGCCACCTACACCTATAGCGCCCAGTCCACTGCGAGGCTGCAGTGAAACTCACACCGCTATGGCGGGACAATCGAGGGGCCTCCGCGCTGGAATTCGCCCTGACCGCTCCCGTGTTCTTCCTGTTCATATTTGGCATCATCGAATTCGGACTGCTGTTCTGGACTCAGCTCGGGCTGCAGCACGGCTCCGAAATGGCGGCGCGTTGCGCGACCGTCAACAGCACGCTCTGTCCAAGCGGCAGCGCCATCACGAATTACGCCGCGCAGCAGGCGTTCGGCCTCACGCTCCCGGCGCAGACATTCACCTATTCCACGTCAGCCTGCGGCAACGTGGTCAGCGCGAGTTATGCATTTCAATTTGCGCAATTTCTCAATCTGTCCCCGGTGACGCTGACCGCCCGGGCATGCTTTCCGAGTTGAGCTCGTAACCCTAGTGTCCCGAATCCGAAGTTCGCATCATTTGCCGCACCTTCGGAGCGAACTTCGGATTCGATAAAGACACTAGCAAATTTATGATTCTAGTGTGCTTTATGAATGCGAAGTTCGTGAAAGTGGCTGCCGCGAAATCGCACGAACTTCGCATTCAGCACACTAGCCGGCCTTCCGCGCCGCCAGCGCGTCCGCGACTGCGGTGCGGATATCGGCCACCGAGAACGGTTTCGTCACCACGTCATGCACGATCGCCTCGAGGCCGGAGGCGCGTTCGCGCTGATGGGCGAAGCCGGTCATCAGCAGGATCTTCAGCGCAGGGAAGTCGCGCGCCGCGGTCAGCGCCAGCGCGATGCCATCCATCACGGGCATCTGGATGTCGGTGAGCAGAAGGTCGAACGCGCCTTCGTCGCGCGTCAGCACCTCCAGCGCCTCGGCGCCGTCCTGCGCGGTCACGGTTTCGTGGCCGTCCATGGCGATGGCGCGCGCCACCAGCGAGCGCATTGAGTCTTCGTCGTCGGCGATCAGAACACGCGTCATGGTGATTGGTCGGTTCCCGATGGAGTTGGCCGGCGGCTCACGCGCGGCCGCCGGTGAGATCACGCTTGTTGAAGAAGCGTACGTCGATATTGCGGCCTTCGGGCGGCGGCGAGGCGAGGCGCGACTTGAAGAAGGCCCGCTCGCCGGGATTGAGCACCGGCTGCTCCAGCACGGCGTTCCAGGCATAGATTTCGGCGCCCTGGGCGTCGCGGACCGAGAAGCGCAGCCGCGGCAATTCGACCGGCTTCCTGGTCTGGCCGACGATCATGCCCTCGATCACCAGCACCGGCTTGCCGTCCACGGTCTCGTTGGTGATCTTGAGATCCTTGAAGGCGAGCCCGCGCAGATTCACGTCGAGCCCGGCCATCTTGTAGAACAGCGCGGTCTGCGGCAGCAGCCGCACCACGTCGTTGCGCCAGACGAACAGCGCGATGATCAGCGCGGCCATGGCGCCGCAGGTGGTCGGCAGGGCGCCGATCACCGGCATGAACGGAATTCGGGGCAGGGCGGGCAGGCGGAACAGGCGGGGAAGCCGGGGCAGGCGGAAGCGGCCCCTGGTTCCCGCGTCCCCGGCATGGGCCACTGCATCCGCCTCGGCCAGCGCCGGCCATTCCGTGTCGGCGTCGCTGCCCTCGGTGGGCAAATCGGCCGAAATCGAGGGGCTCTCGACCATCGGGGTCGCGTCAGCCTCCTCCCGGCCCACGGCCTCCCATTCGGCGGCGAGGTCGGATCCGGCGGACTGATAGGCCAGAGTGGGCGCGGTCGCCCCGATGGCGTCCTCCGGCCGGGCCAGCCAGACCTCCCGGCAGCGGGAACAACGGACGGTACGTCCGGCCTCGCCAAGGGTGGCCGGATTGATGGCGTAGGATGTTGTACAATGCGGGCAGACAATATGCATGGAGGCCGAATCTCCACCGTGTGGATGCCCGGATGCTACTTAGCGACCGTTAACGAATCGGAAACCATAACCGAAGCACAAGCTTTCTGTGCGGTTCGCGGGCGCTCGGCCGGGGTTCGGGCCGTCTTCGCCGTCGGTGTAGGGTATTGGGCCATCGGCCCTCTCGAACGGAGCTAGCGCATTGGTTCGGTTCGAAAATGTCGGTCTGCGCTACGGGCTCGGCCCGGAGATTTTGCGCGACCTCTCGTTCATGATCCCGGCGCACTCGTTCCAGTTCCTGACCGGGCCGTCGGGCGCGGGCAAGACCTCGCTGCTGCGGCTGTTGTTCCTGTCGTTGCGGCCGACCCGCGGGCTGGTCAATCTGTTCGGCAAGGACGTCTCGCTGCTGAGCAAGGATCAGGTCGCCGACCTGCGCAAGCGGATCGGCATCGTGCTGCAGGATTTTCGCCTGCTCGATCACATGACCACCTATGAGAACGTCGCGCTGCCGTTCCGCGTGATGGGCCGCGAGGAATCGAGCTATCGCCGCGAGGTGATCGATCTCTTGAAATGGGTTGGCCTCGGCGAGCGCATGGACGCGCTGCCGCCGATCCTGTCGGGCGGCGAGAAGCAGCGCGCCGCGATCGCGCGCGCGGTGATCTCGCGGCCGCAACTGCTGTTGGCGGACGAGCCGACCGGCAGCGTCGATCCGACGCTCGGGCGCCGCCTGCTGCGGCTGTTCATCGAGCTCAACAAATCCGGCACCGCGGTCATCATCGCGACCCACGACATCACGCTGATGGATCAATACGAAGCGAGGCGGCTGGTGCTGCATCAGGGACGGCTGCACATCTATGAATAGGAGCGGCGACGAGAAAGTGTCGTTGGTCGATCTCGGGCGCGAACGCCCGCAGGTCCCGGCCACTGCGCGCAACATGTCGCCGATCGTGCCGCGGGCGTCGATTTCGGGCCGTGCACTGGTCGCGGTCGTCGCGATCATGACCTTCCTCGCCTCGCTGACGACAGGCACCGTGCTGCTGGTCAGCGCGTCAGCCGCCGAATGGCAGTCGGAAGTATCGAGCGAGATCACCATCCAGGTGCGCCCCTCGCCGGGCCGTGACCTCGATCGCGACGCGCAGGCCGCGGTGGACGCTATGCGGGCGCAGCCCGGCATTCTCGAGGTCCGTCCGTTCAGCAGGGAGGAATCCGCCAAGCTGCTGGAGCCGTGGCTCGGCAGCGGGCTCTCGATCGACGAACTGCCGGTGCCGCGCGTCATCGTGGCGCGGGTGCAGCCCGGCACCACGCTCGATCTCGCCGGCTTACGCGCGCGGGTGACGCAGGCGGCGCCGACCGCAAGCGTCGACGATCACCGCGCCTGGATCGAGCGCATGCGCTCGATGACCGGCGCCACGACGTTCGCCGGCGTCGGCATCCTCATCCTCGTGATCATCGCAACCATCATCTCGGTGTCGTTCGCGACCCGCGGCGCGATGGCCGCCAACCGCCCGATCGTCGAGGTGCTGCATTTTGTCGGCGCCGGCGACAGCTTCATCGCCAACCGCTTCCTGCGGCATTTCCTTCGGCTCGGCCTCGAAGGCGGGCTGATCGGTGGCGGTGCGGCGATGCTGGCGTTCGGCTTCTCCGAGTCGATCGCCAACTGGTTCTCCGGCACGCCGGTCGGCGACCAGTTCGCGGCCCTGCTCGGCACGTTCTCGCTGCGTCCGTCGGGCTATCTGGTGCTGGCGATGCAGGCGGTGCTGATCGCGGCGATCACCGCGTGGGCATCGCGGCGCACCCTGTTTGCCACGCTCGACGACATCGACTGACGGCGCTGCGAAACTCGAAATCATGGCGCCGCCTCGTGATCGCATTTCGTCGCCCAGGTGTGATTTCGCGCGCGTGCACGCGGCACTGGTCCCGGGGAAAACCGGTTTCCACTTTTCCGGATCATGCTTTAAAATCGCCCGGGGGGAAGGATAACCGCATCACATGAGTTTGCAGTCCGACGATACGTCGCCGAATGGCTTTGCCGCGCGCCCGCGCGGCTGGCTGCGCGCCGTTATCGTCGCGCCGCTGGCGCTTGCCTTCGTCGCCGCGGCGGTCGGCTTTGTCGGCTTCCTCTCGCAATTGCGCGGCGTCGAGACCGACCCGCCGCAAAATGCCGACGGCATCGTGGTGCTGACCGGCGGCTCGTCGCGGGTGTCCGACGCCATGGAACTGTTGGCCGCCGGCTACGGCAAGCGTTTGCTGATCTCGGGCGTACATCCGACCAACGACGCCAGCGACATTTCTCGCTCGGTGCCGGACAGCAAGGGGCTGATGAGCTGCTGCGTCGATCTCGACCGCTCGGCGCTGAACACCCGCAGCAACGCGGCGGAGACGCGGCGCTGGGCGCGCGAGCGCGGCTTCAAGTCGCTGATCGTGGTGACCTCGAACTACCACATGCCGCGGGCGATCGTGGAACTGTCACATGCGATGCCCGACGTCACGCTGATCCCGTTCGCGGTGGTCGGCGACAAATGGCGCGACGAGCCGTGGTGGACGAGCGGCGCGACGTTCCGTCTCTTGCTATCGGAATACGCCAAATATGTCGCCGCCGAGATGCGGGTGCGGCTGGCCGGTCTCGGCCTCGACCTGACCTCCGATCTCGCCGAGCCGGCTGCCGCGCCGCGCCGCCCGGCGACGGCGCAGGCGAATTGATGTATCAGGCACCGTCATTCCGGGGCGATGCGCGGCATCGAACCCCAATTCGTAATTGCGAATTGTGGAATCTCGAGATTCCGGGTCTGGTGCTGACGCACCATCCCGGAATGACGGTGTAAAGGATAGTGTTGAGAGAATGACTTCAATCTTCCTGCGCTCGCTGATCTTCAACGTGCTGTTCTATCTCGTGCTGGTGGTGCTCTGCATCATCGCGCTGCCGGCGCTGCTGTTGCCGCGGGGGGCGTTGATGGCGCTCGAAGTCGCGTGGGCCAACACCAGCCTGTTCCTGATGCGCGTGATCTGCAACATCAGGATCGAGTTTCGCGGGATCGAGAAGATACCGAGCGGGCCGCTGGTCGTCGCCTCGAAGCACCAGTCGTTCTGGGAGACGTTCGCGCTGGTGCGCTTCTTCGAGCATCCGCTGTTCATCCTGAAGCGCGAGCTGATGATGATCCCGGTGTTCGGCTGGTACCTCAAGAAGGTCGGCATGATCTCGGTCGAGCGCGGCGGCGGCCCGCGCTCGCTGATCAAGACGCTGAAGCGCGCGGCGGCCGAGGTGAAGCTCGGCCGGCAGCTTGTGATCTTTCCCGAGGGCACCCGTACCGCACCAGGGGCGCCGCCGAACTACAAGGCCGGCGTCGCGCAGATCTATGCCGAGAGCGGCGTGCCGTGCCTGCCGATCGCGCTCAATTCCGGGCTGTTCTGGCCGCGCCGCACCTTCATGCGCTATCCGGGGACGCTGGTGGTCGAATTCCTCGATCCGCTGCCGCCGGGATTGCCGCGCGATGAGTTCATGGCTCGCTTGCGCGACCAGATCGAAACCGCCACCACCCGCATCGTCGAGGCCGGCCGCGCCGAGCAGGCGAAATTGTTCGGCGGTGTGCCGAACGCGGCGAAAGGGTAGGGCGCAGCACAAGCCCTGGTGCGGTTGCTGCCGGGAATTTCGTGCGCGCGGTTTCGTCGGTCCCTTCAGAAATCGTCATGCCCGGGCTTGTCCCGGGCATCCACGTTTTTGGTTCGGCCTGAAGCAAGACGGTGGATGGCCGGGCACAGGCAAGCCGAAGCGATGCCGTCCTTCGGGCGGCTGCCCGGCTCATGACGATGCGGAGAGTTACCGTATCGCGAAAGGCGTCGCCATCACTGACCGGCCGCCGCGTCGGTGTTGAAGGTCTCGCCTTGCGGCACCCAACTCTTGCCGTCGAACGTCGCGATCTGCATCTGCGTGAACGGCGCATAGCGGTCCGGCCGCGTCGAGATAGCGATGCCGGGCAGCAGCAACGGCGCAACCACCTTGTTGAGGTTGGTTGCCTGCTTCAGCAAATTCTCGCGCGTCAGATCATCGCCGCACATCTCGATGACCTTCACCGTCATATAGGCCGAGATGTAGCCGGTGACGTTGCTGCCGTCGGCGATGTCGCCTTGCGGATACCACTTCGCCAGGAATTCCTTGAACTCCTTCACGTCGGCGGCGTTCTCCCAGGTGGGATCGGTCGGCGTCTTGAACGCCAGCGCGGTCAATAATCCCTTCGAAGCTTCGATGCCGGCCGGCTCCATGACGCCCTTGATCGATGAGGAGACGCTGACCACGTAGTTCAGCGGTTTCCATCCGAGCTCGTAGACCTTGCGTATCGCCTGCGCGCCGAACTTGGGCGTCGCCATCGTGAACAGCGTGTCGGCGCCGGAGGCTTTCAGGGAGACGATCTGCGAATCGACCGTCGGATCGGAAACCTCGTAGGTCACTTCCTTCACGATCATCGTCTTCGCCTTGTCGCCGAGGCCATCCTTCAGCCCCTTGACGTAATCCTTTCCGGCATCATCGTTCTGGGAGAACACGCCGAGCTTCGCGTCGGGCTTGTTCTTCAACAGATATTTGGCGAAGATCATGCCCTCCATCTGGTAGGGCGGATAAAGCTGGGTGGTCCACGGGAAGTTCTTCGGGTCGTCCCATTTTGCCGCGCCCGTCGAAATGAAGATCTGCGGGACCTTCTTCTGGTTCAGATACTTCTGGATCGCTGAATTGGTCGGCGTGCCGATGGTGCCTATGATCGCCAGCACCTCGTCCTGTTCGACGAGGCGTCGCGTCTGCTCCACGGTCTTCGGCGGCGAATAGGCGTCGTCCAGTGAAATCAGCTTGATCTTTCGGCCGTTCACGCCGCCCTTCGCGTTGATCATCGCGTAGTAGGCCTCTTCGAGACGCCCCTGGGTGCCGTAGGCGGACGCCGGGCCGCTATAGGGCATGGTCTGGCCGATCTTCACCTCGGTATCGGTGACACCGGGGCCGTATTTCTTGTCGGCGAGGGCAGGTTGGGCGGTGGCGAGCATCAGCGCGCAGAACACTGCGCGTGAGTAACGAAACGTCATGGCGAATCTCCCCAAGTATCGGCCACGCTCTTCGGCGTGTGCCGTGGGGCTGATGATCGCTGCTCCACCCTGCACGTCAAGTGCGACAGCTCGGCGCGCGGGTGCCGTCGTACCGCTGTGCGTCCGGGAGCGGTGAAGCAAGCGATGTCAGTGCGGAAAACTCACCGCATCACGAACGGATTGGCCGGCACGTCCGTCGCGGTCGAGATCCAGACGCTCTTGGTCTCCTGATATTCGCGGACCGCGTCGATGCCGCTTTCGCGGCCGACGCCGGAGTGCTTCATGCCGCCGAACGGCATCATGTAGCTGATGGCCCGGTAGGTGTTCACCCACACGGTGCCCGCGCGCAGTTGCTTCGGCACGCGGATGGCGCGCGCGAGATCCTTGGTCCAGATGCCGGCGGCGAGGCCGTAGATCGTGTCGTTGGCGATCCGGATGGCGTCCTCCTCGGTGTCGAAAGAGATGATCGACAGCACCGGTCCGAACACCTCCTCGCGCGCGATCCGCATGGTGTTGTCGACGTCGGTGAAGATGGTCGGTTCGACGAACTGGCCGCCCTTGATGCCGTCGCCGGTGGCCGGCTTGCCGCCGAGCAGGCAGCGCGCGCCCTCGGCCTTGGCGATGTCGATATAGTCGAGCACCTTCTTGTACTGCGCCGGCGTCGTGATCGGGCCGACATTGGTGTCGGACTGCATGGGATCGCCGATCTTGGCGGACTTTGCCAGCTCCAGCACCCGCGCGACGAATTTTTCCTTGATCGAGCTCTGCACCAGAAGGCGCGATCCCGCGATGCAGGTCTGCCCCGTGGCAGCGAAGATGCCGGAGATCGCGCCGGCCGCGGCGGCGGTGAGGTCGGCGTCCTCGAACACGATGTTGGGCGACTTGCCGCCGAGCTCGAGCGAGACGCGCTTCAGGCTCTTGGCTGCGGTCTCGTAGACCTTTGCGCCGGTCGTATCGGATCCCGTGAAGGTGATCTTGGCGACGCCGGGATGGGCGATCAGCGCGGAGCCCGCCTCGGGACCGAAGCCGGTCACCACGTTGAAGATGCCGTCGGGAATTCCGGCTTCCTTGGTCAGCGCGGCGAATTCCAGCGTGCTGGCCGAGGTGAATTCCGACGGTTTGACGACCACGGCGCAACCAGCGGCGAGCGCGGCGGCGCACTTCCAGGCGACGAACAGCAGCGGCGAATTCCAGGCGGTCAGCGCCGCGACCACCCCGACCGGCTCATGGGTCGTGTAGGCAAAGGTCTCCGCCTTGTCGATCGGCACCAGGCCGCCCTCGAGCTTGTCGACGAGCCCGCCGAAATACCACCACCACTCCGGATGGTAGCGCAACTGGCCGAGCATCTCGGCCATCAGCTTGCCGTTGTCGCGCACCTCGATCTCGGCAAGGCGCTCGGCATTGGCCGCGACGAGGTCGCCGAGCTTGCGCATCACCTTGCCGCGTGCGGAGGCCGTCATCTTCGCCCAGGGGCCGCGCCACATCGCCTCATTGGCTGATTTCACCGCCTTGTCGGCGTCGGCGGCCGTGCCGCGCGGAATCTTCGCCCAGGCCTCGCCGCGATAGGGATCGATGCTGTCGAACCATTCGCCATTGGCGGGGTCGACATACTGGCCGTTGATGTAGAGCTGATAGGTTTTCATGACATCCTCCCGCAAGGCGATGGTTCTGGTTGGCGGAACGCTATCACGCATTGCGCGACGCCGTCATAACGCAGTCGCGTGAGCCGGGTTGCAGCCGAGGCGGGCCGCTATCGGCCATGCGGCGCGGCAAGCTCGGCCGCGATGATCGCGCCGAGCGCCATGTCGCTCTGTTGTCCGAAGCCATGATGCACGACGTTGCCGTCGCGGCCGATGAGGATGCTGGTCGGCGTTCCCTGCATGCCGTAGCGCTGCATGGTGACCGGGATCGGCGTGCCTTCGCCGGCCTCGTCGACGCCGATCGGGAAGGTCAGCCGGTACTCGTGGATGAAGGCTTCCAGCGACACCTCCGTCATCGCCGCGTGGTGCTCGAATACGGTGTGCAGCCCGATCACCTGCAGGTCCGAATGCTTGAACAGCTCGAACGCGCGCTGGGTCTGCGGCGTGCCGTGCGCGACGCAGCCGGGGCACAGCATCTGGAACGCGTGCAGCAGCACCGGCCGGCCGCGCAGCCCAGCCAGGGTCAGCGGCTCGCTGGTGTTGAACCAGCGCGACGCGGCGATATCAGGTGCGAGAGTCACAGATCGGTTCCTTGCGTCCGCTCACGGCGCAAGGTTGGCAACATCGATACCGGTCTGTCAACGACCGGCGGCGCTTGATGCCGCGGCCCGGCGTGCGCGGCGCGCGGCGCGGCGGCGCTGGGTCCAGAGCCTGGCACGGTCGAGATAGAGATAGACCACCGGCGTCGTGTAGAGCGTCAGGATCTGGCTCAGGATCAGGCCGCCGAAGATCGCGATGCCGAGCGGCTGACGCAGTTCGCTGCCTTCGCCGAGGCCGATCATCAGCGGCACCGCGCCGAACAAGGCAGCCAGCGTCGTCATCATGATCGGCCGGAAGCGCATCAGGCAGGCCTCGTAGATCGCATCGCGCGACGACAGCCCGCGCTGGCGCTCGGCATCGAGAGCGAAGTCGATCATCATGATGGCGTTCTTCTTCACGATGCCGACCAAGAGGATCACCCCGATCATGCCGATGATGTCGAAATCGGTGTGCGACAGCATCAAGGCCGCCACCGCGCCGACGCCTGCCGAGGGCAAAGTGGAGAGGATGGTCAGCGGGTGGATGTAGCTCTCGTAGAGCATGCCGAGCGAGATGTAGATCGTCGCCAGCGCGGCGAGGATCAGGAACAGCTCGTTCGCCAGCGCCTGCTGGAAGATTTTCGCGGAGCCCGCAAACCCGCCGGAAATGCCCGCGGGCATGCCGAGCGCGTGCATCGCGTTCTCGATCGTGGTGGTCGCTGTGCTCAGCGAGACGCCCGGCGGCAGGTTGAACGAGATGGTACTCGAGACCAGGAGATCCTGGTGGTTGACGGAAAGCGGCGTCTCGCCGTGCTCGAAGCTTGCGACGCTCGACAGCGGGATCATGGTCTCCGCGCTGGTGGAGACCGCGGTACCGGTCGATGCGACGCCCTTTCCGGTGGCGCCGATCGAATTGGTGGCCTGGTTGCGCACCACATTGGCGGCGACCGCGCTGACCGAGCTTTTTTGCGAGGACGAGGCCACCGTGCCGGCCACGGCATTGGTGCTCTGCGTGCCGCTCGCCGAGCCGCCCGAGGTCGAGATATAGACCTCCTTGAGGGTCTGCGGGTCCTGCGAGAAACGCGGCGCGACCTCCATGATGACATGATACTGGTTGCGCGCGACGAAAATGGTCGAGACTTGGCGCTGCCCGAACGCGTCATAGAGCGTGTTGTCGAGCTGGCTGACGGTGATCCCGAGCCGGGAGGCGGCGTCGCGATCGATGATCAGATTGGCTTGCAGCGCCTTGTTCTGCTGGTCGCTGTTGACGTCGGCGAGCGTCGGCTCCTTCTGCAATGCCGCGACGAGCTTCGGCGTCCACTCGTTCAGCTCCTCGAAGGTCGAGCCCTTCAGCGTGTACTGATACGCCGCATTGCCCGAGCGTCCGCCGGCGCCGAGGTCGCCGATCGATTGCAGGAACAGCGTGGCGCCCGCGACGCTTGCCAACGGCTCGCGCAGCCGCTCGATCACCTTGTCGGCGCGCAGCCGGCGCTCGTCCATCGGCTTCAGCGAGGCGAACACGGTGCCGGTGTTGGTGCCGCCGGGACCCACGCCGCCGCCGCCGGTGAAGCCGACCGCGGTGTCGACCGCCGGATCCGACTTCACGATGTCGATGAACTGGGTCAGCTTCTGCTGCATCAGCTGGAACGAGGTGCTCTGGTCGGCCTGGATCGAGCCGACCAGCAATCCGGTGTCCTGCTGCGGCACGAAGCCCTTGGGCACCACCTTGTAGAGATGGAAGTTCAAATAGAGCGTCGAGCAGAGGATCAGCATCACCAGGAGCGGATGGCGCAGCGCGAGGCCGAGCGTCGCGCGGTAGCCGTTCAGCATCAGCTCGAAGATGCGTTCGCTGATCCGGTAGATCCGGCCGTGCGGCCGGCCCTCCTCCTTGCGCAGCAGTACCGCGCACATCATCGGCGTCGTGGTCAGCGAGACCACCAGCGAGATCACGATCGCGATCGTGATGGTCATGGCGAATTCGCGGAACAGGCGGCCAACCAGGCCGCCCATCAGCAGGATCGGCACGAACACCGCGATCAGCGACACGCTCATCGACAGCACCGTGAAGCCGACCTCGCGGGTGCCGACCAGCGTGGCCTCGAGCCGCGACAGCCCGGCGTCCATGTGCCGGGTGATGTTCTCCAGCACCACGATGGCGTCGTCGACCACGAAGCCGGTCGCCACCGTCAGCGCCATCAGCGAGAAGATGTCGAGCGTGTAGCCGAGTAGATACATCACGGCGAACGTCGCGATCAATGACACGCCGACCGCCACCACCGGGACCAGCGTGGCCCGGGCATTGCGCAGGAAGGCGAACACCACAAGGATCACCAGCGCCACCGCGATCAACAGCGTGATCTCGACGTCGTGCAGCGAGGCCCGGATTGTCTTCGAGCGGTCCATCGCGAGGGTGATGTCAACCGCAGGCGAGACCGAGGCCTTCAGCTGCGGCATCAGCCCTTTCACGGTGTCGACCATCTTGATGATGTTGGCGCCCGGCTGCCGGTACACGATCATCACGACGGCCGGCTTGCCGTTGGAAAGGCCGAGCGTGCGCACATTCTCGACGGAATCGATCACGTCGCCGACATCGGTCAGGCGCACCGCCGCGCCGTTGCGGTAGGCGACGACCAGCGGCCTGTAGTCGGCCGCCTTGCGGGCCTGGTCGTTGGCGTAGATCTGGTAGCGCTGGTTGCCGACGTCGATGCCGCCCTTCGGGCTGTGCGCATTGGCGCTCGAGAGCGCGGCGCGGACGTCCTCGAGCCCGATGCCGTATTTGTACAGCGCCGGCGGGATCAGCTCGACGCGCACCGCCGGCAGCGAGCCGCCGCCGACCGAGACTTCGCCGACGCCCTCGACCTGCGACAACTTCTGCGCCAGCACGGTCGAGGCGGCGTCATAGAGCTCGGCCGGCGTCAGCGTGTCCGAGGTCAAGGTGTAGATCAGGATCGGCGCCGAGGCCGGGTTGAACTTGCGGTAGGTCGGGTTGGCGCGCAGGTTGGTCGGCAGGTCCGCCCGCGCCGCGTTGATCGCCGCCTGCACGTCGCGCGCAGCGCCGTTGATGTCGCGGTCGATATCGAACTGCAGCGTGATGCGGGCAGAGCCGAGCGAGGACACCGACGTCATTTCGGTGACGCTGGCGATCTGGCCGAGGTGGCGCTCGAGCGGGCTTGCCACCGTGGAGGCGACGTCGGCCGGGCTGGCGCCGGGCAGGGTCGCCTGCACCATGATGGTCGGGATGTCGACGTCGGGCAGCGGCGACACCGGCAGCTTGAAGAACGCAATGATGCCCGCCACCACCAGTCCAAGCGACAGCAGCGTGGTGCCGACCGGCCGTCGGACAAAGGGGGCGGAGAGGTTCATCGAATTTGCGAGCGCTGTTTGCGGATCAGCTTCTATCCGTCCGCGCCGGGATGCAAAAGCCTAAATGTCACAGGGCGGCGCCATACCGCCGCCGCGATTTGCCGGATGCACCGCGGCGCACGCCGAAAAACGAGGATCTGGCAAAACCCGTTTACAAAGGCTGATCGATGATGGTGGCGAAGCGCAGTCGCAAGCACTGCGCAAAGGCCAAATGAAGAAGCTCAAGGCATTCCGCAAGTCGCCGGATAGTCCGCTCGGCGAGGTCGTTAAACGACGGTTGGCCAAGCGAACTAAGTAGAGCCTCGCGACGCAGCCTTACGCATCCCGGGCATCCTGCAGCGGGTGACGCGCCGCGTGGGCATCATGCAGCATCGTCGCTAGCTGGTGCAGCTGCGTGTCGCGAAAGCCCTGCTTCTCGATCGAGGCCACTGTCGAGAGCACATAGTCGCGGTTGTTGCCGGAGCGGCCATGGCCCTGCAGCACCAGGCGCTGCTGCTCGGCGAGCGACAGCCGCCCGGCATATTGCACATGACCGCGATCGACCACATAGGCCAGCGCGCTGACGCGCTCGCGCGCCGCATTCTCCAGCCACACCGAGCGCATCACCTCGCGATAGACGTTGGTGGTCTGCTCGCGTCCGCGCAAATAGGCGATGGTGTCGTGGCGCAGGCGGGCGGCGACGCGGAATGCGATGCCGCGGCAGGCGCCGCCGCGGTCGAGCCCGAGCACCAGGCCCGGCTTCTCCGGCGTGCCGCGGTGGTCGAACGAATAGACGCAGAGCGCGCGATGCTCGCCGATCAGCCGCGCCGGCACCTGTTCCAGGAACTCGAAGCCCGGCTTCCACATCAGTGAGCCATAGCCGAACACCCAGAGGTCGCCGTCGGTTTCGGAATGGGGAGGATTTGCTGACATCGCGCTGATGGGCTAGCAGAACGGGCCGTCGAAGCGAAGCGGATTCCGTGATGTTTCCAAGGCTTGCTGAAGGCTCGCTCAAGGGTTGCTCGGGGCTTGTTCAAGGCCCGCGGCCGCTTAGATTTTGACAAATTCGCCCGCCAAAGGACCTGCATGTCGGATCAGACCTCCGCCCCCCGCCGCCGCTCGCGCTTCGGCCTTTATGCCGTCCCCGTCGCGGTCCTGATCGCCGCGGTCGCATGGAGCGGCTTCTGGTTCTTCGCCGCCTCGCAGGTCGGCGTGCAGGCCGATGCCTGGCGCGCGCAGGAGGCGAAGGCCGGCCGGGTCTATGATTGCGGCGACCGTTCGGTGGCGGGCTACCCGTTCCGGTTCGAGGTCCGCTGCACCGATCCGAGCGTGATGCTGGTCTCGCAGACCGCCGCGCCGCAGATGGCGTTCGTGGCGCGGCTCGCCGAGATCCTGGTCGTGGCGCAGGTCTACGATCCCAAGCTCGTGATCGCCGAATTCAAGGGCCCGGCCACGATCGCCGAGCGCGGCGCGCAGCCGACGCTGTCGGTGAGCTGGAGCAAGGCACGCAGCAGCGTGGTCGGCCTGCCGGCGCCGCCGCAGCGCGCCTCGCTGGTGTTCGACGATCTCGCCATCGACCGCACCGGCGGCGCGGCGCCGGCGCCGCTGGCGCGGGTCAATCACATCGAGCTGCACGGCAGGCAGGTCGACGGCTCGGCGCCGGACAGTCCGGCGATCGAGGCCGTGCTGCAGATTGCCGGCGGCACCTTGCAGGAGGTGCATCCGCTGCTCGCCCAGCCGTTCAACGCCGACATCCATGCGCGGCTCAATGGCCTGAAGGATTTCTCGCCGAAACCCTGGCCCGATCGCTTCCGCGAGATCCAGGCCGCCGGCGGCAGCGTCGAGATCCAGCAGTCGCGGATCGAGCAGGGCGATGTGCTGTCGGTCGCGGCCGGCACGCTGCGCCTCAACGCGCAGGGTCGCATCGAGGGCGAATTGCAGATGACGGTCGCCGGCCTCGAGCGCGTCATCCCCGCGCTCGGCATCGACAAGATGCTGGAGGAGGGCGTGCCGCAGGCAACGCTTGATCGCGTCGCGCCCGGCGTGAAGAGCCAGGACCTCAGCAATCTCTTTGGCGCGCTGGATCGCGCCATCCCCGGCCTCGGCAAGGTGATCAAGCAGAACGCCAATGCCGGCATTTCCGCCGGCGTCAATTCGCTCGGCACCGAGGCTACCCTCGAAGGCAAGAAGGCGCGCAGCTTCCCGCTGCGCTTCGCCGACGGCGCGGTGTTCTTGGGGCCGCTGAAAGTCGCGCAGATTCCGCCGCTGTTCTGAGCGGATGGACGCTGCGGAAACATCCGTCATTGCGAGGAGCGATAGCGACGAAGCAATCCATGGCTCCGCATATGCCGCGCGATGGATTGCTTCGCTTCGCTCGCAATGACAGAGCTTACCGGTAAGGCCGCTCACTATCTCCTCGCGCGCTATCGTCGATTACCGCGATCTATTCCCGCCGCCGCGATGAGAAAAACGTGACCGGAATAATGCGCCCCGGCGCGAATATCACTCCCCGAGTACCGCTCTCTCGCCTGAGGAAGCAACCTCGTGTGGAGGAGAAGCGATGCGAATTCTCGGGGGAATTCTGCTCGGCAGCATGCTGCTGTCGGCAGGTCCGTCGTTGGCGGAGGACGATGCGTCCGAGCTGCGTGCGCTGAAGGCACGGCTCAAGCAGCTCGAGCAGAAAATGGAGACGCAGGCGCGCAAGGAGGAGGCGCTGGCCGCAAGACAGAACGCAATTCAGAACGCGCAGATGACGGCGAAGGCGCCGGTGCCGTTCGATCCCTGCGCATCGGGCAAGCTCTGCTACAAGGGCGTCACCTTCACCTTCGGCGGCTGGGTCGATCTCACCGGCATCTATCGCAGCCGCAACCTCGCCTCCGATTCGGGCTCGGTCTACAACTTCATCCCGTTCCCGCAGAGCAAGAACTACAACACCGGCGAGTCGCGCTTCACCGCGCGCCAGACCCGCTTCTCGGTGCTCGCCGAAGCCAACGCCACGGAGAACATCCACGTCGCCGGCTATGGCGAGCTCGATTTCGAGGGCGCGGCGCAGACCGCCAATTCGGTCGCGACCAATTCGTTCAATCCGCGGCTGCGGCAGGCCAGCATCGAGATCGACCGCAGCGATCTCGGCCTGCATGTCCTCGCCGGCCAATCATGGTCGCTGAACACGCCGAGCAAGGCCGGCATCGATCCGCGAGGCGCCGATACGCCGGGCGTGATCGATTTCGAGCTGGTGCCGGGCTTTCTCGGCGCGCGCCAACCCGGCGTCCGGGTCTGGCAGGATATCGGGCCGGAGTTCAAGCTCGCGGTCTCGGCGGAGAATCCGCAGACATCCTTTTTCGGCGGCAACAACCCGCTGGTCGGCACGCCGGCGGTTGGCCCGCAGGGCGTGCTCAATCCGAATCTGCTGGTCAATCTCACCGGTCCGGGCGGCAGCTTCTTCAACAGCCTGAACAATGTCAGCCTCAACCACGTTCCGGATTTCACCGTGAAGGGCGCGTGGGATCCGCGGCTCGGGCCCTACAAGCTGCATGTCGAGGCGTGGGCGCTCTACCGCGACTTCTATGATCGCTTCAACTTCGCCAATCACGACGTCAACACGGTCAGCTTCGGCGGCCACCTCTCGGCCGAGATCGTGCCGAAGCTGCTCGAGGTGCAGGCCTCCGCCTCCTACGGTGCGCTGGGCCGCTTCACCGCAACGCCATTCCCGGATGCAACCGTGCGCCAGGACGGCTCGATCCAGCCGCTGCCGATCACGGCTTTCCTGGTCGGCTCGGTCTGGCACACGACGCCGTCGCTCGATCTCTACGCCTATGCCGGGCTCGAACAGACCAAGGCGACCTTCTCCAATGTCGGCACGGTGCCGTTCGGCTACGGCAATCCGCTCTACAACAACCTCGGCTGCAACATCGAGAACTCGCCGGCCGCGACCTGCAACGGCAACACTTCGGAGGTGAGGCAGTACACCGCGGGCTTCTACGACACGATCTTCAAGGGCTCCTACGGCACCATCAAGGCCGGCGCGCAATATTCCTACACCCAGCGCTTCGCCTTCCAGGGTGTCGGCGGCGCGCCGAAGACCGACGACCACATCGTCATGACCCAGATCCGCTACTACCCGTTCTAGGGCGTGACGATGTCATTTCGAGCCGAGCTACGAACTCTGGTTACCTCGCCCCGCGCGCGGGGAGAGGTCGGAGCGCATCGTTAGATGCGCCCCGGGTGAGGGGGAGCCTCCGCAAACGTTGCTATCACCATCCATGCGGAGACGGCCCCTCACCCCAACCCTCCAAGAGCACGCTTCGCTTGTCTCGACCCCGTAAGAACGGGGAGAGGGAGTGCACCACCGGCAAAGGAACACCGCACATGAGGATCGTGACCAGACCGAAGCAGAGGGCCGTGATCGCGCGCGAACTGATGATGGTCAGCCGCGCCGCGCATGTGCTGCAGCGAACTGGCCTCGCGATGGCCGGTGCCATGGCCGGCACCTTCGTCGCCGCCCAGCTCGCCAAGGGCCATGTCGCTGTCTTCGGCACGCTCGGCTTCATCGCGACGACGATCGTGATCGGTGCAGTCGGCTTCTATCTCGGCATCGATGTTCCCAAGCCGGTGATGCGCGGCACGGGTCGCATCGATGCCGTCGAGCTGATGAGCGCGGGCGGCATCTTCCTTGCCGCGCTGGCTGCGCTGGTGTCGGTCTACGGCATCGTGTTCGACGAGATTCCGCCGCGCGCCTGGGAGTTCGTGATCGGCACCTGGTGGTTCGGCGGCGGCATCATGCTGGCGACCGCCGGTCTCGTCGGCCGTCAGCGGCTGGCGAACGCCGCCGCGATGTCGACGCGGCCGATCCGGGATCAACGGCTGCGGCGGTGAGCACGGTCGCAGACCTGCGGCCCGCTGCGCCAATCTGTGCCGTAGCTGCGATCGGCCGATGCGATACCCTCACCAAAAAATCGGGGAGGGACTTCATGCCAGCGAAATTCACCCGCCGTCACGTCATCGCTGCCGGAACCGCGGCCGCTGCGATGCCCTTCCTGCCGCGCGGCGCCTCGGCGCAAGCCGCCTGGCCCTCGCGGCAAATCCGCATGATCTGCAGCTACCCCGCCGGCGGGCAGACCGATCTCCTGGCACGCGCCTTCGGCGAATTCATCGCAAGGCAAGTCGGGCAAACCGTCGTCATCGAGAACAAGGCGGGCGCCTCGGGCTCGATCGGCGCTGCCGAGGTGGCGCGCGCCGCGCCTGACGGTCACACCATCCTGTGCTCGATCTCGACCACTTACGTGATGAACCGCGCGATGATGAAGAACCCCGGCTACGACATGGACAAGGATCTGACGCTGGTCAGCGTGATCCCGGGCGCCGGGCTGCTGCTGGTCGCGAGCCCGAAATTGGGCGTCAAGACACTGGCGGAATTCGTCGCCTATGCGCGCAGCAGCGGCAAGGTGAATTTCGGCACCTATAGCGCGGGCTCCGCGCCGCACATGACGATCAACGAGCTCAACAAGCAGTATGGCCTCACCATCGAGCCGATCCACTATCGCGGCGAAGCACCGATGTGGACCGGGCTCGCGGAAGGTACGCTCGATGTCGCGATGGGCAGCTACACCGCCGCGCAAACCGTCCTGCAAAGCGGTCGCGGCGTCGTTTTTGGGGTGCATTCGAAGAAGGTCGACGCGATCCCCGAGATCAGGACGCTGCCCGAGCAGGGCGCGACGTCGAAGTTCTTCACCGTGAGCGGTTCTCGGGCTGGGCACTGCCGAAGGCGACGCCGCAGCCGATCGTCGATCGGCTGTCGGAGATTTGCGTCGCCGCCAATAACGATCCGAAGGTGAAGGAGGTGCTCGCGACCTTCGTGCTGGAGCCCGCGATCGGCTTCAAGGACAGCAATGCGCTGTATCAGCGTGAATTGCCGGTCTGGATGGAGGCCGCGCAGTCACTCGGCCTGCCGCCGGCTTGAAGCGATCCGGAACTGAAGGATGGCTGCATCGACGGTCACCATTCGTCGTAGAACCACTCCCTCGGGATACGAGGCCGCGCTCTTGCGTATGGCGGGATAGACGTCCGCTCGGGCTTGCGCGCGGCCGGCGCCGGCTGCGTCGGAGCCGGTGACGCCTTCGGCTCGGAAACCTTCGCGAGCGCTCGTTTCATTTCTTCTTGGCTCGCCTTGAGTTCCTCAATGGCTTTGGAGCTCTCGCGGGCCATCTGTTGCTGGTTCGCCTTTAGTTGCTCGATATTTCGCTCAACATTTGCGAGGTCGCGTGCGATCGTTTGCAGCAGCTGCGTCTGATCGGGAAGGGCTGTGTTGGCCGTCGGCGCGGCGTCCTGCGGTGGTGCGGTCTGAGGCAACGGCGTCGCTTGGGGCGGAGCGGCGTCTGCCGCGGCGACCTGAACGGCAGGTGGAGCGGGCTGCGCCGGAGGCTGCGGATCATCCGGCGGCAATGCTGGAGTTGAAACGAGCTGCGGCGCCCAACGGGCGACAAGCAGCTTGGCTTCCCCGCCATATGACGACTGCAAAGCCAGGGCAGCGACCACGATACATGCTGCCACCGACAAGGCGGTGAGGGCGCGGAATACCGGTCTTCCGGGCCGCGATTGCGAGGCAAGTCCGGAAGAAGCAGGGCTGGGCCCGGAAGAAACGGGGTTGGGTCCGACCGAGGGCGGGTTTGGCTTTGCCGACGGGTGGGACGCGGCATCGCGCTCCATTCTTGCGAGCTGTTCACTCAAGCGCGTGAGTTCTTCATCGGCGCGCGCAATCTGCTTTTGGGCTTCCGCGAGTCGTTCGTCGGCGCGCGCGCTCGGGCTATCGTTCGATCCAACTGGGTTCGGAGTGGGCGTGGAGTTCATTGACGTTTCCCTTTCCGTCCAATGTCACCCAAGAGTGCCGACTCGGCTATCCGTCAGGGGCGATCAGCCTCCAGCACTCCCTTCAGTCTTGTCTAAAGAATGGCCGGATGATAGCGCGCCCGAGGTCTCGTGATAATGGGGCGGGATATTGGCCCGGGCTAGCCGAAGATCGGGTCCGCTCGGGTCAAAAGCCGACATCATTCTGCGCCGCTTGGGGCAATGCAAACGGCCCTGGCCAGCGTAGTCTCAGGCGTCCCGCTGGACCAACTCGAAGGTGATGCCCTCCGGGCCCTCGAACAGCCGGAGCTTCCGGCTGATGTAGTCCATCACCTCGCTCAGCATGGTGACACCGTTGGCCACCAGGTGCGCGGTGGCCGCCTCGATGTCGTCGACGCGGAAGGCGAGGTGATTGAAGCCCAGCTTTCGCAGATTGGTCGGGTGCATCCCCGGATCGGTCCCCGGGAGCGGGTCGAACTGAAGCAGCTGGATTTCGAAATCCGCTCCTTCGAGTGCGAGGGTGATGTGCTGCGCTCTCATGGCCGGCATGCCCATGTACCGGGCGGGAACGCCGCCGTCGATGGTCGCGACGTGAGTCTTCTTGAAGCCGAGCAGCGCGAAGAATTCGATCGCCGGGCCGGCATCTGCCACTGCGATAGTCACATGATCCGGACTGAGTATCATCTGATCGCTCCCTGTCATCAGCGACGCGCCGGCTTTCCTGCTGGAGGCTATCAGCTCGCTCCGTCCGCCGGTAGGCGGGTCGGCCCTGCGGCGACACAATCCGACGGGCAACTCCAATTGTAGGATGGGTAGAGCGAAGCGAAACCCATCGATTTAAGCCCGCGGCGCCAATGATGGGTTTCGCTGCATCGTTGCGCGAAGCTGAAACGACGAGTCCCGTCAACCACACCCGCCGCGGAGTATGGGTCCCGGCTTTCGCCGGGACGACGAATGGAAAGAGTCGCCCCGGCTACTTCTCCAAATTCGCATGCGGCCGGCCGAAGTCGGGTGCGGCGGAGTCCTGGCCGGTCTCGACGATGCCGCGGCGGATGGCGCGGGTGCGGGTGAAGTGGTCGAACAGCGCTTCGCCGTCGCCGCGCCGGATCGCGCGGGTCAGCTTCGACAGATCCTCGTTGAAGGTGCCGAGCATCTCGAGCACGGCGTCCTTGTTGGCGAGGAATACGTCGCGCCACATCGTCGGGTCCGAGGCCGCGATGCGGGTGAAGTCGCGGAAGCCGCCGGCGGAGAATTTGATGACCTCGGATTCCGTCACCTGCGCCAGCTCGTCGGCGGTGCCGACGATGGTGTAGGCGATCAGATGCGGCAAATGGCTGGTGATCGCGAGCACGAGGTCATGATGGTCGGGCGTCATGATCTCGACCTTGGCGCCGAGCGCGGCCCAGAACGTTCGCAATCGGTCGGTCGCCGCGGGATCGGTGCCTTCGGGCGGGGTGAGGATGCACCAGCGGTTGATGAACAGCTCGGCGAAGCCGGAATCCGGCCCCGAATGCTCGGTGCCGGCCACCGGATGCGCCGGGACAAAGTGGACGCCGTCAGGCAGATGCGGCGCCATGTCCTTGACGACGGCGCCCTTCACCGAGCCGACGTCGGAGATGATCGCGCCGGGCTTCAGATGCGGCGCGATCTCAGCGGCGACCGGGCCGCAGGCGCCGACCGGGATGCAGAGGATGACGAGGTCGGCATCCTTCACCGCCTCGATGTTGGTCTCGACGACGCGATCGACGATGCCGAGTTCGGCGACGCGCGCACGCGTCTTCTCCGAGCGCGCGGTGGTCACGATCTCGCCGACCAGCCCTTGCGCGCGCGCGCCGCGCGCGATCGAGCCGCCGATCAGGCCGAAGCCGATCAGCGCGATGCGTTGGAAGAGCGGGGCGGTGGTCACGATGTCACTTTCCGGCCAGGAAGTCGCGCAGCCCCTCGACCACGAGGCGGTTGGCCTCCTCGGTGCCGATGGTCATGCGCAGCGCATGCGGCAGCTTGTAATTGTTGAGTGCGCGCAGCACGAGGCCGCGCCGTGTGAGATAGGCGTCGGCTTCCGCCGCGGTCTTGCCCTTGTCGGTCGGGAAATGGATCAGCACGAAATTGGCGACGCTCGGCGTCACCTTCAGCCCGAGCTTGCCGATCTGCTCGGTCAGCCAGTTGCGCCATTGTTCGGTGTGGGTTCGCGACATCTGCACATGCGCCGAGTCCTCGATCGCCGCCACCGCCGCCAGCATCGCCGGCGTCGTGACGTTGAACGGACCGCGGATACGGTTGCAGGCATCGACGATATGCGCCGGCCCGAACATCCAGCCGATCCGCAGCGCCGCAAGGCCGTGGATCTTCGAGAAGGTGTGCGTCACCACCGTGTTGTCCGTGGTCGCGACCAGCTCGATGCCGAGCTCGTAGTCGTTGCGCGAGACGTAGTCGGCATAGGCGGCGTCGAGCACCAGCAGCACATGCGACGGCAGCGCGGCGCGCAGCCGTTTGACCTCGTCGAACGGGATGTAGGTGCCGGTCGGATTGTTCGGGTTGGCGAGCCAGACCAGTTTCGTGCGCGGCGTCACCACCTTGAGTATGGCGTCGACGTCGGCCGTGAAATTGGTCTCGGCCGCGATCACGTTCCTGGCGCCGTTCGCCATGGTGGCGATCGGGTAAACCAGGAAGCCGTGGGTGGTCGAGATCGCCTCGTCGCCGGGCGCGAGATAGGTGTGCGCCAGCAGGTTGAGGATTTCGTCGGAGCCGGCGCCGCAGATGATGCGGTCGGGATCGAGCCCGTAGGCGCGGCCGATCGCCTCGCGCAGCACGCGTGAGGTCCCCTCCGGATAGTCCTCGAGATGGTCAGCCGCCGCCTTGTAGGCCGCGATCGCCTTCGGAGACGGCCCGAACGGCGTCTCGTTGGCGGACAGCTTGAACACTTTGCGGCCCGGTTCCGGCACCGGGCTCTTGCCGGGCGTGTAGGGCGCAATATCGAGGATGCCGGGGTTCGGCACGGGGCGGGACATCATCAACTCCGAACAGAGCGTTTTCGAGCGAAGTGGATACCGGTTCGCGTGAAGAAAACGCGTCAAAACAAAAGCCTGGACGGGCGGCTGGCTCTTACTTCAGGTCCTGGCCGATCCGTTAGAGGGCACCGTATAGCGCGTTGCGTGGCTGCCGACGAGGGCCGACGAGCGGACCGAGGCGCCGGCCTTGATCAGGGCGAGCTTGATGGCCTCGAAATCGTGTCCGGTGACCGAGACCAGGAGCGCCGCGCCGTCGAAAGCGGTGTCGGGGACCGCGACGATCTCGGCGAGCGGCGCAAGCGCCCGGGCGACATCGGCGTTCCAGCCGGAGACGCGCACGCTCCAGGTCTGCACTTCGGTGACCATGGCGTCGTCGGCGACCCGCGAGATCACGAACACCGGCAGCGCGGCGGGATGGTCGGCGCGTTCGAGGAACGGCAGCCGCGCGATGATCTTCGGCGCGCCACTGGCCTCGAGCGCATTCCACCACGGCGTACGGCTTGCGATCGCGGAGACCAGCGCGAGGTCGCCCTTCGACTTCGCCACCGCCTCGACCGCGGCCTGTGCGCTGAAATGCGACACGTAAGGCACCACGAAGCCGAAGTGAAACCGCGCCGAGTCGCGCATGGCCGACTCGCCGACCGAAACATCGGCATGCACCGCGAACGGCGCCTGCACATAGGTGAAGGTCGAGATGATGACGCGCCAGATGCTCTCGATGGTGTCGAGCGGCAGGATGCCGCGATGACGCCGCACCAGCTCGCGCATCATGCTGGCCTCGCGTGCCGGGCGGAATGCCGAGCCGACCTCCTGGGTCTTCTTGACCTGGATCAGGCGGTCGATGATGTCGCCGCGCGCCATCAGCAGGCGGTGTACCTGCTCGTCGATCGCATCGATCTCCTTGCGCAGATCCTGCAGCGAGGGCGGCGACGGGGGTGGGTTGGACATGCTCTCAAACCTTGTCGTCGGGGCGGCCCGGTGCCGCGTCGGACAGGGTCCCTGATTAGGAAAGACGGGCAGCGAAAGCAAAGAGAAACGTCGCAGGCGTGCCTTGCGCATTCGGTTAACCAATTGGCCGTGGGCAGGGCTGTCTTGACGGCGGGGGGCGTGGGGACTACGTTCCCTGCGTCCCGTGGTCATTTGAGCCGGCCGGCTTGCAGCCACGTTAAACAACTCGCTAAACAGGCCGGGGACCTTATCAGCTCCCGGCCGAACCTTTGTTCAGGCCGGGTTTTTTATTGGCCTGAGGTCCGTCGAGCCCTCCCGCGCGGAGGCAGGGTCGCCTAGATGAGCAACGTGCGTCCGATACCGAGCCCACAAACCCCGAGCGATGATCGCGCCCATGAGGCCGACCATCCGTCGTCATTGGTGGCGAAGTTCGGGATGGACCAGCCGCTCAAGCTCGATTGCGGCGTCGATCTCGCACCATTCCAGATCGCCTACCAGACCTATGGCGAGCTCAATGCCGACCGCTCCAACGCGATCTTGGTCTGCCACGCGCTGACCGGCGATCAGCATGTCAACAACATCCATCCCGTCACTGGCAAGCCCGGCTGGTGGGAGACCATGGTCGGCATCGGCCGGCCGATCGATCCCGACAAGTACTTCATCATCTGCTCCAATGTGATCGGCGGCTGCATGGGCTCGACCGGCCCTGCGTCGTTGAACCCCGCGACCGGCAAGGTGTGGGGACTCGATTTCCCGATCATCACCATCCCCGACATGGTGCGTGCGCAGGCGATGCTGATCGATCGTCTCGGCATCACGACGCTGTTCTGCGTGGTCGGCGGCTCGATGGGCGGCATGCAGGTCCTGCAATGGACCGCGGCCTATCCGGAGCGCGTGTTCTCGACGCTCGCGATCGCCTGCTCGACGCGCCACTCGGCGCAGAACATCGCGTTCCACGAGCTCGGCCGCCAGGCCGTGATGGCCGATCCGGACTGGCGCGGCGGCCGCTATGTCGACGAGGACACCCATCCGCACCGCGGATTGGCGGTGGCGCGGATGGCCGCGCACATCACCTATCTCTCGGACGCCGCGCTGCACCGCAAGTTCGGACGGCGGATGCAGGACCGCGAGCTGCCGACCTTCTCGTTCGATGCGGATTTCCAGGTCGAGAGCTATCTGCGCTACCAGGGCTCGTCCTTTGTCGAGCGCTTCGATGCCAACTCCTATCTCTATCTGACCCGCGCGATGGACTATTTCGACATCGCCGCCGACCACAACGGCGTGCTGGCGAAGGCGTTCACCGGCATCCAAACGCGGTTCTGCGTGGTGTCGTTCACCAGCGACTGGCTGTTTCCGACCTCGGAATCGCGCGCGCTGGTGCATGCGCTGAACGCGTCGAGCGCGCGGGTGTCGTTCGCCGAGATCGAGACCGACAAGGGGCACGACGCCTTCCTGCTCGACGTGCCCGAATTCCTCGAGATCTCCCGTGCCTTCCTGCTGGCCGCAGGCAAGGCGCGCGGCCTGAAGGACGGCGGCCGGTCATGAGCATGCAGCAGACATTGCCCTTGCCGGGTATCGCGCCGGAGCGGACCGGCGGCTATCGCACCGATCATCTGTTGGTCGCCGACATGGTGCGGCCGGGCTCGCGCGTGCTCGATGTCGGCTGCGGCGACGGCGAATTGCTGCAACTGCTGGAAAGCCGCGGCATCGACGGCCGCGGCATCGAGCTGTCGCGCGAGGGTGTCAATGGCTGCGTCGCCAAGGGGCTCGCGGTGGTGCAGGGCGATGCCGACACCGACCTCGTCAATTATCCGGATGATGCGTTCGACTACGTGATCCTGTCGCAGACCTTGCAGGCGACGCGACAGCCCAAGGTGGTGCTGGAAAATCTGCTGCGCATCGGCCAGCGCGCCATCGTCTCGTTCCCGAATTTCGGGTTCTGGAGGATGCGGCTGCAGCTGTTGATCGGGGGCCACATGCCGCGCACCGAGAATTTGCCGGCGAGCTGGTACGACACCTCGAACATCCACTTCTGCACCATCAAGGATTTCGTGCAGCTCTGCGAGGAGATCAACGTCAAGATGGAGCGCGCGGTGGCGCTCGATCTCTACGGCCGTCCGGTGCCGCTCAACCTGCCGTGGTGGGTGTGGAACATGTTCGGCGAGCAGGGCGTGTTCCTGCTCAGCCGGGGTGGGCAGGGGAAGTGACGTCATGGCGTCATTCCGGGGCACGCGAAGTGTGAACCCGGAATCTCGAGATTCCGGGTTCGATGCTGCGCATCGCCCCGGAATGACAGGACTACACCGGCGCCGCCACCAGCGACCGCGGATCGCGTACCGGCCAACGGCCGGCCTCGACCAGCGCGATGAAGCGCTCGACCATCTCGTTGAACAGCGCCGGCTCCTCGAGGTTGAGCACGTGGCCCGACTTCGGGAAGAACGAGAGGCCGGCGGCCGGCAGATGCTGCTTCAGGAACATGCTGGGCGCGATGCAATTGTCGTCCTCGTCGCCGCACAGGATCAGCGCCGGCGTCGCGGCGCGCTTGATGGCGTCGGTCATGGTGTAGATCGAGGGCCTGCCGCCCTGGAAGCTGCGCATCGTGTTGGCTGAGCCTCTGGCGTCGTGGCGGGCGAGCGCGGCGTAGAAATCGGCGTGGCCGCGCGGATCCTTGACCAGGAACGGAATCCGGCTCGGCGCTTCGCGCGTCACCTTGGCGACCTCGACCGCGCCGATGCTCTCGTATTGCTCGGCATTGGCACGGCACTGCGCGCGGAAGGCATCGAGATGCTCGAGGCTTGAGCCGGAGCCGACCGCGGCCAGCGTCATCGACAGCGCGCGCTCCGGCGCGTTGAGGGCGATCTGCAGCGACGAATAGGAGCCCATCGAGAGCCCGACGAAATGCGCCTTGGCGATGCCGAGATGGTCGAGCACGGCGAGCGCGTCGGTATAGAAGTGCTGGTAGGTGTAAACGTCGGCACTCGCAGGCACGTCGGACGGCGTGTAGCCGCGCGCCGAATAGGCGATGCAGCGGTGGCCGCGCGCGAAGTAGCGCATCTGCGGCTCCCAATTGGTGTGATCAGCGGCGAACTCGTGCAGGAAGATGATCGGGGTTCCGCTGCCGGCCTCTTCGAAGTGGAGGCGGACATGATCTTTCGTCGTGGCGTAGGGCATTGAAATTCTCCTCTCGTTGGCCGCCTCCAGATTTGCAGTTAATTTTCGAGGCCGCAATGCGGCAGTTCCGGTTCCTTTCTCGTCATCGAATCATCGCGGAATGACCAAGAAATTGGTCCCGCAGTGCCGCATGAAATCTTCCTCGCGCCATCCCGATTTTCAAAACCACCGCCGTGTTCCCCCGGGAACGCGACGGGGAATTGGGGGGCGTTACAGAGGATCTAGTGAAGTATGGTTCAGTTGCTTGCGTGTCGCCGGTCACTTCGTGTTTTGGCGCTGGCTCTGTGTTCGCTCACTCTCGCCGTGATCTCCGCCGCACCGGCATCCGCCCGTCCGCATCATTCCCGTCACGCGCATTCGGCCCATGCCGGCCATCACGCGCGTCATTATGCCCGTCATCACTATCGGCCCGCAGCGCGGCTGTCGCGCGCCGAGCGCCGCGCACTCGCGCAGCCGGGCGGGATCATCGAAACCAACGCAGCGCCGTTGCCCGGCAGCGCTGACCCCGTGCCCAACACGGGCGGCGTGATTGCGGCAAGCGGCTTCGGCTCGTCCGGCATCGTGGCCGAGGCGCGCCGCTATCTCGGCGGCAATCCGACCGGCCGCTCCAGCCTGTGGTGCGCCCGCTTCATGAACATGGTGCTGCAGCACACCGGCCATCGCGGCACCGGCTCCGACATGGCGAGCTCGTTCGCCAAATACGGCACGCGCGTTTCGGGACCGCAGGTCGGCGCCATCGCCGTGATGAGCCGCCGCGGCGGCGGCCATGTCGGCATCATCACCGGCGTCGATGCCAAGGGCAATCCGATCATGATCTCGGGCAACAGCGGCCACCGCGTCCGCGAGACGCGGGTCTCGCGCGGCCGCATCTACGCCTATGTGATGCCGACCAACTGATCGCTCGAAAGCGGGCGGGGCGCGCACGCGCCTTGCCCGGCCTACGACGCTACAGGTCCCTCAGCGGCAATCGTGTCGCCGACGGCGGCGCCGCCATCGCTGATGATCTCGGCATAGATGCCGCACTCATTGTTGCCGAAACGCTGCATCAGCGTGTTCGGCACCGAGAGGTCGCGCGCGCCGGTGTCGGGATCGACATTGACCGCGGCGCAGCGGGTGATGCGCTTCACCACCCTGGCCCGGGCGCTGCCGATCGCGATGGTCTGGTCGAGCAGGCTGGCTTCATGCCAGGCCGGCCAGCCTTCGACATAGAGGTTGGCGCGGAAGCGCAGCGGATGGACCGGCGCCTGCACCATCTCCTCGATCGCCCGCAGGCTGGCCAGATTGATGATCGAGACCACCTTGCGCGGCACATCGGAGAAACTGTGCCCGGGGCTGACCAGCACCTTGGGCGGGCCCTTGATCTGGCCGGTATGACGATTGGCGAAATAGCGTTCGATCGCCGCGCGGCCTTCCGCGGTCTCGAGGTCGCCCTGGGCCACCATCGCGCCATCCCGGCGCAGCGTCAGCACATGGCTGTCATCGTCGAAATGGGCGCGCAGCGGCGCCAGCCACTCGTCCCGCTGCAGCATCAGGAAATGCGGCTTCGGCAGCCATTTCGGCACCGAGGGATCGAAACCGCTCGGGCCGTTCTCGATCGCATAGCGGCGATCGGAGCGGAGCGTCTCGCCGGCCTTGAGCTCTGCGTGCGGCAGCGGCTCGGGCGTGAGACCCTTGACGGGGTAGCGATAGATGCCGGTGATCCGGGCAGAGGAAGCGTGCGTGTTGTCCATTCGCCCGCTCTAGCCTGTTTGGCGTGCGAGGAGAACTGCCGCCCGCGGGAAGGTACTAGTCGGCGCGCGCCGCTCCAGGAGCGTCCAGCAGGCGTTGCATGAACACGAGATCGAGCCAGCGGCCGAATTTGCGTCCGACCTCCGGCATCCGGGCGACCTCGACAAAGCCGGCCCGCGCGTGCAGCCGCAGCGAGGCGAGATTGCCGCCGTCGATGCCGGCGATCATGACGTGCTTGCCGAGCGCGGTGGCCGCGGCGATCAGCTCGTCGACGATGATCCGGCCGAGGCCGCGGCCGCGATGATCGGCATGGATATAGACGCTGTGCTCGACGCTGTAGCGGTAGCCCGGGAAGGCCCGGAAGTCGCCGAATGTGCCGTAGCCGAGCACCGTCGTCCCCTCGACGGCCACCAGCACGGGATAGCCCAGAGCCAGCCGCGCCGTCATCCAGGCCAGCCGCTCGGCCTCGGAATCCTGCTTCTCCGTCCAGATCGCATTCGAGTTGGCGACCGCCTCGTTGAAGATCGCGGTAATCGCAGGGATGTCCTGCTCTGTGGCGGGGCGGATAATCATCGGTGGTTCCTTGACGGGCCTCTTGAACGGATCCCCATCGTCTATTATATAAGACGATATGTCAATTATAGAGGACAAGGCCGATGAGGCTCTCGGGCGGCGGGTTCGCGCCGAACGGGAGGGCCGCGGCTGGTCGCTGGCGGACCTCGCCGGGCGGGCGGGCGTGTCCAAGGCCATGCTCAGCAAGATCGAGCGGGCGGAGGCAAGCCCGACGGCGGCGACGCTGTCGCGGATCGCCACGGCCTATGGCCTGACCATGGCCGCGCTGTTCGAGGTTGCCTCACGAAATTCCCGCCTGCAGCGGGCCAAGGATCAGCCGGTGTGGCGAGATCCGAAGGCGGCCTATCTGCGGCGGCAAGTGTTCCTGCATCCGGCCAATCCGCTGGAGCTGGTGGAGATCGAACTGCCTGCGAGGCAGGAAGCCGGCTTCCCCGCCAGCGCCTATCACTTGGTCCGCCAGGTGGTCTGGGTGATCAGCGGCCGCCTCACCTTGATGGAAGGAGCGGAGCGCCACGAGCTCGCTGCGGGCGACCGCGTCGAGCTCGGTCCGCCGTCGGACATCGTCTTCCGTAACGAAACCGCTCAGCCTTGCCGCTACCTTGTCGCCATCGTGCGGCGCTGAGCTTCACCGGGCGAAATCGCAGGCTGTGGCTCTTCCGTTTTGGAACCAAGTGCCCACATCTGCGGCAAGCCTGAAAAATGATGGCGACGACCAGAGGCTGGTTGAGGAACGTCAACGCGGCCCGCGGAAACCCAATGAAGATGCCGGAACCATGCCTGAATGGGTGGTGACGGCAGGCCGAGGGAAAACGAATGAACATTGAGAAGTACACCGAGCGCGCGCGCGGATTCATCCAGTCTGCCCAGTCGCTCGCAATGCGCGACGGTCACCAGCAGTTCTCGCCGCTGCATCTGTTGAAGGTACTGCTGGACGACAATGAGGGGCTCGCCGGCGGTCTGATCGACCGTGCCGGCGGCAATTCCGGAGCGATCCTGAAAGCGACCGAAGAGGCGCTGAACAAGCTGCCGAAGGTCTCGGGCAATGGCGCCGGACAGGTCTACCTGTCGCCGGAGCTGGCGCGCGCCTTCGATGCGGCGGAACAGGCCGCCGACAAGGCCGGCGACAGTTTTGTCACCGTCGAGCGGCTGCTGCTCGGGCTCACGCTCGAGAAGGGCAGCGAGGCGGCCTCGATCCTGAGCAAGGGCGGCGTCACGGCGCAGAACCTGAACGCGGCCATCGAAGCGCTGCGCAAGGGCCGCACCGCCGACAGTGCGACCGCCGAGAACGCTTACGACGCGCTGAAGAAATATGCCCGCGACCTGACCCAGGCTGCGCGCGACGGCAAGCTCGACCCGGTGATCGGCCGCGACGAGGAGATCCGCCGCACGATTCAAGTTCTGTCGCGGCGGACCAAGAACAATCCCGTCCTGATCGGTGAACCCGGCGTCGGCAAGACCGCCATTGTCGAGGGCCTGGCGCTGCGCATCCTCAATGGCGACGTGCCGGAGAGCTTGAAGGACAAGAAGCTGCTGTCGCTCGACATGGGCGCCTTGATCGCCGGCGCGAAATATCGCGGCGAGTTCGAGGAGCGGCTGAAATCCGTGCTGCAGGAGGTCTCGTCGGCCGAGGGCGGCATCATCCTGTTCATCGACGAGATGCACACCCTGATCGGCGCCGGCAAGACCGACGGCGCAATGGACGCGTCCAACCTCCTGAAGCCTGCGCTCGCGCGTGGTGAGTTGCACTGTATCGGTGCGACCACGCTCGACGAGTACCGCAAGCATGTCGAGAAGGATGCGGCGCTGGCTCGCCGGTTCCAGCCGATCTATGTCAGCGAGCCGACGGTCGAGGACACCATCTCGATCCTGCGCGGCCTCAAGGACAAATACGAGCAGCATCACGGCGTGCGCATCACCGACTCCGCGCTGGTGGCCGCGACCACGCTGTCGAACCGCTACATCACCGACCGCTTCCTGCCGGACAAGGCCATCGACCTGATGGACGAGGCGGCGGCGCGGCTGAAGATGCAGGTTGATTCGAAGCCGGAAGAGCTCGATTCGCTCGATCGCGACATCATCCGGCTGAAGATCGAGCAGGAGGCGCTGAAGAAGGAGAACGATGCCGGCTCCAAGAGCCGCTTGCAGACCCTGGAGAAGGAACTCGCAGGGCTCGAGGAGCGATCGACGGCGCTGACGGCGCGCTGGAGCGCGGAGAAGAACAAGCTCTCCAATGCCCAGAAGCTGAAGAGCGAACTCGACGCGCTCCGCGTTGAGCTGGCCAATGCGCAGCGTCGCGGCGAATTCCAGAAGGCGGGCGAACTGGCCTATGGCCGGATTCCCGAGCTGGAAAAGAAGCTCGCCGACATCGAGGCGCAAGCGAACAGCAAGCCGAGCGGCGGCGAGATGATGGAGGAGGCGGTCACCGCCAACCACATCGCGCAGGTCGTCTCGCGCTGGACCGGCGTGCCGGTCGACAAGATGCTCGAGGGCGAAAAGGACAAGCTCCTGAAAATGGAGGACAGTCTCGCCAAGCGCGTCGTCGGCCAGGCTGAAGCCGTGCGTGCGGTGGCAACCGCCGTGCGCCGTGCCCGCGCGGGCCTGCAGGATCCGAACCGGCCGACCGGCTCGTTCATGTTCTTAGGCCCCACCGGCGTCGGCAAGACCGAGCTGACCAAGGCGCTCGCCGCTGACCTGTTCAACGACGAGACCGCGATGGTCCGCCTCGACATGTCCGAGTTCATGGAGAAGCACTCGGTCTCGCGGCTGATCGGCGCGCCTCCCGGCTATGTCGGCTACGACGAGGGCGGTGCCCTGACCGAAGCCGTGCGGCGCCGGCCCTACCAGGTCGTGCTGTTCGACGAGATCGAGAAGGCGCATCCCGACGTCTTCAACGTGCTGTTGCAGGTGCTCGATGACGGCCGCCTGACCGATGGTCAGGGCCGCACCGTCGACTTCCGCAACACGCTGATCATCATGACTTCGAATCTCGGTTCGGAGTTCCTGGTGAATCAGCCGGAGGGCGAGGACACCGCGGCGGTCCGCGATCAGGTGATGGGCGTCGTGCGGGCGCATTTCAGGCCGGAATTCCTGAACCGCATCGACGAGATCATCCTGTTCCACCGCCTGCAGAAGAGCGAGATGGGCCGTATCGTCGAGATCCAGTTCGCGCGGCTGACCAAGCTGCTCGAGGATCGCAAGATCGAGCTCACGCTGGACCCCAAGGCGCGGGACTGGCTCGCGGAGAAGGGCTGGGATCCGGCTTACGGCGCCCGCCCGCTGAAGCGGGTGATCCAGCGCAGCGTGCAGGATCCGCTGGCCGAGATGATCCTCGCCGGCGAGGTCAAGGACGGCGATCATGTCGTGATCTCGGAGAAGGGCAACGTGCTGACCTTCAACGGTCAGGTGCCCAAAACCGCCGAGATCGTGCAGTTCGAGGCCCCGGTCTCGAAGCGCAAGCTGAACTGAGCGTTTCGATAGCGAAACCGGATGCGGCCTGGCGACAGGCCGCATCCATCGCCATGACATCGGCGGGCCGCATGCGACGGAGTTCCTGTTCGGCGGCCGGTTTTGTGAGCCCGAATTAATGAAACCGCCTCGGGACGGCGTTCGTTTTCATCCTGATGATCGGCTGGCGTGGCAAACGTCCCGCGCAGCTGCAAAGGGAAGTATTCGGTCCGAATCGCATCGCTGATTCGCGCGCCGCCTTGCATCATCCTGCAAAGCCACACCTCCGGTCGCCCTCAGCAGCAGGCGAATTGCATGAGCAGAGACCTCATTGCCCATAACCGGCCCGTCTATGACGATCTTCATCCCCGCGTCTACGGCGTAGCCGCCGGTGGTTCGCGGTGGCGGCATGGATATTGTTCGACCGTCAGGACGACGTCGAGCTGTCGCTGATGTTCGTCAGCGTATCGCTGTTCGTCGCGGTGCTGTTGCCGTGGGTGCTTTCGCTGATCCGGCAGAAATACGACGATCGGCACAACCTGCATCAGCGGTCGATTCCGTTCCGGGAGTGGCGGACCGGCGAATTCGCGGTCTGGGGCAGCACGATCAACAGCACCCATGCCACCATCGACATGCTGCTCCCGCTCGCATCCGTGGCGTTCGGGCTGACCGCGATCGGGATCGTGTTCCTGATCTGCGCCAGCCTCGCGCCGTAAATCTTGCCGGACCCGTCATTCCGGCGGGGCGATGGGCGGTGACGGCTCGTCGTCCTCGCCGGGCTCGAGTTCGGACAGGATATCGACCAGCTCGCGGGCGCGGCCGGTGGCCAGCGGCTTGCCGGCATTGATCAGCGGCTCGTCATTGGCGAGCCAGGCTTGCGCCTCGGCAAGCTCGGTGATCGTCGCCCCCGACGCGATAATCCTCGCGATCGTGACGTCGTCGGCGGAGCCGACGGCCTTCAGCACATCGTCGCGGGTGAGGCTTGCCATGCGCGCCTCCTCTGCAAGGTTTACCTAAGCGGACAAAGCCTGACGGGCGCGGATGGTTCCGGATGGAACGGCTTCCTGAGCGAGGTTTCCGCCGTCAGCGGTTGGTGGTGGAGCGCGTCTGCGACGTGGAACTGGTGGCGTCCGAGACGATTCGCGAGCTGCCGCGGCTGGACATCTGGGCCTCGATCCGGTCGCGCTCCTTCTCGAAGTTCGCCAGCATCGGGCCTTCGAGCGAACGGCCGCGCGGCAGCTTCACGCGCATCGGGTCGACGAATCGGCCGTTGACCAGGATTTCGTAGTGGACGTGCGGGCCGGTCGACTGGCCGGTCGAGCCGACGAAGCCGATCACCTGGCCCTGCCGCACCTTCTTGCCGATCTCCATGCCCTTGGCGAAGGCCGACATGTGGCCGTAGGCGGTCTCGTAGCCATTGGCATGCTTCATGCGGATATATTTGCCGTAACCGCCCTCGTATCCGACCTTCTCGAGCACGCCATTGCCGGACGCGAAGATCGGCGTGCCGTAGGCGGTGGCCCAGTCGACGCCGGTGTGCATCTTCACATAGCCGAGGATCGGGTGGCGGCGGCCGCCGAAGCCCGAACGCATGATCGCGTTGTTGACCGGCTTGCGTACCAGGAACTTCTTCGCGCTCTTGCCGGTCTCGTCATAGTAGTCGACGAGGCCGTCGTCGGAGCTCTGGAATCGGTAGTATTTCTTGGTTTCGCCGCCCACGGTCAGCGCGGCGTAGAGCACTTCGGTCTTTTCGGTGCTGGTGACGCCCTCGTCCTCGCCGGCAAAGAACACGTCGAACGAGTCGCCGGGCTGGACCTTGCGCTGGAAATCGACGTCGTAGGAGTAGATCTTGACCATGTCTTCGATGACGGTCGGCGGCACCTTGTTGCGCAGCGCGGTCTCGTAAATGCTCTGATAGAGCCGCACGCCGCTGCCATCATCCTCGTCATCGTCGCTGGAATTGTCGGCGGTCTCGGTGACGGTGTTCATGCTCTGCACGTCGACGGCAACGTATTTGCCGAGATCGGACAGCGCAGCGACGGCCTCGATGACGGATTCGTTGGCGACGATCACGCGATAGGGCTGCAGCCTGACATTCGGTCCGGGCGCGGCCGGCGCCATCAGGATCCGTACCTTCTGGCCTTCCTTCAGGCCGCCCTCGCGGCCACGCGGGCCGAGCGTTGCGGCGATCGCCTTCGCCTCGTCGGGCGTTGCGCCCTGATCGCGCAGGATCGAGGTG
This sequence comes from Bradyrhizobium sp. USDA 4504, assembly GCF_054063995.1. Taxonomy (NCBI): domain Bacteria; kingdom Pseudomonadati; phylum Pseudomonadota; class Alphaproteobacteria; order Hyphomicrobiales; family Nitrobacteraceae; genus Bradyrhizobium; species Bradyrhizobium sp. USDA 4504. Next base: position 6,091,476 of record NZ_JBSSGV010000001.1, on the reverse strand, counting down.
ATGCTGTCGCCCTTCCTGACGAGGTGAACCCGCTCGCCGACCGGATTGCCGCCGGTGACCTGCTCTTTGGTCTTCGGCAGCAGGGTGACGTTTTCCGGCACCACGCGGGTCTCGAAGCCGGCATAGGGATCGGAGGTGTTGCCCTCGGTGGCGTAGGCCATCCTCATGTCGGGGCCGGCGCCGCTCGCGTCAGCCGCGGCATTGGCGAGTGAAGCGTAGCGCACCGAGCCGCCGGAGCCGCGCCAGTTGGCGGCGTCGCGGACCCGCATCAGCACGTCGTCGAGCGCGACGACCGCGGCGAGCTTGGCTTTCGGCAGCACGGAGCCGAGATCCTTGGTGACGAACGAGACCTCGGCGTCGGGCTCGGCCGCCGCATTCGGATCCTCGGCCGCCGCCGGCGTGTCGGAGCCGACATCGGTCAAGAGACGCTGCGCGTTGAACGCAGGGATTTTTGCCGACAGGTCGCTCGTGGTCATCGAGAGATTGCCGGAAATTCGGATGAAGGGCCGCACCCGCATCACGTCGCGATTGCCGACGCGGGTCACGGTCGACACGCGCACCAGGCTGCGGGAGGCGGAGGATTCGCTGGGCGGCGGCAGGCGGTCACCCTTGTGCAGGCTGACGACGCGATCGTTGCCGGTGAACGCGCCGCGGAGCGCGCCTTCGACACGCTCCGGCACCTTGGCGAAGGTCATCTCGCCGTCGAGCGACGCAAAAACGGCGCCGCCGATCAGGGCCGCGCCACATAGTCCAGTCAGAATGGTGCCGCTAAACCATTGGACGGAGACACGGCGACGGTCGATCACCGCGGCCTCGGTGCCGTCGACTGAAAGCGGCGGCTCGTGACCGAGATCGATCATCCCGGTCTCGCGCCCAATTCCGCTTCCGCGTGACGCCCGTTGGCTCAACCCGATATCCCCCCAAATTCCAGCAACTGCGATCGACCTCAGCTCGTCCTCGTCCCCACCTTGATCCCCCGAAGAGGAATCGCGGCAGTGTGGCGAGCCACACGCATCGAATTCGAGAAGCCGATGGCCATTAGCTAGCCGCGATCTCGAACGTCAATGGTGTGCAGATCTCTCGATGTTGCTCGGCCGCGAAGGGAAGAGGCGACGGATTTTTGGAGAAAATCGCCTGGTCCCCCAGAAAAACCGCCCCAGCCCCCACAGGTTACGAGCGGTTCAATGCATTCGTTATAGCCAGAACGTCGCAGGATTGTGGCTCAAGTGCGGCATTTGAGGTGGAAAAGCTTCCCTGAAAGCAGGTCGATGCGCGCCGCCCGGCCCCGGGGCGGTCGGAACCCGTTTTGGAGGGCCTCACGGGCCGCCCGGCGACGAACTTTTTTTAAAGTTTTTTGCCGCGTGGGCTGGGCGGCGAATTTTTACCTCCGACCTAAGCCACGGAAAGCACGAGAATTTCTTCGCACTGCACAAGCGATTTGGGCGTGCGACGATTTGTTGACAATGGCCGTTGACAATCCCGAGGGGTGCGGACTATAAACCAACCACTGAGCGCGGCGCCGCCGGGTCACTGACCAAGGCGAGCGAACGCGCCACTGATGCTCCTCACTTCGATGAGTGACACAACAGCCGACATAAATCGGTTGAAGTTCACCGTCGGCCGGTGAAGGGTAGAACCACCCTCCAAGGGTGTGGGGTCATCGGATCCCGGGCTGTTTGACAAGTGAAGATGAAGAAAGAGAAACGTGGACGGCGGAGTCCTTGCGTCTCTCGGAATACTTGAAAGCTTCGGCTTTTGACTTCTGAGAGTGGACGAAAGACTTCGGCGGTACACGTTTTAAAGGTTACACCATCGCTGCCAACGATGTGAATCGCAGGCGGCTCGTTGACTTCGGTCGACGAAGAATGGTGGGACCTCGTCAAACGTTGTGATCAGCCGGTTCAAGGTTTCAAGTCCAACTTGAGAGTTTGATCCTGGCTCAGAGCGAACGCTGGCGGCAGGCTTAACACATGCAAGTCGAGCGGGCATAGCAATATGTCAGCGGCAGACGGGTGAGTAACGCGTGGGAACGTACCTTTTGGTTCGGAACAACTGAGGGAAACTTCAGCTAATACCGGATAAGCCCTTACGGGGAAAGATTTATCGCCGAAAGATCGGCCCGCGTCTGATTAGCTAGTTGGTGAGGTAATGGCTCACCAAGGCGACGATCAGTAGCTGGTCTGAGAGGATGATCAGCCACATTGGGACTGAGACACGGCCCAAACTCCTACGGGAGGCAGCAGTGGGGAATATTGGACAATGGGCGCAAGCCTGATCCAGCCATGCCGCGTGAGTGATGAAGGCCCTAGGGTTGTAAAGCTCTTTTGTGCGGGAAGATAATGACGGTACCGCAAGAATAAGCCCCGGCTAACTTCGTGCCAGCAGCCGCGGTAATACGAAGGGGGCTAGCGTTGCTCGGAATCACTGGGCGTAAAGGGTGCGTAGGCGGGTCTTTAAGTCAGGGGTGAAATCCTGGAGCTCAACTCCAGAACTGCCTTTGATACTGAAGATCTTGAGTTCGGGAGAGGTGAGTGGAACTGCGAGTGTAGAGGTGAAATTCGTAGATATTCGCAAGAACACCAGTGGCGAAGGCGGCTCACTGGCCCGATACTGACGCTGAGGCACGAAAGCGTGGGGAGCAAACAGGATTAGATACCCTGGTAGTCCACGCCGTAAACGATGAATGCCAGCCGTTAGTGGGTTTACTCACTAGTGGCGCAGCTAACGCTTTAAGCATTCCGCCTGGGGAGTACGGTCGCAAGATTAAAACTCAAAGGAATTGACGGGGGCCCGCACAAGCGGTGGAGCATGTGGTTTAATTCGACGCAACGCGCAGAACCTTACCAGCCCTTGACATCCCGGTCGCGGACTCCAGAGACGGAGTTCTTCAGTTCGGCTGGACCGGAGACAGGTGCTGCATGGCTGTCGTCAGCTCGTGTCGTGAGATGTTGGGTTAAGTCCCGCAACGAGCGCAACCCCCGTCCTTAGTTGCTACCATTTAGTTGAGCACTCTAAGGAGACTGCCGGTGATAAGCCGCGAGGAAGGTGGGGATGACGTCAAGTCCTCATGGCCCTTACGGGCTGGGCTACACACGTGCTACAATGGCGGTGACAATGGGATGCTAAGGGGCGACCCTTCGCAAATCTCAAAAAGCCGTCTCAGTTCGGATTGGGCTCTGCAACTCGAGCCCATGAAGTTGGAATCGCTAGTAATCGTGGATCAGCACGCCACGGTGAATACGTTCCCGGGCCTTGTACACACCGCCCGTCACACCATGGGAGTTGGTTTTACCTGAAGACGGTGCGCTAACCGAAAGGGGGCAGCCGGCCACGGTAGGGTCAGCGACTGGGGTGAAGTCGTAACAAGGTAGCCGTAGGGGAACCTGCGGCTGGATCACCTCCTTTCTAAGGATGATCCTTCAGATCAGCTCACGCTATCTATCGGATCGTTTTAGAAACATTCAGGGGCCAACAGTTTCAGGATTGTTGAGCTCCATTGGCGGGATTTCGCCGTCTTCGTTTCTCTTTCTTCGCGGACGAACACGCGCCAGGGGCTGAGCGCTGTGCGATGTACCGACTTCAGGTCGAGTGCGCGCCGGCATGTCTCTCGTGTTAGGGGCTTGTAGCTCAGTTGGTTAGAGCGCGCGCTTGATAAGCGTGAGGTCGGAAGTTCAAGTCTTCCCAGGCCCACCATTTTGATCGAGTGCGGAGCATTCGTCTTCTGGTACGGGGCCATAGCTCAGCTGGGAGAGCGCGTGCTTTGCAAGCATGAGGTCGTCGGTTCGATCCCGTCTGGCTCCACCAGATGGAATTGAAGCTCGATAGCGCCTCGTTCATTTCGTCCGCGAAACATCACTTCGCACTCATTGGTCCGGATGGACGGTGACGTGCGTGTTTTCTGACATCGTAAAGAGGAGATCGATCCGAGTTTGGATCAAGCGAAGCAATTCGCCTGAGCCATTCATTATCTCCGGGA